>CAXXHN010000001.1:0-2336835 GCA_963663735.2 Acidobacteriota bacterium | reverse complement strand
CTTGATGACCTCATACATCCCGGTCTGAAATTGCGTCTGATTTATGGTATGCAGGGTACGGACATCTATAAATACCAGTTGAGGTTGGCAGAAGGCCCCTATCAGATTCTTGCCCATGGCATGATTGACACCGGTTTTTCCTCCGACAGAACTGTCCACCTGGGCCAGAAGTGTTGTCGGAATCTGGATAAAAGGAATACCTCTCATAAAAGTGGCGGCAGCGAATCCGGCAATATCTCCCGTCACACCACCGCCCAGGGCGGCTAAAGCAATACTCCGGTCAGCCCTTCCCTCAAGCAGCGCGGTATAAATCAGGTTGACAGTTTTCAGGTTCTTGAAGTATTCCCCGTCCGGGATCAGGATAAGAGAAGCATCAAATCCCGCCTCACGGGCTGAGTTTATAACTCTTTCAGAGTACAGGTCGCCAACAATTTCGTTGGATACGACAAAAAGGCGGCTCCCTCCCCACACATCTTTGAGGGCCTGGCCAAAATAGTCGAGATTTCCAGAATTGATCAGGATATCGTAACTGCGATCAGCTAATTCAACTCTGGTTTTTTTACCCAGCTTCTGAGGGGGTTCTATTTTATTCATAATCAAATGAGTTTACCAGAAATGACCTTTGGGACAACAACGCAAACTGATCTGCGGCAGTAACATTCAGGAGAAGCCTTTCAGTTATTCTCCCCTCCATTATAAATCGCATGCCTCAAAATCCCTGATCTCCAGATTTGCTGGAAACAAGGAGACCAATCCGATTTATTCCATTTCCAGAAGATTTACCTTCCGAGCTGATTTACCCTTTTCTATCGGCAGGTAGAAGGTGGCTATCTCCCAGGGGGACATTTCAACTGTTATGGCCCGCCCCAGCAGTTCCAGTTCAATCCTGCCGGAAGCACTCCTGCCCAGGGTCTCAACACACCTGATGATCCAGCCGTTTGCATCTTCAGAGAGTTTCATTACGGATACGTTGACGTTTTCAATCGGAGAAGATACCAGGCTGTTTCGGGCCGGCAGGCTTCCGTCATGCATGTTGGTCACCAGGGCTATGGGTTTTGCTGCAAATTCCCGGCTGCGCCTGGGGAGATTGGCACTCCGCCAGTCTCCCAGGTGGGGGTATAACTGATATCTAAACTCATGAATTCCCTGTTCCATGAACCGGTATCCGTCGGCCGCGGTCACTACTTCCGGATTATGGTGAGACCAGGCTGTGCTGTGAAGCACTGTTACCCTGAGGTCTCCATCCTTGGCTGAATAACTGCATTTGCCTTCAGTAAAAAGGGCCACGCCGAATTCACCTCTATTATCACCTCCGCTTACATCAATCCAGGTTTGTCCGGGTTCCTCATCCCCATTCATCTCCCGCTTTATTGCCCCATAGGGGATCGAAGAAGTTAATGACCCTCCAGTTAACACAGTCGGGAAACTCAGTTTAAAAACACGATATTTTTCGTTCCAGTTAACCGTAACCAGCGAAGTCAGCGCGGCGGAATTCCGTTCCAGGCTGAAAAGCTGGCGGAGAAATGAGTCTCCATAATAGGTGGTAATCTCAATTCTGGCCCTTTCCGGTCCGTTTTCCAAAATCCGGAAAACAGGGTGTAAAAACCTGCCCAATTCACGATCGTAGGCCACAATTCTATGTCCCCAGGTATCATCCCAGTCCTCCAGAACCAACCCGGAAGCCATGGGGCCCGCAGCAAGTTCGCGCCCCGATTTCTTATCATAATAAGAACTGATCATGCCGGTGTCGGAATCAAACTGAACCTTCACATTATTGTTCTCAAGCGACCATTCTGAAGCCCGGGCACCACTGTAATCGGGAGCCGTGGAGCCGCTGACAGACTCAAACCTGAACAACCTGTATCCAAAAGCAGGTATTTCAGCCTTAAATACGGCATTCACCCGGCTACCAACCTTGGCAGCACCGGTCCGGGCTTCCTGAAAAGGAATTTCCTGCCCCCGGTCATCCCGGAGAGTCGGCCGACTATTCCGATCCAACTTCTGGGCCTCAAACTCAATCATCGATTTAACAGGCCAGGAATGCTGATTAAAAACCAGGAACGGCAGGCTGACCGGATACTCCTCATCTGCCGTCTGAACTCCAGCGGCCAGGTGATGCAGCGCTTCCATCT
This sequence comes from Acidobacteriota bacterium, assembly GCA_963663735.2. GTDB lineage: Bacteria > Acidobacteriota > UBA6911 > RPQK01 > JAPXNP01. The sequence goes on along the minus strand of CAXXHN010000001.1, from coordinate 2,334,703 downwards.
TCACGTCATAGGCTGTGCTCATGGCGTATCCATATTCATCTCTGGCATCTATATAACCCTGTTCCAGGGAGGACCCGGCCATGATGTCGTGAAACTGGTTAAAAAGCACCTTCTTCCAGCTTTCCCGCAGCTGTCTGTCAGGATAGGAGTAGGAACCGGTAAGCACAGTTGCGGCAGAAGCAATTTTTTCTGCGTCAACAAGAGCGTTCTCCGCCCTGAAATTCCACATTTTCACATCCGCGCAGGCCGAATAACAACCCCTGGCATGATGCTGCAGCTCATCATCTATAACCGGAAAGCTGAATCCACCAGATTTTACCCGCTTCACATAATCCTCAAGGGAGAGATACTTCAGTCCGGAATATTTCTCCTGCAGGCTGGTAATTTCTTTCATTGCTTCACGGGTCGGCCCACCACCATGGTTCCCGACGCCGAAGAAAACCATCCATTCCTTCACCTGGGGCTGATCCCTGTTGAAACGTTCTGAGTAGATATCGAATTGCTCCTCAATATTTCCGGCATCGGCATTGTATCGATTCAGGATCTGGAAGCTGAGTATTTCAGTGCCGTCGAGTCCTCTCCAATTAAATATTGGTTCCTTGATGTCCGCTTTTTCATGCTGGCCAGGACGCATGAAAAAGTAGGAAGACAATCCCTGTTCCTTCAGGATCTGCGGCAGGGTATACGGATGGCCAAAGGAATCAGGATTAAATCCCACAGAAGCCATGTGCCCGAATTTTTCGATAAAATATCTCTGACCATAAAGGCCCTGCCTGACCAGGGACTCACCGGAAGGACAGTTGATATCAGGTTCAATCCACCAACCGCCTACAATATTCCAGCGCCCTTCCCTGACCCGCTGCTTTATTTCATTGAACATCCGGGGATCATTTTTTTCAACCCATTCATAAAACTGGGCTGAAGAAGAAACATAGGTAACTTCTGAATTCTCTTTCATCCGGTCCAGCACAGACTGGAAAGATGCGAATACTTCCTGGAACCCTTCCCGCTTATCCCATCTCCAAACAGGGTCTATATGGGAGTGCCCTGTCATGAAAATGTCAGCGTTTTTCGCTCCTTCCGCCGCGGCAAAAATAAAACAGGACAAAAACAAAATACAAACCATGATTCCAGCAAATATTTCCTTAATCTTCATGGTGTTGATATTACACGAATCTGGTACAAAGTAAATATTGGAGAAAATATTGGCAGGGGGAACAGGGAGCATGTAAACAATCAGCTGAGAGACAGGCTCGAATGACAAATCAAATATTATGGGAAAAACCGCCACCAAACATGGAATTGGTAAGTTGGGAAACAGCTCTTCTCAAGTAACAACAGGTTCCCGGCCAGGCAGAAAATGATCCATGTCTAATTATATCCTGCTCCGGAGTTATCCCAGGGCTTTACGCATACGCCCCAGGGCTTCTTCCAGGGTTTCCCGGGAACATCCAAAATTGAGCCTGACAAAACCCTCTCCGCCTTCCCCGAACATCGTACCGTCGTTCAAGGCTACCCGGGCTTTTTCCAGGAAAAACTTATGGGGATTACCTTCAATTCCACAGTCCCGGCAGTCGAGCCAGGCCAGATAGGTTGCTTCTGGCAGGGTAGTCCGGATTCCAGGCATATTCTTCTGCAGATATTCAACCAAAAAATCCCGGTTGCCGGTCAGGTAACGTTTTAATGCGTCAAGCCATGCATCGCAGGATGAATAGGCCGCCAGCGCGGCATACATTCCCAGAACATTCGGCTGGGATACTATTCCATCAAACAGGGCCTTGACCCTGAGGCGTAATTCCCGGTTGGGGATAATGGCCGCGCTGCAGCCCAGGCCCGGAATATTGTAGGTTTTACTTGGAGCAATGAAGGTCATTGTCCTGTCAGCTATCTCAGGATCCAGTGAAGCTATTGAAATATGGCGGCTGTCCCCCATCAAAAGATCACAATGGATTTCGTCGGAACAGATAACCAGATTTTTCCGCTCACACATTTCAGCCAGGTCCAGAAGCTCCTGCCTCGTGAAAGCCCGGCCCGTGGGGTTATGGGGATTACAGAGAATAAACAGCCTGGTATTATCCTCAACTGCCGCGCCAATGCCGCCCAGGTCCATGCTGTAATGAATAAACCCATCCCTGATCTGGCAGGACTGCGGAGCCGACTGCAGGACTTTCCTCTGGTTGGATGGCGCGCTTAGAAATGGCGGATAAACCGGAGTATTGACCAATACACCATCTCCATCCTCCCCTATCACCCTGCAGGCAATATTGAGCCCGCAAACAAGCCCTGGAAGCAACAGCACAGACTCGGGATCAATATCCCAGTTCTGCAGTTTCTTCATGCGGGCAACTATCACTTCAATCAAATTCTCCAGGTTCATGCCATAACCAAACACCTTGTGGCTGATCCTTTGCTGCAAGGCTTCAATAACAGGTTCCGGGACTTCAAAGTCCATATCCGCCACCCACATGGGCAGGATATCGGGAGGATAGATTCCCCATTTGAGACTCTCGGTTCCGCTGCGGTCGACGGCTTTTATCAGTTCCTTGGCCATAACTTACAAACATACCTTTCAGATCAATAAAAATGGGCTGGTAAACTCTCCATGAAATAGACAATCCCGCGAAAAGGACTCCCGATTTCTGGGTATTATCTCATAAACTGCCTATCCTTATCCCGACTCGATTCCTGGCCATTTTTCCACATGTATGGGTTATACTCCCCTTTGTCATATCCCCCTACAACTCCGGATGGTAAGCGGGATTAGGTTCAGGCATCAGGGCTCCAGTCTCATCCTGCCATTTATGTAACATCTCCAGAAGTTCCGAGGTTTTGTCAGGATTGACAGTGGAAAGGTCATTTTTTTCCCCCAGATCTGTCTTGAGATTGTAGAGTTCAACCTTCTCCTTTTCGTAGAACTCAATCAATTTCCAGTCCCCGGACCGGACCGCGGCTCCTGGTGTCCAGGCGCTTCCATGGTAGTGCGGATAATGCCAGAAAAGAGCGTCCCTTTCCGGTTCCTTCCCTTCCCTGAGATATCGGGCCAGGCTTTTTCCGTCCATGTTCTGTTCTGGAAGTTCCGGCAGTCCTGCCAATTCCAGTAATGTCGGATAAAAATCCATGCTGATTACCGGAACACTGCTCTCTCCGGTTTTTTCTTCATTTCCCGGAAGCCTGATGATCAGGGGAACCCTGATCCCTCCTTCGTAACACCATCCTTTTCCAGCCCGAAGGGGAAAGTTTGAGGTCGGAGCCTGCCTTCCCGGGTATAAAGTTGAAAGGCCTCCGTTATCAGAAGTAAAAACAATGATGGTATTTTTATCCAGGTCCAGTTTTACAAGTTCATCCATCAGCCTCCCCACATTCTCATCCATGGCCTCGACCATGCTGGCATAGGCCGGATTATCCTGAGCCTGCTTGGTTTCGCCATCATGTTCAGGTTTATAGGCCGGACCCTCATGCTCCCCTTTCCGTGCCGTCTTTGCCTCATATTTACTGATATGCCGGCGACTGGCCTGGATAGGGGTATGCACCGTGTAAAAGGAAAGGAAAGCCAGAAATGGATCCCCTGCCGTGTTTTCCATAAACTTGATTGTTTCATCTGTCAGACGGTCCGGCAGATATTCCCCTTCTGGTCCATCTTTGAGTTTCGGATTCTTGTAGGGAGAATAATAACCTCCCGGGGGATGACCCATATGGTGCCCTCCCCTGTTGATTTCGAAACCCTGATCCTCGGGGAAAAACCCATCAGATCCCAGGTGCCATTTCCCGGCAAAAAAAGTCTTGTAACCATGTTCCCGAAGAGCTTCCGCCAGGGTTTTTTCTTCCAGGGGAAGTTCATTCCTGTCCTCCGGCCCCAGCAATTTCCTGTTTTTCGGATTGTCTCCGGGAATCCAGTCAGTAATGTTCAGTCTTGACGGGTATTTACCAGTCATAATAGACGCCCGGGTGGGTGAGCATACCGGACAGGATGCATAGGCATCAGTGAAACGGATACCGGATGCTGCCAGCCTGTCAAGGTTGGGGGTCTCGGCAAACCTGCTTCCGTAACAGCCCAGGTCACTCCAGCCCAGGTCATCCACAAGTATGAAAAGAAAATTGGGTCGTGCGGCCTTTAGTCCACCGCACCCGGCAGCCTGTAAAGCCGCGGCCGACAGTGCCATCCCTGCTGCCTGGAAAAATTGTCTGCGGTTTACCATCAAGGTCCCTTTCTCTGCCATGCAGATAAAACTTCAACAACTTATGTTAACTGCAATGATTCCATGGCTCAAGGCGCATCACATACAAAAACCATGTAAAATGTGAGGACTTCGGCCCCAGCGGCTCATGGGAACAGAATACAAATGTGGATTTTTCTTCTTATTTTTTTACTGGTAATAGTGACCTGGGGAACCTACCTGGGATTTCGGCTGATAAAACCCCTGGGATTAGCTCCTTTATGGACCAGGGTTCTATGGGGACTGATGTACCTCCCCTGCCTGATACCCCTTATCCTGCTCCTGAGGGAGAATCTACCTGGAGGAATATTCATACAGAGCGTGGAGGCAGTCGTCTTCACATCCCTGGCCTTCAATTCTTTTCTGCTGGGACTCTCCCTGTTCAGGGATGCTGCCGCAATATTGTTGTACTCATTATCAAAAATATTACGAAAGTCTGACCTGAACTTCTTCAGTAGCGGCCATGTACTCAAATCCTCCTGCCGCACTGTTATCAGCGCGTCGCTTCTCATGATTGTGCTGGGACTCTTCAATGCCCTGTCTATCCCGGGAATAAAGGAAGTCGAGGTACCAATCAAGGGGCTCCACCCCGACCTGGATGGTTTTCGCATCGTACAGATGACCGACCTGCATGCTGATAACCTGAAAAGCAAGGGATTTTTTAAAAAAATCATTGAAACCGTAAAAGAGCTGAACCCTGATTTGACCGTTATAACCGGCGACCTGGTCGATGGGTCCATAGAAACATCAGGGCCAAGGATTGAGTCGCTGCAAAACCTGCCGGAAGAGACCTATTTTATTACCGGCAACCACGAATATTATTCGGGTTACGACAGCTGGATTAAATACCTGGAAAAATTTGGTTTCAGGATTCTGCTGGATGAGCACACCGTTTTAAAGCGGGGATCAGCCAGGATTCTTTTGGCCGGGGTCACTGATCCTGCATCTGCCGGTTACTTTCCGGGCAGGCCCAGGGGAGTGGAAGTCGCGGTTCAAGGCGCTCCTGAAACCGACCTCAAGATATTACTGGCCCATCGGCCTGGAGAGATCCAAGATGCCGCAGAATTCGGATTTGACCTGCAGCTTTCAGGCCACACTCATGGAGGCCAGTTTTTCCCCTGGAATTATGTGGTCGGGTTTTTCCACCCCTATGTAAAAGGGCTGAACAGGCACGAAAACACCTGGATTTACGTTTCCCAGGGAATCGGTTTCTGGGGCCCCCCGGTCAGGCTGGGAACCAGGTCGGAAATTACTCTGCTGACGTTAAAAAGAACAAACTGACGGTACAGTCAATGCTCCTGGACCAATCCAGCGACAGCAGCAAAGGCAGAGGCGGATAAAAAAGTTATCCGGGAAATTCTCCAGCAGCTCTTGAAGTGCTTCGAACTGCTCACTGATACGTTCTTTGGCAGCCAGACTTTTATCCGTACTGTTTAAGGCCTCCTGGATAGCTGTCTTAATCTCGGGAGAGGGTTCGCAGGGAATACATGCTTGAGGTGATTTTCCGAAGGCTGGAGATGCAAGAAGAATACATAGGAGAATGGGAAAGCATTGGGTCATATCACACCTTCCTTTGCTGCTTAAAAGGTCCTGCCATGAATCAATATGGAAAACTCAACCTGGGCAACAGTTTACACTAACATGTTCCTGTTAAACAAGATAAGCGGGATCATTCCCTGTTCATCGCTGCATTCCGGCTTCCCCCTTCCCCAGATATTTCAATTTTTTTTAGGCTCCCGCTAACCTCGGGAAATCATGCAACTTGTGAAATCATCACGTATCTATTTCCCATCCATGCGCAATTCTTCCTGGGGATTTCTGTCAGATATTCTGACTATATTGGGATTTCCAATCCAACTAATTCCGAAGCGGGGAAACAATGAACGTAATCAGAAAACGAGACGGCAGAATTGTCAAATTTGAACCTGAAAAAATCACTTCAGCCATTTACAAGGCAGCTGTAGCCTGCCGAGGCAGTGATTTCGGACAGGCTGTTAACCTATGTGAAAAGGTTCTGGCCAGGCTCAGCCAGCTGGAGGATGAATATACCCCAGACGTTGAGGAAGTCCAGGACATGGTGGAAAAGGTCCTGATCGAAAACGGACATGCCATGACTGCCAAGGCTTATATCCTGTACCGGGAAAAACGAAGCAGCGCCAGGCGCCTCAATTCCCTGATTGGCGCCACTATTGACATGTTCACTGATTACCTCAATGACAAGGACTGGAAGATAAAGGAAAACGCCAACCAGCAGAAATCTGTCAACGGTCTTAATAACTATGTCAGGGAGATCTTCACACGTAGCTACTGGCTTCATGAAATATATCCTGTAGAAGTTCGTGAAGCCCACGAATCCGGGGCTCTTCACCTGCATGACCTCGGATTTTTAGGCCCCTACTGCGCGGGATGGGATCTGCGTCAATTGCTGATCCAGGGTTTCGGAGGAGTTCCAGGCAAGGTGGAATCAAAGCCGGCAAAACATCTGCGTTCATTCCTGGGGCAGATAGTAAACTCCACCTTCACGACCCAGGGGGAGACAGCGGGAGCCCAGGCCTGGAGCAGCATCGACACATACTGCGCACCATTTATCAGGAAAGATAATTTAAGTTACGACCAGGTAAGGCAGAGCCTGCAGGAATTCATTTTCAATCTGAATGTGCCCACTCGCGTCGGTTTTCAGTGTCCTTTTTCCAACCTGACCTTTGACCTGACAGTCCCCGGAACCCTTAAAGACCAGGCTGTAATTATAGGTGGGCTTCCTGCCAATTCAACTTATGGTGAATACCAGGCGGAAATGGATATTTTCAACCGGGCTTTCTGTGACGCCCTGATGGAGGGAGATGCCAAAGGTAGGGTTTTCACTTTCCCCATTCCAACCATTAACATCAGCAAGGATTTTGACTGGGACTCACCCTCAACCAATGCCTTTATGGGCATAGCTGCGAAGTACGGCATCCCATATTTCGCCAACTATGTAAACTCCGACCTGTCTCCGGAAGATGCGGTTTCCATGTGCTGCCGCCTCCGCCTGGACACCAGTGAGCTGCGGAAACGCGGAGGTGGATTATTCGGATCCAATCCCCTGACCGGTTCTGTTGGTGTGGTTACCATCAATCTACCCCGCCTGGGTTATCTTTCCCGGGACCTTGATGAGTTCAAGCAGGGATTGACCAAGCTGATTGATATTGCGGGCACATCCCTTGAAATAAAACGAAAGATTGTTGAAGACCTGACCGAGCAGGGCCTTTATCCCTATTCCGCCCATTACCTTGAGACTGTCAAGGAAAGGACAGGTTATTATTGGCATAATCACTTCAGTACTATTGGCATCATCGGCATGAACGAGGCCCTGGAAAACCTGATTGGCAAGAACATCGCCAGTGAGGAGGGCCTGAAAACAGCTGAGGGAATAATGTATTTCCTTCGGGATCGCATCCAGGAGCTGCAGGTAAAGACCGGGCACGTGTATAACCTGGAAGCAACACCCGCGGAAGGAACAGCCTACAGGCTCGCCAAAAAAGACCTGGCCCGCTATCCCGACATAAAACATGCCGGTGAAACAACTCCCTACTATACAAATTCCGCCCAGCTGCCGGTTGGTTACACTGACGATATTTTTGAGGCCCTGGATCTCCAGGATGAATTGCAGTCCCTTTTTACAGGAGGGACCGTGCTGCACTTGTACCTGGGAGAGGCAATTGAAGATCAAGAAATGTGTAAACTGCTGCTGAAAAAAATATTTACAAAGTACAAGCTTCCATATGTCTCGGTGACACCTACCTTCAGCATCTGCCCGAAAGATGGTTATTTAAACGGAGAACAGTTCACCTGCCCTCACTGCAGCAGCCATACAGAGGTTTACTCCAGGGTTACCGGTTATCTCCGGCCCATACAGAACTTTAACGAAGGCAAACGAGCCGAATATTTTGACCGTAACAAATATTTGCTTCCTCGAATTTAAAAAATGATAATTTCCGGACTTGAAAAATGCAGTTTTAATGATTACCCGGGAAAACTGGCAGCCGTGGTTTTCCTCAAGGGATGCAATATGAACTGCTCCTACTGTCACAATCAGGAACTCCTGAAGAATGAGGAATCATCCCCGGCCTTGTTTGAGGATGAACTATTTCAATTCCTGCAAAGGAGAGGCAATCTCCTGGATGCGGTGGTAATAACAGGAGGGGAACCGACGCTTAATCCCGGCCTGCCTGAGTTGATCAGGCGCATCAGGGAAGCTGGCTTCCTGGTCAAACTGGACACAAATGGGACTAATCCCGGTATGGTCAGCGCCTTACTCTCCGATGGACTGCTTGATTATGTGGCAATGGACGTAAAAACCATACTTCCGGACTACAACCAGGTATGCCGGGTCCTGGTTGATACCGGATCCGTTGTAAGGTCAATCAAGCTGCTCCTGGATTCCGATATTGACTACGAGTTCCGCACTACCGTGTACCCCGGATTAACTGAAAGCAATCTTTACAAGCTGGCAGAGCTTTTAACCGGGGCAGATAAATGGGTTCTCCAGCACTACAGCCCGGAGGGAAATTTCCACGTTGACACTATAGACCCGGATGAATTGTTAGAACAACCAAACCTGGAAAAACTGGCCTCCGGATTCAGTTCCTATATCAGGGAATGTTCTGTCCGTGGCAAAAAGATACCCATTGCCCTGAAAAACTGGGACATGGATCCTCATCCTGGCATCAACACACCTCTGGATGTCCCGAAACTGCTGAGCTGAGCCTATCTAAATCAATCAGCGGTGATTAAAGAGGAAGAGGCAGGCATTCTCGGAGATTTCACTTTCGCGGAGTTAAACCACTACCAATAATCCGGGCGAAGCGTAAAGCTCCGCTCCGGATTACTGACAATCCTGTACCTGTGGCAACCAGAAATCCTGATCCCCAAGGCAAGCATCCTGATCCCTGAACAGTTAGTCCAGATTGACCGGCAGATCAGCAGCAAGTTCCCTGAATTCGCTTTCGAAATCAGTTATTGCCATGTCGTTCTGTTCGCTCAACTTTTTCTGTTCATCCCTCCAGGGATTGGATACTTCTACATTCTTGTAATAACTCATTCCGGTTCCTGCCGGGATGAGGCGGCCCATTATTACGTTTTCCTTGAGTCCACGCAGATAATCGACCTTCCCGCTGATAGCAGCCTCGGTTAATACCCGGGTGGTCTCCTGGAACGATGCGGCCGAAATAAAGGAATCAGTACTCAGGGATGCCTTGGTGATACCAAGCAGCAGAGGCATTCCGGTGGCGGGTTCGCCTCCGTCAGCCACAACCCTTTCGTTTTCCTCTTCAAAACGGAAGCGATCCACCTGTTCTCCAAGAAGAAATTCGGTATCGCCCACGCTTTCAACCTTTACCCATCTCATCATCTGCCTGACGATAATCTCAATGTGTTTGTCATTGATATTTACGCCCTGCAGCCTGTAGACTTCCTGGACTTCGTTCACCAGGTACCTCTGGAGCTCTTTTTCTCCAAGAACACTGAGGATGTCATGGGGGCTTCTAGGCCCATCCATCAATGGAGCCCCGGCCTTTACCAGTTCCCCTTCCTGTACGTTGAGGTGAATACTCCTGGGCAGCAGGTATTCCCGCTGTTCCCCGGAATCGACACTCTCTACAATGATCTTTCTCTGGCCCCTGCTTAATCCGCCAAACTTGATGACACCATCAATCTCGGAAATAACAGCAGTTTCCTTGGGGGTCCTGGCTTCAAAAAGCTCAACTACCCTGGGAAGTCCACCGGTAATATCCTTGGTCTTGGTGGTTTCCCTGGGGATCTTCGCCATGGTATCTCCGGGGAAGGTTTCATCACCCGGATCAACCATGAGGTGAGCCTTTGATGGAATCATGTATGACTTCAGTGTTTTCCCAGTTGAAGACTTGATGAGTATTTGAGGCTGTTTTTTCTCATCCGGGGAATCAATGACGACCTTTCTCGCCAGCCCGGTGACCTCATCCACCTCTTCCTTCATTGTTACATTTTCGATGATATCCTTGAAAGCAATGGTTCCACCGAATTCTGTAAGGATGGAAAAAGTGTACGGATCCCATTCAACGAGTTTCTGTCCCGGTTCAATGTGCTGTCCGTCCTTGACCATGAGACGTGCCCCATACACAACTGAACACCGTTCCTTTTCACGGCCCCTTTCATCATGAATAGTCAGGTTTCCGTTACGGTTCAATACAACCAGGGCCCCGTCTTTATCCTTAACTGTCAGGATCTCATGAAATTTAACCCGCCCGGCATTCCTGGATTCAATTGTGGATTCTTCCTCGAAAGTGCTGGCGGTTCCACCGATGTGGAAGGTTCTCATGGTCAGCTGGGTGCCAGGTTCACCAATAGACTGGGCGGCAAGTACACCGACTGCTTCTCCCATCTCAACCAGTTTTCCGCTCGCCAGTCCGCGACCGTAACATTTCCGGCACAAACCCCGCTTGGTCTTGCAGGTCAGAACTGACCGTATGATCAGTTTTTCGATACCGGCTGATTGAATCTGAGCTGCAATGCTTTCGGTTATTTCATCATCCGTGTCAAGTAAAGTCTCCCCGGTAAAGGAATCAACAACCCGTTCGAGTGTGACTCTGCCGACAATACGATCCCTGAGGTTTTCGATTATTTCTCCACCTTCAACCAGGGCGGTCATTTCAATTCCGTCAGGGGTATGGCAGTCTTCCTCAGAAATAATAACGTCCTGGGCCACATCAACCAGTCTCCTGGTAAGGTAGCCGGAGTCAGCAGTCTTCAGTGCGGTATCTGCTAATCCCTTCCGGGCCCCGTGAGTGGAGATGAAATACTGAAGAACAGTCAGTCCTTCCCTGAAGTTGGCGGTAATAGGTGTTTCCATGATTTCGCCGGAAGGCTTGGCCATAAGGCCTCGCATACCAGCCAGCTGTCTCAGCTGCTGTTTGCTTCCGCGGGCTCCGGAATCGGCCATGGTATAGAGGGAATTCAGCTCTGTGGATTCCTGCTCATGGCGGGAAATTCCCGTCAACATTTCATCCGCTACTTTTTCAGTAACATCAGACCAGATAGCTACCACTTTATTATAGCGTTCACCATTAGTGATGGCACCTTCCTGGTACTGCAGTTCAACCTCAATAACTTCCTGCCTGGCAGCTTCGACCAGTGCCTCTTTGGTGTTAGGAATAATCAGGTCACTTATGCTGATAGTAAAACCAGCCTTGGTGGCCCAATTGAACCCGAGGCTCTTCAAGTCATCCAAAATCCTGACAGTTGCGTCCAGTCCGAAGCGCAGATAACAGAAATGCACGAGCAGCTGCAGACCCTTCTTCTTGAGCAGACCGTTAATGTAGGGTATCTCAGGTGGAAGGCTGTCATTGAAAATAGTCCTGCCCACGGTAGTTTCGATCAACTGGTTTTCAACATTCCTGATATTGGAATGCATTATATCCTGATCATCATACTGGGTAGCTAGATCAATGAACTCCCCTGTGTACCTGTACAAAATCGGGGTCAGGACTTCGACCTTTCCGGCTTCCAGGGCGTGAAAAATCTCCTGCATACTGGAAAAAGTCTTGCCCTCACCTTTGGTATTGGCTTTGCTGTTGGTCAGATAATAGCAGCCCAGCACTATGTCCTGGGTCGGAACCGTTACCGGATGTCCATTGGCAGGGGACAGAACATTATGGGACGCCATCATCAGGATGGAAGCCTCAATCTGTGCTTCCTGGGACAAAGGCACATGAACTGCCATCTGGTCACCGTCAAAATCAGCGTTGTATGCAGTACATACAAGGGGATGAATCTTGATAGCCTTTCCTTCAACCAGAACGGGCTCGAATGCCTGGATACCCAGCCTGTGAAGCGTGGGCGCCCGGTTCAGCATAATCGGATGCTGCTTGATAACCTCTTCCAGGATATCCCATACAACCGGTTCTTTGCTCTCCACCATTTCCTTGGCACCTTTAATGGTGGTTGCATATTTTTCGGCCTCAAGGCGATGGTAAATAAAAGGCTTGAACAGTTCAATCGCCATGTATTTGGGCAGTCCGCACTGGTGCAGTTTAAGTTCGGGGCCAACGACAATTACCGACCGGCCGGAATAGTCCACCCTCTTCCCAAGAAGGTTCTGGCGGAAACGTCCCTGTTTCCCTTTCAGGGTATCGGAAAGGGACTTCAATGCCCTGTTCTTCACTCCCCTGAGAACTCTTCCCCTGCGCCCATTATCAAAAAGAGCATCTACTGCTTCCTGCAACATCCTCTTTTCATTACGCACGATTACTTCAGGAGCCCTCAAATCAACCAGTTTCTTGAGACGGTTGTTCCGGTTGATCACCCTTCGATAAAGATCATTAAGATCAGAAGTTGCGAAACGGCCTCCATCCAGCGGAACCAGGGGTCTCAGTTCAGGCGGGATAACCGGCAGGACATCCATGATCATCCACTCCGGTTTGTTACCTGATTTGCGGAAGGCATCCAGGACCTTAAGCCTCTTTGCCAGTTTCTGCTTTTTCAACTGGGAGGTCTCGGTCTTCATTTTGTAGCGGAGATCAATGGCCAGAGCCTCCACATCAACCCTTTCCAAAAGGGTTTTGATGGACTCAGCTCCCATTCCAACCTCGAACTGTCCCGGATATTCAGCCTGCAGGGCACGGAAAGACTCCTCTGTCAGCAGATCATTCTCCTTGATACCCGGAACTTTTCCAGGTTCAATAACAACGTATGCTTCAAAATAGAGAATACTTTCCAGGTCACGCAGGGTAATATCCAGAAGGTGCCCGATGCGACTGGGCAGTCCTTTAAAAAACCAGACGTGTGAGCAGGGGCTGGCCAGTTCAATATGACCGAGGCGTTCTCTGCGGACCTTGGAAAGGATTACCTCAACCCCGCATTTATCACAAATGATACCGCGGTGTTTCATCCTTTTGTATTTGCCGCAAAGACACTCCCAGTCAGTGACCGGACCGAAAATCCTGGCACAGAAAAGCCCATCTTTTTCCGGTTTAAATGTCCGGTAATTGATGGTTTCAGGCTTAGTTATCTCACCATGAGACCATGAACGGATCTTCTCTGGTGAAGCTAATCCTATCCGGATTGATTCAAAATTTTTCAGAAGTTGACTCTTATCAATTTGGTCGCGGAACATCCTCAAGGTTGCTAACCTCCTTGTCGCGAAGTACGCAGGCTGAATCTATATTTTAAATTTACTAACTAACCTAACGGTTCTGGAATTCAAGCTTTTACTCCTCTGAAACTTTTCCTTCATCAGTTTCAGCAAGTTCAGCTGAAACCCCGGCAAAGACAGCTTCCGCCTCTTCAAGGGCATCAGATTTTCTGCGCAGGCGTTTCTTGGGTTTTTCCATAAGTTCAACGTCCAGGGCGAGAGACTGAAGTTCTCTTATCAGGACATTAAAGGACTCCGGAATCCCCGGACTGTAGGTAGATTCACCCTTAACAATTGACTCATAGATTTTGGCTCTACCCTGTACGTCATCCGATTTGGCTGTCAGAAGCTCCTGTAGAACATTGGCTGCCCCATAAGCTTCCAGCGCCCAGACTTCCATTTCACCAAACCTCTGTCCACCGAACTGAGCCTTGCCACCGAGCGGCTGCTGGGTGATCAGGCTGTAAGGACCAATAGACCTGGCATGAATCTTATCATCAACCATATGGCTGAGCTTGTTCATATATATATAACCAACAGTGACTTCCTGCAGGAAATGATCTCCAGTGGTTCCATCGATCAGTTTAATTTTACCGGTTTGGGGAAGCTCGGCTTTCTTCAGTTGTAGCAGAACATCCCATTCAGAAGCACCGTCAAAAACCGGAGTTGCATAATGCAAACCCAGCACTTTTGCGGCCCAGCCCAGGTGAGTTTCTAAAACCTGTCCGACATTCATCCTGGAAGGGACACCAAGCGGATTTAAAACAATCTCAACTGGTGTGCCATCAGGAAGAAACGGCATGTCTTCTTCTGGCAGTATCCGGGAAATGACACCTTTGTTCCCATGGCGTCCGGCCATTTTGTCACCAACGGAGATCTTCCTCTTCATGGCAACAAAAACCTTAACCATCTTGATAACACCAGGAGGAAGTTCATCTCCCTTCTCTATTCTCTCAATTCGCTCTTCCAGGTTGGTTTTAAGGTAGTCAATCTGCTGACTGGATTTTTCACCGATGGAGTGGATTTCATCCTGAACCTTTGCGTCGCTGATGCCGATACTGATCAACTGCTCAATGGACATCTCCTCAAGGATCTGGGCTGAAATGGTTTCACCAGCTTTTAACAGGGTCTTTTTCCCATCTTTAAGGGTGTCGGAAGACTTCTGGCCATCCAGTAAAGCAAGTACTCTTTCCCTGCACTCAGATCTGATAATGCTGATTTCATCCTTCAGGTCACGCTGCAGGCGCTGGATTTCGTCGGCCTCAATCTGCAGGGTGCGGAGGTCTTTATCAACACCCCGCCTGGTAAACACCTTGACATTTACGACAGTACCCTCTATTCCCGGAGGAGCATACAGGGAAGCATCCTTCACTTCTCCTGCTTTCTCACCGAAAATTGCTCTCAGCAATTTTTCTTCAGGTGTAAGCTGAGTCTCTCCTTTAGGAGTAACCTTTCCTACAATGATATCGTGGGGTTTGATAGAGGCACCGATCCTGATAATGCCGCTTTCATCAAGGTCCGCAAGTATTGACTCACTGACATTGGGGATGTCCCTGGTAATTTCTTCAGGCCCAAGCTTGGTATCCCTGGCCTCGATCTCAAGTTCCTCGATGTGGATTGAAGTAAAGGAGTCCTCTTTAACCAGTTTCTCACTGATTAGGATGGCGTCCTCGAAGTTATACCCGCGCCAGGGCATAAAAGCCACCAGGACATTCCTCCCCAGTGCCAGTTCGCCATTTTCCGTGCAAGGACCATCAGCCAGAACCTGCCCACGGTGAACAGGATCGCCTTTTCGTACCAGGGGCTTCTGGGTCATACAGGTATTCTGGTTTGATCTCTCAAACCTTATCAGTTTATAAATATCAACACCTGCGTCCCTTACGGTGGAACCTTCCCCTGCACTGGCCCTGATTAGAATTCTCTCACCATCAACACTCTCAACTACTCCGTCTCTCCGGCAGATTATGACAGCACCGGAATCCTTGGCAGCAATATACTCCATACCGGTTCCGACATAAGGAGCCTGGGCATTGAGCAGTGGCACCGCCTGCCTCTGCATGTTGGAGCCCATAAGAGCCCGGTTGGCATCGTCATTTTCCAGGAATGGAATCATGCTGGCGGCAACGCTGACCAGGAGCTTGGGGCTGACGTCAACGTATTCAATTTTTTCCTTCGCCGCGTAAATTGTTTCCCCTTCGTAACGGGCGTTGACCCGATCATGGACAATTCTCAGATTCTCATCCAGTTCGATATTCGCCTGCGCAATATAGTGTTTATCACCTTCCCAGGCCGTTAGATAAAAAGGATAGGGTTCATATGTTGCAGCACGTTTTTTCTTCTTATTGGCTGCCTCCATTTCCTCCAACGTGCAAATCTCACCAGGTTTCAGGGAAGTATTGCCCGGATCCAGAACCTTACAGTAATCGACAACCCGGCCGTCTATGACCTTCCTGGAGGGAGATTCAATAAACCCGAATTCATCAATTCTGGCATAACAGCTCAATGATGAAATTAATCCGATATTGGGCCCTTCCGGAGTCTCAATAGGACAGATTCTGCCGTAATGAGACGGATGTACATCGCGAACCTCGAATCCTGCCCTTTCACGGCTCAATCCACCTGGTCCTAAGGCAGAAAGTCTGCGCTTGTGAGTAATCTCAGCCAGGGGATTAGTCTGATCCATAAACTGGGAAAGCTGACTGCTTCCGAAAAATTCACGGATAGATGCCATTACCGGCTTGGCATTGATCAGGTCATGAGGCATTGCGGTGGCGATTTCCTGATGAACAGACATCTTCTCCTTTATCGCCCGTTCCATGCGCACAAGTCCGATCCTGAACTGATTTTCGAGCAGTTCGCCAACGGCTCTGACACGCCTGTTACCCAGATGATCAATATCATCCACGCTCCCGATTCCATTCTGCAGTTTCAAAAGATATTTGACTACCTCTTTGAAATCGGCTGCTGACAGGGTTCTCTGGTCCAGAGAAGTATCGGTACCCATCTTGATGTTGAATTTAAGACGGCCGACCTTGGAAAAATCATACTTGCGTTCATCAAAGAACATGCCTAAAAAGAGCGCTTTTGATGTTTCCAAAGTTGGAGGATCACCAGGCCTCTGCTTTTTATAGATTTCAATAAGGGCGTCCTTGGACGTTTTCATTGAATCCTTGGCCAGGGTATTCAAGATAGTCATACCCACTGGATCTTTTTCCGGGAATATGACTTCGAATTCCAGGTCTGAGAGAGTACAAAGCTCCTGCACCGTTCCGGGTGTTATCTCATTAGTCGACTCAGCGATAATTTCGCCAGTATCGGGGTTAACCACCTGATCTACGAATCTGGCACCCTCAAGATCTTCCTCAGTGACTTCTATTCTTTCAATTCCGGCTTTCTTCAGGTTGGAAAATGCCTTGTTAGTAACTTTTCTTCCGGCCGGGATAATAACCGCTTGATCATCTCCGGGATCAGTAATGTCCTTGCTCAGGCGAAATCCTATCAACTGTTCACTGACAATCCGGTAAAGAGAATTTCCTTCGACAATAATTTTGGAGGCAGAGTAGTAATCCCTTATGATTTCGGCATCACTGATCTGGGGAAACTCCGCAGCTGTAGCTGCTTTACTTGCCTCGGCATCACCAAAAGACAACGCCCTCAGGAATGTTGTTGCCGGGAACTTCCTCTTCCTGTCAATCCTGACATACAGAATATTCTTTTTTGAGTCATATTCGAATTCAATCCAGGATCCTCTGTAGGGAATAATTTTTCCAAGAAAATAATTTCTCTGGGAATTGGATTCGAAAAATACTCCGGGTGAGCGGTGCAGCTGACTGACAATGACCCGTTCAGTACCATTTATAATAAATTCCCCTTTTTCGGTCATAAGGGGAAGGTCTCCGAAATAGACTTCCTGTTCTTTTACGTCCCGGATTGTTTTTTCTTCAGTCTTTTCATCCTTGTCCCAGACAAGAAGACGGATGACGACCTTCAGAGGTGCAGCATAGGTCATGCCCCGTTCTTTGCATTCCTCTATGGTGTACTTGGGATTGCCAATTTCATATTCAACGAATTCAAGAGAACAGGTATCCTTGAAATCCGTTATGGGAAAAACAGATTTCAGGACTGATTTCAAGCCGATTTCGTCTCTATCTTCGGCCTTTATCCCGGTCTGGAGAAATCTTTCATAGGAATTCTTCTGGACTTCCAGCAGGTCGGGAATGGGAAAGTTTGATTTGATTCTCGCGAAATCAGTTCTTTCTCTATAGACATTCTTTACGAATTCAGACATGTCCGGCGACTCCCCTTCTGAATTACAGCGTTAACAACCATTGTGCTCTCATGGCACCTGATACAGGTACTGGCGGAGACACTACACCCTACTTACTTAATTCAAGCAGGGCACAGAGAGAGAATACATTTGCCAAGAGGTTCTGTTATATGAAAAACGCTGCAAAATCAAAATGATTATATTGGAAAATATACAACTATTCTTCACAGCACCACTTCCGGCCGACCGGAGAGGCAGCGCGACAGAAAGCAAAATGAAAAACAATAAAAATACCAATGTTTTTCCTGCAAACTATAGCTGCTTAAAAAGCTGATCAAAAAAGTCACTTAAAAGGCTAAAAGAAAGAGGTTAATTCCTCTTTCTTCAAGAAATAGTCAACAGGCGAGCAGGGGACGGATTACCCGACCCCAACCTGCCTTGAATAAAAAAGTTACTTGATTTCGATGGTAGCGCCGACTTCTTCGAATTTCTTCTTAAGTTCATCGGCTTCTGCTTTGGTAACGGCTTCTTTAATGGCCTTTGGCACGCCTTCCACAAGGTCCTTGGCTTCTTTAAGTCCAAGGCTCGTGACTTCACGCACAGCCTTAATAACGTTGATTTTCTTATCTCCGAAGGAGGTCATCACAACGTCGAATTCTGTCTTTTCTTCTGACTCTTCAGCAGCTGCGCCGGCCGGACCAGCCATAACGGCCACAGGGGCGGCAGCGGCGGCACTGATGCCGAACTTTTCTTCAAGCTCTTTAACTAACTCATTAATCTCAAGAATAGATGATTTCTCAATCCATCCCATTACGTCTTCCCGATTGATTGCCATTTAAAATACTCCTTCAATAAGTTTTTTAAGGGAACACACAAACCCTCAAACTTCAAAAATTATTCAAATCTATTGTTTTTTATCTGCCAGCTGTTTCAGGACAACAGCAAGATTTCTTATAGGTGACTGTATAGCGGATGCAAATTGGGTAAGAGGTGCATTGAGAAGGAAGAGCACTTTGGAAAGCAGCTCTTCTCTGGATGCCATCTCTGCCAGGTTCATAATATCTTCAGGGGACATGACCTGGCCTTCTACCACACCGCTCTTAAACTGAAGTCCCGGATGGGTCTTGATAAATTCCTTCAATTTCTTGGCCAGGGCAACCGGGTTAGTCTCAGTATAAGCCAGTCCCGTGGAACCTTTAAAATGCTCGGCTATAGCAGACACAGAGGTGCCTTCGGCCGCTATAAGGGCCAAGGTGTTTTTGACAACCTTATATCCGCTGTCGGTCTCCCTGATTCTGTCGCGTAATTCAGTAATATCCGGAACATTTATCCGATCAAAGCTCATCAGGATAACTCCTGTACTCTGATCGAAGGTAGTTTTAAGTTCCCCTACTACCGCAGTTTTTTCTACCCTATTCATCTCAGCTCCTGTTATTTTGTCAACTGAATGACATCTAATTTGATTCCTGGACCCATAGTAGAGCTGATGGTAGCGCTTTTCACATATCGCCCTTTAGATGACGCAGGTTTCGCCCTGAGTACAGCACCCACCAGGCTAGCCGCATTCTCTGTCAGCTGTTCCTCGGTAAAAGAGAGTTTGCCGAATGGAGCGTGAATCACGCCATTCTTATCAACGCGAAACTCTACTTTTCCAGCCTTGATTTCCTTAACCGCTTCTTTAACCTTAAAAGTTACGGTCCCGGTTTTTGGATTTGGCATCAAGCCCCTCGGGCCCAATATCCGGCCAAGTCCGCCGACTGCTTTCATCATATCCGGTGTGGCTACTACCGCGTCAAAATCAATCCATCCACCCTTGATCTTTTCAACTATTTCCTCGCCCCCGGAAAACTCAGCTCCAGCTTCTTCGGCTTCTTTCACCTGTTCTCCTGAAGCTATCACGCAAACCCTCTGCTCTTTGCCAAGACCGTTGGGAAGGACCAGTGTCCCCCTAACCATCTGGTCAGCGTGCCTCGGGTCTACTCCAAGCTTCATCGCCAGATCAGCAGTTTCATCGAATCCAGGCCATTTAATTTCCCGCATTAAGGAAACCGCTGCATCCAGGGTGTATGTCTGTTCTGTTACTTTTTCTCGGGCCGCAGAATATTTTTTCCCTGCCATAAGTCTTTTCTCGATTAATCTTTAACTGTTATGCCCATGCTCCGGGCTGTTCCTAAAATAATGTTAGTCGCCTGCTCCAGGGAATTGGCATTCAAATCCGGCATCTTCAATTTTGCCACATCCTGTACCTGGGCCATACTGACAGCTGCAACCTTCTCCCTGTTTGGAATCGGAGAACCCTTAGCAATACCGGCTGCCTTCTTCAGAAGGACAGCGGCAGGAGGGGTCTTGGTGATAAAGGAAAAGCTCCTGTCATGGTACACAGTGATCACGACAGGGATAATCAATCCTTCCTGACTCTGGGTTTTCGCATTGAAAGCTTTGCAGAAGTCCATAATATTGGCCCCGTGCTGCCCCAGTGCCGGCCCTACAGGAGGTGCAGGAGTTGCCTTTCCTGCCGGGATCTGCAACTTAATCATTCCTAATACTTTTTTCGCCATTTGTTTAGGTCCTATCCTAAAACCTGATTTTGTTCTATATTTGTCGAAGTATCACTGACATTGCCAGTTCACTTCATTAACTTCACAAGAAATACCCGGGAGCCGAGGACTAAACCTTCTCAACCTGCAGGAATTCCAGTTCCACCGGAGTAGCTCTTCCAAAAATGGTAACCATCACCTTCAGAGTACTCCTCTCCATATTGACATCTTCCACCAAACCAGTGAAATTCGAAAAAGGTCCCTCGTTAATTTTAACCTTCTCACCCTTTTCAAAAGTGAATTTCGGCTTCGGCTTATCCCCCGCATTGGAAACCCTTTGCAGGACTTCATTGATCTCCTCATCAGTCAGAGGAGTCGGGGTAGTGCCCTGGCTGACGAAACCACTGACCTTGGGCGTATTCCGCACCAGGTTCCAGGTGTCCTCATCCAATACCATTTCCACCAGTATATACCCAGGAAAAAACAGCTTCTCAGAGACTGTCTTTTTCCCGCTCTTCATCTCAACCACGTCTTCGGTCGGTACAAGTACCTGGCCGATTCTGTCCTGCAGGTTAAAAACCTGCACGCGATTCATCAAGCTGTCAGCCACTCTGCGTTCATGGCCGGAATAGGTATGTATGATATACCACTTCTTGTCCGGAGAGTTGTCATGAGACACGTTTGTAACAGCCTTTCAAGTAAAACTCTTCTTTATAAGGAAGATGACCAGATCATTTATAAAAACAAACTAAACAGCTGATTAATCGCCACTTGAAGGGAGGAATCAACCAGAAAAAGATAAATACCAAAAATAACAACCGTCACCAGGACCACTACTGTAGTTCCATAGACTTCGTTTTTTCCAGGCCAGGTTACCTTCTTCATCTCTACCTTCAGATCGCCTGTGAACCTGACGATCGCTCCGGGCAAATTCTTTATCTTTTCTAACATCTGGCTGTCCAAAATTCCTTAAACGAGTTGGCAGGCCAGGAGGGTCTCGAACCCCCGACCCCCGGTTTTGGAGACCGGTGCTCTACCAATTGAGCTACTGGCCTGCACAAACTCCTGTGTTATTCATTAATTTCAGTAATGGTACCGGCACCAACAGTCCTGCCACCTTCACGGATAGCGAAACGCAATCCCTTTTCCATGGCTATCGGGGTGATAAGCTTCACTGTCATTGACACGTTATCACCAGGCATTACCATCTCTATGCCTTCCGGTAAACTGACATCACCCGTTACATCTGTGGTCCGAAAATAAAACTGCGGCCTGTATCCAGTGAAAAACGGAGTGTGACGCCCACCCTCTTCCTTGGCCAGTATGTAAGCTTCAGCCTTGAAATGAGTATGCGGCTTAATCGAACCCTTGGCCGCTATTACCTGACCGCGTTCCACATCTTCCTTATCGGTTCCCCTCAGAAGAAGACCTACATTGTCTCCAGCCTGGCCTTCATCAAGCAGCTTGCGGAACATCTCAACTCCGGTCACTACCCGCTTCATCGTATCACGCATCCCGACTATCTCAATCTCATCACCGGTATGCACAATCCCGCGCTCAATTCTTCCGGTTACTACCGTGCCGCGACCGCTGATTGAGAAAATATCTTCAATCGGCATCAGGAAAGGTTTGTCAACATCACGCTCTGGCACAGGAATGTAGGTGTCAGTTGCTTCCATCAGCTCAAGAATAGAAGCTTCCGCTTCAGGATCTCCCTCACCGGCTTTCAAGGCACTTCCCCTGATTATCGGAATTTCGTCTCCAGGAAATTCATATTTAGTCAGCAGCTCCCTTACCTCAAGCTCAACCAGATCCAGAAGTTCAGGGTCATCCACCATGTCCGTCTTGTTCAGGTAAACAATGATGTAAGGTACGCCAACCTGACGAGCCAGCAGTATATGTTCACGCGTCTGGGGCATCGGACCATCAGCAGCAGATACAACCAGTATCGCTCCGTCCATCTGCGCCGCTCCAGTGATCATGTTCTTGATGTAGTCAGCGTGACCAGGACAGTCAACATGCGCATAGTGGCGATTTTCAGTTTCATATTCAACATGAGCAGTCGCAATCGTGATTCCGCGTTCCTTTTCTTCAGGAGCGTTATCAATCGAGTCAAACGACCTTACACTGATACCGGGGTTGTTCTTAGCCAATATCATGGTGATGGCTGCTGTCAATGTTGTCTTCCCATGATCAACATGGCCAATCGTGCCAATGTTTACATGAGGCTTACTACGGTTATATTTTTCTTTTGCCATTGCTCAGAGTCTCCTCGTCAGCTAGCTTTCGCTATGAATAAAGAAAGTAATTTATGGAGCCCACGATCAGGATTGAACTGATGACCTCTTCCTTACCAAGGAAGTGCTCTACCACTGAGCTACGTGGGCTTACTCTTCCTGTATCTTTTGTTAATAATTCCGGATTCTCCATGGTCATCCGAAATTATTTCTTCTAAAATAATCCTAAAATAACAGAAATCTTAAATAACAGACACCCACGTTCTGGAGCGGGAGACGGGACTCGAACCCGCGACCAATAGCTTGGAAAGCTATGACTCTACCAGCTGAGTTACTCCCGCTAACCAAATAGTCCAGTGCTTAACTAATTTTGTAAAGGCGTTAATTATCTAAAATTTTCCCGCGGAAAGCAACTAACCCCGATTAAAACCCTGTTTTATCTATATCGAGGAGCTTCCAAATTAATAATTTGGAGGGGGTAGGATTCGAACCTACGTAGACGTAACGTCGACGGGTTTACAGCCCGTTGCATTTGACCACTCTGCCACCCCTCCTCAGGGTAACCCTGAAGAACATTTTTATTTGTCACATCAAGGAAAACTTCTTCGGTCGCAATATATACATGTAAAGGAAAAAGTTCAACTTTAGCTGGCGGAGGGAATTGAACCCCCAACCTACTGATTACAAATCAGTTGCTCTGCCAATTGAGCTACGCCAGCATAATTTCATCTGAAAATAATATTCATCCGCACGCTGGAAGATCCATACATTAGCAAATAAGTCTCAATTTGTAAAGCTGAAGAAGGGCTATTGGAGGGTATTTTTTATCACTGGTCCAGAAGAACAGAATTCACGATAATCAGGTTATTTTCAAATTATCAGATTATCGGGAAGTTAACCCTGTGCCTGCCATGAATATAGGGAGCCAGCCGGCAATTTTTACCAGCTGATGATTGCAGCGGCATATATAACCTGCCTGACCGCTTCATCTTCTTTCGACCTCCTTGACCTACTGTCAAATTCCCCTGTGTGCCTTGTCCACAACAAACGTTATCAGGGCTTAAAAACCCACACACCCTTTTGCCCGCAACATTTCGTTTCCCTCGAACATGCCTGTAAAAATCAGAAATTACCGTTTTCTATTTCCGGCCTTCCATGGTCAGCCTCCTAGCGGAAATCCTGAATCTTAAAAGAATCCTGCAGAAATCAATGCCGCTTACCTTGCGGGTTTTGTTTATTTTTTTCCTTTTTCTGATCTGGGGACCAATGTTGGCCCACCCGTCCCTGGTTGCCCGCATCAATACATAGGCCATGGTCTTCCATGAATAATTTTTTGTGAAGCTGCTGGCTGAACCTTTATTAACAGCAGCAGCAGCCAGGTTCCATGCGAACCGGTAGAGAGTGAACAGGGGAGAGAACAGCAGAAACGGCAATGGCAGGCTCTTGACAGCCAGCCAGATCCGGTTCCTTTCCACCCAGTATATTTTCCCCGGATCAAATGAACCCGTGGTGGCTGAGTGGTGATGATATACCACTGCTCCAGGTACGTACACACAATTCCATCCCAGCCAGCGGGCCCTGAGTCCCAGGTCGGCATCGTCGGCATAGGCAAAAAAATCCAGGTCAAAGCCCCCGGTTTCCTCCAGTAGTTCCCGGCGGTACATTGCGGCACAACCGTCCGGAAACAGAACCTCTTCCTCAACCTGGTACTGTCCCGCATCCAGTTCTCCGGTTCCCCTTCCCCGGTTCTGGCCGTCAGGAAAAATCAGGTGTCCCGCCTTATCAATAACCTCAGTGCCATAAAACAGGATCTTGGATGCCCACATTCCCGCTGCGGGAGCTTTTTCAGCCACCGTCAACAGGGCTTCCAGCCATTCCGGTTCAGCTTCAGCATCGTTATTTATCAAGGCCACATATCTGCCGGAAGCCTGCTTAATTCCACGATTGCAACCTCCGGTAAATCCCTTGTTTTCCTTCAGGAAAACCGCCTTGTCCACCAACTTCTCCATCAGGCTGCCGATATACGCGGGGCTCGAATCAGAGGAGCCATTATCGACCACGATAGTTTCAAAATCCCTGAATGTCTGTCGCTCCAGGGATTCCAGGCAGCACCTGAGTAATTCCACCCGGTTGTAATTCACAATGACAACTGAAACTGTTACGGTTTCCTTCCCGTTCATGCTATCGCTCCCGTACTTTTCCTGACAGCGGACAGCTTTATTGTGGCACCCTGGCCGAAACAAGATTCAAACCATGCATAAGGCTGTAAACAAACCACCAATCCAAAATAAGCGAGGTTACGAAGCAATGAGGATGTTTTACCGGGAACTCTTCCTGCGGCCAGATTTTTAACCCTGCTGCCCAACGGGTCCAGCCAAGGGAAAAGACTGGATGCAAATGCAGCGGCATTATCCCGCAGCGAAAATGTCTCGATTCTGCTTATCATGAACCCGGAAGAGGCAACCAGGCATTCCAGCGCCCCGGCCGAGTAGTTACAAACATGCCTGGGGCAGTCAAGTCCATACCACCGTTTGCCAAATAATCTGGCCTGCCAACTGCTGCAATTAGGAACCTGCAGGATCAAGGTTCCACCTTCCCTGATTACCCTGGAAAGATTAGACATGAATTCCCGCGGATCAACCAGGTGTTCCAGTACATGGAAAAGAATCACCGAATCATAGGTCTCACCTGAGGCTACCGTGTCTTCGATTGTCCCCGTACTGATGCAGGAAATACCCTGTGTGTGAGCTGCCTCCACAGCTTCCGGGGAAATCTCAATACCCCTTATATCAATTCCGTCATTCTCCGCCATCCCGGTAAAAGTTCCATTGCCGCAACCTATCTCAAGACATCTTGGTTTTTGGTATGAGGCAAGAACTCTTTTCACGAAAGCCAACTGGTCATGCCGGAGAACCCATTTCCTGTAAAAACTCTCCATCGAACCAGATATCCCCTCGGGAGACCACCAGTAATGCTGAGGGTAAAAAGCGGACAGCCTATCCCTTACCAGGTCTTGATCCAGGAAAAGGGCCCTGCACTCTTTGCACAGAAATGCGGAAAATCTTTCGGAAGTAACGCCAAAAAAGCGATCCCGCAAAGTAAACCGTTTGCTTACCTTAATTGAGTCACATACAGGGCAGTTCATTATTTTCTGTTTCCAAACTCACAAAGAGGGGCAGAACGATTGGGCATGTCCCGAGAACCAGGGTCATACCCATTATGGGTGAGCCTGTTTAACCGGTTTAACCACTTACCAGATTTTAGCCGGGATCAACAATGACCGAACCAATTTCTCTGTCCTTGCCTCCAACTCCTTGGTCACATTCTATCCATTGAGATCCCCACCTTCAGATTTCCTCAAAAAGCTGGCTGCTCTTTTCCTGAAGAGGAACATCAAATTATGCCAGCCGTCCCTCCAGGGCCGAAGCTTGATTTCACCCGCCCTATTGGAGTACCGGATCGGACATTCCATGAAGCCAATGCCAGGATTAAGAATGGCCTCCAGCTTAATTTCTTCCGAAAATGCCATTCCGTCACTTATCAGGTTCATTTTTTCCAGTGCGTCCCTGTAAAAAATCCACATTCCCGACTGGGAATCCCTGATCCTCCTAAAAAACAGCAAAGAAGCCACCAGGCTCAGGCCGATATTGCCTATCATATGCTTCACGGCCATCGATTCCCTATCCTGGATAGGGAATCTGGAAGCTGAAACAAACCTGACTCCGGAATCCAGCAGCGCTTTAATTAGGTAGGAAAGAGCGTCCACCGGGTAGGAATGGTCTCCGTCCAGGGTAATTACGATATCCCCCTTGGCATGCAGCAATCCCGTTTTATAGGCCCTTCCGTATCCTCTTTTGTCCTCATGGACAACCGTCGCCCCTTCCTCTCTTGCCACATCGGCTGTACGATCTGTGGAGTTATTGTCCACTACTATTATCTCATCCACCAAATCTGGAATCCTGGCAAGTACCCTGGCAATGCCTTCTTCTTCGTTAAGGCAGGGAATGACAACGGTAATCTTCAGATCCTGGTACATCTAGCCATTCTTTCTCCGAAGTACTTATCTGTATCCGGCGCGGATGATCTCCGCTTGTTGTTCAATATCACTGGCGAGGGCCTGACTCACCAAGGTGCGATCTGATCGCGTCGGCCATCATATTATCGGGATCAGCTGTCAGGGCCTGGCGAAAATATTCAATGCTTCTCTCTCTGTCACCTTTCTTTTGATAAATCAGGCCCAGGTTATATAGGGCATTAAAAGAAAAGGGATCCAGTAACAGGGCCCTCTCAAATGTCCTGATTTTCATTTCCTCATTGCCCATCTTCTCATAGCAGTTAACCAGAGAATTATAAAGGTTCATGTCAGCATGCAATGCCGCTGCTTTCTCAAATGTTTCGGCTGCAGACTGGAATCGACCCAGGCTGTACTGGGCATAACCTTTCCAGTAGTAACCTCTCCAAACCTCAGTATTGTCACTAAAAGCCTCAATATACCTGTCAAGATATGGTATGGCCTCATTGAACCTCCCGGCGTCAATATACATGGCTCCCAGGTTAAACCAGGCTGATTTCAGTTCCTTCCGGTCATCCCCTGAATTGAGCGCCCGCATGAAAAACTTCTCCGCCTCACTCCGGTATTGGTCAGCCAGGGTTGAATCCCCTTCGGCGTCAGCAACATTTGCCAGTTCCTTATACGCGCTGCCATAGTTGACTGCCGTAAAAACCTTTTCAGGTTCAAGTTCCAGGGCAGCCTTGCTATGCTCTATGGATTTGTGCAGCAGGTCCCTTGCTCTTTCATAATCTCTGTTAACACTGGCCCGTTCTCCCAGGTTATAGTAAAGGGTTCCCAGGTTGCTGCGGGGCACTGCTTTAGAGGGATTTAAAGCTATCGCCTTTTCCGTATAATCTATACCGTCTGATATCCTCCCTTCCGCCAGGGCCATCTGTCCCAGGTTTACATTGGCACGGTACGACATACCATTGGTCTGAAGATCGGTTACCTCCCAGAGGGTTTTCTGATCCTTCCATACCCTGTTCCTGTTTATGGTCATGGCACTGGCAATTACAGCCAGGATAATCAGTAGTCCGGTCAGGATCTTTTTCCAACCGACTGAAATCTTTTCAGCCAGGAGAACCACCGCACTGGTACAGATGGATGCCCCAACCAGAGGAAAATACATGAAATGGTCCGCGGCAAGCTCATGGAAAGGAATAAAGTGCAGAACCGGGCTTATGGCAGCAGCGAACCATAACATCCCGAAACTCAGCAGGGGGCTCTTTCTGAAAATCCAGATGGCAAAAACCAGGTACACAATAACCAGCAGTATGGATAAAACTGTAGCCAGATCAGTAATTGACATTGATAACGGGAATACTTTTCCCGAATAGTCCGAAATCAGAGGATGAGGGAAAAATACCAGCTTCAGGTAATGGGCAAATAGTTTAAAACCTGTTCCCAGGTTGGAGAGAAAAGAACCGCCCCAGTAACCAACAGCCCGGCTGGCATGATTAATGACAACGGCCCATAAAAGAGCCAGAGCGGCAAGAACCGTGAAGGCTGCATATTGGTATGGCCTGGCCTTCAGGGCGTCAGCCAGTGCGGACGGAAAAGTCTTTTCCACCGTGCCCACCCTACTGACAGGCTTTATCCTGACCATATCTAGTCCCAGCATCAGTACTGGAAAAACAATAGCAACTTCCTTTGACAACAGGGCCAGTATGAAACAGGTCCAGGCTGCCGGATGTAACCACCTGGGGCCCTCGTCTGATTCACCAGCTTTCAAATAAAACCAGAATCCCAGAAGCAGAAAGGCTGTAGCCAACAAATCCTTGCGTCCCGAAATGTAGGCTACAGCCGCTGTCTGTACCGGGTGCACCATGAAAAGGAGACTTCCAGCCAGGGAGGCGGCCCGAGATCGGGTGAGTTTCTTCAGGAAGAAAAAAAGCAGCAGCACGTTAAATATGTGCAGCAGGATATTATTAATATGATAGAGCATTGGATTTCCACCAACCAGCGCCCATTCAATTGCATGAGTGAGGGTCCTGATCGGCCTGTAACCCTGGAAGGAAAAAATGCCTGAAATGTCAAAATTGAGAACCTGGGGATTCTGCAGGATCAAGGTAATGTCATCAAAAACAAACCCATGCCCTATGGTATTGGAATATAAAAGAAAGGATCCGACTGAAAGCAGCAAGATAAACCACACCAAATGCTTTTCAGATCTAACCCTACTCCTTCTGCCTGCCGTCTTTTTTCTGGCGGATGTACTCATTAATTTCCCTGCTTTAACAAATCTTATAGAGTTCCCTGGTACTTTCCACAACATTGTGCCATGTAAATTGTTTCCGGAAAGAAGCTATCGCTTTTCGGAAATGATCCCCGGCCTGAAGATTATAAAGCCTTGTTATGGCATCTGCCAGTTCCCCGGGATCACCAGGTTTTACCAGAAAACCGGTTTCGCCCTGTTGCACTACTTCTGAAAGGCCCCCTACATCAGACACAATAACCGGGATTTCAAACTGGTAGGCTACGGGGATCACGCCACTCTGGGAGGCACTTAAATAGGGGAGTACCAACACATCTGAAGAGCGGAATAATTTCGGTATTTCCTCATTGGGGATGTACCGGTCAATCCAGGATATTTTTTCCTCCAGATTCAGTTCCTCAATCCGTTTTTTGAATTTACCTGCCGGCAGATAACATTCCCCGGCAAATACAGCATGAAAAGGGATATCCCGATCCAGCCGGCCCAGAGCATCAATCAGGATCTCCAGTCCCTTGTACTTCCGTATTTTACCGAAAAAAAGAATTTCCAGTCCCCGGTGTTCGACCGGAACCGGAGTTTTGTCCCACTCTGCGTAAAAATCATATATGGGATGGAAAATCTTAGCTGTCGGCTTCCCAGGAGCAAATTGGGCCAGGCTGCTCTGCAGTTTATCGGAATGCACAAGAAATCCGTCCGCACCCTTGAATCCTGTTCTGGCAAGGAATTTTTCTGCGCATTTCCTGAAGGGAAAACTGTCGTGTTCATGCGACAGAAGATTGTGGCAGAGAAAAATGACCGGGACTGGTTTGATTTTTTTCAGGCTTCTGCTGATGGACCGGAAGGCCGGCCCGAAGAAGGGCTGCCACCACTGGAAAATTACAAGGTCAGGTTCAAAACCGGCAATCCTTCTAGCAGTCCTGGCCCAGCTGCAGGGATTGACTGAATCCACCAGGTGTTCCGCTTCAATCTCATATGCTTCCCCTGCCCGGTCCTCCTGGGTTTTTCCCGGGAAAAATATACCGGGATACTGCCTGGCGAATGATATGACCAATACCTCATCGCCAGCAGAAAGAAATGCTTTAGCCAGGGAAGTATTATATTGAGCTATGCCGCCCCTCAGTGGATGAGCTGGTCCTATTAATACAATTCGCACTTTTTTCTGCTGCCTTTGCCTGGAACAGGTAATAAATGAAATGGTGGCATCAAGATCATTTGTTTAATTCATGTATTCAGCTTTATCTACCGGGCCGGAGTCGTCCTTAATCGCAAAATCCTGTTCCCTGCGCGTTGCCCATGCCAGCATCTCCGCTACCAGCCCGAAAGACATAAACTGGACTCCAACGATCAGGAGAAGTATGCCCAGTAAAAAAATCGGCCGGTTCTCTATCCACATCCCCAAAAACCAGCCAATGGTCAGGTAGGTCTCAATAATAATCCCGGCAGAAATCATCCCCATTCCGATAATTCCGAATATATGCAGGGGTTTCCTGTTATAACGGGTCAGCATAATGACTGTCAGAAGGTCAAAAAAACCTCCAATATAGCGTTCCATCCCGAATTTGGAAAAACCATGCTCCCGGTTATTGTGCTCGACCGGAACCTCGGCAATCCTGAATCCTTTATAGCTGGCGAGTACCGGGATATACCGGTGCATCTCTCCATATACAGTGATCTCCTCTATCACTTCCCTCCGGTAGGCTTTAAATCCACAGTTCATGTCATGAAGTGGAACTCCGGTCAACAGTGAAGTAATCCGGTTATACAGCCAGGAGGCCCATCTCTTGCTGATGGGATCCTTACGCTTCTTTTTCCAGCCGGAAACCAGGTCATTATCTTCTTTAAGTTTTTCAATGAGCTTGTGGATCTCAGCCGGCTTGTCCTGGAGATCGGCATCCATGGTAACAACCATTTCACCTGTCGCCTTTTCAAATCCGGCGCAGAGAGCCGCAGATTTCCCGAAATTCCGGCGAAACTGGATAACCCTGACCTTAGGGTCTTCTTGCTGAATCTCCCTGAGGACTTTGTCAGATCCGTCTTTACTGCCGTCATCCACGAAAATTATTTCAGCGGACAGGCCGGTTTTCTTCAGTTCTCCACATAGTCGGGTATGCAGTTCCCGCAGGGAGTCCTTTTCATTGTAAAGCGGAATTATCACCGATATGCTATTCATTCTATCTCTCACAATATATTAATAACATTCTATTCTATTTGATCCTGAACTGGAAACAAGTTTATGCTTTAGGCTGTCAACTGCAATTATGGTGCAAGCACCCTTTAGAAAGCGAACAAAACAATGAAAGCTTTGGTAACCGGAGGCGCCGGATTCATCGGCTCACACCTTTCAGAATACCTTTTGAAATTGGGCCACAAAGTGCTGGTCATTGACGACCTGTCCACAGGATGTATCGAAAATATCCTTCACCTGAAAGGAACTCCAGGATTTGAGTACACTATAGACTCAATTTTAAATACCCCGGTTACTGCTGAGCTGGTTGATCGAAGCGACTGCATTTTTCACCTGGCCGCGGCAGTAGGAGTTCGCCTGATCGTGGAAAGCCCGGTACAGACTATCGAAACCAACATTAAGGGGACGGAAACCATCTTGGACCTTGCTTGCAAGAAAAAGAAAAAAACTCTGGTATTTTCAACATCAGAAGTTTATGGAAAATCCAGCAAGATACCCTTCAATGAAGAGGATGACCTGGTGATGGGATCTACTACCAGGGGAAGATGGAGTTATGCCTGCAGTAAAGCCATAGATGAGTTTCTTGCCCTGGCTTACTGGAAGGAAAAAAAGCTTCCAACCACAGTGATCAGGCTGTTCAACACCGTCGGTCCCAGGCAGACCGGCCAGTACGGAATGGTGATCCCTACCTTTGTCCAGCAGGCGCTGCAGGGTACTCCTCTGACAGTTTACGGTGACGGCAACCAGACGCGCTGCTTCTGCCATGTCCAGGATGTAATCCAGGCCATATATAAAGTGAGCCAGGAGGAGAAGGCCCTCGGTCAGGTTTACAACATTGGTACAGATGAGGAAGTCTCGGTGCTGGAACTGGCTCACAGGGTGATATCAATAACCGGAAGTTCCTCCCAGATTCAGATAATCCCCTACGCCCAAGCCTATGAAGAGGGATTTGAGGACATGATGAAGAGGCGCCCTGACCTTGACAAAATAAAAGGTCTCATCAATTACAGGCCGCAATATAAACTGGAACAAATCATAAAAGATGTTGTTCAGTATGAAAAAAACAGGTAATCCTGGTTAACGCTGGATGAATTTGCAGTTAAAACGGGCGGCCAGTTTTTTTGTACTCCCCAGAATCTTTCAAAACAGGTTTGCCGTATTGATCAGCTGCTGGGATGCAAGGATTAGTCCCCGATCCTGAAAAGAATCTTGCCCGCACCCTTCCCGGAAGCTGCCGCGAATGCTTCTATTCCCTGCTCCAGGGGAAAAATCGCGTCAATGCCAGTCGCTGGACTGATCAGGCCTTCCGCCAGAAGATCCAGTGCCTTCGGCATAGGACCGCAACGGGAACCCAGGATTGTCAATTCGTCCACTACTACCCTGGAAAAATCCAGGCAGGCTGCACCCTGATAGGTACTTTTCAGGACCAGC
Organism: Acidobacteriota bacterium; assembly: GCA_963663735.2. Taxonomy (GTDB): domain Bacteria; phylum Acidobacteriota; class UBA6911; order RPQK01; family JAPXNP01. The sequence goes on along the minus strand of CAXXHN010000001.1, from coordinate 2,302,421 downwards.
TTTCCGCCAGGGCGAACAAGTCCCAGGGCAAAATCCAGGCCGTCCGGTGATCCGGTAGCCTCAATGACCAGGTCATATGAAAGCTGGACGCAATCAGACGCATGTAGACATGGGATGCCCAGGCTTTCCATTCTTTCTCTCTGGCTCAAGTACTTGGGGATAGACGCAGCGTTGTGCCCCTGTATGAAAAGGACTTCGGAAATAAGCTGCCCTAATTTTCCGGCACCTACAACAATAATCCTGTCACTTTTTTTTATCTCAACCTGTTCAGTTACCTGGAGAGCGGCAGCCAGGGGTTCAGTAAAAACAGCGTTCAGGTCGGAAACATGTTCGGGTACAGTCACCAGATTTTCTATCGGCAGGGATGTGTATTCGGCAAAAACACCATTCCTCCCTGCGATACCAAGTACCGTCCGATTCCTGCAATGTCCGGGGAGGCCTCCCTGGCACATGTCGCACTTATGACAAACCGCGTTGATTGATCCGACAACTCTCTCGCCTTCCCGCTCCGGAAATCCTGGAGCGCTGGTTATCCTTCCCACAAATTCATGCCCCGGTATTCCGGTGTATGGATAATACCCTTTTACCAGTTCCAGGTCGGTGTTGCAGATACCCGCAAGGACAATTCTGATCAACGCTTCTCCCGGCGCGGGGACAGGAACCGGCACATCTCCCAGGCAAGTCAGAACGCCATCTTCCAACCATACTGTTTTCATATCGAACTAACCCTCTTTCGTTTCCTGATCCACATCAATACCCCAAAAACAAAACGGCTTCCAAATTCTGGGAATAAAAAAACGATTTTCCAGGTATCGTATGTTAATCTGTTAAAATTCTTCAGCTTCGGGTTATAAAAGCTTACAGAATCTAATGAATCGTAGTTTATAATACCTTCCCGAAATAATTTTGGAGATAACTGAAAGCAGAGAAATGAAATTAAATTTTTTTGAACAGTTCCAGGACAATGTTGCCAGAAATCCCCACGGGACAGCGGTTACCAGCATTTCTTCGGAAGGCAGGGAAACCCTCACTTACCAGGAGGTTTCTGATGAAATTAAAGTGCTCTCACGATTCCTGCAGCAGGAGGGCATAAAGCCAAAAGACCGGGTGGGAATCATCATGAAAAACCACCCCAGGTGGGGCATAGCCGCCTTGGCTGTACAAAGTGTAGGGGCTATCATTGTCCCTCTGGACATCCTGCTTGACGCGGACACTCTGGCTTATCAGCTCTCTCATTCAGGATGTATCTACTGCTTTACATCGGCTCCCTTGTCCGGACTCATGAAGGAAATTCAGAAACGACTGGAAAAGCCTGTCGGAGTCCTGGTGCTTGGGGAATCCGACCTGGAAGGGGCTGAGTGGAAGACGATCATCAAGGCTGGCAACCCCGACGGCATTAACCTTCCCCTGACTGCGAGAAATCCTGAAGATCCCTGCATGATAATGTACACCAGCGGGACCACGGGTAATCCAAAAGGGGTGGTGCTCAACAGTATCTGCCTTTCCCTTAACGCCGCAGGTGTAATGGACCGTGAAGAGGTCACAGTGGATGATCATTTTCTATGTGTCCTTCCCCTCTATCATATTCTTGCCTATGTAATTTTCTTTTATGCTCCTCTATACAAAGGGTGCAGGGTCACTTTCCTGGACACCCTGGAAGCCCAGCAGGTCCTGAAAGCTTTCCAGGAAGAAGAGATCACGGTATTTGTCTGTGTCCCTCAGTTTTTCAACCTGCTATTGCAGCGGATTATGAGAAAAATCCAGTCGCTGCCGTGGCTGAAGAGAGCCATATTTTTCAGGCTGCTGGGACTTTCTGGTTTCTGTATCAAGTATCTTAAATTTAATCCGGGGAAAAAGCTGTTTCCCGTGGTACACGAACCTTTCGGCAAAAAGTTCAGGATATTCGGTGCCGGAGGGGCTCGCCTCGAAGTGGAAGTTCCTCTGATGATGACCAAGCTGGGTTTTAATTTCGCCCAGGCATACGGCATGACTGAAACAGGTGCATTGATTTCAGCTACCGCCCCTAATTTAAAAGGTATCGGAACCGTGGGCACTCCTCTTGATCATGTGGAGGTCATGATTGCAGATCCTGATGAAAACGGAATCGGTGAGATCCTGACCCGCGGTAAAAACATAATGATTGAATATTACATGAATCCGGAAGCAACCAGGGATACGATTGAACCGGATGGGTGGATGCATACAGGAGATCTGGGATTCAAGGACAAGCACGGTTTTATCAGTATTACCGGCCGAAAAAAAGACATCATTGTCCTCAGTTCAGGAATCAACATTTCACCGGATGAAATTGAATTCTTTTACCAATCGCGATGTCGTTATATAAAAGAAATCTGTGTTATCGGCCTGGCCACTGAAGAAGCCGGGGTATTCCATGAAAGGCTGCACGCGGTGGTGGTCCCGGACATGGAAGAGCTTAAGAAGGACAGAGTTGTCAATGCCTACGAAATAATTCGCTATACGCTGGAAACAATTTCCCAGCAACTCACTTCCTACAAAAGAATCAAGAGCCTGGAAATCTGGCAGGAACCCCTTCCCAGGACTACCACCAGGAAGGTCCAGAGGTTTGTTGTGGAAAAACAGGTCAAAAATAACCTGGCAAATCAGAAAGGATCCGGCAACCAGAAAAATCTTGAGATTCGGGAGTGGGAGCCGGAAAGCACCCTGGAAAAAAATGTTTTATCTCTGATAAAACAGATAAAACCGAATGCGATAATTACGCCGGAAGCCAGCCTCGAACTGGACCTGGGATTTGAATCACTGGAAAGAGTCGAATTGACCACCAACCTTCAGGAAGCATTCAACATAAAAATATCTGATCTGGACACATCAGTACTGTTTACTGTCAGCGACATCATCTCAATGATTACCAGCAAAACAGAGGGAGCAGAAATACTGGAAATGGACCAGGCTTTAAAATCCTGGGAGGATATCCTCCAGGAACCCCTCAGTGCCAAGGATCAGCAGATGCTGGATGAGAGATTGAAAAAACGTTTCTTTTTCAGCTTGATTTTTTCTTTTTCCGGATGGGTGGTAGCCAATGCCTGCCGGATCATATTCCGTCTCAAGACGACAGGCCGGGAAAATATCCCTGACGAATTCCCCTACCTTATCTGCCCGAACCATGTGAGTTTCCTGGATTCCGTAATAGTATTCGCTCTGATGCCCCACCGAATCCTGAACAACCTGGTTTCCCTCGGATACTACGACTACTTCACTAAAGGAATGCTGGGATTTCTGGGGAAACTGATACGAACCATCCCAGTTGACCCTGACAAGTCGCTCCGGCAGGCGCTGAGGCTGGCAGCTGAAGGAGTCAGGAGGGGATTTGCTCTCTGCGTCTTCCCGGAAGGGGAACGTTCAATAGACGGAAAGTTGAAAAAGTTCAAAAAGGGACCGGCCATCCTGGCCACTCACCTTAGAGTACCGGTTATACCGGTGGGGATTAAAGGCGCACATCAAGTCTGGTCCAGAGGCTCCAGTAAAATCAGGATTCATCCGATTTCAGTACACTTCGGCAAGCCTCTTTACCCAGGCGCGGACGAAACCAGTGAAGATTTTAACCAGCGGCTTTGGTTGGCGGTCCAGGAACTATCTGGTTCGTGACCCGGTACCAGAGCCATCCTGATTTAAATCAACAACCACTACTCACTGGCGTACAGTCCAAATAGTTGTGTTGACAACAGAGTGAAGCAGGAAGGGTCCTGCTTCACCGCATTTTAATAAGGGACTGCGGGTTGATCAGTCTTCTTTAGACTGATTTATGTGGAGTTTATCAAGATGATGCCGCTCTTTTTTCCTTGAGCAAATTGTCCAGGTGATAATAATCGCAATGGCCAAAACGCCGATGATGATTGAGGCTGTCATGTCGCACCCCCTTTTGAATGAAAAACCAACCATCATTTGAAGGGAACCCGGACCATAAGGTGTTCGTAAGGAAGCAGTAACTTTACACCGGGGGCAAAGTATCTACTTTAACTTCCACTTTAACATCCCCATCAAAAAATCACTTACACCACAATATTATCATTGATCACTCCTGTTTTTGAAAAAAAATGACATTTTTTCAGAAAAATAGATCCCAAGAGGATTCCTTGATGACTGGAGGGGAAAAAACAGCAGGGAAAATTCAAATCTCACCTTTAACGATCTTCCGGCAGTAAAATTTTTATCCGCTTTGGAGGCCCCTACAGAACCTGTAAAACAATATTTTTAATCAATAAACTTCCGGTGTTCAGGAAACATTCCGCTTTTTATCATGGTGCTCGAAAGCCTGCTATAAAGGTTGTAAAGCTCATCATATACTTGCCTGTTTCCGGCTATCGGAACATGGCTTGTTTTTTCATCCAGACCAACGCTCCGGGCAACCAGGTCCCTGATATCACACTGCTCAACTGCCCAGCAAGCCTGTAAAGCAGCCCCAAAAGCAGGGCCCTCTTCATTTTCAGGGCAAACCACCGGAACTCCAAAAAGGTCTGCCAGCATTTGCCTCCAGGCAGGGCTTTTGGCTCCGCCTCCCGTAAGTCTCAATTCACCGGTTTCAATTCCCAGCGACTTCAGCCTTTCAAACCCATATCTAAGGCCCAGAGAGGCTCCTTCCATTGCAGCCCGGGCCAGGTGAGCCGGAGTGCAGGATGCCGGACGCAGACCCATTAACACACCACAACCGTCAGGAACCGAAGGCACCCTCTCTCCTTCCAGGTATGGCAGCATCAACAGACCTTCACTCCCGGGAGGAACGGATTCCACGGTACTTGTGAAATCAGCATGATTCTCCCCAAGGATATTTTTCCTTACCATCTCGGTGGCTACCGTGACATTCATGGTACAGACAAGGGGAAGCCAGGCACCTGTGCTGTCACAAAAAGCAGCCACCTCTCCCATCGGATCAACTATCGGTTTCTCACTGCAACAGTACAGGGTTCCTGATGTTCCCAGGCTGACAGTCATCACTCCGGGGGTGACATTGCCGGTGCCGATTGCACCCATCATATTATCTCCGCCCCCCGTACTGACCGGTGTTCCGGTCGGGATTCCCCAACTTTCTGATAACTCCTCCCTCAGTCCCCCGCAGATTCCTTCCGAGGGAATTAGTCCGGGCAGGCAGGTCATCAGGTCTCGATCGGGATCAATCCAGGATAAAGCCTTTTCTGACCAGATCCGTTCAGAAACGCGGAAGTACCCGGTGCCGGATGCATCACCGGCCTCAGCTGATTTAACACCGGTCAGGTAAAAATTCAGGTAGTCGTGGGGTAGCATTATGGAGTTGATCCGGGCATAAGAAGACGGTTCATTTTGCTTGATCCAGAGAATCTTGGAAGCAGTAAACCCAGGAGGAAGGCTGTTCCCGATTTCGGCCATGTACCTTTCAAACCCGCCGGCTCGCTTCAGAATTTCATCGCACTGGGGCTGAGTGCTGGTATCATTCCAGAGTTTGGAGGGCCTGATAACCTGATCTTTCCCATCAAGGACAACCAGGCCATGCTGCTGTCCCGATACACCTATTCCCCGGACCCTATCCATCCGGATTCCTCTCGTTCTCAACTCAATAATGCAGTCACCAAGGGCCCTGATCCATTCGCGGGGATGCTGTTCCTTGTGGCCAGGGGGAAGTCCCGGTATTAATTCATAGGCACAGGAGGCCGATACGCATTCATTGGTTTCTGGCTTCCATGCCAAAACTTTCAGGCTCTGGGTTCCGCAATCAATTCCAATAAAAATCATGAGAAAATTGTAAAGCCTGGACAGCCTAGCGTAAAGCAGATAAAAAAATTGATGCCCTGATTCAATCTTCTCAATACCTGTCCCGGTTTCGATTTAATTGGGGGTGGCAACAGTACCAGGCAGTTAATTTTCCCTGCGTGGGTGATGAACCGCGATTACTGCTGCGATCACGAAAAAGGTGATGGATCATAGGGTGCCGGAATAAAAGTACTGGTCTCCGCACCACCAGGACAGCAACAAATCCGGGTTAATAAATTATGCAAAGCCAATTATCTGGCATAATATATGCAACTTAAATTTATAAAATCCGGATATAAAATGAATAAAATTTTCTCTTTAATGGCTTCTGTAATTTTATGCATGTTTATGCAGGCAGCATCAGCCCAATCCTCTTTTTATCCACTTGCGGACATCAAACCAGGTTTGAGAGGAGTTGGCAAAACGGTTTTCAAGGGCTCTGAAATTGAAGAATTTACTTTCGAGGTTATGGGTGTCCTGAAGAATACGGCACCTGGGCAGAATATGATCCTGGCCCGGCTGGAGGGTGAAAGGCTTGAAAAATATGGAGTATTTGCCGGCATGAGCGGAAGTCCGGTGTACATCGACGGCGCCCTTGTAGGGGCTGTTGCTTATGGCTTCAACTTTGCCACGGAACCTATTGCCGGAATAACTCCAATCGAGGAAATGGTTGAGGTATTCAGCCGTGGATCAGCCAGGCCGACCCAGGCCTCCAACAAGATTCAGCCTTCCGACCTGTATTCTCCTGCCTCGGTCAGCAGCAAGCTGTCCAAGCAAAGGGCCGCAGCCTTCATGGTCCCGGGAGATTTTTCAGAATTCGGACCCTTGACCCAGTTGAACACACCTCTTAGTTTTTCGGGGTTAAACCGGCAGACAGTAAATCAATTTGCTGACCAGTTCGGGGTAATGGGTTTTTCTCCGGTTGCGGCCACAACCTCACCTCAGACTACAAACCTGGCCGATTCGCCACCGATAGAGCCAGGTTCCACAATTGCAGTCCAGCTGGTAAGAGGCTCCGCGGAGATAAGTGCCAGCGGCACGGTAACCTATGTCAGCGGCAACAAGGTTTACGCCTTTGGGCACCCTTTTTTGGGAATTGGTTATACAGACCTCCCCATGTCTACCGCCGGGGTTATCGGTGTTATTCCTACCATGATGAATTCCATGAAAATATCCAACGCCGGAACACCTTTCGGCTCCATCAGGCAGGACCGTTCTTCCGGCATACTCGGCATAGCAGGGGCCGAGGCTGAAATGATTCCGGTTGATCTGACCTTGACCACCAGCAGGAATGAAAAGAAAACCTTCAAGTATGAAGCTGTCTCTGATTCTCTCCTGACCCCATTGATGCTTTCTTATGCTATATATAACACCCTGGTGACTTCTGAAAAATCAATGGGCAAGCAGACACTGCATGTAATCTCCAGAATTTCCATAGAGGGCTACCCCGAGATCTACTTCCAGCAGAGTGCATCAGGCGACTCTTCGGTCCAGGCTGATGCCACAATAGCCGCTGTCTCCCCTGTATATTTCGCGCTGAACAGTGGATTTGAAGATATTAAAATTAAACGGATCAGCCTGGAAATATCCTCTGTTGAAGAAGAAAAAAATGCATCCCTGGAAAAAGTATGGATTGATCAGACTGAAATAGAAGCCGGGGAAGAACTGGGGCTGACAGTCTTTCTCAGAAATGGCAAAGGCAATGTCATTTCCAACAAATACCCGATAAAAATTCCCGACGAAATCAGCTCCGGCCCTCTGAAAATCCTGGTTGGAGACGGTATTTCGGTCGCCACCCATGATACAAAACTCCAGGAAGCAAAATTCACCCCAAAGAGTTTCGACCAGGTTGTCAGGGCGATTAACAACCTGAAAAACAATAACCGGCTATATGTAAGACTCTTCAGAGAAGAATCCGGGGCAATAATTGACGGCTTTGGTTCAGCCAGCCTGCCTCCTTCACTGCTTGCCTTATACAGCTCAAAAAAGACCCTGGGTGACACTATCCCCATGCAGTATGTTGTATACATGGAACATGAACTTCCCCGGAGCGAGAACGTTATCGACGGGCAAAAAATTGTTGAAGTTACAATAAAATAGAACAAGGAATTCAATAATGAGTTTTTTCCAGCGTTTCCTATATTCAATTTTGGTGATGTTTCTACTTACCCACTTCACCCTGGCTGTTGATCCGGTAGTAAAAAGGTTTTCCGGCTATCAGGAATTCCTGCGCGGAGAATCAAAGGGAATAGCTGTATCAAGTGACGGAAGGCTTATGCTGGGTCCCGGGCGTACCATCGTTCTGGAAACTGATGAGCCCTTTATCTACTCTACAGTTGCCACCCCGCAAGGCACCATTTACATTGGAACCGGTAATGACGGAAAGGTATTCAGGATTTCAGATACCGGTAAAAAAGAGCTGGCCAAGCTGGATGAACCTGGTGTTTATGCCCTGGCCCTTGATTCAGCCAACAGGCTTTATGCCGGCACTGCGCCGGAGGGCAAAGTTTACCGCATCAGCGAGGATGGAAAGGCCGAGGTTTTCTTTGATCCTGAAGAGAAATTCATATGGGATTTGGTTTTCGATAAAAATGACAACCTTTATGTCGCGACAGGCACCAGAGGGATTGTCTACAAAGTGGACCCGGCAGGGAAAAAAACTGAGTTTTTTGACAGCGATGAGACCCATGTAGTTACGCTGGAACTGGACCTCGAAGGAAACCTCCTGGCAGGAAGCGCGCCAGAAGGACTTCTGTACAGGATTTCAACCCAGGGTGATAAGAAAAGCTTCACATTGCTGGATTCAGACCTGGAAGAAATGAAGGCCATTACAGTTGACCGTTATGGGATCATTTACGCCGCGTCTCTTTCCGGCGCGTCCCGGTTGACCACTGTGGCAGAAACTGCAGCCGCAGGCTCCGGCAAGGAGGCTAGTCAAGGTAAAGATAACAGTGGTGACGAAATCAAAAAAGTAAAAACTGAACCTGCGGGGCGGCTCCATGTCTACAGGGTCGAACGCAATGGACTGGTCAGGACTATTTATACTTCCAATACTGAAATTGCTTTCGATATAGCAGTTCGAAGTGATGGCAGCATTATCCTGGCGACAGGCAACAAGGGCAGAATTATCGCCCTTGATACAAATGGATTCAAAACTCTCCTGATGGATACTGAAGAAGAACAGATAACCAGGCTTTTTACCTCCGGATCTGATTTATACGCAGCCACAAGCAACCTGGGCAAGGTCCTCAGGATAGACCAGGCTCCCAGGGAAAAAGGTGAATACCTTTCAGAAATCATTGATGCCGGGGCGACAAGCCTGTGGGGGACTATCAGCTGGACTGTCAGGAATCCTACCAGGCGGGAAGGAATCACTCTCTATACCAGGAGCGGAAACACCAAAAAACCCGGAGATACCTGGAGCGCCTGGTCAGAAGCCTATACCAATCCTGAAGGGAGCCAGATTTCCAGTCAGGCCAGCACATATCTGCAGTGGAAACTGTCGTATGCTCCTGAAGTCAGGGGGTCCTCTCTTCTTGCCGATGAAAATTCAGTGGATTCGGTTTCCGTAACCTACCAGCAGTACAACCTGCCTCCGAGGATCAGCAGCCTGACCATACATTCAAACGGTATTGCCTTTGCCAAAAATCAGGGTTCCCCCCCCCCGGCTGGTGGAACCTATCCAGGGGGGCCCGATGGCGCTCACACACTTTCTCTGCCCGAAAACATAAGGAAGCTGGAAACCCCGGAACAGTCAGCAATGGCAAGAAAGGTATATATCCCGGCGGCCAGGAGTATCTCCTGGGATGCTGCCGATCCTAACCAGGATGATCTTACCTACTCGGTCCTGATCTCCAGGAACAGCTCCCCGGAATGGAAGCTCCTGGAGGAAGGATTGACGGAAAAGTATTACACAATTGATGGAGCCAGTTTTCCGGATGGAGATTACAAGGTAAAAATCATAGTCTCTGATCTCCCGGCCAATCCCAAAGATTCTGCACTGACGGACGAACTGGTAAGCAATACCTTCAGAATCAACAACCTGGCCCCGGTAATTACCTGGGAAAGCTCTCCGGGTAATGGAATAACCGCTTTTTCAGTTACTACCTCAGCAACCAGGCTTTTCAGGGTCGAATACTCGATTGACTCCCGGCACTGGTCGGTAGTTTTCCCCAAGGACGGGATCACTGACAGCCGCTCGGAATCCTACCAGGTAGAGGTTCCTCCCGGTACCAAATCCATACAGGTTAGGGCCATAGATGATAACGGGAATATCGGAAGCGGAAGCAGAGAGATAGAATAAGGGAACCCAAAAACAAGGAAGCTGTTAATTGGGAAATCTGTAAGGCAGATAAGGATCTGTCAGGGGCTTTTCCCACACGTCTATCTTGTGAAAAGAAACAAGGACAAGGGTTTCATTCATCTCGTTGGACTGTTCGAACTGGCTGTTATGAAGGGCTCCGTCAACCGCATCCAGCAGTCCATCGTTCTTGGGATATTCCAGAACTCTGCCTATCTGGGCATTCCCCTCCGGTGTAATCTCAGCAACTACAAACAGGGAATCTTCGTAAGGCATTTTCCGTGCGGTCCTTACCAGCCTGGTGATTTCAGGCCTGGACTGCTTGACTGCCACATTTCTAAAAGAAGGCGGTGGAGCAGTGTGATCCAGAATATCTTCTTCGCCATTAACTCCCAAAAAATTCATATCCGGGCCAACTGGCATCTGTGTCACCCCGAGCTGCAGGTTTAAAATGGTGAGTGTGAAAAGCGCCAAGGTCAAAGGAATCGCATAAATTTTTGACCATATAAACCTGCTGTCCAGATCTCTCCAGTAAATCCTGAGCCAGTCACAGGCAAGACTCAGCTCCTTGAAAACATTCCACTTGCTGGATATCAGTATCCGGCGATAAGTCCTATGGGAAGCAGCCTCGGGCAACTTATGGCGTTCAGAAAGCAATTCCTTTACACTGGAATATTCCAAATAAAACAGTTCGCATTCCCGACACAGTTCCATATGTTTCTGCATATCCAGAGTCTGCTTCGGGGACAGCGTCCTGTTTATGAAGTTATGAATATCTCTTGTAAAAGCTGAGCATTTCATAAACGTTCAACTCCTTTGAAATCTTTCAGTAATTTCCTGAGTTGTTCTCTTCCCCGGGCTATTCTGGACTTCACGGTACCAACCTGGACTCCGGTAATTTCGGATATTTCCTCACAGCTCAGGCCTTCCACATCCCTTAAGACAACGGCTACCCTCTGGTCAAAAGACAACTGGTTAAGACCATTCCTGAACTGATCCCGGATTTCGGTATTCAACAGCTGCCTGGCTGGAGATGGCTTCCGGCTGGATACATCAAACGATAAATTTTCAGTAGAAAACTGGTCAAGGCTCAAGGACAGGGCATGATCCCTGGATCTCCTCTTCCACCAGCGGTTCCGATTAGCTGCCTGATTGAGAGCTATCCGGTAAACCCAGGTCTTGAGTGAACACTCACACCTGAAACTTTCCACCCGCCTGAAAAGATTAATAAAAACTTCCTGGGTGACGTCCATTGCTTCGGTTTTATCAATCAGAAGCTTATGGGCCAGGGTGTACACCATGTCTTTGTATAGATGGAAAATTTCAGCAAAGGCTGTTTCATCCCCAGCTTTAAGGCGCTCGAGAAGTTGATCAGTTTCAACTCCGGCAAAAGAATCATTCTGTGCTACGACCTGCGTAAAATCTATCATTCAGGAAAAATAAAAAGTTTTGGGGTACGGGTTAAGACCCGGGCAAGACTATCATCATTACCCGGGTCATTCAACTTCCATAATATTTCAGTAAGGAGTCCTTATCAGGAATTAACGTCTTCCAGATACTCTTCGAATCCCGCGAGAGAACCGTTGTGGGTACTCTTATATAAGCGCTCCGCCTCCTTCTGGCACAGCTCGGAATAAGGTGTGTCTTTGTACTGGCTGCTGCAACCCTTGGCAAAAATATCCATGGCTTCCTGGACCTGACCCAGGTTCCAAGTGGCCATTGCAGTCCAGAAGATAGCTTCTGCTTTGCGGGAATTATTCTGGGGGGCATATTTGACCGAGGTATCATAGTTAGCTTTGACCGCTCCCCACTTTTTGCTCTCAGCGGCACTTCTGCCTACGAAGGAATAGGCATCAGACAGCATCTCGTTAATTTTTCCCTGGGTAAGCTGGGCTGGTTTGGCCTTGCCTTCAAGAGTGCCGATAACTTTTCTTGCATATGCGGCTGAGTTTTCCCAGTCTTTTTCATTTGCGTAGAATCCTGAAATGTAGGAGAACATGCTGGAACAGGTTCCGGCACTGCCTTCAACACATGCCTTGTCAGTCCAGGGTACCATACTTTTGACATCATCCAGGCCTAAATAGGATTCTGCCAGGATCATGGCCAGTGCGGAATCAGCTTTCACTGCATAGGTCTTGCTTCCATACAGTGTTGCTTTGTCATACTGCTTGGTATTGTACGCGGCATAGGTCGACAAAAGCAGAACTTCATACCTGTCGGCTTCCAGCTCCTGCATATATTTTTCACCAGCGGCTAAAACCTCTTCATTTTTCCCCGCGTTCAGGTTTTCCTGCATCGCTTTGAGGTACGCGCCTGTTGCATATTGATTAAGAGTTGATTCAGGGTGGGTTTTTACGAACGCCAGGATAGCATCCGTTCCATCGGTCACTGCTTTCTGATATTCATTGTATTCTTCCCTGGTATAGCCCTGACCAAATGCCACCCCTCCGGCAACAAAAAGAATAAGCAATGTACCAACACAAAATTTTAGGATGTTATTCATTTTTTTAAACATTATGCTCAAGACCTCCGTGTTCTACTTCAAATTCATGTTTACCAGAAAGGAATCCCTCGAAATGCCGAGGCAAACTTAGATTTTAATCATACACAGTCCCGCTTTCAATAATTTTGATGCGGATTACTAATGTTTGTCTCAGTTCTCTATAATATATCCATGCAGAACCATTCCGGAAATTTAATTGAAAATATTCAGATAAAGATAATAGATATTGAAGATAGATATTACTCCATAAGTCCCTTTTCTTTCAATCAGGAAACCCTATTAAACTCCATAAAAATCGCAGGTGTAACTGTCCCGGTACAACTCGAATCAGGGCCGGACAGAAACCTCAGGATAGTATCAGGATTCAAAAGGATTGCGGCAGCGGTGCAGGCTGGGATTATGGAAGTTCCTGCTATTATTAGAGAAACAGGAGATCCTCTGCTGATTTATTGGAGAGTTGTGCAGGAAAATTACGGGACCAGGATTCTTCACGACCTGGAAAAAGCGGAAATTATCCGAAAGCTGAAAGATCTTCATGCAGTGGGAGATGAAGACCTGCTTTCAATCTACCTGCCGGGCATCGGCTTGAAAGGCTCCCGGTATGAACTTGACCGATATCTGACTCTGGGGGGGCTCAATGATTTCCTTAAAAAATCATGCCTTATGGATATCCTTCTCTGCGGGACAGTCCTCGAAATAAGACACTGGCCTGAATCGGAACAGACTTTTTTTTCCTGGATTGTTTCCAGTTTCAAACTCGGCACGAACAAGCAGAGGCAGCTGGTGAGGCTGTTTGAAGACCTGAAGCAAAAAGAACATATCGGGTTGGAGGCTATCTGGAAAAACTGTGGGTTGCAGGAAGCAGACCCCTCGGACATCAATTTTGAAAAAATCCACCGTCTGATCAGTGAAAAAAGGTTTCCTGTCCTTTCTGAACACCTTAAAAGATGGGAAAATTTACGGGACAGCCTTCATCTCCACCCGGATATCAAGCTGCAGATTCCACGTTTTTTTGATGGTGATAGTATTACAGTCTCTTTCAGTGCGGCCAATCCTGCTGATTTCCAGGATAAAGTCAGCCAGCTGCTGGAAGCATCCCGAAAAAAGGAGCTGGAAGGTATTTACTCCCTGCTCTAAAACAATAAACTTCGAAGTTCAGGACACTGGCTGCGACAGTTCCTGAAATGGCCGCCAGCTCTGCCAGGAATAAAGCCGATGCAGAAATACAGACCCGAAAAAATCATAATTGAAGAATCTGTACTTCAGGAAACCGTGACCCTGCGAGTATTGGATACTCTGAACGGCATCCCTGTGGAGGTTGTTCCATCAACTGAGGATCTTATTGCTGCATACCAGAAAAGCAAAGCGGAAGGCGCATCCAGTTTCACCTCAACTAAAAAAATTCTTCTGCTCGCTGAACAAAAAGGCAGCTTCATCAAGAAATGCCCCGGACAGCAAAGCAGGGGCGATTCCAGAAACGTGTGCTGCGATTACTTTGTCATCAACACCGTCAGTAATTGCCACATGGAATGCTCTTACTGTTACCTGCAGGGATATCTGAATTTCCCCTACATGATTGTTTATGCCAATACCGGCAAACTTCTGGAGGAACTGGCAACAACCTTCGACTCCCATCCGGAACAGCTTTTCCGGACCGGTACCGGGGAACTGGCTGACAGCCTGGCCCTGGACTGGATAACCGGATATTCGGGGATACTGGCTGATTTCTTTTCCCAGCAGAAAAATGCGGTGCTTGAGTTAAAAACCAAATCAGACTGCATCGAAAACCTGCTCGGTCTTCACCATAATGGAAAAACGGCTATTGCCTGGTCCCTGAATCCGCCAAAGATAGTAAAAATGGAGGAACTGTACACAGCCACTCTCGAAGAGAGGCTCTCGGCTGCATCCAGATGCGCAAAAGCCGGTTATCCAGTAGCATTTCATTTTGACCCTCTTGTGGATTATCCCGGTTGGCAGGATGGGTATGAATCTACAGTAAAAAGCATATTCAATTCAGTACCTGCCGAGAGAATAGCCTGGATATCCCTGGGGGCTCTTCGCATGACACCTGAACTGCACGAAAATATGAGGAAACGTTTTCCGTTCAGCCCTCTTCCTCTGGGGGAACTCCTGCCCTCAGCTGACGGAAAGCTTCGCTACTTCAAAGAAATCAGGTTAACGATGTACAGAAAAATGATAGGCTGGATAAAAGAATATGGGAGTGAAATCCCGGTTTACCTGTGCATGGAGCGTCCTGATGTCTGGAAAAAAATATTTAACCAGGAGCCGCCTGAGTGGGATGAAATAAATGATGGCCTGGTACGGAACATGCTGGGAATAAAAAAACATGCGGATTTTTCAATTCAGGATTAGTCACTGCCGGTCGTTGGAAGCTTTCTCTTCAAGTTCCACTCCCGAGACCGCCGGTCTCTCAATTGTTTTCCACCCTTAAACCGCTGCACAACCGACGAGTCCTCTACTCTTCGCTGGATAAAAAGCGGAAGATTGCCGGGCAGATTTCCTCAATGGGAATAGGGTCAAAATCTCTCTTGAATTTATTCCTGATCTTGCCCCACAAAAAAAGAGGAACCATATTATTGGTGTGCTGCCTCGTGCTCATATCCTCGATATTTCCATGATCACTTGTAATCATCAAGGAAGACTCCTCGAAATTCATGAGGGAAACGACATGGAAAAGAAAGCTGTCCAGTTCATCCAGCAGTGCCACCGCCTCTTCAATGTTTCCCCTGTGCCCGATCAGGTCAGTGAAAAAGAATTCATACAGGCAGAAATCAAAATTGCCAGCAAGGGTTGTTAATATTTCGGCAGCTTCATGGGGGGTACGGAGAGGTATATCATATCCCCTGTCCCGCAGAAAACGATTGGAAAAATCCATATGCAGCCCTTTTTTTTCAACCAGGTCCAGTTCAGTACGAAACCGCAATCCGGCCGTTTCATTCATAATGGTCGTGACTGACTTCTTTCCAGGGCCAGGATAAGAAGGGGAAAGGGAATTATTATTCCTTTTTTCAGCAGTTGGGTCAGGGTAGACTTTTTCCAGGTATGACTCAGTGTAGGTATTGGCGAAAGCCACTTCCCTTCCCGTCTCCTTCAGCCTCTTCATGATTGAATGCTGCCCTACGATAGACTTCAGGATAGCGTTCGGGAAACCTGACAGATGACGTCCGACAGCCGCGGCGGTGTTAACTCCAGTGAAAAGGGCAGCCTGTCCGGTAGCACTTTGCGGCAGCCCGGGAATTCCCATTCCCGGGTCATTAGAAAGAGCCATTCCCCCCTGGGGCAATATCGGGGATGACCCGGTGAATGATCTGAGAATACTTGCCTGGATGCGGGACAGGGGATTTTGTACAGGATCATCGGTGCCGATACCCAATCCATCTATAAAAATCAAAAGAAGCCTTTTCCGGGGAAAACCCTCCTGTTCAGATGACCGTTCCCTGTTTTCCATTCTTCGTTTCCAACCCGGATCCTACCTGTTTTTGCTAATCTCTGAATTCAGAACCTTAAGATCATTATAAATATTTTCTTATAAACAAAATAATTCAATTCATTTAGGGTCAATTATTTCAAGGGCACAATAAAAACAATGATCCTCTTCTCCTGTATAATAACAGGAAATATTTCATTCCTTGAACTGCACTTTTGGGGTAAGCATGCGAATAGCAGGAAGTAAAGGTTTCCAACTATCCAGATTTGACCGCTATGCCCTGGTTTCACTGACCCTGGTTATAATTGGTGCACTGATAAGCTGGTTATCTTCCAACAGTATCTTTTCCCTCTTGCTGGATCTGGGATTTATCATGATGATCCCGGTAGCAGTTGGATATGGAATTCGTTTGACCAGATGGCTGAAAACAAAGCTTCTCTTCACGGTAAGGAACAAAATTCTCATTTCATATGTTTTTATCGGAGGAGTGCCTCTGGGTCTGTTAATGATCGCCTTTTTTATTGCGCTGCTCCTCATTTTCAAACAAATAAGTGGAATTTTTCTGCAAAATGAACTCCACGACATCACCAGTATCCTGGAAAAAACGAATACCCACATAAAATTGTCTGATCCAGGCACAGGTCCGGTTTCAGGAATTTTTCCGGATGAGTTCTTTCTCGAAATCCAGTCAGCGCTTAAACAGTCGCCAACTAGCCTGGGCGAGTTCAGGACCAGGGTTTTCTTCAATCCTGCACCTGATCAGGATGGCGTTTTCCTGAAAGCGGCTGATCTCACCAGGGACACGGTCCTGACCAGCAAAGAAATCCGGGCGCCGGAATGGCTGCAAAGTGATTTCAGTGGATTCACAGCGGAGGATGGTCAGCTGTACCTGACAGATATATCTCGAGTTTCTGATAATCTGATACTTGTAACTCAGTTACCAATAACTGAGAGGGTCATTCGGCAAATCGAAAACGATACTTACTACGACGTTGAACTGGTCCCGGTAAATGAAAAAGGCTTTACCGAGGATTTCGAATTCATCTACCAGCGTCTGTCAGAGCAGAGCACCCTTTTTTCTGTCCTGGGTGTCCATTTCATACGGCCTATTGAGTGGTCTTCAGGATCTGCCATTACGGCAAGGCCGTTCCTGATCTCCGTACCGATCAGGATTCTCTTTATCCAGCTATTCTCCCAGAGCAGCAGGATAATCCTGATCCTGCTTTATGTGATTGGAGGAATCTATCTTCTGACCGTCCTGGCTTCAGTTATTGCCGGAGCAAAAATCGCCAGGGGGATAACCCGTTCAATAAACGATATTTATGTTGCCTCTGAACAGGTACAAAAGGGAGAATTCGACTTCAGGATCCAATCCGGGAAAAATGATCAGCTTGAAATAATGGCGGATTCCTTCAATGAACTGTCAGCCGGCATTAAGCACCTGATGGGTGAAGTTTCCAAAAGAGAGAGGCTGGAAAAAGAAATTGAGATAGCCAGGGAAGTCCAGGCCCAACTGCTGCCGCAATGCATACCGCAAAGTCACGGGCTAAAACTCGCCGCCAGCTGCCTGCCCGCCCAGAAAGTAGGGGGTGATTATTATGATTTCATACAGAATACCGAATCGCTGGACCTGGTAATTGGAGATATCGCCGGAAAAGGAATCTCAGCAGCCCTGCTTATGGCCAGCACTCTGGCGACAATCCACCACACATTGAACGAAAAACGCCACAAAGACCAAGTCGAAAGAATGATCGCTGTTGCCGAACAGGTAAACAGCCAGGTGTTTCTAAGATCTTCCGCCAATGCTTACTCCACCCTGGTGATTGCCAGCTATAACGAAAAAACCAAAACCTTGACATACTGCAATGCCGGACACCAGCCCCCCATACTCATCTCAAATGGAAAAGCAAGTGAACTGCTGACAGGAGGTACTGCCATAGGCCTTTTTTCCCAGTGGCAGTTTATGGCCGACACTGTCCGACTTGAAACCGGGGACATGATTGTATTCTTTACCGACGGAGTGGTTGAGGCGGAAAATGAAGATGATGAATTCTTCGGGAATAATCAACTGCTTGAACTGATTATGGAGAATGTATCCCTGGATCCGGAGAAAGTCCTCGCCAAAATCATAAACAGGGTTATGGAATGGACCGGATCAGGACCCCAGGGTGATGACATAACCATAGTCTGCCTCAAGGTCATCTAAACTGAAATCCGGATGCACGAGGTTGGAGTCGAAGGTTACCTGGGGGTTTCTGCTCCAGGTAAATCACAATTGTAAACTGACAATTCAGGTTCACCAACACCGGAGTCAAAAAAAGACCAGTTTGCCAGGTTCTTACTATTTTTCAGCAAACCTGAAACCATTGATGTGAACTTCGCACTCTCCACCTTTCCACACACCGGGAAAGTCCTCTACATAAAAGTTGTAAGATCCCGAGGTAAGGGGCTCAATTGGCTTCATATAGGGTCCAGGCATGATTGGAGTCTTCAATACGGTGTCGATAAGCTCTTCGTAGTTGAAATACATTACTCTGAGTTCAACTACATCAATAGTCCTGTCACTCCTGTTTTCAATTTCTCCCGAAAACATAACCACCCTTTTCCGGTTAAAATTCAATCCCATCTGGATCTTCGAATTCACTAGTCTGACCAGATCCTTATTAGCCTCGTAACCCGGATCTCCTTCGCGCATGATTCCGGACAGTTCATCCACACTGCTCTGCCCTGTATGCGAAAAATACACATACGCGGCTGCTGACAGCAGAACTATTATCAGGACTGCCGGCAGTATGAATTTCCTGAGCCGCGAACGTCCTTTTTCAGGGTTAAGTTCAAACATCTTGTCCTCTCTAATCCGAGTTTCCCATAAATCGCATACAGGCCCGGTTTAAAATATTCCGGCCATAACACTTCCCGGATGCTCCCGCGACTCCTGGGATTATCCCCGAAAAAAGCAAAACCCATATAACATCCAGGTCATGAGTTTGCATCCATTCCCCTGCCCGGTTTTTTTTCGTAGCGCCTACTGAATCAATACAAAATGAGCCCGCCGGTTTAGGGAATGTCCCTCCTCAGTCCCGCTGGTATCAAAAGGACGCTCCTCACCCATTGAAACTGTCATGATCCGGGATTCATCTATGCCGTTAAGGACCATATAATCCTTGACAATAGAAGCCCTTTTATCTCCTAATGCAAGATTATATTCCTCTGTGCCCCTGGCATCAGTATGGCCTTCAATTACAAATTTGATCTGCCGGTTTTCACTCATGTTCAGCCACCTGATGCTTCCATCCAAGGAGAGCTTGGCGTCATCACTGAGCGTGTAGGAATCAAATAGAAAAAATACCGGCCTTACAGCTCTTTCAAAAGCACTTTCTCCCATACTTTCGCCCAGGTCTTCGCTGGTTATCCCTCCTCCTGATATTGATCCCGCGGATACGCTTACAGTGGCATTCCTGGTGACAGAGCCTCCCGGACCCGAGGCTGTTACTGAGTATTCAATCGTCTGCTCTGGAAATAACTTTATCCTGCCGGATGTATCTACGTCACCTATTGCGGGTTCAATTGTTACCTGGCTGGAATTGCGGGATTCCCAGGTCAACATGGCGGAATCCCCGACCTGGATCTCAGAAGGCTCCAGTTGAATCATAAGCTCCGGCATATCAGAACTGGATATTCCTGCTCCTGACCCTCTGGTATCGCCGGAGGTTCTGGTACCTGACCCAGGATCCATCACGCGTGGAGACTTGCCGCAGGAGATTATCATCAGAATAATCAAAATTAAAAAAGGGAACCGTAGTCTATACATATTTTTCCCGAGAATTTCAGATTTGCCGTATAAGGTTGTAAAAATAAAAATTTTCCAGGTTTTTCGGCTTATAGCTTCACCCTAATAGTAATTAGAGTTTAACCCATTAGTATGATAATCAACAAGGGCCGCAACTGCCGTTCGAAATCTGCTTTTCCTGAAAATATTAAAGTGGCAGAGGTTTGCCTGCCCTTATTGATCAAGGGGACAGACAACTGGAACGGTTGGAAAGCCACCCTGCCATGTCTATTAAAGCCATATAATATTCCACCTCCGGCCGTTCCCGGCACTGCTTGAAAGAGTTTTACCCGTTCAGGACGTTTAGATCCCCCACTACTTCGGCCCTCTGCCTGTGAATTCGGATCAGGGAATGACAATCTGGATTAACTGATATCAGGATCATCCTATCCTCTAAATTTGAAAGAATGAAGGCTGGAAGAATGAAGGCTGGAAGGGCATCCTTCAGGTCAGGCGTGAGCAAATACCATGGCCGAAGGGACGAATCCAGCGGGTTTTTCTCATAATTTGGAACTTGATTCGGGTTGTGGGTATGCTTTAAGCCCGATTTTCATGTAATAATGTTTAGGGAATGGTTCCTTATGGCCAACAGTGGAGAAAGAAGATTTGATAATCTGTATAATCAGAATTTCAGGTTTGTGCTTTGTGGCCTCGAAATACAACAAGCAAGTAAGTGGCTGTTTTTGTGAACCATTTTCAGCAGATTTGGAACAAAACAATTGTCTGATATGATTTAAATGAATTAAGTGCTCCGGTACATGAACTTTCAAAGATCACCAACATCCAGGTAATCTGAAATCGGAACATCAAGGGGCACAACCGTTAATTCTTTACAGGTTTTTTTCTGTAAATTGAGATAATGTGCGTGAATATTGTTACTCCATGAAAATAAAAGATAGAATTTCAGGGCTAAAATGCCCGGCATTGTTTTTATTTTTTATAATCAGCTCCTATTTCCTGCTTGCAGGAGGGGATATTCTGGCTGAAACCGGGAATTCTAATCAGTCAAACTCCCTTCTCCCAGGCCCTGCTGAAAGACTCTCCCTGCCAAAAATTGAACGAAAGAACCTGCTTAATGGAATGCAGGTAATCTTTTTCAACCAGACATCAGATACCATCCCGTTCAAACTGATGATAAAAAATGGAGCAGCCTTCGACCCCTCAAATAAATGGGGGGCCACTTACCTGATGTCAAAGGTAATGATGGATCTTCTTAATGATCCTCTAATCAAATCAGAGAGTTCCTCCAGAAATATAAAAATTGAGTGTGAGGTGACCTGGGATGCCATCGTTTTCAGCGGAGAAGCCCCCTCAAAAGAAATTGGATATGCCCTGGATCTTCTGGCTGATCTGGTAATCAGGCCGGAATTCAAAGAGAATTCGTTCGACCGGATCAAACAGGAGCACATAAAAGAAGTCAATTTAACGGAATCACTCCTTGAAAACAGGGTAAGTATCCTGTTAAAGGAAAAAGTATTTTCGCGTAATCCCTATGGAAGGCCTGAAATCGGGACTTCATCATCAGTCCCCAACTTGGAACTGAATGATCTTATAGTCCAGTTCCGCCGGCTGGTCTTGCCCAACCAGGCCGTTCTGGCTATTGCATTCAGCGAGGAAAGGCAGGGCCTGTTCAATTACCTCAGCCGCAGATGGGGCTCCTGGATCAGAAAAACCCCGGCTCCTTTTGTATTCAGGCGCAGCCACAGGTATACGGAACCTGAAATAGCTATCATTGAAGCCGACCGGAGACAGGGAATTGTCAGCTGGGGCCTCCTGGGATTCGAGAAATCCTCCAGAGAAGCGATATCAATGGAAGTGCTGGAGCAATACCTTACCCTGGCCCTCCCCAACTGGGCATCTGAGATTGCATCTTCAGGCCAGATCAGGGGATCAATTGAATCCACGAGCATGCGCATGCCCGGTTATCTGAGGGTGAGCCTGGAAATTCCCGTACAACAGCTATCAAGTTACGATGCCAAACTTTTTGATGCGCTTGATAAAATATCACGTGGTGAGATCAACCCATCTCAGTTTGAAGACGCCAAGCAGATAGTAATGGCTGAATTCAGATCATCTCTTGAACAGACAGAAGGCCAGATGGACAAAGTCCTGGAGACTGATTTATATGAACTTGGGATTAACTTCATCCCCACATTCGGACTTCGTCTCTCCAGGGTCAGCGAAAGTAAATTCCAGGAAATGATAAAATCCCTGGTTCCTGACAGAAGCCACATAATGATAACAGCCGGTCCGAGACGGGAAATAGAGGAGCAATTAGCAAAAAAACAGATCAGTAACCGTACAGATCAAACCAAAACCACACTTGAATAATTTTCAGTGACGAACTATAATCAGCGGACAGGTTGGTCTGCTGGGCACAGGTGGGCGTATAGCCCACTTTTTTTTTGGAAAAAGTCTATATTACATGACTGATGATGTTGAAAGAGTAAGGAATATCATTCAGGCTCAGGTTGAAGAAGATGGGTACGAGCTTCTTCAGGTCGAATTACGCTCTGAAGGAGGGGCTCCTATTTTAAGAGTTTATATCGACAAGCCGGAAGGTATAACCGTAGACGATTGCGCCGCCACAAGCAGAAAGATTGCAGTGTTGCTGGACGTTGAGGATCCGATCAAGGGGAAATTCACCCTGGAAGTATCATCTCCCGGGATCGAGAGACCTCTTTTTAAAAAAGAAGATTATATCCGTTTCCAGGGAAAGGAAATCAGGCTGTCGACTTATAACAAAATTGCAAGCCGCCGCAAATTCCAAGGTGTTATTGAATCCTTCGAAAATGGGGTCCTGGGCTTAATATGTGACAGGCAGCTGGTGAGTATCCCGTACGACGAAATAAAAAAAGCCAACCTTGTTTATGATTTCGGAAAAAAAAGTAATATTTAGTATTTTTAAGTAACGATTTATAATAGTAATATTTTTATATTACTTAATAACTGTAAATGACCGTTTTCGATTGTCAAAACCATGATTAATATACTAAGCCAGACGATAGAACAAATAAGTAAAGAAAAAGGCATAGATCCCAAGGTCATATACCAGGCCCTGGAAGAGGCCATGGTAGTGGCCGCGCGAAAATTTTTCAAGACCAGCGAGGATCTCCAGGCTTCTTATGATCCTGAGACCGGTACCATTGAGGTGTTCGCAGTACGGGAAATTGTTGAAACGGTTGAAAATCCAGACACTCAAATGTCCCTGCAGGAAGCACTGGAAATTGATGAGACCTTTGAGATCAATGACCTGATAGAAATCCCCAAGGATACCAAGGAATTTGGCAGGATCGCAGCTCAAGCCGCCAAACAGATAATTGTCCAGAAGGTCAGAGAAGCTGAAAGGAAAATCATTTTTGAAGAATTTTCCGATCAGGTCGGTGTAGTTGTTAACGGAATCGTGCGCAGATATGAGGGCAGAGATGTTATCATGGACATCGGCAGGACAGAGGCCCTGTTGCCAGTTAAGGAGCAGTCCCGAAACGAACACTATGCTCAGGGTGACCGCATGAGATGTATCATTGTTGCGGTAGACCCCGAATCAAAAGGCCCGCAGATCATCCTTTCCAGGAATTCCCCTGATCTGCTTATCAAGCTTTTCGAATCTGAAATTCCTGAAGTTTTCGACAAGACTGTCCTGATCATGGGCGCGATGAGAGAAGGCGGAGAGAGAGCAAAGGTCTCAGTATACAGCGAAGAAGATGGCCTTGATCCTGTAGGTGCCTGCGTCGGGATGAGAGGCTCCAGGATCGGATCCATTATCCGCGAGTTGAAGGGAGAGAAAATCGATATTATACGCTACTCTCCAGATACGCTGGAATACGCGGTAAGCGCACTTAATCCGGCTAGGATTTCCAAGGTTCTTATCACTGATTCCGAGAATAAGATCATGGAAGTGCTGGTCCCGAAGGACCAGTTATCACTGGCTATAGGGAGAAAAGGACAGAATGTCCGTCTCGCCTCCAAGCTTATCGGATGGGAAATTAATATTAAGAGCGAAATTGAGAAAAAAGATGAAGTCCGCAGCGAAATTGAGAAACTGGGAGATGAAGGTACTCATCCAGCATCTCTTTTAGCCAGTGTTGATGAAGAACTGGCTGAGTTGCTGGCTGAAGCAAATATCAACACAGTTGAAACCATCGCGGGAGCGACAGTCGAAGAACTGCTCGAATCCGAAGGAGTTGACGAAGAGCTTGCGCAAAGCCTGCGATCTGAAGCTGCAGACTTTATCGCAAACCTGAAAATTCAGGAAAACGATGAATCCCCGGCAGAAAAACCTGAAGAGGATTCTACCGAAGACGAAAACGACGGCAAATAGAAACTTTTGGATCCCAGTATGGAACAGACGACGGTAAAAGATATTGCTTCTGAATTTAGCATCGACAACATAAAAGTCATCGCTGAGTTAAAGAAGATCGGAGTATGGGTGTCATCACCGGATACCCATGTAGAATCCGATATCGCCAACCGGATACGCAAACGGTTGCAACTTATTGCAGAAGCTGAAGAAGAAGAAACAAAAAAAGCCGGGACCCCCAAGACCAGCCGGGCCAAAAGTCAGGTCGGAAAACCCAGAAAAAAATCTCCCAAGGCTAAAGCTGTCGTCGAAGAGGAGCAGGAACAGCCACCTTCACTGGTATCCCAGGTTGGTTCACTTCAACCGAGAAAAGGAAGAAAGTCAACCTACCGTAAGAAGTCCGCGGCAGATGGACATATTGAGCCGGAGGCAGATGTTGATACTGTAGAAACTGCTATTGAGGCTACGGCAGTTCCTGAATTCGAAATTGAAAAGGAAACTGCCGATACCTCTGAAACAGTGGAAGTGACGCAGCCTCAACCAGCCATAGAAGAATCCGCTCCTGAAGAAAAACCGGAAGAGGTTGAAGCATCAGCGACGGTTGAACCTGAAGTCGAAATCAAGGTTGATGAGGTTGAAGCCATTGCTGTAGAACAAATTGAATCTCCCCAGCCTGTAACGGAGAAACCCAGGGTTAAGAAAAAAGGCAAGCTGTCCGTGGCGACAAGGCCGGAAGAACAGGAAAATCCTCCAGTTGGAGCTGAATTTTTCCCGGAAATGCCGGATGAAACAGAAAAGAAATCTAAGAAAGTAAAGGTTTCAGAAATTCAGCCTGAGCAGATCCAGCCGTCCAAAAAGAAGAAAAAGTCAAAGGTTAATGTAGCTCCTAAAATATCGAAAAGGAAGGCTCCGGAACCAGTCAGGCCGGAACATGTTATTTTCTCAGATAAAACAACGGTTAAGTCTTTTTCTGAAAAAACAAATATCAAAAGCAACGAAGTCATCAAAGAGCTTATGAAAAGAGGCATCCTGGCTAATATGAACCAGGTCCTTGAAAATGAAATCATAGAATCACTCTGCGACGAATTCGACATCATTTCCGAATTCATGACCTTCGAAGAGGCTGCTTCCCAGCTTGAGTCAGATGTGGAAAAGGAAGAGAACCTCTCTCCTCGTGCACCAGTTGTTACGGTTATGGGGCATGTAGACCATGGCAAAACTTCTCTGCTGGATTACATCAGGAATACCCACGTTGCTGAGCATGAGGCCGGAGGTATTACACAGCATATCGGTGCCTACGAAACCGAAATAAATGGACACAAGATTGTTTTTATCGACACCCCGGGGCATCAGGCTTTTACCAGAATGCGCGCCAGGGGCGCCAATGCCACTGATATAGTAGTGCTGGTTGTAGCTGCTGACGATGGTGTGATGCCACAGACGGAGGAAGCTATTGATCATGCTAAAGCCGCAGGCGTTCCGGTTATAGTAGCCATTAATAAAATCGACAAGCCAGGTGCAGACCCGGAACGTGTCAAACAGGAATTAAGCAAACGCAACCTGATCCCCGAGGACTGGGGAGGGGACACCATAATGGTTGAAGTTTCAGCAAAAGAGGGGACAAACATGTCCTCCATTATGGAAATGATCCTCCTGACCGGTGAAATGCTGGAACTGAAAGCCAATCCCAAAAGGGCTGGAGCCGGCGTTGTCCTTGAAGCCAAAATGGTAAAGGGACGCGGAAATGTAGCTTCAATCCTGGTACAGAACGGAACGGTCAAGGTTGGATCCACCTTCATTGCCGGGGCAACCTTCGGTAAAGTCAGGGCCATGTTCAATGACCGGGGTAAATCTGTCAGGAAGGTTGGCCCAAGCAGCGCAGTTGAAGTGATCGGGCTGCAGGGCACACCTCAGGCCGGAGATGTTTTCCAGGTAGTAGAAGATATTTCAAAAGCCAGGGAAGTTGTGGAATTCCGCCAGGACAAAGCCAGGGAACAGGACCTGAACAAAGGCATCCGGGTCAGCCTCGACGAACTCTATGCCCAGATGGAAGCCGGTGTTATCAAAGACTTACCGATTGTTCTCAAAGCAGACACACAGGGTTCAATTGAAGTTTTAACAGACACCCTCACCAAACTAAGCAACGACAAGGTCCAGATAACAGTTATCCACAAGGGAGTAGGAGCCATTACTGAGAATGACGTTCTGCTGGCCTCGGCGTCCCATGCTATTGTACTGGGATTCTGTGTGAGGCCTGAACCTACCGCGAAAGCCGCTGCAGAGCATGAAGATGTGGAAATCAGGGTGTACGATGTTATTTACCACCTGACCGAAGAGGTAGAAAAGGCCATGCTTGGACTTCTTGATCCTGTCATTAAGGAAAAATACCTGGGCAGGCTCGAGATTCGCGAAACCTTCAAGGTTCCCAAAATAGGTACTATCGGAGGCAGTTATGTCCTGGACGGAGTTATCAATCGCAAAGCGGAATTGAGGCTTCTGAGGGATAACGTTTTGGTTTATGAAGGCAGGGTTGCTTCTCTCAAGCGATTCAAGGAAGATGCTTCTGAGGTCCGTTCCGGATACGAATGTGGCATTTCCATCGCCAACTTTAACGATATCAAGGTTGGAGATGTAATTGAGGCATTTGAGAGAGAAGAAATCACACCAGATTCATTCTGAGCACCGCAATGATATCTGATGAACACCAAATTCAGAAAATAATCCGATGGCTTGAAAGCAGGGAAAAGCTGCTCATTACCGGACATCAGAGACCCGATGGAGACTGCCTTGGATCCGCTCTGGCTCTTGGACTAGCCCTTGATAAAACAGGGAAAAAATGCAGCATAGTCTCTTCGGATACTCTTCCCCACATGTACAGCTCCCTACCGGGCGCTGATAAAATTACAAGGTGCGTGCAGATCAAGGAAGATTACGACGGAGTGATCACCCTTGAATGCGGGAGTGCCGAAAGATCTGGAATACAGGGACTGGCCAATCTTTCCACCGTGAATATCGACCACCATCCTTCAACTGAAAACTGGGCTGAAATCAACTGGATTAATCCTGCAGTATCAGCGGTGGGAGAATTGATATTCCTTCTTATCGAAGCAATGGGCGTCCCCATTACTCCTGCCATAGCATCAAATCTTTTCGCGGCAATAATGACAGACACCGGTTCTTTTCAGTACTCCAACACATCAGAGCAGACACTTCTAATCGCTTCCAGGCTTGTGTCTTATGGTGCTTCTCCTGCGGAAATAACCCAGACTGTTTACATGAACCAGAAGGCTTCCCGACTCCACCTGCTGGCCAGGGTTCTGGAAACCCTGGAAATCGATAAGTCGGGGAAAATTGCGACTGTCAGCATGAATCTTGATGACCTGGAGGCAACAGGAGCTGAAGCAGACGATACCGAGGGGTTTGTCAATTACCCCCTCAGTATACAGGGGATAGAGGCCTGTGCTCTGTTCCGCCAGTCTTCTCTGCATAATTATAGGGTCAGCCTTCGCTCCCGACAGAAAATTGATGTTTCAAAGGTAGCAGTACAGTTCAAAGGTGGGGGTCATGCCCGGGCAGCTGGATTTTCCCTTAATAACCTTTCTCTTTCTGAAGCCAGGGACCTGGTGCTGGCCAGGCTCAAGGAACTTTTATAACAGAGCAAGCGCAAAGAAACCGGAATGGCTTTTCAAAAAGACTGCAACGGAGCCCTGATAATCAACAAGCCAGTCGGTCCGACTTCTCACGACCTGGTTTACAGATGCCGGAAAATCCTGGGAAGAGGAATCAAGGTTGGACATACCGGTACCCTGGATCCTTTTGCCTCAGGTGTACTGGTCATTGTTACTGGCCAGGCAACCCGTATCTCCAGCTATATTCAGTCTTCTGATAAGGAATACATAGCTGAAATTCGCCTTGGTCAGGAAACTGATACCTATGATCGGGAAGGGTCCATCGTCTCAGAAAAACCGGTACCTCACCTTGATGACAAAATCCTGGAATCTGCCCTGAATTGCTTCAGGGGACGTTTACAGCAGGTTCCACCAATGTTTTCTGCAATTAAAATCAACGGGGAAAGGCTTTACAAGGCAGCCCGGAGAAAAGAAACAGTGGAGCGCCCTCCCCGAAACATAGAGATCTTCAGCCTGGATCTTCTCGATAAATCCGGACCACTGCTCCAGCTGAAAATAAAATGCTCCACCGGGACCTATATCAGGTCACTGGCTTTTGACCTGGGACGAAAAATCGGCTGCGGGGCCCATTTGTCATCGCTGGTCAGAACCCGTTCCGGGTCCTTCACCCTAGCAGATTCGTGTACTCTTGAAAAAATGGCGGAAGATCCCTACAGGGTACTGGTTCCAATGAATGACCTTCTTCCTGAAATACCAGCCATCGAGCTGACTGGGGCTGAAGCCGGTTTCATAACAACCGGGAGACCTGTAAGCAAAAAAATCCCTGCAGAAGCTGGGGAGTTCCGGCTCTTCCATCAGGGAAACCTGCTGGCACTGGCTCGCTATGATGGGGCTGACCTGCTGCCAAAACTTGTTTTCAGCAGAACCTGATTGCCTGGAGAAAAATCTGGGAAGGGCTGCCTCGCCCTTCCCAATGGATGCCATTGGAATTCCGCACTTTTTGCCGCGGTCCCGGACGCTTACTCGACCTTTCCCTTTACCTCATCACTTTTCGTTTCAGCCGCTGAACTGACAATTATCAGGTCCTTCAGATTCAGGAACCTTTTCTCTCCGATTCCCTTCACTTCCATCAGGTCCTCAACTCTCTCAAATGGGCCGTTTTTTTCCCGGTACTCAATTATCCTGAGTGCCATGGCAGGCCCAATCCCCGGCAATTCCTGCAAGGCGGCTGAGTCGCCGAGGTTTATGTCAACCTTCTCATTTCCCTGGGATAGAGCGTTACCCACGGTAAACAGGCATATCACCATCCCTAAAATCAAGATACCATTCAAATATGCTCTCATCTCGAACTCCTTTTTGAAAAAAATTAATAAATACCGTCTCCAAAAAGAAATAACGTAAGAAGAGCCGAAATAACGAAGTTTGAAAGAAGATTTTTAAAAAAAGCAGCTGTCGTCAGCATTGACGGCCTAGTCTCCGAAGCCAAAGTTCAAGCTTGAATTACCCGGAGAAACCCATGGCGAAAAATGCAAGGTGCCTGCCCTGCCTCCTCCTGCCTCTAATTAAAGCTTGCCGAAATACCAGTTAATGATATCGATCCCGAACAATATCGAAAGGATGGCGGCGATGCCCAGGAACGTGCCGAAGGGAAGCTCGAATTTACTGCCTTTTTTCTTTAGCAGCATATAGGCTCCACCCAGCAATGAACCTATCAGGGAGCCGAAAAGAATAGAAAACCAGGTCAGTTGCCATCCAGTAAAAGCCCCAATCATGGCAATCATTTTCACATCACCGAATCCCATCCCCTCTACCTTCCTGAATTTTAGGTAAAGCCTGGACACACCCCAAAGGAAACCAGCTCCGAATAAAATCCCGATAACAGAACTGAACAGGGGATTGCCAACATTCTGCAGGAATGTGCTCTCCGGCAGCAAAGGGATTTTCATGGCTAAGAACCTGGAGTCCTGCAGGGGCGCAAGCAGGAGTCCTGCAACTATTCCCCCCTTCGTAAAAACATCGGGAAGTATCCGTTCATCTAAGTCGATAAATATCAGGGCTACCAGAAGAAAGCAGAAAACAGAATTTACATAAAAAGGAGAAGAAAATCCATAAACAATAAACAATCCGGTCGCTATCAAACCTGTCAGGGCTTCTACCAGCGGATACCTCAGGCTGATAGACTGTCCGCAGTTCCTACACCTTCCCCTCAGCATCAGGTAGCTCAATATCGGAATGTTGAGCCAGGCAGGTATCGGTTGTTTGCATCCCGGACACCTGGACCTGGGCTTTACTATTGATTCGCCCCTCGGAACCCGATAGATACAGACATTCAGGAAACTGCCAAATACCGCTCCAAAAAGAAAAATAATCGCGCTGACTAAAAAAAAGGGAGTGAACATCTTTTGATTATACCCAAATGGGTGGGACTTGTTTCTATCCTGAATTGTTCATGAACTGAAAAACAGCGACTTTTTTATGAAATCTGGCCAGGAACCCGGCAAAGAATATAAACAGAGTTGGATTCTGGAAGCACCCCAAGCAACGATCCTGGCATGCGGTATCATCCAGCCTGGACCCAAAGTCCAGTGAAGAAAAGGGCCGGTCATTCAGCCAGGGGTGCACCGAAACTGAAAAGCGTTGGGAGAGGGAACCCCAGGAATAAGGTAATGTCTCCGGCGGAACCCTGAATACATGATGCCGAAACTAATTCGAGCTCAGAAAGTCCCGTATCACAATCGGGAGCTTTAAAGTAAGGTGTCTGACACCCTGTGGTCCATTTTAAACTGCGAATGTTAAAGTGTGAAGTGCCCCGGTCTCCTGCTGGAGCCGGGATTGGAATCAGTATCGGTGTTACCGCGTACCCATTGTTACCTGAAATTGACCATGAACAGGACTCTGCAGGCTCAACCTCGACCTCCCTCACAGGGCTTTTCCGTTTTCTGGGTGGATTCAAACCCAGGAACCGATGCCGTTACCCTGAGCTTAATCATGCCGCCCCCGGGGGGACGGCTTACTTGGCGATGCTGCTGCCGGCAGAGCGCCGATTTGACAGGTATTCTCCATAATCAGCAATCAACCGGCCTGCAGCATTTCTAATTGACAATCTAGTTGGAGGCTCTTTCAGCTATTAAAACGTCGTTATCATCAACAAGTGTAAAGGTCGCGGCCTGCAGGGAAGCCAGGCCCAGCTGATAATCGATCATTGCCCTCAGTTCATTTACCCTGGCAGTTGCCAGATCCCTCTGGTACTGGAGCACCTCAAAGTTGGTTGAAAGACCGGCTTCAAATCTCTTGGTTACACCATTCACCTGCTCTTCGGAAAGCTCCCTGGCAACCTTGGCCGCTTCCATCGATTCTCTCCGTGTCATGATATTCTGAAAAGCATTGCGGACCTCAACTATTACAGATTGCTGGACATTCCGAACCTGGGTCTGGTAACGCCTGTCACTAATTGCCAATTGGGCCAGCTGGGCCTTATTACTTCGGTTAAACAGGGGGATTTCAACGCTTAATCCGAAATTATAAGTCAGGTAATCAAATCCATAAACCTGCCCCCAGGCAGTGCCATATTCACCATAGAATGGGTGATCCGGAACTGGAATCTGGGTTACTCCGGGAAGCCCTCCATTGGATCCGGTAGTCCATACCTTACCTGAAGTACCCTGGCTGATCAGGCCCGCTGTAAAACTCACATCAGGTTTTCCCTGGTTTTTGTAGTATTGACGATCCACTTCATTCTGGGCTACCTGGTAAGTCAACCGTTCCAGTTCCGGCCTTTTTTTCAAGGCTGTCTCCACAGCTTCATCAAGAGTCATGTTGACTTCTCTGATTACCAGTTTTTCGGTGGGGATGATGGTGCAACCCCACAAAGAATCGTCTTTATCAGGAGATAGATATCCCTTTAATGCATTCTGGGCGTTGGTGATACTTACTTCTGATGCAATTAATTCCTGGCTGCGAGTAGCCGCTTCCGCCCTGGAGGATGTAATCTCAATCGGGGCGAGTACTCCGATATCCACTCTTTTCTTGTTGTCGTTCAATTGCACCAGGGCCAGCTGCAGTGACTGCCTGCGGGTTTCATGATTCTCAATCGCATAGGCAAGCTCCCAGTACTGGGACTGCACCTGATTAATAGTGTCAGCTACTGTTTGTTTGAACTGGCTCTCATTAATCTTACTGTCCAGGTTATAGAGCTTCATCTGGCGGTCAGGGGTTGTATGCCTGAAACCTCTCCAGAGAGGCTGGGTAAAGCTGAGATTAAGGGTGGAGTTGTAGCTTGGATTAATGTAGCTGAAAGAACTGTTGGTGGATGAACTGTTGGTATTAAACTGCAGGCCGACATTTCCTCCCCCCCTGACGTTCTGAGTGACAGATGAGTTGTAATTCCACCTCTTGGAAATGGTTGTGGTAACAGCTGATCCCGCGTCGAGGACGCTCGTAGTCGGTCGTTCTGAAGAGTTCCATCCGGCCGAAAAGTTAAAAATCGGGTCATAAAAACCCTTTGTTCCATACATCAGCTCCTTATTGAGCTCTTCAGTATAGCCCTCAATTTCAATCTGGAGGTTGTTTTGCAGGGCCATCCTGACGGCCTCCTGCAAAGACAGCTCTCTATATGGGCCTGACTTCCTGGCTCTGTCTACATAAGAGTCAGGAATTTCATAGTCCGCGGTTACGCCGGCTGCAGCTTTTCCTTGCGGAACAGTCTGGGCGATAACAGGGCTGAAGAGAAGCAGGAAAATCACTACTACAGACACAAAGGCATCAATTCTCATCACAACTCCATATTGCTTTAGGTTTTTATTTCTGTCTCTTAGCATAACGAATTCAGGCACCGTTTTGTTTCACCCGGACCCTAAAATCATCAAGTAATCCAGTCACGCAGGTTCTTTCCAGTCAAAACCGGCCCTCAATCTCCCCATATGCTCTTAATTATAATGTAACTTTATACCGAATTCCCCTGCGTTTCTATTCTGCCGTCTGTCTTTGCACAAAAAAGCGGGGGCCGCCGAACCCATTTCGACAGCCCCCGCTTTTTTGTGTGCTGAATTACCAGCTCAATTTCTCTTATGAATTTCTGACTTTATTCAGTTTTACAATTTCCCCTCTTCATCAATAGAGGCTATATCAATCCATAATGTTATTCAGCCGTCCGCCCAACAATGGAACGCGTCGGTAAAACCACCTTCTCTTCTCCAAACCGGATCTCTTCCAGGGAACCATTTTTATCTACAGCAAAACTATTGGGATTTACATTTCCCAGGGGTTCTACATCCACAACAGTCTTGACTACTAAATCACTTCCTTTGAACATAAGCAGGACTCCCTCATCATTAAGCCTGACCCGGTATGAACCGGCTTCAATGACCTTGCCTGCCACGACTGTGTCATTTTGCAGTTTCACTTTGTGGTGCTTGGTTGCGGCGGATGTGTAGGTTAAACAGAAAACAAAACTTATGATCAGGAAAAGAATCAGGGATCTCTTCATCGTGATACTCCTTTGCTGAGGTTATAAAAGACCTCATAATCATTAAACGTACCTGACAACTGTCAAACCCAGAAAAAACTAAATTTCCTGAGGGTGACATCTTGTTATGCGGGAATATCCACCAAGGTTTCCAATTCCTGGGAAAAACCCGATAAAAAATTCCAGGCCTGGCATGATGCGATTTAATTAAATCAGGTCTCAAATTACCGAAGAAATGAAATAACAAACTCCTGAAAAACGCGAACTTTAACTGCATAAATTTATTTAAAATATTCCGGCCTGACGAATGTTCGCCGCATCCTGACCGCTTTGTAGCAATCTGTATATACCAGAGGCCTAATCCTCATTCCGCACCAACTGACGGTTACGACGCTTAGTACATTCATCCTGCTCCTGGCCATTTTGCTACCCAAGCTGCCAAGAAAGACGGATTTAAGAGTTATCAAAAAGAAAAGCGGGGGCTGCCGATCCCATTCGACAGCCCCCGCTTATTGGTACATTTGAAACAGCTTCTATTTATTCCAGTATACTTTTCCTGAATATTGATTTATAATTATCCAATATTCATGCAAAGAAGGTTGTGTTTCGCCAGATGACTATTCGCTTGTTTGACCGGCATTTGAAAGCATCGGAAATACAACCTTCTCCTTTTTAAAACGAATCTCTTTCAGGTTACCATTCACATCGAGGGAAACACTGTTTGGAGTTTCGTTTCCCATGGCCTCAATAGTCACTTCAGACTCAGCCAGCAGGTCTCTGCCTTTATAAAGGCCAAGCAGACCTTCATCGCTGATCTTTACAGTGTAAGAACCAGGCTCAATAACCGTTCCTGAAATAATTGCTTCACTGTGTAATTTCACCTTGTGATTCTTAGCCATTGCAGCGGTTGATGCCATGCAGATAACTAAACTGAAAGTTACTATTAAAAGTATGATTTTCCTCATCTCTGAACTCCTTTTACTCGGCTTGAATGAACCAGCCTTTTGAAAAAATAAATCGAAAAAACCAACCAGACAATCCTCAAAGAACAAGTCCCTTTTTTTTACCTTCTAACCTGGGTAACGGAATCCCGCCTTTGAAAGTTCACTTTTTCCTATTAACTTAGATTCGAATGATCTGCAAATAGTCGGAAAACTTGAACCTTTAGTTTTGATAAGACGGATAATTAAAAGGACTCACCAATTCAAGGAAGGTTTAATTTAATAAGATTGGCAATTAACATGACCGACAGGCGGGAATAAATAGATTTCATACATCAGGAATTCTACAGCTGAAATATTCAGAACACAAGTTTTAAAACATCAACAATTTGGTATATTTACCGGAACATTAACAGCCAGTCCTCCGTCCGAGGTCTCCTTATATCTGGAACTCATATCCATGGCTGTTTCCTTCATGGTAAGTACTACTTCATCCAGGGAGACTTTCGCGGAATCCGGGTTACTTTCCAGGGCGGTATACGCGGCGGAGATCGCTTTTATTGCACCCATGGAATTTCTTTCGATACAGGGGATCTGTACCAACCCGGCTACCGGATCGCAAGTCAGGCCCAGATGATGTTCCATGGCTATCTCAGCTGCCATCAAAACATGCTCCGGGGTTCCACCCATGGCTTCAGCAAGGGCGCCGGCTGCCATGGCTGAAGAAACACCAATCTCTGCCTGACAGCCTCCCATGGCCGCAGAAATGGTAGCCCCTTTCTTAAAAATGCTTCCGATTTCCCCCGCAGTCAGAAGAAACCGGCAGATATCTTTATCAGCATTTGAATTGCTGAAGCACTGAAGGTAGAGAAGCACGCTGGGAATAACTCCGGCAGCTCCATTGGTAGGGGCGGTTACTACCCGTCCAAAAGTCGCATTTTCTTCATTCACAGCCATGGCAAAACAGGTTACCCAGCGGAGTACCCGGTCAAAGGAATCACTCTGCCTGGCAACCTGGGTCATCCATTCGGATCTGGGGTCAAAAGTGTAACCCAGCAGATTGGCAGCCATAGGACATGCGCGACGCTTCACTCCCAGTCCGCCCGGCAGCTTGCCTCCGGTGGAACACCCCTTTGCAACTGAATCCTTCATTGCTTCCCAGATATCCAGCAATCCGTCAATTACTTTCTCCCGGCTTCTCCAGTTAAGTTCATTTTCAAGTACTACCCCCCATACCGGCAGGTTTTTCAGGCGACACCAGTAAAGCAGGTCAGCAGCCTTGTCAATCGCATTGGGCAGGGGCTTCTGCCCCTTTCCCGAATCATTTCCAGACTGGCCTTCCTTAACGACAAAACCTCCCCCTATGGAGTAATAAACCTCTTGCTTCTCAGGTTCATCTCCCAGCCTGAAACTGAAGGTGATGGCATTAGGGTGAAACGGCAGGGAACTCTCCCTGTCAAAAATTATGTCATCGGATGGCCTGAAGGGGAAGCCACCGGCCCCCAGGGGATAAAAAGACTCTCCGAGCGATATTGCCGTGAGGATACATTTTACCATCTCAGGATCAACTGACACCGGATCCTCACCCATAATCCCTGCCACAACAGCCAGATCGCTCCCGTGCCCCTTTCCGGTTTTGGCCAGTGACCCATGCAGGATAACCTTCAGGGTTTTGAGCTCTGATCTCCTTCCCCCCAGCCCCAATTCCTCCCAGAACATCATGGCTGCTTTCCAGGGACCAAGGGTGTGAGAACTGGAAGGGCCAATCCCGATCTTGAAAATATCAAAAACACTAATTTGTTCCATATAACATCAACTTCCAGCTGTATATATTACACGTTAAAACAGATGAAACAAACCGGATCACATGATTCCCCTTCCTGCGGACCCCTCTGTCGATCATGACCAGGCGGGAACCTCTTCGAGAGCAGGCATTCAATATTTCCACAGTCCTGTTTTTTTCATTGACATCCTATGGGGTATCACGAAAAATTAAAATCCTGAAGTGCCGGGTTCACTTGTACTCAATCTGACCGTAAAAAAAGGAGCAATATGATGAAGCCAACAAGACGAGATTTTATTAAAACTACTATGGCTGGTGCCGGCGTCGCCACCCTGACTGCCAGATCCACGCGCAATGTAATGGGCGCAAGTGACCGGATAAACGTCGGAATAATCGGTGTAGGGGGAATGGGTACCGGGCACCTTAACCGATTGGTCAGGGATCAGGAGGCATTAAATGTCAATGTGGCGGCTGTCTGCGATGTTTATGCCAGGAGAATGAAAAAAGCCCAGGGAATCTGTGGTGGAGAGGGCTACATGGACTACAGAGAACTCCTTGATCGAAAAGACATTGACGCTGTTTTTGTGGTAACTCCGGATCACTGGCACTCGAAAATATCAATTGAGGCCATGGAAGCAGGCAAGAATGTCTACTGTGAAAAGCCCATGACCCTTACGGTTGACCAGGCCTTTGCAGTAAAAGAGGCTGTTAAAAAATATAACAAAACTTTCCAGGTAGGCCCGGGGCGAACCGGGGATGCCCGTTTCTGGAAAGCTGGTGAAATAATCCGGGCTGGCGATGTCGGGAAAGTCACTTGGGCCCAGGGAGGATACAACCGCAACATCAAGGGTGGCGCCTTCAACGCCTGGTTTCCTATAGACGAGACAGCAGGTCCCGCAAAATCAGGGGATGATTATATTAACTGGGATATGTGGCTGGGAAGTGAATGGAACCTGGCACCCAAAATCGAATGGAATCCTGAACACTTCTTCCGGTTCCGGAAATACTGGCCTTACAATGGTGGAGTGGCTACTGACCTGCTTTACCATATCCTGGCACCCCTTCTGATCTCCATAACAGGGGCCAATGGTGCATACCCTCGCAAGGTAAACGCCAATGGAGGGCTGTATGTATTGAAGGACGGCAGGGATATCCCGGATGTTTTCATTATGAATGTGGATTACAACGAGGAATTCACCATTACCCTCACCAGCATACTTACCAATGACACTCCTGTGCCCGTCAGGATATACGGGCAATATGGAACCATAGACTTCCTGGATCAGAATGAGATGCTCCTGACGGGCAATGGGGATTATGTTGATGATTTCCGCCAGAAACATGGAGGTTACAACAAGGTATCGCCCAACGTCACCCCGATGAAAGATATGCATGAAAACTTCTTCAGCGTTATCCGTGAGGGCGGACAGCTTAACTGCGGAGTGGAATTGGGCACGTCTACCATGGTTGCCATAAAAATGGCAGTGGAATCCTATAAGCAGAACAAAACCATGTTATGGGACGCTGGTAACCAAAAGATCATCAGTGCCTGAAGCGGGAATTCTAAAAGCCGCTGAGAGGTGCGGTCTGGTAACCTGATACCCTGTATGCGCGCGATCACGCGCATACAGGGTTCAAAATTTTCTGTTTCGCCACCGTTGATCGCTACCTGGGGAACTTATACCTTTCACATCAGTACTGTCGGTAAAAGCAGCGTCAAGTATGTCCCGGTGGAGCCATGATTTAACCCAGGGCGAGCTTTATTCAACCTTGGGCTGGAAAATCCACAAAAGACAAAAAACTCCGGGAGCGATGCTCCTGTATTATCGCCAATTCATTCCACCAGATGATCAGGCACAGCCGATGGCGGGACTGCCCTACTTCCCCTACGAGCCAGGTCTGGTCAACCCATTGCCTTCACCCAAAACGACTTCATCCAGCGCCGTTTTCTCCAGGCTGGCTCTGAGGGCAAATCCAGCATCCTCCAAGACCCGTTTTATCACCCTGCTCTTGTAGCTATCTATACCCGAAGGAGTTGAAAAAACATTTCCGAGAACCGGCAAAACAATTTGATCCAGGGTCAGCGATTCAATGCTTCTTCCTGGCAGATATTCATCTTTTTTCCCTTCCACGGCAGCAATAACTCCACTTTTCATGAGTTTCGCGAGAATTCCCCTTACCAGCCATCCCGAACACCCTGTCTGAACAGATATCCCCTCGACCATTCCAGAGGTGCTGTCGCCCCTGTTGAACCTTTCTGCTGTTTCAGCCATAAGCAGCAGGGCAATATAAAGATCCCTGTCAATATACCTGTTCTCCAGTTCGGCCTTTTCGTACAAATCCTGGTAATGCTGCATGACATAAGCGACGACAGATCCAAGAAGAACGATCACCCAGAGTATCCACAGCCAGCCCAGACCAAGCGGCACAGCAAGGAGAGTCCCGTATATCTTCATCAGCACTGTACTCGACATACCGGCATAAATCCTGAAAAGATAATTCCCCAATTCCAGAAAAATTCCGGCAAAAATGCCCCCGGACAGGGCAGCCCACCACTTCACCCTCCGATTGGGGAGCAAGAAATAAAGCGCAGACATAGCCAGGATGCTGAGAAAAAGGCTGGTCAGCCGCAAGGCAATCTTCACCGGAGTCTTCCCGGAGCGGTATCCCTGGATCTCCCGGCTGACTTTGTCAGGGTTTTGAGTGTCATACAAAATCCTGTCTTTTGACAAAATCAGCGGATCTTCAGTGGGCCATGATTCATTATCATCAGAAACCGTAACCCCATCCTCCGGAGTATGTTCCGGAAGCTGTTCCCTTTCCATTACCGACGTCGGCGGCTCCGTTGTATTACCCTGGGGAAACTCAATAACAGATTGGTGGGCAACTGCTGTCTCAAGGGTGTTTACCATGCGGGCCACATAGAGGTTCACGTAGATCGAAAGGATCATTAGCAGCGGGACCAGGATTACAGCCGTAATAAAGCCACTCAGCCGGGCCGCGATACTTCGGGATTTTTCCACGCTCCAGATGCGGTTAAAATCTCTGACAATGGTAAGAAACAAGAAAAAAGCAGTGCCGAGAAACATCAGCAGGCCTACCCCGACTATA
Organism: Acidobacteriota bacterium; assembly: GCA_963663735.2. Taxonomy (GTDB): domain Bacteria; phylum Acidobacteriota; class UBA6911; order RPQK01; family JAPXNP01. Next base: position 2,263,353 of record CAXXHN010000001.1, on the reverse strand, counting down.
GCTTTGGCACTCCCCGCGACCTCCCTGATAGCATCTATCAGGTTACTCATTCCTGCAACAGCCGGAACCTGGTTTTTTAAGGTCGATATGAATATTTCGGTGTATATGCCTTCACGCACTAATCCAATTACTCCGAGGACAATGGCAAACACCGGGACCAGGGCCAGCAGGGAGGTATAACTCAGTGAACTGGCCATATTCGGGAGATCATGCTTCCGGTATTCCACCACAAGCAGCCTCATAAATCTTTTAACAAGGACCCACAAGCAGAAGTGCCCGGATTTACCGGCACCCTTATCTTTAGGCTGAAGGTTTGTCACCATTTCCTCTTCATTATTGCACTTTGAACAATGTTCAGAAAACAGAAAATTTTTTTACCCTATAAATCCCCAGACTGCAGCACCTTAACAAAAGATGAAAGAAATCCAGGTTCAGCCATGTAACTTTCCCCCATTTTTTTCATCTTTTGTTCATAGATGAAAAAAGTCAGAACCAGAAGTTATTCTTAAATTCTTTAAAAAGTCATCCAGAGACAAAAAAATGGAAACAATCAGAGAAAACTATAATCCCCTGAGACGACAAAATGGACAGATTGCCGGGGTTTGCGGAGGCTTAGGTGCTCATTTCAATACCAATCCCAGCATAATCAGGCTCCTTTTTGTCGTGCTGTTTGTTTCAGGAGTTTTGCCGGGGCTGATCCCTTACCTCATCTTCTGGCTGCTTATGCCCAAATCGGAAGAAGGGCTGGCCTTGAGAGTCTGGTACTGATTGCTACCGTGATGTTCATCTCTCCCGATTATCCTGAAACAAGGCAGTTAACTCGAATTTGCCACCAACTGACCACGTTTACGGTTAAGAGATCAGTACTGATGGCTCATTGTTGAATCGGCCTCCTCACCACGTAGTCAGCAAGAAATGCAGGTGAGTTAATTCCGGATAAAGGGCAATCCCGGGGACAACACCATAGTTTTTATTCTTTTGGAGATTGTTTTTTCCCCCTCAGTACCTTGAGCTGTCGGTCAGCCATGTAACTGGAACGGACCAGCGGGGCGCTTTCCACATGGGCAAAACCGAGCTCCTCCCCGAATTCCTTCCACTTTTCGAATTCTTCAGGAGAATAATATTTTTCAACCGGCAAATGCCATTTGGCAGGCCTCAGGTACTGGCCGAGGGTAAGAAGACTGACTCCCACGTTAAGCAGGTTTTCCATGACAAGCTGGATTTCAGAATCAGTTTCTCCCAGTCCCAGCATCAGGCCACTTTTGGTGACAACCTGCGGATTCATTTCCAGAGCGGCCGCCAATACGCCCAAAGACAGATTATAATCTCCTCCTCCCCGGGCTTTGGGAAACAGGGAGGGGACGGTTTCAATATTGTGGTTGAAAATATCGGGAAAGGCATCCATCACAATCCGGAGTGACTTTCTGCAGCCTTTAAAATCTGGAACCAGTACTTCTACGCTGCATTCCGGCATCCTTTTTCGAATATTCAGAATGGTCTCCGCAAAAACTGATGCCCCTCCATCCTCCAGGTCATCCCTGTTCACAGAAGTCAGGACGACATGGGCAAGATTCATTTCCTCCACTGCCATGGCAACTCTTGCTGCTTCACCCTGATCCAGCGGGTCGGGTTTCCCTTTGGTAACAGCGCAATATTTACACCCCCTGGTGCAAATGTTTCCGAGGATCATAAAAGTGGCAACCCCGTGCCTCCAGCATTCTCCCATATTAGGGCACCTGGCCTCCTGGCACACGGTATGCAATCCCTGTACATAAAGTATTTTTTTTAAATTATGTACATTTTCGCCCAGGGGGGCACGTACCTTCAACCAGGAAGGATGGCGGCTCACCCTCTTTTGCTTGTCATCAACCATATTTGTCATATCTCGATTCTTCCCGCCTCGACCCTGTTGGCCTTCCCAGGGTGCAGTCCAGGTTTTCAAGACAATTGTCTCCTTAGCGGAGGATCTGGCTCAGCAGTTCTCCCGGAACCAGGATATGAGATTGTTGGTTGAGCTGTCATGTTCCTGGCTTAATTCCTGTCCCGGGTCCAGCTCCGGCAATATTTTTTTTGCCAGTACTTTTCCCAGCTCCACTCCCATTTGATCAAAACTGTTAATGCCCCAGATAATCCCCTGAACAAATATTTTATGTTCATAAAGTGCGATAAGGCTGCCCAGGGTATGGGGATCAAGTTCTCGGGCAAGGAGAGTGTTGGTGGGCCGGTTCCCGGTAAAAACCTTATGGGGGACCAGATCCTCAGGAATCCCTTCTTTCCTCACTTCAGAAGCTGACTTGCCAAAAGCGAGAGCTTCGGTCTGAGCAAAAAAATTAGCCATGAGTTTCCTGTGGTGGTCACCCATCGGATTCTGTGATCTGGCAAAACCAATAAAATCAGCAGGAACAACTTTCGTTCCCTGGTGCAGCAGCTGGTAGAAGGCGTGCTGTCCGTTGGTACCGGGTTCTCCCCAGATCACCGGGCCGGTCTCCCATTCGACTGGATGCCCTTCCCGGGTCACAGATTTTCCGTTGGATTCCATGTCAGCCTGCTGCAAATAGGCCGGAAACCTTGCCAGGTACTGGTCGTACGGCAGGATTGCGTGGCTTTGCGCGCCAAAAAAATTATTGTACCAGACACCAAGCAATCCCATTATTACCGGGAGATTTGATTCAAATTCAGCAGTCCTGAAATGGTTATCCATTGCGCTGTATCCATCCAGCAGTTCCTGGAAATTTTCAGGCCCCACGGCAATCATCAGGGAAAGCCCTATCGCGGAAGGCAGGCTGTATCTTCCGCCTACCCAATCCCAGAAGCCAAAAATATTTTCAGGACTGATGCCGAATTCCTGAACCTTTGCTGTGCTGGTGGAAAGAGCAATAAAATGCTGTCTGACAGCCTCCCCGCTTCCCAGCGAATTGATTAGCCATTCCCTGGCACTCATGGCATTGGCCATAGTCTCAAGAGTAGTAAAAGTCTTGCTTGCTACAATAAAAAGAGTGGTTTCAGGGTCTGCCCCTTTCAGGGATTCCGCAAGATGGGTTCCGTCAATATTGGACACAAAAAAGAACTCCAGACCTGCCTCGGCATAAGGGTGAAGAGCCTGGCAGGCCATGGCAGGCCCCAAGTCCGAACCCCCTATTCCAATATTTATGATCCTTGTAACAGGTTTGCCCGTAAAGCCTTTCCATTCCCCTTCCCGTATCCTGCGCGAACATTCCTTCATCCGGTCCAGAACCTGCCTGACTGCCGGTTTTACGTCAGTCCCGTCTACCAGGACAGGGTCATCATTGGCGCTTCGCAAGGCGGTATGGAGTACGGCCCTGCCCTCAGTGTTATTAATTTTTTCCCCGGTAAACATTGCTTCAATTTCTGATCTTAGATCCACAGCTTCAGCCAGGGAAAAAAGCAGTTTCATCGTATCCGAGGTAATCCGGTTCTTGGAGTAGTCAAGGAGAATGCCGCAGGCTTCCACCCGGAATCTGCGGCCCCTTTCCGGATCGAGCCGGAACAGCTCCGGTAAGGGCTGCTGATCAATTACTTCCCGGTGCTCCCGTAGCTTCTTCCATTCAATCAAATCTGCAACAAGTTTTTTCTTCATCTTCATTTATATGTTCTTTCCAGCCCCGCCTGTTCCGCAGGGAGTGTTTCCGGATTTAGTATTTACACCTTAAATCCTTAAAAGTGGGCCCGGATTAAATCTCAATTAATCCAGAACCGGACCAATTCATAATAGTTAATTATAAACCAGAAACAGCCTTTGCGACAGGATGGAGCCTCCTCAGGTCTGCACCTGAATTCAAAATCCTTTTTTTTAAAATCTTCCAGGCTTGAGAATCAATTCATTCCTTCTTTGGCAGGCAATCGCGATCAATATTAATAATGGTACACTTAATCCAGCAAGGTAATCAGGCAAGCGGCAGTCAAAACCTACAGGCGTATTCATCAATGAAAAATCAAACCTCCCTCACTGAAGGTAACATTTTCCTGCATTTTCTTCGGCTGACTCCCCCCATGATCCTGGGGGCTTTTTCTATCATCGTCTTTAATCTGGTAGATACCTTTTTTATCTCTCGACTGGGAGGAGAACCGCTTGCCGCGATCAGTTTCACATTCCCGGTTATCATGGTAATTGGCGCCCTGGCCCACGGGATCGGCATGGGGGCCGCATCTGTTCTTTCCAGGGCTATAGGAGGAGGGGATCACAAGAGGGCACAGCGCCTGACAACCGACTGCCTGCTCCTTAGCATTATCATAGTTACCATTGTTTCAAGCTGTGGACTGATCTTTCTGGATCCCATTTTCCTGCTCCTCGGCGCCGGGAAATCCCTTTTGCCCCTGATCAGGAGTTATATGGTCATCTGGTTTGCAACCGTGGCTTTCATGATCATCCCAATGGTTGGAAACAACTCCATACGGGCTGCCGGAAACACTCTTTTCCCCGGATTGATCATGGCTTTATCCGGCCTGATAAACGCGGTACTGGATCCAGTATTTATCTTCGGCTACCTGGGTTTTCCAGCCATGGGCATCACGGGAGCAGCCTTCGCTACTGCGATTGCCAGAGCTTTCAGCCTGGTCGCCGCCCTCTATGTGATGCACCACCGTTTCAACTTGATAACCTGGAAGATGCCGGTTTTACGTGAATTCATAAACTCCTGCAAGGCAATCCTTCATATTGGAATCCCGGCTACTCTTACCAACCTTATGGCACCACTTTACATTGCCTTGGCGATTCGACTGATTTCTGGATACGGTCAGGATGCCGTAGCCGCAGTCGGGGCCGCCACCAGGATAGAACAACTGGTACTGATTCTTCCCCTGGCCTTGGGGTCAGTACTGGTGCCTTTCACCGGACAGAACTGGGGGGCTGGAAGAAAAGAGCGGGTTCGTCAAGCCGTGGAATCAGCTTTTATTATTGTATCCGCCTGGGGAGTATTAAGCTGGGCCTGCCTAGCCTTCTTCCGCTTTCAGCTGGCTTCCCTCTTCAGTGATGATCCCGAAATCGTTGCGACGATGACCTTCTACCTGGCTGTTATCCCGCTGTCCCATGCCTCTCTCGGTATATGCCACCAGTTATCCATGTTTTTTAACGCTGCGAAAAAACCCCTTAGTTCCACTGTCCTTAACGGGATCCGCCTTTTTGTCATTTCCCTGGTACCTGCTGCAATTGGATCAGTCACCGGAGGAATGAAAGGATTGCTGATTGGGCTGGCCGCAGGGCAGTTTCTCAGTGGGCCCTTCGGGCTTATCTGGTACTTCAGGATAAGAAAGAACTCGCTGATTGAAAATAATTGTGAATGAAAATCCCGCATCAATCGTCTACTGGCTGCTCCATCGGATCTTACCTCTGACCTGACTAGCTTATGCCCAGTCGGCATAAACAAGAGGGACGCCTTCATTGCCTAGCTGTAATACCCGGAGAGAACAGCCGGTTAGTTGAAATTTCCAGGTTGAAGATCCTGTTTGAACCTGTGGACTACAAACTTTCTTTTCTGTCCCGGGGTTACTTCAATATCTTTAACCCACCTGACTTCGATTCTATTGGGAGGCGGGAATATCCCGGAAGTAACAGCCTCTAAACCGGAGGCTACTTCATCACGGTTGGTATCAGAGTAGGGAACCAGCGTCCAGCAAATATGTCCCCTGCTCTCCTGAACAACCTGAAAACTTCTTACTTTTGCCAGCATTTCTCCGGAAGGTGTTGCCAATAAAGCATAGGAACATTCAATCCCATCCGAACAATATATAGTGTCACAGATCCTGCCCTGCAATTCCTGGAGAAGAGGAAGTGTCCTCCCGCAAGCGCATGGTTCCCTGCTCATCACAGCCCTGTCTCCAGTGCGGTAATTCAGGATAACGGTTGCTCGGTTGACCAGGTTGGAAATGACAACCTCCCCGGAAACTCCCCTTGGCACAGTTTCCCCCTGTTCATTGATTAAGCGTGAATAACAGGCATCAATATTCAGGTGAAAACCGTTTCGCTTTTCACATTCAAATGAAAAAGCTCCCATTTCATTCATGTTGTATGTGGAATAGACCATGCATCCGAATTCTTCCTCGATAAATTCACGCATTCCGGGGCTCATCATATCGCTTCCGTAGATCCAGATTTTGGGAGCATGCAGTTTCAACCGGTTTTTGTGGATGTGCCTGAAAAACTGTTCAGAATGAGAGCCATAGCAATAAACAATATCGGGACGAACCTCATTGAGATTCCTTAAAGTCTCTGTGTAGGGGTCATTGATATCAAACCTGTATACACCCGCGGCCCTGCTCCGAAACAGAAGGTTCTCTCCCCAGAATTTGTTCATTGTATGGTTGCAGTCTTCCATGGGCTGTACATAGGCTTCAATATATCCTGAATCTTTGCCCAGAAGGTTGTTTATCACGGCACGGCTCCTTGATATCCGGGCAAACCACTGGAGAGCAGCGTGGCGCGACCAGTAAATCTTCTTATAATTTCCGGCCCGCATCAACATATCTCCCCCAGTATCGATTTTATCTGAATTGAATATTGTTGGATCCTTCCTGAATTCTTCATTGCTGATCAGGGGAAGAAGGTTCAAGTCTTCAGGTCTTCGGAAGTCAACCGGAGAAAGGTTTCTTTCCCGCATGGCATTTCTATAAAAAGGCACATGCTTCCAGGCATGCCGTATCATATACCTGAACCGAATCATTTGAAGAACGTGTAAAAATACCGGCGGAGCCCAAGGCATGTTCCTTTCCCAGATACAGGCAGGAATGATGTGAGCTGTATTCAATGTTTTCCTCACAAGTCCACTCAAAACAATTGCCTCCCTGACCTTCCTCCGCGAATTTTGGCTAAATCTTAAACCTGTGAATTACAAACTTTCTCTTATTTCCTGGTGTCATCTCAATACTGTCTACCCACTTGATTTCCACCTGGTTCGGATATGGGACCAGCGTCCTCGTTGCCTTGTCCAGCTGACGGGAAATTTCCTCCCGGTCAGCCCCGGGCAATGCCACCAGGTGCCAGCACAGGTGACCTGGATTCTCCTGGATGATCTGGTAGCTCCTGACCAGGTCCATCCAGCTTCCCAATATTGAGTCCACTACTCCAAAAGAAATATTTCTACCACCAGCACAATACAGGGTATCACTTACCCTTCCATACAGTTCCTTAAGTAAGGGAAGAGTTCTACCGCAGGAACACTGTTTCGTACTGAACCTTGCCTGGTCTCCGGTACGGTAATTCAGGATAACTGTTGACCGGTTCTGGAGGTTGGAAATAACCACCTCTCCTGCTTCACCATCAGGAACAGTATTCCCAAGTTGATCCACGATCCTGGTGTAACAGGAATCAATATTCAGGTGGAATCCTTCCCTCTTTTCGCACTGAAAGCCAAACGCCCCCATTTCGGTAAGCGAATAGGCAGAAAAAACGAGACAGCTATAAGTCTCCTCAATGAATGACTTCGTATCCGGGCTCATGTAATCACTGCCGTATATCCATACCCGGGGCGCATGAAACTCCAGTCCCTGGTTATGCACGTATTTAAGGAACTGCTCGGTTTGAGACCCATAACAATAGACAATGTCAGGCCTCAGTTCATTGATCTTCCTGCAGGTTTCTTCGTACGGTTCGCTGATATCCAGGTGTACACGCCCCCCGGCCCTGCCGGTAAAAATCAGGTGCCGCCTCCAGTAGGCATTCAGTTTCTGATTGCAGCTTGTCTCGGGATGCAGGTAGGCTTCCACATAACCTGAGGGTTGATTCAAGACCTTGTTGATCACTGTACGGAAACGTGTCATCCTGTTAAACCATTGCAGGGCGGCTCTCCTGGACCAGTAAACATTCTTGTAGTTCCCTGATCGAAGCAGCAGATCGGACTTATAATCTGTTGTATCTGAATTAAAAAGGGTGGGATCCTTCCTGATATCATCGTTACAAACCAGGGGGAACAGGCGCAGATCTTCACCGCTTCGGATATCAACCGGTTTAATTCCGGCCTGTACCATGGCGTTTCTGTAAAATGGCACATGAACCCAGGCATGATTAACCATGCTCTTGAGCCTGCTCCTCTGGAGGGCCTCCTGCACTTTCGGGGAGGTCCATGGCAGATATTTTTCAAACAGACAGGAGGGTACTGAACATCCCGTATTAAAAACCCTGTTCAGAGAGTCAATCAAGATAACCTTTCTTTCTGGAAACACCTCGATAATTTCAACCTTGGCCCACCTTTGCCGGAATCCTTTTAATTATCCGTATCCTGTATTACCATGAAGAATCATATCGACACAAGAGAGCTTTTACACAATCGAAACCAATCCTGCGACCAGAGGAATCGAATTTATTGAGACTGAATATCAAAAAAAACTTAAACCTGCTAAAAACTCCTTTTGGCAGGAAGGACGTCAGCCATACACTCCTGAACCAGTTCTATCCGCTCACCCGGCCTCTGGCTGCTCTATACAGAAAAACTGTGCTGCGGAAGGTGAAAGTAATCTCTATTATTGGTTCCCTTGGCAAGTCAACCGCCTGCAGGGCAATCGCTGCTGCAGTAGGTGACACTAAACTGAAAGGTTACTCCAACTACAAGAATTCAGTAATCAGGAATATGATAAAACATGGTCCGTCATCACCTTATGCCGTTCTGGAAACTGCTGTAGGGGGCCCAGGCCTGATGTCCGGATACAATGCCATGCTCCAGCCTGATATCGTGGTAGTCACTTCCATTGCCAGTGAACATATCCTTACCTTCGGTTCACTGGAAAATGCCAGGGAAGAAAAGGTAAAAATGCTGAAGGCTCTGCCTCCCGGCAAAACCGCTATCCTCAATGCGGATGACCCCAATGTAATGTGGATGGCTGAAAAAACCAGGGCCAGGATCGTAACGTATGGTACTGCGGAAGAATCTGATATCCGGTCAGTTAATATCAGGATAAGCCCTCCTGATGGAATGGAATTTGACGTAGAGATCAGGGGCAATTCATACCACTTGCGCATCCCACTACTGGGAAGGCATATGATTTATTCAACTTTGGCTGCTCTGGCCGTCGCCGACTCTGAAGGAATGGACATCCCTGCCGTCTGCCGAACCCTGTATGAATTAAAACCGATGGAAGCCCGGATGAATGCAGTCTTTCTTCATTCTGGAGCCATCCTTATAAGGGATGATTACAAGGCAACCCGGGAATCTGTGTGGAGAGCGCTGGAAACCCTGGCAGAATACCCGGCAAAAAGAAAAATAGTAGTACTGGGGGGCGTTTCAGAGATTTTTAACCATGAAAGGTATGATTTTTACAGGGACCTGGGTTCAAGGATTGCCAGGTCGGCTGACCATGCATTCCTGTACCTTCAGAAAAATTCTTTCAGGCGCTGCAGGATCGGAGCTGTTGAGTCAGGTATGGCCCCTGAACAAATTACCAGGATTAGATTTGATCCCCTGTCAATCACTTCCATGCTTCCTGGAGATCTTGGGAACGGGGACGTTATCCTTGTAAAAGGAAGAACAGACTATAAAATTTCCCGTCTTTCACTGGACCTGATGGGGGAAAAGGTCAAATGCAGGTTGATGTCATGCTCAGTAACAACATCTCATTGTGACGAATGCTCAATGCTGGAAAGAGGGTGGGAGCAAAATTAGCGGGCTGCAGTTCTGCTGACAGTAGACGATTAACCCGACCAGGGATATAGCTGAGTAAGCGCCGCATCCTGACGGCAATTCGGTTAAGGCTGACGGTCCGCCGCCACAACTGAGAACGGAGAATTGAGATTGTCGAACGACAGAAAAGTGAAAAATTGTTAAGGACCCCTTGAGAATGTCGGAGTTGAAACCGGGATCGGTGTTGGAATCTATCCCGGCATTGCCTGGCTGACTGTAGATAATCAGGCGGCAACTACAGCGAAAGCGATAAATCAGAGTGCCTGCTTATTGCTGCTGAATACTTGTAAATGAATACTGGGAGCCACACTCGAATGAGGTACCGCTGGAGAGAAGTTCCATTCCTGATGTTTTCCCGGCAGGGAAGAAAAAGCCTGCTGGTCGGACAGCTTGCGCGGTTCGAGAGGGTGATCAAGTTTTTCACAACAGGGTACCGGAGGACCGTGCTGCGAAAAATCCGGGTAATAGCAGTTATCGGATCTCTCGGAAAATCGACCACCGCCCGGGCGGTAGCCGCGGCACTGGGGCAGAGGCAGCCCGACGGAGTCAGCAATTCCAGGAATGCCCTGGCCTTTGATTTGCTCAGTCATTCACCAAAAAGCAGCCATGCGGTATTGGAAGCCGGAGTAAACGGACCCGGTATCATGAGGGGAACCGCTTCCATGCTCAATCCTGATATCGTGGTAGTCACTTCCATAGCCAGCGAACATATCCTCTCATTCGGCAACCTGTACAACACCAGGAACGAAAAAGCCGAAATGCTCCGGATCCTCACACCTAGACAAACCGCCATACTCAATGCTGATGATCCCAACGTTATGTGGATGGCTTCCCAGACCTCTGCCAGAATTATCACCTGCGGCTTCAGCGATTCCGCCGATGTCAGGGCCAGTGATTTTAAAATACTCCCGCCTGGGAGGATTAGCTTCCTTATCCAGGCAGGAGGACAGTCATGGCCGATCAGATTATCTATATTAGGAAGGCATATGGTATTTCCGGTTCTCGCCGCCGTAGCAGTTGCCGTGAATGAGGGCAGGGACATATCTTCCGTTATCGCATCCCTGGAAGGAATGAAGGCTCTTGAAGGAAGGATGCAGCCGGTTGTGCTTACTTCCGGAGCACTGCTCATCAGGGATGACTTTAAATCCAACCGGGAATCTGTGGGGTGCGCCCTGGCTTTTCTAAAAGATTATCCGGCCCGAAGAAAGATCCTGGTGCTTGGGGGTGTTTCAGAAATCCAAAACAGTGACCGATACGCGTTCTGGAGGGAAATGGGGAAAAAAATTGCCGATTCAGCAGATTACTCCATCCTTTTCCTCCAGAAAAATCCCTTCCGGCGCTGCAGGAATGAAGCAGTTGCGGCAGGAATGAATCCGGGAAATATAATAAGGGCAGATGGTGACCCTGTTTCTGCCCTCCCGCTTATTCCAGAGGACCTGGGAGAAGGGGATGTGATACTGATAAAAGGCAGGACTGATCACCGTACCTCCCGTCTTTCGCTGCTCCTGATGGGATGTAACGTTAATTGCAGGCTGCATAGCTGCCACCTTCCTGTTGACTGCGGGATTTGTGAACTCCTGGAGAAATCCGGTGCTGACAGCCCATTATTAGGCCCTAACCTGAATCGGGATCAAGGATGAAGGATTTAATGAACAGGGATCAGAAAATATGAGATATCGTATCAGCGAATTACCTGGATTATTGTCGACAGCTCAAGGGCGCAGGGCTCTCTTCATGGGGCAGTTATCCAGGTTCTGGCCCTTATTCCGTTTCCTGGCGGGATTGCACCGCAGGTTCCGCCTCGGGAATACCCGAATTATCGCGGTGATCGGATCCCTGGGCAAAACAACAACTGCCCGCGCCGTCGCCAGCGTAGTCGAAGACCACAATCTTGAAGGCTTCAGGAATGCGGACTACGCGGTTATCCAGAACCTCCTGAAATACTCCGCGAAAGACCGCTTCGCTGTCCTGGAGGTAGGCATTGAAAAACCGGGTCAGATGCGCCTGCACGCACGGATGATCAGGCCGGATATTGTAATCGTTACTTCCATAGCCAGCGAACATATCCTCTCTTTTAAGACACTGGAGGGAATCCGAAAGGAAAAGGCTGAAATGATCCGGGCCATGGCTGTAAACGGTACAGCTATCCTCAACGCTGATGATCCCAACGTCATGTGGATGGCAGCACAGGCAGGATCACGGATCGTGACCTTTGGAATAAACAAAAACGCTGATGTGAAGGCTTCGAATATTGTCAATAATTTTCCCCATGGCATGAGTTTTGATGCTTGCGTCAAGGGCTGTAAATATCGTTGCCTGATTCCTTTCCTCGGCAGGCACATGATCTACCCGGCCCTGGCCGCCCTGGCACTTGCCAGTTCAGAAAACCTGGACATCAGTGCCGCCTGCAGTGCCCTTAGCAAAGTTTCTCCAGTAGAAAGCCGCATGCAGCCGGTACTCCTTGACTCCGGAGCCTGGGTTATCAGGGATGATTTCAAATCAACCAGGGAAAGCATCTGGGCGGCCCTGGATACCCTTGAGCAATGCCAGGCCAAAAGGAAAATACTGGTCCTGGGTGCCGCCTCAGAAATAACCAACGATCTCCGGTACAGCTTTCACAGGGAACTTGGTGAAAGAATTGCGGGAATTGCAGACTCAGCCTTTATCATAAACCGCAAAGAAATGTTTCATTCGATATGTCAGGGAGCCAAAAAATCAGGCATGGATGAAAAAAGGTTCCATAGGATTGAAGGCAATCTCCTCTCCGTGATCCCGCTGCTGCCCAGAGACCTGGGCCAGGGTGACCTGATCCTGGTCAAGGGACGTACCAACCAGCGCCTGGCCAGGATAACCCTGGCACTGGCAGGAAAAAAAATAGGCTGCCTGGTAGCGTCCTGCCCTAACAGAAACCTCTTTTGCGATACCTGCCCCTGGCTGGAGACAGGAGTAGAAAAGACTTGATAGTAAAATATTGAACATAGGACAGCCAGTTCCCTGCCTGGGGTTTGAACTCTAAGGTTCACCTGACGCAGGCTGAATGTTACATAAAATGGGGCAGATTCCATAATGAAAAAAAATTTGTTCTATTTCCCGTTTATTCTTATTTCAGCGGGATCTCTAACCGGCCCAGGATGGATAAATTTTTTATCCAAACCACTGATTATGATTTGGATCAGCGGCTTTTTCATCCTGAATGCGAGAAGCTTCCCACCGGTAATATTAAAGTCTGCATGTACAGCATTCTTCTTTTCATGGCTGGGTGATATTTTATTGATGTTCTCCTTTGCTGATTCATCCTTTTTCATTATGGGTTTATCCGCCTTTCTCGCAGCCCAGATTTCCTATATTTTCCTGTTTTATAAAGTACATGATTTAACAGGGGAACCTTCTTTATTAAAAAGCCGCCCCTGCTGGCTGCTCCTTTATCTTGGGTATGGATTACTGGTTTATGCTGTTCTTTTCCCATACCTTAATAAGAGCCTGCAGATTCCGGTATTTTTGTACATGACCGCCCTTCTGTGTATGTCAGCAATGACATTAAACCTAAAGAAAGCAGTAAGGAGGGTCAGTTTTCTCCTGCTTTTTTTCGGCTCCATCCTTTTTATCTTTTCTGACAGTCTGATTGCATTCAACCGGTTTTACCATCCTGTTCCGCTGGCTGCAATCCTGATTATCGCTTCGTACATAATGGCCCAGTTCCTGATAATGCAGGGCCTTTTGAGACATTTCCAAAATAACGGTTATTTAGAACATTTCAGCTTAGACACTTGATGTTTAAATAGACTAGAATTGAAAAATCGCTCTTCTCCAAGGAGCCGATGCAGCACCTGTAAGGAAAAACTATGCAGATGATTAAGACGTCCCTGATTCATGGAGCAATAATCGGAATTATACTGGCATCTTCAAGCTGCGGATGGTTACCCGATAACCAGGAGGAGAAGCTTGTTGAACCGACCCTGCTGACCCTGAAAGCCAGCGGCCGCTACCTGAACCTTCCCGTGACTGAAACCGCCCCTGAAACTCGTATAAAGATATCCGCCGGCTCCGGGGTGATCGACGAATTTGATATACATCTTTCAGAAAATAAGCCTGACTACTATGTATTCCTGGACCTGGAGCCATTCCTGGGACAGGTAATCCATGTGGATATCCCTGCCCTGCCCTTGGATTCAAAAGGACCGGACCTCATTGAGGTTTCAGACCAGATCAAAGGCTCAGAAAACCTCTACCGGGAGCCCCTGCGCCAGCAGTTCCACTTCTCATCCAGGCGCGGCTGGCTTAATGACCCAAACGGCCTGGTATACCTGGATGGAGAGTACCATCTATATTACCAGCACAATCCCTATGGATGGCCCTGGGGGAATATGCACTGGGGGCACGCGGTCAGCTCCGACCTGGTGCACTGGAAAGAGCTTCCAATAGCACTTTACCCGGCAGAATTCGGAGACTGGGCTTTTTCTGGAAGCGCAATCATCGATACGGATAACCTTTCAGGTTTCCAGTCAGGTGAAAATCCAGTAATGGTTGCAGCTTATACCAGTACCGGCCGGGGAGAAGCCATAATCTACAGTAATGATAAAGGCCGTACTTTTTCGGAATATCAGGGTAATCCGGTAATAAAACATAAGGGACGGGACCCCAGGTTAATCTGGTACAGCCCCGGCAGACACTGGATTGCCGCGGTGTACCATGAAGAAAACGATAAAAAATGGATCTCCTTTTATTCTTCTCCTGATTTGAAAGAGTGGACCTTCCAAAGCAAAATTGAGGGTTTTTACGAATGCCCTGAATTGTTCGAGATTAAGGTTGAAGGGTCTCAGCAGAAAAAATGGATTCTCTATGGCGCTGACGGATCTTACATGATCGGGAGTTTTGATGGAAAAGAGTTCAGGCCTGAATCTAAAAAGATCCCCTTCCACCAGGGAGACCTTTTCTACGCCAGCCAGACCTACAACAATATCCCTGAAGCAGACGGACGCCGCATCCAGATCGCCTGGGGAAGGGCCGAGTCTCCGGGCATGCCTTTCAACCAGTGTATGCTCTTCCCGGTAAACCTGACCCTCCGTAAGACCGGGGAAGGATTGCGCCTTCTCCCGGAGCCGGTAAGGGAAATTGAAATGTTGCACCAGGAGCCGATAAAAATTGCTGAGCAGGAACTGGGAATAGGCGGTTACCCGGCTCCAGAGCCCCTCGGTGAGACCATACACCTGAAAGCAGAATGGGATCAGACAGAGAAGTCCCGGATAGCGCTTACCATTGCTGGATTCGAGCTTCAGATAAATACAGCAAACAGAACCATTTCTTTTGGAGATAAAACGACGCCGTTGCCTGGATCTGGAAACAAAATCTTGCTGGAAGCTCTTGTTGACCGGCTGAGCATGGAAGTGTTCATCAATCAGGGCGAAGTCTATATGCCTCTGTATCTCTCCCCGGGAAAAAAAACCGGCGAATATGCCATTCAGGTGAAGGAGGGATCGCTTCACCTGAATAATTTAACTGTATGGCCACTGAACTCTGTCTGGGAATAGGATTCCTGCAGTCGACATTCTGACTAAAACAGGAATCATCTGCATGACGGAATCATCATTCCTTACAGGAAATAACTGCTTCGACCGGTAAAAACCAGGCACAGGTAATCAGGGTTTAAAGTATATTTATCTAATTCTTCAGATAAAATCCTGCATTCGGCTGAGGTTTCCCTTTAAATAATCAGGATCTTGTCTATAATTAATACCTTCTTTCCTCCTTCACGGGAGGTTAACCATTTTTTTACCGAAAGGATTTGGATATGCGCCTGAGACTCTGCCTTATCTTGATTTTGGCCGCTTCCCTTCTTGCAGGATGCGCTGGAACTGATACCGCTGACAACAAAGAAGCAACGATTGAACTGTCTTACAGCATCTTTTTCCCTTCCACCCATGTACAGTGCCAGACAGCCGTAGCCTGGGCCGAAGAGATTAAAACCAGGACCAATGGCCGGGTTAATATTACTGTTTTTCCGGGAGGTACCCTTACGAATGCGCCCCAGTGTTATGAAGGTGTCGTGAATGGTATCAGCGATATAGGCATGAGCTGTTTTGCTTATACGAGAGGCAGATTTCCCCTGCTGGAAGCTCTCGACCTTCCGGTCGGCTATCCTGACGGAATGACCGCAACCCGGGCAACTACAGCATTGACTTTAAAATACAATCCTGAAGAAATAAGCGATGTTAAAATGTTATACGTGCATGCCCATGGCCCCGGTATCCTGGCATCTAAAAAACCCGTTGAATCCATGGCTGATCTAAAGGGTCTGAAGATCAGGGCAACCGGGCTCTCCAGCAAGATAGTGGAAAACCTTGAAGGAATTCCGATCGGAATGAGCCAGCCTGAAACCTACGAAGCCCTGCAAAAAGGTGTTGTTGAGGCTACTCTGTGCCCGATTGAGACCCTCAAGGGATGGAAACAGGGAGAGGTCATTGATTACGTTATAGAATCCAGCGCGACTGGATATACAACCAGCATGTTTGTTGCCATGAACAAATCCTCCTGGGAAAAACTTCCGGCTGATATCCAGGATATATTCACAGAGGTGAGTAAAGAATTTGTCGACAGGCATGGTGAAGCCTGGGATCAGGCGGACCAGGAAGGCCGATCCTATGTGGAAGAACTTGGGCGATCTGTAGTGACTTTATCAGATCAGGAAAACGCCAAATGGGGAAAAGCCGTTCAGCCTCTCCTGGATGATTTTGTGAAGACAGCAGAAGAAAAGAACCTTCCGGGAAAACAGTTCCTGGAGGACCTGCAGGCTTTGGTTGCCGAAGCTTCCACTAAATAATCCGGCTGATTTGAGAAAAGAGTTTCCCTGAGTATGGTTACATTAGCTAAAATCTACTCCGCCTACACTGCGGGACTGAGGCGCACGGTCCTGCTGATGGCGGGAGTCACCGGCCTCGGTATTATCCTGATGGCGCTGATCACCTGCGCGGATGTAATACTCCGCCTGATCGGGCAGCCCTTTGTGGGATCATTCGACCTGGTGAGGGTGGCTGGAGCCGTGTCCATGTCCTTCGCTATGCCCTACACAACAGCGGTCAAAGGGCATGTGGCCATAGAATACTTCTTCCAGAAACTGGGGCGAAAAGGCAGAATCGCGCTGGATACGATTTCCAGAACAATCAGTATTTCATTTTTTTTCATCCTCACCTATGAAGCCATACAATACGGAAACAAACTCCAGGCGACCGGCGAGGTGACGCCCACCCTGCAGTTACCCATGTTCTGGATCCCCTGGACTATCGCATTCAGCTGCGGGATCATGGTTCTGGTTATCCTTCATAATCTCATCCATCCCGGAAAGGGCCTGATTAAACCATGACTCCATTGGAAGCCGGCCTTCTCGGTACTGCTCTTTTGTTCGTTCTCCTTGTATTCAGCATGCCTGTAGGTTTTGCCATGGGAGTTGTAGGCTTCATAGGATTTGCGCTGATTGTTTCCCCTGATGCAGCTCTAAGCATGGTAACTGCTGATTTATATGAAACCTTCAGTTCCTACGGACTGACCGTGATTCCTCTTTTTGTACTTATGGGACAGGTAGCTCTGCACTCGGGGATTAGCCGAAAACTGTTCAATGCCGCTTACTGCTGGCTTGGGCCCCTGCCTGGCGGTATGGCCATGGCAACAATAGGCGCATGCACGGGATTCGGCGCTATCTGCGGATCAGGGCCCGCTACGGCGGCAACCATGGCCAGTGTCGCCCTACCGGAAATGAAACGGTTCAAGTACGACATGGGCCTGGCAACTGGAGCAGTCGCAGCCGGCGGTGGTCTGGGTATGCTGATACCTCCCAGCGTGGTGTTTATCTGTTACGCCATCATGACCGAGCAGTCCATTGGCAAGCTATTCCTGGCAGGAATTCTGCCTGGCATCCTGATTGCCACCCTTTTCTGTGTTCTGATTTATCTGCAGTGCCGGATGAACCCCTCCCTGGGACCGGTCGCGCCCAGCTCAAACCTGCGGACAAAACTGAAGAGCCTGCTCGGCATATCTGAGACCATACTGCTCTTTATCCTGGTTATGGGCGGAATGTTTGTCGGATTTTTCACCCCGACAGAGGCCGCGGCCATAGGGGCGGGAGGAAGCCTGCTACTGGCCTTCGCGCAGCGTAATATTACCTTGAAGAAGCTCTACCAGGCCCTGAAAGAAACAGCACGAACCAGCTGCATGGTCATGATCATCGTGGCGGGAGCCACCATGTTCGGGCACTTTCTCGCTGTCACCAGGATACCTTTTGCGCTGGCAGCCTGGCTATCCGCTCTTCCCCTGCCCAGCTGGATGGTTATGGCTTTCATCATCCTGTTCTTCCTTCTAACCGGATGTTTTGTGGATGCCCTGGCCCTGATAATGCTCACTATCCCCATTTTCTACCCAGTAGTAATCGGCCTGGGTTATAACCCGATCTGGTTTGGAGTAATTGTGGTGCTTGTTACCCAGATGGGAGTAATCAGCCCTCCGGTAGGGGTAAATGTTTATGTGGTCAGCGGAATTGAACGAGATGTCCCCCTGGAGAAAATCTTCCGCGGGGCCCTGCCCTTTCTTTTCACCCTGATGCTGGCCGCTGCAATCCTGATGATGTTTCCAGTGATTTCTTTATGGTTGCCGAACTTGATCGGCTGACTCGCAAAGGAGAAAAAATATGCTGTCAATACCCGATATTCGTTACGACCGCATCCTGTTCTGTACAGATTTTTCCCTGAACGCTGATTTTGCTTTTCATTTCGCCTTGAAATCCGCGGAGCGAAGCGTAACCGCTACCCTTCATATCCTGCACGTAATCCCCGAACCTGAAGCCCAGTTCTGGCAGACTTACCTCTACGAAGTTGATGATGTGGAAGGTAAGGCCCAGGATGACATGAACCAGAAAATCCGGGATTCCTATATGAACCTGATTCCAGAGAACATTGTCGCGTTAACCGCTGTCCGCCAGGGAAGAGACCATGAGGCTATCCTCCACTACGCCGAAGAAATTGACGCCAACCTAATTGTTTTGGGAAGGCAGGGATTCAGGGGACTGGGAAAAACCTTTTTCGGAAACGTGACTGAAAAAATCGTGCTCAACGCGAAATGCCCGGTCCTGGTAATTCCCTATCCTCACAAAGAAACTGGGAAAAAGGAGTTGCAGTTACAGTAATCTGCCTGCAGCGAAAAACCTGGCCGAAAATGCTGATTGGGAGCGGAAATCCTGGGGTCTCAGCCCGCCGACATCAAAAACCGCTGTCCCAGGCTTCCCGCTTCATGTTAAAATCCTGCTTTAAGTTGGTATTTATGAATGCTTTTAAAAACCCCGCAAAATGTCTGTTCCTGATTTATTTCATGATGAACAGCCTGGTATTCTTCGGGCAAGATCTTACTGTCCGAAAGGATACTGACAGGTCCTGGTGCATAACCCTGGCAGAGCACAGCCAAGCAGCGTGGACCCGGTCCAGCAGTCCCGTGGATTTTTTGGGCCACTCCAGTCAAAGCTGCGGCCACAAACACCAGGGACATGAAGTCCATATTTGCGTGGACCACCATAAATTCCTGAATTCTCTCAAAACACCAGGTTTGCCAGGATCGGACAACATCAAATCCTTTTCCTTGGTGCCCTGCAGCGAATCCCGCTTTGTAGCGGATTGCCTATGGCAAAATTCTCTCACTGTCCGGGGACATGATCCGGGCCTTAGCCATAGTCAGGCCACTCTCTCTTCCATACTTCTGCTTTGAGTTTAACTTAAGGCTTTTCAGCCGGTTGACCGGACACTGCCGCCCATTCCTGCTGACCAGGATGAAGTATGGATTTCTGTCTTTTTTTCGACATCCATCAGACTGCTGGGATCAATTCTTCCTCATATTTCTCCGCAGATACAGTCTCAGGAATACCTCCAACGCTTTGTCCGGCCCCCTCTATCTTCTGTAAATACTTGATCGTTTTATCGGGACATAATCCAAATGAAATTTATAAACTGCATTTTAATGTTAGTAATCTTAATGGCAGTTACAGGGAACAGCCCCGCCTTTTCCTGGCCCCCGGAAATGCCAGGAGGCGCAAATGAAAAGGGAGCAGTTCCACTACTATCCGGGGAAATCACCCTGGAAGAAGCCCTCGAAGCTGCTTTTGCAAGTGAGCCTGACCTTGCTGCATATACCATTGAGGTCGAACGAAACCAGGCATTGGAAGAACAGGCCGGAAAATTCATGAACCCTGTTTTTGCCATGGAAATGGAGGAATTCGGGGGCATCGGCAACCACGCCGGGACCCAGGTTATGGAATCACGCTACGGGATCAGCCAGGGACTTGAGCTGGGTGGCAAGCGCAAGAATCGGAGACAGGCAGCCAGCCAAAGAACCGCTCTCGCCAGGTCTGAACTGGAAGAAAAACGCCGAACCCTGGAAACAACGGTTAAATCCAGGTTTGTGAAGGTTTACACCTCACAGCAGGCACTGGATACCCAGAAGGAAAACCTGTTACTGGTCAGGAATTCCTATTCCATAATTGGCGAACTTGTAAAAGCCGGAGAGGTTTCTCCCCTACTGGAAAGCAGAGCGGCGGTAGAAGTAGCCTCAGCAGAAAACTCCCTATTGCAGTCAGAACAGGCATTGCAGAAAGCCCGCCTGGAACTTGCCACCACCTGGAACAGCTTTAATCCCCAGTTCACCTCGGTTAAGGGGGACTTTCAGAAGCTTTCTGAAATACCCCCTCTGAATACCCTGCTGGTTTACCTGGATGAACATCCCAGAGCCAGGCGTTGGGAGGCAGAAAAATTGTACAGGCAGGCTGAGCTTGGCCTGGCAAAATCCAGGATATGGCCTGATGTGGAAATTGGGGGAGGCTTCCAGAAATTCCGGGAAAACAACGAACACGCCTACTATGTCGAGATGAATATTCCGATCCCCCTCTTCAATCGGAATCAGGGTGAAATAAAAGCCGCCCTGGCCGGAACCAGGATAGCTGAAAAAAGAGAGCAGTACGTTCTGTTGGGCCTAAAAACTCAGGCTGCCGGGATCTTCCGGGATATTACTGCTGCCAGGGCTGAATTGATGGCCCTTAATCAAACCCTTATACCCGCTGCCAGGAAAGCATTCACTGCGGTTTCAGAAGCTTTCCGGCTCGGTGAGGAAGAATATTTGTCTGTTATTGATGCCCAGAGGCAGCTGCTGGAATCAAACCGTCGCCAGTCCGAACTTACCGCCAGTTTTTTTGAGTTGAAGGCCGAACTTGAAGGTCTTATCGGGACTCCACTGGAAAAGATACTCTGATTAATTAGGTTGGAAAATATGTTTATTAAGATATTGAAAAAAAATAAAATTCCTCTCGTTACCATTGCCCTGGTGCTGTCATTATCATTGCCAGGATGCATTGAAACTTCCCCCTCATCCCATTCCCAGCAGGAAGAAGGTGGCGCCTCCATGGAAAATGTCCATACAGGCCATGACCACTCAGAAGAATCAGGTCATGCCGGGGAAGGAGGGCTGATACTGACCGAAGAACAGAAACAAAGCATAAACCTGCATCTGGCTGAAGCTTCACCTGGAACTCTGGGCAAAGAATTGAGTTTTCCAGGAGAAATCACCCTGAACCATGACAGTTTCATCCGCCTGATTCCCAGGGTTTCAGGAGTGGTCAGGGAAGTCATCGTTACCATGGGAGACAGGGTCCGGGAAGGCCAGGTGCTGGCTGTACTGGAAAGCCCGGTAATGGGAGAGGTCAAGGCCACTTTTTTAGATGCATGCAGGGAAAGGAGGTACAACAAGGCTGACCTGGATCGATTCACTGAAATTGAGGCAAATACCCTGTCACTTATTAAATTCCTGGATTCCGGTCCCGTTCTCGCTGACATGGGGCAGGAGACATTCGGTGACATGGCTGACTATGGCAGCAGGCTCATATCCTCATACGCTGATTATTCGGTCGCCAAAAAGGCATTTGAACGCAAGAAAAACCTTTTTGAAAAAAAGATTGCGAGTGAAAAAGATTACCTGGAAGCACAAGGTAAATATGAAGGAAGCAGGGCCCACTATCTGGCCCAGCTCGCCAACACCCGCTTTTCACTGGAGCAGGAGATGCTCTCCCTTTCTGAAACCTACCAGGCGAGCCACTTTTCCATGAAGGCATCTGAAAGGCAACTGGGGATATTGGGGCTCTCTGAAGATGAAATCGCCCTGCTTGCCGGAAGCGTGGACCTCAACAATGATTCGCCTGGCGACGAATATAGCGGATATGCGCTTACCAGGGTTCAGTTACGGGCTCCCCGGTCAGGTACAATCCTGGAGAGGAGCATCGGGCTGGGTGAAAAGGTTGATGCCGACACAACAGTTTTTACCCTGGCAGACATGGACCAGGTGTGGGCCTGCCTCCAGGTACCATCCCGGGACCTGGCCTCTGTCAAAACCGGGCAGCAGGTGATTATTGAAGCTGAATCAGGGGAAAAGGCAACAGGCACGATTTCAGTAATGGGCCCGCTGGTGAGCGGGGAGACAAGAACCGCGGAACTCAGGGTTGTAATTGATAACATCTCCGGAAAATGGAAACCCGGGCTTTTTGTCAGGGGATTTGTTGAACTTCCGGCTTCGGAGCTGGGCCTGGTTATTCCAGTGGATGCCCTGCAGTTGATAGAAGGCGAGGAAACTGTTTTCGTCCCCAGTGGCGATGGATTCATCACTCTTCCCGTCAAAACAGGTCAAAACAACAGGTACGGAGTTGAAATTCTTTCCGGCCTGCAACCCGGAATGCAATATGTAGCGCAAGGAGCTTTTGAGCTTAAATCAATGCTGGTTACAAGTTCCCTGGATCCCCATGCAGGACATGGACACTAGAAGCAGGTATTAAAATGATCACCAAAATTATCGAATCAGCAATAAGGTTTCCGGGTGTGGTTATCCTGCTGCTCCTTTCCGTTATAGGAGCGGGAATCTACAAATATAACCAGATGCCGGTAGATGCTTTTCCCGACATTTCTCCGGTAATGGTTCCCGTTTTTACCGAGGCTCACGGAATGGCGCCTGAAGAAATAGAACGTCTTATCACCTACCCAATTGAAACTACGATGAGTGGCTTGCCTGGCATTACGAAAATTAAATCAACTTCCGCTTTCGGGTTATCGGTGGTGTATGTCTACTTCAAAGATGACATGGATATCTATTTTGCGCGTCAGCTGGTATCAGAGCGCCTGACCAGTGCCATGGCCGCGCTTCCGGACCTCCACGATCCCCCGGCCCTGGGTCCCATATCAACCGGCCTGGGGCAGATTTTCATCTATTACCTTACCGCTGATCCCTCAGTGGCTGACACAGGGGGGAAGGAGCTTAACACCTGGCTGAGAGAGCTGAATGACTGGGTGGTAAAGCTGCAGCTGCAGACTGTACCCGGCGTCACCAAGGTACTTTCCATGGGGGGGCACGTCCTCCAGTACCAGGCAAGGATTAATCCGGAATCGCTCCATAAATACGATCTGGCCCTGGAAGATATCGTGATGGCGATACAGAACGGCAATATGAACACCGGTGGACAGTTCCAGGTGATTGGCTCCGAGGAATACCTGGTAAGAGGAATTGGACTTCTCAAAACCCTGGAAGACCTTGGGAACATTCCAGTCAAGGTTACGGACGGCACCCCGGTGCTTCTTTCCGATGTTGCCGAAGTAGCCTTCGGTAATGAAGTCAGGCGGGGTGCAGTAACCCTCAATGGCCAGGACGAGGTCGTTTCCGGTATCGTGCTTAAACTTTACGGAGAAAACACTTCTGAAGTTATAGAACGCCTCTATCAGAAAGTTGCAGAGGTTCAGTCTGTCCTCCCGGAAGGGGTAGAACTGCACACTTACTATGAGCAGGCGGAACTGGTCAAAAATGCGACAGGGACTGTAAAAATGGCCCTGTTAATCGGGGCGCTTCTGGTTATTGGAGTGCTTTTTACCTTCCTCTGCAATTGGCGCAGCGCACTGATAGTATCCATCTCTCTTCCAGTTTGTGCGTTGATCGCAATTTTATTCATGGACGAATTTTCCATATCAGCCAACCTTATGTCCCTGGGTGGAATAGCCATCGCCATAGGAATGCTGGGAGACGGATCCATAGTCATGATGGAAAATATTTTTCGCCACCTGGGTGACAACCGGGAAGCACCCCTGGTCAAGACTGTCATAAAAGCCGCGGGTGAAGTAAGTCGTCCCATTGTCTTTTCGATCGTCATTATCATCGCAGTCTTCCTTCCCATATATACCCTGGAAGGAAGCGAAGGCAAGATGTTCACTCCCCTGGCATTCACCATTACTTTTGCCCTGCTTGGATCCCTGGTCTACGCTATTGCAGTAGCCCCGGTACTGGCGGCCCTGCTGATGAAAGGCCAGGCTATCCGTGAACCTGCCTTCGTCAGCAAGCTCCAGGATATTTATGGGCCGCTGCTGCTTAAAGCCTGTAATTCCAGGAAAACAGTACTGGGCATTGCCCTGGCTTTTTTGTTGTTTAGCCTGGTTATTCTCCCTTTCATCGGGACTGAATTTATCCCCACCCTGGAAGAGGGGTCCATCTTTATCGGAGTTACCATGGCTCCCTCTATTTCCCTGGAAAAATCGACTGAGCTTGTCATGAGCCTGGAGAGGATGATCAAAGAATACCCGGAAGTCAGGGAAACAGTAAGTCGTATCGGCAGGCCGGAAGCAGGCAGCCACCCCCATCCGGTCAATTATGCTGAAATCCAGATCGAGTTGAACCCGGATCCCTGGGGGCCGGGATTCCGGAATAAGGGGGAGATGGTTAGAACCCTTAACCATCAACTTTCAGAAATACCTGGTGTCCAGCTGAATTTCACCCAGCCGATCCAGAATGCTTTTGATGAGCTCCTCTCAGGGGTAAAAGCTCAACTGGCAATAAAACTGTTTGGTGAAGACCTGGACATCCTGAAAGAAAAATCAGAAGAGATACGAAACGCAATTGTTGAAATTCCAGGCCTGGTGGATTTGTCAGTGGAACAGAACCTGGGACAGCCGCAGGTGCAGGTCATCGCCGACAGGGATGCCTCTGCCCGTATGGGAGTTTCGGTCAGGCAGATAATGGAGATGGTTGAGTTGGCCATCGGAGGTGAAGTGGTGGACCAGGTCTACCTGGATACCAGGCGCTTCGGTATACATCTCCGCTACCAGGAAAAGTATAGGCATGATCCGGAAGCAATCCGGAACATGCTCCTGGCTACTCATAAAAACGGGCACATCCCCCTGGGTCAACTGGCTGAAGTCATAAAGGTTGTGGGGCCGGCCCAGATAAATCGGGAGAACAACCAGAGAAAATGGAGTATCCAAGGCAATGTCAGAGGACGGGACCTGGGAGGTGTGGCCGCTGACATTCGCGAAACAATCAAGGAAAAAATTGACCTGCCTCCCGGTTATGTCGTGGAGATAGGAGGCCAGTATGAAAACCAGCAGAGAGCCATGAAAAGGCTGATGATCATTGTACCCCTGGTCATAGCCATTGTTCTCCTGATGCTCTGGGTGGCATTTGCTTCTTCACGCCATGCCCTGATAATCATTTCCAATATTCCCCTGGCCTTGATAGGAGGAGTCCTGGGGCTGCTTATAACCGGGGAATATCTCTCTGTCCCGGCTTCCGTGGGATTCATCGCGCTCTTCGGGATTGCGGTTCAGAATGGAATGGTAATGGTCAGTTATTTTAACCACTTGAGGGAACAGGGCTATTCAGTAGCGGAGGCGGTTCAACAGGGGGCATTATTACGCTTGAGGCCGGTGTTGATGACAGCTTTAACTACCGTCCTGGGCCTCTCACCCCTGCTACTCTCATCCGGGATCGGGTCTGAGGTGCAGCGCCCCCTGGCTGTCGTAGTGGTCTTCGGCCTGGCAACCTCTACCCTTCTGACGCTTTTTGTGCTGCCGGTAATCTACCGCTGGGCTGAAGAAAAATGACAACTGGCGTGGGCGGAAGCTTCCGGCTTCCTCCCCGCCAGGAGCCTGCCTGCCTGGAATGCCTGAAGGCGTTTACGGTTGTTCAGAAGGAGTGCCTGCCAGCCCATCCCCGCAAAATAATGCTTTTTACCGGGTATTTTTACTTTATCAAGAAGGGCCAGGGGTACCGAAAACGTGATGTCTCCAGCCACAGGTAGACAATGTATCAAGGGAGGGCTTGGAACCGGAAATCGAAAACGTTGCACCCAGAATGGCGAATGCTTAGATGCAAATCCTTCAATTCAGGAATTCTTACTCAAATAAGGAAATGGCTATTACAACATTCCCTTGCACATCGGTTTAAAAATCAGGGAATCTCCCGTCTTTTCGAGACTGTTTAATAAAACCCCGTTTTTTCTTTTCTTCCAGTCTTTCCTGGCGCGAAACCTTGGGAACAGCGGTTTGCCTGCGAATCTTTTTCTTCTGAAGGGCGCCTTTAAGCAAACCTGAAAACCGACGCATCGCATCCTCCCGGTTAGTCGACTGCTGCCGGCTCTTCTGGGATGAAACCCTGAAAATGCCTTCTCCGGAAATCCTTCCAGCCAGTCGCCTTTTGATAAGTTCTTTCTGCTCATCTGTCAGGCTGGGAGATTTATCCACGTTAAACTCCAGGATCACCTTGGTACTTACCTTATTGACATTCTGCCCGCCGGGGCCGCCGCTGCGGACAGCCGAAAACGTAAGCTCATCAACGGGAATTGAAACTTCCTGGTTAATTTCTATGGTTTCCATAATAGCCTAACTCCCTGGATGGATAAGAGACCGCCGGTATCACCATTATTGCGGCCTCTTATCTGCAGAATCAATAAAAACAAGATTCCGGACAAAGATGCAGTATCTCAGCCTTTATACACAAGTTCGCCACCGGCGATGGTGCTGTCTACCATGTAATCCTTGGTCAGGAGGACCATGTCAGCCTGGGCTCCGGTTTCGAGGCTCCCTATCTTACCTTCCAAACCAAGACACCGGGCGGGAGTCGTGGTCATGGTTTCAAGTGCCTCTCCCAGGGAACACCCGGTGAACTCGATCAGGTTCCTGAGTCCCCTGTCCAGGGAAATCACTGCGCCTGAAATGGTCCCATCAGCCAGGGTGCAGACTTTTTCAGTGACTATTACATCATAGTCACCCAGGCGGCACTTGGATCCCGGAGGCAGGCCCATAGCTGCCAGGGAATCAGTGACCGAGCTCATTCGTTTCGGCCCGATGGCTTCCCAGATAACCTTGATCAGGGAAGGATGGACGTGTACTCCGTCAACAATGATTCCCACGGTTACCCTTTCGTCATAAAGAAGGGCGCCGGGCAAACCAGGTTTACGGTGATGCAGTGCGGGCATGGCATTAAAAAGATGGGTCCCATAAGTGATTCCCGCATCAAATCCGGCGATGGATTCTTCGTAGTTGGCCTGAGTATGACCGGCACTTACCACTACTCCCCGCTTGGAAAGTGTTTTGATGGCTGGAATGGCATCGGGCATTTCCGGGGCCAGGGTTACCAGCCTTACGCCGGTATCTGGAGACCATCCTTCGATGTTCTCAGGCTTGGCTGTGCAGATATATTTCTCGTTATGTGCACCTTTTTTCTCAGGATTCAAAAAAGGCCCCTCCAGATGCAGGCCGAGTGGATTGCAGCCCTTGTAACCGGCTGGTTTTCCTTCAGTAACCACTTTTCTGGCCTTGGCGGTATTGGCAATCGTAGAAGTAATTACAGTCGGCAGAAAAGTTGTGATACCAAACTGGGCAAGCTCCCCGGCCACAGTCCAGATGGTGTCGGGATTCGCTGTAAAATCATTCCCGAATCCACCGTTCAGCTGCATTTCAATCAGCCCGGGAACCAGGTACTTCCCCTTGGCATCAATCTTTGTCGCCCCTTCAGGACAGGAAATGGAATCAGCAGGGCCTACGGCCTTGATTTTGTCACCATCTGTCAGCAAGGCTCCTTTTTCTATACTTTTTGTGGGAGTCACCACATTGGCGTTATAAATATAAAACATAGACTTCACCTCATAAACTTTTATTAACTATTAACGTGATTTCCGATTGCTGCCGCTAAATAAACAGCCATCCATAAATATAACACCTGACGCAATCCAGTGCGAGGGGGATCACAGTCCTGACCTGATAATTCAGAATCCAGGGCTCAGGACTGAATACCTGGGTGGTCAAACAGGACACAGGCAACCGTAATTAGACAGGACCCAGAGAACACTTGCTTGATCGTTCCCCCACTAGGGGTTGTGGTGTCTGAGGCCTGGTTTTCATCTCTTGAAGATTAATCCCGGGCCACGGTCAGAGCAGCTTTTTCATTGTAGGCAGCGGCAGATGCCTCAACTCCTGAGGTGTGGCTGGTATTTAGATTGTAACAGTGCATCTGGGGTTACGGGTAAGGTCAGAACATGGACAGACGCCCCTGGAGCGGGAGGACTGGACACGACTGCAGATTTAGAAAAAAAGGAATCATGAGCTGGAAAATGATGCCATGATATTGAAGCGAGCCACTGCAAATCCCTGATTCTAAATCCGCCGGCCCTGAGGTAGAGAGTTACACTGTTGAAATTACAGCAAAATAATGACAAATACTGCCACCCAGGACAAAAAGGTGCCAGATAGCATGATTGTATTTAAGTTTGTCCCACCTGTAAAAAACCGTGCCCGCGGTATAAAAGAAACCCCCTGTAAAAAGCATTATCAAGCTGAATAACGGCAGGAGTTTCACAACCTGGAAGAATACCAGGACAATGATCCATCCCATTGCCAGGTAGAGGATCAGGTCGATTCTATGCGTTTTCTCAAAATGAAAAACCTTTAACAGGATGCCGACAATGGCTATTCCCCAGACAATGCTTAAAATGGCCCAGCCAAGAGGGCTCCTCATGACTGTCAGCATGAAGGGAGTGTAGGTTCCGGCTATCAGGAGAAAGATGGCCGAATGGTCAATAGCCTGCATGATCCTGACTGCCTTGGTCCTGGTCAAGCTGTGATAAAGAGTTGAAGCCAGGTAGAGCAGGATCAGGGTTACCCCGAAAATTGAAAAACTCACTATATGCCAGACATCTCCATAGGAAACCGCAAATATGGCCAGGAATACAAGTCCAACGATACTGGCAAAAAATCCCAGTCCATGACTGACACTGTTAAATATTTCCTCGTCCAGGGTATACAGGTATTCGCTGTCCGGGCATCCTTTTTGTTCTGTCATTCAATCCTCAATAGTTAAAAGTCTGGTTCAAATTATCCCAGTAATCGGCGAAGATGGGACTATATATTATACCTCAGTCTCCTTTAGTCCAGCAGAAAAGCGGAGAGGTAAGAAAATCATGATCCCCCATATCCTGTCCCGCTATCAACCCTGCCTCCACTTCATGCACCTGGTCCATCGGCCTGTGAAGTCCGCGGCTAAAAGGTACGGCCGGTAACTTTTTCCATACTGCATCAATAATTGACCTGAAGCAGGAGTCTCCCGCTTCAATCCCTCGCCGATAATAGTGGGTCCAGGAAAAACCACCTTTCCTCCGGATATCTCACCATCTATTAATGGCTGAGGCAAGAAGGCTTGTAAGAGCCTTTTCCACCATGGAGTCGAAACAGGAAAAAATCACGGTAAGCTCTTTTTCTTCGAAGGACAAGACCGCATCCAGCGCTATTTCACAAGCTCTTTCCACAGGAAACCGATAAACTCCACAGCTGATAGCCGGAAAAGCTATTGAATTGATGTCGTGGCTGAGAGTAAACTTCAGGGATTCCAGGTAACAGGACCTGAGCAGATCTTCCTCGTTGTATCCGCCTCCCCTCCAAACCGGCCCCACAGTATGGATCACCCATTTTGCGGGGAGACTATAACCTGAGGTAATCTTGGCTTTTCCAGTTTCACAGCCCCCTAAAGACCGACATTCGGACTTCAGTTTGGGCCCGGCGGCTCTATGAATGGCCCCGTCTACTCCTCCTCCGCCCAGAAGACTGTTATTGGCGGCATTAACAATGGCATCCACCTCCAGCCTGGTGATATCACAGCTCGTGACACTCAGGTCATGCTTGATCATTTGCTGCTCCCGGAACTCAAAAACCATCCTTCTCAATTCTTTGCGCCTACGGTGCGGGGCTTCCTGGATAGCTATATCAGTCCCATGGTTAGAGAACCCTGAAACCACTGCTGGAATTGCTGGAGCCGACAGCTCCAGCTACTATCTCCCTACCTGTGAAAGCTCTTGGCAATAAACCTAAGTCCGTCACGAATCCCCACTCTCCAGTAGATCCAGGTATGGGATCCGTCACGCACCCGGTATTCATGGTCAATCTTCCTGTCCCGCATGATCATATGCAGGGTGGAATTCCCCTTATAGAGAAAATCGTCGTCCCCGCAGTCTATGTACCAGCGGACCTTATTAAGTTCTTCCACCGGCATGGTTTCAGCCAGCCTTACCGGATTGTTATTCCAGAAATGTTCCGATAGGGCAGGGGGATCCCCCTGCAGGGGGCCGAAAGGCAACCTGAGATACCGGTCGTAATCTACTGACGACTGGCCGACCAGTTGGTCATCCGACCAGATTCCGGCACTGAAAGCCACACAGGCAACAAACTTGTCCGGATTTCTCATGGCCATTCCCAGGGAACCATAACCTCCCATGGATAAACCTGAAATGGCTCTAAACTCCCGCTTGGCCCTGACGCGGTAGGTCTTTTCAATATGAGGGATTAATTCCTCCAGGAACATCCTTTCCCATGGCACCTGCCCCGAATAGTCATCCACGTACCAGGTCACCCCTCCATCCGGCATTACTATGATTGTCGCCGGGATCTCTCCCTTGGCAATAAGATCATCGGCTGAGACATTTACTTCTCCAAACTGAATCCAGCCGGTCTCGTTGTCAGAATACCCATGCAGCAGGTATACAACCGGATATTTCCTGGTGGAAATGGAGTAGTCGGGGGGAAGGTAAACAGCAAAGTTAACTTCCTGCCCCATCAGTTTACTGTTGATGGAAAGGCCTTCCAGGACCTGGCCCCTGGGAAAGAACGGAGCTGATCCAACCGTATCCGAAGCATAAGCGGCCCCGGCCAATAAAAACATGACAACTGCAACAAATAGTAATTTCTTCATGACACCCTCACAATTAATAATCCATCAAAAAACAGGTAACAGTAAACAGACGATCCAGTCCTAATTACGGTCCATTTCAGAAAGGACTTCCCCCTCCTGGTGCCCGCTGATCATATTGTTTTGCATTTTCACCTGAAGTCCATTTTTAAAGATCATGATCCCGGCTTTCTGGGTCCCTTTCCCGGTATCCCTGATCGTATTTTCCCTTAGCACCACATCCTCGGCAGGGGAGTTAAAAGAAAATCCGTAACCCCCTTCCTTAGTCCCATTGTCCTCGACGATGTTCTTCAGGAAAGTATTGCGGTGGGGGGCATTGGGAGCTCTCTCCCCCCTGAAATTAACCCCGTCACTGCCGTTGGCAAAAATCCTGTTCTCCATGAACAGAATATCGGTATCCTTGTGCCCGTTACAAATTCCGAAACGGCCGTTGTCGTGAAACTGGTTGCCCTTGACCAGACTGTGATGAACCCGCCAGCAGATAAACAGCCCATCCACGTCGTTGTGGTGTATGTTGTTATTGATAATTCTTGTGCGGGGAGAACCTGTGCCGGGATGCAAACCCATGTTGGCACTGTAGCTGATATCGCAGTTGCGGACCGTAACATCCTCAGTAATCTGCCAGCTGATCCCCTCGCCATTACAGTTTTTCACTTGCAGGTTATCCACCAAGACATTCTTTGACCAGAAGATAAAAACTCCGGCTCCCCGACATCCATCCATCCGCGAACTGCCGCCCCGGTTACCATCAACTGTAAAGTTGGTTATGACTACATTTTCAGCCTCAACTGCTTCCACCGCAGACGTCGCGTTTGAGACAATCCCATCCAGGTCGGCCCGGTAATCGCGGACAAGGCCGTTATCAAAATATAGAACATTCTCCTTGATATCGGTGATTCGGGCAGTACTTACCGCCCAGCAGCTGTTGCACTCACTGTCTGTTAACTGGATGGCCATCCCCCGTTCGAACCCTGCTGGATTTTCAACAGTAACCTTCAGTTCCCCGAAATCGGCGTCAACTATGAACCTGGAGCTTACCCCATCCCCGATTCTCAGGACTGTATCTGGGCCGGAACCCTCCAACCTGACATTGGATTTGACCCGAATCGGGGCAGTCACTTTAAAAACTCCCGGTGACATCCTGACGGTGCCGCCTTGTTCCGGCAACAGGGCTATAGCATTCTGCACCGCCTGGTTGGTAAATCCACAGATGTCGGAGCCTTCAGCTCCAACCGTTATAACTTGTCCAGGCGTCAAAGGATAGACCAGGGCGTCGACTGCAAAGCTGCCCGGTGGCACCAACCCGGAAAAATGCTGAGAATCAACAGTCAAATCACTGGATGTGCTGATTAATCCCTGCCAGACAGCATCTGCTATTTCCTGTTGACCTTTATCATCAGGGTGGAGGCCGTCATAGAAATTATCCCGGGAAACCGCATGAAGCAGGCTTATAAAACCAATCCCGCTTCTTTCAGCCAGTTTCGCATATTCCTTTTCCATCAGGTATAAAGAATCTTTGGTTTTGTCATTGTAGTGCTTATCCCTGTTGACCTTGTTCATCGTTACCAGGTTGATGTCTATCGGTGCCATCAGGACAACTTGTGCTCCCGGTATTTTCTCCTTTGCCTGGCTGATCATCCAGTCCATGTTTTCAACACAGGAAACTACCATTTCAGGGGTCCCATCCTTAAGGTCATTCACTCCGAGGAAAAAAAGAACCCAGTCAGCATCCGGATTGTCGGCTAAAGGAGCAGCCAGTTCGCCCATATCACTGGTCTTTCTCCCGCTCCTCCCGGCATTGATCATGGTCACGCTGCTGTGACGCTCTCCGACCATCTCGACCCAACCATGTCCCCTGGCATGGGTAATACTGTCCCCAAAACAGAGTACCTTTCCCGCCGGAACCTGGGCCATAACAAGAAAAAGCTGGGAATAAATCAATACAATTAATGACACAACCAGAAAAAATTTCTTTTTCATTTATCAGTCCCCATCTTTGATATGAGCATAATATAGAGTTGTCCGTCAGCGTGGCCGATCCCTGCGTAATTCGCCCGCTCCCCAGGAAGAATGGCCGCAACTCTTCAGGCATGGAATCCTCGGAACCACTCCAGGGATCAGGAAACCCATTGCAGTAAGGTAAAACAAATTAGCCTCTTGACTCTCCCGCTATAACACCCTAATTTAAGGCATATAGAAAGCATAATCGAAGGGGAGAATGATTTGAAGGTGATATTGAGAATTAATTGTGTAATTTTGTTTTTCTTTATAACTATGGTTTCGGTGACAGCGGAACCAAACAAAATACCTTTTTTGAATGAAGAAGAATACCAGTGGCTCGCAAATGAAATTTCAGGGGACGCCTCCTTTGAACATATTCGCTACATGAGCCAGTTTCACAGGCCCACCGGAGGAGAGGGACTGATGAAAGTGGCGGAATATATTCAAAAAAAGGCGATGGCATACGGACTGGAAGATATCCGCCTGATCAAGCAGCCCTACACCAGGCGTCCCTGGAATGCAAAGTATGGGGAAATCTGGCTCACATCACCAAAAATAAGGCTGCTGGCTTCAACCAACCAGGTCATGCTTCACCTGGCCGATAACTCCAGGACCACGCATCTGGAAGACGTCGAAATTGTCTATATTGCTTCAGGAACCAGTGACAAAGACTATGAAGGGGTTGAGGTAGAAGGGAAAATCGTCCTGGCTTACGGTAGAAGCAGTGACGTAATGTCTGAGGCGGTTTGGAAAAGGAGGGCCGCAGGCCTGATCACATACCCTGATCCTCTGGTCGGAGATTATCCGGTGAACGCGCTGAGCCGTCCCGACCAGATCCACTGGGGCAGCATTCCAGTGGAAAGCAATGACGGACAACCAGGGACATTTTCCTTTATGGTTTCATCGCGGCAGGGCCTGGAACTTAGGAACCTGATTGCCGGCGGGAAGCCAGTCCGGGCCAAGGTTGATATTGAATCAGAATTCGGAAGCCCCGAGGAAGCCTGGCAGGTAATGGTTGAGGCTTGGATCAGGGGGACAGAGATCAAAAATCAGGATATAGTCCTGACTGCCCATATGCAGGAAGAAAAATTTTCCGCTAATGATGATTCAAGCGGCTGCGGTAACCTGCTTGAAATCGGCCGGGCTATGAAAAAACTGATCCAGGAAGGCCGTATCAAGGCTCCTCGCCGGAACATTCTCTTCTGGTGGGTTACAGAGATCAGTAGCGAGCGGCAGTATTTTGCTGATCATCACGGAGTCCAGGATAAGATGCTGGTTAACATCAACCAGGATATGGTTGGAGCTAACCAGGCCCAGGACGTGATGAGGATACAAAATATGACCCAGGTACCATTTTCCCGGTTTCATTTCCTTAATGATGTTGCCGAATCTGTGCTCAATTTCGTCATTGAAGGAAACAAGGGCAACCTTTCTGTCTTGCAGGCCGGGAACCCCGAACTGTATCCCCGGGCAACTTTATCTAAACTGGGAACCCGCCACCGCTACAATGCCGCGGCTGTTCCATTCCACAACAATTCAGATCATATGACCTTTAATGAAGCTCCCATAGGGATTCCGGGAATCAGCTTCACCAACTGGCCCGACAACTATATCCATTCCTCGGATGATGATCTCTGGAATGTGGACCCCACACAGCTACAAAGAAACGCACTGGTCGTAGCGATGATAAGCTATGTTATCGCCAGGGCTGAGGCATCGTCACTGCCAGGAATTGCCGCTGAAGTCTCAGGTAAGGGATTCGAGAGAATCGGGTTTGATTACCGCCTGGCCCTCTCCATGATCGCGGCGGACAAATCCGGCTATTTTGAAGCTGTACACCAGGTCAGGGAATCTGTAAACAGGGAACGGCTTGCCGTAAATTCATTAAACCAGCTGGACGGAAACGGAAACAGCACTAATGTTATCCGGGGATATCTGGACCAGCTGGAGAAGGTTAGATTTACATTTCTGGAGGGTCTGAGCAGCCAGTTTAAAAGCCTGTACAAAGAAGATCCTCCCAAACAGGAACAGCTGTCAGAGTCCGAACAGAAACTGGATTACCTGATCCCGGTTATCAAGGGGGACGTTGAAGATTTCCTTGCCGGAAGAAGAGATATAAAAAGAGTCTCCGGTTTGCACAGAATCATGGCTTTTGAGGTGATCTCATTTATTGACGGAAAGAGGAGTGGTCTTGAGATATTCCGTGCCGTAAGAGCTGAAGCAATGCGGGCAGGTGTACATTATTATGGTGAGGTCACAGCAACGGACGTATACCAGTACCTGAAGAACGCCGAAAAAACAGGGTTGATTGGATTACAGGACCAGAGTGAAACCCAGATGACCAGGAAGGCAAAATGGGACCCAGATGAGGAGACAATCAATTTATAAACTTTCTTATTGCTGTCTCATTTTTGCAGCCGGACTTGTTTTCGGCCTGCTGCTTTCCCGGAATTGGCCTGAAGCCGGCTCCGGAGAAAAACGGGAACAGGAATCTTCTGTCAGCTTCGACGACACATCCCTGAAAGTATGGGACCCTGAATTCAAGGTTGTCAGTATCAAATCAACCATTGACGGCCAGTCTGAAAAAGCCTATTTTTACAAATCCCTTTCAGGAACACCCCGCCCCCTGGTAGTCAGCCTTCACACCTGGAGCGGGGACTACACCCAGACTGATCCCCTGGCCCTACTTTGCAAGGCCCGTGACCTGAACTATATCCATCCCGATTTTCGGGGGCCCAACCGTACAGCATCGGCCTGCTGCAGTGAACTGGCTTTAAACGACATCGACGATTCAATCGACTATGCCCTTGCCGAGGGAAATGTGGACCCTTCCCGGATTCTGGTTACAGGGGTCAGCGGAGGAGGTTACGCTACCCTGGCTATGTTTATGAAATCCCGGCACAAAATCCGGAAATTCTCAGCCTGGGTTCCGATTTCCGACCTGGAAGCCTGGTATGAGGAAAGCGTGATACGGGGCAATAGTTACGCCAATGATATCCTGTACTGTACCGGATCAGGTGAAACCAGCCTGAATCGGGAAGAGGCAAAACTAAGGTCTCCCCTTCATTGGGAAACCCCTCCCGGCAGGCTGAATGAATCTGAACTTTCTATCCACGCGGGAGTTTATGATGGACTCCAGGGCAGTGTCCCGATCACCCATTCCATAAACTTTTACAACAAAATACTGGCTGATCTCTATCCGGAGAGCAGCGAATGTGCAGTAACAGCAAGGGAGAAGGCCTGCCTGCTGGAATTCCGAAAACCTCTCGGGCAATTCGGAACAATCGGGGACAGGCAAATCTGCCTGGAAAAATGCAACGAACATCTCCGTCTCCTGATATTTGCAGGCAATCACGAAATGCTTCCCGATGCCGCCCTTGGAAATTTACTGCTAGGGATTGATGATTGAAGATTTTTATCAATCTTCTTCCGTAGGTCTATTTAAAAACCGGCTTCCATCTGGTCCTGAAAGCCGCGACAACGATTACAACAGTTTCATATCCAACTGTAAAAGTATTTAATTCAGGCAGCAGCTCATAATAACTTCCAAACAGGTACTATTCATTTGATAAAATCTTCAGGAATGCGGCATTTCAGTCCGCCAGGCGGTCCAGCTGTCCTGATATCCTCTAAGGAGAGAGATGAGTATTTATCAAAAATGGTTTCTTGCCTGCAGGCCCTGGTCTTTTTCCATGACCGCAGTTTCGGTCACTGTAGGAAGTGTGCTGGGTGCCGGGGGATCAGGGTTGGCGTGGGACCTATACTTCCTGACCCTCATCGGAGTGGTTTTCGCCCATGCTTCAGCCAATCTTTTCAATGACTATTTTGATGTAAAAAGCGGGGTAGATACCATTGATGTATCAACCGCCCGGTATCGTCCCCATCCCCTGGCCGAAGGCAGCCTCAAACTCAGGGATGTATTCATTGAAGCAATCTTATTCCTTGTTATCGCGGCCTCCTCGGGCATCTTCCTGGCGGTAACCAGGGGAGTGGAGGTCCTCTGGATCTCCCTGGCAGCCGCGTTTGCCCTGCTCTTCTACACAGCGCCCCCATTCAAATATAAATACAAGGCGCTTGGAGAGTTTGCGGTCTTCCTGATGTGGGGGCCTCTGATGGTAGAAGGATCCTATTTTGTACAGGCCCGGAATTTCAACCAGGATGCCTTGTTGATATCGGTGCCTCTCGGCATCCTGGTCGCGCTGGTTTTGCTGGCCAACAATATCAGGGATACGCGGGATGACGCCCGCATGGGCATAAAAACTGTACCCATCCTGACTGGTGCTTCCAAGGGAATAGGGCTCTACGTAATACTGGTTGCGGCAGCCTACTTTTCGGTTATCCTGATGTCCGTGTTTGGACCCCTCAGCCCCTGGTCGCTGATCGTGCTGGTTTCAGTCCCACTATTCGTCAAGCTTCTCAAGCAGATCATAAAATCTCCGCCGCTCGATGCCGACGCACGCACCGCACAGTTAAACACTGCTTTTGGAATCCTGCTGCTGATCTCGATCATCCTTGGAAAACTGTTATGAAAAAAGCGACCTCTTCAACCTGCCAGCTGGCTGGAATGGTTCTGCTCGCCAACATTCTCTGGTTTGCTACTTTTTACCTGGAATTCAGTACATTCTGGATCAAGATCGCTGTGTCCGCGTCCGTACTTGCCGGGCTTTCTCTGTGGATCAGTTCCAGCGAGAGACCGCGCTTCCGCCTGGATGCCGGATCATTGATTATGGGACTCATATCGGCAGTTGCCCTCTATTTTTTATTCTGGGCAGGAAAAGAAATCTCTTCGCTGATCTTCCCCTTTGCCGAGCGGCAGATTGGAAGTATATACGGCAAGGGGGACGGAACTTCCGTTTGGTTCATTTTTCCTCTCTTACTGGTAGTTACCGGTCCCTGTGAAGAGATTTTCTGGCGAGGATATCTGCAGGAGAAGCTCATGGTCCGGTATGGTGAGCCCAGGGGATGGTTCTTTGCCGCTATGATATACGCTGCCGTACATATCTGGTCCTTCAATTTCATGCTAATCGGAGCAGCAGCCGTGGCCGGAGCCTTCTGGGGGGCCATGTACTGGCGTTACCGAAATCTTGCCCCTGTTATTATCTCTCATTCCCTCTGGAGCGCCTTTATCTTTGCCGTGATACCCCTGTCATGAATCCTCCTGGGAAGGTGACAGTATCATTAAAACTGCTTGCCCCGAAAACCTTAAATATGTAGAGTGCTGTTTAAAAATGGACTCTGGTTTAACGGGATGGATCCTTCAGCTTTCATCCGAAGGGATACTAAATCAAATCCGGAAATGCTCATGGCCAACAAAAAAATAAATAGGACAGCCCTGCTTTTCAGAACCTGGGTCAAGTTCACCTGGTATTTCTTGCACTCAATGCGGATACGACGGCCATGGAGTCTGCCTCCGCATACCTGGATCCGGCTCTACTGCAGAGGTTTTCTGCCCAATAAGATCAGCATGTACAGGTTCTGGGAAAATGATTGGAGACCCTATCTGAATGACAGGCAGATCATGATGACATCACATATTAACGAAGACTACGGGATCATCATTGACAACAAATTACTTTCCGGCCTGATATTGAGTTCCATAACCCGCATCCCGCAGACATGGGCCGTTATGCGAAACGGGAATATCTTTCTGCCAGGATCAGGGGAAGTCCAAAGCTTAAAATCACTTCTCGAGAAAAAACATAAGGCTGTATTAAAGCCCACAGATAAAAATGGAGGGAAAGGAGTAGCCCTCCTGGAATACAGGAAAGGTGTGTTCCTGAAGAATAATGTGCCAGTAGACATAGACCAGTGGGAAAAAACTCTGCCGAAGTCCAGCAGTTTTCTTCTAACCGAACATATCAAGCAGAGCGAATTCTCTGCTTCACTGTACCCGGATACGGTAAATACAATTCGCATCCTTACCATGCAGGACCCTGATACCCTGATTCCTTTTATTGCCGGTGCGGCTCAGCGTATCGGGACATCCGACTCCTTCCCAGTGGATAATGTAAGTTCAGGGGGCCTGGCTTGCGGAGTTGATATCCGGACCGGTCGCCTGGCCAGAGCTTCCC
Source organism: Acidobacteriota bacterium (assembly GCA_963663735.2). Classification (GTDB taxonomy): domain Bacteria; phylum Acidobacteriota; class UBA6911; order RPQK01; family JAPXNP01. The sequence goes on along the minus strand of CAXXHN010000001.1, from coordinate 2,224,598 downwards.
GGGTTTTCATGGATAGTCCATTCCACTGGATTACGCATCATCCGGATACCGGGCTAGAATTTGAAGGCAGGGTCATTCCACGATGGAAGGAGATCTGCGATGAGACTATCCGCCTGGCAAGCCTTCTTCCGATGATACCTTACATCGCCTGGGATATTGCCCTGCTTGATCCTGGAATCTGCATCATCGAAACCAACAGCTGGTCAGAGCTTAGCGTGTTCCAGCTGGAAAATCCCCTGACAGACAATCGAGAAATTCGGCGTTTTTTCGAACACCATCAAATCATTAAAAAACATCCCCCTGCCTCATCGAATGAAGGTGATAAATAAATGAAACAACGCAACAAAATGCACAGGATCAATCCGCTGTTTTCACTTCTCAAACTCTATGTGAAAATTCGCGGTGAAGAATTTCACAGCAAATCAGCTGCAAGAAAATCAGCGCTCTTTATTTTCAGGATCCTCCTGGGATGGGCCTGCCATACCTACCCCTTGTTTCTGGGAATCAAACCCAGCTTCCGATGGTTTTCTGATAAGAAGGCCGGAGAAGCTGAGATAAACAGGAATAATCTTCTGGAAAAACTTTCCGGAAAGGTCCGGAGTACCGCGGGAGGCAGCAAGCTATATACCGGCTTTTTGTCCCGTGGATGCCTGCACTGCATTGAGGGCGACTGGGCCTGCAATTTCATCAACCGCCTCTGCAACCGGGACTGTTTTTTCTGCAAACGTTCCCACCGGATTATCAGGGAGGAACCGGAGGCCGAAACCTGGGGATTTTTCTTCCCCGACCCCTCCGCCCATATCACTTACCTTAAAACATTTAACATTGGGGGAGTTTCGTTTTCCGGCGGAGAGCCGCTCCTGGTCAGGGCACGGCTGCTCGAACACCTTAAGGCTGTGAGAAAGGAATTCGGGGATTCCGTATATATCTGGATGTACACCAATGGAGACCTGGTAGACCGGGAAATCCTGGAACAGCTGCGAGATGCCGGCTTGCAGGAAATCAGATTTAATATCGCGGCCAGGGAATATGACCTGGACCCTGCGGTCCTGGCAAAAAAATTCATTCCGGTAGTCACCGTGGAGATACCCTGCATCCCTGAAGATCATGAGCAGTTGAAAGCCCTGCTTCCAGTGATGGAGGAGGCTGGAATTGACTTTCTCAACATACACCAGTTGACAGTCGAAGAGCAGAACTGCCGGGATCTTATCCATCGCGACTATCATTTCACTGGATTTTATCCGGGAATCTCTGTCTTCGAATCTGAAATATGCGCCTTGAAACTTCTCCTGTATGCCTGCGATTCAGGCACAAAGCTGCCTGTCAACTATTGTTCCTCCGCATACAAACAGCGTTACCAGGGCCGTGGATTCAGGAAACAGCGGGCCAGCGCATTTCCCAGGGGATACGAGGAGCTGACTGATACCGGGTACAGGCGCAGGATATCAGTATCAGCCCCCAGGGAAAAAATCCAGGAAATGTCTGCAAATATTGTGGAGAATACGCCTGACAGGTCTTTGTGGAAAACCTCTGAAGATGGGGACCGGATAACCCTGCACAGCAGCCTGGTTTCCAATATAAACTGGGCCTGTTCCACTGTTGATTTAACCTACCTGAATCCTGGTGTGGCCCCGGGACCAGGCAGCAACAGGCTGGACGCGGGAAATCTGAAGGAAAATAACATAATCGTTTCAGAAACCAGGGGCCTGGATCATTCTCTTTTCGATCTGTGGTTCAGGCTTTACATTAGCCAGGAAGATCAAATGTCAACCCTGGGCAAGTTCTCTGCGCTCTCCGGAAAGGATACCGCGTACCTGAAAAACCAGGAGGCAATCCTGAAAATGGCTCCTTATGAATTGCAGAAACTGGGGTTTCCCGGGATAATCTGACCTTAACCCGCCTTCCGCAGAATGACAACATTTCCAAAGGAATATACAATTTCTGCTCCCCATTTGCCAGCTATCCAGATAAAGGTAGGGGAAGAGAAAAAGCAAATATGGGTTTTATCATTTTTATAAACCCATGCTCCGAATTCTTCGGACCCTTCGAGCATTCCGGTCATGATCCCCAAAATCCCACCCGGTTTGAGCAGCCGGTGCAGTAGATCCAGTTCATCATGAGGATTCCTCAAATGCTCCACTACTTCGGATGCTGTAATAAAATCGTACTGTCCGCATAGAACATTTGGATTGTCTGCGTAAAAAGGATCGAAGGTTTTTATATCAAAACCCTCATCCCTGAACATCGAAGCCATAACCGGGACAGGCCCCGAACCGAATTCCAGCCCACGGTCCCCTGCCCTCAGGCACTGCCTGACAGGCAAAAAAAGCTGTAAAAGAAAATCACGATAACCACGGTCTTCCGGATCATTATGGTGCAGGTCATACCGCACCTTCTCATCAGCAGCAGAAAGGTGGTACTCGGAAGGCACAAATACCAGGCTGCATGCAGGACACTGAAAATACTCTCGTTCATTATCACGAAAAAAGAATAAACAGCTGCCAAAATGGCATAAAGGACAACGCAAAACCTCTTCTCCCCTCCAGTCACTTGTTTATAGACTTACCCTGATAATGTGAAAATGGATAAAAACGGCTGTGATAACTTTTGACTGGTAAAAGTATCAGAAACCATCATATCCTTTATCCTTAAGAAATCCAGAGGAAGGAAACCGAATCAATCGGAGAAAAAATGATCAATAACGGAGCATCAAGGATCTTGAAGTACTGTTCAATCATAGTCTGGTTAACGGTGATAACATTTGCCGGCGGTCAGAATCCTCAACTTTCGGGACACGCGGAATTTCAGGGAAAAACAGATATCGGCAAGTGCCTGATCCCGGGCAGCCTTGAATACGATAAGGAAACTCAGGTTTACACGATCGGCGGATCAGGTCAGAACATGTGGTTCAAAAACGATCACTTCAGTTACACGTGGAAGAAGATGACCGGGAACTTCATCCTGACCGCACGTTTCCGCTTCCTAGGAGATGGGGTTAACCCGCATCGTAAAACTGGATGGATGGTCAGGAAAACCCTGGATAATAACTCCCCTTACGCTGACGCAGTTATTCATGGTGACGGTTTGACGTCACTCCAGTTCCGCCGCAATTTTGACCGGGATACTGAAGAAATAGCTGCCGGCATCAACCTTCCGGACATCATCCAGTTTGAACGTACTGGAAATAAATTCATGATGCGGGCTGCCAGGTTTGGAGATCCCCTGGAAACAACTGCTTCAATTGAGCTGGACCTGGGTGAAACTGTTTATGCCGGCATGGTTATCTGTTCTCATGAGGAGGATGTATTGGAAAAAGCGGTCGTTTCCAATCTTCGCATTGAAGTTCCGGCACCGGCTGATTACCGCTCCTACCAGGATTACAGCGGTAGCCGCATGGAAATCCTGGACATTGAAAGCGGCCTCCGAAAAATTACCTTTACATCTGAAAACCCATTTGAGGCCCCGAACTGGACCCGCGACGGCCTGGCCCTGATCTATAACAGCCAGGGTCTTCTCAACCGTTTCAACCTGGAAACCGGGATCAATACCCCGATCAATACTGGTAAGGCCGAAGGGAACAATAATGATCATGTCATTTCCTGGAGCGGCAAAATGCTGGGAATCAGCCACCAGATGGAGAATTCGTCCGGAAGCGGTTCTACCATATCCATTATTCCGGTTGAAGGGGGAGAAGCCAGGATGATTACCAGCAAAATGCCATCCTACCTGCATGGCTGGTCAAATGATGACAGGTTCCTGGTTTACACAGCGCGCCGCAATGGACAATTCGATATTTACAGGATTCCCGTAGAGGGAGGAGATGAGAAACAGTTGACAGACCAGGAAACCCTGGATGACGGGCCTGAATATTCACCGGATGGGAACTGGATCTATTTCAATTCAGCCCGGACCGGGACCATGCAGATCTGGAGAATGCTGGCCGACGGAAGCGGCCAGGCACAGCTCACTTTTGACGAATGGAATGACTGGTTTCCCCACGTTTCACCTGACGGAAAAACCATCGTGTTCCTCTCCTACCCGCCGGAGGTTCCAGCCCAGGACCATCCGCAATATAAACATGTAATGTTAAGAACAATGCCTGTAAACGGTGGCATTCCGAAAGTAGTCGCATATCTTTACGGAGGCCAGGGAACAATCAATGTTCCCTCGTGGAGCCCTGACAGTAAAAATGCGGCTTTTGTCAGCTATTCATTCTAGTCAAAGAGACTGGGGCAGGTTACAGGGGTGTACAGGTGTAGTCAGGACATAGTTAACACTTTCCAGGTCAAAAGATGTCACTTCCAGGTCCGATGAAGCTGGCAAGAAAGCCGTAGTCGGAAACTGCCAGTTTCCGCTCCGCCAGGAGACCACAGTGCGGCTGTGCATGTTACAGCGCTCTCACGGCGTAAGGCTGCTCCATTATCCTGTTCCAGCGAGTCCCCTTTGCTTGATTTTGTTGTCAGGAGATTGCCTCAGTTGCTGGATAAAAATATCTTGCAAGCTTGAATGTGCCTCTTGCGCGGCACCGGAAGCTGGCAGCTTCCGACTACAACTCCGGCCACCGGCCTGGGGCCAGGAGGGCGATTGGTGAATCGCCCCTGCAATCTCCACCTGTAAATTGCATCAGAAACTGTAGGTTAAAAACAGCCTGCTATCAGTAGCAATCGTATCTTCCGCCGAATCCCTCTGTCCCACACCCAATTTCAATGCTATGGCAAGGTTGTCCACCAGCGGATACTTGGCAACAAAATCCAGTTCCTGTCCATCATCAAAGCTGCCTTTGCTCTGCCAGGTTGCATGGTAAAGAAAATAGAGGGCTGTTTTGCCAACCTTGGTAGTTGCCTTAAAGTATCCGGTATCTGAATCTCCATTGAACATCCCGGGATAAATCATCAGGGAAATACCAAGGGGATGATTAATTCCTGTAGTAACTTCCTGGAATCTGAGGTTAGAGCCGCGGACACCGAAATATCCGGGTTCGAGGGTGAACCTTCCCGCCTTCTGCTGCAGGGAAAACGAATACATATCCGAGGTGGATTCCAGTGCTGAGCCGACCGAACCTTCGTGACGATAGTACCCGTTTACTGCTGTCCGGTCAGTGAAAGAGTACATGATCCTGGTACCAATCAGGTTGCTGACATCATGGGCGTAGGCATCAAAAAAGGCAATCTCCAGGTTATCCACACTCTTATTGACCATCTCAAACCAGGTGATCCCGTCGGTTTTTTCAGCTGTGCCAAAAACATGGCTCATGTTGTTAAACTTCCACTTGTCACCGGCGTCCCAGACATTGCTCAGCCTTCTGACATGGCCGACAATAATTGAAGTTCCGGGTATATCTTTACTTTCCAACTGAATGCCTTCTACAGAACGGGGTTTCTGGCGGAATTCATCTGAGCGGAAAACCTCTCCATGGCTCACCCTGCGACCCACAACAAGGGCGGTATTGGGAAGGCTGAATGCCCCCAGCTTGTAACGGAGATAGCCCTCATTTAAAACATTGACATTGCCGTTGCTTAACAGGGTATCCCCGTCATTACTGTTCTCACTGGCAGACATGACACCAACATAATCGTATGTGGCGGCAAAATCGAATCCTGCCATTTCGGGAGAATGGTAGCTGAGTTTTATTCCGAAAGTGTGGGAGTTGGCATTTTCAGGATTATTCCCTTCAAAATAGCGGTGCATGCCAAAATATTGGACCCGACCTGAAACTGTACCCAGTCCCAGGTCATTAACGGGTTTAATAATGCTTTCAGCAAAGGTCCACGGGCAGATCGCCAAGGCTATGATCAGTAATGTTAACTTCTTCATTGCTTCCCTTCCGTATAAAACGGGCCTGAAGTCTTCGGCCCGCATGATCCAGAATGTGATTCATTCCGCACATCGCATCGAATAAAAAATACAAAGAATTCAACTGTTCTATGCTATAAACGCTCCTGCACATTGACGGTTTCTCTATCCTGACTGTCCTTGCAGATTCAATAATCTGGTTCTCATTATGCAGATGCTTCCAGCAAGGCTCAAGTTCAATCCACGATTTATTGTCAGCAAGTCCTTGCCTTCCACGTGATTGGAGCAATCAGTCTGGAAAATTATACTCCCCGAAAATCAAATCTTCCGAATTAATTCTGTGCCACGGACCTTGCTTAGACAGCAATGTTGTTTCAGAGTAATCAATGGATGATTTTTGGATGGAAACTCTCAACCGATTCCGGGAAATCAGGAAGTCCGCTCAAGCTTCTCAACCAGGATCAGACCTACCCGAAAGCTACGTGAAGGCAGAACTACTGAAGAAAAGGGGCGGACAGCTGAGTCCGCCCCGGTAAGTTAAAAACTATTCAAATGCCTTGTCTGTAGACCAGACTTTCCATACATTACCAACCAGATCCGGGCCTGGTTTCAAGGTCTCCTGCCCCGGTTTCCATCCGGAGGGAGTGGCCTCTGCGCCTTTGGATTCCCTGACCAGCTGAAAAGCCCTGACCTGCCGGAAGGTTTCACTTACATTCCTGCCGACTGGCGGTGTAAGCACTTCAAATCCCTGCACGACTCCATCAGGATCAATCAGGAAACGACCGCGTGTTTCTACTCCGGCATTTTCATCATAAACACCATAAATGGTTCCCACTTTCCCTCCGGTATCTGACATCATTGGATAAGGGACTCCACCTTCCACCATTTTTGAAAGTTCATGATCGTTCCACATTTTGTGCACAAACACACTGTCAATACTCATGGATAAAACATCCACACCAAGAGCCTGGAATTCGGAATATTTTTCGGCAACTGCCGAAATCTCGGTCGCTCAGACAAAGGTAAAGTCACCTGGATAGAAACAAAGAACTACCCATTTACCCAGGTGGTCTGATAATTTTTCTGATGTGAATTTTCCCTTATGGTAAGCAGGCGCAACAAAATCAGGCGCCTTCTGCCCGACTCTAATCATGGTTTTCTCCTTAATAATTTCTTTTGTTTCAGGCTGAGCATTTTCTTTTGTCTCTCCAACAGGTCCACCTGTTGGACGGGCGCAACCTACCGCGACTTCTTCGCCCATGTCAGTTCCTCCTTCTGGATTTTATTATTCCTGAAATCAATTCTTGCATATTTTCAGGTTCAAATCGGAAAAAATTTCCCGAAAAGTGCTGCTCTGCCGAATGTTTCCACCCGACCCGGCTCTTTTCCCTGATTTCAGCTCTAATTAAGTGCATTTAAAGCTTTCTCCAGCCTGCCTCTAGCCTCAATGGCCACTTCCCCGAGAGCCTTATTATCCGTTACTCCCATCATCATTATGGGATCAATAACCGAAACCGTGGTTTTGTGGTCATCAGTCTCATATACGATGACATTACAGGGGAGCAGCAGGCCTATTTCCAGCTCATTCTGAAAGGCCCTATGGGCGAGGTTGGGATTACAGGCACCCAGGATAATGTAGCGCCTGAAATCAATATCCAGCTTCTTTTTGAAGGTGGCCTTAATATCAATTTCAGTCAGCACCCCGAATCCCTGCTCCTTGAGCCGGGCGGTTATTTTTTCCAATGCTTCCTCAAAAGGCGCGTCTAGAGTCTTCCTGATTCCGTAACTTTTTTCCATGTCCGGATCTCCCTCCTGTTAAATATCTAAAAATTACCGTCACTAAAAGGCAATACGCTTTCAAACGATAATTTCTTCAATTTTCTTCAGCTCTTCTGCTGACAGTTCCAGGTTGTCCAGAGTATTTACACAATCCTCAATCTGGCTTACTTTACTGGCGCCGATCAGGGAAGAAGTGATAACTGGATTGCGCAGAGTCCATGCTATTGCCAACTGAGCGACTGACTGCCCTCTCTCATCCGCGATTTTCTTCAGTTTTCTAACCTTGTCCAGACGATCCTGGGTCACTGCATCCCCCCAGGCCAGGCTACCTTTGTACTTGATTCCGCGCGCGTTATCCGGAGTCTTTCCCAGGTACTTATCAGTAAGAATCCCCTGGGCCAGGGGAGTAAAAACAATACAGCCTATACCCTCATCTTCCAGGGTTTCCATCAGCCCATCTTCTATCCAGCGGTCAAACATGTTGTAGCGCACCTGGTGAATAAGGCAGGGGGTTCCCAGTTCCCTGAGGATACGCGATGCCTGGCGCGTCTGCTCAGGAGTATAGGTGGAGATTCCCGCGTAAAGGGCGCGCCCGCTGCGAACAATGTAATCCAGCGCACCCATGGTCTCCTCCAATGGAGTGTCAGGGTCGGGGCGATGGCTGTAAAAAATGTCAACATAGTCCAGGCCCATCCTTTTCAGGCTCTGGTCCAGGCTGGCAACCAGGTTTTTCCGGGAACCCCATTCCCCGTAGGGGCCGGGCCACATGTAATAACCGGCCTTGCTGGAGATGATAAGTTCATCCCTAAAGGGCGCCAAATCCTTTTTAAGAATCTGTCCGAAGGTCTCTTCAGCCGAACCCGGGGGAGGCCCGTAATTATTGGCCAGGTCAAAATGGGTTATCCCCAGATCAAAGGCACGGCGGCACATGGCCCTGGAATTCTCGATCGGGTCAACCCCGCCGAAGTTGTACCATAGTCCCAGCGAAATGGCAGGCAGGAGCAGGCCGCTGTTGCCGGACCTGTTGTATTTCATTTTTTCATAGCGTTTTTCTAATGGTGTATATTTCATTATGTCTCCATGTTTTAAGATTTATTACTTATTCTTCTGATTGTATTCTTCGATGAATCTTTCCACATCGCTCATATGGAAACCATACTGCCTCCTCAGTCTTCCCAGCCTTTCATTATCAGGCCTGTCAACGGGAATCCCAAGGGCATTCTTTATCAGTTCTGCCGGGACATTGTATTTAGCGGCAACTTCACCGATGGTGCTGGTGCCGTAAATTTCAAGATTTCTCGACTCATGCCCTTCATGGATGGCCACATCTTCATGCAAGTCTGCCTGGTTGCTCTGCAGCGGAGCGTGAAGTTCGCCTCCTGCTTCTGTAGAGCCAGAAGCCATGGGCTGCTCCCCCGAAGCCGCTTCTGATAGTCCCCGAATAACACTGCCTCCCTCCCCAACGGGCCGGCTTGCCTCCAATCGGTGCCTCCCCTCCCCTTCCTTCAAAGGGACGACGTCTATTGGGCTCAAAAATGCAAAAAACAGCAGGAACAGCGATGTTATGGCAAAAACGGAAACCAGGACAACCTGCCGGGACTTGGACTTGATCATCACCTGATATATGCCTTTAATCTGGCTCCAGTGTAAAAAAATGTGAAAAAAAAGCAGACCGAAAAACAGATAACCCAGGATTAGGTGGAGGTCACCCCACTGATGGCGATCCCAGCCCCACATGTAAAGATCAGGATTGCTCCCGTACCTTTCCCAGCGTTCTTCCCCGGAAACCAGTTTATATTCCATCAATAAACCGATTCCGCCTATCGCAGCCATTATCAGAAACAGGAAAATATTAATGATAAAATTTATTATTGTTATTCTCTTTAACACTTGATCCCCCGTTCAGAACTTGTCATGGCCAGCAGCTTGCTCCCATGATTTTCAGACAACCGGCAAGCCCGAGCATTGCAGGCTGTATCAGCTAAGATATGCATATCCTTATTATTAATCAGATTTCATTCCCCTTCAATCAGGAACTGGGAGAAGAACCTTCAACAACAACCTGGGGGACACCATTGCTTCGGAATGAGCGGAGTCCAGGCAAATGTTTTTACAGGTAGGCCCTGATCGCAGGCCCAGGATAGCTAATCGATGTAGATGACTTCGCGTTCCAGGGTAATCCCGAATCTCTTTTTGACTTTCTCAACCAGCATTTCCTCAAGGCGCAGAATATCTTCTGCTCTGCAGTTCATTCGGTTGCAGATTATATTGGCATGCCCGCTGAAAACAATTGCATCACCTACTGAGCATTCTTTGCTGCCAACAGCGTCCAGGAATATTGCGGCGGCTTTGCGTTCCCCTGATTCCAGGCACAGGTTCTTAAAATACGATCCAACCGTTGGGATCTCGGGAGAGGGAAGTTTCTTAATCCTCACAGCCAATATCTCATCCGATCTCTGCCGGATTTCCCCCTGGATTCCCCTGGTCAATTTAAAATCGGCTTCAAGCAGTACCGCCCGGTTTCTTTTTAAAACTGAGTCGCGGTAGGAAAATTCGAAGTAGCTGTTATCCACAGTCACAACATCCCCTTTTTCCGTGAGAATTTCAGCCCGCAGCAGGCAGCTCCCGATGTCAGATCCATAGGCCCCGGCATTACCAAAAACTGCCCCTCCAACGGTGCCAGGTATGCCGCTGAACAGCTCCAGGCCGGAAAGGGAGTTGCGGAAAGAAAACTCCAGGAGATCAGCCAAACCGGTTCCCGCAGATACTTTTATTATGGATGAGTCACCAGTTAAGATGATGTCAGAAAAGGCTATAACAGCAACTACCCCTTTTATCTGTCCATCCGAAAAAAAAACATTGCTGCCGTGACCCAGAGGCATCAGGCGGACTCCCTGCTCCCGGCAGATCCGGGAAAGCCTGATTAAATCTTCTTTACTCTGCACCCTGATGATATAATCAGCCTGACCTCCGACCCGTATGTTGCTTATTTCCTTGAGATTCCCATTTATCTGCGGATTAAATGACTCGAATAATTCCATCTTATTCCCCGGCTCTTTTGATGTCAGCGCCGATGCCATATAATTTCTGCTGGAGATTTTCATATCCACGGTCTATCTGTCCGATATTGTATATGTTGCTTTCACCATCCGCGCATAGAGCAGCCAGGATCAGGGCCATTCCTGCCCTGATGTCGGGACTGCGCAGATCAGATCCATACAGCTGAGCCGGACCCACCACCACGGCCCGGTGGGGATCGCAAAGGATAATTTTCGCTCCCATTGCAGTCAGATAATCAATAAAAAACATCCTGCCATCATACATTTTCTCGAAAAAAAGCAGTGTTCCCCGAGCCTGGGTGGCGGCAACTATCATCAGGCTCATGAGATCGGAAGGCAACGCCGGCCAGGGACCATCATCAATCTTGGCAATATCACCTGAAAAATCTCCCATCACTTCCATTTCCTGGTTTCCGGGTACAAAAACCTCGTTTTCGCCAATTTCAAATCTGATGCCCAGTTTCTTAAAGGCAGAAGAAGCAACAATCAAATCCTCGCTCCTGGTGTTCCGGATTGTCAGTTCAGAACCTGTGATTGCCGCCAGGACAATGTAACCGCAGGCTTCAAGGTAGTCAGGTGCTATGACGTGCTCGGTCCCGGAAAGCTTCTCCACCCCGTCAACTTTAATAATGTGCGTGCCCAGGCCGCTGATGGAGGCCCCCATTGACATCAGCATTCTTCCCAGCCCCGATACATGGGGCTCACAAGCGCAGTTGGTCAGCAAGGTTGTCCCGCGGGCGAGCGAGGCCGCCATGATAATATTTTCAGTGGCTGTTACTGACTGCTCCTCGAGAAAAATATTGCTTCCCTTCAGGGTGCGCTTGCGGAAATGATACTTCCGGTTTATTTCCCTTACTGACACACCCAGGGATTCAAAAGCGGCAAAATGGGCATCCAGCCTCCTTCGGCCTATAACATCTCCCCCCGGAGGAGGGAGCGCAAAATCATCAGACCTTGTAATCAAAGGAGCTGCAAGCAGGATCGCCGCCCTCAAACTTGAACATTGCCTGTCATCCAGCCGGCCGGGGGCCAATCCCGCACAGCAGATCTCATAGTCATTGGGACCAATATGCCTTATCCCGGCTCCGGCGGAACGTAAAAGATCCATCATGGTCAGTACATCGCCGTTTCCAGGCAGGTTACGAAGAACAACCGGATCATCCGTAAGCACGGTTGCCGCCAGGGCAGGCAAGGCCTCGTTTTTGTTGCCAGAAACTGAGATCACTCCGTTGAGTTTCTTTCCACCGCGAATAACAAACTTTTCCATGTTTTACCAATTCCAGGTCCCATTGCTATTGTCAGCCTGGGTAAATGAGTTCCGTGGATGCAATCCCGAAACCATCTTGCCAATGAATCCGATCCCGCCAAAAGAATTCCCGGCAGATCAAAACCTTATCTTAATCCTCAGATCAAAAGAAACAATCCCTGATTAATCCAATTCTACAATAGTTGCATCAGAAGTTTCTGGATTGAAAAACCAAGAGTTCTGATCTTCCTGATTATTTTAATCACATCGCCTAAATGTAGTATATAATCGCTTTCCTGTCGGAATCCGGTTCAATAGCAGATTTTGGATACCATTGCCCCTGTTTAAAATAACATTCAGGAAAAACCAACATTCAGGTTATGGTAAGAAGACAAAATTTTTAATACTCCTCAAAACATGGAATATCTGGACAAATGGACATAAAAACACTGCTTTTATCAGCTGTAGTAGTGACCATGGTATATGGTTGCGGATTGTACTTTTACCAGGCCAGCCAAAAAACATTCTTTGGTTTCAGGTTTTGGGTAGTTGCTTACTTTTTTGTTTCCATAGGTTACCTGTTGCTCATGCTCAGGGGATCAATCCCGCCTTCCCTGAGCATCATCGTCGGTAATTTCTGCTTTACTTTTGGGGCCATCCTACGGCTGGATGGGACATACAGGTTTACAAAGGGTTTCCCTCTCCCAAAAATCTTCTACCCTACCCTGATCCCACTAACTCTTGCAATCGCATTCTTCTACTTTGTAGTCCCCGACATCATTATCAGAAGTACAATAGTCGGCCTCTATAGCGCTTTCTTCATCCTGACAATTTCCTATACATTTTTTAAAACAGCCCAGGAATCCAACAAGAAATTCTTTCATGCTACAGCCATCACAAGCGGAATTACAGGCCTCACCCTGCTGTTAGGGCCTTTAGTGCTTAAGACACCTTCTACCGGCGATATATTCAGCATGGGAAACGCCTATGCAACTTACTATCTGATAATCCTGGCTTATGAAATCAGCTGGGGATTATGCCTGGTGATGATCAACAACCAGCGGGTGGAATTGGAGTTGAAGGAAGCGGAAAGAGACCTGAGGGACACCAATCTCCGGCTGGAAAAAACCATAAAGGAAAAAATCACCCTGAGAGGCCTGCTTCCCATTTGTGCCCACTGTAAAAAAATCAGGGATGACAAAGGGTATTGGACCCACCTCGAGTCTTACATTGAAACCCATTCCGAAGCAGACTTCAGCCACAGCATCTGCCCGGAATGCGCCAAAATATATTACCCGGGTGTTGATTTATCTGAAGATTGACCCTGAACCGGATACCCTCCTTAAACACGATGCTTCAGCCAGGTTTATAAACATCTTACTTTTAATACCCAACTAGTATATAAACAGGAGGTAACGGTCAGATCTTATCGGCTTGCCGGGAAACTCCCGGCAAGGAGCGGGTACTGAAATGCAGGCAGAAAGAATTAACCAGCTAAATCAGAAGAAGTATTCCAGGGGTAGCATTGTATACTGGATGTCCCGTGAACAAAGAGTCAGAGATAACTGGTCCCTGGTCAGGGCCCGGGAACTGGCTGGTCAATACAATACATCCCTCAAGGTCATCTTCTGTCTCGTCCCCAGTTTCCTGGATGCACCATGGAGGCATTACCATTTCATGATCGCGGGCCTGAAAGAGGTCGAATCCAAATTAAAAAAACTGAATATCCCCTTTTTTCTCCTTGTCGGAAATCCGGTGGAAAACATCCAGCAATTTATCAAAAAGGAAAACGCGGGTTATCTGGTCACTGACTTCTCACCTCTCCGGATTAAGCGGGACTGGGAAGATACTGTAAAAAAAACCCTGGACATTCCCTTCGAGTGCGTTGATGCCCACAATATCGTTCCCTGCTGGCTGGCCTCTGACAAACAGGAATTCGCGGCCTACACTCTCAGGCCTAAACTTACAAGACTGCGCTCCCGGTTCCTGTCGGAACTGACGGAGATTGAAGGACAGGAAAAACATCTGCCATTTCCAGAAAATGACTGGCAAAAAGCCTGCGAATCCCTGAAGGTTGATAAAACCGTACACCCGGTGAACGAATTCACGCCGGGAGAAGATGCCGCCCATGCCGCCCTTGGTGAATTTGTTGAAAAAAAACTCAGCGGTTACGGTGAAAAAAGGAATGACCCCAACCTTGATTCACTCTCTGACATGTCCGTATACCTCCATTACGGACAGATCAGCGCCCAGAAAATAGCGCTTGGTTTAACCGATTCAAACATTGGGAAACAAACAGATCGTGAAGCATACCTGGAAGAGTTAATTGTGCGCAGGGAGCTGGCTGACAACTACTGCTACTACAACAGGGATTACGACAATTTCAACGGATTCCCCGCCTGGGCAAAAAAAAGCCTGGATGAACACCGAGGGGATGAAAGGGAACATATATACTCATCTGAAGAGTTCGAAAAAGGACTCACCCATGATCCATTGTGGAACGCGGCCCAGGCTGAAATGACACAACGGGGGAAAATGCATGGATTCATGCGGATGTACTGGGCAAAAAAAATACTGGAATGGACAGCATCTCCCGAAGACGCCCAGAAAATTGCCATTTACCTGAATGATAAATACGAACTGGACGGCAGGGATCCGAATGGTTACACCGGAATAGCCTGGAGCATTGGTGGTGTTCATGACAGGGCCTGGTTTGAACGCGATGTCTTTGGAAAGATCAGGTATATGAACTTCAATGGATGTAAAAGAAAATTTAATGTTTACAGTTATATAGAAAAAAACTCAGGCCAAGGACCCAGAAGATGAGGTGATCCGGCCATGGCAGGATAACCTCTCATTTTTCCATCATAAGGAGAATGCTGCCGCCTTGTTCTCACATTTCTGATTGCGTCTCTATGTATAATAAATAAATCAAAATACTTTGAAAGGCTGGAGGTACTCATGGAAAGAAGAGAATTTTTAAGAACCCTGGCAGCGGCAACACCCGCTATGATGGCTGCCTGCAAAAATGGAGAGCCTGCCACTGAAATCATAAAGCCAAATCAGTTGGGAGCAGCTCTGCCCCTCAGGCCTTTAGGCGCGACCGGAGAAAATGTTACCATGCTTGGCTGCGGCGGATACCATGTCGGGTGGACCACTGAAAAGGACGCCCAGGAGGTTATCGAAGCCGCTCTCCAGGGTGGAATCCGCTTTTTTGATACCGCTGAATCATATGACAACGGTGGAAGCGAAACCCGCTACGGGAAATACCTGACACCAAAATACCGGGACCAGGTTTTTATCATGACCAAAACCACCGGTAAAGACGCGGCCACGGTCCAGCGACACCTGGATGAATCACTGCAGCGTTTACAGACTGACTACCTGGATTTATGGCAAGTCCATTCTCTCAGCAATCCCGAAGACGTGGATGAAAGGATTGAAAACGGAGTGCTCGATGTCTTCGCTAAAGCCAAGGATTCGGGAAAGGTAAGATTCATCGGATTTACCAGCCACAGCAACCCCGAAGCTCATTTGAGGATGCTGGAACGCACCGCGGATTCCAACATGTTTGACACTGCCCAGATGCCGATCAATGTCATGGATTCCAATTACCACAGTTTCATCAAGAAAGTCGTTCCTGAACTGCAGGCCCGCAATATCGGGCTCCTGGCCATGAAAACCCTGGCTGATGGCAGATTCTTCCCAAAAAAAGAGACCCTGGACGGAGTTGTCTGGGAGTCTGACAATCCCGTAATCCCCAAAAGGATTACTGTTGCCGAGGCTCTCAATTTCGTCTGGAGCCTTCCCGTAAGCGTCTTGATCACCGGGGCTGAAAACGCGGATATAATGAAGGAAAAAATCGAACTGGCCAAATCATTCTCAGAAATGGGCGAAGATAAGAGAAATGAACTGATCGACAAGGTCGCCGATCTGGCCGACGGGAAAGTGGAGTATTATAAAAATCCCGTTGCTTAGAATCCAATATGGGGTGGCGCATCAAGGCGGCTGCCAATCAGCCTGATCCCGATGCACCACCTCATTGATAAATCAAACTAAAAGCTTATGACCTGGTAACCTTTCTCCAGGTATCCAGCCATTCCGGGATGCCCCAGCATATCATCCAGGATTGGCAGGTTCTGGGATTCAGCATACTGCAGGGTGCCCAGGTTGGCGGCGCAGGCCTTGCACACTCCCTCAACCAGCTCCTCCTTCAGGACTTTTTTCCAGAGTATATGCAGATGGTTGTCTTCCTTATCCAGTTCAGGAATCAGCTTGACCGCAGAACCCTCTATGATAATCCGTACGTCATATCCCTTCTGTTTCATGTCCAGGCCATTCAGCAGTACATGTATGAAACAAACGGGATCACCATTAAACACAAACAATGCAATTTTTTTCATCTGTTCACTTTCTGACCGTCATTGATGTTAACCGTCTTCCTGAGTTCACCTTCATAAAATGTTGCGTAGGTGGATTTGCCCGGTTTCCAGACCACTTAAGATAGTCGAAACCGGAGCCTTAACCACCCCTCTCATTCTCCCTCTACCCATAATTTCACAATACCTTCATTTTACATGATCATTAAAATCAGGGAAGCATCTCCCTTCTTAACCTGAAGTAGAACTCTCCATCGATCGGCTCTTTCAGCTGGAAACGGAAACGCCTCTCCCTGTTTAGGTCTCCGCCTTCTCGTTCCCGGACAACTATGTCAAGATCAAACTTCCCTGATGACCAGACACCCACCACATCAGTTCCCAGCCTCCAGGACCGTGAATCCTTCTCATCTTCAGATTCAAACACCATAACTCCAGGGCCAAAACGGAGGATACCTTCACAACCGCCAAAGGTATGAAGATGTTTAACAGGCACTTCATAAATAACCTTGTCT
Organism: Acidobacteriota bacterium; assembly: GCA_963663735.2. Taxonomy (GTDB): domain Bacteria; phylum Acidobacteriota; class UBA6911; order RPQK01; family JAPXNP01. The sequence continues at coordinate 2,207,830 of CAXXHN010000001.1, read as the reverse complement.
ATCCGGGAACCGGGTGCCGACCGCCTTTTCCATTTCGGTCATGGCACGCAGGTAATCAGCCCGGTAACGCTCAGCACCAAGCCTTGGGTTCAGGAGGAACCTTGCACCGTCAAGCAGGTCCAGGACTCCTCCCTGGCCTTCCTCATAGGCAGCCTCCGCTGATTTCAGGACTGCTTCCGCCTGGGGAATAAGGACTGAATCATATAAGCCCAGTTGCTCATCCAGTGTCCGCAGTCCCGCCGTCAGGTCGCTTATGGAAAACTTCATTTCGTGGCGGATCTGGGAATAGTTCATCTGTTCAGCAATCCTGTTCTCAGTAACTTCCAGTACGCCGGGCCGGTACTTGTCTCTCCACAACGGAATGCTTATGCCTACAGTCACGCTAAACGCATTCTTTCCATTATCAGGAGGCGGCGCCAGCATCATTCCGGAAAAAATCATAATGGGTAATATGTGACAGAATAAACCGTTAATTGTATTTTTCATCATGACCGGATTACCTGGTATAACCTGCATTTCATAGCAACTGACTTCTATGGAGGCGAAAAAGCCGCCTGACAGTAGTTAACTTCCGCTTCAACTCATATGTATATTTATGTCTTTATGTTTTAGGCAGATAGTTCGAATTGATTAAGACAGACGAACAAAACAATTGCTTTCTTACAATCAAACGAACCTCGGGGAAGGCTGAAGGTATGCCGGGAAGGTCGCTAATCGATACCCGTTAGAGGCAGAAAGAGATTTTCAACAAGGGAGCTGTCTCACCCAGTAAGCAGAGATGATGGACAGGCTCCCGGCTTTCATTGGGTTAATGGTTACGCCTTGATATGAACTGCACTGCCGTGAGTGACATTGATGCCAGCAAGGCTCCCCCAATGAAAGGGATCCGGTAGTCCACCATCCACAAAAAACCAAAAAGGGCGGGCAGAAGAACTGCCGCGATATGGTTGATTGTAAAGCCGACAGCCATGCTGGATGCGATATCCCCAGGCTCCGCAATCCTCTGGAAAAATGTCCTTATCGCCATGGAAAAATTGAAGAAAATGTGATCCAGGACATAGAGGCAGGAAACCAGCATTTTGCTATCGGCAACAGCATATGCCAGAAAAATCACAATCATGCTCGCATATTCCAGCGATAGGATTCTGCGTTCTCCGAACCTGACTATTGCTCTTCCAATCAAGGGGCTTAAAAAATAATTCACCGCATTGTTAAATACAAACAGAAGGGTAATCTCCTTGATGGAAAAGGACAATCTCTCCACCATCAGGAACACTACAAAAGCAACAAAGATTTGACGCCTGGCCCCTGCCAGGAATGTCAGCAGGTAAAAAAGCCAGTACTTCCGGCGGAAAACCATTTTTTTAACCTGGACTTTGATGCTTCCGCGAACCGGATTCTGCGCAAAAGCCCAAAGGCCTATGACGCAAAGAATCAATCCAACCGTCATGTACATCTGACGATACGAAAAGGTATCGGCCAGGAGCATTATTGATACACCTACCACTATATTGGTCATAGCTCCGTAGCTGCGCTGAAGCCCGAAGATGAGAGGTGAGGAGTTCTGATCAAAATACTGAAGTGTCAGGGACTGGTTGGTGGTTTCGTAGTAATGAAAACCAAAACTCATGATCAACGTGGTAAAGATCAGGCCATAATAGGAAGGGAAAAATCCGGTTACCCCTACCCCTACACCCAGGACCAGTATGGAAAGAGCTGATAACCGGTGTTCCTTGACGACCAGCATTACGTAAACTGCCAGGAGAGCCAGAAATCCGGGAACCTCCCTGACCGACTGAATAATACCAACCTGGAACCCTTCCAGCCCGGCGATTTCCACCGCGAAATTATTGAACAGGGTGCGCCAGAATTGCAGTCCGAGAGCTGCGGCTACGGTTAACAAGATGAGAAACCTGTACATTGGGTCTTTTTTTATCAAGGCATCCATGCCACATTTATCCTTAATCCGGCAGAAAAAACTTAAAATTCCAGCGATTATTATCAACAGTCCGGGACATGTCAATCCTTAATCCCTGATCGCTTCCCCGGGTAATCTGGAATTTCTCATTCTATCTTTTAATAAGATCCAATTACAGGTCAGCTTGGTTCCCCTCCTTGTTAGATCTATAAGCAAGCCAAGCTTGCCAGGATCAATGGATAAGTGGAAGCAGAGTTTAGGTACAAAAAATACAGTTTATAGTCCAGAGAATATCAGGTTACAAAAACTCATTAATCAACAAAAGCATCAGAATCTGTCAAATGCCATGACAAAACCCGTTGACAGCTATGGTTGCGTGTTTTAGTCTGGAGTTGTCTGCCGGATGTTATGGGGATATAAACAGATGACCGCAGACATGGGATCATGGGTAAAGTAAAAAAATCCTTAAAAGGATAGTACTTGACCATTAAAATTCCCAGTCCAAAGACTTAATTAATAAAAATGGTCCATTTTGGTCAAGAAAGATTATTAATTAAGTTGCAATTAATAAACTATGAATTAAAAGAATTATCGAAAAAAGAACTCAGTTGGTTTCACTTTTTTCATAATCGGGGGGAAAGGGATGAAGGATCAGCATAACAGAAGAGATTTTTTGAAATACACAGCCGCTGGAAGCGCTGCAATTTCGGTGATGGGCAGCAACTCCTTCAGCCAGGCTGCTGCCGGGGATAAACCTCTTCGGCTTGGATTTGTCGGTGTTGGAACCAGGGGATCGTATCATCTTGATATCGCACTGGGAATCGAAGGAGTGGAGGTTCCTGCCATCTGTGATATTAATGACAAATACCTGTACCAAGCCAAGAGACGGATAGAAGAGTCCGGACAGCGAAGCCCCTCCCTTTATGGAAAAACCGAAACCGACTTCGAACGTATGTGTGAAACCGAAGACCTGGATTGCGTTATCTGCAGCACTTCCTGGCAGTGGCATGCGCCCTGCTGCCTGTCGGCAATGCGCAACGACAAGCACGCTGTATCCGAGGTTCCGATAATATTGACTCTTGATGAAGCCTGGGAAATAGTTGAAACCTATGAGAAAACCGGGAAATGGGCTACCCTGGCCCTGGAAGGGCTTGGCAACCTGTCATTGCTTAATATGGTACAAAAAGGGCTTTTAGGCGATATTATCCACTGTGAAGGAGGATATGTCCACGACCTTCGGCTCTTTCAATTTGACCCGGAAAGAGAACCCTGGAGACTGCAGCACTCAGTAGAGAGGAACGGCAACCTGTACCCTGACCATCCCATGCGCTACATGATCTTCCATATGGACATCAATCATGGTGACCGGATTGATCACCTGGTTTCTATGAGTTCAAACGCCCAGGCTCTTAACGAGTATGCTGCCCAGTATTACGGCAAAGAGCATCCATACGCCAAGATATCAATGGCGCAGGGAGACTACAACGCTTCCCTGATCCGGACGGTAAACGGTAAAATGATTACCCTTAATTTTGACACCAGTACTCCCCATCCCAGGGGCATGCACCGAATTCAGGGCAGCAAGGGAGTCTATTTCCAGTCCTTCGGCACCGGGGGACCGTATATCTACCTGGACGGCAGAAGTCCCGAAGCCCACGAGTGGGAACCAGCCGCCCCATACCTGGAAGAATATACGCCTCAACTGCTTAAGGACTACAATCCTCCCTTGCGTCAGAATGTCCGAAGCCAGGGTGGAGTCGCAATCAGGACTCCGCTCAACTGGCATCGGCTGGTTACCGCGCTCAGGGAAAACCGGATGCCTGACTGGGACGTATACGATTCAGTTACCAGCAGTTCAGTTGCACCGATCAGCGAGGCTTCGGTCGCTGGAAGGAGCAAACCGATTGAATTCCCGGATTTCACCCGCGGCAAATGGAAAGAAAAGAAACCTATTGTTATTGCCTGACATCCGCAGGGAAATGCTTATAGAAAACAGATCGCGGCGCTTGCCGTTAAACACCCATATGAGCGGACTTATTCAGAGGAATGTATAAAATGGCTGAAAAAACCATAAGAATCGGATTTGTCGGTGTTGGAGACAGAGGATCCTTCCATCTGGATTCAGCCCTCGGGATCGAAGGGGTTGAGGTCCCAGCCCTTTGTGATATCAACGACGCTTACCTTTACCAGGCCAAGCACTGGGTGGAAGAAGCCGGGCAGCCAAGCCCGGCCCTGTACGGAAAGACTGAAACCGACTTTGAGCGCATGTGTCAAAATGAAGATCTGGACTGCGTCATCTGCGCTACGCCATGGAAATGGCACACTCCTGTCTGCCTGTCCGCCATGCGTAACGGCAGCCACGCCGTCTCCGAGGTTCCCATCGTTCTCACCGTGGATGAGGGCTGGGAACTTATCGAAACCTGGAAGACTACCGGGAAATGGGCAACAATGGGACTTGAAGGCTTCCGCAACCTTCCCCTTCTCCAGATGATCCAGAAAGGGGTATTCGGAGAAGTTGTCCATGCTGAAGGGGGTTATGTCCACGATTTGCGCCTGGTTAAATTCGACCCGGAGAGAGAGCCCTGGCGCCTCCAGGATTCCATCAAAAGAAACGGAAATCTTTATCCCGACCATCCCATGAGCAACATTTTCCCTCACATGGATATCAATCACGGAGACCGGATCGATTTCATTGTCTCCATGAGCTCTTCAGCACATATGCTGAATGAATTCGCGGCGCTTTATTACGGCTCCAGGCATCCCCATGCCACCATGAAAATGGCCCAGGGTGACTACAACGCTTCCTTAATAAAAACCGTTAACGGAAAGTTCTTTACCCTGAATTTTGATACCAATACGCCCCATCCCCGCAATTTTTACAGGTTGACTGGTACCAAGGGCGCCTACTGGGGGCAGAGATACAGTTTTTCCCGGGACGACTTGATATTCCTTGACGGCAAGGAACTAAAAGCCGGTGACATGCTGCCTGAATACCAGCATCCGATTCTCAGGGATTACAACCCTCCTCCAAGGAAAGCCCTGCGCGGGCATGGAGGCGGGTCAAGGACTCCGATCACCTGGCACCGCCTGGTACAGGCACTCAGGAATGATCTGATGCCTGACTGGGATGTTTATGATTCCATTACCTCCAGCGTGATTTCCCCAATTTCAGAACTCTCGGTTTCCCAGGGTAGTAAACCCGCGGATTTTCCTGATTTTACAAATGGAGAATGGAAATCACGGACACCACTGAAGCTAACCTAAGCCTCTTCACTAAATGCAAACACCCCCGTGGCAGGTGAAAAACCCAGTCCCAGGTACCTGGGACTGGCAACCCCAGCTCCATTCCTGCCAGGTGTCAGTCCGACTCAGGACTCATTCTTCTGTCCGGCTTTCTCGGCTCTTTTCCGGTCATTCTCATCCAGCAGAATTTTCCTCATCCTGATGGCCTTGGGAGTTACTTCGATGTATTCATCTCCCCCGATATATTCCATGCACTCTTCCAGCGAAAACTTTACAGCCGGGGTAATTGAGGCCTTGATATCCGCGCTGGCCGCCCTTACATTGGACTGCTTCTTGGTTTTTGTGACATTGACCACCATATCTTCCTGGCGATTGTTCTCGCCAATGATCATTCCAGCATAAACCTCTTCGCCCGGGTTAATGAAAAACCTGCCCCTGTCCCGTAGTTTATCAAGGGAATAAGTAATCGCAGTTCCGGTTTCCATGGCAATCAGGGCGCCATTCCTGCGACGCTGCAGATCGCCCTTCCAGGGCACATATCCGTCAAGGCGATGAGCCACAACAGCTTCTCCCTCGGTCGCATTCAGGAGCGGATTCGTCAGGCCTATCATGCCGCGGGAGGGAATCCTGAAATCCATCACGGTCCGGTCTCCGCGGCTCTCCATGTTCACCATTTCACCCCGGCGGTGGTTAACAAGTTCAATCACCTTCCCCACAAAAGTTTCAGGAACCTGGATGGTCAGGGTCTCCACTGGCTCATGAACCTCGCCGTTTATTATTTTCTTAATTACCTTGGGCTGACCCAGCTGCAGTTCATAACCTTCCCGGCGCATGGTTTCCACCAGCACTGACAGGTGCAGGATTCCGCGCCCGAAAACCTGGAGGCGCTCCGGAGAATCAGTTTCATCCACCCGCAATGCCAGGTTCTTTTCCACTTCGAGGAAAAGCCTCTCCCTCAGGTGCCTGGATGTCACAAACATGCCGGCCCTGCCGAAAAATGGAGAATTGTTAATTGTAAAAAGCATGCTCATGGTAGGCTCATCCACCGTAATCCGTTTCAACGCCTGGGGATTCTCAATATCCGCTATGGTGTCTCCAATATCAAAATTTTCAGGACCCAGTACGGCACAGATCTCACCAGCCTCTACTGCCCTGCGTTTAATCTTTTCCTTGCCCAGCCCTTCGAAAAGGTACAGCTCTTTTATCACCGATTTCAGGATGCTGCCATCGCGCTTTACAACAGCTACTGTTTGCCCGGCTTCAATCGACCCCCGGGTGATCCTCCCGACGGCGATTCGCCCCTGGTAGGAAGAATAGTCGAGGGAGCTGATCTGCAGCTGCAGGTTCCCCTTTTCTGTTTTTGGGGCGGGAACATGCTCAATGATCTGGTCCAGTAGATAACTCACATCCGAAGTCGGATTATTCCAGTCATCTGACATCCATCCCTCTTTAGAGGATCCATAGATGGTTGGGAAATCAAGCTGCTCCTCTGAAGCGTCAAGGCTGAACATCAGCTCAAATACAGCTTCATGGGTCTGGTCCGGATCACAATTAGGCTTATCAACCTTATTTATAACCACCAGAGGTTTCAAATTGAGTTCCAGTGCCTTCTGCAGGACGAACCTGGTTTGAGGCATCGGTCCCTCAAACGCGTCCACAAGCAGCAGAACCCCGTCCGCCATATTCAGGACCCGCTCCACCTCTCCCCCGAAATCAGAATGCCCCGGGGTATCAATAATATTGATCTTGTAATCTTTGTATCGAACCGAAACATTCTTGGAAAGGATGGTAATGCCTCGCTCCCTTTCCAGGTCAGTGGAATCAAGGATCAGGTCATCCACATGCTGGTTGTCCCGGAACATTTTCACCTGGTGGAGAATTCGGTCAACCAGGGTTGTTTTTCCATGGTCAACATGGGCGATAATGGCAATGTTTCTAATATTTTCCATGATTACTTCTTCTCAAAAATTTAATTAAGACACTGTAAATAAAGATCTTAATAAGACAAAGGTCCTTCCTTGAACTCCAACGGCTGCATGTCCATACAAATGTCCCGGCATAAAGACTAAACTGGGGAGCGGATAAGATTATTTCCGATGACCGGGGCGTAATCCCGACTTAAGCCCTGGATACAACTGTTAGAGCAAGTACCGGATCATTAATACTAAGGCCTATAATATCATGACGAAAGGTTTCAATGCCTTAAATGGCTGCCAGTATGGTCAAGGTTTCGGGTTGGTCTATTCCATTTCCGCCTTACAGCTCAAAGGCGCCGCATTGTGCAGTGATCGTCAATCATCAATTGAACCGGCCCTCCCCTTAAACCAAAATGGCCGCAGAAAGCAGGTCAAGAACAGTGGTTCCCGGCAGCGTTCACCTTAGCAAGTCAGGTGATGGTCAGTTCCAGTCCGTGACAGCTCGTGATGGAAATGTAATAATCATCCGGAAAAGTGCCGCCATGATAAAACTGCTTGTAATCGCCGATGATTTGACCGGTTCGATTGATACTGGAGTCCAGTTTGCCCAGCAGGGGATTGCTACCCTGGTCACCGTGGACCGGGAACTGAAATTAAATCACCTGGCGCCGGATCTGCAAGTGCTGGTGGTTGATGCAGAGAGCAGGCATCTTTCTCCCGATGATGCCGCTCGCAGGGTCCGAAAAATCGCGGAATCGGCCCGGAAGCAAGATGTTAAATACTTTTATAAAAAGACGGACTCAACACTCAGGGGAAATGTGGGTGCTGAGCTGGATGCAGTTATCACGGCATCAGGATGCGATGCCCTCTCCTTTATACCAGCGTTTCCCAAAACGTCAAGATATACCAGGAATGGATTCCAGTTCATAGGAGACAAGCTTTTACACCAGACCCAGTACGGATCTGACCCGCTTGATCCGGTAAAGAGCAGTTTCATACCTGAAATCCTGGGAAGCCAGACCAGGCGCAAGGTTGTCACCGCTAACCTGAATGTAACCGGAAAGAACCGAGAGGAAACATCCAGAGATGCTGAGATTTTCCTTTTTGATTGTGAAAGCGAAACTGATCTCCTGGAAATTGGTGAGGCTCTGCGTGCCCGAAAAATGCTGAATCTGACAGCAGGGTCCGCGGCATTCGCCGGGATGCTGCCGGAACTGCTGCAGCTTCCCCGAACCGATCAGGATTTTCCACGCCCGAAAGGCCCCCTGCTGATCATTAACGGGAGCCTTAATGAAGTTTCCTTAAAACAGGCGACCTACGCGGCCCAAAAAGGGGTGAAAACCTTTGACCTCACCCCGGAGATATTGACAGGATCTCCCTTCGAAACAGCCGGTTATAACAAGGTTTTATTGTTCAATCTTGCCCGGGAGTCAAGCGCGGGTCACGATGTAATCATCCGCACCGCGGCTGACAGGAGCCAGCTGGATGACCTGTTTAAGGGAAATTACCAGGATAAAGATATAAGAAATACCTGCCTCCAGGTTTCAGCACACCTGGGTAAAATTGTTTTCGATATCCTTCAGAAGAGTTTTTTCAACACAGTGACCATATTTGGCGGAGACACCCTGATCGGAATCCTTAAGGCCCTCTCCATCATCGGGGTCCGTCCCATGAAAGAGATCTACCCGGGTATAGTTGTCTCGCGGATGGAGGGAGCGACCCGGAGTTTATCGCTTATCAGCAAGGCTGGCGGTTTCGGCGAAGAGGATGCCATAATGAGGATCATTGAATATGCGAAAGGTGAAACCAGATGATTGGAATCAGTATGGGGGATGCAAATGGCGTCGGCCCGGAAATTTTATTGCGGGCGTTTCGTTCCGGCAGGCTGCCGGAAGATTTCATCGTGGTCGGGGATCTGTCCGCCCTGCGGAAATGTGATGCAATAATGGACCTGCAGACTCCATTCAATGTATTGAAAAATTCCGACGGTTTTCAGAGTGGCGCAATCAACATCTATGACGCTAACAGGCTTTCCGCGGGTGATATCACCCCGGGCCGCATTGACAAAAAGGTGGGAGCGGCCGCTCTCTGCTACATCAAAGAGTCTGCCCTGCTCGCCCTTAAAGGAGATATCCAGTCAATGGTCACCCTTCCAGTGAACAAGGAGTCTATCCGCCTGACCGAGCCTGATTTCACTGGGCACACCGGGTATATCGCGGATCTTTGCGGGACTGCTAACTACACGATGATGCTGGTTTCAGACAAACTGATTGTGACCCACGTTTCAACCCATGTTTCGCTGCGGGACGCGCTGGACCGGGTTAAGAAGAATCGTATCCTTGATGTGATCCGCCTGACCCATGACGCCGTGGTTAAACTGCGGCCCCAGGCCAGGATTGCCGTTGCCGGCCTGAATCCCCATGCCGGGGAAAACGGAGCTTTTGGAGATGAGGAAATTGACCAGATCAAACCGGCTGTGGAAACAGCACGGAAAGAAGAAGGGCTGGACGTTTCAGGTCCTGTTCCACCTGACACCGTATTCCACCAGGCAGTAAACGGGAACTATGACGCAGTGGTCTGCATGTATCACGACCAGGGGCACATTCCCCTCAAGATGCTCGATTTTGAAGGTGGAGTAAATGTAACCTTGGGACTGCCCTTCACCAGGACCTCCGTGGATCATGGAACCGCCTACGATATCGCCTATAAAGGGATTGCGTCGTTGACCAGTTTCTGTAAAGCTTTTGATCTCGCGCTGGAGCTTTCAGACTGAAATAGTCGCAAGTAGCAAGTCACGAGTAGCAACTTGCTACCTGTGACTCGCTATTATTTGAGAGGGGCAAAGGCCCATTTTTTACCAGCCTGGGGCGATGCCGAAGGCTGAGCCCCAAGGTCAAGGGAAAATAATAATGCCTGAAACTCTGAAGGAGAGGCCCTCACCAACCCAGATTTCGGACCCCCGGTTCCCTGATAACAAGGTCCCTATAATGAAAAACCCCGGAATCATCCGGGGTTTTTCATTAGGCTCCCTTAAATGCCTTAGTCAGTCACGCCGTATGCGGCACCATAATGTTCGGTGACAAAATCAATGTCTTTATCGCCGCGGCCGGACAGATTGACCAGGATAGTCTCGTCTTCAGATAATTCAGGCGCCAACTTGATCGCTTCCGCTACAGCATGAGCGCTTTCCAGGGCGGGAATGATTCCTTCAACCCGTGACAGTTCAAAAAACGCATCAATGGCCTCTTTATCGTTTGCGTAAGTATAATTGACACGTTTTATATCGTGCAGATAGGAATGCTGCGGACCCACGCCGGGATAGTCCAGACCGGAGGCCACAGAATAAACCGGGGAAGGGTCACCTTTTTCATCCTGGAGAAGATAACACCTGAATCCGTGAATCACGCCAGGTGTCCCCTTGGTGATTGTGGCGGCGTGTTCACCGATTTTAAAACTGTTCCCTGCTGGTTCCACGCCGATAATATTAACGTCTTTATCATCCAAAAATGCGGTAAACAAGCCTATCGCGTTGGACCCTCCACCGACACAGGCCACCAGATTTCCGGGCAGTTTTCCTGTCATTGCCTGGAATTGCTCCCGGGCTTCACGGCCGACTATGGACTGAAAGTCGCGTACCATCCCAGGGAAGGGGTGAGGTCCGACTACTGAACCGATGCAATATAACTGAGTTTCAGGGTCCTGCAGGTAAGCTACAAATGCTTCATCAACAGCTTCCTTCAGCGTTTTCAATCCTGATTTGACGGGGACAACTTTGGCCCCGAGAATTTTCATCCGGATTACATTAGGGTGTTCTTTGACAATATCTACTTCACCCATGTAAATGTCGCACTCAAGCCCGACAAGAGCGGCCGCGGTGGCAAGGGCCACACCATGTTGACCGGCGCCTGTTTCAGCAATAACTTTCTTTTTTCCGAGTCGTTTTGCCAGGAGCGCCTCACCGAGGCAATGGTTAATCTTGTGGGCACCGGTATGATTTAAATCTTCCCGTTTTAAATATATCTGGGCGCCCCCCAATTTCCTGCTGAGGTTTTTGGCATAAAAAATAGGGCTGGGCCGACCCACATAGTGAGTATATAAATCATAGAGCTCTTCGAAAAATGTAGGGTCTGTTTTTAATTTTTCATATTCAGCCGCAATATTCTTCATAACGGCTTCAAGTTGAGGAGGGATAAAAGCGCCGCCGTATTCGCCAAAATATCCATTTTCATCCGGGGTATCAAATTTCTGTATCATTTTATTCTTCCAGTTTTTTAATGAGTTTTAGACTCACTGAGTCTTCCTCTTTTAATATTTTGGACCCGCGGGTAATTTTGCATAAGCTGATCCCATGTTTTTTTGCAATATACCGCTGAGTCTCACCCTTGTATAAATCCTTCATCAGCCTCCATCGAAAGACAACATCCTCCATCTCTTTTTCTGTCAACAACTCCTGGAGAAAACGGGTCATCTCATCTCTTTGTCTGATTTGACACAAAGCATCTACCAGTTCACTTCTAGATTTCACTTAGCCTCCGCGTTTCTGTGTATAGAATCATAAGGCACAAATAAAATCTAATGCAAGAACAATTGTTCTTTTTTATAGAAACAAAATTTCAAAATTGAACAGGTTTCAGGGTGGAGTGGAAACTTAGTACTCAATTTTTTTTACCATTCTGGAAATTACCGGTCCAGGTTGTCACTATAATCGGATAATAAAAGTATTTTTGCTGTTTTCAGGTTGATTTGGAATCCTTATCCAGGGAGTATTCTGGTCTCTGGAACTCCGCCATGCTGGGAATTTTCCTGTTTTGATGTCTTGGAGCCGAACCAAGTCAGGCAACCTCATCGTAGGATCCCCTTGCAGGCTGTACCGGGACACAGGTCACTCCTGAAGGGTACAATCCATTTCGTGCCTTTTCGTAATATATTGCTCCATGTGAGCCGGCTTACGATATAACCAGTAGAAACAAGTCCGTGCTGACCAGTTCAGGAGATACCTTTGAACCGGGTACTAACCCGGAGAGATATGCCGACTAAAGCTTTTGACATGGTGGTCATTTCATGAAAATCAAAAAAGCTGTCGAAAAAATCCCGGGTGGCATGATGGTCGTGCCCCTGATCCTGGGAGCGGCCATGAATACCTTTTTCCCCCAGGCCCTGGAGATCGGAGGTTTCACATCGGCCCTGTTTAAAAATGGAGCTACCGCCCTGATCGGAGCGTTCCTGTTCTGCATGGGTGCAGGCATTACCTTCAAGGCAGCTCCAAAGGCTCTGAAAAAAGGAGCCGTCATCACCCTTTCCAAGTTCGCGGTTTCAGTGGCAATCGGCCTGACCGTGGCAAAACTTTTCGGCAGCAGTGGGATATTCGGACTCTCCGCTCTTGCCATAATCGCGGCCATGAGCAATACCAACGGCGGGTTATACGCCGCCCTGACCGGAGAATTCGGAGATGAGACAGATGTTGGAGCCATCGCCCTGATCTCAACCAACGACGGCCCGTTTCTGACCATGATCGCCCTGGGTGCCACCGGCCTGGCCGAAATTCCGGTGATAAGCCTGGTTGCCGTTATTGTCCCGATCGCGCTTGGAATGATCCTGGGAAATCTTGACGCGGAGATGCGAACCTTCCTGCTCAAGGGAGGACCGGTCCTGATTCCGTTTTTCGCTTTTTCCCTGGGAGCGGGAATAGATTTCACCATGCTGGTAAAAGCGGGATTGCCTGGTATCTTACTGGGTGTTATCACTACGGTTATCGGCGGAACCGTGAATGTTATGGCAGACCGGGCTACCGGAGGAAGCGGCATTGCCGGGGCTTCCGCTTCCAGCACCGCAGGAAATGCCGTGGCCACCCCCCATGCCATTGGGCTGGCAGACCCATCCATGGCAGTGCTGGCCAAAACAGCTACGCCCCTGGTAGCGGCATCTGTTATTACCACTGTAATCCTGACCCCCCTGCTCACCTCTCTTGTTGTTAATCTCAATAACCGCCGCGGGGGAAGCTGACTTGTATTCCAGGGTCTCTGGTCCGCTTCAAGGTTCAAGGCAGGAAAACTGCGGAAAGTTGCTGTTTACAGGGCATCCATCAATCATTTTCTCCCGTGCAATTATTTTAAAAAATCAGGATAATGGATAAATCATGAGCATTTGTTATATCGACGGTTCATTTATTGAAGCAGAAAAAGCATTCCTTCCGGTCAGCGATCTGGTGATCCTGAGGGGATATGGTGTTTTTGACTATATGCGGACATACGGCGGCAGGCCGTTTCATCTTGATGCCCATATCCGGAGGCTGATTAATTCCGCTCAGCTGATTAAATTGAGCTGCCCCTGGAGCGCCGCGGAGATCAGCAGGATAGTGGAAGAGACCCTGGAACGCAACAGTTTCCAGGAGTCCACTGTGCGCCTGATGGTTACCGGGGGAGACAGTGACGATTCAATAACTCCCGGTGCAAAACCCCGGCTCCTGGTAATGGTTAAACCGGTAAAAGAGTTTCCGACTCAATGGTATGAACAAGGGATAAAAATAATAACAACTGACATTACCCGGCACATTCCCGGAGCAAAAAGCATTGATTATATCCAGGCGATTCTCGCCCTGAACCATGCCGGAAAAACAGGGGCAGTCGAATCGCTGTATGTAAACATCCAGGGAAATGTACTGGAAGGCACCACTTCAAATTTTTTCGCCCTGATCGACGGCCGGCTGGTAACGCCGCGTGATGATATTCTCCCGGGCATCACCAGGGACGTGATTCTGAATATTACGGAACCGGTTTTCAGCCCCCGGCTGCGGACCGTGTCAAGGACGGAACTTTACTCGGCTGACGAGCTTTTCCTGACTTCTTCCAATAAGGAGGTACTTCCGGTCAGCCAGGTGGATGATGTTGTAATCGGAACCGGAAAACCGGGGCCAGTCACAAAAAAAATTCGCGGACTTTTCAGGGCCTATACTGATCAATATGCCAAGGAAGCCCGGGTTACATCGTAAGCGGTTACGTCTAACGGAAATCCGGGTATCAGGGGACCAAGGACCCGGTTTCTCCGGGTTTTCAGGGAGGAAATAATTCAGATTGACTAACCACAGCGACGGCTGAGTCCAAGATTACGAAAAATCCTGTAACCTGAAGAAATTTCCACCCTGACTTAAAAAGTCCGTAAAAAAGACTTGCTAATCCCAGCCGAAGGCAATTCCACCACGGGCTTCCAGGTAATGAAACGTGCCTCCACCCCAATCGTCGGAATAAATCTGGTCGCGGACTTCCAACCGGATGCCGAGGCGGTCTCCGAAGAAATGCATGACTCCACCGCCGAAATAGCCCCCGGAAGATGTGTCGTCACCGAGAAACCCGACATATCCTCCGGTCAGGAATGGCAGGGTTTTCTGGTCGGTGTTAAAAGCGTATATGGCTCCCGCGGAAAACAGTGTCCCATTATCGGTACTGCCTGGAAAATGCATAAAACCGATTTCCGCTTCCCCCCCAAGTCCTCCGGCAATCAGGATGCCTCCTCCAGCCCCGGCATGCATGAACTCATCGGAACCGTAATCACTATGAGCCATCCCTCCCCCGAAGAATCCCTGGATCCACCCTTTTTTTTCACTATTCTGACCAAACGCGGGATTTACCAGGAACGCCATTACCGCAAGTATCAATGCGGCTACTTTAAATCCATCTTTCATGACCGTTACTCCTCATTCTTTTTAAAGTAAAAATGTTATTTATCAGAAATTTAATCTTATTTAACAATCGAAGTAAAGAAAAAGAAAAAAAAGACGAACCCGAACAGGAATTCCGGTTAATATAAGTCAGGAGAAGCTGGAAGATCATGTGATCTTTCGGCAGCAATTTGTAACCAGGCCCAGGACTCCTCAATGGCTGCTTCCATTGCTTTCCCTGCAGGAGGGTGTTAGGCTTTGGGGCAGCAGAACAGGACTGTCAATTGCGTACGCTTACCAACCCTGCTCTATGCTGAAAGGGTCAAATGATGAAAACAAAAACATGCCTCTCGGCTTTGGTATGGATTATCAGCCTGTCCTACCTGTCCGCGGCTGATTTCTGGGACAAAAAACCGTACACCGACTGGAAGCCAAAGGAGTGTGAAAAGCTCCTTGAAAAGTCCCCCTGGTCTCATCCGTACTCAATTACAGGAGTCAATATCCCTGGCATGATGAATTATAATATCGGGGGAGCTACACTCGGGCGCAGCTATGGCGATGGTGATCTGGACACAGCAATTGGGGACCGCGAGGTCCACATATATCTGCAAATCCGCTTCTTGACAGCCAAACCCCTGAAGGCGGCAATCGGACAAAAACGCCTGCTTGCCGACCCGAAAAACCAGAATTTGCGGAACCAGGTGGAACAGTACATCAACCAGGAAGAGGGTCCTGAGATTGTAGTTGAGGTAACATACTACTCTGAACCGGCGGGACATCCCGCCCTTCGACAGGTTGAAGGATTCCTTCGAACCAACACTCTACCGGCCCTGCAACACAAAGTCTGGCTTTCAGACAGCTCCACCGATACCAAGGTCCCGATGCTCAGGTACCAGGGGCCACGGGAGGGATACAATGGAGCACTGCTTTACTTTCCGAGATACGACAAAAGCGGCAAGCCTCATTTTCCGGGTTCAGGAGGAAATATGCTCTTCCACATGGAGACAAGTTTCGGACTGGTTGATCTCGTCCTGAAGCAGAAGGACATGGAATTCAACGACGAATTTACGCTTTAAAGCAGGATTGATTCTCGGGTAGCGTCCAGAATTTTCGTACTCTGTAATTAAGGAACCCATCAATCCAGTTCATGGTTATTATGCTGTCTCTCTTAACTTTTTGCCTCAAAGTGTCTCATCTGTGCTGACATCGGACAGGTCTACTCTGCTTCCAATGCCTCTCTTACCTTGAGAGCCAGTTCCCTCTGAGTAAAAGGCTTCTGAAGGAAAGGCTCGTTTTCGTCAATCCTGATTCTGCCTGAAGAACCGTCAGTGTCATGTCCGGAAATAAACAGGTATTTGATGCCTGGTTTTATGGCTTTGATTTTATCCCTCAATTCCCGGCCTCTCAATTCGGGCATGACTATGTCAGTTATCAGCAGATCAAACTTGTCAGGATTCCTGCGGAAATGTTCATAGGCGCCAAGTGAGCTATTCTTTCCCGTAACCGTGTATCCCAGATCGTCCAGGAGCAATTTGGCGATTTTTAAATAAGCCTCTTCATCTTCAACCAGAAGAATGGACTCATTTCCAGCCAGCGCATTGCTGATTTTCTTATTATTTTCCATCAATGTTCTTTCCCCGGTGTAACGGGGAAGATAAATATCGAACCTGGTATCCTCAGCCGGCTCACTGAAGGCATAAACAAAACCATTGTTCTGTTTTACAATCCCGTAGATTGTAGACAGACCAAGTCCTGTTCCTTCACTTGCTGGTTTAGTGGTAAAAAAGGGTTCAAAGATATCATCAATTACCTTCTTATCAATACCACATCCTGTGTCCGAGACAGTAAGCACGACATATTTCCCAGGGATCATTCCAAGAAGCCCATTAATTCGACCTTTTCTCACAACTCGGTTCTCTGTTTTAATGGTGATGTTTCCAACTCCTTTAATAGCATCCCTGGCATTCACGCATAAATTGGCAAGAATCTGATCGACCTGGCTGGGATCGACCTCGACCGGCCATAGATTTTTTTCAGGGATCCAGTGCAGTTGAATATCTGTTCCTATCAACCTACGAATCATTTTCAGCATGGGTTCCACGACTGAATTGAGGTCTAAGACCTTAGGCTCAATTATTTGTTTTCGGGCGAAGGCCAAGAGCTGCCTGGTTAGATTGGCTGAGCGATCCGCGGCTTCATTTATCTGCTTGAGATAGTCATAGACCGGGTGGGAAGGATCCAACCGCTTGAATGACATTTCGAGATAGCCAAGAATGACTCCAAGCATGTTATTAAAATCATGGGACATTCCTCCAGCCAGGCGACCGACTGATTCCATTTTCTGAGCCTGCATGAGTTGGGCAGTCAAGTGCTCGCGCTCCGTAACATCCCTGTTCACTCCCCTGTATGCGATGACTTTTCCGCGGGAATCGAGAACCGGAGAAGAAGTACTCTCTATATACCTCCAGGACCCGTCTTTATGTTTCCATCTCAGGGTAAGGTTGTTCCAGCCCTTTTTTTCATTAACCAAGGAGGAAATAATCCCCTCCAGTTTGATTTTATCCTCGGGGTGAAGGAATTCGGGAGCGGGTTTATCAACCAGGTCTTCCTTGGTATATCCAAGGATTCTCTCCATGGCATGGTTAGTATATTCAAGAACGCCCCGGGAATCGGATGCCCAAATTATGTCATTGGTGTTTTCAACCAGGTCGTGGAGAAACTCAATATTTTTTTCATACTGTAATTTACGCTCGACATGTTCGGAAATGTTGTGGGAAACTTTTAAGATACCAATCAGAGTCCCATCCCTGTCCCTGAGTGGAGCGGCTTTTAAATACCAGGAGCTCGCACCTTTTAACGGGGAGTCTCCTTCATATTCAAGTGCTTCTTCCGTATGAGGTTGACCGGATTCAATCACTTTCGCGACGATGCAGTCTTCACAGGGTTCAGATCGTCCCTTAAGTTCGTAGCATTTAATCTTGTCAAGGTCTTCGAGAGCCAGCCCTTTTCTCTCGCGGCTGATCCTGTTTGTCCAGAGGATGGTGTAATCTTCACCATAGATGGTGATATAGGTAGGAAACTCTTCTATGACATCCGTTAGAAGGATTTTGTTTATTATGTCCTTCACCACTAACTCTACTCCCGGTAGAGCCGATCAAGATCGGTCAGAAAACTTTTGGCGAAACCAAAATTTTCATCATTATTTTTTGTTCCATCAGGTAATCCATTAAATCAAAAGAATACTATCAGCTTGGAACGCTTTTCACAAGATTTTTATTATTTTTTTCAGAACTGTCAAATAGATAGAAATTGGAATCCCCCCTCTTCAGCCTCGACACAGGATTCATGCTTGGTTGGGTGGCTGGTTGCTAATTATTCTGTTTGGGCCTTGGCGAGAGCGGCTTCCTTAGATATGTAAATGGTTTCTCCGTTGCCCGCCAAACCTCCGATGAGAAGACCCGCTACAGCACCGACACCTGCCAGGACCGGGACGACTAAAACAGCTCCTTCTCTTTTATCTCCGTTGATCGAAACTCCGCCTACAGCAGCCCCTCCGAGCAAACCGAACAGGGTTCCCAATTGCATATATTTAACCCTCTTATATAAGTCTACTTTTTCAATGTCGGCAAGATCGATTTGCACTGATCCGTAATCACTGAGGCAGTTTAGAAATTCATCATCAACCGATTGATAGCGATATTTCTGTTCGTTGCCATTCTTCATCTGTACAGTAATGGTGGTTCCGGATTTTGTGGCTGCTACTTTCTCCCATCGGCCAGGTACTGGATTACCTGAAGCCAGCAAGACCGGATTCGCCATAAGGATCATTACCATAACTGCTACTACAACCGCTCTGTACGGAATATTCATGCTTTACTCCTTGTTCCTCCCCAATAATTATTACCTCTCCCCTCTCCTCTGTGCCTCAATGCAGGGACTCAGGCCCTCGAACGTATGAGCACCGTCGGTCTCGTCCGGATCCACCCTGATTGTGTACTTCCAGACCACCTTTGAGTCAATATACTTCACGATGCCGACCTGGCGGATAGCAGCCGGATCTGCGGCCACCTTCTTGATTTCGATTATGGTGCAGGTGATGTGTTTCAAGGAGTAGTCTCCGGACTCGAAAGGTAATTCTTACCGTACTGAAATACTAGCACCCTGTCTAACCATTCGCTGTGCCTTCTCAGGGGGAATGACGAGCATTTTCCCCCTGGCTCTTTCCATATGCCTCATCTCCTTTCCTTTAATCTGGAATCCTAACGTCTTCCCCTAAAAAGTTTTTATTAGCAAAGTTTACTCCCGATGAAATAGATAGTAAACAGATAAATTCCAGGCCTGACTCAATGGCAGAATGGTGCTTTAATTGGATCCGCTTTTACCATTGGCAAATGGGAGTGGGGTCTTATCCTCCGGTTTGGGGCCGGATTCATTGGTCTGGCCATTGCCAGGATCAAAGAGCCGAAGGAGGGGAAATGAAGAACATTCTCAAATCAATAATTGGTGGAGTGGCGCCTGTCCTGGCTTCTGCCCTGGGCGGTCCTCTGGCCGGCACAGCTGTCCAGGCTATTGCTGACAAACTTGGCCTCGGGGATTCCGGGGAAGGAACCGACATGATCGAGGCGGCCATTGTCGAGAAGCTGGAGGTGGCCACAACAGAGGACTGGCTAAAGGTCCGGGATGCCGAGAATGCCTTTAAACTTGAGATGAGGAAGCTTGACATTGATGAGGACAAGATCCACCAGATGGATCGGGGATCCGCCCGGGATCGCCAAGTGAAGTTAAACGACAAGGTTCCTGATTACCTGGCGTTCCTGCTGCTTGTCATCTTTGCCGGCGTCCTGGCTTCGGTCTTGTGGATGGCAATCAACGAAGTCGAGATGAACCAGCAGGTAGTGACGGTGATCAATATCCTGCTCGGAATCCTGTCCGCTGGTGTGACTTCTGTCCTGGCTTACTACTTCGGGTCCTCCAAGGGCAGCCAGGTGAAGACGCATCTTCTCGGCGGGAAGTAGAGGAAGGGGGCCGCGGCTATGGCAGACGAATCCATCGAAGTACGTGTAGCCAGGCTTGAAGAGAGAGACATATCGCAGTGGAAGACACTTGATTCGATTGCCAAAGGGATAGATCGGATAGAGAAGAAGCTAGACCAGCCACTTCCTTGTGATACGAATGAGCTCCGGTTGGATAACTTGGAAAAGCTTGTTGGTGAAGATCACGGCCCAAGAATTGATACGGTAGAGAGTCGCTGGGATAAGTGGTCCGGAAGGATGCTGATTCTGGGTCCAATACTATTAATAATTGCAACAGCATTTGTGTCATGGATTTCTTCAATTCTTAGTGCAACCCGGGCATAGTAAGGCCTATTGTTTCTGTGGAAACCCACAGGAAACGGGTTGTAATTCCATAAAAGACAGCCGTTGCGAAGGAGAGAAGTTTATATTTTTCAACAGTTTAAATGGAGGAGGAAGTTTAAATGATATTAAAAAAACAATTTTCAACCAATATTATCTGGTATGGGGAATACCAAAATATCGTTTGAATTAAGGTTATCAAAAGGCTCGACAGATCATTATATAGCCTATCGCTTGAATTCAGGTTTAATCGTCTTCCCTTTTGTTGTCCGGCAAAATAAACGGCCTTCTCTTACTGTAGGGTCTAATTCTTCGAGAAGGTGTGCGTTTAAATATTGTCGGATTGGGAAAAAAATAACGATTTGTTAAAGAGCCTTTATCCTTTTCCTTTTTCCCATTTTTTTTATCACCATTGTTGCCAACATCGTTTCTAGGTGTTGTCTGACCCATAATAAATATTTGCCTCCTTTTGAAACTACCCAGGGCAACTGGGCCTCGCTAGAATGGGTTGCAGAAATCCCAACTTTCTCAAGTCCTCCAATAAGAGGTTTAGCATTTTTGTACTCCTTTTATTCTTTACCATACACATACCTCATCAATTTTCGGTTAAATCCATACCTTCTGATGGATTTGAATTCAATCATATCACAGATCCGAACAAAATTCTGTGTTAAAAATGCATTTTTTTACACACTCAAGTTAAAAATCAGTTATTATTGGTGATTCTTGTTACATTTTTTTTGTTTACAACGTATAAAATTATGCATAATGCGCAAAAAAATCAGAAAAATTGCACTTTTTTTTAATTATAATGTCGATTTCTGTTGTTTTGCGCATATAGTTGGGTAATAATACAGCTAATGGCTAGAATCATAACTGCATATTTATTAGAGTTTCACTCTAGCATAGCTAACAAAGGAGATTTTCAAATGATCAAAAAGGTACGATTACCTATGTTGTGAAAGGAAGGTCAAAGGAGTTTGTTTATTTATGAGTAACTTACAAGAGGAAAAACAGGGCAAAACAAGATTCAATTTTTCACTTGACGGTCATCTGGGTTCTCAAATTGACGAGATGATCAAGTTAGCAGGCCTTTCCTCCAAAACTGAATTTTTTAGAATTGCTGCTACTTTCTTATCGTTCTACTGTGATGTAAAGCGCGAAGGCAAAGAGTTAATCCTGAGAGACAGGAAAAACGGATTGGAGAGAGAAATCATAATCGATTTCCCTAAAAGTATAAATCCGGACTCTGCCTTAGCAATAGGCAGCAGAAAATTAAAAGGCCGAAAAGGGAGAAGACTGAAAAAAGCATACAGAGACCAGACCATGAAGGACAAGGACAAAATAGTTGCATAGCTTATCGCGCAAAACTCACCAGAAACTGCGCGCTTTGAATTTATATCCACTAAATATACGGCGCAAAGAAGGTTAATCCTTCATTATTGGATTTCAAATCAACCTTTATCTACATCAATTTTAGTCTGATCAATAGGCTGTTTTCGACGTAGTCGGCCGAGGCGCTTCCAAAGACGAATGTACTCTTTAAGGAAATCCCTCAAATCTCTGAAAGCCTTTTCATTAGAAACCCGAGAACTATCATATGCAATGTAGAGATTCTCCTCAATATTCTTCATATCCTTGGTAAATTCCTCAGATCCTAGTTCATCTTTCTTTTCTTCAATCAGTCTGTTTCGCTTATTGATAATTTTCACCAAATCGTCAAAATCATTTTGCGCAAATATGCAGTCGTTAAAAATCTTACACACTTGTATTTTCGGTGTTTCCAAAATGAAGATTAGTGAATTTACGTCTATTGCGGAAGCAATCGGAGTGTACATAACGAGGGAATGGGGAATTGTTCTGTATGCTTCTTCCTTACCTCGATAGTCAGCGATGAGTTTAGAATCAATATTATCAAGTTCCTGCATCTGTACCAACAAGGTAGCCTGAGCCTTCAGCCCCGCTCTGAAATTCAGTGTAAAATTCTTTTGCCATGCTCCAATGGAGCTTAGTATAAACGCGAGCAAGGCACCCGAAAAAGCGCCGAAGAACACGAGCCAAAAATCATTCCCTGTTGCATTAGCGGCTGCTTCCAGAGTGACATTCCATATTTCAGTTAAGTTCATACGATTGCTCCACCCTTAATTTGTTGGTTCTATCAGTTCTCCCCTCAGCCATCTTCACCCCTGCAGCCGAGCTCGGGCCCGGGGTGCTGCCAGGCTCAGGCCTGGTCATTCCGGACTCGGGTCCGGGTGGCAGGATGGAGGTGGTTTAATCAGAATCTATACCACTGCTAGGTTCCTCCATTCCCTTGACAAATTCAATTCTAATTACATCTTTTGTATTAAGATAAACCCCAGCTCCATCAACGTTGTACTTCCTCTGTAGATCTTCATCTACTCGCAACGCATTCCCTAAAAGAAAATCTTGATCCTTAGAATTTGGATCATAAGTATAAGAGGAGATTCCTCCTAAATAGATTGAGCCATCTCGTAAGTAAACAACAGCCCAATCTCGATTCCAACTTTTATTGATCGTTGCCCATGTGGACAAAGAATCCGGAGCGATAAAATCACTCCATTTAAACCACCCCGCAATTTTCACCCTGGAATAATGAACTAATACTAAAATACACCCAAAAAGAAAACCAACGGGGGGTATAAACAAGACATACCATATGGTAGGAAATCCTTCATTGTCAGTTACAACCGAGTTGCCAAAAAATTTCCTATCAAGCAGCAAAAGTATTACATAAATAAAGAAACCAGTAATAAGACTCCATGAAATCTGGGTGAACTGATTTCTAAATTTTGCAGGGTAAATATATCGATAGAACTCAAGTGCAACGAATCCAGGAGCAAGATACAAGATAGATTCCAATAGATCTTCCATATCCATATATCACTCCTCCTTGTTCTCATCCCCTTGCGTATTAACCTCTTGAGATTGAGGCTCCGTTTCGGAATTCTGATCTGGGCGTTTTGTTGGAGCAAGACCTTCAGGTTTTTGCCTGTCATGGGTTAATGAACCTGTTAGATCCTCCAGTCGTCTTTCGTTAAAAGGTATCTTTTTTCCATCTTCAGAATAACTCATGCCTATTCCTTTCTAACTTAATTCATATAAGTCCCCCTCACCCCCCGCCTCGTCCTTCTTCCGTGCTCGGGCCCGGGAGCTGCCAGGCTCAGGCCTGGTCATTGTCGGCCTCGGGGCCGGGTGGTATACAACGCGACTATTCTTTAGGATTCACCGACAGCCAAGCATTGAGGAATTGATCAACCCTATTTTTAATGTCTGATCTTATATCATTCAAATCAGGGGTAATTCCGAACCCACCAGTTTTCCAGGTAGGAGCGATTCGTTCATGTTGTTGATTGCGTTTTAATACAACAGCTTGGTAGGTCGATACTTCCACGCTATAAACATATGATCCGCTTCTTGTCTTGAGGATATTAGCGTTTACATGGAGATACGGGGATCCTACTTCGAGAAAACTCTCGAATTCAGTTAGAATTTTTATCCCTGCCAGACGAAGTTTGAGCTCGACATCATTTCGGACAACATTTTCTTTGAGACCATCCCTAACTATTTCTGGATCCAAAGATTCAATATGCAACCTGAATCCTTTTATTCCTTTGAGGCTCTCTACATCGGAAATATAAACTGCACCCTCTAGTATAATGCCACTAATGGACATCAATAGGATTAAAATTACTACATATTTGGACTTTATTTCCATCACTCTCCTACCCTTTCCCCTCCACCATCTTGCACCACGCCTCAGCCGATAAATCCGTCTCTGCAATCGCCTTGATGAACACAGCCCCGATCGCCTTAGCATCCTCCACGGTGCTGCCTGGCCGGTACCTGTGCCGGATCATATGAGCCACATCTCCAAGCTCGCTATCCGGCCTGCATCGCTCCGATCAGATACGCTGCACCACCTTCCGGCAGTCCAGCCACCACACCTCCGGGCAGGCCAGGCCATCGTCCTCGAATGCTGCTTCAATTGACTCCCTGGCGGCCAGCCCGTAACACACTGCGATCTGTTTGTGCAGATGCCAGTACAGATCCTTGACAATGTCAGCGAACACCCTGGCCTCCCCTTCCCCGTCCGGATCCACGTCAGTCGAATACTTCCACGCCACCTGGCCGTTGTAATACCTGATCAGGCCCACCTGGCTTATGCCGGCCGGGACGCCTGTGGTCATGGTGGCTATTGTGGTGAAGGATTGGTTTTTCATGGGGTGTATTGCTGTTTATATCTGTCTACGAGGCTTGAAACAGAATTCTGTACTGATTTCAATAGTTTGTGAGCTAGAGCCCTTTCACAGATAACGTAGTCTAAATTT
The DNA here is from genome assembly GCA_963663735.2 of Acidobacteriota bacterium. GTDB lineage: Bacteria > Acidobacteriota > UBA6911 > RPQK01 > JAPXNP01. The sequence goes on along the minus strand of CAXXHN010000001.1, from coordinate 2,183,396 downwards.
TCAGATATGCCTATTTGTTGTTCTTCCAGCTTCTTAATTTTATTCTTTACTCCAGGCTTCAATAATTCGAATTGTCCATTGGTGTGGGCATAGACGTTTCTAAGTACCAACAGGGTTGTTATATTTTTCCAATCTGTTTCATTTACATAGAGCTGAAAATTCAAAATCTCTTTAAAATAGAGTTTGGCTCTTTCCAGAAAATCCCCTTTTATTTGATCAATTGCGATTTTTAAAGACTTTTTCTCCTGAATTAACTTTGAAATCTCAGTGATTGAAGATTCGTAGGCAGCAAATAGTGCAATTAGGAACGGCCCCCAAACAAGCTTTGGGAGGATAATTTCAACATCATACATGTATTCATCATGTGCGAGGTGCCATTCTGGATCATCGGGAGTTAGCCCTTCCCCTTGTATATATCTTTCCAAAAAACGCTGCTTAAAATCCGTGGTATTAGCAATCAATCCCTTAAGAATGTGATAATGCTCCTGCAGAGATTGCATCTCAGCGGAAACTGCGATAAGACGAAAATCAGTTTTGAGTAATTTTGATAAATCTGCCATTTCAGGTTTACTCCGGTCGGATTGATATTGTGGTGAAAGATGGGTGTGTCATGGGGTTTTGTTTTCAGGGAAATTGCCTTCTAAATCTAATTTTATATACTTGATCGCTCCCTCAGCACCCTTTATATCACTTTCGATAAACTCTTCTTTCGATCGATATATGGCTTTCTCAAGAGGCTGCTGATTCTGTGAAGCGGATTCAAGCAGACTATATATGGTTATGACTGATTTCGGATCTGTTGGGCCCTCCCATATTGTGCATAAAGATAATTGTTCTCTTTCTCTATTCAGATAGTCGGGAGGGTATCTTTTTAAGACGTCCTTGTCTTTAATTGTCTTCCAGGTAGGAAAACCACAAAAAAATGAAACAGGAAGGTACGTGCGTGTGTTTGATCCCGGTTCTTGCATCGTAAGATTGTTATAGAAATCATCACAAGTTCGTTGAACAAGGGAATGGAATGCCTTTTTCAATTCAGGAGTATGAATATCCTGACCAAGTTGTATTGAATTTTTTATTGCCAGGGAAGCTCTTAACCATCTTGCCCTTGATTGGTAGATGTAGTTGTCAGTGAATAAAGTCAAACGTGCCTCTTTAAAACCGGTCTCGGCTTGCCTTAACAAAATTTGGGATGTGTTCCTCTCTGCTTCCACTCTCTGTTTTGAGAGTTCTCTGAGATAGGCCAGTGCTGCGATAACAGCGGCGCAACTAATAGCAATAGAAGGTAAAAGTTCCCCTTTTGTGATGACGGGGACAGCAATTCCAAAAACAATCAGCAGACAGGCGATTAAAACCAGTGTGGCAAGGATGAAGAGAGGAACAATAAGCCAATGCAAATAATTAAGGCTATTATATACAAATTTACACAAAAAATGCTTGACTTCGTGTAATCATCTGCTATAATTAGTATAGATAAGGAAAAAGCAGATGATTAACAAAGACTTCAACTCAATCTTAGAACTTCTTGAATCCTTCCCTGATGAACAGTCCTGCATTGATCACCTTGAAGCATTGCGCTGGAATGGTGATGTTGTAAGCCCATTCGATCCTTCATCTAAAGTTTATAACTGCAAGGGTAACAAATACCGCTGTAAAGAGACAGGGAAGTATTTCAATGTGAAGACCGGAACCCTGTTTGATAACTCAAAGGTTCCCTTGCAGAAATGGTTTCTAGCTATCTGGATGGTCACTTCTCACAAAAAGGGTATTTCATCTGTTCAGCTTTCAAAAGACATTGGCGTTACTCAAAAAACAGCATGGTTCATGCTTCAGAGAATTAGAAATTGTTTCGGCTTTGAGAACAACAATAAACTGGATCGGTTAGTAGAAGCAGATGAAACCTATGTAGGCGGAAAGAACAAAAACCGCCATGCTTCCAAAAAGGTTGAAGGTTCTCAGGGCAGAAGCCATAAAGACAAGACTCCGGTGGTTGGAACGGTTGAACGTGGCGGTAAATTAAATGCTAATAAAGTTGAAGACGTTACAGTTGCTACATTAACCGGAGAAATCATTTCTAATGTCAAAGAGTCGGCCCGGATTTTTACTGATGAATGGGTAGGATATTCCGCACTGTCTAGAATTTACGATCACTCTGTTGTCAAACACAATCAGGGAGAGTATAAGATTGGCATAGCCCACACAAATACAATTGAAGGTTTCTGGTCACTGTTTAAAAGAGGAATCCTTGGAATCTATCATTTCACCAGCAAAAAACATTTGCAGAAATATATTGATGAATTTGTGTTCAGGTACAACACAAGGGAACACCTGGAAGGTAGCAGAATGGATCTTTTCTTTATGAATACAGAAGTAAGGACTACTTACAAGGAGCTTATAAATGAAGGATGAAGAAAAAACAACAATGAAATCTCCGTTTGCTAAATATTCAGGAACGCTGAAACTGGCTGATACCGATTTGGAAGTATATGTATTAGATACTGCGCAAAGGGTGATATCTTTGCGAGCAACAGTGAAAGCCATCGCCGATGTTGATACTGGCAAGCTGGGGAAATATATAGGTGCCCAGACACTTAAACCATTTATAGATAGCGAAAAAATCCTGGGACTACTTGTAGAATTTTCGATACCTGGAACCCAGATGAAGGGTTTGGGTTTAACTAGTGAACAGTTTGAATCCATTTGCCGTGGATACGTTCAGGCTTTATATAAAAACGCCCCGCTGACAGACAAGCAAAGAGAGATTGCTATCAAGTGTGCCGTGTTGACTACTGCGCTTGCGAGAACTGGACTGGATGCCCTTATTGATGAAGCTACCGGGTATCAGTATGAACGCAGGGAAGACGAACTACAGCTTAAATTACGGCTATATATCGCTGAAGAATTGAGAGATTGGGAAAAAACCTTTCCCGATGGCCTATGGGAAGAATTTGGAAGATTGACCAATTGGCAATCACCGTTGAAATCACGACCTAAATGGTGGGGTAAGTTGGTCATTGAATTGATTTATGACACACTTGATCCAGATGTAGCCAAGTATTTAAGAGAAAATAAGCCGGAACCTGGTGTTCATTGGCACAGACAATTTACTGAAAATTACGGTGTTCGACAACTGGTTGAAAGGTGTCACCAGATTATTGGCATGGCAAAAGACTGTACCAATATCCATGAGTTGCGGCAAAAGGTTTACCATCACTATAAAGGTGGTACGTTCCAACCACGCTTGCCATTTGAATTATATGAAGTTAATTATAAGTCTTCATTCAATAAAAGCCTTAAAAGGGCTCTAGACTTTAATCCGGCAGATAAAGGATAGCCTTAACCGCAATAAGTACATTCACAGCAATCTTCAAGAATCTGGAAACGCACTCTCTGGGCGTTGCTTGCTGAACCTCAAAGGACCTCTCCGAGTTTCCGGGAAAATCCAAAATGAACCCATCTGGTATTCTGCTAATGAGAGGGAAATCTTGTAAGCTGGTCTCAACGGAGCATCCATTCTCCATTCAATCTCATGCGCAAATGCTCTATTGGTTTGTAGGTGAATCAAACCAGAACCGTCTTGATTGAGTGTAATTGAGGCGAGAAGTAAATTCCTTGGTGAGTTGCGCCTTAATCTAGTATGGTCCTTATCGGGACCGTCCCATGGAACCACATAGGGATGTGTAGGAAGACTGCTCGCCTCTCCAATAATTTCCTCTACTTTTGCTCTTGCATAGGTATCTAGCGGCTCATGGCCCCCAATATATTTTACGGGAAGAAAAAGACCGTCTTTAGTATTTGAAGGAGTGCCAAGTTCAAAGTTATTTGGAGGGGCTACGCTAGGATGCTTCACCTTAAAATGCTGGGATAGGTTTTTATATATATGCGGAAAAAATGCAACACATAGCCATCGCAACAACAAAAAAAAGCCTATTCCCCAGAAAGCATATGCCAGATACTTTGCTATCGCTACTGTCAGGCCAAACATTTTTTGACCCTCATCGGAAATAAGATACACAACAAAACCAATAAGAAAGGACACAGTAATGCCGAGTCCTTCCTTCCATTTGTTGTCAGAAGAAGATTCCATCCCTTAAGAATACTCCCGCCGTTATCTTGCATCAAGTTGATAATATCCATAATCTTCAATCTCCATAATCTTCTGTTGAATCAGACACTTAAACCTGTTAAAAATGCATAGGGATGGCCAGCGCATGGGAAGCTGGTGTAGAATTGTATATAAGTACCATAATTAATAATAGAGGCAGAAATCTTTCGCCATAATCCATTCCTGTGATTGCTACTCATAAGAATGATTCCCGTGCCTTAAAATTTGAAAAACTATTTGTTCCAGATGATTCGCCATTTACTGCTCCTTCTCCAGGCTGTTAATTACACGGCGCCTATCTTTCACCGCAAGGGGGATTGGTCTGACCTCTAATATCCTGCTCAATGAAAAGTCGTTCAAATTCCGTCTTATTAGGCGTGTAGGTAGCAGAGTAGTTGATTGTGCCGGTGCAGTTACGGATCCAGCAGTCACTTCGATCGTGATTCATAACACGTTCTCTTACGTTCTGTGACTCACCAACATCAAGAACAGATAAGTTTCCGTCGGATTTACACCAGATCACATAAACTCCAGATCTGGATTTAAGTTGACTTGGATCTGACACTAAATCCTCGAATGGATACCCAAAATATTCAGATGACATATTTCGCTCCTTTCATCTCCCTCCAAAAGATCCTCAACCGCAACTGCGGCCGCGGCTGCACTCAAGTTTCACCCTTCCCGGGGTCCTGTTAGAAAGCACCTCTCTTGGAAGCATCTTCAAGATAAGCCCTTGCGCCATTTGTGAAATCATCATTTCGGCAACAAAAGGATTGCTGATCTTCATCATTAACCAACCTATCAGAATCGTCGCCGTTTCCCTTCGGATTAGCGAAATTGTAGATTATGATTATTGATCGCCTATCAATTCTTCCTTCTTTTCGGGAGAGCAAACTCCCAGCTTTGCGCATTGATCCTTTATTTTTAGATCTCTCATAAGCATCTTTTAGATCCTTCGCTTCCATCCAATCAGGCTAAGAATTTACCTGGTAAAGGGGTATATGTGCCATTCTCTGTATCCCGGATATGAAGAGCATAATACAGGTCCTCCCTCGATTTTTTGATAAACCTCTTGTACTCGTTTCTATACGAAGGGTCTTTAATTTCAAGGCCTAGGGTTTCGGCTCTGGTCAGGCATAATTCAGCTGAGATCCAGTCTATCCTCCTATTTGACTTCCTATGAGCTAAGTTAAGGACCTCTGCAATCTGTCTTTCTACTTGTGGCATCAGTAGACGGGATCTCTGTGCTCGCAAACTTAACAATTGTAGAAATAACGAACCAGCGCCGATAAATACACCCACCATGAGACCGATTTGAGGGAGTAACTCAATTCTTTCTTGAGGAGATAGCTCTAACCCAATGTTAATCCGGGGAAAATCATACCCTAAGAGGATAAATAGGCATCCAACAAGAGCTGCAAGCGCAATTGGAATTAACAATAGCAACACTGTGCAAACTGATATTTTTGCAATTTTATCGAACACGATGGCCACGGATCTCCTCATGGGTCACCTCCCGGGAAACTGAATTATTACGCCGCCCCTTTGCTTATTTTTCTATTGCATTGATAACTCTATTCTCCTGAATCAGAACATCCCTCATCAGCAGGTTGTAGGGGAATTCCTTAAGTTTAGAAGCTCTGAATCCTTCAACTATCCTAAGCAGCGAGGGCGCAGTAATGAGTGACAGGTTTAACTCATATTCAAGCCCACAATCTTTCGCAAATTCGTCTGAGAAGTCAGGCGCAACTAGAAGGGATTTAATGACCTTAAATCCCATTCTCTCAGCCAGGTTGGCGTAAGCTTTGAGCTGCCTAGATACTGAGCTGAATTTATTGTAGCCGCTTTCCTTAACCGTTTTGCATTCGATTAAAATCAGTTCTCCATTCTCAAGGTTAAGCACAATATCAATTTTTTCTTTGTTCGTATTCAGCTGCTTCCTGAGTTTTTCATCTACATTAAAACCAAGTCTTCTGAACAATGTTTTGGTTAATTCTTCAAATTTTTTACCCAGATCAACTTCCTTCACGACGATGCCGTTCTCTTTTAGGGTGGCCAGGTCTCTGAAACCGATGCTTGCGTAATTCTCAAGGTAAATATTTTCGACATCTTTGTAAGCATCAAGAATATTTAAAATAGAGTCTCCTCTGGTGCTAATGTTCCTTGATGAACAAAAGGTCTCAATATCTTTGCTAGGCAGGATCTCGAGAATATCCCTAGGTTTCAGGTTATAGTCGAGTAGATAATTACTATTTAGGACGTTTTCGTCTTGGAGTTCAAACGCTGCCTTGATCTTCGTATTGAGATTTGGAAGGCTTTCCCCCATTTCTATAAGAAGCTTTTCATATCCTTCAATTGAGATACTTACCTTTTCATCCCTTTCAACCTCCTCGAAATACCTAATGAGATTTTCGATTTTGGATTGAATTGTGCCACCTTTGATTGGAGGTTGTATCTTGAGGCTCTTGTCACATAATTCGTTTAAAGCTTTCTTTTTATCCGTTACAGAGGTTCCGTCCTTGTGAATGTCATCCTTCAACATTCCTGTAAAAGATATCCCTTCATTCAATATTTCTTTTATCTTTTGCTCAGGAGGGAGCTTCCAATCAATGTTATGGGCTCGGCAAATTAGATTGAGTTGTGGGATTTTAAGTACGCGTAATACACGTCTGAGGAATTTGTCGGCGACCTCTTTCCCTCTAATCTCTCGGAGGATTCTTACAACCTCATCTGCAACATAAACGGTGTTGGTTTTTCTTGAGTGGAATATGATACCAAGGCATCTCAGCTCATTGATTACCGTATCAATTTCCTGCTTAACTACCGGGACAACGCTGTAATTTATTAATTTAATTTCCTCTTGAGATAAACCTAATTCCATGGATAGTGTTACAAGAATGGATAACTCGTCCCTTGTGATTTTTCTGTCCTGGTTATTGGTATCATCGTTGTAATAAGCTGTCTTTAAACATGAGTGATAAATCCGATAATCTCTCCTTCGGTTTTCATCCAAAGGGGATTTGTCTCCCTCAAGAAGGTGAGCAAACTTTTTAAGCTTTTTATCGAGAGTCTTAAGCTTTTCTTCGTAAAGACGAGCGAACCAATCCTGCTTCATGATGGAGTTCCCGTCTCTCGAAATAATATCGCTCAGAATATCTAGCTGAGAGGTAGTATTAACAAACTCACTTGTTATGAACTCAGTAAACTCACCGCGTAAGAGATTGAAGATCCGAACAATGTTGATATTGTCCATATTTTTTAGATCCCTACTCGAATCACTCAGGATTTTATCTACTTCAGATTGGTTCTTGGGATTCTCTGCAAGAATGCAGTCAATGATTTTGAGAAAAGAGTTTTTTTCAAATGAGTTAAGCTGGTCTAGGATTTTTTCGAGCTTCATACGCCGCCTCACTTTAAAAATGAAGCCGCAACTGCGGCCACACAGATATTCAGGTGGTTCCCCTCTTCGGGAACTGAATTATTACACCGCCCTTTTTTTATGTACCTACTCAGCCACAATTGGACTATTTTGATTGCTGCGAGCCACTATCCCCCACAAATCTTGCAAGCACGCCCTTCTTTTTTTGTTGTATAACGTCCGTTTTTGGTATTGCCGTAGTATCTACATGATGAGTTATGTCTGACCATGGAAGAGGTGTTGAGCCAATATTTCTCGGCCTCCTTCTCTTGAGTTGCCGCAGTAAGTGCTGACTGAATCTTTAGTTCAACATCATTGGAGAGAACCCCTTCATTTTGAGAATGATCCACCTCCTGGTGCTCATTAACAAGGATTGTTCCGGCTTCCGATTTTGACTGGGAATGCTGGCCATAGACTAAGGGTGTTAATAATAGAATGAAAAAAAAGATCAGAGAAAATTTTTTCACAATTCGCCTCCCGTGGCTATTGATTAACCAAGCCGCAACTGCGGCCACACCACTATTCAGGTTGTCCCCTTCTTCGGGAACTGAATTATTACGCCGCCCCTTTTCCGCTTAAACCTGATCCTGTCCCATCTCTGCTTTATTTTTTTTAAATCAACCCTGCGGTTTAAGGCGAGACATTCTTCAATAATCAAAAACCATCAAGCTGATAAAAAAATTCATCAGCAAAGTTTACTCCTGCCCTGAATGCGATCACCGGGATGATAAGGCTGGTTAAGGCAGGGACTTTCCATGGGAGCTCTCCCCCGCCTTGGCAATCTCTTCCCTGGCTTTATCAATGTTATCGAACTGGTAATAGATCTTCATTGAGACTGGATCTGTGAGAGTATTCCAATAAAGAGTAACCAGCTTTATCCCCTCTTTCTCCGGTTTCCAGTGAGCGGTGACTTCCTTCCGCGGCCGTTCTGTCAACGAAGGGTTTGGGGAAGGATAGTTTGTAGTTATGATGGGAAGATCATATTCAGCGGTCAACTGGTCGCACAGCTGATCATACCGGGTCTCAAGCCGGTCGAAAAATAATCCATCCGGGTTGCCGGGAACAGCACCGCCCCAAACCGGAGGTCTGGTCTGAAGGTAACACTCACATAAGCCGGCGTTCGGGGTAATTTTAAGAAAAAGGACGTTGAACTCCGGATAATCCCGAAGGGGACTAACCTGGTACAGATAAACCGGGCCTTCGAATTCTCCCCTCGAATACGGCCGAGGCATTTCACCCAAAACAGCGGCTACCTCTTCCAGGCTCATGCCTATTTCCAAACCAAGCGGACCGTCACCACCCAGGGTTATCACTCCCATTACCAGGATCAAAATTAAGATAAAAAGAGTCCTCTTCATAATTACTCCTTTCCAGGGAACTGAATTATTACGCCGCCCCTTTTTCGCTTAACCCTGCTCCGGCCCCATCTCTGTTTTTGTTTTCAAATCAGTCTTTCGATTTTAGGCGGACATGCATCAATAATTACAGCTATCAAGCTAATAAAAAGTTTTTATTTAGCAGAGTTTACTCCCGATGAAATAAATAGTAAACAGTTAAATTCCAGGCAGACTCAATGGCATAACGGTGCCTTTGGCGTAGTTGAAATCAACGATGGTCAGGAGATCGGCGTTCCGGGCAGCGGAAGTGGAGTAAGGCTCTTCACTATCCCTGCGGATTTAAAACGCATTGCTGGAGCAGGATGCTCCAGCTACAACAGGGCTGGAAACCCGAAAAGGTACATTCCCCCAAAAAGTCATCCCTGGAATTTCAAAAATACTGCAAATCAAACAGTTTTGCATTCCTCTGCAGGTCTGTTGTGGAATGGAATGCGGAGGTTTCTAGAAAAATATGGCCTGGAGATTGATGAATAATATTTGAGGATTTAAGTCCAGGTGCCTATGTCGCCCCTCCAGGGCTCTTCTCTGGTTTGGTATGCCCGATCCCAGGGTTCGCTGCCGCTCACCCTGGGCTACTCCATGCCAGGCCTCCGGCCTTGGATGCACTGGGAGTAACCCGCTCTAAATCGCAACCTGCTAGTCACTCGCAACCTGCAACCTGCCACCCGCGACTACCCTGGTGCCGGAGGGGGGACTTGAACCCCCACGAGATTAAATCCCGCCAGATTTTGAGTCTGGTGCGTCTGCCAATTCCGCCACTCCGGCAATATCACAATATCAAGCCAGGAAAGTATATAACAGAAACAGTGGCCAGGTTAACCATCAGCAATAATTAAAACAGCCAATTTGCATATGATTTGTCAGCCTGGACCCTTGCAAGGAACACATCCATCCGGTGACAACAGCTCCGAAAAGTCAAAAACCCTGTTTACTCCTTTGACTTATGTTACCTAAATGACGTAAAATTAAGGAGCTTCTTCATCATTCGAATTCCTAAGGAACTTCTAAATGCGTTTCAAAGTCGGAGACAAGATCATCTACCCTAACCAGGGTGTCGGCACTATTAAAGATATCGCTGTAAAAAAACTGGGAGGTTCCACCAACATCGAATTTTACATTGTCAGGCTCAATGACAGTGAATCAAATGTCATGATCCCTGTCGATAACGCTGAAAGCGTGGGGTTACGGTCCCTGAGCAATGAAAAGGTTGTAGGAGAACTTTACAATATCCTGAAAAAAGAAGAGGGGGTTCCTTCAACCGACTGGAAGGCCCGGTATAAATCCAATGCGGAAAGAATGAGCACTGGAGACATCCGTGAAGTGACCTGCGTGATGAAGAACCTGTTTTTCCTCAACCAGCAGAAAGACCTTTCCTTCAGGGAGAAAAAAATGTTGGAGCGGGCCATGCAGCTGGTTGTCTCAGAAATCGCTATTGTGGAAGATCTCAGCTTTGAAGATGTCGGACAAAAGCTGGAGTCTATCCTCCTTGAAACTTACGGTCTTTCCAACCCTTCCTGACATTTCTTGGATTCACAGCCTGCTCGCGCAGGTTTACATCCCGGAAAACACCTCCTCAGCCGCATTTATCGTCCTTTCGATTACATCCCCATCGTGGGCGGTGGAAACAAAACAGGCTTCAAACTGTGATGGCGCCAGGTATATGCCACGGGCCAGCATCCCGTGAAAATATTTCCTGAACCGTTCCAGGTCGCATTTCTTTGCTGAATTGAAGTCCGTCACCTGGTTCCCGGAAAAATAAACCGTGAACATGGACCCACAACGTGGTACCTGTACCTGAATACCTGCTTTTTCAGCGGCTTTTTCAAGTCCCCGGCATAACCGGGATGAGGCACTTTCCAGTGCGGGGTATACATTTCCGGCTTTCAGTATTTCCAGGGTTTTGAGCCCGGCAGCGACGGCCAGGGGATTACCGGATAAGGTTCCGGCCTGGTAGACATCCCCTTGAGGGGCAATCCTGTCCATAATATCAGCCCGGCCTCCGAATGCCCCGATGGGCAATCCTCCCCCGACAATCTTTCCCAGGCAGGTCAGGTGGGGAGAGAGCCCGAAGAGCCCCTGCACCCCCCCGGGATTGACCCGGAATCCGGTCATGACTTCATCAAAAACCGCCAGAGCGCCATTTTTCTCAGAAAGGCTGATCAGTCCGTCCAGAAATTCAGGGGGAGGCAAAATCAGCCCCATGTTCCCCGCCACCGGCTCACAGATTACAGCAGCTATCTCACCCGGATTGTCCCGAAAAGCCTGTTCAACCAGGTCCAGGTTTCCGTAAGGCAGGCTTATGGTCAGCTCCGCCAGCTCCCGGGGAACACCCGGGGTACCGGGAATGCCCAGGGTCGCTACTCCTGAACCGGCTTCCACCAGGAAACTGTCCCCATGGCCATGGTAACAACCATCAAATTTAATCAGTTTGGACCTGCCCGTATAACCCCTGGCAAGCCTGAGAGCGCTCATGGTCGCTTCAGTGCCGGAACTGACCAGTCGCACCTTCTGCATGGAGGGAACCATTTCGCAGATTGTTTCCGCCAGATTTACCTCCGCCGCAGTTGGGGCGCCGTAGCTCGTCCCCCTGGAAACCGCGTCGAGAAGAACTCTAACAACCTCGGGATGGGCGTGCCCGAGGATCATGGGTCCCCATGATCCAACATAATCAATATAAGAGTTGCCATCCGCATCCAGAAGCACACATCCATCAGCAGAATTGATAAAAGGAGGTGTGCCACCTACGGCTTTAAAGGCCCTGACAGGGCTGTTAACTCCTCCTGGTATGACGCGGGAGGCCTGTTGGAAAAGACGGGCGCTTTCGGGAAGGGATTTATTTTTCATTTTTCAATAAAAAGGAGTGGTAGCGAGGGAGGGACTTGAACCCCCGACTCGGCGGATATGAGCCGCCTGCTCTGACCATCTGAGCTACCTCGCCACATTTAAAGAGCCAAAATAATAACTGAAACAGTGATAAAACTTCAATATTTATGAACTTCAGTCACTGATAAAACACCGGGAAAAGCAAGAATTTCATATCCAGCCTTCCTGCTTCCTTAAATTATCACACCGGGATGCCTGGCGTAAAAAAACTTACGCAGAAAATATGCCCGGAATCAAACTGCCTTGCCTGTTGCATGATTTAATCATGCAATGGAAACAGTTCGGATTCCACCCGTGCTGTCTCGAATATCCTGATAAAGTCAGCGACCTTTTCCTGGTTGTCCGGAGCCAGGTTCCTGGTTTCAGCCAGGTCCTCCGCCAGGTTATACAGTTCTGTATCCTGCTCCGGAGCCAGGCGGACGGCCTTCCAGTCACCTTTCCTGGCCGCCTGTTTACCCCTGAATTCCCAATACAGGTAATCATGCTCAGGCTGTACTCCACCCATCAGGGAGGGAACCATGGATATGCCGTCAATTCCATACGGGGCCTTGCCGCCGGCCAGTTCCACCAGGGTGGGAAGCATATCCCAGAACGCTCCCACATGTTCAGAAACCGACCCTGCCGCCACCCTGCCCGGAAGCCTGGCAATCAGGGGTACCCTGATTCCACCTTCATACAGGTCACGTTTTATTCCCCGCAGGGGGCCGGAGCTGTGGAAGAATTCAGGATCAGCCCCGCCTTCTCGATGGGGGCCGTTATCACTCGTGAACAGAACCAGGGTATTTTCGTCCAGGCTCAGTTCCCGGAGTTCATCCATGATTTTGCCGACATCACTATCAAGGCGGGAAATCATGGCGGCATGCCCTTTCTGGGCGTCAGGCCAGTCCTGCCCGGCGTAGTCCCCGTAATCGGGGATTTCCATCCCTTCGTTCCCAGCCTCGTTATTGGCATGGGGAAGAGTGGTTGTGTAAAAAAGCGAAAATGGCCCGCTCCTGCTGTCACGTATGAACTGGAGAGCTTCCTTGATCATCAGGTCCGGGCCGTAGGTCACTTTTTCAGTGGCCACTCCGGCGCCATCTTCCCTTTCACCTTCCACTTTATTCCCATCCAGTATTACCCTTGTTTCATTCCTGAAAAGGAATTCCGGGTAATAGTTATGGGCGTGCCGCTGGCAGAGATAGCCGAAAAAATGATCAAATCCCTGCTTATTGGGATGCCCTTCAGAATCCGGTCCACCCAGTCCCCATTTTCCGATCAGCCCGGTCCTGTATCCCTGCTCTTTCAGCAGCCTGGGTATTGTTATGGAACCAGCTGGAATCGGACGCTGGCCCATCGGCTTGACCTCGCTGTTGCCCCGTATATAGGCATGCCCGGTATGGTAACCGGTCATCAGGCAGCAGCGGGAGGGGGCGCATACCGTGGATCCGGCATAATGCTGGGTAAATTTCATACCCTCCTGTGCCATGCGGTCAATATTGGGAGTTTTTATCGTTTCCTGCCCATAACAGCCCAGGTCTCCATATCCCAGGTCATCCGCGAGTATGTATATAAAATTCAGCTTGCCGCTTTTTTCTTCAGATATCTTTTCAGCAGAGCACCCTGCCATTGCCAGGGCTGCCGCGCCGGCGCCTACCTGCTTCAAGTACTTCCGCCTGTTCATGATAGTCGGTTTACTGTTCATGGCTCTACTTTAGCAGTAAAATAGGAAAAAACGAACAGGAAACAGTGCTTCGCTATGAGAAATTTCGAGAAGAGGATCCTGGCTGACATCAGGAAATTTTCCATGCTGCAGAAAGGGGATAAGGTCCTTATCGCCCTGTCAGGCGGCCCTGATTCGGTCTGCCTGGCTGTTGCGCTCAGCCGGATGAAGGAAGAACTTGGAATTTCCCTTGCCGCCGGGCATGTGAACTACGGACTCAGGGGCACAGATTCTGATAAAGATGAAGTCTTTGCCAGGGATCTCTGCGACAGGCTTGATATTCCGTTTACCAGCATAAACGCCGATCCACGCAATAATGGCAGCGGGAACCTGGAAGAAACAGCCAGGCACCAGAGATATGAATTTCTTTCCGGCATTGCAGCCATTGACGGAATGATTATCGCGACCGGTCATAATTCGGATGACCAGGCGGAAACTTTTCTGTTCAACCTGATGAGGGGTGCGGGGTACAAGGGCCTCTCCGCAATGCTTCCTGTCAGGGAACACCGGGATGAAAGCGGAAAAGCGTGTATCGTGATCAGGCCGCTGCTGCACGTAAACCGGAAGCAGATCATCGGATACCTGGACAGCGCTGGTCAGGAATTCAGGATTGACAACAGCAATGCCGATCAGGAATTTGACCGGAACTGGATCCGCCATGAATTACTGCCGCTGCTGGGGCAAAGATTCAACCAGGATCCCGGAGACCGGATTGCCAGGGCTTCAGAACTTATCGGGGAGGCTGCGCAATTCCTGGAGGAACAGGCTGAAATAAAACTCGATGAAATCTCCGAAAGGTCAGGGGAAGGAACTTTGCTCATCCCTGTGCAGAAGATGCTGCTGCTTCGGGAAGTCCTGCAAAAAGAAGTCCTGAGGCTGGCCATAAGCAGGATCAAAGGCAACCTTACCGACCTGACCAGCAGGCACATTTACGCGGTTAAGGAACTGATGTCCGGGCAAAGCGGGAAAAGCGCCTGCCTTCCCGGGAAAATTGAGGCCCGCCGGGAATTTGATATTCTGGTTATCGGGCGTCCGGCTTCCGTTACCCCTCATTTTGAATACAAGCTTGATATTCCGGGAAGTCTCTACATACCCCAGGCCGGAAAACAGGTAACAATTGAGGTACTGCCTGGTCCGTCTTCTCCAAAAAGCAGCAGAACGCCTGGCCAAACTGTGATCGTTCGAAACCGCAGGCCGGGAGACAGGCTGAAGATCTCGGCCGGGAGGCCGCGGCAGGCATTCAGCAATCTCTGCACCCAGCACAAAATCCCGGGAGCTGAACGGGACAGGATTGTAATCATCGAATTGCCTGGCGCGACTCACTGGGTTGAAGGAATCGGGATGCCTGACGAAGTTGATACTGGAGACAAAAATCGAGTAGTTATTTCAGTCAAAACGAAACCTCAAACCTGAAACCTGAAGCGTAGCAGGAGTATCCAGGAAACATCTCAAACTGATCTGCCTTCTATTGATTGAGCGGCTCATACCTCGCTTTTCGGCATTTCGCGATAAACAACCTTAAACTTCCAGGGTGTTCGAAAATCTTGCTTCGCCGTTCCAGGTCCCAGTGCGTACGATATCCCGGCTGACCTTGAATGAAGGATCTCAAGTACTCAATACCGATAAGTGTTTTATAATAGATCCATCAATATCATGCAGATTCTGTCAATAAAGATAATTTAAACTTGCTTTCCGGGTAGTTCACGTATTATAGAAAACAGTAAGCTTTGTAAAATATTGGTTTTTTATGAAATACCGCTTTTTTGTTCCCCGGGGGAACATTAAGATATAGATATGACCGGGTACTGGAGGTTCCGCTGTGAATACAACAGCTAAAAATGTTTTTTTGTGGTTGCTAATCGTCGTCTCCATCGTTATGTTGTGGAATTTTCTGAACGACTTCAGAACCGGGGACGTGAAGCAGCTGAAGTACTCTGAATTCAATCAGCTGGTTGAAAATGACAAAATCAGGGGAAATAACCAGACTCCGGTGGTAATCACAGGTAATAGCGTGGAAGGCGTGTATGATGACGGAGGCAGCGATGTCAAGTTCGAAGTACTAATACCGAAAGGCGCCGAGGAAACGGTTGCTGACACGCTGGTAGCCAAAAAATTGACAGTTGAAATCGGAGATGATGACCAGGGTGGCTGGTTTTACATGATCCTCACCACCTGGTTCCCGATAATAATTTTCATCGGTTTCTGGATGTTCCTGATGAGGCAGATGCAGTCAGGAGGCAACAAAGCGCTCTCTTTCGGCAAAAGCCGGGCCAAGCTTTCCACCAGCCAGGGTAAAAAGGTTACCTTCAAGGATGTGGCCGGAATTGAAGAAGCCAAGGAAGAGTTGCAGGAAATTGTAGAGTTCCTGATGGAACCCCAGAAGTTTCAGAAACTTGGCGGGAAAATACCGAAGGGTGTCCTCCTGATGGGACCTCCGGGAACAGGAAAGACTTTACTGGCCCGGGCCATTGCCGGGGAAGCGGATGTCCCGTTTTTTACGATCAGCGGATCTGACTTTGTCGAAATGTTTGTCGGCGTAGGTGCCAGCAGGGTCAGGGACCTGTTTGAACAGGGGAAGAAAAACGCACCCTGCATTATCTTCATTGATGAAATAGATGCCGTAGGACGCCATCGCGGGGCAGGCCTTGGAGGCGGACACGACGAAAGGGAGCAGACTCTCAACCAGCTGCTGGTTGAAATGGACGGGTTTGAATCCAATGAAGGCGTAATCCTGATAGCGGCGACCAACCGGCCCGACGTGCTGGACCCGGCCTTGCTCCGACCCGGCAGGTTTGACCGGCAGGTAACTGTAGCGCTCCCTGACATCAAGGGACGAGAGGGCATACTCAAGGTCCATACCAAACAGATTCCGCTTGATGACAATGTGGACATCGCAATAATCGCCCGCGGAACGCCTGGTTTCTCCGGAGCCCAGCTTGCTAACCTGGTGAACGAAGCCGCCCTGATCGCTGCCAGGAGGACCCAGGAATCAGTTACCATGCCCGACTTTGAAGAAGCCAAGGACAAAGTCATGATGGGCAAGGAACGCAAGTCCGTCATCATGAGCGAAAAGGAAAAGCGGAACACAGCCTACCATGAAGCCGGCCATGCCATTGCGGCCCTTCACCTTTCGGACTCGGATCCCCTGCACAAGGTCACCATCATACCAAGGGGTCTGGCCCTGGGACTGACCATGCAGCTCCCTGAAGAGGACAGATACAACTATTCGATGGAATACATGAATACAACGATTACGATTCTCCTCTCGGGGCGCATCGCTGAAAAGATGATACTGGGCTCAGTAACCACCGGTGCATCAAATGACCTGGAAAGGGCTACCGGGCTGGCCCGCCGCATGGTTTGTGAATGGGGGATGAGCCCTGAACTTGGTCCTCTGACCTTTGGGAAAAAAGAAGAACAGATCTTCCTGGGCAGGGAGATAGCCCAGCACCAGGACTTCAGTGAAAACACCGCCGAAAAGATTGACGCGGAAGTGAAAAGAATCGTCACAGAAGGATACACCCGTGCCGAAGAGCTGCTTAGCTCCTACCGGGAGGAACTGGTCAACCTGGCTGAAGCTCTGCTGGAATACGAAACCCTTAGCAAGGAGGAAATCGACCTGGTAATCAAAGGAAATCGAATTACCAGGGAAAACGGGTATGATTACTCCCGGCCTGAACTTCCTGAGGATTTGACCGACGAAAACCAGGCGGACATTACGCCTTCTCCTGAGAAGACTGAATTGTCCGAAGCAGACCTGACTTTGGCCGTTGAAGATGAAACAGAATGAGTCCGTTTCGGGCTGCTCCATTCACCCGGTTTTACCTGCCTGGAAACACCGCAACAGTGTAAACCTGGATACCTGCAGTAAAAAAGGGCCTCCCAATGACGGATAAATGCCATTGTCACCCTTTCATGGTTTTATTATTACGACAGGTCAGTAAGCGTTAACTCGTGGAGATAATATGCCCAGGACCAGCTTTATTTTCAAGGCAAGAGATAAACAAATAGAACTGGGGGATACAACCCGCATCATGGGAATAATCAACATGACCCCTGATTCTTTTTCAGACGGGGGCGTTTTGGACTCCCTGGAGTCAGCGACTGAAAAATGCCTATACATGGCTGAAGCCGGGGCTGACATAATCGACATCGGGGGGGAGAGTTCCCGGCCCGGAGCCCGTTCAGTTGACGCGTCAGAGGAAATGGATCGTGTTCTTCCTCTCCTGGAAAGTATCAGGCCTCAAACCAGAGCCCTGATTTCTATTGACACCCGCAAGTCAGAAGTTGCTGAGGCCGGTCTGGAAGCCGGGGCTGATATTATTAACGATATAAGTGCCCTGCGTCATTCACCCGGCATGGCGGAAACCATCAACAGGTGGAACGCGGGAATAATTCTCATGCACATGCGGGGAGAACCCTCCTCAATGCACCTGATGGAGCCCAGTCACGATATCATGTCTGAAGTGATTGAGGCTCTTAAGTATTCTGTTGATAAAGCTGTCGAGCATAATGTCCCTCGTGATAGAATCATCGTAGATCCGGGAATCGGATTCGGTAAAAACCATACTGAGAACCTGGAGTTGCTAAACAGGCTGCCATTGCTGGAAGAACTTGCCCTGCCCTTAATGATCGGCACTTCCAGGAAAAGGTTTATTGGAGCGATTTTGGACAAACCTGTCGGAGAGAGAGTTTACGGCACTATTGCTTCATCAATAGTCGCAATCATGAAGGGTGTTCATATACTGCGGGTGCATGACGTAGCTGAGGTAAAGGAGGCTGCCGAGGTATCGGATGCGATTGCCCGGGAGAGTTTGAATAAATAATGAGGGAAATTCTGGATTCTATTTCAATGCCCGGTTTCTGGGACCTGTTTGAAATAACCCTTATAGCTATTCTTGTTTACCAGTTGATGCTTTTTATCAAGGGGACCAGGGGATGGCAGATGATACTGGGCATGACTACCCTGCTGCTCCTCTACTACCTGTCCAGGTGGTTTGAACTCCGTACCATAGAATGGCTGCTTTCCAATCTGTTTACTTATTTTGTTTTCGCCCTTATCGTAATTTTCCAGGCTGAAATCAGGAGAGGACTGGCGGAACTGGGCAAAGGCGGTTTGTTCGGCGGGTTACTGCCCCATACTGAAGACGACATAATTGAGGAAATTGGCTCTGCCGTTACCTCTCTGGCATCCCAGAAAATCGGCGCGCTCGTCATCATTGAAGGAGACATCGGCCTCAGAAACTACATAGAAACCGGAATTGAACTCAATTCCATGATCTCGGCCAGCCTGCTTGTGACAATATTCAACCCATCAGTCCCAATGCATGATGGCGCGGTTATTATTAAAGATTCCAGGATTGCCGCAGCCGGCTGCTTTCTTCCCCTCACCAGGAATCCGATGCTGAGTAAAAATCTGGGGACCAGGCACCGGGCCGCTATTGGCATAACTGAAGAAACTGATGCGATCGTGGTAGTCGTATCTGAAGAGACCGGCACAATTTCGATGGTCACAGGCGGGAAAATGCTGAGGGGCCTTAGCGGCGAGAGCCTCGTGACCGCCCTCAAGGATGCTACCAAGAATACCCGCACCAACCTGGAAAAAAAGACTAACTATTCCGGAATACTTGGAAAGTTTTTAGGCGTTTTAACGAGGCGATCATGAACCTGTTTAAGAAAATATTCCTGAATAACCTCCCGTTGAAACTATTCGCTCTGGTCCTGGCCTGCCTTCTCTGGTTCCAGACTTCAGGCCAGAATGAAGTCCAGACTACCGTAGCCATTCCGATTGAATTCACCAACATGCCCAGAGACCTGGAGATAGTTAACGATTATCCCAAATCAGTGAACGTGCTTATTACCAAGCAGGGTTCAGCCAGGCTGGATGAAAAATCGCTGTCCCTGGTAGTTGACCTGCGTAACGCGCAACCAGGCATTGCTGTGCTGCCCCTGACCGAAGAAAACATTAAAAACCTGCCCAGCGGCACATCTTCCGGGGATTTTGAACAGCGCAGGCTTCGCCTCCAGTTTGAAAAAACAAGACGCAAACTGGTAAAAGTCAACCCAGACATTGTCGGCCAGCCGGCCAAGGGTTATACCGTCGGTTCCATTGCGGTTTATCCAGGCGAAATCCTGATCAGCGGCCCGCAATCAAAAATAGAAAAAATCACTTCAGCCGGAACTGAAACTATTGATATTTCAGACAAAAACGAGACATTTACCCAGACGGTAAACCTGGATCTGGACGACATAAGTATCCGCATTGAAGAGACCAGCTCAGTGGATGTCGTGGTTAACATCGAAGAAGAACGGGATGAAGTCAAGTTCAGGGTTCCGGTCAGACCTGCAGAAAATGAAGAAAGAATTTCCCGGATCAACTATCGGACAGTTGAGATTACAGTTTCCAAGCCTGCATCCTGGGAAGGAAGAATCAATCCAGAGCTTTTCAGAGCCTTTGTCTCGGTTAGCGATGAGCAGCCGGAAGGGGAGACTCAGGAGGTCGTACCCGACATATCAATACCGGATGAATACACTGATATAGTAAGGCTGGAGGCAATCAGGCCGAATACTGTCAAGATCACTCTCAGAAAAGAATCTTAGGGTCATTCATTGCGAACAGATCCAAACTGAAAACCGGGATTCTCCCGAAGCATATCCACCTGTTATACTGTTGGATGATTCCACTTATCCGGATGCAGAAACTTTCACAGAAACAAACAGTTATGTTCAAACAGAATCAAGTAATACGTGCTTCTTTAAAAATTAAAACCAGGCAAGAACTTGGTCTCGAAATCAAAAAACTGAAAGAAGCGGGCAAAGTGGTTGTTTTTACCAACGGCTGTTTTGATCTCCTGCATCCCGGGCACGTGAAATACCTGGAAGAAGCCAAATCATGGGGGGACTTTCTGGTAGTCGCGCTTAATTCGGACGAATCTGTAAAGCGTCTCAAGGGTCCCGACCGCCCGGTGATGGATGAAAGGTCAAGGTGCGAAGTTCTTGCCGCCCTGCATTGTGTGGATTTTGTCACAACCTTCTCAGAAGACACTCCCCAGGAGATTATAGATGAACTTATCCCCGGAGTTCTGGTCAAGGGCGGAGACTGGCCGAAAGACCAGATAGTGGGCAGGGAAACAGTAGAGAAACATGGCGGTATGGTCATGAACATCAAATTCGAAGCAGGTTTTTCAACATCCGGGGTCATCAGAAAAATTGAAACAGCCGCTTTAACCAGGGAATCTGGATTTTCAGAATAACCATTATGCAGCGTTTTTCTTCAATTGTTGAAAAACTGAAGAAATCAAAACATGTCGAGGGGACCGGCAATTCTGAAACGGCCTTCCTTGTTTCACTCCTGGCATGTTCAGAAACCAGCCCTCTGCTCTGGGTGCTTCCTGATAACAGTTCCTGCGAAAGGGCTGCCCAGGAACTGGCTACCTTCTTTACATCCGGGGATGATTCCCTCCCGGTGCTGATCTTTCCTGAAATTGAGTCCAGTTATTACCAGGGATTATCGCCTCATCCAAGCACTTCGGTCAGGAGGGCCCTTGCCTTGTGGCAGCTCTGTTCAGGTTTCAACGGAGTTGTGCTTACCACTGTTAAATCACTGCTGACCCTGCTGCCTCCTCCGGCACGCCTCTTCAGTCACTGCATACACCTGGAAACCGGATTGACGGCCGAACCGGACAAACTGGTCTCCAATCTACGGGACATTGGTTATACCAGGGCTGATTCGGTGTCTGAAACCGGCACCTTTTCAACCAGGGGAAGCATAGTGGATGTTTTTTCTACATCCAGGGAAAACCCTCTCCGCATAGATTTCTTCGGAGATGAGATTGATTCGATCAGGGAATTCAACCCGTCTTCGCAGCGATCGGTAAAAATGCTTCACTCTTGCGATATTGTTCCGGTCAGGGAGATCATCGTGCCTGATGAGGACCTGGAAAAATGGAATACCTTTTCCTTTGAATATTGGAAAAAAGTGAAGTTCGCTGAAGACCTGGAGGAGAAACATAACTTTACAGGGCTGAAGGAGCTGTTTAACGGATTTGAATTCCTCTTCCCGGTACTTTATCCAGATCAAGTCAGCCTCATTGATTATTTCCAGGCGACACCAGAACTCATAGTTTCCGAATCCGCGGAAGCCCTTGAAAAAGGAATTAAAATCCTGAATCAGGCGGCAGAGGAGCATAAGTCCTGCTCTAAAGACGGCCTGCTCTCACTCCCTCCGGCTAAACTAATGAAACCTCTGGGATGGTGGAAGAAACAAGTAGCTGAATGCTCGTTTTCCTTTTCCGCCTACTCTTCTGAAAATTATGCTGAACGTGAAACCACTCGACTCTTTTTCCAGCCGGAAAGAATCTATAACAGTAATTTCAAAGACCTGCTGCGCGACCTGGAAACAACCGGGAAAAAAGGCGAAACTACTGTTTTCGTAATGCCTTCAACCGGACTGGCCGAGCGGCTGGTTGAGATCGCCTCAGAATATGAAGTAGCCCTGCCCTGGTACCGGGACGGCTTCCCCGGTGCCCTTGAAATTGGTAGTTGTGTGATTAAGGGATGGATCCAGCAGGGGTTCTACCTTCCTGACCAGGGATTACATGTCCTGTCTGACTCCGAGGTCTTCGGCAAAAAAAAATCAGGGGAAGGTGTCCGCCGCAAGGATCCTTCCGGCAACCGGATAGACCGTTTCCTTCCCGATTTCAGGGATATGGAACCGGGCAGCCTGATTGTCCATGCTGATCACGGTATCGGAGTGTTTAAAGGACTGAAGAGACTGGGCATAGGAAATGAGGCCAATGAATTTGTAGTCATTTCCTACATCAATGATGACAAGCTGTATGTCCCCGTGGATCGACTCGACATCCTGCAAAAGTACTCGGGAGGAGGAGAAGTACCCCCCCGGCTGGACCGCCTGGGAGGAACTTCCTGGGAGAAGACCAAACAGAAGGTAAAAAAATCCATACAGGACATGGCTGAAAGCCTGATCAAACTTTATGCCAGGCGTGAAGTATCCGGTGGCTTTTCCCATGCACAGGATGATGCCTTAACCCGGGAATTCGAGGATGCTTTCCCGTTCCAGCTTACAGAGGACCAGGCCAGTTCGATTGAGGCGATCAAAAACGACATGGAGTCACCTGAACCGATGGACCGCCTGGTTTGCGGGGATGTGGGATACGGCAAGACCGAGGTGGCAATGAGGGCCGCTTTCAAGGCGGTTAACAGCGGGAAACAGGTAGCCATACTGGCTCCCACAACAGTGCTGGCATTTCAGCATCTGCATACGTTCAGGGAAAGATTTTCAGGTTTTCCGGTGAATATTGAAATGCTGAGCCGCTTTGTCCCTAAAAGCAGCCAGAAAGACATAATTGAAAAGTCTGAACTGGGCCTTGTTGATATCCTGATCGGAACCCATCGCCTACTCTCCAAGGATATTAAGTTTCATGACCTCGGCCTCATCATCATTGATGAAGAGCAAAGATTCGGGGTCGCGCATAAGGAGAAGCTGAAGAACCTGAAAGTCCAGGTGGATGTTTTGACTCTCTCTGCCACTCCGATACCCAGGACCCTCAACATGTCACTGGTAGGAATTCGTGATCTTTCGATCATTGAAACTCCCCCCAAAGACCGCCTCTCCATCCATACAGTGGTCACTGATTTTTCTGAAAGGCTGATACGAAGTGCCATTGACCTGGAAATGAAACGAAACGGACAGACATTCTTTGTCCACAACGAAGTGAAAACCATATATTCACTGGCCAGAAAGATTCAGTCTTTTGTGCCTGAAGCCCGAATATGCGTGGCGCATGGACAGATGAAGGAAAAAACGCTCGAAGATACCATGCTCGATTTTCTTCAGTACAGACACGATGTCATGGTCTGCACCACGATCATTGAAAACGGGCTCGACATATCAAGGGCCAATACCATGATTATCAACCAGGCTCATTGTTTCGGGCTCTCCCAGTTATATCAGCTGAGGGGGAGGATCGGAAGATCCGATCGTCGAGCTTATGCCTATCTCCTGGCTCCAAAAATTGACAGGCAGTCTCCTGATGCCGGGAAACGACTGGCCGCGATCAGGGATTTCAGTGACCTGGGCTCAGGTTTCCGCCTGGCCGCGATGGACCTGGAGATCAGGGGAGCGGGGAATCTCCTGGGGGGACAGCAAAGCGGCCACATAGCAGCAATAGGGTTTGACCTTTATACCAAGCTGCTTCGGGAAGCGGTCAGCAGCCTGACCGATGCAGACTATGTGGAAGATTTCAGGACAACAGTAGACCTTAAACTGGATATCAATATCCCGGAACACTATATCGATGATCCCAGCACCCGGCTCTGGCTTTACAAAAGAATATCCTCTGTTTCAAATCTCAATGAATTGAACACAATCAGCGAAGAAACCATCGATCGTTTTGGTAGGTACCCTAAATCTGTAACAAATCTGTTTGAATATGCGACAATACGAATTATTGCCAGGGAACTGGGAATTACCGCTGTGGAGCGAAAAGGTAAACACCTGACTGTGAGTTTCCACAAAGACACCCCGGTCACTGCTGATATTGTTCTGTCGCTTGCCGATGCCAGAGACAATATCAGTATTTCCAGGAATATGGCGATTTCTCTTGAACTGAAAAATACCGAAAACGCCGACATTTTTAATGAGATCAGGATCTTGTTTAAAGGTTTATCCGGATGAAAAGATCTGCGTTAACAACAATTGTGGCATTATTACTGGCCTGTGGTTTTCTTGCATCCTGCGCCACCCCGGCGGGCGGTCCATCATCATCAGGAAACAATAGAGAAATAGTACTGGCGACAATAGATGAGAATCCGGTTCTCTTATCTGAATTCATACCCTATCTCCGATCTTTTATGGATGAGGACCTGGAAGGTGTGGGTGACATCTCAACGAGAAAACTCTTTGACGAATACCTGACCCAGATTCTGCTGCTCAAGGAAGCAGAAAAAGTGGGAATAACCATACCCGAAGAAGAGGTACAGCGTTATCTGAGCGAATGGGCTGTCAACCAGGAAGAAACATCTACCCAGGAAATGGAGCCGATAATCAGAGATTACCTCAAGGTCCAGAAACTGCTAAAACAGGAGATCAATGTCCACCTGGATATAACCCTCCAGGAACTTATTAATTACTATAATGAAAATATTGAAGGGTTCACGGTGGGAGACCAGGCTCATGTTATCGAGATTCTTACCGATGAACGCGACCAGGCGGAAGAACTGAAAGCCAGGATAAATAACGGAGACGCCAGAAAATTCAGAGAAATGGCCCGGGACTTCTCGCGAGGAACGACAGCCGAAGCGGAAGGAGATCTTGGTTTCTTCCAAAAGGGTGACCTCCCCGAAGAATTTGATAAAGTGATATTCTCCCTGAAACCAGGAGAGATAAGTGATCCTTTCCAGTCATCACATGGTTATCACCTGTTTTACATGGAGGAATGGATTCCGAGTCACCAGTATAAATTCCATGAGGTAAGGTCCGAAATATTCCAGAGGATCGCGGCACGGAAGGAACGCCTCCAGACAGAAGAGTATATTAATTCACTAATGGAGCAATATTCGATTACAATATATGAATCAAATTTTCCTGTTGATTCAAAGGAGTATAGTTTTGATCAAAATGACAGTTAGAACAATTCATCATATTTACATGGGCCTGCTCCTCCTTGCCCTTCTTCCTGGAATAACTGAAAATGTCAGCGCCCAGACACCTACAGAGACAGAGGACGGTCCATTGGTTCTGGATGAAATCGTGGCAAAGGTAAATGATGAAATTATTACCCTTACCGATCTCCAGGAATCACTGAACCGCCTGAAGATGGATGTTGACCAGAACATCAAGGATGTGACGAAACGGGAAGGTGAATTCGAGAAGATGAAAAAATCTCTGCTGGGAACCATGATAACCAACAAAATCATCGTTCAAAAAGCAGAAGAACTGGGTGTCTCTGATGAGATTGACCAAGATGTGGATATGTATATAGAGAATGTAAGGAAAGAATCAGGGGTGGCAAGCCTGGATGTGATTGATGAATACTTCAAACAAAGGGGAAGTTCACTGGCCCAGTACCGGCGCAGTATCCGGGAGCAGATGATTATCCGTTCAATGATAAACCAGTTTGTCTACTCCAAGATCACTTTGCTTACTCCTGAGGTTGAAGCCTACTACGAAGAGCACAAAGAAAACTTTACCGAAAAAGGCAAGGTTAAACTGGCTGAAATTGTACTGCTTACCGAAGGCAAGGATAAAGCCGCGGTCAAAAAACAAGCCGAGACAATCCTGGAACAACTGAAAAATACTCCTTTTGAGGAACTCGCGAAACAATATTCCGATGGCCCGACAGCGGACCAGGGAGGAGTGATCGGAGAATTCCAGGAAGGATCTGTCAACGAAGTATTGTCAAATATAGTATTCTCAATTGATGTCGGCACATACAGTGACATCATAGAAGCCAGTTTCGGCTACCAGATCGTAAAGGTCCTGGAAAGAACACCCCCGGTTCTCAAATCTCTGAAGGAAGTCCGTCCCCAGATTTCAGAGGCCTTGTACGAAATCAAAGCAGGACCTGAACTGGAAGAGTATACACTGAAACTCATTACCGAAAGCTATATCCATATTAATCCTAAATACACTGAAGAGTATGACCTCTCGGGACTGATCTAGCATGGAAATGGTGCCGGAAGCTGGATTTTCAGTTCACTTCCGGCAACTTTCTTGTCACGTGCTTTGACAGATTACCGCTTTTCAGAAGGACCTCACCACCTCGTATCTCCCCGCGGGATTTTCGAAATCCGAAATCCAAAACTTCAGTCACTGTTCCTATCTTGTCGACCCCTGCAAAACTGTCACATTTAAATCAAAGCAGCACTGAGCCATGCCCTCTGTCCCCAGATCATCTTGTAGTTTAAATTATTTCATAGACACAAACACTTAACCCGGAGTAGACTGAAAACAAACACGCGATCTAAAAGGTATAGATGAATTCAGGCCTTTGCTAAATACCCGGCAAGTATCATATTAGAAACAAAGGATGATTTGGGTTTGGCAACAGTTCGCTGCCTCAGCCAGGGTCTCCGGACTGAGTTCTAAATATCCATTTAAAGGAAGTATTATGTCTGTGCGCTACGAAATACACCGGTCTATGCCTGCCCTTCCCCCCAGTGCCTCCTTAAAACAGGAGGTGCTTTTCTTATTTTTATTAATCACAATCCCATTTGTTCCTGCTTTTGCCCAGACATGCAACGGCATTCCCGATGAGGAATGCCAGGCTCTCTATGCCCTGTACAACGGAACCGGAGGCCCCCAGTGGAAAGACAGCGCCAATTGGCTGACCACTGAACCGGTCAATGACTGGGAGGGTGTTAATGTTGAAGGCGGGCATATAACACATATTATTCGCGAATCAAACGGACTTACCGGCCCAATCCCTCCCGAACTGGGCAACCTGGGCAATTTAAGGGGATTAACTCTGAGCCGGAATGATTTAACCGGTTCTATCCCTCCTGAACTGGGTAAGCTGGTCAACCTGGAGCGATTAAGCCTATATGAGAATAACCTTACCGGCCCAATCCCTCCTGAACTGGGTAACATAACCAACCTTGTTAACCTGAAGCTGCACAGCAATCAATTGGAGGGGCTAATCCCCCCGGAACTGGGTAACCTGACCTGGCTTGAATGGCTAGAGCTCGAATACAATGATCTGAGTGGTGAAATCCCTCCAGAATTAGGCCGACTGGGCGAGCTTACGATGTTGTCCGCTTTTGGCAACAAACTGAACGGTAATATTCCCCCTGAACTGGGAAACCTGGGCAGTCTCGAATACCTGAATTTCGCCAGCAACGACCTGTCAGGACCAATTCCTCCTGAGCTGGGCAGACTGTCCCAGCTGATCCAGTTATCTTTCCGCAACAATAAACTATCCGGTTCAATTCCTCCTGAACTGGGAAACCTGTTCGATCTCGAGGTGTTATTCCTGCAGAACAATTGCCTGAGCGGGCAGGTTCCCCAGGAACTTGGCAACCTGGGCAGGCTTAAGGAGCTTTTCCTCGACTCAAACAACCTTTCCGGTGACCTGCCGGACTTCCTTACAGACCCTCCATTCTATACAAACTTGAAATTCAACCGCCTATATGCCTTAAATTCAGATGTCCTGGCCGCGATGGAGCAAAAGCATGACGGCAAGTTTATTTCCACCCAGACTCTGCCCCCTGAAAACATCCGCGCTGCCGCTGTTTCAGACTCAGGAATTCCTGAAAACCGGATAGAGGTATCCTGGGACCCAATCTCCTACACAGATGGCCTAGGGGGGTATCAGATTTTTTACCGAGGCGCGGGTGACGAAGAGTTTCTTTATGGTGGAATGACCCATAACAAGGCAGTTGATTCATTCAGGGTCTCCAACCTTGAACCGGGAGTTGAATATACATTCAAGCTAAATACGGTTACCCGGAAGCACAGATATAACCAAAACGAACTGTACAGTGCCTACAGTGGCACGGCCTCAGCTGTGTCCGGAACCCTTTCCCGGGCCTTTATCCCGGCCTGGAAACAGGCTCCTGGATATTACACCGAGGTGGTAGTTACCAATATCGGAGAAACCGACTTGGCCCTGGGCAACCGCTGCTGTGCAAATTAAGGCCTTCGGGATCTATGGTGATAAGGTCGCGGAAAAGGTCCTGATCCTTGACCCTGGTCAAAGGATTGCTAGAACTCTAACGGATCCGGACATCTGGCCTGAGTTAGAAGTACTGCACGGAGGTTATGTCAGGATCAAAAGTGACCAGCCCATCGCAGGCCAGCAGCTATTTGAAGACCGTTCCCTCAGCTATATGTCTGCTATAGCGCCAACAATCAGGTCGGATGTTATGTTTGATTAGAAGCAGAAAATACTGATTGAGACTTTATAAATATCAATGATCATCATGCCTCTGCCCATGAATCACCTGTCAGGTCATCCAGGTTTCCCAATCAAAACTGCTGAGCTGGTTCAATCGGAATTAGGTCTCCAGCAGGAGATTCGTTCCTAAAACCGGCCTTACCTGCTCCGGTCTTATTCAGAAACCAGCTCAAAATCTGCCATCAACCCGTAATCAAAGGTGTCATAATCGGTTCCCGCAGGCTGAACTTCAGGCCCCTGCTGGAAATCGCCGATAGTCACGATACCTCTCTGCCAGGGTGTATGCAGGGGGCCCAGAAGATTCTTGAGTGACCCAACAACAATAACCTCCACCCGGTTGGTTCCTTCCTGCAGCGCTCCCGTTACATCCAGTTCATAAGGTTTCCAGCCTATAATCCCGGCGCTCCTGCCATTGATCTTTACCTCGGCAACTGTCCCGATCCATTCGCCAAGTTTTACCCGGTAATTTTTACCTGGAGATTTCTCCACATTGTAGGTTTTTACATACGACACCTTGTCAGAATAGAAAGGCATCCCCTGGGTTTTCCAGGACCCTATGGCAAGTTTCCCGGCAGGTCTCAGCTTCCATCCATGCTCCTGCGCCTCCAGGGAGAAGGACCCCAACAGGTACACCGGCTCAAGCTCCGCCAGGATATTCATGGGAGAAACGCTGATGGTGATGGTGTTACGGCCCGCCTTAACATGACTTCCAATACTGAACAGACCAAAAGAGCGGTCGAGCCACCATTCACCTTCCCGGGCAATTACCTTGTTTCCATTCACCTGCACATTGAATATCTCCGGCTGCTCCACTACCGCCCTAAGGTCTGAAACATCAGTTCCTTCCTCCACGTCAAAATGGAAAAAGGCCTCGAACCCGGAACCGCTCTCAAAATTACTCTTATCCAGAATATCCGTTTTAAACTGGACTGACCTGTTCCAGGGATTATCTTCGAATCCATGAGCCTGGTAGATTAAATCAGTAGCTTTATGAAAATAAATACCACTGGTCTTCTCCCCCTTGATAACCAGGTCACAATAGTCAAGGGTCATCATGTTAGGCTGGGATGGTTCCACACTGACCGCGCTTTCAGCCATTAATAAAGTTTCCCTTTTCCCATCCTCAACGGGAGAGGCCTTTTCCAGGCTCTGGTCCGATACAAAAAGTAATATGCTTCCAGCCGGAGGAAGGGTAAAGGAGGCCTGAACACAACCCTCCAGTTCAGAGGGAGCAGAAGGATAAGGGGAAAAAGTACCTTTAAAAAGGTCCATCTCCCTGATTGAAGCGCCCTCAATCTTGAATTCGCCGGAGGCGCTCTCCTCCAGGCTGGAGTTAACCAGGAAAATCACCTGTCCGTCTTCCAGCTGCCTGCGGTGGTGAAAAAGAAGATCTCCTCCTGCGGCAGGCACCAGGCTGAAATCTTCCGGTTTGATCAAGCTGGAAACAGCTTCCAGGTATCCGGCTGAAATCAGGTTGTTCTTAAATTTTTCCCTCCAGCCGCCCAGTTCCGATTCTTTTGAACCATCCACCAGTTCAGGGAGTTCACCCATCAGAACAACTCTTCCTCCATTATCCAGGAATTCGGAAAGAAGCAGGAAGGTAGATCTGTCCAGGCTGTCGGTACAGGGCGGGATTACTACCGCGTCATATTCACGCTGCCCGACAACAAAGCTTTTTCCTGAAACCTTTCCGCAGTCCCTGATGATATTCTCAGAGCCCAGGTCATATTCGCACTGTTTCTTTTCCAGTTCATCGGTAAGGGAAATAAAACTTTTAAGTATCAGATCCATCTTCTCATTGGCTTTGCCGGGGGCGGCATACATCCACCCTGAGGTTGTCGGTTCCAGGACCAGCACCCTGTTTTTCTGGAATCCTGATGAAAGGGCTACGGAAAGCCTGGCGTAGTAGTCTGCCAGGGGACGGTAATATTCCCACCAGGGATTATGATAGGTGAAGGATTGGGGATAATCATGCTTGCGGTCCCCTTTCAGTGAAACGTGGGAAAGATGCTGGTTGAGAAAATTGACTCCAAGCACATATTCCCAGTCCCCAAGCCGCTTCATGTCCTCGAACCTCAATTCCCAGCCTCCGCCCCCGTAGGTTTCACTAAGGGTCCTCTGCCGGCCCAGCTGGTTGGCCACACTGCTCAGTTCCTTTACATTCCTGACATTGCCAAACTGGACCTTGCGCTCGAAGCGGTTAAACAGGAGATCAATGGCCGGAACCTGGTGCCAGGCGTACATAGCCATGTTATCAGGCCCTTCCTTGGGGCTGGGCCATCCATGTTCCCAGTAATGGCCGGTCCAGTTCAGGTTATGTTTTTCTGTATATTCCCACCACGGCTTGCTCCATCTCTCGATAAACAGGTCAAGCAGCACTGACTGGTAATTATGGCGGACTTTCTTCCAGTCACCAGTCTCTTCGAAAAGGGAAGGCAGGTTTGGTTCTAGGTCATATCCCCATTTTTTCCTGAAGCTGCTGAACAGGTCAGGGGTCCAGCGCACAGCTTCATTGGAGTCTGGAGTGGATATGTTGGGTTCATCCGTGAATACACCTGGTACGATTCCGGCAAAGTCCTGGCCTGCTACCCTTTCATATCCGGTCATAGTGACGTCTATGAATTTTTCAGTTACACCTTTAACCATCAGGTCTACATAGGAAAATCCTCCATACCATTTTCCTTTGCTGTTGAACACTTTTTCGAACAGTATGTATTCCCCTTCTTTATCTCCCAGAACGGAGGCTGCACTGGCATCAAGGACCGCAAATCCCTCCTGGCCGGCCCGGTGCAGGATCAGGAAGGCACTTTTAATTTCTTCAGGGCCAAGCCTGTCAAGCCGTTTCATTTTTAATGCCTGTCCCTGGTTATAGGATTCAGGCATTTCTGCTGGAACATGCCCGCCGGCAAATCCGCTTGGGTAGGAGTTTTCATCATAGATCCAGGCCTTCATGCCCAGCTCCCGACATTTATTAACGGTATACCGGACCATTTCAAACCACTCGTCGGAAAGATATTCGGTTATCAAACCGTACCTGGGATGCATAAACACTCCGCCGATGCCCTTATCCTTGAAATCCTTAAGTTGAAGATCAATTTCCTCCCTGGTCATTTTGTCGTTCCAGCTCCAAAAGGGGACACTCCTGTATTCAGCTGGAGGATCACTGAAAATTTTCTGCAGCGCATCCAGGCAAACCACCCTTTCACTTTTAGAATCACTGCCGGCTAATGGAGACAGTGACATAAAAACAATCGCTACTAATAAACAGATAAGCTTGCGTACAGACATTTTGTTTTCCTTCAGGTTCTCGGTTTTTTTCTTAAACAGCCTGTTTTACGGCAGACCACCCGTCTGATGGACAACCTGCAATAACTCCAGGGATATTGGAACTGACCAGGAATAATTATGATTCAGGGTGGCTGAAAAGTCGATTCCAAATTCTAAAAATTCCGGGTCAGTCTCTGGAAATGAGGGCGGTCCACGATTCTATCAGCCGCTGGGAGAGGCTGGTCACCCGATCATCAGCCCCCATTCTTTTAACCGCGATAGCCAGTGCTTTCCTGTTTCCGACCAGGACAACAAGCTTTTTTCCCCTGGTTATCCCGGTATAAAGCAGGTTGCGCTGCATCATCGGGTAATGCTGGGTATGGAGCGGAATCACCACGCATGGGTACTCTGATCCCTGAGATTTATGAATGGTTACAGCGTAAGACAATACCAGCTCATCCAGCTCTATTCCCTGGTAAAAAACCTGGCGGTCATCCATCTGTACCGCCAGTCCTTTTTCCACTTCGTCTATGGCCGAGATTATCCCCATGTCACCATTGAACACATTTTTATCATAATTATTGACAACCTGCATAACCTTGTCGCCCACCCGGAAGGTTGTCCCGAACATCTCAAAAGAGCAACCGGAAGGATTAAGCAGGGATTGAAGCTCCTGGTTAAGATTGGCCGCGCCCAGGAGACCGCGGATCATCGGACAGAGGACCTGAATGTCTCTGATCGGGTTGAATCCCCACCTGATCGGGGCTCTTTCCTTGACCAGTTTCTTGATCAGGGCCACTCCTTTTTCAGGATCTTCGCACTCGATATGATAAAAATCATCCAGGTAGTTTCCATCACCTGGCCGTTGTTGGGTGTGCATTTTCGGCATTTTGCCACTGTTTACCAGGTGGGCATTGGTAATGATACTGCTCCGGGAAGCCTGCCTGAATACTTTATCCAGCCGGGCCACAGGGATTACTGAAGAATCTATGATGTCTCTCAGGACCCGTCCCGGTCCCACTGAAGGAAGCTGATCCACATCTCCGACAACCAGAAGCGCGGCATGCATGGGAACCACCTGAATCAGTTGATGAGCCAGGGGAAGGTCTACCATGGAAAACTCATCGCAGATGATAACATCCCCCTCCAGGGGATTGTTCCGGTTACGGGTAAAACAGAAACCGCCCGGGTCAAATTCAAGCAGCCTGTGGATTGTTCTGGCCTCCATTCCAGTAGTTTCACTAAGCCTTTTCGCCGCCCGTCCTGTAGGCGCGCACAATCTGATTCTCAGGCGTTTTGACTGAAAAATCCTGACAATTGAGTTGACGAGTGTGGTTTTTCCAACACCTGGTCCTCCCGTAATCACCAGCACTTTGCTGTCCAGCGCCTTCAGCAGAGCCTGTTTTTGTGATAGTTCGAGTTCCAGGTTGACCTGCTCCTGCACCCAGCCCAGTGCCGCGTTCTGATCGCTGATCAAGCAGGGGTGTTTCCCCGAGGACAAGGCACACAAATCTGAGGCAAGCTGCTTTTCCGCGCGGTAAAGCCGGCCGGGGTAAACAAGATCATCTCCTCCATGGCGCTGGCTCACCAGGCGGCCTTGCTTCAGAATGGCATCCAGGGCCTTGCCGATGATCTCACGAGGTATCCCCAGCAGCTCAACCGATTCCAGTTCAAGCTTCTCCCGGGGGCAGGCACAGTGCCCATCTTCGGTATATTTTTCCAACGTATATTCAATACCGGCGCAGGCCCGGGACAGAGAATCCCGGGGAACCCCAAGGCTTTCGGCAATGCTGTCAGCCGTTTTGAATCCGATTCCCCAGATATCCCGGGAAAGGCGATAAGGATCTTCCTTGATAAGCCCTACAGCCTGGTCGCCATAAAACCTGTAAATCCGGTAGGCGCGGGAAGAACCAACGCCATGGCTGTGCAGGAACAGCATAATTGAGCGAACTTTCTTTTGTTCCTCCCAAGCCCCGGAAATCATATTCTTACGTTTAGATCCGATTCCCGGAACCTCCGTCAGCCGCTCCGGTTCATCTTCAATCACATTAAAGACATCCTTGCCAAAGGCCTTCACCAGACGGTCGGCCATTTCGGGTCCAATTCCCCTGATCATGCCCGAACCAAGATACCTGGCCATGCCTTCCTCAGAAACCGGAGGAAAGGATATGATTGTATCGGCTTTCAATTGCAGCCCATGCCTTGGGTCACGAAACCACTCCCCGACAGCCTCCAGGATCTCGCCCACAGCTATGCCGGGAGCATTGCCCACAACCGTTATCTCCTGGGCCCGGCTCCCAGGTTTAATTTTCAGCACGGAAAAACCATTTTCAGGGTTATGGTAGGTAATTTTTTCAACCATTCCCTTGATGGTTATTCCTGTGCTGCTGAGGCTTTCTTTTATATCCATACCGGCATTCACTTGCGAAGCTAACAGGACCCCGGAGATCCTCCTCTCCGGCCTGCTTGAGGCTTACCCGGGTTCGCCCCGGCATAAATCCATGGAAACCGCTCCAGGGTCAGGGTCTTTTTATCCTTTCAGGAGGCAAATTAATACCCTGTTCCACGAACCAGTCCATGCGGCTCATCATTCCCCTTATGATTTTTATATCCCGCCGGGACAGCAGTTCTCCTCCTAAAAGCCTCTTCAATGACAGCATAATGTGGGCGGGATTACCAGTGCTGAGAAAACCAATTGAAAGAAGTGTCTTTTCGATATGGGCAAACATTTGCGCCCGCTCCTCCTGGGTAGGATATTCAAAATCGGGGGGAATATCCCCTCTATCCTCCACTTCCTCCATGCATGTGAATAATTCGTAGCAGATTATCAGCACGGCCTGTGCCAGATTAAGGGTCGGCAAATCAGGGCTGGCGGGAATATTGACCAGGTACTGGCATTCAGCAAGTTCCTCTTCGGTCAAACCTCCCCTTTCAGGGCCGAACACAATACTGACCCGGGAGCTGTACGCGTTTTTTTTTACCAGCGGAGCAATCTCCCTTGGCGAATACTCCCTCACCTTCTGGCGCCTGCCCCTCTGGCAGGTAGTGCCTATCACCAGGGAGGCGTCGGAAACAGCCTCGCCCAGGGAACTGTATATCCGGGACGATTCTACCAGGCTCCAGGCATTCACAGCCATGTTCCGGCACTCTTCCGTCAAAATCTCCACAGGCCTGACCAACCGAAGGTCCCTTATTCCCATATTCATCATAGCCCTGGCCGCAGAACCGATATTTCCGCCGTACAAGGTACCTACCAAAACTATGCTTAAATTTTCCATATCTGAACTATCCAGAATTACCGGTTAACGAGGCAGAACCTTCGCATACGGTCCAGGCCTTCATGAATTGAGTCAAAGGAAGCTGCATAGGAAAATCTTAAATGCCCTTCCAGCCCGAAAGCCGCGCCAGGAACAACGGCAATCCTCTCTTCCCGGAGAAGCATCCTGGACAGGTCAACACTCCCGCTGCATCCCTTGCTCTCTGCCAGGCCCCTGACATCCGGAAAAACATAAAATGCTCCTTCAGGGCTTAGACAGTTAATCCCGGGCAGGGCATTGAGGCCGTTTACAATAAGGTCCCTCCGCCTTAGGTATTCATTGATTCTCTCTTCAAGCCGTGCCGGCTCTTCATCAAGCACGGCCAGGGCCGCTTTCTGGGCAATGGATGTCGGGTTTCCGGTTTCATGGCTCTGCAGAGCTGTCATCCTGGATATCAGTTCCGGAGATCCCGCCGCGTAACCGATCCTCCACCCGGTCATGGAATAGGTTTTTGAAAACGAACCAACTACAGCCAGACCATCCAGGTCGCAGCCCCATTCATTAAGAAAGGATCCCCCGCCTGACAGCGGCTCTCCATAATAAAAAGAGTCATAGGTTTCATCTGATAAAAGGAACAGGCCATTTTCCCTGGCCAGGCCAGCTATCTCCCTCAGGTTATTTTCCTTCAGGACTGCCCCGGTCGGATTATTGGGAAAATTCAAAATCAATCCCCTGGTACGGTCATTAATGCATTTTCTTATATCACTGGCTTGCGGAATGAATCCGGAATCCATTCGGGTGTCTACGAAACACGGCTTGGCGCCGGAAAGCCTCACGGCTTCAGGAAACGTTACCCAGTAGGGTCGAGGCACCAGGACTTCGTCGCCATCGCTGAACATGGCTCCGCAAAGATTGTAGATGGCCTGTTTGGCTCCGCAGGTAACGATGACATTGGAATAATCCAAGCGGCTTCCCGTCCTCTTGTTAAGGTGCAGGGCGATAGCCTCCCGCAAGGGACGGATTCCTGCCACAGCGGTGTAGCGGGTAAAGTTCTGCTGGATTGCCGCGATAGCAGCCTGGCGGGCAATGTCCGGAGTGGGAAAATCCGGTTCGCCGGGACCAAAGTCAATGACATCAATCCCGGCTTCCTTAAGGGCCTGAGCCTCCTGCATGACGGCTGCTGTCTGCGAGAGTTCCAGCCTGTTTACACGCTCAGAAAAACGCATTAGAAAAGTTCTTCTTTTAGTATTGATCTTGCCTTTTCCACGTTCTCCAGAACTTCATCCGGAGTCTTCTCAGTGGCCATCGCTACTTCTTCAGAAGTGAAACCTTCCAGTGAATATAAAACAAAGGCTTCCCGCAATTCTATCGGCAGTGCGGCTATTGCTTTCTGGGCCCTGGATTCGGCCTCATCTTTTTCAAGCAGCTGTTCCGGATCCAAGGCCGAATTGTCCTGCAGCAGGTCACTGATGTGTAGCGACTCATCAGGCTGGAAAAAATTCAGGTATTCGTCCTCCCACTGTTTCCGGTTACCGGCTGAATCCTCTATATGAGAATCAAGGGCATGCATTTCAATTTCGCTTATCCGTTTATTAAGCACCTGCCTGGCAACTGTCAGGACCCAGTGGTCAAGGTATAAATCGTCAGGGCGAGGCCTGGCGAAAATCTCCATAAAAACTTCATCTACAAAGGCGTTGGGATCGATTGCTCCGGGTGATATGTTCCCGTTGACCACTTCATAGTAGATCTCACGGCGAATATAATTCTCTACTTTGCTTAGGTTTTCATCAATTGCCAACTCCATATTCCGGCCAGATTCCACAACATTCACCTGATCAGGAGCAGCTTTCTGTGAACGCCACAGGTTTTCACGGGTAAGTTGACTTTTAAACTTAGCCAATCTCCGGCGCAACTCGCCGAATGCCCTGACAGCACTGGTGATGGGATTATTTTCGGTCTCCTCAACCTTAATAGTCCGCTGAGGCAGGTTAAGGGCAATGGAAGTGACATACTGGTTGCCCCTGGCCAGTTTTTCAGTTACAACATTCAAATCAAATGAATCAGGGGGAAAGGTAGGAAGCAGTTTGAGTATCTTCCTTGACTGCCTGTCAACTACTTTTTCATAACTCTGACTCGGTTCAAATTTACGATTCTGTATGTTTATACTCATGGAATAATTATATAGGAAGATCGACAGAATTTGGGGACTAATCTTGCGGCATATATTCTCGTAGAGGAAGGGTGAGCATCGAACATACTTCCAGTCCTCTGTTAATCTTGATCACCCAGTCACTGTCCCGGCAATTGAAGCGAGAATCAGCTTCAGCTTCAAACCACAATCCTTCATTCCTGGTAAAAAACTGTTTAAATCCGATTTGACCGGGGATTCTCAAACCCACTTGGAGCAGGGCTACTGATAAAGCCTGACACAGTTCCAGCAGTGAAGATATTTACTCTATACGAATTATGCTTCGGAGAGTCCCCAGGTCCAAGCCTTTCCATTCCGGCGACTTAAATCCGGCCCTGCACAATTGGGTTAAGAATGCAGGTTGGCAGTAATATGGTCCCCCATATGAAACCTTGCACCGACGCAGTGATGTTGATAAAATGTTTGTTGCGACTAACATTTAAGTCATTAACAAGTTCCTTAATATTTCAAATCTAATTGGAAGGCGGCAAGATAGTGAAGGCTCAAAACAGGCCGGTCAGTGTATTCTCAAAAATGCTGACATGTATGGTGCTGTTGCTGATAATTGTCAGCGCTACTGCTGCTGCTTCTGATTTTCATCCGGGAGGATATGACAAAGACTGCGTTCTCTGTCAGATTAATCACCTTCCGCTTGCAGAATCAGCAGCACCACCTATCATCCCAGAAAATGAAGTCATTTCCTGGTTGTCTCCCTGCTTCGACATCGGAATCCAGGATTCAGGCTTCGTCGTTTCGCTTCCTGGACGCTCTCCCCCATCCAGATAATCCTCAACGCGCTATAAAACTCCAAAATGCATGCACTATTAAGTGATGCATTCTCAATTAATCAAATACCCAGATTAAATAAATTCGGCATGCCCAGGGATTGCTGTCCCTGGTGAGCCATGCCTGGAGAAATGAGACATGAACAGGATTATCTATTTTCCCAAGTACTATAAATCATTAAGCAAATTTCTAACCATTCAACTATGCATATGCTTTTTATTCACACAAGGTTTCGCCGCAAGTCAAGATGCGACACCAGAGACAAGACGATGTCTCGTCTCTGGTGTTGTAATGGACCCATTAAAAAACGCTGTGGCAGGTGCGGATCTGTCTCTGATCAGTCAAACAACCGACGCTAAGCCCCTGCAAACATCCAGTGATCAAGAAGGACGTTTCTGTTTTGAGCAAATCTTCACGGATCCGATGGATCTTTTGGTTACTTACCCAGGCTTCACTACAAAAGAGGTGGGAGATATTAAAGGAGGGGCCACAGGAATAATGATCACTCTTCACCCGGAAGCAATCAGGGAAAGCATTACAGTAACCGCAGCCACCCGTACTGAAAAACGGCTGGAGGACGTTCCGATAAGAACTGAACTCATCCTCCCGGAAATAATCAAGCTGTCGAAGGCCAAAACCCTTGGCGATGCCGTTGAATACAATCCTGGAATCAGGGTTGAGAGCGGTTGCCAAAACTGCAACTTTAAGACTATCAGGATGTTGGGGCTGCAAGGACCTTACACCCAAATATTATTCGATGGCCTCCCGACAATGTCATCGCTGGCAATGGTTTATGGAGTTGACCATATACCGGCCCAAATGATTGATCGTGTCGAGATAGTCAAAGGAGGAGGCTCTGCTGTCTATGGACCTGGAGCAGTCGGAGGTGTTGTCAATGTCATCTCTCACATCCCTTCCCAAAACAGTGTCCACATTTATGGATCCTCGGAATGGATATCAGGGACACCAGTTCAGTCATTTGGCACCATCGCCGACTGGGTTTCCAAATCGAGAGATACCTATATCACCGCCTTTACCCAGGCGGACAATTCCAATCCCATGGACCTCAATGATGACGCCATAACTGAGTTTTCTGACAGACAGCTCTCGGTATCAGGGCTCCGACTGGGACAAAACTTTTTTGATCAAAGCGCCAAGCTCACCATAGACTTCAATTACATGTGGGAGGATCGAAGAGGTGGTAACAAGCTGAATCTGAGAAAGGACGAGGCCGACTTAACCGAAGCAGTCGAAAGTAATCGGTACAGCATCGGAACCAGCTGGTTCCATGCTCCCAGCACAAAACTGGATTATAGGCTCTCGTTTTCCCTGGCCAATACCAAAAGGGATTCTTACTACGGGTCCGAACAGGACCCGAATGCCTACGGAGAAAGTAAAAATCCACTCTGGCTGCTTGACGGACAGGTAAACCATTACTTTGGTTCACATTTTTTCTCCTGGGGAGCCCAGTTCAGATCTGATTCCATGAAGGATACCCAACCGTCATATAACCGAATCACCGATGAAACCTATCACAACCTGGGTGCCTACATCCAGGATGACTGGTTCTTCCTTAATGGCTTTGAGCTTGTGTATGGATTCCGTGTCGACAAGCATTCGGGACTTGACGATCCGATTCTATCGCCCCGCGCCGCACTGATGTGGTCACCTTCTCTCGATTTGAAAATCAGGGGTGCAGTTGCTTCTGGATTTCTGGCTCCCCAGGTCTTTGATGAAGACCTGCACATAACCCAGGTTAATGGTGAAGGTCAGATCATTAGGAATAGTCCAGATCTCAAGGAGGAAAGTTCTCTCACCTATACTTTGGGTCTGGACTGGCATCCTGTAATCGGCCGCGGTAACGGCCTGCTGGAAATAAATGGATTCGATACCGAAATCAAGGATCTTTTCCTGGTTGTGGAAGATGACCTTCCCGATACCGAAGAATATGAATTTACCAGAATAAATCATGGAAAATCAAGCGTTTACGGAATAGAGTTTAACCTTGGCTATGGTATAGCTGACCTATTTCAAATTGAAGCCGGAGTTGTTGAACAACGGGCAAAATTCGATAATCCTGATCCTGATTTCGACAGCAAAGACTACTTCAGCACCCCTAACAGATATGGCAGTGTTTCCCTGATCTATTTCAATCGGAAGATTGGGGACTTCTTCATTGCATCCAGATTTGAAAGCGGATCAAAAATACCACATTATGCTGGATATATTGATGAAGACCGCCTGGAGACAACTCCGGCCTGGGGAATCATTGATGCCAGTTACAGCAGGAATTTCTCTATTTCCAGAAGTGACAGTCAAAAAATGAAAATAAACATAGGAATAAGAAATCTTACTGACAAATACCAGGATGATCTCGATAAAACAATCTATCGAGATGCCGGTTATCTCTGGGGCCCCAGAACCCCCAGGACCTTTTTCCTGTCCGTGGGTTTCGATTTATGATTTCTAATCCTGATCCGGTTTTATTGCGAATTCTGAAGGATTGAAGAGACCGCAACCGACGAGATGATTAGGTAAGCCTCCATCTGTTTTGATGTTGCAACGTAGTCGCGTTTCTCACCCATCAGGATAGCAGCGATAGAAAGTAATAATAAACCCAAAAAGCCGGATGCTTCTCGATAGAAGAAGTATCCGGCACTTAAGAAACAAACGATAAAATGAAAAAAAACAGTATAACAACTATTTTCATTCTCGTACTACTATCCCTGGGATTGACTCTCCCGGCAGGAAACTCTCCAGCCACCCAGGGGAAAAGACAACATCATCATGGGCGTCGCCATGGGCAAAATGCGCGAAGAGACACAATTCCGGAAGAAATAGTATTGCAGGGCATAGACGGTCAATCCTGGAATAAAAGCAGTCTGGAGGGGAAAATAGTAATCTTGGAATTCTGGGCCACCTGGTGTGCTCCCTGTCTGAAACAGATTCCTAAATTTAAAGAAATCCATGAAAAATACAAAGACCGCGACGTTTTAATCCTCGGCATCAATCTGGATAACACGGAAACAATAACTAAAAAAAGATGGCTGCGACGCAATGCTGCCAGAATGGGCTGGCCTCAGCTGTTTAACAGGAACGGATTCAGTGGAGAACTTCCCAGGCATTTTGATATTGATGAAGTCCCCACCAACCTGATATTCAACCGTCAGGGTCAATTGGTGGGCAGGGGAGTGTCACCCCCGGAAATAATCAATAAAATAGAAAATCTCCTGAAGGAAAACCGCAGTTTAATTCGAAGTAAAGAATCCGATTCTAAAGACTAAAACCGCGGGCTCCTACTGAGAGGTCCTGGTTCGGCAATGGAGGAATCCTCCATAATGAACCTTTGGTCTGTTTATTGCTCTTTGAAAATGCTTAATTTCAATCTCGAGCCTCTCCAAGCCCGGGGCGTAACCGCCTCGTCACACAGAAATCATCGAGACCTGCAAATCAATCCGCATACTTAATCGCAATTTTGTTGATTGCCAGATTCCTGTCTCTGAAGGACGCCAATACCGTCGGATCAAAATGTTCCGGTTTCGTCCTCCTGTCCCCTTTTAAAATGATGTCCATGGCTTGTTTATGGGTAAAAGGTTCTTTATAAGGACGCTTGCTCACCAGGGCATCATAAACATCCGCAACTGTCATCAGGCGGGCGCTCAAAGGAATCTCTTCCCCTTTCAACGAGTGAGGATACCCGGTGCCATCCCAGTTTTCATGATGGCACTCTGATATCTCCCTTGCCATACGCAGAAAACTGTTGGATCCCAGATCTTTCTCAGCTTCATATATGATCTTGCTTCCGATTATTGTATGGCTCTTCATCTCTTCATATTCTTCCCTGGTCAGGGAAGCCGGCTTAAGAAGAATCCGGTCAGGAATGCCAATTTTCCCGATATCATGGAGAGGTGCCGACTGGTACAGGAGGTCTATTTCCTCCTCCGTGAGTTCTTCGGGAAATGCTGACGAGATATTCTCAGCCAGGCATTTTACAATCCGTTTGGTCCTCTCCAGGTGTCCTTCGGTTTCCGGGTCACGGCGCTCCGCCATGACAGTCATTCCGGTAATGGTGGCTTTCTTGGTGAGCAGTAACTCAATGGTTCTCTGCTGGACCAGGCTCTCCAGGTTGTCCCTGTTCTTTTTCAGTTCCAGATAGTTTTTAACCCTGGCTCGGAGTAGGGGTCCATGCACTGGTTTCGCAATATAATCAATGGCACCTGTCGACAAGGCTGCCTCTTCCTTTTCCGGATCATGCAATGAAGAAAGGACTACCAACGGAATATCCCGCGCCCCGCTGTCAATTGCTTTCAGTTTCCTGCAAAAATCAAAGCCATCCAATCCCGGCAATGACAGATCAAGGAGGATCAGGTCAGGATTTTCGGTCTTCAATGTTTGAAGCGCCGTTTCCCCTTTTTCAAAGAGGGAGATGTCATATTCAGCTGAAAGAATGCTGTTTATCACAGAAATGTCTTCCTGATTATCTTCAATAACAAAAATCCTGCTTCTGTCGTTTCCATCCATTTCGACACCCCTGCATAAAACCAATTCCCTCAGGTTTCCCTAGTCGGTAACAGGTGCGGCGGCCTGCCGATTCCGGTACTACTGGAAACCTGTTTAGGAAAAGCTGTCAATAACTGCCGTGTTTCGCTTCTCGAAGCAATGAAAGTCCTGAAAAAACTCTCCTGACGGTCCATAATATTAATAAACAGTGACAAAATAAGCGCTTTCTCCCCAGAAATCATTCCAGTGAAGCATTCAATTAACATCCTCTACTACTTTGTGGAAAAACCGAAAAAATCCTGCCGCCTGTCTGCCGCAACTGTGGAATCATCTGATTTCGAAGCACCAACCCGCAAGCGATCCTGGCTTAACAGGCCCTCTCATGAGATGGCACGCATCGTCCCCCACCATTTCGGCATCACGTTATTGTTATGTAGATCGAGGAATCTCAGGGTATAATACGTGGATATTTTTTTACCAGAAACCTGATAAACAGTGGGGACTTGCTTTGAAATTCATAAAACCAAGTGAAAGACCGGCTCTTTGCTTCCAGGAACAGGTTATTTCCTATTCAAGCCTGCTCAGACAAATCACGGCGTATGCTCATACATTTACGGCTGACCCTGGAAGCCGGATTGTTATTTTCTCTGAAAACAGGCCTGAATGGGTTTATGCCTTTTATTCCATCTGGCAGAATCAGTGCATTCCGGTTCCTGTCGACTTCATGTCATCTGCTGAGGATGTGGCATTTACCCTGGCGGACTGTTCGCCCGCGGCGGTATTCTGCTCTCCCGGCTGTCGACCGGTTATGGATGAGACACTAGACAGTCTCGATTTTTCACCGCTGGTTATTGATATTGAATCAGTTGCGATAGAGGATTCCACACCACCGGCGGAACCTCCTGATCATGACCTGGATGAAACTGCTGTCATTCTTTATACCTCAGGGACTACAGGGACCCCCAAGGGTGTCATGCTTTCCTTCCGCAACCTGCAGACAAATGTCCATGCCGTATCAGAGGATATACCCATATACAGATCTGACAGCCGTGTCCTGGTTCTCCTCCCTCTCCATCATATCTTCCCACTTGCAGGCACCATGATAATTCCGATATCCATGGGAGCAACTATGGCCTTCGTGGAAGCCCTGAACAGCGACAGCATCCTCAAGGCCATGTGCGACTGGAAAGTGAACATCGTAATCGGGGTGCCCCGGCTCTTCAAAATGTTCCGGGACGGAATCATGACCAAGATCCATGCCAACAAAGTGGCCACCCTGCTCTTTCGGCTGGCTGAAAAAGTGGACTCTTTCAGCTTTTCCCGCCGGGTTTTTGCGAAGGTCCAGAGTAAATTCGGCGGACACATTACCTATATGCCCTGTGGAGGAGCTGCTCCGGATTTTGATGTAGTCCGCGACTTCCGCACCCTGGGATTTGAGTTACTTGCCGGTTACGGCATGACTGAAACCGCTCCGATGATCGCTTTCACCCACCCCGGAGAACAGCGCGCCGGCGCCTCCGGCCAGGTAATGAAGATAAATGAAATCCGGATTGTGAACGA
This sequence comes from Acidobacteriota bacterium, assembly GCA_963663735.2. Lineage (GTDB taxonomy): Bacteria > Acidobacteriota > UBA6911 > RPQK01 > JAPXNP01. Next base: position 2,139,424 of record CAXXHN010000001.1, on the reverse strand, counting down.
GGAAATCACCGTCCGGGGAGCAAATGTCATGCAGGGATATTACAAACGCCCTGATGAAACAAACGCCATACTTAAAAACGGATGGCTGCATACCGGAGACCTGGGTTACGTAGACGAAGACGGACACATTTTCGTGACCGGGCGCCTCAAAGAAATCATTGTCCTGCCCAATGGTAAAAACATCAATCCTGAAGAAATTGAGAAAAAACTCCCTGCCTATTCCAATCTGATTGAAGATGTAGCGGTACTGATGGCTGATGGAAACCTCCATGCCCTGATCTTGCCGAACATGGCGGAATTGACCAAACAGGGTGTCCATGAGATTGAAGAAACCATTCGCTGGAAGGTCATTGATAAGTACAACCGAAAGTGCACTCCCTCCAAAAAAATTATTAAATTTACCATAGTCAGAGAACCCTTTCCTCGTACCAGGCTGAGCAAGCTGAAACGCCATGAATTGCCTAAACTGCTGGAGAAGCCGGACCGCGCCTCCAAACATGCACAACAGAAGGAGCCCTCCTTAAGGGAGTACGGCATAATCAGGGATTACCTGTCTGAAAGAATTGGAGTGCCTGTTTATCCCGGAGACCACCTGGAAATTGACCTCGGCCTGGATTCCCTGGAAAAGGTGAGCCTGCAGTATTTCATCAAAACCACTTTCGGCTGTGAACTCTCAGATGAAGATATCGTCAATTGCTCGAGTATTGAAAAATTGGCCGAACTGGTCAACCAGAGGAAAAAACATATCAGCGACATTACCACCGTGCGTTGGGGTGAATTGTTAAAGGAAAAAACTCACTTTCAACTGCCTGAAACCTGGTTCACCATGGGCTGGATCAACCACAGCGCCCGGCTGTTTCTGAAGAGCTACTTCAGGATTAAAGGCAGGGGATTCGAGAACCTGCCTGATGGCCCCTTCATCCTGGCTCCAAACCACCAAAGCTTCCTGGACGGACTGCTGGTATCCATATTCATAAAAAACAGGATCATGAAAAAAACCTATTTTTATGCCAAGGCTGAACATGTGCGAATGAAATGGGTAAAGTTCCTGGCTCGTACAAATAACGTAATCGTTCTGGACCTCAACAGCAACCTGAAGGAATCTATCCAAAGCCTGGCCAGTGCCCTGAAGAGGGGCAGGAATGTAATAATCTTTCCCGAGGGCACCCGTACCAATGACGGAAGCCTGGGGAAATTTAAAGAAACATTCGCTATCCTCGGCAGGGAACTGAATGTCCCAATAGTACCGGTAGCCATCGCCGGAGCTTTCGAAGCCCTGCCGACAGGCAGGTTCCTGCCCAGGCTCTTCCAGCCGATTGAAGTGACCTTCCTGCCGCCGGTATTGCCTGAAAGCCACAGCTACTCCTCCCTGACGGACAAGGTGTGCGAAGCAGTCAACAACCAGGTACGGAAATTCTACGACAAGAATGAATGACCGACTGTAACCATGAGCTGGAAATTCCAGGGTCGGGACCTGCCATTTCGGTTCGTCAATCGTGGTTGATAATGAGCAGGGGGAGCATTGATCATTCCTCCTCATATGGCGCAACGTCTCGCTTCCTCCCCCCGCCCCGAGCCTGTCGCGGGGGGAGGAATGCCCAAAAGGGATAGTTTAGACCTTTATTTCTGAGGCAATCCCTCCAGGTATTGCGGAAGCGAATCACATATTTCATCCCACGGAGCTTTCATGCTCGTCCAGAAATGACTTTGGGGCTTTCTCTGGGGGACGTCATCCAGAGATCCCGCCCTGACGAAAACCATCTCGGGTCGATGTTCCGCCAGCGAGAACAAATGACAACCGCAGGTTCTGCAGAAGCAACGCTGCTTTCCCGGAGATGACTGGTAATGGACCAGATTATCCTCCCCGGATGTGACCTTGAATCCCCTGGATTCTATAACCAGAATCGAGGCAAATGCCGATCCGGAGAATTTTCGGCAATCAGGACAGTGACAATTCGCAAACAAAAGCAGTCGGCCGTTTATTTCATATCTGACTGCCTTGCAAAAACAACTACCTTTGATCACTCGAGCATCTCCTTTCAAGTAAAACCCCACATCCACCTAACACAGAGCAGAGCTGAGCAGTATTTTGCTGAACTCCTGTCCCCCGGCATCCAAAAAACCAACGCCGGATCACTGATACAGTTTCACACCTGCCAGAAAATTCAAGCTGATTCCAGCTTCGTCAGCTTCCGCGGCAGGAGACGGCGCGGTCCAGGTCGAATACAGGAACTCCGTTAGCCTCATTTACCTCGGATTATTCCAGTAGCACAATGAATTCCGCCATTATTCAATAACAGGAAACGGGAATAAACCGGTACTATTTTGTAACTGGAAGGCAATTGGCGTTGCAGGTCATCAATTACTGAATCTTCAAATTTTGTAAGCCCCATGACAGGGATAAAAAGAGTATCGTCCACCAGGACATTATTCACGTAGCTGATTCCGGCCCATGATAATTTGAGAGATTTATCTCCAGAAATTCTGGGAATCCGGATAACTTTCAGGCCCAGAGCTTCCAGTTCAGCGATTTTCTGTTCCCGGAGTTCCATGCCTGTGATATTGAAATCAGGCAGCTGGCTTTCAATCACGGAAAGCAGCGCCGGAATCTGTGCCACATCTGATTGCAGGACTGTAGCTGAAGAAATCCAGTCTCTCAGCAGCAGCCGATCTTTCGTGTAGAGTGACTTCCAGTTATCACCGGAATAACAGGCATACGGGTCTTCGCTACAGTTCTGACGAACATATGACTCCATCCTTTCCTTCATCTGGATTTCCCCCTCGATGGATAACGAACCCTGAGATTTTTTCAGAAGATCCATTGCCTCCCTGATCTCTTTCCTGTTATTCCTGAACTCATCAGCGCTGACTGAAAGATTTACCGCCAAATCCAGGATTTCATGGGTATAGGGAGTCTTTAGGCGCTGACCAAGCGCTTCAAGAGCGGACATGGCAAGATCCTGGTTGTTGGTAACCGGGACAGAAACGAGAGCTATGTTCTCTTTGGGGATGAAGGAGACAAAATAATCAATATGCGGCTCCAGGCCGGAAAGATTGACTACATGGTCAGCACCAAACTCACGTTTTAGAACATAGGCATACTCCTTGTCGGTCAGAGCTTTGCCCCAGTATTGTTTAGCTGAACCACCATAAAACAATATTGTTTCCGATGGATTTTTAGGGTTCCTCAGAAACTGGATATCCCCGCCTTCCCAGGAAAGCCGGGATCGGACAAAAGGTCCGTCGACCAGATCATCCAGGAATATCCGGAAATCCTCCCCATAGGCAGATGAACCCTCCAGTAACCTCCTCGGAACGAGAATAACCGGCTTTTCTCCCACTTTTCCGCTTTTTAAATAATCCTGGGCCCAGGGATTGGGAACTTTCGCAGTTGTTTCATGAAATTTTACGGTATGCCTCAAATCCTCAAAATTGAGGCTAAGGGCTTCCTGATACCACTGTTCTTCCAGGGAAGAGTTGACTCCAAGTGTGATCTCCAACGGTCGGTGGATGTAAGGAAGCATCTCCCTTACCATATCAAGCGAATCCCCCACGCTTTCGGTCCGGTCAGACAGAAAACTCAGGGTATGCACATCAAAAACAAGCCCCTGAATCGGATCGTTTTCACTGTCCGCCCGGAAACCAGGTAAGGTCGGTTCATACCAGATATGACATTTCTGTTCCTCCCTGGTTACTACCAGTTCCGGGTCAAAAGGCATGTTCCTGAACTTGAAATAAGCGGCCAGTTCTCCTTCACTTTCACTGCATAAAGACTGCAGGGCTCCGCGTTCAGCTGCTTCAGGAAAATCCTTATCACCGGGAAACTCGTAGACACTGAAAGTGGAGGCCGGCAAAAACTGAATCTGAAAGAAAAAAAGACAGACAAGGATGGATAATATCGGATTTACCGAATGTGATTTCATAATGCTCTTTGGAGTCAAAACTGCATGATCGAATGGACCAGCTTATATATAAACTTAACAGAGATTCTGTAGTTGGAGGCAGCCGCAGAACCCCTTCAATTATTCAGGTGAATTCTTCAAAGACTATTACGTCGGGAAGCCCCGTAAATTTCATATTTTTGAAAAAAAATCCAGCCGAAAAACATTGTTCAGGGTTTGGCAATACCCGAAGAACCTTCTCATGGGGCTAATACCTTATGACGGCGGGGTTTAAGAACAAAAGGGCTCTGGTTCGGCAGCCGAAATGAGTTCAGAAATCTCAACAGATCAGTTACAGGATAATTAAAAATGCAGAACATGCGTCCTGCTCACTATTTCGGCAATTGTCGCTGAAGCTCTTTTTTTTTGGAATTCAGATTAGCGATGTGGAAGGAGGCAGGCTCCAGTCCAGGCCAGCAGGCGAAGGCTTTTCCTGAGCCGCAGCCCTGGCTAAGGGGATGTCACCGGCCGTCCAATCCCCAAAGATGGAAGCAGGAATAACATTATCCCTTCGGCCTTAAATTTCATTACTGGAGCCAGCGGCTCCAGCTACAACGAAATCGACAAAAATCAATCGTCAATTACACTCCACCCGATCGTTGGCCGTCAGCTTTTGAACAACTGCCGAACCGAGTCCTTGCTTAGGTGAATAATCGTGAAGACGCCAAGTACGGTGCCGAAAGGCATAATGACGCACTCAAAACATGCAAGAATGAAACAGAAAGTGTGAGACCTGCGCTGCCGCAGCCGGCGCCCGGCGAAAATCATAATTGCAGCAAACGTCCACCCCAACAGGATGAAAACAGAAGCCGCAATGACAAACAGCCACCCAAGAAAAGCAGGAGGAGCATCCCCACCGTCGAACTTGCCGCTGATCAAGGCTATTCCGATGACCAGGTGAATCACTGGGAAACAGGCAAAAAAAGCAGTCATTCCCCCGACAACATACTGGAAGATTCCCAGAAGGTTAAGGTAATGTTCGTCTTGATTCATGACACTTCCTCCACTCGCTGGCGGTTGGTTTCCCGCTGTTGACGAATTAAAATTGCAACCAGCGCATCTTTACTGGGTCCGGAACCGAAAGAGCGAAATTGCATGATACGAAAAACCGCCCCGCTCTATGAAAAATATCTTAACCGTTTGCCATGGTGTTCCCTGAAAACAGTACTTCAATATCTCCGTTTTCTTTAAGACCAGCTAAAAAAGATGCGGGACCTTCATCTGCTTTCTCATCCATATTGAATTTTGCTGGCATTACCACTCAGCGACCAGTCGTCTGCTCCAGGCTCTCGGGATACCTGGCCCCTTGCACCTTGATCTTCGCGGCTTCGGTCTCGATCTCATTAAGGTCACCCGGGGTCAGATCGATTCCGGCTGCTCCGATGTTCTCTTTCAGGCGGTCCGGTTTCGTGGTACCGGGAATCGGAACGATCCACGGTTTCCGGGCGAGCAGCCATGCCAGGGCTATTTGAGCAGGGGTGACATTCTTCCGTTTTGCAACCCTTCCAAGCAGGTCCACCAGGATTTGATTCGTCTTCCGGGCCTCTGGCGTAAAACGAGGAACAATGTTGCGAATGTCGGAATTGTCAAACGTGGTTTTTTCGTCGATCTTCCCGGTGAGGAAACCCCTTCCCAGGGGACTGTATGGTACAAATCCAATCCCGAGTTCCTCAAGGGTGGGAATCACCTCTTTTTCCGGGCTTCTCCACCAAAGTGAGTACTCGCTCTGGACTGCGGTCACCGGCTGGATGGCGTGGGCGCGCCGGATAGTCTGCACTCCGGCTTCAGACAGGCCGAAATGCCTGACCTTCCCTTCCCGTATCAGGTCCTGCACCGCTCCAGCCACGTCTTCAATCGGCACGTCCGGGTCAACACGATGTTGATAGAAGAGATCTATAACATCGATCCCCAGTCGTTTAAGCGAAGCGGCAGCGACTTCTTTGATATGTTCCGGTCTGCTGTCCAGCCCGGCCATACCCCGCTCTGCCGTTGGATCAAGTTTAAACCCGAATTTCGTAGCAATTACCACCTTACCCAAGAAGGGGGCGAGCGCCTCTCCCACAAGTTCTTCATTCGCAAAGGGACCATACACTTCAGCAGTATCAAAAAACGTGACTCCGCTCTCAACGGCCGCTCTTATAACCGAAATCATTTCCTGCCTGTCTTTAGCAGGCCCATAACCATAACTCATTCCCATGCAACCAAGTCCGATTGCTGATACTTCCAGGCCACTCTTTCCAAGTTTTCGTTTCTGCATTCTTCATCCTTTCGATAATCTTCCGGATTAGTGGAACCCCGTTACCTGACATCCTTTTTGGTTTATTAATAAGGTCCCGGCTTGCCAGATCAGCACCAGATTTCAAGTCGCCCTCATACAAATACCTACGAAATATTGTATACATAAAAGTATAACAAGCCGCTGAAAAGGATTGTCTGCCTTAAAGTCCGAGTTGATTGTTCAATCCTGGCTGGTGGATTGAGCTGGTGTAAATTTCCCGTGAACACAAGAGGAAGTTAGACCAAATATTTAAAAGATGCTACCTGCTTTTAACGGAGTTTCAGAATGTCGAAGAGGCTGGATAACAAGGTGGAATCATTTTGCCAATGAAGCTTCCCCGGACAGGCAAACGTTTTCCCGGGGTGCTGCTCCTGAGGCCTCAATTGGGTAGACTCTGTCCGCACCATTAAACCGGAGCACCCAGAATAATTCAGCTGGGCTTAGTTCACTTTGCTGATTGTTTTCATAACACTGAATAAGGTATAAATTTCAGACATGGATAAAGGAATTGAGGTAATAGGCTTTGATGCCGATGACACCCTCTGGATAAATGAGACCTATTACCTGGAAACCGAAAATGAGTTCTGCCGCCTGCTGGCTGAATACCGGGATAACAGCCAGGAGATTTCCTCTGAACTCTATAAAACAGAAACAGCCAATATGGCACTCTATGGTTATGGAATCAAAGCCTTCACTCTCTCCCTGGTGGAAACAGCCCTCAAAATCAGCAATAACAGAGTGCCCCAGGCTGTTATTGAAAAAATCATAAACCTCGGAAAAGCACAGCTCACAAAACCGCTCGTCCTCCTGGATAACGTTAAAAACGTCCTGGACCACCTGAGCCGGGATTATCGGCTGATCGTAGTAACCAAGGGTGACCTGCTGGACCAGGAGCGAAAGCTCCGGAAATCGAGCCTGGAAAAATATTTCCACCACATTGAAATCATGAGCGACAAAAAAGAATCCGACTACCGGAAGCTCCTGAAACACCTGGATATCGAACCAGCCCAGTTCATGATGGTCGGGAATTCCCTGCGATCCGATATCATCCCGGTACTTGGCATCGGGGGATACGCGGTCTACGTCCCGTTCCATACCACCTGGGAACATGAGACTGCTGACGAAAACAGCATCACCAGTTCCAGGTTCAGGAAAATTGAGAAGATCAGCCAGGTGGCGGATGTAATTGATAATGCTTAGGAGATAAATGATAATGGTCAGATCATGAACCGACTGGCCAAATCCATGACAGCTGTAAATTCAGAACAGGCTTCCCGGTTCAGCCTAAATGTTCCGCAGAAACCAAATGACCCGAACCAATGTGAATAAAACACCATGAAAATAACTCTTTCCAAAACAGTGTTCTTTCTTCTTTTGACCGGTTTTTCCGCTGCGGCGGGCTGCGGCACAGCCGAAAAAAGTGACTCCGCTCCCGCGGTGTTCGAACCCGACCCGGCCTCATGGGTGGATCCTATGATAGGAACCGGGGCCCATGGACACACCTTTCCCGGCGCGGCTGTTCCCTTCGGGATGATCCAGGTCAGCCCCACCAACGGAGACGCGGGCTGGGACTGGTGCTCAGGTTACCACTATTCCTCTGACCGGATAATCGGATTTGCCCACACCCATCTGAGCGGAACCGGGATCGGTGACCTCAATGACATCCTGGTCCTGCCGGCTGTTGACCCCCTGGTTGATGTCACCTCAAATGAGAAAGTTGTTAATACCGGTTCCCATTTCAGCCATGCTGAAGAAAAGGCTGAAGCCGGCTACTACCGGGTCCGCCTGGCGGACTATGACGTGACAGCTGAAATGACTGCCGCCAGCAGGGCTGGAATCCATCGGTACACCTATCCGAAAGGTAAAGAACAGCTGGTCATCATAAACCTTGACACCGCGGTTAACTGGGATGCCACCGTAGACACCCGGATCACCTCCAGGAGTGACTCCCTCCTGACTGGTTACAGGTATTCAACAGGCTGGGCACCCAACCAGAAAATATTTTTTGCCATGGAGTTCTCCCGTCCCTGGAACAAGCTGTCCGCTTCAGAAAGAAAAATAGAAAAGAGCAACGGAAGGGGAATGATTTCCACCCTCAGATTTTCCGCTTCAGATGAACCCCTGCTGGTTAAAATTGCCATTTCCTCAGTGAACGAGGATGGGGCTGTTAACAACCTGCAACAAGAAATTCCAGGCTGGGATTTCGATTCTGTCCGGATTGCGGCCCGCGACAGGTGGAATGAGGAACTGGGCCGCATCCAGGTGGTTTCCCGGGATGAGAACCTCAAGACCATTTTTTATACCGCGCTGTATCATTCCTTCCTGGCACCTGTAGAGTTCAACGATGCTGATGGAAGGTACCGTACCGAAGATGACAAAATCGTGAAAGCTGAAGGTTTTAATAATTATTCTCTCTTTTCACTCTGGGACACCTTCCGCAGCGCCCACCCTCTTTACACCATTGTCCAGCCGGGCCGGGTCACTGATATGGTCAAATCGATGCTGGCCACATACCGGGAACAGGGTCTGCCACCCAAATGGCAGCTGTGGCGCAACGAGAACTACTGCATGATCGGGTACCACTCAGTCCCGGTCATGGCTGATGCCATCATGAAGGGACTGCTTGATGAAACTGATTGGGAGGAAGCCTACCAGGCAATGACCGCGGCTGCCAACCAGGAACGGGACGGTATCAACTTTGCCGCTGAACTAAAAACCATCCCGGCTGACAAGGTCAACCAGTCAGTGTCAAAAGCCCTGGAATACGCTTATGATGACTGGTGCATAGCCCAGGTTGCCATGATTCTGGGAAAAGAGGACGACTACAGACATTATACGAAGCGGTCGGAGCTCTACAGGAATTATTATGATGCTGAAACCGGCTTCATGAGAGGAGTTAACAGCGACGGAAGTTTCACTGTCCCCTTTAATCCCAGCCATTCCGATCACGCAAAATCTGATTATGTGGAAGGCAATGCCTGGCAGTGGACCTGGTTTGTACCCCACTCCCCGGAGGGACTGATGGATTTAATGGGCGGCAAAGATGAGTTCACAACAAGGCTGGACCAGCTTTTTGCCGCTGAATCAGAACTGGAAGGGGAAAATGTTTCCTCTGATATTTCAGGACTGATCGGCCAGTACGCCCACGGAAACGAACCGGTCCACCATGTCGCCTATTTCTATAATTGTGCCGGGCGGCAGGACAAAACCTCGGAAAAAGTGGATGAAATCCTGACCACTCTTTACCTCGCTGGACCGGAAGGACTCTCCGGCAACGAAGACTGCGGCCAGATGTCCGCCTGGTATGTGCTTTCAGCCATGGGCTTTCACCCGGTGAATCCGGCTGATGGTGAATATGCCATCGGGCGCCCCATGTTTGACCAGGTGGCCATTCCAGTCCAGGAGGGCAAGGTGGTTTTCAGAATTATCGTCAGCAACAACAGCCCTGAAAATAAATATATCAGGAAAATGACCCTGAACGGAGTGGAACTGGACAGGCCCTTTATCAAACATACCGATATTATGAGCGGTGGACTGCTTGAACTGGATATGGGGCCAAGCCATTGAAGGGGTGAATGCTGATCTGGATGAAAGCTTCCCCAAGAATCAAGCCACGGTTAATGAAACTGATTGAGGTATGTTTGCCAACCTGAAAAAAAGGCCGCGGAAATCCGCGGCCTTTTTTATGATAATGTCACCGGTCACCAGTTTATGAATGCATGAACCTCTTAAATCCAGGTACAGCAAGCAAACCCAGCCCCAGCAGAATAAAGGTGGCAGGTTCCGGCACCGAAGTTGAGATTTCAGTTACAGGGACATAACCTCCAGTATAACCTGTTACATGTGATATGTTCTTAGCCACACCCTTGCTGTTATAAATTTCAGATTCCAGGGAGATAAAACCTCCAGCCTGGAGAGGTGTTTCCAGTTCATAAAGAATCCAGTTGTTTCCGGCTTTTATGGAAAGATGGGTCAGTTCCTCCGGGCCCCACCACCAGAAAAGGCCGTTATTGTAGTCCCAGACCCAGAGATAGGAGGTTTCAAATGAGCCGCCAGCCCACTCTAAACCAGTGATGCCGGTAAGTTCAATCGCCGCTTGAAGATCATTATTGTTACCAACCTGTATCTCACCTATCTGCGCCAGATCATCCATGGTAAGTTTTACCGGATCAGCCAGCAACCCTGTACCTGCCATAAAAACCAATATAACAATAAAAATTAATAAACTCTTAACTCGCATTTAAACTCTCCTATACCTGTATAATTCATGATCCTGAATCTTGCTTAACACCCACAATGTCGCAAAAAGTATTCCAAAAAGGTTACAGTTGCTGAAAAATTAATGTTCTTCCGAAAATAAATTCAGGTAATCTACTGAAAATAAATAAGTTATATTTAAATAAAATTTTAGGTAAATAAATACCACAGCAGAGAGAAATCTGCCAATACCAGATGCGAATGGGGAATTGGCAATGATATATGTAATTCATTACATATATGTAATATTGTTCCCTTGTCCTTTCCAGGCCGTTGTAATGGACTGCATGGACTCAGTCTATATCAGGGATGTAGACTGAACTGACGGCTTGATTTTAACATATCCTTACCTGAAGATCCCGTCCGGTAACGATTCCCGATTCTGGTCTGGCAAAATCGATACTGTTCATTCGGGTTCTACCAGAAATAGATATAGAACGCGATCACTGCTCCCAAAATTATTCCGGTGTGAATAATGTCCCAGTGATCCCAGCTGTCCCTGGTTTCCTGTTTTTGCATGGGAGTGACGGAGCCGAAAGTAAGGCCTTCCAGTTGGTGATCATCCGCTTTCTTGGTGAAGCAGGAAATCAAGGCTATCAGCAGCGCGGTGAAAACAAAAAGAAACTCGCAAAAATGCAGCCAGTTAATGGAGACAAACCGGGCAAGCCATCCCCCTTCATGGAGGTGGCTGCTGAAAACCACAAGTAAAAGCCGGAACATTCCAACTGAAAATCCGACTATAAGCCCGTAAAGCCCACCCGCGGGAGTTACTCTCCTGGAAAACACTCCCATCATGAATACCGCGGCTATTGCCGGGGCAATCAGGGACTGTACAACCTGCAGGTATTCATATAGCACATCGGCGATCATGCTCATTACCGGGATCCACAAAATACCCAGCAGTACAACGCCGCTGGTTGCCAGCCGGCCCACCTTGACCAGATGTTTTTCACTGGAATCGGGACGGTACTTCTGATAAAAATCCACCGTGAAAAGTGTCGCTGAGGAATTAAACAGGGACGCCAGGGAACTCATGAGAGCAGCTATCAGCCCCCCAATAACCACTCCTTTCAGCCCAACCGGTAAAAGTGTTGAAACCAGGGCAGGAAATGCGGCGTCCGAATCTGGAATTACAACCAGTCCTTTCTGGTTGAGCGCGAAGGCAATCATACCTGGAACCAGGAATATGAACACCGGGAGCAGTTTCAGGTATCCTGAAAAAATGGCTCCACGGCGAGCCTGTTTCTGGTTCCGTGCCGATAATGTCCTCTGCACAATATACTGGTCGGTGCACCAGTACCAGAACCCGATTACGGCGGATCCGAACAGCATTCCGGTCCAGGGAAAATCAGGATCCGAGGCAGCCCGGAACAGATGCATCTGGTCTCCGCAGATTCTCTCCAGTTCTCCCCATCCTCCCAGCCTGGACAAGCCAATGACCAGGATCGCGATAGATCCGATCAGCAACACCGGAACCTGGAGCACGGAGGTATACAGGACTGACTTCATGCCCCCAAGTATGGTGTAAATCCCGGTTACCAGCACCAGGGAAACAGCACCGATCCAGAAAAAATCTATACCCATCCATTCATCTATTCCAAGAACAGTCTTAAGAACAATGCCCCCGGCATAAACGGTTACAGCTACTTTTGTCAAAACATAACTAACCAGGGAGATCACGGAAAGAAATGACCTGGCTCCCGGGCAGTAGCGCTTCTCCAGAAATTCCGGCATGGTGAAAACCCGGCTCCTGGCGTAGAAAGGAACAAACACCCATCCAAGGATAAGGACGATCCAGGCATGCATTTCAAAATGACCCATGGCCATTCCGCTCTTGTACCCGGTCCCTGCCAAACCGACAATATGTTCGGAACCGATATTGGAGGCAAAGATCGATGCCCCCACTGCCAGCCAGCCAACGTCCCGTCCTGCCAGGAAATAGTCGGCTGATGTCTCGTCCTGCTGCCGTAAAACCCACCAAACCACCGCGGCCAGTCCAAAAAAGAAGGTGAGCAGGGTAATCCAATCCCAATATCCAAATCCTGTGATTGCTGTTGTCGCCATTAAATTTCCTTTCCTGGTACCTCCGATGGGCCCGGAATCTCCAAACCCGGTTTCACTCCATTCTAAGAGCCGATCACTTGCCGATCAAGGGAAAAAACCAGTAAGGAGGATCTGTATTACAATAAGGCTAATCGTGAACACAATGACAGAGCCGAGGGCCATTATTCTTGTACTTGATGGGTTTGGAATAGGGCCGGCTCCGGATGCTGCTGATTTCGGTGACCAGGGAGCTGACACCCTGGGGCACATTGCCGAAACCTGCTTCCTGGGCCGGGCCGACAGGGCCGGTGTAAGAACAGGCCCCCTCCACCTGCCTTTTCTGGAATCAATAGGGCTCGGTGAAGCCGCAAAACTGGCAACAGGCCGGCTGCCGGCCGGATTCAGATCGACCTCCCCTGAAGGAATATATGCCGCCTGCCGTGAAATAAGCCGAGGCAAGGATACCTCAAGCGGACACTGGGAACTGGCAGGGGTACCCGTACTGTATGAATGGGAATATTTCCCGGAAGAACCAAGTTTTCCGGAGGGCCTGATTGAATTGCTGGTTGGCGAAGCCGGCCTTCCCGGCATCCTCGGCAACTGTCATGCCTCCGGAACTGAGATCATAAAACAGCTGGGAGAAGAGCACATAAGGACCGGTAAACCAATCTGCTACACCTCAGCTGACAGCGTCTTCCAGGTAGCAGCTCATGAAAGCTACTTTGAACTGGAAAGGCTTTATTCATTATGCCGGATGGTCCGGAGCATCCTGGACCGGGAGGACCTAAATATCGCCAGAGTCATTGCCCGCCCTTTTACCGGAAGCAATGGAATTTTCACACGCACCTCCAATCGAAGAGATTATTCAGTACCGCCCCCGGAACCGACTCTCCTTGATTCAATGCTGGCGGAAGGCAGAAAGGTTTACGCGATTGGCAAAATTAAGGATATTTTCGCGAATCGGGGAATCAGTGAGGCGGTAAAAGCACCTGATAATAATGGAATTTTCCAGGCTGTACTGAATGTATCAGCCCGGGCGGTTCCTGGCAGCCTGGTTTTTGCCAACTTTGTAGATTTTGACATGCTTTACGGACACCGCAGGGACATACCAGGTTATGCCTCTGCTTTGGAACTACTCGACTCTCAACTGGAGGGCCTGGTCCGGAGGATGAGGCCCGAAGATTTATTGATAATCACGGCTGACCATGGCTGTGATCCTGCCCACAGGGGATTCAACCATACCAGGGAGTTTGTTCCCGCGCTGCTCCTTGGCCCGAGGATAAGCTCCGGTTCTGCCGGAATCAGGTCCACCTTTTCCGACATAGGGCAGACTGTAGCCTCCCACCTGGAATTGCCGCCGCTGCAAAAAGGCAAAGCGATTGACCTGGATTAAGGCACCTCAAACGGTAAAACCTGACTGAAAAAAACGCGATTATCAATTGTCAATTAACTAAGCCACCAGAACTCAAACCTGACCGGCCGGCCTCCGGACAGCTGCTCAACGGCCTGGGTATAGGCTTCCTGCTGTTTTATGTACCTTTCCGGCATAATGGCCGGCTTTGAACCAGTCTTGAAATCAACTATGGTCAGGCATTTCCCTTCCTCCAGCAGCAAGTCGATAAACCGCAGCTGAACAATACCATCATATTCCAGCATAACCGGTAGCTCCCTTCCGATAATCCTGGCATCAGCAACCCTTCCAGTCAGAGCCTCCCCCTTTTCATCCACGGTTTCGCCGGAGTAAAACCGGTCCAGAATGAGGGCCGCGCCATCCATAACACCTGGCCCAGATGGAGGAGGATCCATAAGTGAAGCAAGCGTTTTCAACTCCTCTCGGTCCAGTTCCTGTTCAGTAAGATGAAGTTCAAGGTAACGATGTACTAGTGAACCTTTTTGCTTTCTTGCGTCCTCATCCGGAGATGACTCTGCTTTGTTACCTTCAGATTGCTTGTTTACAGGCCTGGCTGCAGTATCAGCCGGGGAACGACGTCTGTTTTTAATTTTCTTCTTCTCCTCAGCCAACTGCATTACCTTACGCCTGTCATTCCAGAGGGCCCAGTAGGAATCAGGATTAATATCCGCACTCCCGGTTTCAGCTACAGGCACATCCCGCGTTTCCTTACATTCCCATACACTCTTTTTCACCAGCCCTTCAGCAGCAACAGTGTTCAAATACTGTTCAACAAGCGTTCTCATTTCAGGCTTTTTATCCAGCCCAAAATTTACCGGGGACAGCATCAGCAAGCGGTTTCGGGGCCTTGTGGCAGACACGTAAGCCAGTCTCCTGCTTTCCATGGCATCCATTTCCTTATCCAGGGAAACCGCATCCTGGTAATTATCGGACTCCAGATCGAAGCTTCCCCATTTAAAGCTGAATGCTTTCACCCTGGATTCACCGGGAACAGGAAAGTCATAAACATTCTGGCTGTGATAAAAATCAAAAATGCCCCGGCCTTCCTTCAGCAGCCTTGCCCAGCTGGCAATTATCACAAATCTCCCTTCCAGTCCCTTGGATTTATGGATTGTCATTGCTCTGACCGCATTTACGCTTTCGTCCAATACTGAAACATCTTCAGAAAATTCCGAAGTCGTTTCCGGTTTACTGACTGCTTTCTCTCTTTCTCCCAGCAGCCATACCAGGGGCGGTATCGCCGCTTCCAGGTTTACTTCGGCAAAATCATCCAGTACCTTGGTTATGCGGGAAATGGCAATTCCTTCCAGGTCCTGATCCCGGTGATAGGCTTCGACCGGGATCAGGTCAGACACCATTTTAACCCAGTCATTCAGGCTGATCGAGGAGGCTTCAACTTCGTTATCATCATCATCCGGCTGATATGGTTCATCGGCATACAGCTCTTCAAAAACTCCTCTGTTTAATACAATCCGGCGGTTCTTCCAGATCCCGGACAACCAGATAATTCTTTCGAGCTGTTCCCTTGCCCTGCCTGAAATGAAACCAGGGACCGGTTCATAACCCGAAAAAACAAGTAAGGGATCTGATTCCTTAAAAATCCGGTATATCATGTCATCGCTCAGGCCCACCATTGGGGACTTCATTACTGAGGCGACAGCCAGGCTATCCACGGGGTCCAATAATGAAATAAGGAGGTTGACTGTATCCACAACCTCAGGGTTCAACTGAAAGCTCTTGCGTCCGCTGGAAATCACCGGGATACCTGCTCTTTTCAACACGTCGATTATTGGATCCAGTTCTTTATAACCACGGCAGAGTACCAGGACATCCCGGTATGAATGAATATCATCGGGACCCGGCCCGGTTTCTTCATTCATATATTCCCGGATGGCTGTCAGTACGGCCCCGGCAATTGATTCACGCTGCACATGGGCCTTAACCTTTTCTTCTCCGAAATCAACCAGTCTCCATTCAGGAACGGGATTCTCTGCCTGGTGGAAAGCTGACAGGTCTTCACCAGGCCTTTCCAAATCCAGAAGATCATTAAAAAGGTGATTGGCATGTTTAATTATTCCAGGATCACTCCTGAAGCTGGTCTCCAGGTTGAATTCATCCACCGGCTTTTGGCAATTCACAAAATCGGAGTAATTCTTCCGGAATCCCTCAACCCCGGAAACATCGGCTGAGCGGAATCTGTATATGGACTGCTTCACATCTCCCACAAAAAAACCCAGGACCTCATGCCTGTTTCCATTCGGACGAGTAAGCAGATTCTTCAATAGTTCAAGCTGATCAGGATCGGTATCCTGAAACTCATCCACCAATACTGATTTTAGCCTGCCATACTCACAGGCCTGCACCTCTGAATGTTCACTGAGAAGACGGGCGGCCAGGCTGATCATGTCGTTGAAGGTAATCAGTCCGGTTTCTTTTATCAGGTTTTCTCTTCCCCAGCTTATAAACGACCGGAGTAGATCCCTGAACGCATTCCAGGATTCCAGGCTGTCCTTTTTCAGGGATTCAATAAAGGCAGCGTTATAGAGGTCACGCCTGTCACTGAACAAAATCCGGTACTTAGCCGGGAGATCTTTAATGACATTTGTCATGGCGGCCGAAGGTTTGCTGCCTCCGGCAGACATGTAAGTATTGTTGTCCTGGATAAAGCTGGCCAGTCTGGTCCAACTGCCTTCAGCCCCATCTTCCACCCCTTGGATAAGCCGGTCAAGGTCTGAGGCAAGACCTTCTGCCTTTCTCAGGTTACCCTTCCCCTGTCTCACTGTTTCACTCCAGGCCCGCAGGCTCTCCAGGCAAAATTGCGGAGTAATTCTTCCCTCCGGAGGTTCTTCCGTGAACCGATCCAGAGCATCGGCAAGCCAGTCATTCATCAGGCAATCTTTCAGTAGTGACCTGAAATTATCCAGCGAAACCTGACTGAGCACCCTTTCAAGAGAAAGCTGTGTTTCCCTGCTTCCAGCCAGAACCAGACGGCGCAGCCAGATATCAACCAGCCGGGCTTCTCTGTCGATTCCGGAGGGGTCATCGTCAGACTCAAATCTCGCGTCCAGCGGAATTCCTGATTCCACCGGATAACGCGACAGGAGCATGCTGGCGAACGAGTGCAAAGTTGAAATCTGAAGTTCGGGAGCCCTCTCCGCAAGTGCCTGGGCACCTTTCCGCAGCAACCCGAAATCCTCTCCCGGTACCTGCTGCAGAACCTTACCCAGAACCGTCAAAAACATAGAGTCCCGTTCCCCTCGCTCGGCCCCCAGTTTCTCCAGACTTTCGGCCCCGGCGATACAGTTCAAATAGCCAAAAACCCTGTCCTGCATTTCAGCTGAAGCCTTCTTGGTGAAAGTCGTAAGGACCAACGAATTCAGCGAATCACGAGCCGCCTGCTGCACATCCCTCCGGGAAGCATGAGGGTTGTATAACCTCTCTGTTTCACCGGTTAGCAGAAGATATATAGTCCGCAAAGTAAGAGTATGAGTTTTTCCGGTGCCGGCACTGGCGCTGACGAAAGCATGATTCGGTGTAATCACGGCTCCCAGTCTCCCCGGGGTGTCCTTAATAATTTCCATGGTCACGCTGTCCTGATTTTCTCCTCCTGGCCGTTGCCTGTTTTTTCCCGACCTTTTTTCATGCAGAGTCTCCCCCGGCTACTCTGCCAATCAATTCGACCCTTTCCGGACAGAGTCTCCTGAAGAGTGCTACTGCTTTTACCATCTGTGCCGGATCAATCTTTCGGCACATGGACATATGGCAACAATACTGGCAAGGATTAAGGTTGGGACAATTCAACTCTTCCATAAGCCTATTACTGGCTGGAAGATATCTGCCGTTTTCCAGAATTTTCCTCAGGGATTCCAATAATTCATCTCCATTTATAAATGGCAGGGCCGGAATCTCTTTCTGATCCTGCTCTTCAAGAAAGATGTAGCTGAAATCCACCTTAATGTCATTAGGATGCTCTTCGGCCATCCACGGATAGAGCGCGGCCTGGGCTTTCCATCCCAGGTTCAGTGAATAATTTTTACCACTTTTACTCAGATCATTTTTATGTCCCGATTTATAATCAATAATCCTGCGATTCCCGTTTACCTTTTCCCGGTCAATCCGGTCTGCTTTCCCGCGCACTGAAATCAGAGGGAGTTTTGGAAAGGGCTTGCTCAACTTCCGCTCCAGGCTTTCAAATACCCAGCCCTCAGAAGTATTTTCAGCAGCATATCTCAGGTAATTAAGTAGGATTGAAGTGATCTGGGTTTGCAGTGCTTTGCGCAAAATCACAGGAATAAACCGTGCACCCGGTCTACCCATAATTACATTTCCCGCAACATCCTCAATGTTTTCCTGATGCTCCAGCAATCCGTGAAGTGCCGGTAAAATTGCTTCTGAATTCCGGAATAGTTTCTCCAGGCAGGCATGTAAAATCGAGCCTTTTTCCATAGAAGTCACGCTATAGGGAAAAACCTGTTCCTCTAGAGGAGCTATGCCCAGAACGGTTTCCGCAAAAAACATATACGGGCATTTTGCCAATTTCTCCAGGCTGGTAACGCCTAATGTTTCTTCCTGTTTTCCATAGGCGGCAGCACTGACCCTTCCGAAAAACTCAGGAGACATATCACCTGGCAACACTGTTTTTTTCCATAGACCAGGCACAGCATTCGAATCAAATAGCTTCCCTGAAAAACTCGATCCCAGTAAAAAAATAAATTCAGGAGGCAAACAGGAGCCCCTTTCAGGATCCTTCTCTTTAAGAAACCGGGACTGTTCAATCGGACTCGGTGTTATCCTGCCCAGTGAATCCTGCTCTGTACCTTTCCACTGCTGAATAAAATGCTGTATCCAGGAGGTCGGGGCCACAAGCCTCCCTTCCCCGTCAGTTTCCGGTACAACCCAGTGAATTCTTTCAGCTGAAGTATTCAGCAGGTAAAACAGCAACTGCATCTCTTCGGTCAGACGGAATTTAACTGGGAGACGATGACCCAAGGCTCCAGCTCGCCTTGCTACTTCCGCTCTGGTGGCATCACCAAGAAAATAATCCTCCTGAGCTTTCCTTGGAAATACACCCGATGAGAGGCCCATCAGGACAAGAGCCTTACAGGTTAAACCCCTGGCTCTCATCATGGGAATCAGCTTCACCCCAGGCAATGAAAGATCGCTACCGGTTTTTTCATTCAGTCCGGAATCAAAAATCAGGGTCGTAATAAGGCTTTCAGTTATTCCAAATTCCGGCTGATATTTTTCCCACAATCTGAAGGAATCCATTAATTCGTTGAAAAGTGTCTCTTCGCCTCCCCAAAGGGCAATTCTCTCCAGCAGGATACAGGCCTGTTTAGAGGAAATCGGAAATACCGGTTTATTCACCCAAGTCTCAATTATCAGATCTATCAGCGCCAGTTCTGCTTCTGTCAGCTGAGGCAGGTCACGCCCTGTTCCGATTTCCTCACCAGCCATTTTCCTGATTTCCAACCAGTTCGAACTCCCGCCAAAACAGACCTTACGGAGTTCCCGTTCAAAATGGAGACAATCAATACTTAATTCCCTGCAGAAATTAAGGTTGCCTCGCAGGAAAGTAAAAATCCACTCAGCCTGGGCCTCCTCCTTCCAGAGATTTTTCAATACAGCCAGCGTCATGGAATCTTCAGACATCTCCACGGGGCAGTCCACCAGGTTAACCGGAAGGCAGAACGCATCAAATACCTCACGCAGAGGCCGGAGATATCCAGCTGCCGAAGTGAGAACAACCATTATCTCCCCAGGATCAATGCCTTCGGAATCAATCCAGTTTCTGACCTGGAGAGCAGCCGAAATTGCTTCAGCCCGAGGAGAAGAGGCTCTCTGAAAGCTTATGAATTCCGGTTGTTCTCCGGCTAGGCCTTCCGGAAATGTCCGGTCCAGGTAATCAGCCGGTGGCATAGCTGGAGACAAATCCTGCTTTGCTTCCGGCTCCTGAACCGTCCACCCTCCGAAAAACTGGATTCTTGCTTTTATGTCCTGGAGGACCGAATCTGAAAAATCGAATGCCGGATGCGGATTCTTCCCAATCCTGTTGTCAGGAAAGTAGAGGCGCACAGACTGGGTTTTGCAAAGGCTGGCAATTATCTGCAGGTTATTGTCCGTAAAATCATAAAAGCCGTGGACAAAGACCTCGCATACCCTTCCTTCTTCGGCCGAAAGAATGGAGGATACCTCTTCAGAAGATGCCTGCTCCAGCCATCCAGCCAGTTCCTGATGGCTGAGCGGGCTCCACCCAGGATCCAGGGCTTTAACTGCCCCGACCCAGGCAAAATACAAATCCAGGATGTTTCTTTCCCGGGATGACACACCCTGTTCACTGAGAGCCTCGGTTATTATTTCAGAGTGTTTCGGTCCTATGCCGGCATCAGCCAGGTCCCGGAAGGTTGGCATCAGTAATGAATATCCGGAATCAATGGATTTCAACTTAGACAGAGGAGATTGGTCCGGAAGTCTGTTTACCAGCGCGTCCAACAGGATATTGTTTATAGGGTGGCCGTATGCTGAAACGCGTTTCCGGATCTTTTTATGCATTTCGGCTGCAAAATAACTGAGGGATACAACGCGCACCCCGCCCAATGTCAATGAAGGTACAGCTTTAATTTTTTTCTCCAGGCGGTATTGTATATGGCGGGCCAGGGTTCCGCTGGAGGTTAACACCCATTTACGGGAAAAGGGTTCCTTGATGCAGGTAGTTTCAAGATCATGCAGGAGGCATGATTCCATTTCAGGAAAAGTTCTTTTTAAAATAAGGGTACATGACATAAGAGTAGTGCTTGATATCCTGCAAGCAGGAACTCTTATTCTACACACCGGTACAGACTAAAAACAGGTTTCCGGATTAAAGACCCAGGGTCCCCTTACTATGGATGTATAGGTAATGCGGGAAAACAGCACCACAAAGTTACCGGCAGAAAAAAGGGGGCAAAAACGCCCCCTTTCATTGATCAAATTTATGTTACTACTGACCAAGCATATTCTTCTTTAAGCCCTTGTCAGCCGGTTTGTCACCAAGCCATATTCCAAATACAGCCTTTTTGAAATCAGTTCCTTCAATTGTTCCTGAAAGCGATCCATTCTTGTGGACACTGACGCCTTCACCAGGCACATATCCAATATCAAAGATGTCACCCACTTTAATCTCTTCGGCAAAAAAGGATTTAAATTTCTCAATCTTGTCCTTCAATGATGCCAGGCTGGATCCCGCTGAATTTTCGAAACCCTCATTAATTGCATCAGTCATGCGCGCTGAGGTAATCTTGCCTGAAACAATATGAAGTTTTATCAGCATTGGCTCTTCAGCACTGACAACCGCCGCAGCGTCTTCGCTTTCCTGTTTTAAGTAGAGCCCTCCAATATACATTTTCATAAAATATTTAGACCTGTACCCGGCTCCGTTTAATAACAGCTTCCCCCCACCCGTCTCAAGCGTGTCGGGAATGGAAACATCCCCGAACTGGCGGGCTTCGGCAACTGAAATCATGACCACCCCAAGCAGCATTAAAACCAGGATTCTCTTCATTATTCTCTTTCCCCCGTGCTTATAATCTCACATTATTGTTAAAAAGATTCCAGTTGAGTTTAAACCGTCACCAGGAAAATGTCCATGCGTCAATTCATTGCAGGTTTTGACGGGAAAACAGGCAATATCTCATCTTCCTGAGACCTGGAGTCTGGCCTAATGAATGAAACCACTTCCCGCATAAAGATCTCCGGAGCTTCAATAAAAGGAAAATGTCCGCAGTCCTTAACAACAACCAGCCTGGCACCTTTGATCCCGCGATGGAAAATCCCTGCGAATTCCAGGGAAATTGTATCGTAATCATCCAGGCACGGATTCATCAGCTGTCCAACCCACATCAATCTCTGGATTTTGTCTTCATCCAGATCCAACCTGATCCTTGACATCAGGTAAAGAAAGTTCCAGCAGGAACTCTCCCCGGAACTATCGCCAGCCCATGCAGCCTCTCTTTGCCGCGTTCCTCAGCCTGACTAACATTTTCAGCATTCCGGAGTATAATTATTTAAAAAAAATCGGTTGCGTTCCATTGTTAATCAAGTTTATTCTTTACCACAATTATGAGCTTAATCAGGAAGAGACTATCGTCCGGACTGACAGCAGCAGGGGAAGCCGCCCAGCAGACCCCAGTAGAAGGTTTTAACAACATAGAGAATCCCGGGCGAATCGGCATATCCACCCATGCATTTCACAAAATGCGAAAACCTAATCACGCCCGCAGAGCAAATACCGGTTGCTGTTCCCTGAAAAATCCGGAACAGCGTAAAACCGGAATAAGGAAAATTCAATTCAGTTCCCGGCTCAGGCATAAACCGGGCTCATGGCAAAACGATACATTAATTAACTCAGAGGAAGGAAAAAAATGACTACAATGCTGGACAAAAAAATCGAATCCATATACCAGGGTGTACTCTCCCGGAATCCTGGGGAGCCGGAATTCCACCAGGCCAGCCTCGAGGTTTTAGAATCCCTGGGGCCGGTGCTTGCCAAATATCCTGAATTTGCTGACCGCAAGATCATTGAATCCATATGTGAGCCGGAGCGGCAAATTTTATTCCGTGTGCCCTGGGTAAACGATAAAAATGAAGTCCAGATAAACCGTGGTTTCCGGGTTGAATTCAACAGCGCTCTGGGACCCTTCAAAGGAGGCCTGCGCTTTCATCCTTCAGTGTACCTGGGCATTATTAAATTCCTTGGATTTGAGCAGGTTTTCAAAAACGCCCTGACCGGACTGCCCATAGGTGGAGGAAAAGGAGGGTCTGATTTTGATCCAAAGGGCAAATCGGATGGTGAAGTAATGAGATTCTGCCAGAGTTTCATGACGGAGCTGTATCGGCACCTGGGTGAACACACCGATGTCCCAGCCGGAGATATCGGAGTTGGCGGGCGTGAGATTGGTTACCTGTTTGGGCAGTACAAACGCATTACCAACCGCTGGGAAGCAGGGGTACTGACCGGCAAAGGCCTGAACTGGGGAGGCTCACTGGTGAGGACTGAGGCTACCGGATATGGAGCCACCTTCTTTGTAGAAGAAATGCTCAAAGTCCGAGGAGACAGTTTCGAAGGGAAAAAATGTCTGGTTTCGGGCTCAGGTAACGTCTCAATTTACACCATCGAAAAAATCAATCAGCTGGGAGGAAAAGTTGTAGCCTGTTCAGATTCCAACGGTTACATCTACGATGAAAAAGGAATCGACCTTAAGCTTCTGAAACAGCTGAAGGAAGTTGAGAGGAAACGGGTTAAGGAATATGTAAAAAGCCACAAGCATGCCCAGTATGTGGAAAATGGGAATATCTGGGAAATCCCCTGCCAGGTAGCGATGCCTTCGGCTACTCAGAATGAAATAAACGGGGCAGACGCCAGGATGCTGGTTAAAAACGGATGTATCGCGGTTGGCGAAGGAGCCAACATGCCTTCCACTCCCGAGGCAGTCGATGTTTTCATCGAAGCAAAAATAGCATACGGCCCCGGGAAAGCTGCCAATGCCGGTGGAGTAGCAACCTCAGCCCTGGAGATGCAGCAGAATGCCAGCCGCGACTCCTGGTCTTTTGAATACACTGAAGCCAGGCTCCAGAAAATCATGCAGCATATTCACGAACTCTGCTTTGAAACAGCCGAGGAATACGGAGCTCCCGGAAATTATGTTGTGGGAGCTAATATTGCCGGATTCATCCGTGTTGCCGAAGCTATGGCAGCATTTGGCGTTGTTTAATCTAAGCTTGCTTTTTCCTCTGCGCAGGCTCCCGGATTAGTCCGGGAGCCTGCGCATCCAACATTGACACTCCAACTTAGAATCCAGCCCGTTCCTATCAATATCAGGAAGGGTCACTGTTGCTTTTCCTGAACAGAAAATAAACCGGGATGCCGACCAGCACGGTTAATATGGCGACAAGGGACTCAACAGGTTTTTCCATAAAGGCAAAAATCAATATAAAAATTCCTGCAGCAATAAAAACCAGTTGCACCAGAGGATAACCAGGTGTCCTGAGCGCACTTTTTCCAGTCATCCGCAGCTTGATAACACCCAGTACTGAAAGAAGGGGGAATAAACCGAGTGCAAAACCCATGTATGTCAGGATCTGCTCAAAGGTGCCTGACAGGCTAAGGATTATGGCAATAACACTCTGGAGCAGGATGGCAGTGGAAGGGACTCCGAATCTTGGATGAATCCTGGCAATAGATTTAAAAAGCAGGCCATCATTAGCCATTGAAAAATAAACTCTCGGGCCAATAATCATAAAAGCGCTGAGGGAGGAGAAAAGGGCAAAGGAAATCAGGAGAGAGAAGACTATATCAGCTGAAGGGCCAAACAGGTTTCCCATTGCCATGCCTCCTACCGAAATCACACCCTCCATTTCTGCGGGCGGAATGGCATACACAAACAGCAGGTTGAGCCCGAGGTAAAGCAGTACCACAATACCGGTCCCGATCACCAGCGAGCCGGGAAGGTTCCGGGCAGGATTTTTTATTTCTGAGCCGATGTAGGTCGTGGCGTTCCATCCGCTGTAGGCAAACATTATCCACATCAGGGACAAACCAATAGTCTTCCATCCACCAAACCCGATTTCCAGGCTTCCTCCCCCTGTAAGGTTTCCCGGCTCTCCATTCCCGGCAAGGAAGCCGGCAGTAATAAGACCAGCGATCAGCAAAATCTTGAGTACAGTAAGGTAGTTCTGGACCCTTGATCCGAATTCTATCCCTATAAAATGGATAAATGTGAAGAGGATAATGACAGCTATGGACAGAAGTTTCTGGGATGAGGCTGAATTGAAAAATGGTATCGCCCTGGAAAAATACTCGCTGAATCCAATAGCCGAAGCGGCAATAGGAGCCGAGAATCCCACGGTTAACGACACCCAGCCTGAAAGAAACCCGAATATGGGGTGATAAATCCTGGACAGAAAAAGGTATTCTCCCCCTGAACCGGGCATAGCCGCCCCTAGTTCACCATAGGAAATCGCCCCGCATAGAGCTATCCCACCACCGACAATCCATAATAAAATCATCAGAAACGGACTTTTTAGTTCAGCCAGCAGCAATCCGGAAGTCGTGAAGATACCGGCCCCAATTATGTTGGCCACAACAATATTGGCGGCAGGGAACAATCCCAGTGTTCTTTTGAGCTTTCTGTCCGGCATAATTAGGGTGTTTATTTTTCTGACCGCTTATAACTTATAGACAATCCTCCTCCGGAACGGTTCAAAGTAGTTTCATATTGGGGGAGGCTCAATACGTATTCATAGAACTCACCAGTTCCCCAGCTGCCCCGGCTTGATCCTGAAATATTGTGGGCGCTAAAGCAGCCATTAACTACCAGCTTAGGTTCTAACTCAATAAAGTAATTTTTGTACCAACCCTTATCGGCATCACTGAACACAAAGTCAAAAGGCCCTTCCAGCTCCTGCACTATTTCATGGGCATCTCCAAGACGGGCTTCTATATACTCCGACAATCCGGCATTTTTGAAGTTTTCCAGGGCCTGTTTGTGACGGGATTCATCCACCTCAATCGTAACAAGTTTTCCCCCTGTTTTGCTGAGCGCCCAGGCTATCCATACGGATGAGTGTCCAGTGGAGGTCCCTATCTCGAGAGCACGGGTATAGCTGTTTTTAACAATCAGCTCGTAGAGCAGTTTCCCATCCGAAACAGGAACGTTCATGTCACGCCAGGAACGGGCGCTGTCCTCCAGGAATCCGTTCACCCGGGCATCAAGGGCAGTATCCACCTTTACTGACTGTGCCTGGCAGGCGCAACAGAAAAACAACAAGGTCAAACCAGAAAGTAAATACCGGGAATAATTCTTTCTCATATATTAGGATCTTAAAGAACTCCGGCCTTAATAGCCAGAAAAATTGCGTTTACTTCATCATGATTCCAGTCACTGGTATATTGCGGGAACAAACAACCTGTGAATTGGATCTGCTATCAGCTGGGCTATTTCCTTCCTGGAGAATCCAAAGAACTTTTCTCCCGTTTCATACAAAAACAAAACCTCCCGCCTGGATATCTTTCGGTCCGAAAGCACCATTTCAACCATGTACTGAAAAAGGAGGTATCGTTCTGCCGGGTTCTTTGCAACTATGAACTTCGCTGATTCGGCGGCGATCTGGTCCGCTGTTCCCGATTTCAGTATTTCATCAACATCAGCCTTGGGAAAAATGGCAAAGTTGGAAAGGGTCATTATGATCTTCTCATATTCATCCTCTGATACCTTCTCATCCACCCCGGCCACCATTAATCCGGCACTGGCAATGAACCTCCGACGGTATAGATCCAGTTCAGAATGGCTGAGAGAAAGAAGAATCCCGGTCAATCCCTCAATCTGTTGACGCAGAGTCTCGTCATCGGGTATATCTCCCCCATCCTGCAGGGATTTGAAAAGCTCTGACTTGCTGAACAGCTCGACAGCCTTGATCCTGATTGGATTAATGGGATGCGACAACAGGTCAGCCGCCATTTCTGTCCTGAAATAATCCAGGATTTTCTCGTTTTCAGCCATGTAGGCCATGTAATCAAATTTAATTCTCTCAGTATCAAGTCCGGATGCCAGCTTGAAGAATCCTGAAAAACATTTGTCCAGCCGGGGGCTTGCTAAAAATCCAAAACGGTCAGCAGTAAGTTCTGACAGTTTTTTCCACAGAGTAATCTTGTGGGTTATCAGGAGTGGGGTCCGCATCGGATCAGGAAAAATGAAATCCAGTAGTTTCAGTATCCCGGCATTTTTGCTGATCAAGTGCCCGATTTCATGTCCTACAACAAATCTGAGTTCATCATCATCCAGCCGTTCCACCAGGCCGGAATTCAGGTTAATTATGTGTTCCTGATCCTCCTCCAGCCTGGAAATGGAGAAGGCGTTCAAGTCCGGATTGTTGGTAACGTAAAAATCAACCGCTTCCGTGAACTGGAGTTTCTCCACGACATCCCTGACCAAGCCGTCCAGGCGTGGCGCCATTTTGGAATTCACCCTGAAGCTATGCCCCTCAAGCATGAATTTCCACTCATTCTCAATCTTTTCGATCTTGGCTTCCTTGAGGATCTCTTCAACTATCTCCCCCTGCATCAGTTCATACAGTTCAGTGCCAAGTTCCTTTTCCAAATCGATTCGGATTTTATCGTAGATCATTTTTTCAGTATAAATAAACACCCCGCCATTACCCAACCCGGAAAAATCCCCTGCTTCAATTCAGCTAAAATTGCAATAAAATCCAAATATGCTGCTTTACCTGACATATCACTGCTAGTCTTGTAATTGAATTTATAGATTTTCTGCTGGCAGCAGCAAAGGAGGCCAGCTTGAAATTGACAAAAACGACTTCCCGACATTGGCTGAAACCGGGCTCCATTTGGAAAAGGAGCTGGAGGATATTTTCTCCATAACGGGTCGGCCTGTATCTGAGATTAACAGGCTTGGACGTCCCGGTATTCTTTCCAATTCAGGCTTTATGGGTGAAAACGAAAATGTTATTTCAGTGCTGCAAAAAGATAACCGAATAGTCTCCACCCTGGGACTCACCCATCCCCGCTTTTCCCGGCCTCTTTTCCAGATATTCAATATCATCCTGCCCCGTATGGACTTCTCTGTGAAGGGTTTCCCTGAAAACAAGGTCAGGTACAACCATATCTGGATATCAGTTAAATACCAGGGAGGCAAGGGATAGATGTCATCACAGCAGGAAGGTCCATTTAAGTCCGCAGCTCAGGGGTGCACGCATCCTTCTTTTCCCAATTAAGGCTTGTTCGATGAAAAAATGGAATCACCTGATCCTGGTATGCACGGTGAATGCAGCCGCGGGATTTTTCACCATTACCTGGGAAATGTCCCGGTCTGTCATTCCTTTTTCCCGCAACAGAGGCAGAAATTCCAGGAATAGCATTGTGAATCCCCTGAAGTCTCCACCTCCTGGTTCTCCCGGAGAATACCATCCGGCATCGTGGGAGAGGAGAACCCGGTCCAGCTGACCCCGTTTCTTAATCAATTCCAGGAAATCAGCATACCTGGAAAAATCCCTGCGGTTCAGCCCGTCAAAGGCGATCCAGGCTCCGGCATCAGCTGCCTTGAAATGATTTTTGAAGTCATCAGCTCCCTGGGCATGGGTCCATATCCAAGCTGAAGGATCTATCCCCTCCTTAGCCAGGATTTCCAGTTGTTCAAAGGCAGGTGCTGCCGGTCCGGTATGGGACATTATGGTCAGCCCTGTGCGCTTGTGGGCACGGGCTGCGGCCTGTACAATCCTGCTGTCGATATCTGACAGTGGCCCCGAGTCGACCCCGATTTTTATAAACCCGGGCCTGATCCCGGTATCACCGATCCCATATTCCCACTCCCTGATCCATCTCTCAGCCAGCTGATCTGCTGTTTCTTCCCAGGCAAAGGCGGGAATATACTTATCATTTGCGGCTCCGTAGTATCCGGTGTTGGTTAACAGATGGAGCCCGCTGGCATGCGAAAGCCGGGACAGAAGCAGGGGGTCCCTGCCCAGGAAAGCGGGGGTACATTCTGCCAGGGCTCTGCATCCAGATTCCTTCAGTCCCTTCAGAAAAGGAAGAATCACATTAAAGGCTTCCTCTGCGCTGTATCGGCCGGGTGAGACTTTGTCGGCGCCGATAAAGTCCACCAGGACATGCTCATGGGTCAACATCGTGCCCAGGGATTCAGGCCGTATCGGCCCTTGAACAGTCATTACAATTGGTTCCGTTGCCCCGGGATAAACTGCTTTAACCATACCAGTGGCCGCAGCTGCCAAAACAGGGCTGCTGGCAATAAACTCTCTCCGCTTCATTGTCAATTCTCCATCCCGGAAACCAGGAAAATCCTTAACCTGAATCCCGATATTACCGGATCTTCATTCAATCATCCATTGACAGGTTTTACCGTGTATTTTCAAAATATCACAATCCTCCCCACCCCTATGGAAACAAACCTGTCTCCATACCTTTCCCGGAACCAGGCAATCTGCTGCTCGCCGGTACAGTGAGTGGCTCCGCGTCGATCTACTCCAGCTTTGTTGAGACCCTTGATCACCTCTGCTTTTTTCGGCCGAGTGGCCTCCATCAGGTGGAATCCTCCGAAAATAAAAGAAATCTTTTTTCCCAGTATCTCAGAAGCCTTTTCAACAATATTGACAATTCCGGGATGAGCGCATCCGGTCATTAAGACAGCGCTGGCACCGGTATCAAAGATCAGGGACTATTCATAAACCGGGCCGGGGAGATCTCCCGTTGCATAGATCCCCGGTTGACTGAGCAAGTATAAAACCATTCAGGCAGCGGACGAAAGCAAAAGCAGAATCCGAGAATCCCGATTCACTTAAAGAAAAAACCTCAGACTCGTCGCGCAACCCTTCTGAAGTGATATCCATAAACCATCAGGGTCATGGCTTCAGCAAATGAATGTCTGTAGAAAATTGCAGCTTTCACCATCATTTTCCAGTAATACCATTGGGACGCGCCATTACCCAGTACTCCAAGAAAAAACAGAGATTTTAAAAAACCTTTCAATTCGCGGAGATTCAGTTTTTTTCGGTACTGCGGTTTATATTCCTTCAGAAATACTGAGACCCTCTGGTAGTACTGCCTGGGGTTGTATATTGTCCGGAGAATTTTCCGGTATCCCTCCATCAGGACATCCAGATCCATCCTTGGAATGAAATTAATGGTCCCGTCGGTGTTGTCTCCTGTCGCCCCAGGGAGTAGCCGGTTCTCAGACTTGAGGCGATGCCAAAGCCTTGTATTGGGAGGTGCATTTAGAAGGCCGACCATTGCGGTCACAACCCCTGATTCCTGGATAAATTTGATCTGGCGGGCAAATATGCTTTCATCATCACTGTCAAACCCGACAATATATCCTCCAAGCAC
This sequence comes from Acidobacteriota bacterium, assembly GCA_963663735.2. GTDB lineage: Bacteria > Acidobacteriota > UBA6911 > RPQK01 > JAPXNP01. Next base: position 2,109,602 of record CAXXHN010000001.1, on the reverse strand, counting down.
CTGCATTCCTGATCCCTGGATCTTTTTAATAGCAACCGTGAGATCCCGCCGACAGTTTTGTTGTTTTCCACACTCCCGTAGGCTCTCCTCATTGGGGGTTTCCAGCCCTACAAACACCGCATTGAATCCTGACCGGACCATCAGGGCAATCAACTCATCATCATCCGCCAGGTTTACTGATGCTTCGGTAAGAAAATCAAAGGGGTGCCCCCTCTCCTCCGCCCACACCACAAGGTTTTTCAGGACTTTTCTCACTTCCTTTTTATTACCAATAAAATTATCATCCACAAAAAACAGCTGCCCCCTCCATCCCAGGGAATACACGGCATCAAGCTCCCGCATGATCTGATCCGAAGATTTGACCCTTGGCGCCCGCCCAAAAAGATTGGTGATGTCACAGAATTCACAGTTAAAAGGGCATCCCCTGGAATACTGAACCATGAGGGTTTGGTAATCGCGCGCTTTGATCAGGTCCCATCGGGGCATAGGTGTTTCAGCAAGGTCCGCAAACTGGTCTGAAGTATATACCGGCTTGGGTGTTCCTTTTTTCAGATCTTCTAGAAACGGTGGCAGAGTGATCTCAGCTTCATTCAACACCAGGTAGTCAGCCAAACCGTAAAAATCCTGGGAATTACTTGTGAACAGGGGCCCTCCGGCAACAACCTTCCTGCCCATTCTCCGGCATCTTTCCAGAACTTCAGTAGCTGAAGCTCTCTGGATCATCATGGCCCCAACCATAACCAGGTCCGCACTCTCCAGGTCCCGGTCCCTTAGTTTCTTTAAATTCATGTCAAGCAGGCGAAGATTCCAGTCTTCAGGAAGCATTCCGGCTACAGTAAGAAGTCCCAGAGGAGGACAGGCCGCCTTACCAGAGGCAAACCGCATCGCATGTTTAAAGCTCCAGAAAGTAGCGGTACATTTTGGATTAATCAGCAACACATTTTTCATCAGGAGATCCTCCTATGATTCTTCCAGCCGCTTATAAAAGCTTCTGGAAAAATGCATGATTCCCAGAGTGCCACCTGATTTAGATTTTTTCCGGTTCTGCAGTAACAGTGGATTGGAGTCCGGTTATTCCGGCTTGATTTGGCAGGAATGTTTTCATTATCAATCGATTTCAATAATGCCAGCCGTTCAGAAAACACCTGGTCGATTTAGGAACTCAGTGTACAGGATCAATTATAAACCCGAAACGTAATTTTGGGGGAAATTTAGTCAGCCCGGTGGATCAGGAATCCTTCAGAAAAATCCAGACGTGCCTGATCTGCCTAATTTGCGTAATCAAGCAGTTATTTAAACAGGCTATCCCTGCTTAACAGGAATTCCGATCCAGGGATGCAATGCATGGCACAATCCATAAACAAATCAAGAAAGTTCCAGTTTTCCCTGCAGCCAGAGAATGTTTTCAGCAAGGCGGTCGATAGTCCTCAATCCCTCTTCATCACTTTCCATTTCCCCGGGATCCCTGGCTACACCGACGTTCCAGTAGGTAGAGCCAGGGACCACCATGTCATTTATCAGAAAAAACTGGTTAATAGCGTTAAATGTAGTCATCCTCCCTGCCCGCCTGCCAACCGCAACAGCCGCACCGATCTTGCGGCTCAGCAATTTTCCGTTGGCACCTGCTACATATCCACAACGGTCAATGAGAGCTTTGGCCTCTGTTGTCATCTGTGAAAAATATACCGGAGAACCAATGATAATGACATCTGAGGCAACCATCAGATCCATACAGTCGTTGATGATATCTCTGTCCTCAATACAGTGTCCGTCTTTTTTTTCCCTGCAACTGCCGCAGGCTTTACAGCCCCGAAGCAGCTCTCCTCCCACCTGGACCAGCCTTGATTCAGCTCCCTCCTGCTTAAAAATTCCAGCCATGCGGTTAAGAAGAAAAGAAGTATTGCCCTGGGGACGGGGACTGCAATTGAATAGTGCTGCTTTCATATTAATCTCACTTTAAACTTTATTATAATTTCATCATCAGCCAGCGGAACCGGCCGGCAAACATTACCTGAACACTGTCCCTTATCTTATTACAACTGAGCTCAAGTTTCACAGGAATGATTACCATTTGCCCAGGTCTATTCCCCTGAACTGAACCAAGGGGAAATTTAAAAAAAGACGGTAGTAAAAGCTCCCTCCCATGTTTAAAATTGAAAGTCAGAACTCTTGAGATACGGACCGGAACCGCCCCTGCATGGAATTTACTCTGCCCTGGAAAGAGGTTCTTCCACTAATGAAATATGGCGGGATTATATCAGTCCACCAGTTTTGGGAATAAAATTTATTATTTGACAGGCAGAATCGAATACTATTAATCAACTATGCAAATTCTAAAAAAATTATATCAGGTCAGCGGAGACCTGAACGGTGTAACTTTTGACCAGCAAGGTGCTCTGTGGAATGACGCAAACTCCTACGTCGTTGATACTGGTGACGGACTGTTAATGTTTGATTGCGGTTGCGGCGATACCATGGATCAGATTTTTGACAACATGCGCTACTGGGGCCTTTCTCCTTCAGATATCCGATTCTGTTTGCTCACCCACCCTCACCTCGACCACGCTGGGGGCGCTCACCTGCTGAAGGAAAAGGGAGCAGAGATCATTTCGGTTCAAGCTACAGCCGACGCGGTTTCAGCCGGGGATGAACGATGTGGCGGTTACCTGTACCACAAAAAATTTCATCCTGTGGAAATCGACCGGATTGCTTTTGATCGCGAAATACTCTCCTTATGCGGCATCAAGATTGAAGTAATGCATCTCCCGGGACATTCCCAGGGGTGCACGGCATATTTCTTAAAACATGAAGGCAAACAGATTCTGGTCAGCGGTGACATAATCGGAACCCAGCTCTCCGGGGATTTTGGCTGGGACGGATCAATCGATTTTGATAAAACATCCTATATAGAATCATTGCGCCGGTTAGCCGGGAGAAACATGGATATCATGCTTCCCGGACATGGGCTCATCTGTTTCCATAAACCTCTGTGGAGAATTGAAGAGTCCCTGAACAGTGCCCTGATTCTATGGAGATAAAACACATTTTCCATATCGACCGGAAGGTGTTTTGAACGAATGACTTCATCCGCGAAAATGTGTACCGGGAATGTGAACCTGTTTCAGGAACTCATCCCGGCACCATTTAACTGCTTGAGCCCTTTATTTTATACCTTTCAGGCACTTGTCCAGATGCGCCTCGTCCATTCTGGGGGTGAGGTAGGAAACAACCACCAGCACAATAATCGACAGGGGCATGGCTATCAGGATCGGATCGATGATCATCCAGGGAAACTGGTCAATCAGGAAATCCTTCCCGAAGAGAGCCTTGCTTATTCCCAGGGGAGCGGATTCCTTCTGGTGCAGGAAAACCAGTGAAAAAACACTGGCCAGAAGACCAGTGCCAATGCTCCACTTGGCGGCAAGGGTGGTCACCCGCTTCCAGTAGAGTGCGGCAAAATAAGCCGGCAGGAAGGTGGCGGCACAGATCCCGAAGAAAATGGCTGTTCCCCGGGCGATTATTCCGATGGGCAGTTTATACCCTATCAGGATACTCACCAATATCGCTATCACAACGCCAATCCTGGAGATCATCATGGCGTTGATATTTTTTCGGGGAAAAAGATTCTGGAAAAAATCTCTGCCAAGGGCCGTTCCCATGGTATGGAATTGGGAGCTGAGGGTTGACATCCCCGCCGAAAGCAGTGCAAGCATGAAAAGGTACACAAACCAGGATGGCATGGCGTGGTTGATAAATTCAGGCATAATCAGGTCAACATTCCCCTGGGCAGCCTGGATTGCCAGCAAACCTGACTCATTATAGAAATAGAGATTAGTCAGCGACCCTACTGTAAATACGAAACCTGTAGCCACAAAAATAAAAATGCCGCCAACCAGCACTGCCCGGTTAAGTTCCCGGCTGCTTTTGACTGTCATAAACCGAACCACAAGCTGAGGTTGTGCCAGGACACCTATTCCTACCCCCAGGATTATATTGGTGGTCAAAGTCCACCACCAGCCAGAATTAAATTTTGGAAAAACTGTCCACCCGAGATGTCCCTGTGCCCGAAGGCTTTCAGGTACCATGCTGGCCATGTTGGTAAGCGCTTCATGCGCTGCCGTAAATCCACCCAGCTTCACATAAGTAAAAATAAGCAGGAAAAAAAGACTTAGGAACATGATGGTAGCCTGCAGAGCATCAGTATACATCACGCCCTTCAGACCTCCAGCGATAACGTATGCCGCGATCACCAGGGAAAAGAAAATTAATGCGATCGTAAAATCTATCTTAAAAATACTCTCAATAAACCGGGCGCCGCCGATCAGGACGACTGCGGCATAAAGGGGCATGGCCACAAAAATTATGGCTCCGCAGGCAGTCTGTATACCCTTTGACTGAAACCTGTTTCCCAGGAATTCCGGAAAGGTATGGGCATCAAGATTATGCCCTATTTTGCGGGTCCTTCTACCAAAAAAGACAAAGGCTATAAAAATACCAACAAAAATATTGAGGAACGTCAGCCATATCAGGCCCATTCCGTATACCCCGGCAATTCCACCGAAACCAATAATGGCTGATGTTGATATAAAGGTGGCCCCATAAGACATGGCCATGACAAATGGGTGTATATTGCTCCCTGCCAGGAGATAATCTCTGGCATTCACGGTGTGCTGATACCCTTTATATCCCAGGTAACCTATTGCCAGTAAATATGCGATAACTACGAGTCCAAGCGTAAAAGTATCCATGGCTTTCCTTACTGATGTCTCTGCTGTTTAAGGTTCTGAGGTTTAGATCTGACTCTTAATTTCTTCTTCTTTTTCTGCCCAGTGTGCGTCTATTCCCAATTCTTTTTCCTCAAGGTCCTCTCCGTTATTCCAGTTTATTGCGCCATAGATCACGCAGAGAACGAGGCTGAGTACAGTTAGTAAATATCCAATGTAAATTACAGGATCTTCAATTCCGAACATGTTTTTCCCCTGTCAGTATCTGTAAATTATAATTTCTGTCCCGGATCAACGCTTTATGGAGCTTATCCAGATAAATGGTTTAATATCTATACCATCCGAAAAACAGATAATCTACCGATCTTGTAAAAATATTCGACTAATTTCTAAATAAATGTATAAAAACCTGGAAAACTTTGATTAAAACGCCCTATGAAGTCATTCTCTTTAAATCCAGGTCAATAAAAATATATACAGCGTCATGCAGGAGATTAGCCCGTACTTTTCACAGGAGAAGGTAGCAGGACAGGGGAAACAGCCATGCTGGAAGGAAGGCAAACAGGAAAAGGAGTGTTGTTATAACCTAAAGAGCTATTGGCGGAAACACCAGGGGAAGGGCTGCGGCCCCTCCCTTGATGTTTCCTGATATTTTTGAATTAATCGCCATCAAGCAGATCGCCCAGGCTTCCAAGAATGGATCCTTCTCCTGTGCGTTTTCCGCCGCCGCCCTTGGAGGCGGGGGCTGCCTGAAGCATCCTGCCGGCAAGCCTGGAGAAAGGCAGTGACTGCATCCATACTTTGCCCGGACCTGTTAAGGAGGCAAAAAAGAGTCCTTCCCCGCCGAATAGAGCTGACTTGATTCCGCCCACCTGCTGGATTTCAAAATTGATCGACGGCTGAAAAGCGACAATACACCCGGTATCCACGTGCAGCGTCTCTCCAGCCTTCAGTTCCCGTTCAACCACGCAGCCGCCGGCATGGATAAAAACCATTCCGTCGCCTTCCAGCTTCTCCATGATAAAACCTTCACCACCAAAAAGCCCTGTCAATATTTTCTTTTGAAAATAAATACCAATGGAAACTCCCCTGGCTGCGCAGAGAAAACTGTCTTTCTGGCAGATCAGGCTCCCTCCGATATCATTCAGACAGACAGGAATCAGTGTGCCGGGATAGGGAGCACCGAAAGCTACCTTTGCCTTTCCGCTGCCGCCTTTATGGGTGAACATTGTTATGAACAGGCTTTCTCCGGTTATCAGGCGTTTCCCTGCACCGACCAGTTTGCCCATAAAGCCCCCCTGCTCGGCCTTAGCGCTTCCGTCACCGAAAACAGTATCAAGACTAACCGGAAGATCCTTGTACATCATGGCTCCAGCCTCAGCCACCGCACTCTCTCCCGGATCAAGCTCAATTTCAACAAACTGCATCTCCTCACCAAAAATTTTGTAATCAATTTCGTGAGCAATGGTTCCGCCTTGAGGAGGTGGCCCGGCTGGTATCCCTCCGGAATTCAGCTCAGGAACCTGGTTAATTGGTTTCCATTCAGCAAAACCCTCCTTCCAGGCATGCCCGGATGGATTGGATTTTGCCCTTGCAACAGCATCTTCTTCGCTCAGCGGTCCCACCTGCTGGCCGTTAAAACTTAAATACCACTGCGACATGATTAATTTCCTCTCTTGATATTTTTATTATTGAAATATTTGCCTGGCTAACGATTTAATACAAGGTCAATACGATAATCACCTGCCGAAAATGACCCGACCGGACTCTATCCCCGGGTATTGGAAAACTGAAGCGGTGAAAATCCCGGATATTTTCTATTGTAAAAAAACCAATCTAAAATGATCCGCAACAACTCTCAAAGTCCTGAATGTGATATTTCAGTTCCGGCCCCAAACATTATCATTTCCTTTTTCCCTTGATATTCAGGCAGATTTGACCTGTATACTTCCCTGTTTCCGGGGAAACCGGCGTCCTCTCCTTTTGGGAGAGAGCGCCTGAAACATGATACCAATTTCACTACTAAAACGTTTTGTCGGCTCCTAAAGTTCCGGAAGTTTCCAGGGAGCACGGTATTCCCTATTAACATATTTATTCACATCAGGATGACCCGTAGCTGTTTCCGTTTTTGCGTCCCACCTGATCTGGGTCCGCAACCGGGCCGCGATATTGGCCAGGTGGCAGGCATTTACGGATTTATGGTGTAATGCCACATTAGCGACAGGCTGCTGCCTGCTCTTCACGCAATCCACAAAATTTTTCACATGAGTGAAATGGTAATCAGAAGAGGCCGGCTGTCTCGGGACCGGAGTCATCCGATAAAATTTAGGTTTCCCTATAGCAGAGGATTCGGGATGAACTTCCCATCCGCCCCGGTCCACTACCAGGATTCCATCCTCTCCATGAAATTCACAGCCGTGTTCCCTTTCCCAGGGGCCCTGTCCGCATCCCAGCATATGCTCCCAGGTCATTGAAAAGCTGGGAAACTCCACAATCGACTGCTGGGTATCAGGCGTTTCCATTATGTCATCAGGATATCCGTACTTTCCACCGGTAGCCATGGCGCCTACCGGGTCTTCATTCATGGCCCACATGACTACATCTACCATATGTGCTCCCCAGTCAGTCATCAATCCGCCCGAATAGTCCCAGAACCAACGAAATGTAAAATGGAACCTGGCAGGATTAAATGACCTCAAGGTTGCAGGTCCAAGCCACATGTCATAGTCAACTTCCGGTGGGGGCGTTTCATCAGGGGGTTTCCCCAGGGCTCCCGTCCAGTCAATATAGGCCCAGGCCCGGACATGCCTTATTTTTCCGAGTTTCCCCGACTGTACATACTCAACCGCATCACGAAAATGACCGGCACTCCTCTGCTGGGTGCCTACTTGGACTATTCTTCCATATTTTTCTGAGGCCCTAACCATAGCCCTGCCTTCCGCAATTGAGGTTGCCAGGGGTTTCTCGCAATAAACATCCTTCCCTGCCTGACAGGCGAGTATAGTGGGCAGGGCATGCCAGTGATCCGGAGTCCCTACAATCACCATGTCTATGTCCTTCCGCTCAATGATCCTGCGGAAATCCTGGTATCCTTCAGGTTTTTTGCCCCTCAGCTCTTCAACTGAGGAACGATTCATTTCAACCCTGCGCATGTCAACGTCAGCCAGGGCCAGGCAATCGACTTCTGGAATGCGGAGCATATCCCTGAGGTCTCCCATTCCCATTCCCCCGGCCCCGATCAGGCCGACAGTCATCCTTTCGTTGGGACTGACTGATGAAGTACGAATTGCTGCGGAAGTACCTTTAATGCCGGCCATTGCCACGGCGGCCCCGGCTGACATCTTTGAAAAACTGCGTCTGGTTATTTTTTCCATTTTTCAAACACCCCTTTTCCTCAATATTTTCGTTCAATACAATTCTATAGCTGTCAGGGGAAAAGGCAAGAGGCAGGCAGAAGTCTAGAATCAAAAATCTGCATTCCGGAAAGTCAAATGTAATTAAAGCAAAGGGTTATCGTCAACCAGGCCGGTACGGTGTCCAACCGGTTGATAATTTGAATGATATCCTGCAAATGACACCCAGGGCAGGTAACTTCTGCCATTAAATGCAGATGTTTAAAAACTCTGTGACAAATTCCGGCTTATTTTCTCATGCTCCTCTTCAAAAAAGAACTTATCCTTGCCGAAGGCAGGCAACAAGGCGTCAAACCAGCAGGCCCCAGGGTCAAACCTGGCAAAAAAAGGACGGCCAACCCATTCAGGATTCCGCGCCTGCAGGAACTGCAGTACAAAAACCTTTTCATTTGCCATTTCTGCGATTCCGGAAATAAGTATCTTTCCATGAAAAGATGACATGGATGGCCCTCTTACGGTACGGGCAAGGCCTGACACGCTACTGTATGCCTCAGTGAAAATCTGATGGGCCCTGGCAAGAGGAATCTCAAAATATTCCCTGGCACCAGTATCCCTTTCAACAAAAAGATAATAAGGAATCATGCCCAGCCTGACACCTTCAGTCCAAAGGTCTCTCCAGTTATCAGCTCTATCATTGACATGCCTGATCATTGGTGCCTGCATCCGAATCTCAGCCCCAGTGTTACGAATCCGCTTTATCGCCTCTCGAACGGTATCTGTCTTCAGTTCATTTGGATGGCTGAAATGAGCCATTAGGGCCAAATGTTTTCCCGATTCCACAATCTGTTCAAACAGCCGCATAGTATCATCAGAATCAGGGCCGTTTACATATCTGTATGGCCAGTAAGCGAGAGATTTGGTTCCGATTCTGATCGTACGGATATGTTCCATCCCCTCTCCAAGAATCGGTTCCAGGCAGGACCTCAGGGCGCGGCTGTTCATCACCATGGGATCTCCGCCTGTCAACAGGAAATCCCTAACGTCAAGGTTCAGTTTTAAGTACTTAATCAGGCGGTCTGAAACCTTTGCCTTGAATTTAAATTTATCTAAACCAATAAACTGAGGCCACCTGAAACAATAAGAGCAGTAAGCGTGGCACGTCTGCCCACGGTATGGAAAAAACAGGACTGTCTCCCGGTATTTATGCTGGACGCCTTCCAGGGGCTTCCCATCCAGCAAAGGCACGTTATGGGAAAGCTGTCCAGCGGGATGAGGATTAAGGTTTTTCCGGATTGTTTCAATGCACTCATCCAACCTTGACTTCTCTCCATCAGCCCTTAGCAAATTCCTGATTTCGTTATAGGAGCCTTCATCAAGCATTCCCTTCTGGGGAAAGGTAAGCTGGTATAAAGGGTCTTCCGGAATATTATTCCAGTCAATCAGCTCCTTAATGATGTAATTATTAGTCCTGAACGGAAATACTCTGGAAACTACTTCCACTGCCTCTTTTGCCTCAGCAGGAATCTTTGCCCATTGCGGGAGAGATTGGACTTTCGAGGCGTTAACTGCCCGATATTTCTTATAGTGACGACATTTTTGAATCAATTAATTATCTCCGGTGATAGCGGCTCCGGATGCCATGGATGTTTTATGAGGATTTGTGTCATCCGGAAGATACCGCTACGGGTAATGCTTCCTAATAAATCTTCCGTCCTAATATTAACAGATTATGGGAGGGCAAGAATGCAGGATAAAACCTGGGGCCTAAAAATTGAGGCCTATCCCCAAAAGGAGAGCTCCCATATGGACTAAGTTTGTCCCGAAACCTATCCCTCTTTCCCCATTAACAAAAAATCATTGAAAATCGCATTATGATAATGCATATATGGAAACACTCAGTATAGAATGATTTCAAAATGATTCACATAGCTGGAGGTATCGTATGGAAGATCGGAATGTACGCATAAAAAGAATTTTTCAGGAACTTGGAATCAAGGAATCAAATCCGGGAGGATGCAGTTGCATAAATTCCTGGACTGCCGATCCGGGAGGTAAAGACCTGGTGAGCTATGATCCTACCTCAGGCAGGCCCCTGGCAACCATCAGGCAGGTAACCGGAGATACCTACGAAAAGATAGTTTCCAATGCTGAGAGTAAATTCAAAACTTGGAGAAATATCCCTGCGCCTAAGAGAGGCCTGCTCGTCAGGGATCTCGGAAATGCGCTGAGGGATGTTCGGGAGCCACTGGGGGAGTTGATCGCCCTGGAAATGGGGAAGATCAAAGCTGAAGGTGTCGGTGAAGTCCAGGAAATGATTGATATCTGCGACTTTGCTGTTGGGCTTTCACGGCAGCTTTACGGCTTAACCATGCCTTCAGAGCGCCCCGGGCACCGCATGTACGAACAATGGCATCCGCTGGGGCCGATCGGAATCATTACCGCCTTCAACTTTCCAGCTGCTGTATGGGCCTGGAATGCTGCAATCGCCGCGGTATGCGGAAATACCATGCTCTGGAATCCATCTTCATCTACAAACCTGGTTGCGGTAGCCATCCAGCATGTAGCCAACAGGGTTATGCAGAAACACGATGCCGGCGGTCTATTCAACCTGGTAGCAGGAAGCGGCAGGGTAATCGGCGATATCATGCTCAACGACAAGAGGCTGCCCCTGATCAGTTTCACTGGTTCTGTGAGGATAGGAAGACATGTCGGGACAACGGTGTCCGGCAGGCTCGGAAGGTCAATTTTGGAGTTGGGAGGCAATAACGCTGTAATTGTTTCTGCTGAAGCGGACCTTGACCTGGCTTTAAGAGCCATAGTATTCGGCGCGGTCGGCACAGCCGGTCAGAGATGCACTTCAACCAGGAGAATAATTGCTCACAGGAGCATTTCAGGAGAACTTACTAAAAGGCTGGTCAATGCCTATACCCAGGTCAGGATCGGCGACCCTCTTGATGATACTACCTTAATGGGGCCGCTTGTTAACAAGAAAGCAGTGGATGACATGATGGCAGCTCTCGAATCAGCGAAGGACCAGGGTGGAGAAATCCTTACGGGGGGCAAAACGCTCCCTGACCTGGGTGAGTGTTTTGTGGAACCCACAATTGTAAAAATGCCCTCCCAGTCCGAAATAGTATTTGATGAAACGTTTGCTCCGATCCTCTATGTCCTTGAATACGATACCCTTGAAGAAGCCATGGAATTGCACAATGAGGTCCCCCAGGGACTTTCCAGCGCCATGTTCACCAACAACCTGCGCGAGGCTGAACGTTTTCTCTCCTGCAGCGGTTCAGACTGCGGCATAGCCAACATCAACCTGGGAACAAGCGGAGCCGAAATCGGGGGGGCATTCGGGGGAGAAAAAGAAACAGGCGGAGGAAGAGAATCCGGGTCCGATGCCTGGAAGGGTTACATGAGGAGACAGACCAACACAGTAAACTGGTCTGACAGCCTGCCCCTGGCCCAGGGAATTAACTTCAGTTAAGAATATAGAGAGGTGCGCAAACTTGATCCCCGGTACCGCACCTCTCTTTATTCCATCCAATCTAATCCTGTCGCCAGAAATGATCTGGTAAAACTGGAGAAATAGCAGTCAACCTTGATGCCGGCATATAAACCTTCTGCAGTCAATCGGTGAGGCGAACTAGACAGGGGCCAACTGTGGTCCCTGAGCGGGGCATAATCAATCACCAGATAAAAAAAGGGGGCGGCAAGCCACCCCATCTATATAAACCTCAATAAGAAAGTTAACCCTTACCGAGGGACAAAAGACTCTCTTTCCTATCTTTGATGTCAGAGCTCCTGCCTGGTTCCAAAATAATCCTTTTTTTCTTCGAAATTGTTGCTATTGCCCCTGGTTTCAATGATCATATAAAGTCATACAAGATCTTAAATTTCGAGGAGGAAATCCTAATGGCCCCATTCAGTGCGAAGAGCGATGGCAACACACGTGAATTTTCCAGCCTGCAGTCAATTATCCTTTTGATGATGAGATTTTTCATTGGCTGGCACTTTCTCTATGAAGGTATTATCAAGTTAATTGATCCAAACTGGTCATCGGTAGCTTTCCTGGCTCAATCAAAATGGCTTTTTTCTGGAGTTTTTAACTGGATAGCAGAATCGCCCGGGATTTTATCAGTAGTGGACCTGTTAAACATATGGGGGCTGATTTTTATCGGAGCCGGGCTGATCCTTGGCATTTTTACCAGATGGGCCTCCCTCTCCGGAATGCTCCTCCTGGCACTCTACTACATTGCGAATCCTCCCTTTATGACTACCAGCGGAATGTTCATGGAAGGAAACTACCTTGTCATTGACAAAAATCTGGTGGAATTTATGGCTCTCGGAGTACTTGCGGTTATCCCGGTAATGGGGCTGCCCGGGCTGGACCGGCTTTTCCATCTCCTTAAACCCGGCAGGAAAAACCCTACCTCAAGGGACAATACCCAGGATAAACCCCTGTCACTCCCCCGGCGTGAATTAATCAGGAACCTTTCAGGTGTTCCTGTGCTAGCCGGTTTTTCTGCCGCTGCGGCATTTAAGCTTAATCCACACAGCTGGGAAGAGAAAAACCTGGCGGGGGCTGAAGGCGTGGACACTGTATCGAGTGCCACCCTGAAAACCTTTCATTATGCTGACCTGAAAGACCTGAAAGGAAAACTCCCCTACGGGAAAATAGGCAACCTGGAACTCAGCCGCATGTTCATGGGCGGCAACCTTATTGGAGGCTGGGCTCATGCCAGGGACCTTATTTATGTTTCAAAACTGATTAAAACCTATCACACGGACGAAAAAGTATTTGAAACCCTGCGCCTGGGCGAAAGATGCGGACTGAATACCATCCTGACTACTACCAGCCTCTCCAGGGTTATCAACAGGTACTGGAAGGAACAAGGCGGGACTATCCAGTTCATCTCTGATTGCGCCGGTGCCGCTGACCTGATTTCAGGAATCAAGGCTTCAATTGACGGTGGAGCCCAGGCCTGTTATGTACAGGGAGGAATAGGCGACCAGATGGTGGAGCAAGGCAAAATTGAGGAAATTGGAAAAGCAGTGGAGTTCATACGTCAGAACGGCATTCCGGCTGGAATAGGCGGGCACAAGATTGAGACCATACAGGCCTGCGTGGATGCCGGGCTTAAGCCGGATTTCTGGGTAAAGACTCTGCACCGCAATCAATACTGGTCAGCCCGAACCAACGAGGAGTACAACGACAACTGCTGGTGCCTGAAACCTGAGGAAACCATCTCCTACATGAATGAAAGAGAAGAACCATGGATAGCATTCAAAGTGCTGGCTGCCGGTGCTATCGAGCCCGCCGAGGGAATCAGGTTCGCCTTTGAAAGCGGCGCGGACTTCGTCTGCCTGGGCATGTATGATTTCCAGGTAGTTGAGGACACCAATATTGCGTGGGATATTTTCAACAAAGGATTCAGCCGTAACCGTCCCTGGAGGGCTTAAACAGTCATTGAACCCGCATTTCTTCCTACCTGGGAAGCTGGTTAGAAATGCGGGTTAGCTGTTCAAGATTTTCTTCACCTCTCCGACCAGATAGAAGGACCCGGCTACGACCACTGCACTCCCGATGCTTTTAGCTTTCTCGAGCGCGTCAGCTGCCCCTTCAGTGACAACTCCTTCCGGGAAGTATAATTTCAGTTCCTCGGTTGTACAGGCCCGAGAAGAGTTTACAGGGACAAGGAAAATGTGCTCAAAAAGAGGGGTCAGCAACCCTGCCAGTTCCTTTATATCCTTATCCTTCATCATTCCAAAAACCAGGGTAAGGGGACCCTCCGCATGCTCCTGCAAAAATAGTCTGAGTTTCTCAGCCGCCTCAGGATTATGCCCCCCATCCAGGATGATGTCAGGATTTCCCGCGATGATTTCCAGGACGCCTGGTCTCTTCATGTCTAGTATGCCTGTTCTGATTGCCTGAGGGTTGAGAGGCCACCCCAACTTTGAAATAATTTCGAGGCCCCTCAGGGCCAGTGCGGCATTACCCGCCTGATGGGCTCCCGCAGTTCCCAAATGATACTCTTCCCCGTGAAAAGAGAAGCTGTAATTACCTGCCTTGCACCCGGTAATCCGATAGCTGTCATCGGCAACAAACTCAAGGACTGCACCAGTTTCAGCAGCCCTGTTCACCAGTACCGCGGCCACTTCTTCAGGCTGCGTGGCAGATAAAGCAGGAACTCCCCTGCGAAATATCCCGGCCTTTTCTCCGGCAATCAGGCCCAGGGTATTCCCCAGGAAACGCTGGTGGTCCAGGGATATGCTGGTCACGATTGATAAAACAGGTTCAACAACATTGGTACTGTCCAGCCTTCCACCCATACCTACTTCAAGGACAGCAACCTCAACTCCCATCCGGGCAAAACAGGAGAATGCTGTGCAGGTAATTAATTCAAAAAAAGTGGGATGAAGATCAAGCTTCAGGGAATCAGCCGCTTCCAGGACCCTGCTGAAGCTGTCAGCAAATTCCATCTTGCTGACAAGATTATTCCTGATCCTGATCCGTTCCTCGATCCGTTCCAGGTGCGGAGAGGTGAAAATGCCGGAATTGATTCCCGCCGCCGTTAAAACCTGGTGGATAAAAGAGGCGACTGAACCCTTGCCGTTTGTGCCTGCAATAATCACTGAAGGATATGCTTTCTGGGGGTTTCCCAATTTCTGCAGGATGGAGCGGGTTGTATCAAGGCCGAATTTCATGGTCTCGATTTCATTTCCCAGCTTGCCCAGGTAGGATAATACTTCAGGATAATTCACTCAGTAACCTCGACCGTTCGGAATCTCCGGATTCAGGCCCTGCCAGTTGAAAAAAGGGGGAGGCTCCCCAGGAACCCTTTCGCTGCCAATTCCCATCCCCGGCAGTACGGATTATCCCAGCGGCTGTTTTTTCGACATGAAACGGAGCCAGTCATAAAGGAACTCTCTCTGTTCATAACGCGGGACTACGGCATCAAGCATTCCATGCTCCAAAAGGAATTCGCTCCTTTGAAAATCTTCAGGAAGCTTCTGCCTGATAGTCTGCTCAATAACCCTTGGCCCGGCAAAACCTATAAGTGCCCTGGGTTCCGCTATATTCAGGTCTCCAAGCATGGCATAACTTGCTGTCACTCCACCCGTGGTAGGATCGGCCATCAGCGAGATGTAGGGGATTCCCGCGGCATCCAGCCTGGACAGAGCGGCGCTGATCTTTGCCATTTGCATCAGGGAAAGAAATCCCTCCATCATTCGGGCTCCGCCACTGGATGACACGATCAGTATGGGGGTTTCAGTTTCGAGTGCCATTTCAACGGCGCGGGTTATTTTTTCCCCGACCACCGATCCCATACTGCCTCCAATAAAACTGTACTCCATTACAGCACATATCAAATCCAGGCCCTTTAATGTCCCGGTGGCTGTAATCACACCTTCCGAGGATCCGGTCGCTTTCATCGCCGCATCCAGGCGCCCTCTATAAGCTTTTCTGTCATGAAATTCCAGAGGATCGGAAGACTTCATCAAGGAGTTGAACTCCTCATAACGGCCTTCATCAAAAATAAAGCTCAACCTTTCCCTGGCACTTATCCTGAAATGATATCCGCATTTTTCACACAGCCAGAGCCGGTCCTTGAGATCTTTCTTCCAGATTACGGTTCCACAATCCTCACATTTTATAAACAATCCCTCAGTCTTGACCTTGCGGTCTTTGTCAGCAGGACCCTGAAGGGGTTTGTTCTTCTTTTTAAACCATGCCATGTTGCCATAATAGAGAAAAATCCTTCGCTTAGCAATTCGGATGATATCCGGAATTGTTACTTTCAAATCCTTTCGACTCTGGATTTGGCAGTTGCAGATCGGCTTTATCCAAATAACTGCCCATCCTGAAAAAGCCTCCGGCAAAGGCTCACACGCAATCCAGCAGGATTCCTCTGCCAGTGTGCCGCTTTCTGGGAACTGTCCTTAAAAACCTCTCCTTTCAGATATATCTGGAATAATTGACTGGCAATGAAATTCTGCTTGGCCAGCCAATGTGTATATACTGGGAACAAGCCGGGACAGGCATACGGTCTTCAACCCGGATCTTTTTCTTGTTGACATATCCTGAAATGAAAATCTTAAAACTGAACATCTACCTGAAATTGCTTTTTTCCCTCCTGCTCATAATCCAGGTTCCTTTTATATATGGAGTCCTGGAATCCTACTGGCTGCGCTCCTACCTTGAATCTCTCCCGAGAACTGAACATACCGCGAATCCTTTCAATGACGTCAAGGGAGTGATCCATGTACACAGTGCAGCGGGAGGGCACAGCTTGGGCACCTATCCTGAAATCATTGAGGCCGGGAAAAAAGCAGGCACCAGGTGGATACTGATGACCGAACATCCCCGGAATCCGAAGATTTTCAACAAGATAACCGATCCGGAAATAACCATGATCTACGGGTGGGAAGAACCCCGGGAAGATAAGGGAAGGCAACTAAGGGATGACAATTCTGAGTTTCTGATCTTCTCGGAATTCAAGAATACCCAGATCCCTGAGGAAGCAGATGGAGTAGAGATATTCAACCTGGCCGAAAGTGCCGAAGCTTATAATAATGCTTATAACTGGATCAGTTGGGTTTACCACCAGTTTACTTTTCCGGAAATGTTCTTTTTCCAAATCTGGGACTTAAACCGGAAAAGATTTGAAGCCTGGGATGATGTATGCGCCGTGCGCCACCTCACCGCAACCGCGGGAAACGATGCTCACCAGAACCTGGGACTTGTACTGGAAACAGGGACCGGAAAAAAACTTTTTTCTAAACATGTCGACCCCTACGAACTTTCCATGAAGTCCGTTTCTAATCACCTGCTGCTGCCGAAAAATCAGCAGGTTACTGAAGAAAATGTCATCAGCGGTCTAAAAAAAGGCTCCTCCTACATATGCTTTGATTTATTGGGGAATCCGGAAGGTTTTTCTTTTTATGCTGAAAACAGCCGCGGTCTATTCCCTCCCGGGTCAACTGTCCCTTCAGGTTCCAGGCTCAGGATGATCTCCCCCCTTCCGGTTCACTTTAAAGTCCTGTGGCTGGGAAAGGTTTTCAAGGAGTTGGAGGGAACCGATTTCACCATACCCGTCACCCTGGCTGGTCCTTACAGGATAGAGGTGACTTTCATAGCCCCTCCCCATATCCTTGAAGATAAACCCTGGATTATAACTAATCCCATTTATGTGGAAGCATCCTCCTGACAAGGTTTGGCTTTATCGGTACAATAGAGCCCAGTATGAAACAGCAGAGTTTTCTCTTCGGGGAAGAAAATATTGAAGAGTCCGTAATGGTTACGCCTGAAACTCCTGCCGTACCCGAACACCAGCCTGAAGTCAAGGATGACCGAGAGGATAGAGCCCCCCTGGAACCTGAAATTTTTTCAGTCAATGAAATAGTGAGCCGGGTTAAAGGGTCCTTGGAGAGAAGGTTCCCAGAAGTCTGGGTACAGGGAGAGATTTCCAATCTCCGGGCAGCCCCGTCAGGGCATGCCTACCTGACTCTTAAGGATTCAGCAGCCCAGATTTCAGCCGTTTGCTTCAGGCCTGTTTTCAGCCGTTTCAAATTTGACCCAGCAGACGGACTGGAAGTAGTTGCCCGGGGGAAAATCTCGGTGTACACCACGCGGGGCCAGATGCAGTTCATCATTGAAACCATGGAACCGGTTGGCCACGGGGCACTTCAGCTGGCGTTTGAACAACTGAAGGAAAAACTGGCAAAAGAAGGATTATTTAAAGAGTCCAGGAAGAAACCTCTGCCCCAGTTGCCTTCCAGGATCGGAGTGGTAACATCCCCGACCGGGGCTGCCATCCAGGACATCCTCAGGGTTCTGAAGCGCAGGAATGACAGAGTGGATGTACTGATTTATCCATCCAGGGTGCAGGGAGAATCAGCGGCGAACGAAATTGCCTGCGGAATTGAGGAATTGAATCGGAGAGGCGGGCTGGATGTGATTATCATCGGACGCGGCGGGGGTTCACTGGAAGACCTCTGGCCTTTCAATGAAGAAATAGTCGCCCGTGCTGTTTATGCCTCCGAGATTCCTGTTATCTCGGCAGTCGGACATGAAATCGACTTCACAATTTCAGATTTTGCCGCGGACCTGAGGGCGCCAACTCCTTCAGCCGCCGCTGAGATGGTGGCAGGGGCCAGGACTGAACTGGTAGGCAAACTGGAACAACTTACTTCCAGAATAGTCCGCGCCATCAGGTATCGTATCCAGTGTAAAAAGGATGATTACAACCGCTTGGTCAGCAGCCGCGGCTTCCTGGACACTGAGAGCCGCCTGAACATGATGGTCCAGAGGTTGGATGAACTGGAACTGAGACTGAATTCTGCTCCGCTGCAGATGTTCGGTCCCCGAAAATCTGATCTGAAGCAGCTTGAGAGAGCCCTTCCCATATCGATGGACCATTACCTGGTCAGGATCAGTTCAGGCTGGCAGAATCTGGACGGTAAGCTGAAGGCATTTTCACCGCTCAGGGTGCTGGAAAGGGGTTACGCCATAGTAACTGCTGCTGGAACCGGTGCGGTCGTACGCGATCCTTCCCAGATTGAAAAGGGGGATCTCGTTTCAATTACTGTAGCTAAAGGCAGTTTCCCTGCCAGGAGAGAATAGAATCATGGAATTCAAGGATTTTGAAAAATCCCTTAAAAGACTGGAAGAAATCGTCGCCAAACTGGAAGAAGGAGAGCTTACACTTGAGGAGTCACTAAAACTGTTCGAGGAAGGAACCAGGCTTTCCAGGTCATGCGGCAAACAATTGAATCAGGCTCAGCGCAAAGTTGAAATTCTGCTCAAGGATGAAAACGGGGAAATGGCCGAAGCGCCCTTCAATGTCAGCGGTGAGGATGAACTTTAGCCAGGCCCGGATATGGGGACGCTCTCCAGGAACCGCCGCTGAACCAGCCTTACATGGTTTCAAACAATGCGCGATCCATCTTTACTTATTAATAGCTGGTCTCATCTCCACCAACACATGGACTCACTATGAATAAATTCGATATTCAGACCTACCTGTATGAGAAAGGTAAGTTGCTGGACAGGCTGATTCTGTCTTTCATGCCGCCTGAACATACTCACCCCAGAATCATTCACGAGGCCATGCACTACAGCCTGTTCTCGAAAAGTAAAAAAATCAGGCCAATCCTCGCCCTTGCTACAGCAGAGGCACTGGAATGCGATCCTGATACTGTGATTCCCTTTGCCTGTGCCCTGGAAATGATCCATACTCACTCCCTGATTCATGACGATCTCCCATCCATGGATAATGATGACATCAGGAGAGGCAAGCCTACTTCCCACAAAATATATGGAGAAGGGCTGGCTATCCTGGCTGGAAACGGCCTGCTCGTGCAGGCATTCGAGATTATTTCCCGCAAAAACGGCGATCCGGCAAGGCAGATGGCTGCGATCAACTGCCTCTGCAAAGCAATCGGGACTGAACAGGGGCTGCTGGGAGGACAGGTAATGGATCTTTCCCTGCAAGGGAAACAATTTACCGAAAAAGACCTGGACTATATCCATTCTTCAAAGACCGGGGCGTTGATTGAGGCCTCAGTTGTAGGGACAGCAATCCTGGCTGGAGCCGATGAAGCTGAGCTGGCCCATTTACAATCGTATGGTAAAAAAGTCGGCTTGGCCTTTCAGATCGCCGATGACCTGTTGGATGTAATAGGCTCCGCTGAAAAAATGGGAAAAAAAACAGGGAAAGATCAGGAATCCAAAAAAGCCACGTATCCTGCTCTTTTTGGTATCGAGGCCAGCAGGGAAAAGGCCTGTACCCTGGTTGAAGCAGCTGTCTCTGAACTGGCATGGCTGAATGAAAAAGGTGAAATCCTGGCAGAACTGGCCAGATTTGTTTCTGTCAGGAGATTTTGAAGCTGGTTCCTTCCCTGCTTCATAAAGGTTATTACGAACCGGACCGAGCCTCAACAGGCTTCGGCAGATCCTCGGATAATACTCAAAATGAAAAAAATGAGGCTTGACCAGCTGATGGTCGAAAAGGGATATGCGGATGACCTCAAACAGGCAGGCGCCCTGATCATGTCGGGAGCCGTATACCTGGAAAACTGCAAAATCGACAAAGCCGGCCAGCCTGTGCCGGTATCTGCAGAGTTGGAAGTCAGGGGATCCATTCGAAAGTATGTATCCAGGGGGGGAATAAAGCTGGAAGGCGCGCTGAAGGATTTCAGAATCAGTCCGGAAGGTAAAATCTGTGCTGACCTGGGTTCTTCAACAGGTGGATTCACTGACTGTCTCCTGAAACACGGGGCACGCAGAGTTTATGCTTATGATGTAGGCAAGGGCCTGCTTGACTGGCAGTTGCAGGGTGATTCAAGGATTATCCTCAGAGAAAAATTCAATGTCCGCAATATCTCCTCCGCTGATATTGCGGAAACCGCAGGACTGGTCACTGTGGATCTCTCCTTCATCTCGTTGAAGTTAATTATTCCCAGACTCCGGGAGGTTTTCCCGACAGCCGATGTCCTGCTTCTGGTCAAGCCCCAGTTTGAAGGGAAGCCGGATGAAATAGACAAAGGAGGTATAGTCAGGGATCCAGATAAAAGAACAGAGATACTGGAGCGGGTGAAAAACACGGCCAGGGAGAATAATTTCACAATCAAGGGGGTCATTCCTTCCCCTATCACCGGACAGAAGGGAAACCAGGAATACTTCCTCTGGATACGGGCAGAAGAATCCAGCCAACCGGAATTGACGTAAGGATGACAATATGGACATAAGGTACAACGCCTACGGCCCTTGGCTGAGAAAAAAATTTGGGAGCCGCGTCTATAAGGTTTCAGTTGACGGCGGGTTTTCCTGCCCGAACCGGGACGGTACCATTGATACCGGGGGCTGTATCTACTGCCGGAATGACAGTTTCCGTCCTGTTGGAGCGATCAGGGGTGAGGAACTTGGAATTCAGGTCCAGAATGGAATCAAATACCTTACCAGGAGATTCAAGGCGGAAAAATTCCTGCTTTACTGGCAAAACTACACTAATACCCATGCCCCGATTGAGGTCCTCGAAGAACTCTTCCGGACCGGACTGCAAGCCGATCCCCGGATTGTTGGGATGGCGGTTGGCACCCGCCCGGACTGCCTGGAGAATAACAAGCTTGATCTGCTCCAGGAAATCGCCCGCAACTACTATGTTTGCCTGGAAATCGGCATGGAATCCAGCAGTGATGAAACCCTGGAATGGACTAAAAGAGGTCACGACTTCAAATGCTTCCTGGATACGGCATCAAGGGTCAGAGAAAAAGGACTATCACTCTGCACCCACACCATCCTTGGCTTTCCAGGAGAAAACAGGAGAACTCTTCTTGAATACCCGGGAATCCTGAAAAGTATTGATACCTGTTTTGTTAAATTCCACCACCTGCAGGTTATCGAAGGGACCCCCCTGTCAACAATCTACAAACAGAAACCATTTCCGCTCTTCACCTATTCTGAATGGCTGGAACTCATCTGTGATGTTCTGGAAAGGCTCTCACCGGAGATAGTAGTGCAGAGGCTCTTTGGCTGGTGTCCACCGGGAATCAGGATATTGCCCCGCTGGGATAAAAGCCGGTCTGAAATAATCCTGGACATTTCCCGGACGCTGGCCGCAAGAAAATCATGGCAGGGTATGAAATCAGGAGAGCCCTGCCACTGGAAAGATTTCTTGGTGCCGGACTAGAAAACCCATTATGGACCGGGTTCTGCCCCAGGCTACCTGAAGCTGGTAAAGGAAGCTTCTAAAATCCTGCGGTCTCCTGAAGCCCTGCTCCACTGAATCAGGATGGGGCTCTGGTATCTCCCGTTGACTATCTTTCCGACACCATCCTCCTCCCTGACCAGGAGACTGAGCGATCGTTTCATCCTGAGCCGCCTCGACGCAGGGTAAGCCATAAAAAAATA
Source organism: Acidobacteriota bacterium (assembly GCA_963663735.2). Taxonomy (GTDB): domain Bacteria; phylum Acidobacteriota; class UBA6911; order RPQK01; family JAPXNP01. Next base: position 2,087,613 of record CAXXHN010000001.1, on the reverse strand, counting down.
AAGCATCTCTTCGAAAAAGGACTCCTTGAGACCCAGTTCATCAATGGTCTTCTGGATAATTCGGACAACATCATACCTGGCATATCCCCTTAACTTGGATAATACCAGGCCGGGTTTCTGAAAAACATGTTTGCTTTTTTCAGCCATGAAGCGAAGCGGATCCCTGATAACTTCATGCAGATCATGTTTCATTAAAAGGGTTTCAAATTCATTCACGGTCAGCCCGGCATGCTTATCATTCCTGTCCAGCCTAAGGTCCACACGCCCGTAATTTATGCCTCTTGCGATCAGTTCTTCATGCAGCTTCCCGAACAGCCCCAGCTCAGGTGACCGGAGATTTACAGTATCTATGGAATGACAGGTAACAGGGACGGTCAGCTGGCAGGTCCCTGCGGGCTCCTCCCTGTTATAACCGACAACCGTGGTTTTCCGGTGCCGGCTCTTCCCATTGTTAATCCCGTCCAGGTCAATAAAATACACCGGCATATCATTCCGGTTAGGGTAAGTCACACAGTTCCTGAGGCCGCAGCCGATATAGGTAAGATGGGCATCACAGTTTTTTGGCTCTGCCATTTTTTCAGACGCGGTCAACTCATCCCTTAAATCGATCCGGTCATGAAAATATCCGGCTTCTGGAGGAAAAAGCTTCTGGAAAGATTCCACGTAAGCCTTCATGGAGGCAGGAGAATGATTTAACTTTGCCGAAGTCAAATGATCGATATAACCAGCTGTTGTATGATATGAATAATATATATGCTGCTTGAAATCAGCCAGGAGGCTGCCGAATTCTTCCGATAGGCGGTCCCGCACAGGAATCATCTCGAATCGGGATTTAGGCTGGAATTCAATTGTAATTTCAGCGGTGTTATTCATCCTGTGAGGAGTTTATTGCAGTCAGTGATTTAAAGTCAAAAAAAATCTTCAACAATCCCTGAATGTTATGATCCTATTCTGGTTTAAAATATTTTTCTTCCCTGACTGAAAAAAGACGCAGGGAGGAGGTGAAAACTATATGCAAAGGAAACTATTAATAGCCTGCGCCCTCAAAAAAGAAGCGGGTGTGCTTCGGGCATCCCTGGAATCAGAATACCATGTTGAAATAACAGGCCTTGGCCCCGACAGAACCCTCAGAAACCTTGAGAAATATTTTGAACGAGAGAAACCTTCAGCACTGATTTTTACCGGTGTAGCCGGGCAGCTCAACCCTGATTTCCAACTGGGACAGATTGTCTACCCAGAGGCCTGGTGCCTGGAAAGCGGCACGAGATTTGATGTAGACCGGGACCTCAGGGAACGGCTTATCGAAAAGGGGATACCTGTAAAGGAAACCGGAATTACAGTCAGGAAACCGGTTGTCAGAGAAAAAAGCAGGCTGCGCCTGTTTGAGGAGACAAAAGCTTCGATATGTGACATGGAAAGCGCCGCGGCAATGATGATTGCTAAAAGTTATGGAATTCCTGCTGTCGCTCCTAAAATAATCTCTGATACCGGGAAATCAGGGATGCTTGATTTCTACCGCCATTTTGACAAAAACATGAAACAAATGGCTGAGGCAACAGCTACACTGGCCCGAATCATATCTGATCTCCTGGAAAAAAAACTGATCTGATATTAAAAAATCCAGGCTGGCAGTTTAATTCCCCTTGAATCGGACATCTCCAATTCCAGTATTCAGGCGGATGACTAATTCTTTTTCAGCTTTATCAATATTGCCGCTATGATATTCATTTCCTACCTGTATAAATCCCGGCATATGCATTTTACTGAGAAAACTTCTGGTTGATTTGACCCGCACACCTATATCTTCAGGGACTGTGACCTCAAGTGAGCCCAACCCGACCTCTATATTAATATTGCCGATGGACTTCCACTCTCCGGAAAAATCGAGTGAACTGTCTCCGATGCCTCCATTGAAACAAAAATCACTGAAACCGTAATTCCCCAGACCTGTCATTTCCAAATGCCCTATCCCATTGGTGACGTTTACCGATTCACAGGCAATCTTATTGATCTCATCCATGAATATTTCAGTGTTTCCAACTCCATTCACCACTTCCAGTTTCTTCACCGTCATGCCTGTCAGGTCCACTAAATTTTCTCCCACTCCGGTTACGAGCCTGGCATCCAGATCTACTTCCGGTGAAAATGACAGGTCTATTCGGTTTTCATCCCTCCACCAGCCAGGACCATGTTTACCTTCCATCGATACCTTCAGTGAAGCTGAGTTTCCCGAACGTGAAAACTCCACACCAGGTTTGTCCTTTTTCCCGTTATAGTCGATTCTCAGGCCGTACAGCTCAGATGATTCTCCCCTGGTCACTTTCAAGTTCCCCAGACCCAGATTTATCTGAGCTTGCAGCTTTTCAGTGTTTTCCAGGGCCTCCTCCTGGTACATGTAGTCATAGTCGGCTTCTCCGATTATTTCACTGACTTCGGATACGCAACCAGTCAGGAAAATCGATATGCAGGCAATTACTAAAATTTTCTTGTACATAATTACTGAATCCTCATGATATCAATAGCGGATCCGGAAGTCAGCAGGGTTATATTCGGCCCATTTTCTCCGACAGATGTCTCGAAAACTGAATCACCTAACAAATTTTGATCCGAGGGAGTGCCAAATTCAGAAGTTATGCTCCCATTCGTTACCCGGGCGTTGAGATAAAAGGAAGCATTCGGGGGCAGTTCAAGCCGAATGTTTCCCTGTCGGCTCTCAACTTTTATATCTGCTGCAGGTTTATCAATCAGCTTCAGTACTACCATTCCCAGGTCATTCTGGATATTTACCGAACCCCTGATATCAGATAGATAAACCGGTCTCTGGCTTGTTTCCAGCTCCAAATCTCCGCCCAGATCTTCGAGGTCTATCCCTGTGTCCTGCCCTTTGATCGAAACGGCTGAATCTAAACCCCTGCCTTCGATATCAGAATATCGCGCAGTTATATCAACTGCTGATTCCAGGTCTTTCAGTTCAACATCACCATAGGCTGTAACCAGATTCACAGGCCCAGCCGCTTCAGATATGCTCACGTCTCCCTTGGAGTTTACTACGGTCACCTGCCCGGATATTCCGGACAGAGAAACCTGCCCTCCTGGATTGTTAATATTCACAGTCCCGGTAATCCCGGTTACTTCAACATCATCATGCCTGTTTTCAATTTTCAGGTTTCCCGCGACTGCTTCAATTCTGACTGGCTTATGGCTTGTAATGACAGATACGTCTCCATTGATATCTTCCATATCTACTTCGGTAAAACCTGCGTCTATGGCTACACCGCCCTCGACACCTTTCAGATAAACAGATTCCGATTCACTCTTTATCTGCAGGTCTCCCTCAGAGTTAGTAACACGCAGATCTCCCTTTCTTGCGTCAAAGCTGCAGCCATTTTTCATTTCTGAAACATTGATGTCCCCATACTCATTATCTATATTGAGCTTTAAAGAATCAGGGACCTCTATTTTCAGTGATGTGGTCACCCTCTTACCCAGCGACTTCAAATCTTTCCGGTTGGGTGTTATAAAAAGAATTCCATTTTTATTGGTTACTTCAAGCTTAATCCGGTCGGCAACTGACTTAGCCCTGACTTCATCCTTATCCCGAAGGGAGGAAATGAGTTCAGCAGATCCCTTCCCCTCAGCTCCACTGGTCCCTTCAATCCAGATGTCACCATAGGCATTACATATTTCCAAGCCAGTTATGCCTCCAAGTTCCAAATCCAGAGGGGTTGAAAATTCAACCACCGGATCCATTAATTCCTCAATACCAAGGATCTCGGGCAGCCTGTTCCAGAATGGATCCTGTTCAAGAATCAATACATTCAGCTGGTATAACTTCAGACAGCCCAACCCGAATAAGATTATGAAAATAACTCCAGCTATTTCACTGAAATTCGACCTGGAGATTTCCCTCATCCGGAAAAAATCTACAATTTTACCCAACCCAAATATCAGCAGTACCACCGGCCAGTACATACCGACTGTTGGGAGAAATTTCAGAAATCCTACAGCGGTCAAGGCCCCTACTGACCCCAGGGAAAGCCAGAAAATACCGCTTAAAAGACCTGCTTTCCCAGGCTTTCCCTGTAATTTTTCCAGAGGCCAGGTAAAGTGGCGCCAAAGCTTCATGGCTCCGCCCCATATAAACAGGACAGGAAGAAAAAGCTTAACGGCCATAGTCCATTCAATATCAACCTGGTAGACATTAACAGCCAGGAACAGGCATCCCAGGCCCATCAGTACTACTCCGGCGATCAATGTACTCAAGCTTCTTTTACTCATTGATTTGCGTCCTTGCCCCGCTCATCAGCTGCCCCATCAACTACTTCAGTTGCCTCTGATTCTGTAACCCTGGGCTCAGATAATGGAGGTTGAGTTTTTACCGTATTTGCATTCTCCCAGGCTCCGGCAGCCGGAGAGGATTTTTCGGGAACAGCCTTGTTTTGTTTGCCAGTAATAAAATATTGAAAAACCATGTAGCAACCCAGAAACACAATGATTAAGGGCCAAAATCTGGTTATTGACCGAAGGCTGATTGCATCCAGGCTGTCCAGGAGAAACACAACTCCCAGGATAATTAAAACCACTCCCCAGAGCGGCATGTTTATCTGGTCAGAACTGAACTCTCTTTTCTTCCGGGGTTCCAGGGCTGAGCGGTAGGCATCGAAGATAGTAAAAACATAAAAAACAAATGCAAAAAGCCCAAACATGTCACTGGCTTCAGCAAAAACGCAGAGTCCGGAGAAAGCAGCCAGATGGACTACTGCTTTCATGTAATCCAGGTTATATACTGCACCGACACCGGGAATTATCCCGCATAAAGCAGCCTTGGTAGCATTACTCTTTCTGTCCTGATTAGGTGGAGGTGGTGGATAATTTACGTTTCCTGATTCAGAGTGTAGACTCATAATGATTTATCTCCTCTATTCTGGTCCTCATAATTATTTCCTTCAGGCTTGGATGTATTGTTTCCTTTTACTTCCGCGCCCATATTATTCTCATCCTCTAACGATTCTTCATAACTCTTAAAAAGAGCCATTGTAAGATAGTAGTCCAGCCTACCCAGCAGATTCTCCTTAAGCAATCCTATTTCATCCCCAATTCGCTGTTTGAGGGAATTAAATTCACGCCATTTTTTATAGACATCACCGGAAATCGAGGTTACGCGTTCTCCCCAGAAAGCAGGATTTAATCCCGACTGCCCCGATGCGGTGAATTCAGGGCCCAATACATTTGTCGCAAAGGAAAAGAACACCAGTATCATTAATGTTGCAAAAACATGGCGCTGCGTTAAAACAGGTTTAAACCAACCCATGATCGGACCCCATATACTGTCTTTCTTTCGGGTTTCTCCTGAGGTCTTCTCCAGGACAGACCTGATCAGACTCTCTCTCGGCTCCACCCACGGAAAACTGTTGAATGAATTTCGCAGCCCAGCAACTTCCTCAAGCAGGGTTGAACAGGAACCACATAAATTCATGTGGGTTTCCATTTCCCTGGCCGCTACTGATCCCAACTCATTTTCCAGGTATTCTGATAATAATCCTTCAAACTCTGAGCACTTCATGTTGTCACCAGATCACGTTTCGTTTCTGACATCTTCTTGGACAGTTCTATCCTGCCCCGGTTTATTCTTGACTTTACTGTCCCCACTGGAATTTCGATTCGTTCAGATATCTCTTGGTAGGTCAGTTCTTCTATATCCCGTAAAATCACAGCTTCCTTCAGCTCGGGAGATATCTTCTCCAGCAGGGAATAGAGAAATTCAGCTTTTTCTCTCAGGTAAACATTATCGAAGGGAGTCTCTTTCCTGTTACAGGTCTGGATATCCAGGACCTCCAGTTCCTCACTCCCGGCAACATTCTTTTCCTTTTTGTGAGACCTGTAATAATCAATAATCAGATTTCTGCCCACCTTCATAATCCAGCTCTTCAGGGAACCGGTTTCAGGGTGGAAACTTGCGAGATTCTGGTATACCTTCAGGAAAATGTCCTGCGTCAGCTCTTCAGCAACAGCATAACTTCCCAAGTATTGATATCCCATATTAAGCAGTCTCCCTGTGTAGGATCTGACGATCACCTCCCATGCCTGGGAGTCGCCATCTAGACAACGATTTACCAGAATAACGTCAGAAGCCTGCAATTAAGAATCCCCAATTCTTCCAAATCCATTTCCACTCTTCAAGAATGAAAACGGATCTTGTAATTAGAATGTTCAATGTAAGCCATGTTATTACAAAAGTTTTTTTCAAAACATCCTTTTTTTAAGGGAGGGAATCCGGTATGAATTTTTCTTCCGGGATGTAAGACCGAAAAAGGCCAACCCGGATTAGAGAAGAACCCGGAGATGATAGAAATATCCATGATCAATATTTTTAAAAACTGCAGAAGAGGACTAAATTAAGATTACCTGAATGCAGACAACTCAATTTACAGGTACAATTAATCCAGGAAGACCCAAAAATGAGATGCCCATATTGTGATCATCGAAAAGACAAGGTAGTTGATTCCCGTGAAAGCAAGGAAGGCGACCTGATAAGACGCCGCAGGGAATGCCTCAGCTGTCAGCGCAGGTTCACCAGCTACGAAAAAATTGAACATCTCCCCTTCATGGTAATCAAAAAGGGCGGTGACAGGGAGTCTTTCCAGAAGGCAAAAATCCTTAGAGGCCTTTTAAGGGCCTGTGAAAAACGTCCGGTTTCCACCCAACAGCTGGATAACATTATTGCCAGCATTGAGAACCACCTGGCCGAATGCAGTGACAGGGAAATACCATCATCCCTTATCGGGCAGATGATCATGGAGCAGTTGAGGGTCCTTGACAAAGTTGCATATGTACGTTTTGCCTCGGTTTACCTGGATTTCAAAAGCGCCGAGGAATTCATGCAGGAGCTTAATCAGCTGCTAGCCAGGAATTAGCTCATATATCTAACCTCTCCCACCTCCCGGCAAAACCTGATAAAATCCTGCAAGCAGAATTTTTCGGGATCAATTAAATTGGATGGTCGATACCCATACTAAGAAATAGCGCAAACTTCTGAAAAGATATCGCCCTAATAATGATTAATTTTAAAAAAATCGTTTTAAAACTGGCTTCACTGAAGGGAAGTACCAGGAATATTTCTTTATCGTTTTCCATAGGAGTCCTGATAGGTTTTTCTCCGTTTTTGGGTCTCCATACGATAATCGGCCTCTCTCTCTGCTTCCTGACGAGGTTAAGCAAACCTGCTCTCCTGACTGGGATCTTTGTAAATCTGCCTTGGATAACAGTCCCCTACTATGCATTTGCCACATGGCTGGGGACCCTGGTCCTGGGAATGCCTGGTACAAGTTTTACCCCGGGCTGGAACCTGTCCTATGTCATGAAACCCGAGTTTCGGACATGGCTTGTTTCAAAATGGGTTTTGCTGATTCCCGCTTTCGCCGGATCTATCCTGCTCTCCATTCTTCTGGCCGCTCTGGCATACCTGGCGGTTAGCGTGGCTCTGGGGAAATTCAGATCTGTTGCGGCGAACTCCAGCGTAACATTAGGTACTGAATTGTGAATTTGTGGGTACAGCTGATAAATTTCGGATAACATGCATCTGGATTAATTATGTTTAACACACTTCGACTGAAAGTAATTGCATCATGCCTGGCTCTAGTCCTGCTGAACCTATGCTGCGGGATTTCCACAGTCCGTGGACAGACAACACCTGCCTTGCCGCCGACAACACTTAAAGACAATGTTGAGGATCTGGCAAATGTGGATTTCATGACAGATATCAGGATTTTTGTGGTCATGGCCGCCCTCAACTCCGCCGGATACAACTTTGAAGTACCTGACAGTTCCATATCGGGAGTAAGGGCTGATGTCCGGGAGAGGCTTTCCCGCCTTCCTTTCAGTACATTTACCGAACTACAGCTCCAGTATCAGACTACCAATCTCTGGTCGCCTGAAACCACCCACGCCGCGTATACTTCGCTGGCACTGCTCCTCGAAGGTCCTCCTGATTTTGACTACAAGGAGGAACTGGTTAATGTACCCCATGGTATCAATGTGATTCGGGGTTTCGAGCTTCTCCTTCCAGATTTTTATAAAAAAGCCGGGCTGGAAATGATGTGGCATGAGTTCCAGCCCAAGTATCAGGAAGAGCTTCAGCTTTACCGGCCGGTGGTCAACCGGGTGATCAGGGAAACCCTGGGTTATTTCAGAATCCCGGCCAAAATCTATTTTGATCGAAATATTGTAATCATTCCCGATCTGCTGGCCTATCATGATATTGTCAATGCCAGAAATGTTGAAGATGTCTACTATATAGTTGTGGGACCTACTGAAGATCCTGAAAAAAACTACATAAAACTGCAGCATGAATACCTCCACTTTCTGCTTGATCCCCTGATGGCGGAACACGCGGAAACTCTAAAAAAATCAGAAAGCTTTCTGAAACTGGCTCAGAAACAGATCTTGTTTCCTAAAGACCTCTGGAATGACTATAATCTCCTCGTTACTGAATCCCTCATAGAATCACTTCTTTACCGCATGCATCCTGAAAAGAATGAGACGGAAGGAAGTCGGAACCTTAGGAAACTAAGGCTGGTTCAGCACGGCATGATCCTCTGTCCCTACTTCGAGAGAAGGCTTAAGGCATACGAATCCTCCAGCGAAGAAGGCTTAACCTTGCCCGCATTTCTGGAAAAAATGCTTTCTGAAATCCCCGGCGAAGAAATAATGAAAGACCTTGATGAAGCCGATCATACCCGGAAAAGCCTGGAAAAACAGGAAGAGGCTTTCCAGGAAAAAATCAGGCTTCAAAAAATAGAACAGGATAAACAACAGTTATTAAATGAAGCAGGAGCGATGATAGCATCCAATGATTTAACCGGGGCCTCTGACAAGCTCAATATCCTGCTGGGTATGGAACCTGATAATGGAAAAGCATTTTTTTACCTGGCCCAGATTTACGCCCGGCAGGGAAATTGGCGCAAATCCCGCGAATACCACAGGAAAACTCTCGATTCACCCGGCCTCGAACCATGGATCTATGCCCATTCTCTGGTCAGGATTGGGCGAATAAACGCAGCCGAAGGACTTTACATTGAAGCCCGCAAAAATTTCGAACAGGTCCTTTCAATGGAGGGAGACCTGAAAGAGTCCCGGGAAGAGGCAGAATTTCTGTTAGGCAAGCTTCCCCAATAATTTAATTGATTTTTGTTGAATCAACGACGTAAATCTGAAATTATTCAAAGTATAAAAATTTGAGTCTCAAGGAATAGAAATAACCATGAAAAGAACATTAACATTAACAGCGGTACTTCTCTGCATTGCTATAACCGGAAGCCTTCTGGCCCGGCAGGATAACACATCGGCAAACACAACCCCCGCCGATGTCCAGGCTTGGAATGAAATCTCATCTACCGTAGATCCCCAGATACGAAGCGACCTGGCTCTCAAGTTCCTCGAAACCTATCCCGAAAGCAATCTTACCTATACTGTCCATCATCTTCTGGCTCTCTACTTCCTCGCCATCAACGACCAGGACAAATTCATACTTCACGGCGAGAAATCACTGGAAGGATTACCTGAACTTCCAGATATGCTGGTTCACCTGTCGTTTGTCTATGCCGAACGCGATCAGCCCGCGCAAGCCGTAAAAAAATCAGTTCAGGCCCTACAGGTAATCAAAAATCTCCCTGATCCAGATGAAGACTCCGCCATAGAATGGTACTCACAGCTGGAAAGGCTTGAAGCAGAAGCCAATTATTCCCTGGGCAGGGCCTACCTGACCTACGCCGACCAGGATTCTGAACATAGAGACGTGGACCTCACCAGGTCTGTAGGATACTTTCAGAACGCACTCCTTCATGATCCCAGGCATGCCTACGCCAGTTTCAGGCTGGGGTATGCCTACAGCAACCTCAATAAGGCTGCCGGAGCAGTCAATGCTTACGCAAGAACTGTTGCCATCGGCGGCAGGACAGCTGGTCCCGCCCGCCAGGAGCTGGCCCGGCTGCTCATTATCATTCAGGAGGCTGCGCCCAACTCAGACTGGAAAGACCTGACTGTCGAAGGAATAATCCAGGCGGCTGTAACTGAACTGGCCGAAGCGGAAAAGGCGAACCGGGATATGGTTGCAGAAAAAGCTTCCAGGATAGCGGCCTTCGGATCATAATCGATGCCGGTCCACCTGACCCCGCAAAGCTTGCAGCAGGTTGAGGATTACTAAAGAAGCCAGTTGATTGATCCTGGAATATCAGGGGAACTGATACCAGGATTACGAAATCGGTATCCTGTTGGTACTGCTTGAATATAACCGGTCCGCAATGTTGCCAAGCCTGGAAAATAGGGCTGCGGCATCTGGAAATAAATACCAAATAAAGGGGTTTTTACTTTGTGGAAAGCGGCAGTTAAGCTGATAGACCAGATAAGAGGACGGGCTTCAGGCCCGGCATCCAGTATCCTGTCACTGGATGCCGCTCGCGTAAGAGAACTTGAAAACCTGTGCAATAAGATTGACTACCACTTCACTGAACTTTCCCTGCTCGATCAAGCTCTGACCCACAGTTCCTACAGCTACGAACACGAAATCTCCGATCCGGACAAATCAATTCCTAACTACGAATCCATGGAGTTTCTGGGTGACTCCATTCTCGGGCTTGTCATCAGCGAATTTCTCTTCCTGAGTTATCCGGACAAAAGGGAGGGATTCCTTTCAAAAATAAAATCCCAGATGGTTTCCACTAACCAGCTGTCAGTACTCTCTGGGACACTTGGAATCGGAGAATTTTCAAAGCTGGGCAGAGGGGAAGAGAAAACCGGAGGAAAGTTTAAAAAAGCGATTCTCGCCGACCTGTTCGAAAGCCTGCTTGCCGCAATATACCTGGACGGAGGGTTCAAAGAAGCTCGAAAATTTGTCCTCTGCCAGTTCAAGCCCTATTTTGAAGACCTGGCCCGGGGAGATTTCAAGATCCTGAACTCTAAATCCGCGCTCCAGGAAAGACTGCACGAAATGGGCCTGGAGGAACCTGAATACATTGTAATGGCAGAGGAAGGACCCCAGCACAAAAAAGAATTTGTAGTTGAGGTCCGTACCAGGAACTATCCCCTTTCGGAAGGACGGGGGAGCTCCAAAAAAAATGCCGAACAGGACGCGGCTAAGAATGCCCTTAAATCCTTAAAAAACCAGGATCAATTCCTGAAATAATTCCAATAAACCAACAGCACAGTTACGTCATACACGGCATGAACACATATGGCTGTGAAAAGATTTCTCTTCCAGAGAAAAATACCGCCGAAAACCAGGCCAAGCACTCCGGCGCTGAAAGCACTGTTCCATCCCTGTTCAAAATGACCCAGGCCGAAAACCAGGCTCCAAAGGATAAGCCCTGCGGAAACTCCCCCCAGGTGTTTCTCAAACCTTATCAGGATAAAAGCCCGCTGTACCTCTTCCTTAATGCCTCCCGCATATATGCCGGCAACTGAAAAAGCCACCAGGTCAAGCGGAGTTTTAATCATTTCGAGAATAGGATTCCCCTCGGTAACATACTGAGGAAATGTTAGTTCAAACATCCATCCAGAAAAAAATACGATGAGGAACAAAACGGGCACAGCCGCGGCACCCTGGAGCAACCCAACCGGAGACCAGTGGATTAACCCAAACACACTTCTATTTGAAGGATACGGGGATCTCTCCAGAAACCGTATTAAAATAAGAGTTATTGTCGCTTCAACAACAAGGACCGCAGAGATGTATGCGGGACGGGACAGTAGACCGGTATCCTGAAGTCCGGTAAGGCTGACTGCGAGCATCGTAATTACCCATCCGGCAAATCCGGCAACCAGAACTTCAAAAACCGCTTCGATCCGCTGAAGTGTACTACTTGACATCTTCACCTGTCACAAAAATGTCCCGGCTATGAAGCCAGAATCCCCGATGATTCGTCAGTAAAACAGGGGAACTACTCCTAAAATTATTCATATTTTTAATGACAAAATTGATAAAGTTTGAGTTATACTTTATTTTTGTTTGTTTTTATCTATTTAATGACAAGATGATTAATTTGAACATCTTCGAACATTTTCAGGAATGATGTTATAATTAATGCCACTGGTTCTTTGTTAATCAAGGTTATCTCAGGTATTCACAATATTGAAAATATACTCTTCCCAAAGAGAAAAAAATGAACCAACTTAATTCCAAGTGGTTCATTGTAGAATAATTTGCTTAATTTTGTAATTTGAGGAGGTAAGCATATGCTTAGACCTAAACACACTATCATTTTCTTAATGTTGCTCTTGCTCCTGGTTGCTATGCCCATGGCTCAGGATAAAGAAAAAATTAAAAACCTGGCCCCTTCGGCAAATGGTTCCGGCGGCTTTTTTACCACCTATGTAGCAGACACTATCAGACCCGGTGAATTCAGCCTCAGCGTTGCAGCCCACAGTTTCAACCGTGACCCCAACGTATTGAACTACACCGTTGTCCCGGTGTCATTTTCTATCGGCCTGCATGACCGGATCGAGTTTTTCATATCCGGTGAAGCATACAAACGCGTCGATGCTGATGACATTTATGAGTACAAAATCTATCCCAAAAGTGGCCTGCTCCTGCCAAACGTAGCTCTTCCCGGAATTCCGGCAAGCACTTACAGCCAGTTGCAGAGAGGCTTTACCGGATATTTCCCGGCAGTAGCTTCCAATGGTCAGATTGCTTTTTATAATGATGCTCCCTTCATGGACACGGGATTCGGCGAAGGCACCGGTGACCTCACTCTCGGTTTCAAAGTGAACCTCATGTCTGAAAGAAGAGGCGCACCCTTGAGCATTGCTATCCAGCCAATGCTCAAGATGCCTACAACATCAGACAGACAGAATGTGCTCAGAGGACTTACCTCCGGTGCTTCTGACTATGGCGCAGACTTGATCCTGACCAAAAACCTGGGCGGTGGAGCTACCCTTACCGGTAACTTCGGCGGCAGGTTTGCTGATACATACAAAGGAATCGAACGCCAGGATTACCTGAACTACGGAGTCGGTGTTGACGTACCTGTATCCGATACCGGTGTTCACGTTATTGGTGAACTGGTTGGAACCCATTTCATGGGAGATCCTCAATATACCTATATGAACCTCGTTGCACCCATGGACGCTTATGCCGGATTAAGGTATAAGGCCGCTGACTGGGTAACCATTTCTGGCGCAGTGAATGTGCATCTTCGCAACGCCGAAGATGAAAACGCCTCTTTCAATGGCTCAGAGAGACTTGGTTACTTCGCCCAGCTGGCATTCCACCGCAAGATCAATGAGGTCCCTGTTGTAGATTGCAGTGCCGCACAGACAACAGTTACCGAAGGTGACACAGTCAGGATTACAGCCAAGGCGTCTGATCCTGATGACGAAACTCTTACCTATAACTGGAAAACCAGCGGCGGATCGATTTCAGGCGACGGTGCTGAAGTCACCCTGGATACAAGCGGGCTGACAGCAGGTAACTATGAAGTGGTTGTACATGTTTCCGATGGTGATAATGTAGCCAGCTGCTCAACAGATATCACTGTTGAAAAACGGAAAATGCCTCCCACAATTGAGTGCAATCCCGCAACTGTGGCTGTCACAGAACTGAAATCTGTTGTCCTCACAGCCAAGGCGTCTGATCCTAATGGTGATGCCCTGACCTATAGCTGGACCGTAGACGGATCTTCAGTATCCAACAACAGCCCTGAATTCGAATTCGGCACCGCCGGACGGAATATTGGAAACCACACAGTAAAGGTAACCGTAACTGATGTAGACGATATGTCCGCCTCCTGTGAATTTGCTGTAACCATTAACCGCAGGCCAAACACTCCTCCCACAGTGGACCTTACACTGGACAAGAATGAGGCGTTTGCCGGCCAGGTGGTTGCGGCTACCGCAAAGGCTATGGACAAGGAAGATGATCCTTTGACCTACACCTGGACAGTAGACGGCACCAAGGAATCAGGAACCGGAACCAGCCTGAATATTAATACCACAGGCTTCACCGGCGGAAATCATGCCGTTAAAGTAACCGTTACTGATGACAGGGGAGCAACCGGCTCAGATACCGAGAATTTCAAGGTAACTGAAAAGATTGTTATCCCCCTGGATAAACTGAGACCTGACAACAAAGCAAAAGCTCAGCTTGACGAAATTGCTCTCAAGATGCAGCAGACACCGGAACTTAAGGCTAAACTTACCGGCCACACTGACGATCGCGGCAGCGAGCAAGGAAACGTAAAGTTTGGTCTCAAACGTGCCGAGGCCGTTAAATCCTATCTTGTTAAAGAACACAGCATAGCTGAAGACAGGATTGAAACAGCCAGCGCCGGTGAAGCAGAGCCGGTTGGTGACAACACCACTGCTGAGGGACGTAAAGAGAACAGAAGAGTAGTTGTTGAACTCTATGTTCCCTAAATTCTGAAAGCAGCGTTCCCGATTTCATCTGGAAACCGGGTAAATTTGCTAGAATCTAAGCGGTGGCCCTATCGGCCACCGCTTTTTTTTGATTATTTTTGGCAAGGCATTTGAAAAAAATGCATATATTGATGTTATAGACATGCTGCAGCAATGCCTGTGAAGCTGTGCTCTAAAAAAGTTTCCGGACACATTCAGCTGCCCCTGGATATGACGATATGGCTTTTTCTGCTGCTAACCCTATAAATCTATTACTGAAAAAACTATGAAAATTCGATCTCTGCTCTTGTTTTTGCTCCTGATTATCAGCATGAATCATCTCCAGGCTAATCCGGACATAACATTCCTGGGTCCATACGGAGGGGATGTGCGTTCTCTGGCCATACACCCTGATAAACCGGACAGGGTAATCCTTGGCACTGCGGACGGGCAGATATTCATTTCCCTGGACAGGGGGCAGACCTGGAAAAGATCAGCAGGGATAAAACGCCGGCAGCTGGTACTGGACAGCATCGTCTTCCATCCCCGGAATCCAGATATCATCTATGCAGGAGGATGGGAGCTGAAACGGGACCGGGGACAGCTCTACAGAAGCATGGACGGAGGAGATTCATGGGACCTTATATCATTAGGCCGGGAATTCAACAGCAGTGTCAGGGCTGTAGCCATCTCCCCGGTTGATCCCGACCTGATTGCTGTCGGTATCACGGAGGGAGTTCTGCTCAGTAAGGATGGTGGAGATTCATGGGACCGGATTTCCCGGGGCTTCCGGAGCATGCATAATGTACATTCCCTTGCTTTCGACCCGCTTGAACGCGAATCATTATTTGTTGGTACATTCAGGCTGGGTTGGAGAACCGACAACCTGGGTGGGAAGTGGTCTCCCCTGACAACCGGCATTTTTTGGGATAGTGATTTCTTTTCCATCCAGATAAATCCGGCTGAGAGAAACAACGTCATTATTGGTGCATGCTCCGGGTTTTACCGTTCAACGGACAGGGGAGAAAAATGGAACAAAATCAAAAATGGCCTGACCGATGAAGCCAAGAGAACCAGGGTAGTAAGTTTTGATCCTTCCGATCCGAAAAATGTCTATGCCGGAACAACCGCCGGTCTTTACAAATCCACCAATAACGGACTGGCATGGAAACCGATCCTGAAAAATGTCATCATCAATTCCATAATCGTTCATCCTGCCGACAGCAACCTTCTCCTGGTCGGCACTGACGATACCGGGGTGATGATCAGCTGTGACGGAGGAGCCACTTTTTCTCCTTCAAATAACGGATTCAGCCATCGACAGATTTCAGCAATTGCTCAAAAAAAGGATAATTCCACCAATACTGTTTATATAGCTGTTGCCATGGACCGGGAATACGGAGGTTTCTTCCATTCAGAAGACCGCGGCAATACCTGGACTCAATTCAATGATGGCCTTGGCTCCGCCGCTCCCTGGATATCTGCAATACTGCCCTCCTACAATTCCGACAAAGTATTTGTAGCAACCAAAGAGGGAGTCTATTCCGGCACTCCTGGAGCATCCTCATGGATCCTCCATAAATCTACCGGGAAACTGAAGATAAACCAGCTTGCCTATACAGACACAACTGAAACCAGCTTGCTGATTGCCAGTGATGAAGGACTTTTCCGGCTCGATCCTGAGTCTGATAAAATATCCAGGCTTAAAACCGGGATTTATGATGATGGGATAACCTCAGTAATAACCGTAGGCGACAAGTCATTTGCCGGAACTAAAATGGGGGTGTTTTCCTCCCTGGACCAGGGAAAAACCTGGGCAATAGACGTGGAAGGCCTCCCCTATGTAAGGGTTAATTCCTTCTCCTCAACAGGTGGCTATCTTTTCTGCGCTACCGCAGAGGGTATTTTCAAACTGGATTTAAATGGATCCACCTGGGAACCTGGAAACCTCAATCACGATCAGTCCCTGTCCATTGCATCTGCCGGTAGCCGGTCATCACTTTTTACTGCTGACCTGACCAATGGTTACTTCTTTTACAGCCGGGACCAGGGTCTCAGCTGGAATACCTACGACCTTGGTCAGGTCATATCCCACATTTCCTGCCTGTCAGCCGAATCAGACAATCAAATACTGGCAGGTACAGTTTCTGAGGGACTGGTCAGGATTCACATGCCTGAAGCAGAATGAATTAATTTAATGAACTAAAATGAAAAAAATCTCAGGAATGGAATACTTTTTCCTGAAGCGTCTATAGCCACCCATACTGAAAAGGCGAGGAGGAAACCGGCATTCATTCTGAGCGCCCCGGACCTGCCACAAACAACTCCGACGCTTTCAAACCCCAGGGTGGCTACTCCCAGTTTTGCAACAGATCAGCCCCGGGAAGAAATAATTCTGGTACCAGAAACGATATCGTGCAGGCATCTGGCCTGGTAATCAAAAAATGCCCAGACCAAACCGGTGACACATAAAGCGCTTGGGAAAAAGGCCAGTGTCCTGATCAATATGCCCATGAAAGTCAGTGATGTCCGCCCCTTGCCGGGTGACAGCTTCAGTTCCGTCAAAAGCATTCCTGGTGTACGCTGGGCCAGTGTCAGAAAATAGAGGCAGTTGAGGATATAAAACAGGACCGCAATAATGCCTATCCACTTAAGCACTCCCACCTCGAAAAAATTCAGGGAGAGCTTCCAGGCGGCAATCTCCATGAATCCAGCGGCAATGATGACGGCTATCAACATGTCAATAGTCCCGCTTAGCAGTCTCGAGACTATTATTTCCTTGGAAACCTCCTCTTCCTCGTCAGGCTCATATTCATCCTCATGCCCTAATGGAGAATTGTCTTTCAGTGGTACAAAAACTCCATCAGCGCTGGAATCCATGCGGAATTCCTCAATGTTCACCACTTTAACCACTGGATCTGGAAAAAGCTCCTCTTCTTCCTCGTTGTCATGCTCCATCCCCTCAAAATAGACATCCTCATCCTCTTCCGAAAGAGCTCCGGAACCGTCTGGGCCAGTCAGATCAAATCCTTCATCCGGGTCAGCATCCCTGCTGAGCCTTTCCCTGAACAGGAAAGAATCCATCTCATCATCTTCATCCATGCCATCCAGAACAGCGAGAAAATCGGGGCCCACCTGATAATCTTCCTCCGGAGTATCTTCGTCATCTTCAGGATAAGGGGATTCGTCCGGGATCTCAATTTCCATTCTGTTACCAAAGTCTTCAACTTCGTCTGGCTCAAGGGAATCAGTAGTTTCTTCGCTTATTTCTGAAATAGAATCCAGCATGCCCTCTTCATCCAGGATACGCTCCGGGTCCTTGCGGCCGGAAATCCTTCTGCCTGTCCGTTTTTCGTAGGCTTCCAATCGCTCCTTTAATTCAGACTGCCAGTCTATATCGTTTTTTTTATCCCCACTCATATTTCATCCTGTGAAAGCGGAGTTGCTACTCCTTCATATTCAATTGAGCCAGCAATCCGTCCATTTCTTCTGGTTCAAGATATTGCCTCTTTTCCAGGCTGCGAAATACCTCCTGCAGTTCAACCAGATATCTGTCCCTGGAACCACCCTGATCCGCGCGGACCAGGGCATCATTAAAAACCTTCTCTATTTTTGCCTGGTCATAACCATCAGGTGCTTTCTGCACCACTGCGTTGACAACAACCAAGTGGACAATCTCTACCGTATAAGACTTCAGCACCAGCAAAAACAGGACTCCTGCCAATAAAATGACTCCAAAACCCGCCAGCAGTTTTCTATTCATTTCGGGGAGAGCATTCCTTCCTGTCAGTGCCTGTCCATACGAACATTAGATATCACCGTTGTTTACATGGTATACCTTTTCAGATCTCAAAATACATCTTCATGAATATTTTCTCCTAATAGAATACAATTTTAATATGTCAAAAGCAGTTTGTTTATTAAGTGGGGGCCTCGACAGCTCTGTAGCGGCGGCCTGCGCCAGGGCTGAAGGCCATGAACTATATTTTCTCCATGTCGGTTACGGACAGCTCACCTGGGAACGGGAAGTCAGCTCATTCAATCAACTGGCTGACTACTATGGTGTTAAGGAAAGACTGATCACAACAGCGGAGCACCTCAGGGCGATCGGGGGATCTGCTCTGACAGATCCTAATATGCCAGTTCCAGAGAATGATCTTGACCCTTCAGTAATTCCGGTTACCTATGTTCCATTCAGGAATGCTAATTTACTTTCTATCGCTGTCAGTTGGGCAGAAGTCCTGGGTGCTCAGTTCATATACATCGGCGCGGTGGAAGAGGACGGATCTGGATACCCGGACTGCAGGGAGACTTTTTTCAGGGCTTTTGAAGAGGCCATTTCGAAGGGGACAAGACCTGAAACAGATATCAGGATCAAAACACCTCTTATCCGTAAAAACAAAAAAGAAATTGTCCTGCTGGGCCTGGAACTTGGAGTTCCACTCGAAAAAACATGGTCTTGTTATAAAAACCAGGACGAGGCTTGCGGCTCCTGTGACAGCTGCCTCCTCCGCTTGCGGGGGTTCAGGGAAGCCGGCATTGCCGATCCCATATCTTACAGGCAACATACAACCTGATTGACTTATAAAATGAAGTTTTGGATCAGGAAGGCTTCCGGCAGCGGGTTTTGAGTTGGAGTCTGTTAAGCGCTGATCCCAGCTGCCTGTCCCCAACTGCTCAAACCGTCGAGTTTACGGCATTATTTCAATTTTTCCCTTCACCATAACAGGCGTAAAGGGTTACAATACCTGACAGGTCAAAAAAAGCCCGTTTGAATAAAATCTTATGACATCCAGGCGGCAGGACTCAGTTTAGATTCATTTCTAATACTTACAAAATTTTTGGAGCATGACAATATGTGGAAAAAAAACGACGAAGTACAGTCTAATACTAAACCATCTGGCCAGAGTGATGTCCCTTTCCAGGCACCAAAAGCTGCAGAGCGGTCGATAATGGGGGCAACCCTATCTTTTAAAGGTGAAATCTTCGGAGAAGAAAACCTGGTTATTCAAAGTGAGGTGGAAGGTCTCGTTGATCTCCGCAAAAACTCAGTGACCATAGGAAAAAGCGGACGCCTTAAAGCTGATCTTTATGGGAAAAGCGTCATTATAGAAGGCAAAATAGTCGGTAATATCGTGGGATTCGACAGTGTCAGGATCACCCAGACCGGTTCAGTCAAGGGCAACGTCACATCACCCAGGGTGACACTCGAAGATGGCGCGAAGTTCAAGGGTTCCATTGATATGGATATGCCTAAAAATAAAGCCGCGGAAGAAAAACCCGGAATACTTGCCACCCCGAAGACAACTCCCGCTATTGACAGTACCAGTGATGTTGTTAAACCAAAAACTATCTAGAATCGCGGGAATCAGGAAAGTCTAAAAATGCAACGTTCTGCTGGACAGGACTGCTTGCGCTGTACCTAAGAGATTCTGTGTATATAATTTATGAAGATACCTAACTGGTTGAGGCCAGAAAAAGCACCTGACAAAAATGAGCTTCCGGTCGACGTGGAACAGGAACAAAATCCTGTTAACATCCATCGTTCTCCTGTCCTCAAATTGTTATCAAAAAAAATGGCGGAAGACCGGAAATTCCACATTCTGGATGCCGGTCCGGCGCTGAACGAGAATGTCCTTTTCTTCTCCCAGTTCCGTTGTAAGCTTTATATTGATGATTTTTATTCTTCCTTTAGAGACTTTGATTTTTTTGCTCCGGCTGATGAGTGCTCGCCTGAAAATCTTTTCTCCTATCTCCTCCCGTTTCAGAAGGGAACCCGTTTCGACATCATACTGCTTTGGGATATCCTGAACTATATGAAACTTGATGAATGCGGCCACTTGTTTAATTACCTGGCCAGATTTTCGCATCCCGGGACCTTGGCTTTCGCCATGGTCTATACCCGCCAGGAAATACCGGAGGTTCCAATCAGCTTCAGGATTGAAGACAAGGAAAGTATAAATTATGACACCAATTCTTCAATATTAAAGACATGTCCCAGGCATGAAGGGCCGTCCCTGGAAAACCGGCTTGGAAATTTCAGGATTACAAATTCATACCTGCTGAGAAACGGTTTCAAGGAATATCTTTTCACTTGCTCCTGAAATCCCGGAGAATTATCAGAGCTGTTATCCTTGACGGTTTTTCATCTGCAAGCAGCTTCAAAAACTCATGGTAGTAATGGTCATAAGCCCGCATTTCTCATAAGCTTTCTACCGCTGTCACGTTTACACCTGAATCCCGGCCTCCTCAGGTAATGGCTACTTCCTCGATATCCTGTCAAATACGATCAAGAAGAGGGACTTAACCTTGACAGGCCTGCTTCTCCAGCACCTCACATGGCATTCCGGTAAGAAATCCGGGGTCGCCATATTTGCTGGTTAGCATTGCATTCCAACAATTGGTAGAATCAATACATGTTCCGCCTAAATAAACCATTTCCCTTGTTCTTCTTATCTATTCTCTGCCTGGTCCTGCTGTCGGGATTTTTCCTGTTTGCTCAAGATAATTCTCAACCAGATGAGAGCCAGGCCATTATTTCCCATTTTAACAGCGGGATAGCCCTGATGGACCAGTTCAAGTTTGAAGCTGCCATACAGGAATTCCATGAACTGTTGAAACTGGACAGCACTGTGCTTCCCGCCTGGGTCAATCTGGGGATATCTCATTTTTACGGACAGGATTATGACCAGGCCCTGGAAGCATTCAAGAAAGCCCTGGAAATCGATCCTGCTGAAATTCACTCTCATTTTGTAGCAGGCCTGATTTATATCAACCGGGACCAGATAGACAAGGCCATTGCCTCCTTCAGGGAAGTCCTCAGACAGGACAGCCAGGATATTTCAGCTAATTATTACCTGGGCAGGCTGCTGATGCGTAACCGTGAATATAAGGAAGCCCTGGTTTATTTTGATACAGTCATCAAAAACGAACCTTATAATGCCTCAGCCTTCTACAACCGGGCCACAGCCCTAAGCCGGCTACGGAGAATGGATGAAAGCCGGAAAGCCATGGACAGGTTTCGCCAACTGCAGGAGCTGTTCGGCAGCACTACCGTGGGTCTGCAATACCTGGAACAGGGAAAATACGGGGAGGCCATCCAGGATCTCCCGTCTGAATACCTGCCCGGCTACTCTGAACCGATAACCGGCCGAATTGCAGTCTCCTTCAAAAATGTTTCATCTGAAGCCGGTTTGACATTTACCCATAATGGTCCTGGAAATGCACTCCTGAAAATCGCTGATGAGGCATATTTTGAAAACACGATCATCCCCTGGTTGGGATCAGGAGCCACGTTTGGGGATTATGACCAGGATGGATACTACGATCTTTACCTGGCCAATTCCGGGGCCCAGGGCGGGACAGGAAGACTCTTCCATAATCTGGGAAACGGAACATTTGCAGATGTAACCGAAGGCTCTGGACTGGAGCAAAAATACAAAACCAATCTCTCCCTTTGGGGAGACTATGATAATGATGGATATCCTGATCTCTACCTGATCAACCATGAGGAAAACCAGCTCTTCCATAATGAAAAAGACGGAACCTTTAAGAATGTAACTGAGCAGTGTGGGGTGGGCGACAAAGCCACGGGTTTTGGCGGTGCTTTCGTGGATTATGACCATGACAGCGATCTGGATATCTACGTAGCCAATTTTACTGATATCTCCGGTTTTGACTGTACTGACAAAGTATTCCCGGATGACTTTCCCGGTGCTGAAAACCGCCTGTACCAGAACGACGGCAAAGGAAATTTCAAGGATGTTACTGAAGAATCCATGCTGTCAGGAGGAAAACTGAAATCAGTCGGGGTATTAACCGGTGACTTTAACAACAGTCGTGACACTGATTTTTACGTGATAAATTTCAGGGAACCTGACCAGATCTTCAGCAACAGGAGAGACGGTACTTTCGAACTGGTATCATCCCTCAACGGTAACAATCCCCGCGCCTGCGCAACCGCCGCTGATCTTAATCGGGACGGACTCCTGGAACTCATCATGCCCAGCGAATCCCAGGATGGACTTCTGGTCTTAAAAGGCCAAAACCTCTCCTTCAACAGCCAGAAAGAGATTCATTCACTGGGAAATATCCACAATTTCATCAATGTCCAGCCATTTGATTATGACAACGACGGCGACCTGGACCTTTTAACCCTGAATGGATCGCTTTTTCTGCCTGCATCCGGACCGTCAATCTCGCTTTACCGCAACAACGGAGACTCCCTGGAAGATGTAACTGCACAGGTAGGCCTTGACTCATTCAGCAACTTGCCCTTGAGGGGCGTCAGCATTGCCGATTACGACAACGACGGAGACATGGACTTTGTAATCAATGTCAACGGCCAGGCTCCCCTGCTTCTCAGGAACGAAGGAGGAAACCAGAACAACTGGCTAACGGTTAACCTTGAGGGAAGCGTAAGCAATAGAGCGGGGATAGGAGTCAAAGCTGAAATAAGGTCGGGCAAACACTGGCAGAAAATTGAAAACCTGGGAGGACAGGGATTCCTGTCCCAGAGCCCTGCCAGGCTCCATTTTGGATTAGGGCAGTACAACAGGGTTGATGTAGTTCGATTACTCTGGCCTAATGGTATACTGCAATCAGAAAAGGACCACAACGTAAACAAAACCATCGATATCAGGGAGTTGGACCGGAAAGGCACAAGCTGCCCGATTATGTATGTGTGGGATGGCAACTCCTACAAATACCAGTCCGATTTCCTGGGGGGAAGCGCATACGGCAACCTGGAGGCACCAAAAACCTTCAATTATCCTGACACCGATGAATACATCAAACTGAATCGCGCGGATACCAGGCTGAAAAACGGCGACCTGGCCCTGACTCTTAACAGCCAGCTGGAAGAAGCGATTCTCTTTGACCAGGTGGAACTGGCAGTGGTAGACCACCCGGCAGAGTACGAGGTTTTTCCGGATGAAAAACTCCTTCCCGGGCCTCCTTATCTTCCCTTCCGGCTGTTAACGGCAGAATCCGCTACTACTCCTGTTTCCGCTAACGACGGACACGGTAATGATGTGCTTTCGTCCATACAAAAAATTGACCGGATCTACCCGCCTGTGGCAGACAGCCAGCCCTTCCAGGGATACAGTGATATCCATGAGCTGATCCTTGACCTGGGGCAGGCCAGTCAGGACTATACCGTCCTCCTGATGTGGGCCTGGATCGACTATGCTGACAGCAGCAGCAACTTTGCTGCTTTTCAGTCCGGAATCCAGCTGATCCCCCCCTACCTGCAGGTAAAGGACAGCAGCGGGAACTGGGTCACGGTGATTGAACAAATGGGTTTTCCGGCAGGGCTTCCAAAGTATATGACCGTGGATCTTTCCGGTAAATTCCTTTCTGAATCCAGGGAGGTCCGGATCATCACCAACATGAAGATTTACTGGGACCAGATACAGGTGGAAAGCGGAAAACCGCGGGATGACTACCAGATCTACAGGCTTCCCGCGGCGCATGCCGACCTGCATTTCAAAGGCAACCCCTCACCATGGTCTCCAGACGGAAAACTGCCCCGGCTTTATGATTACGACCATGTCTATTTCCCGGACTGGAAAGTCCATACAGGCGCCTATACCCGTTATGGAGATGTACGTCAACTCCTGGAAAATAAGGATGACTATTATGTCATCACCAGGTCTGGAGACGAGATTGAAATTCTATTCGATCTGGAAACACTGCCAAAACTGCCGGAGGGTTGGGCCAGGGATTACCTGGTATTTGTCGATGGATTCGGGAAAGACATGGATCCCCATTCAGGCGGTCCCCATTTTCTTGGCCCCCTCCCTTTCCATAACATGTCCGCTTATCCCTATACCGAAGAATTTCCAAACCTGGAAAAACACCGGGAATACCGGGAAAAGTGGAACACCCGCATTTTTAACAGGGTGGTACCGGAACTTAAAACAAGGGTCACCGAAGACTAGCCTGGACCATGAAGGCGCGCGATCCAGGATTAGCGCGCCTTCATGGTCAAAGGTTATCCTGCCGGAGATTCCACCTCCAGATCTTTGAGAAGCCATTCCTTCAGACTTCGCAAATCCCAGTTCGAACTTATCAACAGTATCCGACCACATCTTCCCCAAAATGACCGTTTTATGTTATCTTCTTAGGACTTATGATAAACGCAATACAGTTAAGAAAAGGCAACGTGATAATTTTTGACGGAGTCCCACACAGGGTACTCAGTTATGAGCATAGAACTCCAGGCAAAGGCCCTGCTTTTGTCAGGGTTCTGCTGCGCAATCTGGAATCCGGCGCATCATATGACAATCGCTTTTCTTCCAGCGATTCAGTGGAAAAAGCCACGCTGGAACAAAAGCAGATGGAGTACCTGTACCGGGATGGTGATTTGTTCGCTTTCATGGACACTGAAAATTATGAGCAGATATCCCTCAATTCCGAGTTACTCGGCGATTACGAAAAATTCCTGAAAGAAGGACAGGTGATTGAAATCCAGTTCTTCGGGGAAAAACCCATTGGCATTGAACCTCCCACTACCGTGATCCTTGAGGTAGTTGAAACTGAACCTGAACTGAAAGGCGCCACAGCCAGCAATTCCCCCAAACCGGCCACCCTGGACACCGGGGCAGTTATCATGGTCCCTCCGTTTGTAAAGGTAGGGGATAAGGTCCGGATTACCACTGCTGACGGCAAATACCAGGAAAGAGCCTAGGAAATTGACGATTGTTGACTGACGATTCAGGACCAAGAATTCAGTACCGCCCGAGAAGGTAATCCTGTGAAGACCGAAGGCCTGTTACTCAATAACCCGGGGTGACTGGAGGATTCGCCGAAGGGAATCCCGGGAATAGGGCAATGCCTCCGGCTCAACCCTGGAAAGGAAGGGGCTGGCAACAGCCATGGGAAAAGCTGAAGGTCCGGCACATCCCATTAATCAGTCTCTCACAAATTACCCAGGATCCTGTCCCCATCCATCTTGATGATTTCAAAAGCTTCAGCATATTTGGAAGCAAATGTCATTTCTCCCCGGTACCGGGCCAGGCCCCCAAAGGCTTCATCATATTTAACGTCTTCTATCTGGCTTTGGTGGCAGGCCAGGGCTTTTAACTTAAGTTCAATTGTATCAGTAATATCCACCGCGGTCTGCCACTTATTCATCGGAAACCATACCTCGTAACCCAGGACAACCGGGGTATTCCAGGGTTGCTCCTTCGTCTCCTGGTACCAGGGGCCGGAGGCGTGAATAATGGCATTTTCAATCAGTTTACTCACTACCTTGTGCTGCGGAAAATTATCCTGCGGAGAATGGGTGAAAATAATCTCAGGCTTGATTGAACGGATGACATCAACAACTTCCAGTTTCATACTACGGGAATATTCTGTCAAACCGTCTTCAAAACGCATAAAGCGAACATCACTAATCCCCATCATTGCCGCGGCTGCGACAGCCTCCCTTTCCCTGGCCGCACCCAGTTCTTCCCTGCTCAGGGACTGGCTGCCCGATTCTCCGGATGTCACAAAAATATGGGTAACATGGTAGCCCTTCTTTATAAGTTTCAGCTCTGTTCCGCCACATCCTATTTCAATATCGTCCGGGTGGGTTCCAAATGAAAGTACTCGCTTAGTCATAGGCATTAATCCTCATGGGTAATTAAAATCAATCCTCATGATATAGGATGCCGGATTGGTTGTCATCTTGCAGTTGGGGATAGCAGGTTGCAATCGTAGCTGGAGCTGGCAGCTCCAGCAATTCCAGGGCAGGCTGCATCTCCAGGATAAGTATTACCTCCTTTTATCGCAGTATCGGGCAGCACTCTTTAATGAACCCGGTACGTCAATCCCAAGGGGAGATTGTTACCAACCTTCCCTTGCTGGAGCCAGCGGCTCCAGCTACGATCCCCAGACCGGATAATCTTAAATCCTGAATTCTGAATTGCAGTTCGCAGGAGTGCCAACTCAGTGAAAATCATAGGAGCTGATGCCCGGATCAGAGAGGTCCAGGGCTTCAATCTTTTCCGCTAAAACAGAAATCACTCCACGGCTGTTCTGCAGCTTTCCACTGACCAGGAGAAAAGAATTTTCCAGGATCACCTGCCGATACTGCTCAAATGTCTTCGGTCTGACAATAATATTGGAAATTCCGGTTTCATCCTCCAAACTCAGGAACAGGAAGCCCTTGGCTGTCATCGGCCGCTGCCTTACAATCACGCTCCCGGCAACGTCAACTTCCGCCCCATCCCTGATCCCTGCCAGCTGCCCGGCCTGGAGCACTCCCCTGGCCGCAAGCCTGACTCTGGCCAGTTCCATGGGATGGGGGCCAGTGGTCAGGCCGGTTCCCGAGTAGTCGGCCAGCATCCGTTCCGGGCAATCCATGGCAGAGAGGGGGCATGCTTCCCCCTCCTCTTCCAGGTTGCGAAGCAGCGGCCCGGCATAACGACTCACCTTTTCAGCCTGCCACAGTGCTTCCCTTCTCTCCATTCCCAGGGATTCCAGGGCCCCTACACCGGAGAGGGAGGTCAGTTCATTCCTGTCCAGGCCAGCCCTCTCCCTCAGGTCCTTGAGGGAAGCAAAGGGCCTGCGCTTCCGCTCCTTTGCAATCCGGCATCCGGCATCCTGAGAGAATCCTCTCACATAGGATATTCCAAGTCTGATCTTTCCCTCTCCCGCAACCGTACACAGCCACTCCGATGCATTCACATCAATCGGCAGAAACTGCAGTCCCCGCCGCATGGCATCCCTTACCAAGGTGGACGGGTGATAGAAACCCATGGGCTGGTTATTGAGAAGCGCCGTGTAAAACTGGGCCGGGTAATGGGCCTTATAATAGGCGCTGGCATAGGCCAGTAGCGCGAAACTGGCAGCGTGTGATTCAGGAAACCCATACAGGGCAAAGGAAGTGATATAGCGTACCACTGTCTCAGCATCCTTGCCATGAATTCCCTTCTCCGCCAGGCCCAGCCGCAGCCTTTCTTCCATCTTCAGCATGGCCGCTCCCGGCCTCTTGAATCCCATGGCCCGCCGCAGCTGCTCCGATTCACCACCGGAGAATCCGGCTGCCACCATGGCAATACGCAATAGCTGCTCCTGGAAAACAGGCACTCCCAGGGTACGCTTCAGGATCGGCTCCAGGGATGGATGCGGGTAGCTTACCGGCTCCAGCCCGGCCCTGCGCTGCAGGTAAGGATGCAACATGTTGCCGGAAATCGGTCCAGGGCGAATGATGCCCACTTCCACTACCAGGTCATAGAAACACCGCGGCTTCATCCTCGGCAGGGTCGCCATTTGCGCTCTGCTCTCTACCTGGAAAACTCCGACAGTATCGGCTTCCTGCAGCATTTTGTAGGTCTCAGGATCATCTGGAGGAATATGGGCCAGGTCCATATTCCCTCCGGCTGCCCTGATCAGCTCCTGGGTATCATGAATCGCCGCCATCATACCCAGGCCGAGGAGATCCACCTTGATTATGCCCAGATCCTCGCAGTCATCTTTATCCCACTGGACCACTGTACGGTCCGGCATGCGCGCATTCTCCAGCGGCACTATCTCATCCAGCCGCCCTCCGCAGATAATCATGCCCCCGGTATGCTGCCCCAGGTGCCGGGGCAGGTCCTGGATTTCCTGCCACAGCTGTAAAAAAATCTTCATCCTGCCTATTTCCGATACACTGCAGTATGATCGAACCTGATCCTCTACATCCGCAGCCTCCAGCGGAGGATTACTGCTCCAGCTGCCCAGCATTTTGGAAAGACGCCCCTGCAGGGCATTAGAAAAACCCAGGGCTTTCCCCACCTCCCTGGCCGCGCTTTTCCCCCGGCAGGAAATCACGGTGGCTGTCATAGCCGCTCCCCGGCGGCCGTATTTACGGTACACATATTGTATAACCTCTTCCCTGCGCTCACCGCTGGGCAGGTCCAGGTCTATATCGGGCCATTCCCCACGTTCTTCTGAAAGAAACCGTTCAAAAAGCAGGTCCATGCCAACCGGATCCACAGCAGTTATCCCCAGGCTGTAGCATACCGCGCTGTTAGCCGCTGAACCCCTGCCCTGGACCAGGATCTTATTGCGGCGGCAGTACTGCACTATGTCCCATACAATCAGAAAGTATCCCGGAAGCTCCAGCCGGGCAATAATCCTCAGTTCATGCTCCAGCTGGGCCCGGGCTTTTTCATGCAGCGGCCGGTACCGCTCCTCCGCCCCCTTGAAAGTAATTGCCCTCAGGTAGCTGTTCATGCTTTCTCCTTCCGGCACCGGGTAATCCGGAAAACGGTATCCCAGGTTCTGCAGGGTGAATTCCAGGCTCTCAGCCAGGTCCAGGCTGTTATTGACAGCTTCCGGCAGATCGCTGAAAAGCCGGGCTATTTGCCCTGGTCCTTTCAGGTATAACTCGGAATTCCGGGAAAGCAGGCGTCCCGCCTTATCTACTCTCAACCCATGTTTAATGCAGGTCAGCACATCATACAAAGGCCGGTCTTCCGTCCTGGTGTATCCGGGCCCGTTGGAAGCCAGCAGGGGCACTCCACAGCGGGAAGCGGCCTGTATCATGGCCTGGTTGGCCTTCTCCTGCTCCCTGCAGAAATGACGCTGCAGTTCAACGTAAACACCTTTATTACCAAAGATACCCTTCAGGCACCGCAGGTAAAAAACAGCTGCAGCCGGAGATTCCATGTATTTGCGGAACAGGGGGCCGCCGGGACCGCCGGTCAAGCAGACCAGGCCGCCGGAAAAATCCTCCAAATCCTCCAGTTTCGCTTCTGCCTCTCCCTTTTCAGCCCTCAGGTGAATACGGGTCAGCAGCCGGCAGAGATTTTTATACCCCGTACGGTTCCTGACCAACAGGGGCAGACCTCCATCCGGTGTACTTATCTCCGCCCCTACCAGGGGCTTGATTCCCGCCTCCCGGCAGGCCCTGAAAAACCGGGGCGCGCCATACACACCGTCCCTGTCAGCCAGAGCCAGGGAATGGTATCCCAGCCGCGCCGCCTCTTCCGCCAGGCTTTCCGGAGAAGATGAGGATTCCAGAAAGCTGAAGGAACTGCGGGCATGAAGTTCCGTGAATTCACCACCGGAATCAGTCATAGATCCCCTCCAGGTACCAACGTGACTCTTCAGGATTCCAGAAAACCCGGTAAAGTTCCCCACCCCTTAATTCCATATCCCACTCTTCCCGGTCCCAGCCATTGCCTGTTTCCCCACTTTTCCACCATCCTCCCGAGGACAGCCAGGGACCGGCCAGGGAGACAATCTCTTCGTGGCAGAGCTCCACCGGGCGTGGAGGCCGTTCCCGGCGCAGGGTGAGAGACATACCATCACTGTCATCAGTCCGGGTCCTGCTACCCTTGCCCCCTGATACATCCAGGTTACGCATTTGCCTCCTGAGCATGCCTGATTCCTTCCAGTCTGCGGCTATCCCTGGATCAGGTTTGTGGCTATCCAGCACTGAGGGAATGCCGATTAAGCTGTCCGGCCAGGATTTCTCCACCAGGGCCAGGGTCAACCCTTTTTCCTCGGGTTCCAGGGTTTCCGGTTCCAGCAGTGAATGCTGTACCACCCTGGCCTTGGCAGGAGATACCGTTATCTCAACGGATTTGACCCCACTGTGCAGTGAAAGATCCTCCAGTTCCAACCGAAGCAGGGAGAGAAGCAGGCGGCTGTTGCGGGAAGGCAGGGCCGTTTCCACCTGTTTCCGGATTTTATCTCCATCATCCTGGGTAAGCCGCAGGGCCATCCCCCGCACAGCATGACCGGAACCGGAAACCCTGCGGCAGATCGATTCCATCATCTCAGCCAGGGGAAACATCAACGCTTCAGTGCTGCCAACCGGCCAGTCAAACTCCTTTTTCTCCTGGAAAACCGGCATCTCACTAAACCTTCCGGGCAGACCCGTATCTTCACCCCGGGCCATTCTCTGCAGCAGCAGGGCTCCCTGTCCCAGCCTGGCAACCAGGGAATCCGGCGGGATTTCCACCAGTCCCCCGAAAGTGCGTATCCCCCAGGAAAGCATGGTTTCCAGAAATCCGGGTGGAAGCTCCGCCTGCAGGGCCAACTGCTCAAGGGGCAAGGAAGCCAGGAAACCCCTCTCCCTGCGGTAGGGCAGAATGGTTCCCGGGGAAACCAGGGCAGCAAAAACCGCGGCGGTGCGGGTAAACGCCCCCCCGATCCGCAGGTTCGGAAGGGATAGGGCCGAAATCCGGTCCAGGGTATCCTGGCGGTAACGTGAATCCACCTCGAAAAGCAAACCTTCAGGTTTCACCGGATGGGCCAGCGGAGCTATCAGCTGCCTGGACCTGAACAGCAGGTCAAACCTGCTGCTATAGGTGGCAATGAAATAAGATGGAGCGGCCATTACGGCCTCCTTTCACTATGGATACTCCAGCTTCCATTCCCAACAGCAGGGCATGTTTCTCCCTGTTGCCAATGCCGCGCCCAGGAGGCATCTCCGCGCTGACGGAGGATCTACCGCCGCCCCACAACCTTCTTTCACCCTGCAGGCAAAGTACCCTGGCTGAAGCGCCTGAACTAAGCCTCCGGTCCGAAAGGAGAATCAATACACTTTTTGACTTTTCAACCGCCCGCTGCAGGCGGAACCACATGCCCTTGGGGATCATACTTCTCCCCGGGCCCACGGCGTATTCCCCGCGCGCAGAGAGAGGTTCCACTACGTCCAGCACCACCAGGGTAAAATTCCCGGACTGCATCAGGATTTCAACCTGCTTCAAAGCACGCCTGAGAGCGATCACTTCCCTTCCGGGTTCTTCGGAACCTTCCCCGGGGCAAGCCTCATCCTTCCGGACGGTTTTATCCCCGGACGGCGCATCTCCGGTGCCCCTGACCCAGAGGACATTTTCCAACTGCACCCCTGCCGCCTGCAGGAATTCCGGGGAAAGAGAATTGAAAAAATCCACATAAGCCACACACGTGCCGCGCCCGGTAACTTCGGCCATGATCCGGCTCACCAAGCTGGTTTTCCCGGCTGAGGCAGGCCCGTAGAACTCCGACATGCGTCCAACAGGCAGGCCTTCTCCGCCCAGCAGCTCATCCAGCTGCGGCAAGCCCGTTGAAAGGCAGCTCCCGGAATGATTCCTCCATCCGAGGTCCCGCAGCGATACTACTTCAGGGACATTTTTGCGGGCCGCGTTAAGAGCTTTGTGAAAATCTGCCATGGATAGATTTTCACCTTTTTTTCACCTGTTGTCAAGAGAAAATAGTTGCGGGTTGCAGGTGACGGGTTACAGATGTTGCCTGGGGTTCAAAGCAACACAGAGTAGGTTGAACCACACCCCTTGTTACTTACAACCTGCCACCCGTAACCACTTATACCAGATATTCATGCTTTCGATCCTGCCGGAGATCTGGGTGTTGTTGATAAGGGTACCGCTGTACTTGTAGCCCATCCGGGCAAATGTAATGTTCATGCCCGGAGAGACGGCACGGGCAATGGTATAGGCGGTGAGTATTTTGCGCACAGCCATAGCCTCCTCCATTGCCCGAAGCAGGCAACAGGCCAGCCCCTGTCCCCGGTATTCTGGAAGGGTGGCAAAATCTGTCATCTCTACATTGGATCCCTTAAGGTCTATTTCGGAAGAAGCTACCGCAACAATCCTTCCGTCTTTGATGATTCCGAAATAGTCGATATGGGTGCGCATGGTCTGGAGCAGATATTCAGGGTCATGAATAGGAAAGGGGTAACTTGGAAAAACTTGTTTATAGACCTCGCTCATTTCTTCAGCCTGGGCTACACCACAGGAAACCAGGTTCAAGCCGGGAGGGAGAGTATAGTCAGCTGGTCCGGATTCCGCTTTCTCCCGGGCCAGGGTCAGGATCCTGGCCAGTTCCTCGGAATTGGCCGTCCGGGAACGGGCCGGGTCGATATATTTTCCAAGGAACAGAACGTCCTCTTCACCATTATAGAATCTAGGAATAAAGGCTTCCTGGTGGAATCCGCTACTGATAAAATCATGAGCCGCGTTCGCGGGAACTTTAACAAACAGTTTGCTGTACCCTTCCCTGCCTGCCAGTTCATCAAGCTGTCCGACAATTCCGGGCAGGTCGCGTTTGTCCAGTTTCATCAGGTAAATCCGGTTACTGCAGGGGCCATGCTGAATTAGACTGTGACCCAGAATTTCACACTTGTCATGCACCATTAAGTTTCTCCCATCCCGACCTGTCCTTGTCTGGAAAGGCCAGGGAAAAGCTGATAAAAACTACTGCGGAGAGAAAAATTCCGTAGAGACTGGGGTCCAGACTTATATCCGCCAGCGTTCCGGGCAGGGAAATGGTCCCGGTAAGAAGCAGCAATGTCAAAATGCCTCCGGCCAGCATTCCGCCGAAAGCTCCGGTGGAACTGGAGCGCTTCCAGAAATAGGCACCAAGCGTCGGGACAAAAAGCCCGGACACCATGAAGGAGTAGGCGTAAAGAATTGCATCCAGTACCGTGTTGAAACGGCTGGCCATAACAATGGCCAGAACCCCGATAACAAAAGTGGCAAACATGGAGAGGCGGATAGAACCCTTGACACTGATATTCCTGAACAGGTATCGCTCCATTACATCCTTGACAATGTTTCCGGACGAGGCCATGAGGCAGCTGTCAGCTGTGGACATTATTGCTGAGAAGTAAGATGCGATGACAATGCCGGCAATCCCAACAGGAAGAATATCGCGAATGAGCATGGGCATGGCCATCTCTGACTCCGCTCCGGGAAAAACAACCCGGGCGCACATTCCAAGAAAAACTCCGGTGAAGGCCATGACCGGGTACTCAAAAATTCCGGCGATGTACCAGGCACGCCGCGCCTCTTTTTCATTTTTGCAGGAGTACATCCTCTGGTACAGAGTCATGCTGATCAGCCATATCGGGATAATGGTCACCATCCAGTTAATGAAAGTGACAGCGTCAATGTTGCCGAGGGTGAAAAACTCAGGCGGAAGGCTGGCACGCAATTTTGACCAGCCTCCGATTTTGAAAAGTGTCACGGGAACCGTGATAAATAAAAGGCCAGCGAGCAGGATGATCCACTGCACGGTGTCGGTATAGATAACCGCCTTGATTCCCCCGATAACCGTGTAAAGAATCGTGACTACCGCAATGACATAAAGGGAAAACTGCAGGGGCTCCATGCCAAATGGAGCCCTGGTTATCAAGGTAGCAGAGGCCAGCTTGGCACCTGCCAGGATCTGGGCTCCGGTAAAACCGAGATATCCCAAGCCGGATATCAGGGCGGCCAGGAGAGCCACCTTGTTGTTGTAACGGAAACGCAGAAAATCAGGATAAGTGAACATGGCGTGTTCGGAATCAATAGCCTTGATGCGGGGAATAATAAAAACAGCCGAAAGCCAGGCACCAACCAGGCCGGTAAAAAGCAGCCAGGAACCGGATAGCCCCATCAGAAAACCTACTCCGCCCAGGCCGATTGAAAAACCGCCTCCTACGTCGGTTGCCACAATCGAGAGCCCAACGTGGTGTGCCTTGATGGAGCGGCCACCCACGTAATAGTCTTCAGTGCTTTCATTTTTTAGGAAATGATAAAAACCTATAGTCAGAACTCCGCCCATGTAGGCAGCGAAAATCAGGTAGTCAATAATACTCATGCCGGACTAGTCCCCATTTCTCCTTTCGTACCTCTGGTTGTCATTAGGAACCAGGGAAATGGATTTGTCATAATCCGACAGGAGCTTTTCAATTCCAACAGCCCTCATCTCATTGGCATCTTCAGTGGGAAGCTGCAGGTCGCATTCCTCGCAGTTCCGGTCACAGAACCAAGGTTCATAGGAATCGGGTTCCTTGTAAGTGGTAATAACCCCCTCGTAATTGCGCAGGACTACTTTATTGGTGGACCAGGAAAGAATGTAGTTGGGCATAACCGGGATCTTGCCGCCGCCGCCGGGAGCGTCGATGACATATCTAGGCACGCAAAAGCCACTGGTGTGGCCGATGAGGCTCTCCATAATTTCGATGCCTTTACCTACGGGGGTGCGGAAATGAGAAAGACCCTCGGACAGGTCACACTGGTATAGGTAATAGGGACGCACCCGGTTAATCACCAGTTTGTGAACCAGAGACTTCATAATCCTGGGACAGTCGTTTACACCTGCCAGCAGGACCGACTGGTTACCCAGCGGAATGCCGGCATCCGCCAGCTTTGCCAAAGCCTCCCTGGCTGAAGTCGTAATTTCACGGGGGTGATTAAACTGGGTATTTATCCAGAGAGGATGATGCTTCTTCAACACATCTACCAGTTTTTCAGTAATACGGTAGGGAAGCACTACCGGCATCCTCGTGCCGATTCGGACAACCTCTACATGGTCGATGCCGTGTAACTCACCGAGAAGCCAGTCAAGGCGCTCATCCGAAAGCATCAGCGGATCTCCACCGGAAAGCAAAACGTCGCGTACCTGGGGAGTTCTGCGAATATATTCGATGCCCTCCAGCATCTCTTCTTTAGTAGGGATCATCTCCCGGTCACCTACCCTGCGCTTGCGGGTGCAATGACGGCAATACATTGAGCAAACTCCGCTTACCAGAAACAGCACACGGTCTGGATAGCGATGAGTTATACCAGGAGCCGGGCTGTCACTATCCTCATGCAGGGGGTCCGACATGTCAGCCTTGGAAACAACCAGTTCCAGTGGTGAAGGCAGGGCCTGCCTGAAGATCGGATCGTTCTCCAGATTATCCGTATCAATGAGAGATAGATAATAGGGTGTAACAGAAACGGGAAATTTCTCCAGCGTTTCCTTCAGCTCTATTCTTTTTTCCGAGTCCAGGGACATGTCCAGCAGCTTCTCAATATCGTCAAGCGATCGTACTGAATGGGCAATCTGCCATCTCCAGTCACGCCAGTTAGACATCTTCGCGTTCCTGTCTACTACATCAATAATATCCTGCTGGGTCTGTGATAATTTCACTATTGCTACCTTTCTTCCGCCTGGGTCTCACCAACACTCATCCCTGATATGAGGTTTGGAGAGGTATCCAGGTGTCCAGCTTCCATCAGTTCAACCACCCGTTCCAGGGAGAGCGCTATGGCCGCCTGCTCCAGGTCAGGAAGCTGACGCAGGGAATCGGCAAGCCGGTCCTGCAGCAATGCGGGCGCCGTCCTGGAAATATCACGCCCCTGCTGGGTGATACTGAGCTTGACCCGACGGCGGTCCGTGTTAGAACGCCTCCTCTCTAACAACCCCTTCTCCTCCAGGCGATCCACAATGCCATTTACCGTACTGACTCCCAGATTAACCTTTTTTGCCAGTTCCGACAGGATCATGCCGTCCTCCTGGCTGACCGAATAGAGACATATCAACTGCGGCGAAGTAATCTTGAATTCACTGTTCAGTTTGCTTGAATAAATATCCACCGCCCTGATAATCCGGCGCAGTGCCATCAGCACACGTAATCCACAGGTATCAAAAAAAACATCATCATGCACTTTGTTCATCAAATTCCTTCTTGTAGAAATATTTCGTATACGAAATATTAGTTGATATCTGTCACGCCTGTCAAATGAAAAGGGTATACGCACCTAATGCCGGTCAGGAGATTGGCATGCCCGGGGAATGGACCTGTAGCTGGAGTTTCCAGCCATCATAATCGACCTCAATCGTCACTCGTATTATGCCTCAGGCCGTCCGGATTGAATTCCATCGCGTGCTTTTCAAATTCCTGGAAAGCCTCTTCCAGCTCAAGCTCTTCAGATTCGGAGATGGTTTCCCGGTCGGGGCGCAGGCTTTTGGCTTCCTTGAGGTAGACATGTATGATTTCATCAATTTTGCGGGTGGTATTCCAGTGGATCAGGACGCGGATGCATTTGCCCAGGCTTCCTGGTACCTGCATCTCGTGTCCGCAAATCAGCGCGGCGTCATACCAACCCAGCTGACGGGCTGCCAGGGCCGGGTAAGTGGCGGTTAAATCAACAGTGGTGGTGAAATGGGCGCTGGCCACATCCTCCGGGCTGATCTTATTAACCCGAATGATGATATACAACAGTTCCCGGGTGGCTTCCAGGATGGCCTCTTTCGTATTATCTTCGGCGGTGGTCGCGCCGCGGATTCCCCGGCACACCATCTGGGGTCTGCCTGGTCCTGATTCCTGATCCTGTTTTTCCATGGCTTAATTCTCTTCTATTTTCTGCAAAAGTAACAGCCCGGGGTGAAGTGTCCTCCCCCGGGCTGTATAAACGGGCTGAAAACCTTAAATCCCAGTTTCACCTCTGGGGAGGCTACTGTTCCAGGACAATCACGGTAGCGATAACATCGGGCGCTTTCCCGGGAACACTGATGCTGAGGGAATTCTCTCCCTTTTTAATCTTCAGCTCTTTGTCCGGGGCAGCCAGCAAGTAAGCCTTGCTGATCTCCTGTTGCGGAAGGGGCACTTCCAGTGCGCCCTTGGGCCAGTCAAACACTGATAAATAAATCTTGTTATCTTTGATGGTCGCCCTCCCCCATTCCAGGGTTTCGAAGGGGCTGGCGGAAGTTCCGTATATTGCTTCTCCATTTACTTTCGTCCACTCGCCCATTTCCTTCAGCCTGGTGACACTTGCCTCTGGGATAAGCCCTTCCTTGGTGGGACCAACATTAAGCAGGTAGTTGCCTCCCTTGCTGGCTGTGTCAATCAATTGACGGACCAGGGTTTCCGTGGACTTCCAGTTTTCATCATACGATTTAAAACCCCAGGTATCGTTCATTGTCATACAGGTTTCCCAGTCGCTTCCCGGAAGCCCGGTGGCTGGGATTTCCTGCTCCGGCGTGCCGAAATCTCCGGCATAGTCAGGGCCTTTGTTCATACCCTGCATCCCCTGCCGTCCTTTGCCCACGCGGTTATTGACAATAATGGAAGGTTTCAGGCTGCGGCAGTACTGGTAAAGGTCCTTCCCATCCGGCTCGGTCCACCAGTTGACCCATTCCCCGTCGAACCAGAGTACTGCCGGGTCATACTTTTCCACCAGTTCCTTCAGCTGGGCCTTCATGTACCTGACATACTCCTCCTTCTGGTCTTCCAGGATGCGGTTCTGGCCACTGCCAGCGGTGCGAAACCTGTCATCCTGTTCCACGTACTGGGAGGGGTGGTGCCAGTCCATTATGGAATGGTAAAAACAAAGCTTGATACCCTGCTTTTTACATTCCTCACTTAAAGCCGCGACTGGATCTTTCCCATAAGGAGTGGAATCAACAATGTCATAATCACTGACATCGCTGTCGAATATCGAGAATCCTTCATGGTGCTTGGAGGTGATAACTATGTACTTCATTCCGGCATCTGCAGCTATCCGCACCCATTCCGCGGCATCAAATTCCACAGGATTGAATTCTGCCGCGTATTTTTCATATTCCTCCCGGGGAATGTTGGCCCAGTCCTGGATCCATTCGCCGATCCGGTCAGACTTCACTCCGTTATATTCTCCGGCTGGAACAGCATAAAGTCCCCAGTGTATGAACATTCCGAAGCGGGCTTCCCGCCACCACTGCATTCGGGCATCCCGGTCAGCCGGAGATTCTTCCAGGTAATTCACTGCCGTCTCTTCTTCGGCGGTTTCTTCAGTCGAAGCACATGAAACCATAAATCCGGCTCCGAGAAGCAGGATGCAAACAACATATAACCATTTTTTACGCATATCAAACCCTCCCTTTGATCCTGGTGTTAAACTCGTATGGCAAAGCATGAAAATTTTCTTTTCCCAGGGTATAGAGTTTAGCAGAGCGGAAGAATGCTTCCAATGGGCAAGAGCAGGTTGAACTATTTAAAATCATTCCCTCCATGTCTTAACTCCCCTCCCCCTCCGGTCTCCAGGGCATCTCCCCGCCCTCATCCTTCGGATAGAGGAACTCGGCATCAACTGACTCGTACCAGTTGTGCAGGAGCTTCCGCAGTTCTTCAACCTTATCAGGCATGGATTCAGCCAGGTCATTCTGCTCACCAATGTCATCGTTAAGGTTATAAAGCTGCACTTTTCCGTCCTCGAAACGTTCAATCAGCTTGAAATCCCCCTTACGCACGGCTCCTCCCGGGAATCCACCCTGGTTGCTGTAATGGGGATAATGCCAGTAGAGAGCCTCCCGTCCGAGGGTTCCCCCTTTCTTCAGGAGCGGCACCAGGCTAACTCCGTCCAGGTGCTGTTCAGGCCGCAGGGGCAGCCCGGTTATTTCCAGCAGGGTGGGGTAAAAGTCGGTACTGATCACCGGTTCGCTGCAGGCGCTCCCTGCCCCAGGTGCTCCCGGCCACTTGATAATAAAGGGCTCGCGGATGCCTCCTTCATAGAGCCAGCCCTTGCCGGCCCGCAGTGGCAGGTTGCTGGTGGGTTTTCCTTCAGCTGTAGAGAGCCCTCCATTGTCGGACATGAAACAGACCACGGTGTTGTCATCCAGGCCCAGCTCCTCCAGTTTATCCAGCACCCTTCCCACTTGCCGATCCATGCTTTCAACCATGGCCGCGTAAGTAGGATGTTTCTGCATAATTCGCACCTGCCTGGCTTCGTCCGTCGGCCAGACCTGCTCTTCTCCCCCGAATTCCTCACCTTCCAGGGATTCAGCCTTTACCCGGTACTTATCCACTACCTCTTCAGGGGCCTCCAGCGGGATATGCACGGTATAAAAGGCCAGGTAGAGAAGGAACGGATCATTCTTGAACTCGTCCAGGACCTTCAGGGATTCATCAGTAAGGCGTTGGGTCAGGTATTCCCCTTCGGGTCCGTCCTCCAGCCTGGGATTTTCATAGGGCGAGAAAAAACTGGAGGGCATGCCGCAGCTGCATCCCCCGATATTGATATCAAAACCCTGGGCCTCAGGCCAGTATTCTTCAGTCGGCCCCAGGTGCCATTTGCCCAGGAAAGCCGTACGGTATCCGGCTGACTTAAATGCTTCTCCCAGTGTGACCTCGGAAAGCGGCATATTGTCATGCAATGGCGCTGGTTTGAACTTTTCCTCCCTCCGCCCGGAGAAAAAATTGGTCGCCCCGACCCTGGTCGGATATTGTCCAGTCATGATGCTGTACCTGGTGGGGCTGCACACCGGATTGGCGGCGTAACCGTCAGTGAACCTTACGCCCTGGGATGCCAGCCGGTCCAGGTTCGGGGTGTCATAAAAACAATCCGGGTTATTGGGGCTGATATCCATGAATCCCAGGTCATCCACCAGGATAAAAACAACATTGGGTTTGTCTGCTTTCCCACTACCGCAGCCGCTATAACCCAGTCCCGACAGGGCAGCAGAGGCCGCGGATGTTTTAATAATAAAATCTCTCCTGTTAATTCTTTTCATGTAATCTCCCCATGGCAAAACATTATCAGGGAGTTAATCCCGCCGCAAGGGACCAAGTGGAATTAAGGAACTGTGATGTGAGAAGTGCGAAGTGGAGGAGGTGCAGCCAGGACATAGGTGACACTTTCTGAGTTGGTTGTCCATCTGGGACCACAATTAATGATATTTCAACTGCCGGATAATGCAGACTGCTTCATAACCCGCTACAATAATCCCATATGAATCAACAGGACATAATTGAAGCCATCCTCGAATCTCTGCCGAAATCAATTGTAGCCGTGGACAGGAACCACATCATTACCTACATGAACAAGGCTGCAAGGGTTCAACACACCGACCTGGTAGGAAAATCACTATTAGACTGCCATAACAAGGATTCGATCCTTAAAATATATGGCATAGCACAGCGACTGGAAGCAAATGAAGACCAGATCCTCCTGAAGGAGGAGGATGGATTCATCAAGTCTTATTTCCTGGCTATCAGGGACAAGAATGGTCAGTTTGCCGGATATTACGAAATGATGGATAAACGAAGCTGAAAAAATTCCACTCTCTAAGCTGGAAGAGACGGGCAGATGAAAGAAGTGATCTGTAAAAATCTGCAGGTTATACCGGGGATAGGCAAGAGCTTGTCTGAAGACCTCTATGACCTGGGTTACAGAGATGTCGGAGAACTGAGAGGGGAGGACCCGCAGTTGATGTATGAACATCTCTCCGAACTGCGAAACTGCAGGCAGGACCCCTGTGTCCTTTATGTTTTTCGATGTGCCGTGTATTTTGCCGGGAATAGTGAACCTGACCCTGAGCTCCTTAAATGGTGGAACTGGAAGGACAGATGCTGAAAGCATTTCTCGCAGACCTTGCCTGCTATGCCGATCAGGCTGTGGCTGAAGGCCAGAAAAACTATCATAAAATTGAAAGGCCCTACCTGGGTGTACGGGTTCCACAGATTACCGAGGCTGCTGGGAGAGCCGCCTCGCGGCTCACAGAAAAACAGTTATTAGACCTCTGCGATGAACTGTGGAAAACCAACATATGTGAAGCCCGGATTGCTGTGGGGAAAATCCTGGAAAGGAAAACAGTCAGCGATATTGAGGCAATCTGGGTTCGCATCGACCGCTTCAAGGAAGACCTGGATTCATGGGCAATCGCTGATCACCTGGCTCACGCCGCTTTCCGGTGCCTGCGGGAGAAACCCCGTTTCCTGGATGACATAGAGAAAAACTGGCTGAATCATCCCAGCTTCTGGGTGCGTCGGGCTGCGCTTGTTTACACGCTTTTCCTGGCAAAAAAAGGCCAGGACCCTGAACGACCGCTCTCCTGGGCAGCCGGAATGGTGGATGACCATGAATGGTTTATTCAAAAAGCCATCGGATGGTGGCTGAGGGAATTATCCAAGCACAATCCAGGGAGAGTCAAATCCTTTCTGGCAGAATACGCTCCGCGGATGAAACCTTTTGCGGTAAGGGAAGCCACGAAGTGGATTGACGATTGACCTTGCGGACACATGGACTTCATGAACCTGACCCTAACCCAATCTTGAATCTTGAATTACAGGCCGCAGGCCTGCCTAAAAAAGCATCCCGGCCCAGAAATATCCGAACAGGCAGGCTGTACCAACCCCGATAAGTCCGGGAAGCATGAAGCTGTGGTTGAAATAAAACTTTCCTATTTTTGTTGTTCCCGTGACATCAAAGTTACAGGCCGCGATATCTGACGGATAGTTAGGGATGAAAAAGTATCCGTAGCAGGATGGCATGATCCCGACCAGCAGGGCCGGAGATAAACCCAGGCTGATTCCTACCGGGAGCATCATGCGGCAGGTGGCAGCCTGGCTGTTAATCACTATGGAGACGATGAACATGGCCAGGGCAAAGGTCCAGGGATAACTGCTCACCACTTCGGTAATCCCGGTTCTAAAGGTTGGTAAGGCATACTGAAAATAGGTGTCGCTCATCCACGCGATGCCAAAAATGGCAATAGCGGCAACCAGTCCCGATTTGAAGACCACTCCCTCCGGAACCCTGGCCACTTGGACGTTGGAAGCCACGAGGATAAATCCGCCGAAAGCCAGCATCATTATCTGGATAATAACCGCCATAGCCACTGGACTGTCCTGCCCCGGGAAAGTTCGGATTCCAGGCCACATGGCTACAATAACAATTGAAACCAAAGCCCCCAGGAAAATCAGCACGGAATTCCGGGCTGATCCCGGCAGAATCTCGTCCAGGGAAGTCGCGGTGGTATTCCGAATCTTTTCGCCCCATACCGGGTCCTGGAGCCGGGCCTGGTATTCAGGATCATTTTCCAGATCCTTACCCCGGCGCAGGCTGAAAAGGCAAATTGCCAACACTCCCAGTATTGTGGAGGGGACCGTCACTTTAAGAATGGATAGAAGCGTGAACGAATCCGAAATACCGCCCAGGCTGGCCAGGTAAAAGACAACGGCCGCGGAGATAGGGCTGGCCGTAATGCCCATCTGGGCGGAAACCGAAGATGCGGCCATGGCCCTTTCCGGGCGGATTCCGTTACGTAGCGCAATGTCTCCGATGATCGGGAGAATGGAATAAACAGCGTGTCCGGTTCCCAGCATCAGTGTCATTATATACGCACAGGCAGGGCCGAGAATTACGATTCTCCTGGGGTGATTCCGCAGTACCCGTTCGGCTTTCTGCAGCATGTATTTCAGACCCCCGGCAGCTTCCAGCACTGAAGCGCAGGTAACCACGGCCATGATAATCATGATCACAGTCACCGGGGGGGAACTGGGCGGCATCCTGAAAATAAAAACTTCAATGAGCAGGCCGATACCGGAAATGACTCCCAGGCCAACGCCGCCGTAGCGGCTTCCGGTGTATAACATCAGCAGTAAGAACAGGAAACCAAAATAAAGCATAAATCTCCCACACTAAAATCGGCAGATTGACTCTTTTCCCGATTGCCTATTCTACGTTACAAAATGCCATATTGAAACCTATTCCGGCAGTGTAACTTTCGCCAGGTATATGGAGGCCTTCCCTTCATGGGAGCTGTAATAAGCCTCCCATAACCTGCCATCAAACCAGACCATGCCGGGGTAGCTGGTGTCTCCGCCGCTGGGAAGGGTTATTACAGGCTCGTACGATTTTCTTGTTAATTTTGCCAGGACTGTCCTGGTTTCTTGATGGTAGTCCCGCCCGGATGCCCATATGCGGCCATCCGGCAGAATTATAAAATTGGGGCCGCCTACCTGGTGTCCGCTGTCCGTCCAGGTCCACTCGGTATAAGGTTCCTTTTTACTGGTTCCAATCCAGGCGTGTTTGTTCCCGCTTTCCCTGCGGACCAGGGCTATCATTTCCCCTTCCGGTGTGAGGCGAAGGGTAGTTTCGTTGGGTGAGCCCTGTACATCCAGGATGGTCACGAGGTCATAATTCAATCCATCATTGCTCTTGAATAGTTTTATAAGCCAGTCGGGTTCAGCCAGTTCATAGGAAACCCCATATGCGGTATCCCCGAACCAGGTCACGCGCCACAGCCAGTCTCCTTTTTCCAGTATTGGCTGGAGAGGTGTCCAGTTATCCCCATCTGCGGAGAATGATACCCTGGGCTGGCGCGAAACCAGGGTTTTCCCGTCATAGACTGACCCTCCGATAAGCAGCATCAAACGTCCGTCAGGAGTAACACTAATCTTGGGATCCCTTAAATCCACTCCTTTTTCAGCCAGCAAAACAGCTGATTCCCAGGTAACGGCATCAAGACTTCTGATGACCCTGATGGTACCGTCTTTCCCGTAAACATGAGACTCGCCTTCCCGAAAGGTACAGAACCACTGATTTTTGAAACGCACCAGGTCCACGAAGGAATTGTAGGCAGCCTGATCCCATATTTTTTGAACTTCCACGGACTGGTTCTCACCGACGGAAGCTGGCATAAAAAAAGATATGGC
This sequence comes from Acidobacteriota bacterium, assembly GCA_963663735.2. GTDB lineage: Bacteria > Acidobacteriota > UBA6911 > RPQK01 > JAPXNP01. The sequence goes on along the minus strand of CAXXHN010000001.1, from coordinate 2,044,076 downwards.
CAGAATATATAAGACGAAAAAAATCAAGCAGTCCCTCGTACGCATCGTACCTCCAAAATTTCACGATTCATTGATAGTTACCCAGCCTTATGGACCTGGAGCAGGATGCTCCAGCCAAATTCCAGCCAGCCTCAAGTCAGGATAAACCAGGAAAAACAGAGAAGCAATTATTTTAAAATCGATACTGGGCACCGGTCAGTCCATCGTGCAGGTTTATGGAAATCAAGGCCAGCGCAAGTATTGCTATCAGGACCACTGCTGTTAATTTAATCCAGTGGCCGAAGGGTTCCATTTCACTGTCTCCGAAGGGAGCCTCTCTTCCCCTCTGCCAGATAAACCAGATAACCAGAACTGCCAGGGCTATGGGCCAGTAGAGGAACTGTTCCAGCTGCAATCCGCCGAAACCCCAGAAAAAACCCTTCAGGAGATGGCTGAACAGGATATATCCGAACATCTGAAGGCAGAGAAATATAAAAACCTGGCTTCCTGGTCTCAATCTCTTTTCTTCCTGGTATCCAGAAAAAACTCGCCAGAGCAGAATCCCAGCCAGGGTAAGGATGGTTATAACTGCTCCTCCCAACAGCGGCTGGAGCCGGGCATATCCAGTCGGATCAACAAATTCCGCTTTTTCAGCAACCTCGATAAACTTCTCCATTTTAAATGTTTTCATCAGGTTGATGGCCGGGATACAGAACATGATAAAGGCCAGGGCCACCCAGTTCCCGATTGGATTCTTTACATCACTATCAGGCCACTTAGTGGAATACACTGCCCAGGCAGCGCCTATTCCGCCGCAGAATCCCAGGGTGAATTCCATTACGTTCCACCAGTTGAAAGAAATCCCGGAGGCCCCGCCTGCCGTCTGCAGAAAATTCCCAAGGGCAAAACCAAAACCAGATCCCAGTCCACTATAAAGCGCCACTCTCAGAGCCCGAAAATAACCGTTGCGATAAAGGTAATGAAGCAGCGCCACCACGGCTCCCAGGCATCCTGCCCAGGCTTCAGAGCGGGGAGGAGTCATTTTCAGTTCAAGCACTCCCACAATTACCTGGTAAAAAATCCAGGCAGAGGCAGCCATGCGGGTCAGCAGGGATATCCAGTCAGGACGTTTTATTTCAGTGGTTTCCAGGCCCAGGCCCAGGAACCCTCCGCCGATTGCGCCCCAGAGAAATCCAACGACTGAAAGCATTACCAGTCCGTAACAGACATCTGTAAAACCATCCCCGCGGCCGTAACCGACAATGATTCCGTAACTCATGGTTCCACCGACCGCCCATCCCAGGGTTCCCAGCGCCACGATTATCGGCATTCTTGCCGTCCAGTCAGACCGGTTGCCCATGGCAAGCAAGACCAGGCTTAATAACATTCCAGCCCAGGAAGCTCCCCACTGGTGGCCGAAATGTCCACGCAGGGCCCAACCCAGGCCCAAAACAAGTCCGGCGGACAGAAGCATCAATTTTCTGTTCATGATCTTTTCCTGAAAAAACTATCGGAAAAATCCTACCTGAGCTCAGCAGTGCCCGGATACCAGATTGTTGCGTCAATATAACGCTCTCCCCGGGAAGGATCATTGAAATAATAAACTGAAACCAGCTTTCCATCAGAACGCTGCACTGAACGTGAATACCCAACATCCCAGTTTCCGCCGTCATCCCTGAGCACAATGGCCTCACTCCAGGTTTTTCCCTGGTCCTCCGAAATTCTGGCCCTGATGCCATATGGTTCAGCTCGATATCCGTAAACCAGGACCAGCCTGCCATCCCGCAGCTGCAGCAGGTCTGGAGGATTTCCGCGACCAGTATAAGGCACCGGCTCTCCGACGAATTCCCAGGTAGTGCCGTTGTCAATGGAGCGGTAGGTGTTTATGCTTTCGCGCAGGCGAACGGCAGTGAACAATTCCGTTGCTGAAAGCCTCACGGTAGAGGGCATGATCAGGAACTCTTCCCCCTCATACTCCGGGCCGATAAATGACACCCTGGACCAGCTGCTGCCTCCGTCAGTGGTACGAACACAGAGTGACCTGCCTTCGGTACCGTCAGATTTGGCCGATGTCAGGAAAATGGTAAGTTGATGGTCTCCATCTACCAGGTAGTCGGTTCTGGCCGCAATTCCAGGAGTACCAAAATCAGGCATAATAAAAGGCCCTTCCCAGTTAAAACCTTTATCAATTGTGTAATAAAACCTGGATGGGCCAATATTTCCTCCCATTCTCCTGGCAGTGAAAGCAAACCCCGGGTGGGTAAAAGGAATATTCCCCGGACATTTAACCGGCTTGGGGCCAAGTTTCATGCCTGTTTCGGTTACTTCCTTCTCAGGAGCAGGAGGAATCAGGTCTTCCGGCCTTTCTACTGCCCAGGTTTCCCCTCCATCCAGGCTGCGGGCTAAAAGGTGTTCCCGAAAACGAGAGCGGTTAATGGCATGCCTTTCTTCTGATGCCTCAAAATATCCCAGCTCAAATCCGACCAGGATTTCATTTCCCCAGTTCCAGATCCCGTGGTTTGCCGGCCACCCTCCGTATCTGCCCTCTTCCAGGCATACTGTCACATTCTTGATAACAGCGGCATCAGAGGCCCTGGTGCTGCTGGAGATAAATGACAAAGCCAGAAGGAAAATTAAAAACCTGATCGAATTAATAGTCTTCATGCTTCCTCCAGTTTTATCCCCGAGGGAATTATTTCTGATAGACCTTCCTGGAAAACCCGGAAAGGAACAGTCAAAACTAATTCTGCCAGACACTGGAGTTTTTCTCCAGCCAGTTTTCAAACCAGGTTTGAAATTCCTTCTTCTGCCTTTTCCTTTCGAGCGATAAGGGAATTGCGGCTGCACCACAGTCCATGTCTCGGCACTCCAGGCCGAACCTTATGGCCCAGGGAACCGGAAGATGTTTAATATTGGCATCAATGTCCCGGATCATCATCTGGCATTGTTTCGACTTTTCATGGTCCCCTGCCGCAAAACTTCGGTAAAGGCAGACCAGCAGTTCCGGGCATAATGTACCCAAGCCGGAAATAATCCCGGTCCAACCGGCTTCCAAGGCGTCAAACGCAAAGGGATCCTGGCCTATCATCAGGTTTATATCCTTATCAGATTTTCCGGAGAAATCTTCAACATAGCGGTCAAACCTGTCGGTTTCTCCGCTGCTGTCCTTAATACCGATAATCCCCTCTTCTTCAGCAAGCATACGGGCCGATGTTTCATAATCCAGGGGATTCGTAAAAAAAGGAAGGTTGTAAAGCAGCACCGGAGAGTCAAGGCGGCGGCTGACCTGACGGCAGAATTCCTCCAGATCACCCTGCGCGTAAGAAAAAAAATGCGGCATAGGCAGCAGGACTGCATCGACCTCAAGTTTGTCAGCAAACCTGCCCAGATCCACTGTCTGGGTAAAAGATGACGATCCGATAGCGGCAAAGACCCTCTTTCCATCCGGGACTGTTGAAGCTGCCACGCTAAACAGTTCTTTGCGCTGATCCGTGCTGAAATGTATATATTCGGAGGTTCCTCCTCCAATACAAAAACCATCCACGCCTCTTTCCAGAAGGAAAGCCAGCAGTTTTCCATACCTGTTCCAGTCGATACCCCCGTTTTCTGTAACCGGTGTTACAGGGGCAATATAGATTCCATTTAACTTCATCTAATAATAATAAAACAGACCCGCGTAAAAATAAAACAGCATTTTATATAAGAAACAGTGGTTTCTTCATATTGAGTAGGCTAGAATAAAAAAACGAACTTAGGCGGAGCGCTAACAGGTAACATTTTCAACAGGAAGGAAGCAAGGATTGTGAATAGTCTGGGTTGGCTTGATCTGTCGGTACTTATTATTTACGGAGCCGTCCTGATAGGAATGGGATGGTATTTTGTGCGCAGGAGCAATACCGCGGAAGGATTCATGGTGGCTGGCCGGGGGCTTCCCTCCTGGGCAGTGGGCCTGGCCATTATGAGCGCCTACACCAGCAGTATTTCCTACATTGCCACTCCGGGCAAGGCCTATGACTCCAACTGGCACCCTCTGATTTTCGCCCTGACTATTCCACCTATAACCTGGCTGGCCTGCAAATATGTGGTTCCCTACTACAGGAAAATGAAACTTGTATCAGTATATTCCTTCCTGGAGCAGAGGCTGGGTGGATGGGCCAGGTTCTATGGATCACTCTCCTTCCTTTTATTCATGGTTGGGAGAAGCGCTGTAATCCTTTACCTGGCAGCCATGCTGATGAGTACCTTTGTAGCCATCCCCATTGAATACCTGATTCTGATCCTTGGTACCATAACCATTCTCTATACCCTGATGGGCGGAATGGAAGCGGTGGTCTGGACAGATGTAATGCAGTCAACCATTATGGTCAGCGGATGCCTGTTCTGTGCCGGTTTTCTGGGATGGCACGTTTTTTCAGGACCGGATCCCCTGATAAACAATGCTATTGACACTGGAAAATTCAGCCTGGGAGACTTATCTCTCTCCTTCAACTCCAGAACTATATGGGTGATGATAATTTACGGGATTACTGAAAATCTTCGGAACCTGATTGCCGACCAGAATTATGTACAGAAGTATGCGGCTGCATCTTCAGAAAAGGAAGCCCGCCGGTCCCTTTGGATTTCAGCCCTGATCTACTTACCCATGACCGCCCTGTTCCTTTTTATAGGAACCACTTTGTTCGCTTACTATTCAGGTGATGCCCATACACTGGCCGATACAATCACCAAGGGCGACCAGGTTTTCCCTTTTTTTATTATCAATGAAATCCCGATCGGCCTGAAAGGCCTGATCATTGCGGCCATAATCGCCGCAGCCATGAGCACAGTGGATTCAGCCTTGAACTGCTCGGCAACAGTCACAATGTTGGATTTCTACAAAAAATACTATAATCCTGATGTCAGTGACAAAAACGCGGTCCTTGTGTTGCGCTTAACCACAGTTTTCTGGGGCGTGTTGGGAACCGGCTTTGCTATTCTGATGATCAGGGCCCAAAGCGCCCTGGATACCTGGTGGCAAATCTCTGGAATATTCGGTGGAGGCATCCTGGGACTATTCCTGCTGGCGCTTCTATCACGAAGGATAAAACCATGGCAGGGGATTACAGCTATTTCAGCCAGTATATTAATCATTTCCTGGGGAACATTTGTCAGGGGGGAAGCCTGGTGGCAGTGCAGCATTGAGGAAATCCTTATCGGCGCAGTTGGAACTGCGGTTCTGCTGCTTACGGCACTGGCTTTCTCATTTTCAAAAAAAAACCAGATCCGGCAGTAACGGCCTGAGTACGAGGGCGAAGGACTTAGCTCCTTTCAGGGTAAATTATGAAAAAATTTTATGCACCGGATAAAGAAGACAGGTATTTTTCAAGGGCGGTAAGCAACGCCTTGCAGATACTGGACCTGCTGCGAAACGATCAGTCTCCGCTGGGATTAAGTGAAATAGCCCGTAAAACCGGCATAAACAAGACTTCCGTTTTTCGCTTCCTCTACACCATGGAAGTTACGGGACATGTAGCCCGCGACGAAACAGGAAGGTATACGATCTCCCATACCGGCCTGGAATGTTCACCTGACATAACTCCCGAACAGGTAAAAGCTGCGGCACTGCCGCGTATGAGGAGATTAAGAAGCAGTTATGCGGAGACTGTCAGCCTGGGCGTCCTTCTCAAAAACCATATTGAAGTCATACAGGTCCTGGAGAGTTCTCACTTGATCAGGATGAGCAACCGCATCGGCGCCATAATCCCTCCCCACGCCAGCTCAATTGGAAAGGCTATCACGGCCTTCCAGGATGAAGATAAGCAGGAGCAGCTGGTTAACAGTTTCGGGATGCTCCGCCTGACAGAAAAAACCATTCTGGACGATGTCACGCTGAAACAGGAGTACTCAAAAATCCGCAGACTGGGATGGAGCCATGACAACCGGGAAAGCGCCATGGAGGGCCAGTGTTTTGGAGTTCCCATCATGCTCAGGGGCAAAGCTGTCGCTTCAATCAGTATTTCATTCCCTGTCTTCAGGGTCCTTGAAGAGAAGAATCTCCAGTCTATGCTGGAAAATCTTAAAAGGACTGCAAACGAAGTTTCTGCCGAGCTGGATTCTGACTCCCAGGGAACCTGAAGAAGAACCGGAATACCTGCCCAGGAAAGTCGCGGGGAGCAGGTTTCAGGTGGAAGAACGTACCTTCTCGGGACCTGTCCGCCAGGACGCACAACAGTTTTGAGATTGCGGGAGCAAGCCGTGCTACATTCGGAAATTGACATCCGGACTTCGGCATTCCCAGGTTTTCAGGGCATTTCCGTGCGGCCCAAGGTATCGGTTATTGTAAAAATCCCATTCAATAATATTCAGTTCTGATACCGAGAAATCCTTCGGTTCCCAGCCACCCTCATCCGGTTGCCTGCCGCCCGTGACCGTTCATAAGCTAGAGGTTTATGCCGTCGTAATCGTCAATCGTCAATTCCATTGATCCTGTCCCTGTCAATCGGCCCGATTTCGTCGACTATCCAGTTTCTCATATCCTTTCCATATTCCGATTCCTGGGGAAAAGAAACAAAATCCAGTTCAATGCCCAGATTCTCAGAAACCTGCAAGGCAATAACCGGCCATGCTTTTCCGATATCCGCACAGACAGGGATACTGCCGGGCAGCCGGGCAAATCCCGACATTTCCATACGGAAAGGAACATTCAGCAGTTTGGTTTTAGGGAGGCCGCAGTTGATGGCCTGCTGCACTAAACTATCCTGTCGCTGGGCTTTCCAGGCTTCCGCAAGAACCGGATCCAGATCAATGCGTATCAGCTTCTTCCCTTCCAGGGAATAGCTCCGGCCCTCACGCCAGGCTTCCCAGATCCCGTGCCCTGTGAAAGTTTCAAATGGCCCGTCGTGTATTTCCTGGGTCAGCGCCACCGCTGATTCAATGATCAGGTCAGCGCTATCCATCATCCCGGCAATTCTTTCACAGCGTTCCCTGACAGGAACACTGTCCCCAACGGAAATGCCCACACTGCCGCCTCCCACCATCTGTGGGACTGTCACTACAACCGGAATCCCGCACTCAAAACCTGAGCCGAGCATGGTTCGGGCATCAGCAGCAGCAGCAGCAACTTCTTCAAATAACCTGCCCTCGGACTGGCAAATGGACAATATTTTTTCGGAGATTCTTTCTATCCACAGCCCCACGGGATAACCCATGTTACCTGCCGCCTTGATAATCTCCTCACCCGGAAGAACCCTCAATCTTTCAATCAGCTCCCAGTCCAGGCTGATGTCTTTTTCCATGGCCTGAAATCGATTTTCATCACCAAGCGACAGCTCAAAGTGCCCTCCATGGGGAAGTGTTTCGGGAGGGAATCCCGCAGCCACTCCGTTCACCCTCCTGACGCGGTCCAGAACTCCCGCCATTTCATGGGCTACGACCGCGGAACTGGTGGTCACTCCATCTACTATCCCTTTACGCATCAGCTCAGCGATAAGGGTGGTTACACCCTCATGCAGGTTAGGCCCGCTTCCAGTAACCACAACAACCCGGCCTCCGGATTGCTTAGTCGAGGTGATTGCATCAACAGCGCTCTCCAGATTTTCCAGACTTTCAGGCGAAAATCCGGATTTAAGTCCCTTTATGAACCTGCGCTGAAAGGATTCAATCATGAAAATCTCCTGGGAAAATCGTTGGAATGACCATTGGAAGGACCCTGTTTGTGAGAATTTCCGAATGCAGTAAAAATTTTATCAATCCCGGCAAATCCATCTTTTAAAACACTCAGCTGATTTTATCGAGTATCTCCTGAATCCTTTCAAGATCATCCGGGGTATCAACACTGAATCCGCTTAACTCTGAGGACATGCATTTTGTCTCAACCACATTGATCTTATATCCGTTTTCAATAACTCTCAGCTGCTCCAGAAACTCTATTCTCTCAAGCCTGGTTGGTGCCAAAATGGCCAGCAGGCACAAAAAATCTTTCCGATAAACATAAAGGCCTATATGTTCATAGACACAGGCTGAGTCTTCATTTCTGGGGTAGGGAATACGGGACCTGGAAAAATACAAGGCATAACCTTTGGTATCAGTAACAACCTTGACAACGTTGGGATTGTTGAAATCCCTGGGGTCAGTAATCTTCCGCATTAATGTTGCCATGGGAAGATCTCGATTATCCAGCAGGGGTTGCACGGCTTCATCAATCATGCGAGGTTCAATAAAAGGTTGATCCCCCTGGATATTGACCACAATATCAGCATCCACGTAACCGATGGCTTCGGCAAGGCGGTCAGTTCCGCTTACATGATCCGCTGATGTCATCAGGCACTCTCCCCCGAAGGACCTTACTTCGTCGGCAATCCTCAAGTCATCGGTTGCAACATATACTCCATCCAGGGACAGTGCTTTAGTGCTCTGTTCATAAACCCTTTGGATCATGGTTTTACCCTGTATGTCAGCAAGAGGCTTACCCGGAAACCGGGAAGATGCATACCGGGCTGGAATCATACCCACTACACGTAAAGACTCTTTTGATTGAAACATCCTTACATTATGAAGGAAGAAGCGTCCAGAGAAAAGAAGAAATCTGAAACTTATTGAGGCTTTTCCTTTACCGAAGATTCCTGGAACCACCCGGAGAATCAGCTCTCACTATTCTGACTTCATAAATCTCAGGCCACAATTTTCCAGTCAGCAGGAAAGTATCTCTTTCTGGAATGTAGGCAATTCCATTCAGGACGTCATCCCCCGGTATCCGGCTCTGGTAAGGCAGCTGAGAGGTCTCGATAACTCCCACTACCTCTCCGGAATCAGGATCAATCTTGACCAGGTAGTCACGCTGCCACACATTGGCATAAATATACCCCCCGGCGAATTCCAGTTCATTCAGAGAAGTCACCGGCTCATCACCCATCCGCACCTCCAGCTTTTTCCAGGCTTTAAAATTCATGGGATCCCGGTAGGTAAGGGTGTCAGAACCATCACTCATGATCAGCCATCGTCCATCATGACAAAGGCCCCACCCTTCTCCGCTGTAACTGAATTCCCCGGTCTGCTTAAAGGTCCCGGACTCAAAAACAAAGGCCTTCTCCGCTCTCCAGGTCAGCATGTATAATCTGGGTCCTATCTTGGCTAATCCTTCACCAAAAAATTCCCTTGGCAACACCGTCCTGACAGCATCTGGATCCTCCCCGGGCCTGTAAACTCTGATCCCTGACTGCCCGTTTCTACCGGTACTCTCATAAATCCACCCTTTCTCCCAAAGGAGCCCCTGGGTATAAGCTTGCCTGTCGTGAGGATAGGTATGTACAATCTCAACACCCAGTGATTCCACCTTGTCGGGAAGTATCATTTCAGGGTTGTTGCTGTTACCCGGCCCGCAGGCCTGGAGGGCGGAAACAAATGGGAGAAGCAGCACTGATATTAAAATAATCTCAAGCCGGTTATTCATCTATCAGAGTCCTGTCTCCGATTATGGGCAGGTTCAATTCTTTGAAGGCTGTCACCAGGTCAGGGTTTCTCAAATCAAGCTGGTTTAAGCCCTCTATGACTGTGTCAAAAGCTTCTGGCGCAACGGGGGTCAGTTCAAACCATTCCTTTCCAATCCTGATTCGGACTAATTTTGGTTCCTTATAATCTTTAAAGTCCCCGATGAGATCCACCCCGACATAATCTCCCCCCGTTATTTTCATGTAGGTGGAAACATAAGGCTGGCTCCCGCCGCCGGTATCAAATGAGAAACGGAGATCCGGCACATAGATTCCCTTGTTATTAAGGATCTTCAAATCGGGAGGCGAAATCTCCCATGAACCCCCGCCGAAAGCAATTATATTCAGGATAGGTGTTACCTGCTTCCCATCCTTCACCACTTCAAAAGTGATAGCAAAATCATAATCAAGGAAGAGGTGATAGGAGGATGATTCCAGTTCCTGAGCTGAGAGAGCAGGATGAGTAAAAAAACCAACTGCCAGAAAGAGCACCAGTAATGATTTAATATTCCGTCTCATGCCAATATTTTATCAGCCTTGAAGTGGTTGGTGTTAAATAATGTTGACCGGCCGCGGGAGTCATTTTCCACCTGATTACCTGATTATCCCAGGGGCCTTGTTCTTCCTGATCCTGATATTTGATAACCCCAGGCATCAAAGCCAGATACGGGGGGTGGAGCAAATCCATGCATTATCCAAATCCCTGTAAAATCTCAGTTACAAAAAAAAATCCCCATCTGGATCAAATTTCCAGATGGGGATCAATAAAACTTTAGCAGTATATCCTGCATCCCGGATAATATTCAGGTTTCTTACCAGCTTGCTTTGGTGATTCCTGGGATATCCCCTTCAAGGGAAAGTTCACGAAAAGCAATCCTGCTAAGGCCGAACTTCCGGTAAACACCGCGAGCCCTACCGGTCAAATGACACCTGCTGCGCACTCTGTTAGGGCACGAATTCCGGGGAAGCTTCCGCAATTTGCGTCCTGCTTCAGCACGTTCTTCCGGAGTTCGTTCTGTATCACTCATAACAGCTTTAAGCTCAATTCTCTTCGGGAGATACTTTGCTACTATTCTTTTACGCTCTTCATTCTTCGCAATCATGCTTTTCTTTGCCATAAAACACCTGCTCCGTTAAGGAGGCTCCTTTAATGTATCCTGAGAATTATAAATTATAAAACAGTTTATAACTATAAGACCTTTTATTGCAACTCCAGATGAACCCGGCTGAATGCCGGACTTGAAGTTAATAAATTATAGGCATTTCCTGAATAAATTCAAGTTTATGATCCTAAAACTATCAATATTCGACTTGAACCCTGTGGCTGTCTATAATTAACACTTCAAAATAATGCAGGCATTTCTCAGTTAATACCATAGGTAACCCGCATTTCTCAAAGAGTTGCGTGGTGAGACGTAGAGCCTCTGCCATGAACAGGTTTATGGCCAGGTTTACAACGGCGGTCAGCTGGTGAGGAATGCGGGTTGAGTTCTTGTGTATGAATAACTGGACATATCAGCCGGCATTGTTTTTCAGAAAGACTCAAAACACAACAGGAATTAAAATATGGCCAGGTATCCATTCCAACAAATTGAAAAAAAATGGCAGAAATACTGGGACGAAAATAAAACATTCCGGACCCCTGAGGATATTGATACATCCAGGCCGAAATTTTTTGTCCTTGACATGTTCCCTTATCCCAGCGGGGCTGGCCTTCATGTCGGGCATCCAGAGGGATACACTGCCACAGACATAGTGGCCCGCTATAAGAGGATGAAGGGATTCAATGTTCTCCACCCCATGGGTTGGGATGCCTTTGGCCTGCCGGCAGAACAATATGCCATAAGCACCGGGACACACCCGGCTGAAACAACTGCCAGGAATATCAACAGGTTTCGGGAACAGTTAAAATCCCTGGGGTTCTCATATGACTGGGACAGGGAAGTAAACACCACTGATCCCCAATATTTTCGATGGACCCAGTGGATCTTTCTGCAGTTGCTGAAAAAGGACCTGGCCTACCTGGCCGAGGTTCCAGTCAACTGGTGCCCTGAACTGGGAACCGTACTGGCCCATGAAGAGGTGATTGAAGGGCGGAGTGAGCGGGGAGATTACCCTGTTTTCAGGCGTCCCATGAAACAATGGATGTTGAAGATTACAGAGTACGCAGACACACTGCTGAAGGACCTGGAACTGGTTGACTGGCCTCCCAGCACCAAGCTTATGCAGCAAAACTGGATCGGACGTTCAGTGGGAGCAGAAATCATATTCCAGGTGGAAGGACATCCTGGTGAAACCATAAAAGTCTTCACCACTCGCGTGGATACACTTTTTGGAGCCACCTACATGGTGCTGGCTCCTGAGCATGAGCTTGTCAGCAGGCTTGTCTCGAATGAGAAAAAGGAAGAGGTCGCCAATTATGTGCTGGAATCCAGCCGGAAGAGTGATCTGGAAAGGACTGAACTGCAAAAAACCAAGTCCGGAGTATTCACCGGAGCCTATGCGGTCAACCCTGCTACAGGAACCACAATCCCCATATGGATAGCTGACTATGTACTCTCAACCTATGGAACAGGTGCCATCATGGCCGTTCCGGCTCACGACCAGCGGGACTACGAATTTGCCACAAAATTTAATCTTCCTATCATCGAAGTAATCTCCGGCGGGGATATCAGCACAGCAGCCTATACCGGGGATGGGATTCTGATAAATTCTTCAAGTGACCGACACAGCATTACCGGAATGAATGTGGAAGAAGCCCAGAAAAGCATGATTACATGGCTGGAAGGAGAGAATCTTGGAAAAAGCCAGGTCAATTACAAAATGAGGGACTGGCTCTTTTCCCGCCAGCGCTATTGGGGTGAACCCTTCCCTATACTGCATAGCCCGGATGGAGAAGTAATCGGGATTCCGGAAGATGAACTCCCGGTGGAACTGCCTGAAATGGAGGATTTCAAACCTACCGGAGGTTATGGCGCGGATGCTGAACCAATCCTGCCCTTGTCACGGGCTCCCGAATCATGGCGTTTCAGGGAACTTGATGGAGTAAAATACACCAGGGAGACAAACACCATGCCCCAATGGGCCGGTTCCTGCTGGTATTACCTGCGATATATTGACCCTCATAACAGTAAATACCTGGTTGACCCTGAAAAGGAAAAGTACTGGATGCCGGTAGACCTCTATGTAGGAGGGACTGAACACTCGGTGTTGCATCTGCTCTACGCCCGTTTCTGGCATAAGGTTCTTTTTGACCTGGGAGTAGTCTCCACACCAGAACCTTTTGCCAAGCTGGTGCACCAGGGAATGATTTTGGGCGAAATGGAGTACAGGCTTTTTCGCGATAAATCAGGAAATCCTGTATCCGCCGACCTGGCCGCAAGCAATGGAATCCACAGCGAAACCGGAGAGGATCTTTTCCCGGAACCTGTCAATGAAACCAGTGTTGAAAAACAAGGCGATTTCTTTGTCTGGACAGAGGATCCCTCTATAAAAATTGAAGCCAAGGCTTTCAAGATGAGCAAAAGCCGGGGCAATGTTATCAATCCCGATGATATAGTCAAGGGATATGGCGCGGACGCGCTGCGTCTTTATGAAATGTTCATGGGGCCGCTGGAACAGGAGAAACCCTGGAACATGAAAGGCGTGGATGGTGTACACCGCTTCCTGGCACGGGTATGGAGGCTGGTGACTGATGACGACAGCCTTGAACCTTCAATTAATCCATCTATACAGGATGTGCAACCTGGCCGGGAACAATTACGGGTGCTGCACACTGCCATCAAAAAAATCAGTGAAGACATCGAAAAAATGCGCTTCAATACCGCAATTTCAGCCATGATGATCTTTATTGATTCCGCCATGAAATGGAAAGTAACGCCCAAAAGCGTAATTGAACCCTTCTTAATCCTCCTTAATCCCTTTGCGCCGCATATTTGCGAAGAGCTCTGGAGCATGCTGGGGCATGAGAACACCATGGCCAATGAACCCTGGCCTGATTATGATCCGGAACTCCTGAAAACCGACAGTATTGATGTAGTGGTCCAGGTAAACGGAAAAAAGAGGGCAACAATTACTGTCCCGGCTGACGCAGACAAGGCTTCGATCCTGGCTTTGGCCAGGGAGGATGCCAATGTGGCCCGTTTTCTGGAAGGAGTCCAGGTTCGCAAAGAAATCTATGTGCCGGGAAAACTTGTGAGCCTGGTGGTTGCGTAGTTACAAGGTTAGCTGCAGGTTCCAGGCCCCCAGACCTGTAGCTTGACCCCCGCTGTTATTCGAATCTTAAGCCAAATAATCCCTAATCACTTCGCCAAATCCGCCTTTTCTGTGATAATAGGTGAATGAGCAATGAAAAAAGAAAATTACTGGTAACCAGTGCCCTGCCCTATGCCAATGGGCCCATACATTTAGGGCACCTGGTGGAATATCTGCAAACAGAAATCTGGTGCCGCTTTCAAAGGCTGATGGGCAACACCTGCGTATATGTCTGCGCTGACGACGCCCATGGAACACCAATAATGCTCAGGGCCCGCCAGGAGGGATTAGAACCTCAGGAACTTATTGACGAGGTATGGAAAAACCATACCAGGGATTTCAGTGATTTCCTTATTGAATTTGACAGTTACTACACCACCCATTCTCCAGAAAACCGGAAATTTGCTGAATCGATTTATCAGGAACTCAAGAAAAACGGTCACATATCCAAAAAAACTATTCGCCAGGCTTATGACGAAGAGGCGGAAATGTTTCTTCCTGACCGTTTCATCAAAGGCACCTGTCCGATCTGCAGAGCTGAGGATCAATACGGAGACGCCTGTGAATCATGCGGTACCACCTATACCCCCTCCGACCTGATTGACCCTGTTTCTGTCGTGTCAGGGAAAGCCCCGGCCGAAAGGGACTCTGAACACCATTTTTTCAAGCTGGCTGATTTTGAAGAGATGTTGAAGGAATGGACCCGCGGCGACAAAATGCAGCCGGAAATAGGGAATAAACTACAGGAATGGTTTGATGCCGGGCTCAAGGACTGGGATATTTCCAGGGATGCTCCATACTGGGGATTTGAAATCCCCGGAGCTCAAGGAAAATTCTTTTATGTCTGGATGGATGCCCCAATCGGGTATATGGCAAGTTACCAAAAGTATTGCGAAAAACAGGGGCTGAACTTCGATGAAGCCTGGAAAAAAGACAGTGAATGGGAGTTGTACCACTTTATCGGTAAAGATATCGCGTACTTTCATACCCTGTTCTGGCCCGCCATGCTGGCCGGGTCCGGTTACCGGACACCGACTGCTGTATTCGCCCACGGTTTCCTGACTGTAGGCGGACAAAAAATGTCCAAGTCCAGGGGCACCTTTATCAAGGCCAGAACCTGGCTGGATCACCTCAACCCGGAATTCCTGAGGTACTACTTCACTGCCAAACTAGGCCCTGGAGTAGATGATATCAACCTCAACCTGGAGGATTTTGTTTTCAGGGTAAACTCTGATCTGGTAGGAAAATTTGTCAATATTGCCTCCCGTTGTGCCGGATTCTTGCGTAAGAAATTCGACAATACCTTGAGCAACGAGTTAGATAATCCCGCACTTTATGAAGAATTTCTGGAAGAGGGGAAGAAAATAGCTGCCTGTTATGAAAACAGGGAATTCAGTCGGGCCATGCGCACGATTATGGGCCTGGCAGACAAAGCCAACCAGTATATTGATGAGGAAAAACCCTGGGTTCTGGTCAAAGACGAAGCAACCCAGGACAAAGCTCACTGGGTCTGTTCCCAGGGGATAAACCTCTTCAGGGTGCTGATTACCTACCTTAAACCTGTCTTGCCCGATACGGCACGCCGGTCCGAGGAATTCCTGAAAATAGCCCCCCTGCAGTGGGATTCTGTTTTAACTCCCCTGAAGGGACACGAAATAAATGTGTTCGAACCGCTGATGAACAGGGTCGATGATTCACAAGTAGAGGCCATGGTAGAAGCTTCCAGGGAAAATACCCGGTAAAAACAGTCAATATTACCGCCTGTTCCGGGGCTGTTCTGTTACCTGGGACAGGCCATTCTGCTTCCCGGGACATGTACCGGCCAAAGAGGAGACAATTCAAATGAAAAAACATTTCAGCGCAGTAATTTTTTCGATTCTGATCACAATCACAGTTCTTTCCGGCGCGGACCGCGCTACTGTTAATATGCATCCCCCTCTTTCCATTGAAGGAGTAGGGGCGGGACAGGGTGTTGAATGGAGGGATGGCCTCTTCTATTTCTACGGAGACCGCGGAATAGGAGTGATGCGAGAGTACAGGGTTGTGGACGGAAACAACCTGGAGTACCTTGGCAGGGAAGTCGAATTCACTGTAAAGGGTGCAGATACAGTCTCACACCCTACCGGCCTGACCTGGAACCAGGATCTGGGAACCTTCCTGGGTGACACGGTAAACGGTGTAGGTACCATTTATAAGATTGACTGGGAAAAACTCCAGTCTGAAAAAAACCTGGACAACGCTATTTTTAATGCCACAGTGGATGATCTGGCTATAAACGGAACACGTCCCGAATTCGTGAAAATAAAAGGCATGGATATGATCGCAACGGCTGATTATGGGAAAGTGGACAATGCCATCAGGTTATATGACCCAAAAGTTCTCGCAACTGCCGCTAAAACCTCAGATCCCGGAGTTTTAATCAAAAGCATTCCCTGTACTCCCTGGGTCCAGACCATACACTGGATCGAGGACAAAGGGCTGCTGGTATTGATCCAGAATCAGATTGAAGGACTGCTCTGGCGGCTAAGTCTGGTAGACCTGGAAGCTTCATTCGACTCGGGGGAAGCCGTGATCGTACAGGTCCTGGATTTTGAACCCAAAGATGAACTGGAAGGTTTCCACTTTGTAAGCCCTGATCTTGGGATATTTGTTTCAAGTTCCAGGAAGAACAATGTTATTTTCGGAGATTTCCTCTGGAAATAGGGGAGGGTATTAATGAAAACACTGAAAAGTCAAAGCAAAACCGCCCGGTCCGTAAGTCTGTTATTTGTACTGGCGTTGTTACTGCTTTCAACTTCCTGTTCGCGAGGGCCCGAAACGATTACTCAACCCAACATCATCCTCATACTGGCGGATGACCTGGGGTACGCTGATGTAGGCGCTTATGGCCAGATGCTGATCGAGACCCCGAATATAGACGCCCTGGCCTCAAACGGAATCAGGTTCACCCAGCACTATTCAGGAGCTCCTGTCTGCGCCCCGGCCAGGTGTGTCCTCCTGACCGGAAAGCATCTGGGGCACGCCTATATCAGGGGAAACCATGAATGGGGGGAAAGGGGAGATGTCTGGGATTTTGCCAAAGCCTCAGCAGATCCCAACCTGGAAGGGCAATATCCGATCCCAGCTGGTACCGTGACAGCGGGAACACTCCTGCAGCAGGCTGGATACAAAACTGGATTGGTCGGAAAATGGGGGCTTGGGGGGCCTCTTTCAGACGGCATCCCGAATAAGCAAGGCTTCGATTTTTTCTATGGTTACAACTGCCAGAGACAAGCCCATACCTATTTTCCTCTGCACCTCTGGAAAAATGAAGAAAAGATTCCTCTCAATAACGAACTGGTAATACCTGCAACCAAACTTGATGAGGGGGCCGATCCGCTGGATCCGTCCAGTTATAAAAAGTACTGGCTCACAGATTTCTCCCCTGATTCCATGATCCAGGAAGCCCTGGGTTTTATCAGGAATAACAGCAAAAATCCCTTCTTCCTATATTTTGCCACTCCCATTCCCCATAATCCCCTGCAGGCTCCACAGAAATGGGTTGATCACTATGTGAAAAAATTCGGGGATGAGGAACCCTACCTTGGTGACAAGGGATACTTTCCGCACCGCTATCCCCATGCAGCATATGCCGCCCAGATCTCTTACATGGACGACCAGATCGGGCAGATGATAGACCTGCTCAAGGAAATGGGTGTTTATGAAAACACGATAATAGTTTTCACAAGCGACAATGGGCCTACCTACACCGGGGGATTCGACGCCGCCTATTTTGAGAGCGCCAAGCCCTTTCGATCGGAACATGGATGGGGCAAAGGTTTCCTGCGTGAGGGAGGCATCAGAGTTCCCATGGTGGCAAGCTGGCCCGGCCATATCAAACCAGGAAGCGAAAGCAGTCACATATCCGCATTCTGGGATATCCTCCCCACACTATGCGATATTGCAGGCGCTGCCGCACCTGAAGAAATCGACGGATTATCCATGCTCCCAGAGCTTACGGGAAAATCTCAGCAACAAGAACATGAGTACCTGTACTGGGAATTCAAACCAGGCCAACAGGCAGTGCGCATGGGTCCATGGAAAGGTTTCCGCGGGCAGATAGACAAGGGAGAGATGGATATTGAACTCTACAACCTGGATGAAGATCCCACCGAATCCAACAACGTGGCAGAACAGCATCCGGAAATTGTAGAGAAGATTGAGAATATAATGAAAATCGCCAGGACCAGGCCTGAAGTGGAACGCTTCCGGTTCACGGAACTGGGGGACTAGAACTTAAAGCAGGATCGGGAGACAGGAATCAATCCTGTCTCCCGGAGCTGATTCGATCGAATAACCTGACGGTTGACTCCCAGCCAGGTTAAAACTGCATACGCAGCTGGCCGGAAAAGATATTTACAACACTGTCATAAAAACCATTCAGGACCATTCCCGGAGCATAGGTATGGTTAATGTCTACCTGGTCAACAAAAAGGTGGCTGTAACCTGCGTCAAATACAAACGTGTCATTAAGCCGTAAGGTAACACCGCCGCTGGCCCAGATCCTTGACGCGTCAGGAACCCTGGCAGTGCGCCGCTCAGGTGAAGGAATAGGGGTTTCATCATAGGATGTTCCAAAACGGATATCCAGCTTATCAGTAGCCTTGATCTCAGCTCCCACAGAAAAAGCCCAGGTATCTTCCCAGTCATACTCAGTCGCGGTATCAGGCCTGGAGTCAGCATATACAAACCTGAGTTCTTCCAGAGAACTCCAGCCTGTCCTCCGGGCACTGGCCATAATCTGGAAACGGTCAGTCAGCTTCTGAGTCACTCCAAATATTAAGGTGTAGGGCATCTCCACTTCCGCCTTAACGTCAGTGTCAGGAGCCAGTCCATCAAAGGTAGCATCCCCGTTAAGCTCAATCTTGGTTTTTGAACGGAAACTGGCACCAATAGTAGTATTTTCAGAAGGCCGGACCAGGGTTCCCATGTTATAACCAAAGCTCCATCCAGTTCCGCCGACTATACCTCGGGCATCAGGCATATAAGGTGTAATCGCCTGGGAAAACTCACCGTCTGAATAGACTGCGTTGAATCCAGCAGCCAGGGCGAACTTTTCATTGACCGCGTAGGAGATAGTGGGATTTATGTTATACATCTTGAGATCCGACTTGATGGCATGAAACCTGCCGATCCAGTCATCATCGTATTCAGTAACCAGCCCGAAGGGCGCGGTCACACCCAGACCGAAATTAATCTTGTCTGTGATTGGCGCCACCAGGTAAATGTTCGGCACAAGGGCTGGAGTCCCCCCATCATTTACCGACTGCCCGCCCACTGGAGTTGAAGCCATGTCATTAAACTCAAATGACAGGTCGATCAAATGAGCACCCATGGCCAGGGTAAATTTATCCGTATAAGCTACACCAGCTGGATTAAAAAACAGGCTGGCAGGGTCATCGGTATCTGACGCAACTCCGGAAAGGGCCGCTCCAACTCCTTTGACGCTCTGTTCGACAATTGCAAATCCGGAAGCCATCGTCACCGAAACACAGGACGTCACAACCAGAATAAACATTGCTGATACTACAATCCATTTATTGATTTTAATTGACATTTCGCAAAAATCCTCCATTTTCACAAGTTGGTTATCGGTCTGCATTCCCGATTTGACAGTGTGACATAATATACAACAATGTCATTAAATACGACAGGCTAATATAATTTTTCTAGCCCGGACCCAGCTTTATCGATGCCTTGATCTCGCTATATCGGCCATTCCCAGTCGAATTTCACAAATTGATCTCCGTAATTCACCCTTTTTGGCTTTCAATTCTGTTTCACTAATTGGTGAAAAAAGGAAAGCATAACGGCCCCTCGTTGCACCAGTTGAATGCTGCCTCGGTCAATAATCGACAATCCTGCGACAGGCTCCCTGTGTGTCCGGTCGCACTCCCGGTGCGTGCCGGTCCACATTCGCTGGGAACCGCTATCCACAAAACTGAAATTGTGAATCCACCCTGCCTGATGTATCCTGTAACGGTGATCCTCATCAAAAAATCCGCTCCCATTTTTTTATCACACCGGCTGACAACCATACTCTTTATTGCCTTGCTTTCTGCTGTCCCGCTCAGGGCCGACTTTCTGGGAACTGTAGTAAAAATCCTTGATGGCGACACCCTGGAAGTTGTGGATACCTCAAATACTCTTTTCAGGATCAGGCTTCAGGGAATTGATGCTCCCGAAAGAGGCCAGGCCTTCAGCAACAGCTCCAGGAAGGTGCTGTCAGATCTGGTTTTTGGAAAGGAGGTAAGGGTGGTCACTGAAGGCATGGACACATATGAACGACTCCTCGGTCATATATATGTTTCAGAGCTGTGGATTAACCAGGAAATGATCAGGAGAGGTATGGCCTGGCACTATGCCTATTTTAATAAAGATCCACGGCTGGCTCAGTCTGAATTATGTGCCAGGCAAGCACGCCTGGGACTGTGGGCGGATTCGGAACCGACCGCTCCCTGGATTTTTCGCCGGGACCGTGTCCTCTCGGAAGATCCGCCTGAAAACAATGAAACTGGTGAATACTGGCTTAACACCTCCAGCGGGGTACGCCATAATAAGTCCTGCAAGCACTTTATGAAAACCAGCAGAGGCAGGTTATGCGGACCTGATGAAGGGAGACCCTGCGGAGAATGCGGAGGTTGACCAACATTTTTCACCCTTTTATGTTGCATAAGATACGGATGAAGTCGGCACGCTGATGAAGGATGTAGGTTCAAGCTGACAGGGAGGATACCAGATGAAAAAAGCATACAGTTTTATATTAAGTAATCTTCTTGCCTTACCTTTACTGGTCACTTTTTCCCTGCCTGGCGTGGGATGCTCATCTCAAATCGAAAAATCGCCGCCTTCAGTCCAACCATGGGTGAAAATATCTCCAGGGATATGGAGAACCAGGGCTGGCACATCAAATGGACAGTCTCTGATGACAGAGGCAGCTGCCGTTCCTCGCATGCAGCCCCTGTCCCTGCTTCCTGATAGACCATTTCCAGTTGCGGAATCAGAAATCAAGATAAGGATCGAAAAAGGCCGGACCTGTATCAGGTTTCCCCTGGATGACGAAGAACAATTATTCGGGCTGGGCCTGAATTTCAAAAACGTAAATCAGCGCGGCAGAGTTTTTCACCTGCATATGGACCACTATGGTGGCAAAGACAATGGCAGAACCCACGCGCCAGTCCCTTTTATCCTTTCCAGCCGAGGATACGGCATCCTCGTAGACTCCACCCGTTATATTGATGTGTACGCGGGGACGGGAGTCACCAGGGACAGCAGTGATCCGTCATCCCCGCGGGACCGTAATACTGATAAAAACTGGACGGCTCAGCCCAGATCGGACAATCTTGAGATTGTCATCCCCGAAGAAAATGTCAGATTGCTATTATTTGCCGGCACGTCAATGATGGATACGGTCAAACGTTTCAACCTCTTTTGCGGGGGAGGGTTCATCCCTCCGAAATGGGGCCTGGGATTCTGGCAGAGGACCCCAACCCTTTTTTCAGCTGAGGACGTTAAAAAAGAGGTCAATAACTTCTTCCAGAAAGACTTCCCTCTTGATGTCATTGGCCTTGAGCCTGGATGGCACAGTAAATCGTACCCCAATACCTTCACCTGGGACTCAGGAAGATTTCCGCAGCCCAGGGATTTCGTTGATCAGATGGAGAAGAATGGCATCAAGATAAACCTGTGGATGAATCCTTACTTGTCTCCCGAATCCCCCCTTTATAAAAAAATTCTTCCCTACTCAGGCTCCCATACGGTCTGGAACGGTATTGTAGCCGACTATACCATTCCGGAAGCAGCTGAAATGATGAAAGGTTTCATGGAAAAGGACTTTGTTGATATCGGTGTCAGTGGTTTTAAGGTAGATGAAATCGATGGCTTTGACAACTGGCTGTGGCCCGACTCAGCCTTGTTCCCTTCAGGCAGAAGCGGGGAACAAATGCGCCAGACTTACTGCTTGCGCCTGCTTCGGCTTATAGATGAGGCCTACAGAAAAGCCGGCCGTAGAACCTATGGACTGACGAGGGCCTCAAACGCAGGAGGAGTCCGCTTCCCTTATGTTATTTATAATGATTACTATAGCCACCCCGACTTCGTAACTGCCCTCATCAATTCCGGATTCATCGGGGCCCTGTGGACACCTGAAGTCAGGTCCGGAGGTTCTGCTGAAGACTGGCTGCGGCGCATGCAGACGGTATGCTTCTCCCCCCTGGCCATGATCAATGCCTGGGCTGACGGAACTAAACCATGGTCTTATCCTGAGGTCTACGAGGAATGCAGAGAATCGGCCCTCCTGCGGATGCGTCTTCTCCCCTATATGTATTCGGTTTTCGCAAGTTACTACTTTGAGGGAACCCCTCCTTTTTACAGCTTAAATCTCCTGGAAGATTTTTACCAGCCGAGTCAGCCTGAAAAAACAGGAACAGGATCAAGCAGGGCGGGCACCCATTTCGATTCCACCGATAATCCCTATGCTGAAACAGGCAGGCTGGAGATAAGGGACCAGTATATGTTCGGACCCAGCATTATGGTTGCCCCCCTCTTTGCCGGAGAAAAAGAAAGGGAGGTTATCCTGCCTCACGGTAACTGGTATGACTTCTATACTGGAGCCTACGCCGGTAATTCAGAGACTATAAAGGTAAAACCGGGCCTTGAAAAAATTCCTGTTTATGTCAGGGATGGAGGCATCATCCCGATGCTGAAAAACCCTGTCCGCCAGACCTCTGATTGGAAGGATGTCCCGCTGGAGATAAGGGTTTACGGGGAAGCAGAGGGATTGTTCCTGTTGTATGATGATGACGGACAGACATACGAATATGAGAAGGGAATCTACTCCCAAAAAAGGCTCTTCACAAAAGCAGGCCAGGATGGATCCCTGTCTGGGCATGAAGAGGAAATGGTGGCGGGAATCCCCTGGAATTACTCAAAAACAACCTGGAAATTGATGACAGAAAAAATTCCGACAAAGAAATGATAACCATGAAAAAAATAAAGATTACGGTTCCAACCTCAAAAAAAATTCAACTCAAAAACATCACTGACGAAATAACCCGCGCAGTACAGGAAAGCCTCATAGAGGACGGAATCTGTGTAGTGTTCTGTCCCCATACCACCGCCGGGCTGGTTATAAACGAAAATGCAGACCCTGACGTGGTATCAGATATGGAGAGAGCCCTTCCCAGGTCTGTGCCTGATGTCCGCTTTGATCACCTGGAAGGCAATTCCCCGGCTCATTTCCTGACTTGCATCACCCGCCCTTCTGTCCAGATCATAGTGGAGGGAGGGCACCTGGCCCTGGGACGCTGGCAGGGGGTATTCTTCTGCGAATTTGATGGCCCCCGCCATCGCACTGTCTGGGTAAAGGTTATAGAGGGGTAACCCGCCGTAAAATTTGATCAAAAAACAAAAACGGGGGAGAAGCAGCCTTAAGCAGCCTCCCCCCTTAAGCGCATTTTTTACAAGGGTAATATCACCTCTTAATCCCTGGCAAATGCTGAATCAAACGCTTGTTTTGAAGGTTCAAAATCCAGGGATCGCAGAAAGTCAACGGCCTCAGTGGCTCCATGTTCCCGGTCCATTCCGGCATCTTCCCATTCCACTGACAGAGGCCCGAAATAACCTACTTCATTAAAGGCCCGTATGATTTCCTCAAAATCAATGGATCCGCGTCCCAGAGACCTAAAATCCCAGAAACGCCCGGGTTTTCCGAAATCCAGATGTCCACCGAATACTCCCGCCTTAGTAGGCACTGCTGACCAGTAAACATCCTTCATGTGAACATGAAAAATCCGGTCCCCAAACTGTTTTATGAACCCGATATAATCAACACCCTGATAACCAAGGTGGCTGGGATCATAATTAAAACCGAAACTTTCATGGTAATTAATTGCTTCCAGCGCTCTCTCTGTGCTGGCTATATCAAAGGCTATTTCGGTAGGATGCACTTCCAGGCCGAAGCGGATTCCCAGATCCTTGTAAGCATCCATTATCGGGGTGAACCGGGCTGCAAAATCCTGGTATCCCTCTTCGATAGTACCGGGAGCCACAGGAGGAAAGGAATACAGATAAGGCCAGATGCTGCTTCCGGTGAATCCATTCACAATTTTCACGCCGAATTTAACTGCAGCTTCGGCTGTCTTAATCATCTCTTCCGCGGCCCTTTTGCTGACCCCTTCAGGATTTCCATCACCCCATACATAATCAGGGACAATGGATTTATGCCTGCTGTCGACATTATCGCAAATCGCCTGCCCTACCAGGTGGTTACTGATGGCATAACAGGTCAGGTCATATTTTTTGAGAGTTTCCCATTTTTTTTCGCAGTAGCCGGGATCTTTGAGTGCCTTGGAGACTTCAAAATGATCTCCCCAGCAGCAAATCTCCAATCCGTCATATCCGAATTCGCGGGCTTTTTGGCAGACTGTTTCAAAACTCAAATCCGCCCACTGCCCAGTAAATAGTGTCAGTGCTCTTGCCATGTTTTTACTCCTTTTCAGATTCTGATTAAACCAGGACAAACAGATGCACAGATAGCGCACCTGTCCAGCCAGGATAAAATTCCATTAACAAAAAAAACCTGTTTGCCATACCCGGAGCAACCTCACCCAATCCCTGTAATCAGGTTTTACCTGGCCGATTGGACTTGAGTTTCTGGATTCGGTTCTCCAGGCGGGTATCAATCCAGGCGTCTATAAAACTCCTGACATAGTCAGCCTTGTTCCAGCGGGCGAGTTGGAATTCTCCCAGCTCTGCCCTCCTTTTCCAGTAAAGCCTCTCTCCCCACAATATTATGGTTATCAACACAATAAAAAGTAAAATATATTTCATGCTTCTCCAGGTTGAGATACAAATTCAAATGTCTTGTTCTGATTCTACTTCAATTCATGACTCCAGTCATCAGCCAGGGCGATGCGGGATCAGTCTGGAAGGGTCAGCATCCTGCAGCTTGAGCCAAGAATCGTAAAAACAGTCTGGCCGCATTTCCTGATGGCCGATGATCTGCAATATTTATTTGATACCAACGCTCTTCAGTGGTATGGTTTACCTGATCATGCAGAGATGGATAGGGTACTTTAAAAAATCGACGTGTCCAGGAATCGAAAGGAAAAACATATTAGATTTTTTTCTTGTCCTGCTCTTACTATGCCTGGTTACTTCCGCTGCTATGGGCAGTACCGTTGCATATCGTGAGGCCGGGCTCGAGATGGACATACCTGAAGGCTTGATTCTGGAGATTCACAACGGCTTCCTCACTGTGGTTAACAGCGAACGGACCATGACTCTGATGGTAACGCTCTCCTCACTGCAGGTTGTGGAACAGTTTTTTGGTCCCCTGGAAGAAGAACTCTCAAATTTCATTGATCAGCCGGAGGTCCGGGAGGAACACCCAAAGATAAAAGTTAACGATACTCTTCAGTATTACGCGGAGGGCGTTGGCCTGCGCGAGGATGAAATAGTGGACTGGCATATTGCCTTTATAGCAGGAGGGCGCCGCAGCCTTCTTCTGATAGGCTTGGGAGATGTAGCTTCCTGTATGGACAAGATCAATGAATTTTACAGGAGTTTCCGACTCCTGGAACTCCCAATTCCCCCTGAACCTGAAGAGGAAAATGAGGAAGGGGAGACAAAAAGCAACCTGGGAGAGGCACCCCCTGCCATCCATCCCCGGTAATTCCCGATCTAATTCAAAAGCGTTTCGACTGCTTGCTTCAGATCTTCAAATCCATAGTTTATCTGCGGCGGGCTGGAATCATAGTCATTGCCCCAGAACGGCTCACAAGCCACGGTTCCATCCCCTTTCAGCACCCATATCGCAGGCAGTCCGTAGGTCCTGGGATCCAGGTGCCATTTGAACTTTCCCTGCCAATCGTAGACCTGCCCATATCCAGGGGCAACTTTTCCAAGATCTTTCTCTCCCAGAATGAGCCTGCCCCTGGGGTCGTAAAATATTTCCTTGAATGGCAGCAAGGTTGAAACCTTTTCCTTTTCAGTATTTGCTCTGAATCCCGAAAATTTTTCAATAAAAACTTCGTCATCCCGCATGGCAGAAAGGAACAGGTTATCGGCCCCTCCTATCCCTGGAGAAAGCACAGCCGGAATTGCTATGGCAATAAAACGGACAGGCTGTCCATCAAAATAGGAAATCAGAGCCCTTTGAACAGCCATGTCGTCAAAGGAATCTTCACACCAGAGATTTCCTCTCCGGTTAATGTCATTAAGAATATCAGCGGCACCACCGAACAGACTCAGAACAATAACCTTGTCGCCTGAACCAAAAAGCCCAGTCAACTCTACCTTCCGGCCCGCAAAATCATATACATAAACAGCGGAATCAATCCTGTCTCCCGGAAGATAACAATCGGGTTCTGGGACTATCAGTCTGGGCTGCCCCAGAACGGAAGGCCAGAGGATTGCCAAAGCCAAAACTATTCCGCGGATAGGTATCATTTTTCTATTTCCATTTTCATCATCACCAGCCCTGTCAGCAACTTAGGAAAAAAGCCTATTGAATCCTGAGGCATTTGCGCTCCAGCAGTAGGCACTTCCCTAACTTTTTCCATGGTGGTCGGCCTGACCAGGAAACCCAACTGATTTATACCGTTTTTCAAGGTCTCAATAAGTTCATTGCTACTCTGAAAAAGGTTGACATAATCCCCGGAAGCAACCTTCCCCCTGTCAATTCCCAGAATGGAATCAAAAATACCTCTATGAAGGATCGTCAGGTCAAGATCCCTTACTTTACCCTGGGCATCAGGCATAAAACCAGGATCTTTCAAAGCTTCTTCCTTCAATTCCAGCGAGTAAAACAACGTTTCCTTTCCAACCGCCATCCCGAAACAATGTTCCTGTTCAGCCATCCTTTCCTCAAGCCGCCGCAGGTTTTCCATCTTTACAACCTTAAACCAGATTCCGGCTTTTTCAGGAATCTCTTCAACAAGAGGATCAGGCAGAGTTCTGACCGCCCAGTGAGCAGGCAGGATATTTATTCCAGGGCTCTCCATATTGAAAGCGGCAATCATACGTTTATCGAATGATTCCTCGGCTCCCGGACTCCAGTCTTTTTCGATGCATTCCCTGTTGTAAAGCACAGATGCCTGGAACCATTGGTTTCCCTCCGCGACATAAATCTGTTTCCCCCGCAATAATCCGCAAATCTCATTTATTTTTCTTTGGTCAAACAAACACCAAACCCTGTTGCGTACGCCAAAATCGTCAACAACATCAACAGCGGGCTCCAATACTCCTGTAATTGCATCCAGTATCCGGTCGGTCTGCATCTCCTTATCGGAATAAAGAGTGAAAATCAACCCTTCATTAGCCTCGGTAGCACGCATCACCTTCAGCCTGTCCAGAAGAGGTTTGTCCGGTATGGTTTCATGCTCACTGGCTTCAAGGTCATTATCATCCAGGGAAATAAGTCCAATAAAACCGGTTCGTTCCATTACCTCTGAATCGATCAGGCAGTTTTGCCGATAGATGTACAGGCAGGGTCTGCCATCCTGGACCAAAGTACCTGTTTGAATCCATCTATGCCATAAAGACGCGGCCTCCAGGTAATCTGAATTCTTGATAATCCTGACAATATTGGCAGGATGTCGTTTGAGGTATTCTTTGTTCAGAGATTCAGAAATTTTATCGTACGGCTGGGTAACAACAAGCGACAGATCACCTACAACCGCCTTGTTGTAACGAAAACCTTTAAACGGATATATATTAGCCATAAAAATATTCTATAACGCAAAGCGTGTTTTTGATAAATCCCGGGATTAAAATTGACCCGTTCCACCATGCAGCAAGACCGGGATTCCCCTGCCTGAGAAAGCCCGGCCTTGCTGGAGTCAAACTCATTTTTGCTGATCCGCCTTTCGGATCAAAAATCCTATTCTTCCATGGTTCCAAAGGGTAGGCTGGAAATTACTACATCCCCGGCTCCGCTGTTGGCACTCCTTAATATGACTCCGGCAACCTTGCCTGAACTCACGACTCGAATTGTCCCAGAAAAATCCTGACCTGCCAGCTGTGTGAACATCTCGGGAAGGTATACCGCACGGTGCTCCCCTGCCTCCAGCTGAAGCAGCTCCACATTGGTACTGATCAGGTCGCCATCTTCATCGTACAGTTCAATTGAGGCATTGATGGCTCCGCCCGAGATATTGGCGACAGCAATCCCGCTATTAAGACCATTGGCAAGCTCCTGTTTGACTCCGCCAACATACGTATAAGCCCCCTGTTCCAGGGAAAGCCCCGCCTCTGAAATAATCTGGCCTGAAGTATTAACTGTCCTGAAAATACCGACGGCTGCTACAGGCACACTGGAAGTTATCCTGGAGTACCCGAAAACCAAGGTTGTTAAACTGGCAGGAGTTGAAAAGGTTCTAGCACTGTACGGAGGAATTTCCAGGTCAAAACTGTCTGATACAGTGCCGTTTACATTCACGGATTCCGTAGAACCGTTGCTCTTGAAAAACTCGATTGAACCGGTCGCAGTTGAATCACTTAAATTCGTAATCAAAAGAGTTGTCTGCAAAGCTCCGGTGCCTGGGATAGGACCATCGGCAAACTGGGCTAAATAACTGATAAACTGGGGCCTGTCTGCCAGTTCAATACTCATGTCCGCTATCTGCTCCGGCTCCACACTGGTCCCATAGGAAATATGTAAAGAGCTTATACCCTGCCCGGCACCGGAAGCGACGGCAATAAAATCAGCGTTATCAACCCCATTTTTGATTAATGTACCAATTAATCCATTCTGCGCATCATAGGCAGTCAGAGTTACAGTCCCACCAGAACTCCCAAGGTTGTAGGTATTAAAACCAACCTGTACCGCTGGATTGGAAAAATTAATGATCATCTGTTTGTTTGAAGAATCTCCAATTGGGGGAGTATTCTCAATTACCGTTGTAAGCACCCCCCATTCATAAGCCTGTTCAACTGTGGGAGACCCCTGGGATCCATCCAGAAATGAGACGCCCCATTTAGCCAGTTGATCAGCAGCCTTGGTTCCGGTTGTAAGATTCTCAAAATTTATCCGCATTGCCTGGGAACTGAACTGGTTACGGGAAGCAACCTCAGTTAAAGACCCAAGAGCCCATGCGGGAAATATTGTCATCATCATTAATACATAAACAATTTTTTTCATCTTGCCCCCAAAAAATATAAACGCATACCTGTTCTAAATTTAATAAAAGTCCACATCTAATAAATTTCCGTTTTTCTATTCCCGCCTCTACCCAGATAATATGTCATAACTTTATCGAAAAAAGCTGACATCATCTCCACGAAAACAGCTGGTTGCCATCAAGTAATACTGCCTGACCCAAGGCGCAGGAGGGGGATGGCACTTACCCTTTCAACCTCTCAGTTACAACTTACCCCCGATAACACCTCAATATTCCGCAAGGCGGATTTAATGCCCGCGCCTGCTCTCACCTTGGCCGTTCCTTCCAATTATACCCTTACCAACAAAAAACAGGTAAATGCAAAAACACTGCTTTCACGAGTAAGGATAATCACTGGGTAGTCTTGAACAAACTTTACGGATATTCTAAAGATGCATCTCAAGTCGTTTTAGTTTCATGAAAAATTAATTCTCCTGTCTGCAGGTAGAACCTGGCCCCGAACAGTGCTCTGCAGGAACCACAGGAACCGGAGACATCAATGCATGAACCCTTACCTTTTTCAACTGACCTGACTTCATCCTGGATGATTATTGCTCGGCCGGAACACTTCGGGCAGAATAATGTGTTTCCGGGTATCAGCGATGAAAGTTTACCCTGGTTTTTACCAACCTTGAAATCCATTCGGGCTTTATGAATCTCTATCCTGGCGTCCACACCCTCTATTTCAACAACTTCGCACATTTCCATTATCCTGGAAAAAAGACGGGTGCCGATTCTTTCCTCCAGAGTCGCGCTTGTTTTAAGCTGCTTCCATTTGCCTCCGGATCCGGGCATCGGGTAATTGGAACTCATGACAGTCCATTTGCAGTGTGTATAGCGATGATTTATCACCTCACTGATTTTACTTTTTGCCCATTCTGTCGGGCGCCCTGTTCCCAGGTCGTCCCAAACCAGCAGATCCGCGTTTTTCAGGTTTTCCAGGATCCGTTCTTCTGTTTCCTGGGTATCGGGATTGTAGGAATGCTGAAGACGGCTCAGTAATTCTGCTTCATCCACGAACCGGCCGTTTACCTGTTTCTCCTCAATCAGGGCTTTCAGAAGGGCAACAGAAAGATGGGTTTTGCCTACACCGCAGGGTCCAACTAAAATCAGCCCCCTTTCCACATGAGGGTAGGTTTCCATAAATTCAACAACCCTGGCGACACCTGCCGCCTGTGAAGGGTCTCCTGCCAAAAACATCTTGAAATCCCGGTCAGAATAAATTGCCGGAATACCCGCTTCAGATAACAGTCTGGCCCTTAATTTTTTGAGGCCGCATTCCGGACACCTGGCACTCCTGCGAACCCCCTCCTTAATATTTATCACCCATCCGGTATCACGGCAGGAAGCACATTTGTATTCTGGCAGAACTACTTCTTTTTTTCCCATTTTGCACCTCGGCAAACCGGTGAACAATACCCGGTTTCCCTCACAATAAGATACCAGATAACCTTTGCTCATTATAGCCTGTCTGTGTAAAACCACCCCCTGCATTCTCCGGAATAAGGCATGCGAACAACATGGATCAAGCTAAGCGTCACATTCGGAAACTCAACTTTTTCCTAATTTGCGGCAACTATTATGTAAAAAAATTTGCTCCTTCCCGGTTTCTGCCATAGAATTAGGTTATATTTATTCCTGAAAACTTCACGAATAGAATTTCTTGCCAACACCAATCTTTTACCGTAGGGCTTTATCAAATGAGTAGAAAATACCGCCAGGACGGCTACCAGGATAACGATACCCGGAACGAACGCTCCGAAAACAGAGGTCCCCGCACCTTCAGTGAAGGGCCTAGATCTCCCCGTATGCCGGGGATGGAGCAGGTAATCAGGTGTTCCAATTGCGGAGCAAAAATCCCCAGGGCTGCTTCTGACGACATTGAATTCCAAAGCGCCTGTCCTAAATGCCAGGCTTTCCTCCACAGCTGTAAACACTGCGCCTATTTTGATCCTTCCCAGCGTTTTGAATGCACCCAGCAGATTCTGAAAAGAATTGCGCGCAAAGACCTGCCGGCTAAATGCGATTTTTTTGAAATCCGGACGACCGTTGAAAAAATCACTTCATCGAACAACAATACCCCTGCTTCCGCCAGGGATGCCTTTGAAAGCCTGTTTGATTCCTGATCTCATAACCCGAACAGAGCTACTGTTTTTCCATAAACCCGAAGGCACTCCGAGCTGCCCTCGACGACGGCATTTAAATGCGAATTAACCCGCAGTCCACAATCGGCACAGTGGACAGCTGATCTTTCACAATACCCTTTACCAGGCAACCGCCATTAATTACAATCTCCCTGTAATCAAAAATTTTAAACATCCAATTTTCCGAAAAGGATCTGCAAACATGAGATCTATCAACAGAATCCTCGTTGTTTGGTTTGTTCTTTTACTTCCCAGCCTTTCCTGCCATGACACTGGAGTCAAACAAAAAGTGTCTTCCTCCAGGCCCCCTAATTTTATCGTCATCTTCTGTGATGACCTGGGGTATGGAGACCTGGGAGCATTCGGACACCCTACCATTGCCACTCCTAACCTGGATCGCATGGCCTTTGAGGGACAGAGATGGACCAGTTTTTACACCGGGGCTTCCGTCTGTACCCCCAGCCGGGCGGCTTTATTGACCGGGAGGCTTCCAGTCAGAAGCGGCATGTGCTCCAGCACGAGAAGAGTGCTGTTTCCCGATTCAGCCGGTGGGCTTCCAGACAGCGAAATAACCATAGCTGAAGCCCTGAAAAAAATAGGATATTCTACCGGAGCCATAGGCAAATGGCACCTGGGGCACCTTTCTCAGTTTCACCCTGATCAGCATGGATTTGATTACTATTTTGGTGTTCCCTATTCCAATGATATGGATCGCGTCAATGATTCCCCCCCGGGTAGAGAGGTTTATCGTGAACCAAAAATGGAATACTGGAACCTGCCCCTTTACCGAAACAGGACACTCCTGGAAAGGCCTACTGATCAAAATACCCTGACTAAACGTTATACAGAAGAGGCTGTTACGTTCATAAAACAGCACCGGGATGAACCCTTTTTCCTTTATCTGGCCCAAAGCATGGTCCATGTTCCTCTTTTTCGCTCAACCGGATTTACGGACATAAGCCGCAGGGGCCTCTACGGAGACGTCATGGAGGAGTTGGACTGGTCTGCCGGCCAGATTATCCAGACCCTGAAAAACCTGGAGCTGGACCGGAATACGCTGGTTGTCTTTACCAGCGATAATGGTCCCTGGCTAACCTATGACGAACAGGGTGGTTCAGCTGGACTTCTCTATTACGGCAAAGGAAGTACGTGGGAAGGAGGGATGAGGGTTCCCACAATATTCTGGGGTCCCGGGATTGTGGAGCCGGGTGTAATCATGGATCCCGGAACTACCATGGACCTGCTGCCGACTTTCGTGAGCATGGCCGGAGGGGAAATCCCTTCTGAAGTGCAACTGGACGGAAGCAGTCTGGTCGACACCATTACGACCAGGTCACCAGGACCCAGGGATACGGTGTTTTATTACCGGGGGAACGAACTGTGGGCGGTAAGAAAAGGGGCTTACAAAGCTCATTTCCTCACCAGGTCAGGATACGGAGAGGACAAACCAGTTGCCTGGGATCCTCCCCGCCTGCACAACCTGGATGCAGACCCTTCAGAAAAGTACAATATCTCGGGGTCACACCCGGAAGTTCTGGATGAAATCCGGAAAGTAGTGGATGAGCACAGGTTTAACCTGGCCCCAGGGAAAGATCAGCTGGAGCAGCGCCTGAAAGGAGCCCAGCTCAACCTTACCTGGGAAGATAAATAGCTGCCCCGCGCAGGGACGGTTCATGGACTGTCCCTACTTCTTCGAACTGCCCCTGCTTTTTGTCTCCTCAAGGAGAGTGGTCAGTTCACCCACGATCTCCGGCTTCTCCAGCCAGAGATTAGTGGTCTCTGAAGGGTCCTCTTCCATATTATAAAGCTGGCCTTTCGGTCCCCCTTCTACGGGATCAATGGATGCAGGCTCAGTAAAACCTCCGGAACCCAACCCCTGGACCAGCTTCCACTCCCTTTTCCTTACGGCAAAAACACCGTCAATCGAATGATGTACTATTGATTCCCTTATCGGGGAATCTGCCTTCTCTCCCATTAAAACCGGAAGAAAACTGAAACTGTCCTCTGCTTCGGCACTGCCTGGTTCCTGCCCTGTCAGGGCCGCCAGGGTTGCATAGACATCGGTAAGGCAAAGCATCTCATCAACTCTTCCGCCTGCTGTAATCATTCCCTGCCACCTGGCTATGAAAGGCACTCTGTGCCCGCCGTCCCAGATATCAGCCTTCTGTCCCCTGTAGTAAAGGTTAGCCCTGTGTCCGTACTTCTCAATATCGCTGACCGGCCAGTGAGATCCGTTGTCACTGGTAAAAATAACCAGGGTTTCTTCTCCTCCGGCAACTTCTTCCAGAGCTTCCAGAATCTGCCCTACACTGTAATCAACCTGCATACAGAAATCCCCGTAATATCCGGCGCTGCTCCTTCCCTTGAACTCACCGGAAGGAAGCCAGGGTGTATGGGGTGCTGTAAGGGGAAAATACAGGAAAAAAGGGGCATCCTCAACTGCCATGGACCTGATCCTGTCCACAGCCTTGGCAGTAATTGTCTGCAATACGTCATCGTGCCTGAATCCGGGAGCGATTCCCCCCGCTCTCCAGAAACCACCTCCATCCTGCCGCCGGGGCTTACTCCCGGCTATCTGTTCAGAAGGGAATTCCACGGCATGGTCGTCCTGTATGTAGAGATATGGATCCATATCCAGAGAGGCTGGAATACCGAAGTAATAGTCGAATCCGGCTGTAACAGGTCCTGGAACCAGCGGTTTGGAATAATCTGTCTTTTCAGCTTCACCCAGGCCCAGGTGCCATTTACCTACCCCTGCCGTATTATATCCGGCTTTCTTAAGCATTGAAGCCAGTGTACTTCTTTCGGGTTCAATCAGGCAGGGAGAATAACCCCAGAGCACCCCGCTTTTCAGGATGGTTCGCCAGGCATATCGACCAGTCAGCAGACCATACCTGGTGGGAGTACAGACTGCCGATGGAGTGTGAACGTCAGTGAACATTACTCCTTCAGAGGCCAGCCTGTCCAGATGTGGAGTGGCTGTCTTAGTCTGTGAATTATAAACTCCCAGGTCTCCAATCCCCATATCATCAGCCATGATCAGCACGATATTGGGAAAAGGTTTATCCGAATGTACCTGCACATTTTCAACCGATGAACAGGAAAAGGAGGCGAGGACTATCAACATCAGGATGAGAAGTGGCATTTTCTTCATTAAAACAACTCCCTTCAGGTACCAACAGTATCCATGAGAAGCCGCGGATTATCAATTGAAAAAAGAGCTCATCATCCCGAAGTTATTTTTTTAACAGCTTCAGCCCACATTTCTCACCGGATTAGAGCCTGGAAGCATCAGCCAGGCAGGCAAAACCCTGCTGTCCCACCAGGACATTGCCCTTCCCCATCACCGATTCCATCAGTGTCAGCTGTTCTTCCTGCCACAGTTTGTCCAGTAAACAAGGATATTCCTTCCTGATATGTTGCAAGAAAGCTCCGGGAGTGCTGGCTGTGGAGGTTCCTTCCTTAAGGAAGATAACCGATATCACCTGGATATCCAGTTCCCTGAACCTGCGCAGGGTAAGCTGCAGGTCATTCCAGACGCTGAATGGACTCAGTGTAGGTATAACCTTAATTCCTGATTGACGAAGAGATCCAAGAATTTTCAGACGCTGCTGAAAATCAGGAGTAGCCCTTTCCCAGGCATGAATCAGGTCATCCCGGTCTGTTCCTATGGTATAGCTGACAACAACCGGGGGCTTGCCATCCGGACTCTTTGTTGAGCCGCAATATTCAGCAATCAGATGCCTGTCCCGGTTCACTCTGAAGCGGGACTGGACCACGATACGACAGGGGCGTAACGCCTGAGGGGTATCCAGCAGAGCCTCCCATAAATCCCGGGTGACCGCGCCGCGTACGGCATAGGGGTCAGTTACTGCACTCCAGTAAATTTTTTTCCCGGCCAGTACACCGCGGTCCAGGTATCTTTTAAGTCGGGACACTGGATTCTTCTTTTCCCTGATTTCGAACCCCCACCTGGAACGGATATCCGCCGGGGCCAGCCTGGGAGAATTAGGGACATAACAGAAGAGGCACCCTCCGGGGCATCCTACCTGCAGCTGCATGGTGTAATCAAATCCGTTCAGGAATCCCCGTGAAGGGCTGATGATCCTGGCGTTGCTCACACCTGTCTCCAGCTTCGAGGGGCGCTCCATCCCCTTTATTTTCCGGAAGGTCCGGTCATAAATGTCTACTTTTGATTCGTACAGTCCATAACTCATAAGTCTTAGCTTAAACTCATTATCGCAGAAAACAGCAGCAGGACTCACTATCGACAACTGATGGCTCTGCTGATCAGCACGATTGACCTGAACCTGATAAACGTCTCTAGGGGAATTACCTGGACAAGGGACTGCGAACCTGAAGGCCAAAATGGTTAATCATCAATCCCCCAGCCTTGATCAAATCTGATTTCCTGATAAAATTTTTATTATGAAAAAAAATATTCGCATTGCATCTATCCAGATGGAACATACAGACGGCGACAAATCAGCTAATTTTGAAAAAGTCGAGAGGTTCACCAGGCAGGCCTCCGAGCAAAACATGGACATCGCCGTTTTTCCGGAATGCTGCCTGACCGGCTACTGGTTTCTGAGGCATCTGGACAGAACAGCGCTTATTGAATTAGCTGAACCTGTGCCAGGCGGCCCCATGTCTGAAAAGCTCAAGGCCCTGTCATCCCAGACCGGCGTTACCGTTGGAGCCGGGCTGGTGGAGATTTCAGAAGACAACCGTTTGTACAATACCTACCTGGTCAGCATGCCTGACGGAAAACAGGTGAAACACCGCAAGATCCATACCTTTGTTAATGTCGAGATGGATTCAGGTGATGAATACACTGTTTTTGATGACCCCCACGGATGCCGCCTTGGTGTACTGATCTGCTACGACAACAATATCGGAGAAAATGTAAGGATGACGGCCCTGAAGGGGGCTGAAATCCTCCTGGCTCCTCACCAGACAGGAGGATGCACCTCAACCAATCCCAATACCATGGGGCTTGTGGAACGGAGACTCTGGGACAACAGGTATGTTGAACCTGAAACCATTGAGGCTGAATTCAAAGGCAGGAAGGGCCGAGGCTGGCTGCTCCGCTGGCTTCCAGCCAGAGCTCATGACAATGGGATATTCCTGGCCTTCAGCAACGGTGTCGGCGTGGATGATGACGAAATTCGAACCGGAAATGCCATGATAATCGACCCTTACGGACGAATTATCGCTGAAACCTGGAAAGCTGATGACGTAATGGTTACTGCTGAACTGCATAAGGATCTCCTGGAAAACAATACCGGGAAACGGTGGATCCGGACGAGGCGGCCTGACCTTTACGGAGACCTTTCCAGGCCGACCGGCCTGGAGGAAGATGTAAAAAAGGTCAGGTTTGATAAAGCTGGAGTATAATCCGCTGTCCCTGGCTGCTTTGTCCGCCAGGTGTTAACAACTTCGTTCAGGCGGAAATTGCTGATTGGAAGCCGGATGATATCTAACAAGGTCTTAAAAAAATTCAGGTGTAAATAAACATGCTCTACAGGGAACTGGGGAAAACAGGAGAAAAAGTATCGGTACTTGGTTTCGGGTGTATGCGTCTCCCGACACTCAACAGTGATCCTGACAGGATCGATGAAGCAAAAGCGCTGCCCATGCTGCGAGGCGCCATAGACAAAGGAGTCAACTACATTGACACTGCCTATCCCTACCATGGTACGGGACTAGGTCAGCCCGGGGCGAGCGAACCTTTCATTGGTCGGGTTCTGCGAGAGGGGTACCGGCAGAAAGTCAACCTGGCCACCAAGCTTCCAGTCTGGCTGGTTAAGGAAAGAAGCGACATGGACAGGATCCTTGATGAGCAACTGAAGCGCCTGGAGACTGATGTCATTGATTTCTACCTGCTCCATGCCCTGGATGGCAGGCGCTGGAAGTACCTGCAGAAGCTGGGAGTTACCGAATTCCTGAACAGCGCCATTGCTGACGGCAGAATCAGATACGCAGGGTTTTCCTTTCATGACTCCCTGGAGAATTTTGTTCCAATAATAAACAGTTACGCCTGGTCCTTCTGCCAGATTCAGTATAACTTTTTGGACGAGTCCTTCGAAGCCGGAAAAAGCGGCCTTCAATATGCTGCTTCAGAAGGAATGGGGATCGTGGTAATGGAGCCGCTCCGGGGGGGAAGCCTCGCCCAGTGCCCTGAAGCAGCAGAAAAGGTTTATGCATCATACGGGATAAAACGTACTCCGGCTGAATGGGCCCTGCGCTGGATCTGGAACCACCCGGAAGTCTCCACTATCCTGAGCGGTATGACTGATATGCTTCAGGCACAGGAAAACATCAGGCTTGCCGAAAAGGTTACTGCTGACTCGATGTCACCCCGGGAATTGGAGATAATCAAGGCAGTAACCGCTATTTACAAGGAAAAGATTCCGGTAGGGTGTACAGCCTGCAGGTACTGCATGCCGTGCGAGTTTGGAGTCAATATCCCGATTTGCCTGCAGATCTTCATTGACTACCACATGTTTGATGACGCTGTCAGCCAGTCCCGCAACAAATGGAGATACAGCCTGGTGCTCTCTCCCGAAGCCAGGGCTTCGGCGTGTACAGAATGCGGAAAGTGCCGGGAACGCTGCCCCCAGCGAATTGATATCCCTAATGAACTGAAAAAAGTGAAAGCTGTATTTGGAAGTTGAACCAGGGTTCAAGGTTCGCAATCAGTTATCCTCGGGACTCTCAACCCGCATTTCCGGCGAACTTAAGCAGCGAGGCAGTGAAGTCTAAGGGCTGACAAAGCCCAGTGACTGTTATAACCCCTGCCGCCGTAACAGTGAGAATCCGGCCCGTATATTAATCTTTAACCTTGACTTAAGTACCCAAGGGCCGCAACACCCTGACCTTAACCCAGCATTTCATTCAGTTTTTCCAGGACCCTGAAGGAATCAGCCACGTAGAGGACATCGGCTTTGCCCTGGGCCCAACCGCAGTTGGGATCCAGGTTTATGGCCCGTCGCTCATTGATGAAGCGCCACCCTACTGCGTGGGGCTCTTCTCCATGGCAGCATGTAGCCAAACCTTTCTGATGCCTGGGTGTTGATCCGGTTTGCCCGATCTGGTTGAGATGAGTCATGAATGTAAGTACAGCTTCACCCTCGGAAGACTGATCCACCATTGACTTGCTGCCGCCCAGGGAAGCCTGGGTATTTCGCAGAAATCCCAGGATCAGCTCTTCGGCCTTCCTGACCTGCGAACTTCCGTCTGGCTGAATCTTGGTCCATCCGGCCCCTGCAACCAGGAGCAGTTCGGCATCCGGCCTGATAGTCTGTTCCCCGGCGGAAGGTTTCTTCTCACCGATGACTTCCACCTTTGGCACGTCAGGCAAAGATACCTCTACTGCTATAGTCTCCGGGACAGGGCCGTTTCCGGACCAAGCTTCAAAACTTCCCGGGTCAACGACCATGAACCAGGGCCGCTCCGTCCTGGATACGGCAGCGCATATTCGCTGCCTGTAAAACCAGCGGTTAACCGCAAAATTTTCTCCCGCGGCGATGTCAGTTACATGGGTATCCACCCGGCCATCCAGCCTGAAAGCAACTCCTGAAACAACCCTGTTCCAGCGTGAGGTTCCGGCAGCAATAACAATGGTTGCCTCTGCTGCCCGGCAGACGGCTTCAACCGCAGCAGAATCACTGCTATACCTGGGTACTGAGAATTCCTCACCGGAAACCGTATAAACTTTATCAGCTCCGCTTCCTGCCAGCTGCCCGGCCGCGGCAGTCGCGCCTGCACCTATAATCGCCGCGCTCAGGGAAACCCCTCCCATTTTCTCTACTGTTTTGAGGCCTGCCGTAAGGGCTTCCAGCATGGATTTATGGAGATTTCCATCTTTATCCGTATGAATCAGCAGTAATACTTTTTCCATGTTCAATTATTCCTTAATCCATTCCAGGATTTCTCTGGCCACTTCTTCCGGCGTCATATCCTTGACTATCCTGGTCTGTCGCCTCTGTTCGGGTATCTTTACATCTGAATAGCTGAGCCCTCCTGGTTCCAGCTGAATCGGCCGGGCCTGCTGGATAGACGGCATTACAGTCCTCATGTTCATCATTCCAATTTGAGGATTATTGGGAGGTTCCGGCAGATTCCCGGTTGCCCACCCAAATACGGCAGGAGGAGAAGCGCAGGTAGAAACCTGGTGTTTGCCGCCTTCTACTCTCTCCAGTATCCTCATGGGCTCACCCTCTTTAATCTCCAGTTCATCAACACCCTGGAACTGGTTGCGGATGCCCAGCCTTTCTCCCACCATTTGCAGGGTAGATCCTGCTCCCCGGGAAGCCGACTCCCATCCTCCGAAAAGGAGAAGCCTTGACATGTCGAGTTCTGGAATGCCTTTCACCGCTTCAGCTATCGCGGCCGAAACACTGTATGAATCAGTAAATCCTCCGGCAGGCCCATCCAGGGCTACCAGCTGAAAGGGGACTTTCTGGGCAAGAGTCATCATCAACTGCTGCAGTTTGGCTTTAGGGCCAAGAGATACCAGCCAGACTTTGCTTCCCGGTTCTTTTTTTGCCAGGCTGGCCGCCTCAAAAAGAGCGTGCCCGGCCCAGGGGTCCAGCACTGAGGGCAGCATCAATTCATTTTTCAAAACCGGTCCCTGGGATCCGGCAGCGGGCTCCAGGGTCTGTAAGGGATCCGGAACCAAACTTCCGCACACAACAATCTGATATTCACTCATACTGATCTGTATTCCTCATCTCCATAACCCTGAAACGGACCAGGAAAACCATCCCGGCCCGAACAGTTTATTCTAAAAAAACGGTTTCCTAATTCTCAGCGGAATGTAATCCTCCCGCTCCGGCCCGGAAGTCCACATTCATCTTCCTTTTTGCCGTCAGGCGGGAACAATTCCATTTACAGGCTCCGCAGTGAATGCATTTTTCATTATCAAACTTGACCCCGCCTGCAGGATCGTTAGCAATGGCCTGGCCTGAGCACATCTCAACGCATATCTTATTATGACAGGTTTTGCACAGAGCTGGTTCCCTGAAAACCACATGATCCGCATAACCGTCAGGTGCCTGCACTTTACCGCCCATGAGCAGGGCATCCTGCTGAGATACCAGGAGTTTCCCGTCATACTTGATTTCAGGCCATCCCGCCCTGGTCATCAGCCTGTCATAGACAAGCTCTCCGCTCTGGTAACACTCTTCCACTATCGACTTCACCTCTTCAGGCGGGATAATCCCACGGTAATACTCCTCAAGTGTCGGCAACAATTTGTCAGGCGCAGGAACTTCACCCTTTACTGTAAAACGGCCTCCGGTAAATCCGGCCAGAGCCATGCCCAGCATACCTCTTACAAAGCTCTTATTGAATCCGTTCCGTGAATTCTCCGCAACCTTTAATTCCTTCTCAACCCAGCTTTCCCTGCGTTTTTTCAGATAGGTTTTCTCCATATTTTCCCGGGAGAATTCCTCACCCGCCTCAGCCAGTTCAATGACTGCCTCGGCCAACTGGCATCCGGTAACCCAGGCTTCGTCCACACCCGCACCCGCCAGGACATTTGTACTTCCGGAACCTTCACCAATCCTGGCATAACCGTCCCCAGCCAGGTACGGCTCAGCATGTTTACCTGACTCCTCCAGGGATTTGGCACCCCAGGATTTGAGGGTTCCCCCCTCCAAATATTTCCAGATGCGGGGATGCTGCATCCAGTGCTGCAGGTAGCGGTAAGAATTCCTTACCGGGCTGCGGAACCAGGAAGGAATAAACACACCGACAGAAACAGTAGTGGCGCTGTGGGCATACAAAAACCCGAAAATTTCCGGTTCAGGGAAGCCGAAGGTATGGAAAATGGTCCCTTTCTCCAGTTCCACTCCATCCTTGAGGTCTATGACCATCTTGGCACCCACCGCCCATTCCGTATGATGGTTATTCCCGGGCAGGTCGAAGTGGTCATCCAACTGCTGTCCCACTGATCCAACCGGGCCGTCTCCAATCACGGTCAGGGCGGCTTTTACGTCCATTCCAGGCATGAATCCAGGTCCGGGATTGCCCAGCTTGTCAGTTCCCTGGTCTATCAGCCTTACACCGGTTACCCGGTTGCCCTCTATCAATGGTTCATTTACCGGGGTACCTGGCCACACCATCACGGTTCCGGTTGACATAACCTGGCCGGCCACCCACTGATTAAACTGGCCGATGGAAAGAACCAGGCCGTCGTCCTTCCTGAGAAAGGAAGGAATCCAGGGAAGTTCAAAAGAAAAATCCTGGTACCAGGGAAGCCATTTGCAGGTTTTAATTATTGCATCAGAGAATTTCAGGATCCGGGATCGGCGGCTGGTCCCCAATGGGTCCAATAAATAAATCAACTTTTCCCCGGATATATCCGCAGCCATGGAAACCTGGGCAGGATCAAAATCCGGGAGGCTTTTTTTTATGCCCCTGGCCCTGGTAGCAACTCCTGATACCCCGAAGCCCACATCATCAGATCTCTCATAACATGATATCTGGAGTGGCATTCCGGGCATAAGGCTGCTCTCCAGCCGGGGTGTCCCATCTTCATTGAGAAGAGCTCGGGAAAGGGTCGTCAGAAAACCGCCCATGGCAGGGCCGAAACCTACGCAGACAATGTCCACATCCATGCTCATGCGTTGATATTCTTCATTCATCCAGTCCACCTGTTTATAATTTATTCTGTTCAAACAGCTGCTCAAACCAGTGCCGAAAACCTCAGGATTTCAATATTCTATAACAGAAGATGCCGCAGCAAGGGCTGGCTCACCACTGCGTCAGCCTGGCTCGATCCCTTTTTATCTAATACCTGCGATACTCCCAATCTCTCAACCATGGGGCGAACCCATCCTGTTTCGACAAGTATCCTGGAAAACTGGCAACAGCTATAGACTATATGGGGTAGTCCAGGGCTTCAGGAATAACCACTTCCAGTATTGATTCTCCGGCCCGGTCTCTGGCCAGCTGGCTTCCGGCCATCCCGGAGTCTACCTTGGACTTGAGCAGTGAGAACTCCTCATTTTCCTGTTCAGCTGATCCATATCCGTATACCAGCCGGGAACAAATTTTCCCAACTTCACCTGCTGCGTTGGCAATCTGAATCCGGCAAAGGCTGGTATAAAAACTAACCAAGCCTTCCAGCCCTTCAGCCAAGGTCGGGGAATCCTTTCCGTTTTCAGACAGTTCCATCACATCCAGCAGCATTTTATGAGCTGCCATAAGCCAGCAAAGAGCATCAGCCATGGGAAATGAGACTCCCTGCCGGTTATTCCGGGAGAGGGCTACTCCGTTTTCATCCCTGGCACTCTTAAGGTAGGACAGGGTCCAGGTCCAGAGTTCCATAGCCCCGGCCAGGTTTCCGGCTCCGATATCAGGATCAGCCGTCTCGATTACTTTCAGCTCAGATGTCCACCTGTTGAGCATCGCGAGGAACACGGGGTTGGACATGGTTATGGATAGCTGGCGGCGCTGGACAGCTTCAGGGCCCTCATAGGTGGCCTCCAGCTGAGAATCCATCCATTTCTGGCCGAGGAAACCGGGACAGTCTTCAGTTATCCCATATCCTCCCATCATGGCTACCGCTTCCCGCATTTTGGTTGCGCCATGCCCTGTATTCCAGAGCTTGCAGGCCGGGCAGAGTACATTGGCTTCAGCATCCAGCATGGCATACCTCACCAGTAACTCATTACCGAGTTCTTCAAACCTGGCCATATCCCGCTGGTCATCAGCGACTCCCTGCATTTCAATAAATTCAACCGCGTCCTGGTCCATTTTCCTCTGGGCTCTTAGTTTATCTTTTCCGGTAAGAATGCCCTTTTCGTGAAAATATTTATCCTTTTCGATTTCAATCGGGTCCAATTCATCGAAGCACCTGGCGGCGGCAAATCCCAGCGAGGCGGCAGCCTCTCCGGCGGCCCATACCTCGGCCAGCCTGTGCAGTGTATCTTCCTTCTGCTGCAGCCCCTGGTCAAAACGGGGAGAGCCGGGATTAGCAAACTCTCCACCCCTGAAGCGCTGCCGGTGATACCGGATCACCGGTTCAACCGCTGAAAGGAGTTTTGCAGCAGTCATAACGCCTACCGTGACCCTGGTACGGCGGAATACTGCTTCAATGACTTCATTATGGCTGAAATTGGGGACAATGACCCCATCCTGTATGGTATATCCCCCGATTATCCTGCTGGCAGGCACCTTTAGATTGAATATCGGGTCCCTGGTGGAGGAAAGCTGGTGCACCAGCTTAAGCGTAGGAGCGCCCCGATCGAACAGGCCTTCATCCTCTTCTTCCAGAATAACCATGCAGGATCCTTTGATACGTTCATCATCGCTGGAAACCGCGGCTGTAACGAAATCAGCAAAATCCATGTTGGTTATGAACCTCCCCCTCTTCTCCACCTGAAGCAGTGGTTCCTCTCCGTCCTTCCATTCAACAATCCTGACTTTCCCGGCCAGCATACTGGCGTCGACCCCTACATATGGGAGCGGTTCAGTCAGAACGAATGCGCCCCTGGAGATTTTTCCGCCTGTGGCTGAAGGAGCGGCCTTGCTCATGTATTCGGCTTTTTGTTCCTCCGTCCCTTTTTCATGAATGGGGGAAAGAGCGAGACAGCCCGCCAGGCTGGAGGTCGCCGCGCCTCCATCGACCCATCCCAGTTCAAAAGCTGTCAGGGCCAGAGCCATATTCTTGGGTCCGGCTATATAACCGCCCCATTCAGGCTCCATA
Organism: Acidobacteriota bacterium; assembly: GCA_963663735.2. GTDB lineage: Bacteria > Acidobacteriota > UBA6911 > RPQK01 > JAPXNP01. The sequence goes on along the minus strand of CAXXHN010000001.1, from coordinate 2,000,317 downwards.
AAAAGAGAGGTGATTCCTGCCTGGTCAAAAGCATCCAGGAGGCCGTTTTTGGCTGAAGTCCACTCGTGCGTGTTCCGGGCGCCATCGGCTACCAGCCTGGCAACGGGGCCTCTCGCTACTGATCGGGCAGACTGTACAACCATCTGGAGATCAAATCTTTCGGTGAATCGCCACATCACCTGGCGCACATCGTCACCAGGCAGAGTCTTCATAACAGATTTCTTTTCTTTTAAACTCATAATTTTATAGTTGTTAATACAACGCTTCCTTTTTTGGTTACCCTCTAATATACTGTTCCGCATAATAGAAAAACACCCCGACTTAAGTCAAACCCCAAAAAATGTTAAATCAGGCCCATTATCTGACAACAAAACGGCAAAGAGAGTGCTTTGCTCAATTTTATAATGTAATATTCATATCCTGATCAGCTGGAGCAAATCTGGGTGACACCGGCAGTTAAGGGGGAGGAGTCCCACTGAACGAATATGGCAGAAAACCCGAGGCGGGATTTGGGTTCCCGTGGATAAAATTTTATGGGATCAATAAATGATTTTGAATTCATTTTTGAATGGGTGTTAATGCCCCTGCTAATTTTCATGGCCAGGGTCGCGGACGTTTCCCTGGGAACTCTGAGAATGGCCTCAATTGCACAAGGTCTGAAAAAAAAGGCGGCAGTATTTGGATTCTTTGAAGTGCTGATCTGGATAGTAGCTATTTCCTATGTACTCCAGAACCTGACACACTTCACCAACTACCTGGCATATGCCGGGGGTTACGGCACTGGGAACTATATCGGGTTGATGATTGAAGAAAAGCTGGCGGCAGGCCTTCTGAAAGTAACAATTATCACCTCCAAAGACGCAACGGAGCTTATTGACAGCCTCAAGGCAAGAAGGTTTGGAATAACATCGGTAAGCGCCAGGGGATCCAAGGGAAGTGTGAGGCTGGTCATCTCAATTATTCCAAGGAAAAAATATCCTGAACTGCAACAAATAATAAATAAGTTCAATCCGAAGGCTTTTGTGGAAGTACAAACCATAAAGCAGGCTTCCAAAATCTACCCATCTTACGTCATGAACCGTAAAATCCTTGATTCAGATCAGCCTCACAAGTAACCGGGAATCCATAATTAATTAACAGCTTAATTTCTCGGAAACTGTCTCCTGCCGGTTATTTATTACCCCTGGCTATTCCTTCTTCTTTTTCTCCATGCCCCGGTACTGGCTGTATATGCCAGTCAAGGAGATCACCAGCCAAACCAGCATCATCCAGGTGAATTCCTGGTAGAGCAATAAAACCTTTCCAGGTTCACTAATAATGCTTTCTGTTTTGATCTGGCTTAAAAGAAGGCCTATGCCAAGCAAAAAAATCCACGCCCCGAAAAACGCGCTTATACAGATTACGACTACCCTCTGGACAACAAAGGTGATCATACCTCCCAGGACCACGGCGACTGCGATAATAATTACCGGGTCAACATGAATATAAGGAGATACTGATGTCCCCAGCACATAACCAAGAAGCGCTCCCATTATAAAAATTCCGGCATAGTAGGCGAATATGAATAAAAAAGTGCAGACTGCACCTCCGATCAGGCCGGCAATCAATACCTCGGTACGTCCAAAATCTGTCAGGTCAGAACCCAGGGTAACGACCAGGATAAAACCGGTTGCAAATCCCATAACTCCCAGGGCTGCTTTAAAAAAACGGTATCCGAAGAAAAGGATAGCAATCCCAATAACCAAAAAAATTAATCCCGCGACATACTGGTTCTCTGGCATTTGACGTTCAGGTTATATGCCCCCCCTGTCATAATTGACACTGAATTTAACCTGCTTTCATCGCCAGTCTAAAATCAATAACAATCCAGCCTGTAAGCGAAATGTCCGCCTGCATATTGAATCACGAAGATATGCTTATGGATCTATTAGTATGAATCGGGAAATAAACCGTTTGATATAAGGATTTTTTCAGTCGCTTAATTTTAATGCTGAGCCGCATCAATGATTTTCAACTTTGGGGTCTATTATGCTAAACTTGTCACTCAAATTATGCGCCTGTAGCTCAGCAGGATAGAGCAATGGGTTCCTAACCCATGTGCCGCAGGTTCGAGTCCTGCCAGGCGCATTGATTTTAGTGACTGAGTTTACAAACCCATACCGGATATTCCTCCTGTTGGGTGCGGTATTACAGATAAATAGAATCCAGATAGATAAATATTTATTTCAACAAAACCGAAATTACCTTCGGGAGGTAGATTCTTGGCATCAAAAAGATTGACTCGTAAAGAAATTGTCCATAAAGATCCAATCCAGATAGCGCTTGAAACAACTTCATCCTGGATGGTAAAAAATCGGATTCTGCTGGTTTCAGGACTGGTGATCATCTGTTTGGCAATCTTGGCTGTTTACGGTTGGAATAGTTACAGTTTTTCCAGGAACAACAAGGTACAGACCGCATTTGCCGAAGGACTTGAAATATACCACGGCACAGTTGCTCCTGACAAAACAGACACTGCGGACAAACCGACGGAAGAAGCTGATGGAGCGGAGCCAGCCGCTGAAGAGCCGGAAATGACATACGATTTCTCATCTGATAAGGAGCGCCTGGACAAATCCCTGGAATCTTTCCAGTTGACAGCGGACGAATACAAGGGAACAAAAATTGGGGATCTGGCCAGGTATTATACCGCCCTATGTTATGTGGACCTCGGTGATGCGGAAAAGGCTGAATCCATACTACAGGGTATAATTAATGATTGCGATTATGCAGATGTCAGGAACCTGGCCCGGAATTCAGCAGGCCAACTGGCTTCAGCCGCCCATGATGTAAACAAGGCCATTGCTCTTCTCGATCAAATCGTCGAGGAACCTTCTGACAATTATCCGATTCAGTTTACCCTGATGAACCTGGCAATGCTGCACGAAGCCAATGGGGACAGAGACCTGGCTCTTGCAACCTACCAGCGGGTTGCAACAGAGTTTGCTGATTCTCCAATAGCCGCTGAAGCGAAGACAAAAATCACCAGTCTCGACCCGAAGGGCAAGCAAGCTTCTACAGTTGCCGAAAATGACTCCATCGAAGGTGTCCCTGCCGAGAAATAGAAATCTGTCTCCGGACCAAGAGGGTTCCTGTCAGCTTTTAGAATCCGCAGGCAATAACAAATAGTGCGGGGAAAAACAGGCACCAGGCAACATCACAACGTTGCCGTCCGTTGCCTCTCCACTCTTTCCTGCGCATGGATTACTGAAGGAGTATCCACGAATGAGTTTAGGACAAGAAGCTTACCACAGGGCAAAACAGGAACTGGCCTATATACTTAAAAAGAAACTGGATGTTTCGGTTTATTCTGAATCCTTCCTGGCTGACGATAAACACCTCTTTTGCCTGGCTAAGACCAGGTCCGGAAAAAAAATCTTCACAGCCAGCCCCGACAACAACTGTAATGCTCTTCCTGACTCAGGGAACCGGATTATCACCACAGGGGAACATCCGGCAGTCTTCGAATTCCCCTTGTCACCACAGAATGCATCCCATCTCAGAAGACTGTTTTCTTTTCTTGCCCCTTCAGTCATAGGACTTGAAAGTTCCGCCGGATTCGGAGACCGGTTGGGCTGCGCCACACCCGGACATGTCAGGGCCATCCTGAACACCGAGGGTGGCGAGGATTTTTTCCGACCGGTATTCGCTCAGCAGTCCACCAGAGAAAACCTGCGAACCTCCAGGTCGTCTTCTGAAGTAATTGATGATGCGATGTGGGGGGTAATGCAGTCAGGCTGGAAAAAAGGCTACGGTGCCGACGCCGACCACCTTAAAACAAAAGGCGAGATTTCAGAATGTTATCGTAATGGTTATACATTCTTTACTATTGATCCCGGGGACCATGTGAAAAACATAGACCCGGATTCAGACAGCTCTCTCTTGCGGGAAGAGTTGGACCGCCTCCCCTGGGAACAGCTGGAGACTTCCTGGTCGGATCTTTCTACCCGATTCCTTGAAAAGACCTTTTCATTCGGGGAAATATCGGTAACATTCAGCCATGAAACTCTGGCTGTAGCCGCCGTAAAATACGGAAGTGCTATCGCGCATACAGTTTCCATGTACAGGCATCTGCTTGAAGTCTCAAATGGGAATAAATCCTCCTTTGAACTGGAAGTAAGTGTGGATGAAACTGATTCCCCCACATCCGTGGAGGAACATGTTTATATCGCCTCTGAACTGAAGCGGCTTGGTGTTGAATGGAACAGTCTGGCCCCAAGGTTCCCCGGACGGTTCGAAAAAGGGGTCGACTATCAGGCTGAAGAATCAGATACGATTGAAAACAGCCTTAATACCCTGAAAAAATCATTTATTGAACATGCTGCAGTGGCCAGTGCCCTGGGTCCCTATAAATTGAGCCTTCATTCAGGTTCTGACAAATTCCTGGCTTATCCACTGCTGGCCGGTGCGGCAGGTACTCTGGTCCATCTTAAAACAGCTGGAACCAGTTATCTTGAAGCCCTCAGGGTTGCCGCTGTTAAAGCTCCCGGATTTTTCAGGCAGGTTCATCAGTACGCGCTGTCCCGATATTCTGAAGACAAGGCTTCTTACCATGTTTCCGCCTGCCTTGATCAGGCCTTTGATACCCTTAAAATGGAAGACGGCGAGTTGATTCAGGTGTTTGACAGCCTCCACGACCGGCAGATACTGCACGTAACATTCGGTTCAGTACTTAATGAACCATCAATGAAACAGGAACTCATGCGCGTCCTGTACTGCTGGGAAGAACAGTATTACGATTTTCTTGATCTTCATTTCAGAAAACACCTGGAGCCCTTTCTGTAATGAATCCACCAGTCTCGCTTTCGAGGCGGGCTTGCCTGGAGAGGCGGAGGAAGATCATGACCGCCTGGCTGCCTCGCGGCAGTAGTCATCCCGCATTTAATGCGGGCTAGAAGTGAAAGGAAATAGTCCCCGTGAAAAAAGATAACCAGATTCTTGAATATTTCGATATCAGTAGCCTGAAAATTGCCATAACCGGTGGAGCCGGCATCCTCTGCAGCGGCCTTTCCCAGGCACTCCTGGATGCTGGAGCTGCGGTAGCGATCCTGGACCTTGATGTTAATCATGCCAGGTCACTATTTGTCGAGGAATCCGCCAATGAAAATCTGATGATTGAATACTGTGATGTCCTGGATAAGGAAAAAGTAGAAACCGCCATGGCTAATGTCATAAAACGGTTTGGAAAGATTGATGTGTTGATCAATGGAGCAGGAGGGAACCACCCTGAAGCAACGACAGATCAGCTCCGGCCATTCTTCGAAATATCCCAGGAATCAATGAAATTTGTATTTAACCTGAACATGCTGGGCACCATTATCCCCAGCCAGGTAGCCGGTAAACATATGGCCGAACAGGGTACTGGAGCTATCCTCAACATTTCATCCATGTGTGCGGACCGTCCGCTGACCAGGGTTCTGGCATATTCAGCCGCCAAGGCTGGTGTAAGCAATTTCACCAGGTGGTTGGCTGTACATATGGCCCAGGAGTATTCCCCTCTGATCAGGGTAAATGCCATATCTCCCGGTTTTTTCCTGACTGAACAGAATCGGTTCCTGCTTACCAATCCTGTGTCAGGCAACCTGACAGAAAGAGGGCAATCAATACTTGATCATACTCCGATGAGAAGATTCGGAAATCCTGAGGACCTGACAGGAGCCGTTATGTGGCTCCTCTCCCCTTCTGCGTCATTCGTTTCAGGTGTTGTCCTGCCTATAGATGGCGGATTTTCAGCATTCAGTGGAGTCTGATATGGTAAAGGGAACTGGATACCCGGATAAATTTCTTTCTGAAAATGAGATACGAAGTCTGGTCAAGGAATCTCTGGCCGCAGAAAAGCTGGATGGGAAAAAAGTGCTGGTTATTATCCCGGACCTGACCAGGACTGCACCTATCCCCCTTTTTTTCAGCCTTCTCTGGGATAACCTGGGACCGCGGGTCAGCAAACTGGATTACCTGGTAGCCCTCGGCACCCACCAGCCGCACACAGAAGCCGAACTCTGCCAGCTTGTCGGTATCACTGCTGTTGAACGGCATACAACCTACGCTACGGTAGGCATCTTCAATCACGAATGGAGCAATCCCGATACCTTCTTCCAGGCTGGTTCCATCAGCCTGGAAGAGACCAGGGAAATTGTCGGAGACAGGGTGGAGAACCTGGGACACGACGCCGGACTCCTCAGGGAAATACCGGTTCGGCTTAACCGGATGATCCTGGATTATGATCACTTGATTATCTGCGGGCCGACCTTTCCCCATGAGGTGGTTGGTTTTTCCGGTGGAAATAAATACTTTTTTCCCGGGATCGGAGGATCAGAGATAATCAACTATTCTCATTGGCTGGGAGCTGTTATCAGCAGTTACAGAGTAATCGGTGCCAAATACACCCCTGTACGCCGGGTCATTGACCTCGCGGTTAAATGTATTTCAGTTCCAAGATCCTGCTTCAGTCTGGTGGTTTCAGGGAACCAGCTTTCCGGCCTCTATTACGGATCCCCTGAAGACGCCTACGAAAAGGCTGCTGAGCTTTCATCCACTGTCCACATTAAATGGCTGGACAAACCTGTATCCCGGGTTCTTTCGGTAATGCCAACAATGTACAGGGATATCTGGACCGCGGCCAAGGGAATGTATAAGCTGGAGCCGGCAATAGCTGATGGAGGCGAGGTTATCATTTACGCTCCCCACATAAGCGAGGTCAGTTATTCGCATGGCGATCTACTGGATGAAGTGGGATACCACGTCTGTGACTTTTTCCTCAAGCAATGGGATAAATACAGGAAATATCCGGGTGGAGTCATTGCCCACAGCACCCATGTAAGGGGGCTCGGCTGGTACGATGCTGAAACAACAACAGAAGTCCCCCGAATCAACGTGACACTGGCCACCGGCATCCCTGAGGCGCGCTGCCGAAAAATCGGCCTGGGCTATTGTGACCCAGCTTCAATTAACCCTGAAACCTGGGCATCAGAGGGACCAGGACGTCTGATGGTTCCAAAAGCCGGAGAAATCCTTTACCGGGTGAGGCAGCCAGTGAAGTAGCATTAAAAAAATAATGTATGGTAGAATATCCCTTCTTAACCGGGGGGTATAGCTCAGCTGGGAGAGCACCTGCTTTGCAAGCAGGGGGTCAGCGGTTCGATCCCGCTTACCTCCACCAGGATATCGGGACCCGCAATTAAAACGGGTAGTAAATAAAATCAAAAAGGAGGGCGTCAGTAGGTGATGCCCTCCTTTTTTTTTCAATTACTTCCTCCCGGGAATAGCTGAAATGTTTGACGGCTGATAGTCCCCAGGTAGCAGAAGCCGGGTCGATTCAGGGGATAACGTTGATTCCATCCGAGATTATTTTCCACAACTCGGCTGGACTTGAGCCGTTTTTATCAGCCAGGGCTTCAAGGGTTATGGAAGGGTCAACTGATTTGATCCCTGCATCTTCGAGCCGTTTCATTGCCAAAGACAGAGGCAGGTTAATCCCTTCATGTTCACATAATTCATGCAAAGTCGTTCTTTCCGCCCGGTTAAATGGAGCGACTCCTTCCTGCGCCCACGAATCTGAAATGTGCTCACCGGCATCCATGAGAAGGAAAACCGGGGGAAGCCGCAAAACACTGCTTCCAACAACAAGTAGCAGGAATAATGCTCCCAGGATCATCTCGCAGCTGAAAAAAGATTTCTGCCGGAGATACTGGTAAAGCATTTTCCAGTTCAGGACTATATGAATAAAGGAAAGGATCAGGAAAAAAATCCCAGTCAGGGTGTGCAACCCCTCCCATTCACCTTTATCAAGCCACACGAAACTCCAGGATTGCCATGATGCGACTGATCCCTCGGGCTTGATATAGGCAGCGGTACCACTGAGTACCATCACTAAAAAAAACAAAAATGCAGAAATGGAGATAAAGGATCTGATTCTAAACTGCTTGAACATGGAAAACTCCTGCGGCGTGTTCCCACAATAATCCAGAAGACCCTGTTTTGCAGGACCTCAGGAAACGTATTACTAACCGGAGAAAACATTTTCTGGCAGGATAGGATCGGAAGGACGGGTAGACCATGCTACTTTCTGTTCAGATCAAGCGGTATGCTCTCCTGGTCAGCCAACTCTGTGGCCACACGCTCAAATTCCCGGTGTATCTTTTCATACGCATCAATTATTTCGGGGTCAAAATGAGTGCCTTTTCCTTCCAGTATAATGGTGGTGGCATCAGAGTGGCTAAAGGGTGGTTTATAAACCCGGGAACTGATCAGGGCATCATAAACATCTGCTACAGCCATGAGCCGACCGGCAAGGGGAATATCCCTTCCGGAAAGACCGTCAGGATAGCCTTCTCCATTCCATTTTTCATGATGAGAACGGCACATCTCGGCAGCAATCCTCAAAAATGAACTGGAGCCCAATTCCCTTTCAGCTACAAGTAAAGCCTCGCTGCCCAACACCGTATGCTTCTTCATTTCTTCGAACTCCTCCTGGGTGAGGGGGCCGGGTTTGAGCAGGATACTGTCAGGCACACCAATCTTTCCAATATCATGCAAGGGAGCTGATTTGATGATCAGTTCTTCGATATCACGGTCTTTGAGTTCTGCAAAATTGGCATTTTCTTTAAGCTCATTAATAAGGATCTCTATATAAGCTTTAGATCTCTTAATATGCCATCCGGTTTCATTGTCCCTTGTTTCAGCAAGGGAGGCCAGTGAGGAAATTGTTACATTCTGGGTAAGGTTCAGTTCTTCTGTTCTCTCCCTGACCTTCTCTTCCAGAACTTCATTCTGATTGGCCAGGGAACGCCTGGCCAGAAGCAGGGATATGTGGGTCATGACCCTGGCCTTGACCTCAACTATATCAAAAGGTTTGGTGACATAATCTACGCCCCCTACCCTGAACCCTTCTTCTTTGCTGGACAGTTGGTCCAAGGCTGTAAGAAAAATTATTGGAATTTGGGCAAAACGGGGCTCTTTTTTCAGACGCCGGCAAACCTCGAATCCGTCCATACCCGGCATCATGACATCCAGCAGGATCAGGTCAGGCATTACCTTTTCCACAGCTTCAAGGGTAGAAGGACCATCCGTTGCAACCATCACATCGTATTCATCAGCAAACGCTTCAACAAGTATGTCTATATTGGAATCAGTGTCATCACTAATCAACAAAGTGCATCTGGTATTGATGGCTTCCATTAATAAACTATCCTTAAGCTTACCCAATGCGGGTTGGAATCATACTGAACAATTGGAACAGGATGGTTTCCCCTGCCTTTTCCTTCCCAACATCTATCCTTAATAATCTACTTTAAAAACCCGAAATTCAATCCCGGATTATCAGTTTTTTGACTATTCTTCATCAGCAGATTCGCCATGTAACCTCAGAAAAACCCGAAATCACAGGATCATTTTGCCACATAACTCTCAATCACACCATAAATATTTCGATTTTTTAACTATTTAACCAAAAATGAATATCTAAAAGACCCTTAATGGTCACAAAAAAGGCAGGATTGATGGTTATAACCTTTACGTTCATCGCCGCTTCCAGAAGCAGATGGCACCGACTTATACTGCCTTGATGAACTCCGTCTTTTCGAATTTCCCCTGATATCAACCGGCTAAGGGCAATTCTACCTTGAATGTTGAGCCGGCATTCAATTCGCTTTTCAGGCTTACCCTGCCTCCCCAATGATTCACCAGCTGTTTCACGATGGAAAGACCCAGTCCGGTTCCGATTTCTTCGGAAGCCTTGGCCTCCTTGGTCCTGTAAAAACCTTCAAATACCCTGGCATGATCTTCAGGCGCAATTCCTATACCGGAATCCTTAACTGACACCAGGAGGTACTCTCCCCTGATTTTTGCGTTCAGTTCAACCTGTCCACCACTCCCAGTGTACTTGATAGCATTATCAAGAAGATTAGACACAATCCTGTCGATATCATCTGTTGCCGGGCGCAGATAGACCGGTTTGTCGGGAACCTTGAATCTGATATTAATATTTTTGCCCGCCGCTCTGTCTCCTGCAGTGCCAAAGGCTTTTTTTACCGCCTCCTGGAAAATGGTTCTGGTGCTCTGTTCTTCACTGACTGCATTCTCCGCCCTGGCCAGGTCCAGCAGGTCGCGGATGGTATTGAATGCATCCTTTATCCTTTTTGAAGCCCGTCCCAGAAGCTCTTTCTGCTTATCATTCAACTCTCCTGAATAGGGGATAGCGTCCAGGGAACTCTGTACAGCTGCCAGTGGGGCCCGAAGCTGGTGATGGGTCATTCTGGCGAACCTGAGCTTTGACTGAAGGGCCTGCAGCTGCTCCTGTTCCTTTATCCTGAGCCTTCCCGCAATAGCGGAAGCGAAGTTGGCAGTAATGACAAACACAAAAAGAATAAAAACAACCAGCATTAAAAATTCTTCATGAGAAAAACTGAGATAATCCTGGCTCAGGGGATTACTGTAATTGTGGAGCAGCCCCTTTTTCACGAACATGGCATGGGAAACCAGAAGAGCGCAGGCCATTAATGACAGCATGTATGACGCTCTGCGGGAAAAAAGGAAACCAGCTATCAAAAGATGAAACACGAAAAGCATGGTCCCGGGACTGGTAATACCTCCGGATAGGTGAATAACAATAAGCAGCATGATCCAGTCACATATTATCTGGAGAAAGATAAAACCCTGGCGATGGGTTGAATGGAGTGACTTTCGGTTTATCAGGAAAAAAAAACAATTAAGGAGAAAAATTGTCAGAGCTATCAGGAGAAAATGCCTGAGAAGCACGGTATCCGGGACAAGAAAATTCAGGAGGCAAGCACCCAGAAAGACTCCAGCCGATGCCACCCACCTCAATTTTATCAGCCACTTAATGGATTCAGTGAGTTCTTCAGCGTCCGGGACTATTATTAAGGATTCATCGATCATATGTCCCCTGATGCAACCAGCATGAATATTTAAAAGCAACAGGTGTCGACAGCTAAACTACCAAACAGATGGCGATTCATCCGGTAATCCAGTTTTCCAACCGACACCTGTTGCTCCAAGAGACTTCAGGGCTGTGCGGGATACTCATCCACGATGCAGCTTGGTTTTCAGCAAAGCAAGAAGCACGTCGGGATTTATCGGCTTCTGAAACACTCCGGTCAGACCCAGTTCACTGAAATCCGTGGTAGAACTGAGAGTGTCACCCGTGGAACTAAGCATATACACTGGAGCGGTGTTGCCCAATGCTCTGAGTTCCTTAACAAAACTCGTGCCCGCATCAATTTCCTCCATCATAAGGTCAATGATTAACAGGTCAGGCCTCACTTCTCTGTATACATGAAGGCCTTCTTCAGCGCTATCTGCCAGCTCAACTACATAGTCATTGGCTTCCAATATCACTTTTAATGATTCCAAGATGTCGGGATCGTCATCAACACACAGAATCACATGCTTTCCATCTTGCATATCAATCCCCCTAATTCCTTCCTTCTCCTGAGCACAGTGGCGCAGGACATAGAGCTTCCCGGAAATTACCTTCCAGGCATGCCTTCTTCAAAAAATCTACTGCCAGTTCCAGGTTACGCAAAGCACCGGGAGACAATTCTTCACCAAATTCATTGAATTCATACCCCCGGATTCCAAGGGCGTAACCTTCAGTTTTGGATCCGAACATCTCCTTCGCCAACGATAGCAGGTGTTCAGGTTCAACACTATGACTTGTGTATGAAATAGCCGGCTCAGGTTCCACCAAGTTGAACTGAAAAGGTTCCTGCCCGTTGATACAGGCATCCACAAAAACAACAGAATCATATTCTGCAAGAGTCATGGCGTCTTCCACGTTCAGCTGGTAGTCAATATCTATATCAACCCCCTGCAGCCGGAATTTCTCAAATTCCCGACCGAAAGCGGCACCTAATCCGTCATCCAGACGGCCGGGATTCCCATAGCAGAGTATCAGAACCTTTTTACCTGCCTGGCACATTACCTGGTTTTCCTGTCAATAACCTGTCCATCATTATCGACTATTTCCACTATCAGCGGCATCTGTCCCATGGCATGAGTTGCGCAGGATAAACAGGGGTCATAGGCCCTGATTGCTACCTCAATATGGTTGAGCAATCCATCGGTAATCTCAGGAACTCCTGAAAGATATTCATCGGCCACTTTCCGGACAGCCCGGTTCATCGGTTCATTATTGCTGGTAGTTGAAACTATCAGGTTGGCCATGGTGATCTGGTCATCCTCATTTACCTTATAGTGATGGAAAAGGGTTCCGCGAGGTGCTTCGATGATACCCACGGCTTCTCCTCTTCTCTCACCGGTCCGGACCAGGTCATCACCCTGAAGATCTTTATCATTTAAAAGATCCCTGATGGTTTCAGCTGAGTGGAGCATTTCAATCATGCGTGCCCAGTGATAAGCGAGAGTAATGTTGTTGGGCTTACCCCCGGTTACCGCCATGAATTCCTGGCGTTCAGCTTCAGCGTCTGGAGTATCAAAATAATCACAGTTGTTGACCCTTGCCAGAGGACCGACACGATACCATCCCGCTTCTGCTCCAATGGACTTGATGAACGGGAATTTCATATATGACCAGTCCTTGACTTCCTCGGCAATATAGTCAGAGTAAAGCCGGTTATCAACATGGTCAAAAATGGTCTTCCCATCATAAGTCCTGGCCCTTAATCCACCATCATAGATATCGTAGGCACCATCTTTGCGGATAATTGACAGGTGGTTTGAATCAAAAGATCCGAAACCTCCAATATCTGAAAGATTGGCGACTGTGTAATCCTTGGCGACCTTTACGGCTCCTTTGGACCATTCTAAAATCTGGTCGATATCCTTCAGGAAAACGTCCCGCTCTTCAATTGACAGATTTTTGTTGATTCCGCCCGGAATCGCTCCGGTGCCATGAATCTTTTTGCCAGCGGTGGCCTTTATGATTTCCTGACCGTATTTCCTAAGCATCACTCCCATGGTCGCCAGTTCGGGATATTCAGCGGCTACGGCAAAAACATGCCGCTTGGAAACATCCGCGCCAAACCCGAACAGTAAATCAGGTGAAGCAAGATGGAAAAAATGAAGAGCATGGGATTGGAGAAACTGTCCATGATGCATCAGTCGACGCATTTTTTCAGCAGTGGGAGTGAGGTTTTCACCACCTACAATCCAGTCCATGGCTTTGGCAGCAGCCAGGTGATGACTGACCGGGCAGATACCGCACAGTCTCTGGACTGTGACCGGGGTTTCCCAGTAGGGACGACCCTGGATAAAACGTTCAAAACCCCTAAATTCAACAATATGGAGACGAGCCTGCTCAACCCTGTTTTCATCATCAAGAAGAATGGTCACCTTTCCATGACCCTCCACCCTGGTGACAGGTTCTATTACAATTTGTTTTTTATTACTATTTATGGACACTACTTTTATCTCCCCTCTAATCGTATTTGATCAGCTGATAGGGTAAATTAATGGGCTTGCCACTCAGCAAAGCGACCAGAGCTTCCCATATGGCATCCGCTGGTGGCGGGCATCCGGGAAGGTGGTAGTCTATTTTGACTATTTCCTGGCAGGTATAAACCCTGTCAAGAAGCAGCGGTATTTCCTTGTCTGAAGGGATCTTACCACTTGGATTATACACCGTCGGTCCATCAAGGTAGGCTTCCTGAAGGCATTCAATCAATGGGATATTATTCCTCATAGCCGGAACTCCGCCCATGATAGCGCAATCGCCTAATGAAACCAGCACGTCACAGTTTTCCCTGAAACTCCTCAGAACCTTAACATTCTCCTCATTGGCACATCCGCCCTCGATTAAACCGACAGCGCACCTGCCTGTAAAGTTCTTTATGTCATCAACAGGAGATTTATCAAAATCTACAAGTTGCACAAGGTCCAGAATGCGCTCATCAATATCAAGGACAGACATATGGCATCCAAAACACCCTGCCAGAGATGTAGTTGCAATCTTTGGTTTGGCCATTTTTATCTCCTCTACTCCTGTTCCAGTACAACAGGTTTTTCAATGTCCGAGCCAATAGGCTCCTGATCGTACAACCTACGGCCAACCGGCACAGCATAACCCACGCGTTTGCGGAGAATGCACCCGACAGGACATACATCAAAAGCCTTGTCAGCTTTCTCTGCATCGGTATCACCAAGTCTGGCTTGAGCATTTACGGCAATTCTTTTATTCGATCCCCGTCCCACAAACTGGAACACGTTTTTGCCATCCAGTTCCCTGGAGGCCCGAACACAGCGACCGCATAAAATGCATCTGTTTCTATCAAGGTATATGTCAGGATGTGACGCATCTACGTCCCTTTTCGGATAAAGGTAAGGGAACCTCGGAGCGGCAATTCCAAATCGATAGGCTAATGCCTGTAATTCACAATTTCCACTCTTCTCACAGAACATACAGTAGTGGTTGCCTTCCACAAAAAGCATTTCAATAATGTTCTTGCGGAGTTTATCAACCTTCTCTGAAGTGCTCTCTACATTTATTCCCTCTGCTACCGGCTGGGTACAGGCGGATTGACATCTGCCATTTACCAGGACAGTACAAACCCTGCAACTCCCATGGGGTGACAGATCTTCATGAGAGCAGAGCCTTGGAATATACCTTCCAGCGGCATCAGCTGCCTCCATGATAGTAAGGTCAGAACTGCATTCAATAACCTCACCGTCTAATAAAAAAGTGACTGTTTTACTCACTTCAACCTCCAACTATTAATTCAGGTGTACTGATTTCCGCCCGGCAATTCCCGAGGCTTCTTTAACCGCAGAAGACAGCGAAAAACCAGGCTGTCTTCCATCCCCTGACTCATTTACACGAGACTCATAAAGAGACCTGAAATTCTTCAGTGTTGAGAGTACTGGATTGGCGGACGTCTGGCCCAACCCGCATCGACTGGCCAGCTTAACCGTGTTCCCCAGATCTTCCAGGTACACAAGGTCTTCAGGTTGCCCGTTTCCCGCCCTCATCTTGCTGATCTCCTTTTTCAGGAGCACATTTCCGACTCGACAAGGGGTGCAGTATCCGCAGCTCTCCTCAATAAAAAATTCCATGTACTCTTCCACAACCTCCAGAAGATCAGTGCCAGGACCGAAAACCGTCATGGCGCCACCTGTTGCCAGGTCGTCATAACAAATAGTCCTTTCAAACTGTCCAGGGTCTACCATCTGGCCGCTTGGGCCTCCGATCTGAACAGCGATGGCATTAGAGGCACCGGCAAGCTTGAGAACTTCACTCAACTTGGTCCCAAAGGGAATCTCGTAGATTCCCGGCCTCATGCAGTCACCGCCTATACTGAGAATCTTTGTGCCCGCACTTCCTTCAGACCCAAGTTGTGAAAACCATCCTGGCCCCTCTTCCATGATCCGGGCAACACAGCAGAATGTTTCAACATTGTTCACAGATGTCGGACAACCCATGTATCCCTTCTGGGCGGGGAAAGGAGGACGATTTTTCGGGTCGCCTCTCAAGCCTTCGCAGGAACTGATCAAAGCGGTTTCTTCCCCGCAGATGTATGCCCCGGCTCCCATCTGGATACGAATATCAAAACTAAAACCCTTCTTACCGCAGACATCCTTGCCAAGGAGGCCCAGATTCCTGCGATTTTCAAGAACGCTCTCCAGAAACTCACGGAGGTAAGCGTATTCGGCGCGAAGATACACGATTCCGCACTCAGCCCCTACCGCATAGCCCCCCACGGTCATCCCTTCGAAAACAAGGTCAGGATATTCCGTAAGCAATACACGGTCTTTAAAGGTTCCGGGCTCACCTTCATCAGCATTGCAGAGGATATAACGCTTATCTCCTTTGGCTGAACGGGTAAACTCCCATTTCATACCGGTTGGGAATCCGGCACCGCCCCGACCTCTTAAACGGGCAGTCTTGACATTCCTTATCACTTCAGCCGGGTGCAGTGACAGGGCCCTGGCCAGCGCCTGACCACTCCTGAAAGGAGCTAATACAACTGGGCCGCTCATCCGAATGTTGTTCCTGACCATCGAATTGACCAGCTCGTTTGAATTATTTCCATCACCCAACTCCTTGTGGAGCTTTGTCGGGTCAGGGTTTTCCTTGAGCTCATCAACTATCTGGCGGACCTTATCAGAAGTTAAATTTGTGACTACCTCATCATTTATCAAGGCAGCAGGAGCCTGGTCGCACATTCCTATGCAAGGCGTCCACTCCAGGGATATCGTTCCGTCAGGAGTTGTTTCGCCCATTTTGATTCCCAGTGCTTCCTCGAATGCTTTCGCAATATGCGATACACCCCGGAGCCGGTCGATAACGTCATTGCAAAGTCGAATGACTACCTTACCGGTCGATTCCTGGGAGTAAAACGCATAAAAAGAAACCACGCTTTCAACTTCCACCCTGTGAGTATTCAGGTGACGGGCAATAAGGTCTAAAGCTTCACTGGAAAGACCTTTCAACTCGGCCTGAACGTCACTCACAACATTCATCATGAGAGTCCGGTCATTGTCGTAATTATGGCAAATTCTTTCAATGGTTTGTTCCAAATTATTACTCATCCTCTTCACCAATCCCCACACTTTCATGGGCATAAGAAAACAACAATCAACCTTAAGAGCATCCGAAAAGGCAAAGTCCAAGACCCTGCCTGCGGCTGTCCTAAAGAACTCAAAAAAAATGACTGTCTTACAGGTTACAGATTTCCTGGTAAAAGGCAAGCCCTTGCTATTCATATATTGATTTTTTATGTAAAAATCTACTTCTCTCAGAGCCGGGGGTAAGATCTCTGCCACCTGCGCCTTATCCTAACTTCAATTATATCTGATTGTTACTGCCGGCGTGAGTTGCCGCGACAATTCCAGCTGCTCCTGTGGGTCTTTTCAAGCTTACGCCCAGGAAACCTCTCTTCCGCATTTTTCACCTGATCAGGCAACACGGCCACAAAGAAGCAGGCCAGACAGGGGTTATCAGGAAGGTCAGTGAAACCTCCATAGTTGTGCAGGGCAAAACATCAAGGAGGGGCAAGAAGCATAAGGCAGTCAGGATAAGATGGATTCGCCGCAGCAATGCGATGTGAACTGCGGATCAAGCCTGGAAATGATCTTCAGAATCAGGTGTGCCGGTTGGACTGTTGAGGATAGTCCCCAGTTCCTGAAAATTCGGAAAGGCCCCAAGGACTGGCAGGTCCAGGTATCGGCTAGCCTGCTGTTCGGTCTTGAGGGAGGAGTCCATCCACTCTGCAACGCCCACCACAATCATCATAATCAGGAAAGAAAAAACTATCACCATTCCCAACGGATAGAGGCGATCCTGGTTCCATAACCCGTAATGCTTCAGAACCTCCAGATTCATGTTATAGAAACCGATTCCTGCTGCTCCTGTGATGCCGGAAGAACGTTCCTGGTCGGTAATCTCGTTCGTGGCGGAATGACTGAGCAGTTTACGGCTGTAGAAATACACCATCATGCTCCCTGCGGATAACTGGGGCCCCCTGTATATGACCTTTAGTTGATCATCGCCGGAAAGCTCCAGGGAAAGACTCTCCATAATGCTCTCATTCATTCCGGTGTTACCTGCATCGCGATTTTCCCAGTTGCGGGTAATCAGGTGATTGAGTTCAGCTACCAGGGATCCGTTCAAGAAAATCAGGTCAGGTTCCAGCAGAAGATTTTCCCGGCTCACCAGACTCCTGTCAGGTCCGGGTAAATCAAAAACCGTCTCCCCGGTGCACGCTATAGAATTGGATATCTCATAGGATATGGGAATGGTCAGGGTATAGACATAAAAAAGGATCGGGATCACTACGGTTATTAAAAGGAACTTGGGTTTAACCAAAAATATATTCAGGTATCTTTTAACCAAACAATCAAAGTCCCTCATAAGGATATCTCCGTACCTCTTGGCAGTGATGACAGCGCCCCGCCCTTATAATCTGTACTTTCCAGATTCAGAACCTGCATGAATTCTCCAGATTCTTCCACTGGTTCATCACGATCCCGAGTACCGTAACACCTGAAACCTCCATATTTACCACGGCTCGCCTTACCATTGTTTTTGGAGTTACTGCGGCCAGAACCGTCATAATTACTCCATCGCAGGCTGTTGCTACCACGACAGGATCTACCATGTTTCTGTTTGTTGGAAAAACAGAGGAGGTGTCCAGCAAAACAAAGTCATAAAGGTCTCTCACCACTTCAACAACCGAAAGGGCCATAAAGGAAAGGTTCCTATGGCCTGCAAGTTGCGCCCTGCTAGGGGCAGTCAGGACATCCAGCCCTTTTATCTTTGTATTCTGGATATGCGCTTTTGGATTATCGCCATCAAGAAAAGCATCTAAATCAAATGACCTTTCAATCTCGAAAGCACTATGCAGCCCGGGATTTCTCCAGTTCAAGTCCACAGCCAGCACCTTCTTGGCTTCGCAATCCGCAACAGCCGAAGCCAGCATGGTGGAAAGGATTGTTTTACCCTCAGCCGGGTTGGTGCTTGTAACTGCAACGCAACCCTTTTTCTTCTCAGGAAGCGCGGCTTTCATTGATATCAGAATCCGCCTCACTTCCGCCACTTTGCATAAACTCTCAACCTGAGAACCGCTAACCACTGGAATTTCAGGCTGTTTCATCTCTGGCTGCCTCCCCGATTGTTATCTGTCAGTATGATACACACTACTGACAATCACTGCTATTGATAAAAATCATTCCTTAAAATCAGATTTATAAAATCTATTGGTATCAAGCTTCCTGGCACGAACCATAAATCCGGTATGAGCGATCATTTTATGGAATGGACGAAGGGCGTTCTCATCGATATCCCAACTCCGCTGAATCAACTCCCTGATTTCCACCACACCCCAACCATCAAATTGCTGCAGGTGCCTGCCCAGGATATAAACCTGGTTTACGGTAGGAAGCCAGGAGAGCAGAATCCCACCCGGACGCAGGGATTTCCAGGCAAATGGCGCGGCCAGCTCAGGATCCGGTACATCCAGGAGAATCATATCTAAATCAGCCGCCGCTATTCCATGATACACATCACCCTGCACTACCTGATGGATAGAGCCGGAATCACCGAAAAGTCGCCTGTATTCCTCAACATTTTCCAGGGCTGGTTTTATAAACTCACTTCTCCGTTCGCAGGAAATGAGGCGTCCGCCTTTTCCCAGCAGCCGCAAAAGCATGGTAGTCGCCGATCCTGATCCTATACCTGCTTCCAGTACACTGGCTCCGGGATACAGGTCCCCCCTCATAACAAGAAAGGCTAAATCTTTGGGGTGTATGATTGATGTACGGCGTTTCAGCCTCTTGAGAATATAGTCTTCAAATGAGAGGCGCAGGCAAACCACGGGTTGTCCCTGCTCGCTTTTTAACAGCACTCCAGGCAGTGAACCTATGATTTCATCGTGAGCAATATGCCCCATACGAATGTGATGGAACTTGTCCTTCCGGCGCAGGGTTAAAAAATGTTTCTGCCCCTGAGGTTCAATAATGATTATCGGTTCACCTTCCTGAAATGGTTTCCGAACTGTACTGTAGGGAATTCCTTCTTGATGATTTTCCACGTTTTTCCTTCCCGCTTAAACAAAATTCTTATCTGGGAAATGCCTCATAAACATATCCTGAAATAATCATCTGAGAACAGAAATTTACCAGATAATCAACCGCCCCGCAAAGATTGAAATAAAAAGGAAAAGGGAGGAAAGAAGGATACTCTTTCCGGTTCATCCCCAGGCCTGCTCGAGTTTATTAAATATAGGGTAATTTATTTTAAATCAATCACTTAAATCCAGAAAACAATCCTGGCAATCAGGTAAAAATAACTACTTTTTATTCAGCAAAAATTTATTGAAAAATTTTGTGGGATATTCCAATTCCTGTGCTATTATTAACTCCGTGGGATTTAACAGATTAGCGAATAGTCACGATGCAAACAAAGCACAACCTGAATACCGATCCGAAAGAAATCTTGCCGTAGCGATTTTAAAGCAGGCCTGGCAGGAAGCGATCGTGGACCTCTATATCGTCAAGGAATCATCGAGGAAAGATTACGTACAACTTAAAGAAAAAGCTATTGACTGGATAGCTAGTGACGACGATGGTTTCCCCTTTTGGTGTGAACTGGCTGATTTAGACCATGTAGCTATCAGGCAGAGACTAGGTTATAAGATCAAATGCCAAAAAAAAGCTGCTTTTTTAAGAACGCTCAGTGCTTAAAAGGCAGCTTTTTTTGGATCATAACAGGGTTTGTGAATAATATTACCCGATAGAGGGCGAATTGTATCCTCTGAAAGTAAGGGATCACAGGTAGTACGTCCTGATTCTTCCGCCCCAATTCCCGGTGTTTTTCCTTCAAATATCTGAATTCACGATTCAGTTATTACCGTCTGTCTCACCTTCCTCCTTTTTTTCAGCCAGTTCGGTATTCACCAGGAATTTTCTGCCTTCACCCGGTATTCCTGTTATGGTTTCGGTGACATCGACCGGCACGTTTCCGGCCAGAAGAACATCCTCCAAAACCGGGGCCAGGGCCTCCAGCTGATCTTTGGACGCTGTCACAACCAATCGGCTTACCGGCCATCTCAGGCTTTTTTTATCCTGTGTTTTTGTAGCTCTGATCTCGCTCAGCACATCAACAGCGGCATTAAACGTATCCTCATGCAGTGGTGCTGGAACCGAAGCAACTTCGCCTATTGCAGGCCACTGGGTAGTATGGACAGAACGGTTTCTGCCGTCGCCTGAGAACCTCCATGACCATACTTCCTCAGTCATATAGGGGAGGAATGGAGCCAGCAGCCGCAGGAAAGCTTTCAGGCCCCAGTTCAGGCCTGCCAGTGCAGACCTCCTTGCAGGCGTATCATCATCCTGGTAGGAACGAATCTTTACCAGTTCCAGGTAATGGTCACAAAAATGCCAGAAGGCCTCCTCTGAAACCTGGAGTGCGGCGGCATAGTCAAAAGATTCAAAGGAATCCGTAGCCTGAGTTATGACCTTCCTCATACGCCCAACCAACGCCACATCCAGCGGCTCGGTAATGCTGTCAACGCCAGGATAGCCTCCGGGGCCTGCCCCCCGGTCCAGTTGCATTATCACAAAACGGCTGGCATTAAATAATTTGACGGCCAGCCTGCGTCCAACCTTAAAAACTCCCGGGTCATATGCTGTGTCGGTCCCCAGTCTTGCCCTGGCCGCCCAGTACCTTATGGCATCTGATGACCATTCGGTTAGAAGGTCCTCTGGTGTGACTACATTCCCCTTGGATTTAGACATCTTTTTCCGGTCAGGATCCAGAATCCAGCCTGAAATAACCACATGCCGCCAAGGGATCTCGTTTTCATGCATCCAGGCCTTGACTATCGTATAGAAAGCCCAGGTCCTTATGATCTCATGAGACTGGGGCCTGACATCCATGGGAAAAAGCTTCGAATGCTTTTCAGGATCAACTCCCCACCCAGACTGGATCTGGGGAGTAAGCGAAGAAGTGGCCCATGTATCCATGACATCCGGCTCACCGGAAAAGCCGCCCGGTTTATCTCTCTGCTCCTCGGAATATCCCGGGGCTGGAGTGGACAGGGGGTCCACCGGGAGTTTTGCCGCCTCAGCAAATATGGGAGACGAATAAACAGGTTCACCATCCGGGCCTACTGGATACCAGACCGGAAAAGGAACTCCAAAATACCGCTGCCTGGAGATACACCAGTCCTGATTCAGTCCTTCAACCCAATTCTGGTATCGGCTCCTCATGTAGGAAGGATGCCATTTGATTTTTTCTCCCTGCTCCTTCAGTTCATCCTTATAATCCAGAATCTTTACAAACCACTGCCTGGTTGTAACAAACTCCAGTGGCCTTTCGCCTTTTTCGTAAAACTTGACCACCTGTTCCACTGGCCTGGGTTCACTCAACATGGCAGCACTGCTACCGTCAACAAAACTACCTACTTCAGCCAGGAGTTCAGCCGAGATCTTTTTAGCCTGGCTGGCAGTAAGCCCTTCCAGGCGGGACCAGGCTGCCTGAGCCTTCTCTGGGTCTGTGCTTTCAAAGGGGCTTGAGCCGAACTCCACCGGGAGCAGGCGTCCGTTTCGGCCGATGATCTGTTTGACTGCCAGCGCGGACTGTTTCCACCAGTCAACGTCCATGGCGTCTCCAAATGTACACACCATGAGGATACCTGTTCCTTTTTCGGGATCTGCGTGACCGGCAGCTACTATCGGAACCCTGGCTCCAAACAGCGGGGTAATGGCGTATCTCCCGAAAAGATCCTGGTACCTTTCATCACTGGGGTGGGCGACAACCGCAATACACGCTGCCAGGAGTTCCGGTCTGGTTGTCGAAATGAGAAGTTCCCCTCCGCCTTCCACTCCAAACCTTATATCGTGGAACAGTCCATTCCGGGGACGGTCTTCCACTTCAGCCTGAGCCACTGCAGTTTTAAAATCAATGTCCCACATGGTCGGTGATTCAATATTGTATACCTGATCCTTTTCCACCAGGTCCAGAAAAGACAACTGAGAGACCTTCCGACAGTGTTCGTCAATGGTTGCATACTGCTTATGCCAGTCCAGAGATAAACCAAGACGCCTCCATAAATGCTCGAAAACCTGCTCATCCTCATCCGTAATCTCGGAACAGGCTTCAATAAAATTGAGCCTGGAAACCTCTGTTACATGTTTGTCAGATGCCTTCGCTCTCTCTGGTTTCCAATCCTTATCATAAGGAAGATGAGGATTACACTGGATTCCCAGCAAATTCTGGACTCTTCTTTCAGTCGGCAATCCGTTATCGTCCCATCCCATGGGGTAGGCAATATTTTTCCCCTTCATTCTCTGGTACCGTACGATCAGGTCCTGGTGGGTATAGCTGAATACATGCCCAACATGCAGGGAACCTGAAACCGTAGGAGGAGGGGTATCCACGACAAACGTCTCATCCCTTCCCCTGTCTGGATCCCAGCGGTAAAGTTCCCACTCATCCCACTTCTTTCCCCATTTATCCTCAATTTCCAGATGTACGTATTTATTTGGAATTTCCGGCATTCCTGGCTCCTTAAAATTTATTGATCTGAAGGCATGCCGTCTCGGATTTGCGAATTACCGCGCCGAATATTCCCGGCACGCCTGAAGGAGCTGATCATACCAGAGATCCTGCCTCTTATTAAAGCCCGGAGTAACAGTAGGGTCCGCAACCCGCCATTCCTCTGCTTTTTAGAAGCACTCTCCCTGAAATCCCAGCCGGGCTACTGCCTGCTTGATTACCTCCTGATACAGCCCCTGCCCCAGATTATGGAAAGCTCTTTATGCTAAAATTTCAAATAATGTCAGACACCCCGATAGATCCTGAAACAATTATTTCAGAGGAAGACATCCTGATGGAGTTCCCTGCTGACTCCGGGGACGGGAACCCAGAAGTCTCGTCCGGAGTGCAGGGGGGCCTGACCCGCCTTGACCCTTTTCAACGCTACCTGCTTGAAATCAGACATTTCAAATCACTCTCAGCTGACGAAGAACATGATCTGGCCGTCAAATACCAGGAAACTGGAGATGAGCGCTTCGCGTACCGGATTATTACGGCCAACCTGTCACTGGTCGTGAGAATCGCAAGGATTTACAGCCGGGCCTACTCCAACATCATAGACCTGATCCAGGAGGGAAACATTGGGCTGATGGAGGCAGTAAGAAGATTTGATCCATATAAGGGAAACCGCCTGCCAACCTACGCTTCCTGGTGGATTAAGGCCTACATTATTAAATTTATCATAGACAATTTCAGGATAGTCCGGATAGGAACCACCAATGAACGCCGTAAACTCCTGTTTAACCTGAGGAAGGAAAAGGAACGGCTTCGCCTGCAGGGGATCGAACCCACAATTCCCCTGCTTGCCACTAACCTGAATGCTTCTGAAGAAGATGTGATTGCGGTTAACAGTAACATCAAATCTGAAGACCTGAGCCTGGATGCCCCCATCGGGGACAGCGATACGCTGCAAGTCTCAGATACACTGCAATCATCCTCGGTTCCCATCGACGATGCCCTGGCCCGTAATGAACTGCAGGAACTGTTTAATCGAAAAATGGAAGAGTTCTCTGAAACTCTGTCTGAAAGAGAACAGGTAATACTCAGGGAGCGCCTGGTCGCCCAGGAGCCACAAACTCTACAGCAGATCGCTGAGCGCTTTGATGTGACCAGAGAGGCCATAAGGCTCAGTGAAAAAACCCTGATCAAAAAGATTAAAACCTATATGGAAGAGTCCCTCTCCAAGGTTACAGATGTCGAATTCGGGCTGCTCAGGTAGATTTCTTTATCAATCCCTCTATATAAAGTCTCATCTCGCAAGATTTGGCATTATCTGTGGCGATAATAGATTTAATCCTGGCATCCAGCCCCAGGAGCATGGCACCAGAGGTATGAAAACTGTAAAATCAGCACCTGATGCGCCGAGGGAATGAGTGGACGAAAGAACACAGAACCCCCGAAAAATTGACTTCAGAAAATAATAGGTTAAAATATAGGTCCTTCAACAACTGTTTGGGAAGTTAAAATTCTCAAGGCAGTAATGTACTTTTTATAACAGATCAGGAGGCATAATATGTCTGGTGGAAAACTTAGTAAAACTGCGCGAGCCAGTATGGGACAGAGAGGTCTGGCCGGAGGCGGTATGGCATGTCCACAGTGTGGCGCTCCGATGGTGGCAACCAAGGTTGTCCGCTCCCATCTGGGTCCCGGTGGAATGTTCTGGGTATGTCAGAAAGACGATATCCGCGTTCGCACCCGTTAAGCATAGGAATTTATCAGGCGGTGTACAACTATGCCGCCTGATCTCGCTTCATCACAGGAATCACTCCTCTTCCCCCTTTTTCATCCAGAAAACGGGTTCATTAAGATCCTTCATACCAGAATTCAGGTATTTACCCTTACCTTCAGCTTGGGGATCTCAATCATAACCTTGGTCCTGGGCGGAAGAGAAGCTACTATCCACACATTACCGCCGATAACTGAGTCATGCCCAATTACGGTTTCTCCACCAAGGATTGTGGCTCCTGCATAGATAACAACATTGTCTCCTACCGTGGGATGACGCTTTTTATTCCGCATGGCACCAGCCCCGCCTTTAAAGCTCAGGGCTCCCAGTGTCACCCCCTGGTATACCTTGACATTATTCCCGATTTCAGTAGTTTCACCGATCACCACGCCGGTACCATGATCAATAAAAAATGAATTTCCTATTTCAGCCCCGGGATGGATATCTATCCCTGTTTCACGATGAACATATTCGCTCATCATCCGGGGAATCACGGGAATTCTTAGCTGGTTCAATTCGTGGGCAATCCTGTATATCGTTACCGCAAAAACTCCAGGATAGCTGAATATGACTTCATCCAGGCTGCTGGCAGCCGGATCTCCATCATAAGCGGCCTGTACATCCAGAGCCAGCTTTTCCCTGATCTCAGGTATTCGATCCAGTAAGCTGAGGGAGAACTCCTCTGCCCTTTCATGGCATTCCTCTATGCCCTGGTTCTCCTGGCATCCCTGCAGAGCCTTGAAAATCTCTCCTGAAAGAGCCTCGTGGATCTCCATAACCTGTTCACCCACGTAATACTCAGCGCCATTACGGCTGACAGATGATTTTCCGAAATAACCGGGAAAGATAATCGATCTGATCTGCTGTAAAATCGCGATTATGATTTTTTCATCAGGCAGTGGGCTTTCCCCTAAATGATGAAGATCCGCTGGTTTGTCCTTATATGTTTTGAGAATCCTGTCTACGATACCAGGGATTTCTCCTCGCCGTTTTAGAATGGTTACCATAAGCTTGTCCTGCTGCTGACTGAAACTGCATATACTGCATAAACCGATCTCAATATTTTTAATATGCGCAAATGCCTGCAACCGGTCCAAAACTTGTTGGTCACGCCCAGGCATTTTTCATTTTACAGCAAATGCCGACTCTGCTTCATCCAGCCCAACACCGAGGATCATCATGGCTACAGCGTCAACCTTTTCCCTGGGGCCCTTGAAATGAAAGGTCCGATGACTATGAACTGCTTCTTCTCCGGCGCCAAGTTCCAGGGCCGGTGAAGATGTCTCCAACTCATAAAATGGACCCAAAGGCTTCTCCCCCGGGGCAGGAACCCCGTCGTTATAACAGTTGACCACATCTCCGCTGAAAGGCTCTTCCTGGATCTCCCACATGGAATTAACATAATCACTTGCTTCTTCGGGTTTATTGAACTGCACTATTGTCAAAACTCCACGGGAAGCATCCCAGCTGCCCAGTACATTCCTGGCGCGCTTGGGACTAAGGCCGATCTTGCTTCGGTATTTTCCGTCACCCGAGAAAAATATCGCTTTCTCCCCTGTCTTCAGTCTCTCCGGCGGCACTTTGCCAAAATATTCATCATTAACAATGTTTCCGCCAGCTTCAGAAACAGGATTATAGGGGGCGATAATTGTTGTCCCCGGCGACGGCAGGTACATACCGAGAATCCAGATAGAAAGAAGGCCATTCTCTCTGCGCCAGGCTTCGCCGCCCCTGTTCTTTACCATGTTCTCAGTCTCAAAAGCCACCGTATCCAGGCCATTCAGGTCCGCTCCCCCCAACAATTCTTCAGCCTTTCCCGGCAGAATCATCCTGATGTTCCTCTTGATTTCCAGCGCGAACTCCGTACCGGAATAGTTAACCACTTTCACATCCCTCCGGAATGAGGCTTCAGATTTTCCGACGCTGATAGTCTCAAACGGCTCGGAATCTATGAATCCAGGAGTCTGCCAGTGTTCAAAATCGAATGGATCCCCGCTCTTAAAAAAAATGGAGTACTGACCGCCTTCAGGTCCCATCCAGAAGCGGTCTTCTCCCCCGTAGGCATTAATGTGCGGGGCAGGTATGCCTGACCGAATCAAATCATAATTAATCCATCCAAAACTGCTTCCTTCCAACCCATCACAGGTGCTGGTCATAATCCGGGCCTGCCAGGCGGGAACAATGGCCGCCATGCCGTCTCCCTTTTCATCGGAAAGCAGAATTACTTCTGTGTTTTCCCTTAAGAATTCCAGGTCTTCGCCAAAAGAATTTTCTTCCATGATATTTCCAGTTGTTTCCATAACAGGTTCCTCTATCCCAGAAGGTCCACCACAGGAACAGATAACCAGTAAACTCCCCACTAGTGCGACAAATCCAATTTTCATCGTGTATCTCCATTTATTCTGCTCAATCCGTAATAGACTAATTCCACTCCTGGTAATACGCAAGCCTGTGGGGGCCATTTTTCTTATCATGCGAGGGTTTTTACAGACTCCATTCCTCGCATATTTTCCTGTGACGGCCCATTATGTGTGATTTTCTGTTTACAAAAGGCCTGACCATGCTTACCATTTTTATCATGGTTCTTTCTGGCAAAGCTACCCTCCGGTTCTCCTGTATGGCCTGGATCCTTTTGATTCTATATATCCCGACATGTCTGGCTGAACCTGGGGAAGAAAGATATGAACTAAAAGGAAAAGTGGTGAGAGCTGATGACGGGAAACCCATCAAAGGAGTTATTCCCGTTGTTTTCCTGCGAGGAGTCACTTCTCCGTTTACTACCAACACCCTGGTCGGACCCTCAGGAAATTTCGGTTTTAAAAAACTGTCACCTGCCCCCTACCGGTTAATTATAGCTGTTCCGAAGTGGGGAGAAATGGAAAAGTCTATAGAAATCGGGCCATCCTTCGCTAATAACAAAAACCAGATTGAGATGGAGTTTAGTTTCAGTCCGGACTACCAGACTGAAACTACAGATGTTGTATCGCTGAAACAGCTAACCGTCCCGGGAAAGGCAAAAAAGGAGTATCGGGAGGCGCTGAAAAAACTGGAAAAAAATGAAGTAGATAAGGCGATTACCCTCCTGAAGAAAGCTATCAAACTTGCTCCAAACTACTCAGATGCCTGGAACCGGCTCGGTACGATTTATTTTGTATCCGGCGAATATGCCGAAGCTGAACATCATTTTCGCAAAGCCATGGAGATTGACCCTAACGCCTTTGCCCCGGTTGTTAACCTGGGCGCGGCGCTTTACGCCCTGGGCAAAATTGAGGAATCACTGCTATTCAATAAAAAAGCTGTATCCATGGACCCGCGTGATCCCCTGGCCAACAGTCAACTGGGCCTCAGTTACCTGGCCCTTAAAATGTATTCCAAAGCAGAGGATCACCTGTTAAAATGCAAGTCTCTGGACCCAGGCCATTTCTCTCATCCCCAGGTCACCCTGGCTGAGCTATACAGGCAGCTTAAAGACACACAAGGAATGATCCGGGAATTAAAAGAATTCATCTTTTACCATCCAGACGATGCGAAAGTACCGGCATTACGGAAGATTCTGGCAGAGATCGAGAGTGCCTCCGAAAATCAATAAGCTTTCAGTATTATTAAATTATCTTGAGCGGTCTTTTTTGAAGGATTACAAATGAACAAATTATTGACGGTTATTTTGACTATTCTCTTCACAAGCTACAGTGGAGCTGAAGGACAAGAACACTCTCTTCAATCCGCCGCCGACTACCCAATCCAGCCTGTGTCATTCACCAGTGTAAAGGTTACAGACAGTTTTTGGTCAGGCAGAATTAAAACCAACCGCACGGTTACCATTCCCGCCTCCTTCAAAAAATGTGAAGAAACCGGCAGAATTGATAATTTCGCCATAGCAGCTGGAATGAAGGAAGGAAAATTTCAGTCGAAATACCCCTATGATGATTCCGACGTATATAAAATCATGGAAGGTGCCTCATATTCGCTGGCAACTGAAAAGGATGATCAGCTTGACAGCTATCTGGATGACCTGATTGCGAAGATAGCCGGCGCGCAGGAAAAGGACGGTTACCTGATGAGCTGGAGGACCATAGATCCCAACTCTCCGCCCACAGACTGGTCAGGCACTACTCGCTGGGCCAATACTAAATCTGGCCATGAGCTGTACAACGTAGGACATATGTATGAAGCCGCGGCAGCTCACTACCAGGCAACTGGAAAACGAACATTCCTGGATATTGCCATAAAAAATGCTGATTTTATTGCAGACAACTTCGGACCGGGACGTCTAATGTGGCCTCCGGGACATGAAGAAATTGAAATCGGCCTGGTCAAACTCTACCGGATTACAGGAAACCGGAAATACCTGGATCTTGCAAAATTCTTCCTGGACCAGAGAGGTAACGCGGAGGGGCATGAACTCTATGGGATATACCACCAGGACAACAAACCGGTGACTGCACAGGATGAGGCTGTCGGGCACGCAGTCCGGGCTGCCTATCTATACGCAGGCATGGCTGACGTTGCCGCTCTTACCGGGAATCCTGAATATTTGCTGGCAATTGACCGTATCTGGGACAACGTAGTAAACAAGAAGCTCTATATAATCGGTGGAATTGGAGCCACTCGGGAAGGAGAGGCTTTCGGTGACAACTACCAGCTGCCAAACGACAGTTCCTACAATGAAACGTGCGCGGCCATAGCCAATATATTCTGGAACCACCGCATGTTTCTGCTCAAAGGGGACGCTTCCTATATTGACGTTATGGAAAGAAGCCTCTATAACAACATGCTGGCCGGGGTATCATTACGGGGAGACACCTTTTTCTATCCTAATGTGCTGGAGTTTGACGGGAAAAACACCTTTAACCAGGGAGCGGCCTGCCGAAGTGAATGGTTTAACTGTTCCTGCTGCCCTTCCAATGTTTCCCGCTTTATCCCTTCCCTTCCCGGATATATCTACGGCACTAAAGACAATACAGTTTTCATAAATCTCTATATCGGAAACGAAGCTGAAATCAAACTGCCGGGAAACCAGGTACAGTTAAAGCAGGTGACCGACTACCCCTGGAACGGATCGATAAAAATCGAGGTGGCCCCCGCCAGGGAGATGGAGTTTTCGATTAAGCTCCGGATTCCCGGATGGGCACATAATAAGCCGGTGCCAGGGGACCTGTACAGTTATGTAAAAAAGAGCCCGGCATCTTATGCCGTATCTGTGAACGGGGATAAAGTAGTGGCTGAACTGGAGCATGGTTACCTGGCCATCAACAGAGAATGGAAAAGCGGCGACACGATTCAACTGGACCTTCCCATGCCGGTTTGCCTGGTTAAAGCCCATGAAAAAGTGGAAGCCGATTCCGGTAAAGCCGCCGTGCAAAGAGGCCCCCTTGTCTATTGCGCTGAAGCAGTAGACAACAACGGAGAAACTTTATCACTATCAATAAGTGAGAACCCGGCTTTTATGGAAAGGTTTGAAAAAGACATTCTCCAGGGAATCGTGCTGCTGGATATCAAATCCGGAAACTCCGCAATGACCCTCATCCCTTACTATGCCTGGGCCAACCGGAAAGTGGGAGAAATGAAAGTCTGGTTTCCGGTACAGTAATCGATTGATAAAAAAAGGCACGGGTTAGGCCAACTTCTTGGTCACCTTGACCATCAGGGGTTCTCTGCAAAGCTCCGGTACCAACTCGAGGAGCCGGAGCAGCGGGGGTGTGCCGAGATGGCATTCAAGATCTTCCCGGCTCCTCCATACTTCATAAAACAGGAAGGAGGAATCGTCCTCCAGGTCTTCATGGAGTTCGTAGGAGCAACATCCTGCCTCTGCTCTGGTTGTCTCTATCAGGTTCAAAAGTTCCCGCCTAAGTTCCTCAGTTTTTTCCTTTTTGGCCTTAAATCCGGCAAACACTACTACTCTGTTATCCATCTCTCATCTCCTTTTTGCTGCTGAGCTCCACCGCGGTAATCCATCCTGTTATCTCCATCTTCGGTACCAGTCAATTGGGTGGTACTACCAGGGGAGGCCTTTGACCGAAAATAGCTGATCCTACCCTGATGATGGTTGCGCCTTCCTGAATAGCAATTTCAAAATCGTGACTCATCCCCATCGATAGTTCATGCAGTGGCGTCATTCTTCCCACATTCAAGGAATCCCTCAGCTCACGCAGCTGCCTGAAATAGCGCCGTGATACCTCTGGGTCATCCGAATAGGGGGGAACAGTCATCAATCCCTTCAACTGCAAAAAAGGGCATTCATCAATCACTGCAACCAGTTCTCCGGCGGAATCGGGATCAACACCCGCTTTCTGGTCCTCGCCCCCGACGTTGACCTGCATCAGCACCACCAGTTTCCGGGCAAACTCCTCGGCCAGAGAATTGAGTTTCAATGCGATCCTGGCCCGGTCAACTGTTTCTATACAGTCAAATACCTGGGCCGCCACTCTGGCTTTATTGGATTGAAGATGCCCTATCAAGTGCCATTCTATCTTCCTGTCCTCCAGGAGCTGCGATTTATGCCTGCCCTCCTGGACCATGTTCTCTCCGAATAAAACCTGTCCGGCTTCAATCGCGTTGATAATATTTTCAACCGGAAATCGCTTGGACACTGCTACCAACTTAATCTCTCCAGGGTCTCTTCCACAATCTCGGGCAGCTTTTTCTATCCTCTCATAAATTCCTTTTAAACTGTCTCTGATTTCCATGATTTCCAAAGTATACTCCAAGATCCTTCCGAATGTTACTGTTGACAATCACTCCGAAAACCTTAAAAATCCTATACTGATATTATGGAAAAAAGCACCGGAAGATTTATCACATTTGAAGGACCCGAAGGCTCAGGAAAAACTCTGCAAATCAAGCTGCTGGCTGGAGAATTCGACCGTCGCGGGATACCATACACCACCACCAGGGAACCGGGAGGAACGGAATTCGGGAAAGAAGTCAGGGACATCCTGCTCAAAAACAGCGGCGCCATCCGGAGGCCGGTTTCTGAACT
Source organism: Acidobacteriota bacterium (assembly GCA_963663735.2). Taxonomy (GTDB): domain Bacteria; phylum Acidobacteriota; class UBA6911; order RPQK01; family JAPXNP01. The sequence continues at coordinate 1,968,565 of CAXXHN010000001.1, read as the reverse complement.
GCTTCTCTACCTGGCTGACCGGTACCAGCATATCCAGGAAATTGTCCTGCCCGCCCTGGAGAGAAACGAAACAGTCCTGTCTGACCGTTACCATGATGCCACCCTTGCCTACCAGGGATATGCCAGGGGAGTTGACATGGAGATGATTGGTTATTTTTTTGACAAGCTTGGACTGCTTGTTCCGGATCAGACAATTGTTTTTGATATTGATGTGGAAGTTGCCCTGGCCCGGGCCAGAAGCCGTAACCTGACCAACGACCAGGACCATATGGGCAGATTCGAAGCAGAAGAGATCGAATTCCACAGGAAGGTCAGGAGAGGCTACCTGGACCTGGCATCCAAAGATCCCGACAGGTATTCAGTGATAGACGGATCGGGAACTCCCGGGGAGGTCCATAGCCGAATAATGAAAGCCCTGGAGTTTTTTGAATGAAAAACACAACCTCCTTTTCTGATTTTGAGGGAAATGAACGCCTGACTTCACTGCTTAGAAAAGGATCCCTGCCCCAGTCTTCAGTTTTTGTGGGACCGGAAGGAGTTGGGAAAAAAAAGCTTGCCTTGCTACTCGCCACACTGGCCAACTGCAAAGGGAAAATCACGGGCCAGGATGATTTCTGCGGCAAGTGCTCTTCCTGTGTCAAAGCCCTTTCCGGAAACCATCCGGACATATATGTGTACAGCTCCGCCTCCAGTGACGGAACCCCCGGCACATCCATAAAAATCGAGGACATGAGAAATCTCCGGAAGGAAGCCCACTACCGTCCTTTCGAAGGAGCGCTTCGATTCTTTATCATTGATGAAGCAGAAAAAATGACTGAAGAAGCGTCCAACTGTATACTCAAGGTACTCGAAGAACCTCCTTCCACCACCAGAATAATCCTGGTTACCGCCTATCCCGGACAGCTTCTTCCAACTATTCTGTCACGTTGTCAGGCTTTCAGGTTCAGACCTCTTCCCGCGGAATCAATCGTCCGCCTCCTGAAAAATAATACTGACCTGGACCAGCTGGAACTGCGAGCTGCATTTGCCGGGGGCTCCTTCGGCAGGGCCCTTAACCTCGATGTGGAAAAAATTCGGAGTAAAAGAGACTCCGTACTGAATCTGCTTACAGTCTTCATGAAGGAGAAAAATTTCACTTCCATTTTTAATTCATGCCAGGAAGAATCTCTAAGGAAATTTTTAAAAAACAGGATTATGGTTGAAGAACTGCTCCAGCTCCTCACCACCTTGTGCCATGATATGTATTCTATGGAAACAGATAGTCCAGACAGAATTGTTAATCGGGATCGCATTGATCAGCTGAAAAACCTGTCAAAGCAACTGTCTTTGGACAGCCTGCAAGAAATCCTTTATCATGTCAGGCAGGCTGAAAGTGACCTGGCCCGGAACGTTAGTCCGCAGATCTGTTTCGAGACAATGTGGCTTTCCATTAAAGGATATGGTCAGGATTTTAAAAAAAATATTGGATAACCAGTGAACATAGCAACAGTTCGCTTTCCCATAAGCAGGAAAAAAATCAGTTTCTCCGTCTGCGGCACCGAGCTGAGGATCGGAGACCGCTGCGTTGTCACCACCGATCGAGGAGTTGAACTGGGAACAGTCACAGACTTGAAAGCCGTGGAAATGCTGCCCGAGGATAATGTCAGGAAAGTACTGAGAAGAGCCACGGAACGCGATCTGTATCTGAACGAAAAGAACAAGACCAGGGAACTTAAAGCCATTGCTTTATGCAAAAAAAGAATCGAAGCCCGCAAGCTTCCGATGAAACTTTCCCGGGTGGAGTACCTTTTTGACGGGAGCCGGGTCATTTTCTATTTCACCGCAGATCACAGGGTCGACTTTCGCGACCTGGTAAAAGACCTGGCCAGGGAACTGCGCACCCGAATTGAAATGAGACAGATCGGGGCCAGGGATGAGGCAAGGATTATTGGAAGCATGGGCTGCTGCAGCCGCCATGAAAACTGTTCCCGCCTCTTCTTAAGTGAAATGGAATCGGTAAGCGTCAGGACTGTAAAATCACAGGGGCTGGGAATGAACCTTTCCAGGCTTACCGGGATGTGTGGAAGGCTGAAGTGCTGCCTCAATTTCATGTCTGAAGAGGATATCCCGAAAAACCGCAACTGCCCCCACAGGAACAAAAATGGGGATTCCGGAACCGGGTCTTTCCAGTCCACAGATGATTCCGTTGACAACAGCAACAGAGATTCTGAATTATCCCGATTAAGCTAACACTTCGCTGCAAGCAAACAGCCGAATGTCAATCCTCTTTTTTATCCGGGTTCTCAGCTTTCTGCTTTTCATGCTTTTCCTGGTACTTGACCTCGGCTTTTCTGAAGTATTCAATCTCTCCTGACGCAGGATTATTCTCAGCAAATTTTCTGCAAATGTCCACCGCGGAGCCATAATCCTTCATCTCATCAAAGGTATCAATAAGCTTCTTGTAAGATTCCGGCCATGACTTGTCATATTCTATGGCTTCCCTGAATCTCTTGGCCGCGGCTTCATAATTGTCCTTTTTAAAATAGTACTTTCCTACATCAACGTTCCTGCGGGCCTCTTTCGGATCATGGGGATAGACCTTTTCGCCTTTTTCCCCGGGTTGTTCAAAATCCTTGATCAGGACCGGACCCTGCGCCCTGCTCTGCTGGCCTCCCTGTCCCGGACGGGGCTGGGCGAGAGCCAGGTTTGCCGATAGTGCCAGAAGTATGGTTAATAGAACTCGGTATTTCATCATCCTGATTCTAACTGATTCAATTGTATAAGTAACATCCTGATGCTACTATTAGACGAAAAATCGGACCAATCGTTTCACCCAAAAGCGCTCTTTCCAGGCGTCGGTTTTGTTCTATCGCCCCTTGCGGCGCATTTATGCGGTTGCCCGGGCACAAAGGATTCTTGCAGTATGGATTTACCAGTCCGCCATGAAAAATTTCTGGGGAAAATACCTGAAATTGTTTTTACCATGGGAGACCCCAACGGGATCGGGCCGGAGATAACCCTAAAAGCCCTGAACGTTTTGCTTGAAACAATATCTTTCTCCCCTCTAATTGTTGGAAATCCGGAATACCTCAAGGCCCTGGCTGATGAATTGGGCCTGGATCTTCCCTGGGACAGGATCAATACGGTTAGAATCGGGGAAGCGAAATACACGCCTGAGTGGGGAAAAGTCGACAGGATAGCCGGAGAACTGGCATTTGCGTCATTGCGAACCGCTTCTGAAATCTGCCTGGGGAGGGGAATTCCCCTCCTCGTGACAGCTCCCGTTAACAAGGAATCCCTGAAGCTGGCAGGTTTCAGGTTTCCAGGGCAAACCGAATTCCTGGCCCATGCGTTTTCTTCGGAAAATTACTGCATGGCATTTCTATCCAGGAGCTTCCACCTCCTCCTGGCAACTATCCATATTCCAATTTCTGAGGTTCCAGGTTCGCTTAATGAAATGGAGCTATTCCAGAAATGCTGTCTTTTCTACGAAGCTTTGAACCGATTGATCACCAGTCCCCGGATTGGAGTGTGCGGACTGAATCCTCACGCCTCCGAAAACGGCCTCTTCGGTGATGAAGAGGAAACCATTATTTCACCAGTGATCGCCAGGCTTAACAACAGGTTTGGGGGAAACGCCTTTTCAGGTCCCTTCCCGCCCGATACAATTTTTACGAAAACCCTCTCCGGAAATTTTAACGCCATAGTCGCCATGTATCATGACCAGGGTTTGATTCCCCTGAAACTACTGGACTTCAATGCCACGGTTAATACCACCCTGGGGCTTTCGGCGTGCCGGACTTCTCCAGGGCACGGAACGGCCTTTGATATAGCCGGCCACAACCTTGCAAACCCGGAAAGCATGATGGAAGCAATAAAATGGGGACTACGCCTGGCATATAATCTCTCCGAAACTGAATTGGACCATGACCTTACCAGGAACTGAAAATCAACTGAGGCCTGAACAGACCGGAATGCGGGAATTCCTGTCCAACAGGATTCATATCCTGGTATACCTGCTTCTTTCCATCCTGTTCTGCTCCTGCTTTTTCAGCTGGAACAACCTGGGCAGCCATGGTATCCAGGGAATGGATCCCTCGCTTAACGCGTGGGTCCTGCAACGGGTCACCCATCAGTTAATAACAGATCCTTCGCACCTCCTGGATGGAAATGTCTATTATCCGAAAGAAAACTCGCTGACCGCCTGGGATCATATGACCTCCCTGGCGATTTTTAACATTCCCCTGCGGTTCATAAGCAATAATCCCTGGATAGGTTATAACCTCCTGATATTCCTTGCATATTTCATTTCATCCCTGGGGGGATACAAACTGGTGCTCACCCTGACCGGCAACAGGCTCTCTGCATTCTGGGCTGGGTTGTTCTGGGGATTCCTTTTCTTCAGGGCGCACCATATCTCCCATCTCCAAATACTTTCTTTTCAGTGGATGCCATTCTGCGTTGAGGCCCTTGTTTCCTACCTCAGGACAGAAAAAAACAAACACCTTGTCCGACTGGTCCTCTTTATGCTGCTGCAGTCCCTGGTAGGCTGGTACCTGGCTGTAATCAACGGGTTTCTCCTGCTCACAGTATTCGTTTTTATCATCAGGAAAAAAAATTTAAATAAATCATTTTTCCTGAAGGGAACACTCGCGGCCGCAGTTTTTCTGAGCGTAATGCTGCCCTTCGTTCTTGCCTACAGGGGAAACACTGTGACAGATTATGGAAAAAGGGTATCTTTGCGGGTGGAAAAAACTGGAGAACAAATCCTTCCCTGGGACTATTTACACCCTCCCACATCCACAATTCCTGGGCAATATTTTCAAAACCATCGCTATTCATTGTGGGGAGAGAACACGCTATACACAGGTTTCATTCCCCTGTTGCTGGTGTTTCCAGGTTTGTATTTCTGTTTGAAGGACAAGAAAAAACACCCCTTCATCCCAACCGTGAGAATGGCGCTCCTCTCCTGCGGCCTGATCCTGCTTGGAGGCATGTTTGCCCTTGGTTATAATTCCCATTTCCTTGGCATACCCCTTCCCTGGTTTTATGTATGCAAGTTGATCCCCCCCCTGGGTTTCTTCAGAGCGACTCCAAGGTTTTCGCTGCTGGTCTATATGGGCATTCTTCTCCTGTCTGCGGCAGGCCTTTTCTTCATCCTTGAAAAAATTTCATCCCAAAGAAAAAAACTGCTTCTAACCACCGTTCTGTCAACACTTTTTATCCTGGAAGTCTACCCATGGGACCTGCCTCTGGATCCTGATAAACCCTTTAGTTATAATGAAACGGATATTAGAATCTCTGAGATTTGCCAAGAGGAAAACAGGGAGCTTGTAATAATGTACCTGCTCCCTACCGTTACCTCTGAAGACAGGGAAAAGATTAAGGCGCCTCGGTCTTCAAAAATCGGCTACTACAATAGATCCGTAAGCAAGACTCGCAAAAATTTAGTTCCTCACCTGATGCTGGGCTCCACCCTGCACTGGTCAAAGATGCTGAATGGCATCAGCTTCATTACTCATCCCACCAACCAATACGAATGCATCGCCAACCTCTTCCCGGATGACAGGGCGTTGCTCCTTCTCCGCCTCTATGAAGTTGACCTGGTTATTATGTCCGAATTACCAGGCCTGATAACCAAGGCGCAACTGGACCATATGCTGGATGCATCCAAAAATCTCGGGGAGATTATCGAGGTATCGGGAGGCAAATATATTCTGCGGATAGAAAAAGAAAGCCAGAAGTAGTCCACTGGCTTCCTGATCCTTTATTCCAGGAACAGCTCAATCACTGGAACGGTCACTTCGGGCTGTTTGACGGGCAGCTGCAGGGTAATGGTTCCAGCCTCCTTCTCTTCACTAACCCAGTGACCAACCCGCTCGACAAAGTTGACCTCAGATGCATCATTGAGCAACTGGGCGTACTTTACTTTCCCTTTATAACCATCCAGGTGCAGTGCTTTGAAAGGCCACTCCATCACATGGATATAAAGACGATTAAGCTTCGGATTATACGTAAGAAAACAATCCTGAGGAACCTTGAATTCTTCGGGCGCCTGGGTGCATCCATATATGGAACGGCTATGCAGATCCATCCATTTTCCCATGGCTGCCAGCCTGTCCATGGCACGGGAATCGAAATTACCACGGGCGGTTGGCCCTACATTCAGCAGTAGGTTGCCTCCCTTGCTGACCACTTCAATCAGCATAGCCACCAACTGCCGGGGGCTTTTCCAGGTATCTTCGTCACGGTAGTATCCCCATGATCCTGAAAAAGTCTGGCATGTCTCCCACGGGACTTTTTTGCCATCGACCTTAACCCATTCCCTGGGCATGAACTGTTCGGGTGTCCGGACATCCCAGCCCCAGTCAGTGTCGAGTAAATCAGCGCGGTCATTGATAATGATTCCAGGCTGAAGTTCGCGGATCATTTTCACCAGCTTTTCTGAATTCCAGTCATTCCTGCCTTTTCCGTCTTCGCCCGGGTAGGAGAAATCAAGAAAAAGACAATCCACTGTCCCGAATTCAGTCATCAGCTCCTTGACCTGGTTATAGACATATTCAGCGTATTTTTCCATCGAGCGCTCAGAATTCTTAGCCCTTTCCTCCTGGTTGTCCCGCATGGGGTGAACCCGGTCGACAGTAAATTCAGGATGATGCCAGTCAATAAGGGAGTAATAGAATCCCACTCTTATCCCTTCTTCCCGGAACGCTTCAACCATAGGTTTGAGCAGTGATTTCCCATAAGGAGTATTGGTCACCTTGTAATCGGTGAAGTCAGAATCCCAGAGGCAAAATCCTTCATGATGTTTTGATGTAACAACAAAATATTTCATCCCCGCGGCTTTAGCCGCCTTGGCCCACTCCTTAGGGTTGTAAAGATCCGGATTCCAGAGATCAAAATATTTCTGGTAATCCTCATTGGTAATCTTTTCCCTGTTTTTTACCCACTCATGACGGGCCGGCATGGCATAGAGCCCCCAGTGAATAAACATTCCGAACCTGGCAGCAGTCCACCATTCCATGCGTTTTACCTTCTGATCCGGAGTTTCATTCCACTCGGCCGCCAGTATTCCGGTACCGGAACCAAAAAGTAGAACTAAAACCATTGCAAACAATAAATATTTCGCATACCTGCTCATATACAACTCCATTCAAAAAAGATTAAATAACAAGATCTAATTTTCTCCTGATTCTGAAAAAACGCAAGTCCCAAAACAGGAAAAGTCCCGCTGATTTATGGGAGTTCCTATTCCACTTGCAAAATGAGCTGCCCTGACTTAATCTTGAGCTGGCATGCTGCCAACCAAAGGAAAATAATAATGAAAAAAATTTTTTACCTGCTGATTGCTTTTTCTCTTATAATCCCTCCCCTTTCAGGAGCGGTTAAAACCCCTGCCGAGTTTTTCGGCTTTGATATCGGTTCCGACGGGAACCTGGCCCGGTGGGACAGGATTGTTGAATATTTCAAACATCTGGACCAGGAATCGGATCGGATTGAGGTGGTAGAACTGGGCAAGAGCACCCTGGGCAACCCGCTGATCATGGCGATAATCTCCTCTCCGGAAAACCTGGCTTCCAAAGAACAGATTATGGAAATCAACCGGAAAATTGCCAATCCCGACGGGCTGACTGAATCTGAAATCAGGGATCTGGTCAGCAAGGGCAAATACACGCTGGCCATGACCATGAGCCTCCATGCCACTGAAGTCGGAGGCACGCAGGCCTCCTCGCAGATTGCCTGGGAAATGGCAACCTCCAGTGATGCCTTTCATGCCAACATGCTGAAAGAGTGTGTATTTCTGCTCTTCCCCTGTTTCAACCCCGACGGACAGCTTATGGTTGTGGACTGGGAGGCTAAAACCAGGGGTACAGAATATGAGGGATCAAGCCTTCCCATGCTGTATCATGTCTATACCGGTCACGACAACAACCGTGACGGATTCATGATCAGCCAGGCAGAAGCAAAACTGGTGTCGGATGTCATGTATAAACAATGGTATCCACATGCCTATATAGACCAGCATCACCAGGGAGGCTCCGGATCCCGGTTCTACATCCCTCCCTATTTTGACCCGATTCACCCAAACATTGATCCATTGACCTGGAGGGAACACCTTGAGTGTGGATCACACATGGCCCTGATGCTGGAAATGGAAGGCTGCCAGGGAGTTGAAACAGGTGCCCCATACACTGCCTGGTGGATGCCTTCTTTCCACATGGCAACCAATTATCACAATATCACGGGAATGCTGACGGAAAGCGCCTCGGCTGATATTGCCTATCCAGCTTGGGTGCATGCCCATCAGCTGGAAGGAGGCAGCCGCGGGCGGCCCGAATACCAGGCTACGGTAAATTTTCCCAATCCCTGGCCGGGAGGCTGGTGGAGGCTCTCCGACATTGTTAAACAGCAGATGGTTGCCACCTGGGCCGCCCTGGACCTTGGCGCCAGAAACAGGGAACCTCTTCTGAATTCAGCTGTACTCAAGGCACAGAGACAGATTGAAGCCGGAAAAAGCAAAGCTCCATACGCTTACCTGATTCCCGCGAGCCAACATGATCCCAGCGCCCTTAAAGAGCTGCTGCAGGCGTTCCAGAGAAGCGGCGTCCGCATTGAAAGAGCTTCTGAAGAAATCCGCACTGGCAGCACCATCTATCCAGCCGGTACCTTTATAATCTCCTGCGCCCAGCCATTACGCGCTCTTATCATCAGCCTCCTTGAAAAAATCAGGTTCCCTGACAATGACTGGACCCACCAGCGGGATGGACGTCCGCTGCGCCCCTATGACATGACTGTTTTCAACCTGGCTCAATTCATGGGTGTTCACGTTGTGGAATGGAAGCTGCCCATGGATGTCAAGACTGACCCGGTTACTGCTCCCTATACAGTAGAGGGATCTGTCTCCGGTGAAGGAGACAAAGGCTGGATAGTCAGCCACAAAGCCAATGACTCATTCAAGGCCCTCAACAGCCTGCTGGATGCCGGGGCTGATGTCTGGTGGCTGAAAGATGAAGTCAGCATTGGGTCCGGGAAAGAAGCACCCGGAGCAATGCTGATAAAAACAGACCTTTCAACAGTTGAGAAGATTGCCTCTGAAACAGGGATCGACTTCGTGTCAGCCCCAGAACTTTCCGGAGCCAGGGCACATAAAATCAGCACCCCCCGCCTCGGTGTCTACCGTCGCTACCAGGGTGGCAATGGCGATGAAGGCTGGACCCGATGGACCCTGGAACAGTTCCGGATTCCTTATAAATCCGTGTACAGCTTTGAAGTCCTGGAAGGTAACCTCAGCAGGGACTATGACGTCATTCTAATCCCGGACGATTCTCTGAATGCGCTCAAGGGCCCGGATTACGAAAATCCAGCCCCGGGCTCGGCTATTGTTCCTCCTGAATTCCGCAGTGGACTGGGCGATAAGGGCATCCAGGAACTTAAGAAATTCGCTGAAGCAGGAGGGACTATTATCACTTTAAACTCCGCTTCTGATCTGGCGATAGATGAGTTCAAACTTCCGGTTTCTGATATCACGAGGGGAGTGGATACCGCGGATTATTACTGCCCTGGATCTACACTCTGGATGGATTTCGACAACTCCCACCCCATCGCCTACGGGATGCCTTGGCGTGGGATTGGTGTCAACTGGAACTCGCCAGTGTTCAAAATAAAAACCCGTGGAAACCGGCTAAATGCCGACTATTCACTGGTAGCCAGCTACCCGGAAAAGGACGTACTGATTAATGGTTGGCTGGACGGAGAAAAAATGATTGCCGGTCAAACAGCAATTGTGGAAGCTCCGCTCGGAAAAGGAACTGTCGTCCTGATGGGCTTGAGGCCGCAGTTGAGGTTCTGGACTCACGGCACCTTCAAGCTGCTTTTCAATTCCATATACATGGCATCGGCACAGGAAGTTACGCTGTAGCCCTGACGCCAGGAGCAGCAAATCCTGCAAAGTGAAACTTTGGGGGCACGGAACAGTTAAAGATAAACGCCACTGCAAGCGGCAGGGCTGGGAGCCGACCGAGAGGCCGCTTGCAGGCGTATCCCGCTGCGCATCAAAAAGTCCGGTTGTGCCTGCTGCAGTCAGGGCCGGCGTATACTGCTGTAGTCGCCTGGTGAGAAATGCTGGTTCGAGGCACCAATCCTCCAGCTGGGGCAGGATGCTCCAACCTGGAATTAATTCTGAGACTAACCTGTTTTACTTAGTATCTGGTATTGCCTCCAGACAAGGATCCCGGCCCATAGAAGAGCCGCACTCATGACAACAATCCCCACAAAAATACTGGCTCGCGCAATATGATGATCATAACCAATTAATCCGGTTTCGGTGAGCAGGTATTCCCAGTCATGAAAACCATAAGGAGCGGAATGCCCGACATTCCCGCCAATCAGCGGAAGTGTCCCGGACCGGGCGTCATTTACGTAGGGGGCTATGTCCAGGAAATTCTCTCCGGTCCACCAGAAACATACTGCCGCGGCAAAATTATCCGGTCTGAAAAAAAGAAAAGTGACCAGGCATATCAGCGGTATCAGGAACTGCCCCAGGGTTCCGCCCAGAGATGTTATGAATTCCCCGAATGGACTGAAAAATATATGTCCGGCCTCGTGAAAAGGCAAATTTATCAGGTGCAGAAAACTTTCACTCGCACTGTTTGATTGAAACGGTGACCTCCAAAGACTTAATGAGAAAAGCATGAGTATCAGAAGAAGCAGGGCATGCCCGGCTGTTATCAGGGGATTACAATTCTTTTCAGCGGGGTAAAGAAACCTGGCCAGATATATTCTCCATACCTGTGATCCCCGACTTGAGAACATTACTTCCTCTCCAGCTTCCTCCGGGGGAGGAGGTGGTACTGTACTCCCGGTTCCATTTGGATGCCTCTCCAGGTATCTGGATATAATTATTCCGCATGCCGGGCATTCCTCAAAATTTCCGCTGAGCAGATAATTACACTTCGGGCAGAACTCTGCCCGGACATTCTCCTTGCTTTTCTCCATGACTGAAAACAATATACGCCAGGGCTGGGACTATTTCAGAATGGATCTCACAAGATGTTATCCGTGTTTTATAAGGTAGATACTATAAACACCAAAATAGCTAAATATTAAATTGAGGAATTCTTTGTGATCCCAGCCCCGCCTGATCACTTTATATCCTGAGGATTACAGCGCGAATGCGCTCTCTTCTGCCCAGCAACCGCTGAGTGGTTGTTACCCAGTCACTTTGGCGGGATAAGGAGATCTGTAAGGTTACCCGAATTTTTCTGATGAATCTTCAAAATATTCATCGAATGATCCTTCCGAAGATTTTCAGAATGGAAAAACCCCTTTTTCGTCAAGACACTTTCCTGCTCTATATGGCTCAATATGACCAGAAATATTGGGGAAAACAGTGTTAATGAAGACATCGGAATTCCAGGCAAGATTCAAGGAATCTGATGCTTCTGTTTACTGAAGCCGGAAAAAAATGATTCCGTCATTCCAAAACCGCTATTCATTATTGGCACGGTGCCCATGGGTTTAGTACCAGGTGCATAACAAACGGGGGACATCAATGGATAAATTAACCAGGAGAGATTTAATCAAGAAAACAGCAACAGGCTCAACCGCCCTGGCCATTACCGGAATAACAGGCTGCTCTACAGCCCCTAAAGAAATACCGGTTACTGAGGAAGAAAAACTCAAAAATCTAAGCCTTTATGACTATCATCCCAAAACCGTTATGACAGTTAAAAAAACTGATGTTCCAAAGGCAAAATACCCGGTAATTGACGCTCACAATCACCTTAGAAACGACGTTGTGAATGCTGACATTGATATTGCTGACATGGTGAAAATCATGGACGACTGCAATGTCCAGATTGTCGTCGACCTGGATGGTTATCCGGGAGGACAATTCGAGAAAAGCCTGAAAAGACTCAAGGAAACCTACCCCGATCGGTTCCTTGTTTATACCAGGGTGGACTGGGCGAATCTGAATGATCCTGATTTCGACAAGCAGATGGCCAGAAAAATGGAAGAAGATTTTGCGAAGGGTGCCCAGGCCTTGAAAATCAGGAAGGAACTGGGGCTTGAAATCCAGCTGGCTGATGGAACTTATCTGCCGGTGGACTCCCCCAAGCTCGACCTTATGTGGGACAAATGCGGAGAGCTGGGGATGCCTGTAACAATTCACGTGGGCGATCCCCTGGCCTTCTTCACTCCACTTGATAAGGACAACGAGAGGCTGGAAGAAGTAATTGATCATCCTGACTGGATGTGGAACAGGCCTGAATTATATGGCATCTATGAAATTCTGGAGCAGAGAAACCGCATGATTGCGAAGCATCCGAAAACTAACTTCATAGGCGCTCATATCGGAGGCATGGCTGAAAATCTCGGCCTGGCCGGAGAATGGCTGGATAAATTCCCGAATCTCTATTACGACACCTCGGCCAGGATCCATGAAATGGGACGTCAGCCCTTTACAGCCAGGGAATTTCTTATCAAATATGCCGACAGAATCCTCTTCGGCACCGATGGCTGTGACGATGGTCATATCAGCCCAAACATGTACCACCTCAACTGGAGATGGTATGAGACCAATGATGAATATTTCGATGTATCCAGGGCCCACCATTACCAGGGCCGCTGGATGGTATACGGGGTCTCATTACCAGACGATGTACTCCAGAAAATCTACTATAAAAATGCTTTGAAGTTGTACCCGGGGATTAATGAAAAATTATTCCGGGTTTAGATTACTCCCGATGCTCCGGAGATATCCGGAAAAGGTCTCTCAAGTTAGTCCGAAGAATTAAAGAAGGGAAAAAACGTATTTTCGTCAAGACAGAAAGTCTCTTCACATGATTAAACTTGCCATAAATAAGTTTTTAAAAAAATGGCCTCAAGTTTCAGATCAGTTAACTATTGGTCAACGATCGAGGAGACAGCATCAATGTCAAGGTCCCTGGCTTACAGTTTTTCCAGTATCTCACGTCAGATGACTGTAGTGAATTTTCATATAAATAGTGTTCTTGAGTGACTTTCCCTAAACAAAAAGCAGAATTAAGGAGGAATTCTATGGTTAATCGTAATACACGATGGTCTATAGCTCTTCTTGGTATGTGTTTGGTGCTGGCTTTCGCAATGTTGGCCCAGGACACGAACGCCCAGGCCCTCTACGGTACCCTCACCGGGTCCGTCAAGGACAGCTCCGGCGGAGCGATTCCTGGTGTGGAAGTAACAGTATCCAATGCTACAACCAACTTGAGTATAACTTCTATCACAAACGATGTTGGAAACTACACTGCTGCCAACCTGCCGAACGGCCGTTATACGGTCCGGGCGGTCCTTACCGGATTCAGGGAAGCAGTCTTTGAAGGCGTAACCGTTAATGCCGGTAATATCGCCCGTCAGGATATCGTACTGCAGGTCGGTCAGATCACTGAAACAGTCACTGTTTCCAGTGCCGCCACTATACTGAAAACTGACAGTTCAGACGTAAGCGCCCAACTGGAAACCAGGGAAATCACGGACCTTCCCCTGTCCGCGTACAGGAACTACCAAACCCTGATCAACCTGGTACCAGGAGCCACCCCGGGCCGTTTTCAGAATGCGATTATTGATACACCCGGACGAGCCCTTACCACCAACATCAATGGCTCCAACCGTAACAACAACAGCACCCGTATTGACGGAGCTATCAGTGTTAACGTCTGGCTGCCCCATCACACCGGCTATATTCCCCCCACGGAAACCATCGAAGTTGTCAACGTATCCACCAACAATTTTGATGCTGAAGCTGGATTTGCCGGCGGTGCTGCCACCACGGTTATCACCAAATCAGGGACCAATGAATTTCATGGCGTTGCTTTCTGGCATCATGAAAACAATTACCTCTCCGCCCGCGATTATTTTCTATACCAGGACTTATTATCAGGTAAGCGAAACATTGCCGGAGGCACTCTCGGCGGCCCCATCATCAAGGACAAGCTGTTCTTCTTTGGCGGGTTTGAAGGAACCATTGAGCGTACAGCCCAGACCGGTACTGGAACCGTACCCTATGCCGCTGAGAAAATCGGTGATTTTTCAGGGTCAAATCCTGCGAATCTGGCAATCTATGATCCTTTCACAGGGGATGCGGATGGTAACGGGAAAACTCTTTTCCCTAACAACATAATCCCTTCCGATCGGTTAGATTCTGCTGCCCTGAAACTGCTCAGCGCCGTACCACTTCCCAATGTAAACATAGGGGGTGATACCAATAACTACCAGAAACAGGCCACCCGTTTATTCAACCGTTATAACTATGACACCAAGATGGACTGGTATCGAAGTGAAGAACACCGGATCTGGGGCAAATGGTCGATGATGGATGCGACAGTAACTAACGACGTCCTGTTTGGATGGCCAGCCAGCGGCGGCGCCATCGGCGGCGGCGGTGGAGGTACCGGCGATACCAGCGTAATGGTTTGGGGTATCGGTCATAACTGGACGCTTTCCCCAACCTTCCTGATGGACGGTAATTTTGGTATCACCGATATGGACCAGGTTGTTGAAGGTGAAGACCTCGCCCTCGGCAACTATGGCCTTGAAACCCTGGGAATTCCAGGTACCAACAACTACAACCAGGACCAGGCCTGTATCTTCAAGGGCAAAAACTACTGCGGTGGTGTCCCCAGGATGAATCTGGATACCTATACAGACTATGGAACCCTTGACGGCTGGATGCCGACTGACCGTAATGAAAACAGTTACACCTTTACCCATAACTTCAGCTGGTCGCGGGAAAACCACGAAATCCGTTTCGGTTATGACCTGGTACATCACATGATGGACCACTGGCAGCCGGAAACCGGATACGGCCCGCGCGGCGGATTCGACATCGGACGCAACATGACCAGGATTCCTGGATCGTCGAACAACCAGCAGAATTCAATGGCTGCTTTCCTGCTGGGCACTTATACTTATACATCCAAGAGTCTGCAGTGGGAGCTCATGACTCCCCGCATCTGGCAGCATGCCATATTTGTCCGAGACCGCTGGCAGGTAAATGACAAGCTGACCCTTACCCTGGGACTGCGCTGGGAGTATTTTCCGATCCCGACCAGGGCAAATCGAGAGTATGAGGTCATGGACTGGGATTCCCTGTTTGCTGGCACGGCCGCAACCCTAAGGCTTGAAAACGATACCAAAGCCAGTAAGATGATGTTCGGACCCCGTGTAGGGTTTGCCTACAGGATCTCTGACAAGGATGTCCTGCGGGCAGGGTATGGCATAACCAATGATCCATACCCGTTGTCACGGCCTCTCCGCGGCAGCTATCCCCTGACATATCAGGCTGAATTCGAATCCCAGACATCCTATGTACCTTACGGTACCCTTACCGGGAACGGAATCCCCTTCTTCGAAGGTCCGGATCTGAGCCTTTCCGAAGTTCCTTTACCTGGAATTGCGTCGATAAGATCCATGCCCAGTGATGAGCTGCATCGTGGATACATACAGTCCTGGAATGTCATTTATGAACGCAAGTTCCCGGCCGATTTCGTGATATCTTTCGGTTATGTTGGAACCCAGACTGTTCGTTCCCTGGCTTTCCAGGAACTTAACTGGTCAAAGCCCGGCACTGGCAGCGCAGGAAAAATTGAAAACATTCCCGCTCTGGACAATCGTACCGCCAGTACCAGGTGGTTTGACGGATTCCTGAGCGCCAACTACCATTCCCTGCAGATTGCCATCAACCGGCGCTTCGTTAATGGCTTATTTATTAAAGGCGCTTACACCTATTCCAAGGCCATTAATAGCACTGATGATTCCGGCGCCACATTCAGCTGGAATGACCCGGCAATCATGTACCGCAACCGGGCCAACGCGGGCTACAACAGGCCCCATGTTTTCCAGTGGGCCACCCTGTATCAGCTGCCCTTCGGTGAGGATAGTGATGGTGCGGCTGCCGTTATCCTGAAAAACTGGCAGATTAATGGAATCTTCTCTGTTAACTCCCAGACCAACGGTACGGTTTCCGCCAGCAGTGGAAACCTGAACGCATCGAATAATGCTCAGACTGCCGATCAGGTGGGTGAACTCGTCAACATGGGTCAAATCGGTAAAGAAGGCACATACTATGATCCCAGTGCTTTCGCGCAGCCGACCCAGATTCCTGGAGTGGATTGCTCCGATCTGGATTGCTATGGAACCTCGGGGCGCAACATAGTCCGTGGTCCCACCTGGGCCAACCTCGACCTCTCAATATTCCGTGAATTCAACCTCACGGAATGGCTGAGAGCCGAATTCCGTGCTGAGGCCTTTAACGTAACCAATTCACCACACTTCAGTAATCCCAACCTGAGTGTGACTTCTTCTGACTTCATGAGGATCCTGAGTACTGATGAAAATGGCCCTGCCAGATCCATCAGGTTCGGAATCAAGTTCAGATTTTAGAAGTAATCTGAAATTCAGGTAATACTCTTGCCTGGATTGAGAGGTGGTAGGACCCCTCCTTCCACCTCTCATCTATCCCCTCCCCTTATTTAGCTCCCCAAATAAAAGTCCTTCCTTCCTCATGCTGTCGCTTAGATAGATACTGGGTACACTTATGGCTGAAGCCAAAAAAAATCTGCAGGATCGGTGGATATCAAATTAATAACCTTCCGGTGTAAAATGAGGATTGCTTTTCAACCAGGGGATTAGAAACGAAGCTATCGCAGGACTGCTATCTTGATGCTGGATGCTCTAACTGAGAGAACCAGCCAGATGTATAAAGCTGGAGTTATGTACAGTTATGGTTTATGAATCCAGTGCAGGCAGTATAAAAAATCACCTCAAACTCAAGCCTTCCATCTCCAGCTTTAATCGCATCGCTTCCAGCTCAGGTTTAACACTATCGCATAAATCTTTCAGATCAGTATTCTTGAAGGTATCTCTTAAAAGAGGATCACTTTCTACCAGGACGCAGGCCTTCCAACCGTGTTCAATCAGTCCGTCCAGGTATTTCACCGCATTAGTTTCCTCTCCCCTGAGTAAATAAACTGCCAGCTCATCCTGAAATATCATGGCAGGCCAGATATTCCGCTCGTAGGCCACAGAATTCCCTTCTGTTCGCAATTTATCGCTCTGGATTAAGGCAGACTCGGCACCATCATGGTCGCCAGTCCTTTGCAAGGCGAAGCCAAGATAGGTAGTAAGCCTTATTCCCATAGGCCAGATGACACTATCCGGATCCGACTCCAGCGCTTTACTGAAATATGAAACGGCCACTCCATATTCATGGCGGTAAAGGGCAACTAATCCCTTCTCCTCCCAAAAGGTGTCGTTTCCGGGATCGTGCTTCTCCAATCGTTCAAGGATCTCCTCTGCTTGATCAAAATCACCTTCACTGAGATACAGGGAAATCAGCAGCTGATAGCTTCTCATGAAAAACAAGTCCCTGACAGAAAAACTATAAAGATCCACGGCTCTTGAGGCCCATTTAATTGCCTCACTGCTATTTTCCAGCAGCCAATAGGCCAGGGCTATATTCCTGTTGGCATGGGGATTAACCCGATTGAGTTCATACTGTCTCCTGGCTGTAACCATGGCCTTGTCATACTCGCTCCTGATGCAGTAAAGCTCAAATAAATGAACATAATTCCGTTCCAGCAATGGATCAAGACGGGTAGCTTCGAGCAACTGAAACAAGGCTTCATCAGGTCTGCCAAGGTCTCGCATTAAAAGCAGGCCATATTCACGCCTCGCATTGGCATGGTAGGGGGCCAGCCGGATAGCTTCCTTGAAGGCCAGCTCAGATGCCAGGAAATCTTTCCTGTAGAGTCGGAGGAATATCCCATTGGCTATTTGGCTTTCAGGATCATTTTTATCCAGGGCCAAAGCCCTGGATACAGCCTCCTGCGCTTTCGGGGCCCAGGACTCATCTTCCCCCCAGGATCCCAGCCCCATATACGCGATGGCCAGACCAGCGTAAGCTGAAGAATAAGAAGGCTTTAGCTCGATAGACTTCTGGTAATACTCTATCGCTTTATCCAGTGAATCAGGGAGCTTGTTCCTGAAATGATCAGCCGTCAACCGATACTGGAGAGCCTCAAAGCTGTCAGATGACCTCTCCTCAGTTTCCAAGCCCTTTGATGAATCAACCTCCAAATGCAGTGCGGCAGCAACTTTCAGGGTTATTTCATTCGCAATTTCCCTCATATTTTCACTATTTAAGGAAAAATCTTCGCTCCACAGGACTGAATTAGCTTGAGTATCTAAAAGGTGAATTGCGACCGTAATACCAGTCGGATTCATTTGGAAACTTCCTTCCAGAAGTTTAGAGAATCCCATTCGGCCGGCAATCGCTTTTAAATCCTTACTGTTGTGTTCAAAATGAGTCAGGGAGGTTCCTGATGCCACTTCAAGCGCATCTATTCTGGAGAGCGATTCAATAATAATCTCAACAAATCCAAGAGTCAGGACATCTGATTCCGATCCAGTTCCTACACTTTCAAAGGGCAGCACCACCAGCGATTGTATCGGTTCAGAAGCTGTTCTTTTGTCCCATAGATTTCCAACAAAAACCAGCAATAATCCAGCAACGACAACAAGAGCCGTCCCTATTAAAACCGGGAATACCCAGGACTTTTTCTTCGTCTCCTGATACTCTTCAACCTTTGCCAGGAGACGGTAGCCGCGCTTGGGAATAGTTTCAATATAGACTGGATGACTTGAGTTGTCATCCAGGGAGTGCCTCAGTTCAGAAATGCTGCGGGTCAAAGCTGTTTCAGCAACGAATGTGTCCGGCCAGACAGCTGACATAAGTTGTTCCTTGGAAACAACTTCCCCCTGATTACTGACAAGAAACAGAAGCAGTTCCATGACCTTTGGGGCCAGGTGGATCACTTCATCATCGCGTGACAATGATCCTGAAGCGGGTTCAACCAGCCAACTCCCCAAGCGGAATACTTCCTTTTTTTCAATTGACTGCTGAGTGTTTTCCAACATTATTTCCAGTTTCCAGGTAGGTTATCGTTAAATAATACCTGCAAAATCCCAGCCTGTATATCCTTCCGAAGAATTTATTAAATAAAAAAGGACCTTTAGGTCAAGAAAATAATTTTACTCAATGCAAGAATCAAAGATGTAAATACGAATTAAAAATACATTCATCTGTTAAGGACTTGAAAAATTTGCATTATTTAAAATCAGTATTACACCTTGATCCCAGAGAAGTACAGACAAATAAAACCTTTAGCAACCTTTCTTAATACAGCTCGAATATGCGACTAAAGAGTGGATTGAACCGGATATCCCATAAAACAATAAATATCCACCATTTTTTCCCTTACCCTTCTCGAAAATCTGTAGTTGCGGCAATTGTGAGCGAATCAGCAGCCTCAGGACATAGGACAAAAAAATGAAGAAAGTTATTACCGCTTTGGCATTAATACTCATGATCTCCTGCGGAAACGAACCTGGCAACTCTCAGGACAACACTCTCCTGCGGAAGGAAATCGACGAAGGGTGGGCACTGCTGTTTAACGGGAAGTCCCTCAAGGGTTGGGTTCTTCCTGCTCCGGGAAATTGGGAAGTTGAGGACTCTTCGATTACCTGCTCTGAAAACGGAATAATGGGACCTCACGGTATGATCTGGACCAGCGGAAAATACGGAGATTTCATCCTTAAATGCGAATTCAAAATAGCCTCCGCCAGCAATAGTGGTATTTTCTTCAGGATTGGGGATACTAACAGCCCAGTACAGACCGGTTTAGAAATGCAGATCATCGATTCCTTTGCCAGTCCGGTTACCGGCGGCCGTGCGACTCACAGTTGTGGAGCTCTTTATGACATAGTTGCGCCCAGTCATAACATGGCTAAACCAGCCGGAGAATGGAATTATGCGGTCATTACCTGCAAACAGAACATCATTTCAATAGCACTTAATGGTGACCAGGTTATCTCCACTGTTGATCTCGATTTATACACCGAAGCCAACCAGAACATTGACGGTTCCGAAAATAAATTCACTCTTCCACTCAAGGATTTCGCAAGAACAGGGCACATTGGCTTTCAACAGAATGGGGGCAAGGTCTGGTTCAAAAATATAAAAATTAAGGCCCTTTAACCAGTCTGGAATTGTTGAAAAAAGAAATCACCGGTGCCGGGCATGGTCAAACGGGATAATGAGTAATGCAGTTCCATACATGCAGTGCTAAACATTGGAAAACGTGATTGAGAAGGGTGCAGAAAAGGAGAATTCCGAAACTGTTCACCTTTATCAATGAAGTGATTATGAGCGATTTAGAAAAATTATTCCTGGAGAAAAAATGATGAAAAACAAAAAACTTTTACTTGTTGTTTTTGTAATAATGATGCTGTCAGTTGTAGTACCCTCATCCGCCCTGGCCCAGCCTGCCAGTCAAGGCCCAAGAGTAGTGGCGGACAGAAGCCAGACCCGCGAAATGAATCCAGATAAAATCGAAGACTGGAGAAATAAAACTCTCATGGGTATCTGGGCTCATCCCGACGACGAACTAAGCTCTTCTGGAACAATGGCCAGACTGGTACAAAACGGAAATACCGTTATCCTGGTCTTTCTGACCAGCGGAAATAAAGGATCAAGGGATCTTGAAATGACAGCCGAAAGACTCGCCAGAATCAGAAGGCAAGAGGACATTGACGCGAACAAAGTCCTCGGTATCCCGGAGGAGAATATCCTGTTTCTAGGATATGATGACGGGATGCTGGAATATGTTCCGGAAAAGGAACTGGTTGAAAAAGTCTGCAGGTTGGTAAGAAAATACAGACCTGACGGCGTAATGTGTTTTGATCCTGGAGACAAGGTTGTCAGCTGGCATAAAACCGACCATCGCATGGCGGCCAAAGTTGCGCTGGATGCCGCACGCGCAGCTGCCTATCATCTCTATTTTCCCCATCACCTGATCAATGAAAACCTGCAGCCATTTACTGTGGTTGACTTCTTTTTTCGGGGAGGAGCTGCTGAACCGAATTTCCAGGTTGATGTTACCGATTTGGCTGAATTGAGAGCTGAAGCTTACACCAAACACACCAGCCAGCACGGAAAAGGAAATGCCAAGTATACCGGTCCCCAGATGGACCCTGAAGACATGGCTCTCCGCAGAGCCGCCGCCACGAAAAAAGAGACTGACGGAAAAATCTGGGAAAAATTCAGGAGAGTCAGGAGTTCAATGTCATTTTAAGTCAGCCATTCAGCCGGCAGGAATCAAGGGTTCGGCCAGATTCGGTCACCCTGATTCATGCCAGTTAAATTTAACCGGCCGACCCTCAAGCAAATCCCGGACAAAACCAGGATCCTCTCAGGTGGAAGCATACAGGGCCAGGCCGGAACCAGCTTGCTCCAGATATCCTTATATTGATTTGTCTGATAAAAATAATGATTGCCCCTCGCATTTCTGAAACATATAATCTGGTCAAAAGAGCCTGAAGAAATTAGTGTTATCCATTACGCCTCAAAGGAGTATGGGCCTGTGATCAGGGCTGCATTCAACAATCGCAGTAATTGCCGACAGAACAGCTGTTTCGGCATGAAGGAGAATAAGATGAACGAGTTATCCCGCCGCAGTTTTTTCACCCAGTCTCTGGTAATCGGAGGGAGTATAGCAGCAGCTGCTTCCATGAAAAACAGCACCCTTTCCGCGACTCCCAGAGCTACCAAAGACGATATCTCCCTGGCCCAGTGGGCCCTGGTCAATGAAATCCGGGAGGGGAAATGGAAAACCCTGGATTTCCCACGGGTAGCCCGCGAAGATTTTGGCCTTAACGGTATTGAATTTGTTAATCAGTTGTTCGAAGTTCCGACCGCCAGCTATCTCAACCGTCTAAAGAAGAACGCTGATGACCAGGGAGTTAAAATGGTCCTGATTATGGTTGATTCTGAAGGAGAGACTTGCACTCCCTCCAAGGAAGAACGCAAACAGACGGTAATCAACCATCGGAAATGGATCGACATCGCTAATTTTCTTGGTTGTCACGCCATTCGAACCAATTGTCGCGGCCCTGAAAATCCTCCCAAGGATGAAGCTCTCAAATGGGCGGCTGAAACCTATAACATGATGCTCGAATACTCCATTCCGGCCGGAATCAGTATTGTTATTGAAAACCATGGTGGTGTCTCAAACGATGCCGAATGGATGGTAGCCCTGATGAAGAAGGTAAATAACCTCTATTTCGGATCCTACCCGGACTGGAGAAGTCCAAGCGCGGAATTCGATAACGTAGGCTATCTGGAAAAGATGCTTCCCTGGGCAGGGGGAATGTCCTATAGAAACCAACCGACCGAAGAAGAAACAGCCAAAATGATCAAGATGTGCCAGGACGCCGGTTACCGGGGCTGGTATGGAATAGAATCAAGCGGAAGGGAAGCAATCGCACAAGGCAGGGAACTACTGAAAAAATACCTCTTCTGATAACAGTTAAATGTGAATTTCCGGGAGATAATGACTTGCAGCCGATAAAATCGCCTGGGACCAGAGTTTTTATTAATTATTTATAAAGGAGTTTAAAATGACAGAACAGCCAAAGTCCCCAAATCCAAGCCGAAGGGATTTTTTAAGCCGTGCAGCCGGGGGTGTGGTAACTGCGTCTATGGTTACTCATGCATCAGCCTCTTCTCCACTCCGGAGCACCGTAACCCAGAATGTATCTGGCGCCAATGACCGCATCAATATCGGATTCATTGGAAACGGCATGCAGTTCCAGAGCCTGATCCGTCGATTCAAGGCCAGAAAAGCGCGCCTTAATGATATTGAGTTTGCCGCCGTTTGTGATGTCTGGGAACCCCGTATGAAATTTGCCCAGGAACAGACCAAAGCTCCCAGCTCATACAAGGACTACCGGGAAGTGCTGGCCCGTCCGGATATTGACGCGGTAGTTGTTGTAGTCCCCGATCACTGGCATTTCCCGATCGCCAGCGCCGCCTGCCAGGCAGGCAAGGATGTCTACCTGGAAAAACCAATGACCTATACTGTTGATGAATCCGCGAAACTCACAGAGATTGTGGGAAAAACCAAAAGAATACTGCAGGTCGGCGGTTCAGGCCCAGATACCCGTTTGCACTGGCTGGTCAATGACTATATCAAGGCCGGAAAAATCGGGAAAATCCTGTGGGGTTTGATCAGCTATAACCGGAATACGGATACAGGGATGTGGGATTATCCAATCCCGGGAGTTGGTGGAACCGCCTGGCCGGATGCCGAATTCAGCGCCAGGAATATCGACTGGGATATGTGGCTTGGTTCAGCTCCCAAGCGTCCATTGAGCGCGGAAAGATACTTCAGGTGGAGGAAATATTGGGATTACTCCGGCGGGAACGCCACTGATCTTCTCTACCACCGCCTCGGCGCAATGTCCAGCATGCTGGGATTCGAATTCCCAACCAGGGTTACCGGAGCCGGGGGAATCTATGTCCAGAAGGACCGCGAAGTACCCGACACCTATATGACTATGGTTGAATACCCGGGTGATTATTCGATCAATATGATCTCCTGCATGGGCAATGCCCAGTCTGTCCCTCTCACAGTTTATGGAAACTGGGGAACCGTAGAGATCCTCATGGACCGCCCGGCCCCGGCCGGAGACTCCATGGGTGACCAGACAAGAGGACCGCAGCAAAGACGCGCCCCCAGGCTTTACGCCAAGGTAACCGCCGAAAGGCAATTCGAGGAAGCCTTCAAGGAGGCAAATGGAGGCAAAACCGAAGTTATCATTGAAAATGAAGAAGGGGACGGCCTTGTTGACAACTGGGTAAACTGCATACAGTCCCGTCAGGAACCACTTTATAACGTCCTCAGGGGATACCAGGTCATGACAGCCATCAAACTTGGGGTAGAGTCCTATCGCCAGGGTAAGGTAATGGCTTTTGATCCTGCCACGCGCAGAATCCTGGACACTCCTCCTGTCCGAAAAGCCTATCTGCCTGAAGGGGCATAAACCTTCACTTCCCTGATTATGCGGGGGCACGAGGCGATAATTGACAGATATCTCCTGGTGCCCCTTGCCCGCGGCATTTCCCTCGGCAAGGACTTTGCCAAACACTGTAGCTGAAATTGGAGATAAAAATTATGAAAACATCAAGAAGAAACTTCCTGTCCGTCAGTACCGCCGCCGCAACCGCAGCAGCCATGGGATTGGAACTGAAAGCCCAGGAGCCGGAAGCCAGCCTGGAGCAGCGACCCTTGCGGATAGGAATGACTGACTGGGACCTGGGACAGCGGGGTGTTATTGAGAAAATAAAATTAGCAAACCAGATCGGGCTCGACGGTATTCAGGTAAGCATTCTTTACCCGGAAGACGGAAGCCCTCACCTGCGATCACTCGAAGTGCAGAAGGAATTCCGCGACGCGGCTCTCGACTATGGTGTGCAAATCTGCTCCCTGGCCATTGGAAATCTGGGCCCTGGCTCACCATTCAAGAATAATCCCATGGGCGTCGCTCGTGTTTGTGATGCCATTGAGGTTGCCCGGAACCTGGGAACCAATGACATCCTCCTGCCTTTCTTCCGTGATAATGCCCCCGACATGTCAAATGAAGCTGAAGCAACCATGATCATCAATTCATTCAAGGTTCTGGCAGAAAAAGCTGAAAAAATGGGAGTAGTCATCTCCATCGAATCGTCGCTTTCCGGTGCTGACCTGATGAAAATCATGGAGGGAGTTGGATCTCCGGCAATCGGCGTTTATTTTGACCCTTCAAACTGTAAACATTACGGGAGTGACCCTATTGTCGACATTCCCTTGCTGGGGAAATGGATCCATCAGGTCCATGTTAAAAACAATCCTAAACTGATGGCTGATTACTGTGAAAAAGGCTTCTCCTGGGTCGAAGCAGCTGAACTGCTCTACAAGATCGGATACAAAGGCTGGTATGTCCTGGAAACAGGTTCTCCGAATAAGGCCCTTATCGGGGATACCCGGAAAAACATGGAATACGTTAAAAAAACATTTCGTATCCCTGTGTAAATTCTTCACCGGATGCCTTCATCAGGTACTTCCTCGACTCGTCATGGAAGACCTGCACAGAGCTGATGGCGCCCTGGTCTTTTTAAGCATCCCGGAAAAGTCTGCATAAAATCTTCCGGGATGCTTCCATCATTTCATCAAACCGGTATTCCTCCTATGTCCAACTGGAATACCAATATCCTCAAACTCCAACATTTATCATCTGGGCACCCAGCAAAACCAGCCTGCCAGATATTTTTTCAATTCGCATTTCTCAGGTATACCCGACAGCTTCCGGCCTGTAATACAAAACCGTTTTCCCATCATTCCGCATCGCCTGATCTGGAGAACTGAAAAATTTAAACCTCTTTGCTGGAACCTTTCATTGAAAAACTGAATATATCTTTCTAGATTTTTGCCGGAACCTGAAAAACCATTTTCAAAGGCAACCCGGCAAATTATAAGGAGATATGTACGATGAAAATTTTTGCGCGAACTCTGTTGCTTGTCATCTTGATCAATGTCCCGGTACTGGCAGCTGGAGGAGGACAGAGATTTATAGCTGAGGATCCGGCAAATCGGAATACCGTTACTTTTAAAAGCGAAGCACCACTTGAAGACATTATTGGTACAACTAACCAGGTAACAGGATACGTTAACTTCAACCCTGACAAACCGCTGGAAAACGGATTTGCTGAATTTACCGTCCCGGTCAACTCTCTCAGTACCGGGATACCCCTTCGCGATGAACATATGAGGTCCGCAGGCTGGCTCAACGCCGAAGCCAACCCTGATATCAAGTTAATACTAAATAAAGTATCCAAGGCCGAACTGGTTAAGCAAACTGACTCTTCGAAAACCTTTGATCTGACTGTATCAGGAGAATTAACCCTCCATGGCATCACCAGGCCGATCAAAATGGAAGCCAGGATCAGTTACCTGGAGGAAAGTGAAAGAACCAGGACCAGGTTACCCGGAAACCTGCTCGCCATTCGGGCCGGTTTCCCTGTAAAACTGGCTGATTTTAATATTACCGGGCCGGAAGGAATGGCGGTAATCGGAGTCAAGGTAAGTGAAATCCTGGAAATTGAAGTAAACCTTTTTGCCAGCACAATCACTCCGGCTCAAGCCAAAAATAATCAATAAAAACGCCTAAACGCGTCTGGAGCCTGGAAATGACAAGTTATTTCAAGCCTGTAATGATCGCCGTTACTGCCTTAACCGCAGCGGTGCTGCTTTTATGGCAGGTTACTGGTGGGGATTACTACACAAAATATGAAATTGTCGAGGAGGTCGAAGTAAAACTCGACCAGTCAGATCCCCTGGTTGCAGCAGGGTTTTACGATGAGGGGCCTGTAACCAAAACCATCTCCCGTGAAGAATTCAGACTTGGACTTCTGCCTGTTCCCCAGGGGCTTGCAGACAAACACGCCATTTCTGTTGTCACCCTGGTTTTCCCTGCCTGGATAATAGCAGCCGCCTACCTCTGGTATAGGCGTAACCGCAAGTCCAGGATTAACCGATAAATCCTGATAAACACCTATTCTGCCCCGTGGAAAGCAATATTGAATATGATAATTCAAAAATCAAAACTACTACTCGTAACAGCAGGGCTGATTGCCATTTTCCCTGGCATTGCAGGCTTTGCTTCATCCTCTGATGAACCTGGCAAACTGGCCCTGGACCGGGACAAACTGGTCCAGACAGAGGATTTGACTGAATCCCTGGCCAACTTCCTGCTTGAATTTTCCAGGTCGGTAAAATCGCTACAGGCTCCGGAACTAATGCCCTATTTTTCAAAAAAAGCTGAACTGCGATTGCCTGATTCAACTCCTGGAAAACATGACGAAAAGTATAAATGGATCAGAAGCATCCACGAAGAATTGCGATCAGAGCAGGTGATTGTGACAAATCCAGATACCTTCAGGGATGCATGGGCTGGGTTGCTTGCCCTCTTTTCAGAAATGGAGGACGCGCGGTTCAAGATCAAGGAGTCCACTTTCAGCCCCGGCGGAAATCCAATGCTTGGAGAGTGTGGAATTAAATTTTTTCTGGTTGGAAGAGATGCTGAAAAAAACCGGCTGTGGATCAAGGGCACCGGCCACATGAAGGCAACAGGGGGCCTGGAAAAAGGCTGGAAGATTTCTAATCTCGAGATGGATGAGGTCAATATCTACCGGTCAGAAATGGATCTTTTCTCGGAAATCAGCAAACCTGCGGGAGTGAGCCTGGACCTTCCATCCTACGGAACCCCAGGTAATGATGATTTTGTCTACCACGGAGCCGCCGCCGCGGACCTTGATGGAGATGGTTACATAGACATAATTGCCACTGGAATAAAAGACAACTACATTTATATGAATCTCGGAGATGGAACCTTCAGAAATGTCAGCTGGGATATCGGCATACCGCCTAATTCCACCCTGACAGCACCTCTTCCGCTTGATTATGACAACGACGGGGATACTGACCTCTATTTTTCTTCAACCGGTTCCCAGATGTTATTTGAAAACCTCCTCAATCCGGAAGGAAAGTTAAGGTTCCGCGATGTTTCACTGGAAGCAGGCGTAGCAATGCCAGCCCATGGATTCAGTGCGGTGGCCGGAGATGTAAATAATGATGGATTCCCTGACATCTATGTCACCGGATATAACCGATATGGTTTCGTAATGCCCAATTCCTGGTACCGGGCCACCAATGGAACTCCCAACCTCCTTTTTATAAATCAGGGGGACGGGACCTTCCGTGAACGGTCTGAAGCCTGGGGGGTGCGGGATACGAGGTGGAGTTACGCTGCCCAGTTTGCCGACCTGAACGGAGACGGGCTGCAGGATCTATATGTAGCCAATGATTTCGGGGAAAATGCACTTTACCTTAATCAAGGAAACAGATTTGAAGACAGGGCCGGGGCCTTAGGCATGGTAGATACCGGAAACGGGATGGGAGTGTCTTTTTCAGACTACAACAATGATGGAATCCTGGACATTCTTGTCACCAACATGTCTTCCACCGCCGGAAACAGGATCCTCAACCGCCTCTATCCAGATACCAGCCCGGACGACAACATCCTGCGTAAGATCTCAGCAGGAAGTAACCTATACAAGGGAAACGCGGACGGAACCTTCACCGATATGACCCAGGCGGCAGGACCCTTTTCCCTGGGATGGTCATGGGGCGGGATCTTCATGGATTTTGATAATGACGGATGGGAAGACATCTACATTTCCAGCGGATTTGTCAGCGGCCATTCGATGAAAGACACCTGAAGCTTCTTTTGGCGCCACGTCGTGGCGTCTACTCTGACCGAAGCAGAATCCGCCGGAAACGACTCCTATCAGAACAGCCACATGGGGCTGATTTTCAAGGAAGGTTTTTCCTTCAGCGGGTATGAAAGAAATGGCCTTTTTCTCAACCAGGGAGGGGTAAAATTCAAAGACATTTCGGGAATCTCAGGCGTTGACTCCATCCTGGACGGACGATCGGGAGTGATGGCTGACTTTGATAATGACGGGGATCTGGATCTGTTTGTGACAACAATCCAGGGTGACGGGCACCTGTTTTTCAGGAACAACGTCGGGCAGGCCAATAATTCAATCAGGCTGACACTCGAAGGCACCAAAAGCGGGAAAGATGCCTTTGGCACAGTCATTCGAGTTAAAACCCCGGCAGGGATCCAGACCAGGGTCAAGTCTGGAGGAAATGGATTCATGTCTCATCCTGACAGCCGGATTATCATCGGTCTGGGTTCAGAGCAATCCGCTGAATGGATTGAAATCCTCTGGCCCTCGGGAATTAAGGAACGGTATGACCAGGTTCAGGCGGGAAGCTCTCTCAAGATCACTGAAGGGGCTAATGCTTCCCAGGAAAACCTGGATTATGCCTACAACAGCTTCAGCCTGCCGGACCCAATCAGCGAAGAGGAATTAAACTGGAGCATGCTGGCCTTGAAAAAAGGCGCCTCCCTACCGGCACTCAAAGTCCGCCGCCTCAACCAAGACGGGACCGCGACACCCATGGAACTCACTTTGAACGGTCCGGCCTACATCAATTTCTGGGCTACTTTCTGCGGCCCCTGCCGCAGGGAAATGCCGGAATTGGCAAAACTGTACCCGGAATTCCGTAAAAATGGAGTTGAACTGATCGGACTCAGCCTTGATGACAAGCCCGATGGAGTGAGGGCTTTTGCTGAAAGCCTTGGAGTGAATTATCCAGTTTACCTGGTGGATAAGGAGATCCTGGAATCTATCTTCAAGTCTTCCCTTTTCCCGATACCGCTCTCCCTGCTGACAGATGATTCCGGCAGGTTGGAAAAGGTTCTTCTAGGCTGGAATAAGGCCGCTGAAAAAGAAATTGAGCTGATGCTGAAGAAATAGGAGACGCAACGCGCCTACCTCTCTGCCACCAGGCTGATTTCCAACTGGAAGTCCTGGGCAAGTTTGCTTACTCCTACGCAAGCCCTGGATGGAGGACTGGCTGGAAAAAACTCCAGGTAAACTTCATTCATGGCGGCATAATCATCCATATCCACCAGGTAAACGGTACATCTCACTGCATCTGAAAGGCTGAATCCGGCTGAATCCACTACATTTTTCAAGTTAGTGAGAACCTGCCTGGTTTCAGCCTTGATGTCCCCGGAAACCTTCTCCCCTGTTCCAGGATCAACTCCGACCTGGCCAGAAACATAAAGGGTTTCTCCAATCGTGTCGGCTTTTCCGTCCCTGGTACAAACCCTGCTGATCTTCACAGCTGAACTATAAGGACGGCCCGGCTCACTTCCGATTACCTCACGTTTGGTGGAATATGACACCAAGGAACCTGATTCATCATCTGTGATCATGCCCGCCTGGCAACCTGGCAGGAATACAACTCCTGCAAGCAAAAAACCAATAAAAAATAACGCTGAAAACCTGTTCATAACCTAGCCTCCCCATAAAATTCAGGATCTAATCCATCAGCATATTAGACATCACCCCAGCCTGCAACCAGTTTCTCTCCCCCAAGACCTTCCGAAAACAAACCCGGGTTAAACCCTCCCCTGCCCCGAAAACTAATCAGACTTCTGGTTTCAGGATTGCCAGCACATCCTCATGAATGTGGTTATTTGAGGCCACCACAAAATGTGTCGCTATCGGCAAAACCTCTCCATATACCCCGGAAACCCTGCCCCCGGCCTCCTCTACGATCAGCTTGCCCGCAGCAAAATCCCAGGGGTGAAGGCTGAATTCCCAGAATCCGGTAAACCTTCCCGAGGCCACATAAGCCAGGTCAATTGCGGCCGCTCCCAGGCGCCTTACACCCCTGACATTGGCCAGGAAAAACTTCTCTATGTTCCGGAGAGTATCCCTCATGTTCAAACCCCGGTCGTAAAAAAAACCGGTAGCCATAATAGCCTCAGAAAGTTTTTCCGCCTGGCTGACATGGATCTTTTTGCCATTTAAAAAAGCTCCCTGGTTTTTACCGGCATAAAAAAGCTCATTCCTCGTAACATCGTATATCGCTCCAGCTACAATCTCTCCATGCAAAGCGACTGCGACCGAAGAACAAAAGATGGGAATTCCGGAAGCAAAATTATTGGTGCCGTCCAGGGGATCAACAATCCAGGTGTATCGGGAATCGGTCTCCTTGTATTTTTCCTCTTCAGCCAGGATGTTGTGGCTGGGAAACACTTCCCTGATAACTGAAACTATTTTATTCTCCGCCTCAAAATCAGCATTGGTAACCAAATCATTGGAACCCGATTTTTCTCCTATTTCCATGCCATTTTCAAAATATAAGGCATGTATCTCACCAGCCGACACAGCTGCCCTTTTTGCGATTTCCAGTAAATTATCGATACTTTCTTTCTTCATATTTAAGTCCCGGCTCGTGCCTGTAATCACTTATAGTTATTAATTGTTACGATATCACAACTGGTTCAGGCACGGCTCGTTTCGCGCGAAACACTCATCCTCTGAGTAGTACCTTCAATACCGTTAACAAATCCTGCCCGGCCTGCCCTCTTGTGTAATTACTCCAATAGAGGTACCTTTGTTTTCAGGCAGAACTCAAACCTGCAGGGAGAAGGCTTAATGATTATAAAAATTAAAAATCTTCATCTTCGGACATTTATAGGATTCCAGGAATGGGAGCGGGAAAAAAAACAGGATATTCTGGTTAACCTGGAAATGGTTATTCCTGATGAAACCGCTGTTACCACGGATAATGTCTCGGACAGTGCTGATTATAAAAAAATCAAGTACGCGATTGTAGACAGCGTGGAAAACAGCAGTTTCTATCTCCTGGAACGATTGGCCGGCCATATTCTTGATATTGTTATGGTCAACAAAAAAGTAGAGAAGGCTACCGTGGAACTGGATAAACCCCACGCTCTCCGCTTTGCTGATTCCGTATCCATAATCCTGTCCCGGGAACAAAAATGAACCTGGTTATCCTGTCAGTCGGTTCCAATATGGATCCAATTACAAACATAAAGAAAGCAGCCGAGATGCTGGAAGCAATGAACTGCCTGATCAGTGTTTCCAGCTTTGTGCGAACCAGTCCGGAAGGTTATCCGGATCAGCCGGATTTCCTCAATGGAGCGTTTTACATAAAAACTTCCCTGAACCGCGAGCAGTTAAGGGATAGACTAAAGGAAATTGAGTTGAATCTGGGACGAGTCCACACGCTGAACAAAAACGGGCCCCGGACCATTGACCTGGACATTGTTGTGTTTAATGGAAAAATCATTGATCCGGATTATGAGCGGTATTCTTTTGTTAAGAAGTCAGTGGATGAAATTTTAGAACAGGTCAGGAGAAAAGCATGGAAATTAAAAATACAAGTCGAATAAACACGGATGTTATTGAAAAAAATTTCAGGGAAATCATGGAAATGGGACTGGGACTTGATATGAACGATCCCAATTTTGTGGACACTCCCAAGCGTTTTGCCAAAAGCTACGCCGAAATATTTGCCGGTCTGGAAAAAATTGATAAAAAAATTCACGATATTTTTGCTACATGTTTTCCCACTCATTACGATGGAATTGTCCTGGAAAAAGGCATTACCGTATTTTCCATGTGCCCCCACCATTTTCTCCCCATCCGCTACGAAGTCATTATCGGCTATATACCCGATGGCAAAGCGTTGGGACTGAGCAAACTGGCGAGAATAATTGAACTCATGGGCCGGAAACCCTGCCTGCAGGAGGATTTCACAGAAACTATTGTTGAGGAAATCAATGACCACCTGTCCCCGCTCGGAGTAATCATAATAGTCAAGGGAGCTCACTACTGCATGAGAATGCGCGGGGTTGAACAGAAGGACTCCTGGACCACGACCAGTTCCGTCAGGGGAGTATTTCTAAAAAGCAAGGAGATGGAACTCAAGTTCTACAATCTGATAAGGGAACATTGAAATGTCACAAAAGTCGGCATTGCTGGCCGGTATCGGCAGGCTGGGAATTCCGGTAGTTGAAAACCTGGTTAAAAAAGGCTGGAAAATCGCTGTCAGTTACAGAAGAGGCCGAAGTTCTGAAATAACTGTGCAAGGTCTGTCCAAAAAACTGGGCTCCGATTCAGTATTTGGAATCGATGCATCCATTTCTGAAACGAAGGAAGCTGGCCAATTCGTATCCAGGGCTCTAGAAATCCTTGGAAAGGCTGACGCCCTGATCTGTTTTGCCTCCGGGTATCCAGAAGAAACAAGGGACTGGAAAAGGTGGGAGAATGGGCTTGGCGTCAGGGAGGAAGACTGGGAATTCTATTTATCCAATTTTTTTTCAGCACGGAACACGGCACTTCCCCTGCTGCGCGAGAAGCGTAATCCAGCTGGAGACCTCAGTGTTATCTTCTTTTCGGATGCCCGGAGTCTTTTATACATGGACCAAACGCTCCTGGATCCCTACCCGGAATTCGGAGGTGTGGCCGAGGTAGACATAACCGGAGTCAAGGCCGCTGGCCTGGAACAGATGCGGCGATCAGCTCCCGCCAGGGAGGTAAATCCCTATACCCTGGCCAAAAGAGACCTGGCGCACCTCACCTGGAAACTGGCCCTGGACTACCAGGGGGGAAAAGCCCGGATCAACACCATAGCTCCTGGTCCCATGCTTCCGCCCCCCGATAAATCAGCAGGAGAAGCCAGCGATGTGGTAGCACAGACTCTCCTGAAACGATGGGGAGGAGAAATCCCCGTGGTGCAGGCGGTGGATTTTTTTCTGGAAAACTCCTTTATCAGTGGAGAAATACTCCGGGTTGACGGAGGATTCAATCTGTTTAACCGCTGCAATCATTGACCAGATTGGGAGTTCATATGTCTCGGGCGGCTACCAATGGATAAATGGAGTGCTAATCCGCGACTACTCGTGGCTCACCCTTTCCGGGAAACCTACAATCGTCAATCTCTATGCCAGATGTTATATTTAATTATAGCCCTGAGCGCACTGATGCCATCCTTCCAGCCGATCTTCTTCCCCTGAGCTCCAGTTCTGCCTCGATAGGATATCGCCACCTCATGGATCCGGTAACCTCTCCGGCTGATCTTGGCGGTTATTTCCGGTTCAAATCCAAACCTCTTCTCCTCAAGACGGATGGATTCAAAAACCTCTCGCCTGAACATCTTGTAACAGGTCTCCATATCCGTAAGGTGCAAACCCGTAAACAAGTTGGAAAGCCTGGTTAAGATCTGGTTGGCTTTTACATGCCAGAACGAAATGGCGGATTGGGGATTCCCGGAAAAAAAGCGCGACCCATAAACAACATCCGCCTCTCCCTCGGTTATTCGCTCCAGCAGCATCGGCAGTTCGTTCGGATCATATTCAAAGTCAGCATCATGAACCACAAGCACATCACCGGTCGCGGCAGTGAATCCGGTTTTAAGAGCCATGCCTTTACCGGAATTCCTTTCATGGAAAATTATTGCCTTTACTCCCGGGAAGACTTCTCCCCTGAGAATCTCCCGCGTCCCGTCTGTGGATCCGTCGTCCACAATGATAATCTCCTTTTCGGGGATAGGGGCCCTCTCAACCCGTTTAATAACTTCCCTGATCGTCTCTACCTCGTTGTAACAGGGAATCACTATGGAAAGCTTCATGCCGCATCCTCGTTAATATTTTTCAGAAAGGACAACCATTTCAAACTCATTCAGTTCCGGATAACTACCTGGGAGGGTTGTCCCGGTAAGAAAAGCTGAAAATAGACCCGGTTTCAGAATCATCTCCTGCTATTTTGAGCAAACCTCCCTCAACTACCAGATATTTTCCCGCGTAGGTTTTCAGTAACAGCTCTTTTTTCCCATGATCTTCAACAAAAAAAACCTCAGATTCACTTATGGACATTTTATCAGCGGCAACGTAACCTCCTCCCGAATCTGCGGAGACATATTTGCCGTTCGGGGCGAGCAGGGCAATTCCATCTTCAAGAAACACCTGCCTGAACGTACCTGGATTCCCGGTCAATCCTTCTCTGAATGATAACCTGCCACCTGATCCAGTCACAATATCTAAGGCCTGATTCTGGTAATTAATAAAAATCCTCCCCTTGGGATCTGGGCGGCCGACTCTTCTCAATACCGACTCTTTGCTACTGTTCAGGTTTCGTTCCCAGACCAGGGCCTCTTCAAACCGTCCGGAGAAAGAAAAGCCATGCCGAGACAGATCAACCAGTTCCCACAGCTTCCTTTCTTCTCCATTAAAAAGGTTCAAATGAATCACGACCGTTTCAGCCAGGCTGGACTCAATTCTATTCAGAGCTTTGAGAGAAGGCCGGCGATCAATCATTCCGGCCAGCTGTTGAACTTCCGGAGTTACCCAACCGCTGATTCCCCCAATAGCAGGCCTCCAATGTTTCGTCTGGTAATGTAAATATTTATAGGGAGATCGCATTATGGGAATCTCAAGTACAGGACTGCCTTGTTTTCCCTTCATGAGGTAATCATAAACAAGCGGCATTTGCTCCGCTGTTTCCGCCTGGCATCCCTTACTATCCTGCACTGAATAATCAAAACAAAGAAATCCTGAAAATAACAGGAAAACCAGCCATCTCTTCCACCGGGGCCAGAGAGAGCTTTTTTTCACAAACCCTGAAATCGAAAATGCGGCAAGTATCGAGAAACAGAGCAGAAGCGGCTGGAAAAACCTGGCAGGGACCCTCATGGCTTTTGCCCCGGGGACCAGGTAGTAGACTAATTGATACGGCATCGGTATGTTGGTTTTATGATTAAAAAGGACCAGGTAAGGCCCCAGCATCAGGACCATCAGTACCAGTCCGGTCCAGAAAAAACAATGCTGCAGAACCTTCTGTTCCCCGGTGTACAGATCTTTCACGCGGACATTAAGTATCCTGTTGGAAACCACGAGCAAAATCGGTACCAGTCCCAGAAAAACCGCGCCTTCTCCCCCCCTTATATCGAATGGTAAATTCTTCAGAAAACCATAGCTGCCCCAATTCTCTGCAAAACTCAGGATGAAACTTAAAGGTTCGGCGGAATATGTGCTGTTTTCCTCAAGCGAACGGAAAAAATTCCATTTCCTGGCTGTTTCGATATAAGGTAAGCCCAGGGGGAGAAGAATCAGTACGCTGGAACCCAGTCCGGCAAGTGTCATCTTTAGCTGCCGCGGGTCCAGAATGAGACAAAAACGGTCTTTACCTTCTTTTCCGAACCAGTGGAAGAAAACCGTAAAAATACCCAGAGTTGTAAGCAGCATTGTGCCTAGATATACCGAAGTGTAAAACTGCATCCAGATCATCAGGAGCATAAGAACAAAATCCTGCCGACGGAGGCTCCTGAAGAACCTGACAGCAAAAAGAAACGCCAGGGGTGTCCAGAATATGGGGAGCAACTGCAAATGGCCCGCATGTATCCAGCGATAAGGGCTGAAACTGAAAATCAGGCCCGCAACCAGGCTGGCCCCATAATGCCGCGTCAGTTCATAGGCTAACAGGTAAACACAAAATGAACTCAGGATAAAAGCGGAAAAGAAAAGAATATTTGAAGTAAATACAGGATTCCCGGTCAAGTACTGTACAGGTATGGTCAGCCAGAGATTACCGAAAAGAGTCTCCGAAAAGGCCAGGGCATTCTCAACTGGATAAAATATCGGGGCATCCCAGACGGAAAGCGTGGAATCAAAAAGGGAGTGTGCGTCCCAGGCAAGAATCCAGCTGTTGATGAAGGAATCCCCCAAATCAGGAAGATGGCTCCAGGGGTGAAAAACGTAGCCGGGGCCCTGTATAAAATAAATCAAGACAGCAAGGCCGAGGGCCAGAAAATGCTTCATTGTAGAAGAACCAATACCTGATACCAGTTATCTGACTTTTCAAAAAAAGGAATTTAAAAATCGGAGCAACCTGAAAAATCAGCATAAAACATGAGTTCATTTTTCGCAATAGCGGAAAAACAATTTATAAGGGTGTGGCTGCCTCCGCTCACCCTTATAAACCGGGCAGGAACAAAAAAGGCCGGACTGACAGTCCGGCCTTTTGCAGTTAATCACTGTCTGCCTCCAAGCTTCAGGCAGTCCAGTCAAGCCAGCTGTGCTTCCTTCCGGTTTCCGGCTGCATCAACCGCAGCTACAACGATGGTTGAGCCTTTTTTCATTTCAGTATCAAAAACAAAAGGTTTGCTCTTTAAAACCTGGGGGTGATGCTCAACCTGCCCCGCCATTTCACCGTTTACCAGGATTTCATAATGAGAAATCGGTTCCTGGTCCGCATAGGCTGTCTGCCAGGAAAGTTTCGCTTTTCCGCCTTCTTCAACCAGCTGCAGATCACGGGGAGCACTCATTTCTTCACGTTCAATCTGAAAATAGTTGGTCTTCCCTTCCCTGACTTTTGCGGCTTGCTTTTCAATATCCCTGCGTTCATTTTCATTCAGGGCATCCGGCTCGATCTGGGCCGCATAAAAATTCTGTACAAGCTGGCAGTTCATGGGATTTTCGTCTATCTGGCCTATTCCGATGATCAAAGTATGCACGCCCGGAGTAGTCAGGGCATATTCAACCAGGGGTTTACTGGGAAGCTCTGCTGTACCAACCTTGCGAAAAACATCTTCAGGAGTACGCGACCAGCGCAGGTCTTTGCCGTACATCGCCGCGTCAGCAAACACCTTCATGCCGATAATACCCATTCCCTTGGCTTCAGCAACAGGAATTACATTGTGCTGCATGTTGAATTTCTGTTTGTCATTGGCATTGATGGAGATGAGCATCCCGTCCAGGATCCCGTATTCGTCCCTCTGAATCATGTCAATCATGGCCGGAGGATTGGCATGTCCCGAAAATCCGATATGCCTGATTAATTTTTCATTCTTTGGATTCATCCCGGTAAGGTTGGTGCCGTCCCGGAGGTCGCGGAGGGCTACCAGTGCCCCGAAATTGCCTTCCGGATCCAGAGGAGTTTCCAGCCCTTCGTAAAGAGCGTCCACCTCCTCAGCATAGGTAAGGCTATGGCAGAGCATCATGTCAAGATAAGCCCCTTCCGGATAATATCCAGCCCCGTCACCAAAAATCTGGGTAAGCGAACGTTTTACGTCTTCAACGGCACACTGTACTTCTTCTCCATTGGAACGGTTCTGGACATTTTCACGTTCCGGCCATCCTGGCTTTCCCCAGCGTTGGTGAGTTTTACTGGTCAGCCAGATGGATTTCCTGAGTCCTTCATCATAACCATCTTCGCCGGGTATTAATTTCAGTTTTTTAAAGGCCTTGTTGTAAATCAGTTGGCTTCCGGCATATAGATTTGAGGTGTCGTAATAATTAATTCCCATGGCAAAAGCCTTGAGAATGATGGGAACCGGGTCCACATCTTCCGGAGTCCACTGCAGTGAGGCCTGCCCTCCCAACGCGATCGTGGTTACATCGAAACCCAGGTCTCCGAATTTGCGGGTCATGGGTTTGGGCAGCTCTTCAACTTTGCAGGCTCCCAGGGGCAGTAAATAAACACCTGCTGTTGTGGCTGCTGAGACCTTTATAAAATTTCTTCGTGATATTGGATAGTGTTTATTTTTTGACATTTTCACCTTCCTGTTTTCAATGAAAGAGAGGTCCTTAATTTTTGGAAACAATATATATTACAGCTGTTCTTGCTGACTGGATTCAGTTATTCAGGAAAATTGCCGGTTATGTCCCACTTATATGTGAAGAACATGATGACACCGCCAACCTTAAATGCCCTCAAATCTTCCCCAAACCATGGATGATTATCTAAATTGATATTTTACCACCCCAGGCAAGGGCTTGATTCTATTCACCTTCATACTTTTTTCTCAGCCTCCGCTTCTGAAAAATGGCAATTTAAAACAGTTCAGGAAGGGTGTATTATTAAAAAAAAACAGGGCTATCTCTACAAATAAAGACAACCTGGGGAAACATAATAGTTCTGGCCAGCTTCAATGGCTTACTCAGGAAGGAAGGATTGTGCCTTGTGCTGGTACCGCAAAACCACTTAACTGCGATACCTTAACATTCATTTCCGTCCAATAAAGGAAAAAATCATGATTATTGTTAAACGCCGCAACCTCTTGATCGGTATGGCAGGCTTAACTTTATCCGCCTCTTCAGGGGATTCATTAAAGGGGGCTCCTGCAAAAAAATCCACTGCCTTGCCGGAACAAACAGGGGACAACAGCCAGTATGACCTGAAGTTAAGACCCCACCATATTCTGGATATCGTAACTTCCCATGGACAGGATGTGGAGTTGGAACCTGCTCCGTCCGGGCACTCTCTGCATATCGTTTCACCGCAGCTTTTATCTAACCTGGATCTGAAAGTGAAACTGATAGTGGGTTCAGATGACGTCTGTACCGGATGCGGATTTCTCAAACCGGATGGCAAATGCTCTGATGTCCTGGCTCAACTCAAACCATCTCCATCGAAGCAATCATATAATGATGTCCTGGACTGCAGATTACTGGATGCCCTCGAAATAGAAATCAACAGCATTAAAACTGCCCGTGACTATCTGGAAATTGTAAACAGGAATGTACCTGGAATTGAGGAAATCTGTACCCATCCCAAAGAAAACAGGGAAGAAAGGCTTTCCGGCTTGATCAAGGGATTAATAAAACTGGGAATTCGGGAAAAAGCGTGATTCCTTAACCTAAATCGATTAACCAGGACTTATGCGCCCGGCCAGTCTAAAAAACACCGGAGATATCATCCGGGGCACGGACGGGACAATGATCTCACTGTACTTCCCTGGTTTTTGCTCAAACAAACGGGCGATAAAGTTCCCGAGTTCTTTCTCTTGTAACAGCACTTCGAGTCCTCCTCGCCTCAGCATTCTGGATACCTTCTCCAGGGCACTTTTCCGGACCACTGGTAGCCGCTCGTTACCAAAGATCTCCTGTTTTTTAGAAAGCAGTTTCCGCAAAACAATAACGACGAGACAGGTCGGCTGGAGATCCTCAGTTCCAACTCAAATCAAACCAAACCTAGGTCATGTCAGGTAAGTTTTCAGTACGATTTTGAAACTGGGCGATTGAAGTGACACCGGATGAAATAGAAGAACTATTCTGGTGCAAAAGAAGGGTTGTGAGATAAGTGCCTGGAAGATAGTTAACCAGATGATGAGAAATGGAAAATGTCCCTGGAAAAGAGCAATGTGCTTTTGACGTTGTGATTTGCGTTCGCCGCATACGATCCCTAATATTGCCGGGCGAACCAGATTTTGGTTTAAGGTGATCTAAATCCTGTCAAAATCAAACGTATTACGAGACAACTCAAAAATTTGAATCACCGATTTCATTCTCAAAAAAATAAAAAAATTTCGGTCCAAAAATTCTGCGAGATAGGCTGGGAAATAACGCAGAGGCGCAGTTATAAATATTTCAGCACATTGCCCTCACTGCACTTCCGCGTTTCTGTTCCATAAACAAAATAATTTCCCATGCTGGAGCGGGCCGCTCCAGCTACAACCTGACATCACAGAAATAACCAGAATTCCTTCAACGCGCTTTTGCGTCTTCGCGTTAGTTGCCGTCCCCGCCTACTCCCCAGCCGAGTTGACGGTGGACAGCCACTTGCCGGCGCCGAAGTTCTCAAACAGGTAGTTGGCCTGGCCCTGGGTGAAGATGGTAGGACCGGTCAGCTCATAGGGAGCTTCCCCGGAGTCATCCCATCCCTGCCAGTAGGAGTACACATACTCAGGAGTAAGCTCCGTCGTGGTCCACTTGCGAGTCGTAAACCACCTTGACAACCTCATCCAGCCCGGGCCAACTTCATTGGCCAGTTCATTGGTCGACCCGGCCAGCACGTTAAGAAAGCCCTCTAAAGTCAGGCTGTCCGTGCCCAGAACCGCGTTCATGTCAAAAAGATCCTGCAGCGTGAACTCCCCGAACTTGTAACCAAGCACCGCGTCATTCAGGCTGCTCTCCGGATCCATCTCGTAGGTATTGATGCATTTCACCCCAATGGCCGTAACCAGCGGGCTCTCAGGTGTCACAGGCGACACTATCGGCTGGTTTTCAGGGTCACTCGGGATCCAGGCATCTTCCGAGTTGTTGAAAGGCTCAATCGTATAGATAGTAACCACCGGCTGGATGTTGTAGGAAACATCATCCCAGACACTGGCAGCCGCTCCCTGCGCCAGGTTCGACTCGCCATTGTAGTTGTCCATGAAGGAGATAAAGTTCACAACCTGCTTGGAGGCAGGCATGGCAGCGGAGGGGAAGATCTCCCAGGCCAGCGCTCCTCCTTCTGAGATCACCCAGTTTGAGCCAAATGAGTCTTCGCCCCGGTCCCACTGGTCCCCGGCATGGGCCTCATGCCTCAGGATGAATTGCTCTCCAGCCGCGGCCGTAATAAGCTCACCGCATTCGGCTGCCTCCGTCCAGATCCTCTCTCCCCCGGTAAGCAGCGCGTGCATGGGCGCGGTTATGGCTGATGGTCCTGCATCTCCGGCAAACACTGCCGGGCGGGCATAGGCCTGGGTCATGTAGGCTGCCTGGGCTCCCAGCTCCGTCACCTTGGCCACGGTCTGGAACCCGGTTAAGTAATTGAATGACACGGCCGAGGCATTCAGGATATGCAGGTTGTTATCACTGAATCCATTGGTCCCTCCATATACCGGGTAGTTGCCATACAGCTCTTCCCCGGCATCCCCGCCGCCCCCTTCACTCCAGGCCGCGCAGTGAAGGCTGAGCTCTTCCTCCCGGTAGTTGATAAATTCATAGGGAATAAGGTCCAGGTTATCGTAGTCAGGATTAAGCTGATCTTCGGACCAGTAGGGGGAATACCCGGTCTTCACATCAGCCGAGGCTGTCACAAAGAGCAGGAAACGCCCGTCGGCAAAAGTGGAAGCCGGAATCGCGTCAAATGACTGCCCCGTTCCATCCTCCCGGCTCGGGTACCCGAAGAAACGGTCCTTGACATTAACGTCGTTTGTACCCGGAACCGTGAAGTCAAACGGGTCGATCATCATCGTGTCATTGCAGGTCAGCACCACCAGGAAGTCGAAGAAATCCACACAATCCGAGTTGAAGTAACGGAAGTGGACCGTTACCGCCTGCTCAGGGTTGGTATTGGTAATGCTGATGAAGTTCTGGTGAACAGGCGCGCTGTTGCCATACTGCAGCACCGAATTACTGGTGTAGTTCGCGTCAGTTCCGTAGAGCTCCTCGGCATTGATCCCGGTATCCAGCAGGTAGATAAGCTGAGAGCCAGGTTCATTAATGAAGGCACTTGCCGCCGCTCGGCCATCCTGCTCCGTGCTGAACATCTGCTCGTTGCCATAGACGATACCAAGAGAATTCTCAGCCCAGGCCCTCACATAGTAGACAGTCCCGGACCTCAAGGCAGTCAGCTCACTGCTGAAGGTGCCCAATCCGCTTCCCTCTTCCGTGCTTCCCGACTGGCTCGAGAGGATAGAGGGCGTTCCGCCGTCACCCGCAACTTCAGGTGATACCGTCGGGTTCGATGAGGTACTCCAGCAGAAACCGCGCCCGGTAACAGGCAGGCCTCCGTCGAAAGTAACCTCGCCATGCACAATCGCGGACCCTGAAGTCAGGTCGGTTATAACCGCACTGGTTTCAACATCAACAAAGGTCGCTTCTGTCTGCAGGCTTACTTCATCTCCGTAATCTATCCCGCTGTCACCAGCGTCGGCAACTGCCCGGTAGTAATAGGGCTCATTGGCGGAAAGCGAGGTAATTGTTGCATTAAAAGTTCCTGTAGCGCTTAAGGTTTCCGCCGTGGTGGTATTGGTGTAGGGCCCGCCTGAAATGGAGCTCCACTCGAAGTAAACATCAACCGACGTTCCTGATCCCAGATCAGTCAGGTTCCCGTTAAGCTGCGCCGAATTCCAGGTGATGGAGCTTGCCGCTGTGGTGCTCACAGTCGGCGGATCTTCAGTCCTGAAGCTCAGTTCATCTCCATAGCTTGTCCCTACACTGTTGGTGGCATAGGCACGGTAATAGTAAAGGGTGTCCTCTGTCAGCCCGGTCAGGCTGCTTGTGAACGTTCCCTCCCCGGTCCCGTCCGTGGTATGGCTGCCTGAAGTAGTGGGATTAGCCGAAGTGCTCCAACAGACTCCCCGAGCGGTAACCGAAACGCCTCCGTCAAAGGTGACATTGCCTCCGGAGGCGGCCGTGGTGGTAGTGAACGAGGAAGCTGTAGTTGTTGTCACCGTAGGCAGTATTGAATCAACTGTTATCGTCCCGGTGGTGTCATCGGTAGCCGTGGCATGGTCGGCGGAGATGCTCCCGGTCCCGGCGGCATCCGCCGTAAACACGGTCGAGGTTCCACTTGTAGGACTCAGGTTTCCGCTCACCACTGAGGTCCCGCTCCAGCTTACTGTCTGGTCGGCTATATAGTTTCCGGAGGCGTCATACCCGGCAGCATATACCGTTAAGGTATCCCCCGCGTCCATGGTATGGGTCGTGACCTCGCTCCCGGCTCCGCTGGCCGCGTCTTCTACCTTCACGTAATCCAGCTCTCCCTCGTTGACTGTTATCTCGCTGCTGGTGCCGGTGATGGACCCTTCTGTAGCCGTGATTGTCGGGGTTTCCCCGGCATCGGTCAGGGTGAATCCGCTCACCGTGGCCACTCCGGAGGTGAAACTCTGGTTCCCGTCGGCCGGCTTGGTTGGCGATACCCCGGTGGGGGAATTCGTCGCCGTCCAGGTCCAGGCCAGGCTGTGGCT
Source organism: Acidobacteriota bacterium (assembly GCA_963663735.2). GTDB lineage: Bacteria > Acidobacteriota > UBA6911 > RPQK01 > JAPXNP01. The sequence continues at coordinate 1,925,546 of CAXXHN010000001.1, read as the reverse complement.
TCCGGTATGTCCGGTGACCGTGTTGGCGTCAGCATCCCTGGCAGTCACGGTCACACTGAACGCCGTCCCAGCCGTCTCCGTCCCGGAATGCTCGGTGGTCACGTCAAACGACGCGGTGGCTCCCGGAGTTACCGTTATGGTCCCAGTGGTGTCATCAATCAGGGTTGCATGGTCGGCTGAGATCGTGCCGGTTCCGGTACTGACAGCTGTAAAAACTGTCGAGGTTCCACTGGCCGGGCTCAGGTTGCCATTCACAACACCAGTACCTCCCCAGGTGACTGTCTGATCGCTGACATAGTTTCCGTACTGGTCATAGCCGGCCGCGTATACCGTTAAGGTCTCATCAGCGGTCATGCTGTGGGTAGTGACCTCGGTTCCGGCTCCGCTGGCAGCGTTCACGATCTTGACGTTGTTCAGGGCAGCCGCTGTCCCGGTTCCGGTCAGGGTCAGGTTATAGGGGTTCTCGTTATTGTCGTTGTTGGCGATGGCAATCGTTGCTGTAGCCAACCCGGCGGTGATGGGGGAGTACCTGATTGTGAAGGTGGTGTTCCCGGATACCGCTACAGGTGAAGCCGGCTGACTTTGTACGCTGAACTGGCTGGCACCGGTCCCGCCGATGGTGATAATCGGGCTGCCGGACAGGGTCAGGTCGATTGCCCCGGAATTGCTTATAGTGAACGCCACGTCAGTGGTGGTTCCGGCGGTATGGCTGCCGAAATTGTAGCTTCCCCCGTCAGCTATCGGCGTCGCTCCCTGGCTCAGGTCCATCTCCGCTCCCGGAGTGGTGAAGGATACCTGGTCACCGTAACTGGTTCCCTGCGAACTGGTGGCATAGGCCCGGACGTAATAGGTGGTGTTGGCGGAAATCCCGGTAATGGAGCTGGTGAAAGAGCCGGTTGCCGCGGCAGCACCTTCGTCCGTATGGCTGCCGGATGTGGTCGGATTCTCAGAAGTGCTCCAGCACACGCCATGCTCCGTTACAGCCAATCCTCCAAGGCTGGTGATGTTTCCGTTGCCGGTGGCTGTAGTTGCGGCAATCGAAGTGACAGCCTGGGTTGTGACGGCTGGAGGGGTTCCGAAGATGTATGCTGCACCGGTCTGGACATCGTCTACATGAGCTCCGACGATCAGGACGCCATTGGATAGCGCCACAGAGGATCCGAATTCATCTCCGCTGGCATTATCTGAGGATGTCAGGCGGATCTGTTCGCTCCAGACCCCACTGCTGTTTTGGTAGACATGCACCGCCTCACCATACCAGGATCCCATCACTGCGTAATCACCGGAGATGGAAACGGAATTTGCAGTACGATCATTGGCGGCAATGGCGGAGCCGACCAATTTGGTGGTTTGGCTCCATGATGTCCCGCTGCGATGGAAAATATAGGCCGCGCCGGCATCAGTGGCGCCTTCATCATCCCGGAAGGCTCCCACTATGGCGTAATCCCCGGATATCGATACGGACCATCCAAAAATGTCCGCCTCTCCTGTATCTGAACCCATCAGCTTCGCCTGCTGGATCCACGTTCCTGCATTGTTATAAAAAATATACGCCGCGCCTGCGTTATCTCCGCCGGCATCCTCGTAGCAGGATCCGACGACAGCGTAATCTCCGGAGACGGAAACAGACCATCCAAACTGGTCTCCAGGCTGCATATCACTGGGGTAAATCTTCTCGGGCTGCTGGATCCAGGTTCCACCGCTATTGTAGAAGACATAAGCCGCACCGGCGCTGGTGCCGTAAATGTCATCATAGGGAGACCCCACAAAAATCCAGTTGCCCGATATACTGACAGATTCTCCAAAACAGTCCCCGGATACAAGGTTTGAAGGACATAATTTGGTGGTTTGGCTCCATGATGCACCGCTGCGGTGGAAAACATAAGCCGCGCCGGCGTTGCTGCCCTCGGCGTCTTCATTTTCCGCTCCCACAACCGCGTAGTCACCAGAGATTGAAACGGACGCTCCAAACCGATCATTCATTTCTGTGTCTGATCCCGTCAGCTTCGCCTGCTGAGTCCAGGTCCCTGCATTATTGTAAAAAATGTAGGCTGCGCCTGCCCATTCGCCCCTAGTACTCTCATAGGGGGATCCAACTATCGCATAATCACCCGAAATAGATACGGCATCGCCAAAATCACTGTATGATTCAGCATCACTGGCCGTAAGCTTCTGCTGCCCCCCCCATAGCAGGCCGGTGAAAGATTCGAGGCCAGATCTGTCGAAGTACTCTTCTGCCGCGTCAATCCCGTCAGTCTCAAGCATCCAATCGCCTCCAGCCCGGAGATTTCCGGTCGGGTTGACAGATGCCGCAAAGTTGATGCCGGAGGTTTTCTCCAAAGAGGCCAATAGCAACTTACCATTGTCCCCGGCAGCCAGGTTGCAGGCCAGGAGGTCAACCCGCCCTCCAGCGGTGATCATGCCTCCCAGATCGCGCCAGAATCTCCGCTGTGTTTCACTGGAAAGGGTCGATGGCAGGCTTACTGTTTCTGAAGAGGTTAGGTAGAACTTGTTTTCTCCATAGTCGTGGACGGCAAAGGCAATCGAGGCCGCCTTCCGGCCTCGCAGGGTCTCCCTGATCCTGCCTTCGAGTTCTTCGAGCGAGGTTTCCCGGGGGTCATAACGCACCACCAGTATTTCCTCCGAAGCAGCCCCGGCCAGAAGTTCGGCATGATCCACCAGCGAAGAAAGCAGCAGGATTTTCGGATGTTCCACATCATGAACAAAATTCACGCTGCCCACAGCTCCAGTGACCGAAGCAGCAATACTCGCACTAAAAACCGAACTTACTATCAGTAGAAATCCGAAAACTAAACCTAACCTCTTCATTCTTTTCTCCTAACAGGATTGCAGGAACTCATATACTTCAGGATTCAACAGCAACAACAGCCTCTCGATTATTCGCCAGGAAAACGACCCTTGTTTTTCCCTCTGAAATTATCCAGCCGGACTACCTTCTGTATACCAGCAAATTCTCCCAAAACTAAAAAGCTGGACAGGCTACGGTTATTAACGGCCCGTTCCTACCCATGCACTTTGTTTAATATTAAGACAGTTTTGTGAGTAAATCTACATCATTATTGTGACAAATTATTTGATTTATCTAATTGATAATTAAGTCTATTTTTGTTTAAAAATTGGTTCAGTTTTTGTTTGAAATTCGGCCGGGATAACTCACATAAAATCAAGGGATTAAGCGGGATTCACCAGGTCTGGACGAAAGTGGCGGGATTTAGGAACAGCTACCTGAGTATTATAATCCGGGATATCATGGTCGGAAACCTCCTCTTACCAGTTCGTCCCAGATGCACTGGTGAACAGCCGTGGAAAAAAGCGGACCATACACACCACACCGGCCGGGACCCAAAATAATTTTATGGATGTAGTTGACAGGAATTCCGGCATTCGAAGCCCGGCATTTGAACTTTGGCATTCCCACTATTCGACATTCCCAAGCTACCTGCTTAATCGGCCTTTTGGAAAACAAGCCCGTCCGATAACAACTGACTCCGGTTCGACCGCTCTTGTTCCTGAGCCGGCAGCTTCTGCCATGGTCTTGAAGCAGGCTGCGGGCCCGAAGGCCCGCAATATCTATCGGCTACTGCCCTTCATCAGCCGAGTTGACAGTGGACAGCCACTTGCCGGCGCCGAAGTTTTCAAACAGGTAGTTGGCCTGGCCCTGGGTGAAGATCACAGGACCGGTTAGCTCATAGGGAGCTTCCCCGGAGTCATCCCATCCCTGCCAGTAGGAGTAGACATACTCGGGAGTAAGCTCCGTCGTGGTCCACTTGCGCGTCGTAAACCACCTTGACAACCTCATCCAGCCCGGGCCCACTTCATTGGCAAGCTCGGCTTCCGACCCGGCCAGCACGTTAAGAAAACCCTCTAAAGTCAGGCTGTCAGTGCCCAGAACCGCGTTCATGTCAAAAAGATCCTGCAGGCTGAACTCCCCGAACTTGTAACCAAGCACCGCGTCATTCAGGCTGCTCTCCGGATCCATCTCGTAGGTATTGATGCATTTCACCCCAATGGCCGTAACCAGCGGGCTCTCAGGTGTCACAGGAGACACTATCGGCTGGTTTGCAGGATCGCTCGGGATCCAGGCATCTTCCGAGTTGTTGAATGGCTGGATCGTATAGATAGTAACCACCGGCTGGATGTTGTAGGAAACATCATCCCAGACGCTGGCAGCCGCTCCCTGCGCCAGGTTCGACTCTCCATTGTAGTTATCCATGAAGGAGAAGAAGTTCACAACCTGCTTGGCAGCAGGCATGGCCGCGGAGGGGAAGATCTCCCAGGCCAGCGCTCCTCCTTCTGAGATCACCCAGTTTGAGCCAAATGAGTCTTCGCCCCGGTCCCACTGGTCCCCGGCATGGGCCTCATGTCTCAGGATGAACTGCTCTCCAGCCGCGGCCGTAATAAGCTCACCGCCTGCAGCGGCCTCCGTCCAGATCCTCTCTCCCCCGGTTAACAGCACATGCAGGGGAGCAGGCATGGCGGCCGCGCCTTCCGGGCCATCAGCAAACACTGCCGGGCGGGCATAGGCCTCGGTCATGTAGGCTGCCTGGGCTCCCAGCTCCGTCACCTTGGCCACGGTCTGGAACCCGGTTAAATAGTTAAATGACACGGCCGAGGCATTCAGGATATGCAGGTTGTCATCACTGAATCCATTTGTGTCTCCGTATACCGGGTAGTTGCCATACAACTCTTCCCCGGCATCCCCGCCGCCCCCTTCACTCCAGGCCGCGCAGTGAAGGCTGAGCTCTTCTTCCCGGTAGTTGATGAATTCATAGGGGATAAGGTCCAGGTTATCGTAGTCAGGATTAAGCTGATCTTCGGACCACTCCGGCAAATAGCCCGTCTTCACATCAGCCGAAGCTGTCACAAAGAGCAGGAAACGCCCGTCGGCGAATGTGGAAGCAGGAATGGCGTCAAAGCTCTGCCCGCTGCCGTTCGCCTTGTTCGGGTACCCGAAGAAACGGTCCTTGACATTAACGTCGTTTGTACCCGGAACCGTGAAGTCAAACGGGTCGATCATCATCGTGTCATTGCAGGTCAGCACCACCAGGAAGTCGAAGAAATCCACACAATCCGAGTTGAAGTAACGGAAGTGGACCGTTACCGCCTGCTCAGGGCTGGTATTGGTGATGCTGATGAAGTTCTGGTGAACGGGCGCGCTGTTTCCGTACTGCAGCACCGAATTGCTGGTGTAGTTCGCGTCAGTTCCGTAGAGCTCCTCGGCATTGATCCCGGTATCCAGCAGGTAGATAAGCTGCGAACCAGGCTCATTGATAAAGGCGCTTGCCGCTTCCCGGCCATCCTGCTCCGTGCTGAACATCTGCTCGTTACCGTAGGTTATGCCCAGGGAGTTCTCCGCGTAGGCACGCACATAATAGGTGGTCCCGGCACTCAGCGGTTTCAGTTCACTGCTAAAAGGACCTACTCCGCTGCCCTCATTCGTGCTCTCATCAGACAGGGCTGATGGAACTCCTCCCTCGGCCGGGGCCGAAGGCTCCACGGTCGGGTTCGAAGAAGTACTCCAGCAGAAACCCCGGCGGGTCACTGTCAATCCTCCATCAGAGATAACCTCCCCGCTGACCGTGGCCGAGCCTGAGGTCACTCCTGAAATCACCGAACTGGTTACCACATCGGCAAAAGTCGGGTCAGTAGTGAAACTCTGCTCGTCCCCGTAGCTGGTTCCGCTGTCTCCGCCGTCAGCAACAGCGCGGTAGTAATAATCCGCGTTGGCTGATAGGGAAGTAATCGAAGCATCAAAGATCCCCGTGGAGCTTACCGTCTCCGCCGTGGTCGTGTTCGGATACGGGCCGCCTGAAGTTGTACCCCATTCAAAGGACACATCCACTGACGCGGCACTGCCCAGGTCACTCAGGTTCGCGTTCAGAACAGCAGAGTTCCAGGTGATCGAGCTGGCCGCTGTGGTGCTCACGGTTGGAGGGTCATCCGTAGTCAGGCTCTGTTCCGATCCGTAACTGGTCCCGCTGTCGCCGGCATCAGCAACGGCACGAAAATAGTAAGTGGTGTTGGCTGAAAGAGACGTGATCGAGGCATCAAAGGTCCCCGTGGAGCTTACCGTCTCCGCCGTGGTCGTGTTCGGATACGGGCCGCCTGAAGTCGTGCCCCATTCAAAGGACACATCCACTGACGCGGCACTGCCCACGTAGGTCAAATTCCCATTCAATACTGCCGAGTTCCAGGTCACTGAACTGGCCGCTGTGGTGCTCACAGTCGGCGGATCTTCGGTTGTGAAAGTTAATTCCGCTCCGTAGCTCGTGCCGGCTTCACTGGTTGCGTAGGCTCGATAATAATAGAGGGTATCTTCTGTCAGGCTGGTCAGATTGCTGGTAAAAGTGCCATCCCCCGTGCCGTCGGTTGTATGGCTTCCCGCTGTGGTCGGGTTCGCCGAGGTACTCCAGCACACGCCACGGGCTGTAACCGTGCCACCCCCGTCAGAGGTAACCTCCCCGCCGGACTGAGCCGTGGTAGTCGTGATCGATGAAACCGTCGCTGTCGTCACTACCGGCAGGATCGCACTTACCGTTATGGTCCCGGTGGTGTCATCAGTTGCAGTGGAATGATCAGCCGCGATCGTCCCGGTTCCCGCGTTATCAGCCGTGAAAACAGTCGAGGTCCCCGTGGCGGGACTCAGGTTGCCGCTGATCACTCCGGTGCCGCTCCAGGTCACAGACTGGTCAGCGATGTAGTTCCCGGAGGCGTCATACCCGGCAGCGTAGACCGTATATGTATCCCCGGAATCCATGCCACGCGTGGTGACCTCGCTCCCTGCCCCGCCGGCAGTGTCTTCAATCTTCACGTAACTCAAGGCCCCATCATTCACCGTGATGGCGCCGCTGGTTCCCGAAACTTCTGCGGTAGCCGTGATTGTCGGGGTTTCCCCGGCGTCAGTCAGGGTGAATCCACTGACCGTTACTGTTCCTGAGGCAAAGGTCTGGCTGCCGTCGGCCGGCTTGGTTGGTGATACCCCGGTGGGGGAATTCGTCGCCGTCCAGGTCCAGGCCAGGCTGTGAGCTCCGGTGTAACCGGTGGCAATATTGTTGTCGGCATCCCTGGCTGTCAGGGTCACACTGAACGGTGTACCCGCTGTTTCCGTACCGGAATGCTCGGTGGTCACGTCAAACGACGCGGCGGTTCCCGGAGTCACCGTGATCGTGCCTGTGGAATCATCCGTGGCCGTGGCATGGTCCGCGGTTATCGTACCGGTTCCGGTACTCACCGCGGTGAAGGTGGTCGATGTCCCCGTGGCGGGACTCAGGTTGCCGCTCACCACTCCGGTCCCGCTCCAGCTGACCGACTGGTCGCTTACATAGTTTCCGTACTGGTCGTAGCCCGCCGCGTATACCGTTAAAGTTTCGTCCGCGGTCAGGCTCTGGGTCGTGACCTCGCTCCCGGCTCCACCGGCCGCGTTCACGATCTTCACGTTGTTCAAGGCGCTGGCTGTCCCGGTCCCGGTCAGGGTCAAGTTGTAAGGATTCTCGTTGTTGTCGTTATTTCCAATGGCAATGTAAGCGGTCCTTGCGCCTGCCGTGGTTGGAGAAAATCTGATCGTGAAACTGGTGCTTCCCGATGGGGAAATCGTAGCGATAGGCTGTGACTGGACGCTGAAATATCCTGCGTCAGCACCGGTTATGGTGATGATTGGCGAGCCGGAAAGGGTCAGGTTCGCCCCGCCGCTGTTGTGGATGGTAAAAACCACGTCAGTGTTTGATCCAGCCGCCCGGCTTCCAAATCCGTAGGTTCCCCCGTCGGCTATCGGTGTCGCTCCCTGGAGTAGGTCCATCTCAGGGCCAAGAGTGGTAAAGGATACCTGGCTGCCATAGCCGGTTCCGTCTTCATTGGTGGCATAGGCCCTTACATAGTAGGTTGTCTCAGGTGAGAGTCCGGTGATTGAGGATGTAAAGCTGCCGGTTCCGCTCCCGTCAGAGGTGTGGGAATTCGCTATGGTGGGATAAGCGGTCGTATTCCAGCATACACCCCTGGCGTAGACAGAACTTCCTCCGGCGTCAGTGACGTTACCCCCCGAGGATGCGGTGGTCGAGGTTATCGAAGTCACAGCCGTGGTAGTGACTGTAGGGATCACGTGATCCCAGTTGATCACCTCAGCCATTTCCGACGGAGTCAGCCCGCTGGTAAAATCAGAAGGCCAGTTGGAAGGATTCATCAGGTTAAGCACCGCGTATATGGCCTGGTCCGGCCGGTTATATGTAGAGTCATCGATGTCGCCTACTCCCCCCAGGAACAGCCACCGCTGGGTCTCTCCGGGATTTATGGTCACATTCGAGACAGTAAAACTGTGAGTATCACTGCCATTGCTGTAAGGTAAAGTGGTCGAATAGACATCCAGTGACGCGTCTCCGTACATGAAGGAGATAACGGGATCGCCGCTATCAGAACTTGCAGATGATTTGTCGGAACTGATCGTATAATAACCGCCTGAAGCATTGGCATAATGCCAGTAGGTATTGCTGTCAGAACCAAGGTTTCCATAGCTGTTTATGGTGTAGCTCGTAACGCTCCCGGTGTCATTGCTTACCGCCACCTCCTGGATTACTGCTCCGTAGGTCGAAGAAAACGTATAATCAATGGTGTAGCTGACACCTGAACCGGAGACACTTACACGCATTGCCCCGTCATAACCGTCACCGTGAGAAGTCCCCGGTCTTACCAGGGTAACTTCATTCAAATAATTGGAGGTTTGACTCCAGGTAACCGTCCCAGCAGCAGTACTCCTGACCACGTCCTGTGCACTCAATATTTCACCGGAAAAACAAATCCCCGCGCTAATTAAAAAAACAACCAGTAAATCAATAACTCTTTTGAATTTCATGCGTGCAATCCCAACAGTCAACATTAAACACATTCCTAATATCTGTTTTTTTTAAAATTCCAACAGGAATAACCCAAGAAACAGCCCACTAAATACAGTCATTCCTGGTAACCACCGATGAAAATTCTTGAAATCGAGACCTCCACACCTCCACCAAATTATCTCAATTTTATATAGTAAATAATCAGGTTAGGTTTTTCCAGCACTAAATAAATCTTCCCGTCTTTATCTATGATAAATGAGATAAATCCAACATGACGATCTTCGGATATCGATCTATAATCAATAAAGTTTATGGAACTGGTTGAAATATTCTTAAAGCGAGGAATTATGCTCAATAAATACCTGAGTCACTTCATCTTGATATGTCTATCGTTTTCTTTCGGGTGTGCCTATGAAAAGGATATACGCCGGATATCAGCCGATGATTACCTGGACAAAATGAAGGCCGGATGGATCGGCCAGATGGCCGGTGTTGGATGGGGAGGCCCCACGGAATTCAAATGGAAGGGTGAAATCATTCCAATCGAATCAATGCCCGAATGGTCCCCGGAACTGATTAACCAGTTTGAACAGGATGATATATATGTCGAAATGACTTTTCTGCGCACCCTGGATGTTTATGGGCTGGACGTGGGTATCCGCCAGGCTGGGATCGATTTTGCCAACAGCCGCTACCGCCTCTGGCACGCCAACCGGGCCGGGAGAGACAACCTGCGCTCCGGAATAGCTCCCCCCTGGTCAGGGCATCCGGAATTCAACAAACACGCGGATGATATTGATTACCAGATAGAAGCAGATTACGCCGGGCTCATCTCACCTGGTATGCCGCAGGCAACCATTGAACTGGGCAATACATTCGGCCGCCTGATGAACTACGGAGACGGCTTGTACGGAGGTAATTTTGTTGCCGGCATGTACTCTGAAGCCTTCTTTGAAACAGATATTGAAAAAATAGTGCTCGCAGGGCTGAAATGCATCCCCCCAAAAAGCCAGTACGCTGAAACAATAAGGGATGTGCTTCTCTGGCATCGTCAATACCCGAACGAATGGGAAAAAACCTGGGAGGAGGTAAACAGGAAATATCACAAAAACTCCGACTACCGGAAATTCACCTGCACCGAACCGGGAGATACTTTCAATATTGATGCGAAATTAAACGGGGCCTATATAACAATAGGCCTGCTATATGGTGATGGAGATCCTGATAAAACCATAATCATCTCCACTCGCTGCGGACAGGATTCCGATTGCAACCCTTCCAACGCGGCAGGCATCCTGTTCACCAGCATGGGAGCATCAAGGCTTCCGGAGAAGTTCCCCGGCGCCCTGGATACAGAGCAAAAATTTTCCTTTACTGATTACAATTTCCCATCACTCCTGGAAGTTTGCGGAAAGCTGGCCAGGGAAGCGGTCATTAAGGCAGGGGGACAAATCGAAACCGACAAAAACGGGAAGGAAGAATTCGTAATCCCCTCACAGGAGCCTGTTCCGGGCCAGCTCGAACAGTGCTGGGAGCCCGGTCCGGTCGGAGCAAACACCCGTTTCACGGATGAGGAAATGGCAAAAATAATTGTTGATAACGAAACCAAGGAAGAAAAATAGAAGGAACTTAAGACGACATTGAAGGCGCAAGAGAAGGCACTTAAATCATACCAGGCAAAAGAAGGGCGATTAGTGATTCACCCCCGCTTAAGGCATGTGAATTTATCCGCACACTCCAGGAAAAATCAATAATCCCGGCAAGGAAGCCCGGACCGAAGCATTCGTCGCCGCAGCAGGGGGTTGGTGAGAAATGCGGATTAGGTATTAAACGCGCAAGACACTAGTGTTGCTTCCTGAGTCATCTACTTCAGGATTGCAGGTCCTTCTTTTTTTCATCAAATTCCGTCTTGGAAATCTCACCAAGGGCGTAACGTCTCTTCAGGATATCCAGTGCGGTTTCCTGTGGTTTCACGGGCTGGTTTCCACCTGACCCTTTCCTGGCCAATGTTATAACGGCCCAAATAATCAAACCGGCAATAACAATCCAGAATAGCCAGCCAAACCACATATGTCCCCAGTATTGACCCATCATTCCATTTCCCCAGTATTGACCAATCATTAAAAATCCTTTCTCTTGTGACACTTTTCAGTTAATCATCAAACTCCTGTCTCTAACTGATTCTGGTTATATTTTTTTATTCAAATAATACGCTTCCTGGAATAAGAAGGGGGCAATAAATAATATGCCTGAATCAGAATGGCCTTCCCTTTCCAGATTAAAACTTTTTATTGCGCGGCCCCCGTTCCTCTGCAAAAATGGACAGCAGCGTTTACCGCACTCCTCAGCCTAAGCTGATCCACTGTTGAATTCGTAACAGGGCGGAAGAGCTACAAAACTCAAACCTGGAGCATTTTTATGGTAATTGTTGAGTCCTACGCCATTGCTGTTTTCCTTTGTTTTATAACCATGCTCTGCTGGGGATCTTGGGCCAACACCCAGAAACTGGCCAGTAAAGAGTGGTCTTTCCAGCTCTACTATTGGGATTATTCCCTGGGGGTACTGTTGCTGGCCCTGGCCCTGGCCTTTTCCCTGGGCAGCTTTGGTTCCGCGGGCCGCGCCTTTCTGACAGACCTGGGCCAGGCCGAAACGGAAGCCATGGTTTCAGCCCTGGTTGGAGGAGTGGTCTTCAATCTGGCCAACATCCTGTTGGTTGCAGCCATAGACATCGCGGGAATGGCAGTAGCCTTTCCGGTTGGAATCGGTCTGGCTCTCTCCATCGGGGTAATCAATAATTACATCGCCGTTCCCGTTGGAAACCCCCTGCTACTCTTTCTGGGTGTTTCCCTGGTGGTAGTTGCTATAATCCTGGATGCCATTGCCTACAAAAAACTTCCGGGAGGTGGAAAGAAATCTGTAACACGGGGACTTATCCTGTCGGTTATCGCCGGCATTGCCATGGGATTCTTCTATCGGTTTGTTGCTGCTTCGATGGCCTCCGACCTTGCGGATCCAGAACCGGGGATGCTGACCCCCTACACTGCGGTAGTACTATTTTCTGTAGGTCTGCTGCTCTCCAGCTTCCTCTGGAACACAATCGTCATGTACAAACCTTTCACAGGCGAGGCTGTTACCTATAAAGACTACTTCACCCAGGGAAATATGCGGCTGCACCTTATCGGAATCCTGGGCGGTGTAATCTGGAGCATTGGCATGGCTTTCAGTATCATTGCTTCTGGTGCCGCCGGTTTTGCCATTTCCTACGGACTGGGACAGGGAGCTACCATGGTAGCCGCTTTCTGGGGCGTTTTCATCTGGAAGGAATTCAGGGGGGCGCCTAAAGGTACCGGGCTGCTAATCAACCTTATGTTCGCGTTCTTCATATTAGGGCTGGGTATGATTATTGTTTCCCGGGTTATATAAATTCATTATTCAGGAAAGTTTCCCATGAAAATACTGGTCATTGGCAGTTCCAACACAGATATGATTATCCAGGTTCCGCGTATACCCAGGCCCGGAGAGACCATCCTCGGTGGCAGGTTCCTTTCAGCCGCCGGGGGTAAAGGAGCAAACCAGGCCGTTGCAGCAGCCAGGGCCGGTGGCGATGTCACCTTCATTGCCTGCCTGGGACAGGATGGAATCGGATCAGAAGCCATTGCCGGATTTGAAAAAGACGGGATAGATATCAGCTGTTTAACCCGGGATCCTGAATCACCTTCAGGAGTCGCCCTGATTTTTGTCGGAGCTGACGGAGAGAACAGCATTGCCGTGGCTGGAGGAGCCAATATGGCCCTCACTCCAGAAAAAATAGACAGCAACAGGGAAATCATCCTCTCATCCGACATCCTGGTGATGCAGCTTGAATCTCCCCTGGAAAGCGTGGAGGCCGCGGCCGGGCTGGCATTCTCGAGGAACATTCCGGTCATCCTCAATCCCGCCCCGGCTCAGCCCCTGTCCAATGAACTGCTGGAAAAAATAACGACACTTACCCCAAATGAATCGGAAGCGGAACTCCTGACCGGAGTAATCGTGAGGGATGTTGAGTCCGCGGGCAAGGCTGCCTCTCTCCTCCATAAACGGGGTGTGGGACAAGTAATAATAACCATGGGATCCAGAGGCGCTTTTGTGTCGGGAACCAACGGAGATACCATGATTCCCGGATTCCCGGTTGAACCAGTGGATACCACAGCTGCCGGAGATGTTTTCAATGGCACTCTTGCCGTTGCACTGGCAGAGGGACAACCCCTTGAAAAAGCTGTCCGTTTTGCCAACGCGGCTGCTGCCATCTCCGTAACCAGGCTGGGAGCACAACCGAGTGCCCCGTCAAGAATTGAAATTGAGGAAATGCTGGCAGCCCGCTTCAACAGCCACGACTGATTTTTCATCCCTTATGAACATTTAAGTCATAAAACCATTTACTCATGCCCTGGTCTGAATTAGACTTCCCTAGGTAACTCCGGTCCATTAAAATGACTCATTTTTACCATTGGCAAAACAAGGAAGGATCCAGACTATGTCCCATGCAAAATTTAGAAAAAAATCAGTTATCTTAATCCTGAATTCCCTTGTCTGCGCAGTTTTTGTACTCACCCAGGCCATAGCCCAGCCTCAAGCGAAAAACGGAAGCCACCTTGTTGCCCGGATTTTCGATTCCGGTTTCGAACTGGCTCACGATACCTATAACGGAACCTCCTCAGCCAGTGACGGGAAAATCTACTACGTGCTCTGTTCACAATCTCATGAGGTAGGCGCCCAGGTTTACAGTTATGATCCCTCCTCTGACAAAATAAAACACCTCGGAGACCTTACGGAAGCCTGCGGAGAAAAGGGGAAAAAAACAATCGTCCAGGGGAAATCACATGTGAATTTCGTGGAAGCTGATAAGAAACTCTACTTTGCCACTCATCTTGGATTTTACAGCATGATCGATGGAATGGAAAAAATCGGGATTCCTCCTGAAGGATTCAAGCCTTATCCCGGAGGCCACTTCCTCTACTATGACATGAATACCGAAGAATTCCAGGACCTGGCGATCGCCCCTGAAGGCGAAGGCATCCTGACCATGAATATGGATACAAAACGAGGCCGTCTCTATGGGATAACCTGGCCTGCCGGAATATTTATCAGTTATGACCTGACCTCAAAAGAGCTTAAAAACCTGGGCCCCGTTTCCAGGAAAGGTGAAAACGGCATAGGAGAAGAATACCGGACTCTCTGCCGTTCCTTTACCATTGATCCCAGGGATGGGTCAGTCTACTTCACCAACGGTGATGGAGATATCCTTCGCTATGACTATGCCTCGGAATCTATAGGAACAGTTGCCGGCGATGATATGAGGAAAGATTACTTCGGTCTCTACGAGCCAACTTCGCCCGGGCATATGGCCTACAACTGGCGCCAGACAATTTGGTACGAACCAGAAAACTCGGTTTACGGTGTTCATGGGAATTCCGGGTACCTCTTCCGCTTTGATCCGGATATACCACGGGTGGAAGTGCTGGAAAGGCTCACATCCCTGCCTTCCAAGAGAAGCGGGATGTTTGACCAGTTCAGTTACGGCTACCTCGGTTTCACCTTGGGACCGGACGGAAGGACCCTGTACTATCTGACCGGAGGGCCAATCTATATTGACGGCAGAAGAGTCAAGGGCAAAGAATCAACTGCCATGGGCGAAGCCAAGGGAATCGAAAATCTGCATTTGGTTACCTATGATATCCCTGACAACAAATATGCCGACCATGGTCCGGTCTTCTACGAAGACGGATCCCGGCCCCTGTACGTCAATTCCATCGCCGTTGATAAAAAAGGGAATGTTTACACCCAGGCCAGGATTACTCGGAACGGGAAGACCCAGACTGAACTGATCAGTATTCCAAATCCGGAATAGTTGCGGGTGACGAGTTGCGGGTTGCATCCAGTTAATTCTACCTCAACCCGAGGTCAGTATCGGTATCGTTATCGGGATTGAAAAAGTATAGGAAAAACAGTTTCTCAGTAAGAATATTTCTCCTTGGTATTTACCCTGATCGAGAGTATATTTTTTTGTGTCGGTAATTTAATTATTAATGATTCGAGGTTTTAGCATGCAGGAAATTAAAAACAGTGTCACCAGGCGTCACTTTATTACAGCCGCTTCCGCGGGAGCCGTGGCTGCGGCGGCAGCACAGGTAAAACCTGTGCATGCATCCATAAACAATACCACAGGGAAACTGGCTATCCTGGGAGGAAGCCCGGTAAGAAGCGGGAAAACATGGCCTGAATGGCCCTATTGGGACCAGGCTGTTGTCGACTCAGTTGTACGCACCACCAAAAGCCGGATCTGGTGCAGGATCCAGGCTAAAAACGGAACCGTGCCCACCTGTGAGAATAAATTTGCTGAAATGATGGGTGTAAAACACTGTGTGCTTACCGGATCAGGGACCCAGGCCCTGCACAGTGTCGTTGAGGCCATGGGAATCGGCCCGGGGGATGAAGTTATTACTTCACCTTATACCGATCCCGGTACAATATCATCCATTCTTTCGGCCCGGGCGCTTCCGGTTCTGGCCGACCTGGACCGCCTCTCTTTCCAGCTTGACCCAGATGACGTGGAAAAACGTATCAATGAAAACACCAAAGCCATCATGCCGGTCCATGTAATGGGGCAGCCGGCCCACATGGAACGCTTCATGCAAATGGCCCAAAAGTACAACCTCCGCATCATTGAAGATGCCTGCCAGGCCCATTTTGCCGTATACCAGGGTAAAAAGCTGGGGACTATCGGTGATGCCGGGTGTTTCAGTTTCCAATCCAGCAAAGTACTGGCCTGCGGCGAAGGCGGTGGTATTATCGGCAACGACGATGAATTGATGGACCGCTGCTACACCGTGCAAAACCATGGCACATCCCGCCGTGGGCGTACCGAGACAATCGGCCCTAAATACAGGATGAACGAATTCGAAGGCGCTGTCCTTCTGGGCCAGCTTCCTACAGTCCTGGAACGCCACCAAAAACGCAACGAAAACGCCCGCTATCTTACTTCAAAAATCATGGAAATTCCTGGATTTACCCCGCAGAAACTATATGAAGGTACTACTGAAGGATCTTTCTACCTCTATGCCATGAGCTATGATAAATCAAAATTAAATAACGCGGACCGCGCCAAAGTCATTAAAGCCCTGGAAGCGGAAGGACTGGCCCTAAGCCCCTACATCGCAAACGGGCTGCATAAGGAACCATGGATAGAAAACATCCTGGGGAGAAAAGTCTACCAGAAAATGTACTCTCCCCAGAGGCTGGAACAATATCGGGATGAAAACAAGTGCCCCAACTGTGATATTGTCTGCGAACAGGAAATGCTGATGCTCTGGGCTTCTGGTCCCCTGCTGGGGAGCAAAGAAGACATGGACGACATTGTAAATTCCCTGGCCAAGGTTTATGAAAACCGGGATCAGCTGTCGCAGGTCAGCTAGGTTCAGTTTCTGACCGGACTTGCTTCCCTGGAGGAGGTGCCGGAACGGGTGCCTGTATTGAAGGTGAATATGAAAACCGCCCCTGTTGTTTGCGGGGGCGGACGATCCTTGCATGACAGGAGAGGAGGAATAAGATGATTGCGTACTGTGGAATTAATTGCCTTGAGTGTGGAGCATTCCAGGCAACCCAAAAAAACGATGATGAAAAAAGAGCGGAAGTAGCGCAACTGTGGTCAAAGCAGTTTAACGTCAGCATTAACCCGGCCGATATTAATTGTGAAGGCTGCATTTCCGGCGGGGATAATATTTTCAGCCACTGCAAGGTATGTGAAATAAGAAGTTGCTGCAAAGAACAGGACATTGCCAACTGCGCATTTTGCGACGACTACTCCTGCGAAAAACTGGAAATGGTATTCAATATGGCACCTGACGTGAAACGACGCCTGGATGGATTAAGAATCAATTTATAGATTCTCCCTGCCTGATAACCAGGTGAGGCACCCAAGGAATAGCTGACCTGATTGGTAATGCCCAAGGGGTTGTAGAAGTATTTTTCAGCCCTTGATAATCTCCGAACCGCTTGCTTTGTAAAACCCGCCAAGGCCGACTGTTATCCGACTGTGAAAACCGCAAATCTTTTTCAGGATTAAAACCGGTAAATTCTTGTACTTAAGGCGCCTGAGAGCGATAATCTGCGCAAACAAGAATAACAACAGTTCAGGATACTATATCCACAGCTCTTTTTATTAATTTCAGTCGGATGTAACTATCCTAAAAATAAGTATTTATCCGGCTATTATGGATCAAGACTCAAACCTTCTAATACAGGAAAAACGATGTCAAAAAACCCAAAAATTGAAAATAAAAAATTAATCGAGGTTCTGGGCCCGGTTGACAACCTGGAAAGCTATGTCAAAGCTGACTGGTGGCGTCATCTTTTCAATGCCAATTATCTACGGACCGATGGAGATGTTGTAAAGGATGATGATATTACCAGGAATGAGGTGGACATTTTTCTCGCGGCCCTTGAAATCCCGGTGGACAGCAGAATCCTTGATCTCTGCTGTGGGCAGGGACGCCATTCTTTGGAGATTGCGAAACGGGGTTATAGCAATGTCATTGGTTTTGACCGGTCGCATTACCTGATTGACAGGGCCAGAAAAATCAGCAGGGCAAGCGGGCTGAATGTCACTTTCAAGGAGGGTGATGCCAGGAAACTGACCCTACAGACTGACAGCTTTGACGCTGTAATAATTGCCGGGAACAGCTTCGGGTATTTCGAATCGGTTGAAGATGACATGAGAGTTCTCAGGGAAGTCATGAGGGTATTGAAACCGGAAGGCAAACTGTTAATCGATATTACCGACGGCAACTACATGCAGAAAAATTTTCAGGCCCGCAGCTGGGAGTGGATTGACAAGAACTACTTTGTCTGCCGCGAAAGGTCACTCTCTGAAAACAGGGAGAGGCTGGTTTCAAGGGAAGTGATAACCCATGTGCATAAAGGTGTACTTGCAGACCAGTTCTACGCGGAACGCCTCTACTCCAATGATGACCTGAAAAATCTGCTGATCAGGGCAGGCTTCCACCATTACTGTAATTACTCCAAGGTTACATCCGAATCAAAACGTAACCAGGACCTGGGCATGATGGCAGAACGAATAGTTGTTACTGCTGTGGCTCATAAAGAATGGACTCCGGTTAAAAAACCCCAGAAAGTGAAAGACACGGTACTGGTTTTAATGGGAGATCCGGGAAAAATGGATCTGGTCAAACCGGACGCGAGTTTCGATGACGATGATTATCATACTATTAATGAGTTGAAAAAAGCGCTTTCTGAGCTTTCAGGGTACAAGTTTATATATTTGAATGAACACGACACCCTGATCAAAGACCTGCAGAAGGTGTCAAACAAGTGCAACTATGTCTTGAACCTTTGCGATGAAGGATTCAACAATGAGGCGTCCAAGGAACTGCATGTCGCCGCCCTTCTGGAAATTCTCCAGTTTCACTACTCAGGAGGTACTCCCCAGTGCCTCTCCTACTGTTATGATAAATCCCTGACACGCGGCATAGCACAGGAACTGGACATCCCGGTACCAGGTGCTTTCGTGATAAAACCGGAGGATATCCAGTTTGTTGAGTTCACCCTTTCCTTTCCGGTCATAGTAAAGCCAAACTGCGGAGACTCCAGTTTTGGTATCACTCAAAACAGTGTCTGCTATGATTTGCAGTCGCTGAAGAGTGCAATCATTAACATCAGGGAAAAATTTGGTTATAACAACCCGATTTTAGTTGAAGAGTTCCTGTCTGGAAAGGATATCAGCGTAGGCATTATCGGAAATCCCCCGGCTTCCTATACCATCCTTCCCATTATTGAAGAAGACTATTCTTCTTTGCCTGAAGAACTGCCCAGAATATGCGGTTATGAAGCCAAGTGGGATCCGGATTCACCTTACTGGAAGATTACATCTATTCCGGCCAACCTTTCCGAAGATGTTGAAAGATTTCTGGGAGCCAGCTGTCTCAAGCTGTTCGAACGCCTGGACTGCCGTGACTACGCCCGCTTTGACTGGAGGCTTGATAAGAATGGGACACCGCGGCTGCTGGAAGTCAATCCCAATCCCGGATGGTGCTGGGACGGGCACCTGGCAAAAATGGCTAAACTGCAGGGCCTCTCCTACGCCAACATGCTTGAGAATATCCTGGAAGCCTGTAAAAGCCGGATACCCCAGCCAGTTGTCCTGGAGAAGGAATAAACATTTCTCCGCATCAACAGGCTGATAATTTTCCCCTCCCCCAGGCTGCCTGCCCCGGGGGAGGGTTTCTCCTCTTCTCTCTGCCCCGTGCCTGCCCTTGTAACCTCTATCCGGCTGTGTTAAGGTTTAAAGGTAACAACCTGTCAGTTCCAGGGATTTGTTTTGCCCAGGTTGGACTTGCTGTCGGGAGATAAACATCACTGATGTCTTTAACATCTCTCCACAAAATCTTCGGACGACCTTACCCAACCTCCGTTTTTCAACATACAGAATATGCCTGCTCCTGACAGGATTCATTTCGTTCAGGCACATGTAAAATAATTCCAACTGTGTTGGATTGGTTATGGGAAAAACAGGACTGTCTTGATCTGACAAATTTGAAAAGGAAAATCCCCTGATCCCAGTGATTCCTGGTAGAAAAAACATGAAAAAACAAAAAACAATACGTGATAAAAAAATTATCCCTGTTATTTTCGGAGAAGTGCTGTTTGACATATTTTCGGACGGCAACCAAGTCCTTGGTGGGGCTCCTTTCAACGTAGCCTGGCACCTGCAGGGATTCGGGGCCCAGCCGCTGATGATCAGCGCCGTGGGTGACGACGATCTGGGAGCGAACATACTGGAACGAATGTCTCACTGGGGGATGGTAACCTCCGGAATACAGGTAGACACTGAGCATCCCACTGGAATCGTCAAGGTGATCATGAACCAGGGGGACCCTTCCTACGACGTTGTGCAGAACAGTGCCTGGGACTTTATCCGGTCCGGGCCCGCGCTTGAGGCCATCGAATCTCAATCGTTGTCAATTCTTTATCACGGAAGCCTGGCGGCCAGGAGCCAAATATCAAGGCAGACGCTGGCCTCGATCAGAAAGAAGGAATATGCGCCTGTATTTATCGACGTGAACCTTCGTCCTCCCTATTGGAAACAGGAACAACTGGAAGAACTCCTCTCCGGAGCATCATGGATCAAGTTGAATCAATTGGAACTGCAACTATTGGGTAAACCCACTTCCGGCCCCTCCCGATCCGCAATAAACCTGTTGACGGCCAATGATGCGGAATGGGTGATAACAACAAGGGGAGAAGAGGGGGCGGAGATAACTTCAGGAGGCTTCGGCACACTGCGACAGAAGCCGCCAGCTATTGACCGCCTGGTAGACACAGTCGGCGCGGGAGACGCGTTCAGTGCCCTGGTCATTTACGGGATAATCTCCGATTGGAGTCCTGATCTGATCCTCGCCCGCGCCGTGGAGTTCGCCGCTGACATCTGCAAAATCCAGGGTGCGACAACTAACAATAAAGAGCTTTATACAGATCGCTTGGAACAGTGGGAAAACACGGGAGACTGACCTATGAGCAGCCCGGAACAAAAAAATGATACAAAAAGTCTTTATATCGCCATGATCAGCCTGCATGGACTGGTAACTGGTACGGAGATAGAATTAGGCAGGGACGCTGATACTGGCGGACAGACCAAGTATGTTGTAGACCTTGCCAAAAACCTGTCAAAAATCCCGGAGGTTGGAAGAGTGGACCTTTTCACTCGACAGATTTTCGACAGACGGGTTGACCCCAGATACTCTGAACCCCTGGAACAGCTGGAAGAAAGGTCCTTCCTGGTCAGAATCCCCTGCGGCCCCCGGCGCTACCTGCGCAAAGAAAAACTCTGGCCTTACATTGAACTTTTCACTGATAACATGCTTTCCTACTTCAACCATTCCGAACAAGTTCCTGACGTCATACATGGACACTATGCCGACGCCGGACTGATTGCCAGCAGGCTTGCGGCCATCCTCGGTATTCCAATGATTTT
The DNA here is from genome assembly GCA_963663735.2 of Acidobacteriota bacterium. Lineage (GTDB taxonomy): Bacteria > Acidobacteriota > UBA6911 > RPQK01 > JAPXNP01. The sequence continues at coordinate 1,904,675 of CAXXHN010000001.1, read as the reverse complement.
TACTGGGCATTCCCTGGGCAGGACCAAAAAAGAACGCTTACTGGAACAGGGCTATACCAGTGAACAACTGGAAAGGAAATACCAGATTGGGAAACGTATTGAAGCAGAAGAGGTCGCCCTCGATTCAGCACAGCTGGTTATAACCAGTACAAAACAGGAACACCTGAAGCAATACGCGGTCTATGCCAATTACAAAAAATCCCTGACTAAAGTTATACCTCCAGGTGTACTGTTAAGTGATTTCTCGCCCCCGAGAAGGCTGGGGCCCAGGCCGCCTGTTTACAGGGAAATTGCCAGATTCCTGGAAAAACCTGAAAAACCGATGATCCTGGCTCTGTCCCGGCCGGATGAACGTAAAAACGTAGGCACCCTGGTCGAAGCCTTTGGTGAAAGCCATGAACTACAGGATCTGGCTAACCTTGTTTTAATTCTTGGTAACCGCGACAAAATCCATAATCTGGAAAAGGGAGCAGGAAATGTCCTGGGCCAGCTGCTGTTTGCTATTGATGACTACGATCTCTATGGCAAAATCGCCTATCCCAAGACCCATAGCCCTGAGGATGTCCCTGATATTTATCGGCTTGCTGCCAGAAGCAGAGGTGTTTTTGTGAATCCGGCCCTGACCGAGCCGTTCGGGTTGACTATCCTTGAAGCAGCCGCAAGCGGCCTTCCCATGGTAGCAACCCGGGACGGTGGCCCCAGTGAAATCCTGGAAAAATGCAAAAACGGCCTGCTTGTGGACCCTCTGGACAAAAAGGAGATCACCAGCAGCCTGATTGAAGTCCTGACTGACAAAAAACGTTGGACAACATGGTCTAAAAACGGAGCGCGCCTGTCAGCAAAACAATATACATGGAGTGGGCATTCCAGGATGTACGTTAACTCCATAAAGTCGGTAATGCATAACTGGAGGAAAAAAACCTCTGGAAAAATGATCCGAAGCAAGCTTCCAACAATTAAAAAACTACTGCTCACCGACCTTGACGGGACATTATTCGGTGACCAGGAAAGCCTTGAAGAACTGATGAGCTTGTTAAAGGAGCACGAGGGGAGCATCGGTTTCGGAATCGCCACCGGACGCACACTGGCCAGCGCCACCCAGGTACTCAGGGAATGGAACGTTTTAATCCCCAACATCATGGTCACCTCTGTTGGTTCGGAAATCTATTACGGAATCCCCCCTGTACAAGACCATGAATACAGCAGGCATATTAATTACCGCTGGGCACCAGATCGTATCCGAAAGGTACTGGGAGAACAGAAGGGGTTTGAACTCCAGCCAGAAAATACACAGCGCCCCCACAAAATCAGCTACTTCCTTGATCCTGAGACCGGGATTACCAAGCAGGATGTTGTCAACCAGCTTCGGCGGAACAAACTTGCGGTGCAGGTTATATATTCCCATGATCAATTCCTGGATATCCTCCCCCTTCGCGCCTCTAAAGGCCACGCCATCAGGTACTTGGCAATGAAATGGAAACTGCCTATGGAAAACATACTGGTAGCCGGAGATTCCGGAAATGATGAGGAAATGCTCCGTGTCAGCACCCTTGGTGTCGCTGTCGGAAACCGCAGCCACGAACTGGAAATGCTCAAGGACCTCCCCAACGTGTACTTCGCAGAAAATTTCTATGCGGGAGGTATTATTGAAGGTGCCCGGCACTATGATTTTTTTAACGAGGAAAGGAACTCGAAGCCCGCATGAAGATCACCAATTTTCCGGAGAAGATTCAAACTATACTCGAAGAAAACAGAAAAGCAGTTTACCTGTTTTTCCACGGCTTTAAAAACCTGGATAAGCCATTTCTTCCGAGCAGTGACGTTGTGGACATTTTTGAAGACATTACCGGAAAAGAATCTGGGAAATCATTAAAAGAATCTGCATTTGAGCAAATGATTCTTTCAGTCGAAGAATGCTCTATTCGATTCCCTTTTGTCTGTTTTGCCGTTCGTAGAGATCCTTCTCACTGGCATTACATCAGGTTTCATATGGAAGACATTTTCATGGAAGAGATCAGTGTGGCGGAGTTCCTGATGTTCAAGGAATCCATCGTCGAACCCACTCGCGCTCCCGATGAAAGCCTGTTGGAGCTGGATTTCGAACCCTTTGTCCGTGAATTCCCCAGGATGCGGGAAACCCGATCCATTGGCCGGGGTGTTGAATTCCTTAACAGGGCACTTTCAGGCCGAATGTTTTCCCAGCAGAAAGAGGGTTTTGAGAAGCTCCTTCAGTTCCTCCGTCTCCACCATTTCAATGGGCAGCCGCTGATGTTGTCCAAGCGAATCGACGATGTCTCCACCCTGCGGGAAGCATTACGTGGAGCAATGAAAGAGTTGGACAAATATGATCTTGATTCCGAATGGAATGAGTTTTCAAGCCAGCTCCAGAACCTGGGATTCCTTCCTGGCTGGGGAAAAACCGCTGAGAGAGTAATGGACTCACTGCAGCTTTTATCAGACATACTCGAAGCTCCTGACCCAGGTTTACTTGAAAGATTTCTGGCAAGGGTTCCAATGATCTTCCGGCTCGTGATCATGTCTCCCCATGGCTTTTTAGGACAATCTCATGTACTGGGGAAGCCTGATACCGGAGGGCAAGTTGTTTATATCCTGAATCAGGTCCGTGCCCTGGAAAAAGAGATGACCCTCCAGATTGAGGAGCAGGGACTTGATATCAATCCGGAAATCCTGATTGTTACCAGGCTGATCCCTGAATCTCAGGGCACTACCTGTAATCAACCGATGGAACCGGTCGCCGGCACACGCAACGCCAAAATACTACGGGTGCCTTTCCGTGAGCCTTCTGGTGATGTTGTCCCCCAATGGATTTCAAGGTTTGAAGTCTGGCCCTACCTGGAAAGATTTTCACTGGAAGCTGAGCGGGAAATCATCCGGAAAATGGGCACTAAACCGGATCTGGTGATCGGCAACTACTCAGACGGCAATATAGTTGCCTATATGCTCGCTCAACGCATTGGAGTCACCCAGTGCATCATTGCCCATGCCCTGGAAAAATCCAAGTACCTTTATTCCGACCTGTACTGGAAAAAAATGGACTCCCAATACCATTTTTCCATTCAGTTCACGGCAGACCTGCTGGCCATGAACTCCGCGGATTTCATCATCACCAGTACCTACCAGGAAATCGCCGGAACCAACAGCAGCGCCGGGCAATATGAATCCTACAGCGCTTTTACAATGCCCGATTTGTACCGGGTCATCAATGGAGTGGATATCTTTGACCCCAAGTTCAACATTGTTTCCCCCGGAGCCGACGACGGCGCCTTCTTTTCCTGCAGAGATCAGGACCGAAGGTTGACCGACCTTTCGGATGAGATCAATAAACTGATATTTGGGGAACCTGCTGACAATTCGCGGGGCTGTCTTAAAGACAAAGATAAACCTCTTCTCTTTACCATGGCCAGGTTCGACAGGATCAAGAACATTACAGGGCTGGTGGAGTGGTACGGACAGAGCAAAGAGCTGCGCGAACGGGCTAACCTCCTGGTGGCCGGAGGGTTTATAGACGTCAATAAATCCCAGGATGAAGAAGAAAAACTCCAGATCAACAGGCTGCACGAACTGATGGACCAGTATCAGCTTGATGACCAAATCCGCTGGGTTGAGTTTTTGCCTGATAAAAACTTCGTGGGAGAACTCTACCGCATTGTCGCAGACACTAAAGGAGCTTTTGCTCAGCCTGCTCTTTTTGAAGCATTTGGGCTGACTGTTGTCGAAGCCATGTCATCAGGACTTCCAGTATTCGCGACATGTTATGGCGGCCCGCTGGAAATAATCCAGGATGGGAAATCCGGATTCCACATAAACCCTAACCAGGGAGAAAAATCGGCGGAAAAAATATCCGCCTTTTTCGAACGATGTCGAAATGAACCCGGTTATTGGGAAACCATATCCCAAAACTCCATAGACAGGGTTGAAGAGCGCTACACCTGGAGACTCTACGCCAAGCGGCTGATGACACTGTCGCGCATTTACGGTTTCTGGAGATTCATAACCCGCAGTGAACGGCAGGAAAATAATCGCTACCTGGAAATGTTCTACAACCTGATGTATAAACGGCTGGCGAAAAAATTGCAAAAAAATTGAGTCGAAACGGCTCATCACGATTTTCATTATCGGAAAATAAAGGGCATGCCCTTTTTTTGCAGTGCATTCTGATAGCTTGGAATGATAAAAACATGGAATACACCGGCGCCAAGAATCAATTGTCAGCAATCAAAGCCAGGGGAATTAACAATGTCGCGTATCATTAAAAAAACATCAAAAAAGGCTGGCCTTGCTCCAGGGACACTTGTCCATATCGGAGATAAAAAAGCCGACAGGGTCCGCCTGAGGCTGATTGACTATGACGCGGACCATCTCCTGGAAACAGATCTGAAATCAGCAGAAGAATGCTTGAAAATCAAGGGAAGTCCAACGGTGAGCTGGATAAATGTGGACGGGTTGCACGACATAAATGTAATTGAGCAGATCGGGAAAAATTTCTCCATTCACCCCCTGATACTCGAGGATATTGTTCATACTGGACAGCGCCCTAAACTGGAAGTGTTTGATGAATTTCTTTTCATCGTTGTCAAAATGCTCAGTTACGGCCGGAACCAGGAGATCAACGCTGAGCAGCTCAGCCTTATTGTTGGCCCTAACCTTGTAATATCCTTCCAGGAAAAAGAGGGTGACGTCTTTAAAGGAGTAAGGGAGAGAATCCGGAAAGGGAAAGGAAGAATCCGGAAAATGGGGAGTGATTACCTCTGTTATGCACTGCTCGACGCCATTGTTGATAACTATTTCGAGGCACTGGAAGGCCTCGGAGAAGAAATCGAGGAGCTTGAAGAGGAACTGGTTACCGATCCCACCCACAGCACTCTCCAGGAAATCCATAAACTTCGGGGAGATATCATTTTTTTACGCAGAAGCGTCTGGCCGCTCCGCGAAGTGATCAATGAACTTACCCGCGGTGATTTTGTACAGATATCAAACGAAACAGAAATCTACTATCGCGATGTCTATGACCACACTATCCAGGTTATGGACACTGTCGAGACCTGCCGGGATATCATTTCCGGAATGCTTGACATGTACCTGTCAAGCATCAGCAATAAAATGAATGAAGTAATGAAGGTACTGACAATTATCGCAACCATATTCATACCCATTACTTTTGTTGCTGGCGTATATGGTATGAACTTTAAATATATGCCCGAACTTGAATGGCAATGGGGCTACCTGGCTGCATGGGTAATAATAGTCAGCATCGCCGCTGCCATGGTGGTCTACTTCAAAAAGAAAAACTGGCTGTAAAAGGCCGGGAAAAAGAAAGATCTTAGATATATGGAAAATATATTGCTGAACATTAAAGCGTGGGGGCTTGACCACGGCATCCCCATAGTCATCATTCTTGTTACCGCACTTATTACATCAAAGATTATTCATACCGCGATCAGTAAGTTTGAAAAAAGATTTGATGCTTCTGAATTGATGTCACTGGAGACCCACAAAAGAGCAAGGACCATTACCGGGCTTCTCAATACTACTGTTACTGTCCTGATCTATACAGCTGCCGCGATGATGGTAGTTACTGAACTCGGGATTGCCATCGGGCCACTGCTGGCCGGTGCCGGAATCGCCGGCCTCGCCATAGGTTTCGGTGCCCAGAGCCTGGTGAAGGATGTCATTACCGGATTTTTCCTTCTCCTGGAAGACCAGATCCGCGTCGGAGATGTAGTGGAGATCGCCGGCAAAAGCGGATTAGTGGAAGCTGTCAACCTTCGTACTACCCGGTTGAGGGATGTGGAGGGAAAGGTATATATCATCCCAAATGGCGTCATAGACGTGGTTTCCAATTTTACCAAGGACTGGTCGAGGGCCCTGATTGAAATAGGAGTTGCCTACAAGGAAGATGTTGATCATGTGATTTCAGTACTGGAGGAAGTAGGGGAGTTTTTGCAAAAGGACCCTGCCTGGAAGGATTCCATCCTGGAACCGATGACTATACAGGGACTCGACTCTTTCGGTGATTCTTCCGTCAATATTCGTATGTTTTTCAAGACTGTCCCCCTGAAACAGTGGGATGTGGCCCGGGAATTCAAACTGCGCGTTAAAAGAATATTTGATGAAAAAGGAATTGAGATTCCCTTTCCCCACGTGACCTTGTACATGGGAGAGGCCGATAATACCGGTAAACTCAAAATTCAGTCTTTAGATAAATCGCCGGACAATTAAAACACGACAACAACCCAAACCTTGAATCTTGAATTGCGTCCCTGCAATAGCTGTGTTAGATTTGCGACTAAGCAACAACTATCCTGTTGCCTGATCTCAACTGAAACCAGGGCACCCTGTTTGCAAGAGGAGGAACCCCATGAATTCGGAGATGTTTAGTTTACTGAAGGATTTCAGGGAGGGACGGATTCCCCGCCGGGAGTTCCTCCGGCGAATGGCGGTACTAACCGGTTCCGCTGCCGCGGTCTGCCTGGTGGCAGCAGATTCACTGGCCGGGGCCGACATAACGGACAAAAACGATCCCCGCCTGGAAACCAGATCCATCACCTATCCCACACCCAATGGCCGGATGATGGCTTACGTGGCTCACCCCAAGGGTGAAGATCGCCTGCCCGCGGTTATAGTAATCCATGAAAACCGGGGCCTTAATGATCATATAAGAGATGTAACCAGGCGGATGGCCCTCGAAGGTTTCCTGGCCCTGGCTCCTGACGGAAATTCCCCAACCGGAGGCACTCCGGATGATCCAGATAAAGCGCGGGATCAGCTGGCGGCCATTGACCGTGAAGTGTCGGCCATAAATTTCACAGCGGCCGCCGCTTATCTCAAAACCCACCCCCAGTCCACCGGAAAAGTGGGCTGTACCGGTTTCTGCTGGGGAGGAGCCATGACCAACCAGGTAGCGGTCAGGGCGCCGGAGCTGGACGCGGCTGTTCCCTATTACGGGCGCCAGCCAGCGGTTGAAGATGTACCTGGAATCAAGGCTTCACTGATGTGCCACTACGCGGGAGAAGATGCCCGGATCAATGCCGGTATCCCAGCCTTCGAAGAGGCCCTGAAGAAAGCGGGCATTGAATACCAGATATTCATTTACGACGGCGCCTATCATGCCTTTAACAATGATACGGGCCAGCGATATGATGAGGCTGCCGCCAAGCTGGCATGGAAGCGTACCATTGAATTTTTCAATAAAAAATTGAAGGAAGATTAAACGGAAGGATCAGGCGGCAGGGCTGAAAGGCCGAATTTTTGATTACCCTTGAGTCTTAGTCCCGGCCTGTGCCACCTCGGACTCTTTCCACAAAGCTGAAACCTGCTCGACAAAGGGCCGGATGTGGGCGAAGAACTGTTTGTAACCCGCGCACAGGACATTAAGGCCCGGTTCGCCACCAGGAGAATGGATAAAGCGATTTTTGGGACAGCCCCCATAACAGCTCTCCAGGACTTCACACTCCAGGCAGTACCTGGGCAGTGTTTCCCACTTAGCCTTTCCAAATGTTTTCTGTTTGGGACTATTCAGCAAGGAACTCAGGGATGCGTCATGGATATTTCCCAGGTTGTGTTCCCGGTCCACGTAATGGTCACAGGCGTATACATCTCCGTTAGACTCGATAACCGGAACCCTGCCGCATTCCTTCTTGAACAGGCAAAGGGTGTGATCCTGGCTGAAAGCAGGCCTTACAGCCTCCTCAAAGATCTGGACTTTTGTGCTCCCGATATCCTCCCGTTTCCATTCGTCAAAAATCGCGCAAAGAAAATCTCCCCATTTTTCCGCGGTCACTGACCTCTCCTGGTAGATGGAATCGGGAGGCTCAACCAGTGGCAGGAAGGTGAGGAACGGCACACCCAGGGTCTTGAAATACCGGTAAACCGCCAGTGGATGCCCGGCATTGGCTGAGGTTACTACACACAGGATTTCATGAGGCACTTCGAACCGCTTCAGTATACTAAGTCCCTGCATGGTTTTTTCGAAGGAAGACTTTCGGTCACGGCTCCTTCGAAAAGAATCATGCATCTCCTGCGGACCGTCCAGGCTGATTCCAACATAAAACGATTCTTCCGCCAGGAATCGCCCCCACTCTTCATCCAGTAAAGTCCCGTTCGTTTGGATTCCGTTACAGATGGTCCGGCCAGCCGGGATAAGCCGATGCTGCATTTCCATGATTCTTCGGAAATATTCCAGCCCGAGGATAGTCGGCTCTCCGCCATGCCAGGAGAACTGGACTACCTGATCGGGCGAGGCATCAATGTGCCGCGCGATCACTGCTTCCAGGGTGGCATCATCCATAAACTGAGACAGGGAATCCGGGTGCAGGGAGTCCCTGTCCAGATAGTAGCAGTAGTCGCACGCCAGGTTGCAACGCGAACCCGCGGGTTTTAAAAAGACTTGAAAATCCAATGCCATTTGAAGTTAAGATAAATTACTTCCGCCGGTTGCGCAAGGAAAAAGAATCAGGTCGGGACTGACAGGTAGATAGGGGTAGGGACAGCGCATTGAGCTGCGCCACCCCTCCCTCCGAACCGTACGTGCGGATCTCCCGCATGCGGATCTCCAGTTGTTGCTTTAACCTCTTTGAGGACTGATGGCTTCCGCTCGGGCTGTTCTCGACAATCACAGCCCGAGTTTTGCGAAGTAGGCACTGGGGCACCTTTGATTATCGGCTCCACGGCCTTTCACCTTCCCGTTCCTGCGTTTACGCAGGATGCTTCGCATCCGCATTCGGATTCGCAACCAGCCGTCATATGATTCCATTGCCCACTTGTTGCTGTGTTTGACCCGTTCAACGCCTGGTCCGGCTAGCGGATAAGGCGAAAGCTTGCTTCGATCTTCAAATGATCAAACACATCCAAAGATTTGATGTCTCAACATCCTTAAAATCACAACTATCCTGAGTCTGGTGAGAAATTCGGGTTAGCGGGAGAAATTGCCGAGGAGCCGATTGAAAAAGACATTATGCTGGCATCATAAAGATGTCGGGATTTCATTCAAGTTATAGGCAGAAGATCCCTGGGGAAGCCTACCTCTCTACATACATAAGCTCTCGCCAGACAGCGAACGTCCGGTATCTCAGGTTCTCTCGGCAGGCGATGATGTAATTGATCCGGATATGGTGTCATAACAATCTAAAAATAATATTATTCTGCTGGATCATGCCCAGATTCTCATATACAATTTATATTGTTAATAGCTGTTAACAATGACAAAAAACCCATTTATGTCACAACGATGTGTTTTTACGAAGGACTACATGATTCGCGAGCTTTTCAGTTGCCCTTATCACCTTCAGAAACAGGGTGTTGCCCCTGATTTTTCTTATGATCACGCTAAAGCTTAACCATTTGGAAAGGATTCTTGTTCGAATATCCTGTTTTCTGGTTTTCCCCGTAGCATGGCCAACGGAAAAGATCTATCGAGCCTGTCGTAATTGCGAGAACTGTCATGTATATGATTTCAATTAACTGTGTTAGGAGAAAAAGATGAAGAGACTCAGTCTACTGCTCGGATTCCTGCTGCTTACGGGATCCATATTCACCGCGAATCTGTTTTTCACCATTTCGCAGCCTGAAGGCTGCAACTTAGAAGGAGAGAATCCGAAAGTCCTTCTTGTTTCTACACTGGTGGACGATGCTGATATGCTGGCCAGAGCCGCGTCCGATGGAGTGCTGGTGGTTCGGTACAATCCCCGGGAAACTTCGCTCGAGGACCTGGAGGCGATGGTTGAAAATTCCCTGGAGGGGAGAAAGGCGGCCTCGATTGCCTTTGCCGCTCATGACCATGGGGAGAACAAGTTCTACCTGACAGCCTCGGAATCAGTGAGCCTGACATCAACTCTCTCAAGCGAAACCCAGCGGAAATTTTGGCGGGAGATGGGCAACATGATCACTGATGAGGGACGGGTGGATCTCCTGGCCTGCAATCTTGCGGCCGGGGACAGTGGAAATCTGCTGATGGCCTCGCTCGAGGAAGCCTCCAGCCGGAATTTCGCGGCCTCGACCAATCCGACCGGGAATCCGAGGGCGGGCGGAGACTGGATGCTGGAGACCGACGGGATTGACGCAGCCGGGGAATATTTCGAACGGGCTGGGCTTGATTCCTACTCCGGCCTGCTTTGGGGCAGTGAACAAAAGCTGCTCGCCTCAGACATAGCGGCTGGGGATGTATTTGGGCGCTCCGTAGCCATCTCCGGCGACTACGCCATTGTGGGGGCAAACCGTGAAGGCAGCGGTGGCGATGACTCAGGTGCGGCCTATATTTTTTATAACAATGCCGGGGCTTGGACCCAGCAGGCAAAATTGACCGCATTAGATGCAGAGGCTGGTGATAATTTTGGGGTCTCCGTAGCCATATCTGAGGACTACGCCATTGTGGGGGCACACCGTGAAGACAGCGGTGGCGATAACGCAGGGGCGGCCTATATTTTTTATAACAATGCCGGGGCTTGGACCCAGCAGGCAAAATTGACCGCATCAGATAAAGAGGCTGGTGATCGTTTTGGGGTCTCCGTAGCCATATCTGGCGACTACGCCATCGTGGGGGCAAGCGGTGAAGACAGCGGTGGCGATAACGCCGGGGCGACTTATATCTTCAAGAACGATTCCGGTTGGAGCCAGCAGGCAAAATTGACCGCATCAGATAAAGAGGCTGGTGATAATTTTGGCTGCTCTGTAGGCATCTCCGGTGACTATGCTATCGTTGGAGCTTACACAGAAGACAGCGGTGGCGATAACGCCGGGGCGACTTATATCTTCAAGAACGATTCCGGTTGGACCCAGCAGGCAAAATTGACCGCATCAGATAAAGAGGCTGGTGATAATTTTGGCTGCTCTGTAGGCATCTCCGGTGACTATGCTATTGTTGGAGCTTACACAGAAGACAGCGGTGGCGATGCAGCAGGTGCTGCGTACATCTTCAAGAACGATTCCGGCTGGAGCGAGCAGACAAAACTGGTTGCTTCAGACGCAGAGGCTGATGACTATTTTGGGAGCTCCGTAGGCATCTCCGGTGACTACACTATCGTTGGAGCTTACACAGAAGACAGCGGTGGCGATGCAGCAGGTGCTGCGTACATCTTCAAGAACGATTCCGGCTGGAGCGAGCAGACAAAACTGGTTGCTTCAGACGCAGAGGCTGATGACTATTTTGGGAGCTCCGTAGGCATCTCCGGTGACTACACTATCGTTGGAGCTTGGACAAAAGACAGCGGAGCAGGCGCTGCTTATATTTTTGCCAACACTCCCATTGTCACGACCCAGGCCGTCAGCTCGATCAGCTCCAATACGGCAACGGGCAATGGAACCATCACGGATCTGGGAGCCTCGGATGTGACGGCCCACGGAGTCTGCTGGAACACCACCGGAGCTCCGACCATCGATGACAGCTGCACCGACGAAGGAGCCGCCTCCGCAACCGGTGCTTTCACTACTTCCATGACCGGTCTTGCTCCCGCAACCAGCTACTACGTGAGGGCCTATGCCACTAATTCCCTGGGCACCGATTATGGTGAGGGGGTGACCTTTACAACCCTTGACGGGCCGGAGATGAATCTGAAGCTTGGTAGTACCTCCATTGCTGATGGGGGCAGCTGCAGCCTCGGCAACTATTCCGCGGGAAACAACACAGATACTGTGTTCACGATCAGCAATAGCGGAACTGAGAATCTCGAGCTTTCCGGATCACCGATTGTGACTCTTAGCGGATCCAGCCAGTTCAGTGTACAGGCGCAGCCTGCCGCTACGACTTTAGCGGCATCCGGGAGCACCACTTTCACAATCAGGTTTTCACCAGTGACCGCTGGCTTGGCATCAACGTCGATTTCGATCGCCAATAGCGACGAAGATGAAAACCCGTACAATTTCACCCTGAACGCGACCGGAATCGCCGGAGCGCTGAATCACATCAAAATTGAAGACGCGGCCGGGGGAACCGGCAACGAAGTGGATACCCTCAGCATGGTCGTTGGGGAAACCCTTACGCTATATGCTGTCGGATATGATACTTACGGAAACTACATTGGTGAAGAAACGGTGACCTGGAGCGGTACGGGAGAGGTCACCGGCAACCTGAGTGTTACAAGCGGGACCTCTACCACCTTCACAGCTGTCACGAAGGGTGAGGGAAGCATTTCCGCTGATCATGCCACCGCGACTGATGACACCACCGGGATCATTACGGTTTATGTAGTACTGCCCACAGCGGGACGGGAGGCCATGGGCGCCTCGGCTAATGAACCAGGATCCCAGCTTGTATTCCTGCTCGATACCGGGATCAACGCCGAGGAACTCTTCGGGGATGACTCCAGCTACACAAGCAACACCGTGTTCCAGTATGGCTACAGTGCTCCTGAACATCAGAACTTCATAAGCATCACCAATACCCATCCCCGGGAAGCAGTTACGGTGCATTTCCGTTACTTCAACTCCGAGTGCGTGGACTTCTTCGACTTCCTCGTGGTCCTGACCTGTAACGACACCATGATGGTCGATCCGTTCGACTTCGTGGTTCCGGGCACGGACGGGGTCAACGTCAAGGACCGGTTCTTCGGTTATCCGAACGCGGAAGATGGAGCGGGCCAGAGCTTCGATTCCATCCCGGCCTCTACCTTCGCCGACGGTCGCTTCCTTCTCTTCGTGACAGCTTCTGCTGATGTGAAGACCGGGTATGCCCCCTACTGGGACGGAGATGAATTCGTAGCCGACTACGACAACCTCGACCTGATTCCGTATGAGTTCATCAGCTACCGGGAGGAGAAGCTGAGCGAAACCTGTTCATCGTGGGAAGACGGCGGAGCCGGAGCTTCAGGAGAATCCCTCTATGGTCTCTACGACGTGTACGGCGGGACTGCAAGCTTCAACGACGACAACCTGCATATCCTTAATGCCTCAGCCGTTTCGTTCAACTACCTTGTAGGGTTCCAGACCGTGGCCAAGGTGACGGAGCTGGGAGCCCAGGCAGCCTACATGACACAGGCCTATGCCCGTCCGGCGGTGTTCTCCGGAGTTGCCGGACCGTCGGCGACAAGCGCTCCCCTGCACGCTCTGCTTACCGGAGGAGAGAGGATCTGGACCGAAGCCGTTGAGAGCGGTGAGCAGGTATCGGGAGTAGCCGGAGAGCAATTCATCCTGAGGCATGAAGCCCACGCCGGAGACCAGTGGGACCGCGGGGAGGATTCCCTGGGTTCCGACTGGATCATCTCGGAAGGCGGAGCCCTGGGATGGGTGATCTTCCCATCGACCGCGATGCCCGCGACCAGGCAGGTGGTGAACTTCATCTCTTTCATGGACAACTACAATGGGTACTCGAACCTGGCTCTGGGCGCCACGCCGAGCGAGTGGGATGACCTTTCCTACAACATCCAGCCGGTGCTTACGATCTACACGATCGAGCCTTTTAACAACTCGGAGGATCTCTGGGTTCCTTCGGATCCTGATGATAAGCCGATAGTGTCTCCGGTGACGGTGGAAAGTGAACTTGTCACGGCTATTGGGGTGAAGTGCATCAACACTTACGAGATGGATCCGGAGAGCAACCTGAATGATGCGGTGCTTGGTTACAAGTTCGGGGAATTCACCCTGCAGGATCTCTACGACATGAATGCGGTGACTGGAACCGACGGACTGACGCTTGAAGGTTTCCTCACAGTGCTGGCAGGATCTGAAAGCGAAAAGACCAATGAAGTGGGTCCGGGGTGGATGAGGTTCTCAAGGTGGTTTACGACAAGGAAGTGGACCACAACCGAGCTTGCTCCCGACTATGTTTACTCCTACTGGCAGGGCTGGGATGATTCCATGGAAGGACCATACGAGCTTTCGGGCCCGACGATCTTCACTGCCGGACAGGGGAACTACGTGTTTGAGAACTTCGGCGCCGGAGAGTGGCTCCACACCATAATCCGGGAGTGACCGTACTACGGGCCTCCAGCCTGTAGCTTTCTGGAGCCCCCCTTCCCTGGGGGGCTCTTTGTCCTTCCGGAACGTCTCCCCACGTGGTCGGAAACCTCCAGTTTCCGAGTCCCTCCCTGTTACGGGGAGGGACTCTCTTTTTATCCAGGAACGCCGCTCTCCGATCCACTCTCCCCCGCCAACACCGGAGGCGTGCCCGCCAATATCCCCAGGTGAACCCGAGGCATGGCCCTGGGCCAGGACGGAGTGAACCTGGGGGGAGGATTTCAGTATACGATCCAAACCCTGGAGAGGCGACACTGGGAAGGGCGAAGTGAGATGTGAGATGTGAGAAGTTCGAAGTGCGCAGCCACAAGCGTAATTCGTGGATTGCCCATGCATAGAATTCTGCTTTTAGTCCCACCACTTAAACCCTTAGTGCGCGCAAAGCGCGCCGGAAAGCTGGAAGCCGCCGGCCACACCGACCTCCGATCGGAGTTAGTCTTTAACCTTAAACCCACTCCCGCGTCGCAATAAATTCTGTTTACACTTCACTCCGGCTGAGGTATTATCTTTATTATCATGAAGATACGGAACTCAACTATCTTCTCAATTTATATTCTTCTGCTGATTACATCTCTAACGCTTTCCTTTCATGTCTCCGCCGCGTCAACCACTGACCTGGAATCCGCAAAAACCCTTTTTCTCAAAGGTAAAGTGGTAGAGGCGGTTTCCGGTTTCCAGAAGCTAACGGAGTCAGAAGAAGCTTCTTACTGGCTGGTCCGGGCTTACCTTAACCAGGACCAGGCCGAAAAAGCCATAACTGAAGCCCAAAAACTGTATCAAAGCTCCACAGGTTCTGCTATCGCCTGTTCCGCCATGGGGGACATCGAGTTCCGGCAGGGACATTTTGAATCCGCCGCCGCATGCTACCGCAGGGCAATCGCTTCCGGGCAGGAATTTGCCCGCTCCTATCTGGGGCTCGGAAAGATCCTGGAGAGCGAGAAGATGCTCAAATCAGCAAAAGAGTGTTTTGAAAAAGCATTCTCACTTGATCCGGATGATCCTGATATTATCCGGGAAAAAGCCAGGTACCAGAAGCCGTCACCTGAAGAAAGGGAGCTCTGGATTCGTTACATTGAAGCAGCAGGTTACGAAGATCATGCCTACCTGGAAAACCTTAACTCCTGGCTCGAACGCCGACAAGCCTGGTCCGGGATAAATCTCCGCCGTATCCGGGAAATCCCGGAACACAGCAGCATCAATCTGCTTCATTTCTATACAGAAGGTAAATATAACCGTTACGGTTTAAAGGTAAAGATCAACGGAAAAAAAACAGCCAGGCTGCTGCTTGACAGCGGTTCCACCGGGATTGTAGTTAAGCGCAAGTATGCAAAATCAGCAAATGTTCCATTATTCGGCCTGGAAAAAACTAGAGGCCTGGGAGACGAAGGTGACCGGGATACGCAAGTGGGCCTGGCGGATACCGTTAAAGTTGGAGACCTGGTATTCGAAAACTATCCGATCAGCTTTGCCGGGAGCAATATTCCCCTGGCTGAAGATGGGCTCATCGGTACTGATGTCTTTTCCAGGTTTTTGATCACCCTTGATTTCAACCAGAAGAAGATGCAACTGGATCAGCTCCCTGACCCTCCTGATATCGGTGAAAACGAAAGCTACAGCGTTTATGACTATGACTGGCTTCCCGGCCCGGAAAGGGATGGATACTCTCCATTCAGATTCATGCATGGAAAGGTCATTGTCCCTTCAGTCATAAATGGGGAGGAAAAGGTCCACCTGATCCTTGATACCGGCGCTAGTTACAACGTGTTTTCCCACAAACTCGCGGACAGGGTGAAATATACGGACATGCCTGACATGAGGCTGGGTGGAGTATCTGGTCCCATCAAGGACATTCGAAGGGTTGAGCAGATAACAATAGGACTGGCCGGAATCGAGCAGGGAAGTCACCAGACCATGGCTATAGACCTGGGCAGGGTCAGCCATGTCCTTGGCACCGAAATCGGGGGCCTGGTAGGTTACCCCTTCCTCCAGCGCTGCGTCATTTTCCTGGATTACCGTACCGGGTCACTGAAAATCATCCCCGATCCCCTGCGGGTTAAGCCCGAATAAAGAGGGTTCTTTGCGGTAGGAGCTTCGGTTGGCAGTATACTCGGAAACTGCCATCTTCCGACGCTTCTTTTCGAATCCCGAAGCCAGGCTATTTCCGGAACTCCGGTCTCCCGGTTGGATCCTGCCGCGGCCTGCAGGGTGGAAACATCCTTTGGGTAACTTCAATCTTGATGAACAGTTGCTGTATCGGGGCGTAGAGTGTTGTGGCGCAGTCGGGACATCGTTAACACTTTGCAGGTTATATGACCTGCAACTATTTCAGCCGACACCACCGCTAAACAATCCCGCCAGATAGACTGAAAGACCGGTACAGGTAATGATTTGTCAAAATATGGCTGAATTACCTGGTACTTATTCTGCGCCATGGCAGATGGATGGTTTAAGATACCAATAATCGGACTGGTGAAGTTACTCCAAACTCATTCTGCTTAAATTGATTGACATCACTGCTATCCCGACGCAAAATAAAGGCTTGGAGGCAAAAGCACAAATTATTCGGCTGGACTATATTCCATTGTGAAAAGAGACCCAAAATGCCGAGCTACGGAAATCCTGACAGACTCTATTCGACTGGGGGCAGCAGCTGCAATTCTTGGTATCCCCCGGAGAACTTTAACCAAGTACTGCGATGAAGGGAAGATCTTAGCATCTCAAAATAAAGTTTCAAAAAGATGGAGCATAGAACAGGCAGACCTGGTTGAATTCATGAAACGGTATGGACTGACACCAATCCATACATCATCGGGCCTGAAGATCCTGATTGTAGATGATGATTCTGATGTAGTTGATTTAATATCCAAAATACTCGTGAAACCAGAGTGGAAGATTTCAGTTGATTCGGCATTGAATGGTTTCAAGGCACTGATGAAAATTGGGAGTGAATTGCCTGACCTTATTTTTCTCGACATCCACATGCCCGGGGTGAATGGAAAAGACATCCTGACCGCGCTTTAAAAAAAACAATGATACAAAAAAAATAAAAACCGTAATAATTACCGGTTATCCTGATGAAATAGAAGAAATGCTTGCACTCGGCGCTGATGGAGCGTTGGCCAAGCCGTTCTCTGTTGATCAGAGACTGGATGGAGTAAGCAAGTTTTTACCTGAAGTATGCGCTGGTTAACACAAACTCAAGGGGAAACGCTTCCGTTATTCCCCCGGGGAGGCTGGTATGAATCCAGGCCGAATATTTGATGGCACACGTAACAAATGGATCCACGCGGTTTTATTGACAATTGCTGCAACCAGCCTTCTGCTCCTGATTGTCAACTTCCAAATCCTGGCAGGAGACAGTCTCCGATCCTCAAAATACCTGCGCGAAAACCTTCCGCTTCATTCCGCCCTGGAAGCAATCATTGGAATTACGGGAATTCTCCTCGGTTTCTCCTTGTGGACCCAAAAATCCGGCTCGTCACTCAAACATTTGCGGCTTATCTCATTGGGACTATGGTCCCTGGGCGTACTTTCCCTGCTTCACGCGATAACTATTCAACCCAATGAATTTGTTTTCCTTTATTCAGCTTCCCTGCTGGCTGGTGCCATTGGATTTTTTCTTTGCTGGTTTCCCAAACTGACTTTGTTGTCCTGGAGCGAAACCTGGACTCCCATAGTGGTTTTTACCCTTACCGTAATTTTTGGTCTGGCCGCAATCTATACATCATCATTCGGAATGATAATGGTAAATGACGGCTCTTTCACCTCTTCAGCCAGCCTTATCAATGTAATTTCCGGACTGCTTTTTGCGGCAGCAGCCCTTAAAGTTGTCAAGGATACTTTGTGTTCAGGAAAAGAATGGGCCCGAATATTTCTCGCTTCCATTGCCATCACCTGTGCCGCGGCTGGGTTCTCCTTCCCCTGGTCCCAGGCCTGGTCTGATGGATGGTGGGACCACCATTTCTTACGCCTGACAGTATTTACCATTTCCCTGATCATACTGCAGAGAATGCACCGGCAGGTAGACAAGGAAAGGGAGATAGCCCTCAAGGAAAAAACTGAACTATCCGCAGAGTTGAAAATAAGAGAAGAACGTCTGTCTCTGGCCATGGAAGGAGCAAGAGATGGAATTTGGGACTGGGATCTGGAGACCAACCAAATGTTCTATTCGGCGGGATGGAGCAGAATGCTGGGGTACAAAGAAAATGAGATTCCTGGAACTCCTGAGATATTGAATAGCCTGATCCATCCGGAAGATTTCGAACATGCCAAGCGTGCTATTGATGATTATGTGACCGGCAGGATTTCAACTTATTCTGTTGAATTCAGAATGAAACACAAGAATGGAAAATATCTAAATATCCTCTCCAGGGGGAAAATGACTGTAAGGGAATCCGATCAGAAACCAGTTAGATTCATCGGAATTAACTCGGATCTCACCGATATCCGAAATGCGGAAAAGGATTTAAGGAGTTCCCTGGAATTAAACGAAACCATCATCCGGACATCACCCGTCGGAACAGGGATTTACGACTCGAAATTATACTGTATTTATGTCAATGACTCATTTGCAGCAATCCTGGGCCTTACCAAGGATGAAATATTTCAACAGCCTTTTTCCCATCGGGAATCCTGGAAGAAAACCGGGGCTTATGAAAGAGCCCTGAAGGCCATGGAAACAGGTGAGGTTCAGCGTTTTGAAGACCACCCCACCCTGCGTTCCGGCAAAAAGGCCTGGTTTGACTGCCGAATGGCAGCGTTTGGTCCGACTGACAACCGTAATCTGCTGGTAGTGGTTGATGACATTACTCAGAGAAAACAGATGCTGGTTGCACTGGAGGAAAGTGAAGCCAGGCTCCGGGAGTTTTTTGACATAACCACCAACCTGGTAACCCAGGTGGATGAAAATGGGAATCTCCTTTTTGTCAACAGACAGGCAAGTTTCATCTATGGAATCTCCCCCGATCAATGCCCCGGAAAGGCATCCCTTGATTTCATTCACCCGGATGACAGGGCCCGCACCCAGGAATCATTTCAAAAATGGATCAATGAAAAGAAAACAAACATTTCTTTTGAAAACCGGCTGGTATCACCGGACGGCCGCGTATATGAAATGCTCTGGTCAATCAATCCCAAGTACGATAAGAAGGGAAACGTCATCCACATATGGTCCATAGCCAGGGATATTTCTGACATCAAGGCCTATGAAAAGAAACTCCAGAAAGCCAATTATCTAATCGATAAAGAAAAAAAGTTTAGCGAAAACGTGATCAACAGCCTTCCCGGAGTGTTCTATCTCTTTGATGAAAACCTGAGGTTCAAGCTATGGAATAAGAACCTTGAAGAATTAACAGGCTATAATCCGGAAGAGCTGGCCAGCCTTTCCGCTCTTGAACTTTTCGACAGAGATGAGACCGGGTTGGTCGCTGAAAAAATCGAAGAGGTTTTTACAAAGGGAAGCTCCAGTGTTGAGGCTGTTATCATTTCCAGGGATGGGACCAAGACTCCCTTTTATTTAACCGGCCTTCGTATCAAAATTAAGAAAAAAAATCACCTCCTGGGAGTTGGTGTAGACATTTCAAAAACTAAAGAAGCCGAGCAGGAGCGGGAACTGGTGCTGAGCCGCCTCCAAGAACGAATCAAGGAACAGGAGTGCATCTTCACTGTTTCTGAAGCTGTGAAGTCCAATGATTCGACGGATATTCTGTTTAGCAAAATCATTGACGCGGTTAAAGAAGGATGGAAATACCCGGAAATAACCAGGTGCAGAATTCTTTTTGACAACAAAATATACAACAATGAAGAATTTGAGCCGACTGAATACAAACTCATATCCAAAATTGTATCCAGGGACGAAGAACGTGGTTTTATTGAAGTCTATTACCTTGAAAAAAGGCCTGATCTCTATGAAGGTCCTTTTTTAAAAGAGGAAAGAACTGTCCTTGATGAGATTGCCCTGAGAATAGGTGAAGCTGTCAGTATTTTCCAAAGCAACGAAGACCGCCAGGTCAGGCAGGAAATAGGCGAGGGTTTCCTGGAAACAGATGAAAATAAGGCCTACAGCATAGCTCTTCATAAAATCCTGGAAATAATGAACAGCCAGTTTGGAATGCTGGGTTACATCGACCAGAAAGAGACAATGGTTTATCCCTCGTCCACCACTGAACTATGGATAGACCTGTGGGGAAAGTCCCTTGCGCAAAAAAAGACTGTAGTTTCGAACAAAGAGGTTCCAGTCCCTGAAGGTCACATTCCACTTAAAAACACAATTTCCACTCCGATACTCCTCAAAGATCAGCTGGTAGGCCAGATAAATGTGGCGAACAGTGATTCAGACTACACCAGGAATGATATAAGGCTTATGGAGAACCTTGCCAGGTATATGGCCCCGATAATTGAAGCCCGGCGCCAGCAGGAGTTTTCCAGGATTGCCCTGCAAAATGAACGTTACCAACTGCAAACACTCTTCGATTCAACCGACGGCATCATCTATGTGGCCGATCCCGAAACATACGAGCTTCTGTATGTAAATGGAGCATTCCTCAAGATTTGGGGAGGGGATGTAATAGGCGGTAAATGCCATAAAATACTGCAGGAAAGGGATACTCCCTGCCCCTTCTGTACCAATGACAAGATCTTCGGTGAAAACCTTGGAAAAACATATGTATGGGAGTTTCAGAATGAAATAACGCTCCGGTGGTTCCGCTGCTCGGATAAGGCTATCACCTGGTCAGATGGCAGGCAGGTTCGTTTCGAGATGGCTACAGACATAACCGAGTCAAAATTGTACGCCCAGGAGCAGATCCGGATGGAAAAACTGAGTACCCTGGGCCAGGTGGCTGCTGGAGTAGCCCATGAACTGAATAATCCGCTGATGGGAGTGCTGAACTACTCCCAGTATTGCCTTACCAAAACAGATACTGATGACAGACGATATTCAGTCCTCCAGGATATAGAAACTGAGACCAAGCGGTGCACCAGGATAGTTGAGAATCTTCTCTCTGCTTCAAGAATGGACGATGTGGTTTCCGGCAAGGTTACGGATTTTGACCCTGTAAAAATTGTTGACAGGGTAATCAGCCTGCTTGAGTACAGGACATCCAAGGAAAAAATTGAAGTACTGAAAAAATCAGGAGGAAACATACCACGCCTGAAAATGAGCAGTGATGCTTTCCAGCAACTCTTCATGAACCTTTTCACTAATGCAATTGACGCGGTTGATAAATCCAGCGAAAAACAGATCTCAATTGAGACGCTGGGAATGGCAGATCAACTAATATTAAAAATATCCGACACTGGATGTGGAATACCTCATGACTTGAGAGAGAAAATCTTCGATCCTTTTTATACGACAAAACCTCCCGGAAAGGGAACAGGCCTGGGACTGGCGACTTGCCTTAAAATCGCAGATTCACAGGGAGGCAATATTAAATGCCAGAGTCGTCCCGGTTATGGGACAACCATGACAATAACGGTTCCCCGGGAAATGGTTAAAGGTAGATATCAATCATAAGGAGTTAACATTGTGAACAAAAAAATACTTATAATCGATGACGAAGAAGCTGTACGAAAATCCTTCGCCCTGGCACTGGAAGATCTCCCCTATCAGGTGGATTGCGCGATAAACGGCAAAGAGGGAACTGAAAAATTCTCTCTCTCACCCTATGACCTGGTCTACCTGGATCTCAAAATGCCGGAAATGGACGGAGTCGAAACACTTCGCGCCATCAGGGAACAAAACCAGGAAGTCCCTGTGTACATCGTGACCGCATTCCATAAAGAATTCTTCGAACAACTGGTGAGTGTACGAGCTGAAAAACTGGACTTCAATCTACTAATGAAACCGGTGGGACGCGATCAGATTATTGCTGTCACCCGTGGAATTCTTGAAGGTGCTGAAGTTTTGTAAGGAAAAAATTATGTATCGACTCAAACTGTATATAACCGGAAAAACCCCGGGCTCTGAAAAACTGCTCAGCGAAATGACAAAGATGCTCGACTTAAACTGCGAGGGCAAGTATACCCTGGAGGTGTTGGATGTTTTTGAGCACCCGGAAACAGCATACGAGGACATGATCCTCGCGACGCCGACTTTGATTAAAATTCTGCCTGAACCGGTAAGAAGAATCGTCGGAGATC
Organism: Acidobacteriota bacterium; assembly: GCA_963663735.2. Classification (GTDB taxonomy): domain Bacteria; phylum Acidobacteriota; class UBA6911; order RPQK01; family JAPXNP01. The sequence continues at coordinate 1,882,571 of CAXXHN010000001.1, read as the reverse complement.
TATCAAACAGGGAACGCGTTCTCGCCGGCCTGAAAATAGAAGGGTTTTGAATTTTAGGTCCTGCCCACAGAAATCAAAAATGTGAAGGTATCAGAGTATGAGTGACCTCAGTAAGTCCAAAGCCGAGTTAGTCGAAGAACTTATCAGTCTCCGGGCACTTCTGAAAGAAGCCGAAGCGCCCAGGGAAGAAACTCCCGGAAAGAATTTTGTAAACCAGCCTGAAAGCCTTTTTACTTCGCTTCAGTTTGGGGTACTGGTGCAGACATCCGACGGCAGGATAATCCACGCAAATAAAATAGCTTCGGATATTCTCGATATTCCCGAAAATGAAATTAAAGGGACTGACTCATATGAACTGACCTGGGAAATGGTTGATGAACAGGGGTATCCTGTCCCTGACCAGGACCATCCCGCGACGTTTACTTTCCAAACCGGACAGCCTGTCCGAAATGTTGTCCGGGGATTGTTTTCAGGAAACCCTGAAAAAACCAGGTGGCTCTTATTTAATACCGAGCCTGTTTTCATTGACAAAAAAGGAACTCCTGCTGAGGTTCTGATTACATTTATTGACATAACCGACCTAAAAACGCTGGAACTATCACGTCTCGAAAGTGAGACTAAATTACAGTCTCTTTTGAACCAATTAACTGACTGCCTGATAATTCATGACCTTCAGGGAAACATCCAAGACGTTAACGATCATTCCTGCCTGTTATACCAATACAGCAGAAAAGAGTTCCTGAACATGAAGGTCTCCGACTTGGATCTGGACTGCACCGAAAGAGCAGCCGGCGAAGCCTTCTCGAAAAAACTCAACCCATACGAACCGATCCTGTTCGAAACCTCACATAAGAAAAAAGACGGCTCTGTCGTTCCTGTTGAAGTCAGTCTGAATTTGATTGACCTGAATGGAAAAAAACTGGTCATGGCTCTCTGCCGCGATATTTCTGAACGCCTCAAATTTCTAAGGGAATCAAAAAAAAGCAAAAACAATTTTCTGAACATAATTGAACACAACCCTGATGCCGTTATCGTAGTCTACAAAAATCTAAACATTGCTTACGCGAACTCTGTTGCGTCAGAGCTCTTCGGAAGAACCAGGGATCAGCTTATCGGCAGTCCTTTCGGGTTGCCTCTTGGAGATGGAGATTCCACTGAAATCCAGTTGTTCTCTCCGGGAGATGAACCTCGTTTCGGTGAAATGCGCATAGTTGATACCGAATGGGAAAATCAGGATGCCTGGCTCGTTATGATCCGGGACATCACGGACAGAAAAAATGCGGAAGAGGCCAAAACGAGGGCACTGGAACAGTTGAAGGAAAAGGCTGCTGAAACTGAAGCTTTCCTGTCCAGCGCAAACAGCATCCTGACTGATAATGATTTTCAGACTACCGCGCGACATATTTTCAATTGTTGCGCTGGTCTTTGCGGAGCCAGCTCTGGTTATGTGGCTCTTTTAAGTGCCAATGGTGAGGAAAATAAACCGCTCTTTCTGGAATCAGGAGGAATGCCCTGCGAGGTCGATCCAGACCTTCCCATGCCGGTGCGTGGACTCAGGAGTGAAACCTACAGGACCGGAAAAGCTGTTTTTGAAAATGATTTCGAAAACAGTGAATGGATGAAATTTATACCGGAAGGTCATATGCCGCTTGATAACGTCCTGTTTGCCCCCCTCAATATAGAGGGCAAGGTTGTCGGTATTTTGGGATTGTCAAACAAACCCGGAGGTTTCACCGAGGATGATGCCGTCCGGACAACAGCTTTTTCTGAACTGGCGGCCATTGCCCTGCACAAGTCAAGAACAACTACGGCACTGGGAGACGAAAGGCTTCTTTTAAATTTTGCGATTGAACAGATGCCAATACCCGTGATTATTGTCAATGCCCCGGGTGGAAGGATCAATAAATACAACCTGAGGGCTCTTGACCTTATGGCTCAGCCCGTTGACAGTATTTCCAAAATAGAACTCGAAGATCATCCAAAATATTGGCCTACATTCTATCCCGACGGCAGATCCTTCCGGCCGGAGGAACTGCCTCTCATGCTGGCTATTAAAGAAGGGAAGACCACCATAAACCAGGAAGTCATCATTCGCCAGGCAGGAGTCGACCGCTGGGTTTCTGCCAGTGCCGCTCCTCTCCTTGATAAAAACGGAGAGATAGTAGCCGGGATACTGGTATTCCCCGAAATCACTGATCTGAAGGTAATAGAAGCCGCCCTGCAAGAGAGCCAGCGAATACTGGACGCCACCGGGAAAATGGCAAAAATCGGCGGATGGGAACATAACTTTCTAACAGGAAAATCGATTTGGACCAGGACCGTATACGATATCGTCGGTTTACCATATGAAGCCGAACCTCCTAATCCCAAGGATCATCTGGATTTCTATCTTCCGGAAGACAGGGCAATGGTAAAAAAGGCCGTTGAACATTCGATAAAAAATGGAACATCCTTCGACCTTGAAGTACGGGCTTTTCACGCCAATAAGAATAATATCTGGTACAGAATCCAGGGTAAATCTGTTTTCAAAGACAATGAATGTGTCGGTATCAGGGGGACGGTTCAGGATATCAGCGACCGCAAAATGGCCGAGCAGGAGAAAGCCCGTCTTGAGGAGCACTATCACCAGGTTCAAAAGGTCGAGTCCATAGGCAGACTGGCGGGAGGCGTGGCCCACGATCTCAATAACCTTCTTACTCCCATAATCGGTTATTCAGAGATGATAAAGGAGGAACTTTCCCTGGATAACGCGATGGGGGAATCCATTGATGAAATCCTGAAGGCCGGACTAAGTGCCAGGGACCTGGTACGCCAGCTTCTTGCTTTCAGCCGCAAACAGACTCTCGAATACCACCCGGTAAAAATGAATAATATCCTGGCTAATTTTGAAAATCTTCTGCGGAGAACAATAAGGGAAGATATAGATATCAGGATAACGGTTGCGGCGGATATCCCCTTAATAAAGGCTGACCCAATCCAGATAGAACGGGTCATTATGAACCTGGCGGTTAACTCCCAGGATGCCATGCCCGAGGGAGGAATCCTGGCTATAGACTGTTCCGCGCAGGATATCCGCCATGATTTTGCTGCCCGTCACAAGGGTGTGAAACCAGGTTCCTATGTTTTATTGTCCTTTAGTGATAGCGGTACTGGAATGGATGAGGAGACCTGCCGTCATGTATTCGAACCATTTTTCTCAACCAAGGGAGAGCGTGGAACCGGGCTGGGCCTGGCGACAGTTTATGGAATCGTTAAACAGCACGGCGGTAATATCTGGGTTTACAGCAAGCCTGGCAAAGGAACAACAATAGAGGTTTATCTGCCTGTTTCAGAGAAAAATCATATGGAGGAAACAGTTGAAAGTAAACCTTCAGCAAACCTGGAAGGTTCTGAAAAAATACTGCTGGTGGAGGATGATGCCCAGGTGCGGGATCTGGCTGCGGCCATTCTTAGAAAGCGTGGTTATCAGGTCCTGAAAGCGGCGTCAGGATCTGAAGCATTGGAAATATTTAAGCTGCAGGAATCCTCTATTGACCTGCTTCTTACCGATATTATCATGCCGGAAAAAAACGGCAAGGATCTTTTCGATATGGCTTCTGCCATTCACCCAGGGATCAAGGTTCTCTTTATGTCAGGGTATACCGATGACATAATCGCGGACCACGGAATCCTGGAAGAACACACCTCGCTTATTCAAAAACCTTTTAATATTCAGGCTCTGTGTGCCAAGGTCAGGGAAGTGCTGGACCGGTAATCAATGCGGGACGAATAAAGGGCGGTAACGGCATAAACCTGCTTGTCAATTGCGGCACCCTGCCGGGCAGAAACAACCCTGTGTGATAGGGGTAGGGACAGCGCATTGAGTTGCACCACCCCTCCCTCCGAACCGTACATGCGGATCTCCCGCATACGGCTCTCCAGTTGATGCTTAACCTCTTTAAGGACTGATGGCTTCCGCTCGGGCTGTGGATAACGAGAACAACCCAAGTTTCGCGAAGTAGGCGTTGGGCCATCTGTGATGGTCATCTCCACGCCCCCTCCCTTTTCCTTTCCGGCGTTTACGCTGGATGCTTCGCAGCCGCATGCGTAACCAGCTATCAATCGTCATCAGCGTCCATTTGTTGCTGTGCTTGAAGTATTCAAACCAGCCTTTAAGGATTCGATTACATCGACGGATGATTACTTCCATGCTCTTTCCATTCGCTCGTCGTGTCAGTCCCCGTAGCTTTTCCCTGAATCGCTTCTCACTTTTCGGGCTGGGAAAACGTATTATCTTCCCTCTCTTTCCTAGCTTGAAGCGGTAGCCAAGAAAGTCAAAATGCTCTCCTGGTTGGTTCATTTCGGCTATCCGGGTCTTTTCCGGATGCAGTTCCAGTCCGTTGGCCGCTGTCCATTCCCTGAGCATCTCCAGAGCCGCTTCCGCTTCTTCCTTTGTCTTACAGGCGATTATGAGATCGTCTGCATAGCGCACCATTTCCTTATCCGCTTTTTCCATTTCATGGTCCAGCGGATTAAGGTATATGTTGCATAATAATGGACTGAGCGTGGCTCCCTGAGGAGTGCCTTCATTTTCTGGGTATAAAACAGAGCCTTCGTCCAGGATTTCCTGCTTAAGAAAGGACTGAATCAGCTCCAGTACCCTCCTGTCGGTTACCCGTTGTTTGACTCGATCCAGCAAACGCCTATGGGGAATCCGGTCGAAGCATTGGCGCAAGTCCGCATCGACGATGTATACATAACCACTATCCAGCAGTTTTGTTACTTGCCGTAATGCGTCTTTGCATCCACGCCCGGGTCGGAACCCATAGCTGTTGCCTGCGAAGGTCTGTTCGAAGATCGGTTCGATTACAAGGCGCAAGGCCGTTTGTACTATCCGATCCTGAACTGTTGGAATGCCCAGAGGCCGCTTCTCGCTTCCGCCGGGCTTGGGAATGTAGGTTCGCCGGATTCGGGAGGGCCGGTAGGTTCCTTTCACCAATTGTTCCTGCAATCTTGCAAGATTGGTCTCCAGATGCTTGCCGTACCCCGTTACCGAGACGTTGTCTACTCCAGCCGCTCCCTTATTCCGGACCGTCTTTTCATAGGCTCGGGTAAGATTAGCAATTTTGTAGACTTTGTCGATTAATCCGAACCATTTTGTTTCTTCGACTCCGGAAATACCATTTTCCAGAGCCCACAGCATGCGATCTGTCCAGACCGATGGTTCCACCCACGCCCATCGGGCGCGGATTTCTGAAGTGGGGTTAGCCGGGTCTGGCACTTTTAACTCCTCTATTTCCATCAGATCCTTTCTCACGTATTCATCTTCCTGTCGCCCTTGGCTCCATCTGCTTTCACAGATTTCTCAGCTACTATGGCGACTCTGACTCCCTGCCTAGTCTCAACCTTCGACAGGGTCTCCCTTTTTAACGTCACCGTGCCTTCCAAACATTCCGTCTCCAACCACCCCATGAACAGCTTTGTCCCTTTTTCATCGTTGCTTCATTCAGGAACAAAACATCTCCTTTCGGATTATGGCTTCGCCATTCGTTCGCAGGCTCGCCTGTTCATCAAGCCGAATCGAGTTCGTCTCCTACGGACTGCTCTTTCACTTTCAGTTGCTCCCCACCCCGCATTACTGCGACGCAGTTACTTTCGGTTACCGGCCTGGCAACTTCGGCCGGACTGGACTTTCACCAGCTAACACGGTGCGCTCAAAGGCGCACGAACGCCGGTCTCCCGACCGGCAATTAAATCAACGACGCCGAAGGCGGCAATCCACAAGCCCGGTACGTTAGACCAAAATCGTCAATTGCAATAACCCCTCCCCCCCTATACACTTAAACACGATGATAGGAGCAATAGCCGGAGACATTATCGGATCCATTTACGAGTTCGACCAGATCAAAACCAAGGACTTCCCCCTGTTCGATGATCGCTGTACCTTCACGGATGACACGGTCCTCACGGTCGCTGTTGCCGACGCCATCCTTTCAGGCGGATCCTACCTGGATTCCATCAGGAGGATCGGGCGGAAATACCCTGATTCCGGCTACGGGGGACGTTTCATTTGCTGGCTTTTGTCCGATGATTATTCACCCTACAACAGCTGGGGCAACGGATCGGCGATGCGGGTGAGCCCGGTGGGATTTGCCTTTTCAAATGAGAAAGATGTCCTGGAGCAGGCCCGGAAATCAGCCGAAATCACCCACAACCATCCCGAGGGAATCAAAGGGGCTGAGGCAACAACGCTTGCCGTCTTCCTCGCCAGAACAGGAAGCGGCAAGGAAACCATCAGGGCCAGGATCACAGACCAGTTCGGCTACAACCTGGACCGCACTGTTGACGATATCCGCCCGTCTTACCGTTTCAACGAATCCTGCCAGGAAACCGTTCCGGAAGCCATCGTTGCTTTCCTTGATTCGGATTCATACGAAGACGCAATCCGCAACGCTGTCTCCCTGGGAGGCGACAGCGATACCCTGGCCTGCATTACTGGAGGAATAGCCGAAGCCTTCTACGGAGGTGTCCCGGATGAGATAACCACCAGGGCGAAAGAAATCCTCCCGCCCGATTTGCTGAAGATTTCGAAAAAATTTCGTGAGAAGTATTGTTAGAGGAGAGCAACAGGAAGATTGTATGAATAAGTATACAGATCATCAAAGAGGATGAAATAATTTTGGGGAAAACGAAATTTAATGATCATTGGATTCGGATAACCGTAATTTTGGTTACTTTTCTAATTATTTCAGGATTTCTTGTTTCACAGGCTTTAACTAAAAGAATCAATCACGATGAGAATCAATATATTGCCTGTGCCGAACTCATCAAAGATGGATATGTTCCTTACCATGATTTTTATTACCACCATTTACCATATCTGCCTTACATCTATGCAGGATTGTTTTGTTTTACCAGTCACCTGGTATTATCGGCCCGATTGTTTTCAGTATTTTGTGTGCTGATCTATTTGCTCCTGATTTATCTCTTGATCGTTAAGAGATTTGAATTATTATCAAAAACCAAAGCCGTCTTTTTTTCGTTATCCGCCCTGTTTCTAATTATTTCAACGCAAATATTCAGGTTCTCTGCTACTTTAAGTTGGAGCCATGATTTTCCCGTCATGTTGATTGTTTTGGCTTTTTTCTTATTTGAAAAATTCTTTAAAATAACAAAAATATTTTGCTTTTTTTTATTGGGATGTTGATTGGCCTTGCCGTCATGGCAAAGCTAACTTACATTTTTGCCATCATGCCGTTCTTCCTGATTTTGATTGTTGGTTTTGAAAAAATATCCTTCAAAAAAATTATTTTAAGAATTTCAGTTTTATCATCAGGTTTTATTTTGAGTATCTTGCCCTTACTCATTTTGATCGCAAGCAAGGAGGCTTTTGAGGTTTTCACCTACAGCATTTTTGATTACCATTTTTGGCTTGACCCGATCTTTTTGCGTGAAGCGGGGCGTATGCCCGGGCCTGAGCAATATCTTAATTTGTGTTTACAAAACTTTTTTAACAAACAAATGTTATTGCCGGTTCTGTCAACGTTGGTTTCCATTTCCTTTTTAATTAAACATCGAAAAAACATTATTTTTCATAGAGATCTGCTGCTTGCTCTTCTGATTGTCATATTTGCATTTATAGGAACCATTTCAAGAGAAGTAATTCATGAACAATATTTTTATATCATTGTAATATTCCAGATTCTGAATCTTTATCTGCTAATTTCAGATTTTGAAATATTTAAAAACAAATCTCTTTCTCGCCTATTAGGGATTCTCATACTTGTGGTCTTGGCATGGGATTCTTCTTACATCATCCATGCCTATGGCAGACTGGATTCTACATATTTGAAAGAAATCCATACAAATGGTTTGAAAATTAAACAAATCGTAAAGGACGAAAAAGTGGTGAGCCTATCGCCCCTTTATTGCCTTGAAGGAGGCTGCAAAATTTATCCGGAATTTGCCAATGGTGTGTTCAGTTGGCGTGTAGGGTCATGCGAAAAGGTTCCTGACACCAAATTTACCAGTATCAAAAACTTCGAATCTTTTTACCAGAAATTCAAACCTAAATACTTTTACACAGGCCATGAAAATAGGTTTGAACAAAACCTGAAAGAATTTGTTATCCAAAAGGGATTCAACCCGATAAAAATTGGTCCCAGAGGGGTGTTGTGGGTTAAATAGTTTTATAAGTTAATTTTATCCCCAACATAAAACCACGGCATTCCCTGAATAATTCAAGTTAGCTGGAAAGTCCCTCAATTACCTCTGGAAAGGCTGGAGCCGGCGAAGGGAATTGAACCCCCAACCTACGCATTACGAATGCGATTGATCACGAAAAGTTAGCATCAATACATATAAAATAAAATCACTTTAATTGTTAATATTTATAGACTTAAAATGTATACCGAATCATCATCTTTGCTTTTTTTGTATAACCTGTTATTCTGTTTTTGCGCTGAATTTCACTTAATATTCACTTACAGGATTTGAAACAGGAAAAAATGGCAATTAAAAAGCTGAATAATACGTTAGTGAAACAACTCTTCCCAGATGCAAAACCCTATGAGGTCCGGGACACTGAAATCAAAGGATTACTTGTCAGGGTTCAGCCTTCAGGAAGCAAAACCTTTTATATTGAATACAGTCAGGGAAAACGCTTCAGGTTGGGAGACGCTAAAAGCCTGACAGTCTCCATAGCGAGGGACCTTGCCCGGAAAAAAAAGGTAGAGGCTGCTAGCGGCAAAGATCCCATTGAAGAAAAAAAGCAAAAATCAATTGTTACCTTTTCTGAATTTTTTCACAAAAAATATAAGAACAGAATTAAAACAACCTCTAATGATCCAATTAAGGCTATCAAAAGATATGAATCCATATGTTCCCGGGTTGGAAACTGGAAACTCGAGTTTTTCACACCCCTGAATATGCAAAAATACATAACTGATAGAAAAAATTCCGGAGTCGCAAACGCTACCATTAATAGAGAAATTGCCAATATCCAAACCCTTCTCAAATTTGCCTATGTTTGGGGATACATCAAGCAACATCCCTTTCAGGGAAAAGTTCAAAAACTGAAAGTGGCAAATGAACATCCTCGGTTTTTAGACCCTGAAGAAGAAGCCAGATTGCGGGAAGCATTAAAGAACCGGGATGACTCAAAAAGAGGAGAGCGTGAACGTTCTAATCTCTGGAGACAGGAAAGGCATTATGATCAACTCCCTGAAATTGGTTTATTCTGCGACCATCTCACCCCCCTTGTTTTAACAGCTATGTTGACAGGGCTACGCCGTGGCGAACTATTCAATCTTGTCTGGGCAGACATAAACCTCAAAACAAAATTGTTACAGGTAAAAGCGCAAGGGTCCAAGTCTGGCAAAAGCAGAACAGTCCCGCTGGACTCTGAAAACATTGAAGTTTTTTCTGAGTGGAAGAAAATAACAAAATACAGAAAACCAGAAGATTTTGTTTTTCCTAACAGCAAAGGAAAGCGCCTGGACAATATCACTACCTCTTTTAAAAATCTCCTAAAGGCTGCCGATATCACTGAATTCAGGTTCCATGACCTCAGACACCACTATGCAAGTACCTTGATGCAGGAGGGAGTACAGCCTTATACGGTAATGGAACTAATGGGACATTCTGATTTCAAAATGACTCAGCGATATGCCCACCTGGCACCAGGCAATTTGCAAGAAGCTGTAAAAGCACTGGATGAAAAACGAAAACGGGAAATAAAAAAGTTGACACTGGAAACGGGGTAGCAGTATAAAAAAATGAAGCCTAGAGACCACTCAGTAAATAATTGATGTGTTAATGCTAAGAATGTAAAACAAGAAGATACGGCAACCTTTTACAAAAAAATTAAATGCCTGAATTTGTCTTTTTTTATGCAGCCTGTATATGCATCCTCAATATGGTTTTATCCTTAAGGAGAAACAAAATTGGAAGATTATCCCACCTATAAGAAGGATAAATTTCAGTGTCCTCACTGTCAAACTATCGCTCAGCAGCGCTGGTTCAATTTAGACTATGCCCACTTGATAGTCTACAGACTTATTAAACATTTCTTTCTTGATTATAGATCCGGAATCCAAGCCTATCAGCAGGAGGCTATAGCAGGGTTTTTAAAGAGTTTAGAAGATGAATTATCTCAAGATATGCAAAATTATATTCCTGAAAATTTCGCTGTTGCTACCTGTTCATCATGCAATGAAGTTTCTTTATGGATTTCCCGAAAAATGGTTTACCCCAGAAAACCAGCATTACCGTCTCCTAATGTCGACATGGGGGATGAAATTAAAAAACTATATCAAGAAGCCGCCACTATCTATTTGGATTCGCCTAAAGGTGCAGCTGCGCTGTTACGGCTTGCTTTACAAAATTTATTGAAGCAAATAGGTAAGGACGGAAAAGATATTAACAGCGATATTAAGGACCTAGTTTCTGAAGGCCTTAGCGTAAAAATCCAACAGGCGCTTGATATAGTAAGAGTAGTTGGGAATAATGCTGTTCATCCAGGACAAATAAACTTGGATGACAATAGAGATATTGCTCTCAACCTATTCCGAATCCTGAATTTTATTGCCGACGAGTTGATAACTAAACCAAAGGAATTAGAGGCCCTCTACAAAGAAACTGTTCCAGAGGAAACACAGGAACATATACGACAACGAGACGGGAATTAACAAAAAGCCATGTGACAAGGTAGAGGAACTAGGACATCAAGTATCCTCGCTCGCTCCTCTCTGTTCTTTCTACTGCCCCCTCGATAACCTCGATTCGTGTAAAGCCTTTCTATTACGGAACTAAATAATGAAAAAGTAATTGTTACACCCGTACACCCGGTTAGTGCCTATCTTTAAGAACTACCACAAAACCATATACTACGCCTTCCAAATCTCCAAATGACCGTTCTCTTTTACACTCTTAGTCAAAAATGACTCAGCGATATGCACACCTGGCGCCAGGAAATCTGCAAGAGGCGCTGGAAGAATAACGAAAACGGAAAATCAAAATAAAAAAGACCCTAAAACTTAGCACATAGCTAAATCTAAAATCTCCAGGTTTATTCAGAATTGTTGGCTAGTCAACTCCTACTTCAGGTATATATAATTATATTAAATATCAATTAAGAGGTTTGAAATACTACATACTGTACAGTACTGTCTATACAGTATGTACAGAATATCTAGTATGTACTGTACAGGACTACACTCCCCAGTACTCCCCTGTATCTTATTGATATAAATATATTTTTCTTTAGAATAAAATTGCATCATTTTTATATTCTATGATATCTTTTATCACACAAGCATTGTAAATTATTAGTTCATTCAATAATAATCATGGAGAAAAAAATGAAAAAAAATTATTACAAAAAAGTTGAAGAACTCAGAGATGAAAATTGTTCCCCAAACCTAATACCTGAGCAGGAAGCAGCAAAATACTGTAGCGTGTCACTGGCATTTTTGCGCCGCCGCCGTTCTGAGGGGAACCGAACCGGGATAGTTCCTGGCCCACCATTTGTAAAACTTGGGAAAGCTGTTCGCTACCGCCTCTCAGATCTTGATGAATGGATTAATGAAAATATTCAGGGGGTGGCGTAATGTGGAGCAAGATCAGACAAAGGGCTTCAGTAGCGGCAACTACTGAAGCCCTAATCAAAAACACTTACAAGGCGTGCAAGTGCTGGGATCAACTTCAGATTATCACTCTCGCCTGTCTTATTCAATTTATATCTGGATCTTATGGAACGCTTGACAGGGGAGGACCACATGGACAGTAAAAGAAACTTAGAGTCTTTACCTGAGACCATAATTCCAATCTCAGATTGGCAAAAAAGCCTCGCCCAGGATTTAGAAAAAATTGAAAATACAAAAGGATTTTTCATAGTCAAGACAGCAAAAAAATGTCTGGAAGATGCAAAGAAGAGACCCATCCCCCAAAAATTATTTAGTGAATTCTGGTATGAATCCGAACTATGCATTCTATTTGCTGATACTAACTTGGGGAAATCTATTTTGGCTGTACAAATAGCCAGAAGTATCAGCGAGGGGATATCCATTGAAGGATTCACTCTTGAAGCAGAAAAACAGACTGTTCTCTATTTTGATTTCGAATTAAGTGAAAAGCAGTTTGAAGCACGGTATTCAGATAACTTCAAAGATCACTTCTCATTTGACAAGAATTTCCTGAGAGCTGAAATAAATCCGGATCAAGACGAGTTCATACAGACAATGAGTTTTGAAGATTATCTGATTCATTCGCTTGAAACTGAAATAAATAAAAGAGGGATCAAAATAATTATTATCGATAACATAACCTACTTAAAAAACGATACTGAAAAGGCTAAGAATGCCTTACCCCTGATGAAGCAGCTAAAGCGTCTTAAGGATAAATATTCTTTGTCTATTCTGATTTTGGCACATACCCCTAAAAGAGACTTCTCTAAACCTCTGAACAAAAACGATTTACAGGGCAGCAAAATGTTAATCAATTTCTGTGACAGTGCTTTTGCCATTGGGGAGAGTTGTAAGGACTCTGCTTTACGGTACCTTAAGCAAATTAAAAGCAGAAATACTGAATGTATTTATGATTCTGAAAATGTTTGTCTTTGTCGAATAGAAAAGCCTTCCAATTTTCTTAATTTTGAATTTCTGGGATATGTTTCTGAAAAGGAACATCTGCGACTAATAACTGACCAAGATATCGAACAAAGAGATGCGGAGATTTTAAAACTGCATGAAAAAGGAGAATCGAATCGGGAAATTGCCCGTTTGTTACACATTTCCGAAGGTACAGTAAGAAATCGACTTAAAAAACTAGGAAGTGCGTAAGATGCGTAACTAGCGTAACCCTTACGCACTTTACGCACCTTACGCAATAGAAAATCATGACAAATTACAAATTCACATTAGACCCTGGCAGTAAAAAACATACCTGTCCGGATTGCGGACAGAAACGGTTCGTGCGATATATCGATACCGTATCAGGGCACTTCTTACCTTCGGAATATGGGCGCTGTGACCGGGAAGATAGTTGCGGATACCACTTAAGCCCCTATGAGAACGCAGCGAGAAAAGAACATACAAACTTATTATGTATGGGTTATAAGACTGAAAAATCGTTTAAAGAGAAACCAACCAGCTATATTTCAGCCGATATATTTTCCAAAAGTCTGAATAGAGGTACCGATAACAATTTTATAACCTATCTTAAGGCCCTGTTCTCTGTCTCTGAAGTCGAGAGACTTATAGAACGTTACCATATTGGCACTTCAGAGCATTGGCCTAGTGCCACGGTATTCTGGCAGGTAGACCGAGCCAACATGATTAGAACCGGAAAGGTCATGCTCTATGATTCCGAAACTGGGCGACGAATTAAAGAACCTTTTAATCATGTGAACTGGATTCATTCCATCTTGCAACTGAAGCCCTTTAATCTGAAACAGTGCCTTTTTGGTGAACATCTTTTAAAGGAGCTTCCAAATCACCCTGTAGCGATTACCGAAAGCGAAAAGAGCGCAATAATCGCCAGTACATATTTCCCAGATCTAATTTGGCTGGCAACAGGACAAAAGAATGGATTATTAATTGAGAAATTCCAGGTGCTGTCCGGACGTAAGGTTGTTCTATTCCCTGATCTTGGGGCATACGATATATGGAAAGCTAAAGCTCAAGAGATAAAGCAGCATATCCCTAATATTTCAATTACTACAAACGATTTGCTAGAGAAAAATGCTAGTAAAGCTGACAAAGACAATGGATTCGATATAGCAGATTACCTGATCCGATATTCTTTCAATGAATTAGAAAGGACAGCAGATCAGCAAAACCAGTCAATTGAACCGTTCTGCTATGAAGACCGGAAACGAAATCCCTGGCCTAATTCAAAATATTGGACAATGAAACTGACACATTACCCTTGCTTTGAAGCTGTCTGGGAAACAGTAGAAATTCCCGGAAAAGGGTGCAAAACCCGGTTTATAGAGCAGCGTAAGATCGACCATGATGCTGTATTGACCTGATTGCCGGGAATAATTCATTGGGAATTTTTGGAACTGATCACCTGACGTGTAACATTTCGTTCTTTATTGTCTTTCGTTAAATACCTATAATCAAGACATCAATTATTAGTGTTCCAAACATTCAGGCTAAAGGATTGCAAATTGATCTTTCCCCAATTCATTGAGGTGATATTTCATAAAGCAAGGCTGATAGATTCAATCCTAGAGGAATGACGAATGGCGGTAAAATTTATTGAAAAGCTGATTGAGTTGCTAAAAACTGATCCTCGATTTGTGGACCAAGAGGGGGAGCTTATAAAGCCAGCTGTAATCGATCGTGCCTGGAAGATTGACACTGATTTGGTGAAGCTGCTGCTAGAAAAGCCTGAAATAAAAAACAAATTTTTTACCGAGATTAAAGGCCATTGGATTTTTAATATCAATGCTTTTATCGAATACATTTCCGATAAACATTTCCTTAGCAATTCCTATACCCGCTTTAGAAGTAAAATCGGATTGAATATTAACGGTAAATTCTTGCAAGAACGGGGTGAGGTGTCTCTCGTATGGCCTTACAAGGATTGTGTACTTGCGGGCGGGCAAACGAAAGAGGAAGAAAAGAGCAAGGAAATATTCTTTAACGAAATTCTTGCTCAGGATGAAATCGACAGGCTGTTAGATCCTAAGGTTCTGACAAACTGGAAACGTTATACTACTAATGGCCAACAAGTCGTTTCGGAAATCAAGAGGGATCAGAGCGGTACGCTTAGAGAAAACCTCATTATAAAGGGTAACAACCTGCTTGCATTACATACATTAGAAAAACAGTTCCGAGGGAAGGTGAAGCTGATTTATATTGATCCACCGTTTAATACAGAAAGGGATACCTTCACATACAACGATAATTTTGCACATTCTACATGGTTAACCTTTATAAAAAATCGACTTTTTATTGCATATGATCTTTTAAGTGCCGACGGAAACATTTTTGTTCATGTTGATAATAACGAATCTCACTACCTAAAAATCCTTTTGGATGAAATTTTTGGGAGAGATAATTTTGTAAACGAAATAATTTGGAATAAAGGTAGAGAGGGGGGAAGTTCAAGATCACATACTAATAGTTCTTCAATGCCTACTGAATATCAGAATATTTTTATTTACTCTAAAAAAAAGAATATTAGATTCTGGAATCCACCATTGGGACCATACAAAAAATCCACCATAAGCAGAATTGAAAAAGATTCAAAAGGCTGGTTCTACACAAGGGGGCGGATGAGTAGAACCCCTGCGGAATGGGAGTTAAAGGAGAAGGCAGGTTTAAAAACATACGTTTCAGAAAGGACTGATCTTGACAAGGATGAGGTTATTAAACTGATAACCGGAAAGACGCAAAATATGTGGCCTTGGGTGATGTGTGGAGTAATGATTTAATTAAAAATACAAAAGAAACAGCGTACGATACGGCCAAACCAGAGGAGTTGTTAAGATTAATTGTTGAAGCAGCAACTAAACCTGGGGATATTGTGCTTGATTTCTTTCTTGGAAGTGGCACGACGGCGGCTGTGGCCATAAAGTTAAATAGAATTTTCATTGGTATAGAACAGTTAGAGGGAGGATTGAACACAATAATACCCAGACTACAAAATGTGATCGGCAAAATATCACAAAAAGAAAACGAGATGTTTGATGAGATAAAATATGATCAGAAGGGTATATCCAAATCTGTTAACTGGCACGGAGGTGGTGATTTTATTTACTGCGAATTAATGAAATACAATCAGGTTTTCATGGATAAAATACAGGCCACTGGGTCATCCGAAGAGCTCATTGAACTTTGGGCGGAAATAGCCGCAAACTCCTTCCTCAACTGGTACGTCAACCCTCAGGTGCCTGACGAAGCCGTCAACGATTTTATCAAGATTGGTAAAACCCCAAACGGCCTAGATAAACAAAAAAAGTTATTGGCCGAACTTCTAAATAAGAATCAGCTTTACGTTAATCTTTCTGAGATAGATGACGATAATTTTAATGTTAGCCGTGAGGATAAGAAGCTTAATCAATTATTCTTCGGGGAAGCTTATCATGGCTGAAAATTTTTTGTATGAGACTCTTGATTCCGCATCTGTACTTGGATTATTAAAGAAGAAAATACCAGACTATCTCAGAAATAACCTGAATCCAGAGTTCGAACTTCGTCATTACCAGGAAGAAGCCTTTGCCCGTTTTTTTTACTGTCTAGACCATGATTTCCCTGGTAAAAACTGGCCGTTACATTTTCTTTTCAATATGGCAACTGGAAGTGGTAAGACCCTAATTATGGCTGGACTTATCCTCTACCTGTATGAAAAGGGTTATCGCAATTTTCTATTTTTTGTTAACTCCACTAACATCATTGAAAAAAGCAAAGATAATTTTCTTAATCCTTTGTCTTCAAAATATCTTTTCGCCAAAAACATCTACTTCGGCACAAAGCGAGTTGCCGTAGCACAGGTATCCAATTTTGAAGGCGTCAACGAAAAAGACATCAATATTTGCTTTACTACTATTCAAAAACTGCATTCCGATTTGACGATAGAAAAGGAAAATGGCCTAATTTACGATGACTTCAAAAACAAAAGGATTGTCCTTCTGTCGGATGAAGCCCACCATATAAACGTCAACACAAAATCCCAGAAAGAATTTGAAGAATTAAACTGGGAAGGAACAGTAGAACGTATTTTTATACAAAATATAGATAATCTGCTCCTAGAATTCACCGCCACGCTTGATTACACTCACATCAACATTGATAAAAAATATAAAAACAAAGTTCTGTATCGCTATGATCTGCGGCAGTTCCGCAATGATGGTTATTCCAAAGATGTATATATTGTTCAGTCAGACTTTCAAGAAAAGGATCGTATCATTCAGGCTCTAATCCTGAGCCAGTATAAACAGGAAGTCGCAGCTAAACATCGTATAAATCTAAAGCCAGTTATTTTGTTCAAAGCGCAAAGAACCATTGCGCAATCAAAAGAGAATAAATCCAATTTTCATAAACTGATTGAAAATCTCTCTCCAGATGACATTAAGCGAATTAAAAAGTCAAATATCCCCCTGGTCAAAAGGTCTTTTCGTTTTTTCAATGAAAACGGCATTACTTCCAAGCAACTGACAGAAAGATTACGTACAGAGTTTAACGAAAACCGCTGCATTTCCGTTAACGAGGAAAAAGAGAAGGAAACGCAACAAATCCTTCTTAATACATTGGAAGATAAGGACAATGGTATCCGGGCAATATTTGCAGTACAGAAACTAAATGAGGGTTGGGATGTCCTGAATCTTTTCGATATCGTACGCTGTTATACAACTCGAGATTCGAAGGCGGGAAAGCCGGGGAAGACAACCATTGCCGAGGCCCAACTTATCGGACGTGGAGCACGATATTTTCCTTTTATAATCAATGAAAATGATAACCGTTTCCGTCGTAAATATGACAGCAACCTTGAGAATGAAATCCGAGTTCTGGAAGAATTGCATTATCACAGCATCAATGATTCTCGATATATTTCGGAGCTTCGCACAGCTTTGATTGAAGAAGGTCTGATGGATGAAAAGGAGGTCAACAAATCTCTAAAATTAAAAGACTCATTTAAAAAAACAGACTTTTATAAAAGTGGATTGCTATATCTAAATGAGCGTGTCAGGAATAACCATCAAAATGTCAGATCGTTGTCAGACATCAACCTAACTGTAACAAAGAAGAACTATGAACATACCATTGCGAGTGGTCAGGGAACGTCGGGTGCCCTGCTTAATGAAAATGAGGATAATGGTGGGGTTGCCGAATTAGGTCGGAATGATGTCAGAGTAAAAGAGATCCCACGGCATATTGTTTGCAATGCTATTTCACGGCAACCATTTTTCAAGTTCCAGTCCATTTGCAAGTATTTTCCGTACGTTACATCCATACGGCAATTTATTGACACAGATGAATATCTTGGTGGTTTGAAGATTACATTTCAAGGAGAATCAGCTGAAATTTATAATTTGTCCAACAGAGATCAGCTAGATGCTGTGATAGGTTTGCTTGATCAGATTGAATCTGAGTTACGTAAAATAGGTGCCGAATATAGAGGAACAGAAAATTTTAAAATAAATTCCATCGCTTCTATATTTTCGGACAAATACCTTAAATTGATTGAAGGCAGTGAGAGAGCTGACAGTGACGAACAGTTTATTGCTGATAAGGACTGGTATGTTTTCAATGCTAATTACGGCACAAGCGAAGAAAAAGCATTTGTTAGGATGCTTGAACGCCAAATAAAAACTCTACAAGAAAAATATGATGATATATATCTTGTCCGTAATGAAAGGCACTTTAAAATTTACAAATTTTCTGACGGAAGGGCATTTGAACCTGATTTTGTTTTATTCCTGCGGGAGAAAAACGGGAATATGCTCACATACCAGATATTTGTTGAACCAAAGGGTGAGCACCTGCAAGAGCAGGATAGATGGAAGCAAGAGTTTCTTAATGAGGTGACTGAAAAATTTAAAAAAGAGACTCTAGAATTTAAGACAAAACATAAAACTCAAAAATACAGGCTTGTAGGTGTTAAATTCTATAGTAAGGGGGATGAAAATAGTTTCCAGCAAAGCCTTTATGATGTAATTAATCCAAATTGTGCCCAATTATCCACGCCAGATACAAAAAACCTTAAAACCTAACTCTTCCAAATTTCACCCATTTTAAATTTTATGTGGGATTGCAAATCACACCAAGAAAAAGTTCTCAATGCACCTCAATTTTTCGGTAGAAATTCACTTAATATTCACTTACAGAAAATAATAGAAATGTTATAAACTTCGTAGAACCCCGAAAAGACTGGAGCCGGCGAAGGGAATTGAACCCCCAACCTACGCATTACGAATGCGCCGCTCTACCGTTGAGCTACGCCGGCTAAAAATATGCAGAAAATTGTCAGCGAATTATAACATGGGGAATAGTCACAAGTCGTCAGTAGCAGGTCGCAAGATAATGTAAAACAAGAATGCCAGGATTTGCTCACCCCTACAGGGATCTCTGTTCTCGATCCAGGGTTCTCTATCGCTCATCCTGGGCTAAATCCTGCTGCACCTCCAGTGCTGAGGGAAAGCTGGAGCGAGCCGCTCCAGCTACAATAATCATAAGTCCGAAGCTTATGCCGCGATGGCTTCGCCTTGCTGGAGCGAGCAGCTCCAGCTACAATCCGAGCCACTACAACGCTTTCTTGATCTCTTCCGCGTGTTTCTTTATCCGCTCTACCGCGTTGGCGATGTCGTCCATACCGGAGCGCTCAGCCAGCAGGGTAGTCTGCCCCCACCAGATTCCGTCTTCGCAGAGCTTGTCATTCTCAGGACAGCTGTTCCTTTCAGACCAGTCCCGGATTTCCTTCTCGGTGTAAATCTTGCGGAATCCCCGTCCGTTTAACAGTTCCCTGATGTAGGGCTCCTTGTTGATCGGCGGGTATCCTGTCCCGCAGCCGACTCCCTCAGCGCGCATCGCCTTGATAAAACCGTCCCTGGACAGCCCGGCAAACTCTTCAGGATCGTACTTGGCCATGAACAAATGGTAAGCGTTACGCGTCGTTCCCTCGTACTTTTCAGCCGGGATCACCCCGCCGATCTCCTTGAGCCTCCCGGCCAGGTATTCGGCATTCTGCTCCCTGACGCGGGCTTGCTGTTCCAGCCTAGTCAGCTGTCCCAGGAGAATCGTGCCCTGGAATTCGGTCATGCGTCGGTTGTCTCCGTTGCGGGCATAATTCCAGCCTGGCTTGTTGTAACCCTGCAGCTCTCCGCCGCTGCCGACACGGTAACCCCTGCCCACGTTCTGGTAACTCATGCAGGCCGCGGCATATTCTCCGTTGCTGGTTATCACTGAGCCGCCTTCCCCGGAATTCAGGTTCTTGGAGGCCTGGAAGCTGAAACATCCCATGTCGCCCCAGGACCCCACACCCTTGTTTTTCCACTCGGCAAAATGGGCCTGGCAGGCATCTTCGATCACCGGAATGTTCTTTTTCTTTGCGGTTGCCAGGACTGTATCCAGGTCAGCCGGATTTCCGCCCAGGTGTACCGGAATGATGCAGCGGGTCTTGTCCGTTATTGCCGCTTCAATCTTCTTCGCGTCGATCTCATGGGTTCTCCGGTCAGTGTCCACAAAAATAGGCAGGGCATACTGCATCAGGACCACGTTGATGGTGGCGATAAAAGTATAAGGAGGCACGATGACTTCATCTCCGGGGCCGATTTCCAGGGCGTGCAGGGCGCACACCAGGGCACTGGTCCCGCTGGATGTGGCAATCGCGTACCTGGCTCCCATGGCCTCAGCCCACCTGGTTTCAAATTCATCCACCCTCGGGCCGCGGTTCCATCGGCCATCATCCAGAACCTTGACCCAGGCTTTGCGGTCACTTTCTTCAATCTGCGGCCAGGACGGGAACTTTTCAGTGCGGATCGGGGTTCCGCCCAGCACAGCAGGTTTTCCCCCAGGCTGAAAGACCGGCCTGATTGGTCTCGCAAGAGCGGGACGCAGCAGGCCCAGGCCCACAGCGCCGGTCGCGGCGGAAACAGTTCCCAAAAAATGCCTTCGATCATAACCAATTTTGCTCATCTCATTTTCTCCCGGTCAGAGGATTGATTAAGTCCCCGATTTATAGATTTTTTTTAATAACAGAAATCTACATCTATTTTAAAGATTTAACAATCAACCTCATCATTTTTCTCCGGATATCAACCCGGAAATGTTCTCCAGAATAATATCTTCCACTGAAGGCTCAAAAGTTGAGGGCCATCCATAATAAAGCATTGCTCCCCCGGCCTCGTATCCGCCCTCGGAAAGGATACGTTTCGATGGAATGTAAGCGGAAACGTCATTGCAGTACCCGGCCACCCAGAGATTGGGACCGGGGAAAGCAGCTTCCAGCAAGATTTCATAATCCAGCACCACCTCACCTCCCATGGCTACGAGGGTCAAGTCATTGTTTCCGAATTTCCAGGCCTGGACCGGGTAGGTGAAATCCCGAGAAAGGTTTCCCTCTTTTTCTATCCGGGCCAGCATCAGCCGGGCATGGCGGCGGACAAACTCGTTTTCATCCTCAAGCTTCTGCCTGAATTCCGCTTCTGAAGGAGGCTCTTCCAATTTCAGGGTTATTTCCCGGTAGCCGGCTTCCAGCCCGGGGCCAATCTCCTCCAGGGGGCCGGTGATGGCTTTCCGGATAGCTCCAGCCAGTTCCTCTCCGTGCCGTTCGGCCAGGGCGTGGGAGCCGCGCGGATAGGGATTGCTGTCCGCTGCAGTGCCGGTGATGAACATGGCGGTTATTCCGGGATACTCCTTTTCAAGGGAAGTTTCGGCAAAACCGGCGTAATCCCCGTTGTATAAATACTGCCCCTGCCCGGTAGTGTTATGGCAGGCGTAGCCGAACAGTATCGCCTGTAAAACCCCATTTTCGCTGTCGACAGTCAAAAACGGAACCCGGTGGTCCACGGGGCCGATCCGGTTGGCTCCGTTAGCGATTCCATCTTCCTTGATCACCCGGCGGTTGATGGCGAAATGAACCTCGGTCCGCCCGAAACTGAGGCGGCTCGGCCGCATTTCCGCAAAGGCCCTGACCGCGGTCTCAACCAGCTTGTCCTCCAGGATTCTGGTGTATCGTTTTACCGCTTCCATGTGTTCCGGTTCCATACGGTAGGCAACATACAGGTTGTCGCCGACAACCGGGCCTTCATGGGTGTGGGTCGCGGCTAAAATGATGTTTTCCCTGGGTATTCCAAGTTTTTCCTGGACACGGTCGGTAACGGCCCTGGAAAAATCCGCGGGAAAGCCGAGTACATCCAGACTTACCAGGACGAACCTCCGCGAATTTTCATCCTGCAGGGCCAGGGCCCTGGCGTGGATATCCTGCAGGGTTCCCCTGGCTGGCTCGGTCCGGGATGCGTATCCGGCCATCCAGGTTTTTTCTTCAGGAGTTATGCTGGTACTGGCGGTTCCGGCCATCCAGCTCGCAGCGGCGGATGTGGTGGAAAGCAGGGCAGCGGCAAGCAGAAAAATCAATAAATTTCCGGAGATTTTAGCCATGGGAAAATTCTACCCCGGGAGGGAAAGGAAGGCAACCAAAAGGAAGTGCGATCTGAGATTTGAAAAGTGCGAAGTGAATGGGGGCGAGGTCAGGGATGCTTCCTGCTACTAGCACTCGTAGCCGGAAACTGCCAGTTTCCGCTCCCGAAGGGAGGGGGTTGGAAGGGATAGGCAGCAGTGGTAGCTGGAGCCGCTGGCTCCAGCAGATCCGGATCCTGCCAATATTTCAAAACCCTGGTCAACCTCCGGCTTATGCGGAAATGGTCTTGCAGGTACTCATCAACAATGAACGGGTCTGAGGTTCAGGAAAGCCCTGTTAATTCATATCTGATGATTCATTAACACTGGGATATGTAAACACTGTTTCTTGCTGGTGCGAGCTGCTCCAGCTACTTTCGGAAAATGAACGCAATGCATGCAGGGGCAGGGTTTCAACGTTTCCTGCTGGAGCGCGCCGCTCCAGCTGCACCTAGGAATCGAGCTTAACTCAAGGGTCAATATCCAGTCTCCATCTCAGGCAGGTGGTCAAACCAGCCTTATCAGGATTACTCCAGACATATTCAACCTGAAACCAATACTCTTTTTCTGACCTGATAATATGATCGTATGACTCCTGCCCCCAAAACTGTCCATTTATATGCAGGTTTTTATTTATCCTGTGAGCCGAATAGGATTTCCAGGTATGAACAATTCTTTTTATTTCATACCCTACGGCAGGCTCAACTATCACATGTACATGATTAGGCATTATCGACCAGGCATGCAGGTAGTAACGGAGTCCATCAAAATGCTTGAGTGTTTCCTGAACAATAAGGGCAACCTCAGGCTTACGAAGATGCGATTCACCGTATCCCGCGTCAAGATATTTTCCAATCCTATCGCTGAAAAGATACTTCAATCTCTGCTGCTCTTCCCTGTTTAACCTTCCGTTCTTGAACGAAGTGCTATAAAATAGCAATTTTCTTTCCTCCAACCACTGTGTTTGTTTCTCGTCCGGAATAGAATCTGCAAGCCTGAAGCAAATGTGATAAATGGCATTTTCACAGTTCCAGTGAGGAAGCCTGGAGCCTTTGTATTTTTGTAGAGTTGCCCAATCTGGAGAATTCATGATGGAATGGGTTCTTTTTTGTTATTGAGAACCATGTTGTAGGCTCTACCAGAATTAACGTATTTTAAATAGAAAAGACGAGATTTATTCCTGGAGGGGTAAGCGGCAGTGGTAGCTGGAGCCGCTGGCTCCAGCAAATCCGGATTCTGCCAATATTTCAAACCCCTGGTCAACCTCCGGCTTATGCGGAAATAATCTTGCAGGTACTCATCAACAATGAACGCGCCTGAGGTTCAGGAAAGCCCTGTTAATTCATATCTGATGATTCATTAACATTGGGATATGTAAACACTGTTTCTTGCTGGAGCGAGCCGCTCCAGCTACTTTCGGGAAATGAACCCAATGCATGCAGGGGCAGGGTTTCAACGGTCCCTGCTGGAGCGAGCCGCTCCAGCTACCTTCGGGAAATGAACGCAATGCATGCAGGGGCAGGGTTTCAACGTTTCCTGCTGGAGCGAGCCGCTCCAGCTACTTTACGGCTTCAGCAGCAGCGTGTGCACAGCCTCTCCAGGCAGGAAAGGCGAGGGATTTCCCTGGACCCAGTCCTCGTGGCCGGAGAGGTAGAAGGGTGAGAGCGGGTGTCCGCTCTGTCCCCCGGGCATATGGAGGATTCCCTGCTGCTCCATCCCGGGAGAAACCGCCATTCTTTCTGAGGCCCCGAAACCAGGCCCCTGGGCCCTGGGCATATTGCTGTCTCCGGGAAGCTGGTCCGGAGGGGCATCCAGGTAGCGGCTTAAAAACGAAACCGGGAGAAAGGGGCTGAGCGGATGCCGGATGGCTGCGGTGTTGCGGACTCCCCAGGTCCATCCTCCCAGGCCGGCTTCACCCTGGGCAGCCGGATCTTTTTCAGCCTCCTCAATTACCTGTTCCAGGAAATTCAGCATCATTTCATTCCATGATTCAAATCCGGCCGGCAGGAGATGCCAGGGTTTCTGCTTAACCAGTTTCCAGAGAGGACCTTCATTACCGCGTATAAGGTAATAAGCGAACTGGTCATCAGCATTGACGCAACGGGCAGTCAGCCCTTCAAAAATTCCCTTCGCCACCTGATTTCTATAGGCCCGGACAATCCTGTATCCGGCTGAATCAACGGAAGCTTTCCCTCCCCAGTCCTCCAACAGTTTACGGACTTCCTGCAGCCGCGGACTGCCATCCAGTACTCCAGGCTGCAGCACCTCATCCAGCAGCAGGTTTCGCCATCTCTCGAGGAAAAGGGCCCTGTGATCCAGTTGCACCTTCAGCATGTCTTTTTCAGAAGCCTTATCCAGCGCAAATAGATCGTCCCTGATCTGTTTCGCCCTGGCGCCCAGGGCGTAACCTCCGAAACCGACTTTAGCCAGCATTTCGCCGGAAACCACCCTGGCATTGGCAGTCCAGATCCTGCCACCGGCCGGATTGATTATCCTGGGGTATTCTTCAGGAGCCAGGAAACCATCCCAATGGCACTCCCCGGAAGCCCATGACCGCGGAACCTCTCCGCTGTAACCAACTCGCCTGGGAATAGGACCGACAATGGTCCAGCCGATGTTCCCTTCCCTGTCGGCTACGACAAAATTCTGGGCCGGCAATCCGCAATGGGCGGCAATTCCTATGGCTTCGGTTACCGATGAGACGCCTTCCAGGGCAGCCAGTTCCATATTCATGCCGGCAGGATCGTGGGCAACCCATCGGGCAACAAGCTTTCGGCCCAGGTGATCAGTTTTTACCACAGGTCCCCACACTGTCTCTTCAATTTCCAGGGTATCTTCAGTCCCATCGCTGCAGAGGATCTTCTCCTCGACCCTGGTTATCGGCAACGGCCCGTCAGGAGTAAGGTAGGTTCCTTCTTCCGTTCCCGGTTCCAGGATAATCAAATCCAGCCAGTCACCCTGGCTGTTGGTAAAACCCCAGGCGATCTTCCCATTGCTTCCGGCAATCACCAGGGGGGTGCCGGGCAGGGTTAATCCAGTGATCCGCCGATCCCCGTCGGCACCCGGCATAACCAGGGAGACACGAAACCAGATATTGGGAACCATCAGCCCCAGGTGCATGTCATTCGCCACAATCGGTTGTCCATGAGATGTAAAAGAGCCGGATACCACCCAGTTGTTGCTGCCTGCGTGCAACGGTTGAAAGTCATGAGACTGCACCGAAGCATACAAAGCGGGATATATTCTAATCGCCCTCTCCAGGGGAACCCTCTTCGGCAGCTCCTGGTTCGTCTCCTGATCCTCAGTTGCAGGCGGGTCTTTGCGGGGGTGTTCATGCAAGCTGAAAACATCTGGTCCCGGTATATCCGGTGTTGAGAATGCTTCCCCGTCAACCGGGGCATCCCATTCAGTGCCGGAAGGAGTGAGAAACTCATACATCGGGGCCGGCAGCAGGTCGGACATCAAGCCATGGGCGGCCTCCATTGCCGGGTAATCCCCCTGCAGGTCCAGGTACATAGCGTATACAACCAACAATGTGTCTTCAATCCTCCAGGGGATTGGCTCCTGTTGCAGCAACAGGTATTCAAACGGGTATTGCTCCAGGGATGTCAACCCGGCATTTACGCCGTCCACGTAAGCGGATAGCAGTTCCCGTTCCCCGGCCGGCAGGCTACCCGCGAACTTCCTGGCCCGTTCCCGAAAGCGGTGGATCCTGGCTTCCCTGTCTACAGGCAAGGCAGCGCTGCCAACCAGTCCGCTTAATTCCCCGGCGGCTTTGCGGCGCAGCAGGTCCATGTTGAAAAATCTTTCCTGGGCATGACAGAAACCGAGGGCCGCGGCCAGGTCAAGCCTGCTGCTTCCGGTAATGGTGACTGTCCCCATTTCGTCCCGGTCAATCGAGGTCGGGGCTGTGACAATTGTGGAACTGAGTTCCCCTTCCAGAATGGGAAGGCTCTGCCGCAGCTGGTAATAAAGGTAAGCGGAACCGCCAGCCGCAAGCAGCAGAGCAGTAAGAAGGAGCAGTATAAAAATCCACGTTGTTTTCTTTAAAATTCCAGAAGCCATCATTAACCTTCTTTCAGCCTTCGCCTGGTTACCGCATGCCAGCGGCGTTCAAGGTTCAAAATTGATGGAGCAGCCCTATCAAGGACCACTACCTCGAACTTCTCAATTCACAGATCTCAGTTCCATTGTAGTCGCCTTTCGGCGACGTTAACCAGAGAGCCGGTCAGGAGACCGGTGTTCCACACAGGGTTGTTCATCTGGAGGCAACCCCGCAACATGCTACTCATAACATGCTACTATTCTTCGAGACCGGCGTTCCAGGGTAAATTGTCAATCGTCAATCACCACGGCCTTTTTAAATGCCATTCGGTTTCGGACTGGTAAAGTTTCCCCAGGGTAAAAAGAACATCTTCCCGGTTCCAGCCGGAAATCAGCTGCAGGCCGATGGGCAAACCCGACGAATCAAATCCGCATGGTATCGCAAGACAGGGGACGCCTGCCATATTCTGGGGGGCGTTGAACCTGACAAAACCCTGGACAATCGACTCTTTCCACCCGTCCAAAACCAGCTCTGAGGTCCCCAGGGGAAGGGCGGTTACCGGTAGAGTTGGGACCAGGATACAGTCAGCTTCTGAAAAAACCCTTTTAAAATCCCTTACAGCCTTCTCCTTAATCTTCAAGGCCTCCTGGTAATCTGACAGCGACAGGTCCCGTCCGGAACTGAGCCTGCTGAAAACTGAAGTCCCGTAACCGGAGGGGTACTCCGCCAGGTTTTCTCGATGGAAAGCGAAAGCTTCAAACCTGGAAACGATATCAGAGGCAGTGAGGATCTCGTCCAGCCCGGACATCCTTATTTCGCGGATTTCAATTCCATGGACGCGGAAAAAATCCAGTGCCTCATTAACTGCAGCCGCTACTTCCTGGTTTACATGCGAAAAATAATAGTCAGTGATACCTATAGATAAGCTGCCGGCTGCCGGACCACCGATACCGGAATCATCAGCCGGGTGAGCAAAATTTCCGCACATGATATTAAATACCAGTTCAGAATCCCAGACATCCCTGGTTATTGGTCCAACATGGTCCAGGGAGCGGCTGAGCGGCACGACTCCTGAAACCGGTATGCGGTTGTAGGTAGGTTTGAGGCCGGTCACACCACAGCAGGAGGAAGGGATCCTGATAGAGCCGCGGGTATCGGTTCCAATGGCAAAAGGAACCATTCCGGCAGCCACGGCCGCGGCTGAACCTCCACTGGAACCGCCTGACATCCGGGAGACATCCCAGGGGTTCAGGACGGGCCCGAAGTGGTCATTCTCGTTGGTAATACCGAAGGCATACTCATGGAGGTTATTCTTGCCGACCAGGAGAGCCCCTGCTTCCAGCAGCCTGGTGATGGCAACTCCCTGGGCCCTGTTTTTCAGCCTGGCCGGGACAGGCGCTTTTGATCCGCAGGTGGTAGGCAGGCCATCGGTAAACAAAAGGTCTTTGACAGAAAAAGGGACACCTGACAAAGGCCGGGACAACCAGGAAACATTTTCTGCTTTTCCGTCCCTGCCAGTCCGATCTGTAATCCCCTGGTTGAGGCTGATGAATGCATTACAGGTTCCATCGCACTTCCTGATCCTGTCGAAAGATTCAGCGGCGATCTCCCCGGGGGAGAGCCGTCCCTCTTCCATCAAATTAAGCAGTTCTCTTACATGGTTAAAAGGATCATACATGGTGCTCCTCATTTTTAAACACTGACAGGAGAATAGTCCAGCCCGAGGTGGTATGAAATATAAAAAACTATTCTGCGTCACTTTCCGGGTATAGAATAGTCTGGTATCCTGTTTTTAACAGACCGGACAGGGTGGATGAGTTTTTACATCTTCTACTCATGGAGGGAGAACAATGAAAACTCTTATGTGCATTTTTTCTGTTTTATTGTTCACTGTTTCTTTATCCTTTGCTGTCGACGCATACCAGGGAATTTGGGGACCCTGGCCGGCAGCCCATAATGGAAACATTTTCAGTAATTATTCTCCAGCCAGCACCTATGTGGGAATTTTCCCGGGTTACAGGGGAGGAATGGGAAATCGGGGGAATCAGTACGGAACGGGTGGAAGCGCCTACAACCAGATGGGATCCGGCAACCGTCGGAACTACCGGAATCCTTATTCACGGAATTCATATTATCATTACCATCCGCAATCCTTTTTCATGATGAACAATGCCTGGGGCCGGGGCAGATTCCTCCAGGAAAACCTTTATAGCAGCGAAAATTTTGTACAGGAATGGAAAGACCGCTCTCCAGTCAAAACCGGGTCTTCAGGGCTTGAAGAGTCCCCGCTTCTCTCTCCGGGCATGACTGAAGACGAAGTGGTTTTAAAGCTGGGAGCCCCTCTGCAGAAAATTCGCTTCGAAGGAAGGGAAATCTGGAAATATTCATCATTTTCCCTGGTTTTTGATAATGGAGCATTGACAGAGCTTAGATAAATTTTTAAGTATTTGTACTATTCAAATAATCAGTATGAGAAGGAATGTATCAATGAAAAAAATTTCTGTTTTATTTATCGTGTTTATCCTGGCCGGATCAATTTTACTGGGCCAGGGAGACCAAAGGAAAAGAGTTGCTATCCTGGATTTTGACTTTTCTGCAATCGAAAACTGGTGGGGCGGTCACTGGGATATTGGCAAAGGCGTAAGTGACCTGATCGTTAATGAACTGGTCAATGACGGAACCTACAGGGTTATCGAAAGAAGGGCGCTGGATGCGGTACTGGCGGAACAGAATTTCTCCAACAGTGACAGGGCTAATCCCTCTACTGCCGCGGCTATAGGAAAAGTGCTGGGAGTAGACGCCATTATCCTCGGCTCCATTACCCAGTTCGGTACCGAAGACAAAAAGATGGGCATCGGAGGTTTCGGTCGTAAGATCGGGGGTTTCGGTGTCGGCAAAATCGGGACAAAATCAGGTAAAGCCAAGGTTGTTGTGAATGCCAGGATCGTGGATATAAATACTTCTGAGATCCTGGGCGTGGCAGAAGGTACCGGAGAATCCAAACGCAGCGGTCTGCTCCTGGCCGGAGCTGGCGGCGGCAGCGGTGGAGCAGGCGGTGGATCTTTTGACATGGGTGCCAGCAATTTCAGGAATACCATCCTTGGAGAAGCCACTCACTCTGCAGTGGAGGAGCTTTCCCAGGGACTGGTGACAGCCAACAGCCGTATTCCGGTTACTGAGAGAAAAGTGGTCATTAAAGGCCTGGTGGCATTTGCCCAGGACAGTCTGGTCGTGCTGAATGTCGGCACCGATCACGGAGTCACCCCGGGAATGGAACTGTCGGTGGAAAGAGTGACCCAGACCATCAAAGATCCAGCCACTGGAAAGGTGTTGAGGGAACTCACCCAGCAGGTCGGAAAGGTCAAAGTTACCAAAGCCGACGCCGGCTCAGCTGAAGCTACAGCGATTTCCGGCTCTGGGTTTCAGGTTGGAGACCTGGTAAAGAATTAGCGGGCGAACCACGGGTTCGCTGATTCAAGATTCAAGATTCAAAATTAATTTGCGGCTGGATATTCCAGCCGCCGATTCTTAAAGAGAGGGCGGAAATTTACGTTTTCCGCCCTCTCTTTGGTTGCAGCAGGTTGCGCAGGGGCGGGTCGCGCTTCTTTCCTCTTTGTGTCGCACCGGTGACGCTCCGAATGTTGGCGGGTTTCTACCAGGCCTTTTGGACCGGGTTTATTGTTGGCGCCTGCCGGCGGTGTTAGTTTAAAGGCCAATCAGGAGATTGGCGTTCCACACAGGGCTGTTCATCTGGAGGCAGGCCCGGGTGCGGGGATTCAAGAGATAGTTTACAGTCTGGAGCTGGCGGCTCCAGCTACACTAGGAATGCAGGCATTTAAAAAAAGAGGCGGCCGCGTCAATGCAACCGCCTCTTTTTGAGTATAGCTGTTCCCCTGAGCCGATTGAATTCCACCCAGGCATGCAACAGGTTTCTTTCTACCAGAAAGATTTATCCAGCTCCGACCCGTCTTCAAGATACCAGGTATCAGAGCCGTAATCCTTTGACACAAATATGTATACGCTCGCCGTATTATCCAGGCTTGTCTTGGGAATGGTTATCTGGAGGGACCCTTCCACTCCTTCCGCGGGAAGCATATCGCCGCTGAGTTCAATCCCTTTGCATATGATCTGTTCAACGTTCCACCAATGAGCGGTAAATCCCTGGGTGAATTCGGTAACTTCTCCGACAGGAGCCCCTCCCTTGGTAAATATCATTTCGGCTGGCAGGGGGGTTTCCCCGACAATGCCAATGCCGACCCGGTATTTATCTCCAGGATTGAAGTTCTCCACCCTCACACTGATTAAAACTTCACCCTCAACTATCCGGACAACCGGGCTGCCCATGGTAGCTCCCTGGCCCAGAACAGTGGCAAAGCACATTGAAAACAAACAAATACATAAGATGGTAAAAAGTACTCTGTTCTGCATAATGAAAACCCCTTAAAAGATTTAACTTAACCTGTGAATGTTTCAGTCTGGTTCCCCAGTCGGCACAGGATACATTTTAAAAAATCTTCTTCACTTTTCCTTTAAACACTCCCCACGCTCCAGGGGAACGCAAACCGGAACTCCCCGAATATTTTATTGCCGGGTTCCTCCCAAGGGTCCAAACACCGCAGGTGAAGCAGTAATGTCAGCAGGCTGTTATCTCTTTTCATTCCCGACAGATAAAAATGATATATTCATACTGCTTCGGCAAAGAGTTTGAACAATTTCTGAACAGTAATTATCTTACTCTAAGTAATTTCCTAATATAACCCCCTTGTTAATCATTTTTTTAAAAAATCAAGGTTAACCGGAAAAAGCAGGCGGCCGGAAGAGTATGAAAATATTAAAACCAGTACCAGTATTATTGGCTTCCTTATTTTTTTTCTCACTAAGCCTGCATGCGGGTAATATCTGCCTGACTTTTGAACGGCTGCCTTACATGAAGCCCCTGGTCTACTGGACCCCCAGGGAGTTAAGCACCCTGGTACTCAATGAACTGGAAAAGCGGAAAATCCAGACCATAGGTTTTGTCCAGGAGGAAAAACTCACAGATACACCTACCAGCGGGGTTATCCTGCTTGACTGGGTCGATAAAGGACACCTCCTGGGCAACAATACTTTTTCCTATGTTGACTACAATGAACTAACTACCAGGGAGTTTCTGGAACATGTGGCAGACGGACAGAAAAGTATCTTGAGAGCTTCACGGTCCACGGGAAACAATTTCCGTTATCTCAGGTTCCCCTCCATGCATTACGGAAACACGGAGGGTAAGAGAATCCAGATCTCATCCATCCTCTTCAAGAGCGGTTATGTTGTTTTTCCTGCGACCGTAATTCCCTCTGACTGGGAATTCAACTGGGTATTCCGGGATTATGTTGATAATGAGGAGGCGATCAGTATTCTCCGGGCCATGTACATGGAATATATGATCAAATGCATGGACTATGCCGAAAGACAGGCCATGCAAGTCTTCAACCAGGAAATCACCCAGGTAATAAGGCTTAACCTGGGAGTTGCCACGGCCCGGTTCCTTCCCGACCTGTTGGATGCACTTGAAAAACGTGGTTACAGCTTCGTCTCTCCTGAAAAGGCACTGGAGGACCCGGTGTTCAAGACAGAAGAAAAATATCATGGCCCCCTGGGACTGAGCTTTGTGGATCGGGTTGCCGCGGACCGCGGCCTGGAGTTCAATCCTGATTTCTGGACCATTGACCGGAAGGATATACGGAAAGAAATAAGCCGTCAGCTGGAAGAAATTAAACCTCCTGCCGACTGAAACAATCCGCCCTGAGTCCTGAATTGGTTGCGGGTCGCAAACCCGCAACCTTCATTCGTCAATCCCGAGTAATCAATCCGTTACGTCCCGATGATCGTGACCGAGGTAAATCTGCCTGGGCCTGGCTATTTTCTGTTCACTATCCAGTACCATTTCTTCCCACTGAGAAACCCATCCCGGAATCCGGCCGATAACAAACAGGACGGTGAAAAAATTGGATGGGAAACCAAGAGCTTCATAAATCAATCCTGAATAGAAATCGACATTGGGATAAAGTTTACGGCTGACAAAATAATCGTCTTCGAGAATAATTTTTTCCAGTTCCAGGGCTATATCCAGCAGTTCACTGGTGCCAATGGAAGAAAAAATCTGGTGAGCCAGTTCCTTGATAATCCTGGCCCTGGGGTCATAGTTCTTATAGACCCGATGGCCGAATCCCATAAGGCGCGATTCCCCGCTCCTGGCCAGGGATACCCTTTCCCTGATATTCTCAGAAGAACCTATTTCGTGCAGCATTTTCAAGACAGACTCGTTGGCGCCTCCATGCAAAGGACCACTGAGTGCGGCAATCCCCGAAGACACAGCCAGGTAAGGATCGGTATTGGCGCTTCCCACTCCCCGGACCGTGGTGGTACTGCAATTCTGTTCATGGTCGCCATGCAGTATAAACAGGGCATCCATTACCCGCTCCAGGAGCTGTATGGAGGAGTCAGAAGATCCATTCCCGTCAAACATCATGTGCAAAAAATTCCTGCTGTAGGACAGGTTTTCATCTGGAGGTACTGCGGGAAGCCCGGAAATCCTGCGGTAAACCATGGCGGCAACCACCGGCATCTGGGCAATCAGGCGGACTGCCTGCATTCTCCGGTTCTCCTGGTTGCTGACATCCCGGGAATCCTCATAAATTGAGGACAAAGCGGCCACCGCCGACGCCATCATCCCCATGGGATGGGCATCTCTGGGAAAAATTGATATCATCCTGCTGATTTCTTCAGGTACATGATAACGGCTTCGGATCAGCTGGTCCCAATCCCTGCTTTGCTTTTCATCAGGAAGTTCACCAAAAAACAGGAGGTAGGCCACATCCGGAAAACTCTTCTTCTCAGCCAGTTGCTCTATCGGGTATCCCCGGTAGCGCAATATTCCTTTTTCTCCGTCAATATAGGTTATCCTGCTTTTGCAGCTCGCGGTGTTCATATAACCCGGGTCATATCCCATAAGCCCGAAATCTTCTTCCGAAATTTTTATCTTCCTGAGATCACTGGTCCTGATAGTGCCATGATCAATTGGAATCTCATACTGGCGAGAATTTCTGTTATCTATTACTGTAAGTGTATCTTTTGCCATATAAAATGATTCCTTCCTTCAAAAATGCCAGGAAACTGACCCTCTTTTTCCGACCCAGTCAGGCCCAACGATTCATAGGGGCCATAAAATATTAAGAATACTTATTCGGAGTGTATCTTAATCCAAGGATAACAGTTGTTCCCATCCGACAGGTGAAGGTCATATAATGAGCCTTCCAAACACCTGCATATTTATTTAAATTATATACAATTTTCCAATCTTACGTTCCACTATAGTTACGTTTCCTGAAATGCATGTTTTTAAACAAGCTAGACTAAGCTTAAAACATTATGTGATACTTAAGGCTTAATAAATTTAAGCCTGTGGGCTTCGGCAGCCCGGATACACAAAAGAAAAGTTGCGATGGCTGCCAGAATTTTTTAGGGGGCAGGAGAGTTTCATATTCCGATTTTTAATAAAACTCCCGAGGGTTAAAACAGCCACAGCTTGTCAACCTGTGATAATGAAAAAAATCTTAATCTGTACTATTCACAGAGTTTATAATTGCACGGGATTACATGGGGCATCTGATCTTGCAGATTCAGATCCCCACTTCTCACAGAGAGTATAGAAATGAAGATCATAATAATCGGTGGGGGAGCGGTTGGATCTCTTGTGGCCCAGCGCCTGATCCAGGGAAAAAACGAAGTCATCATTGTTGAGAACGATCAGAAGCGCTGCGACATCCTGCAGGACAACCTTGACGCCAAGATAATCCAGGGTGACGCGTCCAGCATATCGACCCTGCAGTCAGCAGGCCTGGTAACGGCTGACATGATGATAGCCGTCACCAGCAGTGACGAAACAAATATCCTGGCCTGCCTGATTGCCCAGGCCTATTCCAATATCGGGGTGAAAGTAGCCCGCCTGCGAACCCATGAAGTGGAAAAATGGAGGTCTGTCTGCAGCAGCAAACTGCTGGGCATCGACCTGGTAATCCACCCTGACAGCGTGGCAGTTGACAGGATTATGGAAGTGGTAGGCATTCCCGGCGTTTCTGATATCATGCAGTTTTCCGACGGACTGGTTACGCTTTTCGGACTTACGATTGAATCGGGAAGCTGGCTGGTGGGAAAACGCATCCGAGAACTCGACGATAATGAACCTCCAGTTGACTTCCTGGCGGCCATGATTTTCAGGCAGAGGCGGGTAATCATTCCTACCGGAAATGACTATTTGACTGCTGGTGACCATTTTTATGTAGTGGTCAGGAAATCTGAACTTACCGCGGCACTGGAATTTTTCGGTGTGCCCAGCACAGGCAGAATCAAGAGAGCTTTTATCCTGGGAGGTCAACAGCTGGGTATCGAAGCAGCTATCAGGTTGGAAGACATGGGTGTCCAGGTTAAACTCTTCGAGGAACAGCTGGAACGCTGTGAAAAGATTTCAACTATTGTCAAACACTCAATAGTTGTTCATGGCGATGGGACCGACCAGAAGCTGCTGATGGAAGAAAATATCAAAGGCACTGATGCCTACCTGGCCCTGACTAATGATGATGAGAAAAATATTATAGCCAGCCTCCTGGCCAAACGTATGGGTGTGCGCAAATCAATTGCCAGGGTTAACAGGATTGATTTCCTGCCGATGGCGCAGCTCCTTGGAATCAACTCCACTTTCAGCACTCGACTGGTAGTGGTTGACCAGATCCTGCAGTTCATAAGGAAAGGCAGTGTAGTCTCTGTAACCACCTTCAGGGAAGAAGAGGCCGAAGCAATTGAACTTCTGGCCACTCCTGGCTCTAAATACCTGGGTAAAAAACTGTCTGAGATCAATTTCCCCAGGGGGGCTTTGGTGGGGGCAATCGTCAGGCCTACCGGGGAAGTTATCATCCCCAGGGGAGACGCTCTTATCAGTCTTGATGACAGGGTGATTTTCTTCTGCCTGGAAACAGTGGTATCGAAGCTTGAAAAGGCGTTTATCTATTAATCTCACGTAGTCAATCATTGAGTTGTAAAGAATAGTGATCAACTGGCCTACCATACTAAAACTTCTGGGGTATACCATTCTGGGCATTTCGATGTGCCTGATATTCCCGCTGATTATCGCCATTTCATCAGGAGACGAAGGCACTGCTCCCCTGCTGATGTCTTTTCTGACCGGGATAATTGTGGGAGGAATGGCAATATTAACCATGCGCCCGGGACCTCATGAAATAACCCGAAAAGAGGGGGTGCTTTTAGTGGGCCTGGCATGGCTGGCTGCGGTTGTAGTGGGAGCCCTTCCCTACTGGTTTTCCCCATATTTCAGTGGATTCACCGACGCATTTTTCGAATCGATGTCAGGCTATACCACCACCGGCGCAACCATACTGAGTGACATAGAGGGATTACCGCAGAGCCTGCTTTTCTGGCGGGCCCTTACCCACTGGCTGGGTGGAATGGGTATTATTGTACTGGGAATTGCCATTCTCCCGCTGCTGGGTGCTGGAGGGACAGCCCTGTACAGAGCGGAGTTTTCAGGCGCGAGGTCAGAAAAGCTCACACCCAGGATCGCCGAAACCGCCACGGCTCTCTGGAAAATTTATGCTGGTTTCACCCTCCTTGAATATATTGCGCTTAGGTTTGCCGGGATGAC
Organism: Acidobacteriota bacterium; assembly: GCA_963663735.2. Lineage (GTDB taxonomy): Bacteria > Acidobacteriota > UBA6911 > RPQK01 > JAPXNP01. The sequence goes on along the minus strand of CAXXHN010000001.1, from coordinate 1,846,732 downwards.
CCCCTTTGACTCAATCTGCCATTCTTTCGCGACAATGGCAACAGGAGGATTCTCCACCAGAACCGCTAGCATTGAGGCCTTCGCCAGTCCGTTAATAGAATACATCATTATCATCTTCATGCTTATCGCAGGGATGAATTTCACTCTTCACTACCGCTTCCTGGTGAAACGTGACACAAAGGTTTTCTTTGGTGATTCGGAAAGCATTTCTTATGTCGTTATCGTGCTGATCGCAACTGCCGGAGTAGGAGTCTCTCTCTTTTTCAATATGGATTATTCGGGGAATGACTCTTTTCGACTAGCCCTGTTTCAGGTGGTATCAATAATGACCACAACCGGGTTCGCATCGACTGATTTTGAAATCTGGACTCCATTTACCCAGTTTGTCCTGTTAGCCCTGATGTTTGTTGGAGGGTGTACAGGCTCAACAGCCGGAGGCATGAAGGTTTCACGAATTATGCTGCTCCGGCAGGTAATCGCCCGGGAGTTCCGGCGCCTGACTGAGAGACGGGGTGTTTTTTCAGTATGGAAGGATGGCCGGGCGGTCCCGGAAAGCACCATATCCAGCCTGCTCAACCTGGTTTACCTGGCTTTCATTGTTAATTTTTCCGCCTGCCTGGTATTAACCGCCACAGGCGTCGATATCCTCACTGCGGTAAGCGCGGTTTCCGCAAGCATGTTCAATATCGGGCCTGGATTCGGTGATGTGGGTGCCTCTGAACATTACGGACATCTTCCCTCACTATCCAAATGGGCTCTCAGTTTCTGCATGCTGGCCGGAAGGCTGGAGTTTTATACGGCACTGGTTGTTTTCTCAAGATCTTTCTGGAGAAAATGAAGACAGGGTTTGACTCTCTGGATAAAAAAATGCAACAGCCATGCCTATCATGGTTGTTCTCAATCCCTGCCGGCAATGAAAAAGGGTAAAAATTGTGTTTCCAACATCCGGAGGATTAAAAAATTCGGAAATTATCTGAAACTGCCTGCCCGAAAGCTTCAGAATAAAATTGATGTAATTCATGCCGAAAAATCAGCAATAAATCATGTTTTCTGATGGTTCGGGCAAAAGGGTTAATTGATCTCCAAAACCGGGGACCATCAGCATAGCTGTATCTTTTGTATCAATAAATTAATACTACTGAAATTATCTGAAGCGAAAAACAGCGTGATCAACTGGCCAATAATTTTTAAACTTCTGGGCTACATCATCCTCGGCATCTCAGCAAGCCTGAGTTTTCCGCTGGCCATAGCCCTCGCAACCGGAGACGGAGGGATTATGCCCCTGGCTGTTTCTCTCCTGGTCGGCCTGACTGTGGGAGGATCAGTTGTACTTTACTTTAAAACCGGACCCCATGAAATAAATCAAAAAGAAGGAATACTGATTGTAGTCATGGCCTGGCTGGTGGCTGTTGCGGTAGGGACTCTGCCCTACCTGCTTTCGCCTTATTTCAGCGGTCTTACCGACGCCTTTTTTGAATCTATGTCAGGATTTACCACTACTGGGGCCACAATTCTGTCAGACATTGAAGGCCTGCCGCTGAGTCTGCATTTCTGGAGGGCCCTCACTCACTGGCTCGGAGGAATGGGCATTATTGTACTGGGAATCGCCATCCTGCCCCTGATTGGCGCGGGAGGAAATGTTCTCTACAATGCTGAATCTTCCGGGGCCAAATCTGAAAAGTTAAAACCCCGGATAGCTGAAACTGCCTCTGCTCTCTGGAAGGTTTATTTCTTTTTCACCCTCCTCGAATATTTAGCGCTGAGGTATGCGGGCATGACCAGGTTTGACGCGGTCTGCCATGCCTTTTCAACCATGGCTACCGGGGGGTTCTCAACAAAAGCACTGAGCATTGAATCATTCTCCAGCCCATTAATCGAATACATAATCATTGTATTCATGCTTATTTCAGGGCTCAACTTTGCCCTTCATTACCGATTCATGGTCAAACGGGAAATAAAGGTTTTTGCCAGGGATTCAGAGAGCATCGCCTACTTCGGCATAGCCATCCTGGCCACGGTCAGCATTACTGTTGCGCTTCTTCTTAATTCCAGCTCTTCGGTTGAGGAATCCTTCCGTATGGCATTGTTCCAGGTTGTCTCAACAATGACCTGCACCGGATTTACTTCCACCAACTGGGAAAGCTGGGTGCCTTTTGCCCAGTTTCTCCTCCTGATCCTGATGTTCATAGGGGGTTGCACGGGATCAACTGCGGGCGGGATAAAGGTCTCACGTTTTGTGCTCCTGCGGCGGGTTATAACCAGGGAGTTTCGACGCATAACGGCAAAAAGAGGTGTTTTTTCCATATGGAAAGACGGCAAAGCTGTCCCGGAAAGCACCATTAACAGCATGTTGAATCTGGTTTACCTATTTTTTGTGGTCAACTTTTTTATCAGCCTGATCCTGATTGCAACGGGTGTGGACATCGTAACTGCTATCTCGGCTACAACAACCTGCATGTCTAACGTGGGGCCAGGATTGGGGCAAGTCGGTGCCTATGATAATTACAGCGGCCTCCCCGCTTTGGCTAAATGGGCCCTCATTTCAGGAATGCTGACTGGAAGGCTGGAACTCTATACGGCCCTGGTTATTTTCTCCAGGTCTTTCTGGAGGAAATAAAACGGACTGGCAGAAATATCAACGTCATTTTTTTGACATAAACCAGGATGGATAGGTATAATTCACCTTTCCCGGAAATGGAGCTATTCCTGCAAACAGGAAATGGCTTGATATAAAACAGTTATAAGTAGCTTGATATAAGATAGTTATTAGATAGTTTACCAAAGAGGTTCATTCATGTACGCAGTAATTAATAGTGGTGGCAAACAGATCAAAGTAACCCCTGGGGATATTGTCCGCCTGGAGTTGCTGAAGGGTAACGCAGGAGACCAGGTTTCCCTGGAAAATGTCCTGCTCGTAAATAACGATGAAAACATCCAGATCGGAACCCCTGTGGTTAAAGGCGTCAAGGTATCTGGAACCATTGTGGCTCAGGGGCGAGGCGACAAAATAATAGTTTTCAAGTTCAAACGCCGCAAGATGTACAGACGCAAAACTGGACACCGCCAGTCTTATACTGCTGTAAGAGTTGATTCCATCGGATAAGAATAGAATTAAGGAAGTTTTCCCATGGCACATAAAAAAGGTTTAGGAAGTTCAAAAAACGGCCGTGACAGTAACTCCAAGAGACTGGGAGTCAAAAGAAGTGACGGCCAGATCGTTACAGCTGGTTCAATTCTTGTCAGGCAGCGGGGAACACCGCTGAAGCCGGGACTGAACGTGGGTTTAGGGAAAGACGACACCCTTTACGCCAAGGCAGACGGCCGGGTTGAATTTAAAACCCGCGGCAGCAAAGGAAAGTTCGTTAGCGTTCTCGTAGCCTAGCAGACTCAGCCATCCGGCAGAGCAATATTTCAAAATTGGGCGGAGGCCACTGTGGTGACTTCGCCCTTTTCTTGTTTTTACTCCCGTTTCCTGTTATACCAGAAACCAGGGACTTCTGGATTTTTCCAGGTGCGGGCCATTCGGCCTTGATATTACTTGAACTACAGAGCAGGACAGTGAAAACTTCCTCCTGGGAAATACAGTTGTCACAGGATGATGGGAAAGAAAACAACCCAATACGGAAGCCCCACCTCCCAAGCTGTCATTCTGGATTTTATCCGGGCGAGTGAAAGTGAAAAATTATGTTTATTGACAGGGCCGTTATCCATGTAAAAGCAGGTGACGGCGGCAGAGGATGTATGGCATTCCGCCGGGAAAAATTTATTCCCCGCGGCGGACCAAGCGGCGGAGATGGCGGAAATGGGGGAAGTGTCCTGTTCCGGGGATCCAGGCATCTCAATACTCTCCTGCCGTTTAAATTCAGGCAGCATATTAACGCGGATCGAGGAGCCCACGGCACCGGGAGCAACCGACACGGCAAAACCGGAGAGGACCTGATTATTGATGTTCCACTGGGAACAGTGGTAACTGACCTGAATACAGGAGAGGTTCTCTTTGACATCAAGGAAGAAGACACCCTGGTGGTCATTGCCAAAGGCGGGGACGGGGGACGGGGAAATGCCCGGTTCAAGACTTCAGTCAACCAGGCTCCACGCCGGGTGGAACAAGGCTGGCCCGGAGAGGAAAAAGACCTGCGGCTGGAACTCAAGGTCCTGGCGGATATCGGTTTGATCGGCTATCCCAATGCAGGAAAATCCACCCTCATATCCTCCATATCCGATGCCCGGCCCAAAATAGCGGACTACCCTTTTACTACCCTGAGTCCCCAGCTTGGAGTAGTCGCTTATGAAGACTATTCCACCCTGGTAGTAGCTGACATTCCCGGACTGATTGAAGGCGCGCATGAAGGAACCGGACTGGGACACCATTTCCTCAGGCACGTGGAACGCTGCAAACTGCTGGTTCACCTGGTGGATGTCAGTGACCTGGGCGAAAATGATCCAGTGATAGCATTCCAGAACATAAACAGGGAACTCAGTCTATTCGAGGTCAACCTGGCAGATAAACCGCAGATTGCGGTTGCCTCCAAGATTGACTCCGCCGATACTTCCCGCCTGGAAGCCCTGGAAAAGTGGTGCTCAGAGCAGAAGATCGCGCTTTATAGAATTTCTTCAGTAACCGGAGAAGGAATAAAGGAATTCAAGTACTTAATCAAGGAGAAAATAGCAGCCATGGGTGATGAGATATGAAAACAGCCTTGCTGGGAGGCACTTTCGATCCCATACATTACGGCCACCTTTACATTGCCAGAGAAACATCCAGGATCCTCCACCTTGATCAGGTCAGATTCCTCGTATCCGGAATTCCACCCCACAAGAGACAGGTCCCCATCTCAGACTCCCGCCACCGTCTGGCCATGACTGAGCTGGCACTGATAAATGAAGAAGATTTTATTGTCTCGGACGAAGAACTTAAACGCGAAGGGCTTTCCTACACTATCGACACCCTGGAAAAGACGGCGGCGGAACTGGGACATGAAAACATTTGTTTTATAGCAGGCAGTGATGTCCTGAGGGATATCCATTCCTGGAAAAGCACAGAGAGGCTGCTTGAAGAATTCTGTATATTCTTCATCCAGCGCCCGGGTGAACGGGTCGATTTAGCAAACATATCACTGAGTTCACGGCTCAGAAAACGCATCCATCAAATAGGAACTGAAACCAAACCCAGAATTAAACCAGGTTACTCCTGGCTGGCAACCCTTGACTCTCCTGAAATCAGTTCTTCGGCACTGAGGGAGAAAATCAGGCGGCATGAATCAGATCTTGCCCGCTTCCTTCCGGGTAATGTATTAGAATATGCCATAGAACACGGTCTTTATGAAAACAGATATGGGAATACTAAAAAAAGTTAAACAGATCATTGAGGACAAAAAGGGCGACAAAATTACAGTCATCGATGTTTCAGAAGTCTCCTCTTTTACTGACTTCTTCGTTGTCTGCCAGGGTTACAATTCCAGGCAGAACCAGGCAATTTGTGACGAACTGCGTGAAAAACTGAAGAAAGAGGATGACATACGTCCCGCCCACATTGAAGGTTACGACAGCGCTGACTGGATCCTTCTGGATTACCTGGATTTCATCGTTCACGTCTTCTCTGAAAAAAGCAGGGAGTTTTACAAGGTCGAGAGGCTTTGGAGCGACGGAAAAATTATAGATCTGTAACCGGCCGACGATTCTTGATCAGACCGGTAATCCCTGGAAATCCGACACCGTGATAGACTCTGCTGCCGGATGATTGCCATCTGTTCTGTTGATCCCGGCAATTGTGGAAGACACTTCCTTGAAAATTACATTTTACTGGATCGGCGCAACCAAGGAATCAAGACTCCTAAGCCTGGAGCAGGAGTATCTGGACAGGATTAAAAAATTCATCCCGGCTGAAATCAGAGCGGTTCCTGAACTAAAGAAAAAGGATCCCAGGGGCAGATCAGCGCAGCTTGCCAAAGAAGGGCAAAAATTGCTGGCCATGATTCCTCCAGGTTCCACCATTGTCGTACTGGATGAAAAGGGCGAAGAACCATCAAGTCCCAAACTCGCGAAATGGCTGGAGAAAAAAACAACCGGCAGCTCACCTGAAATTGCTTTTATAATCGGGGGTTACTGGGGCCTGCCTGAGGTGATCAGGGGTAAGGCCGACAAAAGCCTGGCTCTAAGCCGGATGACCTTTCCCCATGAGATCGCCCGGGTGCTGCTCCTGGAACAGGTCTACCGCGCTTTCACTATCAACAACAACCTGCCCTATCATAAATAGTTGCAGGTTGCAGGTCGCAGGTTGCAAGTTGCAGGTGGAAGGCATCGCTGCTTTCCTGTCCCCTACGACATCGGGGACCGTGTTCCATGTTTAACCATCTTCCGGGGCGCCTCCCTCCGGGAACGGAAAACTGGAAGTTTCAGGGGTTGGGGTCGGAACCGGGATCGGACCGCCAATAATCATGAACAGGATGCCCATACCGCGGCCCGGGCGTAGATACTCCAGCTAATATCTGTCGTTTTTCAGGAAGCTGAAACGTTATTGGCAGAATGAGACAGACTCCTTTTCCCTGGTGCCTTATCCAGCACCTGCTGTTTCCACAGACTTGCATCCTCTGCGGACAGGTAACAATAAACCGCGACTTCAGCCAGGTCTGCTCTGGATGCCTGGAAGGCCTCAGGCCCATACAGGAACCGGTCTGCCTGGTTTGCGGGCAACCTCTTCCCGGAGGAATTTACTCCTTCGCTGACACCTGTTCTTCCTGCCGCTCCGACCCGCCGGCATTTGACATGGCCCGGGCCTGGGGGCCTTACCAGGGAGAACTTCGGGAGCTGTTGCGATCACTCAAGTACCATAACCTTAAACCTCTGACCAGACCTCTTTCCGGATTGCTTGAGACTGTATTCGACCTGCAGTTCCCGAATTCTTTTGATTTTATAATTCCTGTCCCTCTCCATAAAAAGAGGCTGGCACAAAGGGGTTACGACCAGGCCAGGCTCCTGAGCCGTGAACTTTCATCCCGAACCGGAATCCCAACCCTTGAGGGTGTGGCAAGAAGCAAGGACACCCTGCCCCAGCACGGCCTCAGCTCAACCAGAAGAAGACAGAATATGGCTGGAGCTTTCACCCTGAAGAAGGAACTCCCCCTGGAAAACAGCAGAATCCTGGTCCTGGATGATGTATTTACCACCGGCTCAACAGTATCCGCTCTCTGTAAATGCCTGCGAAGAAGGTTCACCATTGAATTTATCGGGGTACTGACGGTAGCCAGGGCCATCCGGCATGGGCCTATCTGATTGCGGATTGTGGATTGTGGATTGTGGGCTGTGGGTTGTGGGTTGTGGGTTGTGGGTTGTGGGTTGTTAAAATGAAGGGTACCAAACTATTATGAATGCAGAAGAATTCAAGAAACGCAGAAAACTATTTGCGCTACGAATAATCCGATTATGTGAAACGTTGCCAAGATTTAGAACTTCTGATGTGATTGGCAGACAACTCCTCCGCTGTGGAACCTCAGTTGGGGCAAATTATCGATCAGTATGCCGAGCCAGATCAAAGGCTGACTTTATCGCCAAAATGGCTATCGTGGAAGAAGAGTGTGATGAGGCTATTTACTGGATGGAATTGATGATAGAGGCCTCCCTCGCGGATGAAAAGAAGATAGCCGACCTAAAAGCAGAGGCAAATGAAATTCTTTCAATGATCGTCGCTTCGATTAAAACATCCAGACTTAACAGGTAACAGTGAATCCGCAATCCACAATCCGCAATCCGCAATCGTAAATCCCATCCTGTTCCGGTATCATTTATATCGCTACCGGATAACAACCTCATGGACATGAAAGAAATCAATATTTCAGTAGGGACCCTGGCGGAAGACTGGGGCAGGCTTGGAGACCTGAACCGCCTCGCCGGTTCCTTCAGGCAGGCTCACGAGGGGATAAGGGCCCACCGGAAAATCCAGAAAGAGCGCCCCGCAGGATATGAAAAAGAGGTACAGGTAGAGTGTTGCCGGGAGAAGGATGGAATCAGGCTCAATATCAAGGGCCGCATCGATGGCGTTTTTGCGAATTTGAGTCCCGTCCGCATTGAAGAAATCAAAACCACCAACTATGAACTTAAGGGATTTTCAGCAAGGGAAGAATCAGTCCACTGGGCCCAGGCCAAGATTTATGCTTATATCTACGCCTGCAAAAACAGCCTGCCCAAGATTGAAATACAGGTTACCTGTGCCAGCCTTGTTACCAAGGAAGTACTTGAAAACAAAATGGTTTTTACCTTCTTTGAGTTGGAGAAATACTTCCTGTCCATAACAGATCGAATTATCAGCTGGCACCTTGATCTGGACGCGTGGCGGAGAAAGAGGGACCATTCGCTGGAAAAAGTCCCCTTCCCCTTCCCAGAGTACCGGAGCGGTCAGAGGGAGCTGGCAGTAGCCGCCTGGAGAGCGGTGACAAATTGCCGGCAGCTGCTGGTCCAGTCTCCAACGGGAACAGGCAAGACGGTGGCTTCCCTTTATCCGTCGATCAAAGTCTTCCCGACTGGCCGAATCAGCAAGGTTATTTACCTGACCGCAAGGACAACAGGGCAGGAAGTAGTGGAATCGTGCCTGGAACTGATCAGGAAAAAAGGGGGCAGGATCAAGTCAGTTACCCTGACGGCAAAGGAGAAGATCTGCTGCGGGGGAGGAGTTTGCACCGGGGATGAATGTGAATTTGCCAGGGGCTACTATGATCGCCTGGAAGGAGCCCGGCACTCATTTTTTCAGGAAGAGGATTTTACCAGGGAGAGGATTGAAAAGATCAGTTCCGACCACCAGCTCTGTCCCTATGCCTTTTCCCGGGAACTGCACAAATGGGCTGACTGTGTTATCTGTGATTTCAACTATGTGTTTGATCCCGCGGTTGCTTCGGGAGTGCTTCCCGGAGAAATTGAAGCAAGTGCCCTGATCGTGGATGAAGCCCACAACCTGCCGGATCGCGCCAGGGAGAATTTTTCAGCCTGCCTTAACCGTTCACTTCTTTTAGAGCTGGGAAAAAAAACAAAAAAAAGGCGCAGGCTTCGCAATCTCCTGAAAAAGGCGGATGACTATTTATTGGAACTCCTCCTTCCCGGGAAAAACCTTCCGGAGAAACCTGACCCGTTATTCCTGAAAGCCCTCCAGGACCTCTCCATAGAAATCGAAAGCATCCTTCTGAAAGACGTTTCCCTGGAACACAAGGTCCGGGAGACCCTGTTTAATGCCTGGTGTGATCTCAATCATTTCCTGGGAGTAGCTGAGCTTTTTGGCCCTGCCTATAAACTGCTGCTCCAGCCGGAGGGTACTGAAAAACCTTCCATTGATTCATCGGTTAAACTCTTTTGCATGGACCCATCCGAAGGGCTTAAAGAAATCCTGGATACCTGCCGTTCAGCCGTCTTCCTCTCAGGAACTCTACAACCGATAGAATACTATCGCTGGCTTACTGGCTGCCGGGAGGATTCAGACTTCCTGGAACTTCCCTCGCCCTATCCGCAGGAAAACCTGTTAAGCCTCATATACCCCTCAGTGTCAACAAGATACCTTGACCGGGAAAGATCCCTGGGAAACCTGGTGGAGGTGCTTACTGATTTTATTAATTCCAGGCGGGGTAACTACCTTATTTTTTTCCCCTCTTACACTTACCTGCAGATGGCCGTTGCGGCCATGGAATCCCTGGATCGAAGCGGCAGGCCAGCTGTGCGGGGCGAAATCTGCTGCCAGGTGCAGGGGATGAATGATCAGGAGCGGGCCGAGTTCCTTTCCAGGTTCTCAGCTGAAAATGAAAGGACCCTGGTTGGAATGGCAGTCATGGGGGGAGTCTTCGGAGAAGGTATCGACTTGGTTGGAGAAAGGCTGGCAGGTGTCGCGGTAATAGGGGTCGGACTCCCCTCTATTTCTGATGAACGGGACAGTATCAGGAATTATTTTAACGAAAAAGGGATTAACGGGTTCAATTACTCCTACCTGGTCCCCGGAATGACAAGAGTTCTGCAGGCAGCTGGAAGGGTTATCCGTTCGGGAATGGACCGCGGTGTCATACTGCTGATTGATGATCGTTTCACATCTTACAGTTACCGGTCACTGTTTCCATCATACTGGAATCCAAAGCAGGTTCGTGACAGGCAAAAACTACGGTATTTCCTTGAAAAATTCTGGGGGAAAATGGAGCGGGAAACGGGACTCGAACCCGCGACTTCGACCTTGGCAAGGTCGCGCTCTACCAGCTGAGCTATTCCCGCTCTCTGCGAAATGAAACCCTATTATGCCGAAAAATCCAATGGGAATCAATATTCAAAGATAATTAATTACACTGATACGGAACTGGTACCGGGGACTCTTCCAGTCAATGGACAGGGAAGCTGTTTAAAAATCCCCAAGGCCCTGGTAATGCCTGATCCAGTAAAAGCTGAGGTCCGAGGTTTCAACAGCTGCCAGGTCATACCTGACCGGGGTATTCTCCAGCTCATAACGTTCGAGAAAGCTCCAGGCCAGTGACTCCATCTTACTCAACTTATCCCGGCTGAAATTATCCTCGGGAGAATAGGCCTGCGAGTTCCGGCGGGTTTTTACCTCAACAAAAACCAGTTCCTTTTTGTCATAAAATATGAGGTCTATTTCTCCGCTTTTCGTGGCCCAGTTCCTGGCAACCAGTTCCCAGCCCTTACGCCTAAAATAGGTCAATGCCACCCATTCTCCCCAGGCCCCCAGGGAAACACCTGCTTTCTCCATTAGCCAGGACCTGAATCTGCCTGTTTTACGGTAGGAAGCATACATCTTTGTCACATCTGCAGTAACGTTCGGAATAAAGGAAAGACGAAACCGCAAAGGCTGATCAAGGGTCCAAGATTCAGAATTGAGGGATCAGGCAGGCGGGTGGTTAATACAATCCAGGTGATCCATTTAGTCCTCTACGCAGACCCAGTGGACTAATTGGACAGCATGGGATTAATGAACTGAACGAAATTCCAGGCCGCCTGATCTTGAATCTTCCTAGCATCTTGAATTATGGAACTTCAGGCTTTTTCTTCGGACAGGGCCTGTTCGATGATGCTCAGACCTTCCGCCAGGTCCTCTTCCGGGATATTCAGGGCTGTCCTGAACCTGATTGACCTGTCACCGCATCCGAGCATAAGGAGTTTCCTGGCATATAGCTTTTTCAGGAAACTGTTTCTGAAATCCTTATCCGGGAGGTCTATGGCACAGAAAAGACCTTTGCCCCTGACGTTTGATACCAGGTGGGGATATGATTCCTGCAGGTTTGCCAGGCGGTCCATCAGGAGACGACCCATCCTGTCACATTGCTCCACCGTGTTCTCCTGTTCATAAATTTCAAGGTGCATTCTGGACCTGACCATGTCCACGAGGTTTCCTCCCCAGGTGGAATTGATCCGGCTGGATACATGAAATACATTGTCGGGAACCTCATCCATTCTGCTTCCAGCCATTACACCGCATACCTGCATTTTCTTTCCAAACACAATCAAGTCAGGCAAGGCGTAATGTTCACATGCCCACATCTTGCCAGTTGCTCCCAGCCCGGTCTGAACCTCATCATAGATCATGAGAATATCATTCTCATTACAGATTCTCCTGATAGCCTTGTGGAATTCAGGCCTGAAGTGATTGTCACCTCCTTCTCCCTGAATAGGCTCGAGGATTATGGCTGCTATATCATCGGGATTCCGCCTAATGGCATCCATGATCTGGATTTCAGCTTCTTCTTCGTCCCTGATCACGGCGGCAAGGTTTTCCCCTTCCAGCGGGTAAGTACACTTTGGATTCAGGATTCTCGGCCAGTTGAACTTGGGAAAGTATATGGTTTTCCGTGGGTCAGCAGTGTTAGTGAGAGAGAGGGTGTATCCGGAGCGGCCATGGAAGGACTGCCTGAAGTGGATCACCTGGTAACCTTTCTCCTCAGTCAGACCCTTGGCAAAATTCTTGCGAACCTTCCAGTCAAAGGCAGCTTTCAGGGAATTCTCAACAGCCAGCGCTCCGCCGGATATAAAAAACACATATTTCATGAATGAGGGAAAAGCCACTCTCCCCAGGGTTTCGACGAAAGCAGCCATTTCCAGGGAATAGACGTCAGAATTGGAAGGTTTCTGGATTGACGCTCTGCCCAGCGTCTCCACAGCCTCCGGGCTGCACATCATGGGGTGGTTGTAACCCAGGGCGATAGTGGCAAAGCAGCCGAAAAAATCAAGGTACCAGGATTTATCCCTGGAATTATAAATCCTCGATCCACGGCTTTTCCCAAGATCCATTACAAGATCCAAGCCATCGGCGAGCATGTATTTTTTTAAGATCAAATGCACATCAGCTGGAGACAATCCTAAATTCTTCTTTTCCATCTGGTACCCTCCTTACCATCCTCAAGCACTATACCTTTTTTCTGTAACATATCCCTGATTTCATCTGACCTCTTGAAATCCTTATTTCCCCTGGCTTTATTCCGCTCTTCTATGAGCTCCAGGATTTCCTGGTCCTCCAGAGCTTCTTTTTCAAGATTAAAAACATCAAAGACAGTGTTTGCCTTTTTAAAAAAACCCAGGACTGAATCTCTGTCTCCAGAATTCAGATTCTGGCTGTCAAACAGCGTATTTATCTCGCGGACCAGTTCAAAAACCGAGGCCAGAGCTGCTGAAGTATTGAGATCATCGTCCATTGCTGCTTCAAATCCCGCAGATGCCTTTTCTACTATTCTCTCTACTACAGCGGATGCCGGGCCATCCTCAGTCACCTCACCCATCCTCAGGAGAAAATCATTTCCCCTCTGTATTGCTGACTGAGCCTGGGATACCCCGTCAAAGGTGAAATTAAGCTGTTTGCGATAATGGACTGAAGACAGCAGCAACCTGAGGGCCAGGGGGTTGTATCCTTTGTCCAGGAGGTCCCTGAGGGTATAAAAATTACCCAGAGACTTGGACATTTTCTGTCCTTCAACGATCAGGTGAGCTCCGTGAACCCAGTAATTGACAAAAGGTTTACCAGTAGCCCCTTCACTCTGGGCGATTTCATTCTCGTGGTGGGGGAAAACCAAGTCCACACCACCGCAATGGATATCAAAGGTTTCACCCAGGTATTTCATGCTCATGGCAGAACACTCCAGGTGCCATCCGGGACGGCCTTCCCCGAAAGGTGAATCCCATGATTCCTCTTCATCCCGATGTCCTTTCCACAGCACAAAATCGCGAGGATTTTCCTTGGAATACTCATCCTCATCAACCTGGCCAAAGGTAGATTCTTCGTCTACCTGCACACCTGAAAGACGGCCATATTGGTCAAAACTGCTTATCCGGAAATAGGTGGATCCCTCTCTTTCGTAGGTATGCCCTTTTTCTTGAAGGCTGGAGACCAGATCCAACATTTCATCAATATGCTCGGTAGCCCTGGGCATGATTTCAGGACGCTGAATCCTCAGGGCATTCATATCTTCAAAAAAGGCGTCTTCATACTTTCTGGTGTAGTCAGAAATGGAAAGACCCTGCGCCCTGGCATTGGAAATAATCTTATCTTCCACATCTGTAATGTTCATGGCGTGGGTTATTCTGTAACCCTTGTAAACCAGGTACCTGCGCAGGATGTCCTGGAAAATGAAGGTCCTGAAATTTCCTATGTGTACGTAGTGATAGACGGTCGGCCCGCACGTATACATTTTCACCTCATCACTATGGATCGGGATGAAATCCTCAAGGGTATTGGAAAGTGTATTATAAAGTCTCAGGGGCATTAACCATCTCCTTGGATCTTAAGTCCTCAGGTCATTTTCAATAGTGAAAATATTACCTGAATGTATCATAATCAACAACCGCTTAGTTATTCTTAGATAATTTTCAACAGTTTAATCCCGACCAGGGCCTGGACTATCAGCAGTCAGGGAACTCCTGATCCTCCGGGTAAGCATCCGGTCCCGGTTAGGCAGTTTAATGATGAACAGCTTTCCCACCGGACCGGTAACCTCCGTCCCATACAGGGGTCCAAACTCCTCCAGTCCATGCCTGGTTGTCAGCAATATGTAACTATCCTGAGGATGTTTTTCAACATATTCAGCCATTTCCCGGGGACTGTTCAGCGAATCAGGGGTGATCCTGCCAGCCGAATAATAAAATGCGCTGTGGTGAAAAAACCGATACAACACCAACGGTTGGCAGGCCGAGATCTCACTATCAACAGATCTAACCAGTTCCGCTGTGGAATAATACTGTCCCAAAACAGGTGCGCCGACGGCAAAGAGAGTGGACATGGACAAAATCATTCCGCCAGCCAGGGCCAGGAAGGAACTGGCCACCAGATTTTTCCTGCTCCACCAGGCACTGAGGATAATGCCGGCCATGAATGGAATTCCAGCTGCCAGGCCGATATCAATCCTCCCGTACTCCAGTCTTGCAGCCAACGGAAAACCAATCGCCAGCAGTAACGCAAATATCAACAGGAGACGCTGCATAAACCTTCCCGGAACAGGCCCCGGACACTCCTCCTCCTGATGCCTTTTCCACTCCATAGACACCAGTAGAGCCAGGGGAGGGAAGGAAGGAAGTATATATCCAGGCAGCTTGGCAGAGGAGGCACTGAAGAAAAGGAAGGGAAGCAAAGCCCATATCCAGAGAAAAAGGAGCAGCCTGAATTCAGGGCAGCTCAAATCTCGCTTGCGGCGCAAAAAATCCCTGGCAGCCGGAAACAGGAAAAAAACCCAGGGGAAAAATCCCAGTAACAATACCGGGAGGTAGTACCAGATGGGCTGGCTATGGTGATGAAGATCTGTCAGGAACCTGGCTACATGATGATTGACGATAAAGGTCAGAAAAAAATTACTCCCATTGGCAATCCACGCCAGGATAAACCATGGCAGTCCTGCCGCGGCCATAACCAGGGTAAACACCCCGATAATCTTCCAGGTTGGAAATCTCCTGAGGATCAGCATGTAAATAAACAAAGTCCCCACTGCCAGTACCACACCGATCGGGCCTTTGGCCAGGATAGCCAGGGCACCAAAAAATCCTGACAGGGAAGCCCAGCGCAGTGATTCTTCTTCAAGAGCAATAAAAGCTGTGATCAGCATCAGGGAATAGGGGACTGTAAGTGCCATATCGGTGCTGGCCGCCCGACCGAAAATGACAAAAAGCACTGAAGAGAGCAATATTAAGTAAGCAAAAACCGCGCACCATGCTTCTCCGGTAATTCTCCAGCCTAAATATCCGATCGCCAGGGCTGCAAGCAAGGTCAGTATTGCGTTAGGGAGGCGGGCCGAGCTTTCACTGACACCAAGAAGCCTGTAGCTGGAGGCTTCAAGCCAGTAAAGCAACGGAGGTTTTTCCAGCCAAGGACGATGGCCGAGTGTCGGAGTTATAAAATCGCTGTTTTCAAGCATTTCCTTCCCGACCTGGGCATATCTGGGCTCATCAGCTCCATAGAAAGGCATGGACCCCAGGTGGAAAAATAAGACCAGGTACCCGGAAAGAAAACAAAAAAGTAAAACAGCTTTTTTCATTAACTTCATCCAGTAAATGTCTCAATCCGGCAAGGCGACTAATTACGAGCGGGAAAGCCAAACATTATCACTGCCGGAACAGGTTGTCGGCTTAAATCAAAAACCGTACCCTGTTCCAGGACACCTAAAATACCATTTCCCTCTTTTCCAGAACCGAAAGCAGCTCAGCCTGGCAAAGTTCAATCGACTTAACAGCATCTCGAGGGGAAACCACCCGGGACGGCCGAACCTCTTTTACACATGAAACGAAATCCTTAAGTTCCCAGTAATAACCATCTTCAGGAGCTATCTCCAGGGTGTAAGGCTCTTCCCCGTCAGGATAGATTTTTATAACCTCTCCCATTTTTATGGCTGCCCTCTCCAGGTTAAAAAAAGCTGTGGCGTCAAAAGGAAACGACCCTGAGGGGACAAATCCACCGGTGGAAGAAACCGCGGGACCATCTCCATAATCATACACTGTTGTTATGAAGGATACCCGGCCCTTGCTATCAACAGTACCCGTGGAACGAAGGCTCAATGGGTTTCCGAACAAATACCTGACCATGTCAGCGTCATGGATATGAAGGTCCAGTACCGGCCCTCCTGATTTTTCATAGTCAAGCATCCAGCCGCCATCAGACCAGACCGGCATAGCTGAGAGGCGGGAGAGGTGAGCTGCCGTAACCTTCCCGTACCTGCCGGATTCAATCAACTCCCTTACCTCCACCCACCCAGGCCAGAAGCGCAGGCAGTGCCCCACCCCGAGAATCCGCCCGGTCTCCTCGGCCTTTTCCATCATTCTCCTGCCTTCTTCCGGCTCCAGGGAGAGGGGTTTTTCACAGAAAACATGGTAACCGGCTTCCATTGCTTTGATACTGAAACTCGCGTGCAGGAAGGTGGGAAGACATATGTCCACAAAATCAAAACCGCCATCTGAGAGCATCTGGTCATAATCAGTATAGGTTCTGATCCCCCTGTTTTCGAGGGATATGTCCACGGTTTGCAGGTTTCCCTCTACCTTGAGGTTACTTAAATTCAGCCTCTCTTCATGGGAATCGCACACCGCGGCAATCTCCACGCCTTCAAGTTTCAGCAGGGCGGATATGTGGGTAAGCCCCATAAATCCTAATCCAGTTACAGCTACTTTCATCGCAACAATCTCCTCACAATTCGATTTTCTCTCAGCTATTTAATAATTTCACTCTATTATGGACTAAATGGACGGTAGGGACCAAGTGGATTGGATGGCCCACGCGAACCAGGGAGACCGTGTGGACCAGTTGAGCCGCCTGGAGAAGAACTTCGCGTTTCTAATTTCACAGCTTACGCTTCTTATGGCCTGAGCCTGGCATCCAGCTCCTCCAGTTTGAACCTGATACTCAGAATGTAGGGCATTTCACCCTTTTCCCAAAACCCATAAGTGGTGGTAATAAATGTACCATCCGGAGCCAGTTCAACCGCGGGGTAGGATGTGTCCCAAGCAAGTGTATTGTCCTTGAAGCGAATCCGGTACTGGCCTTCATTCCCGTTTTCAAGATCCTCCCAGGTACCCACCCATCCGGCCCAGTCGCCTTCGGTAGGGCTGCCCAAACCTGTTTTTTCGGCAATCAGGCTGTAATTGGTTTCCCCCTCCTCTTCTGCTATCTGCAAAAGACTGCCTTGCGAAGAAGATGGGCTGTGGTCGCGGAAAAACGCCACAATCCTGCCGTCTGGAGCATACCTGAGGACATGCCTGTCACCGGTGAGGGCATGAGGCAGCGGCCTGGGATCTGTCCAGGTCCTGCCCTCATCATCAGAGAAAATAACCTGTGAATTGTCCCTCCTGCTATTCTCCCTGAGCAGGACCGCTATCCTGTTTCCATCCGGGCTCCTTATGTATCCCGGCTCACAGATATGTTTTTCGCGGGATTGATAAACAGACTCAGGGGGAAACCAGGTAAGCCCTCCATCCAGTGAAACAGTTTTGTAGAGAGTGAACATGCGGCTGTTGTAGTTTTGCCTGTCCAACTCGTACAGCTCACCTCCATTGTAAGTATAAAAACGACCGTCATCATGAAACATTGCCATGTAGTGGCCCTTTCCTGTATTCAGGGGGAAAACCGCTGACATGGCCACTACTCCTCCCCAGTCTCCAACCTGTTCCAGTTCACTCCAGGTAATACCGTCATCCTCTGAAACAGCCATCCGGACCGGATAGAGGCCGGAAAACATTATAATCCTCTTTTTCCCGTACTTATCCACGACACGATGCAGTGTAGGCACTTCCTTTGAGGTGCCCCAGGTCTCCGGAACAGGCAGCCTTTCACTCCAGGTCAAACCCTGGTCTGTGCTGCGTTTATAGACCACTTCCCCTCTTCCATGCCCCTTGGGATAAACAACCAGAATTGTTTTGTTATCCTCCAGCATTACTGTTGTGGGATGGCCCAGGTACTGTCCCTTCTCCCGGTCAACCGTCACCTGCCGAAACCTCTCTCCGTCCAGATCAACCAGGGGGATGGAAAAATATGGCTCACCTTTTTCCCCGGGATCTCCTTCTCTTACCCAGTCGACAGAAAAGGATGCGAATACAATCTTCCTGTAATCATCGGCTTCATAAAGCAGCCCAATGTTTCCGCCGGGCAGGTTGGAGAGGCATGAATAGGCAAAAAAGCCAGGTGTTACCAGCCTGGAGTACTCCCAGTTATCTCCCGTGGAGGCACCCAATAAAATCCTTCCCTGGGTGCGCTGGTGCTTGTTGGAAGGAGATGAAAAAAACTATCAGGTTTTCCTGTTTACCTGCTGCTTCATGCCGAAGTATGGATCCCTGGCAGGCTGTGCCAGGGATAGCAAAGTCCAGTTTCATATTGGACCAGTGGATACCTCCATCTTCACTTATCGAATACTTACGGTAAAATCCGCCCTGGTTGCGGGCGCTGAACAGAATCCTGCCATCATCCAGCTCCACGACCTGGGCTTCGTTTCCATATCCGGTTTGACCTTCGTGCGGGATATTATTGCTGAGTTTCCATGTTTCACCCTGGTCATCGCTGTAGGTGATGCTGTTGAGCCAGTCCGATTTATCACCTGCCAGGGGCCTGGTTTCATACAGTGGAATTACTATTCTCCCCTTATGTTCACCTCTTGTCAGCTGGATTCCGGTCCCGGGGCTGCCGATACTGATTCGTCCTGATGCCCTGACCATTTTTGTAATCTCCCGGGGTCTGCTCCAGGAAGCTCCATGGTCATTGCTGTGTATCAGGTAGGTCCTGGTATTACGAGGCCCATCATACCCGGGATCAGCCCTCTGGGTCCGGTCCGAAGTCATGGTATGCACCATCCAGGGAAAACGCTGGTACATGAGCAGGATTCTTCCTGATTGCAAAACCACGGCACAGGGATCATTCAGGCTGTCCAAACCGTTGTCCACCAGCAGCTGCAGCGGCTGCCAGGTTTTCCCATTGTTAAAGCTTCGCTTCAGGACAATGTCATTCTGAGCGTGGTCATGCAGGCCCACTCGCCGTTCAGCAAAAGCAAGAAGGGTACCGTCTGCGGCTGTAACCAGGGAAGGTATCCGGAATCCGTACCCATTCTCCTGGTCATAGCTGAACACGGTTGTGGTTTCAGGGAATCCGGCAGCGGATACCAGGCAGGAGAAAAAACCGAAGAGCAGGAATGCAGGGAAAACTGTCTTTTTCATCATAACAAAATGATATTAAGGTATTCCCCTGGAAATTCCTATATCAATCATAAGAACCAGCCGTCAGCTACCTTGAACATTGAACGTTGAACGCGCCCAGCCGCGTCTATCCAAGTTTAAAGCCTGCCAGGGATCATTCTTCTGAGCGCTTCAATACAACCGCCCTTTGTTTTCCTCCCGGTGTCATTTCTATCTGGTCTACAAACTGCATATGAACCCTGATAGTGTCGTGAAACCATTTTTCAAACTCATCTATAAGACGTTTCTTCATGGCTTCCCTGTCTGCAGCAGGGTCTACCACCAGGAACAGTTCAAATTCATTCTCTGATTTCTGCACAACCTGGTGCTGCCAAAGATCCTTCTCCCAGTAAACAGCCTCGGCAAACCTTATCGGATGAACCTGTTCTCCATTTGCAAGCATGAGGCGGTCTGCCACCCTGGAAATGTTCAGGCTCAGCATCCGCTGGGTACGGCCGCACTGACACTGTCCAGAAAGAATCTTTCCCTCATCACCCAGCTCATAATTAAGAAGCACAGTAGCCCGGTTGATCAGGTTGGAAATTATCACCCTGCCACTTACTCCGGGGGGAACTGCCTGGTAATGGTCATCCACTATCCTTACCGGGTAGCAGTCTTCATTAAGGTGATATCCCTGGTGCCGGGAGCATTCGAATCCCAGCTGAAGGCATTCCACACAGCTGTAAATGCTGAAAACGGGGATTCCCAGTTCATCCGTGATTTTTCGTTTTACGGCGGGGGCGATACTGTCAGCAGAGTACACCAGAGAACGGGGAAGATGAAAATCGCGCCCGGTCCTGAAGAGTTCTTCAAAAAGCATATTAAGGCCTGAACCGTAGGCCCTGATTACATCGGGTTTGAATTCATTGATCCCTTTGATAATGTCCTCAATACTATTCAGCATGGAAAAATATTTCCGCTCCACACAGGCCTTCCGGGGCAGCCAGGCCTTAGTCCGGTTGTACAGCTGTACTTCCTGGGCTGATGAGCCCAGCGGAACAACAATCATGGCTTCCCTTATATTTCGGGATCCTCTCCGGCTGTTGGGATAGAAAAACTTAATCCTCTCCCCATGAGCGGCGTTGTTGAACAGGGAGACAGCATCATGGTGAACCCACCTCGGTACCCCGGTTGTACCGGAACTGACGAGTTTAAGGGTGTCGAGGCTGATTGTGTCAGGCCTGAACCGGTCCGGATTCTTTCTGACCTGCAGGGGATTGAGGACAGGAAGCCGGTACAGGTCTGTGACTGTTTGAAAATCTTCCGGGGACAGGCCCTGTGATTGGAAGAGTTCCCTGTAATAGGGAACGCAGCGGGAGGCAAAGCTCACCATTTTCCGGACTCTCGCATTCTGGACCTTCTCCAGCTTGTCCCGGGACCAGAATGGAATGTTCTGCTGGCCCCTCATGCGGGTGGCAAGCCAGGCGGTCCAGAAGAGTCGTTCAGGCAGCCAGTAAGATTCCTTCATTTTGCAATATTACAGGATTTACCCGTCAACTGCCGCCAATTAATCCAGCTCTCGAGCCGCACCCATCATTCTCCAGCTGCTAATTGTTCTCAAATCAAGCCCTTCCCAGAACCACCCGTTTTCACCCTCCCCGGTTTTGATTAAATAGAGAGGATAAAAAGGAGTGATTCTACGCTCGAGGCTCCTTACCCGCAAATCCCTTTTAAAACCACCGGCTGCCAATAGTTCTGAAAACTCTTCATCCACGCAGAACTCATAAATTGAAAGAATATCGAAATGCCTTTTCCTTTTTATAAACCGCAGGATCTTTTCCAGGGAGCACGAATCTGACTGCCCATAATCAACAATATATCCCCTCAGGTTATTGCTGTTATGGGAAACTGCCACATAACCTGTTATTTTACCGGGAACACCGGCATAATAAAACGTGTACTGCTTGGCAGGATTCCTGTATCTCCATTCATAAAAGACAGAGTCCCGCTTCAGTTCAACGGCCGGCACAGCCAGGTTTCTCAGACTGGCAATACGGCTCATATCTTCCCCTGAAACCTGGTCTGTTACCAGGATACCGCTGTAATCCCCGAATTTTACCTTTGCCGTATTTTTTTTTCGATATCGCAGGCAATAGTGCATTAAGCCGGGCCATGAGCAGGAATCCAGGAAAACTCGGTCCGCCAATGGATGGGCTCCGAATTTTTTATAAGTGGCGGCTGAATTGCTGGTAGAAGTGGCATTCAGGAACCATCTGTAGTCGGTGCTGAGCCATTCCTGGCCGAATGACATCATCCGGCTGAACAAACCCTTTTTCCTGTGTTCAGGCAGGACAAATGCACCACCTGGAGCCAAAATGGTTTCCTCAGTTCCTGTTGCGGAATTTCTCCACTTCATAGGTGTATATGTGTATTGCCCCGCGATTCTACCCTCATATTCAACCACAACTATGAGCGGATTTACGGAATAGGGATTGTCAAAATACTTCCAGCGCAGAAATTCACTGCAGGCCTGGGGAGAAGTCCTGTATAAATGGGCGAGTGAACGCTGAACCTCTGCCAAATCATCCTGGCAAAAGGGCCGAATCTTATATCCGCTCATTTGGAGCCTCCTGTTCAGGATGAAAACACTCTGCCATAACTTCCATTCCCCGCCCGGAGGTTCAGTAATTCTCTGGCGGCAGAGGGCGGCATGATAGCTCTACCGATATCATTTGAAATCCTGTGAATTCTCTTTACCAGTTCTGCATTTCTGGCCAGCCTTGTCCGGGACCTGTCCCACCAAATACTGTCTTCAAGGCCTACCCTTACCCCCCCTCCGGCAGCAATGGCCATGGTATTTACTGCCACCTGGGCATCACCGATTCCAGCCATGCTCCACACGGATTGTTCCGGCAGGTCATTTACCATGATCCCGGCATGGAGCAATGTAGCCTGGGCACAGGCAATATTGCCCAGCAAAAGGTTGAAATAATGGGGGGGCTCAAGCAGTTTTTTACTCTGGAGGTATTTGGCATAATTGATCATGCCTGAATCGAAAGCTTCCAGTTCAGCCATGATTCCCTTTGCTTTCATCGCAGCCGCCAGGTCCTGGATCATGTCCGGTGTATTAATACTGGCTATCCGGTTAAAATTAACTGATGAGAGGGTAAGGCTGCCCATGTCCGGTTTCAATTCTCCGTCCAGCAGCAGGACATCGGTGCGTTTCTCATACTCCGAATAGTTCCGGCCACTCAGGGAAACACAAATAATCAAATCACGGGAAAATCCCCTGATTCCTTCAATAATCTTCCCGTATACATCAGCCTGCCAGCAGGGGCGGCCCGACTCCTCTTCCCTGGCATGAAGGTGGACCATGGTTATCCCTATCTCGTAAGCCTCATTTACCTGCTCAACGATTTCTGAGGTAGTGATTGGAACATGAGGAGTCATTTCGCTGGTAGGAATCATTCCGGTAGGGGTGAAATTGATGATGACTTCCGTCTGTTTTGTGGTCATATATATTACCTCAGGGCAGGATATTATTTCACACCAGCATCAAGATGGTACAGTTTTACCTCCTTAAGAAACCGGTAATTTCCCGACACCTTCATCTCCTATATGGTAAAAAGGTCCAGGGTTTTTTCAACTGCGGCCACTTTTTCTTCAGTTGTCATGCCCTTGCCCTGCCTTGTGACAAGATCATATCTTTCTGCTTTTCCGTCTTTAAAAAACACTCCAATATGATAGGGGTGCGGTTTATCCGCCATTTCCCTGGCGGCCTGGAGATCCGATGGATCATGTTCCCTGACTATACTGAAGTGCTTTAACTGGGATTCAGGAAGCATGACTCCATCCGGATGATTCAGGAGGACAAGGTTGGAGGTGTCATTCTGTTCCAGGTCAAAGGCATGTGGGGTGTAATGGGGGCAGCGTTGAAGAATCCGGACAAAAGAAGATCCTTTATGAAGCCGGGCTGCTTTAATGGTTTCGTAAAGATGCGATGTCTGCCAATCGACTGACTGGGCCACAAATGATCTGTTGGTTATCCCGAGCATGACTGAAATCGGATTCAGAGGAACAAAAAATGAACCGGATGGATGCGTTTTGGAGAGGGCTTTCCTTTCAGTGGTGGGGGATGTCTGGGCTTTGGTCAGTCCATAAATATTGTTATCCAGCATCAAGATGGTCAGATTCATGTTGTACCTGAGCGCATGGATCCAGTGACCAGTACCAATAGCGCAGTTGTCCCCGTCCCCGGTAATGACAAATACCTCGAGGTCTGGCCGGCGGCTCTTGATTCCGCAGGCAACGGGAAGAGCACGCCCGTGAAGGCTGTGAAAACCATATGTTTTCATATAATGAGGGAACCTGCTGGAACAGCCTATACCAGAAACAACCACTACTTTCTCAGGGGGCAGTCCTGAATCACGAATAACCCGCTGAACCGTTGTCAAGACCCCATGGTCCCCGCATCCCGGGCACCATCTGGGTTCACCTCCCATGTAATCGTCCAGGGAAAAGTCTCTGGATTTCCGGGGATTCCACTCTTCACCTAATCCATACATCAGCTTTTCCTCCCTTTTCTGATTTCCTCCAGCCTGAGCCTGAGCTGTTTTTCAATCAGGCCTGGGGGCAAAGGCCCTCCAGGGACCTTTGACCAGCAGTCCAGATCGATCATGGTCTGGGCCCTGAGGAGCCTGGCCAGCTGTCCGGTTCGACGGTTTTCTTCATCCATATAGGGATGGGTCACATCATCACTGTAGTTAATTTCCACAGTCATGACTTTCCTGAAGCGGGAAAAAATTTCCTTTAACCCTGGTTCCATGGGCGAAAGAAACCGGAGATGAAGCGAGGATACCCTGAATCCTTCTTTGATCAGCCTTCCCACAGCTTCCTCAACTGTCCCGAGAGTCGACCCCCAGGAAACAACGAGCAAGTCACCCTCAGCATCGCCGAAAACCTCCGGATGACGAATAGTACTCTGAATAGCAGCAATTTTCCTGCTTCTCATTTCCATGGCCCGCTGGTTAATGGCTGACTCATAGGCTACCTTACTTCTCTCATCATGAGCCAGGCCTGTAACCACATACTCCCCTCCAGCCTGCCCGGGAATTGGACGCTCGGACAAACCACTTTCCGGATCCCAGTCATAGGGTGCCACTGATGTGTCCCATGGACTCTGGTCAACCGGTGGAGAAAGCCAGCTCTCCCTGGGTTCAGGGCGGGGAAAAGGCTGCTGTCCGGTTGCCAGGTTGGCATCTGTCAGTACCACTACCGGCCCCCTGTAGTGTTCAGCGAGGTTGCGGGCTGTGATCATGAAATTAAAACATTCTTCGATGGTAGCGGGTGCGATCACTATCTTGGGACTGTCCCCGGGTGAACCGAATAAAACTGCCAGCAGGTCTCCCTGCTCACTTTTGGTGGGAAGACCAGTCGATGGCCCGCCTCTCTGGACCACGACTATCACTAGGGGAATCTCAGCCATGACTGCCAGGCCCAGAAACTCAGTTTTCAAGGCCAGGCCTGGGCCTGATGTAATCGTCACCGCTGTTTTCCCGGCGTAGGAAGCCCCGATGGCAAAACCTATCGCCGCTATTTCATCTTCCGCCTGGTGAACCAGACCTCCAACCCTGGAAAACATGTTAGCCAGAAAATGGGAGGCGGAGGTAGCCGGTGTTATCGGGTACATGGAGCAGACTTCCATGCCAGCAGCCATGATTCCCATCCCGACTGCCTGGTTGCCATTCATCACTACTTTCGGGATCCGCTCACCCTCCACTGGCACATCAAATTTAAATTCCACGTTTTGCAAGGCCCAGCTGTACCCGGCATCAAGAAGGGCAAGATTGGATTCAGCAACGCTATCTCCTTTTCTGGCAAAGCGTTTGGCTACTTCGTTCCGGGCAATATCCATATCCCGGTTGTAAATGGCGCAAAGCATTCCCAGCACCCAGATATTCTTTCCTCGTCTGGGATCCTCAACAATTTTCCTGCACTCTTCCTCCAGAGGAACTTCAACCAGTACGTATCCCAGGGAAAGGAACTCATCCTTTGCTTTTTTATAAGAATCAACTGAAGCTGGATTTCCTTCCCATCTGTTGTCCAGAAAAACAATCGTTCCTTTTTTCAGGGCGCCTACATCAATCCTGCTGTAGAGAACCTGTTCATTAAAGGCTACGACAAGATCAGCCTCATCCCCGGCATTTGTAACCTGCTTAGTTCCTATACGAATCCTGTTGCCGCTGGCACCTGAACGGGAACGATGCGGAGGTTCAATTTCCGCCGGGATTATTTCAACAGTCCAGACGCCATTGCCCATCTTGGCACTGATGGTGCCAAACAGCTGCCCGGATGTCTGCGCTCCCTCACCAGAATCACTGACAATCTCAACTATGTGCTGCCGAATTCCGGTCCGTTGCGGCTCAGGCTCCTCACCAGTCTTTTTCTGCCCCTTATCCTCTTCCATATCACTCACCCGCAATCCCTTTCTTTATGGGGATTATTAATAATATATGTGACATTATACTCCTGCAAAATCTTCGGAAATACTCCTGGGAAGAAAGGGTTGATAATT
The DNA here is from genome assembly GCA_963663735.2 of Acidobacteriota bacterium. Taxonomy (GTDB): domain Bacteria; phylum Acidobacteriota; class UBA6911; order RPQK01; family JAPXNP01. Next base: position 1,821,060 of record CAXXHN010000001.1, on the reverse strand, counting down.
TTGAAAAAGGCTGGATTCAGGATTCCCTGCCGACGTAAGACCAAGCATTCAGAAAAAAACACACCTCCGCGGCGCGATCAAACACTACTCCCTCTGCTGCAATTTTTCTAGGCCCAATTGCGTTCCCTTTTCAGGTCTTCAGCCAGTACCCTTTTTGCTATGTTCACGTCTTCCACTACCTGGAAATCAAACATGCCCACACAGGCGAAATCCGCACCTTTGCTGAATACGTACCTGAATGCATCTTCAGGAGGAATGGCTCCCGCCGCCAGGACCTTATAGGCAATCCACGGCTTTTTAACCTGTCTCATGTAATCCGCCGTTTCCCTGGGATTGATGCACCAGATGTTGTCATGGAAGCTGTCATGACCAGGCTGGTTGCTGCCGAGCAGTGCATACTCCTCCCGGTTTTCACTGGGTTGGGCCGACCAGTAATCATCCCGGTGCATGGTCTTCATGTAGAAATCTACATCAAGGCCCTGCTCTTCACATACCTGGAGGGTACGCAGCGAATGGCAGGCAGTGCCGGCAATCACCCCCTGGCTTTTTATATATTCCACTGCCTTTGCCACCAGGTCATAATTCCCGTCCCGGACCTGAGTATCAGCAATATTCCCCTGTACAAAAGCTCCTACAGCTCCATTATCCAGGGCTTTCTGAATATTGGAATAGGGATCGTCAGGACTGGGATAGGCCTGGGCCAGCCACTGGATCTTTCCGCCCCGCTCCTGGTAGCGTTTCAGGTACCGGACCGTGAAATCATCGGTGCGGAGAACGGCGGTGTTAACACCGCAGGCTTCACAAAGCTGGAAGGTTTCAATAATCTTCTCTTCAGTAAAATACCTCTTGATCAGCGGAGAAACATAAACCAGATCACGGGAATGAGCAAAGCCTGAAATCAAGTTTCCACCGCATAGTAAACGGCTGATTTTCAGGTCCTTTATTGTTGAAAAAGGAATCGGGCCTGCCAGGTCCTTAAGGGAAGCATAATTATCCATTACGATACTGGCTGAGGAAACTGCCCTGGTTTCACCTGAGGCAGCCAGTATTTGTTCCTCGTAACTTTTTTTCCTGGCTACGGCATAGGCGAAACCGCCGAGCACAGGCACTGATGCCAATGCCTTAAGCCACTCCCTGCGCCCTGGCACTTCTGCGGATTCGGCACACGAGAAATCAGCGGATTCTCCCCGATCCGAACCGCTTGCCTGATAAAGGTATATCAGCCTGTCGAAACCCCACATCAGTTCCCGGGGCAGCGAAACCATAATCATGGTCATAACAAGTTCAATCAGGTTTTTGTTGACTACCAGGTAGCTGCCTTCGGCGGATAACTCTCCCAGGCCGATAAAAGGAGGATTAGCCATGTAATAAAGGGCGAGGAGCAGGGATGCGCCAAGCGCAAAAATCCTGGTGTATATGCCAACCACCAATCCGAATCCCACCAGGATCAATCCCCAGGTGTTGATGAAATCAACCCAGGAAAGCACCGATGGCGTCTCAACGATCCAGTGGAAGAAACCTGACAACAGCCAGGAAGAATTGGCCAGGTACCCCGCGGAGGTCCAGTTAGGGCTCAACAGCTTGGCAAAACCCTCATACAGAAAATGCCATCCTATAAGGATTCTCAAAACCGTAAAAAGAACTCCGGGGATATGCTTTTTTTTCATAAAAATCCTGCCTTTGCGAAACACACACCAACGCTATTCGAGCTGCTGAGACCCGGATTTTCATTATATCTAAAAGGTTCCGGATTACAACAACAGTGCTTAAAACAGCCTTGCGGAGTTTTTTCATATATAGGCAATGATTCCATTTTTTTATTGCGTACAAGTGAGTTAACATGATAATAATACGCAAGATATTGTTAAGGAGTCTGATAAATAAATTCTCTCTGCACAACAGATTTTTATTAAAAGTCAGGTTGGATGATATAAAAAGATGCAATATCAAAGGCTGCTGAACAAGTTTGGTTTCAGGGATTGTCTGGCTTTCCTTTCCCAGGTAATTGCCTTGATCCTGATCCTGAATATCGCTACCCAAGTTCCAATCGTAGGACAGAAAGTCAATTTGGAAAACAGGTACAGTTAACTTTTTCCAACAATACCAGATAAAGAATAGTTAGTTATTAAATGCACACTCAGTTTCGTATTTCCACATCCTAAGGTCTTGAAATTTAATATAAAATTGACACATAAATATCTAATCGTTCATTGGAAAATCGTGAAGGAAGTGACGTAATGAAGCATTCAGGCATTAAAAATCAGTTCATCTATGTTTTAATTGCAGCCTTTTTCATCCTGGGATCTGGTATCTCCGCCCAGGCCGCAATCCTTCGGGTCGACATCGGCAGCTCCGGAACCCAGAACGGAACAAGCTGGGCGACAGCGTACACAACCATCCAGGCCGCGGTTGATGCGGCATCCAGTGGTGATGAGATCTGGGTTGCCGCAGGAACCTACACCGGAACCGGGGACTATGTACTGGAAATGGCCCAGGGTGTCGCTCTTTATGGAGGATTTGCGGGAACTGAGACCCAGCGAAACCAACGCAACTGGGTTGTCAACATAACCACCATCGATGGAGAGATTGAACGGACGGTCATTCTCGGCGCTGAAGATTCCACACTTGATGGATTCAAGATCACCAGAGGCAACCAGTTGAACGGCGGAGGAATGTACAACGAAGGAGAGTTCCTCAATGAGTTATTCCTTACCATCACCAACTGTAACTTTGTTGACAATCACGCGATAAATGGGGGAGCGATATATAATAAAAGTGCCGATATTGAAATCACCAACAGTACATTCAGTCAAAATGGAGCCCTGCAGGGAGGCGGTGTTTACAATATCAATTCAGCTCCTGTTATCACCGGCTGCGGTTTTACCGAGAACTCCGGGGTCAATTCAGGCGGAGCCATGTACAACGCGAGTTCCGACGCTGTAATTTCAGGCTGCTATTTTATCGGTAACACTGTGGAATATGTCATGCACGCCAGCAAAGGTGCAGGTATTTATGGTGATTTAAGCCGCCTGAAAGTGACCAATTGTGTTTTCAGGGGTAATGAGGCTGATGGTTTTGGCGGTGGAATCTACGCTTCCGGTTCCGGTTATTCACCCACTATCATCAACTGCTCCTTCAGTGGCAACGAGGCAGGTGACAAGGGAGGGGGAATCTGGACCGACGGTGAGCCTGTTATCAAAAACTGCATTCTCTGGGGGAATTCAGCAGAAAACAGCGATAATGACATATACGATGAACGTTCGTCCTCATCCATTACCTACTCCTGCATCAATGGGTTATTCCCCGGCACAGGGAACCTGAATACCAATCCCAAATTTGCCAGTACGACTGACCTTCGCCTCCAGGCAGGTTCTCCATGCATTGATACCGGCACCTCGGTCGGTGCCCCTTCAACAGACATAACCGGCCAGTCACGCCCTGTAGGAGACAGCTGGGACATGGGCGCTTACGAAATGCCGGAGACAGTGGACGAAGATATCCTGGAGAAGCAGGACCGGATAGTGTTTCCCGCCAGTTTCACAGCCCTCGATCCGATACTGAGCAATACCTGGGTCGGAGCGACCGCCATGAATATTAATACGACCGGAAAACCGGTCACCTTCCTGGGCAAGGACAGTTCCGGTAACACCCTGTCGACAAACAGCAGCCTTCCCAGCCTTAATGCCAGGGGGCAGCTGGCCAACCTCACTTCAGAACTGGTTAACCTTACCCCTCAGGTCAAAACCATCATCGGGGAAGGAAATGGTGCCAATCTTCCGCTCCGGGGAATTTTCGTTCTGGGTGACTCCCAGACGAAAAGGCTCGACGGCATAGGGCACCAATGGATTACAGGCAAGACCCTCTACCTGCTGAATGGATGGGAAAAAACCGGACAGGCGACTATTGTACACCTCTACAATCCCTCAGTTTCGGAACAGGCTGAAATGCTGATTGAATGGATAGGCCTTGATGGTTCTGTAATTGATGACAGCAACCAGATCCTTCCTGCCGAAGGAACTCTTTTCCAGTCGATTTCGGATATCTTCAACATTACTCCCGGTAACATGGAAGGATACCTGAAGATTACCAGTTCCACGGAAATCTGCGGTTTTATCTTGAATGGTACGGCCCAGGCTTTCATCGCCTTTCCCGCTCAGTTGGCCTCCGAGACTGAAGCCTTGTATGCCCCTCATTTCATCCTGCTTCCTGATGGAAGCGGAACGGAACTCCAGCTTGTAAATGCCGGATCAGTTCCTGCTTCAGTGGTTTTTCTGGCAACTGATGACACCGGTCAGGAATACGAATCCCAGGGCCGGATCCTGGAGGCAGGGGAAATGATCCTGGGAAGCATTACTGAATTAATGCCGCTGGATCCTGAAGAGCTCGGACCAAACCAGATCCTGACAGGAAGGATCAAGGTGACAGTTTCCGCGGCAGGAGGCAGCGGCGCAAGCCCCATGGTGCTGGGAGGCATAACCCTCAACGGAAGCCCCTATAATTCAGCCGCTCTGCCCCTGGAGAAAGAGGGATGGAAAAAAACCATCTTCCCGCATATAGCCCAATCAGATGCTATGCGCATTTTCACTGGACTGGCCATCTGGAACAAATCCAATCTGTATTCCAGCATTACGGTCAAAGCCTGGAACCAGGCTGGCCAGGTTACCGCAACCAAGGTTTTCTCGCTCGCTCCGGGACTGAGAAGAGTCGGGCTGCTTAGTGAGGACTTCTACTTCGGCAGCAGTTTCTCCCAGGTGGGCGGCCACCTCGAGATCACCAGCACCCAGGAGGTCATCTGCTTCTGTCTCTACGGAGATACTGAAATGGTATATCTCTCCACCATCGGCGGACAGAAAGTGGATTAACCCTCGCGGTTTCATTTCTCTTGAAGAAGAGTTACTGCATGCACAGAAAGCGGAGGATCGGGCGACCAGTCCTTCGCTTTCTCATTAATGACAAAATCCTGAACATCCTGCGGTTCTATACTGAATCTCCATTAATATCGGACTCGCCTGATCCATATGCTTCATATCTTCAGGTTATGATTATCCGGTATCCCCAATAATTTTAATGACTGATGAATGAGATCCTGATATGAATTTAAAAATGCTTTTTCCAATTATTCCTTGGGTTTTGCTTATAACACCCCTGCTTTCGGCCCCATCCCTGGAGATCTCCCACAAGGCCCGCTCTGTCTCCCAGGGGGAAGCAGTTCTGCTTTCCGTTGCTTCAGATATCCCTCTTGACCAGGTAACAGCCACTGTATTTGGCAAAGAGTTCCGACTCTTCCCTTCCGGAAACGACCGCCTCTGGAAGGGCATGATTGCTATTGACCTGGCCTGCAAACCTGGCGCCTACAACGTGCGAGTCAAGGCCTGGAAGGGGAATTCAGGGCCGCCTGCTGCAGAAAAAACCTATCCCCTGAAAGTCGCGGGGAAGGATTTCGCAGAAAGGCGCCTCAAGGTGGACCGGAAATACGTATCGCCTCCCCAGGAAGAGATGGAGAGGATCAACCGGGAAGCAGCCGTAACCAAGGAATTATTTACCCTGAACACTCCCCGGAAATATTGGACAGGTGATTTTATAAAACCTGTCCCTGGAGGGGTCACCAGCCCTTTCGGCAGAAAAAATTTTGTTAATGACCAGCCTCGCAGCCCCCACTCTGGAATCGACCTGCGGGGAGCGGTCGGCACCCCTGTAAAAAATCCAGCCGCAGGGAAAGTGATATTGACTGAAGAGCTGTATTTCGCCGGGAACACCATCATGATTGATCATGGGTATGGGATGATTTCCTATTTCTGCCACCTGTCAGCAATCAAGGTCAAAGCCGGGGATCTGGTCACACAGGGAGAGGTGATCGGACTCGTGGGCTCAACCGGACGCGTTACCGGACCCCACCTGCACTGGACAGTTAAATTGCTGGGTCAGAGAATTGACCCGATGTCCATACTGGCGCTTAATTTCTAAACCCTGTCCGAAAAATCGAAAAGCTTTCCTGATGAAATTCAGGTATATCCTGACAAGTTCATTCATCCTTATAGGCCGCCGGGTTATTTCTGTCCTCACTTTACGCGGGCAGGGGTGAAGGGCCCGATGTTTTTCTCATCTATATTGATGACCAGGGAACAGTCGACATTAACTGTCATGGGGTAAAAGACCTCTACACTCCCCGGTGAGTATCCAGAAGCTGAAAGCTCCAGCTACTTCGCGGGTCGAAAACCCGCTATCCCTACAATATCCATATCATAACTGGTGTAGGAGTAATATTTTCCCCTCAGCCAGAGGACTATTTCCCGGTCTGTGCTTCCATTGGGTACTATGGGCCTGATATTATCCGCATCTGAATCCCGGGTTATCGCGGACCAATTCCAGGTCACTCCTCCATCAGGAGTGTCACCCCTGAATATCTCCCGGTGCCTCTCCCCGTCCAGGCCGCTTATCAGCGGGTCTCCTGTTTCAGGATCAGCATTGGTGGAGATGTACACAACAGACCTGTCCCGGGGATCCAGGGCGGCAAGCCCGGTATAATCATCTTCCCGGGAATAAAGTCTAGTTCCGGCATAGGCCATTTCATGTACATGCCATTTACTCCCGTCCCAGCGAGCGTAATAGTAGCGATGATCCAGTCCTCCCCTGCCAGCCACTTGTTTCCATTGGCTGCTGTTTTTCTGAACGGAGAAAACAGCACAGGGATAGCCCTGTTCATCCAGTTCCAGATCAACGGTCCAGGCCACATTGTCCTGGTCTCCCTGAAAAACTCGGGTCAGGGAATTCACCATAACCCCACTGCCAGGGTCAGGAGACAAAACATGCAGTTCTTTGCCATCGCTTCCATAAACTTTTCCCATCCTGATAAAACCGTGAAAAATGCTGTTGTCAAAGGCTCGTGGATGGTCTTCGGTAGTAATGAAGTGAATGGTGCTAATCCCATCGGAGGCGTATTTCAGGTAAGGCCTCCCTCCGCCTAAACCGCTGTATCCGGCTTCTCCCTTTTCGGGCCGTGGCCAGTTCAGAAGCCTTCCTCCATAACAGAAGCTCTTTCCCAGGTCGTCGCTAATCATAAAATTTGGATTCCAGCCGACACCCCGGTGAAAATTATAGATCCTGTTCTGTTCCCCCCTCAGCATAAAAAGGTTGGAATAACTAAGGTCAGCTCCGGCATCAACAGTATACTCCTCACTCCAGGCCTCTATGCTCTCTGGCTGACTGCCGATCCGCCACCGCATCAGCCGATCTTTCCCATGGGTCATATAACTGGCCAGGACACGCCCATCGGGAAGCAGCAGGAAAGCAGGCACATCGTGGTCATCCGGCTGGAGTCGCGGGTGAAGCTTGAAATGCTTAAATTCAGATGTAGAAATGTCACAGGATGTAACTTCGATGTCCCCGGCATCTGAACCGTCCCTGTCAACTGCAGCAACTGAACCGAAAACCAGGAAGTCTTCATCTACGACGGCCCTGGGGTCCTGGTACCAGCACCAGCCGCCATTCTTCTTGAAGGTGATGATGGAATCGTTTCCAGGAGGATCAGCAGCTGAACTGTGATCAACTCCGGCTACAAACAGAAATAGTATGGCAGGCATCAGAATTTTCCTGTATCGCATACCGAATTGTCTCCAGTACCGCCAGGCGGCAAAGTCCAGAATAAAAGCTGTAACATTATTGTTGTTCATTTTCTCCAAGCAGGATAATTCACCCTCCAACCGAGTAGAGTAAAAATCATACGGCTGGCTGATAAACTCCGGAGGGAATTTTTCAGTCCAGTGGCTGGTGCCACTCTCATTCCCGTTCTGATACCTATTCCGGCTTCCCGACCAAGATATCCCTGAGTTCCCTGCTGCCCGTGATTGTCACAAAGCTGGAAGTTTCTGCCACTGAATCGTCAACTGACAATTGACTTAAGGTCAGCCTGTGCCATTTCCCTGACCAGGTCTTCGAAGCTGCGTTTATATTTCCAACCCAGGATTTTCTGCGCTTTGGTGCAGTTGCCAAGGAGGATGTCTACTTCGGCGGGGCGGAAAAACTTTTTATCAACCACTACGTAATCTCTATAGTCCAGCCCGGCTTCAGCAAAGGCTATTTCTACAAATTCACGCACGCTATGGCATTCCCCGGCGGCGATCACGTAATCGTCAGGCTGGTCCTGCTGCAGCATCAGCCACATTGCCTTGACATAATCTGCGGCATGACCCCAGTCCCTTTTTGCATCCAGGTTACCAAGCCTCAGTTCACTCATTTCCCCGGCTTTGATCCTGGCTACACCCCTGGTTATCTTCCTGGTGACAAACTCATGGCCGCGGCGCGGGGACTCGTGGTTGTAGAGGATTCCGGAAGAGGCATGCAGCCCGTATGCTTCCCGATAATTGCGGGTCAGTTCAAAACCGGCCACCTTGGAAATGCCGTAAGCAGACCGGGGGTGGAAAGGAGTTGCTTCGTCCTGGGGCGTCTCCCTGACCCTTCCGAACATTTCACTGGAACCGGCAAAATAGAACCTGCAATCGGGACACAGTTCCCTGATCGCTGACAGTACAAAATGAGTTCCGTTGATATTGGTACTCATGGTGGAAAACTCATCTTCGAAGGAGTAACTCACGAAACTCTGGGCGGCCAGGTGGTATACTTCATTGGGTTTGACCCGGCGAATCACCTTGAAAATGCTGGCGTAGCTCTCCATGGATGCTCCTTCCAGGTTCAGGTCATCCTGGATCTCCTGCAGTCTCCACATCCTGTGCTCCGGGTCTTCAAAGGCTACCCTGCGTACAATTCCATAGACATCATAACCTTGTTCCAGAAGATGCTCCGCCAGGTAAGATCCATCCTGCCCTGTAATGCCAGTAATTAATGCGCGCTTTTTCATATCTGTTCCCTCTGGCCCGTATTTTTCACGGGCTTACTCCTCTACTTCGCTCAACACTGCCAGGAATGGCAGGTTCCGGTATTTCTGCCTGTAGTCCAGTCCATATCCTACTACAAACCTGTCGGGAATTTCGAAACCCAGGTAATCAATATTCACATCAATCTTGCGGCAGGCTGGTTTGGAAAGAAGGCTGCATACCTTAAGTGATTCAGGATTACGGGCTGAGAACAGGCGGGTCAGGAAACCGAGGGTGAGCCCGGTGTCAACAATGTCCTCAACCAGGATCACGTGTTCTCCTTCAACCGCCATTTTCAAATCCTTGACCAGTTGTACTTCTCCTGAACTCAGGGTGTTGTCACCATAACTGCTGACAGAGATATAGTCTATGGATATTTTCAGGCTGATCCTGCGAATCAGGTCAGCATGGAACACACCTGCTCCGCGCATTACCCCTACCACTATCGGGCTGTGCCCCTGGTAGTCGTCTGAAATCCTGTCCGCCAGTTCGGCAACCCTGCGTTGTATCTGATCTTCAGGGATCAGGATTTCCTCCACTTTCTTCCGCCACCATTCTTCTCTCATTGCCGACAATCATAGCACCAAAATGGCAGCGCTTCACAGGTAACGGGTTCCAGAAACCGCTAACCGATGGATTCAGCCTGTGCCTGTTCCAGGCAGGCTCTACCCACAAGAATCTCACCAGGCTGTTATCCGGAAACTTTCTCCCGGGAAAACTAATGAGTCTTACCGGGAGAAACAGGCAGGAGATCTATCTACAACATCAAGACTTTATCCGCGGAATCTGTTACATCTGCTAACGGTTAGACATTTTCCACCGTGCGGGCAGAAGCATCCCGGGATTGGCAATCCTTATGGCGACCCACATGACTCCCTGGCTCAGGTCATCCATGTAGGAATAAACCGGTGGCAAAATCAGCAGGGTCAGAAAAGTTGAAGTAGTCATTCCGCCAATAACCGCCAGGCTGACTGGTTTCCAGTATTCAGATCCAGTTCCTCCACCGAAGATGGTCGGGAAAATAAAGGGAAGGACCAGCGGCAGCATTCCGGAAATGGAAGTTAAGGCCGTCATCAGGATTGGCCGCAGGCGGTCGCTTCCTCCCTGGATAATAGCTTCGGTGCGGCTCTCCCCGCTGTGGCGTAGGAAGTTAATGTGGTCAAGCAGTATGATGCCGTTATTCACCACGATTCCGAATAGCACTAGAATGCCCAGATAGGCCATCTGGCTGAGCGGGGTACCTGTCGCCCAGAAAACCCAGGCTACTCCAATTATTGAAAAGGGAACCGTGCAGAGAATTGTCAAAGGATGAATGAAATTCTCAAACAGCGAGGCCATGATGATGTACATGAACGCCAGGGCCAGGTAAATTGAGAACAGGCTTTCCTGCTCTCCCTGCCTGGCATCTCTGAATCCGCGTCCCATTGACCAGGTATAACCTGGAGGCATTTTCAGCTCAGAAAGTACCTGCTGGACCTGCTGGGAAGCAAAGAATGAGCCTCCCTTTTCAGTATCCGCGGTGACATCCACTGACATCTTCCGGTTTTCCCTCTCCAGGGCGGAAGGCCCTTTGGCGTATTCGAAATCCACCACAGAATGGATCGGGACCATCTCTCCGCTCCTGTTCTGCAAATTGATATTCATCAACTCACTCAGGCTGATCTCATTTTCTCCGCGCAGATAGACAATAACATCAATTTCGCCATTGTCCCCCTTGACTCTGGTGGCAGCCCGGGAACTGAGGGCTGAAGAAACAGTCTGGGCAACGCTCCGGGAACTAAGGCCGAACTTTTCCAGCTTTTCCCGGTCTGCCGAAAAATGAATTTCATCGTCGCCGGTTTCCAGGCTGGTCTGGACATTGGTCAAACCCGGAATCTGTTCCAGCTTGCTTTTTATAACATTCGCCCATATCTCCAGGATTGCAGGATCATCTCCAGTTACTTCCAGCGAAATACCCATTTCAGACCCGCCACCCATACGTCGCATCCTTCCCAGGCGGTATTCAACTCCAGGTGTGACCGGAAACATCTTTTCAATCTTTTCCCGCAATTCAAGAGTTGGGGTCATATCCCCTTCCTCGGTCAGGATAATACTCAGATTTCCCCAGTACTGGCCCCGCCGGGTTGAATTATTGCTGAAACGTGAGGAAATGGAATTTATTTCCAGTTCCTCTTTATGTTCAAGCAGCAGGTTTTCAAGCTGTGAATAAACCTTCACCATATCGTCCAGGGAAAACGATCTTTCGAGCAGGACGTTGAACTCTATCTCTCTTTCGGCAACATTAGGATAGAACTCCCTCGCAATATTGGAAAAAAGATAGTAGGCTAAAAATCCAAGAATTGCCATCATGATCAGGGAGATAAAACGAAATCTCAGGAAGGCACGCATAATCCACCTGTATCCGGCTTCCATCCTGAGTATGAATCTCTGTTTGGGCTTCTCATCTCCGGCAAATATCCGGCTGGCCACCATGGGAACGATAGTCACGGCCACGACAAATGAAGCAACCAGGGCCACGGATACGGTAATTCCAAAATCCCGCATAAACCGTCCGGAGATCCCGTTGGGCATAAAAAGAAAGCTGGCGAATACAACGACACTGGTACTGGTCGAAGCCATTATCGCTACGCTTACTTCCTTGCTGCCGCGGATCGCCGCCTGCACGGCAGGCAAGCCCTTATCCTGCCTGTATCTGAATATATTCTCCAGCACGACCACGCTGTTATCCACCAGCATGCCTACCGCTACCATCATCCCCATCAGTGATATGGTATTCAGCGTTATATCTGAACCGGCAATGACCCTCATCAGGAAAAGGAAGGCACAAGTAAAAACAATCGAAACCGGAATAGCCATTCCAATAATCAAGGTACTGCGCACCTTCATCAGGAAAAAGAAAAGGATGATCATGGCCAGCACGCCGCCAAAGATCCCGGCGGTTTTCAGGTCATTCAAAGTATCCAGGATCTGCTGGGACATGTCGTCATAAATCTGGATAGTAAGCTGGCCTTGAAGAGACGGAATCTCCTGAATTGCTTCCAGTTCTTTCCGGATACCCTTACAAACGGCTACAACATTCGCGGTTGAGGCCTTGTAGACCATCATCGTGACCGCATCTTCCCCATTCAGGCGGGAGAAATTATACTGCTTCGGAAAATCAAACCTTACCTGGGCGACATCCCCGATCGTCAATCCGTTTTTGGTCAGGGGAACACCTTTAATGTCTTCAATTGTGGTGTATTCCCCAATGCTCCTGAGGGTATATTTCTTTTCTCCGGATATAATATACCCGCCGGTCAGGCTTATATTATTACTGTTCAGCGCCTGGGAAAGGGTGTAGGAATCAATCCCATAGGCCTGGAGAAGACCATCATCAACTTCAACGATGATCTGCTTTTCATCGGCCCCCCTCAAGTCCAGGCTGGCGACGCCGCTGATGCGTTCGATTCTGCGGCTGATGATTTCATCTACCACCCGGTAAAGGCTGTCTTTATCTCCGGTCCAGCCGATTGCAAATCTAAAGACAGGCATGTCGGTGGTCTGCCACCTCCTGATCATGATCCTTTCCACATCATCAGGCAAATCACCCCGGGCCTGGTCAATCCTGTCCCTGACCTCCAGTGATACGATATCCATATCCATTCCGTCGACGAATTCCAGAGAAATATTGGCTCCTGAAGTTCGTGAGTAGGCACTGATGGTTTCAAGTCCATTAAGGGTGCTGAGGTACTCTTCAAGCGGCCTGGAAATGATGCGCTCAATCTCTTCCGGTGAGGAGGAAGGATAATCAACCTGCACCCTTAAATGAGAAGACTGCATTTCCGGCATTAGAGCCAGGGGAAGCCTGGTCAAAGAAATGTAGCCCAGAACCAGGACCGAAATGGTGGCCATTAAAACTGTTACCGGACGTTTTACTGAATACTCAGATACGTTCACTTCTGTTTCTCCCTGGTGATGATAGTGTACAGCACCGGAACAAAGAGCAAGGTTAGAAGTGTAGAAACAACCAGTCCGCCAATAACGGTTATCGCCAGGGGAACCCTGAGTTCAGCTCCTTCTCCCCAGCTGAAAGCCATCGGCGCAAGTCCGAGGACCGTTGTAGTTGTGGTCATAAGGATGGGCCGGATCCTGACAGCGCAGGCATTTTTCACTGCGGTGAATTTATCCTGGCCGGTCCGGCGCAGCTGATTGGTGTAGTCAATCAGGACAATTGAATTATTTACAACAATTCCGGCCAAAACTACAATACCGATCAAAACGACGATATTAACAATCTGTCCGGTCATAACCAGGGCTAACGCGACTCCTATCAGGGCAAATGGAATGGCGAACATGATGATAAAAGGCTGGATCAGCGATTCAAACTGTGAAGCCATGACCAGGTAAACCAGAAAAATGGCCAAGATGATGGCGAACAGCATGCTTTTGAAGGCTACGGCCCTCTCCTCACTCTGACCGCCTATGTAGGTTGTAAAATCTGAAGGAAGCTGTAAGCTGTCAATGGCGGTTTCAATGTCAGAGACCACGCTGGAGAGGTCCCTGCCGGAGATATTGGCAGTGATTACCGCGGCTCTTTGCGGGCCAATCCTGCGTATCTCAACCGGGCCTTCTTCCAGGGTAATCTCCGCCACGCTATTAAGCCTGATCACTCCGCCGGCTGGCAGGTCCAGGGATAGTTCCCTCAAAGCTTCAATTGACCTGCGGTCCTGTTCCCTGACCCTGACCCTAATTTCAATATTGCGGTCACCTTCCCTGAACTCAGTCGGAACCTCACCCTGAACCTTGTTCCGCACCAGGTTGGCAACCGTACTGATATTCAAACCATACGACGACAGTTTCAACCGGTCAAAAATGATGTGTACTTCAGGATTCGCGCCTTCAGTACTGGCTTTGACATCCCTTAGTCCGGGAATGTTAATAATCGCCTCCTTGATTCTGTTGGCATGGATTTTCAAACCATTAAGGTTATATCCCTGCAGCTCTATTTCGATCGGGGTTTTAAAACTGAAAAGTGTCGGTTTGGAAAAATTGGTTTTTACCGAAGGCACTTCCCTTATTTCGGAACGTACCTTCTCCATTACGAGGCTCTCACTTTCATGCAATATTCCGGGCTGAAGTACAGCCAGGGTCTGTCCGATGTACTCCCTTTCTTCAACTGCTGATACCCCGGACTGGTTTCCAGAACCAACAATGGTATAAAAACTTGCTATTTCAGGAGTTTCAGCCAGATATTTCTCAACTGCCACGAGCCGTTTTGAGGTTTCCTCCAGTGCGGTCCCGGGAGGCAGCTCATAGTCGATCAAAAACTCGCCCTGGCTGATTTCAGGAATAAGCTCAGACCCGAGTCCCTGGATCAGGTAAACCGATCCCACAAAAAGCGCAAGAGCGACTCCGACCGCCAGTAACCTGGCTTTCAGGACTTTGGTCAGAAACCATATGTATGGCTTCACATAAAAGGGGAGAGATTCCATGCGGCTCTCCACCACGGTTTCTTCATCAATATGTTTGAGCTCTTCCTTATCTCCCAGGCTGGCCAGCATTGGAATAAGCATTATGGCCACAACAAGAGAGGCACCTAGAGAAAAAGTAACAGTCAGTGCCTGGTCAGCAAAGAGCTGTCCGGCAATCCCTTCCACAAACACGATCGGGGCGAATACGCAGATGGTGGTCATGGTGCTGGCTATTACGGCATGCCCAACCTCACTGGCTCCGCGGTTTGCAGCCTCCCGGGGTCCATATCCCAGCTTGGCGTACCTGTATATCGACTCCAGTACAACAATGGAGTTATCAACAAGCATACCTATACCCAAGGCAAGTCCGCTCAGGGACATTATGTTCAATGATACTTCCGAGGTGTACATCAGGAAAAATGTCGCGACAACCGACAAAGGAATCGACAGGGAAATAATCAGGGTACTCTTGAGGCTGCGGAGGAAAAGAAAAAGGATAACCACCGCCAGAATTCCACCGATTAAAGCAGTATTGAGAACTTCATCCACTGACTGTTTAATAAATCCGGACTGATCAAAAACCACGTCGAACTGCAGCGGTTCCGATTTCCCCTCATAACTCTTTTGCAACTCGGCCAGTTTTTCCCTGACCTCAGCCGCAACGGAAACGGTATTGGCATCTGCCGCCTTAAACACGGCAATCTGCACACTCTCCTGGCCATTGATCCTGGTAATGATCTCCCTCTCCTTGTATCCGCGGGAAGCATTTCCCACATCTCCAAGACGAACCGGAGCTCTATCCCTTATGGCCACAATAATCTTGTTTATTTCGTCAACGGTTTTGAACTCATTGAGGGTCCGGACCATGTACTTGCCCTCTCCTTCACGGAGAGTTCCACCGGTTGTATTGATATTTTCCTGGCTGAGGGCATTGGTAATGGAAGTAATCGAAAGGTTCAAGCTGGCAATCTTCTGCTCATCCAGTTCAATGTAAACCTCATCCTCTAGTCCTCCTGAAACATTGACCGCGGCTACTCCAGCAATGCTCTCAACATCAGGGCGGATAAAATCTTCACAGAGATACCTGACCATTGCCAGGCGATCTGAGCCGGTGACGCTTACCCTCATTATCGGATCAGTTGAAGGATCATAACGGAGCAAAATCGGATCTCCGGCATCCAAGGGAAGATTTACCATGTCCAGTTTTTCCCTGACCTCCAGACCGGCAAAATCCATCTGGGTGTTCCATCCGAACTCCAGGATTACATCCGAAACCTCGGGTTTGGAAACAGAGCTGACCCGGACCACATTCTCCACAACCCCCACCGCATTTTCAATCGGCTGACTTATCAGCTTCTCCACTTCTGCGGGAGCGGCAGCCTCATAATTGGTTCTTATGGTTAGCGTTGGATAAGATATTTCAGGCAGCAGGTTAAGGGCCAGCTGATCGTAGGATACTATCCCGAAAACAGCAATAGCCACAAACAGCATGGTTACAGTAACCGGGCGCCGGATCGAAAATTCGACAATCTTCATTGTCTGCCTCCGCTTCCTCTCAGCTTGGTCATCACTTCACGAATAAAAGCTCTTCTCTTTTCTGGATCAGTAGCCACTTCAGGATCTTCTTTAATTTTCTTCTCCCAGGCTTCCTTAAGAGCAGGATTAGACTCAAGCATCTTGGTGAAACGGTCGGAAGAATCTCCACCAGGGGGAATTCTTCCGGCATCTTGCCGCATTACAGGGGCGGCGGAGTCCGGACCAGCTGCGCCTGGATTCAGCGCTGCATTACCCTCGGCCCCAGGTGCCGCGGCAGCCTGGGTTAAAACGACTCCACTACCGTCAGATCCGTCGCTCCAGCTCTGGACCACAACCGGATATCCGTCACTCAAGGTCTCCTGCCCAACAGTAACGATTGCCTCATTACCATTTAACCCATCAACAATCTCCACCTGATCCTCATCAGCAAAACCTACAGTCACTGCCTGGCGGGTAACAGTATTGTCAGAGTTAATGGTATATACGTAGTTTGTATTTCTCTCCCTGATAATTGATTTCTTGGGAACCACTACCGCATTTTCATGAGTATCCGTGGCTATATATACACTCCCGAACATGCCGGGCATAAGCAAGTCAATATTCTTGTTTACTTCAATTGTAACCTTGATAGTTCCAGATGCGGCTTCAACCGTCGGACTTATCATTTTAATCCTGCCGGTGAACTCCCGATCAGGATAAGTTTCCATTTCGAGCCTGGCCAGCTGTCCGATCTTGATTTTTGGTATCGATCTTTCCGGAACATAAATCCTGGCCCAGAGAGGAGGAAATTCCTGGATGGTCAATAACTGCTGATTGGAACTTACCCTGTCTCCCACGTTGACCATGCGCACGGTCACAACGCCGGAGATCGGGGAATTCACGGTAGTGTAAGACAGTTGTATCTCAGATGCTTCCAGACGGGCTTTAGCCGCTTCCAACTGCTGTTTGGCATTGTCAAGGGACAGGGAATCGGAACGGCTGGAAATCTCTGACTGGTCGTATTCCTGCTTGCTGATAAGTAATTGGTCATGAAGAGTTTTAACCCTTTCAAATTCAGCAGCTGACAACTCAGCGGTAACCTCCGCCTGCTGTACAGCGACTTCAGCCTGAGCCAGGGCAATCTTCTCCTGTTCCAGGTTATTGACCATTTCTTCATCGTACAGCCTGACAAGAAGGTCCCCTTCTTTAACAATATCCCCTTCTTCAAAATTACGTTCCGTAACCATCGCACTCACCTTGGAGTAGACAATTACCTCCCTGATAGATTCCAGGGAAGTATTGGTTATGACGTATTCAGAAATGGATCTCCTGGATACCTTGTGCCCTTCCACGCTCATGGCAATATCTGCCTGCTGAACGCCAGGAGCGGTTCTGCCGGAGGAAGCCCCAGTACCGTTTCCACTTCCGGATGAGCAGGCGCTGATAAACAACAACAACAAGCTGGCTAATAAAAATTTATTCTTCACTGTACTTACTCCAATTAAAAATTCAGTTCGACTATGGCCTAATACGTGTATCAACAATAATGTTTCGTTTTATCTGAAGGTTTTGCTTTCCAGCCCCAATCTCACATTCCCCCAATATATCATTAATAAAAATCGGCACTTATCCTGAAAATGCTGAGATAACCGTTATTTGCTTATAAAACTGCGACAGAGTCACAATAAGGGTTTAATGATTTCATGGTCAGGATGACAACAAAAAAATCCGGCTCCAACCAAAACAGAGGCGAGATTGGGAATCTCCGAGGAATAAAAAAACACTCCCATTCAGTCAAAAAAATATCAACAGACAAGTCTGTATGAAATCAGGGCAGAGAGGCATCCACTGCGACTTCTACCAGGGAAGGACCGGAATGCTTAATTGCTTTTTCCAGTGCAGGCTCCAGGTCATCGATGTATTCCACCTTGAAACCAAGGGCACCGCAAGATTGGGCATAAGCAGCAAAATTCAGATTATTGAGGGAAGTGTTCCAGACCTCATAGTTTTCCCCTTTCTGCTCTTTTGCTATTTTTCCAAGTTCATTATTATTTAAAAGCAAATGAGTTATGTTCATCCCGTATTTCACAGCTGTCAGGAATTCTCCCATGTACTGGGCAAAACCACCATCTCCGGAGATTGAGATAACCTTGCGGCCTTGGTACTCCGAGTCCTGTTCCTGGCTGGCGGCCCAGGCTCCCATGGCAGCCGGGAAACTGAATCCAATGGAACCCAGGTAACCGGACATGATCACCGGCTGGGATTGACTCTCAAAATACCGGCCGAAAGAATAGGCATTATCCCCTACATCAATAGCTATCAGTGCGTCGCCTGGAGCAACCCTCCCCAGGACTTCATATACTGCGGCACTGCTCAGTCCAACTCGGCTATTTACCCCGGACCTTTTCTTTTTTTCCCTGCGCCAGGCTTCCCATTCTGACGCAATATCAGGGCGCCGGTCTTCAAACATGTCACATCCGCATAGAGAGCCAAGCATAAGTTCAACAGTTTTTCCAATATCCCCCCAAACCGGAACTGTTACCGGACTAAAACGTGCCAGGGCGGAGGGATCAAAGTCCACCTGGATTGCCGGTTTATTCCTGCTTATTCCTGAATGGTCGCTGAATCCAGCCCCCAGGACAACCAGGCAGTCCGATTCAATCATAAACCTGGCTGCAACCGGAGTTCCGCTCCTGCCCACAACACCGCAAGCCAGGGGATGTCTGTCCGGGACCATACCCTTTGATTTATAAGTTGTAATCAGGGGGCAGTTGAGAGTCTCAGCAAGCCTCACCACTATTTGAGCCGCTGGAATAGCTCCATATCCGGCAATCACAACAGGCTTACTTGAATTCCGGAGAAGCTCCAGGGCCAATCTCACAGACTCAGCAGACGGTGAAATATCTGTTTCCATCATCCTGCCGGCCGGATCACCAGGTTGTTCTGATTCAAGAACCGGCTGTTTCTGGATTTCATCCGGGACCACCAGGTGAGCCACTCTCCGGTTGGTTAGGGCATTCTTACAGGCCAGGCTCATCAACTCGCCATAATGTGACGAGGAAAGGACAGTCTGCTGCCAGGATGCCACCTTCCCATAGGCGGCCTGCAGGTCAACCTCCTGAAATCCTCCGGGGCCAAGAACCTGGGTTTCCACCTGACCGGTTATCGCCAGCACTGGTGAGCGGTCAAGGTTTGCATCCCAGAGCCCGGTCAAAAGGTTGGTAGCCCCAGGCCCGGCTATGGAAAGGCAGGCCGAAAGATGGCGCGTCAATTTTCCATAGGCAGAACAGGCAAAAGACGCTGCGCCTTCATGGCGGATGCTGATAAAACGCAGCCCGCCCCCGGCTTCCTTTTTCCTGATGGCCTCGCCCAATCCAAGATTGGAATGCCCGAGCATGCCGAAAACCCAACGTACTCCCCAGTTTACTAAGGTCTCGGCCAGAATATCACTGACAACCAGCTGGGGCCGGATCGGACCGGGATCAGCGCCTCCCTCTGCCGATTCAGTGCTGGTGGAATCCTTCAGCAGAGTAAATCTGTCTTTTCCCACACCGCAGAGCGGACACACCCAGTCTTCAGGGAGATCCTCCCAGAGGACTTTTTCCTTGGACTCATCATACCTGTATCCACAGATATCGCAGACATATACTTTCATTTTTCCGACCAGAAATCTCAATCAAATCAAGTTCTGCCGGATGCCCCGGCAGTGAGGTTATCCTGCCTTTACCGGGATTACATCTATTAAAAAACCGGGTGTCGGTGATTATCTACTTGAGCAGGGAAAACTGATCTTTCCCCACGCCGCAGAGCGGACATACCCAGTCATCCGGAAGATCTTCCCAGAGGACTTTTTCCTTGGACTCATCATACCTGTACTGACAAATATTACAAACATATACTTTCATCAACAAACCCTCTCCTGCCAATAATCCTTCAATGATGCGACAAAGTAACTATTTCCAGGAAATAAGCCTCCATCATGCCAGGATTCTTATACGGCTATTAAATTGACAATTGAAATCCACATCTGTTTTTTATCACGTGGATCATACACACTTTTCAGAATTTCTATCAATATTACCTAAAATTCAGGATCACCGTATTTTTTTATTTATTATGTAATCAGTCAAACAGGGATACAATAACCAATCCTGGATTTAAGGAATGAATCAATATGTTAATTCAACAAAACAAAGCAAAGCTCATGCTTTACATTTCATCTTTCATCCTGGCAGCTTTGCCTGCTCTATCATGCGGACCCGGAGGGGACGGAACCGGGATATCTCCTGACGTGGAAACACAGGAGACAGTAAAATGGGGACACGTTAAACTAACGGAAGGTCCGATGAACAGCGTACTGCTCAAAGATTACAAACCCTCGTCCTCTCTTGTAGTACCGGAACACCAGGTGCCCAGGGCAGCGCTTCCGGTCATTGATGTCCATACTCATGTGTATGCAGAAACAGCGAAAGAGGTCAAAGAGTGGATTGAAACCATGGACCGGACAGGAATCGATATCACGGTGGTTCTTACCGGCGCCACCGGGGAGAAGTTCAAAGAGCTTACCGACCTCTACCTCAAAGCCTGGCCAGGAAGGTTCCAGCTGTACTGCGGACTTCTCACTGATAATATCTCAGATCCAGACTATCCGCAGAAGGCAGTAGAGGAACTCATAGGATGTTACCAAAACGGCGCCAGGGGGGTAGGTGAACTTGTTGATAAAGGATGGGGATTTGGATCAAATGAAGAAAATCCACTCCCAAGGGATAAACGGCTCCATCCCAACGATGCCAGGCTCGACCTTTTCTGGGAAAAATGCGCAGAGCTTAATCTCCCGGTTAATTTACATGTTGCAGACCATCCGTCCTGCTGGCAGCCACTGGGGCCTGAATGGGAACGGACCCCTGATTTCCAGGTCTTCAACCTGTACGGCAAAGATGTTCCTTCCTATGAAGAGCTGATCCTCATGAGGAATGAGGTGTTGAAAAAACACTCCAATACCAGTTTTATCCTCTGTCATTTCAGCAACCTTGGCAACAACCTGGCTCGGCTGGCTGAAGATATGGAAAGCTTTCCCAATCTCTACCTGGATATTTCAGCCAGGGATTATGAAATCGGACGGCAACCCCGTGCTGCCCGTAAATTCCTCGATCAATACTGTTCCAGAATAATGTTTGGTACAGACATGGGGCGGGAACAGGAAATGTACGAAGGATGGTGGCGACTGCTGGAAACAGGAGATGAGTATATCCCAGGACGACAGTGGTGGCGTTTGTACGGCCTTGAGCTGGGGCAGGATACCCTGAGACAACTCTACCGTATTACTGCTGAAAATACCCTCAACTGGAAGTAAAAAAGGGGCGGGAAAGGCTGAAGCCCCTCCTGCCCAGTTCTCTGGATAATCAGCTGAAGTTTACAAGTTCATTAATTTTAACAGGGCGACCTTTTTCAATAGACCTGTAAGCTGCAATACCGATAATCGCGCTCATGATGCCTGCCCTGGCACCAGCGCGGTGTCCCATTTCATCAGGACTCTCTGGTATAAAAACATGATCCCTGATCAGTTTGTCACTTCCACCATGAGAACCGCTGCGGCGGTCCAGCGATTCCAGCTCGGCATCCTTCTTGTCAAAATTCCGGATAAGCCTGAGTTCAGCGGAAGCGTTTACCTCCCAGGGCTGCTGGTCGTAATTGCGGAGTTCAATCCTGCCTTTGCTGCCGTTAAAGACAATTATCTGCCCTTCATCAGGCAACCCGGCATTAAGGGAATACGTCACCAGGACTTTGTTGTCATACTTGACCTGGACGCTCATGGTGTCATAAATATTGATGGCATTGCGGAACACGCAGCCATCCCTGAAATATCCGTCTTCGCTCTCACAGTCGACATACAACTCCACGGAATATTTGTCTTTGGTAATATCCCAGTAATAAGGACATTCTGCCTTGTGAGTGCATAACCGGCAATTCGCATGACGGAATGGTCCCTTTCGTCCATATCTCCTCAGGTCACCATAGGCGGAAACTTCCACTGGATCGCCCTCAATCCACCAGTTAAGCTGATCAAAATGATGGGAAGCCTTGTGGACCAGCAGGGTACCTGAATTTTCCTTGATCCCGTGCCAGCGCCTGAAATAGCTGGTACCATGGTCGTCATCAAGAAATTCCGAGTAGTCTACTGACAGCAGTTCCCCTATAGCCCCTTCTCTCAGCAATTCCTTGACTCTGGTCGCGCTGACTCCGTAACGGGCATTAAAGGTCACCGTAATATTGTTGTCATACTTCTTCTGGGCATCAATCAACGCCTGGCACTGATCTTCGTCGGTTCCGAATGGTTTCTCACAGATAACATCACATCCCAGTTCCAGGGCCCGAATTACGTAGCTTATGTGGGTGGAACACATGGTTGTGACAATAATCCTGTCCGGGCGGGTTACGCGCACCATTTCATCAAAATCAGTAAAAACCGGAATCGATCCGCCTATATCGGCGGGGGAGGAGTTTCCGTCAGCCTGGCTGAGATGTCCATCCATATTCTGCAGATTACTGCGGATCAAACGCTCAGCAACCCGGACTCTTTTCGGATTTATATCACACAGGCCAACCATTTCAATCCTGTCTGAATAATCCCGGACAGCGGGAGAACCCCACATTCCGATTCCTCGGGAGCCAGTCCCAACAATTGCCAGCCTGGTTTTTTCAGGAGCAGCAGGTTGAGCTCCCCTTGTCGTCGAAGCCAGTGTACCCAGTACGGCTCCGCTGGTTATAACAAATTCCCGCCTGCTGACATTTTTGAAATCGTTTTTCATGATATTTTCCCTTTTTTATAAACAATCCACGATATATCGGAAGCTGTAGAAGCATTTATGGACATTTTACCTTAAAGAATGAAACTTTCACCCCCCTTCTGTAGTCTTATAGCACTGAAGGTGAATTTATGAATATGCCAGATAGACATGCTTGTGATCAGACGCAAATGTTGGCTTATCTCAACAACCAGCTACATGGAGACGATCTGCTTGAATTCCTGCTTCACATGGATGAGTGCCAAAACTGCCGAGATTGTCTTCTCCTGGCCCTGAAAGGGTCGCACAAACATTATTACCGTAATGCTCCCAGCAAAAAACTGAAAAGAGAAATGAAAGAACTCATAAAACTGGGCAGGGATGATTTCAGGATCAACGATGAAGATATGCCTGACGTAGCCTGATTTCCTTTACTATCAAAAACTTCCTGCAGCCTCACAGACTGGAAAATTCAGCCAGAGGTCAGCATTCCAGATGACAGGGGGGCTTTTCCCCCTGATCTCGGCTTCAGGCCAGGGGGAAATTCAGTTGGATCCAGACTAACCTTCGGTTTCTTCTTCCTGATCGCCACCGCTGAAAATAGCCATGGTTTTTATATCACCGCTTTCCTGGGCGTACTCAAGGGCAGTCTTGCCCATAATATCCTTAAGGCTGGTATCCGCGCCGGAGTCAATTAAAACCTGGACAACAGCGGCCTGTCCCTGCGCAGCCGCATGCATGAGAGGTGTGCCTTTATTCGCGTCTCCCATATCAAGGTCAGCGCCTGATTCAATCAGGGCCTTTACTGATTCAACATCGCCTTTACCCGCAGCACCCACCAAGGCCGACCATCCTGCTTTTGCCTTGATAGCAGGATCTGCATCGGCAGCAAGAAGAAGCTTAACAACCTCAGGCCGGTTATTTGAAGCGGCAGCCATCAGGGCAGTCCACCCCTCATTATTGACTGCATCCACGTCAACTCCGGCATTTATAAGGGCTTTAACAGCTTCAACCTTACCTTCCCGGGCAGACCACATAAGGGGTGTTGTCCCGCTCTTATCGCTGACTTTGAGGCTGGCCTTGGCTTCCACCAATAGGTTGATGGCATCGGCACTGCCATTGTAGGCAGCCCACATCAGGGCTGTCCGGCCGTTTTGATCTTTGGAATCTACCTTGATGCCTGCTTCAAGCATCATTTTTATGGCATCCACGTTTCCACCTGAGGCAGCCCAGGCCAACGCGTTCCTGCCATCCTGGCTTGTTGCTTTCAAATCCGCCTTTTTTTCCAGGAGAAGTTTGACAGTGGACGCTGCCCCATCACTGGCGGCAACCAGTAATGCGGTTTTCCCGTCCTTTGCTGTGGCCTTAAGATCGGCTCCTTTTTCAAGAAGCATGTTAACTACTTCAACATTCGGGCCTTCTGCCGCGTGCATCAGCGTAGTACGTCCGTCCTTGCTGGCAGCGGAAACAGCAGCGCCTTTCTCCAGAAGAATCTGTACAATTTCCAGGTTTCCTTTGGCAGCCGCCCACATCAGCGCGGTCCTTCCCTGCCCGTCTACCGCCTCCAGATCAGCCCCGGCTTCGACGAGGAAAGCGGCGATCTGAACAAACTCGTTTTCAGCAGCATGCATCAGAGGAGTCAATCCGTCGAAATCTGGTATATTCAGATCTGCTCCCTTATCAGAGATGGCCTTTGTTACCTCCTGGCTCCCTTTCATGACAGCCAGGGCAAGGGCGGTGCGGCCAGATCTGTCCTGGGCATTAACAGCTGCCCCGGCATCAAGCAAAGCGACAACCGCATCGGCGTGATTTCCGTCAGCAGCCAGCATTAAGGGGGTTTTCCCATCCTCCGTTTTAAACTCTATATCAGCATCTTTCCCCAGCATCGATGCTATTGCCCCTGTGTCGCCCTGTTGGGCTGCCTTAACAAGTTCAGCTGTAGGGTCACTGACACACCCTGTCAAAGCCAATAATCCCAACATAAGAACAGGGATAGTCACCTTTCGTAATAACCTCATGTCATCCTCCGATGCCTGTCGATGCAGGCATTTTTCCTAATTCTAAGAAACCAAAAAGGAACAGTCCTCTCGCTTTTCTCTGTCTGATAAAAAAGATATTCTATCATTCTGGATTAACATAATTGAAAAAAGATGTTCATTTGCGGAAGATAGCGTAACATTAAAGCTGGCCCGTTTATAAAAAGAGTAAGTTTGTGACAGAGCTGGACAGCCGCTAATCGGATAATGATGCCCGTCAAGCCGGGATCAGCCAGCATCATACCGGCAAACGCTTTGAGAGATGTACTTTTGCCTGGTAATAAAAAGCATTCAGGAGGAATTAATGATTACTAAAGAAGAATCCCTGGATTATCACTCCAGGGGGAGAAAAGGAAAAATTGAGGTCAGGGCTACAAAACCCTGCGCCACCCAGAAGGACCTGTCCATGGCCTATACCCCGGGAGTAGCTGAGCCCTGCCTGGCGATCAGGGATAACCCGGAAGATGTGTACAAATACACTGCCAAAGGGAACCTGGTCGCTGTCATATCCAATGGCACGGCTGTCCTGGGCTTGGGAAACCTCGGTCCCGAAGCAGGTAAACCCGTAATGGAAGGCAAAGGAGTACTGTTCAAGAGATTCGCTGACATTGATGTTTTTGATCTTGAGATCAGAAGCAATGACGCGGAAGAGATTATCCGGACAGTAGAGCTCCTCGAGCCTACTTTCGGGGGAATTAACCTGGAAGATATCAAAGCGCCTGAGTGTTTCATGATAGAAAACAGGCTAAAGGAATCTCTTAATATCCCGGTATTCCATGATGATCAGCATGGCACGGCAATCATTGCCGGAGCAGGCCTGATCAACGCCCTAGACCTGACAGGCAAAGATTTTTCCGATGTCCGGCTGGTAGTTAATGGTGCCGGAGCCAGCGGCATCTCATGCGCAAAGTTTTATCACCAGCTGGGCATCCAGATGGACAACATCATTATGTGCGACAGCAAGGGAGTCATATATAAAGGCAGGACCGAAAACATGAATCCTGACAAGGAAGTATTTGCCTCTGATACCAGGGCAAGGACCCTTGCCGAGGCTTTGGCAGGAGCTGATATATTCCTTGGCCTCTCTGTTGGAGGATGTGTTTCACAGGATATGGTCAAATCAATGGCGGATAAACCGATCATATTTGCCATGGCCAACCCTAATCCTGAAATCACTTATGAAGACGTCCTGGCGGTGAGGCCTGAAGCTATTATGGCCACCGGGCGATCAGACTATCCCAACCAGATTAATAATGTACTTGGTTTCCCCTTTATTTTCAGGGGAGCCCTGGATGTGAGGGCAACCACTATAAACGAGGAAATGAAGATGGCTGCCGCCCGGTCACTGGCGGCACTGGCCAGGGAGTACGTACCGGCCTCAGTTCTTGAGGCCTACGAACTGGAAAGCCTTACGTTCGGCCCGGATTACATAATACCCAAACCTTTTGATCCCCGCGTGTTTGTCTGGGAATCAGCAGCCGTGGCTGAAGCTGCC
The DNA here is from genome assembly GCA_963663735.2 of Acidobacteriota bacterium. Taxonomy (GTDB): domain Bacteria; phylum Acidobacteriota; class UBA6911; order RPQK01; family JAPXNP01. Next base: position 1,794,909 of record CAXXHN010000001.1, on the reverse strand, counting down.
ATGAAATCAGGGGTCGCCGGAATCCAGATCAATGTCGAAGAATACAAGGCCAGCCTCCAGAAAAAACTGGATGAAGGATTCTGATTCCGGGGCTCTTAAGCAGGCCGTAAGCCGATATTTGGTAAAACTTCACCCAATAACGGCTTACGGTCCATTTAGATTTATCATTCAGGGCAAAATAACATCCTTCCAGACTCAAAATGGCCAGATTGACAGGCACTGGGGTGTGAAATAGAATCTGGAATAATGACCCCTTTTTTCCATTTAATAAAAAAATCATTCCAGTCGAATCAGAAATTTCAGGTCCAGGTGGCGATCCTGTTTGTTATTTTCATTGCCGCCCTGCTTCCCAAAATCCCGGTATTCTATCCTCCCGCCAGAAGATTTTTCGGCCCACTGGGCTCCCAGGAAGTATTTTGCTCCCTGGTTCTTTACTCTTCGCCTTTTATCTTCCTCGCCTATTGCCTGGTCACCCGAAGCAGGAGCTTGAAATTCAGTTGGTTCGACGGGATCTTCGGGTTGATGATCCTGATGAACCTGTTTTCATTTTTCTGGATCAGGCGGGGATTCGCGCCAGTCAATCCCATATTGACCCTGGTCTGCTCCTTCTTTCTATACCTCTTGATCCGAAACCTCCACGCTAACCAGTTGAAGGACTACACCCTGTTCCTGCTTGTAATCCCGGTAATCCCCATAACGCTTGAAGCATGCCATGGGCTGCTCCAGGCAATCCAGGGTAAGCTTCCGCTCCTGGGACCCTTCTACAACTACAATGTTTTCGGCATGCTCCTGGCCATGAGTGTTCCCCTTGTCATATCACAGGTATTTTCAGGAGTCAGGGGTTCCATATACAGGATCATTTCTCTTCTATGGGCGCTCTTCCTCTTCACGATTATGGTCCTGACAACATCCAGGACCGCCACCTGCGGAGTAGTATTAGCGCTTGGGGTTGCTTCAGTTGTCTATTTCTCTCCCCAGTTGACCGGAATCTGGAAAAGATCGGGATCAGCGGCAAAAATTACAGTTGCTGCCGCATTCTTTTCTACGATTGTCTCCGGCTTATACTTCGTTTACTCCTTCAGGCCGCTCTCCTTATGGGGAAGATTTCTTCTTTACAGGGTTGGATTTAACATTTTCTCTAGAAATTTACTTACCGGGATCGGATTCGGAAATACCTTTTCCCAGCTGGCAAAATATCAGTGCGACTATTTCGCGATGGGAAAGGGCAGCGATCTGGACCGTTTCCTGGCTGGGAGCAACGGAATGATCAACAGCACCTATCTGGAAGCAGCTGTTGAAAGCGGAATCCTGGGCCTTTGCCTCTATATTCCCTTTTGGTTCCTTATTCTGCGTGTGGCGTTCCAGCTGATAAATTCAAAGGAATCAGGCGCTGAAAGGTCCCCCGAACCTGCTGTAAACAATTACTCCCTCAGAAACCTGGGAATTCAGATCTGGAAGGGGGAGAGAAATAACATGGTCCGCTTCGGGGTCGGAGCCGTTCTTATTCTCTTTCTGAGCATGTCTCTATCCTATTCGCCATTTATGATAATACAAATAAACATTGTCTTCAGCTATCTCCTGGGAATTGCCGTTTCCTTGTCTGAATCCCAAAAATCTGAACACGTCAAATCCGATTAGGACCGATTTAGGATTATGCCGACTTTCTATTTAAAGAAATGGATTTTAGTTTTTATTACCTGTGCCGCCTGCCTGATAACCATCCGGTTCATTCTTACAGGCTGGAATGAATACCAATCCAAACAAGACTACCTGAAGGCGAAAAGCCTGATTTCCAGCGGACAAAATGTTGACGAAGGTCTTGCCCTGCTAAAAAATATCCTGCCTCACTTGTCCAAAGATGTATATTTTCTTGAGGATTACGGAAGGATCCTGGCTGGACTGGGCCGAAATGAAGAAGCAATAGAGATCTACGAACTAGCCCTGCAGGCTGGTTATTTCCCTTCGATATTGGAGAGCATGGCTTCCCTTTACCTTAAAACAGGCCAATACAGCAAAGCCATCGACTATGCTGAAAAGGCTCTCTGCGTACTTCCCTGGAAACTGGGTCCCATGTTCCAGCTGGCTTCCGCCTACCTGGAAGAAGGAGATAAGGAGCAAGCTTTTAAATACGCGCTGGATACCATCCTCACCCCAATGAAGGTGCCGACAAACAGGGGCATGAAACTGAAACACCAGGCCAGGGAGATTCTGAAGGTTGGTATCTCTGAAGTGTTTCACGGGGAAGTAACCCGGTCAGTATTCTCCGGAATGGATGATGAAATCCTGGTGAATCGGCTTAAAAGTGCTCTCTGGGTGGCCGGAGAAAATCGACCGGAAATGGAAAAAGCGCTGCTTGAGATCCCTCCCGAACGGCTGGAATATCTGATCTTCCTGCTAGTCAACATGCCGGAAAGCGACCTGAGAAGCCTGGATTCCTCTTACCTGCTAGACAATATCGATTATGCCCTGAGGGTCCGGAATATCTGGTCCTTCAGGCCTGATCTACCGGAAGACATTTTCCTTAACTACCTGCTGCCCTACGCCCAGATCGGTGAGGCACGGGACAGTTGGAGGGAAGAATTCATGAAGAGCTTCCTCCCTATCGTTGAAGAATGTAATTCCGCCGGAGAGATTCTCCTCTCCCTGCAGTCGTGGATACCCAATCTCCTCGGCCTCCAGTTTGATTACGAGAACAAGTCCGATTCTTTCTGGAGCGTTGGAGAGACGGTAAAAAACAAACTGGGAAACTGCATCAGCTTTTCGATTCTGTTAGCGGATGCCTGCCGTGCGGTGGGAGTCCCCGCCAGGGTTGTTGTGATTCCCCAATGGGTAGGGTTATCCGCGGGACATGCCTGGGTCGAGATCTACGACCAAGGGCAGTGGAAACATATCAGCGCTTTTGATCCAGGCCCCCTGAACCGGACCTGGTTCGAGGAGCGGGCTGCCACCACCGACACATCTAAATTCAAAAACCGGATCTATGCCGCCAGCTTCAAAAGGACCGGCACCCAGATATTGCAATATGGACCGAATAACTGGTGGACCGATGAAACCGGTAATTATGTAAAATGAGGGTACCCCGCATCGGATGGACCGGCAGTATCCCTGCTTCCGGTCCTCCTCCCTTCACTTTTTAGACTAATCCTTCTGCTCTTTCCCTTTTACAAACCGGTCAGCCCAGCTCAGCATCTCGTAAACAGTATGTTTAACAGATTCCTTTGCGGCGTAACCATGTGATTCTCCGGGCAGCATAACCAGCCTGACGGTACCACCAAGCCCTTTCAAGGCCTGAAACATGCGCTGCGACTGTAAAGGAAAGGTCCCAGAATTATTATCAGCTTCGCCATGGATAAGGAGCAGTGGCTCATTTATCTGGTCAACATGCATAAAGGGAGACATGGCAAAGTAGACTTCCGGGGCCTCCCAGAACGTCCTTCTTTCATTCTGGAAACCAAAAGGAGTGAGGGTACGGTTATAAGCACCGCTTCTGGCAATTCCTGCAGCGAAAAAATCTGAATGGGCCAGCAGATTTGCGGTCATGAAGGCACCGTAACTGTGTCCCCCTATGCCAATTCTCTTCCTGTCAGCCACTCCCATGTTTACGACCTTGTCGACGGCGGATTTGGCGTTCATCACCAGCTGTTCCACAAAAGTGTCATTACCTTTTTCTCCAACTATCGGCATGCCCGGGCCATCCAGAACAGCGTAACCTCTCAGGAGAAAAAACAGGTGGGAAGGCCCACTGATAACCGGAAATTTATATGCCGAGCCACGAACCTGGGCGGCAATCCTGGGGTTATTAAATTCCCTGGGATAGGCCCACATTATCAAAGGCAACCGCTCTCCTGCCTTCCTGGCTGGAGGAAGGTACAATGTTCCCGATAACTCAACTCCATCTTCCCTGAGGTACTTGATAATCTCTTTTTTTACGCCTCTCAATTCAGGCACTGGATCTTCAAACTTTATCAGGGAGCGTCTCTCCCCGGTATCAGTATCAACAAAAAAATATTCAGGCGGAGAGGTAACAGATTCGTGCCTGGTTACAATTTCCCTGCCTCCGGGATCAAGCACACCCTCTATCGCTTCATAAACATTCCCCTTATTCTGATAAATCCGCCTCTGCCTGGCAGTGGAAAGCTCCAGTTCATCCAGGAAAGGGTGATCTCCTTCGGGAGAGCTGCCGTCACCCTTGAGCAGTACCTTTCCATCATTTACATCCACCAGGAAACAACCCCTGGAATCAAAATGGCCCACCAGATTCCCTGGATCACCATAGGCATCCCCGATATCACGATTCCAGAGAAGCTTGTTTTCCGCAAGCTCCAGATCCCTTGTTGAAAAAACCCAGGTTCTGGTCCACTGTTTTATCCTGTCGTAGGTAAACAGAAACTCCTGGTCACCCGAACTCCAAAGGATATTGCGGAAACGCATGGCTGTCTGCAGCAACTGCCTGGGGCCGCCCTTGAAAGGAGCCTTCCACATCATAACCCGGTCTCGGAAAGAAACATCTGCTTTGGGATCTCCTCCGTCCAGGGCTTCAGCCCATACAAGTGTGGAAGGGCTGTCAGCCCGCCATTCAATACAACGCGGACCGACAGGAACTCCTTCTATCGGGATTGCTTCCGCCCGGTCCAGGCTGGCCAGGGTCGTTATCTTCTTGCCCTTGATATCCCAAATCTCTATCTCCCTGGCAAAATTAATCCACGGGACCAGGTATGAATAAGGTTTCACTATTCTGACAACAGAGAGATACCTTCCGTCTGGAGATACTGATACATCCGAAAAAATGTCAGGCTTGCCTATCGAAGATACTTCCCCATTAATGGAAATATGGGCCAACTGGGCTGTGCAGTAGTAGTCAAACAGTTCAACGTCAAAAGGACTTTTAAGCAGGTCCTGGTAGGTCCTGACCTTTGCTTCAATATTATGGCTCTCCTGGATTACCGGTCCCTCAGGTATGCCGGACTCAACCGGGGGCCGCCCCATTTTTTTCGGGGTCAAACGACAGATCAAACCTCTTGAGTCCGGCATCCAGAAAAAAGTTCCTGTCACCAGGTTAAGGTTTGAATCAGTAAGTTTGTGGCTCCTGCCAGTAGCAATTTCAGAAATCCAGAGTGAAATCCCTTCCGGCTGCATATCTGCAAACGCAATCCACCTGCAGTCAGGAGAAAAAATCGGCGTACCCGGCTTAACCGACTGGGGAAGATTTACATCCCATCTCCTTCCTTCCCTGATTGAGGAGAACGACATCTTAACAATGGGCCCTCTCCTATCCACGATCGGCCCGAGGTTGGAGGGGAGGAACCGTATGCCCGCCAGTGCCAGATAAGGCCTGGTCAGTTCCTCAATTCCGGGCATCCCCTCCCTCCGGATTAAAAGCAGGTTCCGATGGTCCGGGGAAACAGTCACTTCAGGAAAAGGACTCCGATCCAAAATCCTCGATATCTCACGGGGAGGCTCAAGATATTCAGCAGTTATGTCTGGGCTGAAAAGAAACAAAACCAGGATAAAACCCAATAAAATCCTGCAGCTGGGTAACCTCATTGAAAACCTCATTATCAAAACCCGGATACAAAAATTGCCCGATTGAATAACAAATATTAATTGATATTATGACAATAAAGTATGCCATTATTAGAAGAATCCTGCCCTGGTATAACCATCTCAACCACTGTCCGGGTATGAAATTCAGCTTTACTCCTGTCGCCCGATAATCAACAATTGGATTTATGAAACGAAGTGGTTATGTCAGACTCATATTCAGTATCCTGGCTGTCACAGGCAGCGTGTTATTTGTCAATTGCCTGGTGGCAGGCAACCTGTACCAGAAGCCGACTCCGGGTACTGATCCTTCTGCTGAATTCAGGTTTCTGACCCCTCCAGTCATTCAGTGGTCCACACCGGACTCCTTTGTAGTATTCATCATAACCAGCCATCCCGCCTCATGCGCAGTTCTGGTCAGGGAAAAGGGATCAACAGGCGGATTCATCACCGTCACCGACCAGCAGCACGGACTGGTAAAAGCCAATGAAACATTTCACAGGATCACAGTTTCAGGTCTGTCTTCCGGTAAAGAATACGAGTATCAGCTGCTTGCTACCAGGATCATAAATTTCAAACCCTACAAGGTGGATTTTGGCAGCAATATCAAATCCTCCCTCTTTTCTGCATCTCTGCCTGTGCCGGGTCATTCAGAGCTGCGCTTCACCGTCCTGAATGACCTCCACAAAAACATACGGTTGATTGGCCGCCTGATGGACAAGGTTGAAAACGCCTCAACTCCCCCGCAGTTCGTAATACTTAATGGGGATATTCTTTCCCATATCGAGGGGGAGGAAGATGTTGCCGCTATCCTTAACCTGCCGGGAGAATACGCCAGCGAACATCCTATGATCTGGATCAGGGGGAACCATGAATGCAGGGGAAGTTTCGCCCGTTTCATGACCCGTTACCTGTATATGCCCGATGGCCGCTTCTACTATTCATTCCGCCGGGGTCCTGTCCAGTTTTTGGTCCTGGATAGCGGGGAAGATAAGGATGACTCAGATCCCGAATACAGCGGGCTGGTTGATTTTGAATCTTACCGCCGCCAGGAAGAGCAGTGGTTCAATGGCGTAATCAGGTCTGCCGAATGGAAAGCCGCGCCTTTCCGTATCCTGGTAACCCATATCCCGGTAGGCCATATTCCGGGAGATGAAAAGAGGGATCCAAAATTTTTTCAACCCTATAAAAAAGTCTGGGCAGAAACGATGAACAATGCAGGCATTGACCTGGAAATTGCGGGCCACTACCACAGCTACTACCTGGAGGATCCCTCAGACAAAAGAAATTTTCCTATTGTCATTGGCGGAGGACCCGAAGAGGAATCCGCGGTAATTATCAATGTGCATGCCACTGGAGAAACACTAAACCTGGAGGTTACCAATCTAAAGGATGAAAAAATCGGCGAAAAACATTGGCAGCGAAAATCCCAGGATAAATAACAGAATCCGCGGGAATGATTCCAGATAACAGGGGCCGGAAGTAAAAACAGATCCTTACCCAGCCCTGGTTGTTATTCCCGCAAAAACACATCCGGAGAAAATTATGCGTAAAACAGGAATTATTTTTATTCACATAGCAGTACTGCTCTGCGCCTCCTGCTGGGCCCAGGATGGATGGATTACTCTTTTTAATGGCGAATCACTGGATGGATGGAAAGCTTCTGAAAACTCCGGATCCTTCACAGTGGAAAAAGGTGTTATCGTATGTTCCGGTCCCAGGGCGCATCTTTTCTATACAGGCGATGATGGTAATGCCGCTTTTCACAATTTTGAATTGAAAGCCAAGGTTAAAACTCTGCCCGGTTCTAATTCAGGTATCTTTTTCCATACCAGGTTCCAGGATTCCGGATGGCCGTTAATCGGCTACGAAGCCCAGGTGTATAACTCCCCTCGTCCGGGACAGACCGGTTACCTGGAAAGAAAAAAAACCGGAAGCCTGTATGGGGTTCGGAATCTCTGGGAATCTCCAGCCAGGGATAATGAGTGGTTTGATTACTCCATAATTGTCCAGGAAAAAACGATCCGCGTTTTCATCAATGACCAACTGGTCGTGGATTATACCGAACCGGAAAACCCGCCTGTGCCCAAGGGGCAGAAAGGACGGGTTCTTTCTTCAGGCACATTTGCCCTGCAGTGCCATGACCCCGAAAGTACCGTCTTTTTCAAGGACCTGAAAGCACGAAGGCTCCCGGACAATCTTTCCAGCCCCGGAACTCCCCCGGCTGATCAGGTGCTTGACCAGCGCCTCACTGAACTGGGCCTGAATAATTTTCCCCTGGTGGATTATCACGTACACCTCAAGGGAGACCTGACAACAGGAGACCTCCTGGCTAAAGCCAGGGAGTATGGGTTTACTTATGGGATCGCCTTTAACTGTGGGGTGAAAAATCCTCTGCCTGATGAAAAGTCCCTCCGGAAATTTCTCGAAAAATATCAAAGAATCCCCGGAACATACCTGGCCATGCAGGCCGAAGGGAGGGAGTGGATGGATCTCTTCACCCGGGAATCAATTGAACAGTTTGATTATGTAATCACTGATTCAATGACAGTCACTGATTTCAACGGCAGGAGGATGCGGCTCTGGATGGAAGATGAAACCGAGGTAGGTGACCCTGAAGAATTCATGGAAATGCTGGTGTCCAGGATTGAAAAAATCATGGGTCACGAATCACTGGATATTTATGTTAACCCGACCTTCCTTCCGGCAGAGCTGCAGGACCGATATGATGAACTCTGGACAGAAAAACGAATGAACCGGGTTATCCAGGCCCTGGCTGACAACCACATCGCCATGGAGATCAACGCGGTCAGGAGAATACCCAGCCTTGAATTCATCAGACTGGCCAAAAACAAAGGGGTCAAGTTTACCTTCGGTACCAACAATAAGGGATCTGAAGACCTGTTTGATCCTTCCTACTGGCTGGAAGCCATAGACAAGTGCGGACTGATGCCCGAGAACATGTGGAGTCCGGGGAGAGACTGATTAAGCTGCAAGTGAGTAGCTGTAAAAAAAGGCCCGACCCCCGCCCGGGGGCCGGGTCACCTTCTATTTTCCATTCTGGTCATAATCACCCAGCGGTCGTACCCAGATATTGCGGTACTTTATCGGGTTCCCATGGTCCTGCAGAGCAAGAGGTCCTGTGGGAGGGTGTTCCGTATAAAATCCGACCCGCCTGTGAAAGGTCTGTCCAAGAAATGCCTGCCTGTGGTGCAGGACTATCCCGTTATGGATGACAGTAACGTAAGCAGGTACAGACATCTTCCCATCCTTGAATTTCGGGGCTTCAAAAATGATGTCATAGGTCTGCCACTCTCCCGGTTTTCTTGAAGCGTTTACCAGGGGCGGATACTGTCCATACATCGCGCCTGCCTGGCCATCCGCATAAGTAACATTATCCCAGGAATCTAGTACCTGGATTTCATAAATTCCCATGAGGAAAACTCCGCTGTTACCTCTTCCCTGGCTGTCCCCTTTAACCTCAGAAGGGGTCGCCCATTCCAGGTGGATCTGGCAACTGCCAAATTTTTCCTTACTCACCAGCGGACCTGATTTGGGGACGGTCTCGAAATATCCATCTCCCATTTTCCAGGTGGCGGGAATCTTCTCTTCACCCTTCACATGTTCCCACTGGGAAAGGTCGGTTCCATCGAAAAGAATCACGGCATCAGAAGGAGCGCTTCCGTTTATACCCGGAGTCACTACCGCGGGCCGCGGCCGGGCGTCGTCATGGACTCTCCATTTCCCATAGGAGATGTAAGGAGTGTCTGTATAACCGGTCTGCTGAACAGCCTGTACCTGGGTTGCAGCACCCATAAAAGTTACAAATAAGGCAATAGCAGACACCAGGCTCGCGTCGAATACCTTCTTCTTAAAAGTCATTACATCCTCGTCTTTCTTCTGTTTTTAAATAAGACCTAAATACAATTCCGAAAATTTTTATAATGTTCACCCTGAAAAAAGTCAGTGTCAAGGAAAACCTGTCCGTACAAATCACCTGGCTTTTTATTACTGAAGCCTGCTAAAAAAAGATCTACCGGGCGACAGCCTCCCTGGCCGCCTCAAGCTTCTGCTCATTAAGACCTTCGAGATTATAAAAAATCACACCCATTGATCCAGGAGCCTCCAGGGCGGATCGCGTGGCTTCCCCCAGTTCTCCGGGAGAAAGCGAGCCGGGAGTGTTGACCGTCTGGATAATTGGCATTACATTCTTTCCGGTGGTTTCACTCATCCATCCGGTAACTTCACCTATCCAGCTGACGGGACGGCCGCACATCTTGTGATAGACCATCGGGGAAAAAACATCTATGTACTGTCCCAGGGTTTCATAATCCTGGCCGATTACGGTAATAATCGCGTTGTCATAATCCCGGATCCAGGGAACTCCAAACAGGCCCAGTTTGGTATTCGGAGAATAGCTGTCGATAAGTTTACGGGATTCAGCCACCCATGAAGTAACCTGGTCACACCTCCACCTGTCCCACTCTGCCCGGTAACGATCCTGCAACAGGAGGGCAGCCCCTACAGGGTCATCCCTCGAATCCAGCTTAATCCTGGTATCTCTGCTGAATTTCTCCAGGGTATCCTTGTCAAAGCTTGTAAACTCCAGGCGGGGATTAACTACTTCCCAGTGACAGGGCCAGCGGATAAAATCAAGCCAGATTCCATCCAGTTGACGGCTCTCAAGCATAGCCTGGAAATCAGCAAGCTTCTCCTTCCGAACCTGTTCATTGGAAGGATTGACTCCCGCATACCACTCCTCTTTCTCCTGTCTCCGGCCTTCTGAGGTAACAGGCCGGGATTCAGGAAACCGGCTCCAGTATTCTTCTCCAACAAAAACCCCGAACTCTGCGAATATTTTAATTCCACCCTGTCTCAAAACCTCAGACAGTGCCCGGTCGTCATGTACGCCAAATACAGCATTTATTCCCCAGCTGGTGAGTATATCCAGAATTTCAGTTTCCGTTTTATTCCGGAACCAGTCATTATTCCGGCTGAAACCATACAGGGCAACAACCGGAGACACTTCCTCCCTCGCCTGTCTTTCGAGTGCTGGGGATTGTTCAGTCCGGGAGCAGGACAAAGCTGCCAGGGTACAAACAATCAGTATACGGATTACAAACCCTGACTTTTCACGGGTACCGAAAAAAAACTTCATTGTATTCCGCCCATCAATAAAAACGGTTTAGCAGATAGAGTCAACTCAGTGTCAATCCGGCCTGTGATCAGGGGCAAGCCCCTATTGAGAACATGCTTACCTCGATCAGCTGTACTTCACTGAAGGTATCCCTGACCAGTCAATCATGGCTGGCTTTCCTTCCGCCAGGATGGACATTCTTACCGCCTCTGTTACCAGTTCATTTATGGAACTGTTTGCCGGGGTGGCGATAATCCCTTTGTCATCAATTTCCCGGATTATCCTGCGCCTCTCCTCCAGGTCTCTGCCTGCGGACCTTACCCTGATCGCTGCATGCACATTGGCTTCAATGGAATCAAAACCATACCCCACCGGCTTCAGTCCTGGACCCTGGCTTGGAACCAGCTTGAAATAATCAGGATTGACGAACCGGAAAGCCGCCCCTGCCTGCTTGTCAGAATAGGCATAACTGCATCCGCGGAACTGGTCGTTGTGGTCTATGATTGTCCCGCAGTCGGGGCCTTCGCCATACAACACCATGCCCTGGTCATTGGTTCCCGCGCCCTCGTCCGGATACCCAAGTCCGGTTAAAACTCCAAGAAGCGCTCCGTTTTCCCAGGCAACACGGCCATGCGCCCACAGGAATCCTGTATTACCATTCGGAAATTTTCCTTCAACTCCCCGAACGGAAACCTCAACTGGCTTCAATCCAGTTATGAACCAGACCAGATCCACATAGTGGCAGCCGACATAGGTGAAGGGATCAGTATTTTCCCTGGTGAACCAGTTCTGAAAATTGGAGTGCCGGTAATACCAGGGTTCAACCAGCTTGGACTCTCCGCACCTGAATTCGCCAAGGCGTCCCGCCCGGTACTGTCTCCGTGCTTCCAGCGACCTCCTGTCAAATCTTTTATGGTATTCAACTCCGACAAAAAGGCCTTTCTCCAGGGCAATTCTTTCTATCTCCGTTGCTTCAGTGTATTTGAGGACAAGGGGTTTGACAGTCAACACGTGCTGGTTAAAATCCAGGGCAAAGCGAATGACCTCATAATGGAGCTGATCGGGAACTGCTGCCACCACCAGGCTGCCCGGGGGCATGGCGGCAACTACCTCCCTGTAAATTTCAGGGAATTGCTGGTCTCCAGGGATACCAAGATCCGGGTAGGCAATAAAAGACTGGCCAGGAAAAGCCTCGCTGAATGCAGGATCAGAGGCCAGTTGAGAAAGCGGGGCGGAACTCAGCGCGCAGATGCTGATCTCTCCCACATCCCCTTTTCTCTGTAGTTGATAAAGAGAAGGCAGAATCTGATCACGGGTAATCATTCCCCCGCCGATAACGGTGACTTGAACAGGTGCAGTATTCATACTCTGATACCTCGGATATAACATACGGGACCATCAATCCTGCTCCCGGCTGCAGTCCTAATATTAATTACAGGATCCAGATCGGGAGCCTGTAATCACAATCCCCGACTTAATCTCCCAGGGCTTCCGTCATAACCTCTTCCAGTACTCCAATGCTTTCCCGAAGAGGCTCTTCCGTAATAATGAGGGGGGGAGAAATCTTAACTGAAGCACCGCCAAACCCGACGGGGGCGAACATTAACAGTCCCTTTTCCACGCAAAGCCTTACGATAGCCGCGGCTGTGTCCGGATCAGGCTCTATTCCTGAAGGTTTAACCATATGCATGGCGGCTACGAGGCCCTTACCATGGACAGCGCCCACCCTGGTTTTAAATTTGTCTCCCAGGCGACGCAGCTCCGGCTGCAGGATATCACCCATGCGCTGGGCATTGCTGACCAGGCATTCATCCTTTATAACCCCCAGATTGGCAATCGCGGCAGCGGCGCATACCGGATTTCCTGTATGGGTGGAGGTCATGGATCCCGGAGGATACATATCCAGGATTCTAGCCGGACCGATCACCGCGGACAATGGCATGCCGCTGGAAATTCCTTTTCCGCAGCAGATGAGGTCCGGCACCAGGTTATAATGTTCGAACCCCCAGAATTTTCCGGTTCTGCCGAAGCCCGCCTGTACTTCGTCCATAATCAGCAGGGCATCCTGGCTATCACACCATTTCCGCAGCTTCTGCATATATTCAGGCGGGGCAAAGCTGGCATTGCCTCCCTGGTAGGTTTCTGACATTACTCCGGCAACATTCTCCGGATTGATGCCTTTTTCTTCAAGAGTCCTGAGAAAAACATCAAAACTCTGGTTGGGGCCTCCGCGAAAACCATCAGGGAAAGGGACTTGAACCATGTCCTTATCCAGGTTAACCACCCAGTTTTTGAGGGATGGTATGCCTCCGGCCATCTGGGCTCCAAGGGTCCTTCCATGAAAAGCATTATTGAAGGTAATTATTACAATCTTTTCAGTACCTCCACCCTTGATTCCATGGGTCCGGGCCAGCTTGATAGCGCACTCAGTTGCCTCGGAACCGGTGGTCAGGAGGAATACTTTGTCCATTCCCTCCGGAGCAGATTCCGCCAGCATTTTAGTCAGTTCAGCCCGTTCAGCCGAAGGGAAACAGTAATTGTGCACCAGGCCATGTTCTATTTTTTCGACCATAGCCCGGGCTATCCTGGGATGATTGTGCCCGGAATTCGTGACAAGGACACCGCTAGACCAGTCCAGCCATTTGTTGCCCCACTTGTCGTGAACCTGTATGCCGGAAGCATGGTCCCATACTACCAGGGGCTGGCCTCCCATAGACCTGGGTTCGTATGTCCTGAGCTGCTTGAGCAGCGCTATTGATTCCGGTACAGGAATAGCTGTCTTTATCCGTCGATATTTAGTATTAACTTCTGGCACTGTCCGCGGGACTAATTGTTGTTCTTTGCTTTCCGCCATATAGAGACTCCTTGAACGATTGTCATGGACGCTACATTCCCTTACCGGAAATGGTACGTACACCCTCCCGGTGGGTCAGGAGGCCGGAGTTGATTTTTCCGCCCATATTGCGCTGTAGTGCCACCACGGATACCAGCACGAGCCTTTTTTAGACTACAGAGAATTCTATTGCACCCGGCCCTGCATTGCAAGATTTGGCAGAAGTGAAAGGGAAAAGCCAATCATTGGCTACTACGGAAGGAGTTGAGCAGACTGGGGAAAGTATTAAGAAGTACAAAATACTGGCTTTGAAACAGCAAACAATCAAAAATCATGGTAACTAAGCGATTATGCAAGAAATACTTTTGACCAGGAATTAAAGTTGAATTATTATGATCTAAAATCAAAACTGTAAAATTAAAATTAAAATAAGGCATCTCTTCAAAATAATTTTGACTTCATAATAACTAACCATACTCTATAACTAACCATACTCTCCAGGAGGAATTCACGTGCAAAGACTCAGATTAGTAACCATATTAATAACGCTGATAGCCTTGAGCTGTTCTTTTGGCTTGGCGACCGACGACCCCATTGCCGGCTGGAACGATGACGGCTACAACAGCTACAGCCCGTTTGATGTGGAAGTAACCAAAGATACGCCGGCCGGTTTTGTCAATGAACCCGGTTCACAGCTGATCTACCTGTTAGACACTGGTATCAATGCTGAAGAACTTTATGGAGATGATGCCAACTTTACCAGCAATTCCGTACTGCAGTATGGCAATGCCGCTCCTGTACACCAGAATTTCATCAGCCTGACCAACACCAACCCGAGCCAGGCGGTAACAGTTCATTTTCGTTACTTCAACTCCGACTGTGTTGATTTCTTCGATTTCCTGGTGGTTCTGACCTGTAATGACACCATGATGGTCGATCCTTTTGACTTTGTTGTGCCCGGTACAGACAATGTCAACGTTAAAGACCGTTTCTTCGGCTACCCGAACAAGGCGGACGGCAATGGCCAGAGTTTTGACGCCATCCCGGCTTCAACATTCTCTGACGGCCGTTTTCTCCTTTTTGTAACTGCCTCTGCAGATTTAAAAATTGGCTATAGTCCTGATTATTATTCCCCCGATGGCGTCTTGTACGATTACTATCGAGACTACGATAATCTGGACCTGATCCCGTATGAATTCATCAACTACCGGGAAGAAAAACTCAATGTAACCTGCTCAGCCTGGGTAGACGGCGGCGGCGGCGACGCCGGTGAAGAGCTCTATGGAACTTATCCTGTTTACGGCGATACTGAAGGCTTCAGTGATGACAACCTGCATATTCTTAATGCATCAGCAGTTTCCTTTAACTTCCTGATCGGTTTCCAGACTGTTGCCAAGGTTACTGATCTCGGAGCCCAGGCAGCCTACATGACCCAGGCTGGAACCAGGCCCGCGGTAGTTGACTGGCGAAGCTACAATGAATGGTCCATAACCCGTGGACCATCAGGAGTTGGTGTTTTCAATGCCCCGATTCATGTCGTTCTGGCAGGAGGAGAATATATCTCCAGCAACGCAGCCCAGCAGGGCAGTATTTATTCGTCTGCTGCTTGGGATATTTTCATTCTTCGCCAGGAAGCACACGCCGGCGACCAGTGGGACCGCGGTGAAGATATAGTCGGATCAAATTGGATTATTTCAGAAGGCGGAGCCCTGGGATGGGAGATTTTCCCCTCCAATGCCATGCCTGCCGAGAAGCAGATTGTGAACTTCTTCTCCTTCATGGACAACTACAACGGCCTTTCCAACCTGGCCCAGGGTGCCACCCCCAGCGTCTGGGATGATGTTTCCTACAACATCCAGCCGGTAGTTACCATTTACACCGTGGAAGCTTTCAACAATTCAGAAGACAAATGGGTGCCGGGTGATCCTGAAGATCAGCCGATCGTATCCCCGGTAACTCCTGAGAGCCCGCTCACTTCAGCCATTGCCGTTAAGTGTATCAATACCTACCAGATTGATCCTGAAAGCAATCTGAATGACGCGGTACTGGGCGAAAAATTCGGTGAATTCACCCTCCAGGACCTCTATGACATGAACTCCGTACTGGGTACAGATAACAAGACCCTGGAAGGTTTCCTGGCCGTACTGACCGGATCAGCCAATGAGATGACCAATGAAGTAGGCCCGGGATGGATGAGGTTCTCCCGCTGGTTTACCACCCGCAAGTGGACAACCACTGATCTCCAGCCCACTTATGTCTATTCATACTGGCAGGGCTGGAATGATTCTGCTGATGCACCTAATTATGACTCCATAGCAGGCCCCAGCATTTTTACAGCTGGACAGGCCAACTATGTGTTTGAGAACTTCGGTGCAGGCAAGTGGCTTTCCACAGTCGCCGGGTATTCCACCAGGATTCCTAACCAGGATCCAAGGTAACACCCGGGAAACCTGATTCAAGCAGCATCTAAATTAATATTGCTGCTCTAAACTTAAAAGGGGCAGGCATTCAATGTCTGCCTCTTTTTTTATGCCTGCCCCATGCGCAAAAAAAGGCAGACCATACCTTCTAAAGGGAGAAATACTGGCTCAATGCAAATCTCAGAAAAAATGTAGATTTATATTGACTATAAATTTGTTAACTAGTAATTTACAAAGAATTATTTTCTCAGTTAAGTTGTAAATTTCATATTTGGTACATTTATCTCTCTGGAGGACTTCACGTGCAAAAACTCAGATTAGTAAGTATGTTAATAACGCTGATAGCCTTGAGCTGTTCTTTTGGCTTGGCGACCGACGACCCCATTGCCGGCTGGAATGATGATGGTTATAACAGCTACAGCCCATTCGACAGGTTACAAACCAAGGATGTGCCGGCCGGTTTTGTTAATGAACCAGGTTCGCAGCTGATTTACCTGTTAGACACAGGAATCAACGCTGAGGAACTGTATGGTGGCGATGCCAACTACACCAGCAATTCCGTACTGCAGTATGGCAATGCAGCTCCGGTACACCAGAATTTCATCAGTTTGACCAACACCAATCCGAGCCACGCGGTAACGGTTCATTTCCGTTACTTCAACTCGGATTGTGTTGATTTCTTTGATTTCCTGGTAGTCCTGACCTGTAACGACACCATGATGGTTGACCCGTTTGATTTTGTTGTGCCCGGCACAGACAACGTTAACGTGAAAGACCGTTTCTTTGGTTACCCGAACAAGGCTGACGGCAATGGCCAGAGTTTTGACGCCATCCCGGCTTCAACCTTTGCCGACGGCCGTTTTCTACTTTTTGTCACTGCATCAGCTGATGTCAAATACGACTACGCCGCTCATTTCGAAGAACCAGGGATTTTCTACGCCGAGTACTCCAATATGGACCTGATTCCCTACGAATTCATCAACTACCGGGAAGAAGAGCTGAATGTAACCTGCGCAGCCTGGGTGGATGGCGGCGGCGGTGATGCGGGCGAAGAACTGTTCGGCAATTATCCTGTCTATGGTGACACCGAAGGTTTCGATGATGACAACCTGCACATCCTGAACGCGTCAGCGGTTTCTTTTAACTACCTGATCGGTTTCCAGACAGTTGCCAAGGTAACGGATCTCGGCGCCCAGGCAGCCTACATGACCCAGGCCGGAACCAGGCCCGCGGTGATAGCCGGCTCGTCTTATGAAACCTCAATCACCGGCGGACCTTCCGGAGTTGGTTATTTCAATGCTCCCTTGCATGCCCTCCTGACCGGCGGCGAATACATCTGGACAGACGCTGCTGAATCTGGAGACCTGATCACAAGCCTGGGCGGAATTGTTTGCGGGCTGCGCCAGGAAGCCCATGCCGGAGACCAGTGGGACCGCGGCGAAGATGTAGTCGGATCAAATTGGATCATCTCTGAAGGCGGAGCCCTGGGATGGGAGATCTTCCCCTCCAATGCCATGCCTGCCGAAAAACAGATCGTGAACTTCTTCTCCTTCATGGACAACTACAACGGCCGTTCCAACCTGGCCCAGGGTGCAACCCCGACTAAGTGGGATGATGTTTCCTACAACATCCAGCCTGTAGTCACCATTTACACGGTAGAAGCCTACAACAACTCCGAAGACATATGGGTAGCTGGTGATCCTGAAGATCAGCCGATCGTATCCCCTGTTACTCCTGAGAGCCCGCTCACCTCAGCTATTGCCGTTAAGTGCATCAATGCCTACCAGATTGATCCTGAAAGCAACCTGAATGACGCGGTTCTGGGCGAAAAATTCGGTGAATTCACCCTCCAGGACCTCTATGACATGAACTCCGTACTGGGTACAGACAGCAAGACCCTGGAAGGTTTCCTGAACGTGCTGGCCGGATCAGCCAATGAGCTGGCCAACGAAGTAGGCCCCGGATGGATGAGGTTCTCCCGCTGGTTTACCACCCGCAAGTGGACAACCACTGACCTGCAGCCTGTGTATGTATATTCATACTGGGAAGGTTGGAACGGTTCTGCCGGCGAACCATATTCCTACATATCTGGCCCCAGCATCTTCACAGCTGGACAGGCTAACTATGTCTTCGAGAATTTCGGTGCCGGCAAGTGGCTTTCCACAGCCGCCGGGTATTCCACCGCGATTCCAAACCAGATCATAGAATAACACCTGATACAAGCAGCATATAAATTAGTATTGCTGCTCTAAACATAAAAGGGGCTGACAATCAATGTCGGCCCCTTTTATTGTCAAGCCCGCCTCTGGACAATCACAGGCAGAATCTTTCCGGCTCAGGAAGTAACGCTGACTCAATGCAAATCTCAGGAAAAATCAAAATTATTATTGACTCTAAGCTTCTTAACTAGTAATTTATTGAGAATAAATATTTTTCCGTTATTCAGTTATAATGTAAATTTTATACTTCAGTAAATTTGTCTCCAGGAGGAATTCACGTGCAAAAACTCAAATTAGTAATCATTTTAATAGCGCTGGCAGTATTAAGCTGTTCTTTTGGTTTAGCCCTCAAAGATCCAGCCGGCTGGAACGATGACGGATACAACAGCTACAGCCCGTTCGACAATGTGCAGACCAAAGACACACCTGCCGGTTTTGTCAATGAACCCGGTTCGCAGCTGATCTACCTGTTAGACACAGGAATCAATGCTGAAGAGCTTTATGGCGATGATGTGAACTTCACCAGCAATTCCGTGCTGCAGTATGGAAATGCGGCTCCGGTACACCAGAACTTCATCAGCCTGACCAACACCAATCCAAGCCAGGCGGTAACAGTTCATTTCCGTTACTTCAACTCGGACTGTGTTGATTTCTTCGATTTCCTGGTGGTCCTGACTTGTAACGACACCATGATGGTTGATCCGTTTGACTTTGTTGTGCCCGGCACCGACAACGTCAACGTGAATGATCGTTTCTTTGGTTACCCGAACAAGGCAGACGGTAACGGACAGAGTTTTGACGCCATCCCGGCTTCAACTTTTGCGGATGGCCGCTTCCTCCTGTTTGTCACTGCATCAGCTGATGTGAAATATGGTTATGATCCCTATATCAATCCCAGTTATTACGATGCTGACTACGCCAGAATGGACATAATTCCTTACGAATTCATCAACTACCGTGAAGAAGAGCTGAATGTTACCTGCGCAGCCTGGGTGGACGGCGGCGGCGGTGATGCCGGCGAAGAACTGTTCGGCGTTTATCCTGTCTATGGTGACACTGAAGGTTTCGATGATGACAACCTGCATATCCTGAACGCGTCAGCGGTTTCTTTTAACTACCTGATCGGTTTCCAGACAGTTGCCAAGGTGACAGATCTCGGCGCCCAGGCAGCCTACATGACCCAGGCCGGAACCAGGCCAGCGGTGATAGCCACAGGTGATTATGAAACATCAATCACCGGCGGACCTTCTGGTGTTGGTGGTGCCAATGCACCCTTGCATGCCCTCCTGACCGGTGGGGAATACATCTGGAGTGAAGCTGCTGAAAGCGGCGAACAGATTTTTCATACAGGTAACTCTATCTGTATTCTTCGCCAGGAAGCCCATGCTGGCGATCAGCTGGACCGCGGTGAAGATGTTGTCGGCTTGAACTGGATCATTTCAGAAGGCGGAGCCCTTGGTTGGGAAATCTTCCCCTCCAATGCCATGCCTGCTGAAAAACAAATTGTGAACTTCTTCTCCTTTATGGACAACTACAACGGCCGTTCCAATCTGGCCCAGAGCGCACAGCCCAGCAAGTGGGATGATGTTTCCTACAACATCCAGCCGGTAGTAACCATTTACACGGTAGAAGCCTACAACAACTCAGAAGACCTGTGGGTAGCTGGTGATCCTGAAGATCAGCCGATTGTATCCCCTGTTACTCCTGAGAGCCCGCTCACCTCAGCCATTGCCGTGAAATGCATCAATACTTACCAGATTGATCCTGAAAGCAACCTGAATGACGCGGTACTGGGCGAGAAGTTCGGCGAATTCACTCTCCAGGACCTCTATGACATGAATTCCGTACTGGGAACTGACAGCAAGACCCTGGAAGGTTTCCTGAACGTGCTGGCCGGATCAGCTAATGAGCTGGCCAACGAAGTAGGCCCCGGATGGATGAGGTTCTCCCGCTGGTTCACCACCCGCAAGTGGACGACCACTGACCTGCAGCCTGTGTATGTTTATTCATACTGGGAAGGATGGAATGATACAGCTGATGAATCATATTTCCTTCCAGGCCCCAGCATTTTTACGGCTGGACAGGCCAACTATGTGTTCGAGAACTTCGGTGCAGGCAAGTGGCTTTCCACAGTCGCCGGGTATTCCACCAAGATTTCCGAGGAGGACCCCGCCTAACACCTGGAATACTTGATTCAGGCAGCATAAAGCATGTTTCTGCTGCCTAATCTGAGAGGGGATGGTGACACAACCATCCCCTTTTTTCTGCCCGGATATCAAGTCTCAGGCCAATCGCATTTATTCCTGTATTCGACAGGCAATCCTCATAAAACAGTTCCAGTCTGAGGAAGCTGGCAGGCCTGAAATGAACTTAAAACTTGCCTTGCCAGTCTCATTTTAAGTATCATTTTTCAGCTATGAACCTCATATTGCTCTTGATGCTGGCATTACTGCCCGCACAATTTATTACTGACCTGAACATGCCTTCGCTGGATTTTGAGGCGAAAGAGTTCAAGAAGGCATTTAACGATGCAGCTGGGGAGGTTCGAATCATTTCCTTGATGTCACCTACCTGAGGACACTGTCTTCAGGCGGGTTCTGAAGTACAGAGAGTAATTGCCAAGTATCCTGACGCCAAGGTCAGAGTCTTCGTTTTATGGGGTCCATACCTGGAACTTGATAACCGCGAACAGGCCATGCGATCATCTGCCTACATGCCTGGCAGTAGAGTTGTTAATTTCTGGGATGTCTGGAAATTCGGTACCAGGACTTATGCTGAACAGCTGGGTATATCCACTTATGATGCCTGGGACCTGTTTGCAGTATACGAGCCAGATACCGTGTGGAAGGATTCCGCCCCACCCATAATTACATGGTTCCAGAACCGGGGCCTTGATAAAGGCAAGACGTATACCATGGAAGCGATGGAAGATGCGCTCAAGCCCTGGCTCAAATAGATGCGGGTATCAGGTAACAGGTTCCAGCGATCCTGATGTAGTCAGGACATAGGTAACATTTCGCTTATGCCCCTTCACCCGGGCAGCAGCAACTAACGACTGAGGCGTGGCAGCCAATAGCCCCAGTTGGCGACGGACCGAAGGTTCGGAGGAACCTGGGGTAAGAAAATCCCGCCCGACAGTTCCCAGCCCTGGAAGGGCGGCGTGACAAATTTCGCGACTGCCCGGAGGGACCCCTGTCAGTCAGCCTGCAGCCAGGATAGCAGCGGAGAACCTGGCAATCAGCACTGATGAGCCCGCCGCCGCTATAAATGTTTGTGTGAGAATTACCGGTCAAACATGGCTTGTTTTTTGTAACCGGCCGGAACGGTCACTTCCGGAAAGGATCCTTTTTCGACCTTAACCACTTCTTCCCTGGTTTTAACTGTCATTCCCATCATGGTAAATACCGTCTCAGTTTTCATGCCCACGCCATCAATTTGTTTGAACGAATCAAACATGGCTGAGAGGTCAAACATTGGATTCTGGGCTGCAGTGAGTTTCAAATTGTCAAAATAGGCGTCCGGCATTGGAAGGTCAGGCGCTGCCCAGATAGTGATCAGCATTGGCGACATGGTCAGCTCGTATTTCACAGTTGAATAACCTGCCACATCTTCTGCAGGCCCGATTTTTTCCAGCTTGGCCTCTTTGGCCATGTTGCCCATCATCTTCTTCATCATGGCCTGGGCCTCTTTGTTTTCATCTGAATCACCACCGGCTGAAGCAAGGGCCCTGTTCAAATCCTCGAAGGTATATTCGGAATACTGCTTTTCCTTGTGATTAATCGACAGCACTGAACCTCCCTCAAAACGAATCAGAAAATCATTCCCTGAGGAGCTCTTTTCATAGATGGCATCAGAAGAAAGATAAGTGACGCTGGTAGATTCCTGGGCCTTCTGTCCCATAACTCCGTCAGTTTTCTGAACCTTATGCAGTATGGTCGCGTCCCCGGCCAGGCAGGCGGCAAACAGCAGAAAAAACACCAGAACTATTACAACGACATTAAAATTAACAGATAACCGTTTCATAGATTAAACTCCTGATTTGTTTATTATTTCTACCTGCCCGAACCTTTCCAGGCAGGTTTACTGGCACCCAGCGGATTATATATCACACCCTTTTTCATTACTGTTGACCAATGCGATTAAGTATAAGCCATCCCATGGCTCACCATCAATGGTACAGGAATGCTATCATTTGGGTTTGATTATAAATTCAAACCAAGGCAGCAGAACATATGAAACGTGGCGATATAATTGAACTGGAAATCTCCTCTCCGGCATTTGAAGGTTCGGCAGTGGGAAGAGTTGATAACCTGGTTGTATTTGTGCCCTACGCTATTCCAGGAGACCGGATAAGAGCCAGGATAACGAAAAAAAAGCGGAAATTTGCTGAAGCAGTGATTGAGGAAATCCTGGAGTATTCGGGGGACCGGACTGATCCAAGGTGCCGGCATTTCGGTACTTGCGGCGGATGCACACTGCAGAATGCGCGATATGAAAAGCAGCTGGAATACAAACAGCTTCAGGTCACAGCCCTGATGGAAAGGATAGGCGGGTTCAGGGACATAAAGGTAGCGCCTGTCCTGCCCTCCCGGCAACAGTTTGAATACCGGAACAAGATGGAATTCACCTTTGGTGCAAGCCGCTGGCTGACTTCTGAAGAGATATCTTCAGGTGAAAAATTTTCAAGGGATTTCGCACTGGGCCTGCACGTCCCGAAAAGATTTGACCGGATACTGGATCTAACAGAATGCCACCTGCAGGATCAGGTCAGCATGAAGATTCTTGATATCTGCCGGAACACGGCTGTCAGCAAGGGATGGCTCCCCTACAATGTGGTTGATCACACGGGTTACCTCCGAAACCTGATCATCCGAAGGGGCATCAACACAGGTGATCTCATGGTTAACCTGGTCACTACGGCCCATGATCCTGAAAAAATTGAGTTATTGCGCAGGGAACTCCTGGATAACGTACCTTCAATCACAACAATCCTCAACTGCATAAATTCAGGCCCTAATCCGACAACCATGGAAGAAGAAATCATACTGTATGGGGATGGAATGCTCCTGGACCGGATTGGAGACACGACCTACATGATATCCCCCTTTTCATTTTTCCAGCCCAACACCAGCCAGGCCGAAACTCTCTTTTCCACTATCAGGGACGCGGCCTCGTTGTCAGAAACAGAAACCCTTTATGATCTTTACTGCGGGCTTGGCGCGATCAGCCTCTATCTCTCCGGAATGGTAAAAAAAGTGATCGGGGTGGAAACCCATAGCCGTTCCGTCGAACTGGCCCACCAGAATGCCGAAATGAATAAGGCCAGCAACTGCCACTTCTATGACATGGATGTCCTTAATGCACTGGAGGATGATTTTATTGCAGAAAACGGAAAGCCGGACATCGTAATCCTGGATCCGCCACGGGCCGGACTCCATCCCAAGGCTTTATCCGGGCTCTTGAAAGCAGCTCCTGAAAGGATTGTGTATACCAGCTGTAATCCGGCAACCCAGGCCAGGGACCTTAATCTCCTGAGTGAAAGCTATGACCTGGTTTCAGTGCAGCCGGTTGACATGTTTCCGCAGACCTGGCACATAGAATCTGTTGCAACACTGCATAGAAGAAAGGTATAGTTCCTGGTAAGCTCAGAGAGTTTTCAATTTAACAGCAATACATTGAAAAAGATAACCTGACAATTGTACCCCTAATTTGTCAGGCAGCAGCTTACCGGCATTCTAACGTGACCAGCTTAAGGCCGAAGGTGAATTAATATGAGTCTTTTTTCTTTCTTTCAGAGTACCCCGGAAAAACAAATTGAACGGTTGAGAAAAAAAGTCAAAGAACCTCACGGTGACGCGGCTGTACGGGAAGGTGCCGCTGATAAACTCTGCCGTATCGGAAGCTCCCCTGCCTTGAGAGCGCTGCTGGACAGGTATACCATCAACGTTTCTCCTTCCACCCAGGATGAGAGAGAAAAAGAAATGGTTAAATCGTGGCTGGTCCATCTCGGGAAACCAGCTGTTGAGCCGGTAATTGACTTCCTGAAAACCGAACGATCAGTCTATTGGCCAGCCCGCATCCTCAGGGATATTCTTGATGAACCGGATTACTGCCGGGAGTTAAACAGTATCCTGTACTACATGTGGGAAAACCCTCCTGCCACCGCTTTTCCCAAAACCCAGTTGATACGCTCTGCTGAAGGCTTGAGTTCAGCAGAACTGGCAGGAACCGTAAAGCTTTACCTGGAAGATGAAGACGATGACGTCAGGCTGGCCGCGATTGAATACCTGATGAGCTGTCCCGAAGAGGAAACCAGGGAGGACCTGCTTAAATGTTACATGGCTTCAGAAGACAGGGCCAGGATACGCCTGCAGATCCTTGAAGAATTTGCTGACAAAGGATGGACTGTCAGAGGCTTCCGCCCCCAGGTAGAAGGATCTCTTCCGGATAATTTCACCCTGACCCGGGAAGGAAAAGTTACAAGGATAAGAAAATAGGGACTAACCCGGATTAACATGATAATGGGAGGGCTTTGATTCACAGTCTTTTAAATCCTGCCCGTTCTTTAAGGAATTATGAACATGATTAATGGAGTTGAATTCAAGGAACTTATAACCCACGTTGACGAACGCGGTTTTTTCAGGGAAATTATCAGGGTCACCGATCCCCTGTTCAGTGAAGGTTTCGGACAGTGGAGCCAATCCCTTATGTACCAGGGAGTTATCAAAGCCTGGCACATACACCAGAAACAAATCGACTGGTGGTTCGTAGCCTCGGGAGTCCTAAGGATCGGCCTTTATGATGCCAGGAAAGAATCTCCTACTTTTGGGGACACAATGTCTTTCCTGCTGGGTGACAATCAGGCATCCCAGGTACTGCGGATACCCACTGGAGTAGCTCATGGGTGCAAATGCATCAGCGGTCCCGCGACTCTCTTCTATATAACTTCGCAGACTTATAATCCTGAAGATGAGGGAAGAATTCCCTATGATGCTCCTGAAATAGACTTCGACTGGCTGTCCGGGCCTGAGATCAGCTGAGTCAGCTAACGACCCGGAAATTCATCAACAGGATGGAATGACCTGCTAAGCGAGTTGAGGGCTACTGCCCGGAAAAGGCATGTCAGCGACCTCTCTCCTCACCCCATATGATTCTGTGCAGTTGTACCTGGAGTCGCACCGGCAGATTGTCCCGCAGTATCCAGGCAGCCAGCATCCGTGGTTCCAGTTGGCCGGAAACAGGGGAAAAAAGAATCTCCTGCCTGCTTCCCAGGCTGTATTTGTCCATTACCCCCAGGGCCCAGTCATAATCTGCTTCTGACGTTATCACAAATTTTATCTCGTCATCGGGTTTCAGGAGAGCAACATTCTCCCACCTGTTATGACCGGACATCCCGCTGCCAGGACATTTAATGTCGTAAATGATCTTAATCCTGCTGTCAATCCGGTTGATACTCCGGTGCCCCCCTGTCTCCAGCATCACTTTGCGGCCTGATGCAAGCAGGTTCTCCATAAGGAGGAAGACGTTCTCCTGCATCAGAGGCTCTCCCCCGGTCAATTCCACCAGGCGGACCGGATACTTTTCCACTTCCTCCATAATTCCCGCCAGGGTCATTCTGGTGCCGCCGTTGAAAGCATAGGAAGTATCACACCAGCTGCAGCGCAGATCACAGCCTGCCAGCCTGATAAAAAGGCAGGGTTTACCGGCCAGGGTTGATTCTCCCTGCAGGCTGTAGAAGATTTCACTCACCAGGAGGCTGTTTTCCGTGTTCACGATTCATAATATATCATTCCAGGGCAAAATTCTCTAAACCCCGCCAGCAAATGTCCGGAAAGCTGGTTACGCCTGTTATTTTATCCAGGGCAATCTGAATGCCTCAACAAAATCCGGACAGCGACTCATCTCCAGGTTCATTGTTTCACTTTTTATGCAGCCGTCAGAGCGAAGGGGCGTCCGGTCATCTTCGCTGGCTCAAGAAAACGCGGCCTCATTCAGGTTTCATGGTTCAGACCCACTACAAACGAATCCTCTCCTTTGTTGATCTGGCCATGGTGCTGGGATAAAATCTATGGGTATTTATTAATTTCCCCACTTGTTAGGAGTTGACAGGCCCATGAAAGTATCGCTGATTTCTTTCTTTCGCCTTGGTATCGTTTTTTCTCTAATCGTGGCTTTCACCCCCTGGGCTGCGGCTGATGTCTCCAAGGATATCGTCACAGAATACGAAAACAGGTACGTTAACCGCACCATGTTCTTAAAAGTTCCAATACGAGGGGAACGGCAGACCATTTTCATCAGGGGTAATAACATCGTACCCGATGCTTCTACCGCCGGTCTGGCCCTTTCCTTCCTGGTTGGAGAACAGGCAAGGGTAACCGAGCTCAAATTTCGCAATAATTCCATTGAATTCCGCTTATCCTCGATTGATGGAGTTAAAAGGGGCACCCTGATTTTTCAGTTTTCCGGGGAACTGGACTTCAACTTTCCCCAGAGGGGACTTTTCGACAAGGCTCTTGAGAATTCACTTACTTCGGGGCTTTCCTACAAGGAAATTGAGGCTGCAAAAAAAGAATACATACAAGGTGAATTTAAACGGGTAACTCAACAAATAGCCATGACTACCAGTACTGACAACTCTTTTGTGACCCAGGCTATTTCCACGGAGATTCCTGAGGTCGCAGCCGCCCTTAAGAGCCGGGACACAGCAGAAAATGCGCTTGCCTCGCTGCAAGCAGAATATAACAGCGCTGTCGCGGAACGGAAGCAGCTTAGCGAAAAAGTCCGTGAGCTAAACGGTGCTCTGGCCAAGGAGCAGGAAGCATCCAGGAGTATCAGGATCGAGAGAGACTCCCTTTCGCGAAAAGAGGGCACCCAACAACAGGAACTGGTTAAGCTAAGAAGTGACAATACCAGGATGAGAGAGCAGTTAAACAGCCTGGCCAAGGAAATGGATATCCAGCTCGGTTCCAATTCCAGCCTATCCGGACAGGTTGATTCCCTGAGTACCAGCTTGCAGAGCCTCAAAAAGGACTGGGCCGCACTGCAGGAAAAAATGAACTCAACCGAAAAGGAACTGACCAAAATCCGAGACGAACGCAATAAGCTCACCTCAGATCTCTCCCTCTCCAAGAGAAAAGCCGCCCAGCTTGAATCCAGCCTGAATTCTCTTACATCCAACCGAAACAGCCTTGAGGCCAACTTTCTCCGAACAAAAACTAAACTGGATAACCTTGAGCTAGCCGCAAAAACCGCCGAATCTCTCTCGCTCGTAAAACTGCCGGAAAATTCAGGAGATGCCGAGGGTGCTATTTCCTTTGCTGTCAACCTCCTGTCAAAGAAAATCGGGGTATTATCAGTAGAACCTCCGAAAAATATAAATGAAGAGAGCAAGGCTGTATTCACTGTTGAATCTCCCGACACAGTACAGTTCACTGATGAAGAACGTGTCATGTTTGCATCACTCGGTAAGGAAATCCGGATCAGGGCTGTCTGGGTTCCGATGGGAGGCAGCCTGGAAAGCAAGTTGAGCGGAGGCGAGGAAATGCAGTCAGTAGCGCCCAGGGAAAAAGCTGAGTGGGCATGGTCCTTCTCAGGGTCCCAGGAAGCCGGGGAACCCGCAATGCTAAAGGTCAGCTTCAAGGATGAAAACGACAATGTTATCCCGGTAACCGACCTTGAATACGAAATTGAACCTGAAAGCATAATCCCGGTGAAACTCAACGGTTCCTTCTGGATTCCCGCACTGATCGGGTTCATCCTTGGATCACTACTTGTGGCCATCCTCTCCCGATTTACAGGGAAAGGCGGTAATGGAAAATCTACAAGGGAAAAATCCAGCCGTGCACCGGCAAGGTACTCAGCTCAGAAAGACTTATGAAAGTCCCCGCAGCAGGAAAAATCTTACATTAAAGAATGACGAATCTGTCCGCAATTGAATGGGAAATTATGGAAAATCGTGTGAAAGAAATTCTGGGAAGGCTGAAGGAAAACTTCCCTTCAGCCACCTGCGCCCTGGTTCATGAGAACCCTTTTCAGCTCCTGGTGGCAACAATATTATCAGCGCAGTGTACGGATGAAAGGGTCAACATGGTAACCCCCGAGCTGTTCCGCCGCTTTCCCGGCCCGGCCGAAATGGCCGCAGCCGATCAGGAGGTAATTGAAAAACTCGTTCATAGTACCGGATTTTACAAAAACAAGGCCAAAAGCATCCGCCTGGCATCCAGGCAGATTAGCAATGATTTCAATGGCGCGGTCCCTGACAATATGGAACAACTGCTGCTCCTGCCCGGAGTTGCCAGAAAGACTGCTAACGTTGTTCTAGGATCCTGGTTCAGAAAGCCGGAAGGAATTGTAGTGGATACCCACGTCAAAAGGATTTCCGCTCTTCTTGGATTCACTGAGAAAACAGATCCAAACCAGATCGAAAAAGACCTGATGGAAATCCTTCCCCGTGAAGAATGGATTGATTATTCTCACAGGATCATCCTGCACGGCAGAAAAACCTGCAAGGCAAGAAAACCCCTGTGTTCTGAATGTGTCCTGGCAGATCTATGCCCTTCCGCGGTACTTTAATAAATTCAGGCCCCCTGTAGTTCAGGTGGGCACCAGGCACAATCAATCTCTTTGATAAAAATGCCCGAGGGGGCCATTCCCATGTCCCAGAGAATAGGCATTTTTTATTGCCCCGGTCACATACTCTTTAGCCCTCCCGACTGCCTCCCGAAGGATACATCCCCGGGCCAGAAAAGCAGCAATGGCAGCGGCCAGGGTACACCCGCTTCCGTGGGTGTTACGTGTATCCACCCTGGCCGCAGGAAACTCAATGAAAGCCTGGCCATCAAAAAACAGATCAATCGCCTGCTCAGGACGCTCCAGGTGACCGCCCTTGATCAATACCGCCCGTGTCCCTGTTTGCAAAACTTCCCTGGCTGCGGCATACATATCCTCCAAAGTCCTGATGTCACGCCCGACCAGGACTGAAGTTTCATCCAGGTTCGGAGTTACAATCATAGCCAGGGGGAATAATTCCCCGACCAGACTCTCCCCGGCTTTTCCTGAGATAAGTTCATCCCCTCCCGTGGATACCATGACCGGGTCCAAAACCAGCTTTTCAATTTGATACTGCCGCATTTTCTCAGCCACCGCGGCAATAATTTCAGGATCAGGAAGCATGCCGGTCTTCACTGCATCAGCTCCAATGTCTGACAATACGGCATCAATCTGCGAAGAAACTGTACATGCAGGAAGCGTAAACACATCATTTACTCGTACTGTATTTTGGGAAGTCACCGCGGTAACGGCTGTCATACCATGTACACCCAGCGCGGCGAAGGTCCTCAGATCAGCCTGAATTCCAGCACAACCACCGCTGTCTGAACCGGCAATGGAAAGAGCTACTGGCATGATTTCCCCAGATATGCTGATTTCTTCATTTATTCTCATTGTATTTCTATGATAATCTAAAAGCTCAGGATGGTATTTCATTAATTCAATCCATACAGGATTGTTTTAAATCTAAAGGAGAGTATCGACATGTCAGCAAACGGCTTTAGCGAAAAATTTGTTTACTTTCTGGCTGGAGGTTGTATCGGCGCAGCAATAGCACTTTTGTTTACCCCAAAAACAGGTGAAGAAACCAGGGAGCTGCTGGGGGGAAAAGCCAAACATGGTGCTGAAGTACTGGGGGAAAAGGCCAGACAGAGTGCCGAACTGCTGGAAAAAAAGGTTACCGCGGGCAAAGAGATTCTCCAGGAGAAAACCCAGGAAGTCACCACAGTCTTGAGTGAAACCATTGAGAAGGGTAAAGAAACTGTGACCAAACAGAAGGAACAGCTCAACCAGGCTATTGCATCAGGGAAAAAAGCCTACCAGGACCAGAAATCAAAGCTCCAGGATGCCTAGACTTTTTATTGATCTCTAACTCCGGGGGTACATTAATACCGTGAACGCAGAAACGCTTTTAGTAATCTTTGTCGGGGTTACCGCTCTGACAGTAGTTGTTCAGGGAATCTTTGCCTGGCGGCTCCTGCATTCCAGCAGAGAACTGATCGGGCAGATAACCAGTTCTTCCAAGGAACTGGAGTTCGAAGCCAAGGAGATTGCCGGACAGCTTCAAGATGTGGCGAACAGCCTCAGCAGCCTTAAAAACATCTCAGAAGCTATTCAGACCAGAACCGGGGAAATAGACGAAATGTTCCAGGAGAGAACCGCTGATGTGGATGAGTTGATATCAAAACTAGTCAGCCTCGGTAACCATCAGGCCGAAAAAATTGATGAAGTTGTATCTGACACAGTCACAAAATTCGAACAGACTACTGAACTGATTCAACAGGACATCCTGAAACCGGTCGTTGAAATTTCTTCACTGGTAAAGGGCTTCCGGCAGGGGCTGGAATTCCTCTTTAGCAAGAACAAAAAACAGGAAGAACAGGAATTAAAGGGAGACGACCTTTTTATTTGACTAAAATGTCCCGGCTGACACAGATCAGGTAGATCATTCCGCCGGGACAATCTTCAGATCACCCTAGAGTCCCCATTTGAACAGCACACTGCCCCAAGTGAATCCCGCCCCAAAACTGCTGACCAGAATCAGGTCACCTTTTTTCAGCTTTCCCGCCCTGTGGTATTTGCAGAGACAGGTAGGAATTGTAGCGGCAGTTGTGTTGGCATAATTTTCAATGTTCAAGCCAAGCTGATCATCACTGAGCTTCAATCGATCACTTATGGATCTAATAATCCTCATATTGGCCTGGTGCGGAATAACCAGGGCAACATCTTCCACCGGGATCCGGTTTCTTTTCAGGAGCTTTTCGGAAACTTCGGTCATGTACTTCACTGCATACTTGAACACCGTTCTGCCGTCCTGCTGCACAAAGTGCATTTTCTTATCCACGGTTTCATGGGATGGAGGATTCAGGCTGCCTCCGGCAGGCATGTAAAGATACTCTTTACCGCTTCCATCGCAATGAAGATCAAAATCCAGAATCCCTGTTTCCGCGTCTTCGCTGGGCTCCAGCAGGACTGCTCCGGCTCCATCACCGAATAAAACACAGGTTGCCCGGTCAGTAAAATCAACGATGCTTGTCATGGTATCGCTGCCAATGACCAGGACTTTTTTGTAGCGACCGGACTCGATGAGCTGGGCGCCGGTTGCCAGTCCGAAAACAAATCCGGAACAGGCGGCGGAAAGATCAAAACCCCAGGCATTAGACGCTTTGATTTTATCCTGTACCATGCAGGCAGTAGAAGGGAACATCATATCGGGGGTTACAGTGCAAACAATAATCACTTCAACATCATCAGGAGCAACTCCGGCTTTTTTGAGGCAGTCCATTGCCGCTTTTGCCGACATGTCACTGGTAACTTCGCCTTCCGCGCAAAACCTTCGCTCAGCTATGCCTGTCCGCTCTCTGATCCACTGGTCTGAGGTATCCATGGTTTTCGCAAATTCATCATTTGTAACCCGTTTTTCTGGGAAATACATTCCTGTAGAGGAAATATAAGCTCTGGTCCGTTCCAAGACTCTCTCCTTACTGTTCAATTATCTCAACATCCCCGGGGACCCTGATCTTAAATTGATCATTAGAAATATGCACGTTTTTATGCATGTTTGTCAAAACATACTCATTCTGCTGCCCGACCGGATCTCTCACAACTATTCTACGGATCAGGCTGGTGGCTTCATCGATATCCAACACCATCTCCTCAATTTCCGGATCAGGATTGACAGGAATGAGTTTAACAAATACACCCTCTTCTCCGTTTAAAAGGGAGGAAGAGAAGCGGGACCTGATATCCCCTCGACCCAGGAAAAAGAGAAGCGGGGAATTGGATTCTTCAATATTAAACTCCGATACCATGAGCTGCTTCTCTTTCTCCAGGTAGAAATATGTTTTTTTACCGTCAGCAATAAACAGCTTCTTCTCCGGAGAAACATACTCCCACCTCATATATCCGGGCCGCTTCATTAAAACCCGGCCATTTTCAGTTGAAGAGATACCCCTGCTGGAAAATGCCTGTACAAAATCAGCGGAAAAACTCTGCACATCCCTGTAACTTGCCTCCACCCTGCTGAGAATTAGATCAGCCTCCCCCGCTGTCGGCTGGGTGAACAGGAAAGCGGCTAACATCAGGGTTCCGGCATCCGCACTGGTTTTAGATCTCAGAAAGAATGTGGAAAAAAGCAGAAGGAAAACACCGGTAGTGATTGCCGCGTCCGCGATATTAAATGTCGGCCAGGCAAAAGCATCCTTCCAGTGAAGAGTGATAAAGTCTGTCACCTCTCCCTTGAAAATCCGGTCATAGAAGTTCCCCAGGATTCCTCCCAGCAGCAGGCCATAAGAAACAAAAGCCAGTTTCTCCCTCTCTGGAGTATGAAACAGGTAAAAAATCAGGCCTGCAACGGCAATAACGGCAATCAGGGCAAGCAATAACGGCTTCCAGAAACCTTCAACTGAATGGAGCAGACCAAAGGCAATCCCCTTGTTGCTGATTAGCTGCAACTTCAGAAAACCTTCAACGATGGGCAGACCCTGGTAACCGCCGAGAAGTTCGGAATTCGCTTCGGCCCACCATTTTGTTGCCTGGTCCAGGAAAAAAATAAATGAGCCCAGGAAAAATGCAGTTTTCTTCATGCGTTTGATCAGTAAAATTGTATATAAAGGCCGGGTAAATATCAATGCAGGTTGAACATGACTTCAATGGTAGCCAGGACATTAACCGGTTTGCCTTTCAAAGTTCCAGGTCTGAATTTCCATTTGGTTGCAATTTCCTCAATTGCTTTCTCATCAAGGCCGTAACCCAGTCCCCGCAGAACTTCCAGGTCGGTTACACTCCCATCTTTCCTTATGACAGCCCTCAATAAGACTATGCCCTGCACTTTTGCTTTGACAGCTTCATCAGTATAGCTGGGAGTGGTTTTCACCAGGAGTTCCGGATTTGTTACTCCGCTTCCCAGCGAATAAATACCGTCTCCAGCACCTGCAGCATTCCCGCTCCCGCTGGACATTCCGCTGCCGGTTCCTGATCCTCCCTGTCCACGACCACCAGGAGCTGTAATATCCCCTATGTTCAAATCCGTACTCATTTCATCCAGAACTGAAGGGGTGTCCAGCCTTTCGGGACGCTCCATGGGTTCAGGCTCAAAAGGTGTGGGATCCGGAATCGGGACCATTACAGGATTGGGCCTGGGTGTTGTTTCCCTGGGCTGCACTGCCTGGGCTTGCTGAGGACTGCCCCCTGCCGGCCGGGAAGGAAGGGCAAGTTGTTTGAGTACCAGAACATCCCTGGAAGGAATAAACACCTGGTCCGCGAGAAAGGGAAAGGCCAGCCAGAAAAGCAGAAAGTGAAAGAATAATGCTGCCACCGAAGCAACTTTAAGAGGTTTGTTCCCCTCATACCTCTCCCCAAAAATGTTCATTGGATCACCGTCTGCCAGCGGGATGCGCTCAGCCTCAGTAATCTTAAGCGCCAGCAGGTTCTCCAGGAATTCCCTGGCCCGGGCCAATAATGAACTGTTTCCTTCGGATGGCATTTCTATTCTTCTCTGCTTTATTATGCTTGTTAAGCTTAAAACCCAAAATATAACATTGAATTATAACAGGAACAAACGCTATGGATAAATGACGAATGTTCCTTCTAAAAGTATCACAATTCAAGGACCGATGTAGCTTAAGCCACTTTTCCCGGCGGATCACGCAACGAGGCGCGGGAGACACTGTCCTGACCTGGTTTATTCCGGGACTGGGCCTCCACAAGTCTGATTGACAGCAGAATTAGATGACAACCCGGTTTCACTCCGTCAGGAAGAACCTGTACACCACTGCAGCAGTCTACTGGTGAAAAATGAAGTCTGGGTCCCAGTGACTATTTTCTCGGATCCCGCCATTATCCTGAATTTTGCACACTCCAGTTGACAACATTTTTTCATTTGGTTATTATGCCAAATATAATAATGAAAGATTTAAGCAAATGATGACTGACCGGGAAAAAGCGCTCTACCAGGCCAAGGCTGATGTTCTTAAGGCTCTTTCTCATCCCACCAGATTGTGGATGGCAGAACAGCTGGCTGCAGGAGAGAGATGTGTTTGTGAATTTGTCGAAGCCGTTGATGCTGACTTTTCCACAGTTTCCAAACACCTGTCAGTTCTGAAACAGGCTGGAATAGTGGATGTCGATAAACGAGGTAAAAAGGTTTTCTACAGCTTGCGGGTTCCCTGTGTATTGCAGTTCATGCATTGCGTAGAGGAAGTGATCCAAACCAATATTAAAACTCAGGCGAAGATTCTCAGCTGAAAACATCTCCATCCTGTTTTGATGCCCTGCAGGAATCAGGAAAGGACCCTGACAGAATATGAGCTGGAAGCATGAATGGAAAAAACTGGCTCTGATTGCGGGTGCATTCCTGGCTTGCTTTTACCTGCCGGTTGGTTCAAACCGATTTGACAATGCCCTTCTTGAGGCCTTTCACCTAGTTAAATGGTATGCCAGGGAACATGTCCTGCTCTGTCTCATTCCCGCATTTTTCATCGCCGGGGCCGTGGCCGTTTTTATCAGCCAGACATCGGTCATGAAATACCTTGGGCCCAAGGCAAATAAAGCTATAGCTTATGGAGTTGCCTCCGTTTCCGGGACCATCCTGGCCGTGTGCTCCTGCACCGTGCTCCCTCTTTTTGCCGGCATTTACCGAATGGGTGCCGGGCTGGGACCGGCTACTGCGTTCCTGTATTCAGGGCCGGCAATTAATATTCTGGCAATAATACTTACGGCCAGGATTCTTGGACTGGAACTCGGAATCGCCAGGGCTGTTGGAGCTGTAATCTTCAGCATAGTCATTGGGTTTTCAATGCACCTGATCTTCCGTAAAGAAGAAGAGGCCAAAGCCGCCGCCCATATGAACCTGCCCGATGAGGAACCGGCCCGGCCTCTCTGGCAAAACATTCTTTATTTCGGATCAATGGTGGGCATACTCGTTTTTGCCAATTGGGGAAGGCCGGAAGAAACAACGGGACTCTGGGCTCTGATCTACAGTCTGAAATGGATAATTACCTCGGCTTTTGCCGCTTCCCTTGGCCTTATATTGATCCTCTGGTTTGAAATGAAGTGGTGGAAGGTGGCTTTAACCGCTGTCCCGGCCGCACTACTTGCCCTGATTTTTCCAGAACAGCCGATGGTTGCCTTTGCAGCTGGAGTAGTAGGACTTTCCATCTTCACAAGTACAGACAAGGGAGAATCAGGAAAATGGTTTTCTTCGTCCTGGGATTTTGCCAAGCAGATTTTGCCTCTTCTGTTTTTAGGGGTCTTGATAGCCGGAGCGCTGCTGGGCCGCGTCGGTCACGAAGGGCTGATACCATCGGAGTGGATAGCAGGAGCGGTGGGGGGAAACTCGTTTGCCGCCAATTTCTTTGCTTCCTTTGCAGGTGCTTTTATGTATTTCGCGACTTTAACAGAAGTCCCGATTTTGCAGGGGCTCATCGGAAACGGGATGGGCAAAGGACCTGCCCTGGCCCTGCTTCTTTCCGGCCCGGCTCTCAGCCTGCCCAACATGCTGGTCATAAGAAGCGTCCTGGGGACCAAAAAAACCGTTGTTTTCGTCGGACTGGCAATAATAATGGCTACCTTCAGCGGCATGCTGTATGGAACATTTTTCGGATAAACAAATCTTGGAGAAGGCTAAATGAAAATTCAAATTCTGGGTACAGGCTGCCCTAAATGTAAAAAATTATTGGAAACAACTGAAAAAGCCGCCGGCGAATCAGGGGTTGGATACGAACTGGAGAAAGTCACTGACATCAATCAAATTATGTCTTTTGGAGTAATGATGACTCCTGCCCTGGCCATAAACGGAGAAGTTAAAACCGTAGGAAGAGTCCCGTCTGTTGAAGAAATCAAAGAGCTGATTAACCACACAAAATGAGGATTTAACCCATGAAAGCAAAAAAAATCATCACTTTCACCCTGCTTGCCTTTGTAGCAGTGAGTAT
This sequence comes from Acidobacteriota bacterium, assembly GCA_963663735.2. Taxonomy (GTDB): domain Bacteria; phylum Acidobacteriota; class UBA6911; order RPQK01; family JAPXNP01. The sequence continues at coordinate 1,758,778 of CAXXHN010000001.1, read as the reverse complement.
CGGATATCTGGTTTTAAGCAACACACGGCAAATGGAACCCACCCTTTCCAACACCGAAATTACGCCTCCTGTGAACGATTCTCCGGATGAAACTACCGTTGCAGTTGTACCGGTTTCAGAAGAAAAGGTAGTTGCGCAATATTTTCATGGGACTACTAGATGTGATACCTGCAGGGCCATTGAGGCATTGACAAGGGAAGCACTTGGATCGGGTTTCAGTGAAGAACTGAAAACCGGCAGGCTGGAGCTTCGTTCAATAAATGTAGATGAGCCGGCCAATGGTCATTTTGTTGAAGATTATCAGCTATCCACCAGGACCGTAGTAATCGCCCTGTTCAAAAACGGCAAACAGAGTGACTGGAAAAGGCTGGACCAGGTCTGGCAGCTGGTTGGGGACAGGGAAGCATTCATTAATTATGTTCAGTCTGAAACCAGGTCCCTTCTGGAGCAAAGCACTTAATGGCTGAATTTACCCTGGCAATAGCAACGGCTTTCTGGCTGGGAATACTGACCTCCATCAGCCCCTGTCCCTTGGCCACCAATATTGCGGCAATTTCCTTTGTCGGGCGTAGGATCGACAGCCCGCCAAGTGTTTTTTTTGCCGGCTTGTTATACACACTTGGAAGGGCACTTACCTATGCTTTTCTGGGAATTCTGCTTGTCTCAAGCCTGCTCTCAGCTCCCTTTATCTCCCATGTTCTACAAAAATACATGAATCTAGCGCTCGGACCTGTCCTGATACTGGTAGGCATGGTCCTCCTGGAGCTGATTTCCTTTGGCCCAGGGGGATCAGGGATCAGTGATAAACTGCAAAAACGTGTGGAAGGACTGGGCCCATGGGGAGCCGGTCTGCTCGGTATCCTTTTCGCCCTGTCACTCTGCCCTACTTCAGCGGCCCTTTTTTTCGGCTCTCTCCTACCCCTGGCAATAGAACAGGATTCGGCAATAATGCTTCCATTAGCTTTCGGTACGGCAACCGGGTTGCCGGTCTTGCTTTTTGCTTTACTGATCGCTCTCGGAGCGAACCGTGTGGGCCACACCTATAACCGAATAGCTTCTTTTGAAAAGTGGGCCAGGCGCATAACAGGAGTCCTTTTTATCATGACAGGTTTTTACTTCTGCCTGACCCGGATATTTCAGTTGTCTTTATAAAGTGAAGAAACCCTAAACCGTGCAAAACTGAGGCAATTTAAATGGGGGAAAAAATAAAAATCCTGTTTCTGTGCACCGGAAACTCCTGCCGCAGCCAAATGGCTGAAGGATGGACAAGACACCTGAAATCTGAACAAATCGAAGTCTTTTCCGCCGGCACAGCAATCCATGGACTGAATCCCAGTGCGGCACGGGTCATGGCCGAAGCGGGAGTGGACATTTCAAAACACAAATCCAAACTTGTAAATGAATTCATAACTGCCGATCTGGACTACGTCATTACTGTCTGTGGGCATGCCCACGAAACCTGTCCGGTATTTCCCGGCAAAGTCAGAGTTATCCATGCCGGATTTGACGATCCACCCCTGCTGGCTCGCCAGCTTGCCGCAGAAGGGGCGGATGAAGGAACACAGCTGGAGTGTTACCGCAGGGTAAGAGATGAGATCAGGGCTTTCGTTGAAACCCTGCCCGGTTCTCTCAAAGACTAATCTGGCTATGGCTCACCGACGCTCCCTCACTTCACACCCTCATTCCAGCGTACCCCGGAGTCACGCGACAATCCAGGTTATCGTAGAGATACGCCACGGCTTCGTCCCCGGTACAGTGGCAGGGAACCAGCTCCTCAATATTCAACTTATTAAGCTCTTCCACAGTCCTCTGCAGCCTTTCCCTTCCGGCATTCACCAGATGCAGGCCTCCGACTATACTTTTAATCCGTTCCTCGCCGCTGCGCAGCATGATGTAAGACAGGGTATTGACAATACCGGAATGGCAGCAGCCGGTGCAGATAACCAGGCCTTCATCTGTACTGATCCACAGGGCAAGGTCATCCCTGATCAGGTCAGGAGTTCTGCCTTCCGGGTCCAGGGAAAAGGTGCCTCCGGTATCCTCGAAATCTGTTTTCCTGGGGATGGGACCGGTGATATTGATGCCATTGGCCAAGACAGCAACACCATTAACCCAGTGAACCTTGGGTTCAGGGTGAGCTATAATGGAGCTCATCGCCGTTCCGGGGGCCTGCACAGGCCTGGCTTGCCCGTTGCGATGGCTGTAGCGGGGCAGGAATGCAGCCGGATGGAGGTAAACATCAACTTGAGGAGCTTCCTCTAAAACACGGGCAACTGATCCTGTATGGTCATAGTGCCCATGGCTCAGCACCAGGGTGTCAGTCTCCCGGAGATCTATGCCCAGCAGGGAAGCATTAGTAAAAAACGATTCCCCCTGCCCGGTGTCCAGGAGAATTTTCCTGCTGCCTGATTCAATCCATAAAGCCAGCCCATGCTCTGCTACCAGCGGGGCATCCGCTCTGTTGTCAGCTAAGATTGTTACCTTAGCGCGGGAATTCCTCACGATTGGATCTCCTGTCTCATGAATTTTGCTTCCGCTCTCGCCAAAATTTTCTCACCCTGCAGCAGTTCCGACTTCAGCCGGTAAAGAGGGGGCCTCGATGAAACTATTGATGCCCTGATTTCCAGGGGTTGTTTGCATGGTACAGAATGCAGAAACCTTACATGCAGATCCCCGGTTAACGCCTTGATACCTCTGTTAAAAAGACAATGAGTCATTGCTGAATCAAGCAGGGCTGAAACAATCCCCCCGTGCAGAATTCCGCTGTAGCCCTGGAGGTCCGGGCCAGGTGTAAATCCCGTCTTGACCCCTCCTTCCCAGTTTTTAAAATTCAGTTTCAGGGACCGGGGATTACGGCTGCCGCAAAGCAGGCACCACTCATGATCCTTCTCTATTTCTGCATCTGACAAAAACCCTTCATCAGTTTTCACAGAATTTCCCCTCCCTCCCCGGGCTTCTCTTTGTCCAGCCTAAGCAGAATCTCACAGATAATCTGCATCCTCTCTACTGCTGGGCTGTCACCATAGTAGTCCACAAAAGCCCTTCCCTGGTCGGAAGCTTCGGCAATCCCGGGATCCATGGGTATCTTTCCCAGGAATGGAACCCTCAAACTCTCTGTTACCATTTCACCCCCTCCTGAACAGAGGATACTGGCTACTTCACCGCAGCCCGGGCAGACAAATCCACTCATGTTCTCCGCCACACCTATCACCGGAATTCCCAATTCCCTGCAGAAGGAAACGGTTTTACGAACATCCACGGCTGCCACTTTCTGGGGGGTAGTGACAACCACTGCTCCATCAAGATCCTCTATCATCTGGCAAACCGCAATGAGTTCATCACCTGTACCTGGAGGGGAGTCAATTACCAGGAAGTCCAGATCTCCCCACACCACATCCTTTAAAAACTGCTTGATCACTTCCATTTTCCTGGGCCCTCTCCATATCACCGCTTCATCCCGGTCCTGAAGCAGGAATCCCAGGGACATCACCCTCAAACCGTCCTTCTCCACAGGAAGCAATCCTTCTTTCGATCCAACAACAGCCTCCTCCTCAAGTCCCAGCATTGTAGGGATACTGGGGCAATGGATATCCACATCCAGCAGCCCTACCCGTTTTCCGGCCATTATCAGGGAAACTGCCAGGTTTACGGCCACTGTACTTTTTCCAACGCCACCCTTGCCGGACAGCACAACAATCTTATGCCTGATCTGATTCAACCGGGAATGGAGCTGCAGCCTTTCAAAATAACTTTCTTCGCTTTCACCCTGCCGACGCTCCATGGAAACCGGTTTTGCTTCTTCTTTCCCTGATGCATTGAGGGAATCAAGGTAATGAATGCATGCCTCATGAAGGGTATTAACAGCCAGCAGAGCGCAATGTTCAAACTCGTCAGGCAACCCTCCCAGAGCTTCCAGTATCTCTTCCTGGCCCAGGGAAAGCACATCTTCAATCAGCCTTCCTTCAGCCAGGGTGGTGGTCATGCTGCCACAGGCCAGGGAGGATCCGCATCCGTCGGTTATGAATGTAACTCTCCCCAGTTTATCCTTTTGCACCTTCAGCCAGAATTCCATGGTATCACCGCACGGGCCCTTAATCCGGGCATGCCCGTCAGCGTTTTCTATCATCCCGTAATTTCGAGGATTTTCAGCGTGGTCTCTAACCATACTTGAGTCTTGATTTGTTCCAGATCTTTCCATTTATGCTGATTCCTCCCAGATTTCCAGCTTCTTCCAGATGTCCCTGACATCCTCCGCTCCCGGCCCGCCCGTTTCGACTACGGATTTCTTCATAATCTGAGCCTGGGTCACGGACGGATCATACCGTACTCTTCCGGCGGTCAATATCCCGGCATGGCGAGCTTTTTCTTCAATCCTTTCCGTCATTTCAGGATTCAAGTCCCATTTGTTTACGCATACAGCGGCAGGAATATGAAAAAAACGGGTCAGAGACAACACCCTTTCCAGGTCATGTTCTCCTGAAACCGTAGGCTCAGTTACTACCAGGACCAGGGATGCTCCCGTTACCGAAGCAATGACAGGACAGCCTATACCCGGAGGGCCGTCAACTAAAATCATGGGATGATCATTTTCTTCAGCAATCCGCCGGGCTTCTTTTCTCACGGTAAAAACCAGCCGCCCCGAGTTTTCGGCGGCAATCCCGAGGTGGGCATGTACCATGGGGCCGCACCTGGTATCTGATACCATCCATTCCCCGCACAGCGATTCCGGAAAATCTATGGCCTTCTCGGGGCAGAACCTCACGCATACCCCGCACCCTTCACACGATATCGGGTCAATATAATACTTTCTCCTTCCCGATGCATCCAGGGCTGAATGGACTGCTTCATACCGGCAGTTCACCATGCAGTCACCACAGCCGGTGCAGGCGTTCTGCCTGACAAACGCCTCATGTCCGCTGTAAAAATCAAATTTTTCCCGGACTTCGGGAGAAAGAACCAGGTGCAGGTCCGCGGCATCAACATCACAGTCAGCTATGACAGGGCGGTCCGCCAGGGCCGCAAAAGATGCGGCAATGCTGGTCTTTCCTGTGCCGCCCTTACCGCTGATAACTACAATTTCCTTCATCTTGATTCGTCCTTTCCTGAAGGTGACACACCCTTTTCCCTGTCTGCCAGGCGGTAATAATTAAGGCCCCCAGTTACTTCGGCTACGACCCGGCCGGAAAGGGTGAGCGCCTGCAGGTGTTTAATTGATTCCGCAAGATGAATACCCAGTCCACTGGCAACATCCCCGGCTGTGCAGGGCCTCCTGCTTATCAAAGCCAGGATATCCCCTTCCCTGGCTTCAAGCAGGGCCGCACGGGAAGTATCCCCGGCCTCTTCGCTGCTGATAATGTCAACCACTCCCGGAAACAGCTCTTTCAAGCTCAGCATTGAATCCGGAGGAACAGCCCGGGCAAATGACTCCGCGGGAGGGCGGCATACAGTATTCAGCTGAATCCGTCCAGGTTTGATTTTTCCTGTTTGGGCAACGATCTTCAGGACTTCCAGCTCAGTATCAGTTATGCCTCCCATCAAAAGCACCTCCAACCATACCTCCCCCGAAAAATCCCTTGTGAAATCAGCAATTCCGTCAACCATCTTTCCATACGGCAGCCCTGGGTGGGGGCGGTTGACGTGCAAAAACTGCATGGTGTTCCCGGCATCCAGGGAAGGAAGCACTATGTCAGCTTCCATCAAATCTTCTTTTACTTCATCCATCCATAAAAGGGATCCGTTGGTAAGCACAGTAACCGGGATGTCAGTCAGGGACTTGATTCCCTTTATCAGGTATCCTATCCCTGAATTCAGGGTAGGCTCTCCTGAACCGGCAAGGCTGATGTACCGGGGTTTCTGCTTTTCAGCAAGTTTTCTCTCTACTTCATGCAGGACATCGTCTACAGGAACATACTGCTCCCTTTTAATGGTCTTGAGGGTAGTGCGTCCCAGCTGGCAGTATACGCAGTCATAGGAACAGATCTTCGGCGGAACTATATCAACTCCCAGTGAGGATCCGAGCCTCCTGGATGGAACCGGTCCATACAGATGCATGTAGGCATGATTCATCATGAGTGTCCTCCCCGGCCGACTCGACCCTGGCAGGCTGAATTGTCAATACCGGCCTCTGCGGCGGTAATTTCCCCGGCAACGATACCCTCCGTTTTTTCCAGGAGGGTTCGAAAAAGTCCACTGTACTCCGGGAGCGCGTCCACTATGAGGTGGCCCCTGGAATAGGCTTCGGCAATCTTCCGGTCGTCCGGAATCTCAACCAGGATCGGGATACCCGCCTCCCTGCAGTAATCATGAACCCGGTCATCTCCCGATCCATACCTGTTAACCACTACCCCCAGGGGGAGGCCCAGTTCCCGGACCAGGTCCACTGACAGCTTCAAATCATGGAGCCCGAATGGTGTAGGTTCTGTCACCAGGATTACAAGGTCAGCATCACGGATAGCCGCGATTACCGGGCAGGACGTTCCCGGAGGGGCATCCAGAATCACTGTGCCGGATCCAGGTAAATGACTCCTGACAGCCCGGATTAGGGGCGGAGCCATGGCAACGCCAATATCGAGCCTCCCCTGGACCAGGGTTACCTGACCCGACTGGATGGTTTCAACAACGCCTATGCGTTTATCGGTTTCACTTATAGCCTTCCTTGGACAAACCAGTCTGCAGCCCCCGCAGCCGTGGCACATTTCAGGGAAAATTATGGGAACGGAGCCGTAGGAGACTATGGCGTTGTATTCACAAAACTGTCCGCACTTCCCGCAGCCGTCACATAGTGATTCATCTACAAGGGGGACCGGAATATTAACAACTTCCTCGCTAACCGCGGAGCCCGGTAAAAAAAGATGGCCGTTGGGTTCTTCCACGTCACAGTCCAGGAGAAGCACCTCAGAGTCCATTACCCTGGCCAGATTAACTGATACCGTAGTTTTGCCGGTACCCCCTTTACCTGAAGCAATTGCCAGAATCATGTGCCCTCTCCTTCCCTTGAAGCAAAAAAATTATCCATGCAATATAACGGCATTGAAAAAGCCTCCTTAACCCGCATTTCTCACCAAACTCCTACCGCGGAGGTGAATACTGCCTCGACGGCTGCTTTGACTCTGGTTCGCGAACACACCTCACGGTTTTCTATACCCCCTTCTCCCTCGATCGCTGGCGGTCACCTCATCCACTTCATCCATCCATCCATTGCGCGAAGTCTCCAGGCAGTCAAACCTGGAAGAATAGGGCTTTATGTCGAGAAGAGGTGTGCCGTCAAGGAGATCTGTGTTGTTAATGTTCAGGACATTCCCCTCACGGCTTACCAGCTCAACGATACTCAGGCCTATTGGATTAGGGCGTCGTGGTGATCTGGTCGCAAAAACCCCCCTCACGCTATCCTGCATAAAAGGTCGCAATAACATTCTGGCGGCTTCCGCCTGATGCAGATGGCAGATCAGGTATATGTGAGAAAATCCTTCGATATCCTGCAGGCCTTCCTCAAACTCGGGAAAAATGTGGACAGAACCCTTGCAGCCCCGGGCAAAAATCGGCTGGATCGGTGTTTCGTCCGGTAAAACATGTTCGCTTCGGACTATCCCTATTGGTCGGAAGAAAATCCCTGCGCCGCCGCTCATGCCCAATGGCCTTCCACATCCGCGAAGCCGGCTTCAGTGAGCTTACCCTGTCGATACAGTTCCAGGCCTTCGGCAACGGTAGAAGCTTCAGTGTTATAAACCTTAATTTTGGCAGCTGTGAGTACTCGAAAGGCCTTTGGTCCGCAATGACCGGTCACAAGGCATTCGGCCCCGGACCTGACAACTGTTTCAGCGGACTGAATCCCAGCCCCCTGGGCCGCGTTAAGGTTCTGCAGATTGTCCAGGACCTGGATTGTTTCTGCCTCCAGGTCATATATAAGAAATTTAGGGGCCCTGCCGAAACGGGTGTCCAGCGGGCCATTTAAATCATTTCCTGATGTTGTAAAAGCTATCTTCACGCGCCTCTCCTTATTCAAAGTTACACCAATAAATCATCGCCGTTTGACCCTGCAAGACTACTGCTTCTGTATATATCACTATTATCAAACAGGCGTCCTGCATTCCTGCAGCCGGACCTGTTCCAGCCCGGCCGCGCATAAATGTGATTCCTGGTGTGGTTATTCCTTGCTTGTTTCGGTTTTCATTTCGCTGAGGCGTTTCTTAATCTGTTCCAGTTCTGAAAAGAGAACCTCTGCCCGGTTTTCCAGCGATTGCCGCACAGATTCAGGATCCGGATTATGATATGAAACTGCGGCAGAACCGCCATAAGACATTCGTCCAGCCAGCCCAGCGGCATTGAAACCAAATCCTCGTCCTCGCCCGCCTCCAAAAGCCCCGCGCCGCCCGGCGCCAAATCCGCTGCCTCGTCCAATTACCGGATTCATACTTCCGGGCATTCCGTTACCGGCGCAGTAACCCGCACCTCTACCTGTCATTGAACCCATTCCATTCGGCCCTGTTCCATTTCCTCCTGGCATAATTTTTTCTCCTTATGTTTATTCCGCGTTTATCTCTTCCTGGCTGAAACAGCTCCTGATAAAAGCGGCTTATGTTTACCTAGTTCTCCCTGATCATCATGCTCCCGCACTTCGGGCACTTCCTGTCCGCACACGGCAGTCCCCGCTCATGAGGCTCGCTGTGTCCACACTTGGGGCAGATACATGCTCCGCCGGTTCCGGCAGCACTGGGGCCGCCCATTCTTCCGAGGCCCTGCCCTCTCCCCTGGCCTTTTCCCATGCGGGAATCCCGGCCGGGACCATTACCCTGGCCCATTCCACCACGCCCTTTTCCATTCATCTCGTCAACCTCCTGGTTAATTCCATTTATGTCCCTGTACCTTCCACGGCCTCTTCCAAAGCAGCCTGGCATGGTAAAAAAGTCACTGCCTAGTCCACCCATTATCCAGGCCTGGATAACTTCGCTCAGGTCTCCGGCTACAAAAGGTATGACATGGATTCCATAGGCAACAACTGTTTCATGCAGCGGCCTCGATATCGCGCCGCATACCAGGGTTTCAACACCGAACTCAACCAGCCGCAGAGCCTTTTGCACAGACAGGATATCTGTAATCTGTTCTAATTCCTTGCTGACAATTTCCCGTTTTGATCCTGTTTCCACCAGGCATATCTGCCCTGCTACATCAAAAACCGGAGCAATGCGCTTACCGGAGTATGAAAATGCTGCTTTTTTCATTAAGAACCCCATTTTTTTCCTTACACCGGTATAGAAGCACTTAGCATGCCAGAGAATCATTCCCGGAAGTCATTACCAGCAACATATTGATATATAGTGATTTTATATCATGGAAAGACAGGCATGTCATCCTTAATCGTTGCGTTAACGCTACTTAATAAAAAAATTAAGTGCATTATTGCTACTCTAAAAAGGAAGATCGGCCGTCTTTAAAAGGAAGGCTAAGGTGCAGCTTTTTCACTTTACGAAAAAGTGTGGTTTTGTGGATACCCAGATCCCTGGCTGCGGCGGTACGGTTGAACCGGTTTCGCTCCAGGGCCACCATGATAGACTGGGCATCCAGGAGATCATGGGCTGATTTCATATCAGACTCACCTGCCAGGCTCCTTCTGTGAGCGGTAAGTTCTTCGGGAAGGTTTTTTATGTCTATGCGGCCCTGGTTGCAGGTAATGAAAGCCCTTTCAACAGCATTTTCCAGTTCACGCACATTACCTGGCCAGTCATGTGCCATTAGCAGGGACAGTGCTTCGGGAGTGATTCCCTGTACTAACCGGTTCTGCAACCGGTTAAAACTCTGTATAAACTGATCAGCCAGGAGCGGAATATCCTCTTTCCGCTTGCGAAGGGGTGGAAGTTCCACCCTGACAACATTGATGCGGTAATAAAGATCTTCCCTGAAATCACCCTTTCGGGTCAGGGCTGAAAGGTCTTTGTTGGTTGCGACTATAATCCTGGCATCAGTGTTTTCTGATTTAACTGACCCCAGGGGCTCAAAGGTCCGCTCCTGCAGCACCCGAAGCAAACGTACCTGCAGGGCCGGGCTCACATCCCCGATTTCGTCAAGAAAAATCGTGCCTCCTCGGGCCAGGGAAAAGCGTCCTGGTTTATATTTTGTGGCACCTGTGAAAGCACCGGCGGTGTGCCCGAATAATTCTGACTCCAGCAGTGTGTCTGGCAGGGCTCCGCAGTTGACGGCAATAAAAGGCCCTTTCCGCTGCGGGCTTAGACTATGTATGGTATGGGCAACCAATTCTTTACCAGTACCTGTTTCACCGAGGATCAATACGGTACTGGGACTAGCCGCAATGGCGGGCAGGACTTCAAATAATCTTTGCATGAGAGGGCTTCGACTGACCAGGTCGCCCACCCGGGCCTTTCCCTCCAGTTCGCGCCGCAACTCTTCAACCTCGCTCAAGTCCCTGAAGGTTTCTGCACCTCCTATTACCCTGCCCCGGGCATCTTTTAAAACCGCGGTTGAAATGCTGATGGGAATACGCTCACCTGCCCCATCAATGATGTATCCAGATCTTCCAATAACCGGCTTTCCCGTTTTGAGTGTCTCCCTGAGAGCGCACTCTGCTCCGCACATGCTGGATCTGAAAACCTCAGAACAGAGCTGACCTATTGCTTCCTTCCGGGATACTCCGGTGATCTCTTCCGCCGCCCGGTTGAAAGACGTAATGATCCAATCGGAATCTACAGTAAAAACACCATCTGATATGCTCTCAAGTATGGTTTCGGTCTGACTGGTTACAGGTTCTGCGCCTGCTTTTGCTTTGGTCATTATCCATATCCAGATTGAATTCCGTGGACTTCGGGTATTTATTATTACTTCTTGCTCTATGATACATCTTATTAAGATAAAGATAGGCTTCAGCCTAAGATCGGCCTGGAAATGAGGCATCTCAAGGGCCCCGATTCCTCCGGCGGCAGGACATCAACTGTCCAGCAAATTACGAACGGCGCGGAGAAAAGTACCGGGCAGGAATGGTTTTGAAATAAACACTGCCTGGTCCGCCTTCATATTACTGACATCCATGACACCAGCGCTGTATCCGCTGACCAGGAGCACCTTGCCCTCAGGTTTGACCTTGTGATAAAAATCCAGCACTTCCTTACCACTTTTCTTCGGCATAACCACATCAATCACCGCAATTTTTATCTGATCCAGATTCTCCTGGAGCAAGGCAATTGCTTTTTCTCCGTCAGATGCTCCAATTACCCGGTAACCGGCATTCTCCAGGATCAGCCTGGCCATTTTTCTGACTTCAAAATCATCCTCGGCCAACAGGACAGTTTCTTTTCCGCCCTTAGGTTTTAAAGCACGCTCTATGATTTCTTCATGCGCCTCCGCCTCTACCAGCGGAAGGCTGACCGTAAAGGTTGAACCAAAACCTTTTTCACTTTCAACCTGGATCGTTCCCTTATGCTGTTTGACAATCCCATAGGCTGTGGCCAGTCCTAGTCCAGTACCTCTGCCTATCTCCTTTGTCGTAAAGAAAGGATCGAATATCCGGTTTCGAATCAGACTGTCAATGCCGCATCCAGTATCACTGACCGTGATTAACCCATAATATCCTTTTTCCACCCCAGGATGGCTCTTGCAGTAACTCTCATCAAAAAAAGCTCGCTCTGTTTCGATAACCAGCTTCCCACCCCGGGGCATGGCATCCCTGGCATTCACACAGAGGTTCATTATCACCTGCTCGATATTTCCCGAATCCGCGTGGATAAATAATTTTCCATCACACAGCCTGTGAACCAGTTCAATATGTTCCCCTATAGTCCGCCCGATCATTTTCATTAGGTTCCGGATAATCTCATTCAGGTCCACATCATTGGTTTGGATTACCTGGCGCCTGCTGAAAGCCAGAAGCTGCTTGGTGAGGGCTGCCGCTCTTTCTGTTCCTTTCTGAAGTTCCTGTACATAATCATACTGCTCACCATTCTCATCCACGCTGTCTTTCAAAAGCTCACAATAGCCCATCATAGCCTGTAAAATATTATTAAAATCATGAGCTATTCCCCCCGCCAGCTGACCTATCGCCTCCATTTTCTGAGATTGCCACAACTGTTGTTCCAGCTCAATTTCATAGGTTATATCTCGCTTCGCAGCCACAAAATTAATTATTTTCCCATATGAATCAAAAACAGGCGAAATGGATGTTTCTTCGGTAAAAAGCTCCCCGTTTTTCTTTCGGTTTATGAACTTTCCTGTCCATGTCTTTCCGCTTCTAAGGTCCTCCCACATTTCATCGTAAAAAGCCTGATCGTGCTGCCCACTCTCCAGGATACTGGTTTTTCGGCCTATCGCCTCTTCCCTGGAATAACCAGATGTCTTCTCAAACGCAGGATTGACATATACTATAGTGCCTTCAGTATCCGTGATCATTACAGCTTCAACTGAATGTTCTATTGCCAGCCTGAGCCTCTCTCTCTCGGTTTCAACTCTCTTGCGCTCCGTAATATTTCGGGTAACGCCATGCAGGGAGCAAGGATTGCCCTGATCATCCGGTACGACTCTGCTGGTAATCTCGACATTAATCTCTCTCCCGTCTTTCCCCAGCATAACAGCTTCAAACTGGACTTCTCCCATCTCTGGAAAACCAGCCAGAGCCGATTCAATCCTGCTCTTGATAATTTCAGAATTAGCTTCGTCACAAAATTCCCATAATCCCCGGCCGATTACTTCTTCCGCGGAGTAACCCAGCAAATTGTCAATGGCAGGATTCAGATAAAGAATTCTTATGTCAAGATCCAAAATCGAGATGACATCGATTGTATTATCCGCCAGCAGCCGGTATTTCTCCTCGCTTTCCCGAAGGATCCTGTTGATTTGTCTTCTTTTCAAGCTCCTGATCAGCAGGTACCCTATTGCCATCGTGACCATTGGATAGACAGTAAGGACGGGCAAGGTTATTACGGAAATAACCCTTACACTGACTTCCATCGGCAAAGTGAGGGCGGCAAGCAGCAGCATGCAGGCATGGACCAGCAGTCCGAAAGTCATGAGTTCCAGGGCACTTATTTCGTCAATATGACCGCTGCGGCGCCTCCTCCAGATTATGCCGATGGCAGTGGAACTGATAATGACACCGACACCCATAAAAACGCCTGCCCCACCTCCATAAATCCGGTAGACAGAGGTTAAACAGGCAGCAATAGCCGCCGGGACCAGCCCAAAAAATAGTCCGGTAATCGAAAGAAGTACCGATCGGGTGTCAAAAACAACTCCTTCCACAGCCTTCCATGGATTGAGCATAACTGAGATTCCGATAATTCCCAGCATCAGCCCCACAATTACCCGGTTAGCAAGAATCCTGCTCAACCGTTCACCTGAAAATAAATCAAGTACTATAACCAACAGGACCAGAAGAGCGGCGTTATAAATAATCGGTACGAACATCTCTGTTTCCCAAACAGGGTGGGTATCCAACTGAAAGCTTAAGGATAGGCAGTTATTTGTTATCCTTTTCTTTTCCCCTGTAGTGTTTTTCCAGGCATTCCGGGCACAACCCATGACTGAACCTGGCATCAGAATGCACCTCAATATAAGCTTCCAGACGCTGCCAGGCTTGATCATCAGTCCGGATCTTGTGACAATGCATACAAATAGGTAATATTCCCTGGAGGGTTTTCACATGAGTGAGAGCCTCCTTGAGTTCGGTTATATTCAGGTTCAGGTTCTCCTGCAGCTCCACCATTCTCTCAGCAACCCTAAGCCTGGCCCATAGTTCTCCATCGTCAAATGGTTTAGTAATATAGTCGGAAGCTCCGGCTTCCAGTCCTGCTGAAATATCTTCCTTTGAATTCCGCCCGGTTAGAAGAATCAGGTATGACGGATTTGTCCTTCCGAGTTCTTTCACCCGCCTGCAGACCTCAATTCCGTCCATTCTGGGCATCATCCAGTCCAGTAGCGCGATTATAGGGGAGGTAGCCTCCTGCAAAATATCCCAGGCCTCAGCACCGTCCGCGACGGACAACACATGATACCCCCATTTTTTCAAAATGATCTGAAGCAGTGTCCGTGAGGTGACATTGTCTTCAGCAATCAATATCTCCATCCCGCTTCCATTCTCTGCTAAAAGCATAAACCGGTTGGTTTCCCGGATAAATCCAGGCACGCTTTCTAAGCTGGTTCAAACCTGATTGTAACCTATTATCCCTGCCCTTTTATCGTTTGAACAGTCCTTTTAAAAGTATCCATAAGTTCCGGTAGCAAAATATGAAGAGCTTCCTCATCTCTTTCCCTGCCTGCTTTTTCTACTGCAGCTGATATTTTCTGTAGTGCCATCGCACCCACATTCCCGGCTGATCCTTTCAGCGAATGCCCGGATTTTCCAGCAGCATCCACATTTCCGGATTTAACATCCTTCTCCATATCCGCCAAAATCCTGGAGCCTTCCTCCAGAAATATATCCAGGACCATTCCTATCATCTCCTGGTCCCCATCAAGTTTCTCTCTGAGTACCTCCGGATCAAATTCATCCGATCCGGCCTGCTTCCCATCTGAGTCAGGGCCAAACTGCAAAACATCTTCCGCCTTGGTTTCTTTTTTTATGTGCCTGAGCCCTTTCTCAATTGCCCCAAACAACTCCTTGGGCTGTACAGGTTTACTGACATAATCATCCATTCCTGCATCCAGGCATTTTTCCCGGTCTCCGGTCATGGCGTGGGCGGTCATCGCGATAATGCAGACTTCCCGATCCAGTACACATGACCCTTCTTTCCTGATAGTCCTGGTGGCTTCAAGGCCATCCATTTCAGGCATCTGTATATCCATGAGGACGATATCGTATGGAGCCTTCCGCAGCGCTTCCACTGCTTCCAGTCCATTGGCTACGGCATTCACCCTCATTCCGCGCTTTTTCAGGATTCCGCTCACTACCAGCTGGTTGGTGACATTATCCTCAGCCAGAAGTATCCGGGCAGACTTCAATTGCTCGTCTGCAAGCGTGAAGCGGGTTACTATCGGGTGCTCTCCCCTCTTCTCCCTGTTTCTGACCAGACCCGCAACTGTGAAAAGGCAGTCAAACAATTGAATTTGTTTTAACGGTTTGGTCAGATACGCTTCGTAACCGGCTTCTTTCATCCGGGCGGAATCACCCCTCTGACAAACTGAAGTCATCATCACCAGCAGTGTATTGCTGATCGCTTTGTCTTTCTTGATGATTCGTCCGAGTTCAGCTCCATCCATCCCGGGCATCTGATGGTCAATTATTGCCATGTCAAATGGTATACCAGACCTGGAGGCACTCCTCAGCTTATTAAGTGCCGACAATCCGTCTATAGCTTCATCAAGGAAAACGCCCAGTACTCCCAGCTGTTTTCTCAGGACAAACCGATTTGTATCATTGTCATCTACAACCAGGATTCGCTTGCTGTTTAAATCACCTGGTATTTCTGTAAAAGCCTGAGGGGAATCAGGTTGTCTTTCCAGGGGAAGGCTAAACCAGAAGGTAGAACCCTGGCCCTGCCTGCTTTCCGCGTCCATTTCACCCCCCATCATCATTACCAGCTGCTTGCAGATGGCGAGTCCCAGGCCTGTTCCTCCAAACTTGCGTGAGGTTGAGGAATCAGCCTGGGTAAAGGCATTAAAAATATCATCAAGTCGTTCATGAGAAATGCCTATGCCTGTATCTGTCACTTCAAATCGGACAACTGAGACATTACCTTCCTCCCGCTCAGGCAATATGTTGAGGCGTATTTCACCTTTCTCGGTGAATTTAACAGCATTGCCAATCAGGTTGATCAACACCTGGCGAATACGTCCCGGATCACCTTTCAGCAGGCAAGGCATGCCTGGCTCAATATTGGATACATATTCCAAACCTTTCTCCTGGGCCTTGACTGCAAGGATATCGTTCATTTCATCAATGGTAGTCCTCAGGTCAAAATCAAGGATTTCCAGGTCCATCTTCCCTGCTTCTATTTTTGAGAAATCCAGGATATCATTGATAATAGTCATCAATGCCTCACCGCTTGCCGAAATTCTCTCAGCGTACTCCCGCTGCTCTTCGGTCAGCGCAGTGTCCAGGAGAAGGCAGGTCATCCCGATAACTCCGTTCATGGGGGTCCGGATCTCGTGGCTCATATTGGCCAGGAACTCACTTTTGGCCGTGCTGGCCAACTCCGCTTTGGCAGACAACTCCTTCTCATTCATCAGGCTTTCTTCCAGCTTATTATTAACCTCCTCCAGTGCGCTATTGATTTCGCTTCTTTTCTGACTCCTAATTAAGAGAAAACTTAAGGCAACTGTTACCATCGGAAAAACCGTAAGTACTGGTAAAATCATTAATGAAATGACCGCCATGCCGATATCTATGGGCAGGGTCAGGGCCAAAAACATCACGCAGGTATTGACTATCAGCCCGAAGGTAAGCAGTTCAAGTACACTCATGCTTGTGACCTTGCCTCTATGCTGCCTCCTCCAAATTACCCCGATGGCAACCGAAGTAAGGATAGAGCCAAGACCCATGAAAAGTCCGACCCCACCCAGATAGAGACGGTATGCAGCAGTCATAAATCCAGCAATCAGAGCAGGTACCAGGCCAAAGAAAAGACCTCCGACCGAAAGCAGTACGGAACTGGTGTCGAGGCCAACTCCATCCGCTGCCTGCCAGGGATTTATCATAACGGCAATCCCGATAAGTCCCAGTGTCAGTCCAGTAATAACCTGATTTTTCAGCCTGCGACTGAAGCGTTCATTTAAAAAAATGTCAAGTACCAGGATCAATGAAACCAGCAGAGATGCGTTGTAGATGATCGGTATGAATTCCTGTACTTCCATGTTCGGTGTTACCCTTTCAATAGGTGAATTTTCAACCTTGCCTGAGTTCCTGCCTGCGAATCCAAATCTCAAGGAAACCAGTTCCTGGCGGATATCTGCAGGAGGCGCATTCCATCTCAAAATCAATCCGAACAGATCAAGAATCAAAAATCCTGAATATCAGGCGCTTCCATATTCTTGATATCAGTCAAAATGTGGTTACCAGCTTTACCAGTCTTGTCGCGACAACAACATCCGATATTACCTATGTCTCAAAAACCTCTGAATGTCGGCACAATAGAACTGGTAACCTCCAAAGCGATAAAAAAGCTGACTTATTTCCTGATTTTTATCGCCTTAATTGTCCTGTCTAAAATATCTTCAAGATCAGCTGAAAGTGAACGCAACGACTCTATATCACCCTCTTTTCCAGATTTCTCTATGGCCGCAGATACATGCTGCAGGGCAAATGCGCCGACATTTCCGGAAGATCCTTTTAGCGAATGCCCTAATTCCCCGGCATCACCGGCGTTGCCCGATATTATCGACCGTTTAATGGCATCAATGATTTTGGCACTTTCTTCGAGAAACACATCCAGAACCATCCCTATCATCTCTTCATCTCCCTCAAGCTTCTCTTGCAGCACTTCAGGGTCGAATTCATCTATTTTCACACTGGTCGCTGCCGAACCATTCCCGTCCTCATGAGAATTTTTCTCATTTGTTTCCATTTCCCTTTGCCTGATACATTTTTCTATGGCCGCAAACAATTCCTTGGGACGAACCGGTTTGCTCACATAATCGTCCATTCCGGCATCCAGGCATTTTTCACGATCACCAACCATGGCGTGGGCGGTCATGGCAATTATGCAGACCCGGCGGTTCAACACCCCTGACTTCTCCTCCCTTATCTTACGAGTTGCCTCCAATCCGTCCATCTCCGGCATCTGCACATCCATCAGGACGAGATCATAAGGGGTATGCCGCAGAGCCTCGACGGCCTCCAGGCCATTTGCCACGGCATTTACCCTCATGCCCCTTTTTTTCAGGATCCCGGCCACAACCAACTGGTTAGTAACGTTATCTTCAGCCAACAAAATCCTGGTGGACCTCAACTGTTCCTCAGCCAGGGTAAATCGAGTCACTATTGGCCGGTCCGCCACATGATCCCCACTCTCAGAGAACCCGGCCAGGGCAAACAGACAACTGTAAAGTTGAGACTGTTTTACCGGTTTGGTGAAATAGGCCGCAAACCCTATTTCTTTCATCCGGATGGAATCACCCCTGAGCCCAACAGACGTCATCATCACCAGGGAGGTGGAACAAATCGTCTTATCTTTCTTAATCAACCGCCCTAATTCCGCTCCATCCATCTCAGGCATCTGGTGGTCTAAAATAGCTATATCAAAAGGATTTCCTTCTTCAGCGGCATTCTTCAGTTTGCTCAGTGCGGTATCCCCATCAGGTGCTTCATCCTGGTCGACATGAAGCGCTTCCAGTTGTTTTTTCAGGACCAGCCGATTGGTATCGTTATCATCCACTATCAGAATCCGCATGCTTGTAACATCACGGGGTATTTCGGGTAAAGCCGGAACTGAATCAGGCTGCTTCTCAAGCGGAAGATCAAACCAGAAAACTGAGCCCTGGTTCTGCTGGCTTCTCATCCCGATTTCACCACCCATTTTTTTTACCAGCCTCTGAGATATGGCAAGACCCAGGCCGGTACCACCAAACTTGCGGGAGGTTGAGGCATCAGCCTGGGTAAATGAATCAAAAAGTCCATCCTGACGATCAGCGGGAATCCCGATACCAGTATCTGAAATCTCGAAATGAACAACCAAGGGATTCCTCTTTTTATTCTCTGTACTTATCCTGAGATTAATTTCTCCCTGCTCGGTAAACTTAACCGCATTACCAATCAGGTTGATCAATACCTGGCGAATCCGTCCCGGATCTCCCCGCAGGAAGCAGGGCATCCCTGGGTCAATAATGGAGACATATTCAAGGCCTTTTTCGTGGGCTTTAATGGCCAGGATATCATTCATCTCATCAATTGTGGTCCTCAGGTCAAAATCGAGTATTTCCACGTCCAGCTTTCCAGCCTCAATTTTTGAAAAATCGAGGATGTCATTGATAATCGCCATCAACGCCTCCCCGCTGGCTGAAATCCTCTCCACGTATTCCCTCTGTTCTTCTGTCAGCTCAGTGTCAAGGAGAAGGCCGGTCATTCCAATCACTCCATTCATGGGAGTGCGTATCTCATGGCTCATGTTGGCCACAAACTCACTCTTGGCTTTGCTTGCCATTTCCGCCCTGAATGACAGCTCTTTTTCCTTTTCAAGGCTCTTTCCCAGCTTCTTATTAATTCTCTCCGTCTTTTCCCGAGCCGCCACAAGCTCAGTAACATCAATGAATGACTCAATCACCTGGACTATGTTCCCCTGATCATCCCGAACTATCTCAGCATTTTTAATGATGGTCAGTTTGCGACCGTCCTTGCTTTGAATGTAACATTCTCTTCGGAACATGGATCCTTTCTGTTTCTCATCACAAAGTCCGCAGCTACCCATACAAGAATCCCCACAAAGAAAATCACAGTTTGAGCCTACAGCCTCTTCTTTGCTGAATCCTGTGATTTCACAAAACTCCCGGTTCACAGATTTGATAATCCTGTCAGGACTCACAACAAAAACTGCGGTTGCCGCGGTATCCAGAATTCTCTGCAACTGGTCCCTGGCCGATTTCAACTCCCTCTCCGCCATTTTCCTGTCAGTTATGTCATCTATGGTCCAGACAGCTCCCTTTGACAGGTCGGGAGGAGCAATGGCCTGGCCGTTGAAAAGGCACCAGACCTCATGCCCATCTTTGTGTCGGAGCGGATACTCAATCTGTACAATTTCCCGTTCAGCCATCTTCCAGTAATACTTTTCCCCGAATTCCTCAAAATTATCCCGGGAAAGATGCAGTTTTTCAGGACCCTCACCGATAATCTCTTCAGGAGTATAACCAAGCATTTCCGCCATCCGCAGATTCACAGAACTGATGATCCGGTTTTCCAGGACCATGATGCCTACCAGGCTGACATTAAAAATCACTTCCATATGCCCCAGAGCTTGGCGCAGCTTTTCCTCAGACTCCTTCCTTGAACTTATATCCCTGATGATACCGATGGCATGCCATGTCCCGTTCCGCTCGACAGCTGAAAGGCTCAATTCTATGGGAAATTCCTCTCCATTCCGTTTTATAGCCGGAAGCTCCAGGGTTTTACCTACAGCATCTCCCTGTCCGGTTTTTAAAAATCTCTCATAGGCCTTTTGGAATTGGGAATAAAGTCGCTTGGGAGCCACCAGAGAATGCAGATCCTTACCCATCGCCTCTTTTTCCAGCCATCCAAAAATTTCTTCCGCTCCCAGGTTCCATCCACTGATCCGGGCTTCAGAATCCATCAGAACAATGCCATCCCTGACTGAGTTAAACATCGTCCTCATTATTTCATCCCGTTCGCTTATTTCCCTCTCCGCTTCCTCCTGGGAGCTTATATCCACGAAACAGTCAAGAATACACATACGGCCATGAAACCTGATCGGCATCACGGTCTTAAGGACTGTAAGCATGCTGCCGTCAGCGCGCCTGATCCTTCCCTTTTTGTTGATAATCGATTCCTTTAACTTCAAAACAGGGCACTCGCCGGGATATTCCTCGCTCAAATAATCGTGGCACAGCTTTCCCACCAGATTTTCTTCCGAAAGACCTATCATCCTGCAAGCAGCCTTATTTACATGAAGTATTTCCTTTTTCACCGGATCAACGATCGCGGTTCCAGTATGAATATTCTGCAGGATGGAATCTATCCGCTCATTAGTTTTCCGCAGCTCCTGCTCTGACCAGATAATCCTGGACTTGGACTTCATGAGGCCCTGCAACTCCCGGCTCGTGAAGGGTTTGGTCCAAATGCTCTCCGCGCCAGCTTCCAGTGCGCCAGCCTGCATTTCTGATGAAGAGGGGACATCGGACAGCAGTACAACTAAAATGTCGGATGATTCAAGATTCCCTTTGATTTCTCTGCAGACCTCCATCCCGCTCATATCAGGGAGGTCCACATCCAGCAGAACAAGATCCGGCGGTTCTGCAGCAATTTTTTCAAGACATTCCAATCCAGAACCAGCCTTAGTCACGCTGTAACCGGCGTTTTCCAAAATTACAGAATTCTCACTGAGAGAAACAGATTTACTATCCACCACAAGAACAGATATTCTTTTCTCAGTCATAGCGAACTCCTCCAATATTGTTCTGCTAAGCCTTCTTTGCTCCCGGTCCCCTGGCTTCTCCAGGAAAAGCTTCCTCCTGCCAGGTTAAATCGGACATCTCTTGTTTAGACAATCATAGTTTACACCTCTGTCCCCTGTACTCACTCCAGTTGATCTGAAACTTCATTTGATCGCAGTCGTTACTGGCAGATCATCAATGTTGAAAATATTTGATGCCGATACCAATTCCACCTCCGATGAATAACAGGGGTACGCTAGATCAGGATATAACAAGGGTTTATGAAGCAGCGGGAAATGTAGATCGAATACTTTACTACTCCTCAAGAAAGCAAAAAGGTTAAAATTCAGTATCGGGAGGGAAGAGTAGAATGAGTGATTTAAAAGGATTCATTGATGATCCGCAGGAAGGCATTCCTCGACAGGAATTCCGGAAGGTTAGGAACTGATTATGGAGATTCAGTGCAATTAAAGCCTCGCTTTTCCGCTTCCCGCAAGGTGCTTTTCTTCACAATAAAAAAATGCTTGATAGCGGGCACAAAAATACCTCCCCTGGATTAGGAGTTTTTTGCCGGTGGAACCAGACTCTTCGACAGTCACCTGCCCGGGATGTTTCAGAGGGTGGCCATGGCAACATTGTCAAAATTACGCTTGTAGTACTTCATGTAGTCAACCTTGTGTTCCAGTGAATCAATAACGGCATTGTTGAAATTCACTTTTTCAAAGGTCTGAGCGCTTCCCAGCCCTCCGGGACTGAATACATTGATCTCCATTAACTTGGATCCCACGATATCCAGCCCTACCAGGAACATCCCATCCTGGACAAGCTTGGGTCGGACCATCTTTACCAGTTCCAGGTGCTCATCAGTAATTTTAGCCGGTGCTTTTGTCCCGCCGGCGTGGATGTTGCTGCGCATGTCGTCGCCTCGCCTGACCCGACGGAAAGCGGCATATTTCCCCTTGTGCCTGAGAGGCATTCCGTTCATTACAAAGAGCCTGATGTCCCCTTCTGATGCTTCAGGTAAATACTCCTGGGCGACAATGTAACCGTCCCTGCTGATTGATTCAATCATCTGGTTCAAATTGGATTTATCATCGGGAGTGACCAGGAAAACCCCCTCCCCGCCAGATCCCTGCACGGGTTTAAGTACGATTTTTCCACCTTCCTGCTTGGCAAATTCCTTTATTTCATCCCTGTTTCGGCTGATAACCGTACGGGGCCGGACTTCCTGGGGGAACATTTGAAAGTACATTTTATTTACAGCTTTTGCCAGACCATTAGGATCATTCAGAACAACTACTCCATTCCTCATTGCCAGGCGGCCGAAATTGATCCCGGAATTCTGGGCCCAGCTCCTTGGCCCTTTTTCAGTAGATGGATCACTCCGCAGCATCAGGATATCCAGATCGTTGACATTAACCCGCTTCTTTTTAACCTTGGGATTTTTTAATTCACCAAGGAAAGTTTTCAGGTTGGTATATTTACTCTTGCTGACACCGGACGCATAGGCATACACCCCTTCATCGGAACCATAGGAAAAATCTCCGGCTCCAAAAAGCCATACTTCATGGCCCCTGTTGACCGCGGTCATTGCCAGGCGGATTGTCGTATACTGAGCCAATTCTGTCTGCACATCATTTACCGAAAAACCAATTTTCATTGTCCAAATCCTAACTCTTATTTATTGTCCTGATAACTACATCTATGACCAATTTTCTCACAGACCGGCCATTATTCCCGATTTTCCTGATATATACCTTTTCATTCTCAACTATTCCGGATCTTCCCTGGACTACCTGCTCCAGAAGTAGGGAGCGGGACTAACTCCGGAATCACTCCCCCATTCAATATTTAACAAACAAATGTTCAGCCAATGTATATATTGATGAAATTAAGACTTCCTGCGTGCAGAGCTTGGTGGATGGATCCCTGCCTCAGGATTTTCAAGGTTTTATTTGCCGGCCTCCATCAAAATTTCAGAAGTAGCCTTAAACAGTTTCCTGATCTCCTCCACTTGCTCCAGGTCCGGCTCGCCATTCCACTCATCCATGAAAAACTTTTTAACTTCCAGTGAGAGGCAGCATACTGAATCGGGGAAATTACTGTGTATCCATTGAGGGAACCATCCTCCCCTGAACTTGACGTTTTCCCTGACATCAAGATGCCGGCCTTGGTAGTTGTAATCACCAAGGCTCCTGATACAGCATTCAATCAACCCGGCCCACCGGCCCCTGTCCCTCATAGTGCCTGTTCCTACATTGATATCAGGATTGGAATCCGGATCATCAAATGGAGCATCCGGCCCCAGTCTCCGATAGTTATAGGAATGAATGTCCAGAACTATGACCTGATGGTATTCTGAGGCGCATTTAGTCAACAGCTCTCCAATTCTTTTGTAAAACCGGTCATACTCAGCCAAGGAACGCTCAATCACATTCCTTTCCAGGCCTGATTTCCATACCCTGAGTCCCCACGCGTCCTCAGGTTTGATGTATACCGCTTTTTCCCTTGGCCTGTTGAGATCTATTTCAAACCGGGATTGTGTCCCCGTTATTCTGATCCCGGCAAAATCTCCAAATAGATCTGTAAAAGGATCCTCTTCCCGCAGCCTGGCCGTTTCAGTCAGTTTCAGCAAAGGTTCAAGTTCCCTTCGTATCTCGTGACCCGCATGGATGGCAGCTGTCATTATTAAAGATTCATGCGGGGCAGAGTCACCATTATTTTTTTTCAACTGATCCGTGGAAATCATTCGTCTCCTCTCTATCATTTACCGGACAGATATTGAGTAATTAACACTGCATTGGCTCCCGAAAATTTACAGGCCAGGGCGGGAGAATGCAGTGCCGGCCATTTTACAATTATCCAGGCAAATGTAAAATTTTTCCCGAATCATCAGGTGACATCACCCGATTCTTAAAACTCCAGAACAGATGTTGTTGCGATTGTCTCACCCGTCCGGAAAAATCTGGATTTTAAACCATGATTTACAAAACTCTTTTAATTAATCCTTCCGGGTATTAAACTGGAGACAGCAAGAACTTACCAGGAATCCAGACACAACAACTTCAACCTGTCCGGTATCCGCGCTGTCCTGGCCCCTGGTCAATATTTTTAAAAATGGAAAACGTAACATTTCGACAAAACGATTCTTGAAATTCATTCTTCCAAGGCTGAGGATAATGATGAAATTTAGGTCCAAAACATTTTTATTGATCCCTGCTCTGGCCCTTTTCCTATTCCACTCAGATGTGACCAGCCAGCCGCTTGCTCCTTCGGCTGAATATCCATGGTACTGGAGTTACCAGGGGAAACCTGTACTTCTGCTGGGAGGCAGTGATGATGATAACCTTTTCCAGTGGCCGGAGCAGGACCTGGTCTCTCAACTGGACCGTCTCCAGGCAGCTGGCGGCAATGTCATTCGCAATACCATGAGCGACCGGCGTGACAAGGGGTTTGAAATTTACCCCTTCAAGCAGCTGGATTCTGACAAATACGATCTCAACCAATGGAATGAAGAATACTGGACAAGGTTTGAAAGGCTGCTGCGGGAGACTTCCCGCCGTAATATTGTGGTGCAGATCGAAATCTGGGACCGTTTTGACTACACTGATAACAACGGCGCAGACAGGTGGCAGAATCACCCTTATAATCCAAAAAACAATATCAATTACACCTATGAGCAGTCGGGTTTTGCTGAAAGATATCCAGACCATCCCGGAAAAAACCTTCAGCCTTTCTTTTTCACCACGCCGGGACAGAGAAATAACCAGATAGTTCTTCAGTACCAGAAAAAATTCATAGACAAACTGCTGGATTATTCCCTGGATTACGGAAACATCCTGTACTGCATGGACAACGAAACTAACGGAGATGAGGAGTGGGGGAGATTCTGGGCAGAGTATCTCAAGGAAAAAGCCGGGGAAAAAGGGAAAACAATCCACTCCACTGAAATGTGGGATGACTGGAACCTTGAAGGAGAAGAACATAAGAGAACCTTCGACCACCCTGAACTATACGATTTTGTTGACGTTTCGCAAAACAATCATAACAAGGGACAGAAACACTGGGACAACTTCCTCTATGTTAAAGATTACCTGTCCAGCCACCCCAGGCCAATGAATACAACCAAAACCTATGGAGCCACCGGGAATAAATTCGGGCATACTGACCAGGACGGTATTGAAAGATTCTGGCGCCATCTGCTGGCAGGAGCCGCCTCCATGCGCTTCCATCGGCCTGATTCTGGATTGGGTCTTAACAATAAAGCAGTAGCCTGCTTGAAAGCAGCCCGCAAGCTGGAATCACTGGTTAGCATGTGGGACGTTGAACCAGCTAATCACCTGCTTTCTGACAGGGATCCCAATGAGGCATACCTCGCAGCCTCTCCGGGAAGATTCTATACTCTTTACTTTCCTGCTGGAGGTGAAGTAGGCCTTGATCTTTCGAATTATGGTCAGGATATGCGTTTGAGGTGGATTGACATCGACACGGGTGAATGGGGAGATGAGGAGAAAATTACCGGAGGGGAAATTGTCATTATTAATTCCCCTGGGACGGGAAATAAGGCTGCGGCAATTACCGTGGAAGACAACCCTTGAAAAAGCATTCTGCCACAGAGCCGCATCTCCCGTCTGAAACAGGTTGAATGCAGAGGATCATCATGGAAAAGATGACGTTAAAGCTGCTGCCTGAAAGGCTGGCGATCTGGAAGATTCCCCCGGGAAGACCGATCCCTTCTTTTCCCCAAAACCAACCGGGCTTCTGGTCCATAACCAGGACCGAAGAAGAGATTTCTGTCGTGTCTGATGCCCACAAAGTCGAAGGTGAAACTCAGGTTCAGACAGGCTGGAGATGTTTCAAGGTGTCCGGAATGCTGGACTTTTCATTGACGGGAATCATTGCCTGCCTGTCAGTGCCCCTGGCCGAAGCCGGGATACCGATTTTTACCATTTCCACCTATGACACAGATCACATCCTGATCAGGGATCACCAGGTTAACCATGCCATTAAGATCCTGGAATCAGCCGGCCACAAGATTGAATTTGACGACAAGCCTGCTGGATGAAGGGTAAGCGCAGGATTTCAAAGGCAACAGTTGAAACAATATAGCCTGTTTCAAACATCTCTGGATCAAAAACCTGATCAGGGGCATATGGGATCAGAGAATTTGACACTGTACCTGAAAATTCAATAAAACCTTGCACCCAAACATTTCTCTTGATAGCAAGAGAAGGAGGATGTTATGAAAAAAACATTATTTTCTGTGCTGCTCAGTTTGTCACTCCTGATCATATTTAACAGTACCCTTGCCGCTCACTGTGAGATACCGTGTGGTATCTATGACGATGAAGCCAGGGTGGCGATGCTTCTGGAACACACTACTACTATTGAAAAATCAATGCGTGAGATCAAAACACTGGAAAAAGCTGATCCCGGCAATGCCAACCAGCTTATCCGATGGGTAATGAATAAAGAACATCACGCGGATGAACTGCAGGAGATAGTTACCCAGTATTTCATGACACAGCGGATCAAACCTGATACTGAAAACTACGAGAAAAAAATTACAGTCCTGCATCAGATTCTGATCTCTGCCATGAAAAGCAAACAGACCACTGATGAGGCTAATGTAGCTGAACTGCGCAAGTTGATTGACGAATTTCACAAACTCTATTTCCATGTGGAATAAGGAACAGCTTCACGGATAAGAGGTTTTCTCCGGGTCCGGAGGCGACCTCCTGTTTGCTTCCAGGCAAGGGTCACCTGTTATGAGCCCATCTTTGCTGAAGACTTGTACCGGTCTTCAGCAAAGACAGATAACACCTGAGCTGATTATGGAAAATGAAGGTTATCCAGATGCCTGAAAAAACTCTAACCATTCCCCTGACTGGAATGAGCTGCACCAACTGCGCTTCAGCAATTGAGAACAGTCTCCGCAGAATGTCTGGAGTATCCACGGTTTCGGTTAATTTCGCCAATGAAAGGGCTTTTGTAACTTTCAATTCTGACCAGGTCAATATCGGGGCACTGGTGAACAACATTAAAAAAGCTGGTTATGGCGTAGCTTCGAGCCGACTGGATCTGGCAATTTCAGGGATGTCGTGCGCCAGCTGTGCTTCAACCGTGGAGAAAAGCCTGAAAAAATTAACCGGGGTACTGGATGCCCCGGTTAATTTTGCCAGCGAACGCGCGACCATTGATTACCTCCCAGACCTTGTCACCCCGGAGGATATCCTGGATACTGTCAGCCAGGCTGGCTATAGTGCCGTTCTTTCAGGCGCCAGCCAGGATGGAATAGACGCGGAACAGGAGGCCAGGGAAGCTGAAATCCTCAGCCAGACCCGTAAATTCCTGGCGGGAGTGATCTTCTCTCTTCCTCTTTTCATCCTCAGCATGCTGCGAGATTTCAACCTGATCGGTGGATGGAGCCATGCCCCCTGGGTTAACTGGCTCTTTCTAGCCCTTGCCACTCCGGTCCAGTTTTACACTGGATGGGACTACTATGTGGGAGGGTTCAAGAGTATCAGGAATAAAAGCGCCAATATGGATGTGCTGGTGGCACTTGGTTCATCCGTGGCTTATTTCTATTCCCTGACCCTGCTGATGATTCCCACAGCGGGACATCATGTCTACTTTGAAACTTCAGCAGTAATCATTACCCTGATCAAGCTTGGTAAACTTCTGGAAGCCCGCACCAAGGGTAAAACCGGCAATGCCATCCGGAAGCTGATCGGGCTCCAGCCCAAAACCGCCTTCATTATCGAGGAAGGAGAAGAAAAAGAAATTCCTCTAACCAGCGTACGAGAAAAAATGACAGTTCTGGTTCGCCCCGGTGAGCGAATTCCAGTAGACGGTACCGTGATTGAAGGGGAATCAGCTGTAGATGAGTCGATGCTTACAGGGGAATCCCTCCCGGTGGATAAAAAAGCCGGAGATTCAGTAACAGGAGGCACGATCAATGGAGCAGGCCTGCTCAGGTTTTGTGCTACAAGGGTCGGCAGTGAAACCGCCCTGGCCCAGATCATCCGCCTGGTGCAGGATGCCCAGGGAAGCAAGGCCCCGATCCAGGCGCTGGCTGACCGGGTAGCCGCCATATTCGTTCCTTCGGTAATCCTGATCGCTCTGATAACCTTCACGGTCTGGTTCCTGGTAACCGGAGCCTTTGTCCCTTCAATGATCCGCCTTGTTGCTGTTCTTGTCATAGCCTGTCCCTGTGCCCTGGGTCTGGCTACGCCTACGGCAATAATGGCTGGGACAGGAAAAGGAGCTGAGAAGGGCATACTCTTTAAAAAAGCGAACGCCCTGGAAATGGCCACCCGTCTGGACACAATCATCCTGGATAAAACCGGAACCCTCACCGAGGGTAAACCTGCAGTAACTGATATCGGGGTGCTCAAACAGGGAAATGTCACGGTGGAAAAGCTCCTGTCACTGGTTGCTTCCGCAGAGCAGGGGTCCGAACATCCTCTGGGCAAGGCGATTGTGCGGGAAGCACTGAAGAGAAACATAGGTCTTGAATCACCCTCAGAATTCCAGGCCCACGGCGGCTTCGGAGTAGAAGCAAGGATATCCGGCCTCAAAATCCGGGTCGGCAAACCGGGATGGTTTGACCTGGATTTTCTGCATAATTTTGAAGGGCAGATTGACAGCCTGCAAAAGCAGGGAAAAACCGTAATGATGGTTGGACTCGAAGGTATCCCTTACGGGCTTATCGCCCTGTCTGATACCCTGAAACCCGACTCCGCCGAAGCGATTAAACACCTGCACCAGCAAAGGCTGAAAGTGGTAATGCTGACAGGTGACAATCGGCGCGCGGCAGACGCCATTGCCGCCCAGGTTGGCATTGATGCTGTCTATGCCGAGGTACGTCCTGACGAAAAATCTCTAAAAGTCAAGGAAATAAGGGATCAAGGACATCGGGTCGGCATGGTTGGAGACGGCATAAATGACGCTCCGGCCCTGGCCATGGCCGATGTAGGACTGGCCATAGGCACAGGAACTGATGTGGCTATGGAAACAGCTGATGTAATTCTTTCCAGCGGAAGCCTGGAAGGAATTCCCCGGGTTTTAGAAATCAGCAGAAAAACCATGAAAACGATCCGCCAGAACCTGTTTCTGGCCTTTTTCTATAACGTAACCCTGATACCAATCGCGGCAGGTGTCCTGGCCCCGATTGAACACTTACCCATGGTGCTGCGCCAGTTGCATCCAATCCTGGCTGCCTTAGCCATGGCCATGAGCAGTATCTCAGTGGTCAGTAACAGCCTAAGGCTCTATCGGACCAAAATCCTTTGACATTATTTCCAGGCTTGCACAGGGAAGGAAAGGTTAACTCCAGGTGTAGATCAATTATCCGTCAGTCAGCTACGACACTCAAAGTTGATATGTCAATCAAGTTATTCTTGGAGGTATTCTTGAAATACCAGCTACCTTTATCCATGGAATACCAGAGGGACCAGTTGGAATCGGAAGAAAGCTCTATTTGCTCCCCTTTCGCGTTATTTACATAAAAAGTGTACCCTTGCGCGGGAGTCACGCTGACACGTTTCCCGTTAGGTTTAAAAATCATTCCCTCTACGGCATTGGCCCATTCATCCGGATCAAGTCCTATGTCAGTAAAGGCAAAATTCCCCCAGCTCCTGGGATACTTTCTATTCTCCTGATGATACTGATCAATTAAAGCAATCATTGCTCCAGTTATCTCATCAAAAGTGGATCCCAGGCTGGTCAGTGGGTTACTTTCGGTGGACTCCGAATCTTCCTCCGGCCAAAAATGGAGGGAGCATCCTATAGCGGGAAGTCCCTGATTTTTATCAGACGGCATCAGTATCCACTCTCCACCATAAGGGCAATGAGGGATTTCATCCACATACCCGGCACTGACCAGCTGAGCCAGATTGGTCAGTGGTGACTCCAGATGATCGCTGGAATATTGGATTATCATCCTGTTAGTTTGTCCGCGCTCTACCAGGCAGGCTGTAGCCTGGGCGGTTTCAACGTAAATCATGTACTGCGGAATGGCGAAGGATGCGATAACCCCTATAACAGAAATGACAACCATCAGTTCCAGATAACTGAAGCCCCTGGGCTTACCTGTGCTGTCTCTCATTTCAGCTCCCGATTCTTTAATTCGGCGATACTTCAATATTGTCAAACCCCGCCTGGGCTGATCCCCAGGTACGAAGTCCTATTGCCCCGCTGGTGTAGGAAGAATCACTTCCCTTCAAAACAGGGGTGGTACCGCCATTAACATCACTTACGTACGCACTGAAGTTGCTCCCTGAAACGGTAATGGTTATATGCTTGTCTGTACCATTCCAATCATATCCCTCAGGGGCGCTGACCCTGGCAAACGGTGATTGTTCGATGCCATTCACAATTTCTCGAAACAGAAAAGAGCCGTTTTCCCCATATCCGGCATCATATTGAAAAATATAAGAATCCAGATTTGAATAGTCCTGGGCTCTGAAAAAGACCCCATACCCATAAGCGTTTCCCTGGCCATTCATCAGATTAGCATCCAATTCCACCGTATAATCAGTCCACCCTCCATCTCCAAAAAATGTATAGTTCCTATAGGCTGATCCTCGCTCTTTTCCGCCTATATATTTCCCGTCAACCACCTCCCAGTCCCTGCCTGTTTCAGTCCACCCGTTAGCATTGCCGCTATCAAAATTATCTGAAGCAAGCAGCCCGTCCGTGTCGGCATCCCCCTCTCCTGCTCCCGGCCAGAAATGCAGGGAGCACCCTACAGCAGGTAATCCCTGATTTTGATCAGACGGAACCAGTACCCATTCTCCCCCGTAAGGACAGTTCGGCACTTCATCCACATATCCGGCGCTGACAAGCTGGGCAAGATTGGTCAGCGGAGTATCCTGGTGATCACTGGTATATTGGATTATCAGCCGGTTGGTCTGTCCGCGCTCCACCAGGCAGGCTGTAGCCTGGGCGGTTTCTATATAAATCATGTACTGCGGAACGGCGAAGGATGCGATAACTCCTATAACAGAAATAACAACCATCAGTTCCAGATAACTGAATCCCCTGGAGAACAAGGATCCCCTCATTTTTTCACCTCAGGGCATGGATACCTTTTACTGACTCGTAATTCACTTAATCCATGTTTCCCAGGATTAGGGCAGCGGACAACAATGTCCTTGGAATCCTTAGTTACAATGTAGGTCATCCCGCTTTCAGGGCAGACCATATTGTTATCCGGAAGGGTCCCCTCTTCCAGCATCCGGGATATCCGCCAGAGATTGGTGATGCACAAATCGGTTTGAGCATCAGTGTCATAGGTTCCCTGCCTGATTGGCTGTTTTTCTTTAAAAGCCGCAAAAAAAGAAGGAGCCTGATAGATTATCGTTCCTATTAAAATCAACAAAATAACCAGAAGAAGTGCCCTTCTTCCTTTATTTTCCTCAGGAGGGCCTGCTTCAATTGTCTCTTCCTCAACATCAGCAATGTTTTCCTCAGCCAGCTCTACCTGGCATTGAGTACAATATGGTTCATCATTGTTTACAACTTTGCCGCATTTTCGACAAATTCCCGGAGACCCGGTATTTTCGTCCATTCCTATTTCCTCCTCTGAAGAATTCTTTTGACCCGCAGCAGTAGAAGCTCCTTTTTAAAAGGTTTCTTCATATAATCCATGGCCCCCAGCTCCAGGCCCCTTTCCTCATCATCCGGGTTAGACCGGGAAGTCAGCAGGATCACAGGTGTATCAATTCCCTTCTGTCCCATCATGGCAAGCAGTTCAAATCCGCCCAGATTAGGCATATCGACATCTGAGAGGATAAGATCCAATTTTCTGCTTCCCAGCTGCAAAAGTACCTCAATGCCATCCCCAACAGGATAAACCTCGTATCCGTCCTTTTCCAGGATCCGCGTGA
The DNA here is from genome assembly GCA_963663735.2 of Acidobacteriota bacterium. GTDB lineage: Bacteria > Acidobacteriota > UBA6911 > RPQK01 > JAPXNP01. The sequence goes on along the minus strand of CAXXHN010000001.1, from coordinate 1,726,853 downwards.
TCAATATCCGGGTGTCCTCATCATCATCCGCAACCAGTATTGACTGCTTCTCGTCCACGCCAGGCGGGTTGATGTTTTCTCCTGTTCCTTCAACAGGGTGCAAATCGGAATGGGTAGAGGGAGTCCTTCCAGGTTTATCTGGCTGGATCGGACCCGTTTCATATTCCTGTACGGGGCCGCCAGGTCCGGCATCAATGTCCCTCTCGGTCAATTCTTCGGCCAGAACCTTCTCATAAACATCTTCAGGACTGACAAGTAAGTTTTTCACTTTGTGGATGGCGTGAGTGCTTATGAGGAAATCTCCACGTTTTTTAACAAATTCCCTGATTTCTGAAACTGGTGCATTAGAACTGACAATATCAGAAATCTCCTGGTCAAACTCGAGGACTTCATAAACGCCCTCCCTTCCCATATAGCCGGTATCAGCACATTTTTCACAACCTACTGCATGGGCTACCATGGTTGGAATATCGTCCGTAAAGGGAGTGAACATGTTCACTTCTTCAGGTGAAATAGGCACGATTTTTTTGCAGTGCGGGCACAATTTCTTGACAAGTTTCTGGGCCACAACCGCCAAAAGGGCACTGGCCATTATTCCCCGCTCCACTCCCAGGCGGCCCAGGCGGAAAATGGCCGTCGTGGCATTGGATGTATGGAGGGTTGTAATGGTCAAGTGACCCGTGCTTGAAAAATCAATTGCCACCCTGGCGGAAAAAGTATCTCTTACCTCACCCATAAACAGGACGTCAGGATCCTGCCTCACGGCCGTCTTTAGCAGGGCATCAAATGTTACCCCTGCTTTTTCGTTTACCTGCTGCTGGTTGACAAAAGGCATACGGTATTCAACCGGGTCTTCCACTGACATCAGGCTTCTTTTATCGTGATCAACATTGTGAAGGAGGCTGTAGATTGTTGTGGTCTTGCCTGACCCGGTGGCGCCGACAATAAGAATAATTCCGCTTGATTTGTTGGCTACCCTGATCAAGGTCCTGCTCTGTGCTTCAAGCATTCCCAGCTCTACCAGCTTCTTAGGTTCAGAATAAGGTTCGAGCAGCCTCATAACCAGGCTTTCCCCGTTTGGAGTTGATGTCGTTGATAACCTGATATTGAAAACTCTGCCATTCAGTTCTACAACAAAAGCCCCATCCTGTGGTTTTCTCTTCTCTGCAATGTCCAGCCCGCCGATAATCTTCAGCCTGGAGATGACCATGATCCCGGTTTTTGTCTTTAAACTGAAAGCATTTCGGAGGTCTCCGTCAATCCTGAACCTGACAATGGTCTCGTCCTCTTTCGGCTCAATATGGATATCACTGGCCCTCCCGGCAACAGCTGCGTTAAGGATGCTGTTGGTAATATGAACAACCGGTTTTTCCTTGATATCCCTGCCGATGAGCAGCGAGGGATCGGGAGCATTGTCACCTGATATGATCCTGGCTGTCTTCTTGAGGGGATCATCCTTGACCTTTAACGTATTCTCTCCCAGGAGAGAATCGATGTTACGTGGATGAGTTATGGACAGACGGGAAGATCCGTCCAGATGGAATATATTTTTCAGGGTATCCACCAGGTCAAGATCAAAGGGATTGCTGATAATAAATCCATTACCTCCACCTTCCTCCCGCACTGCAATCACGTGATTTAATTTGCAGAAGGCGGCAGGCAGAACCCCGAGGCAGATATTTTCCGGATCTATATTGGGAACATAAGGGAGCCTGGTAAAACTGGCCATATATTGGGCCAGTTTTTCTTCAGGTATTCCAAGCTCGGCGGATACCCGGTGGATATCAGACGGAATAGTGTTTGATATCCTGAAGCGCTCTTCTCTTTCCAGGTTCGTTTCATCGCACAGAAACTCCTTAAATCTGATGTAATCAGAAGGTTGAACGGCTTCCTGCCATGATCCTGAATCAGACCTCAGTTCATGCCACTGGGCGGTAGTCTGCAGGTGTTTCTCAACTATCTCCAGCAGGAGATTCTTCCTGATCGGCTTAACAAGGTAATCAGCGGCACCGACTGAAAAAGCCCTGGCCTTGTCTTTTTCCTCGCCAAGGGCAGTAAGAAATATGACAGGTATATAGGCTGTATCCTCACTATCCTGCAGGAGGGAGCATACTTCATAACCATCCATGTCCGGCATCATGATATCAAGGAGAATAAGAGAGGGTTTATGCTCCCCTGCTGCCTTCAGGCCATCAGGACCGTTTTCAGCTGTAATTACCCGGTAATTTCCCGCAAGAAACCTATCAACAAGCAACAGGTTATCCTTATTATCATCAATATAGAGGATAACCGGAGAAGTATTAGTCATATACCACCTCAATGCAGCCAAGATAATTAAGGAGTCCTTCTACCTGGAGGAGAATTTCACTCTTGTCTCGGTCTTTGGCAGCCTGTTCAATCCGGGTTCCAATTTCGGAAATTTCGTCAAATCCGTATCCCCCGCCGGATCCTCTCATCGAATGGCCCATTCTCTGGATGCTCTCATAGTCTCCCGAACCTAAAAGTACCTTGATTTTCTCCGCATCCCGACCCTGGTTGTTAAGAAAACCCGGGATAAGGTCTGCCAGATCATTATCTGCGTGTACCACTATTTTCTCACTGTTGTTATCATCCCTGGTCATTTTATTCACCCTCCAACCACTCTCCGTATTCAGCCAGTTCCGCATATTTTTAGAATAGACGGCCAGCGGAATACCTGATTCATCCCATCGGCAGCTTGGGATTATCTTATTCGTTCTTTATTTACGCCTTCTGTATATCTTGATAGCCTCCATTAGGGCTGCCTTTTTTATTGGTTTTGTTAAATGCCCGGTGCATCCGGCTTCCAGGCTCTTCCTTTTGTCCTCCGCAGCGGAATGAGCGGTAAGGGCGACAATTGGAACAGGAGCCAGTCTTTTCTCTTTTTCCCATTCTCGGATAATTCTGGTTGCTGTATAGCCATCCATCACCGGCATCTGGACATCCATAAGTATGATGTCGTACTCATTCTCCTTAAACTTGGCAACAGCTATATCTCCCTGCTCTGCTATATCAATTTGATCAGAGGCTCTTTTGAAGTAGGCCTGAATCAATTTCCGGTTATCCTCTCCATCTTCCACCAGGAGAATCCTCAGCGGCAGTGGATCCCTTGCGACCCATGGATACTGACTATTGCCATCTGAAAGTTCTTCCTGCAAGGCTTCCCTCAGGAGTTTCAGCTGTTTTTCAATTTCGAAAAACCCTGACCGGACAATCTCAATCTCCATAAGCTTTACGGATTTTTCCATCTCAAGCCCGGCACGCCGCAGGTTTTCGCCGCCCACACTGGCTGCCGCAACCTGTATTGAGCGGGTATAATGCTCAATGGCTGCCAAATCTGGCGATTTGAGGGACTTTTTCAGGTTTTCAATCAACCTTGGAATGTCTTCAAGAAATCCCTCTATTACGACTTGCATCAAGTCTTTATCACCACCAAGCCTGGAAAGCAGTTCGCTCTTATTAAATATCAGGGGATTCCTGAGAACAGGCTTGGATATTGCAACAGGTTCCTTTTCCTCAGGCAGCCACTTTTCTAATATTGATGCCAGGTCCTTGGGATTAACAGGTTTCGAAAGATAGTCATTCATACCTGCCTCAATGCATTTATTCCTGTCATCCTGCCCGGTATGGGCAGTCATGGCTATAACAGGAACATCGCGGTTTTTTGTATTGGATCCAGGATCCCTGATAATTCGAGTAGCTTCAAGGCCGTCCATTTCCGGCATCTGTACATCCATCAGCACCAGGTCATATTGAGCCAGTTCCAAAGCCTTCAAGGCCTCTTTCCCGTCTTTGACCGCATCAGCCGAAAGCCCAATTTTCTTTAGCATTCCCAGCGCCACAAGCTGATTGGTAATGTTGTCTTCTGCCAGGAGAATTCTGACGTTGCCACGCCGCATTTCCCGTATCGAATGGCGGGTGACAAGTGAAGGCGGGGTTTTGTCTTTTTCTTCTGTCAATACCACGGACAGACAGTCAAACAGTTCGGCAAGACACTCATACAGCTCCGACTGCCGTACAGGTTTAATCAAATAGGCCGAAAACCCTATATCCTGGAATCTTCGGGCATCTCCCCTCTGTCCAAGTGATGTCATTAAAACCAGCCGGGTATCGGCAAGCATAGAATCAGCTTTAATAATATTGCCCAGTGTTTCCCCATCCATCCCCGGCATGTCTTTATCCAGGATAGCGGCCTTGAAGGGATCCCCATCCTGCACGGCAGCCCTAAGGAGCCTGAGTGCTGTTTCTCCGTCAGCGGCCTCCTCTGCCCTGGCTTCCCAGACATGGAACTGCTCCATCAAAATTTCCCGGTTTGACAGATTATCATCAACAACCAGGATACGAATTCCACTAATTTCAGCCAGTAAACCCCTGTCATGTTCCTGCCTGGATTCAGTCGGCCTTGAAAAACAGATTGTAGCCCAGAACTCGGATCCGACCCCCTCCTCACTCACTACTCCAATCTCACCTCCCATGGCCTCAGTCAGTTGCTTCGATATGGCCAGGCCCAGACCGGTACCTCCAAATTTTCTGGTATTGGAAGCATCAACCTGTGTGAATTGTTTAAAAAGGTCTCCAATTTTATCTTTCGGGATCCCTATGCCAGTATCACGTACTGAAATTCTGATGAATATGTTTTCTTCATTTTCTGATTCAAGGCTCAGTCGTACCGCAATCTCCCCTTCATTGGTGAATTTGATGGCGTTCCCTGTAAGGTTGATCATGATCTGCCGCAACCGGCCTGGGTCACCGCGGATAAAAGAAGGTGTATCAGGAGCCGCAGAACAGATAAACTCCAGGCCTTTTTCGTAGGCTTTAAAGGACATTATTTCAGCAAAATCATCAAGCAGGGCCCGCAAGTCAAAATCCAGGGTTTCCAGTTCCAGTTTTCCGGCTTCAATCTTTGAAAAATCCAGGATGTCGTTAATCAGCCCCAGGAGTGATTCTCCGCTGCGACAGATCATTTCAGCGTACTGCCTCTGGTCCTCATCGAGATTAGAGTCAAGAAGAAGGGCGGACATTCCTATTACCCCATTCAGGGGAGTACGGATTTCATGGCTCATGTTCGCCAGAAACTCGCTCTTGGCTATACTGGCCATTTCTGCCCTTGTGGCTAATTCATTGGCCCGCTCAGTCTGGGATCGCAGATGCTCATTAACTTCCAGCAGCTTTGCTTCCGCCTTCTTGATGTCGGTAATATCAGCGGCGCTCAGCAGCACGATTTCATCGTCCATAATTCCCGGCAAAGGATTCAGCCGATTCAGGAAATGGTGCTCTCCGTCAGGCAGCGTGATAATATTTTCAAAAGTCTGCCTCTCCCCCTTCAGGGCTTTGTTGATATATGCGGATGATGCATTTCTGTCACTGGAATGCACAAATGAAAGTATGTTCTTTCCAATTAATTCTTCTTTGGTGAATCCCGGATATCCCCGGTTAGCCCGGCGTATAATACCCTTCCTGTCCAGGATAAACACAAAGTCAGGAGATGTTTCATACAGGGTTTGCTCAAATGCCACTGTTCTACGAAGCTGTTGTTCCTTCTCCTTCTCCCTCTCTATCAACTCTCCCATATCACTCGATGCTTCCAGGATCGCTTGGTAAAGAAGACTGAGTGGGTTGCCTTCATTGAAGGGCATGGCTTCTTCTAAGTTTTTATCCCAGGCAGGTTTGCCAACCAGACGAACCAGCGTATCAATTTCATCCTGGGAGACCAATACCTTGTTGGATTCGGGCGTCGCACCATTGCCATGCCTGTCATCAAGCGTCCAGTCTGAATTGATTTTTTCAAATGCTTCAGCCACAGTAGCCACAAAAACCATATTCTGTTCCAAAATCCGCTGGGCAAATAGGAGTGTTGCGCGAATAGTAAGATTGGCCCCGCAGATAAAGGTAACTGAAGGACGGCAGTTATGCTCCTGGTTGATGCGGGTTATTGCCTGAAGATATTCTTTCCTGGCAGAAAAAGACCCTTTAGAGGCGTTACTGTAATCGGCTATGCGGATGTAAGATTTGTTATCAAATTCTCCTTCCTCAAAAATACTCTCCAGGATCGGGACAATAGCAATTGAATCTTCGAATCTGAAATTTCCGCTGAGAGACGAAAAAAACAGCAGTCCAGGAATGACACCGTTTTTGTAGGAACCCCCGGTGGAGAGATTTTCATACTGCCACTTCGGCTTGAATTTCAAGTCATCAAGTGTAACCTTCTCCATAAACCCCTCCTTCCAAAACATGTTTGGAATCAGTCTTCAATCCTGTTATTGATTGTACAATTACAGGAGAACCTAAACAATACAAATCGAGTGGATGAGTTGAATACGCAAACCCAATAGAATTCAAGATGCTTTTGGACCGCATCGACAGTATCATTAAAATGTTCTACATTTAGTTCATTAAAAAGCAGGATATTGCAGCAACCAAAGCTGGAGGGAATAGTCAGCGTCCGTTGAACTACGCTTTACAACAATGGGTCATTCAGGCAGAAAAATGAAGTTCCGTTGCAGCCCGCAGGCGATGCGGGCCAATAAGGGGGCAACCCTGACTACTGGCATGCAACATGGGATTACACACACAGGGGGCAGTTGGTTTGTTACCTTCAAATAGGCCACAACCTTCCAGAGGCAGACCTGCGGCATGGAGGGCCTTGCCTGCAGGCATCTGGGCGCTGGGTTTTGGATCGCTGTTCATGGACATATCCTCCGAGCTGATCCACAGCCTGCTGCCGGTATTCATGGTCACCTCCCTTGGTGCCTCCATGCTCACAGTTGGTTTTATCGAAGGGGTGGCGGAAGCAGCCGCTGCTGTCGTCAAGGTTTTTTCTGGCGCACTTAGCGATTACCTCGGCAAAAGAAAATTTTTAATGGTCTCAGGTTACGGAATTGCCGCGCTTACCAAGCCGGTCTTTCCCCTGGCTGCTTCAGTCAGTTGGGTGTTCACAGCCCGTTTTATTGATCGTATTGGTAAAGGAATCCGCGGAGCGCCGCGTGACGCGCTGGTGGCTGAAATATCACCTCCGTCGATGCGTGGTGCCGCCTACGGGCTTCGCCAGGCTCTTGATTCAGTGGGCGCACTGATCGGCCCTCTGCTGGCAGTCGCGCTCATGATAGGGTTTCTGAACGACATCAGGAAGGTGATGTGGATTGCTGTGGTTCCGGCTTTTATCGCAGTGATCCTGCTGCTTGTCTATGTCAGGGAGCCAGAACGCACCCGAACTGAAGGTTACGCCAGGTCACCTGTCACATTTGCCGATGCGCGGCGCCTTCCAGCGCGTTACTGGTTTGTTGTACTGCTGGGTGCCGTGTTCACCCTGGCGCGGTTCAGCGAGGCATTTCTGGTCCTGCGCGCCCAGGATGCCGGACTTGGACTCGGTTATGTGCCGCTGGTGATGATTGTGATGAACCTGTTTTACGCCGGAGCCGCCTATCCAGCAGGTGCCGCCGCTGACCGAGTCAGCCAGCGCACATTAATCTTCTTTGGGCTGGCCCTGTTGATAGCCGCGGATCTTCTTCTGGCATTTGCCTCATCACCGCTGCCTGTATTCATAGGGGCAGCGCTGTGGGGACTGCACATGGCTTTTACCCAGGGATTGCTGTCAAAACTTGTGGCAGATTCTGCCCCCGCAAAGCTGCTCGGCACGGGTTTCGGGATATTCAACCTAGTAAGCGGTGGAGCGCTGTTGCTGGCAAGTGTGATTGCCGGCTCTCTCTGGAACTCATTCGGGGCTTCAGCCACTTTCCTGGCTGGCGCGGTTTTTGCGACTATTGCAGCCGGAGGTTTGCTCGTCAACAGGACCCGACTAGCAACGGTGAAGTGAGTTAACCCAATGGAACCTGGTGGGCGCCCAGGGAAACATTGAGCAGCAGCCGAAACCACAACCCTGGGTCCGGGTAAGAATGCTGGCTGAGATTCAATGGTGTATGGTCATCCCAGTCTGACTACTTTGGCCTCACCAACATTACTGTACCTGTCCGGAACGCACGTGAGAATAATGATCTGGCACTCTTTCCCGGCCCTGGCAAGAACCGCTCCCATAAGTTTAAGCCTCTCCGGATCCGTATATCCAAGAGCATCATCCAGGATAAGCGGAGCTCCCCCATTTTTTGAAACGGTTATCGCGCATGCCAGCCTGGATATCAACGAAATCTGTTCTTTAGTTCCTCCGCTTAGAGACTCAAAAGGCACGTTAGATCCATCCATTGCCCGACTGGAAACCGAAAGGTCTTCATTCAAATCCACCGTAAAGGAATTGCTGAACACCAGTCTTCCCAATTTTTCAATTTTCTCCTTGAGTGGAGCAACATAGGCTCGGCGTGAATTATCCCGCTCCTCTCTCATGGTCAGATAGAGCAGGCTGGCAGCATTCGCCCTTCTGTACATCGCCTCGTTTTCCACCTGCAAATGGCTGAGGCGACTTTGATATGAATCCAGCTTTTCATGCAATCCCTCTTCACCATGTACGCTGAGGCGAGTCCGCGCTTCTGTAATTTCCTGCTGGGCGGCACTATGCTTTTTTCCCACAGTTCCCAGAGAAGCCTTTGCTGTTTCCGCGAGTGCTCTTACCCGATCAGGCTCTCTCCCGGAAAGATCAGAATTAACGGAATTAACATTCGCTTCTTCAACAGTGACTTGTCCGTCACATTCGGCTACTGAAGATTCGAGTTTAGCATCGGATGATATCGCCCTGGACCGCTCAAGCTCTTCTTCCGCCCGGATAAATTCCTGCTTCTTAAGCTGCAGCTCAACAATCACTTTCTGATGTCTGGAACTCAGCCCATCCTTTACTTTACGGACTGCTTCCAAGTTTTTGCGAGCTGCGTCCAGGGCTTTTCCGGACTTTTCCTGGAGTTCTTCTGCTCCCCTCAGCTCCCTTTTTGCCTCTTCCAGGTCTCCAGGAAGATCAGGCCCGCTTATTCTGGCTTCCGGATAGGCAGGGACTCTCTTTTCCAGACTTTTTACTTTCCTCTCCAATTCCTCATAGGTGAGGTCGCGGAGATCTTCTTTCTCCAGTTCCTTCAGCCTTTCAATAGACTGCTTAGCTTCCCTTCGCGCGTCATAAGACCGCTTTGCCTCCTCAGCACTATTCACCCCCGCAAGCCCGCATTCGGCTGCAAGAGTCTGCTTTGCCTCCTCAACCTTTTTAGCAAGATCGGACGAACTTAAGCCGGCTTTTACCTCCACATGCAGGGTATCAGGAATGGTTAAACAAACACGATCAGAAACAGTTATGCTCCGCTCTTCCTGTTTTGTGATCCTTACTGTCTCTTCATCGATACGAATGTCAGCATCAGCCAGTCCTTTCAGGAGAATACTGGGAGCACCCGCCTCCAATCCTGCCTGTGCGATTATCAGGGAGCGTTCAGCCTGCTGAATTTTTTTTAAAGCAATTTCATCAACCCGGTTCAGCGACATCACCTCATCATCACGTATAACCCTATCCCGGTTCCTATCAATTCGGGCTTTCCTTTCCTTCAGTTGTTCCAGGTGCAGCTTGTCGTTGAGGTAGTCGAAATCCTCGCGGCGAAGATGAAGGAGTTCATCAGTTTTTTTGCGATTGTCCTCTGCCTCGGCAACCTGTGATTCTACCTCCAGAAGCTTGTTCTCAGCATTCTTAACGGGAGCAGCAGAATAAGAGCTGGATTCTTCAAGTTTTGCAAGAGACTTTCCTAATTGAGAAACCTCTTCGATTAGGTTTCGGCGTATTTCCCAGTCGCGTCGGGCGGACTCCTGAGATTTCTTCGCGGATTCCAGCTTGAGGCGAGCGTTATCCAGATCAGCCTCCAGCTTCCTGATCTCATCAAGTGATTCCGTGTGTCTGGAAAAATCCTCCTGGAGTTCCGCCTCCTGTTTCTTCAATCCTTCCAGTTCCCTGTTCAGCTCAGCAACACGAACAATGTCATGTTCAAGGTTACTGATCTTTTTCTTCAGTTCATCAGCTTCCCGCCGGCAGTCATCCTCATCCGCACGGGCCTGCTGCAATTCCTTTTTTTCACCGCCTCCCGGCGTAAAATAGCGGCCATACTCTTCCCTGACTCTTTCAAACAGGCTTTCCTCTCTGGGATCGGTCCGGTGCCCTCCAGCGGCAATATCTAGTGCTGCTGACAAGGATGTCTGTTTTGATAAATCAGCCTGATGCACCATTTCTCCCTGCTGGATGCAAAGTGCTTTCCACAGGTCCACGTCAATTGTCTCTCGCAGAATTTCTTCCACCCGTTCATGGGCTTCCCTTCCGGTGTGATTCTCAATCCTGGGACTTGTCACCTGAAGGATCGTCTCCGGTTTCCGGTGAAACCTCTTGAAATAGGTAAAGATATAGGGGCCGCTTTCCGCTTCCAATTCAATAGAAGGCCCAACGTCCCGATTCACTGGCTTGATGGCCTTGACATCGCTGTGCCGGCTCGAATCAAGATAATCGAAGAGAATCCTTATCGCCTCGCTTAAGCTTGTTTTCCCGGCTTCATTTGGTCCTTCCACAACGGTTAGCCCGTCTGGGCTGAACTCCACTTCAGACTCATCAATCCCCCGATAGTCAGTCAAGCGAAGGCGTCGAAGTCTCACAGATCACCCCCCGCCAGCCTGACAAGCAGCGTCAACGCGTCGCGCGAAGCAATGGAATCAGGGCCTGATTCCCCGGCAGTGGAACGCAACCTTTCAACAGTGCTGTGGGCAAATCCCGAAAAACCAAAATCGATAAAATCCGCATCGTCAGGAATGACGACAAGATCTCCCTGGCGGGTTTCAACTGCCCCCAGGATATCCTGGGCATGGATAAGAAGCCTTTCCAGGGCGCCATTCAATGACAGGGTAAGGGTACCGATAAACCGTAGTTTCAAAACGGTTCTTTCTTTATCCTGTAAACTCTCAAGCCAGTCACTGAGCGCATCGATATCTTCTGAGGTATTCAGGTCGACCTGTTTGCGCTCAATGAAATTCCATTGGCCGATTTTCACTTCTTTCGTTGTTATCCCTTCAGCATTGATCGTAGTAATCAGGGCAAATCCTGGCTGGGTTTCATTATAGTCAGTCGATTCAGGAGTTCCGGAATACCACACACAGCCGCTATTTCCAACCTCTGTGAGAGAGTGCCTATCCCCGAGAGCAAGGTAATGAATCTTTTTCTGCGCTATCGCTTTCTCGATAACACCGAGAGAGATCGCAGCCGGATCATCTGGGTCCGGAGAAAGACTGTCAACGATTCCATGAGCGACGCAAATACGAATTATGTCCTTGGCGGGTTCCAGGTTACCAGTGGCTCTGGACACCAGATCCTCCAGGGGGCGTTTTGAAGTCCAGGGGACTCCAACGATTTCAAAGCTCCCATCGACACGAACAGGATTGCTGTCCTCAAGTACATGGACATGGCCTGGTTTCCTCGCCAGGAATGTTGAGCTGCGGTAAACCGATGCCGCGTTTAGAGGGTCATGATTGCCGGGCAGCAGGTATACTGGCACCGGAACATCCTTTAAAGCCTCAAGGGCTCGCAAGACGGTTTTCCGGTCAACCATGTTCGACTCGAAAACATCTCCGCAGACCACCATAAACCGGCAGTCCTCTTCTTTCGCAATAAGGCCGAGTCTGCGAATAGCATCAAACCGGGATTGGGCGAACCTCTCCTGGACTCCCTCGGAAAAGAAGTGCCGTGTCATCCCCAGCTGCCAGTCTGACGTGTGAATAAATTTCATTAACCTGCCGCAATCCTGATTCTGCAATGATTTTGATTCTCTGTATTCTAACCTCGAAAAGCTGGAAAAATAAAGATATTCCCATGAGATTTCAAAGGTACTCAGTGGCGCCCTTTAAGCCGTATCAGCGCTGATGACGGGATTCAAGCATCGGCAGTCCCTTTTGCCTGGGGAAAATCCTGGTAGTCCAGCTTCAGTTCTTCCAGGCCGGACCGGCCATCTGGGTATGCTTCAGCTCAGTTTTCTTAGAGGTCGCCGACGCCTCGGATCCTTTTGCAATATTCTGTACCCTGCTGCCCGGCACCATCTGGCCCCTGGTTCGACTGATCCTGTCCATGTTGTTCTCCGCAAACCGCGCTGCCATACCATAGATTAATTGCGATACCTGGAAACCTTTTAAGTTACGGTAACCTCTGTGACCGGGGATCAGGTCAGACATTAACCGTTCCTTTCCGGGTTTCCGATGATTGAGGGGACATTGACGCTCATAGAACTTCAATGACTATCACTGACCGTGAAGTCTTACTGCCGGGTTTCCCTGTCTGTGTCTTTCTGTGTAAGTCCTTGTCCATCCCTGCCTGAACAAACGTCTGCCCTGGGAAAAAAACGAAAAAACGGCAGAATCCTTGGGATGGTGGAGGCGGGGGGAATCGAACCCCCGTCCGAAAGTCTTCAACAGCAGAGTCTACATGCTTACCCGGTTTCACTTGTTCATCCAGCCGGAAACTGAAACCGGTAAACAGCCAGCCGGAAGCCTTTCATGAAAAGTTTCTCGCGGGTTCCCCTGAAAGGGAGAGAACCTTTGAAGATTCCGCTAATGTGACGCCCTGTCTCACTCCGCGGAGAAAGTGAGGAGGACGGCGGCGTTATTTACGCTGCTAAGGCTAACTGATTGTTGGCACTTAATAATTTTCACCATGTATTTACGAGGAACGGTGACCCCTCGACATGCATCTACTGCCTCAATTACTCCCGTCGAACCCATTACGCCCCCTCGCAAAAAGGAGTTGTCACAGGACTGTCCATGAAAGTAACATCCACTTGAAACAGCACTATGATAGTTAATTATACTACACATTCTGACCTTGCAGGATAAATTACCAGGGCTGGTTTATAATCTTTAGTGGTGAGTTTCCCAGGCCGCAATAGTAAACTTACGGGAAGGAGTCATGCCGTCGTAACCAGTCCTGGTCCTTAAGAAGGGTACGCCGCGAATAAAAATATGGGTATTGCAGCTGAAATCATTCTTCTGGTCGTAGCCTCCTTTTTCACCGGCCTCCTGATGCAGAGACTGGGGCAGCCACTGATTCTCGGTTACATCATGGCCGGAATCCTCCTGGGGCCCTACACCGGTTTCCTGACCCTCACCAAGGTGCATGACATAGAGCTGCTTGCTGAAATCGGGGTTGCTTTACTCCTGTTTGCCCTGGGACTTGAATTCTCTCTCAAGGACTTAAAGCCGGTTAAGAAGATCGCTCTCATTGGTGCGCCTCTCCAGATGCTCCTGACTATCGCGATGGGTTACGGAATAGGGCTGTTGATGGGCTGGGACTGGAAGTCATCAATCTGGTTTGGTGCCCTCATTTCTCTTTCCAGTACCATGGTAATCCTGAAGACCCTGATGAACCAGGGATATCTCGGCACACTCTCAAGCAAGGTCATGATTGGCATGCTGATTGTTCAGGACCTCGCCATAGTTCCGCTGATGGTAATACTGCCTCAGATGAACAATCCTTCGGGAGGCCTTGCCTCCCTGGGATATGCCGCCCTCAAGGCCGCGGTTTTCATCGCAGCCATGGTTGTCATCGGCACCAGGCTCCTGCCCAGGATCATGGCCCTTATTGCCAAACTCGGCTCCAGGGAGCTGTTCCTGATAGCAATTACCGCGATAGGACTGGGGATTGGTTTTGTCACCTATATGGTCGGGCTTTCCTTTGCTTTCGGCGCATTCGTTGCCGGAATTGTGCTCAACGAATCAGATTATGGGCATCAAGCTCTCAGCGATATCATCCCGCTCCGCGATCTTTTTGGACTGCTTTTTTTCGCTTCAGTCGGAATGCTGCTGGACCCATTTTTTCTTTTTGACAACCTGGGGAAGGTGCTTCTCCTTGTTTTCTTGATAAGTGTCGGAAAAGGTTTGATTTTCTGGATAATTGCCCGCCTTTTTCAATACAAAAATATAGTCCCTCTTTCAGTAGCCCTGGGATTATTCCAGGTCGGTGAGTTTTCCTTTGTCCTGGCCCGGGTTGGAATTGCCACTGGTTCCATAACCAGCGATTTCTACACCATTATCCTCACGGCGACGGTAATCACAATGGTGATTACACCCCTTGTATCCGGCCAGACTTCCCGGGTCCATTCCCTGGGAAAACGCCGCCTTAATAATGAAACAGTGGAGGTGATGAACCTTCCTGACAAAGACTTCAACAAGCATGTGGTCATAGCGGGAAACGGGAGAGTAGGCTTCCAGATTGCTAAAATCCTGCAGCTCCTCAAAATCCAGTTCGTGGTCATTGAACTGGATCAACGGAAAATTGAAAAAGCGAAAATCGAAAAAATTCCTGTTATTTATGGCGATGCCACCCATGAAACAGTATTGAAAGCGGCGGGGATCGAAAAAGCCGCCATGCTGGTAGTGACAATCCCTGGAATAGTAGAATCCAGGTGCTCCATGGTCAAGGCAAAAAAGCTCAACAACGGCCTGGAGATAGTCGCCAGGACATCTGAGGCAGAGTTTTTACCGGTTTTCAGGGAACTGGGAGTCGCAGAAGTTGTGCTTCCCGAATTTGAAGCGGGACTTGAAATGGCCAGGCAGGTCCTCATGCACATGGATATCCCTCCTGGAGAAATCCAGGAGTATACGAACAACCTCAGGCTCGAGCTTTTTTCTCCTCTCTTCACTCCCACGGCAAAACGACGGGACCTGGCTCTGCTCAGGGCGGCCGAACACCGCTTCACCCTGCAGTGGATAACGATCGCACCGGGCAGTTTCCTGATCGGCAGGAGCATAAAAGACTCCCGCGTCGGGACGGTTACCCGTGCCACTATAGTCGGAGCTATCCGGGACGGCGAACTGAAGATCGGACTGCGCTCCAGTTTCACATTCCAGCCTGGCGATCTGGTGGCTATAGTAGGGTCCAAATCATCACGAGAAAATTTTCAGAGACTGGTGGCAATTAATGTCAGTTGATTCCAGGTAACTTGCCACTGAATCACCGCCAGACAGTGGGCTCTTTTATTCTTTTTGTTAGGTTTATTTCGCAATTCCCCTATAATTTATAAAAACGGCTCTATTTGTTAACCCGTACAGTATGGCAATTTGAGCAGCAGGGCGGCGAAGAAAACGTTCTGGCAATATTTATGGAGGCGATTACTGCGATCTCCGCAATATTTGACACTGGATCAAACAGGCCAAAGGAGCATTTCGCAAGCCGGAGCCGGTGGACTAGTCACAGCGGCCAGTTGCCAGAAGAAGCGGGTTAGACCGGTTCATTTTACACAGGGATATAATCAATGCTGATCATTGGCCTTACCGGCGGCATCGCCTGCGGAAAAAGCACGGCATCAGCCCACTTTTCCAGGCTGGGCGCTTTCCGTATTGATGCTGATGAACTGGCAAGAGAGGTAGTTGCTCCAGGCAGGCAGGCGCTGGCTGAAATTGTCAAGGTTTTCGGATCCGGTTTATTAAAACCTGATGGAACCCTGGACAGATCCGCCCTGGGCAGGATAGTCTTCAGTGATGCTGCCCGGTTGAAAGAATTGAACGGGATCATACATCCATACATTTTTGCGGAACAGGCCCGGCAGATTGAATCCATCACCAAGTCCTCAAAGGATCCGGGGAGACTGACGATAATCGTCGATGCCGCCCTGATGGTTGAAGCGGGCAGAATTGAAAATTATGACCTGGTTCTGGTTGTCTACTGCCCGGAGCGAATCCAGATGCAGCGGCTGGCTGTCAGGGACGGTTTCTCCGAGGACCAGTCCAGGCAGAGAATCAGTATGCAAATGCCCCTGCTTGAAAAAATTTCCTACGCGGATTTCGTCATCGACACCTCCGGCCGCAAGGCAGACACCAAAAAACATATAGAACATATCTGGAAAGCAATCCAGCTGAACCGCGGTTTCCGGGAAAGATAGAGCACAATATAATCAGGAGCAGACCAGCAGTGCGGCCAGCAACGGTACCATAATCTCGTGGTGTCCTGTCAGGGCAATCCCCTTCCCTCCGTTGCTGACAGGCCTTCCTGTCACATTCTGCCTTGGGCGATAATGCTGCATAAAATCAAGATTGGCTGTAGTGAAATCGCAGAGTTCCCGACCTGAACCTCTTACCAGGGAAACTGCCTTGAGAAACACTTCAGGCAGGATTACAGCTGATCCTAGATTGAGGTAAACTCCTCCTCCATGAAGAAGGGAAACCTGCTGGGTAAACACCTTGAAATCAATCATGGAACCGTGTCCCAGAACCTCTCCATCAGCAGACGGATGCATATGGATTACATCGGTACCAAGGGCCACATGCGAAGTTAGAGGAATATTCCGGCGGTACGCCTGCAATATCAGTGAGGCGTGTCCGAAATCCGGATTTTTCTCATCCAGGAACCTGCCCAGAGATTCTCCCAGACCCAGGCCTTCTCTCCCCCCTTCTCTGAAAGCCCGGTTCATCCAAACACCGGTTTCCTCGGTAAGGCCGAAGGTTCCCTGCTTTAAAGCGGCGGCAACGTCTTCGGAAGTCTTTCCGGCAACGGCAATTTCAAAGTCATGGATCAGGCCGGAACCGTTAGTCGCCAGACCAGTGACAAATCCATGGTCCATCAGGTTGATCAGAACAGGAGCCAGTCCAACCTTGACCACATGTCCGCCGAAACCCCAGATTACCGGTTTATTACAGGCCTTTGCCCCCTTGATAGCCGCCACCAGGGCTCTCAGGTTGTCAGCAGCCAGAAATCCTGGCAGGGAATCCATAAATTCCGACAGAGTTTCATTGCCGGGCACCCTGGCGAAATCCTTGATGTCTACCAGGGATGGACGATTGAAGAGGGAACAGGTCCCGATTTCCCCGGACTCAAATCTCTTAAACTTAGACATAACAAGGCTCCTTAATCTGAGATTTTACATTGTAACCATTAGTTACTGTTTTATCCATCTCTGCCCCAGGGTTACTCCAACGCAGTGGCGCTTATTGGAAATGACTTCCGCGCCAGCCCACATTCATCCTAACTCCTTCTTTCAGGGCCCTGCCGGTGTATGATCCAGGAACCTGTGCCACTTCTCCGGGGCTGCCTTCGGCAACAATAAACCCGCCGTCATCTCCGCCTTCCGGTCCGAGGTCAATGATCCAGTCAGAACTCCGGAGGATATCCAGGTTGTGTTCAATAATCACAACTGTATTCCCCCGGTCTGCCAGCCTGTGCAATATTTTAAGAAGGTTTCTCACATCCTCGAAATGCAGGCCCGTAGTCGGTTCATCCAGGATATAAAAAGTCCGGCCTGTTGACCGGCGGCTTAATTCCCTGGCAAGTTTGACTCGCTGGGCCTCGCCTCCTGAAAGTGTCGTCGAAGACTGTCCGAGAGAAATATACCCCAGGCCTACATCGAGGAGCCCCTGCAGCCTTGCCCTGACAGGGGGAATATTCTCCAGCAGCGGAAAGGCCTCTTCTACCGTCAGGTCCAGGACATCGGCAATGGAGTAACCATTGTATTTAACGGAAAGGGTCTCCCGGTTATATCGAGCCCCTTCACAGGCATCACAATGGACATAGACATCAGGGAGAAAATTCATTTCAATTTTGCGCTGCCCTTCACCTCCGCAGACTTCACATCGACCGCCCTTTACATTGAAGCTGAATCTCCCAGGTTTATATCCGTGAAGCCTGGCCTCAGGTAAAACTGCAAACAGCTCCCGGATTGGGGTGAACACACCGCAGTAAGTAGCAGGGTTAGACCTTGGAGTGCGGCCAATGGGGGACTGATCTATCTCAATTACCTTATCTATATTTTCGAGTCCCTTAATCTCGCTGAATTTTCCGGGTTCAGCAATAGATTTGTACATGTGCCTGCTGAGAGCCCTGTACACAACTTCGTCTACCAGGGATGATTTCCCAGCACCCGATACCCCCGTTACACTAATCAATTTGCCCAGGGGAAATTTGACATCAATATTTTTCAGGTTATGGTGCTCAACTCCCCTGATCTCGAGATATTTGCCGTTTCCCCTCTTTTTTCCTGAAATCACTGCAGACTTTTTCCTGCCGGAAAGATAAGATCCTGTTAGTGAACGAGAGCAATTTTCCAGGTCTTCCACACTTCCTGACGCAATCAGTTCCCCTCCCAGCGCCCCTGCTCCCGGACCAAGATCAATCAGGAAGTCAGCAGCCCTTATTGTTTCCTCATCATGCTCCACTACTACTACTGTGTTTCCCAGGTCTCTCAATTCATGAAGGGAATCTATCAGTCGTTTTGTGTCGCGGGGATGCAGTCCTATTGAAGGCTCGTCCAGGACATACAAAACTCCCTGGAGACGGGATCCAACCTGGGTTGCCAGTCTAACCCTCTGCGCCTCGCCAGCTGAAAGGGTTTCAGCCCTTCTTTCGAGGGAAAGATAATCAAGGCCCACAGTCACCAAAAACCTGGTTCGCTCGAGGACTTCCCGCAGCACCGGTTCGGCAATCATTTTTTCCCTGGTGGATAGCTGGATAGTACTGATTTCCAGTAGAGCCTGTTTCAAAGGCATCCTGCAGTAATCAGAAATTGATCTCCCGTTTATCCGTACAGCCCGGCTTTCGGGTCTAAGGCGGCTGCCCCCGCACGACGAACAGTCATCTTCCACCATGAATTCCCTAAGCTGCTGTTTTTTAACACGGCTTTTAGTCGCAGCCATTTTCTCATGGAACCATGCGGTCAGGCCTTCAAATCTGGAACTGTAGCTGACACCTCCATAGTTAAACTGAATATTTTCGTCCAATCCATCCGCCAGGGCTTTACGAAGTTCTACAGGGGCCTGGTCGAATCTGGTTTCCGCCGGGATTTCAAAGTGATTCAGAAGAGCGAAAAGCGCCGTTTTAAAAAGGCTGGCAAGGTTACGGTCGGCTAAAGAGATCTCCAGTTCTCCACAAGGCATAGCTGGATCAGAGAGCAGTCTTTCAAGATTCACCTGCAGGCTATGCCCGATGCCATCGCACTTCGGACAGGCTCCATACCTGGAATTGAAAGAAAAGCTCCGGGGTTCCAGGGTTGGTATATCAATATCACAGTCAGGGCAGGCTAAAATTTCTGAAAACAACAGATCACCCTCACCATCCCTGGATACAATCACCAATCCGCCGCCAATCTCCAGGGCATGCTTCACGGACATTTCAATTCTCTTGCGGTGTTTCCCCGACACTGATATCCGGTCAATGATAATTTCAATATTATGGTTACTGTGCCGTTCCAATGAAGGAGGTTCTTCCAGGAGATGTACTTCGCCATCGATCCTAGCCCTCATGAATCCTTCCTGCAGGTATTTTTCGAAGAGCTTTCTGTATTCTCCCTTGCGTCCCCTTACAACCGGGGCCAGGATACTCAATCTGGACATATCAGGAATTTCCAGAATTCTCTCAACAATTACTTCCGCCGGCTGAATGGTCACCTCCTGCCCGCAGACCGGGCAATGCGGCTTGCCAATACTGGAAAAAAGCAGGCGCAGGTAGTCATATATCTCCGTAATCGTGCCAACAGTAGACCGGGCTCCCCCTGAGGTTGTTTTCTGCTCAATGGCTATCGCGGGGGAAAGTCCTTCAACCAGGTCCACATCCGGTTTCTCCAGTTGCTCCAGAAACTGACGGGCATAGGTAGATAAGGACTCTATGTACCTCCTTTGTCCTTCAGCAAACAATGTATCAAAAGCCAGGCTGGATTTACCCGAGCCGCTAAGACCGGTGACCACCGTCAATGCGTTCCTGGGAATTGAAATATTGAGGTTCCTGAGGTTATGCTGACGGGCGCCCTGGATAGAAATAGCTTTCATTGAAACAACCTGCTGTATATAAATTGGATAAATTCCGATTAATTATATACGCAAGAGGTGGGGAGGAGTGAGGCAGTTGTGGTTTACCGGAAAAGAACCTTATGGGTGATGACCTTTCCGTCCCTGACATAACTGAGTAACACAGACTCCTGGGAGGCATTCATTAATCTGGACAAATCCGAAGAAGACTTAATTGTAGTATCGCCTATCATGATCAGGACATCACCGGCTTTCAAACCGATATGTTCGGCCAGGCTGTCAGGCTCTACCGCCTCCACCAACAACCCCTTCCCCGTAGGGGATTTGAAAAACTCGGCAAGCTGGGCAGTCAGTGGCCCAACCTGAATACCGATACCACGACGCTGGAATGAAGGCACCGGCCTGAACTTGACCTGCCTGGATAACTGTTCAGCCCCAATAAAAGCTGGAGGTATGTCAAGAGCCCACTTATAGTCAGGCTTCTGGTAAACAGGAGACCTGCCCAGGACAACGTCGTAATCTTTTCTGATTTTGTCCCGCTCCACAGTCAAGGTGACATTTTTTTCCGGCCCGCTCCACTTCACAGCCTGTATGAAATCCTCAACCTGAAGCAAAGGCTGCTCATTGACGGCAACTATAGTATCACCTTCCCTGATGCCTACCGTAATTGCCGGACTGTCTGAAACAACGTTGGTCACCAGTACACCGGAGGCAGCAGCGTCGATATAGACACCAATCCATCCCGACTCCAGCACACCGCCATCCTGCTTACGTAACTGCCGTAGCGATTCCCGTACAGCTTCAATCGGGAATACCTTGAACTCCACAGTTTTCCTGTTCAGCCCCGCTGTTGACGAAGACACCCCGAGTCCAACCAACCTGTTCTCCTGGTCCAGGACAAAGGATGACCTCCGGTCAGACTGCTTTCCTGAATTTCCCTGTCGCAGATTTCCTTGTGCTGACTGTACAGCCTTGATCGTTAATACAGGTCCGAAAAGATTATTGCTTGTCGCAATCATCCGGTAACGCCTGTGTTCCCACCTTGAACCGTTCCAGGACAACACCTTAAAAACCTTGCCCGGGGTCCCCTGCCCGAAAATCACCTGGTTTTCGTTAGGTATAGACATTTTCAGGTAGGCAATCGACATCCTCTGGTCCACGCCCAGAAGTTCAGCCCCGTAATCTTTTCCGCTCGTGTCTGCAACCGAAAAGGAACCCTGGGGGGAACTTAGTTTCAGTGGATCAGGAATGTAAACGGCTATATGACCCTGCGCATCCATAAGGACGCCGCTGTATTCACTTACTTCTACGATCCGGGCATCTTTCACAAGGAACTCCCGGTGGATCAACCCTTCAAAATTCTGCCGCCACTTGATCCTCACATAAGGGTATTCTGAATGAAAACTGTCATCTCCCAGCAGAATGGGACACACAGATCCCGACAGGCCCAAATACAGGAAAAATGCAAAAAAGATTCCCGTGCGGGCCCGGGTGGCAATGATACTAGTAACTGACGGAATGATAGTGTGTATCTTCATCAGGAATCTCGGTACGATGGATTTCAATGACCGGAGGAAGCCTCAGGATGAGATCCTCTTCATCCCCCGAGTCTATAACCACTTCAACAAATGAATCTTCATCCAGGATTTCCGGCGCGGAGGGACTGAGCGGAAGATTATCAGCATGCAAGCTCCTTCCCAGGACTCCGGCGGTTATTTTCCCGTCGTTTTCCAGATGATCCCAGGCAGCCAGAGAAGCGGTCAAAAAAGCCACCAGGCATATGCTGGCGAGCACAGAACGAAGGGAAAACCATCCTCCGGAAATTCTCTCTTTGTAGTCATTGAATACCCTGGACTGGAAATCTTCAGGAGCTCTGTGTTGTGCCCTCAACTCCCTGGCAAGAGCATCCAGTTCCCCAATGTTCCTGCTGAATTCCCTGCACTCAGTACAATCTCTGAGGTGCTCACTTATCTCTTCGGAAAGCCTATCTGAATAGTCTTCGGCAAGTCTATTCTGAATTTCACTGCATTTCATAGGACATCCTGCAGTTTTTCTCTCAGAAGAAGCTTTGCTCTGTGAACCCTTGATTTGACGGTTCCCTGGGGAAGGTTAAGGACATGAGAGACTTCTTCATATGATAAATCCTGGACTTCCTTCAGTAAAAACGGGACCCTGTAGGTTTCAGCAAGCGAAGAAACAGCTACCTGGAGGAGATCGGCTTTTTCTGTTTTTTCCAGGGCACGGCCTGGGCAGAATGTTGTGTCAGGCAGCAGGATTTCTTCATTCTGGCTGTCATCATCAGACCTGAAGCAATCTAGAACATTTCTGAAGAAAAACCGCCCTTTTTTATTTCTACCTCTTAACTCATCGATGGCAATGTTGGTAGCTATTCGATAAAGCCAGGTTGAAAACTTATATTTACCCTCATACTTGTGGGCATTTTTAAACAGCCTTATGAATGTTTCCTGGGTGAGATCCACTGACTGTTCATAGTCGTGTATGATCCCGTTGATATAGTTGACAAGCCTGTCCTGGTAGCGCACTACCAGAAGATCGAAAGCTGTGCCTTCTCCTTCCAGGTAAGATTCCAGAAGGACCTTATCATCCAGGGCTGCTTCTTTGGCCGGAGCAAAAGTTGTATTTATCATTTCTATTAAAGTTAGACGAAGACAGTATATGCTTAGTTTCAATTTTTTTCAAAACGAAACAACTTTCGCCAAATATCGGCATAGCCGCTATTTGGCATCATACCAGCTCTCGCCGACTGCCATGGAAACCTTCAGGGGGACACCGATTTTTGCGACATTTTCCATTTCTTTTTTTACCAGGGAAGAAAGGATTTCCACTTCAGATTCGAAAGCTTCAAAAACCAGTTCATCATGAACCTGTATAATCAGCCGACTCTTCATTTTTTGCTTTTTTATCTGGTGATTAATGGAAATCATCGCCATCTTGATCAAGTCAGCCGCGGTCCCCTGTATGGGGGCGTTTACTGCGGTTCTTCCGGCAAACTCCCGAAGATTATGATTCTTGCTGTTTATATCAGGAATTGGTCGAATACGACCGAAAACAGTGCTGACATAACCTTTCTCCCTTGCATCCCTGAGTATGGAGTCAGTCCATTCGCTTACTCCCTTGTAGCGTTCAAAATATTCCTTTATGAACCGTTGGGCTTCATCCCGGGTTATATTCAGGCTTTTTGCCAGGCTGAAGGGGCTCTGTCCGTAAATAACTCCGAAATTTATGACCTTGGCTCTCCTTCTTAATTCCCTTTCATCAATGCCTGAATCGATTCCAAAAACCTCTTCCGCAGTCCGCTGGTGGATATCCTGTCCCAGGTTAAAAGCCTCTACCAGAACCGGGTCTCGAGATAAATGCGCCAGGATTCTCAACTCAATCTGAGAATAATCGGCAGCCATAATCCTGAACCCGGGCGCCGGTATAAAGGCCTTTCTGATCCTGCGTCCAAGTTCACTCCTTATTGGGATATTCTGGAGGTTCGGATTACTGGAAGAAAGCCGTCCGGTTGATGTTACCATCTGGTTATAGGAGGTATGGATTCTACCGGTCGTTGGATTGACCAGTTTAGGAAGAGCATCCAGGTATGTATTCTTAAGCTTGGATAATTCTCTGTATTCCAGGATCAGCCTGACAATTTCATGCTCACCGGAGAGTGCTTCCAGTACCTCCACCCCGGTGGAACGGTAACCAGCTTTACCTGCTTTTCTGGGGGCTGGAAGTTCAAGTTTTTCAAAAAGTACAGAAGAAAGCTGTTTGGGAGAGTTCAGGTTGAATTCCTCACCTGCAAGGAAATAGATCCGCCTGGTAAGCCGGTCCGCCTCCAGTCCCATTTCAGAAGACATCTCCGCCAGCATCCTGGAGTCAACACCAACCCCCGTCTTTTCCATTTCCGCCAAAACAGGGATAAGCGGCAGTTCAACATCTCTCATGAGGCCGGACATGCCCTTTGCCTCAACCAGCGGAGCAAGTTTTTCACTAAGGCGCAGAACCATCACTGCTTCCTCGCACAAAATATCCTCACCCACATCGGGGATCAGGGAATACTGCTGACCCTGGCTGTCGATTCTGTGGTTCAGGTATAACCAGCTTACCTGTCCCAGTGTAAAATCCTTACCCTCGGCATTTACCAGGTAAGCCATCAGCATCGTATCTGATATCTCCAGACCCTGAAATGAGAATCCCGCCTTTTCTCCAGCTATTAAAAAAGGCTTGAAGTCATGAATGGCAATCCCTGACAGGGACGAAAACATACGGCCCACCGCGCTTCCATGATCAGTAAGAAAAGAACGGCCTATAAACCAGCCCTCCCTGGGGGATATTCCTATGGAAATTCCCTGGATTTCCCCATCCTCGTTAATCCAGGATGAAATTCCAACAACCCTTTTGTTCATTCTTTTGGACAGCCGGGCCAGGTCACTGTCCTTCCGGATCCTGAATACAGAGATGTCGTGACTGGACTCAAGGGGCGGAAGAAAATCCTTCACCATGCTTGAGAATCCCCAGGCGGAAAAAAGGTCGCGGATCTTCTCGTTGTCAGGCGAAGAAAGCACCAGGTCTCCCAGGTTGAATTCAATAGGAAGGTCACTGTAAAGCCTGATCAGTTCCCTGCTTTTCAGGATTAATTCCTTGTTCTGCTGTAAACTCTCCCGGTAACTCTTCCGTTTAATTTCCTGACAGTTTTCAAGGAGGTTATCCAGCGATCCATACTCTGAAATCAAGGCTCTGGCTCCCTTTTCTCCGATTCCGGGAGCTCCTGGAATGTTGTCTGATGAGTCTCCAATAAGAGAAAGCAAGTCGACCATCTGGTCAGGCTCAACACCCCATTTAGCCTTGACAGCTTCTGGATCCACTAATGTCATGGCCCGCGTGTCCAGCAGGGAAACCCTCTTTGAAATCAACTGGTAAAGATCCTTGTCAACTGAAACGATTACGACGTCAAGACCTTTCTCCACGGCCCTGCGGGTCAAGGTGGAGATAATATCATCAGCTTCATAGCGGGGAAGAGAAATAACCGGAATACCAAAGGCTCCGCACATCTCCCTGATCAACGGCAGCTGCTCGACAAGGTCCTCGGGCATCCTGGGACGTGTCGCCTTATATTCTTCAAATTCTTCGTGCCTGATCGTGGCGCCGCCAAGGTCAAAGGCCACAGCCAGATATTCAGGTTTTTCTTCATCAAGTATCTTCCTGAGCATTAGGGCAAATCCATAAACAGCATTTGTGGCCACACCCTGGTCATTGCTCAGGCTGCGAATTGCGTAATAGGCCCTGTATATCTGAGACATTCCGTCTATAAGAAATAATCTGGCCAAAAAATTCTCCTCTCACTTCTTCTTCTGATATTTCGAATAATTCTATATAAGGCGGCTTCTCTGTTCCGCTATTTTCAAAAGGTACCTTCCGTAGCGGGTATTTCGCATCCTGGATGCCTGCTCCCGAACGTCATCAACGCTTATCAATCCTCTTTCCAGGGCAATCTCTTCAAGACAGGCAACCTGCAGACCCTGCCTCATTTCCAGGGTCTGAATAAAATTGGCTGCCTGCAACAGCGATTCAGGCGTCCCGGTATCCAGCCAGGCTATCCCCCTGCCCATTTTCTCCACCATCAGGGAACCTGATTCAAGATAAACCCGGTTGACGTCGGTTATCTCCAGCTCTCCCCTGACTGAAGGCTTAAGATTCCCGGCTATTTCCAGCACTCGATTGTCATAAAAATAAAGTCCGGTAACAGCATAATCAGAGCGTGGACTTGCTGGTTTTTCTTCCAGGCTTACTGCTTTTCCATTTTTGTCGAATTCCACCACCCCATATCGCTGCGGATCGCTCACCAGGTAGGCAAATACAGTAGCCCCGGTTTCATTGGACGCAGCCCTGACCAGTAATTCCTGGAGCCCATGCCCATAAAGCAGGTTGTCCCCGAGTACCAGGGCAACAGAACTGTCGCCTACAAATTTTTCCCCAATGATAAAGGCCTGGGCGATTCCTTCGGGGCGGTACTGCACAGCATAGGAAAACTCCAGTCCGATATCTGACCCATCCCCGAGGAGATTCCTGAAACTCCCAATATCATCTGGAGTGGAAATTATCAGTATTTCCCTGATTCCGGCCTGCATGAGGATGGAGACAGGATAGTAAATCATAGGCTTATCATAAATCGGCATAAGCTGTTTGCTTACGGCCTTGGTCAGAGGGTAGAGCCTTGTCCCGGAACCCCCAGCTAAAACTATTCCTTTCATTCAATCCTCCTGCAGCCTGTTTTTACCCATCCTCAAAGTCATAAGAAGCGAAATTTCATACCAGCCATCCAGCTTAGTTGCCGGGAAAACAGACTATTTCCCAATCATTTTTCTCCAGGCAGACCCAGTCTTTCCATGCGATACTTACCCGACCTGATGTCTCGGCACCAATCCAGGTTGTCGAGGTACCACTTAACTGTTCTCCTCAGTCCCTCATTGAATTCATGCCCGGGAGACCATCCCAGTTCATTTTTCACTCTGGAAGCATCAATGGCATAACGGCGGTCATGCCCAGGACGATCCTTTACAAACGATTTCAGGTCGAGGTAGCTGACTACCCCGCCCTGGATCATAGCTGGATTTTCTGAAGCAGGAAAAAGATCTTCGAGAACTGCACAAACTGCATCCACAACCTCAACATTGCTTCGTTCACAATTGCCTCCCAAATTATATTTTTCTCCCGGAACTCCGCGTTTCAAGACTTCCATAACGCCAAGACAATGATCTTCAACAAAGATCCAGTCCCTGATGTTACGTCCGTCTCCGTATATGGGAAGAGGCTGTGCCTCAAGTGCTTTCAGGATCATGAGAGGAATCAATTTTTCGGGAAACTGGAAAGGACCATAATTATTGGAGCAATTAGTGATTAAAACCGGAAGCCCATAGGTAGCAAAGTATGCCCCTGCGAAATGATCTGCAGCAGCCTTGGAGGCTGAATAAGGCGAATTAGGGGAATAGGGAGTTTTCTCGGTAAAATATCCGGTGCTGCCCAGACTCCCGTAAACTTCATCAGTGGAAACCTGTATAAACCTGAAATGCCGGGGAGCTGTCGCTCCGAAAAAATAATCCCTGCACGCTTCCAGAAGGGTAAACGTACCGGTAACGTTAGTCTCAACGAAACAGGCCGGGGAATCAATTGACCGGTCTACATGGGATTCAGCGGCAAAATTAACAATCGCCGAAGGCTGGTAGGTTTCAAGCAGTTTCCTTACCAGGGGGCCGTCAGCGATGTCACCCTTAACGAACTCAAATCCTGGATTGTCCTGAGCCCCGGATAAATTGGCCAGATTTCCGGCATAGGTTAATTTATCCAGGGCAACTATCCTGGCATCTTCCCTTTCCAGGGCCAACTTTACGAAATTTGAGCCAATAAAACCGGCGGCTCCTGTAACAATATAGGTTTCTGCCATTGATGAATCTCCCCCGGATCAGCTGCTTAATTCCTTCTTTATATCTTCCGGATATAAGATTACCAGATGCTCTTCAAGTTTAAAAACAGTTTTGCTCTTCTGTAACCCTATTTCGCATTAATGAACCATGTCGCCTCAGTCTGTGCCTGACTCTAATGAGGATCCCGGGGACAGCGGGACGAGGAAACCCGAGAAAATACGATAAAACGACATCGCTGTACATGACAAAAAAGCCTTAACATGACAAAATATTGCTCTGATGTTCAAAAAGGAAATCCTACCTAGAATAAATGCTCTCTGGAGAGATCCCTTACTTATCTTCCTGACAGGATTCATGTCCCTGATTAGTGTATCCTTTTCAGTTTTTGACGGATCCGGAAAGTGGCAGGACCGATGTGCCAGAACCTGGAGTAGATTAGCATTCTGGATCACAAGGGTTAAGCTGACCGCTCACGGGTTGGAACATCTGGAGCCCGGAAAAGGATACGTTTTTGTCTCCAATCATATCAGCATTTTTGACATTTGGTCTTTCCTGGCCTATATCCCATTCCAGTTCCGCTTTGTAGCCAAGGTTTCGCTGTTCCGGATCCCTTTCCTGGGATGGCACATGAAACGTGCCGGGTATATTCCAGTAGATAATCGAAACCCCCGCAAAGTCCTGAGATCATACGAAAAGGCAGCAGAAAAAATTAGAAAAGGCGTGTCTATAATCATCTATCCCGAGGGAGGAAGGACGGATGATGGAAATATCGCGGAGTTCAAAAGGGGGGCATTCATGCTTCCCAGCCATGCCAAAGCACCGATTGTTCCAGTCACCATCATTGGGTCGCACCTGCGGCTCAAAAGGGGGAGCATCCTGATTCATCCGGGCCCGATGGAAATGATTATCCATGAGGCAATCCAATGGGAAACATACCGCCACTGGTCCCGGGAGGAACTGACATATAAAATAAGAGAAATTATTATATCTGCCTACAGATTGGAGCCATAATGACTGGCAACACCTTCTCCATAACCCGTATTCAAGAAGCACTCACAAACGCAGGCATACCTGCCTGGTTATTCTGCGATTTCAGAGGAAGCGATCCCTTGAGTTACCGCATACTCGGCCTGGACCCGTCAGCTCATGCCTCGCGGCGCTGGTATTACCTGGTTCCTGCCTCCGGAAAACCTGTCAAACTCGTACACCGCATCGAATCAGGAAAACTCGACAGCCTGCCCGGAAACAAAAGAATCTACCTTACCTGGAACCAGCTGAATAAAAACCTGGAAGAAATGATTTCTCCCTACCCTGCCCTGGCAATGCAGTATTCAGAAAACAATATGATCCCATACATATCCCTGGTAGACGCGGGCACCATGGAACTGATCCGTTCTTTTGGAACCAGGATCATTTCTTCAGCGGACCTTGTACAGATATTTGAAGCAGTACTGTCTCCGGAACAGCAAGGCGGGCACAGGAAGTCCGCCCTGGCCCTAACTGAAATCGTCCAGGAAGCCTTCAACTGGACGGGTGAGCGGATTTCCCTACAGGAACACCCCGACGAACTCTCGGTTCAGAAATTCATCATGGAACTGTTCAAAAAGCATCACCTTGCTACGGACCACCCACCTATAGTAGCTGTCAACAGCAACAGCGGAAATCCTCACTACATTCCCCTGCAAGGTAGTGCCTGCGAGATAAAATCCGGCGATTTCCTGCTGATTGACCTGTGGGCAAAGCAGGACAACCAGCCTGACGCAGTGTTTGCCGACATCACCTGGACCGGATTCGCAGGTTCATCCCCCCCTGAAAGAATCCAGGAGATTTTCAATATTGTAACGGGGGGCCGTGACCAGGGGGTGGCTTTTCTCAAAGAACGTTTCCTCAGCGGAAAGCCGGTATATGGATGGGAAGTTGACAGGACTGTACGGGAATACATCTCCAACAGGGGCTACGGTGATGATTTTTTCTGTCACCGCACCGGCCACAACCTGGGTCTGGAACCTCACGGCAACGGAGTTCACTTCGATGACCTGGAAACCCACGACACCCGGCAGATTCTGCCCGGGGTGGCCTGTACAATTGAGCCAGGAATTTACCTGAATGAATTTGGAGTCCGCAGTGAAATTAATATCTTCTTTGCAGAAGACGGACCCGAAATAACTACACCTCCCCAGCGTGAACTGGTTATAATCTGATACTTACTTTATCCTGAAAGCAGGTTGACTCAATCCGGCGACAAAGGTAACGACTAATTCTGTCAAACACATTATGGGCACAGCCAAAGAAGAAAATATCAGACTTGAACATATCTACTCGATAATCGCGAAGGAACTCCAGGCGGGCATACACCAGGTGAGAGCAGCAGCAGCTTTACTGGAAGAACATACCGTTCCTTTTATCGCCCGCTACCGCAAAGAAGCAACCGATGGTTTATCTGACAGAGACCTGCGAACCCTGGAAGATCGCCTGTCCTACCTTTTAAGGCTCGAGGAAAGAAAAAATGTAATACTGGATACCATACAGGGACAGGGAAAACTGACCAATGATCTGGAAAACCTGATAAAAACGGCTGAAACAATGGTGCGGCTGGAAGACCTGTACCTTCCCTTTAAACCCAGGGGGCGCACCAAGGCGGCAATTGCCAGGGAGCAGGGCCTGGAACCCCTGGCGCTTCTGCTCTGGTCGAATCCCGACACCGATCCAGAATCAGCAGCACAGGATTTTCTGGGAGTCGATGTGCCGGGGATCTCCGAAGCCCTGGAAGGCGCTTCCCATATCCTGGCGGAAAGGTTTTCTGAAGATGCGGAACTGGTAGGCAACCTGCGTGATTTCATCTGGAACAACGGCCTTTTCACCTCCAGAATTGTTCGAGGGAAATTAGAAGAAGGAGCTAAGTTTTCCGATTACTTTGAATACAGCGAACCCCTGAAGAGAGTCCCTTCTCATCGCTTTCTGGCACTCGTTCGAGGCAGGCGTGAAGGGATTCTGAGACTCAGCATTGTCCTGGATACAGAAGGTTCCGACTCCGTATACTGCGGAGCTCTGGACCTGCCTGAGGAAATGATTGCCGATCATTTTGACATCAGGATCCGGGGGCGTGCGGCTGATACATGGCTAATGGAAGTCATCCGCCTGACCTGGAAAGACCGGATTCTGCCGAGAGCTGAAAAGGATCTTGAGGGCCGGGTAAGAGAACAGGCGGAGGAAGAATCAATCAGTGTCTTCGGTGAAAATCTCAGGGACCTTCTCCTTGCCGCTCCTGCCGGAACACGCGCAACCCTCGGGTTGGATCCTGGGTACAGGACCGGCGTTAAGGTGGCAGCGGTAGATAAAACCGGAAAACTCCTGGACACCGCGGTCATATATCCCCACCCTCCCCGAAGGCAGTGGAATGAGTCGATATCTATCCTGGCCGCCATGGCCGAACAATTTGGAATTGAACTCATTAGCATCGGCAACGGAACCGCATCTAGGGAAACTGACAGGCTTGCAGAGGAACTTATCAAGCAAAAACCGGAACTGAACCTGACCAGGGTAATGGTCTCAGAAGCAGGGGCTTCAGTATATTCGGCCTCTGAATATGCCTCTGAGGAACTGCCTGAAATTGATGTATCCCTGAGAGGAGCAGTGTCAATCGCCCGCAGGCTTCAGGATCCCCTGGCGGAGCTGATAAAAATTGAACCAAGATCAATTGGAGTCGGCCAGTACCAACACGATGTTAACCAGCCCAGGCTGGACCATAAGCTGAACAGCATTGTGGAGGACTGCGTAAATTCCGTGGGAGTGGATGTAAACACAGCATCGGCACCACTGCTGGCCAGAATTGCAGGACTGGGGCCTTCTGTTGCTTCCAGTATCGTCACGCACAGAGATATACACGGACCTTTCACCAGTCGCAAACAATTACTTAAAGTTCGTGGCATGGGGCCGGGAACCTTCCTGCAGTCGGCAGGTTTTCTCAGGATTCGTGAAGGGGATAATCCCCTGGATGGCTCCGCAGTACACCCTGAAGCCTATCCTGTTGCCGAGAGAATCATGAAAGCCACCGGAAAAAACATCAATGAACTTATCGGTGACAGGGAAACCCTGGAAAAACTTAAACCGTCGGATTTTACCGACTCATTTTTCGGAGAACCAACAGTCAGGGACATTCTTGCAGAACTTTATAAACCTGGCAGGGATCCGCGACCGGAGTTCGTAACGGCCAGTTTCCGGGAGGGAGTTGAAAATATTGAGGATCTTTCCACAGGCATGATCCTGGAAGGTATAGTAACAAACGTTGCCAATTTTGGGGCATTCGTTGATATTGGGGTCCATCAGGATGGCCTTATCCACATTTCAGAACTTGACAACAGTTATGTAACCGATCCCAGGAAAATCCTGAAAGTTGGAGAAGTGCTCAAGGTCAAGGTTCTAAGTGCTGAACCCGAAAGAAAAAGAATTGCGCTATCACGAAAAGCGGTCCTCCCTTCTGCGAAACAAGCCATAAGGAGAGATTCAAAACAGGGGGCAGGCACCTGGAAGTCCCTATAAATCCGGTCCCCCCGGTTACCGGGAATTGCGGGATTTCCCTGTCGCAAAGGACAATGCACCATATAGACCTCCAGCCCCGGGCCAGTCAATACCGCAACATCTCCCGATACCTGCATTTCCTGTCAGCCCTAATGATCCTGTTTCTAATCCTCATTTCTTCAACCACTCAAGGTGCGGTAATTCAAAATGATGAAACCAGGATTATCCGAATTATTAGAATTGAGGGTATCGACAGGATCGAAAAAGAACTTATCCTTTCGGAACTTCTTTCAAGGGAAGGAGAAAGACTCTCAGCAGACAACGTGGAAGCTGACCGACGCCACCTGAACAGGCTTGGTATCTTCAGATCAGTTGAGATCTCAGAAAGGATCGACGCGGAGGGTGCCGTACTTACCATTACCGTAGTTCCTCGGGGCAGGTATCTTCCCCTGGTTGACATGGGCTCTTCAGATGGCAACAGTTTTTCCTTAGGTGGAGGAATCCAGTCCAGCGATCTATTCGGCGGCGGGCTGATCTTTTCCGGCAGTGCCAGAACCGGAGGAGAAAATCGCCTGCAGATACAACTGGAAAATCCTAAATTCAGATCCAGCCTGCTCGACTTTCAATTCTCCTTGCAGGGGATCAACCGATTCAATGACCTTGATAAATTCAGGGAGGGTTCAGTTCACACCGAATTCAGGCTTTCCAGGCGCCTCTCTGAGAATCTTCATGCGGGTGGTTTGATGGGCTGGGTTTGCCTGAACAGTAACCGCCCGGATATTACTCTTTCCAGAACAAGGACTGACCAGATTCCGGAACTGGGATTTTTTCTTGATTATGATGACCGCAATAAGATGGTGATTGCCAACAAAGGCTGGAATAATGAAATTCAGGTCAGTCGGCACGGCCTATCTGGAATCAGTGAAAGCGCTTACTGGGAATTGACCCTTGATTTCAGAAGATATCAGCCACTGACAGAGAGGCATGGGCTCTTCTTATCAGCATTATCCCGTACACGAACTGGGAATATAGGCCAGGAAGTGCCTGTTCACCAGTACTTCCATCTTGGAGGAACCAATACAGTAAGGGGATGGCACAGGGACTCAGGAAGAGGTAAAAATGAATTTATCGGCACAGCTGAATACCGCTATCGGGTAATGGAACCGAAGAAAGTCCTGACTGGAAGATTCGGTGACAGTGTTTTCATCGGCCTTGAACTGTCCCTTTTTGCGGATGCGGGGAAAGCCTGGGGAAATTCACGGGGTCCCGGCAACGACAGATTTATGTCGGGTTATGGTATAGGATTAAAGTTGCTGATGCCTTTTGTTAACGTCATCCGACTGGAGTTTGCTTTTGGAGAACCGGGAGAGGGAATTTTCCCTTGTTTTGCGGTCACACCAAAAGCCGAGAAACAGCGTGAGAGAATCCGCTGATATGTTTATGTTTTTTTCCCTGTTGTAACATAGAAACCGTAAACTGGGAAGTGGGAGCATCAGGCACCCATAAAGCAGGACGTTCGAGAGCCGGTCGTTGAAGAACCCATGGCGGAATGCACCGGCAATATTTCGATTTGCCAAATAAAAAATTAATCTATATGATCCGTTTTTCACAACGAAAACCAGGAAGGCGGAAAATGCTAAAACCAGATTTTAAAAAAATGAACGGCCTTATTCCTGTTATTGCCCAGGATGAAAAGACCGGAGAAGTACTGATGCTGGCCTACATGAACGAAGAGTCATACAACCTTTCCCTGGAGACCGGAGAAGCTGTCTATTACAGCCGAAGCCGACAAAAACTGTGGCACAAGGGGGAGAGTTCCGGTTGCATACAGAAGATCAAGTCCATCAGGATAGACTGTGACGAAGACACCCTGGTTATGCAGGTAGAGCAAATAGGAGGAGCCGCATGCCACACCGGGCGCAGGAGCTGCTTTTTTCGCGAAATAAAAAATGGGGAGGTTACTGAATGTTCTCCCATGGTATTCGATCCTGGGGAGGTCTACGGCAAATGAAAAAAAATAATCTCAGGCTGGGGATTCCCAAGGGTTCTCTTGAGGATTCAACCATCAAATTATTTGAGAAATCCGGATGGAAAATCAGGTTGCATAACCGCAACTACTTTCCTGACATAGATGACGAGGAAATTACATGTTCCCTTTCCAGGGCCCAGGAAATGGCCATGTGGGTTGAAAATGGAACATTTGACGTGGGCCTCACCGGACACGACTGGGTGATGGAAAACGCCTCAGATGTGGTCGTTGTCAGTGATCTGGTTTATTCAAAGGAATCAAACAAACCGGCTTGCTGGGTGCTCTGCGTAGCCGGAGATTCTCCTTTCATGAAACCGGAAGATCTGGAAGGAAAAAAGATAGCCACAGAACTGGTTAACTTTACCAGGAATTATTTCGATTCTCTGGGAATCAATGTCGAAGTAGTTTTTTCTTGGGGTGCGACAGAAGCAAAAGTGGTAGAAGGGCTCTGTGATGCTATTGTCGAGATTACCGAAACAGGGAGTACTATCAGGGCTAATGGCCTTCGGATAATTGCAGAACTGATGAAAACCAACACCCAGTTGATTGCCAACCGAAAAGCATGGCAGGATCCCTGGAAGCGGAAAAAAATAGAGCAGATGAATCTGTTGCTCCAGGGAGCTCTTCGCGCCGAAAAAACAGTCGGCGTAAAGATGAATATCCCGAAAAAAGCCTTAAGTACGGCCATGGAGCTTCTCCCCTCCATTACATCTCCCACTGTCGCAGATCTGTCAGATAAGGATTGGATATCCGTGGAAGTCGTGCTGGAAGAGAATCTGGTAAGGGATTTAATTCCAAACCTTAAACGTATTGGGGCGGAGGGAATTATTGAATATCCCCTGAACAAGGTTATATAGAATTATCGTTCCTTCTTTATTTACTGCTGGTTCCAGCTTCAGCGATCATGGAGGATGGCCCGGATTGAAGACCGTTGCCTTTACCCGGGGGACCGACTATACCTCCGCCCAGAGCCTGGCTGGAAACAGTAGCGGGCCCATCTGTGCTGAACCTGATGACCCCACTCTGATCAGCAAAAAAATATCTTCTCCCGGTTTGTTCGGGTTCCTGAGGTGCTGCTGTAACAACAAAAAAATTATCGCTCCCAGTACAAGTGTAAACATAACCTTCCTTTATACCTGTCCCAAGAACCGAATCAATTAGCGTGGCATTGGCGAGGGTTGCCAAATCCGGGGAATAATTACCTGTGCCGGATGTGATGTTGTAAGCCACCTGCGCAGTTACGATAGTTCGAAGAGAAGAAATT
Organism: Acidobacteriota bacterium; assembly: GCA_963663735.2. Classification (GTDB taxonomy): domain Bacteria; phylum Acidobacteriota; class UBA6911; order RPQK01; family JAPXNP01. The sequence goes on along the minus strand of CAXXHN010000001.1, from coordinate 1,691,929 downwards.
GCGGCAGACTCGTTACCTGACATCTCAGCTTCATGAAGTCTTGGTATTGCTATTGCGGCGATAATGCTCATTATAACAAAGACCACCAGCAATTCTATCCAGGAAAATCCCTTCTGGTTACTCATAACTATCTCCAGGGATATTGACTTATTAAAAATCAACACACTACATTCCGGATTAAAAATTCTCCTTCAATCAGCAAAAATCAACTTCGGGATGAAACAATCCAGGAATATCCTGGAAATAATAATTCTCCCCATCCCAATCCGTCCCGGTTATACCTTGTTTGAGACGACTATTCTTCAGTTTCCAATTGGAGCATTCCCTGTCCAGTAATCCTGATTCATTTCAGAAAGCATGATTGCTTTTTGAAATCAGGAATGCCCTCAGGTACAAAATAATGTTGAATATTTACCTTTTAGTAATAAAAATTCTTTTTTTATTGAACTTTAAATATTCTTTTATCAAATGCCTCCGATATAAATCGTAAATAATGATTAATTTAAAATAAAAAAGTGCGGGATAGTTACGCACTATCCCGCACTTTTTTAAATACACCTGGATACAATTCCAAGCACAAGCTCTCTGCAGCTTCCCGCGGAGCTTCATTAAAATTTAATTATAATCCTTGTCTGTCCCGAGGTTATTCGGATGCAGCGGCAGTCCCGCCCAGAGGTGTACTGGAAGCAGTAGCTGTTCCGCTGGTATCAAACCTGATGACACCGGACTGGTCAGAGAAGAAGCCTCGGGTACCGGTAGTCCCCTGAGTCACTGGTGAGGCGGTTACAGTAAAAGTAGTACCTCCACCAACAGATGCGAAGTTATACCCGTCCTTAGTACCTGAACCCAGGGCCTGGTCAATCAAATTAGCTGTTTGCAGGGCAGCCAGATTGGCCGCGTAAGCTCCGCTTCCAACAGTGGCCGAAAAAGTAATTTGTGCAGTGACAATCGTCCTTACAGAAGAAATTGCAGAAGCTTCATTTGCAGCAGCTCTTGACTGCATTAGGTTAGGGACTGCAATAGCCGCAATAATTCCGATTACAGCCACAACGATTAATAACTCAATAAGTGAAAAACCCTTCTGTCCTCTCATAGTGTCTCCTTTGGAATAAACAAATCCTTTTAATCTCTATCCCGGTTACTATTCTACCAGCATTATTTATTCCATTTACTATATTTTGCCGATACTACATCTGCCATAGTCCCTTCAAGTCATTCTTTGGGACCTTTCAGGCCTTGCCGGGATGCCTAATATATTCCTTAATCATTAATTAAAATGTGATTACACGCACCAATATTGTTTTATACACCAACTATCTGAAATTTATTGCTTCCCTTCCCCATTCTTTACTTGGATAGATGTCCAATCAAGGTAAAAATAGGCAAATACATCGATATGACAATTCCTCCCACGACACCGCCAAGAAATACAATCATTACCGGTTCGATCATGGTAAGCAGGTTAGCAATAGCATCATCAGCCTCCTGCTCGTAATAATCTGCCAGTTTTTCAAGCATTTGATCCAGTTCACCAGTCTCTTCCCCCACGCCTACTACCTGGGTAACCATCGAAGGAAAGACGTCCAGCTTCTTCAATGGTTCAACCAGGTTTTTCCCTTCTGAAACCTCGCTTCGCACCTGCACCAGGGCGTTTCGAATTTTGGCATTGCCAGCTGTTTCAGCGGTTATCGCCAGCCCTTCCATCAAGGGGATTCCTCCATTTAACAGAGTTGAAAGAGTCAGGGAAAACCTGGCTATAGCCAGTTTTTTTATGGTGATTCCTATCAGGGGAATCGTCAGTATAATGCTATCTATGGCCAGCTTCCCTTTCTCGGTTTTATAATAAGAACGCAGCCCCACCAGTCCCGCGATCGCCAGAACCACTAAAGGCAGGCTTAACTGAATAGCTAAATTGCTGGCGGCGATTATCATCCGGGTTGGAAGAGGCAGAGGTGCGTTAAGTCCCTCAAAAAGCGACACAAAAACCGGAACAACCCAGATCAGCATTACAAAAATGATAACTATGGCTACCACGGAAACCACTGATGGGTATACTGAGGCCGCAATCAACGATTTCCGCAGCTTCATATTTTTTTCAACAAAGGTGGTAAGCCTTCTCAGTATGATATCCAGAACACCACCCGCTTCCCCGGCTGCTATCATGCTGACATAAAGGTTGTCAAAAGCTTTGGGATGTTTTTTCATGGCATCAGCAAGGGTTGAACCTGATTCCACATCTTCCCTTACCTGGCTTAATATCCCTTTGAAAACCGGATTCTCCGCCTGGGCGGACAATATGCCAAGGCATTGGATAAGGGGAAGTCCTGAATCAAGCATTACTGAAAACTGTTTGGAAAAAAGGGCCAGGTCTTTATAAGTGACCCCGCCGCCAAAAGTCGGGATATCCCAGGAAAGCATTAACTTCTTTTCTTTTATTTCCAGAGGGAATATCTGTTCTGCTCTGAGAATAGCGGCGACAGCCTCTCTGCTTGGGGCCTCTCTCTCTCCAGTAACTGGCGTTCCTCCGGAACGGCTACGTCCGGTAAACTTGTAAACAGGCATCTTACTCCTCTTTTCCAGGCAAGGCAGATCCTCTGCCAGCCGCTATTTTACCACCATCGGGTTCTTGTCACCCGGCATTTCTACCCCCGGATGGCACTCGCTTCAGGGCATCCCTCAGCTCCTCAGAGTTTGAAGATATTCCAAGAGCCAGGTCCATGGATACCTTTCCCCGCGCCACCAGCAATGCCAGACTCTGGTTAAAGGTATGCATACCCGACTTATCCTGCCCTATCTGCATAGCGGAATAAAGCTGGTGAACCTTATTTTCCCTGATCAGGTTCCGTATTCCGGCAGTTGGGATAAGAACCTCGGTAGCGCAGACCCTTCCATCACCCGAAGCCTTGGGCAGAAGAGCCTGGCAGACAATTCCCTCAAGCACCATGGAAAGCTGAGCCCTGATCTGCTGCTGCTGGTGAGGGGGAAAAGAATCTACCATCCTGTTGATTGTTGAGTATGCTGAATTGGTGTGCAGTGTGCCAAAGGTTAAATGCCCGGTTTCAGCGATCCGTAGAGCTGCCTCAATTGTTTCGAGATCCCTCATTTCACCTATCAGCACTACGTCAGGGTCTTCCCTGAGGACCATCCGCAAAGCAGTGGTGAAAGACTTGGTATCGCTATGAACCTCCCTCTGATTTACCAGGCACTTCTTGTGGTAATGCAGGAACTCAATGGGGTCTTCCACCGTGACTATGTGTCCGGACCGGGTCGAATTTATCTCGTCTATCATGGCTGCCAGGGTGGTGGATTTCCCGCTGCCGGTAGGACCGGTAACCAGAACCAGTCCCCGGGGCTTTTTGGTGAGAGCCTTCAGGATAGGGGGCATCTTCAGCTCATCAAGGGTCATAACCCTAAAGGGGATCATCCTGAAAACCCCTGCCGTCTGCTCCCTCTGGGTATAAACATTCGCCCTGAACCTGGCGAGAGAAGGAATTCCAAAACTGAAATCAACCTCCTTATGCTCTTCGTACTGGAACTTCTGCTGGTCGGTCATAACGCTGTAGATCATGGCCCTGACCTGGTCCGGCTCAAGAACATCCTTCGATATAGGTAAAAGTTCCCCATCCATCCTTATACGGGGGGAAGATTTTGCCGTAAGGTGCAGGTCGCTCCCTCCCATTTCAACGACCTTCTTCAATAAGTTCGGCATGTTGACTGCATTTTCTTCCATTATCACCTCTTCCGAAAAAACCGGCTTACCGCTACTTCCGACTCTGGAGCCTTGACATTTAATTCCCTGTGCCCCGGCTGATCTCCATAACCTCTCAATCTTACTGCAGGCCAAAACCATTCCAAATCTAACACGCCGGTATGGTTATTTACCGTCCTGACTGCTTTTGCGGACTCTCCCCGGCAGGAGAACTATCCTCAGGTCGGGATTGAATCCTTTATATCATGGCTGTTTCCCTCAGGACCTCCTCAAGAGTTGTCCTGCCTTCTTTGAGCTTATTAATGCCTGCTTCCCTCAGGGTCAGCATCCCTTCGCTCCTGGCTACCCTGCGCAGTTCCGAAGCGCCAGCCCCTGAAAGAATCAGTTCCTGGAGAGCAGGAGTATTCTCCATGACTTCATAAAGTCCCGACCTTCCCTTATATCCTGTTTCCCGGCAAGCCTTGCATCCTCTTCCTCTGTACAGGGTCAGAGCAGCCGCTTCATCCTCGGAAAGTCCCAGCGGCTGAAGGAGTTCCAGAGAGGGCTTGTACTCTTCCTTGCACTGCTCGCAAACCAGACGAACCAATCTCTGGGCACAGATTATGTTGAGAGCACTGGCAACCAGAAAAGGCTCTATCCCCATATTGGTCAGCCTGACAATAGAGGAAGGGGCATCATTGGTGTGAAGAGTGCTCAGAAGAAGGTGCCCGGTCAGAGCTGCCTTGACAGCAATTTCGGCAGTTTCAAGGTCGCGTATTTCACCAACCAGGATTATATTGGGGTCCTGACGCAGAAAAGATCTCAAGGCTCCAGCAAAGGTTCTGCCTACCTGCTCATTAATCTGTACCTGGTTAATGCCATGAAAATTGAACTCGACCGGGTCTTCGGCAGTCATTATGTTTACTTCACTGGTGTTGAGTTTTGCCAGAGAAGTATATAGGGTACTGGTTTTACCGCTTCCGGTAGGACCAGTAACCAGCACCATTCCGTAAGGCCTGGTTACAGCTCGTTCAAATCTGGCCAGGGCATCTTTTTCAAAACCGAGCATTCTCAGGTCAGAAGGCAGCTTCTCGGAATCCAACAGCCTGAGAACCACCTTCTCACCATAGAGTGTCGGGAGGGTTGATACCCTGAAATCTATCTTTTTTTTGCGCCCTCCCATCGTGATCTGAATTTTGATACGGCCATCCTGAGGGACTCTGCGTTCCCCAATATCCATGTTGGCCATAATCTTGATCCTGGAAATGACGGCGTCTTTCACCTTCATTGGCGGACTCATTATCTGATAAAGAATCCCGTCAATCCGAAACCTGATACGAAATTCCTTCTGGTAGGATTCCAGATGGATATCACTGGCATTCCTTTTCATGGAATCAGCGAGAATCAGGTTGACCAGCCTTATAATTGGAGCTTCTGAAGCCTGCTCAATGTTGACCTCCTGGTCTTCACCTATTCCCTCCTCCATATCCAGTTCAAATTCCTGGTTTTCTCCTATCAGCTCGTCGTAAACCTTTTCGATCTCAAGGCTCTGATCAGATCCCAGGTATTCATCAAGGGCCTGCAAAATACTGCTTTCCTTGACGATAACCGGATCAATCCTGCACCCGGTCATGAATTTAAGTTCATCCAGGGCCATCACATCAGATGGGTCTGTTACCGCAACCTTCAAAATCGAGCCCTTTTTCTGAAGGGGCAGCACCCGGTTTTTTATGATCCGGTCCCTGGGAATAAGACGCAGGCAGTCAGCGTCAATTACAACTTCACTGAGATCAACAATCGGAAGGTTATATTGTCGGCTTAATACATTTACTACAGTGTCCTCAGTCACAAAATCCAGGGCAACCAGAGCTTCTATGAAGTGAGACGAATGTACTTTCTGATAATGCAAAGCTTCCCGCAGCTGGTCAACTGACAGATGACCAAATCTGATTAAAACTTCTCCAATACGAACTGACATAAATCTGCTACCAACACTGTTTGTGCGTTAATATTCAACTGGCCGCAAATAGACAGGTATTTCCAGCTAATTCAAATCAGGAGTGCTCGATTCAGCCCCCATGCCCTGAAAATCCCGGAATCTCATATGCTCCAGCTTCCAGGCACCCTTATCCACTTTAAGTAACTTTATCAGCTATACCTGAAAGCCATGCTAAACCAGCCCATTGCCATTGAAAGCAATTCCCAGCTCCTGATTCATCCTTCCCAGACTGAACCGTAAACACCTTTGCCTATGAACAGCAAAAAGTTATTTGACTGCCAACATGTTAACACCTTTTAAAAGTATAATTAAAAGTATAGCATGCCGCTGTTGATCAACGATTTTATATCTCTGACCCTGAAATAATTAACGTCTCTGATCACAAAAAATCGAAATTATATTAAATATTGATATCACCAGTATTAAAAAGATGCCGTGAATAGACAACTTTTGTTATCCTTAACCCCTATGTCAAATATTGATCCAATTGAGCTAGAGATATTTACACACATATTCACCTCAATAACAGAAGAGATGGGTGCGGTCTTTAAAAGGGCGGCAGGTTCCTCAAACCTGCAGGAAAGCTGCGATTACTCCTGTGCCGTCTTCAATAAAAGCTGCAAGATTATCGCCATGGATGCCTATTTGCCGATTCACCTTGGAGCCATGCCTCTTTCTGTCCATGAGGCTGTCAGTTCCCTGCATCTGGTTCCCGGAGATGTGGCTGTACTCAATGATCCTTTCAGCGGAGGGACTCACCCGCAAGGGATGACCATGCTGTCTGCTCTGTTTCTGGAAGAACAGAAAGAGCCCGACTATTATATAGCTGTCCGAGCCCACTACAGGGATACCGGGGGACTCCCTCCCGTTTCAGTACCTTTGCACAATGAAACATTCCAGGAGGGTGTTATTGTCCCTCCCATCAAGCTTTATGCTGGTGGAAACCTTAATCGTTCCCTGCTCCAAATGATCCTTTACAACTCAAGGATACCCCGCAAGGCGGAAGGTGACCTGGCTGTCCAGCTGGAAGCTCTCAGGCTCGGAGAAAAAAGAATCTCCGCCCTGATTAATGAAAGCGGAGCCGACATGGTTGGGCTTTATTCATCAGCTCTTTTGACCCGAGCTGAAAACATCTTGAAAAAAGCGATTTCTTTGATTCCCGACGGCATCTATTCGGCCGAAGATTTTCTGGATGATGACGGTGTGGACACCTCCGCGAAGAGTGAATCTCTGGCCTTGAAAGTCTCGATTACCGTGAAAGGATCTGACTTGACTGCCGATTTTTCAGGAAGCGCCCCCCAGACCTCAGGATCCCTTAATACTGTAATAGCCGTTACTACCTCCGCTTTACATTATGTGCTCAACTGCCTCAGACCGGAGGGGGAGCATCTGAACTGCAGTCTTCCTGGTTCCGTAAAGATCATTGCTCCTGAAGGCTCCTGCCTGAACGCCTCGTTTCCTGCAGCCACGGCTGGAGGGTACCTGGAAATATCACAAAGGATCACTGATGTAGTACTGAAAGCACTGGCCCAGGCACTGCCGGAAATTATCCCCGCCGCCAGCGGTGGAACCAATAATACCATCGCGATAATGGGAATCAACCCTGGCTCAAACCGACCGTTCTCCTACCATGAGACAATCGGATCAGGTATCGGGGGAGGGCCCAATGGACCGGGAGCTAGCGGTCAGCGTGTCCATATGACTAATTCCAGAAACACTTCCATTGAAATTCTGGAGAATGCTTACCCCATAAGAATCAGTGAATATAGGATAAGGAAAAAATCAGGCGGAGCCGGGAAAAATCCCGGGGGAAACGGAATAATCAGATCCTATGAGGCAATTGATCCTGATACCCAGATTAAAATCCTTTCTGAGCGGAGGAAATACTCCCCTTACGGCCTCAAGGGAGGCAGGATTGGAAAGAAAGGAACGGATACACTGGTACCTTTAAAAGGCGCAAAAAGAAAGCTTAAAGGTAAGGATTCCGTCATTCTTGACAGTGGAGACAAGGTCGTGATTGAAACCCCGGGAGGCGGGGGCTGGGGAAAATAAAAAAATGAGACCGCAAATCAGGGAGCTGGAATCCACAGCGGAGCTTGAGAAATGCGTGGAAATTCAGTCCCTGGTCTGGGGTCTGGCAGCTTCCGAAACCGTATCAGCCGAAATCCTTTCAACCTGCCTCAAACATAAGGCCCTTCTCCTTGGATCTTTTACTGAAGACCGCCTGACCGGATTCTGTTTCAGCGTTCCCTCCAGGTGGAAGGGAGAACCGGCTCATCACTCCCATATGCTGGCAGTTCTGCCTGAATCCCGGGACCAGGGGATCGGATTCTCCTTGAAACAGGCCCAGTTTAAAATTCTGAAAAATAGTGTTGGCTGGATAACCTGGACTTTCGATCCGCTGGAATCTCGCAACGCCGGGTTGAACCTGAAACTGGGCGTATCTATAAACACCTACCTGCGCGAACTGTATGGAGATGGTGAAAACTGCTTCCTGCACCAGGGATTGGGAACGGACCGATTCGTTGCCGAATGGCCGACCTCGGGCCGCTTCAAACCAGGAGGAAAAGACCCAGGGCCGATAGACACTTCCCAAAATTTAATTTTTGAAACTGCATGGGACCCAAAAGGATTCTACCGGGTTTCAGGAATTAATTTAACTCATAATGCACCCTTAATTCTGCTTGAAATACCTGGAAACATCCAGGCAATAAAAGCATCTGATCCCCACTGTGCCGGAGACTGGAGAAAAATGACCAGGAAGGCTGCTGAATTTTATTTCGCTGAGGGATACACGATCAGCAGCTTTCACACCTTTGTTAATGCCCAGCTCAGCGCCAGGCGTTCTTTTTATATCCTCACACTATAAAATCCACAATCGCACTCCACAATCCACAATCCACAATCCACAATCCGCAATCCGCAATCCGCAATCCACAATCCACAATCCGCAATCCGCAATCCGCAATCCGCAATCCGCAATCCGCAATAGCAAATCCCCTTCTCCTGTCAGGAATCAAGGCTAGACTGTCTCCATATGAAAATTGAGGAAGTGCTCCTTTACAGGATTGAACTCCCGTTACTTCAGTTCTTTGAGACCAGCTTCGAAAGAATCTACAGGAAATCTGCTGTTCTTGTAGAGATAAGAAGCCAGGGGCTCAGCGGCTGGGGAGAATGCGTCGCCGATGTAGATCCCTTCTACAGCTCTGAAGACATCTCAACCGCCTGGCATATCATGGAAGACTACCTGATCCCGGAAATAATCGGCAAACCCCTGGAAAGTATCATGGTGGATCCCGGTCCGGGGAAAAGGGTCAAGGGACACAGGATGGCCAAAGCTGCCGTTAATTCAGCATTATGGGATCTGGCAGCCCGAGAAAAAGAGATCCCGCTATGGAAACTTATGGGCGGTTCCAGGAAAAAAATTGCCTGCGGAGTTTCAATAGGGATTCAGGACTCTGCTGAGCAGCTCCTGGATAGAATATCCCTGGAACTGGCATCCGGCTACAGGAGAATCAAAATAAAGATCAAGCCGGGATGGGACCTCGGAATCATCCACAAGATCCGGAGGCGGTTTCCGGAAATTCCGCTGATGGCCGATGCTAATTCCGCCTACAGCCTTTCCGACATGGATCTGTTTCTTGAAATGGACCGTTACAGCCTGATGATGATTGAACAGCCCCTGTTTTCTGACGATATCTTTGAACACCGAAAGTTGCAGGATCAGATGGAAACACCAATCTGCCTGGATGAATCAATCCGGCACCTCCGGGATGCCCAGGCGGCTGCGGAACTAAATGCATGCCGGATTATCAATATCAAACAGGGCAGGGTCGGCGGTCCGGGAGAAGCCATAAAAATCCATGATTTCTGCAGGGAGAAGGACATTCCAGTCTGGTGCGGAGGCATGATTGAGACCGGAATCGGCCGGGCTCATAATGTTGCTCTTTCAACCCTGGATAATTTCACCCTTCCCGGAGATGTATCCTCCGGCAGGCGATATTTTGAGGAAGACATCATCTTCCCGCCTATTGAAGTGTCCGGGGATGGTTACATTATTCCTTCCAGCGGCCCTGGAATCGGCCATGAACCGCTAATGAAAAGGATAAAAGACATTACCATCGCCGAAAAAACCTTTTCCCTCCGCTAGCCTGAATTCATGGGAAACAGAGACAAAAACTCCGGACTCCAGCCCCGTACGGCTCTGTTATGGTTAAGACTCCCCGTCAGGCAGGACTTAATACACCCGTACTCATTTTCGAGGATATCTTTGGGAATAAGAGACCAGTAAATAGAGACTAATGTTGTTTATTGCGGTTATAATCTACCTGCGTTCATGATTTCTATCATTTTCGGCATCCCTGACCGCCTGTACAGGGAATGGCTTTAAAAGGCAGTTACCTATGACAAAAGATGAAATATTAAAGATTTGCAAGGAAGAAAAAGTCCGGTTTATACGGCTCCAGTTTACCGATATTCTAGGGATCAATAAAGCAGTCGAAATTCCGGAAAGCCAGTTCGCCAGGGCGCTTGACGGAAGTGTCATATTCGATGGGTCAGCCATCAAGGGATTCTTTAGAATTGAAGAATCAGACATGAAACTGGTCCCTGATCCCAACACCTTCAGGATTTTCCCGGCCGAACAGATGGAAAGAGGCCTGGTGGGAAGAATCATCTGTGATGTCAGGCACCCTGATGGTTCATCTTTTGAAGGATGCCCCCGGAGCTGCTTTAAAAAAGTACTGGCTGAAAGCGACAGGATGGGGCTTTCGTTCCATGCTGGCCTGGAAGTGGAATTTTTTATCTTCAACCAGGACAATGAAGGAGGGGCCACAGTGAGCACCCGGGATTCTGCCGGATATTTTGACCTCGCTCCTGTTGATAAAGGGGAAGAGGCCCGCCGTGACATGGTTGCAATCCTGGAATCAATGGGCTTGAACATATCAGCCGCTCATCATGAAGTAGCCGCGGGGCAGCACGAAATCGACCTGCAAATGACCAGCGGCCTGACCGCAGCTGATAACCTGTCTACCTTCAAATGGGTAGTAAGAAAAATGGCCCGGGAAAAAGGACTTCACGCCACTTTCATGCCAAAACCTGTATTCGGCATAAACGGTTCCGGCCTGCACATGCACCATACATTCTTTGCGAAGGAGAAGAATCTGTTTTCTGATCCCGGCAACTCCGATGGATTGAGCCTGCTGGCCAGGCAATATATAGCGGGTCTGCTTAACCATGCTCCCGGCCTCAGTGCCATAACCAATCCACTGGTCAACTCCTACAAACGCCTGGTTCCGGGACACGAGGCGCCTACTTCAGTGGCCTGGGCTGAAAAAGAATCAAGCGCCCTGATCAGGGTTCCCCTGCCCCGGGGCAACGAGACCTGCTGCGAAATCAGGATGCCTGACCCAAGCTGTAATCCCTACCTGGCTCTGGCAGTGATCCTCAATGCCGGTCTCGACGGGATTAAAAATAATATGCAGCCGCCCCCACCCGTGAACAAGGATATTCCTTCCATGAGTATCAGGGAAAAAAGGTATCACCGGATATCAGAATTGCCGACCAGCCTGATTGAGGCCATTCAGCAGGCTCAAAAAAGCAAGCTGATCCAAAATACCCTGGGCAGGCAGATATCCAGAATTTATTTCCAGGCCAAACAACAGGAGTGGGACCGGTACACCAGACAGGTTCATCCATGGGAGCGTGAAGCCTACCTTAATATCTATTGACTTGAGCAATAACAGGTTGAGGGCCGCTGGTTACTGAAGTTTCGTAAACACCTAACCGCAAAAGTAATTGATGCCGTTGTTGTTTTCGGACTGCGACGGGGCTCATCCTTGAGCATAAATCTACCGATCCGGCACCTGAAGCAGGGGTGCTTCTGACCCCACCCGGCGATCAGTCTTTTTTCTTTGCGGCCCTGGGGTGGGCTTCCCTGTATGTCCTTAACAGCTCATCAAGGGCCAGGTGGGTATATTTCTGAGTTGTGGTCAGGTCTTCGTGCCCCAGCATTTCCTGGATAGATCTGAGATCAGCTCCCCGGCGTAGAAGATGGGTGGCAAACGAATGCCTGAATGTATGGGGGTGTACATCCATCGAAGCTGCAGCAATAGTCACATAACCCCTCACCAGTCTCTGGATTGACCGGGGCGTGATCCGTCCCCCTTGTAAATTTAAAAAAAAAGCTTCGGGATCAGATGGCGAGCTGGATTTCCTCAGCAGAATCGCCCTGACAGGCCGGTAATCCCTGAGTACCCGTCCGGCTCTTTCACTGAAAGGGATGAGGCGCTCTTTCCGTCCCTTACCCCTTACCATTACCAGCCTCTGGGAAAACTGGAAATCGCCAACATTAAGACCGGTCAGTTCACTAACCCTCATCCCGGTGGCATAAAGAAGTTCAAGGATAGCAGCATCCCTGAGTCCCTTGGCACCAGAGCGGTCAGGAACCTCCAGCAGGACCAGCATCTCCTCTTCGGACAACACCTCGGGGCTGCGCTGTTCCAGCCTTGGAGTCCGCACCATCCTGGCAGGATTCTTATCCACCAGGCCTTCCCGGTGCAGAAAACGGTAAAAAGACCTCAGGGTTGCCAGTTTGCGGGATGATGACGACCTCTTATTTCCGGTCCGATGCAGATGTGCAAGAAACTGGCGGATCAGCAGATGGGTTACTTCCGGAGCTGTTACTGAAGCATCAGTAGCGCGGAGAAATGAAAAAAATTCCTCAAGATCACGGGAATAGGCACTGATCGTATTTATCGAGTAATTCTTTTCAAACCTTATGTACTCCAGGAAGGACCTTACTTCATCCGCCGGAATCCCGATTCCATCATCTGAGGGGAGTTGCCCGGGTTCTTCCTTTTTCATGGTCTGATATTGTAAGCCTTAAGCTTCCGGTGCAAATGCGACCTCTCCATGCCAATGGCGGCAGCCGTGCGGGTCACATTACCGTTGTTATCAAGCAGGTTTCTAAGAATGTAATCTCTCTCAAAATTCTCACGGGCTTTCTGCCACTCCGGCCTATCTTCGTTTTCTTTGTCAGGATCTGTTGACTTCAGGATTTCAGCCGGGAGGTCAACCAGTTCGAGCTTCTCCTTTCGAACCATTATTACCCACATCTCCACCGTATTCTTTAGTTCACGAATATTTCCCGGCCAGTAATAATCCTTGAGCCTATCCATGATTTCATCGGTAATTTCGGGTCCCTGCTTATCGTACTTCTTGCAGAACTGCTCATGAAAATGCCCGGCCAGCATGGGAATATCCTCCCGGTGATGCCGTAGGGGTGGAATCTCAAAAGGTATGACATTAAGTCGATAAAACAGGTCTTCCCTGAAAAGGTCCTCCTCAACCTTTTTCTGCAAATCTTTATTAGTCGCGGCAATAACCCGTACATCCACTTCAACAGGGCTGGTACTTCCCACTGGATAGAAGCGCTGTTCTTCCAGGACCCTCAATACTTTTGCCTGGGTTTTCAGGCACATGTCCCCCACTTCATCCAGGAAAAGAGTCCCTTTATCAGCCAGTTGGAATTTACCTTTCCTGTTTTCATTAGCTCCTGTAAAAGCTCCTTTCACGCAACCGAAGAGTTCGGCCTCAATCAGGTCTTCAGGGATGGCGGCACAATTGACTTCGATAAACGGCCTGGAGCTGCGCAGGCTCTGCAGATGCAGCTGCCTGGCCACCACTTCTTTCCCGCTTCCATTCTCCCCAAAAATCAGAACCCTTCCTTCAGTAGGAGCCGCGTAGCTTATCTGCTGCCTTAACGCCTGGAAAGGAACAGAGTTCCCCACCATTGTGCTTTCTCTCTGGACCATAGCCTTCAGGCCCCTGTTTTCCTCCTCCAACTTCTTCTGCTTCAGGGCATTCTCCAGGACAACCATTACTTTATCGGATGAAAGAGGTTTTTCAATAAAATTGAAAGCGCCGAGTTTGGTAGCTCTGACCGCGGTTTCTATTGATCCATGACCTGAAATTACGATGACAAAAGGCCTGGGATGAAAATTCTTAAGCCTTTCCAGCACTTCCAGCCCGTCAATCCCGGGAAGCCAGACATCCAGGAAGATCAGGTCATAGGTCTTCTCGGCTATTTTCTCCAGGCATTCCTCACCTGTTTCAGCGCAATCAACCCCATAACCCTCGTCATCCAGCAATCCCTTGAGGGATATCCTAATGTTTTTTTCGTCATCAACAATCAGCAGGTTCTCTTTCATATTGCTGTTCCAAATCTATCGGTTCTATCAGCCTGAGCTGTTTACCGGCATTTCTATTATAACCCTGGTTCCTTTCGGCTGATTAGGCTCCGCCCTGATGAATCCATTATGTTCTGAAATTATCTGGCGGACAATTGCCAGCCCTAATCCCGTGCCTTTCCTTTTCCTTGAGAAATATGGAAGAAACAGCAGGTCATAGTCGTCACTGGAGATTCCAGGACCAGTGTCCTGGAATTCAATGCGGACAGTGCCCCTGGAATCATTCAGCTGGGTTTGAATGCAGATTTCCCCTTCCCCGGTATTCTCGTCCGCAATCGCATCAAGTGAATTGTCCATAAGATTGACAATGACTCTCTGGAACTGGCTGGCGTCAAGCCAGACCAGATCAATTGAATCGTCATAAACCCTTTTTATCCTGACCGTATTGACCCTGCCATCGTAAAAAGCCAGGGTTTTGTCAATCAGTCTGTGCAGGTGCTCAAATTTCGGTTTACTCAAGGGTAGCCTGGCAAACCTGGAAAACTCATCCAGCAGCCCCTTAAGGTTTCTGGACTCTTCCACAATAATCCGGCAGGACTCGGTCAGCAGTTCTCCGAACTCCTCGGTCTCACGGTTCTCCGTAATAGTGGAGGCTACCTGCATAAACCTCTTCCTGACCCTCTCTGCCGACAGCTGTATCGGAGTTAAAGGATTCTTGATCTCATGCGCCAGCCTGCGGGCCACCTCCTGCCAGGCGGAAAATTTCTCGGACCTGATCAGTTCGGTAAGGTCATCCAGTACTATCAAGTACTCCACATGGTCCCCCCGGGAAACAGAATTTGCAGAAACCGTAGCAGCGACATACAACGTATATCCCTGGCGGCTGAAGGATACCTGGCGGCGGGAAATGCCATACAGGTCAGCCCTTTTCTTCATTTCCTGGAATTCCACATAAAGCCTGCTGCTCAGGGCATCCTTTATGTTCATGCCCCGGATGTCTTCACCCGTAAACTGAAACATTTTGAATATTGCTTCATTGGCGGTACGGATAATATCTTCCTGGTCCACGGTTACAACACCGGTGGCTATATTCTGCAGCACGGTTTCAATATAGTGATGGTTTTCATCAAGGATCCTGTTGGCTTCACGCAGTTCCTCATTGGCAGACTCCAGCTGCCTCCTGTTGTGCTTCAGCTCAGAAGCCATCTGGTTAAAGGTATCCACCAGGACCTTGAGCTCATCCACGGCCCACACTGTTACCCTGTAATCCAGGTTTCCGCTCGCGAGAGCCCTTGAACCCTGGGCCAGAGCTTCCAGTGGCACAGTCAGCCGCCTTGCAATATAACTGCCCAGCCAGATTAGGCTGAATACAACAGCCAGAGTTGTCAGGGCCAGGATGGAAAAATAATTGATTCTTAACGAGGCCAGTGTTCCCTTCAGGTCCTTGTAAACCTCATTGGCCTCATAAACCTGCCCGGCGTGGTAGAGCACACTCTCGGCAATTGTAAATTCCATGAAAAGAGCACATGCGGATTCCTCCATATACTCGCCTACCCGAATCCCAACCACCCCGGAATCAACGATTCCCGGACGGATATTAACTTTCGGCTGGAGTGAATAATACTCCTGTCCCTCCAGCACGGATGGAATATGCACAGCCATATCATTCGACACTGAAGCAGATCCAAATGAGGCTATCCTTTCACCCGCTGAGTTAAGAAGAACTCCTCCCTTGAATCCATGCAGGGCCAAAAGGTTCTGGACATGTTCCAGATCACCGTACCCGGATTTCTCCAGTTCAGAGGCTATGGATTGCCCGGCAGCCATAACCTGTTCCTCCTTCAGGGAGTAAAACTCGTCGGCTATTACCTGGGAAGATTCCAGAAGCTGTTCTGAAGGGGCACTGACCCACTTTGTAAGGTTCTGATTAATCAGCCCGTAGGCGATAAACAACATGATCATTGAGGGGAAAAGGGAAAAAATCCCGAAAGTCAGAATCAGCTTGGTCTTAAGGCCACTTCCCGGAGTATGGGACTGGTATTCAAAAAAAACCTTGATTATGTTCCTGGCCAGGAGAAACGCGAGAATCAGGATCGTTATGAAAATCAGGCTCCAGAAAAGAGCCCATAGATTAAAATACCCTACAAAATTTTCATTACCTACCGAGGAAGGATTGAGAAAAATGACACTGATAAGAAAAATGAGGATAAAGAAGAAAGAGGCCCCGGTCAGGAAATAAAGTTTCCTCGGGATATCCTTCCAGTCCATACTAATCAACTCCGAGGTATAATAAAAAATGATTCATCAAATAACGGCCAGAAACAATATAATTTAATTCTTTTGATAGAATAGGCATCATTCAAAGATTATTCTTGATAACTGTATAAATTGTGTTACGAATTTCATTCTAACACTATTCCAAGGAATTTTTAGATTATGATCAGGATTGGAATTGATTGCGGAGTCACATTTACAGACATTGTTGTAGTGGAGGATCAAAGAGTTTTTGTCCACAAGATTCCATCATCTCCCTCTGATCCCGTGCAGTCTGTATTGCAGGGGCTGCAGAAGTTGGAAAAACAGGGGCAGGAATGCACATTAAGACACGGTACCAGCCTTCCGTCAGCTCTTCTCGCCAGGAAAAACCTGAACTGCATCCTTATTACAAATCTTGGTTATGAAGACCTTATTGAGCTGGGAAGGGAGGAGCGCCCTGAAACATTTACCTTTAATTCCAGAGAAAACACGCCGCTTATTCCAGAGCCGAACCGTATTGGAATCAAGGAACGATGCGCGGCTGATGGAACACCAATAGTGCCCCTGGAGCAAAAGGAGCTGGATCGCATTAAAGGGCTGGTAAAAAAGGCCGGACCTGACGCTGTTGCCGTCGCCCTGCTTCACAGTTACGCCAATCCTCAAAGCGAACTCATGATTAAGGAACATCTGGAGGATCTAAAAATCCCGGTATTCCTGTCTCACCAGATTCTCCCTGAATTCCGTGAGTATGAAAGAACTTGTGCCACTGCAATAAACGCCTGGATCCAGCCGGAAATGAATAAATATTTCACTTCTCTTGAAAAACTGGACAATCCGCAGGTAAAAACTCTGGAAATTATGCAGTCTAACGGCGGGATTACTCCTCTGAATATTGCCAGGGAAGAACCTGTAAGGGCACTGGAAGCCGGACACGCCGGGGGAGTTGCTTGCGCTTTCAAGACAGCTAAGCAGGCTGATCAGAAAAAGATTGTTGCCTTTGAAATCGGGGGCGCTTCTGCAGACATATGTCTATGCGAAGGAGGAATTCCTGTTACCAGGGAAAGGGAAGTCCAACATTTTCCAATAGCCCTGCAGTCGGTTGATATCCACAATATTGGAGCTGGAACAGGTTCCATCGCCTGGGTAGATGAAGACGGTCTTCTGAGGGTCGGACCTGAATCAGCGGGCAGCGAACCCGGTCCAATATGCAACGGAAAGGGCGACCGCGTAACCCTCTGCGACGCTCATGTGTTCCTAAGCCGGATAGACCCGGATAACTTTCTGGGGGGAGAGGTAATCCTCCAGACTGAAAAAATACCGGATGCTCTGGCAAAACTGGCTGAAAAAATGAGCAAAAACGGTGGGAATAAACCTTCCAACGAAGAGGTCGCTGAAGGCATTATCCGAATCGCCAACGCCAGGATGAGTAAAGAAATCAGGATTTTTGCCCAGAAAAAAGGCTGCAATCCCGCTGACATGGCACTAGTTGCCTATGGCGGGGCCGGTCCTCTCCACGCGTGCGAAATTGCCGGTTCTCTCGGTATATCCAAAATTCTGATCCCTCCCCATCCCGGAGTCCTTTCGGCTGTCGGTATTCTTAATGCAGACCTGATTGAGGATACCGCAAGAACCATTCTCCTCAGTTCTGAAACTCCAAGGGTTTCCAGTTCAATTGTCAAAAATTTCCGGGAACTTAAAGATATTGTCAGAGAAAAACTGAAAGGGGACAGTGAGGAACCACCGAAAATCGAATTTGAAGAATTTGTTGATATCAGATATCCCGGTCAATCAAGCGAAGTCAGAATTCCCTATTCCAGGAATTTCATACAGGCGTTCCACAAAGAACACCACTTCATATATGGACACTCCGATCCTACACTTCCAGTTGAAATAGTTACAGTTAGAGTACGCGGGAGAATCAGGAATTCTGAACCAGAAATCCAGAAGCAGAGGTTGCGGGGTAAAAATCCTCCGGGAAAGGCACTTTTGCAGGAAAAATCCTTATATTTTGCGGGAGAACACCTTCCCACATCCTATTTCCTGAGAAGCCTTCTCTGTCCAGGGAATAAAATTGACGGCCCCGCGATAATCATGGAATACAGTTCCACTACTCTTATCCCCGGCGGTTTCGAAGCCCAGATAGACCCCTGGGATAATATCGTCATTGAAAAAATCTCCAGCTGATGACCAGTTGCAGTTATTCCGCATTTCTTGCCAACTTGCCCTTGAGGCGGCAAGAAATGCGGAATTAAAAACAGCAGAGAAGTCCGGACAGGTCTTATCTGCTCCGGGCTGGTTCAGGTTCCACCAGTGAGTAGATAAGGATTCCCACTGCAACTGAAAGGTTCAGTGAAGATACCTGGCCACGCATGGGAATGCGATAGAGGAAATCACAATTCTCTTTGACCAGCGGCCTCAAGCCCCTATGTTCCCCGCCTCCTATCAACAATAAAGGCGAGCTTTTCAGATCCACCGGCAGGGTTTCCTCCCCCTCCATGTCCAGTCCGACAACCCAGAATCCTTCTTTTTTCAGCTTTGATATTGTCCGGACGGTATTAGTGATTCGGCAAACCGGGATATGGGCAGCCGCACCGGCTGAAGCCTTCATCACCGTTCCGGTTATCCCGCAGGTATGCCGGGAGGGAATGATTACCGCACCTGCACCTGAAGCTTCCGCTGTCCTTATTACAGCTCCCAGGTTCCTGGGATCTTCCACTCCGTCAAGCAGGATAATCCGGGAAGGACTGCAGCGCAGCACATCATCAAGATCGACGTAGTCAAAGGCTGCCAGCTCTGCCATCACCCCCTGGTGGGGCTCCCCTTCCGACTTACGGTCCAGAACTGAGGAAGGCTCAAAAGAAAAAGGAATTCTACAGGAACGAGTCAAGGAAACAATCTCAGATATCCTTCTAGCATTCCTGTCTTTTTCGATGATTACCCTGAGAACTCTTTCCGGGCTGCCTTTGAGGATTTCCAGTACCGGGTTGATCCCATAAATATTCATATTCCCTCAACATCTCCTTCGCCGGAAAGCGTCAAAGCGGGCGCATCTCCAAATTCTGATGGGGTTTCTCTGAAAATGCAACCGGGACATTCTCTGTACCTTCTCAGGCCCCTCCTGAAAATTATCTTTCCAGCCTTGCGGCAACAGCAGAGACTCTTGCTCTCACAGATATGGCAGGAGCGGGCAGTTCAAGTTCAGCAGCCTGCTCCACAACATCAATTATTTTCTCCAGCTCAGGGCCGGAAGCTTTGGCAGTGAGAGCGACACGAAGAGGCCTAAACAGGCTCTTCCCTTTTATGCCCTGCTCTTTCATGATTTTGACAACAGCACCCTTGTACACCTCAAAATCCACAACAGGAGAAGGGTCTTCCAGCAGGTTTTTTTCGAAAGCCCTGATAACCACCCTTGATTCCGGCTCGTTAATAATCTGCTGCACTTCAGGATCAGCAAGGCTTTCCTCCGGTTCAAACTGCAGAAGGTCCTGTACCAGACCCGGAAAATCCCCCAGGGTGTCGGCATATTTCCCCAGTATCTCCACTACCTGACTGACCCACTCCCGGACTCTCCCATCTATTACTGCAGGCATGATACCCTCAGCGGCAAGAAAAGGAATAACCTTGTCCGCCAGGACTTCGGGGGTCAGTTTCTTCAGGTGGGAACGGTTGATAAAATTCAACTTGGCGATATCAAAAGTAGCGGGGCTCCTGTTCACCCGGCCAAGATCAAAACTATCAATAATCTCTTTTACCGAAAGCACTTCTCCTGCCGATTCAGGGGGCGTCCAGCCAAGCAGAGACAGATAATTTATCAGGGCATCGGGCAGATATCCGCGCTCCCTGAACTCACCAACTGAAGTCGCGCCATGCCTCTTGCTGAGCTTGGATCCGTCAGGGCCCAGGATCGTTGACAAGTGGGCAAACCTGGGAAGCGGTAATCCAAGATACTCATAAAGCAAAACCTGCCTGAAGGTATTCGTCAAGTGGCCTTCCCCACGGATAACATGGGTAACCTCCATCAGGGCGTCATCCACAACACAGGCAAAGTTATATTGTGATGTCCCATCAGATCTGAGGAGAACAAAATCACCGATTTCGGTTAAATCCACTGTTACTGAACCGAAAACAAGATCTGTAAAACTGATTGCTCCTTCCCTTATTTTCAGCCGCAGGGTTGGTTTTTCGCCCTTTTCTATCCTGGTTTTTGTCTCATCCTGGCTCAGGTCGCGGCAGTGGCCGGCATACATGACCGGAAGGCCCTTTTCCTGCTGCTCCTTCCTCTCGGCATCAAGCCTTTCCTGGGAGCAGAAACAGTAATAGGCATCTCCATTTTCCAGCAGCCTTCCTGCCTCTTTCCGATAAAGATCAAACCTGTCAGTCTGACGATAAGGGCCGAATTCTCCTCCTTTTTCCAGGCCTTCATCCCAGTCCAGGCCCAACCACTTCAGGTCTTCTATCAGCTCTTTTTCATATTCGGCTTCAGACCTGTCAGCATCGGTGTCCTCGATGCGAAGGATAAAGGTACCACCAGTTTTTCGGGCGAGAAGCCAGTTGAATAATGCTGTGCGAACGTTGCCTACATGTAACCTGCCGGTAGGGCTCGGGGCAAATCTTACTCTGGTTTTCATGGTGCAAAGTATACACTTTTCAGTAGCCGCGCGGACATTTCATTATCCCTGCAAACCAGGTAGAAAAGAGCTCAAAAATGTCTGCGGGCAATGGCTGAAACTAAAATAATTCACTCGAACTGGGCTATTTCCCGATAATTGTCATCAGATATTTTAAAATTAAATAAATACCCCAGCTGGCGGATAGTGATAATATTTATTATTGACGTATTACCTGGGCAGGACATAAAATAGTCAATTACTTACGCTGTGGTAAGCTGGCATTAATTTATGAAAAGCAAAATCTGCTTAATATTAATAGGATTATTTTTCTGCTCCGCTGGAGTTCTTCCCGCAGAGCCTGCCCCTGTAGAATCAGGGAGCCTTACCGGGCTGATCCTTGATGAAACCGGCTCACCTCTCCCTGGAATTATTATCTCCATAGTAAATACAGCGAGGAACAACCTGCTGCCCATACTGGCCAGGACCAACGGTGAAGGAATGGTCCTTTTCAGTGATCTGGCAACGGGGCTCTACAAACTGGATATAAAGAGCGCTGACTTTCGCACCCCCAGTCGCAACCTGATCAGAATTTTTCCCAACAGGACCATAACTGTGACCCTGGTCCTGCAGAAAATGGCCGGCTTTGATGAGGGCTTCCAGCCAAATCTCGGCATTAAGGCTCTCCTCAGGAGTTCCTCTCTTAAACGACTGATTTTTCGGAACCTTCCTGTTGTATCATCCGAATATCCGGACGAGCGGATTTTTGAAAGGGCTGTATTCCAGATTTCCAACAGCTCGGGACTGGGCGGTGATTCATTTTCGATCCCGGGAGACTCCTGGAGCGGGATCACTTCCAGTTTTGCTGCGGTAAACAGCCTGGGTGAAGCCGGAGACTACATTTTTTCCGGACAGTTGAACTCAGGGCAGGATTCAATGTGGAGGCTGAAAAACACTGTTGAAAAAACCCTCGGTGAAAATCATCAGCTTAGTTTTTCCTTCGGTTATGGGCGAATGAGCTTTGATCAACCCTCCCTGAATTTACTTGGCAATCCGGATTCCTATCCTTACAGTACCGATTACACATCAGCTCCCGGATCACTGAAGCTCATCAACTTCTCTGTGGAAGAACAGTACCAGATAGCATCGTTCCTCTCTTTAACCATGGGAACCGAAATCAACCGCTACAGCGGGGAACAGCTCGGCACCCTGGTCAGCCCGGAAATCAAACTGACCTTCACACCTCGGGAAAACACTATTTTTGAGGTTTCCTCCCTGAGTAAAAGGCCGTCCCAGAGCAACACCATACAATCTCTGGACGGACGCATGATCAGCATGGCCAGCCCTCTCAGGATAGCCAGATTCGACAACCAGACAGCCCTGGGCTCACAGCGCTACAATACTGCCAGAATAATCCATTCTCTCGATAGAATCGCAGATGTTGAACTGGCCTATTTCAACAACAGCCTGGATGGAGGATGCCTTCCTGTTTTCGCTGTTTCCTCAAATTACGGGATTACCAGGCCCCTCGACCTGGGTAATGGAATCCTGTCCAATCAGGGGATTCGTCTCAGCTTAAACCGGCAGATCCTGGATAATATCAGGGGGGGGATTTCCCTGATCAAAGGTTACGGCCCCGGCCTGAGTCAAGACCTCCAGATCTCCTCATTCGATCAGCTGTCATACAATACGATATCCAAAGACTCAAGGTATCAGGCTATCACAGCCCAGCTGGATGCATATCTTCCCCAGACACAAACTCACATAACTGCACTGTTCAAATTCATCCCTGGAAACAAACCTCTTTATACCGTTGACCCGATGAGCGATATCCTTGAAACCGGAAATGGAGGGGTTAATATTTTCGTCCGGCAGATAATCTCCCTGCCCGGGACTTCTCTGCCTTTTGCAGCTCTCAGCTTCCTTTCACCGAGAAAAATCGAAGTCCTCCTCGATATCCGAAACCTCATGGACAATCAGACCGGCCAAATTAGAACAGACACCGGAATCATCACACTGCTGCAGAATCCCAGATCAATCCGCGGTGGAATATCTTTCAACTTCTAGTTTTCAATGATTCAAAATAATGAACACTAATTCATGTTTTTGGATCTCACTTCTGGAGAAGAGTGCCAAAATGCACCTTTGGTCCTGATAAAACAGGGTTTGCCGCTTTCAAATCCGTATTGCCTTCATGAACCAGCCAGAATGGCACCGTATTTGCTTGTTATGTAAATGAATCCATAATATTTACATGAATTTTTGAAAAAATGAAACGCAAGGGACGAGCTCGCACCATATTTATACTGATTGTTGCACCAGTACTGGTGTACCTGAGCCTCGTGAATATCGCAGATCGTACCAGCTGGAGAACTCCGTCCGATGGACTTGCCTGGACACAGGGAGAGTCAGGCCGACCCAAACTTCCACCTGGAAGCTTTCCCGATTTTCCCCAGATCACCGGGGATTATACTCTATCCAGTGTCGACAGTATCCCGGTTGAAGGCCTGGATGACCATATTGAGATTCTTGAAGCCTTGTCATCGGGTAATGTCTCTGATTTTTTTGTTGTAGACTACACCTTTCGCAATAATAAAACCGGTGAAGAAATAACCGTCCCGGTAAAGGTGGATAACCGCTCCCAGTTTGACAAAGGTGAAATACCTTCGGTTTTACTCGCCTTTGCTTTTCTCGGCATAGGGTTATTTATCTTCCTTCGCAACTGGAACGAAAAAGGATCCTTTCATTTCGCCATCCTCAGTTTTGTAGCATTCACCCTGCTGATCTTCAAGTATTCCGGACGAGCTGACAGCTTTGACATAACCGTATACCTGCTGTCGGCAGCTGCTTTTATTTTTCTGCCTCCCCTTTTCCTGCACTTCTGCGTATATTTTCCCCGTAAGGTATTCCAGAATGTTAAAAGCTGGAAACTCCTGTGCACCATTTACGCAGTCCCCTTGTTCCTGTTTTTATTCCACCTGGCCTGGTTCATGGGACGCCTGCAGGAATATGGATTCAGCCGTACCCCTGATGTCAGTCATGCCCTTGACCGTTTTGAACTCCTGGTGTTCCTTCTTTACTTCACAGCCTCAATCGCGGCTCTGGCCAGAGGCTCCAGGATATACTGGGAACCAACCGAAAAAAAGCAGTTAAAATGGCTCCTGGGGGGCACTGTTTTTGGGCTTGTCCCCTTTGCAGGCCTGTATGCCATACCGTTTATTTTGAACATGTCCATGGATGCCCTGAATGAGACCTCCCTACTCTCACTTGGCATAATTCCCGTTACATTTGGCTATGCCATCAGTAAGTACCGGCTCAGGGATGTAGATTTTATTTTCCGGAAGAGCATCGCCTATGTACTGGCAAGTTCAACTCTCTTGGCATTCTTTGTGGGCATAGCCCTGCTTATTGCCCGAACTGTACAGGACTTCGCTTCAGAATCAAGCTTTCTGCTCCTGGCAGTTACCGCACTGGCAGTGGCCTTTCTTTTTGCCCCGCTCAAGGAAAGAATCGACGAGCAGATTGAAAGGGTAATATACAAGGACCGTTATGGTTACCGGCGGTCATTCCTCAATTTCGGGCACACGCTGGGCCTGGAAATAGATTTACACCGCCTGATTGCCCAGATAATTGACCGGCTGAATAAAGCCCTGGATATTACTCCCATCGTCATCTACCTGAGGGACAAGGAGTATGAAAATAATTATGTCCTTGAAGGGGCGCTTGGTTTGGATTCCACTGAATTCCCTTCCATCATCGAGTTGGACCCTTCCCTCGTCCTCTCCAGGGAGATCCAGGAGGAGGAATCTGAAACCGAGGGATGGCTGGCTCTCCGGGACCGCCTGCAGAATTGCTCCATACACCATATTGAACCTCTTACAGTCAGGGGGCGCGACATCGGATTCCTCGGGGTCGGCAAACGTAGCAACGGAGATGAATTATCCTCACAGGACCTTGACATGGCCATCTCAATGGCCGCATATGGGGCAGTGGCCATTGACAACGCCTCCCTCTATACCTCCCTTAAAACCAAGGCTGTTGAACTGGCACACCTGCGCATATACAGTGAAAATGTCATTGAAAGCATCAACCATGGGGTAGCTGTAATCGATCCGGAGGGAATCGTGACCGTATGGAATAACGCCATGGCGGCTACCACAGAAATATCAAAAGCCGAGGCCACTGGACAGCCCATATCGTCGCTGTTGCCGGCTCACCTGACCGAATCGGTACGAAAGCTGCTTGATGGAGAGGACTGGCTGGTAAGCGAACCTCACCGAATCTTCAAATTCCACTTTAAAACCAATAATGAAAATGAGGCTAAACTGCTTAACATCTCCCTGTCCCCCTTCTTCTCTGAGGATGATGTTAATACCGGAACACTTTTGGTTTTCGAAGACATCTCCAAAAGAGTCCAATTGGAAAGCCAGCTACAGCAGGCGGAAAAACTAAGTTCCATCGGTCTTTTTGCCGCCGGACTCGCCCATGAGGTAAATACCCCCCTGGCGGGAATATCTTCTTATGCCCAAATGCTGCTGGAGGAGGTCCCTGACAATGATCCCCGTAGAGAATCTCTGCTTAAAATTGAGAAGCAAAGCTTCAGGGCATCTGAGATTATCAATAACCTGTTAAACTTTGCCAGATTCTCGGAAAGCGATTTTAAAGAAATTAACATCAACTCTCTGATGTCAGATACCGTATCTCTCCTTGAACACCAGCTTCGTAAGAACGGTATCACCCTGGAAATGGAACTTGCCGAAGAGCTTCCCGAGACCCTGGGCAACGGGGGAAAGCTCCAGCAGGTTTTTATGAACCTGTTTCTGAATGCCAAGGATGCAATGCCGAAAGGAGGGAAACTCAACCTTCGCAGCTATCAGAAGAATTCTGAGATAGTAATTGAAATAAACGATACCGGCACCGGCATTTCCAAGGAGGATATCAAAAAAATATATGATCCATTTTTTACCACAAAATCTGTCGGGAAAGGGACCGGTCTGGGGCTATCAGTTTCCTTTGGCATCATCCAGGAACACTCCGGGCGTATTTCGGTAGAAAGCCAGCCGAATAAAGGGACTTCCTTTTCTCTTTATCTCCCCGTAAAACGAATTCAATGAAATTCCTGATTGCAGGTAGAAACACGTGTTCATAAATGGAGCGTCATTTCCATTTCGGCTGCTGGATACACAACTCATGTTTTTTAATAATGGTTCAGCTTTGTCGGCAGGAGACGATTCCTGCCATGCCTGAAAAAGGGGCTCGAATTCTGATACCTTAACCATAAAACCCCGATATCGGAAGGGGCAGACATCTGTTTATTTTGGTTTACTATTATGGCCCAAGAATCGATTCTTTTAATAGACGACGAAGAAGTTATCAGGGATGTCATATCTAAACTCCTTGAAAAAAGAGGCTACCTGGTTTACTCAGCGGAAGAGAGTGAATCCGGCCTGAAAATCCTGCAGGAAGAGGCCATCGACCTGATCCTGCTGGACCTGATGCTCCCGGGAAGAAGCGGGCTTGAATGCCTGAAAGAGATCTTTGAAATATCCCCCGAAGTCTCAGTAGTTATGATTTCAGCTTATGCCTCCATTGAAAATGCAGTGCAGGCGACTAAAATGGGCGCTTTTGATTTCGTAACCAAACCCTTTAAAAATGACGAACTACTGAATGTCATCAAAAACGGGCTGGAAATACGGGCTCTCGCACTTGAAAACAGGACATTGAGGAAGTCTTTCCGTGACCGTTACAGCTTTCACAACATCATTGGGAAAAGTGAACCCATGCAAAGGGTTTATGACCTGATAAGTAATGTGGGTCCGAGTAAATCCACCTGCCTCATCACCGGAGAAAGCGGGACCGGAAAGGAACTGGTTGCCAAAGCGATCCATAATTGCAGCCCCAGGGCTGATGGGCCCTATGTGGCTTTGAACAGCGGGGGCATCCCTTCAGAACTGATTGAGAGTGAACTTTTCGGGCACATGAAGGGATCCTTCACCGGGGCCATTTCCAATAAAAAAGGGCTATTTGAAATCGGAGACTCCGGAACAATATTCCTGGATGAAATCAGCACCATTCCGCTGGAAACACAATCAAAACTGTTGCGCGTAATCCAGGAAAAAGAAGTTCGCAGGGTCGGAGGCCTTTCCAGTATCAAAGTTGATGCCAGGATTGTGGCTGCAACCAATACTGACCTGAAACAGGAGGTCAGAACCGGAAAATTCAGGGAAGATCTCTACTACAGGCTTAATGTAATATCCATTGAGCTTCCACCGCTGAGGGACAGAAAAGAAGATATCCCGATGCTTGCTGATCATTTTATTACTTTTTTCTGCAAGCAGAATGGAAGGGTAAAATATCCCTTAACCCAGGATGCCCTTAAACTGATCCTGGAATGGAACTGGCCGGGGAACGTCCGGGAACTGGAAAATGCCATGGAAAGGGCTGTGGTTCTGGCCCCCGAAGGAGGGCCCATTTCTCCTGACCTCCTTCCCTCTGAACTCCTGCAGTCCGGAAGGACTTCCTTCACTGTTGATCCTGATGGCTCATCACTCAAGGACCTGGTCCTGGAGTTTGAAAAAAACCTGATTCTCACCGCCCTGACCAAATCTGACTGGAACCAGAAAAAAGCGGCAGGGCTGCTCAGGGTCAACCCAACAACCCTAAATGAAAAACTGAAGAGGCTCAACATCGTAATACCCCAGGAATAATCAGTCTCAAAAAAAAGGTTATGGCAGGGTACGGTTCGCTGTCCTGATATCCTCCTATCTCCCCATAAAACTGTACTTATCAAACACCCCACCACCAGCTTCTGCTATGATTTATCGGGTTGGTTGCATATCAGTAATTTTTACACGGAAAAATCTCCCGCTGTTTTGAGCCGGATATTGATATACTGTATTATTAATTTTTACAATAGGTTTTTTGATCTTTAACCTGTTTCTGAACATCTATTGGACGTGCGACATGTATGGGGTGCGAAAAAATTCCATCCTGTTAAGTTAATGATTCCTGGAAATCTGGATCACAGGCAAGATTTTATTCGGAGGGCATTATTTTGGTATTAGCATTAGGCGGTCCGGTTCTACAGTACTTCAGGCAGGGCGGTCCACTGATGTGGGCATTGCTGATCTGTTCAATTGTCGGACTTATTTTTATTATCGAACGTGGAATTGCTTATTACAGGATCAAGGGTAACACTGCCTCCATTATCGCCGAAGTTAGGGATCTTCTGATTGACAACAAGTTACGACAGGCTGTGGAATTCTGTGAAGATTTCGATCACCCTGTAGCTGTAACTACTAAATCTGGCCTTCTTCGATTCGGCAAATCCCACGAGGAAATCGAAAAAGCCATGGAAAGCGTTGCTCTTCATGAAATATCAAAGCTGGAAAAGGGATTATGGGTTATTGCCACTATCGCCAATATCGCCCCTCTTTTCGGTTTTACTGGAACTGTTACCGGTATGATTTCATCATTTGAAGCGCTGGCTGAAGTTGGGCTTGGCAATCCTGAAGCGGTTGCCGGAGGTATCTCAGAGGCACTCATTACCACTGCTGCTGGGTTGATGATCGCGCTTCCAACCCAAACAGCTTATAACTATTTCACTAACCGGGTTTCCCAGTTTGCCATGGATATGGAAATCAGTTCTTCAGTTCTCCTTGAAACCTTCAGTGAAGTAGAAGAAGCAGCTCAGGAGAAATCGCCTGATGCAACTGCGTAGCAAAACCAAGGTACAAAAGACTGTGATCCCGACAGCTTCCATGTCGGACATAGCCTTTTTGCTTATTATCTTCTTCATGCTGACTACTTCCTTTTCGCCGGAGCGCACCAGTGTCCAGCTCCCTGAATCCATAGTGCGTTCGGAGGTGACGGACCAGGCCTCAATTATTGCCATAAAGGAAGACGGAACCATCATGTTCACCAGCGGTGAAGAACCAGCCTACGAACTTTCTGGCCCCAATGAACTGGCCCAGGTAACCAAGGAGATTGTGAGCCTGGTCGAAAATAAGGAATTTGTAATAAAAGCAGACCGGAACGTCCCCTACCAGATGGTGGACAGTGTCCTGGATGCCCTCCGGACCAACGGAGCCAGGAATGTCGGCCTCCTTACGAGACCTGAACCCAAGAGTTCCGCGGCTGTCCAATAAGAGCATAGACATGAAACTAAAACGCCTGAAGGAAAACAACGAAATACCGACCTCTTCAATGTCGGATATTGCCTTTCTTCTAATAGTCTTTTTTATGCTGACAGCTGTTTTTACCTCTACCCAGGGATTGAGGTTCCAGTATCCTGAAGATGATCCGACCAACACCAATATCCAGCCTGAGGAAGCCGTGCATATAAGAATCAATGGTGAGGGTCAGTTTGTTGTGGACAAGGTAGGCATGTCACTAGAGGAGCTTGGCGGTTATATTAAATCCAAGATGGAACAGAATCCGGAAAAACCGGTAATCATCCAGACAATGCCTCAGGTTCCCTATTTTGCGATGATTGATGTGTTTGACCTGTTGAAACAGCTGGAAGTTAAAAACGTATCAATTCCCACAAAAACTGAAATTGAAAGATGGAAACAATTCGGAGTTTTTTAATGCTTCCCAGCAAACAGTTCTGCTATCAACTCCTCTTCATTTTGACATTGGTTGCGAACCTTTTCACCTTACCTCTCTACGCCCAGGGAGATTTCCAGAAAGCTGTATCACTTTATAAACAAAAACAATACGACGGAGCCGCTGCCGAATTCAAAAAATTGGTTGAAGCGGACCCACTATACGAAGCCGGCTACCGTGTGCTTGGAGATTGTTACCTCAAAACCAGGAAATATGCTGATGCTTCCGATGCTTTCGAAAAAGCTGTTGAACTCGATCCCCAGAATTTTGTTTCCGCCCAGGGACTTGCCATATCACGTTTCAACCTGAAAGATTACGACGGCGCTGTCTCCGCCCTCTCCAAAGCAGAAAACCTGGCCAAATCTCCGCCTCAGAAATACCAACTGCACCATATAAGGGGATCTGCCCATTATCACATGGGTGATTTTCAGATGGCTGTCACGGAACTTACCAAAGCCAGTGAGATCCAGAGAGGCAATTATGTGGACATCCTGCAGCTTGGTATCTCCCATTTCAGGCTTAATAACCAGGAGAATGCCAAAAGATACCTGGAACAGGCCCAAAGCATCCAGCCCGACTCCAGCGAGGCCAATGACTTCCTGGGAAGGATCGACTTCAGGATTGGCTCTGACGCCCTGAGGGAAAAAGACTACCCCAATGCGGCACGTTTTTTCTCTGCCTCGGTAAAAAACAATCCTGCTGACGGTGAAGCCTGGTTTAACCTGGGGCTGGCCTACCTGTTCAGCAATAACCTGATGAAGGCTGAAGAAGCGTTCCTGAAAAGTTCCGTTCTGCAGCCCGATAAATGGCAGCCCTATGACCGTCTTGGATACATTTTCGAGACAACCGAACGTTATGAACAGGCCCTGGAAAGTTACCAGAAGGCCCTGCAACTCCATAAAAATGACAAAATCCAGGAAAGTGTGGACAGAATAAAGGAACGAATAAAGCGAAGGGACGCTGAATAAACTAACTATCCCCACCCGGAAGTTACCTTTCACAAGCATAAAGTATGGCTATGTTTACGATCCATTAGCTCTCTGGCCCTGACCTTTCATGCTTCCTCTCAACTTGACAGGAAACGCCTTAAACAGGTACATTTAACGGCCATGACAGTACTCGAAAAAGTTCGCTCGCGCGCTAAGCAGAATCTCCAAAAAATTGTTTTCCCCGAAGGTGATGACCCAAGGGTAATCCAGGCAGCTTTCCAGATTCAGGATGAAAGACTGGCAGAACCAATATTGCTGGGAGATCCTGAAGAAATAATCAATTATTCAATAAAGAACGGCCTGGGCAGCCCAACATTCAAAATCATCAATCCCCCGGATTCACCACTCCTCGACAAATTCACCGAAATGTTTTTCGATAGACGCCGGCATAAGGGAATTTCCATGGAAGCGGCCAGGGAATATGTAACTGACAGGGCGGCTTTCGGAGCCATGATGCTCACTGCCGGACATAGCGACGGATACGTGGCCGGTGCTGTGAGGACCACTGGAGATACGGTAAAAGCCGGAATCTGGTGCGTTGGACTTAAACCCGGCATATCTGTAGTTTCCAGTTTTTTCCTGATGATTTTTCCTGATACAGCCTGGGGAGAAAACGGCGCAATGCTCTACGCGGACTGTGGTGTCGTTCCCGATCCAACTCCGGAACAGCTGGCTGATATCGCGATTTCAACTGCGGATAATACCCGGATATATCTGGAAACAGAACCTAAAGTAGCCCTCCTTTCATTCTCAACCAAGGGAAGTGCTGACCATCCTCTTGTTCAAAAGGTCCAGAAGGCTTATGCAGCATTGAAGGACCGTAATATAGATTTCGAATTTGACGGAGAACTGCAGGGTGATTCCGCAATTGTGCCAGCTGTTGCCGCCAGCAAGGCTCCCGGAAGCCCGATAGCGGGCAGGGCTAATACCCTGATTTTCCCTAATCTCGACGCAGGAAACATTGCGTATAAATTGTCACAGAGACTGGCAGGAGCCCAGGCCCTCGGGCCGATTCTGCAGGGTTTGGCAAAGCCCCTGAATGATTTAAGCCGAGGCTGCTCGGTCGAGGATATCGTTAACGTAGCCGCCATAACAGCATTGCAGGCGGCGGAAGGAAGAAAGAAAAATGGATAGAATAGAAGCAATCATTGCAAGAGAAATTATTGATTCCCGGGGAAACCCCACCGTTGAAGCTGAAGTCGTAACCGAGTCCGGTTTTCTGGGAAGAGCAGCTGTGCCCTCCGGCGCTTCCACCGGAGAACATGAGGCCCTGGAAATGAGAGACGGGGACAAGGACCGTTACCTGGGCAAAGGTGTGCTGAGGGCGGTTGAAAACATCAATACCAAAATAGGCCCTGAACTCATTGGGGCTCTGATCACAGAACAGATTTCAATTGATGAGGACCTGCTGGAACTGGATGGAACACCCAGCAAGAAAAACCTCGGAGCCAATGCCATGCTGGCCGTATCCATGGCCTGTGCCAGAGCCGGAGCCAATTGCGCCGGGCTGCCTCTGTACCAGTACCTGGGCGGCGTCAATGCCTGTACCCTGCCCGTTCCAATGATGAATATCCTGAATGGCGGATCCCATGCCGACAATAATGTTGATTTTCAGGAATTCATGATAATGCCGGTTGGAGCTGATTGTTTTGCTGAGGCCCTCCGTATGGGTGTGGAAGTCTTTCATAACCTTAAAAAAGTGTTATCAGGAAAAGGCCTGAATACCTCTGTTGGAGATGAAGGAGGGTTTGCCCCGAATCTTAAATCCAATGTCGAAGCAGTGGAAGTGATCCTGCAGGCCATTGAAAAAGCCGGATACAGGCCCGGTGAAGATGTCAAGCTTGCCCTGGATGTAGCCTCCAGTGAATTCTTCGAAGATGGGACCTATGTCTTCAAAAAGTCAGGCGGAGAGAAAAAATCAGCCGAAGAAATGGTGGAGATCTATTCAGACTGGATCAGCAAGTACCCAATCTATTCAATTGAAGACGGACTTTCTGAAAATGACTGGGAAGGTTGGAAAATACTTACTGATAAACTGGGAAGCAAGGTACAGCTGGTTGGAGACGACCTGTTTGTCACCAACCCCATACGCCTCCAGATGGGAATTGAACAGGGTATTGCCAATTCAATCCTGATTAAACTTAACCAGATCGGAACCCTGACTGAAACCCTGCGTACCATTGAAATGGCCAAGGTTAACTCCTATACCAACGTTATATCTCATCGCTCAGGTGAAACCGAGGATGCTTTCATCGCTGACCTGGCTGTCGCGACCAATGCCGGGCAGATAAAAACCGGGTCTGCAAGCAGGACTGATCGTATTGCTAAATATAATCAGCTCCTCAGGATAGAAGAGGAGCTCTACAGCCAGGCCAGATTGGCTGAACTGAAAAGCTTTTGCTAGTTCAAAAACTGCCTGAAAGAAATAAACAGGAAGGCCGGGTCTCCGTGGATTCCGGCCTTTCCTTAAGTGTAGTAATTCCTACCTGGAATGGTCTGCACCTCCTCAAAAAATACCTCCCATCGGTAGTAAACGCTGCTGAGTCATACCACAAAACCTCCGGCGCCGCTTATGAGATCCTGGTTGTAGATGATGGCAGTACTGACTTGACCGGGAGTTATTTCGATGAAAACCCGGTTGAAAACCTGCGAGTGATAACCCTAACCAAAAACCGGGGTTTTGCCGTCACCTGTAACGCGGGATTCAGAGAAGCCCGTTTTGAACTGATTGGGCTCATCAACAACGATGTGGAGCTGCACCCTGATTATTTCATATACCACTCCCAACACTTCAGGGACCCTGAGATATTTGCGGTAACAGCCAAGGTATATGATCCTGGTTCCTCTTTATTTAATACCGGGGGGAGGTTTGCCAGCTTCAGGCGCGGTTTCTGGTCAGTCTATTTCAATTATGATTTGAATCCGGGAACAGAATCTGAATTGTGGACTTCTGGCAACCGGCTTCTTTCCTTCTACGCCATCGGCGGTTTTGCTACCTACAGGAAGAGTGAGCTTCTAAACCTTGGCGGATTCCTGGAAATCCTCTCCCCATTTCACTGGGAAGATGTCGACCTCTCATACCGGGGTTGGAAAAGGGGATTTAGAATCACTTATGAGCCGAGAAGCCTGGCCTGGCACCAGGCCAGCTCTACCATAAACGCCCATTTCAAAAGCAAAACCGTTGAGAGCCTTTCCTTTAAAAACCGGCTCCTCTTTCACTGGATTAACCTTCATTCAAAATCCATGTTGACCTGTCACTTGCTGAGCCTGTCCTGTATGTGTATCCTGAAAGCGATTACCCTTGATTTATACTTTTTCAAGGCACTCCGGAAGGCTCTCAGCCAGATTCCGGAAGCCAGAAAACTGAGAAAACAGGAAAGATTGCAGAGTCGGAGGTCTGATAAAGAAATTATTGACATCCTGAATAATTTTTACCAGACAGCCCCGATAACGGTATATCTTAGCCGTGAAAAAATTCTGGAAAAACACCAGGACGCGAAATGAAAAAAATTTCCGCTGCATTGATCACCCGTGACGAAGAAGGCAAAATCAAAAGGGCCCTGGAAAGCCTGAACGGAATTGCCGATGAAATAGTCATCGTTGATTCCGGGAGTGTTGACCGGACCCTGGAAATCTGCGCCCAATATGGTGCCAGGACTACCAGTAATAAATGGCAGGGTTACCGCTATCAAAAACAGCTGGCTACTGACCTTACAGAATTTGACTGGGTATTGAGCCTGGATGCTGACGAAGAAATTTCCCCTGAACTGCGAGAGGAGATTTTAAAATGGAAAAACACCCCGGAGGACCCGGCGGATGCCTTCCTGCTACCCCGCATGACCTTGTTTATGGGCACATGGATAAAACATACAACCTGGTATCCTGACTGGCAGCTCCGCCTGTTTCGAAAAGATAAAGGAAAGTGGACAGGCCTCAATATTCACGAAAGCTTCAGCACTAAAGGCAAAACCGCAAGGATGTCAGGCCATATCCTGCATTACACTTACGCCGATGTTTCTGAATATCTGGTTCAGCTTGAAAAATTCACAACCTTGGCTGCAGAGGACTATCTGACCAGGGGAAAGCGACCAGGGACTCTCAGGCTGCTTGTGTCCCCTCCAGCGGTTTTTTTAAAAAACTTTATTCTGAAAGCCGGATTCCTGGACGGAAAGGCTGGATTTGTTGTCTCCTGCCTTTCAGCTGTTTCCACTTTTTTTAAAATCCTGAAAACTGGAGAACTGAGGAATAAGGACAACTGAAGAAATGAATATCAGGAATTGTTAGCCTGATTATAAATCCCGGAATTAAACCCGCTCTAGCCAGGAAATTCCTGATATCAACCCGGGGGAATTCCCCCAAAATTGTACTTATACTGAAACAAGCAATTCATAAATAATGAAAATACTTTACATTGATACAGAAAATTTCTGGCGGGGCGGCCAGGAACAACTCTTCAGCCTGATTTGCGGAATGCATAAGGCCGGGCATGAAATTATACTGGCCTCACCCAGTGCAGCTCCCCTCAGTGACAAAGTATCCTCTTTAGGAATCAGAACCATCCACTTTGATCAGAAAATGGAGTTATCGCTTAAAGCGTTCCTGGCGCTGTATGGCCTGATGAAGAGGAACCAGCTGGACATTGTCCACTTCAATACTCCTCTGCCTGTATTACCTGGGGGCATTGCCTTAAAACTGCTCTCATTTCTTGGAGGGAAAAGGCCTGTGTCAGTCTGCTCACGCCGGGTAAACTTCCCCCTTAAATACTGTATCAGCAAGTGGAAGTACAATCACCTGATCGACCGTGTGCTTACTGTTTCTGAGAGTATCAGGAAAACCCTGATTAACAATGGAATCAAGCCGCATCTAATAGAAACGGTATACGAGGGGATCGATACCGGATGGATTGATGCCCAGGTTCCAGTACTGCTTCCGCACTGTAAAAATTTTCTGATTGTTGGTACTGTTGCCCACCTGAGCCATGAGAAAGGACATGTTGATATCCTCAAGGCAGTGTCCCTCATCAGGCACAGATGCCCTGACACCTGTTATGTTTTTGTAGGAGAGGGAGTGATGCGGGAACAGCTGGAAGAACAGGCCCGGCACCTCGGAGTCTCCGACATCGTGCACTTCACAGGTTTTAGAAAAGACAGTGAAGCACTTATGAAAAATTTCGACATTTTTTGTCTCCCTTCCCTGTCCGAAGGACTAAGCTCAGCTATCATGTCAGCCATGGCCTGCAGCCTGCCGGTAATCTCCACTAATGTAGGCGGTATTCCCGAACTTGTAATTCACGGTAAGACCGGCCTGCTGACTGAACCCTCGGCACCTGATCAGCTGGCTGACTCCCTTTACAGGATGTTGACCTCCCCGGAAGAAAGAAT
The DNA here is from genome assembly GCA_963663735.2 of Acidobacteriota bacterium. Classification (GTDB taxonomy): domain Bacteria; phylum Acidobacteriota; class UBA6911; order RPQK01; family JAPXNP01. The sequence continues at coordinate 1,656,213 of CAXXHN010000001.1, read as the reverse complement.
CCGTTTCGGGAGTGAAGGAAGAAAAATTGTAGAAACCCGCTTTACCATCAGGCACAAACTGGAAATGACGGAATATTTCTATAGATTACTACTATCCCAGAAAGACTGAATCAAGGCGTATAATATCCCCCTGAGCGGAGCAGGCAATGGCAAAAGAAAAAAATTCCAGAAAAATGCTGGCACAAAACAAAAAGGCGTTCCATGAATACGAAATCCTGACACGATTTGAAGCCGGGATTGTCATGCAGGGGACTGAAGTCAAATCGGCCCGGGATCACAGGGTTAACCTGAAAGAGAGTTATGCCCGTTTGAATAATCATGAAATCTGGCTGGTTGACTGTCACATAAGCCCTTATTCTTGTGGGAATATCCAGAATCATGAACCTCTTCGGCCCAGAAAATTACTCCTCCATAAAAAAGAAATCGAAAAACTTTCCGACGAAATCACCAGGGGTGGACTTACGGTGGTTCCCCTCAGCATGTACCTGAAAGAGGGTAAAGTTAAAGTTGAAATAGCCCTGGCCAAAGGTCGCAAACTTTATGATAAAAGGGAAAAGGACCGCAGGAAAACCATTGACCGGGATATTGAAAAAGCCATGAAAACAAAGTAAATCTCTCGCCCGATTAATTCACGCGCCTTTGCCGGGGAAGACTGAGATGCTGGTTAAGTTAGTAATTTTTGTGAAATATCCGAGTCAATAGGTGGAACACAGTATGAAAATAGAAGTTAAGGATTACGATTGGAAACCCATAGATGCCGACTTGTTGTTATACCCGGTAAGTGCAGAAACCCCTGCCACCGGAAATCCTGAAAACAGTTCTGATGAAACCTTGTCTTCGCTGGTAGCTGAGCTGCAGCAGTCAAAAGAATGGACACCCTCAAAAGGGAATTCAATCGTACTTTTAGCCCCCCGGGGATGCTCGGCCAGAAGAGTCGGGCTGATTGGTCTCGGCAAGGGAAACACCGCCTTTGACAGTGGTTCTTTCAGGACCGCAGTCATGAACATAGTCCGCTCGCTCCGATCCGCTCCGGTAAACCGGATAACAGCAGTGATCAGCAGCATTTCCGACCAGGAAAAAGCCGGCAGGATGTTACTGGAAGGAATCTTAATGGGCCAGTTTGATCCTGGAGTCCACAAATCCTCGGAAGGCAGGGTTGATAATAACTTCACCATAACCCTGGTATCTTCCCTGGGGCAGGAAGAAACTAACCTTATAGCTGAACAATCAAAGATCATATCTGATGCAGTTAATCTGGCAAGAAAATTGTCCAATGAACCCGGAAACCTGCTCTACCCTGAGCCATTCGTCAGGGAAGTGCAGGTCGCCTCTGCGGATACTGATCTGAAGATTGAAGTCATGAAAGAAAAAGAACTCCGGGAAAAAGGATTCGGCTGCCTGCTGGCTGTTGCCCAGGGAAGCTGCAACAAGCCACGCCTCTGCATTCTTGAACATAACCCGGATTCCGATCATGCGAAACCTCCGGTGGTCCTGGTTGGTAAAGGCGTCACCTTTGACAGCGGGGGAATTTCAATCAAACCGTCAGCTTCCATGGAAGAGATGCGCGCTGATAAATCAGGAGCATGTAGTGTTCTGGGTGCCATGCTTGCCATTTCCAGGCTGAAATTACCCACCAGGGTCATTGGAATAATGCCCCTGGTTGAAAACCTGCCCGGCGGGAACGCCCAGAGGCCAGGGGATGTGGTCACTGCCTATAACGGAACTACTGTCGAGATTATAAATACTGACGCAGAAGGAAGGCTGATCCTGGCTGACGCAATTGCCTGGGCTGTAAAAAAATTCCAGCCGGTCTGCCTGGTCGACATAGCTACATTGACCGGAGCCTGTGCAATCGCCCTGGGCCAATACCGGGCCGGCTTGTTTTCAAACAACGACAAACTCTGCGCGCAAATCAGCACTGCAGCTGACCGGGGAGGAGAAAAACTCTGGCGGATGCCCCTCGATGATGAATATAAAGAAGCTCTGGAAAGTAAAATTGCAGATCTAAAAAATTGCGGGGACAGGTTGGGAGGTGCCATTACAGCGGCAAAATTCCTGGAATCATTTGTGGGGGAAATCCCCTGGTGCCATATAGATATGGCTGGCACTGACTACTTTCCCTCAGGAATCAATAAAGGAACCCCTCCAGGTTTTGGGGTCAGGACCCTGGTGGAATTTGTGCGACTCCTGGCGGATACTGCTTGCTGAAATCCAGGTTAAATATAACTGACTCATTCGGGCCGCAGGTGTCCACAATCGTTGCAGTCACCTCCTGAAAAGAGACAGGCTGATTTTCCTGTCAGGTAAACAGGCAAATTCGGGCAGGATCTCTTGTAGACAGATTTCTATGAGAACAAGGTTATAATAGAGACTTTTCCAACATTAAAATCACAAAGTGAAATGAGGTATTCATGTCATATATTCAGCCTTTTAAAGGTATCAGACCGATACCCGAGCTGGTGCATAAAGTTGCATCACCTCCATACGATGTACTCAACTCCAATGAAGCGAAAACTCTTGCGAAACAGAATCCCTACAGCTACCTGAGAATTGTAAAAGCTGAGGTTAATTTTAGTGACAATATCGACTCTCACAGCGAAGAGGTTTATCAAAAGGGTGCTGAGGTGCTGCAGCGTTTTATCCGGGAAGGAATACTCAGACAGGACACCTCTCCCTGTTTTTACATTTATGAAATTACCATGGGCAAGCACACTCAACGGGGGCTGATGTTCGGAGCAAGCCTCGAAGAATATGAAAACGGACTGATCAAAAAGCATGAGTTCACCCGCCCGGATAAAGAAGACGACCGGGCCCATCACGTTTCCATCCTGAACGCTAATACCGGTCCAGTTATGCTTTCCTACCACGCCAGCAGGAATATCGACGAACATTTCCAGGCACTTTGTACTTCAGCTGCGCCGACATATGATTTCACCGCGGAGGATGGCATAAAACACACCATGTGGGTAATTTCAAATCCTGAAGACGTGGAACTAATCCAGAAAAATTTCAGGGATGTTGAAGCTCTGTACATTGCTGACGGTCACCACCGCAGCGCAGCCGCGTCTCGTGTGAGAAAAGAAAGAATGAAACAAAATCCCACCCACACCGGTGATGAATTGTATAACTATTTTCTCGCCGTGGCTTTCCCGGATAACCAGCAGCAGATCCTCGGATATTTCAGGACTGTGAAGGATCTCTCCGGCCTCTCAACCGATGAATTTCTGAACAGGGTATCGGGAAACTTTATTGTTTCCGAAACAACCGATCCTACCCCCAAAAAAGCGCACCACTTTACAATGTTCCTGGATGGCAAGTGGTACAGCCTGTTAGCAAAAAAGGATACTTTCCCTGCCGGGGACCCGGTATTAAGCCTGGATGTTTCCATCCTCCAGAAAAACCTGCTGGAACCGATATTGAATCTTTTTGATATCAGGACAAATGATAGAATAGATTTTATAGGAGGCATCCGGGGAACCAAAGAACTGGAAAAAAGGTGCAATGAAGATATGCGGGTTGCTTTCGCTCTTTATCCAACCAGCGTCGATGAATTGATGAAAGTAGCAGACAGCGGTGAAGTAATGCCACCCAAGTCAACCTGGTTTGAACCCAAACTTCGATCCGGGATTGTGACTCGCCACCTTTAAACATATTCTTTTAAAACGAGGGAAAAAGTATATGTAGGAAATTTTTGCCGGGAGGTTGGAATGTCCAAAACAGTCTTGGTCGCAACTGAGAAGCCGTTCGCTCCTGAATCAGTAAAAAAAATCCTGGAAATATGCAACAGTGCCGGTTATACCCTGAAGCTCCTGGAGAAATATGCCGAAAAAGCATCTGTCCTGCAGGCTGTTAAAGAGGTTGATGCCCTGATAATTCGAAGTGATAAAGTAACTGCGGATGTCCTTGACTCGGCAAAAAACCTGAAAATTGTGGTCCGGGCCGGATCCGGATATGACAACGTAGACTGCCCCGCGGCAGCGAAAAAAGGTATTGTTGTCATGAACACCCCGGGCCAGAACTCAAATGCCGTAGCTGAACTGGCATTTGGACTGATGATCTCTCTCGCTCGAAAACAATACCAGGGAATAGCCGGAACTGAACTGAGATCAAAAAGAATCGGCATATACGGCTATGGCAATGTTGGAAAATCCATTGTAAGAATAGCCAGTGGTTTTGGCATGATTATCGAGGCCTTCGGTCGATCACTCACACCTGGCCAGCCTCTCGCGGATGGCGCAGTCGCATCTCAAAACCCAGAGAGCCTGTTTAGTAACTGCGACTACATATCCTTGAATCTTCCCCTGAACGACACAACAAAAAAACTGATTACTTTTATTCTGTTGTCAAAAACAAGAACCGGAGCTTCTGTTATCAACACTGCAAGGAAAGAAATTATTGATGAAGAAGGTCTTTTGGAAATGATGGAGAGACGTCCCGATTTCATGTACGCTTCCGATATCGCTCCGGATTGCAGAGAAGTACTGTTGGAGAGGTACCCTGAAAGATGTTTTTTCACCCTTAAAAAGATGGGGGCTCAAACCCTGGAAGCCAACATAAATACAGGCATTGCCGCAATAAAGCAAGTCATCAGTTTCCTGGAGGATGGCGATACCACTTTCCAGGTTAACTGACAAAAAGGAAAAAGGATTAATCCTTGCCTGCCGCCTCCTTCAGAACTTCAACTTCTTTAGCCAATTGTTTTACAGTTTTCACCAGCTCAGGAAACTTAAACATAAGCAGGTAATTCTTTTTCCATAATCCTGAATCCATCTCCGGTGTGCCGGAAAGAACAGAATTGTCCACAACAGAACGAGCCACTCCGGTCTGGGCCGTGAACACTGACCCATCGCCGATAGTTATGTGTCCAGAAATTCCTACCTGCCCGGCAAGAACATTATAGCTTCCCATCTTAACGCTTCCGGAAATCCCGGTCTGGGCGGCAAGGACATTGTGTTCTCCCACAGTCCCTCCATGGCCTATCTGCACCAGGTTGTCAAGCTTGGTTCCCTTACCTACCCGGGTTTCTCCCAGCGTTGATCGGTCCACGCAGCTGTTGGCACCGATTTCGACATCATCTTCGAGGACTACTATTCCGGACTGGATGATCTTGTAATAACTTTTGTCCTCCCTGGGAGCAAATCCGAATCCATCGGCTCCAATAACTGCCCCGTTCTGAAGAATTACCCGATTACCAATACGGCAGTACTCCCTGATCACGGAATTGGAATGAGCAGTAAAATCATCACCTATTACAGCACCGGGATATATGGTCACATCAGGGTAAATTTTGGCCCGTTTGCCGACGATCACCCCTTCCCCGATTGTTACATGCGCGCCAATTGAACAATCCTCACCCAGCTGGGCTGAATCTGCTATCCAGGCCGTGGGATGAATACCCTGCACCGGCCGTGGCGCCTGGTAGAAAAGTTCAATAGCCCGGGCAAATGAGAGATAAGGATTTTCAGATATGAGGGACGGCATGGATACTTCAGGCGCCTTCGGAGACAGGATTACAGCACCGGCTTGACTCTCTTTGAGTTTGGTCACATACCTGGGATTTGATAAAAAGCTCAATTCGTCAGTCTTGGCGGTTTCCAGGCCGGCCAGCCCGTTGATAAGGATATCTCCCGGGCCCTTCAGTTGCAGATCCAGTTTTTCGGCGATTTCTTTTAATAACATGGCAAGTTCCCTTTTTGTTCATAAAATGATAACTTAATCCGGTTATTTATTCAGAGAGATTTTCTTCCTTCTCCGGTTCAGTTTATATTTAGATACTATGTCAAAAGGTAAAAAAGCCGCCAGAGCTGCCGGAAAAGTCAGTTTAGCAGTAATGGCCAGCAGAATATTAGGCCTGGTTAGAGACCAGTTTTTTGCCGGGTTATTCGGTGCCGGTCTCTACAACGATGCCTGGCTGGTAGCCCTGCGAATACCTAATATGCTGAGAGACCTGTTCGCCGAAGGTGCCCTCAGCGCTGCTTTCGTCCCGACCTTCACCAGGTTCCTGAAGAGCGAAGGACGCAAAGAAGCCTTTTACCTGGCTAACCTCGTCGCGGGAAGCCTGATGGTCCTCCTTGGAGTTTTTACCCTCTGCCTTTTCTTTTTCTCTGACTTTTTTGTCAACCTTCTTGCAGCAGGTTTCTCAGATGTGGAAGGCAAGGTGGAAGTGACTGCCACTCTCCTGAGAATTGTGTCTCCTTTCCTGTTGCTGCTGGCCCTGGCTTCGGCGGCTGCAGGCATGCTCAATACCCTGGATCATTTTTTTATTCCCGCCCTGGCACCAGCCCTGTACAACGTATCCCTGATCCTGGCTGCCATATTCCTGGTCCCCAGGTTCGAAGCTAATGGCATAATCCCGATCTACGCCATGGGATTCGGGGCCTTGATCGGGGGATTCCTGCAATACGGAATCCTCCTCTACGTATTGAGGAAAGAAGGATATTCGCCCCGTTTCAGGCTGAGCCTCAGCCACCCCGGGATCAGGAAAATCGGCAGCCTTATCGGACCGGCCATAATCGGCGTAAGCGCTGTTCAGCTGAGCGTCCTGATAAATACCCAGATCGCATCGTTTCTGGATGAAAATGGTCCAGTCTCATGGCTGAGTTATGCCTTCCGTATATTCTACCTTCCTATCGGCCTGTTCGGGGTTGCCGTAGGAGTAGTAAACCTGAGGGACGTTTCCGCTCACGCGGCTTCCGGAAATTTTCAAGAATTAAAGGAAACTGTAGCCAACTCCATAAAAATGGTTGGATTTATGGCTATACCTTCCACAATTGGCCTGCTCTTGCTGGCCCGCCCTATTGTTGATGTACTTTTTGAAAGAGGAGGTTTCACAGCTTCCGACACGATTTTTACCTCTTACGCCGTGATGGGTTATGCCATCGGGCTGCTTGCCTACAGCACCAATAAAGTCTTTGTGCCTACATATTACGCGCTTGGCGACACCAGGACACCGGTAAAAATCTCAATCCTGGCTGTGGCAGTAAATGTACTGGTCTGTATCCTCCTAGTCCTGGTGCTGCCTCGGGAGATCCGTTTTGTCGGCCTGGCTCTCGGGACCTCCATTTCCGCCCTTCTTAACAGCATCCTTCTGCTCATCGGTCTTTCCAGGAGGCTTGGTACCTTCAATGAATACCGGGTCATGAATACCCTCATGCGGATTACCTTGATCTCCCTGGTCATGGGGGCAACTGTTTTTTACCTGCAATACTGGGTTGAACATATGATGGGTGACATGAACCTGCTCAATGAGATATGGACTCTCTCCGCGGTAGTCGGATCAGGAATTTTAGTCTACTTCACCGGGGCCTGGCTGCTTGGTATTAAAGAATTCTCCTACCTCCTTCCCAAGAGGTAATCCTGAGCCCAAAGTGTAAACCAGTCCTAACCACACCACACACCTACACCGCGCGATCGTAACTGTTCACAAACACCTGACACCTGAGGCTGTTAATATTATTGTAAAGATTCCAGCATCAATCACCAGGAATCATGCCGCAGAGGATTTATAATTATGTCTTCCAAAGACCAGGACATCCGGGACCACGCAATGGATGCCTTTCTTGATTATCTGAATGTTGAGAGGGGCCTGTCCAGTAATACAATTGAGGCCTATTTTCTGGACACCCGGGATTTTCTGAAATTCCTGTCTGACAGAAGAACCAGTTTAAAAGATGTTGACCGCAACCGTGTCAACGAGTTTCTTCAGTACCTGTACATAGACAAATCTCCCAGGTCGGTCAGCAGAAAAATTGTCACCCTGCGTACTTTTTACCGATTTCTGCTACAGGACGGATATGTGGACCATGATCCCACCGAAACATTAGAGTCACCCAAAACCTGGCAGACCCTGCCCAAATACCTGAGCCAGGAGGAAGTCGAGGCTCTCCTGGCTCAGCCGAATCCGGAAAAAACTCTCGGCCTCCGGGACCGCACCATGCTGGAAGTCTTGTATGCCACAGGATTGCGGGTTACTGAATTGGTCAGCATTAAGGCCAGGGACATCAACCTGAAAATGGGGATCATCCAGACTGTAGGAAAGGGAGACAAGGAGAGATTTGTTCCCCTGGGTGATACTGCAAAAAGCTATATTGAAAGGTATAGGGAGATTGCCTATCCTCTTCTGAAGAGAAAAAATCCCTCTATCCCCTACTTCTTCATTTCCCAAAAAGGGACTCCGCTCAGCAGGCAGCATTTCTGGCTGTTGATCAAAAAATATGGGAAACAGGCAGGACTAAGAACCACATTAAGCCCTCATGTCCTTCGGCACAGCTTTGCCACCCACCTCCTGGAAAACGGGGCGGACCTGCGTTCGGTCCAGATAATGCTAGGACATGCGAGTATATCCACAACCCAGATCTATACCCATATCACCAGGGAACGGTTGAGAAAAATCTATGATGAATTTCACCCGCTCAGCTAAGAATCGGCCTCTGATTTAAGCAACCGCCCCACAAAAAATAATAATTTCTTTCTCTTATTTACCCACAACTTATCCAGCTGATAACTATTCCCCTCCTCCCCCAAATACCGAGTAAAGCCGCACCTCGTTGACAAGCTTTCCTAGGCGGAGAAGGATGAGGGCACGCTGTGCGGCATAAAGAGACCGTTGTGCATCCAGGACTCCCAGGTAGCTGTCAATACCTATCGCATAGCGTTTATTTGAAAGGCGATAGGTATCGGCAACTGCGTCCGTAAGGGATTGCTGGGCTGCGATCTGCTGGTCTATCGTGCCCTGCACGGCAAGTGCGTCGGCCACTTCCCTGAAGGCGGTTTGGATCGTCTTTTCATATTGAGCCAGGGCAATGTCCCGCTCAGTCTTGCTGACTCTGTATGCGGCCCGGGTACGTAAATCAAAAATTGGCAAAGCTACCTGCGGGGCATAACTCCACGTGCCTGAGCCGGATTTAAAAAGACCGGACAACTCCCTACTCACAGTTCCGATTAAAGTGGTTAGAGAAATGCGTGGGAAAAATGCGGCACGCGCCGCACCAATATAGGCATACGCCCCTTTGAGACGATGTTCCGCCGCAATTATGTCAGGCCGATATAAAAGCGCCTCGGATGACAGGCCCGAAAAGACTTCCCTGGGTGGATTAATGCTTGCCAGGTCTGCGGGCAAAAGATCCTCGGGTACCGGGGATCCAACCAGGAGGTTCAACGCATTTTGGTCCAAAGCTGCCATTTGGGTGAAACCGGCTACATCTCCCCGGGCGGCATCAACCTGGGTTTGAGCTTGACGCAGATCCAGTTCATTGACCAGTCCGACTTCGTACTGGCGTTGGATTAAATCATAAATTCCCTGCTGTGTTTCAAGAGTGGACCTGGCCAGTTTCAGGTTTTCCAGGTCAGCGGCAAGCGTCAGGTATTCCATAGCGACTTCGGATACCAGCGCGACCTGCGCGCCTCTGCGAGCCTCCTCCGTAGCCAGATATTCTTCCAGCGCCTGATCTTTCAGATTGCGAATTCGACCAAAGAAATCAATTTCCCAGGAAGAGATCCCCAGTGTAACGTCAAATCGATTGGCTGTCCTTGACTCTCCGGGACTGGTGAAATCAGTTGGGCTCTGTTGCCTCTTCCCGGTACCAGCCGCATTAACCGAGGGGAACATCTCGGCTCGCTGAATGCCGTAATAAGCCCGCATCATTTCCACATTAAGGGCGGCAAGCTTCAAATCCCGGTTGTTCTTCAAAGCTGTCTCGATAATCTGCAGCAGCTTTGGATCAGTGAAAAAATCCTGACGACTCAGCTGAGGAGCTGCCGGAACACCGGATGCAACCTTGGCTTCTTTGTAGGCCTCACCAGCGGGCCAGTCGGCAGGAATCGGGGTTTTGGGTTCCGTGTATTTAGGGGCAAGAGAGCATCCGCCCATAAAGACGAAAATTCCAATAATTACAAAAATATTCTTATTTGTATTCATATCATCAATCCTCTGATGGATTCACATCGTCTATGGCGGCTGCCTTAAGTTTCCGCTGTTTTTTGGAGAGCCCCTCAATAAGCACATAGAACAGGGGAACAAAAATAACAACTAAAACAGTGGCAGTGACCACTCCCCCCAGCACCGAAGTACCGATGGCATTCATCGCCCCAGAGCCAGCGCCCGTGTTAAAAGCCAGGGGCATAACACCGAAACCAAAAGCCATTGAAGTCATGATTATGGGACGAAAGCGCAGTTTTGCTCCTTCCAGCGTCGCCTCGACCAACCCCTTATTTTTTTCAACCTGGGCCTTGACGAACTGTACAATCAGGATGGCGTTTTTGGTTGTCAAACCCATCGTAGTTAACAGCCCGATCTGGAAATAAATGTCATTGGGCAGACCTCGGAGAGAGGAAGCGATGATGCCGCCAATGAGCCCAAGGGGGAGAGCCAGCAGGATTGAGATTGGTATGGGCCAGCTCTCAAAAATTGCCGCCAGAAAAAGAAAAATAACAATGATGGAAAAGACGTAGAGTGGGGCCATCTGGGTACTGGCCTGCCGCTCCTGGTAGGAAAGGCCGGTCCACTCATATCCAATCCCTTCCGGCAGTTTGGGGATGATTTCTTCCATGGCACTCATCGCATCACCCGAGCTGTAGCCAGGAGCCGGCTCGCCGATGATATTCATGGACGGAAAGCCGTTAAAACGCTCCAACCGGGGAGAACCGATAGTCCAGCGAGTGGAGGCAAAGGAGGAAAAGGGAACCATCTTGCCGGTGGTATTGCGCACATACAATTTCTCCAGATCCTTGGGCGACATCCGATAGGGGGCATCGGCCTGAACATATACCCTCTTCACACGTCCACCTTGAATGAAATTGTTGACATAGGCGCTGCCAAAGGTTGCCGAGAATGCTTTATGGATCGAAGAAATAGGTACTCCCAGGGCACCTGCCTTTTCCCAGTCCACGTCAACCCGGTATTCAGGTACATCTTCCAGACCATTAGGCCGAACATTCACCAACCTCGGATCCCTGGCTGCCATGCCAAGAAACTGGTTGCGGGCGTTCATCAGGGCTTCATGACCAAGGTTGCCCCGGTCCACCAACTGGAAATCGACTCCCAGGGCATTGCCCAATTCCACAACGGCCGGAGGCGGGAAGACGTACACCATTGCGTTCCGGAGGTGGGAAAGCTTTCCCATCGCTCTACCTGCCACGGCTTTGGCCCGCAGATCCTCGCGGTTACGGAGCTTCCAATCCTTCAACTTGACGAACAGCATGCCATTGTTCTGGGTTCGGCCGGAGAATCCCATACCGGAAAGCGACATGCAGGATTCCACCGCATCTTTTTCATTCTCCTCAAAATAGAGCTGGATTTCTTCTGTAACCGCCCGGGTCTGCTCCAGGGTGGATCCTGTCGGCAGAAGGATCATTGCCTGAAGCATTCCCTGGTCTTCGTCCGGAAGGAAACCAGTGGGCATACGAAGGAAAAGGAATCCCATAATCCCAACTATCACCACAAACACCGCAACATACCTTAGTTTTCTGGAGAGGACGCGCCCGATCAATGCTACATACTTATTTCTGATGCTGAAGAAGACACGGTCAAACCAGAGAAAAAACGGGCGCAGCAAAAAACTGGCGCTTTCGGCCGGTTCGTGCCCTTTCGGCACCGGCTTAAGGATTGAGGCGCAGAGCACCGGGGTCAGGATCAGAGCCACTAAGACAGAAAGGAGCATTGACGCGGCGATGGTCACGGAAAACTGGCGATAAACGATCCCGGTAGAACCGCTGAAAAAAGCCATGGGTCCAAATACGGCAGCAAGCACCAGCCCGATACCGATCAGAGCGCTGGTGATCTGACCCATCGACTTGGCCGTGGCCTCCCGGGGTGAAAGCCCTTCCTCGGTCATGATCCGCTCCACGTTTTCCACTACCACGATGGCATCGTCAACCAAAAGACCTATGGAAAGCACCATGGCAAACATGGTTAGCATATTTATTGAAAATCCGAAAAGCCCCAGCACGGCGAAGGTGCCCAGGATTACCACCGGTACAGCTATGGTCGGGATCAGTGTGGCCCGGAAGTTGCCCATGAAAAGCCACATGATCAGGAAGACCAGCAGAATCGCTATAACAAGGGTCCATACCACTTCCTCAATGGCCACCTCGATAAAAGGGGTCGTGTCGTAGGGATAGACTATCTTCATTCCAGTTGGAAAGAAGGGGGCCATTTCCGCCAGCTTTTCCCTGACGGCATTGGCAGTGTCCAGCGCGTTAGCACCGGGTGTCTGCCGGATGGCGAGTCCTCCCGCAGGTTTGCCGTTGAAGGTGACTTCAACATCGTATGACTCGCTCCCCAGTTCCGTCCGTCCCACATCTTTGACATGTACGATAGAACCATCCGGATTGATCCGCAGGGGGATGGCGGCGAATTCCTCCGGAGTCTTGAGGAGATTCTGCACGATAATAGAGTTGTTCAAACGCTGGCCTTTGACTGCCGGCATTCCGCCGAACTGCCCGGCGGAAACCTCCACGTTGTAAGTACTAAGCGCCGCGATAACATCTTCCATGGTCAGGTGATAATTGGTTAGTTTGTCAGGGTCCAGCCAGACACGCATCGCATACTGGCCTCCGAAATTGTTGACCTCACCAACTCCGGGCACGCGGGCCAGTACTTTTTCGAGGTTTGTTAGAGCGTAGTCCTTCAGGTCATTGCCGTCCATGCTGCCGTCTTCAGAAACCAAGGCCACAATTATCAGGTAATTCCTGGTAGATTTGCTTACTACCTGCCCTGCCCGCTGGACCACTTCCGGGAGGCTTGCCGTGGCAAGCTGGAGCTTGTTCTGCACCATGGACCAGGCCAGGTTGGGATCGGTCCCCGGCTTGAATGTCAGTTCGACACGGGAGGAGCCGGACGAATCACTCGTGCCGGAAAAATACAGCAGGTTGTCAAAGCCCGTCATCTTCTGCTCAATAATCTGGGTAACACTGTCTTCCACCGTCTTCGCCGATGCTCCCGGATAAAAGGAATCAATGGCTATGGAAGGCGGGGCCAAGGCAGGGTACTGGGAGATGGGCAGGTTGTAGATAGCCAGACCTCCCAGCAACATCATGACAATAGCGATGACCCAGGCAAAGACTGGGCGGTCAAGAAAAAATTTCGAGAGCATCAGACGCCTCCTACTATAATTAAAATCAACTCAATTCCTTGGTATTTAGTATTTTTTTGAACTTAATTTTCCACTGGAACAGCGATTGGGAAATTACCACAGACCCAATCATTCCCCAAAAGTGTTACAGATAACGTTTGAAAATATTCGAGCCGATGCAATTATCACCTTCCCAAAACCGCACCACTTAAAAGTCTGACCAATCGACCTGGCAGGGTCTGGTGATCAAAACCCATTTAATCTGTTCGAAGGATCAGAGCTGACACGGCTCGATCACCCAAATCCCTTTCTTATGGCTTTTGGTTTGCAAAAGGGACGGTCTTTACAGTCATGCCGGGCCGAACTCGCTGCATGCCCTCGACGATCAATTGTTCACCGGAAACAAGTCCTGCTGAGACCAGCCACTTATCGTCAATGGCGCGGTCAAGAGTGAGAGGACGTGAAACCACCTTGTTTTCAGCATCTACAACCAGTGCGTAGGGATTCCCCTTGAAGTCCCGGGACACTCCCTGCTGCGGAATAAGAATCGCCTGTTCATTTATGCCTTCCTTGATAACCGCCTGGACAAACATACCCGGCAGGAGTAAGTGCTCCGGATTAGGGACAACGATCCTCTGGATTACTGAACCTGTGGTCGGGTCCACAGTTACATCACTGAACTGCAGAGTTCCTTCAAGGGGGCAGGGAGTGCCGTCTCCCAGGATGAGACCTACCTTGTCCTGGTTTTTTCCGCTCTTTTTGAGACTGCCTTCCTGCATGTGAAGATTCATACGCTGCAGTTCGATCGTAGACTGGGGAACATCCACATAGATGGGATCAAGTTGTTGAATGGTTGCCAAAGCCTGGGGTTGATAGGCTGTGACGATAGCACCATCCGTGACACTTGATTTGCCGATGCGTCCGTAAATAGGAGCAACGACACGGGTGTATCCGAGATTGATTTGTGCGGCCTTGAGGGCAGCTTCCGCTTGCTTGACCGATGCTTCAGCCGCTGCGATTGCTTTCCGATCACTTTCTACCAGGGCTTCGGCTGCCTGTAGAGTGGCCTCGGACACGTCGGCATTTGTCACAGCCTTATCGCGGTCGGAGCCAGAAACAGCCTTGTCCTTAAAAGCCTCCTCGAACCTGCCACGGTTCATTTGGGCCAGTTCAAGGGAGGCCTGCTGCTGGGTTACCCCCGCCAGGCTTACCTCCAGTGAGGCCCTAATCCGGTCTACATTTTTCCGGGCAGCATCGAGGTTAGCCAAGGCACTGTCGAGTGCCGCCTGAAAGGGCGCGGGATCGATCTGATAGAGCACCTGTCCGGCCTTGACATCGGATCCTTCCGTGAACAGTCGCTTCTGGATGAGGCCGTTAACCTGAGGACGGATTTCCGCAACAATATAAGGTGATGTGCGACCCGGCAATTCCGTGGTTAATTCGATCGGTTGAACAGATACCGTCACTATGGACACTTCCGGGACAGGAGAAGGCACCTGAGACTGTGGCTGGCTGTCGCAGCCGAACAGTAAAAGACCACCAAAAAGAACAACCAAAGCCATACCAGGTTTAAGCGGTTCAATAAATTTTCCGTTGAGTTGCATCAAAGCCCTCCAAGATATCGATACGATTTACTTATTTGATTAGCAAAATAGGACTCAGAGTCCCGGCCCGCATTTCTTCCCGGCTTACACGGTGAGCCGGTGAAAAATGCATATTAATTTTTTCATTCCTCTTCAGGTGTAACCGATCCCCATCTTGATCGGTGGTCTCCGTTTTCACCATCCTTTTATGGGTCCCGGGACATAATAATTCCTCTTCCCAGGAGGACCTTTAACAGTCTTCCGCCTTTTTCGCAGGATTTGCTGAAAAGGCTCCTTCCATGAATAAGCTGAGCAAGTTCACTTCATCCTGCCGGTCTCTCTCATTTTTACCGATTTTTGAACAGGAATGAAAATACATATGAAGGATACCCTCATAGGCTATAGCTATTGTCTTGCCGCCTATGTCCCTAAATTCATTCCGGGTAATCCCCTCTGAAAAAAACATGGACAAACGGTTAACATAGGTAAGGTACCTTCGCTTGAGATCTTCCAGGCAGGAGAGTTCCGTGCGACTGTGATTGACTACATCTTCAATAAAAGCTATCAGCCCGGGATTGTCCCAGTACAAATCCATGCGTGCCTTGAAAAGCTTGACAGTCCTGTCCTTGACTGAACCCTCTTTTCCCAGAATGTCATCTGTCAATAGTTCCAGTCTCTCAATCATTTGCAGTAAAATTTCCAGGAACAAATTCTCCTTGCTTCCGAAAAATTTATATAACGTCGCAAGTGAAAACTCTGACTTGGCTGCGATTGATTCCATTGTCGCAGAGGTGTATCCGCTCTCCACAAACACCTTCATGGCCGCTTCCAGGATCTCTCCCCGGTGCCTCAGCCTCTCTCTATCTCTCCTTGATAAACCTTTAATTTTCATTGCGCTCAGATAATATCAATTATAAAAGTAGAATGTCAATTATATTTCTATAATTTCAATTTGGCTTGATGGAATAATGGAGCTGCAGTAGTTTTCTCATGGCCAAAGATGTAACAGGTCAGAATGAATATTGGAAACCAGAGTATCCGCTTCCGGCAATCCAGGGACAATTTAAAACCAGCACTCTCCATCCCTGGGGGATAAGAGAGCCGTGCTCGCAGCCGGAAAAAAAGAATGGAAGCGGAAAAAGCAGGGTTTAAACCGGATCTACATGGATAAAGGCCCGACTGACTTCTGCCATATTTTCTACGGAATTCTGTACATCAGTGCCGATGTCATGGGCCCGGGAAAACTGCAGGCTGCCGTCAAGGGCCACATGAATCTCAATATGCACGGCATTGCCTACATAATGAGCGAGGATCTCATTGATACCTTTTACCCCCTCGACCTTCATCACCACATCGGAAATCTCCTGGATCATCTCATCCGAAGGGGCCTTTCCCACGAGAAAATCTATATTTTCCTTTCCCAGGGAGAAAGCGGAAAAAAGAATAAATACAGAAATGATTATGGCCGCTACGCCTTCCAGCCATAACACTTCCAGCCAGGTTCCCAAAACACCAATCAAGGCAATACTGGAAACCATCACATCGTTCCGGGAATCCACTGCCGTGGCTTTTAATCCCGGACTCCTGAATCTCCTGGAGGCTGCAGAAAAATATAATGTCATAAATAATTTGACTACAACAGTGACCAGCAGGATTCCTACAACCCAGGGAATGTGGCTTACTTCCCTGAAGTTGAACAGGGCAAGGATTCCGGATCTCAGCACTTCGAATCCCAGGATGCCGGTGAAGATTGCTACTACTATGCCCGATAGAGGCTCCACCCTCCCATGCCCAAAGGGGTGATCAGCATCAGCCTTTTTATTCCCGATACGAACCGCAATGTGAATGCCAACTGAAGCGAGAATATCCGAAAATGAATTCAGGGTATCTGAGATAAGAGCGATACTGCCCGACATGATGGAAACAGCGAGTTTACCAATGAACAGCAGAGTGTTCAGAATAATTCCCAACCTGGTAGCTGATTCGGGATGTTTCTGATTGGGAGTTTTCCTTCCGGAAGTCATCCTCAAAAGGTATCAGTTAACGATAAAAAGGTAAAGGTCGATGATGGCCTGCCCTGAAATATGGATGATCCTCCCCAACCCGGAATTATCATGCCAATTAGTGCTAAAATTCCTGCAGTTACGTGCCCGCTGCCCCATTCTCCGATAAAATGGTTCCCCTGAGGCAAAATATGAAAATACTCCTCTTATCCCCTTTTCATGGCGGCAGCCATCAGGCCTGGGCTGAAGGGCTCAGGGACCACTGCGTGGCAGACATTCAACTGTTGACCCTGCCCGACCGCTTCTGGAAATGGCGCATGCATGGCGGAAGCGCAACCCTGGCTGAAAGATTCAATAATGAAGATTCGATTCCAGACCTGATAGTAGCTACTGATATGCTGGACCTATCCGTTTTTCTATCCCTTACCAGAAAAAAAACCTGTGGGATACCGGCAATTCTTTACTGCCACGAGAACCAGCTTACCTACCCGATGCCCCATAATCCAGGTGGCAACAGGGTACCTGAACTTGTTCCCCAGGTTGATCAGCATTACCCTTTTATAAACCTCACCTCCATGCTGGCTGCTGACAGGGTTATTTTCAATTCCGGTTTCCACCGGCAAGAGTTCCTGGAATCGCTGCCTAGATACCTTCGGCAGTTCCCTGAGTTCAGGTTGCCCGGAACCGTGAAAAAAATCGAACAGAAGAGTACTGTAATCTACCCCGGAGTTGAGACGCCTCCTCTTAAGACCAAAATCGAATACCGAAAAAGCACTCCACCCCTTATTCTCTGGAATCAAAGATGGGAGTATGACAAGAATCCCGCAGAGTTCTTCTCAGCCCTCTTGCTGCTGAAAAGCGAAGGACTCAATTTCAGGCTGGCAGTATGCGGGGAACAGTATTCCAGCCAGCCGGCTGACATGGCCAGAGATTTGACTTTACTGGGTTCCGAACTGATTCATAGTGGATACGCTGACAGAAAAACCTACCGCTCCCTGCTGCAAAAAGCAGATATTGTGGTCTCGACTGCGATTCATGAATTTTTTGGGATTTCCATCCTTGAAGCGATCCTGAACCAGACATTTCCAGTTCTCCCTGCCCGTCTCAGCTATCCGGAACTTATCCCCCAAAAATTCCACGCTGATTGCCTGTACAGCGACACTCAAGGTATGATTGATATTCTGAAACAGGCTGTCACCGACAGCTCCCGTTCCGCTTCCATAGCAGATAGTCTCTGCCTGGCCCTGGGAAACAGCTTCAGTTGGCAGTGCCTCATCAAACAATATGATCAGCTTTTTGAAGATGTCGTCAACAGTTCAAAAAGCTAACGATAACGGCGACAAAGTTGCCAACATCCGGCCCAGGCTACATGCTGTGCCAATTGACGATTTGGGATTGAATTACCCATGGCGGTCTTGGTTCCCAATGAACAGTTCCATGTGGATCGCCGGTCTCCAGATCGGCATACTGACTAACGACGCTGAAGGCGTCAACAATAAACCCGGGCCAAGAGGCCCGGTAAAAGTGGGGCCGGAAGGTCGAAGCTAATAGCAGCCCGGGGTGGAGCTGAGGAGGCAAAGCCGCAGGTGATGCCTCCGAGGTAACTCTGGATAAAGGATGCGCCCTGCAAAACCAAGGAGCGCGGTAAGTGCGACACGGAAACGGCACGAATCAAAACCCATGAACTTTTAAATCGATTCCAATTCCTACCCTAACCCTGAATCGTTAATGGACATGCCGGTCTGGAGACCGGCGTTCCACACAGGGAAAAACTCCTGGTGGAAGGCAATTCACCCTCGCTGATCCTCAAATTCTTGAACCTTAAACGCGCGCATTCAGGTTTTCAGGTCAGAAAAGCTTCAGTTGCCGGTCCTCTTTCTTCACGGATTTCATTTTCCCTTCATCCTTCAGCTCCTCAATCAGACGGGCTTCAATAGAATCAAGGAAGGGGCTCCTGGTCTGTTCAAATCTCCTTCCAAACAAAAATCTTGTACCTGCATGCGTCAGGAAAAGGTAGCGCCTGGCCCTGGTCATGGCAACGTAGAACAGCCTCCGTTCTTCTTCAACATCAACATCTTCTCTGTTAAAAAAGGTACAGGGCAATATTCCATCCTCGCAGCCCGGTACAAACACACATTCAAATTCCAGGCCCTTGGAAGCGTGAATCGTCATCAGTGCCACACTTTCCGAATTGCTCCGGTAAAGGTCAGCATCAGACCCTAAGTCCATGAAACGATAGAACTCTTCTAAATTACTACCATAATCACCAGCGAAATCGAGTAATTGCAGCACAGCGGGATCTTCCCGGTGTTCAGAAAGGGCCGTTTTCAGAATTCCCTGTAAAACATCTCTCAGGTTTCCAACAAGATCGACTGACCTTATTAAATTATCCATCAATTCCCGGCTCATCTCTTTCACCCTCATTTTGATAAAAGGATTGTCAGGATTTCTGATAAACCTGAGAAGATCCAGCAATTTGCGCACTTCCGGCGCGTCCAGGAAACTTCCTTCTCCGACTCTCTGGCAGGGAACCGCATGATTGTTGAAGGCTTCTTCAAAGAGATCCATCTGCCGGCCGGTACGGCAGAGAACCGCAAAGTCCGAAAGGCTCCCGATCGAGTCGGCCGCCTCACCAGCTGATATCCTGCTGTACATCGAAAACGATCTCAGCCCTCCCACCATTTCCTCAATGGTCCGGGCTATGAACTCTGCTTCGCTCCGGTCGGAAGCCTGCCTTGAAATCTTCAGCCTGCTCCCCTGGATCAATCCCTGGAGCGGATCATCCCCGGTGCCCTTGGGTCTCAGGATTCCGGAAGAAGCCTGCAGGATCGTATCAGTGCATCTATAGCTCTGTTTCAGTAAGTAGATAACAGCTGACGGGTAGTCAGCCTGAAAAGTCCTCAGGTAGCCGGCATCAGATCCCCTGAATCCATAGATGGCCTGATCAGGATCGCCAATTACGCAAATGGAACTGCCTGGATCAGGACAAAGCAGTCGCAGTAATTGGTACTGGGCCCGGTTGATATCCTGGAATTCATCCACCAGAACACGGTTGAATCTATTCTGCCAGTAACCTCGGATCTCGGAGTGATTCTCCAAAAGACGAACTGCTTCAGTTATCAAATCATCAAGGTCAAAGAGATTATTTAATTTCAGCCACCTGTCATAATCCTCGGCTGCCTCCCTTATTTCCGGATCCCCGATTTCCCGGTTATCACTTACCTCCTGCTTGAACCGGGATATTGACTCCCTGATCTTGTTCGCCTGTTTTTTTGAGCATCCCAGGATATCAGCTAAAATTTCTTTCTGGTCATCCCCGTCAATCAGGAGCGCTCCGGATTCCCTCCCTGTTTCAGGCAGGTTACGATGGATAATCTTATATCCGAGGGCATGAAGCGTAGTTACCTCTGGCGATCCGGAAACCTCTCCCAGGGCGCTGTTGATCCGGCGGGCCATCTCCCCGGAGGCTTTATTGGTAAAAGTAACCGCCAGGATGGAGCCTGGGTCTACTCCTTTCTTCCGAACCAGGTGAAGAATCCGGCGGGTCAGGACCTGAGTTTTACCGGTACCAGGGCCGGCGATAACAATAGAGGGGCCGCTGCCGTGGTTTACAGCCGCCTGCTGTTCAGGATTCAAGGTGTAACTGTTCGGTGATTTTTCACTATCTGGCACTTCTGCATAACCCGGAAAAGCCAGCTTCGGGTCTTGGCCCCGGCCTGGTATTGAAGCGAACAGGTTACCGGAAGCGGCGAATTGAACCGCCGGTTCAGCAACTGTCGGGACCTTGGAAAGCAGGGAAGCTTCAAGCTCCTGGTAATCCTTCAGGTTAAAGCGAAGGAGTTGGGGTTCCGGCCTGTCGCCGCCGCGGTCCGTCCCGCCCTGAAACAGAGACCGTGACATGCCCAGACCCTGGATCTCTCCTTTTCCGAACAGCTTTATAATCCCGAATTCGCCGTCATAACCTTCCTGTATGTATACCTCACCAGCCCTCATTCTCCGAATTGCCTCAGCAAGCAGAGCCCCCCCCGCGGCCTCTATTGCCTCGGTTTCCGCGTCAAGGAGCAGCCTGAATTCCGCCCCGGCTTTCTGTATGGTTTTCCTGTAGGCACTCTCGACTTTTTTTGAATTGGGTCCCACTCCCATTAATTCTGAAAAAATCTCCTTCAGTGGGACTATTGAATAAAAAGGAGGCCTGATTTTCCGCTCCATAATGTCACTGCGATCGGAAAGCTGGGCGATACGGCTCATTACCCCCATCGTCACGGGTTTACCACAAATGGTGCAGAGACTTCCATTTCTCAGGTTTTCCAATGGATCCCAACATATTTCGCATTTGCGATGCCCGTCATAATGATATTTCCCTTCCTGGGGGAAGAACTCGATTGTTCCCTTGAATTCATCTTCGCCGCCAGACGCAATCGCCCTGGTTATGGAGCTGTAGGCCAATTCCGTATCCAGTATATTGGCTTCCCTGCCCAGCTTTTCCGGAGAATGGGCATCGGAATTGGAAACCAGGGTGTATTTATCCAGAAAACCGCACATCCAATTCATTGCCGGGTCAGTAGAAAGCCCGGTTTCAACCGCGTGAATAAAGGGGGAAAGGTCCTCGTAGCATTCTTCAATCGAATCAAAACCTGATTTTGCTCCCAGGGCCGAAAACCAGGGGGTCCAGATGTGGGCGGGAATAAAAAAAGTCTTGTCGGAAATCTCCAGGATCAGCTCCAGCAGGTCACGGCTGTCCATCCCGAGAATCGGGCGGCCGTCTGAGGTTATATTGAATTTTCTCCTGGCCAGGCCAACCTGGATTTTCCTGGCTGTCTCAAAATCAGGAGCCAGTACCACGTTGTGGACTTTGCGGACCTTCCCCTTCTTTTTGTAGATACTGCTGATCTCCGCTGACAACAGGAACCTGACAGGATCCCCAAACCCTTCGGAAAGCCCCCATTCCTTACTGATCCTGTATTCATCACGCAGCCGGTATAGCCCCTCCTCCGCCGGCTCCAGTTTTTCCTCCAGTTCATCAACCCAGGAAGGGTGAGTGAAATCCCCGGTCCCCACAATATTTATTCCCTTTATCCTGGCCCAGAGATCCAGGTATTCAGGGACCAGTTGTTTGCTGGTGGCAATGGAAAAATGAGAGTGGATATGGAGGTCGGCTATCAGTTTCATGTTGCCTCTATTGTACTTTTTCGGAAGGAAAGAAGTAAGGCGCCAGCCGGAAAAGAAGGAGTATTAACCATGACGACATCAAAACTGATTTATTCGCCGAACCAGATTACAAGGGATTATGACGCTGGCCCGGCATGCCTTGTCGCCGTATGTGAAATCCTCTAGGTCACAGCTGGAAGTCCGCTGAGGAGACCAATGGAACACTCATCCGGTAAAAAATGCCGGCTCGCGCTATGGGGCCAGCCCGGCTTCTTTCTGGATTCTTCCCCGTATTTCCTCATACTCAAAGGTATAGGTCTGGGAACGTTTCTCACCAGGAGAAAAATCCCAGTGAATCCTCACCACATTACCGGACCCATCGAGATCAAAATCAATGTCAGCACTGAACTCTTCTCCGGCAAATCTACCCTTCAACAAAAAACCCTCCTGGTCAGATTCAAAAGTGAGGTCTCCTGTCAGCCAGCCATCAAAATTTTCATAGCGGCCTTTCACCAGATTGCCTTTGCGGTCATACTCATACTCTTCCAGGCCTTCCAGTCCGTCAGAGCGTTTGAAAACCCTCCGAACCAACCTTCGATTCCCGTCAAATTCGTAAGTAAAAATCCCGGTTTTCCCATCGGAATAAATCCTGCGGGAGGTGGTAAGCAAACCTTCGGTATTATATTCGAACGTGGTTTCAGTTTTGAACCCAGCTGAACTCTCAAATACCTTCCTTTCCAGCCTGCCTTTATCGTCATAATGAAAAAATGATGGCCCCCCGGACCTGCCGGAATAATCATAATTCTCCCTGACAAGCCGGTATGATCCGGTGTTCCTTACAAAAACATTAGAGGAGGGGTATGAAACTTTCAGGTGACCCCGGCTGGGCCGGTATTCAAGGGTGAATGTCTGGGTCCAAACTCCACCTAAATCCCAATGTTCAAGTATCAGTCTGCCCCCTTCATCATATTGATATATGATGGATCCATATGGTTTTCCGTCACGGCTGATGAACCCTTTTATGGGCTTATTCCCTGAATCGTATTCATATTTGATCAGGCCATTAAACCATCCGTTCAAACCCCTGCAGTCAGCCTCTATTTGCCTGTTTTGGTCATCGTACCTGTAAAAAACCTTTCCCTGGCGTCCATCGGAACGCTGGTAAACATCAGTGAGAATATTTCCTTTTCCGTCATAAGTATAAGTATTGGTTGAGGTAAGGCCATCGGAAAACTCACGATATTTCAGGACCATATTTCCACTGCTGTCATAAGTGTGATAATTCCGGCTGTAACGGCTTTTGTCCAGAAGGGTCCAGAAGGAACGCTGCATTATGCCGTTCTCGTCGTACTCAAAGTTCGTAACGCCTCTTTCTCCTGAAGAATTGTCATAATGGAGTTTAATGAGCTGTAAATCTGATTTTCCGGTTTTACTGGCGAGCAGGTTGTTGTCACCATATAGAAAAGAGGAAAGTGTCACAAGAATCAACAATACCGGAGTTATAAATCTTCCAGAATTACGCATCAAAAATTCCTCCAATGTGAGGTCATTGCGATCTTTGCTACTCAAAGAGGAAATGTGTCTGAATAGTGATTATGCAGTCTCATACCTCCTGGATAAAAATATCATAATTCATGGTAATTCAATACACTTGGCAAAGCTTTGAAATAAAACAATCTTGAGTTCCGACAATTCCGACAGGCCTGGAATACAGTCGAAAGCAGACAGGAAAAATGAGTACGGATTGGTAATTCAATCGATGACCAATCTTGATTTTCCAGTTAACAACCTGTTCGGGATGAATGCCCGGTTATAGACGCAGCCGGAACTCCGCACGCCGAGCAGGATTCCGGCTACCTCAGTTCAAGTCAACCAAATGGAGTTGACTCTCAGCCATTGATCTTTTTAAGCAGGTGATCCATAACCTGACCATGTTCATGCTGTGGACTGAACAGGATAATCTCGGACTTTTTTTCGGCCTTGACAGTGTGTCCGGGCGGCCAGTAAAACAGGTCTCCCGCCACGACCGTATCAGTCAAACCGTCTGAATACGTAACGATAAGATTCCCTTCCAGCAGGTAACCCCAGTGTGGGGACTGGCACAGGTTGTCCTCCAGTCCCTGCAGCAAAGGCGTGATATCAGCGCCTTCGGCCAGCGAAAAATACTCACCTCCCATTTTTCCATATCCGCTGGTATCCCCGAAATCTGTTTTCTGTCGGGCAATGGCTCCCGGTGAATCTATCTTTACAGGTATTTCATCCTTGGCTATTCGCATAAGACAATCCTCTATTATTAAAAACAAGTAACTTACAATAGAGTATGTTTGTAGACTCGGAATGATCCAAAAAGTCGGGATTTGGGATGCGACGGCAAAAAAATAAGAGAAATTCGGCTGTGCTTCGAGAGGACAATTGCAACCGCAATTAAACAGCTGGAGAGAAATGAGGGTTAGTTACGGTCTTCAAAATATCCTTCCAGGAGATCAACCAGATCCAGATCAACCTCTGCCGCAAACCTCAGCATTTCTATATTCTTTCTATCCGCGGCATTTTGAAGCCCATTAATGGCAGTATCCATAGAGTCTCGCAACCCACTTTCAGATACGTTCTTCCTGATTGCGGTCCACTGGCTGTTTCCCTCCAGGACTGTTTCATTTATCAATTTCCAGTCCATCGTATCCTGCTTTAACAGCGCGTGAATATTAAATCCGATAAAATCAAGAACCGCGACTTCCCTAGGAACGTTTAATTCATCTTCATCAAGCTGGTCAATAAGCGTTCTGTAGGAATTAACTGCATATAAAGCAATAGCGGCAAAATCATGCTTTTTCTCGGCCTCAGCGATCTGTTGAATATTATCTTTCAGGATCTTCATTGCCTGTTCAGAGATAATGCTTCTCAGGCTCTCAGCTGAATCTCTCAGCGGCTGAATGGTTTTCTCAACCCTGGAAGCATCGTTAGCCAGGGCGCACTCAGTCAGATCCTCATAAGGAGAAATAGCATCAAATAGCCGGGTATTCCTGGATTCCTGCTGTGCTATTGACGAACTGCCGAGGAGCATTAAAAAAAATATACTTCCCATAGATATTCTGACAAGACTACCTGTTCTCATTCCATTCCCCTTTATAAGTTTAGCTCGCATTTCTCTCGGGTTACCCCCCCCCGTTAGCCTGAACTTGAGGTTAAATATCAACTGTTCCATTCAGATTAAATCTTCACCGGTTATTAAAGGCCTTTCCCTGTACATAGACCGGGCAAGTATCCATTACCATGACTTCCTGCTAAAAAGACATCGATACAGAACCGGTGTCGCTACCAGGGAAAACAAAACGGACATGCAAACCGCGCCAATTACAGCTATGGCCAATGGGCGCAGCATGTCCGCGCCGGAGCCAATACCATAGGCCAGGGGAAGCATCCCCAGAATGGTAGCCAGGCTGGTCATGAGTACCGGACGCAAACGCCGGCTTCCTGAGCGGATCAATGCGTCATCCCAGCTCAGGCCCCGCAACCGGTGGTGCTCCACCAGGTCCAGCATCAAAATTCCATTTTTAGCCACTATCCCGATGCCGATGATCGCTCCGAGAAAGGAAACCACATTGAGGGAGGTCCCTGTCAGTATCAAGCCCAGGAGCGACCCGAAAAGGGCTAGCACTGCGCCAAATACAATCGCGAGAGGTTCCCTAAAGCCTCTGAACTCAACCAAGAGGACTGTGAAAACCAGGATAATCGCCATTGCTAACACGATTAGAAGATTGAGAAATGAGCTCTGCTGCTGCTCATACAGGCCTCCATAATCCAGGATCCCGGATGGGATGGAGGTATCCTCGTCGAGGCGTTTTTTGATTTCGGCCATTCCGCTGCCCAGGTCACGGCCTTCCAGGCGCGCGGTCACTGCCACGTTTTGCCGCATATCCTCCCTGCGAAGCTCAAGCTGACTCTCTACCATTACAATCTCAGCCACCTGAGACAGCTTAACCAGGACCCCGGAGGGAGTCCGAATGGGAAGGTCCTGTAATGTGGCCATGCGATCCAGGCTGTCAGGATCAACCAGGACCCTGATCTCAATCAGCCGATCCCCTTCCAGGATAGAGGAGGTTGTCTGTCCCAGCATGGCGGTATTAACGGCACCAGCTATATCCTCTGTGCTCAGTCCCAGCCGCCGAGCCTCAAGAGAACGTACGCGCAGGCTGATGGCGTTGCCGGTATAAACCAGGCCGTCAAATGTATCTACCACCCCCCTGACGCCCTTGATCAGCTCTTCGACGTGAGGGGCTTCGGCCTTGAGAAAATCAAGATCTGTGGAGAACAGCTTGATCTCAATGGGGGAGGGAGACCACATCAAATCACCTATCAAATCCCCCAGTATTCCGGGAAATTCCCACTGGAGCCCTGGCTCAGCTTCATTAAACCGGCTACGAAGGTCCGAGATCACTTCCTCCGTACTCCGCTTACGGTTTGGTTTGAGCTTAACCAGGAAATCTCCGGTGTGAGGTTCCGCGATCGCCAGGGCCAGGCGTGCTCCCGTCCTCCGGGAGTAACTCTCCACTTCCGGCATGGCCACGAGGATCTTTTCGGCCTGTTTCAGCATCAGGTCCGTCTCTGCCAGGCTGGTCCCGGCCTGGCCTTGATAATCGATTACAAACCCTCCTTCATCCATTGGAGGCAGGAATTCGCTGTCCAGCCGTTGATACACTCCCACACCAGCAGGCAGGAGCAGCAGGCACAATGCCAGGGCAATCCATCGACGGCGAAGCGCTACCCGCAACACCACCTCGTAGAGACGTATGATGAGTCCCAGCACAGGTCCGCACACCAACTCCGAATCAGGCGAAGGGGCAGATGCCCGGGGGCGCATGATCCAGCCTGCCAGGGACGGCGTCAAGGTCACAGCCAACACCAGGGACATAAGCAGGGCGACCACCATTGTGATGGCCAGGGCACGAAAAAACACTCCTGTAATTCCATCCAGAAAAGTCAACGGGAAAAAAACCACAACGGGGGTCAGTGTAGATGCCACCAGGGGTTTAAACATCTCGCTGATGGCGCTCTGCACCGCCTCAATCCGCTTCATCCCGGCAACAAGCTTGGTATGGATCGCCTCCACCATCACAATAGCATCGTCAATGACCACACCAATACACGCGGCAATGCCGCCAAGGGTCATCAGGTTGAAGGTCATGCCCAACAGCTTCATCGTCACGGTAGTTATCAGCACAGTCACCGGAATCACAAGAATGGTCACCAGGGTGGAACCCCAGTTCCTGAGAAACAGAAACAGGATGATTACTGATAAAAGAACCCCGAAAAGTATGGCCTCCCATACGCTTTGCACTGATTCCCTGACAATCAATGATTGATCGTAGAAATAAGCCAGTTTCATGTCAGGTGGTAAATCTGTTTTCAAGGAATCCAGCACCTCTTTCAGTGATTGCGCGATTTCCAGGGTGCTGCCGTCGGGCTGGCTGCGAATGTTGAGCAACACGGCCTCCCGGCCGTCAGCTGTCACAATGTTATAGACCGGCTCCGGTCCCCTGCTGACTCTGGCTACATCATTGATCCGAACCGGCCGCCCCTTCACAACCTTGATAACAAAATTGGCAATATCATCAGGACCGTGGAGTCGCCCATCAACAACCGTCAGGTAGAGAGTATGGTTTTCCTCGTGCATTCCTGCCGGAGAGACCAGGTTGTTGCGTGCCAGTGCCGCCGTTATCTCCGAAAGGCTCAATCCGGCACTCTGCAGGCTCATCGGATCAACCGTGACATGGTATTCCGTAGTACGTCCCCCCACCAGGTCAACCCTGGCCACTCCGGGAATGCGAAGAAAACGGGGTTTGAGATCATATCGAGCCGTTTCCCACAGGTGTGTAATATCTCGGGTCTCACTGGTAAGGCTCACTCCAATGATTGGAAACGCGGAGAAAGTCAGGCGATGGACTTGAGTGGATGTGTCAGGGGGAAGTGTGCTTCTTATCTGGGACAGGCGGCCCAGGACATAAAGTTCCGACTGGACCATATCCACCCGCCAGTTAAAAAAGACATTGATCTCAGCAGAACCACGGCCTGTGGCAGTACGAATTGTAGTCACACCGGGAATATCCTTCATTGATTCTTCAATCGGCCGGGTAATAGTAGCCATCATCTCATCACCCGGCATAACACCGTTATCAACAAGGATTACCACACGGGGAAAATCGGTCTGGGGAAACACGGCTGACGAAAGGTTCAACCCACTGTACAAACCTGCAAGGCACAGCGATATGGTTACAAATACAATGGCAAAGGCATGCCTGGTTGCAAACTCGCCTAAAAAGGATGAAGGGGCTTTTTCATAATCAGGGGAATTGTTAGAATGCATGCAGGCTCCCGTTCCCAATCCTTACTGTTCCATGACCCGGATACGTGTCCGACCGGGCAGACCATAGGCACCGCTCGTCACCACTGAAATATTCTCCGCCAATCCCTCCCCGGTTATTTCTATCCACTGCCCTTCGGCCAGGCCAGGCTTGACGGGAGTAGGTATGGCCTCGTTTCCTTCTACCAGCGCCACAAAAGCGTCACCTTGCGGTGTTATCACCACGCTGTCTACAGGCACCACCAGGCAATCCGGGCGTTCAGCCACCACAATCCTGGTACCTACAAACTGTCCATTGTGAAGGCCAGACTGTTCAGGTAGCTTCGTCAGTACCATTACGGTGTCACTGTCAGGATCAGTCTGGGTATCCACGTAAATAACCTTACCAAACATAGCTGGGGCAGAAGAATCCTCCCTCCCCGGAACCAAAATCTCCGCAACCTGGCCGGGCCTAACGGCTCCAACTTGCGAACTTGGCACTCCTGCCTGGATCACCAGGCGATCCAGGTCCACCAGGGTCGCCAGCACCTCGGAGTGGACCACGGCCTGGCCTGTTCTGCCCTGGATCTCCAGGACAGTGCCTGAAACCGGTGCTGCCACCTGGTACAGTTCCAGTGCGACCTGGCTTTGTACCCACCGGTTTTGAGCCTGTTCCCACTGCTGCTGAGCTTCCAGGAGGAGCTTCTCGGATGTACTATCAACCGCCTTGAGTTTCTCCTGGCGTTCCAGGTTCTTCCTGGCTATCTCCACATACTTCCGGGCCGCATCTTCGGCCAGCCTGGCCTCACGATCATACAAACGAAACAGAATCTGGCCCTGCTTCACTTGTTCACCGATCCAGCAGGAAACCTCTGTAATCTGGCTGTCAAGCGGCGAAGTTACAGTAATCCTGGCCGGAGTACGTTCTCCAGTTCCAGGGTCGGGAACCACAGCCCCATAGGCCTGGACATAGGCGTGAAGGGTTCTGCGCGTAATCGTCCCCACCTGGACAGGCACCACCGTTTCCACAGCTGTCTCGGTTTCCTGCTCAGCAACCGGGGCACTTGTGAACAGCCACCAGACACCCCAGGCCCCTGCCAGAAAGATACCGAGTCCGATCCATTGACCCCACCACCTCTTATTCATAGGGCAAATCTCCTTGCTGTGCTGCCGGCAACCCCGGGATATTCCCAGCTCCGCCGGGAAGATCCGAAGCAGTCTGCATCACGTCCTCAATCTGTGACAGGCTCCTATGCACCTGGATGCGGGCTTCAAGCTGCGCGGACAATAAGGTATTGTACTCAAGTTCCTTGTCTATCCTGTCTAAATCCAGGGATTCGCCCGCCTGAACCATATTTTTTACACGTTCCTTCTGTACGGCCATCTCAGAAACAAGTGAATCCAGAGAATGAAGTGTCTCAATACCGGCTACGTATTGTGTAACCGCTTGACTGATCTTTGCCAGAATTTCCGCCTGAACAGCCTGGAAACGTGCAGCTGCCTCTTCGCGAACAGCTTCGGCTAGCGCAATCCCAGCCTGGTTTCGATTGAATATCGGCAAGGTAACAGACAGACCCAGGGTCCATTTATTATCACTTTGATCAAATTCATAACCCGGACCAATCTGGATATTCGGATACTGCTTCGCGATCTGTTCCCGCAGTGCGTATTGAGTGGCCTGGTAACCAGCCAGGGCGGCGAGAAGGTCCGCGCGATTTAACAAAGCTTGACGCTGAATTTCGACAGTAGGAATTTCAAACAGGAGCTCGTTCTCAAAAACCCCGAAGTCAAACTGGATCCCGTCCAGGGATTCAGCCGGAATGCCAATAGCCTGGGCCAGCCGGGGCAGAACCAGGCTCTTATCCCGGACCGCCTTCAACCAGGCGGCGTGGCTCTTTTCCTCTTCCAGTCTGAACTGGGCCAGGGCTAGGCCCGATACCTCTCCGGCCTCATAGGATCGTGTCAGGAAAAGTACTTTTTCGGAGTTCAACTGCCACTCAGTATGGAGGTTCTGCACAATCTGGGTCGCGGCATAAAGATTCAGGATTGCCTCACGCACCTGGCGACGAACATCCCAGGCGGCTTGGGCGATCTCCAAACGGGCAGCTTCCGACAGCAACTCTGCCTGGGCTGTCCTGTAGCCGCGTTTATGCGCCGTCTCAATAGGAATATCCATAACTAAACCCACAATCCAGGGTGAAATGCCGGCAGCACTCCCGGTTGTGCTGTTAACTCCCGGCACCAGCCCAAGTGTGGGATTTGGCCGCTCTGAAGCGGTTAAAACTGAGGCCTCGGACACGGCCCAGCGAGCTCGGGATACCTCCAGGGCGGGATTATAAAAAAAGGCCGCCAGGGTCAACTGTGACAGGCTCCATCGCTCCGGAGGCCAGGATTCCAAAGGCACAACCTGGTTAACGTAACCCTGGAGTTCGTTACTCTCAAGGTTTCGGGCAATATATCTATTCAGCTGGACCTGCGCCGACAAAGGTTTGTCCCTATAGGGAACACACCCGGCTAATCCAACAGTCCCTGCTATTACCAGCCATACCAGATTCGATTTATTTAGAATGGACATGAAAACCCTGTACACCTGTCCTGCTTATCAGCCCTGGCTAACTCTGATACTTGTGCCGCGTCACTTTTATCTGCTTTTCTCTGAACACTTGATTTTCTCCGGAAATCAGAAATTTCATTACATCACAAGTAACCCGGAGGTACTAACAAAA
This sequence comes from Acidobacteriota bacterium, assembly GCA_963663735.2. Lineage (GTDB taxonomy): Bacteria > Acidobacteriota > UBA6911 > RPQK01 > JAPXNP01. The sequence continues at coordinate 1,625,346 of CAXXHN010000001.1, read as the reverse complement.
AGTCCACCCTGGATTTTAATCCAGACAAAATAAAGCCCCGCGCTGTTTTAGGATTAAGTGAAACAGGTGTTATTGAACAACAATAATTGAATGGCTGATCAAAACCTGTTCTTCACTCTACTTACCCGAACCTCCTGCTAAAATGCTGATCAACGATTAACAAATACGCATATGAACTAATACGTATATGAACCTTATTAGTTCTTTTAATATAAAGGGCTTGCTAATTGACGATCGAATGGCTCCGGGTGTGCCAGTTGTAAATTTCGGATTTAGAATCAGTACTGTCCGGTTAAAAGTAGAATAATTTCAACTGCTTAGAGGGCTCCCCTTTTCCGAATCTAGTATTTTTTAGCTAACCAGCTGAAGAATAATAATTTTTTAAACAAGGCCACACTCAAAACTTGCGATTTTTCTGCCATTGATTGATCAACACCTTTATTCTTTGTTAGCTCAAACAGTGCCAAGCAACGTTTGCCGAAAATTTTGTATTGGAAATTTCTGCCGCCCTTGCCAGGGCTAAATTCTTGTCGCAAGGCTGTTTACCCCGGATTCGCTCCGCTCATCCGGGGCTATTGGCTATCGTCCCTCCGGGACTACTATATTCGGCAATAGAAAGACCAAGGTTAGTTGGGCAGATTAATTTGAAATAGAAAAATCTGGATTTGCAACTTAACTCATTTTATTGCCAGGGTTTACTGGGCGGCTAGCAAGCGTTAACCGGACAGTACTGATTTAGAATTTCGGATTTGAGATTTACCGCCTCATGGGCGGGCTGAAGGAGCGATCTCGGAACAGAGAACGCTGAAGTTTGATTGTTGAACGACAAAAAAGTTAGAAATTATTAATTTCGAAGTGCTCAATCATTAAAATTCAATTGGTTTATCCCGTTTCCCGAATGTTTCAAACACTTCGGCCATCGTTTCATCATCATTTCAACATCCGCAATACGGAGCCCCAACCTCCAGATTCCGTCCACTTCGTCCATTCCATCCATTTCAAAATCGACAACGACTGCGATTACGAACACGATAACGAAAACTAGTCTGTGGATAAGGCAGCGGGGAAAACAGTAAGGGAGACCATAAAACAGTCATTATAATCTCCCTTTCTCATCTCCAGTTCGAAATGATGTCCTCAGTCACCAACAATAGAAGGATCATTATCACGCTAAAACCGCCTAAGCCCCCAATTCCCAGCGACGGAAATAGAGACCCTGCCGGACGATGGGCAGCGTTTTATATTCAATTTCTGCCATCTGCTTTTCATTCAGGCCTGTGAATCCAGAAGCAATTTTGGCATTTTGCTCGATCTGTTCAACATTATCAATACCGATGATATTTGTGCTGACCGGCAGGCTGAAATTATATTCAAGGGTCTCCTGGATGGAGATTGTTCCCGGCAACTTTGTTGCCATGCTCTGCGGCTGCTGGTCAATCGGCGGAGGTGTCCAGCAGGAAAGCATGCGGCCCCGGGTTGCCAGCTTCATTCCGATAATGCCAACTCCCTTTTCCAGGGCCAGAGGCAGCAGGTACTTCTTGAAGCTGAGGTAGTGAGGATCAGCAGCGTTAACGGCCATCAGAATTGTGTCGAAATCAAATCGCTCGAGAAACTTCCCCAGGATGATGGGTTCATAATGCCCGGTAACTCCCAGGCAGCGAACCAAACCCTCCTCCCTGGCCTTAACCAACGCCTTAATAGCGCCATCCCCGGCAAATATCCTGTCCAAATCATCAACGGTTTTGAGGTTATGCAGTTGCCAGGTGTCAAGATGGTCGGTCTGCAGCTGCTTGAGACTTTTTTCGAGCAGCCTCATTGACCCGTCATAGCTGCGGTCATGAGTTTTGGAGGACAGCCACACATCACCGCGGCGGTCTTTCATCACCGTGCCGATATGAGTTTCACTGATACCTCCACCATAGGCGGCAGCCGTGTCAATGTAATTCACCCCTAAATCAATCGCCCTGTTCACGATTGCCGCGGATTCTTTCTCTGTCCCCTCTCGTTCAATCGTTGCCTGTCCCCCCAGGCTCAGGATACCAACCTGGTAACCGGTTTTCCCCAGGTTCCGGGTCGGCATGGCATGGTGAGTCCGCGGATTGTAAGGAAGGTCCTTCACGGTTTTTGTGCCCTTAGGGGCGGCCACAGCTGTTCCACCTGCTACTGCCATGGTCGCAGCCAAGCTGCCTCCCATAAACTCCCTTCTTCCCAAACCTCTATTATCGCTATTCATGATATTCTCCTTTCAACTTTCCTTCTCAGGTCAAATCATTTAACCTCGGCATTCTCAAAATAATCCCGCTCCCACTACTATATAGCAAAATTTAAAAAAGTCAGGGATTAAATGCACTAAAGACTTTCCATGCAAAGATTTATCCGCCAATCGGAGAGGGATACTGTTATTCTGGTAACAGGCGGGATATCCAGTTATGAAGAGACTGGAAGTTTTTTATAAACTCACTTAAAAATTATAGGTGTCTTAAGGCGGTCCCGCACGGCACTGACAGTATCTGGCAGTGAGAATTTTCCTCTTTTATTTGAAAAATGTGAGGATCATTCCCGGAAAGGCTGATATACAATAATTTTCAGCAGACCGCATGAAATCCAGGCGGCTTGTTGTCAAAACAACCCATTGTTCAATTTTGAAGGCTAAAAATAATGAATCATATTTTTGAATTCATACAGGGGCACCTGGGATTAAGCTCCCACATCCAGGGGAAGATATTAGCGTCAGTGTTAATCATTCTGGGATTGTGGTTAATCCACCTTGTAGTCCTGAAATTTGTCTGGCGTCAAACCGAGGATGTAAGAAAAAGATATTTATGGAAAACCACACTCTCCTATATCTTCCCCTTTGTCGGAGCATTGGTGATCTTCAGTGTGTGGGTGGAAGCCTTCGGAGAAATGGGTGCTTTTCTTGGCCTCTTGTCAGCGGGTGTTGCTATCGCGTTAAAAGATCCCCTGACTAACATTGCCGGATGGTTATTTATTGTGATTCGTCAGCCATTCAGCGCTGGAGACCGCATCCAGATCGGAGACCAGTCGGGAGACGTAATCGACATCAGGCTTTTCCAGTTTACTATCCTTGAAATCGGAAACTGGGTCGATGCAGATCAAAGTACGGGCCGCATTATTCATATCCCCAATGGAAAAGTTTTCACTGAACCTCAAGCCAATTCCAGCAAAGGTTTCAGGTTTATCTGGCACGAAATACCTGTACTGATCACCTTTGAAAGCAACTGGGAGAAAACCAAAAAAGTTTTAACTGAGATTGTTAATACTGAAACTATCAATTTAAGTAAAAGAGCGGAACAGGAAATCAAGGAAGCCAGCAAGAAATACCTCATTTTTTATAAACATCTAACACCAACGGTTTATACCACTGTAAAAGACAGCGGCGTCCTGTTAACCCTGCGTTTCGTCTGCGATCCCCGCGAAAAACGAGGCAAGGAACAGGCAATCTGGGAAAGCATCCTGAGAGAGTTCGCCAAACATCCGGATATTGATCTGGCCTACCCGACTCAGCGATTCTACACAATGGCTCTTGACCAGAATCCTCCAATCGGTTCTGATCAAGGCAAAAACTAGAGATTTAATTCCCAAAGGAATCCCTGATGAAAATAGCCCTCATTCAACAGAAAGCATCCCATGACATACAGGCAAACATTAAACGGGGTCTCGCCTCTGCCCGGGAAGCCGCAGAAAACGGATCGAACATAGTCTGTTTTTCCGAGCTTGCTTTCACCCCCTTTTACCCTCAGAAACCGGCGGCCAGAAATATTATTGATTTAGCCGAAACCGTTCCTGGCCCGATCACTGATGAATTCGTCACGCTTGCAAAAAAAATGGGCATTGTAATAGTACTGAATATCTTTGAGCGTGACGGGGATAAGACCTATGATTCTTCTCCCGTAATCAACATGGACGGCAAAATTCTTGGAACAACCAGGATGATTCACATCACCGAGTATTCATGTTTCCATGAACAGGGCTACTACGTTCCCGGCAATACCGGGGCTCCGGTCTACGAAACGCCTGTTGGGAAAATCGGTGTTTCAATCTGCTACGACAGGCACTATCCCGAGTACATGCGGGCCTTGGCTTTAAACGGTGCTGAAATTGTATTCATACCCCAGGCCGGTGCGGTTGGCGAATGGCCCGAGGGGCTTTATGAAGCCGAGATGAGGACCTCATCCTTTCAAAATGGATATTTCACGGCGCTCTGTAACCGTGTCGGGGCCGAGGAAAACCTGACTTTTGCAGGTGAATCATTTGTCTGTGATCCAGGAGGAAAAGTTATCGCCCGCGCAGGTGAAGGGACGGAGGAAGTCCTCTACTGCGAGGTGGATCTGGAAGCTGTTAAAAATTCAAGCGCGGCCAGGCTTTTCATGAGAGACAGGCGTCCGGAACTCTACCAGGAGTGGTTCAACGGAAAGTAGCAGTTGATTCGGTTTGTCCCGGGCCTTCTCTAATCAAGAATATTCCAGGTTCCAGATGCAGCCACGGCCAAACCCTTACTTCCTGGTTATCAAATCGCTGATGGCAAGGCCTTGCTGGGCCCGGGCCAGGCGCTCACACACTTCAGGGGATTCCAGGTACCGGGGTCGAAGAGGGATTGGATTCAGAAGTTTGCGGTACTGCAGTTCACGAATCACGGGTACATGTTCCAGGCTGATTTTTCCAACCAGTATGGGATCCAGCGAACCGCCTTTTCCAAGATAGGAAAGTACTGTCGCCAGACCACGCAGATAAACCATGTCTTTCGTTAACCCTCCACCTCGATATATCCGCGATGTGATGATAAATGCCACCCTCTGCTCAAATTTCCAGGTTACGTTCAGTTCCCTGAAAGTATCAATGAAGGATGCTCCCTCAATCAATCTCCGGGCTGCTATCACCCGGGCGGCAAGCAGGCGCAGCCTGGGACGGCTCAAGCCATTTACCAGGTACTCAGCAAATACCGCAATCCCTTCCTGGAGTTCCTCGTATCCGCACAACCCTTGATGTAACTGGTGCAAGGGCTGTGCCTTCCCATTGACATAGGTCAAAACATGGGTTCCGATTTCATGCTGGATCAGAGCCTCAACCCTCGTCACCGGGATCTTCACTGTTCGGCTGATCAGCAGATTCCCCTTGGATACCATTAATCCAGTGATATCGTTTCTGACCTCCACCTTGCATTTCATGGCTGGATACAGGCTGCGGTAATACTCCATCTCATCGCGGGCCCGGTCCATAAATTCATCAAGAGTCACCAGCTTACCTCCGGCATTCCTGCTGCGCGGGGGAATGGTTTCCAGGATTTCCAGGGCTGCTCGCAGTAAAGAAGGTTTGACCTGCCCATATAACTGCATGCTTCCATAAAAGAATTTTTTTGTGTCAATATGAGAGAGCATCGAAATCTGGGTGTCTATTTCATCCTGTTTTTCACGAAACAGGTAAGCAAGAGTTGGATCCTCAATCCTGGGAATAGGAATTTTCCAGAGATCCTGCTTCAATTGTGAAGGGTCCTTAGGCTGGGGTCTGTACAGGAATTCAGGCATCCTCTGGAATCTTCTGCGCCTGAATTTCATCCATTCACTTTCGATATTTACCGGGGTTGCCTGCAGGAGAAAATCAAAAGAACTGCTGATTTCACCCAGTTTCCTGTCCACTTCCCATACAGCCTTTACTACCGCCCTCCTGCCGAGCGAAAGGTAGTGGGGCGGTTTTTGGGCTGTCTGGCTGCGGGTAAATGAGAAAAATATCTGCTGCAGTGACCGGGTCAGCTCCCTTTGCAGCGCGCGACGTATCAAGGGAAACTCTTCCCCGGATTCTCTATTGAAATAAATCGGATCGATTTCCAGTCCGATTACATGACAGTTAAACTCCCGCTGTTCCGCCGATGTAAGAAGTGGAGCACAGTTTGGAGGGGCCACGCGCCTGGTCCTGACTATATCAACCACGGCAGGCAGGCTGCGGATTCGAATCCGTTCCAGGGGATGTCGATAACTGTCAACGATAACCTGGGACACCTCGCTGCGCGGGATAACCAGGCGAAATCCTGGATGTCGTAGCCTCTCCGGAAGCGCCTCTTCCTCCTGCCCGGCTGGTCCGGCCCATATCTCTGTAATCAGAAAGGTTCCAAATTCTCGCGACAGGGTCCGGACAATCATCCGCACCAGGTCGGCTACGCTTCGCCGCTGCTGTTTTGCTCCCGGTGCCAGCAAATAAGATGCCTGCCCCACTATCAGCCTGCCGGTCTGGAAATCAGGTTTGTCCGAAGGAATCCTGTACACACAGAGGAAAGGCAGCTGCCTGTCAATGTGCAACCTGCCTCTTTCGGGAAATATGCGGCGAATTCGCTTATTCTCAAGCAAACGTTCTTGCAGGGACAGGATAAGTGACTCCTTGATTACCTCTGTATGTTCCCTGGTTTTCATTTCAATGTATTCCCGGCACTTAACATTTTCCGGTTGCGAATCCGGATTTTTCATCCTTCGATGCCATTAGATCAGGATACTCATTAACTGTCCATTCATCCATTAACTTTTCAGGCGTCAGGCAACATCCGGATACTGACAGGGGGTGTACACTATTGTTTCAGTCCCCGCAATGTGCGATCCTATGAGGGAAGCCTGGTGTAATTACCAATAACCCGGCAAGAGACTCAAAACAAGCAACAGAACGGATAAGACTCATGACACCTAATAACCAGACAAGAATCATGGCGCTGTTCTGCGATTTCGAGAACATTGCGCTGGGGGTACGTGACGCAAAATACGAAAAGCTGAACATCGGCAAGGTGCTGGAAAGGCTGCTTACCAAGGGGAATATAGTGGTAAAGAAAGCCTACTGTGACTGGGCACGGTACAAGGATTTCAAGAGTGCCATGCACGAAGCATCATTCGAGATGATTGAAATCCCGCATGTAAGGATGTCAGGCAAAAATTCGGCTGATATCCGCATGGTAGTTGACGCTCTGGACCTGTGTTACACCAAGGAACACGTTGACACCTTTGTCATCATCAGTGGCGATTCCGATTTCTCTCCTCTGGTCAGCAAGCTGCGCGAAAACAACAAAACCGTTATTGGAGTAGGCGTAAAAAACTCCACATCTGACTTACTGATAGCCAATTGCGATGAATTCATCTATTACGATGACCTCGTGATTGAACGAAAACCTCCCCGTCCCAAGCCACGTGTCACCCCGGCACCCAAGGCAACCCCAACCCCGGAAAAAAAAGAGTCAGATGACAAGAAACAAGAGGCCCTGGACCTGGTTGTTGAAACCTACGAGGCCATACTTGAAGAACGCGGCGAGGAGGAAAAAATCTGGGGGTCGATGGTCAAGCAGACCTTAAAACGCCGACGGCCCGGCTTCAGTGAGGCTTACTATGGGTTTCGCTCCTTCGGGGAATTACTCGAGGAAGCAGAAACTCGGGGAATCCTCAAACTGGAACGAGATCAGAAATCAGGCGGTTTCGTCATCAATAGTGTTGCCGTCAAGTAAAACAGGATAACTCCCAACAGGGCGGAAAAAAATGTTGCCTTTGCAATCTCCGTCCAGGCCATACAAGTCAATTTTCAAATTTTTAAAATTGCCATTAAGGGCAGCTACAAAGCTTAATCAGCGAACCTGACAGGTAGATGAGGGTTCACAAATGAAAAAATACAAGTATTTCCACTTTTTTATTTGTCTGACTTTCCTGGTAATCGGCTCCACCCAGGCCGGCAGTAAAATAACCATAACCAGTATAGGCACGGGAACCCCCAACATGGTAAAGGGCCAGGATCCTCGAACAATGGTAGGGCAAATGATTGAATTCTGGCAATCCAGGTTTGAGGAAGTACTTCCAAATCGGCCAGACCTGATTGTATTGCCGGAGGCTTGCGACCGTCCATCCGGATTGACCCCTGAAGAACAATTCCACTATTTCAGAATAAGAAAAAATCAAATTTGGGAATATTTTTCCACAGTAGCAAAATCCAATAATTGCTACATTGCTTTTGGTACGAAGAGGGAAGAAAAGGATGGGCGCTGGCGAAATTCCTGTGTTGTACTGGATCGGGAAGGAAAAACAGCTGGTATTTATGACAAAAATTTTCCGACCATTGGGGAGATGGAGAGTGGAATTAGAGCGGGCACGGAAATACCTGTTATCCAATGTGATTTCGGCCGTGTAGCGTGTGTAATCTGTTTTGACCTTAATTTTGATGAATTGCGCCTGCAGGTTGCGAAGGCAAAACCCGATATCATCATTTTCCCATCCATGTATCATGGCGGCCTGGTTCAAAGTAACTGGGCGTATTCCTGCCGGTCCTTTTTTGTCAGCTCCTGCGGGGCAAACGATTTACCGTCAGAAATCCGCAATCCTCTGGGTGAAGTTGTAAGCTCAAGTACCAATTATTTTCACTACGTCGTTGCCCAGGTTAACCTGGACTGCCGTCTTGTCCATCTCGATTACAATTGGGATAAGCTGAGGGCTGTAAAGAAAAAATATGGCGATGCTGTTACGATTACTGACCCGGGCAAACTGGGCTCAGTCCTGATCACAAGCGAACATGAAAGCATAAGCTCGGACCAGATGATAAAAGAATTTGATATTGAACTGCTTGATGATTATTTAAACAGATCGCGCGCTTTCAGGATCAATCACACAGGCCGGGAGTAAACCCGTCACCCGTTCCCATCATTTTCCAGAATGCTTCCGGCTTAGGCAGGGTTTATCATGATAACAGACACCTGGTGTGGAGCCATCCTCATCATCGTGCTGTCCGAAGGCCGTATCTGCCCGGATTCAGTGTCTAAAATTAATTGTTTCCCCTTCACCGAAAAATTAACATCCACTTCAACTGGTTCTTCTCCTTCATTAAAAAGGATATAAAAATGGGTGCCTTGTTTATAAACATGCCTGTATCGCAGGTTTCTATTTGGAGGGGATATTGATATGTCCTTCTGGATAACCGCGGCAAGCTCCTTGAATAACGGGCCATCCCCCATATTTTCCTTCCAGCGTATTAATCGCCCCGCGTTTGCCAGTTTCTCCAAAACAGGTCCGGCTTTTTCCGGGGGATCAAGTTCATCAATTAACACCTGGTAATTCATGCCTGCGATATGGATTCCGTTTTCATCAACCCTGGCATCTTCCAGTAAATGCCGGGCTTCCAGGTAATTAAAATCAATCTGGTTCTGGAAACATACCTTGGCTGACTGCCATGGCAAATAGTCGTTTAAGCCAAGAATTGCCACTTCGCATATATGCTGGCTGTCAGTATTAAGCCAGCACAAGCGGCTGGTGGCATCCGCAAGAGGTTTAAACTGGTTCCACCACACATTATTCGGCCCGACATCCGGCGGACGCTCATCAACCCGGGGGCCTCGAATGGAATAATAAAAAGCGTGGGGATATAACAGGTTGCAGCCGCGTACCAGCAGCCAGTTTGCCAGCCACTTCATTTCGCGGAAGGTAAAATCATGGCCATAGGCTCCACAGTATTCGTTGGAGTTTCTCCGGCGGTTTAAATGAATCATCGCAGATGAAGCGCATTTTGCCTGGGTGGATTGCGGCCCCTCCAGGGCACTTGGTTTTCCCGGTTCGACATATCTCCAGACAATGTCTTGCCCTGGTATCTGGAAATGCCGCAAATGCCCGATATCATCAGGGTCGGCTGGATGGCCGGTCAACGCAACGTTGTGTTCCCCGCACCATCTGGAAATAGGCTCATAATATGTCTGTTCCAATCGTGCTTCCAGGGCCCGGTAATAGTCATTCCGATATTTTTCAGAACCCGGCTCATCACTGTAAAACAGCTTGGGCAGATAAGGGCTGAAATCATAACCCAGCCACTTATTAACAAAGGCTAAAACATCAGCATTGCCCGGCTGGGCTCCCGGCTCGCTGTTTCTTCCCAAAAAAGACGGCTCGTCGGTAAAAACAGCCTTGATTGTGGTGCCAAAATCCTTACCGAACTCATCAAAAAAGCGCTGATAAACAAGCCGGATAAAAACCTGCATTGCTTCAGGATTCAGGATATCGGCTAGAGGCGGTGTCTCTTCGGCCACCTCTTTTTTATCCAGGCGCCGGGATGGATTTTCCTCAACATAATGCAGCCCTCGTATCAGCGAATATCCGTCTCGAATAAATCGGTCAAGGACTGCAATCTGGTGGCCGTCACTTTCCCTCCTGAATATTCCAATCAGATTCTGACCATTCTCCAAGGCAGGCTTCCCGTCCTCATCAATTCTAAACCCGGATTGTTCCTGACTGGAATTCATTTCATCCAGATCAATTGCGAAGAGGCCTCTGGGTCGATATGCCGGATTCTCAGCCACAACCTGGCCGCTGGCAGATCCACTCGGATACATGCCTTCATCGTAAAGGACAACCCACATTTTCAGCCTTTTAGCCTGATCAATGGCGTACCGCATGAAGTGGATCATCTGATCACTCATCCAGCCGGTATCTTTGGGAAGGCCCGCCCTGGGATGGATCACAAATCCATAGATTCCATGATCGCAAAAATCCTCCAACTGGCGCAGGATTTCCCTTTCAGACAATTCATCATTCCAGAACCAGAACGGAGCCTGGGAAAATTCCCTGGGAGGAGTACTCCAGCATGATTCAATAGTCCCTTGATTCCCTGAGACAGGTTGTCCCCAACCCTTTCGAGAGAGAAATAAAAGTGAACCTGTCGCTGGCACTGCCTCAATAAAACGTCTGCGGGTTATTTTTTTCATCCTGCCCTTCCGAAAATCAAAACAATCCTTGATGGATCAGCCTATGCAAAACAGCATTAAATCTGCAGTATGGATCAATCCTTTCTATCTTACCGCTTTAATTCTTGATATTCGCACAACCCGGAATACAAAGCTGAAATTTTCCATTTAATCTGAAAATCGCGGGAGTTCCTACATTCTGGCTGTGGAGACACAGGGATGACAGGATTACAGTGGTATGTTCAGGCGCAATCCATTTTTGCAGTCCTGGTCGCTGCAATGGATTACAGAGGCTAGAGGCGGCCGGATGGGAACCGGCCGCCTCTATTTTAAGATAGAGGGCCTTCCGAAAGGACCTTCCTATCAGGATTTACTGGGCCGCGATCTCGCCTTCAGCGATAATGATCTCCACCCTGCGGTTCTGGCTTCGCCCGGCCGCAGTCGAGTTATCGGCAATAGGACGTTCCATACCGTATCCGGCAGTCTTCATCCGATCACTTTTGATTCCCTGTCTTGCCAGAAAATCGAACACCGCGTCGGCGCGCCTCTCTGAAAGGCGCATGTTGAAAGAAGGTGTTCCTGTTGAATCAGTATGGCCTTCAATTCGCAGGTTCAGGTCCTGCATCATCAGCAGGATTCCGGAGAGTTTCGCCAGTACTATTTCTGTCTCTGGTTTTAAATTGGCTTCACCCACGCTGAAAAGGATATCCGGGAGATTCAGGATCACACCACGTGCCGAAGAACGGGTTTCAGCCACCTGGGAAAGGGCCTGTCCCAACCTGCCCTGAAGCTCATCCTTCTCTTCCTGCAGGCTCTGCTTATCAACCAGAAGGGCGGCTTTCTCTGTTTCCAGTTGGGCACGCTCTTCGTTTAAGACGGCAAGGGATGCTTCCAGGTTGCTGTTTTCACTGGTTAATCGCTCCCGTTCAGTGTTTAAACTTTCCAGTTCTCGCCGGGCTGACTCAACATTGCGCTCTGCTTCCTCTCTCTGCTGTTGAACCTCAAGAATTGTGGATTCAGCTGTCTTGACCTTTGCTTCAGCGGTCTGCACCAATTCTTCTGCCGCTCGGACCTTGTCTTCAGACTGGGCTACCCGTCCTTCCAGTTCCTTCATCTGGGCCTGACGCTCAGCAAATTCCTTCTCCAGGGCCTTTAGCTCAAGCTTTCGGTTGGTCAGGCGGATTGCCTCGTTACTGGCGGCTACTGAATCGCGGGCAAACCTTTGAGTTCCCTTATTGTTCTGGGACCTTTGATAAACCTGGGTTGCCTGGTTAAGCGATACCGAAGCCTGGGCATAAAGATCAGGCGCGTGTTCTGCCGCGCCGAGATCCTTGGCAAACTGGAAAACCTTTTCAGCCTGCAACAGGTCCAAAGGTTTTTTCCCGTCGTAGCGCACACTCTCCAGGCTGGAAACACCAGTGGCAGGAGCAGCATTAAACTGCTTGAAGACGAGAGAATCAGTCCTCACCGGGGGATCAGGACGGTTGGTGTTCCAGAAAAGCACCATTTCGGATGGTCTGGTGATCTGGTAGTACCTCTCGCCTGTTACGATCAGCGCGAAATTACGCAACCCCGTGGAATACTTCACTGTGTCGCTGTCTGAGTCGGGGCGAACCCATAACTCGCCCAGGTTCTCAGGAGCACCGTCACGATTGACAGCCCAGAGGACATAACAGGTCACGTCCCCGCCAAACAGTACTGCTGATTTCATTTTGTCAAACCTTACCTCAATCTGGAACTGACCATCCTGAAATTTTACCTCGGCCCGGACCCGTGCCTCCGGGATCTGTCCGGAAGACGCAAAATTCACCTTTACGGTGCGTTCTTCAGGAAACTGTATGGCATTGAGGCCTTTATCGGTTTGAGCCGCGACGAGTGGTGCCAAACCCGAAACACAAATTAGATACAATACTACCAAGCGTAAAATTCTCATTTTTGTTTAATTCCTTTCGCCAGCAACTTTATTATTTCCCGACAGGGAACCGGCAATAGCTGTCGTGACCTGATTATATGGCCGGTATGAACATTTTGTTTCTATTTATTTTGAGAGAGAAACAAATGTTAACCTCTGATGGTAAAGCAGATTGGAAGAGGCAAGTGCGATGTTTTGTACTGATATGATGCCAGGTCTCAAGCTACCTATGAGTAAAGTCGATAACGGTTATGTTTTCTCATTTCAGTGACCCCTGAGATTTCAAAAACGGTTATCTGCATCATCAATATGATGATTACATTTATTCCCCCTTTCTCACCCGGCATACACTGCAGAAAAAGGTTGAGTACTGCTCGGCTTTAACCAGAATTTATGCATCAAGCGCATTGCGCACACAAATGCTTAGAGTCCTCAAGGAAAAAGGCTTCTCCAGAAAATGAACACCTTCATCCAGGACACCGTGATGGGCGATTACATTTGCGGTATAGCCGGACATGAAAAGTGTCTTGACGTCAGGCCTGATAATGGTTATCTGCCGGGACAGCTCCAGACCGTTCATTTCCGGCATCACTACATCCGTGATTAATAGATCAATTTTTCCATCAGATTCTCGGACCAGCCGCAGGGCCTCACCTGGAGTCCCTGCTGTGAGGACGGTGTAGCCGAGTTTTTCCAGCATCATCCTGCCCATTTTCAGCAGAGTCCCCTCATCCTCCACGATCAGCACTGTTTCAGCGCCCCCCAAACTAATTTCTGCGGACTCTTTTGCAACACTGCTGTACTCAGGCCCGCTGTAGCGGGGCAAATATATCCTGAATGTGGTACCATGTCCCGGTTCGCTATACACATTAATGAAGCCGTCATTCTGCTTTACTATCCCGTACACCATAGCCAGGCCCAAACCAGTACCTACCCCAATATCCTTGGTAGTAAAAAACGGTTCGAAAAGGTGCTGCATAATCTCAGGTACCATCCCGCTGCCATTATCGCTGACACTAAGGGTTACAAACTCTCCGGGTATGAAATCCTGGTGATTATCACAATAGTCGCTATCTACCTCGACGTTTTGGGTTTCAATCGTGAGTTTACCCACTCCCGATATGGCATCCCTGGCATTAACGCAAAGATTAGCCAGGATCTGGTCCAGTTGGGCCGGATCCATTTTCACTGGCCAGAGATCTTCTCCCGGATTCCAGTTGATTTCAATATCTTCTCCGATCAGGCGTTGCAGCATGTTCAGCATTCCCTGCAGGACTTCGTTAAAATCAAGCATCCTGGGGGAAATGGTCTGCTTTCGGGCAAAAGCCAGCAGTTGCCGGGTCAGGTCCGCGGAACGGACCGCAGCCTGGCGAATTCCTTCCAGGTCGGAACACAGCGGATCTGAATCGTCAATTCTATCCATGACCAGCTCCACGTTCCCAATAATAACGCTCAACATATTATTAAAATCATGGGCAACTCCCCCGGCCAGCTTTCCTACGGATTCCATTTTCTGTGCCTGGGACAGTTGAGCCTGAAGCAATTCCTGTTTTTTCTGCTGTATCCTTCTATCGGAAATGTCGTGGATTATGCCGATCAGGCCGATCGCCTCTCCACCAGAGCGTAAAAGCTTGAAAATTTTGGTCTCACCAGGGAAAATTCGGCCGGTTAAGGTTTTGTAATTGATGGTGAATAAAAACTCTTCACCTTCGAAACTGGTTCGAATTTGCTCACCCACACTCCTGAATTCCTCTAGGTTTTCACAAATAATCTCAGGCTGTTCTCCAACAATATCCTGCAGCCCACACTCAAACATTTCAGTAAATGCGGGATTGCAGTCCACAATCTTCCAGTTCATATCAGTCACAAGGATGGCATCCCGGATACTGTTAAACAATCCCCGGTATTTAGCCTCACGCTCCTTAAGCTGTTTTTCGGCCTCCCTCTCCCGGGTCTTATCACTAAACACAAGTACAACACCGGTTATGTTACCTTCCTGGTCCCGAATCGGAGCTCCGGTGTCTGAAATCGGAATTTCCCTTCCATCCCGCGAAATAAGCAGGGTATGATTGGATAGACCTACTATAGTTCCTTTTTTTAATACCTTCTTCACAGGATTAATTACCGGTTCCCGTGAATTTTCATTGATAATCGAGAACACTTCATCAAAAGATTTCCGGGCAGCCTGGTCAATTTTCCAGCCAGTTAATTCCTCGGCGACCTGATTTAGCAGTTCCACCCTTCCCTCGGAATCAGTCACGATCACGCCATCACCGATGCTTTTCAGGGTTGTCCCGTAAATGGACTCCGCCTGGTGAAGCTTACGATAGTGGGCTTTGATATTCCGTTGCCACACAACACTCATAATCGCAGCTAATAGTACGAACAAGATACTGACCAGCATCACCGTCCACCACATCCGTTCACGCAGGGGACCATAAACCTCATTAAGGTCCATTCTGGCCACCAGGAACCAGGGAGAATCCGGCACTGCCCGAATGGCAGCCAGGGCAGGGATACCCCGGTAATCATTCCCCTCGACGATCCCTTCATGCCCAAGAATTGCCTGTGCCGCAGGCAGATCCACCCTGCTCAGCGGGATCCTGAAGCGCAAAGCCGCTGATTCATTAAACAGAAGAGGATTAAGGAACATAACTTCCTCACCCTCCCTGCGCACAAGCAGGGTTTCCCCGGTTTCGCTGGGAGTCGGCCAGTTCATGAGCATTGGATAAAGATATAACTCCGGATCTATCCGCATCAGTAATCCGCCGGTCCATTCACCCTGCCGCCCGGAGCCTTGTATAGGGACTATTACCCCCAGATAGGGCTTGCCATTAGTGGTATGCAGGTGGAAATCCAGAAATTGAATAACCCCGGCTTTCAGGACTGCTTCAAGTTCCTGGCTTTCGTGAGGCTGAACCTGTTCCGATTCTGCCGGATAAGAAAGCCTTTCTCTGCCGGAGGTGTCAAGAATGGATACCCTGTCATACTGATAGGCCTTCCGGAGATGGCCAAGCCATACGCCCAGCTCTTTCCGCAAAGAAGGCTCATCTGGATCAGCCAGGTACTGATTCACCAGCTTACTGAAACTTTCATTCTGATAAAAAACACTCGCATCACCAAGGCGTTCCTCCCTCCAGCGGACCAGTTCATGGCTCTTTAACTCGGCAATTGCAGACAGGTCTTTGCCTACCTCAGCCCGGAACCTCACTTCATAATGATTAAAATAAAAATATGCCAAGGTTACGATAATCATTGCCGAAAAAACTGATAAAAGGACCAGGGCTCCCCATCTCCCAAAGTGTTCATGAGGGGAGTCCTCAGGGCTAAGGCTAATCCACCTGGCAGCAGGAATAAAAAGACCTGTTGCCAGCATTAAAAAAGCGATAGAGGTTGTCAGCGCAGGGGGGATGATCCCGCTCCGGTAGAGAAGGGAGGCGCCCAGCAGATAAAAAGTAATAAGTATGATGCTCACTATGAGAAGCAGAAAAGAGCAAAGGAACGAAATCTTGGCACGATAATCAGGATTTCCGTTCGAGTACAGCATGAGCAAAAGAGATATACCTGCCACAAGAAAACAGAGTGCGGTCAACGGAGACATCTGTTCTGCTGGAAACCTGACTACTGCTTCGGATATGTTAATCCCTGGCTGTTCCAGTTTTGCCTGAATTCCGATAAATCCGGCAATAAAAAGAGCAAATGCGATTAGGAGACCGGTAAGAGTCAGGGTCCTGCTCATATTCCATGCAATGCTCCCCTTTATGTGCTTTGCCCTGGCAAACACCAATAATCCGAAAAGAAGAAACAGTATGGCACTACTCGGGGACATTGGAACCTGGTCTGTCCCTAAAGTGGACAGAATCGGCAGCTTGAAAATCCATTCCAAGAGAATTGCCAGACCCAGGGCAGCCGCAAATAAGGCTGCAAGGCAGGCGGTTAATTCCATAATCCTATTCCAGTTCTTCTGCGCACCTATTTTTGAATCATGATGCATGAGCGCCCCTTTTTCAGATCCTATCCACCCAAAACGCTAGGAATCGGCCTCTATTTTTTCCCACTATTAAGAATATAATAGAACCTGTCCATGTCATAGCAGATATTGCATTTAGTTTGTCAAACAGGTTAATCCGGTCATGCTTTGCCTGAATATCCAAAATATTATTAGATCCTGCTCCATCTCCTGTCCGCCTCTCTTGTTTTCAACCAGTTTTCCCTTCAGAATCCAGTCAGTTCAGTTTAGTAATGGAATCGCATGTAATCTGCTACAATTAAATACTTTCATATCCTAAATCGGCGTCAGATGTGACTATGATGAATCGAATAGTAAAAATCCTGCTAATCTTGGTGATGCTTCCTTTTTTCGGATTTTCTTTCGGAGAGAATGTCACTCCCAAGAAACGCCCCAAAGTTGGACTGGTTTTGAGCGGAGGCGGAGCTCGAGGATTCGCCCATATCGGCGTTTTAAAGGTATTGGAGGAGAACCGGATTCCGGTTGACTACATTGGCGGCGCCAGTATGGGTGCACTGATCGGCGGGATGTATACTATGGGAAGAACACCCGCTGAGATAGAACAGTTTGTCAATTCCCTCGACTGGGACAGGCTCTTTCAGCCTTCAGTATCATTCGAAAACCTCTCCTTTCGCCGGAAAGAGGATCGGCTCAACATTCCTGCCCCTGTTTCCCTCAGGGGAAAAATCAATGATCTCAGACTTCCCAACGCCCTCAATTCGGGACAGGAAATCGGATTGCTGCTTGACCGCGAGACAATTTTGTATGCCTCAGTAACCAATTTTGATGATTTGCCCATCCCTTTCCGGGCAGTTGGCACCGATATGGTCAACGGAACTCCGGTAACCCTGAAAAGCGGCTCCCTCTCCCGATCACTGCTTGCCACAATGTCAATACCCGGGGTCTTCTCACCCGTTGAGGTAGATGGAAAAATCCTCGCCGACGGAGGCCTTGTCAACAATATTCCGACTGATGTTGTTAAATCGATGGGCGCTGATATCCTGATCGTCGTCAACATCGAAACCGAACTCCAGGATAAGGAAGCTCTGAAAAGTCTTCCCGGGGTCCTGGCCCAGACAATTAATATAGTTACTTTTGACAATTCCCGCAGAAGTTTGCGGGAAGCAGATTTCATAATAGCTCCAGACCTGAAAAAATATTCAATGGGAGACTTTCCTGACAGTCGTCAAATCATTGAACTCGGGTACCAGGGAGCACAGGAAAAAGCTATTCTGTTAAGCGGCTTGTCTCTTGACGAACAAGAATGGCAGGAGCACCTGGCTAAACGACGCGAGCGCGAAATCCACGGCGCCCCACCGGTTCCAGAATTCGTAACTGTCGCGGAAACCGATGCAGATGCAACCAGGACTATCCTGGAAAAGCTGGGTGACAAGTATACCGATCAGCCTCTTGACCAGAACAGGCTGGATTCTTTGGCCAAAGATCTTCTGGATTTAAAAGGGACCGGACGTTTCGAATCGCTGGATTACGGCTTAATCCAGAAAGACGGCCAGACTGGTTTGCTTATCCGCGACAATCAAATATCCACAGGCCCCACAAAACTTAGCAGGCTTGAACTAGGGCTGGATGTCAATAGCATCAAGACAGATAAAGTAAACTTCGATTTCCTGGCCCGCCTGACCCTCTTTGATGTCGGCAGCTACGGAGTTGAATGGCGAAACGACTTGCAGCTTGGTTCCAATCCGGAACTGGCAACCGAGTATTTTCGCCCGTTTGGAAAAACCAGATTTTTCATTTCTCCCCAGGCGTCTTACGAACGCCGCAGAATCAATTTATTCAACGAAGGTACAAATCTGGCAGAGTACATCGGGCAAACGATCCGGGGAGGTATTGACCTTGGCTACAGCCCAGATTCCCGTAATGAATTAAGAGCGGGATATGCTATCGGGCACCAAGATTTCTCAAGAAAAATTGGTGATCCTCTTTATGGAGACCTGGGGGGGAAATTCAGCAAGGCAGGGATGAGCTGGACCTACAACGGACTCAACCGAGCCCAGGTTCCTACGGGGGGAATCTTCACAAAAAGCACCCTCAATTATTTTTTTGACAGCCCCGGAGCCAAAGGAAATTTTACCCAGGCCGAAACGAGGATAAACATTTTTCATGCTGTCAGTCCACGCGACATCGTCGTCGGGTTCGGGGGAGCCGGGGCAACCTTTGGAAACGACTCGTCAGAAATCCAAAAATTCACTCTCGGCGGCCGGCTGCGCCTGGGTGGGTACGAATATGAAGAATTCAGGGCGGATAATTACCTGCTGGGTGGATTCGGCATCCTGCATAATCCCAGTTTTTTCCCTTTATTCCTGGGAGGCAAAGCCTACCTCGGTGCCTGGTACGAAGCAGGCAGTTCATTTGAAGAATTGGATACGGCACATTACCTACAGAGCCTTTCAGGCGGAGCCATCATCGAAACTGCATTTGGCCCGGTTTTCTTTGGAGTCAGTCTCAATGAAAACGGCCACGGCAAATTCTATTTTGCCTACGGCAGGTTTTTTTGATGATTACATCCGACTGTTGTCACTTTCTCCTGCTTGTTTAGATTCGCTCATCATCAACATGAAACTCCAATGAAGAAAATGTAATTCCGCTTCGTCCCGTATGCAAAAAAATGATGAGAACGACGGCCTCAAGAGTGAGGATAACAGCAGGATTCCATAGCGCCGAGATTCCCCTGATAATATCGACTGTAACCGTCTCCACTGGAGAAAAATAAAGAGTAAGGGTAGAAGCATAAATCAAAGAGATCCCTGACATAATCTGGTAGGGAGAAATTGCATGACTCCCCCTGTAATCAGCTCGAAGAAATTCAGACAGGAACCTCCATGACTGGGTGACGAACAGGGGTATAAGAAAGGCCTGTAAATAATATTCCCACAAGTACAGGACAATTCCCGTTAATGCTGCCAGGATAAAGATTACCGAGGTAACCGCCTGGATCGGAATCACTTTTACTCCATCCATTTTAGAAGCGTAGGCGATCTTTTTGGTTTTGCCGGTGAAAACAAAATAGTGCCGGCTAAATAACCGGTTCAGTAAAAATCCACTTTGGGCCAGGGGCTTCCCATAACAACATCCATAGCTGATACAGGCCAGTCGTCCCGTACCCTCCCCCACGGCATAGGCTATGGAAAAGGCTGCAAGAGCCGGATAAAGCGGAAGTGAAAATTCCATTAATTGCCCAAAGAACCAGTCAGTAAAAACAACAGCCCAGTGCGCCAGGAGTATCCCCACAAAAGAGGCTCCGCCAACAGAAAAAATATACTTTTTCCCCTCGACGATCCTGGCAGTTATTGAAGCCGCCGGCACACAAAATCCCAGGACAATTCCCAGCAGGAAAAGTACCCCCACAAAAGGGACTCCGGCAGAACCAAGCAAGATAATAACCAACAGCAAACCTACAGCATAGGCCAGCGCATTAAAGAATCCATAGTAGGTCAGGTTCAATCCATGCCATACTCCAGACTTTTCCTTGTGAAGAGGGACACAAGCAATAATCTGCCAGCTCTCTTTAGGTAAATACCTGAATCCAAAGAAAAAAATTATGATATAAAATACCAGGATACCTGAAACAAATAATAGATTAGCCATACTCATCCTGCCAGATTATTATTAACGCAACCCTGTCCAATCTCCTCCCGAATACTGACTTCAGTTTCCACCACTGCTCTCCCCAGCCCTAGAGAGCAGCGGCTGATGGCACGGGGATGATTCAGGTTAGTAATGATATCGTCAGAAAATTTAATTCGATCCTTTTGGAAAATGAGAATATCCGTCGAGCTTCCCGGACGGTAGAGGCTCTTGGGCTGCCCTTTCGCCAGAAACATGCCCTTCCTGATTTCGCGGGGCTCTTCATAATATGATTCACTGTAACACTGCACAATATCACCGATCATCAAGGCAACCACTTCCACCATTGCCACAAGTCCAACCAGGGTCCCTCCATCAATATCAGTGTCCATGATAGTGACAATCCGTTTATTCTTTGAATTAGGCTGGGCTACAGTGATAACCGCGCCAGGATTGCAGGAGTGATAAGATCCCTCAATCTCATAATGATCAACGACAATGCCGGAAACCGGAAGATGGTTGTAGTGGTACTTTTCCGGCGTAAGACGGAAGATTGCGAAATCACCATCTTCGAATGACCTGGACCAGTGGAATCGTCCCCCAAGAAGTTCCAAAAGAGAAAAGAACTTATTTTTGATGAAAAGTTGGGAGGCCTCCATAAAGGACCCAACAATTAACTTTGCGTCAGCAGGGGAAACAATGGAAGAATTATCATCAGGCATGGGCCTGGTTTCCCAGTATCTGATTTTTCGCTCAAAAACATCACGCAGGGTTTGAAAGGAACCCCAATCCTCCACACATTCCGAAAGGTCAATACCCGTTCTGTTCATGAAATCAGTAGCTCCTGTCAGCCTGGCGCAAATCTGGGAATCATAATTCAGGTAACTCAGAAAATCGGACATTCTCCTTGATGTCAGGGCGCGAAAAAGAATCGGGGCACTCTCCCGAACAGTGGAATAAATATGATTAATAATCCTGTCACCATATAAATCTTCAGTGCAGACATTCCCCGTTTTCCTTTCGATATATTGATGCGGCCTCATTTCCATCTGTCATGTTTTCTCCATTTATCTTTTACTTTTTCCCAAATTGCTCAATGACAATAAGAAGAATCTGTATCAGCTTACTCAATACTTCGGCAGTGGCCTTTTCCTCGGTTATATGCTTTCTGACAGACTCGAAAAAAGTGGCTGGATTCATTCCGGCCAGAATGAATTGAAGCGCCTCCCGACAACAATCATTATTGCCTTTGTCTGCCTTTTCCATGCAAACAGCAATCTCCTCTTCGGCATAGGACATTGCTTCTTCAAGATGAAGCTTCCGAAGCGTTTCCCGATAAAATTCCTCGGAGGCAAGATTGAACTCTTTTCCATCCAGCTTCATCGGAGATGAGATCCCGGCCTCTTTGCAGATATGAACAGTCAGGCGCTCAAAGGCTGAACAGTTTTCAGGATCATTGACGCGTCTCCCCAGATTATTTATTGTTTCCCGCATCCCATATAGTTCGATAAGATCAGCAGCATCTTCACGAAGTATCTCAATAAGAGCCCGTCTGTATTCAAGGTTGTACACCCTTACATAGTTTGAATACCGGCGGCTTAAACGGGTGCGCCTGGTCTTCGCCAGAATCTTCCTCATAAAAAAATTAGGGGTATCAGCATCTATAAAAAATGTGGGGATTCCAATCGCAGTACAAAAAAATATCTGCCGTCTTTCGCTCTCCACGGTGGGAGTGTCAGGAATCTGGTGGTGAAGCACATCTCCTTTCAGAATATATTTAAAAGCCAGGGCAGACAGCAGTGTCTGAAGGTTGACCGCTTCACCCATGTCGTCGCCGAATCGTTCAAACAGGCTGTAGTATCTTCCCTCAAATCCTGAAAACCCCTTGGCTTCAAAACTCCGCTGCCTGTATAGAAAATAAAGAGACAGATGCTTATCAATAATGCCCAGCTCAGCCAGGTCCTCCCGCAACCTCTCCCCATTTCCAAGAGAACCATCCAGGGCCGGGCTTTCATTAGTACTCATGAAAGAAGCAAAATAGTCAAGAAGCCTGAAGTCAGACACGTAATCTCCCCTGAGCCTGAAAACCGTGCTGAAAATTTCGTCAAGCCATCTAGGTCCGAAAGGAGTGACTGGCTGTCCGAAAACCTTCAAGTACGCCTTCTTTTTCCAGCGTCGCCAGATCATTCGTAAATGGGTGAAATCCAGTTCATGGGGAAGGAATCCAAGTGCTTTTTCCGGATGAAAATCCCAAAAATCAAGTCGATAGGGGGCCGCACTGTAGGTTCCGACAAAAAGCGGCAGAAAATGCTCAATTATTTTGATTGCCAGATCACCGCAATATTTTTCATCAACTTTCGTGAACCCTGAATCAGCGTTTCCTAGTGCCCCGGTCAGCTTTTTGCTTCCAAGACTTATATGAGTCGAATTATTCGCCAGGCATATATTCGATACATTGGGTATGACAGTCAGATTTGAAGTGATAATACCCGCTTCTTTCAATTTTATTACGGCGTTGAGCTGACTGCGGGAGAGAACGCTGTGGCATAGTTTCATATATTCAAGTTTTTCTTCACCCTTATCCCAGCCTGAAAGGCAAGGGTTAATAAAAAGTTCACGATAGAAGGAATCAGAAATGATGTCATTGAGTTCTTTCTGACGCACTGGCGGATGCGGCGCCGAGTACATTATGACCTTCTGCCCCATGGCAGAAAGCTGAAACCTGTTATTCGCGTACATGGTGAGCAGTTGGGTAAGAAGAAAACGAAGCGCGGTTTCCCTGGCCAGGCACCTGCCTAAGCCGTTTTTGTCAGAGACAGGCACAGGGCGGAATGAGATAATTTCAGGTGAGGTATTATCGTTGGCATAGCTCTGCATCGCCAGTTCCGCCGCTCGCTTGATATAAAAGCTTTGCTCCATCCCGTTACTGCAGGCGTCAGCCAGCGCAAGCTTTAGAAGGTAGCTAACAGGGATACGAAGAAGCTCCTCACCATTTTCCGTAACGACAAACTTGCGTGCATCTGATCTTTGCGGGCTTTTGGCTCTCCTCTTGTCAGCCCGAAGGTCACTTTCAAAAATGTGCCTGGTATAGGGAGCAAGCGCTGCAAAAGGGAACCGCACCCAGCTATGCTCCCAGATCCTCTGCTGGTCATCATCAATGATTCTCCTGAGCGAATCAACAATTTTAGGTGAGGTATCTCCCCTTTCTGTTCGTTTGATAATGTTTTTGTAGTAATTTGAATCTCTGATGGTAAGAGGAAGGTCAACATAAGCTGCGCTGCCGATAACGGCAGTCTGATATTCATTTTCGGCTCCCGCGTTTACATCATTCAGCGTAAAAGGAATAGATTCGGCAAAAGAATCCGGAAAACCGACACTGATTCCCAGTTTCTCAGCCAGGAAAGCATTGTACTGGTCCGATCCCGGTTTAGGTTTGGGACTAACAACCTGAAAAGACAAAGATGAATAAACGTCAAGGTTGACGGCCTTAGACGATTCCATGCTACAGCCCCTTTATCGTTGACACGTAAAATGGTTTACCATTCACTAATTTAAATTCAACAGTCCGGATACCCTGCATAAAGTCAGATAGGATAGTCTCACAGAAATGTTCCTGTTTGATAACAAGGGTATTAATTTTCGGTAAAGTAAAAATCATTTCACCGGTGAGCCGGTCTCATCTCGCCCCAGGCTTCATTCGAACGCCGAAGAATCAATTTATTCATCAAATCCAGTTTCACGTTTTTCTAAAAACTGCTTACTCACCGGATCAGGTAATCCGGTGAGTAAGCAGGCCAATATTGAAAATTTCAGGAGTTGCCCCAATAAAGCAGGGTCAAATTTTCTAACCAACCGAAAAAAAATAATTATTGGAAATTAACAAGTGGAATCGATGATCAAAAAATGGGCCACCTCCTGCAAAAAGTTAAAATTGATTCTTGTCACCTCTGTCTGATAAAAAAATAAACTCCCGTCCATTGATAATAGAGCCAAAATTAACACAGGAGTCCTGTCCTATGAGACCCTGGAAAATCAAACCCCGGACGTTAATCCTTTTGACTGCTGTAATGCTTATTAGTTTTTCTGGGACCCCCGTAACAGCGGCTCCGTCAATAGGGACTGGAGAGGAAGATATTGGCATAGATGTCGAAGGTGGTTACGTTACAAAATATATCTGGCAGGGATACGACCTCCTCGACGACAACGGAGCATGGCAGACCGGTATAACAATAGATTACAAGGGATTCTACGCCGGAGTTTGGGGATCCTGGGCGGATAAAGGGGGTCCAGTGTCCCAGGACGAATACGACTATTTCGCCGGGTATGAGCGGGAGTTTCTCGAAGAAACCCGATATGCCCTGGATGCCTTCGCACAATACACCTATTTTAATTATCAGCAGTCCAATAGTACTGCCGCTGATGATGCAGAAACAGGCGGCCAGGAACTTGCCGTTGGATTTTCCATGCCTAATCTTTTCCCTTTAGGACCTTCCTTTGTTGTTCCCAGATACGAGGGCGACTTTGAATGGGCGGGAATAAATCCAAGCGCAGAAGTAGATAAAGGCTGGATTCATACGGTTGGCCTGTCATACGATATCCCGGTCCCAGAACTGATTCCCGGGCAAGAGGAACAATTTCTCAGCTTAGGTTGCAACATCAGCTACAACGATGGCGTGTTTGGTTCTGCGGCGGGCTGGAGCCATTCAACGGCGAACATTTCAACAACCTTTGAATGGAAAGGTTTTTCATTCACGCCGATCTTTTATTATCAGTGGTCCCTTGAGGAAACAGTAAATGAAGAAGATGAATTCTATACCTCTTTCTCCCTGGATTATTACTTCTGATAAAACAGACCTGGATAGCAATGGTATCTGGATATAAATTTTTAGAAGGACATCGCTAATGTTTTTAAGAAATAAAATATTATTAATCCTGCTGGGCGTGGTCATCCTCTATGCTGGTCTTGATTACAGTATTCAACGATTTATAGTATTCCCGAGTTTTGCCGCACTTGAAAGGGATGAAGCAATCAGGGACATGGAACGGTGCGCCGGTGCGCTCCTGAGAGAAATTCACCATCTCGACGCGCTCAGCCATGACTGGAGCGCATGGGATGACACTTACGAATATATGAGGGACAGAAACAGCGCATACATAGACTCCAATATGGTCATGTCATCATTCGGCGATAACCATCTGAACTTAATCTATCTCTGTAATCCCGCCGGACAGGTGCTGTGGGGAAAGATCTTTGATCTGGAAACGGGACAGCAGATCCAGATCAAAGAGTTCCCGCCCGACTCAATTTCAGTATCCAATCCTCTTCTCGACCACGTAAGGCCTTATAGTTCGATTGCAGGCGTCTATATGACGGAAGCCGGCCCCATGCTTGTCGCATCCAGGCCCATAGTCACCAGCAACAAAAAGGGCCCGATCCGGGGAACCTTAATCATGGCAAGATTCCTTGACAATAAAGTTATTGAGACTCTTGCCGAACAGACCCGCATTGCGCTGCAACTCATCCCAATCGGGGAAAAATCGATGCCTGCGGGAGAAAAAGCGTTACTCGGCCAGATCTCGGAAGAGCATCCATTTCTCTTGTCGGAAGTCAGCGACAGCGTCTTGCAGCTCAGGAGCATTGTCCCTGATATCCAGGGGAACCCTGCCCTCCTGATGGTAATTAATCTGCCGAGAGATATCATGGCGAGCGGAAATGTGGCAATACGTTATGCCCTGTTTTCAATACTGGCTACCGGGCTGGTGATCCTTTTCGTTCTGATTATAATGCTGAAACTGACCATTGTTAATCCGCTGGCTAAGCTGACTCAACAAGTAAAAAGCATTGTAATAAATGATGACTTATCAGCCCGAATTGATGTCGATGCCGTGGATGAAATCGGAATTATAGCCGAGGAGTTTAATAAGATGATAGAACGACTGGCCGAAGCCAGGCAACAGCTGCTCGATCAGTAATTTTAGTCCCCCATCCCGATAACGTTTTTACCAATCGGCTCAGGGGAAATCAACCCGTCTTCTGGCCCGGGTTCCCGGAACCGGTAAAAAACAACGCTGGCACCCAGGAAAGCTGCTTCCTGCTCCTTTACAAAACTCCCGGCAAGCAGTTGCCGCATATTAAGAGGAGGCCCCTCCAGGTGGTGAGCATCTATGAACCAGAACCCCCCCTCAGCCAGAACCCGGCCTAAATTCCGGTCCAGTTGGAAATTTGGAGGGTATATGACCTTCCTAGGGAAACCTAGTAACGAAAAATAGGGTTGATAATACCAGGACCAATTGCCCACGACAGGATACTGTCCCTCCGGATCCTGAGTTAAAACATGTTGGACAACACCACGCCAGTTATTCTTCCATTCCTTGCGAAAATATAGATCCCCCTGGACCAGGCTCATTGATAGAAAGACTGCCATCATCAATGAACAGGTTATCACCAGCGGCTGCTTCAACCGGACCAGAGGCCAGGACAGTAACATGACCAAAGCAGGGAGTACGATAATGGTAACCCGCGGGATAAGAACAGGAATTCCTGAGATAGTAACAAGATACGGAACGCCCAGGGTTATCACTATCCAGCTGAAAAGGATCCACCAGACCGGCAATCCAGATGCCTGCTCCTCGCGTGAGGTGCGTAACAGCGGGAAAAACCCGGCCAGGAATAGAAGAAAACTTCCCGCCATGATCAGGTTAAATCCAGAAGCAAAATAGTGGTGAAGAAATCTCCAGGCGAAATCAGGGCCGACCGGCTCAATCCAGGTATCAGAGAGAAGGGGATTGGAAGCAAACGCAGGCAGCCAGGGGATAAAAGCTATCCCAACCAGAGTGCCCGCAACAAAACACCAACCCAAAACCGGCATGTATCGGCGATAGTCCCAGATTACCAGGCCACTCACCAAAACAACCTGGGCAATTAACACAAAAATCCCAAAATAATGAGTGTAGACCAGGGCTGCGGCAAAAACCGCGTAAAACAAACTCCGCTTCCATTCAGGTTTGCGGATGAGAGCAAACAGTGCCAGGTAACAGGCTGACGTAAGACAGAAAAGAAGAGAGTAGGAGCGCACTTCCTGGGAATAAAATATGTGAAAAAACATGGGAGTCGTCAGCGCGGCCGCATACAGGCCTGCTTTCTGATTCAGGAGAGATGATCCAAGCAAATAAATAAAAACGAGTCCGAACATCCCGTAAACAGCAGAAAGAAACCGCCCGCTCCATTCCGAGAATCCCAGCAATTTGTAGGTGAACCAAAGCGAGACCTGATAAAGAGGGGGATGGGCATCCTCGGTTACACGGAGTACTACCTTTTTCAATCCCTGGTTGGGCTGCGAAAAGCTCGCGCTGTGGAGTTCATCCATCCAGTAGCTTTGCTGGGTAAGCCCGTGAAAGCGCAAGGCAGCACCAAGAATAAGCAGAAGAAGCAGTGTAATCCATATAGACCAGTTTTCCCTTTGCCGCATATACGTCATGATTGTTGATTTTCAACCTCCAATGCCCGGATTTTCAGCATGCTCCACATTAACTTCTTTAAGTCTTTCTCCTTTGAAAAATCTGTTCCGGGATGTGCCGAACGACAAACATTATCCAGCGCCAGAACCATGGTGTGTAGATTACCGGATACTTCCTTTTCCAGGCTCGCGCGATGTCACGAGCCACCCTTTCCGGTACCGCTGTAATCAGCTTCGGCAGATCCATATCATCGGTCATCCCGGTGCGGACGAAACCCGGCTTAACGGTCATAACACTCACGCCGAATTCGCGGCAGTCCTGGCGTAGCCCGGATAGATAGGCCTCCAATCCGGCCTTGGCTGAACCATAGGGATAGTTCCCGGCCCTTCCCCGGTCACCGGCGACTGATCCGATTGCCATGATATCCCCAAATCCGCGTTTGCAGAAATCCGACGCGATCCGACTCAGGATCATGGCGCAACCGGTAAAATTAGTATCAATAATCTTCTTCAGCGTCTCCGGATTCTTTTTTGCCTCTTCGTTTCCTTCCATGGATCCAACAGCGCACAGAACAGCATCCGGTTTTGGATCCAGCAGGTTCCATTGTCTGATAAAAACCTCCGGGTCCAGAACGTCAAACTGCATTATTTCCACATCGGCCGCGAATCGAATGGACAGATCAGCGGCTTCCG
The DNA here is from genome assembly GCA_963663735.2 of Acidobacteriota bacterium. GTDB lineage: Bacteria > Acidobacteriota > UBA6911 > RPQK01 > JAPXNP01. The sequence continues at coordinate 1,596,988 of CAXXHN010000001.1, read as the reverse complement.
GCTTCAAATCATCAAGCCGGCGGGAGGCAAGGATAAGATCCCACCCTGATCCGGCGAATTGCCGGGCACAGGCCCTGGCTATATCCGATGTGCCGCCAAGTATTAGTACACTCTTCATATCACAACCTCCAGCCGCTCAGATTGCAGGGAACGAAAACGGTTTCCCGGATCCACCTTCTCCTTAACGCTGCGGAATTGCTTCAGCCCAGTTCCATATCCGCGGTGAAACACGTTTGCCATCATTCTGCTGTCTTTTGCCAGGTAATGCCTTCCTCCCAACTCGAGAACCTCTTCATCCAATACCTGGAGCATGTCCAGCACCTTTCGGCTCAAGGGAAAATCAAGAGCAAGCGTCAATCCTTCCATGGGAAAAGATAGGTAATTGGCATTCTGTTTCCCGAACGCTTTCAAAACAGCCAGAAATGATCCTGCTCCTGAATCCACTATTTTCTTGAATATGCCGCGGAATCCCTCCAGTCCCGCACTTTTCGGAAGCACAAACTGATACTGAATAAATCCCCGCCTCCCATATACTCGATTCCAGTGCTGCACCGCGTCAAGGGGGTAGAAAAAAGGAAAAAGCCTGATCAGCGATGTGCATTCAGTGCCTGGGAACTTATGGTAATAAACAGTATTAAACGCCCTGGCTGACAGCCGGTTAATTGTAAAGGGAGGCAGGGAAATGGGAACGGATACCTGAAGCCTGCGACCGAGCGCAAGGGGATTGCCATTATCTGCCTCCTTTCGAATCTCATCGGCGAGGGCGTGTTCCCCTGTTAGAAGTATTCCCCGGCCCATTGAGGTACCACTGGAGAGACAGTCGATCCAGGCGACCGAGTATGTCGAACCTGAAAACCTGTCAAACAAATCCACCAGTTCTTCAAGGGTCCCCGCTTTGACTGCGGTCTGCCTGATCCAGGCACTCTCGACCCTGATCAGACGGATATCTGCAGACAGAATAAACCCGGTCAGACCATTGCCTCCACAGGTGGCGCGAAACAGCCATTCATTTTCCAGAGGGGAACAGTTTTTCACGTTGCCTGCAGCATCCAGCAACTTCAGGGAGGTGACATGACTGCAGAAAGAACCGGCAACATGATGATTTTTCCCATGAACATCAGCCGCGACTGCACCTCCGACAGTAACGAAACGTGTACCGGGCGTGACCGGAAGGAACCATCCTCGGGGCACAAAGGCGTGAATGATTTCATCAAGGGATACCCCGGCCTCACAGGAAAGGATGCCGGTTTTCTCATCAAACGAAAGGAACCTGTTCAACCCGGTCATGTCAGCCACCTGTTCAGCCAGTGACGCATCCCCATAACTTCGGCCCAATCCGCGGGCCAGGACAGGGGAACCGGCTTCCAGCAGCTCTGTGGCATCCCGTTCACCGCGAATACAGGTAATGGCGGCATCAATGAGGGGATATCTTCCCCACCCGGCTATCGGGTTTGTTTTCATTGCCGTTTTCATACTCATAAATACACCATGAACCACAGGGAAATCATCCATCCAATCAGAGTTAACTGGATCAGCCGATCACTCAGGACCACGTCAACAGGTGACCCGGTCCGGTTTTCCACAAAAGCTCGCTGCAGGTAGCGCAGGATGCCGAGAACAACAAAAACTCCGGTCAGATACAGATGTTCGGTGCCCAATTTCAGCTGCACTTCAGGCGACACTGAATAGAGTATGTAAGCTACGATAGTCACAGATGCCATGATTGACATACTGTGGCTGACAAATTCCAGGTTGTAACCATCCACGGATTTCCGTACGCGGTTATTGGTGGCGTTAAGAATCAGGACATCGTCCCTTCGTTTATCCAGGGCAAGAAACAGGGAAAGCGTGAATGTCAGGACAATGATCCAGCCCGAGAGAGATATTCCAGCAGCAGAGGCGCCTATGCCCAGGCGAATCAGAAATCCCAGGGACACTATGGTGATGTCAAGAATAGGAACATGCTTCAGTTTCCATGAATAAAAAAAAGTCAGCAGCAAGTATCCGCATAGCCATGCCACGGCAGGTTCTCGAAGAGGAATTACAAAACCTATTCCAGCTGCCGCAAACAGGGCGGAGAGGATTATTCCGGTGCGAATGGTTATGGCATCTCTTGCCAGGGGGCGCAGCTTCTTCACTGGATGTTTCCGGTCTGATTCCCGGTCGAATACATCGTTGATTATGTAGCTTGCGGAAGCGGCAAGGCAGAAACCAAGGAAGGCCAGTAAAACAGGAAGAAGCGCCTCGGATTCAAGCATTCTCCTGCCGAAGAACAGTGGCGCGAAAACAAGCAGGTTTTTTACCCAGTGCCCTGGACGGATCATTCCGATTAAATCTATCACCACATCCAAAGACTTTTGAACCGAAAAAGGAGACATGGATGCATCCTAGCACAGTTCCAGACGATCTCATAGAGAGCTAACCTTATCTTTATTGAACCCAGCCTGAGTGCCAGAATTATGAAGCTGTCCAGTTGATTAAACCGCAGGTTTCATAATCACAGGATCAGCACGACAGGATTTTAAAGAGGATGAAATTGGCCGCTTGCAAGGTCCTGCTGAACCGCATACTCCCGATAAAAACCTACGAAAACTTAACCACCTTATGAATAAAATCAGGTCCCTTCCGCAGCCATGTTTAAAAGCCTAAACAAAATTGTATAGCCTAGTGACAGAAAAAAGACATACACTGTAAGAAAGGATGACTTACAGACCCACTCAAAGGTTTCGATATAAAGGTAAATAATGGAAAAGGCCCATCCCAAAATCAGGATCCGGCGCTGGAAGGAAAGCGACATTCCAAAAATCGGGGAGATCCAGCAGGCGGCATATTCCGGATTCCCCACGGGAGACCTCTGCGATGAGCGCCTGTACAGGATACAGCTAAATGCTTTTCCCGACGGCCAGCTCCTTGCCGAGGCAGATGGAGATATGGATTCTGTCCGGCCATTGATGGATCGCCGTCCTGATATCTATGAACTGAAATCGCGCAGGCCGGTGGACATCATCCGGGTATAAACGCCGCGGTTTTTAATCGCAGATGAGCCAGGGCTTAGTGACAATACGGATTAAACCATTTACCTGAAAGGATAAGCAATATTATGAAAAGTTCAACAAAAATAACTGGAGTTTTGATCCTTATAGTACTGGCCGCGCTCCTGATAACTCACTGGATCTTGTTGAGGAATGCCCAGGCTGAGTTCACAGTGAAAGAAACAGCCCTGGCCAACCAGGTGACAGACCTGAATCTGCAACTGGAAAACAAGGTTAACGAAAACCGGGCCCTCAACACAAAACTGGCGATTGAAGCCATCAGGGTCGAAGTGCTGCGTTATAACTACGGAAACGCGGGCGAGGCAATCGATAACTTACGTTCCATGCTGATTGAAGGCGGATGCAAGAAGATGGACCAACTCTATCCGGTATTTGAAGAATTCAAAGTCAACCTTTTAAATAAACAGGATGCAGACGCCCTGGTTAACCTGGACAAAGTGAAAAGCATCATTTTTGAATAAACACCGGAGGCAGGGAAAAAACGGCAGAGGGAATATAACCGTAAACATTCCGGCAGTATCCGAGAGCTGTCCAGGGCGGCAGGCAGGTACAGGCCAATGTGAGAATTCATCTCAGGTCGAGTCCGCTGAGTCAGCCGTCCTGCCTGAATGCATACTCATGGCTGCAGGCGTTAGCCGGGCGGTGGAGCAAAATGATTAATACTGGAAGGAATATTCGGAGACTCCTTTCAACATACAACTTGACAATTTTCCCGGGATCTAATTATATAAACCTTACAGAATATATCTAAAGGATCTCAGGAGCTCCTGGATATCCAGGAGCTTCCGCTGAGGAGGAGAAACCAAATGAAAAGCAATAGAGAACAGGCTAAAAAGGCTGTTATTGAAGTACTGAATAAAGCCCGGACCATGGAACTTCACGCAATTGGCCAGTATATGAACCAGCATTATAATCTGGATGATATGGATTACGGCGACTTGGCAGGTAAAATCAAGCTGATTGCCATTGATGAAATGCTGCACGCAGAAATTTTCGCTGAACGCATTAAGGAACTGGGAGGGGAACCTACCACGACACTGGCCAGTGAGGTTTCCAGGGGACAGAAAGTGGAAGAAATCTTTCCCTTTGATGTAGATTTGGAAGATGAAACGGTGGCTGTCTACAACAGCTTCCTCCAGGTCTGCAGGGAAAATGGGGACAGTGTAACCGTCAAAATATTTGAAACCATCATCGACGAAGAACAAATCCATCTCAACTATTTCGATAATATACACAGCCATATTAAAAATCTGGGACATGCCTACCTGGCCCGCATTGCGGGAACATCATCCGCTACCGGCCTGGCTACACAGGGTTTTGTGACAAAGGACTGACATCGGGCCCGAACGGCCTTCCTCTTTTAGGGACAGGTGACTGGAATGACGGAATGAACCTGGTCGGTGTTAAAGGGAAAGGGGAAAGTGTATGGCTAGGCTGATTTTTAAATAGATGTGCTGCAGGGGATGATCAAACTCTCCCAGGCACTGGCAGAGGAGGACCTTGCCAGGTTCTACTCGAAACAAAAGGGACAGCTACCGCAAGGTATTGAAAATGCCGCCTGGGACGGCAACTGGTACCTGCGGGGCCGCTTCGACGACGGCAGGCCTCTCGGCTCAGTGGAACGCGATGAGGCCCAGATTGATTCTTTTCCCCAGTCCTGGGCCTGGTTAAGTGGAGCAGCTGACCCGGCCAGGGCAGAAACTGCCCTGGAATCAGCATCGCAGTGCCTGGTCCTGATATACCGGGCCTGGGTAGAAAAAATCCTGGGGTTGAAGCGCCGCGGAGATGTTCTAATTATTGATTCGGTCATCCCTCCCACCTGGAATGGATTTTCCGTGACCTGCCGGTTCAATTCAGCTGAATACGTTATAGTTATTACAAATCCTGACCGTGTCGGGAACGGGGTTTTTTCACTCGAACTCGATGGAAAACCAATCAGGGGAACCCGCATTCCCCTGGAAAAAGAAGAAAAGCAAAAGGTAAATGTCAGGATGGGAAACCACGGCTGATCAAAGGATTAACTGGATAGGAAGATTTTTCACTTAAGCTGCACTGATCTGGATACAGAAACCCTTGAAGCTTGATTGGATATTCCAATCCGGTTGATCCGCAAGGAAGGCCTGGGGAAAATTTTCCTGCAAAATTACCTGAAACGTGATATGAAAATAATGGACGCAAACTATTAAAAAGGAGGAGAAATGCCGATTAATTTACCTGAACTTCCCTTTACCAAGAACGCCCTGGTGCCATATATCAGTGCTGAAACACTTAATTTCCATCATGACAAGCATCATGCCGGGTACGTTGAAAAAGTTAATGGATTGATAGCTGGGACTGACCTGGCCGAAGAAAGCCTGGAAAATATCATTAAAAAAACCGCCGGGGACAGCTCCAAAACCGCAATATTCAATAACGCGGCCCAGGTTTGGAATCATTCATTCTACTGGCAGTGTATGAAGCCAAATGGAGGAGGGCAGCCAACAGGACCTATAGCAGCAAGGATTCAAACTGATTTAGGCGGCTACGACCGGTTCGCTGAAGAATTCAAACAGGCTGCCGTCACTCAGTTCGGCAGTGGATGGGCGTGGCTGGTACTTAAAGATGGAAAACTTGCGATCAGCAAAACATCAAACGCAGAGACACCGGTTTCAGGCACCCTGCTGCCTTTGCTGACTATTGATGTCTGGGAACACGCCTACTACCTGGATTACCAGAATAGAAGACCTGATTATGTGGATGTTTTTATCAAAAATCTTATTAACTGGGAGTTTGTTAATTCCTTGTTAGTATAGATATCAATTTCTCGCGGGTGTTCATTTATGCAACGAAAATCAGAAAGGCTTATCAGGCTTTGCAGCGGCGAGAAATCCGTTTACATACAGACCCATGATTTTCCTGACCCTGACGCTATCGCTGCTTCTTTCGGGTTACATCATTTCCTGAAAGAACACAGAATTGATTCCAGGATTATTTATGAAGGAGAACTCCAAACGAATCCCGTTGAATGCATGGTTAAAGACCTGGGGATTTCAATGGAAAAAGCTGATGAAGCAAATGTCGGGCCCGGAGACAAAATTATTGTTATTGATGGCTGTTCAGGCAATGAAAACGTTACGGTCCTCCAGGGAAATGTGGTTGGGATAATCGACCATCACCAGGGGAAAAAGCCTTCTGATATTCCTTTCGTTGATGTCAGGCCCGAGTATGGTTCATGTTCAACCATTATTTATTCATATATACAGGAATCTGGAACCAGGCTTACTTCGCAAGTAGCTACTGCCCTGGCGGTCGGCATTCATGTTGACACCAATTCTTTTCGGAGAAGGGCCCATCATAAAGACGTAGAAGCTTTTTCATGTCTATTTGATGAAATCGACCAGGGTCTATTCGCCTCAATACTGAGAAATAATATCAATCTAAAGGAATTACTGATTTACCAGGAAACATTTGCAAACATCCGGATTGATCAGAAATTTGCATTCCATCATTACCCAAGATCATGCACCCGTAATCTCCTGGGAATGCTTTCGAACTTTATCCTCTCCATAGAAGAAGTTGAATTTGTAGTTCTTTGCGCCCAGAGTGAAAACAAAATAGTCTTTTCAGTACGCAGTGAGAACCCGGACTGGAATGCCGGGGTTATTATCAGGAACACGCTGCGAGGCATGGGAACCGGAGGCGGCCATAAAGATATGGCCGGAGGTGTCCTGAACAGTCTCGCTGAATTCAATGAAGAGGAAATATATCAGAGATTCCGAAGCCAGCTTGGTATATGAAATCCAATCGTGAAGGTAAAAATGCTACCGGTATCGTTAATACGGCAAAAATATTTCCGGAAAACCTGATGTTTTCCGGATCTGCACCTGCTCCTGGAACATTCAGGCGTTTTCACCACATATCAGCTACATCAGCACGTTTTCGTTGCCTGAATCCTGGACAAAAAGACAGGAGGATTTAGAAAGGTCAGCTGATCTCCTGATAAAATCAAAGTCCACCTTTTCCCCTAGTCCCAGGATATTCACATCCCCCCTGGGTGCCTTCTGCAAGGCCTCTTCAAAGCTGCCGACCATCACCAGCAATTCGGTCGAGGATGGCAGACGGGCCTGGTCATTGATTCGATCCAGAAATTGGTTGGCTCTCCGAACCTCGTCCTTCCTGGTAGTCACAGTGATTAAGTTAACTTTTCCATCCCAGTTAAGCTGAATCTGCAGTGCAATTAAAACCGCCAGGTGCCAGTTAGGACTCTGGTCCCGCAGCCAAAGGTTAATATTTTTCTGCATTCCAAATGCCATGCGGGGATGCTGGCGCAACACCAGGGTCCCCAGTTCATGTTTGGCCGCTTCCTCAATCAGCTTCAGCAATACCTGGTCTGATTCATCATCCTGACCAACTGTCAAAAACAGGATATTAGGCTGAAATGAGCTGGCTTTCAGGGTCTGTATAACCAGTTTTGCTCCATGGGCAAACGAGGAATCCTCAATCACTGAACAATTAACGTGCAGTTTTTCATTTCTCAGAGGCTCAACTAAAACCTCCAGTGCTTCATGAGTTTCGTCAATCTCATCCTCTTTAATCGTGAAAGCAAAAATACTGCCCGATCGGCCGGTAATACTCCGGATTAACAACAATGAACCAGCCCAGATTTTAGGATTATCAATTGGCACAAGCAGATCCGGCTTCCAGGTTATCTGGTGTTTGGGGAACCGCGTGGCGATACGGGATGCTCTTTCAGCAATCGCTAAAAACAGACCTCCCCGAATGTCTCCCCAGTTGGATCTAAGTCCCTGCTTTTCCAGCCAGACGTACAGTCCAATGATAATTATGATGGCAACAACACTGAACAGGGGATTAATCAGCAGCATTATTCCCAGGCATCCGATGGCACCAAGAAAGGGAATAATCCGGGGAATCTTAAAGGTTGGCCTGAAGCTTATGATTTTCATGCTCTGCTGGATGAAGACGACAAAATTGAGCATGCCGTAGGTTATCAGGAAAAACATGGTAATGAGAGATGCCAGAAAGTCCAGGTTGCCCAGTAAAAGTGCTGACAGGATCACAACTCCGGAAAAAAGAATGGCATTCCTAGGTTCGCCATTGCCGGTTTTGGCAGCAAAAAAACGTGAAAAGGGGACGGTTTTCTGCTGGGCCAGGGCCTGAAGAATTCGGGGAGCGCCCAGCATGCTACCCAGGGCTGAAGACAAGGTCGCTCCCATTATGCCTATGATAACCGCAGGCCCCCAAAATGCCTTGTCAACCATAATCATCTGGTTGGAACGAAGTTCCTCGGGTGTGGCTATCCTGGTGGCCAGATAGGCAATGGCGATATAAACGCACATTGTGACAATTATCGACGTAATGGTTCCCAGGGAATTGATTTTTTGGGATCCTTAAGATCCCCTGACATGTTGGCTCCGGCCATGATTCCTGTTACCGCTGGAAAAAATATGGCAAATACCTTCCAGAAGCCGGCGTCAGTAAAGTCTCCGATGAGAACAAAATTAGGAGCCGGATCTGACTTTGTCAGGAAAAAAGAAACCAGGGAAAATCCTATGATTGCCAGGATAAAGAACTGGATTTTCATCGCAAAATGAGCACTGATATAGGAAGCTGTCAACAAAAGAATCGCGGCTACAGTGGCAACCAAATAATAGTTATGAGAGGGAAATATGAGCTGCCAACTTGCAGTAAAACCAATGATGTAAAGCGCCGCTGATAGAGTCTGGGATATGTAAAGCGGAATTCCTATGCTGCCGCCTGCCTCCAGTCCCAATGACTTGGAGATAATCGAATATGCTCCTCCAGCCCCTATCTTGATGTTGGTGGTAATGGAGGACATCGACAAGGCGGTAAACAGGGTAATGGATTTCGCCAGCAAAATAATAAGAAGAGCACCCAGAAAGCCGGCGTTCCCAACGACCCACCCCATGCGGAGATACATAATAACGCCGAGTATGGTGAGCACATCAGGTGTGAAAACCCCGGCAAAGGTCCCGAACTTTTTAGGCTTATGAGATGAATCGGACTTGATTTTCTTTAATAAACTGGACAGTAGCACGTTTCTCCTCCATTTCGAAAACATTGCGAGTCTCAACAAAACTAAACAAGCCCGACAGGATTTCCCATTCCATCGGAAATACCCTGCCCCTGACAGATTCAGTGTCAGGCATCCAGTCTTTTCTGGAGTTTCACTGGACTGTAACGGCAGTCCACCACCGGTTTATCAACCAGGGAAGCATGGGCTGGATTCAGGGTGCCCCAAATCCAATGCGTTTAATACTGTCCCTTGAAGCAGACTATTAAACAACCGGCGGCCTGTCAGCAATAATGGAAACATGGAAATGCGCATGAATCCCGTTCAGCAGTCTCATCCAAAGCTTATTGTACAGCGTTGAACCCGCTGAAGTAAGACCCCATATATCATTTTAAAAAAAAGAGAATCCCAGGTTACGGATAATCAGGAGATTCTGAAATCTCCCGCTCTCCCCTGCTTAATTCCCATAAGCTTGGTGAAAGAACCAGTTCAAATTCTTGACAAATTATGATGGATCGGGTAGATTGATTGAATAAATCTTCAATCAATCAAAAGGAGACGCATTGGCCAGAAACAAAGAGCTAAATCAGAAAATGAAAGATGAGCGCAGGGAGCAGATCTTATCCGGTTCTCTGAGGCTTTTTGCCACTAAAGGTCTGGCAGCGACAAAAATTTCCGATATTGCCGCCTCAGCTGGGATGTCTCAAGGTCTCGTTTATCATTATTACGAGTCAAAAGAATCAATTTTTGTAGAGCTGATCCAGACCGCTTTCCTGAAAATGAATAAAGCGGCTCTGGAACTGGAACACCTTCCCCTGCCGCCTCGGGAAAAAATCAGGATTGCAATAGAGCAACTGCTCAGGGGGCTGGATAAAAATGAGCATTCAGGGTTCTACCATCTTCTGATTGCGGTCGCCACATCTTCGGATGCGATTCCGGAAAAAGCAAAAAAAATCATAAAAAAGGAAAACCGTGTGCCCTATGAGGTAATGACCCGCATTATTGCTGCAGGGCAGAAAGATGGTTCAATTATAAATTTTGACCCCGCTGAGCTGGCCCTGGTCTTCTGGACATCAATAAAGGGCCTGGCAATTCACAAAGCGACCCACGGCGCGAAATACAACGCTCCGGACCCTAAAATATTGTTGAATATGTTTGTTTAGAAATCATTACTTAATCACTGTCGAAAAAATGTGGAGAAAAAATGCCCAGTATTCGCTCTCGCTTATTTGTTTTCGCCCTGCGGTATCGTCACTTGTTGCGCTTTAAACTTACGCGGACAAACTCAATCAGCGAAAACACATCGATCCCGAAGTTACGCGAAGAGGTTGAAAAAGGTTCCGGCTTTTTTGGAAAACTCCCGGACGATTTCAAACTGATACCGCTCCGTATCGGCAATCTGGGTGCCGAATGGATGCGGCCCGCGAACGCGCCTGCTGAAAAAGCCATTCTTTATTTTCATGGCGGAGGACTGGTCCTGGGATCAATCAAGTCTCACCGGGGGATTGTCGCCAAGTTCGCGAAACGAAGCGGGATAAGCGCCCTTGTTTTTGACTACGCCCTGGCTCCTGAGAATCCATTCCCGGCAGGGCTGAACGATTCGATTGCTGCTTATCAGTACCTGCTGGAACAAGGCCTCAGCCCTTCCAAGATTGCCTTCATGGGCGATTCAGGTGGAGGAAACCTCCTTTTTTCCACTCTCCTTGCCCTGAAGGAAAAAGGGATACAACAACCAGCGGCTGCCGTGGCTCTCTCTCCCTGGATTGATTTGACGAACTCCGGGGAATCCTGGGAATCAAACGCGGAAAAAGACCACTTATGCTGGAAAGAGGCGCAGACCATTTTCAGTAAATGTTATACCGGGGATCATGATCCGGCTTTACCTCTGATTTCGCCCCTGTTCGGGGACCTTCGCGGACTGCCGCCTCTACTTATCTATGTCGGAGGCGATGAACTGATGCGCGATGATTCCACGCGTTTTTCCAGGAAAGCAAAAAAGGAAGGCGTGGATGTAACCTTGCGGGTTGGCGCCGGGCTTTTTCATTGCTACCCAGCTTGCGCCCCCCTGTTTCCCGAGGCCACTCAGGCTCTTGAAGAAATCTGCGATTTCATAATGAAAAAAACGGAATAAGCAATTATTTAACAATATCTTCTTTCATATATCCTCTTTAAAGGGCAGTACCCTCTTGCCAAAGACGATCTTTCACAGATTGATAATCAGACTCCTTGAGCAAGGGCCGGGAATGATCCGTCTCAAGGTGCAGCCTGGCCTAGAGCCTGACAGGGATGATGCTGATGCTCCTCCTGCCCTCCGGACAGCGGACTGAATTTATTCCGTATTCTTTTTCACAAAGGAGAATAACTTCTATACCTTGCCGGAGAAGATAGATACTATACTAGTCAAAGCCAAATAGATTTCCTGTTTCCGGATGATGATTCTGTTGAGTTTCATAATTCAAATTCATGCTGAATGCAGACACATAAGCTATTGAATATGGGAAAACCGGGTATGATAACCATAAGGCATAAACATAACCGGAAGGAAGATACAAAACCTATAGAAATTTCAGATTAGATAATTATTCTTCAGGAGAGTGACAAAGGATTATTTATGTTCCAGGATTTTAAGATTGCCTACATGTGCAAACATGTGAAGGTTAAAGAGAAACGACGGCTTAGCTTCTTAAGGCAGAGCATTGCCTATGTCCTGTCGCAGGCAGCAGGCAAGACTCCGCATGCTGCCGCCAATATCGAATTTGATGTAACTCCGCTGATTGAATACACCCGGGGAAGTAAAACAAACGTTAAAGAAAGTACCAGCCGGATAACTGAAAACGCTCTTCTTCACCGGGCCATTCGCAAAAATTATTCAGCCTTCTTCATCAAGGCCATTGCCCACAGCATTTATCACACACCCTGCATCAACGGCTTTCTGGATTATACTCCCCTGCGCAACGGCGGGACATTTTACCTGGCAGAAGACATTAACCTCAGTTTTACAGTGAATACAAAATTTGGAGTCATAAAACCTATTATCAGGAATCCACATTTAAAGCCCCTGGCAAAAGTCGCCGACGAAATGCGCCTCCTGTCCCGGAAAGCCCGCAGAACTGATGCCGAGGAGCTGTATACCAGAGCCGCTAAGGAATATATTAAATTCGCGGTGAAACAACTCGATTTTGCCAGCCTTGGAGCTTTGTGGCGACTGGTCCGTTCGCTTCTCTGGCAGCGAAGACAGCCTGATCCGGCGTTTATTAATATTCCGGAAGAAAATAAACTTCAGCTTACTGATATTTTAGGGGCAACCTGCACTGTAGCCAACATCGGCATGTCTTTAGAAGGGCATCAAACCGTAACAGTGATCATACCACCGGAGGTGACTATGTTCGGGATAGGGAATGTATCCCTGGTACCTAGGGTTGTTGATGGAGAGATTGTACCGAGGTATGTTGTTACGGTTTGCGCAACCATGGACCACCGAGCTTATGACGCCGGCGAAGCTTTTCCCTTTATCACCCACCTGGCCCGCTATATTAAAAACCCCGAGCTGGTTTATGAATGGAAATCAGGAGATGAAATTTAAGATTCATCGCCGGGACTGATTTCAAATAATAAGCCATGACCGCCCATACAGGTCTGTGTTTTCCCCCTCAAAAAATCACCGCCGGAACGCCCTAAAATGCTCCGGCTCAAATACAAATGCAACTTTTTGATCCCGGCAACAGTATAGTTAGTTAACACACTTATAAATAGATATAAGTTTGTGAACATACTGAAACCGCCCGCTTAAAAATTCGATAGCAGCGGGCAGGAGGATTGGAAATGAAAAATAAATACAGAATTTCACTTTTTGTATCATTAATACTGATTTTCTGCCTATCCGCAGGCACTGCCTTTTCTCAACCCGGAAGAACACTCTCTCCGCTTGAGGCAAGGGTCCGTCTCGCCCTGGTAACACTGCCAGATTACAATGTTTTTGACAACCTGGCATTCCAGGTAGAAGGAACAACAGTAGTTCTTACTGGAGAAGTCACCAGTCCAAGACTAAAAACTGCGGCAGAAGCAGCTGTTAAACGGGTATCAGATATCCAGGATGTGAAAAATAATATTGAAGTGCTGCCGAATTCACCGAATGATGACCGGATTCGAATGGATGCATACAGGGCCATATACTCCCACCCTGACTTCACCCTGTATTCCATACGCGCCTATCCTCCCATACACATCATCGTCAGGAATGGTAACTTGAAGCTGATAGGGGTTGTAAGTTCTGAGTCGGATAAAAACCGCGCCAACATCAGGGTTAAAAGCGTGGAAGGTGTTTTCTCGGTTACCAACGACCTTGTTGTAAAACAGGATTAAACCGTAACAAATGCAGCTGGAAAGAGTCCGGCACATCTCCTGGGTGGAGAAAAGTCCGGATTCTTTCCGCTTTGCTCCCCCCTTTTGGCCCTCACCTTCTGACCTCACCAACCAGCGATCCCGGAACCGGAATCATTGCCTGGCTTCCACCTCTTCAAAGCCGTATTTTCCACATGAAGGGAATTAAAATGTCCATTCCTTACGCGTAAAGCTAAAAGGCCTGGCCGATGCTGAAGAAGATCTGGGACGGGGATTCACCGGGACGGCGGTCAAGTTTGAATCCCCAATCCAGCCGGATCAGAATAAACGGGGTCTGGAAACGAAGACCAAATCCGGCAGTTTTCCTTATATCTGTCGGATCAAAATTCGATATTTTCGGATAAACATTTCCCAGGTCCAGGAAAGCGGCGGTACCAATGTTCCTGTAAATCGAAGTCCTCAACTCCTGGTTCAGAATAAATACCGCATCACCTCCTAAAGGCAGGTCAGTTGCGGGATCCTTTGGTCCAAGTTCATCTTTCCTGAATCCGCGAATGGTTGTGCCGCCTCCGGCAAAAAACCTTTCACTGAGCGGCAGTTCCTCCCCCCAGGCTTTACCCAGTCCAACCCGGACTGATGAAGCGTAGATTAAAAAATCCGTTAACTTTTTGTAAGTGCTGAACTGCCCGAAATAGCGCAAATACCGGGCATCTGATCCCAGGAATCCCGGAGCGTACCTGAGACTGTTTGAAAGGAACATGCCGCGCGTGGCATTCAGGATGTCATTGCGGGAATCATGAGTGAATGCCAGGTTGAAGGTTCCGGCACGCTCGGTATCCTCCGTGCCGGCATTCCCGTCCTGCCCGGGTGTAAAGGTTCCTATTTTTTCGTAAGAATAGTTATATGAAACCAGGTTGGATTCACCCGACTTGAACTGCTGCTGAAGGGTAAATCCTCTGCGTTCCACGTCAAAGGCGGGCTTGAAGGTTTTGTTATAGAATAGATAAAACTCTGAGTTTATCTTGTTGGCAAACATATGGGGGCTGCGGAAAAAAGCCCTGGCATCCCGCTCATCCCGGTTCAGACGCAGGCTTGATCCCAGGAGAAAAGCTTTTCCCAGAAAATTGCGGTCAACCAGGCTGCTCATAATCCCAAAGGAAGAGTCCGTGTCATACTGCAGCCCGTATCTCAAACGATAAGGCTCAATTTCTTTAACATCCACCACGATACGGAAGGGTTTCATCGCGGCGGTCTGATTCTCATTATTGCCCGATGCATCAGCCCCGCCATCCACCGCGGGAACCACTTCTATGTTGACCCTTTCAAAAACACCCAGGTCATATAAACGCTTCCGGCTCTCGTTGATCGACTTGAAATTTATCTCATCTCCTTTTTTCAGCCTTATCTCGCGCCTGATTACCTGCTCATTTGTCATCACATTTCCTGAAACCAGGATTTCTTCGACAATCCATCCCTGGTTTTCCTCGACCGTAATTGCCAAATCTACGGTCCCTTTTTCTGAATTGACCGAGATATCAGACAATACGTGGACATCATTGAAACCTTTCTTCAGGTAGATTTCTTCAATTTTTTCTTCGATTCGGCTGAATACTTCAGGCGAGACCGTGTCCCCGGGATGAATGCCGCCGGCTTCAAAAATCTGTTCATCCTTGAAAAGGTGAACTCCGGAGATATTTACTTCCCTTACCCGGAACCGGTCTCCTTCCTTAATGGAGAAATCCAGAAATACTTCTTTCCGATCCGGCTCATAACGAATGACTGGAATATCCACCTCAGGACGCAGGAATCCGCCCCGCCCATAAAACGCTTCGATAAGGACTTTCAACTCGCCGGGATCATAAAACGCCAGGTTAACCAACCTGTTTTCCCGGAGATAGTCAGAGATTACCTTCGATTCGATCAGCCTGTTTCCCTGGAAATGAAGAACCGGGTCATTAAACCTTACTCCTTTCTCAATGCTGAAAAGGATAGTGCGGTCGCCGCTGCCACCCTTCACTTCCCGCGACTGGACAGAAGCCTGGTAATACCCCTCCTCCAGCATCTGAATCCGGATTCTTTGCGATATGTCCTCCCTGGCCAGCTGCCCGAATGAACTGCCAGTCCAGGCATCAAGGATATCCTTTTTCAGACGCTTCGGGAGATCAGCCCCCTCGTATTCAAGGATTATCTTCGGTCCCGAATCAATGCGGGCGAACAGGTCGAGACGTCCTTCATTCTCCTCAGTTCTGGAGTTCAGGGAAAAACCTAAATAGTTATTTTCCCGGTAAAGCTCCCGCACCCTGTCCAGCGAATCCTGGAGTGAGGCCATGCTGAATCTCTTCCCGCTTTGCCATTTCAATTTTTTCCTGATTTCACTTTCCGGCAGCGCCAGGTTCCCCGATAACTCCACTTTGCCCATCAGGGGTTCCTTCCTGTTAAGCTTCTCCTCTGCCGCTTCGACCGGACTTCTTTTCAATCCAAACAGTAAATCATGGCTGAAAGCCAGGTTATATTCATTATCATCCCGTTTAATTCCCTGGATATTAAAATTCAGGAATGGATTGTAGTTAGTCATCCACATCTGATTTCTGGCATCCTTCAGGCCCTGGGAAAAAACCAGTTCAAAATCACGGGAAAGATGCTGCCCCAGGGTGATCCTGGCTTCAGGGTTCTGTTCAGTTGATATCAGGCCTGAATCTATTCGCACGCTTTCCAGGCCCAGGGCCCTGGCAGTTGCCTGCTCCACCCTGCCGGTCAGAGAACTGGTGAGATAGGAAAGCGCGGTACTTCCGGCAACGCTGAGGATCGAAGCTGAGGCGCTCTCCATGGTCCTCCCGGTGACAAGCAGAGACACAATGTTCGGCTCTGACAAAAGGGGATCAGAGATCAGGCTGGCCGTCAATTTATCCGGGACACCCTGGAGAACCAGCGTAATGTCGTATTCCTTTACTTTCGTGCTTGCGCTCAGGTTCAGGTCTGGTTCGATGCGGGTTGGGTTGACAAAATCAACCGTACCTTTATCAATCGTAAATATATTCTGGCTGAAATATAGCTCACCCCCATCGACCAGGTTAATTCTCCCGGCAAGACTCGGTCGGTCGGCTGTTCCGGATAATTTAATATTGGCAGTTGCCTGGGATTTCGCTATGTTGTTGTCGATGATAAGATTCTTCTGGGTGCGGAGGCTGATGTCCAGGCTCAGCTGTTTTAAATATGGACTGGGATCCTGAAAAAGATCTCTTGCCGGATCCTTCTTGAAAACCTGGGAAAGGGACGAACCGATATCGAAATCATCTGTATACCTAGAATCAAGCACTGACACAGCCCCGGCAAGAAGATAATCCTGCTCCCGGGAAGTCAGCCTGAAATCGCCGGAAACCACGGAACGCAGCCCCGCGGGAAATTCGACCGCGGAATTTACTGTCCTCAGATTCAGGGCGACATCATGGAGTTCCATTGCCTTAAATCCGGCTTTCCCATTTACGACCAGCCTCCCTCCATTCAGGATTCCAGTAATCCCGCCAATTTCTATACGTCCCGGAAAAAATTTTATCCTCCCGTTAAGCTGCTCTAAAAATAAGCCAGGATCAAACCTTCGCACCCGGCCATCCTGGATATCCAGAAAACCCTGAACTGAAGGACTCGCGAAGCTTTCACCAATATGTATTTCGAATGCGGTGTTCCCTGAAAAAACACTCTTCCTGTCCAGCTTCTTCAATCTGCCCAGGCCGAATTTGCCCTGGAGCAAAAGGTTGATCTTCCCGTTCCCGGCTATTTCGGCGGTCCCACCCAGGGCAACCTGGTTATCCCCTTCGACTAAAATAAATTTCTGAAAGGAGAGGAGGCCATCCTCCAGCTGAACCAGAGAGGGCTCCTTCTGTTTCAGCGGGATCCCCGAGACAATCAATTCCAAGGTCTCAAACTGAGCTGTGCCCGAAATCCTGCCGGTCTGCAATTTATGCCCTTTTATTGCCAGTTCTCCGGCAAGTCTTCCGCTGATCAACCTGGCCATTTCCCTGGAATGAATTAGCGCCAGGACAGCCGGGTCAAAGTCCCGAAACCCTACTGTAAGCTCTGCCTCCCTGTTTCCATGCACCCCGAAGAATTCAGGCAGTGACACTGGGAGAGACTCCAGGGGAATAGTCCCCTTCATCACGATCCGGCTTTCCTCAAGACGCAGAGCCAGGGAATCAATTCCAATCACATTGTCTTTAATCTTCATGCTGGAATGGATATCTTCCAGGAGAACAGGAAATGACCCATACTGAAACTCCGCCCCTGTGAGTTCCAGTGACGCGGAAATGTCCGGACTGTTAAGAGAACCCTTGAATTCTGACTCGATTCGCAGGGAACCGGCTCCTTCCATGTCCGGGATAAATGCTGCCAGCAGGGAAAGATCCAGATCCGCTTTAATCCCTAACCCGCTCAGGGAAGAATCTCTTAGATTGATATAACCCCCGGCATCAAGATCCATCCCGCTTCCGGCGAGCACAAGGTTCTTGATATGAATAACATCCTCATGGTAATCAGCAAGAATGGGGCCTTTGTTCTGGATAAGATGCTCTTCCTTGCTAATCTGAATCTGCTCGATTCTCGCGTTTGCCTCTATCATATTTCCAGGTTCATCCAGATCCATCTCCACGCTTACCAGGGAGGTCATAAATCCGGAAAAGTCAGCTTCTTCCAGGAAAAAAATCTTATCCCTTACAACATCCAGGGACATCCGATTGGAATTAAGTTCCATTTTCAAAAGCCTGGGATGCCCCAGGGAAAGAGTCCCGTCGATCGAACTGGAATAAAGCGGGGAATCTACATGGAAGGCTACTTCTTCGTTTAAGGTGTGCAGTTCGAATTCGAGGTCGCCCAGGTCACAAGGCCCATAGAAAGCCCGAAACATGTGCCCCTTCGCCCTAAGGTTTGGGTTAACCAGGTTTCCTCGGGCCTCCAAATCAATATCCACTCCCGCCGAAACACTGTCTGATGTTCCCGGCAGAATCATCCCCTGGAGAGGAAACTGCTTTGCGGTTAAGGTTATATTGAATTCTTTACTGGACAGATCATAAAAACCATTGCCCTCCAAAGACCCTGAAAGCCGGTGGCCCGACAGATTTTCCAGGACAGCCTTTTTATTCCGGTAGCCTGCTGAAAACTCCAGCTTATCAATGTCCTGTCCATATACAGCTCCATGGGAAATTGTCCCCTGGAGAACGATTTCCGGAGCTTCAATGCTTCCCCCGATAACAGCACTTACCACGGCCTTTCCTGTCGCTGCCACCGGACTGCCGAGCACTGATAAGATCATCTCCAGGGGTAGATCCTCCCCTTCAACCTCAAAATGCATGGCTCGTTCAGGAGAACCTGTCGGATAAGACCCGTTTACGCTCAGTTTGCCGTTCCTGTCGTGAACCTCCAGGGAATTGATGCCCAGCGAATGGTCTTCATAAACAATACTCCCCAGTATTCCTATATTCTCCATGCCAAGGATTTCCAGGTTTTCACTTTCAATATCGAAGGTCACTGCCGGGTTTCCGGGATTTCCCCCAATCTGTCCGGAAACTTCCATCGGGCCATCAAGCGCCAGGGCCTGGATAATCCCCAGGTCCGGCCTGTCGAAGAAGGATTCGGCCAGGGAAATGATACCGGCTATATCTGGAGCTTTTAACCGGTAGCTTCCGGATATGTCCTCGCCCTGCAGCTGAAGCTCCCCCTGGAGGAGGGCTCCGGAAATCAAGATGTCTTGCAGTACGGCACGGAACCCGTTTTCATCTGATTGAGCCCGGATCCTTCCAGTCAATTCCGTCCTGGTCAGGTCAGCTTTTTTGCTGCCATTGCTGACGAGATCGATTTCGCATTCTCCGGTAATATCGTTCCGGGAGAACCCGTCCCAGGACAATGTCAGTGTTCCTGATGAAACGGATGATAGTGTTATGGGACTGTTAAGGGCATCGCCTATTCTGGCGGCATCAATATCGCTCCACTCCAGGTTCAGATGATTGCCGGCTTCCCATTCAAGAGGATGCAGTCTTCCGTTGGCATGAGCTTCCTCTCTCCCATTCTTCAAATCCAGGGAACGGATCTCCAGTTCCCTCCCCTTCCAGTAAATTTCAGAATCAAGCTGGACTTCTTCCCATTCGCGGTAGGCCAGATCTCCGCTCTCCAACAAAACATGCGCCGACAATTCCTGCAAAGGTCCGCGCAGCTCCGACCGCAGTTTTATATTTCCGGAGATAAAACTATCCGGAATTCCCATGGCCGCCCTGACTGAATCCAGGTTGAGATTCCCCTCGCAGGTTCCTTCGAACAGCAGAGAGGAAAAACCATTCAGGCTTCCTGCCAGGGTAAATTCATTGCCCTCCAGGTTTACAAAAAAATTATCAAAGTTAATCCCATCCTTAAAAATCTCAGCCTTTAAACCAGCCTTCCCCAGAGAAAAAAATTTCCCATGGAAATCTACTGATCCCGGAAGGCTGGTTTCCATATCAATGGCGTGCCTGCCTGCCCCCATCCAGGATCCGCTTACCCCGATGCCAGGAACCAGGACTTCCAGGTCACTCCTTGCATCAAAAAAGTGCAGCCGGATGTTCTCAGCCATAAGCCTCCGAATCACAAAATCGGGCAGGTTTTCCCGGACCAGGCCTGTTTCAGAGGAGCTTGATTCAAACGGGAGGTTGTTGCCTCCCTGCTCATCAATTATTATGTTGAGTTCTGAATTGATGGCCTCCAGGTCATCAATTGCCAGCGTCCGGGTGTATAAAGTTGATAAAGAGATTTTTATGCGGATCGATTCCGATTGAAAAAGAGGAATTAAATCTTCTCTTCCTGATTTTTCCAGGCGCACACCTTCAAGGAAAAAGCTGCGCCCGAATAAATTGTAGTCAAAGCTTTCGGCAGAGAGGTGAACTCCCTGTTTTTTTTCGAGGACCAGTTGGAGTGTGGAAAAAAACTTTGATTTAACAAAAGGCAGATGGGAAACCGACAGGGAAACGGCGACCAGAACGATCAAACCAATGACCGTAATCAATAGTCTTTTTGTTATTTTTCTTCTCATCAACTGGTTCGATATTATTACAAAACTGATTTTGGATCCGGAGAAATACTAATTCTAAGATACATCAAGACGGTGTTAAGCAGCTGCAGAATCAAAATGATAATGATGCGCTACGTATTAAGATGGCCTCATTTTTGTATCAAAATACTTCCGACAAATAGATGCTCGAGTTCAGATACCCGACACATCTCTGAACTGGAGGCATCCCCTTTACCCGATGATCAGAAGGGCCACGTAGGGCACGAGATTGAATACCAGGAAGAATATCTTGAACAATCCAAGGAACAGGTACATAACCAGCGTGAAGGTTTCCCCTGGGACAGGAAACCATTTTTTCTGGGTCCGGTACACCAGATCAGGAGCGAACATGAAAGAAACTACCATAAGAATCAGCAATCCCCCGTTGATTATGGTGCACCACATGAAAAACCTTGCCACTATTTGAAGGTCCATGATCTCTCTCCTTGATTACCGGAACCCAGCGAGCCGCAAGAGGAACCCTGTAAAAAGTAACCAGTTTCAACCGTACCCCGGATTCGTGTGGCCTTTCAGATTTAATGCCTTACATTAAACTCAGATCCCTGTGAACAGCCCTCACCACTAGCCGGGTCCACCTTGTTGTTTTTCTGGGGGTCCAGGCGTTCGAAACACTTCCAGAGCACTTCTAACTTATTGCATGTAAATTAAATATACCACCGGTCACTGTTTTACTCAATCACCTGCCAATCCCGCAATTGGCACTCGGGAACTCTTATGCTATTTTTATCTGTATAAATGAATGTCACATCTCTGGCATTCTGAATGGAGGCCGGCCATGGGAGTTACACGACGCAGTTTTTTATCCTGCAGCTGTTTTGGCGCCACGTCACTGGGTATCATGGGACTGGGCACCAGATCAGAAGATCAGGAAACATCGAGGAAAACAGTCCAGGGATTTGATGATACGGATTCTAATACCGACACATCAAAAGAATGGGTCAGAACATCGGAGCGGCGAATTCGCATCGGGATCGCCGGATACGGGGAATCCCGGTTCGGAGCAGCCTTTTCATTTCAGGATCACCCGAATGTCGAAATTGTTGCGGTCAGCGACCTGGTTCCTTCGCGATGCGCGGACCTGGCCAGGGAGTGCCGCTGCTCCCAAACCTATCCCTCACTGGAAAAAATGATCAAAAATGACAGTATCGAAGCGGTTTTCCTGGCAACCGACGCGCCCAGTCATGCCCGTCATGCAATGGAAGTCCTGAGGCACGGCAAACATGTGGCAGTTGCGGTACCTGCTGTTTTTGGGTCCCTGGAGCTGGCCGATCAGTTATTCGCGACTGTAAAAGACAGCGGTTTGAACTACATGATGTTCGAAACATCAACATTTCATAACGATCTGTACGCGATGCGAACTCTCTTTACCGCCGGCAAGCTTGGTGAACTGATTTATAGTGAAGGTGAATACTACCATTACATGCCTACACCCATTCCATCATACAAAAACTGGCGTGTCGGGTTGCCTCCAATGTGGTACCCCACCCATGCCACAGCCTATTACACCGGAGTGACCGGGGGAAGTTATACCGAGGTGTCATGCATGGGATTCCCCAGCGAAATACCTCACCTGAAACCCTCCGGGAATATCTACAAAAATCCTTTCGGCACTGAAATCGGCCTGTTTCGCCTCAATAACGACGCCATGGCAAGAATGGCTATCAGCTGGGATACTCCCGGCGCCGGTGGGGAGACGGGACGTATCCGGGCCCGTAAAGGATCCTTCTTCGGGAAGTATGAGGGCGAGGAGCAGAATCTCCCGGAGACAAAAAAGCCACCTCTGCCGCCAGGAGTTGAAGCCGGAGGCCATGGAGGATCACATGGATATCTTGCCCATGAATTCGTCATGTCGATAATTGAGAAACGAAGGCCGCTGATCGATATCGACTGGGCTCTTAACC
The DNA here is from genome assembly GCA_963663735.2 of Acidobacteriota bacterium. Lineage (GTDB taxonomy): Bacteria > Acidobacteriota > UBA6911 > RPQK01 > JAPXNP01. The sequence goes on along the minus strand of CAXXHN010000001.1, from coordinate 1,574,575 downwards.
TGACGGCTCCTGGCATTATTGCCCATCAGTCCGCCCTGAAAAATGGAGAACTGATGAAGATCCCCCAGTACAGCCTGGGCGGATAAAACCCGGGATTATCTTCACATATGGACTGGCCTGTTCAAATTTCCGGGCTGGACAGCAACGCCCTGATCTTATAAAGGAATACTCCTCCTATAATGAAATAAATCTCCATTATCCCCAGCAGCCCGAAATATCCAAGATTATTATGGAGGCGGTTCAGGGGGTCAAGAAACAAGGCACCGGAAACTGATGCCAGAAACTGGGCGAGAAAGGTACTGGAAGCTACGATGGCCATGATTCGTCCCGACATCTGCGGATGAGGAATGAGTTTCACGGTTAAAGAAAGGCCGGCGGATATGATTCCCGCGAAACCGGCACCATAGAGAATCATGCATGGTATGTTGATCACCGGATATCTCGGTCCGAATAAGAAAAAACCGGCCGCTACCGTGGCCAGGGATATTCCAGAGAAAAATAGAACCGGAATCTCTCCTTTTCGTTTTAAAAGCTTTCCGGCTGGCAGGGCTGAGACTATCGCGCCGACAATGGACCAGGCATACAAAAGGGCGGTGGTTTTTTTTATCTCATCAGCGGCGATATAATCGCGCACCACAAATACAAGGAATGTAGAGATGATCAGGATGCCTGAAAGGAAAAAAAACCTCGCGAAAATCAGGTATTTTAAACTCTTCGGGAGTTCAAAGCAGATAACCTGTTCGCTCTGTCCCGGTGCCAGTTTTTCGTTTTTCCAGGCCTGGAAAAAAATTGTGTAAAAAACGGCGATTGAAACCAGTACGATTAAAAAAGAAATGACTCCCAGTCCTGAAGATAATCGCAATCCGAAATAGCTGCTTGATTTTGACAAAAACCCGAAGGATAACGCCCCTAAACCTGAACCGAGGAAATGCCAGAAGGTTATGCCCGCGGTATAGTGCCCCCTGTCCTTCAGATCAGGCAGGTCTGTCAGGACTGAAAGATGGGAGGATTCGCAAAAAGAGCGGGAAATAACGAGGATAATAAAAGCTATAACCAAAACGTCATAATATTCGCTTGTTGAAATTAAAACGAGAGCCGGGAGAGCAAGGGCAAGGCCGTACAATGGATACCTTATACCCTGGTAGGTTCTCCTTTTCCGGTCCCTGTAAATGCCGAAAAAATACAGGATCCCGACACTCAGTAGAGCGGCTCCTCCGGTGATCAGGCCCAGGTGAAGCCCCTTACTGTATTCTCCAGCGTGCTCGACCACCACCAGGGGCAGGGACAGGGTCACCAGAGCTATATAAAAGAACATGGTGGCGAAACGAGGGATCCCGAAGAGTAGAGGATGCATTTTGGGGAGGAGTGAGGGAATACTCATAATTTAAGATCTATCTGACTATTACCAGGAGATAATAGTAGAAAAGTCCCATGGTAATCAGCTGGGAATCCAGCCTGTCGATTAAACCACCCATCGGGCCGAGCAGGCAGCTGAAATCCTTCCTGCCGTGAAGGCGTTTGATCTTCGATCCGAACAGGTCTCCCGAGGTTCCGGCAATGGTAATCAGCAAGCCTGCCAGGGTTATCTGGAAAAAATTCAGTTCCGGAACCGCGAACCAGAAAAGATAGGCGGCAAGGACAGCACTGAAAAATCCTCCCAGGTAGCCTGCCATTGTCTTATTGGGGCTTATCTGCGGAAATGGCCGGTACCTTCCCAGCGTTTTTCCAATTACGAAAGCCATGATGTCAAAAAGAGCGACTACGGAAAAAACAAAAAAGGCCAGCCTGAAGCTGCCCAGCAGGTTCAGGTAAATCCAGTAAGAAAAACATATTCCCAGCAGGAAGGAAAAAGCCGTCAGGTTCCACCATCTGTCCCTCTTCCAGTTTTTTAAAACGTAGGTTACTGCGACCAGGGCCAGCAGGGCAGGCAGAATCAGCCATGAAGAGTACTCCAGCAGCTGAGCTCCGATCAGCCAGGGAACCGAAACAGCCAGGGATAACAGGTGCTGCAGGAACCCGGTCCCTTCATTGATTCTTGCCAGTTCACAATAACAGGCCAGGAAACTGAAGAAGACCAGGGTGAAGAAAGTCCACTCTCCAAAATAAAGAGCTGACAGGAAAAGGGGAATAATGATGAACCAAACCGCGAGGCGCGAAAAAAAACTGTGCTTTTTAAGTTGCCTCACAAAAAGGGTGGAGGCAGCCGAAACCGAGAGAAAAATACCCCAGAGCAGTACGGCAGGAATGGCTATGCTGTTTAACTCCATGGTTATCTATCCAACTTTATACAGGACTGTAATCCACGGTGAAACCTCTGCCCCAGGGCAAGCAGTGTAACTATTAAGACTACACCCATATACATGTCCGCCAGGACCATTTTCTCCCCGATAATCTCCAATGATACTCCGGGAAATACCGTCGCGAGAATAGAAAAGAGGATAAAACTTAAAAAGAATTCAGCTTTTCCTGTCCCTTCATATGACCTTTCTCCCAGGGTGGCTTCCAATTGGGTGCCCAGGTAACTGTGCAGCAGGACCACCAGGGCCAGGGAAAACCCGAGAGTCAAATGGGCCCCTTTTGAAAACGCGAGCCCGATGATAATGGAAACGTCTACCAGCCGGTCACTGAAATGGTCGAGGAAATCACCCTTTTTTGATGTCCGGCTGTACATTCGCGCCACGATTCCGTCCAGGCTGTCGGCGCTGCCGGAAATGATGACGAAAACTCCGCCTACTAAAAAAAACCAGGGGCTTATGTGGGTTCCCAGATAGGAGAGTCCGGCCAACACACCCGCGGCGAGGGAGAGCGCGGTGAAAACATCCGGATTAACATTTCCCATATGGCGGGCAGCAGGAGTGAACAAGGTGATAAAAAACTGTCTCATATTACTATCTAATCTCTGAGATAAATGATCTCAATTTAAAAATCGCGGGATCTTCCTGATTATGCTCACTTGATCCGGCTTCACCTGTCCAATCCTGAACTGCCCCGAATTCCTGAAAAGAGACGAAACCTGAAGAAAAAAAGGAATATTGACCACAGTTGCAGTCAGATATCCCGGCAGTAAAAAATCCCCTTTCAACGAGTAGAGATATTACCAGCAGATATGCATGCGTGTCATGCAAAAACTTCTGATTGCTGGTGATCAAGGCTGGATCGGTCTGAAATCAGGAAGGGAGGCGGCAAGGAAGGAGGAAAGCCGGGCGTCGTAATTTGCTCTTCTTATAAATTGCCAGAACCGGCCTGGATTATTCGTCCGTGTCCAGAATTGCCTGCCCCCGGGAAGTAAATGAAATGCCTTGCTGGGAGGAGGTGCCGATCATTACGGATTCAACAATCGGGGGATTAACTGGCCTCTTTGCCGTCCATACCACGATGAAATTAGCTCCTGAACCGCCGGCCCGGCTGCTTTCAGGGACTACATACCGTATTGATTCCATGGGCTTTAAAGTGAATGGCAGTTCCGTGTATTTCTTGAGGAGTTTCCCTTGGGTCTCGTAGTAATCCACGGAAACTATATTAATGGGGTATTTGGGGTCAATATTCCTGATGCTCACTGTGACTGTCAGCAGGAAAGGTCGCTCCCGGTCACCGCTGTAGATATGCGAATAGGCCGGCACATATATTGTCTGGCCATCCGATAATCCTGTTTCTGCTTCTGCAAGCAGTGTCATTGGTATCAGAAAAGCGAAAATCAGGCAGGCAGCAAGGTTCTTTTTCATGACAACTCTCTTTCCTGGTCTTGACGATTAATGCCTGTAGTATACAAAAGAGTCCCTGTAACAGTGCGGAAATCCTTGCACTCCCCTTCCCCTTTTGGCACTGTGACGCAGGACTCAGGCATGGGTGTTGTCGGGCTTAAGTCTGTCTGGTTTGCTGAGGCTGGGTTTAGAATTCAATAAAATGCATATTTGAAAAAGATTAAACAAAGGCTAAATCTACTTCAGTAACCTTAAGAGGTGTACACTCTGACAGTTCTCACGCCTTACTAAACTCATCCAGTTCCTGATTATCGTTGGCCGCGGAGATAATTGAATCAGCAGAATTATGTAGAAGTCCCCCATTTATTTGAATATGTTAGCCCTCTTTCTATTTATCGATTTCCATCCTGGCCCAGGGTTCCAGGCTGCCCTGAAGCAAGAACTTGTTGGCTCTCTTTGATATTGATTACTGAGCCGCACCTGCGGCTGCAATTTTCTTCAGGTCTTCCCGTTATTCGGAAATTCAATTATTAAGCCGTCGCTTTTTCTCACTGGAAAAGAATGCTTATAGGTATTCCTGACGATATTTGAAATCCGGTCAACTGTCTCTGGAGTGCCCAGCCACATGAGAGAAAAGAACTCGACCGCCAGTTCCGTATCTATCAGGTCGCATTGAACCGCGTATATCAGAGCCTTCTTTTTCTGCTCTTGAGTAAGTGTGTTGTACATGAACTTTCTTCCCTTTCTAACTACCGCTACCGCGGCCACACCGTCATTCAGGTCGTCTCTTCATCAGGAAATTAAATTATTAAGCTGCCCCTTCGCTTTCCTCCTCCGTCTTAACAGGACTCTTTGGTTTGTTTCCCGCATCTTCACCTATCATCATCTTCAAGCACGCGAGAACCCCCTCCTGGCTCTTTTTATCCAGGAGTTGGCGGAACATCCTGTATGCTTCCCGTTCTTCGGGAGGAATAACTTCTTCGATCCGGGTGGCTTTGACCTCAATCATTCTGGTGTAGTCAATGCCATGGCTCGCCAACAGATATTCTGCCAGCAGCTGCTCGACGGTAATCCTATAGACATGTGCATAACCTTTTATTCTATTAAAAGGGATTTCCAGACTTTTCCCTTTTTCGTCTTTGGCTATGGTGGTGTGATCGCATCCTTTGGCTTCACTGCCCAGGAATGCGGAAAGATCAAGTTCAACTCTCCTCAAACTCTTTTTCTGTGAAGTTCTACGGGCTTTTAAGGCCTCACCGAATTCTATGAGTGAATTGGTCATTGTTGTTTATTTTCCTGCATTTAAACTGGTTTGTTTAGTAAAATGAACCAAAGCGGCACATTTCTGTTGATATAAATTCGCCTCTGACTATAATTCAGTTGCGTGAAAATATACAAACCATGCAAAGAGATTACCAGCAAGTAGACCATCAAGTGAATATCTGCAGTGTGGAGAAGGGGTTGTCAATGCCTTTGTCGAGAAGGACGGAGCCACGATAAAGAGTCTGTTGTGACTCGCTGACCATTTGTGCTGACGTCTAACAACCGTGATTCAGCCCAGCTAAGATCCATCTACTATCCACTAAAATTTAAAACTAATCCAGCTCTTGCCGCAAGAAATGCAAGAACATATCTACCCATTACCCCCTTGTAGAATAAGAATAGACGCCTTGAGATTGTACCTTTCCGAGTTTTCTGATCACGTAACCAAACTTTAGGATTTGAAGCAAGGCAACCAATGAACTCTCTCTCTACACTCCACGGGAAGGAGAAGTCTATGTCAGAAATATGATTTTCATAAAAATCCAATTTGATTTCTATAAGTGTCTTCCTGAGGAGCATGGCGAGATAGTAGTCTCTGTGTTTAGATAGGATTCCTATAGCAATAATTGTTGTGCAGATTCCAATCAATGATAAAAGGGCTATTAAAACCCAGGTGAGAAGCCCTGGACTCTCGAGTCTCGCAAGTGCAAAAATTGCGGCAATTATGATGCCATTGACGGTTAGAAAAACCTGACCCCATTCCAGACATCACCATGAAGTTTCCTAAGTTGGGCCATTGCCTCACGCCAAGTTTCAAGAGCGACATGATCTAAATTTTCAAACCATTCTTCCAAGTTGGTTGATTCGATTCTTATTTCATTCATATCCCCCCTCCCCTTTGGCCCTTCTTCCTGGATATCGCCTGGGTTATGCCAGGCTCAGGTCCACATCTGCCATGTCGTTACGCAACATTAAATAGCAAACAATCCCGGCAGTTAAGAATCAAGTACCTTTCGAATAATAGTGGCAAGTTCTTTCTGGCTGAAGGGTTTTTGAAGTAAAGGCTCATCAGCTGAAACTTTGATAGGTGAGTCTGTTCCCCGCTCACCAGTTGATATGAAACCTGACATGAAAATATACTTGAGATCGGGTTTGATGGATTTCATTTTATCCATCAGCTGACGGCCTCTTAGTTCAGGCATCACCATGTCGGTAAGGAGAAGATCAAACTTATCCGGATTTTTCTGAAAAAGCTGTAGCGCCTTCTTGGAACTGTTCATGGCAGTAACGTTGTAACCAAGTCTCTTCAGAAATAAATCAACTATCTCAAGCTTGGCTTGCTCGTCTTCCACTAGTAGGACAGATTCTGTTCCTGTTTGAACCTCAACATCAAGATATTCTTCATCCTTTTCTGTGATCACACCAGAATATTTCGGCAAGAAAATCTCAAATGAGGTGTACTTCCCAGGTTCACTGAAGGCGTAGATAAATCCATTGTTTTGCTTAATAATCCCGAATACCGTTGATAATCCGAGGCCTGTACCTTGTCCCACCGGCTTAGTTGTGAAGAAAGGATCGAAGATATGGTCGATAATTTCTTTTTTAATTCCCTTTCCAGTATCAGTTAGCGTTATTAAGACATAGTCTCCGGGAATGAAGCCGGTCCGAATCTCGCACATGGCCTTCTTCACTCTAACGTTTTTGGTGCTTATAGTTATTTCTCCAACCTCTTCAATAGCATCTCTTGAATTAATGCAGAGGTTGGATAGAACTTGATCCAACTGGTGATGATCTGCCTTGACTGGCCATAGTTTTTTTCCTGGTAGCCACGTAAGCTTTATATTCTCACCGATTAATCTCCGCAGGAGGGTCAGTGTCTTAGTAATTCTGTCATTCAGGTCTACGACCTCAGGTTTTGTCACCTGCTTTCTGGCATAAGTTAATAATTGCTTTGCGAGGTCTGCCGATCTACCTGCCGCACTCTTGATTTGTTCGAGGCAGTTTCTTATTTCATTTGAAGGATCCATTCCATCGAGTGCTATTTCGCAGTATCCAAGAATAACTCCAAGCATATTGTTGGAATCATGGGCGATGCCGCCGGCAAAACGTCCCATTGCCTCCATTTTCTGCGCCTGAGCAAGTTGGGCCATTAGATCCAGCCGATCAGAAACGTCTCTATCAATCCCCCTGAAGCCGATTACTTCGCCATCGGCACCAATAATTGCCACGGCGCTACTCTCAAGCTTTCTCCAGCTTCCATTTTTATGCAGCCACCTAACAATAACGTTATTCCAGCCCTTCTTTTCCTGCAAAAGGCGGGGCACATCTTTTTCAATCTTTCTATAGTCGTTCGGATGCATCAAATCCGAAACCGCCATGTTTACATATTCATTGCGCGTATAGCCTAGAATTTTTTCAACAGCCAGGTTTACATAGGTAAAGACCCCGTTCTCGTCACATGTCCAGACTATCACGCCCAGTGTCTCAACCAGTTCTCTTATGAAGTGTTCCTTGTTTTCTAAATTTTGTTTAACCCAATCGCACTCTGAACTGTCGTGAGCGACTATAAATGCTCCTGAGATTTCACCTGTCGTATCAAATACCGCGGATGCTTCGATGATCCAAAAATTGTTAATACTTTGGCTAGATTCTGTGCTGCCAAGTTGGATTAAACCCAGGCAGGGATCTCCGCTTTTGAGCACTTCTGTGACGGGGCAGTCAAAACAGGGTTCAGAATGCCCCATTTTGACATAACATTTATCCTTAATTAACCTTCCTGGTGGTAAATTGAGTGTCTTCTGGTAGGCCTGATTAGACCAAAGGATAGTGTGAGACGTATCGATTAATAACATTACAGCTGGATGATTATCCAGTAACCTGGTTAATATTCCGATTTCAGTGTCAACTTTCATTGCCGGAATCCTCCGATTCATCGGATCAATTTATTAAGTTCACATCAATAGTAATATTGTACTCCTAAATCAACTCATACGGTCCTTGATTGTTTGACGTCAGCAAAATGGGACAATTTGAGGCAAAGAGCTAAGAGACACTTACAAAGCTTGACAATCCCCGTCAAGTTTGCCGAAGCTGATCATGGCAACTAACATGGAGGAGAGCACCATGGCCACCAATTTAGTTAAGCAAATCAGAAAAGCCACTCGTCGTAAATTTTCCGCAAAAGAGAAAATCCGGGTAGTCCTTGTGGGACTTCGAGGAGAACTCCCACCCGTCCTGGCCAATCCTCCTGAGTATCTGGATTTGAGGGACAGCCACCTCACTGCTTCCAGCCAGGAAGCACTGGACGCGGTGGAAACTGCCCATACCTATAAATTCAGATCAACCCAGACGGTGCCCCTGAAGACCTGACCGCCCGGGCTCCAGTTCAAGTATTTAACGATAAAGATGGGCAGCGTAAATCAGGCATTTAATCAAGGCCTTTTTCTCGGGTCCTTAGAGACCTGGCGGCAGCTACCATGTTTTCAAGCGCAGGAATTACTTCTTTCCAGTCCCTGGTTTTCAACCCGCAGTCAGGGTTCACCCATAGTCGATCCTTCGGGATATATTCGGCAGCCTTCGCCAGCAATCCCACCAATTCCTCCCTGGAGGGTACCCTAGGGCTGTGTATATCATAAACACCCGGTCCTATCTCATTGGGATATTCAAAATCCCTGAATGCGTCCAGCAATTCCATCTTGCTGCGGCTGGATTCAATACTAATGACATCAGCGTCCATATCAGCTATCGCCTCAATCATATCGTTAAACTCGCTGTAACACATATGGGTATGGATCTGGGTTGAATCCTCTACACCCGAAGTAACGAGGCGAAAAGCCTCCACTGCCCAACGAAGATACTCTCCCCTGTCCCGCTTCTTGACAGGACGGCCTTCACTGAGCGCGGCTTCATCAATTTGTATTATTCTTATTCCTTTCTTTTCCAGGTCAAGGACCTCGTCCCTTATGGCCAGTGCCAGTTGCCTGCAGATTTCTCTGGGTTCAATATCATCCCGCACAAAACTCCAGCACATCATCGTAACCGGTCCGGTAAGCATCCCCTTCAAAGGTTTCCTCGTCAGGAACTGGGCATAGATTATCCATTCTGTGGTCATTTCCACGGGCCGGGATACGTCTCCGTGGATAACCGGGGGCTTGACACAGCGACTTCCATAACTCTGCACCCACCCATTCTTTGTAAAGGAAAACCCTCTTAGCTGCTGGCCGAAATACTCAACCATATCGTTACGTTCCGGCTCTCCGTGCACCAGTACATCCAACCCGATTTCCAGTTGTTTTTCAATGTTTTGTAGGATGATCTTCTTTAAGAAAATGTTGTATTCGGCCTCGCTGATCTCCCCTTTCCGGTAGCGCGATCTCTCCCTCCTGATTTCAGGTGTCTGCGGAAAAGACCCGATTGTGGTGGTAGGCAGTTCCGGAAGATTCAGCCGGGCCTGTTCTTTTCTGCGCACCGGATATCGAGAGTTGCGGTGCAGCATGTCTTCCTCAACCCTTCCGCTGCGGATCTGGACCTTGGGGTCATTTACAAGTCCGCTTGATCTTCGGGATTCCAGGGCCATATGACTGGCTTCAATAATTTCGGAACAATCCCGCCCCCCCATGGAGTCGCCCAGGATACTTATTTCCTCACATTTCTGAACCGCAAAGGCCATCCAGTTTTTTATCTCCGCATCAATCTCGGTTTCTCTCTCCAGGTCAACCGGGCAATGAAGTAAGGAACAGGACGACGAAACCATCACATTCCCATCACCCAGGTGCCGGTTCATTTTCTCCAAAACTACCAGGGATCTGGAAAGATCAGTTTTCCAGATATTCCGGCCTTCCACCAAACCGGCTGACAACACCATCCCTTTCGGGATACGATCAAGGAGATCTTCGATAAGGTATCTTCCCCGAACCAGATCCAGGTGAAGTCCCGGGCAGCCCGAATCAAGTGCCAGATCCAGATTGTCATCAAGAGTGTCAAAATAAGTCGCGAGAAGAATCCGGGCACGGCCTGACACCTTGTTCAGTCTCTGATAGGTGGCTGGGAAGTAATTCCTGGCCGTTTCTGCCATATCTGTGCACAAGATTGGCTCATCAATCTGTATCCATTCGCAATCCTTGCCAAGACGGGAGATTACTTCCTCATAGACATCCAGAATTGAATCGAGTTTCTCCCAGCAGTCAAACCCGTTCACGCCTTTACAAAGAGACAAATAAGTAATCGGCCCAACAATCACTGGTTTTGCAGAATATCCGGCTTGGACTGCTTCCCCGGTCTCCTCAAGAATTTTGCTACATGAAAGACGTGGATTGGTCTGTGATGATATTTCAGGAACTATGAAATGATAGTTGGTATTGAACCACTTCGTCATTTCCATAGGTAAAACATCCCTACCTTTTTCTCCCCGAGCCATAGAAAAGTAAAGCGTTTCGTCAACAATACCTTTCGAATATTCAAACCGTTCTGGAACCGCCCCAATCATGGCGGTTATATCAAGAACGTGATCATAGAGGGAGAAGTCACCGGTAGTAACATAGGAAAGCCCGGCTTTACGCTGTGTTTCCCAGTTGTTAAACCTTAATTGACGGCAGGAATCCACAAGTTCTGCCTGGTTGCAGGTTCCCCTCCAATAGGATTCGAGGGCCCATTTCAGCTCCCGATCAGGTCCGATCCGGGGAAAACCAAGAATATGTTTTTTCATTTTGTCACTCCTTTATAATGAGATTCATAAAACAAGGAGCAACGACAACTCGGAATTGAGACAGATACCCTTCCTAGAGACAGGGGTGCCAGCATGCCAGTCTAATCGCGAGACAATCGTGCCCTGCACCTCAGGTCGTCTCCTGGCTTCTGACTAACTATGGATTCAGTCTTCCAGCCTTTTCTGCAAGCCGTGACTCGAATCAAACAATGTCAGTTACAGTGGCGCGTCCGCGGCGGATTTTCACCGCACTTCCGTTCCCTGATGTGCTGAATTAAATTCTAAACATAATACAGAATCAACTAACACAAAATCAAAAAAGTTGGAATGACAAGTAAAGCAGACGAATGAATGTGAACTGCCCCTCTCAATGAACCATGGGATGATTTAGTGGAAGAACAAAACTAGTTGATTTGAAATGGAGAGCATTCCAGATAGTCTCTGAGAAAACACATATTGAATTTTACAATATTGTTAGAAAGAAAAAAGCTAACACCAAAAGAAACTCCTGCACCCGCCTTTTGTAAAGCCCCGTGGAACATGGCACGCCCGGAGGGATTCGAACCCCCGACCTGCGGATTCGAAGTCCGACGCTCTATCCAGCTGAGCTACGGGCGCGCATTATCGTTCCGCAATATAGATTTTAAACGATTTTGTTCTTGCCTGCAGTTTTTGTCGTTTGTCACCGCTTTGTATGTTTTTTTACTATCATCGCGAAAGGATGATAACTTCTCATCCCGGGTCATTCCGGGGGAATATCAGTACCCGCGTGACAGGACTCAATGTTACCCCGAGACAACTCATTTTTATTTTCCAGCTGATTCCATAAACACTTTTTCGTTACGCTTTCCGGGTTATTTCCCCCAGTTCCTCTTTAAAAAAATATTCAGGAATGGCAGGGCATCTCATAAATTCGCGACGCAGGATTAGCCCGTATTTCTTTTTACCTGGTTACCCCACTGTCTGAGCAGATAAAAAATGCGAATTAAATAGTTTGCGGATGAACATCATTCCTGATAATTTAACATGACACGGGACAGATCTTTGGATACAAATCAAGTTAAGATAGCTTCCGCAGGAGACAATATGGCTGATAAAGAGAATGACCGGGAGACTGATCCTGGCGCTCCTGGATCAACTGATCAGGAACAAATAAACCTTCAGCAGAAATGGTTTGACGCCATTTTCCACGGGGCCAGGGATGCCATCTTCATTGCCAATGAACAAGCCAGGTTTGTAAATTGCAACAGGGCGGCGGAAATCATGACTGGATACTCCCTGGATGAGATCCACTCCATGACGATTGAGGACCTCCACGAAATCGAAGACCTGGATGCCTTCAGGAAATTCTTTTCCAGGATAATGGCGGGTGAGGAAATCACCAGTGAGTCCAGGATCCTCCGGAAAGACGGAACCAAGGTCCCGGTTGAATTCAGCAATAAATCCCTGCAGATTGACGGTGAGCGGTATATGCACACCATTGCCAGGGACATTTCGAAACGAAAGCTGGCTCAGGAAATCCTGGTCAAAAGCGAAAAAGAGTACCGGGAACTATTCGAGCACTCCCCCATAGGAATATTCAAGACTGATTCAGAGGGAAATGTCCTGAATGTAAATCCGGAAATGGCCAGGATCCTGGGCGCAAAATCCCCCCAGGAAGCCATGTCCAAATATAAAAATTTGTACCATTCACTTTATGTAGATCCGGACCGGCGGAGATTGTTTATTAAAATTATCCAGGAGAAGGGTTTCGTAAAAAACTTCGATTACCAGGCCAAACGCATTGATGGAAAAACACTAATACTCAAGATGGACGCCAGAGTCAGAAAAACCCTGGAAGACGGAACTTTCATTATAGACGGATTCACTTCTGATATTACTGCCAGCAGGGAGGCGGAGGAAGCGCTAAGCGATAATTCCAAAAAATACTACAGTTTCCTTAATACCACCACTGAAGGTGTTTACCTTCAGAAAATGAAAAATCCGGTAGACACCTCCCTACCCATCGAACAACAGATCGACGCGGTGTATGACAACGCGTATTTTGCGGAATGTAACGATTCCCTGGCCCGTATGTACGGGCTTCCGAGCCAGAAAGAACTATTAGGAAAAATGCTTGTGGAATTCCACGGCGGCAAACACGATCCGATCAACAGGAAGGAACTAAGGCATTTTATAGAGAACGGATACCAGGAAAACTCTGAAATCAGCCATGAAATCTGCAAGGACGGCAAAAAACGATGGTTCCTGAACAATACAACCGGAGTAGTTGAGAACGGCCGCCTTCTCTACTTATGGGGCACACACACCAACATAACGGCAATCCGCAGGGCAGAAGAAGAAATTATCAAGCTTTCCGAAGCCATCGCCCAGCTTGAAGAGATTGTTGTCATAACTGATGAAAACGGCCGGATCCTCTACACAAACCCGGCTTTTAAAAAAATCACCGGCTACCCTGAAGTAGAAACCCTCGGCCGGAAACCCTCGATGCTGAAGAGCGGAAGCCATGACGCGCAATTCTATTCAGAATTGTGGAACACTATTTCAAAAGGAAACCGCTGGGCAGGCAATATAGTTAATAAACGCAGTGACGGCAGCCTGTTCACAGCCAACAGCTCAATCTCGCCAGTTAAAAACCTGGAAGGTGAAATCACCAACTATATTTGGATCTTCCGGGACATAACCCAGGAGATTGCTCTCAAAAAGAGCATGGAGCAAGCCCAGAAAATGGAAGCTGTCGGAACACTGGCCGGGGGTATCGCCCATGATTTCAACAATATCCTGACATTAGTTTTGGGTTTCACTGAACTGGCTCTGAGTGATGTTGAAAAAGACAGCGCTATGGAAGAAAGGCTGCAGGCGGTTTATTCAGCGGGACGCCGTGCTAAAGACCTGGTAAAACAGATCCTGACCTTTGCCCGCAAATCGGATGAAGAAACCAAACCAATCCAGGTGAAGATCATTATCAAAGAAGCCCTGCAGCTGCTCAGGCCAACCCTTCCGACAACAATTGAAATCAGGCAGAGCATAAAAAGCGACTCTCTGATCATGGGAGCTCCTACCCACATACACCAGATAATTATGAACCTCTGCACTAATGCGGCCCAGGCGATGGAGGAAAACGGGGGGATTCTGGAGGTCAGCCTCAAGGATGTCAGGCTCAATGCCAGCTTCGTGAAGAAACATATCGGCCTGATGCCTGGCGATTACCTGGAGCTGAAGGTCTCAGACACAGGGCAGGGAATTCCACCGAGGATAATCGGATCCATCTTCGAACCCTATTTCACTACCAAGGCTAAAGGAGAAGGAACGGGAATGGGCCTGGCCACGGTTCATGGCATTGTAAAAAAATATAACGGGGAAATCGTAGTTGAAAGTAAACTGAAAAAAGGAACTGAATTCACTTTATTCCTCCCCGTGTGCAAAAAGAGCAATGTGAATGAAAGGTTCACATCGGGAGATATCCCAGGCGGATCTGAAAATATCCTGATTGTCGACGACGAAAAACAGGTCGCCAAAATCACCGGGCTCTCCCTGGGCAGGCTTGGTTATAATGTCACAACTCTCACCAGCAGCCTGGAAGCCCTGGAATTCTTCCGCTCAAACCCTGATGCTTTTGACCTCGTCATTACTGACATGACCATGCCGGGACTGACCGGAGACAGATTGACCGCTAAACTCCTTGATATCAAACCAGCCCTCCCGGTAATCCTCTGCACTGGATTTGCCAAAAAGTTCGCCGGGAAAGAAGCAACCATCAAGGGTGTCCGGGCTTTTGCCTATAAACCGATATCCTTAAAAGACCTGGCAGTTATTGTCCGCAGAGTACTTGATGGGGATGAAGGCCCCAAAAAACCAGAAGGACTGAAATAAAACCCTGGGTTATGGAAGGGTGAAGTTCTAATGTCGAACTCCTAGCGGTCGAGGCTCCTGTAAAATTTACTCATTTCCTCCACCCTGTCGCTATGTCCCTTCAGATTGCTCCAGGTGAATACCATCACCCCGGTGGACGGGAGCCTGGTACCGGCCTCCAATATTTCGGCTACCTGGGAAGCCGGAACCTCCTCGCCCCAGTCAGAGAGCTGGACTATCGGCCAGATTTGCTTAGCTTCTCCCTCTTTCCCTTCCAGGCCCAGATATTTGCCCAGCCATGAAACCTGCCGGGATATCCATTCAGGGTCATCGGCATGTCCAAACCGGGCATGGTAGAGCATTGGGCTGAAAACATCCAGGTATTCAGCCTGGGATTTCAAATCAATGGCCAGCTTCCGGACCCTGGCTCCATTAAAATCCTGGTCCGTCCAGGGATTGTGAAAAGTTCCCAGCAGGGCACCAGGCCGTTCTTCATCCAGAATCTCCTTGAATTCCCTGACCCAGTCAGTAAAGACATCACACCTCCACTGTACCCAGGTTTCAGCGTGCTTCTCCAGGATAAAAGCCGCCACCGCGGCAACCGGCTGATCCGGGAGTTCCGTGCCGGTTTCAGCCGCAAATCTGGCCAGGCAGTGCTCACAGAAGCAGGTATCAGGCATGAGTGGATCTTCTCTTTCCCAGCTGGCGTGACTGTGATGGTAATCCAGCCAGACACCATCCAGGTCAAACTCTCTTACCAGCTCACGAAAAGTATCCATCCGGTCAGAGCGGTACCCCGGATGAGTGGGACAGATTCCCTGCCAGTCATGGGGAGGAGGGCAGATGTTCCCATCAGCACCCACCGGGGCAGCGTCAGGGTGTTCCTCTAGATAGCGGGCATAGTGCATGGTGTTAAACTCGGCGAATATCCTGGTTCCCTGGGACTTCACCAAATCAAGCCGCTCCCGGGTGACACTGCCTGAACGGATAAAAACGGCATTCACACCAATATCGGCCAGGATCGTCCCGGTTTCACCCTCACCCGGTATCCCGCCATAAACTCCGCGTATATCCACCCTGCCGACAATATCTCCGGGAGATTCTGCAACCTCGGGAGTCGCGCAGCCCGAAAACGCGGCAAAACAGAAGAAGGTCAGAAAAATCAGGTTAATCCGCAGTTTTTTCATGAGAAAAGTTTATCAGATGCAAAGTCAACAATCTGCCCGAATCATGAGGAAACCCAGCATCCTGCCCCTATAACCTGGCTGGAGCCTCCTGCCCCGTCTGCGTCGGACTCAGGGAATCATCAATCAGATTATTCTGCCTCCAGGAAAAACCTGGTCATTTCCTGAACCTTGCCAGGATGGTCCTTGATCCTTCCCCAGGAAAAAACCATGATACCGGAAGAAGGAAAACTCAATCCCGCATCCAGCACTCCGGCAACCTCTGAGACTGGGACATCTCCTCCCAGATCAGCCAGCTGGACAATCGGCCAGATCCTGACTTTTTCCCCCGCTTTCCCTTCTACTCCCAGGTAACTGCCCAGCCAGCTGACGTGAGATGAAATCCAGCCCAGGTCACCGGCATGGCCGAGGTAGGCGTGATAAAGAAGAGGACTGAATACATCTATATATTCTGCCTGGGATTTTAAGTCGATGCCCAGCTTTTTCACCAGGGCCCCGTCAAACTCCTGATCTGTCCAGGGGCAATGGTAGCAGCCGAGCAGGGTTTGAGGGCTCACCTCATCCAGTACCTCCCGGAATTCCCTGATCCAGTCAGTATAGATACCGTTTCTCCAGCTTATCCACGCATCTCCATGCTCATCCAGGATATAAGCTGAAATGTCCTCGGCTGGGCCATGGGGCAGCTTGATTCCGGTCGCGGAAGAAAACCGGTTCAGGCACCTGTCACAAAAACATGTGTCCGGGATTACAGGATCTGCCAGCTCCCAGTTGGCATGGCTCTGGTGATAATCCAGCCACACTCCGTCAAGTGGAAAACTGCTTAACAGCTGCCTGAACTCCTCCATCCTTTCCATCCTGTAACCGGGATGAGTAGGGCAGATGCCCTGCCATCCGGAGGCGGAAGGACTGACCTTCCCATCCCTTCCCACAGGCGCGGCATCAGGGTGAGTTCCCAGATATTCCGCCTGGTGCAAGGTATTGAACTCAGCAAAAATGCCGGCACCCTGGGAATGAACGGTTTCAACCGTCTCAACCGTAATGCTCCTTGAATTAAGGAAAATCCCGGTTACCCCGAAACCAGCCAGTGTCATGTTTTCGTCCTTTAACTCATCTCCGGGTATTCCCCCGTAAACACCCAGGATTTCAACAGGTAAAACACCCCCTCCCTCCTGGATCGGGGCATCGGGAGAGGTACAGGACAGAAATCCCCCCGGAAAAGTGACAAAAAGAACCAACAACCATTTTCGAAAAGCATTATTCATATACAATCCCATATTTCACCAACTGATAAATCCCCTTTTCCCAGGCTTACACTAATCCACGTGTAACAAATTCAATTATTTTCGTAACAGCCTGTAGTCTCTGGCACGGAAGGAATCCATAATCAGTCTGCCAGCCAGTTTCATTTTTCCCAACCTGCCTTTTCTTTTATTGAAAAGAATTTCATACAGCTCTTCCCTGGTTTTCGGCGGCCTGACTTCCACCGGTTTCTTTACCAGGGTGATCGCCTGTTTCAGGCAGGATGTAACACACAAACCGCATCCCAGACAGCGGTCCAGGTCCACGGCAGCCCCTTCTGATTTTGCCGCTACCTTCACCGCGTTAACCTGGCAGCGGGACCGGCAGGTACCGCAGCCGTCACACAGGTCCTGGTTCACGGTCGCGTAATAATTCGATGCCCAGAATTCCATGGGCCTGGGCAGATACTTCTGGATACTCAGCATTCCACAGCAACACCCGCAGCAGGAACAGATAAACTCAGCCTTTTCTGTATTGGAAGGCTGCAGCACCAGTCCATCCTTTTCGTTTTTGCGCAGGATATCAAGGGCTTCTTCCCGGCTGATCTCCCTGCCCCGGTTAGACTCCAGGATTGTCTGGGCAACCACGCCCATCCCAAGGCAGGTTTCTGTTCTCTGTGTCACCTGGCATTGATGACCTTCAAGAGATCTTTTTTCCCGGCAAATGCAGTGCATGATGACAAAAGGACCTTCAGACTCCTGGACCAGGGAGGTCACCTCGTCATAGGTGCTTACATTATGCCGGGCCTGGATGCTCCGGGATACCGGGATAGTCCTCATCTGGGGGAGTTCAGTGCCGAGAAAATCCAGTCCGAACTGCAGATCTGAAGTGTATTCCCTGAAATCCCTGATAAATTCCGGGGTTAGCCGGTCCAGCTGCATTTCATACATGCCTACGATAAGCGGAGAATTGCAGTAAGCCCTTTCACCTTCAATTGTCCTGGCTTCTATACCTCCCTTTTCCAGGATAGACTCAAGATGCTGTTCCAGCTCTTCCCGCGAACTGACCATACCGGACGCCTTTTTAAACAGGGTTTCCAGCTTCTCGAACCTGAAGCTTAAACATGTTGCTATCTCAGCTTCGCGGGGAGTAAAAATGTGTTTAAGGATTCGAATTTCAGCCCCTGAAGAAGTAGCGGGAAATCCAACCGCCTGCCTGTCCAAGTGTTTCCGCAGCCTGAAATAAACCTGGTCATCATTCTTCATGGTTATCATCCTTTCATTTTTTTTCAAACCGGGGCTTTGATACAGCCCCGGCTGTTAACTCCTACAATAACAATTTTTGAATTCAAAATGTCACATAAATACTCCTTGATTGTTTTAGAAAATTCCTGGCTCCCCGGTTAACTGGAGGACTGCGCTGTTTATTAATATTCCTGATATGTATAGAATTAAAAATAAAAAAGGAGCCCCATATATGAATACAAAAATCAGCAGAATTATTTTCGCCCTGCCGCTGCTTCTGATCGTGAGCCCGGCAGTTTTTGCCGGGGATCTTGTTCTCCAGGGAGGGACTATCCTGACAGTCACCAACGGCGTTATAGAAAACGGATCAATCCTGATCAAGGACGGAAAAATCGCCTCTATCGGTGAAACGTTAACGATTCCACCAGGTGCCGAGGTGATTAATACCGAAGGCAAATACATCATGCCCGGAATCATTGACAGCCATAGCCATCTTGCCTTAAACGGGGACGTCAATGAAGCAACAGATCCCGTTACTTCACAGGTAGACATGGCAGACGCAATCGATGCCCATGATTACCAGATTTACCAGGCCCTGGCCGGCGGGGTAACAGCGGCCAAGCTGATGCATGGTTCAGCCAATGTTATCGGCGGCCTGAATACAACTGTCAAATTGAAATACCGTACATCTCTGGAGGAAATGCGGATCCCCGGGGTACGCCAGCAGCTGAAAATGGCTCTGGGAGAAAATCCCAAGCGGGTTTACGGGTCCAGGGGGAAACAGCCTTCTACCCGGCCCGGAATTTTTGCCACCCTGCGCCAGAGCTTCCTGGATGCCCAGGCTTATCAAAAAAAATGGGATAACTACGAAAAGAAAAAGGAGGCAGGAGAAGAAACTTCCCCGCCTCGGCGTGATCTGCAACTGGAGACCATCGCCAAAACCCTTTCCGGGGAATACGGAATTGACTGCCATAACTACGTGCACAATGAAATCGCGGTTTTCCTGGATATCATCAAGGAATTCAAGGTCCCTTATGTGGTCATTAGCCATTCCTTCGGAGCCTACAAGGTCAGGGACCGGATTGCAGAAGCAGGTGTCGGGGTGCAAACCCATACCGACTGGTGGGGTTATAAGGATGAGGCTTATGACGCCATTCCATATGCCGTCAAGATGATGCTGGACGAAGGAATTGTTGTGGATATCTGCAGCGACAGTGAAGATCACATCAGGAGGCTCAACCGGGAAGCAGCCAAGATGATCAAATACAACGGCTTGAGCGAAGAGGAAGCCTTGAAGCTGATCACAATCAATCCGGCAAAAATCCTGGAGATTGATGGCCGGACTGGATCACTTGAAACGGGTAAAGACGCAGATATCGCCATCTTTGACCGGCATCCCCTGGACAGCTTCAGTAAATGCGTCATGACATTGATTGAAGGAAAAACCTACTTCGATATCAATTCAGCCGACACAATGGCTCTCAGGTGAAGGGAATACTTATGATGAACAAATTTAAAATATCGATATTTATCCCCATTGTATTTTTCTGCTGTGTTTTCCTTTCAGCCCAGCAGGCAGCCATTACCGGGGGCAAGATAGTTACAGGGACCGGAGAGGTTATTGAAAACGGAACTATCCTGGTAAAAGACGGGCGGATAGAAAAAGTTGGAAAAGAAATCGGAATCCCGGAAGGATACACAGTGATTGAAGCCGCCGGCAAAACCGTCTGGCCCGGCAGGATTGATGCTCTCAGCATCATAGGTCTCAGCGAAATCGGAGCTGTAGCGGTTACCAATGATGCCAATGAAAAAACCTCAACGAATACAGCTCACCTCAGGGCCGCTGATGGAATTAATCCGGAGTCTTCCGTAATCGGAGTTACCAGGAATAACGGGATTACTACCACCCAGGTAATGCAGGGAAGTGCCGCTCCCATCAACGGATTGACTGCGATCATTGATCTGGATGGGCGCAGGCTTGATCAGATGCTGATAGCTGACGGTACGGCAATCGTACTGAATTTCAATGCCATGGAAAGAGGCAAATACCCTTCCACCCGTCCCGGCATTATGGCTTTTATCCGCCAGACGTTTTTTGATATCCAGAATAAACTGGACAAGGCTGAAGGAAAGGAAAAGGACACTGATGAACTCAGCCTCAAGGATCAGGTTCTGGCCAGGGTACTCAAGGGAGAACTCTCAGTGTTTGCCTTCTGTGAGGAAAACCAGGATATCAGGAATGCCATCAACCTGGGCAAGGAGTTTTCGCTGAAAATGGTCCTGATCCCGGGCAGCGGCTGGAGCCGGCAGATAAACATGATCAAAGAGAGCGGTTATCCGGTGCTGATAACCAACACCTTTTCCAATCCTCTTGAAAACCAGGCCTATGACCATAATTACAGTATGGCCGGTGTAATTCATAAAGCCGGTATTCCCCTGGCCTTTGCCAGCTGTACAGCCCACAACGCCCGCCAGATGCCGGATGCGGTTTCAATGAGCGTGACCTATGGACTGCCTTATGACACAGGAGTGCAGGCATTGACATTATCAGCGGCCCGCATGCTCGGCATAGACAAGGATTACGGATCCATTGAGGAGGGGAAAGTAGCCAACATCGCCGTGTGGGACGGGGACCCGCTCCAGATCAGCAGCAAGGTAGTCAAGCTGTTCATAAGGGGAAAAGAAGTCTCCCTGCGGAGCAGGCAGGAACTCCTGAGAGACCGGTACCTGGAAATAAACAATTGACTGACAGTTGCGGGCCCAATGGGCCCGCAATTAGTTCAAGGTTCAAGATCGGCGTGCCGATCACAGTTCAAGGTTCAAGGTGACCGGACCGAGGGCGGAACGTGGTTATAAACTTCCAATTTTATGGTTTCGAGTCCGCCGTTCTAGATTCGACATTCGAGCTTCACTTCTCAATTCCGGTATTTTTTTCAAGAATCAATTTCGACGACAAAAAACTTGAACCTTGAACTTTGCATTAATTTTCACTCCTTAAACTCCCGCAGTTCCAATCCGGAATTGTTTATCACCTCTGTTTTGTAGCCGTCCGGGACCGACAGTTTATATGTGAGTACTCCCTGCTCCTTCTCCCAAGCCAACCGGACTTCACCACCAGGAGTAGGCACAAACCCTTCACAGGATTCCAACGGTATATCTCCAAAGCGAATAACCGCCAGTCTTGATCTCCGGTCAACCCGGTAAAGACCCAGGACATCCCGCAGCAGGGTATGGCAGGCATGGGAAGCAAACCCATGATCAGTGCTGGCATTGGCATGATCATTTTCCCAGAGTGTTCCGGTCCTTTCCGCCATATACAGCAGGTACTCCACCGATTCCTCCATAATCTGGCTGCTTTTTCCCTTATCAGACAACAACTCCATTCTCAGCATGTTTCCAATGAAGGAATTAGCCGGGGCCACTTCAGGGTAGAGTCCCTTCTCAACCCGCTCCGGGCCGAATTCATCAACCAGCTTTCTCCAAAGGTCCGGATAGGAAACAGCATCGGCAATGCCAAAGTAGAAGGCAAAATACTGGTTTACTTCGCTCTGGTTTCCGGTCACCTCCAGGGAACCGTTTTCCTGCCGTAGGGCATTGTCCACAAAGAACTCCCCGTTGAATGACTGCTGCCTTATCACTTCCCTGATTTTTTCTGCTTTTTCCGCCAGTTCAGGGTAATCGTACAGCCGCGCAACGGTTGCGAGTGCTGCCGCGTACTGCATGTTGGAAGGATAATTTACATCCTGTACCCAGTCATTGGCCCTGGACCACTCCACGAACACCCATCCGTCGAGGCTCTCCAGCAAGCCGTCCTGGTTCTCAAAGGGCTCAAGGTATTTGAGGATCCCCATTACCCTAGGTTCCAGTCTTTCAATAATCTCTCTGTCTCCGGTCCTTCCCGCGTACTCTTCCAGCTGGGCAATAAACCACAGCGCCCAGTTGGGAATAAAATTCCCATTGTAATGGTCAGCAGGGTAACACATGGGAACCATGCCTTCAGGCAGATTTCTAAAGCTGGGCGGGAGCAGGTAATTATTGAAAAACGCGTCTTCAATCAGGGTATCTCCGGTCAGGTCATATTCAACCCTGGAGGTGAAAAAACTGTCACATAACCAGCCGGCCCGTTCCCGGGAGGGGCAGTCCATAAAAACATCCAGGGAATTCTGCCGGAAAGTCTCTACCCCGGCTGAAAAAATCCTGTTCAGCCTTTCATCAGCTGCTTTAAATCCCGCTGTCCCGTCAAGCTCCGGGTGAGCGAATTCCCTCAGGTAAACATTCTTCACCTCGGCTGAACCCTTGAAACTGGCCGCCTTCAAGAATCTCATGGTGTAAGGTTCAATCGCCTCCACCTGGTAAACTCCCGGACCCAGCATCCAGGTAAGTACCCTGATCTGGCCCTGTTTCAAGGCATCAATATCTCCCTGTTCCGTCAGCACCTCGCCAAACATCAAGCTTATTTCCGCGGGGGCGTCACACCTGATTTCAGCCCCGACAAAACCGGTGACATTACGCCCAAAATCAAACATCTGCCAATCCAGTTCCTCCAGCTGAACGGAAAAATCGCTGCTCCGGTCCGAAGGTGTTTCTTTATTCAGGACTGAATTAAAATTCTGCAGGCTGACCATAGGGCAGATTTCAAGTTCATTTTCGGGAAATCCCTTCAGCTCCGGACCAATGTCTGTCAGGGCCCGGTCCCTGATTATCGGATGAATTGTTTTTATCTTTTCAAACCTTCCTCCAGCTGCCAGCTGTACCGGCTCCAGCTTAGTATAGGAGGGATACCGGACTCCCCTGGAAAGCAGCTGTTTCTCCGGTGAGACAATTAAAACAGCTGGAGTGAGTTCAGCCCCTGGCTGATCATACCTGTAAGCCTCAGTAAAAACTCTCTGGAAACTGAACTTCTCTACCTTCTGTATCCTGTTCTCAAAGATGAATCCTTTAAACGGGAAATCATCCAGCCCGGTCGCGGCCAGCACCTTTCCTCCGGATGAGACTTCAGCCTGGAGGAACGAGGGCTGGTCCAGTAGATAATAGCTGTTGCAGTTGTATCCGGCTACTTCAATGGTCAGGACATTTCCTGTGTCAGCCAGCAAACCGGTAAGGTCAATCTCATCCACCCTGTAAAACCCATGCGGCCCGCGGGCCGGTCCGCATGCCAGGAAATCATCATTCAGCCGGGCCCGGTAGATGGTGGAAGCTGCCAGCCTCAGCCATGTCTCCTTCCCCGGATCGTCAAATTCAGCACTGAACATCATGGTGACATTCATTTCAGTATCCCGGCCTTCGGCCCAGACAGGTTTTGCTCTGAGGAAAAATTCAGGATTCTTCCCGATTCTGACAAAACCGCATCCCATGGAGGCCAGCAGGACAAGGGAGGACAAAACACCGATCAGGCCTTTTTTCATAGTTCATTTTCCTTCACTGAAAAAACGTGGAGTGCTCCGGGGTGCCGGGGAAAAATTCCGGCACCCCGGAAAAGACCAGGGCTGCACCAGACTTCAAAAGGTCAGGCTGCTTCAGCCAGCTCTTAAGAAATGCGGTCTAGGGAAGCATTTCTGAATTAAATGGTGAGGCAGGCAGACCCTCCTTGTTTACCAGGTTGGGTACCGCGAGTTCATGCCAGGCAAAACGCACAGCAGCAGGATTGGCGACTTCGGGGCTGGAAACTGCCACCTGGTCTCCCTCTACTACTGCTTCAGCCTTCGTGAACACACCGTCAGATCCGGCAATCTCAAACCAGTTCAGGGGCTCTCCATCATTGGATTCAAGTCCGCTCCCGGTATGGTCAAATGAAACCAGGATACGGGATCCGTCTTGCTTCATGCCTTTATATAGAGGCCCAGAATATACCAGGCTCTTCCGGCCGTAATCGTTGGCCAGGGCCCAGAGGGCGAGCCGTTTTCCAACAGCCTGCTTGTTAGTCGGATGTATGTCATACAGTTCAGTAATATCAGTTGTGACAGCCATTCCGGTATTGGGGACCTTGAGTGTTTTTAACTGGGCCACCCATACCTCGGGGAGGTAATAGGCTTCCGGGACAGTGAATCCAACCTGGTCTGTATTTTCATAATTAAATGGGGCAAGCTGGACCAGGTAAAATGAAAAATCTCCCTGGTTCCACTCAGTGCGCCACCCTTTAATCAGGGCCTGCATTTTACTTTCATATCCAAGCCGATCGAACCTGTTCCCCTCGCCCTGGTACCAGATAGCACCGCGGATACTGAAAGGGATCAAGGGGGCTACCATGGCGTTATAAAGCCCGGTGGGTTGCTGGTGGCTGTCCAGGGGGTGAACCGGCTGGAGAGGAATATCCGGCATGGACATTCCTGAAACAGTCGAAGCCTTAACCTGTTTCTCCCAGTTGGATCTGGATTCCAGGTAATCAGCCATATCTTCCTGGTAGTCCTGGTTAGCCTGTTTCACTTCCCGGCTTATATCAGCAGTTTCTTCTACCTGGGCAAAGCCGGAAGGAGGTGTCCACGGTTCCGACCTGGTTCCTCCCCAGGCAGTCATGATCAGTCCGACGGGATAACCGGTTTCCTGGTGGATGTTACGCCCGAAAAAGTATCCGACAGCGGAAAATTTCGTGATTGTGGCAGGGCTGCACTCCATCCAGGAGGCATTGACGTCAGTGACAGGGATACCGGAAGTGGCCCTGGGAACATGGAAAAGCCTGATTTTCGGATAATCAGCAGCTTCTATTTCATGCACCCAGTTGATGACCGGGCGCTGGCCGGATTGCGGACCGATCCTTTTTTCCATATTGGATTGCCCGGAGCAAACCCAGACTTCCCCAATGAGAATATTCTCGAGGGTCAGGCTGTTTTCTCCTGATACCCGCATGGTGAAAGGGCCTCCGGCTTCCTGGGCAGGCAGCTTAACCTTCCACTCCCCCATCATACTGGCTTCTGTGGAAACCTCCTTCTGATTCAGGCTGACAGTTACCTTTTCGCCGGGGAAAGCCCAGCCCCAGATATTCAGTTCCATTCCCTGCTGAAGTACCATGTTGCTGCCAATGACAGCCGGCAGGCGGACAGAGGCCGCGGCGCCAGCAGTAAGGATAAAAACAATAAAAACCAATACAAATAAACGTCTTAGTACTCTCATGATATCTCCTGCCTCATTTACTAATAATAAAGGAATCAAAATTAAGCTGTCCGATCAACAGGAATAATTAAAACAGAGAGACTGTTCAAGGACAATTAAAATTGTTAAAAACACCCTGATTGCATGGCTTAATCAAAACTGCCTATTCACTAATTCGCTGGCCTGTCCTACAATGAACACCGGCGGCAATATTTGCCCGTTTAAACATATTTCCGCATATCGCGTAACAGGAGGCCCCATGAGAACCACGATCAAGATTTTTCTTCTGCATTTACTGGCAATAACAATTTGCTTTGTTTTCACCCTGGCTTCAGAGCCTGTGGACACAGCCAACATCATGGTCAATCCTGAACTGTATAAAGGGCTGGAATATCGGTCCATCGGACCATACCGGGGCGGAAGGGTTACAGCCGGGACCGGAGTTCCCGGGGAGCCCTTCAAATTTTACATGGGCAGTACCGGGGGCGGCGTATGGAGGACTGAAGATGCCGGAAACTCTTGGGTTAACATCTCAGATGAATTCTTCAAGGCAGGTTCCATCGGGGCAGTGGCGGTAGCTGAATCAGATCCGAACGTAATCTATGTCGGTACCGGCTCCAATGCGCCCCGGGGCAACATTTCTCCGGGAAACGGGATTTATAAATCCACTGATGCCGGAAAATCCTGGAAGCACATGGGACTGCCTGGGGCCGGGCAGATTGGAAGAATACGGATTCACCCGGAAGATCCTAACCAGGTCTACGCGGCCGTGCTGGGAAACCTGTTTTCCCCTTCCGAAGAACGCGGTGTTTACAGGAGTAAAAACGGGGGAGAGTCGTGGGAAAGGATCCTCTTCCTGGACGAAGACACAGGGGCAGTGGAACTGGCAATGGACCCATCAAACCCCAGAATCCTGTATTCAGGAATGTGGAGCATCCGCCGCACTCCCTGGACCCTTAAGGGGATCAGTGAGAAGGGGGGACTTTATAAAACAATTGACAGCGGAGACTCCTGGGAAAAGGTGGAAGGAGGATTTCCGGGAGAAGCCACCGGTAAAATCGGGGTCACTGTTTCCCCGGCGAACCCGGATCGGGTATGGGCCCTGGTGGAACATGAAAAAGGCGGAGTCTACCGGTCTGATGATTCCGGGAATTCCTGGACCCGGATCAACAGTGACCGCAAACTGCAACAGAGGGCCTGGTACTACAGCAGGATTTATGCTGACCCCATCGACTCTGATACGGTTTACGCCCTCAATACCTCATTCTATAAATCGATAGACGGCGGCAAGACATTCGATGCCATTCCTGTTAAACATGGCGACTGTCATGATCTCTGGATTAATCCCAAAAATTCAAACATCCTCCTGCAGACCAATGACGGCGGAGCTCATGTGTCTCTGAATGGCGGGGTGACCTGGAGTTCCCTGGACAATCAGCCGACCGCGGAAATTTACCGGGTCACAGTTGACGGGCAGTTCCCGTACCGGGTTTATGGTGCCCAGCAGGATAACAGCACCATCTCAGTCCCAAGCAGCAACCCAGGGGGACTGACACCATACGAAAACTGGCTGGATGTCGGGGGATGCGAAAGCGGGCATATTGCGATTGATCCCCGGGATAATAATATTATTTACGCCGGATGCTACGGAGGATCAATCTCCAGGATCAACCTGGCGACTGAAGAAATCCGGGATGTTTTATTATATCCCCAGCTGCAGCTGGGTCAGGCTCCTGAAATCCTCAAATACCGCTTCCAGTGGAATGCGCCTATCAGGATATCAAAACACAATCCAACCCGGCTGTTTCACACGTCCCAGATAGTACACATGTCAGCTGACGAGGGACAAAGCTGGAGGGACATCAGCCCTGACCTGACTCGCAACGACAAAAGTAAACAGAAGCATTCAGGAGGTCCCATAACCCTGGACAATACCGGGACCGAGGTCTACGGGACAATATTTGCATTTGAAGAATCCCCTCACCAGGAGGGAGAGTACTGGGCCGGTTCTGATGACGGCTTGGTTCACATCTCCAGGGACGACGGGAAAAGCTGGAAAAACATAACACCCCAGGGCCTGCCTGAATGGGCAACTGTAAACATGATTGAGCTTTCAACTCACGCCCCGGGCCGCGCCTTTGCCGCAGTGCTTAATTACCGTATGGGAGATTTCAGCCCCTATATTTTCAGGACCATCGACTATGGTAAAAACTGGGATCTGCTGACCAATGGCAGCAATGGAATTCCGTCGGATCATTTCACCCGCGTCGTCAGGGAAGATCCGGACAGGAGGGGTTTGTTATACGCCGGAACTGAATTCGGGCTTTATGTTTCATTTGATGATGGATCACACTGGCAGCAGTTGCAGCTGAATTTGCCCATCACACCGGTCAGCGACCTGGCTGTTTACAGGAAAAACCTGGTGGTCGCCACCCAGGGAAGATCCTTCTGGATCCTCGACAACCTGAACGTACTCCATGAGCTTTCACCTGAGACTTCCACAGAAGTGGACGCCCTGTTTACTCCCCTTCCTTCGCACCGGGCTTTTTTCCAGCAGGCGCAGGACCGGGTTGATAATGTGGAGGGTTCCAGCCCTCCAAACGGGGCTGTTATCCATTTCTTCCTGGCCAAGGAAGGGAGTAAGCAGGTTACCCTGGAAATCCTGGACCAGGATGACAGAATCCTGCGCCAATTCTCAGGAGAAATTGATGCAAAGGATGAAGAAAAGACCGAAGAAAAAACTGATGAGTCTGAGATTGAAGACCTTGAGGTACAAACCGGTTTAAACCAGTTTGTATGGAATCTCAGGTACCGCGGGGTAAAGGTAACCAAGGGTGCCCAGGTATGGGGTTTTACCGGCGGGCAGCTGGCTGTACCCGGAACATACAAGGTGAAGATTTCACGGGGTGACTGGGAGGATTCCCGCACCATCACATTACTCAAAGATCCTCGAATTAATGCAACACAGGCTGAATTTGAAGCCCAGTTTGCACTGGCAACCAGGATAAAAACCAGCCTGGATGAAATCTACTCGACAATCAGGGAAATCCGCTCTGTCAGGGAACAGGTGAACCGGATCAGCCTTGACGCGGAAAAGGCTGGAGTAACCCTGCCGACCGGAGACCTCCAAAAGGAGATCATCGAAAAACTGAAAGATGTTGAAGACCAGTTGATCCAGGTCAAAAGTGAAAGCAGCCAGGATCCCCTTAATTACCCTCCGATGCTGGACAACCAGTTTGCCTATCTTTACGGATATGTTTCCGGCGGCAATAACCTTCCTACTGAAGGTGCCGAAAAAAGATTTGAAGACCTGCAGAAAGAGTGGGAAAAAGTCGCAGGGGAATACAGGAAGATCCTGGAAAACCAGGTGACAGGATTCAGCAAGGCTGTTGAGAAAGCCGGACTGCCAAGGATAATCCTTTTAAAGTAACGATGCCGGACGCCTACCAGGGATCGGTATGAATTCGACACCGGAAGTTCTAGTGGCGTTGTTCGAATTTCGAATGAAAACCTGAAGCTTATGCCGCTGCGAGGTGAAAGCAATTGTCAGTCGACAATTGCTTTCACGCATCAGCTATCCCTTTATACCTGAAAAATGCTACCACCGCCTCAACAGTTATCCAGAATGAAAGCAGGAGGAACAGCCCGTCCATAAAGACCAGCAGCCAGTTTTCACCAGCCATGAATCTTTTCCCGTTTTCAAATATCGACCAGTTGGAAATCACTACCATGAAAAGGCAGGGAGCCCCGGCAAACACCCATTTCAAGCCGCCTTTACTCTGCAGGTAAAGCGTGACCAGCAGAAGAGCCATTGCCGCCAGCAGCTGGTTGGCGCTCCCAAACAACGGCCAGAGTTTCATGGCTCCGGTTCCGTCAGCCCCACTGAGGAAGGCCAATCCTGCCGCACAGGCCACACAGAGGGCAGTGGCAGTCCAGCGGTTCTTGAGGCTTCTGACCGAAAAATCATTGGCAAGTTCCACTACTATATAACGCTGCAGCCGCATTGCCGTATCCAGGGTTGTCCCGGCAAAAGAGGCAATAAAAACGCCCATAACTGTTATGCCCAGGATTTCGGGGAAACCCATACTTTCAATAAGATTCGCAGCTCCTTCTATTACCGGGGCAAGTTTATCCACCAGGCCCCTGGCTCCAATCCAGTTGTTGTAGAAATGATTCCACGCGTCTGATCCCAGGAGAGTTGTCCCGTCAGTGAGGGTGTATCCGAGTCCTATACCGGCCCCGGCGCAGATGATTACCAGCAGGGCGAGCAGACCCTCCATCAGCATGGCGCCATAACCTATAAACCGGGCATCAGATTCACTGGCTACCTGCTTGGGACTGGTTCCGGAAGCAACCAGGGAGTGAAAACCGCTGACCGCTCCGCAGGCAATAATGATGAAGAGGAATGGGAACATAGGCGGCGTCCCCGTCGGCAAAACCGGATTAATGACCGGAGCTACCAATTCACCTTTTCCCATAAAGCTGATTACAACTGTTCCCGCGGCCAAAAGACCCATGGCTACAAAAAGCTGCCAGGCATTTATATAATCCCTCGGCTGCAGCAGGGTTTTTACAGACAGGGTGGAAGCAATAAAGGCGTAAAGCAGGAGGATAATCACCCAGAACCCCGTAGCCGGGAGTCCCAGGGCCCGGTCAAAAGCAATCGGGAAAAGACTGCCGAGGATCATGGTCAGATACATGCACACGACTGCGACTGCAGTGGAGATGACTATGGGATAACCCTTTTTGTATATGGCCCTTCCCAGCATAACCGCGATTGGAATCTGCAGCCAGACCGGGATTACTGATGACGGGAACCTGGCAAATACAGCCGCGATAACTACTCCGAACACTGCAATTATGATCAGGAGAATCAGGAAAATCAGGATAAAAAATATCAGTCTCACCCTTTTGTTAATGTATTTTGCCGCTACTTCACTGAGGCTCTCCCCTTCATTGCGCATCGACACAATCAGGGACCCGAAATCGTGTACGGCTCCGATGAAGATAGACCCAAAGAAAACCCAAAGCAAAGCCGGAAGCCACCCCCATATGAGGCCTATGGCCGGCCCTACGATCGGACCTGTCCCGGCAATCGAGGTGTAATGATGGCCAAAAATGACAGCCTTTTTGGTTGGCACAAAATCGGTACCGTCCTCATGAGTCCTGGAGGGAACCGCAGCCTTGGGATTAATCCTGAAAATCCGCTGACCCAAAAATTTTCCGTAGGTATGATATGCAACCAGGAAACCACCGCCGCAAACCAGTAAGAGTAGTAAGGCGTTCATCTATAACCCCTCTCCTTCATCAGGTGAAATGAACCGTAAAACTATATTTAGTTTTACTCTGTCGTTCAGGAAAAATCAAGGACTGCTCCTCTCATGGATTTACAGGTTGCCGGAGGGGCTGGAGGTCCAACACCGGAACTGAAAACGGAGAAGTGAGAGTGGGATTAGGGGATCAGGAATTTTAATAATTGCAGGTTACGTGTTATCACTTTGTGTGGATGATTGGGCGTCTCTGCCCCCGTCTTTGGTAAAGAGCCAGGAGTGTGATTTAAGTTCGAACATCCTCAAATCTCAGTTCGAACTTAAATTTGGTGGAGCTGATGGGGTTCGAACCCACGACCCCCTGAATGCCATTCAGGTACTCTCCCAGCTGAGCTACAGCCCCACTCTTGAAACTGAAATTCTACAAAAAAAGTGCAAAACTATCAAGCCTGTCATCTAGCCTGTGATCTGATCCACCAGTTGCTGGTTAATCCTGATCTGATCGTCACGTCTCATGGAGTCAATAACGTTCTGAACATACGAATTGAAGAATTCCCTCTTCTTCTCGTCTGTCATCTGCTGGATGAGTCCGGCTTTTTCAGACTCAAATTTAACTTCGTCGATCTCTGTTTTCTCAGCCACCTGGAACACTACGAACCGGTTCGCTACGTTAATGGATGAACTGACTTCCCCGATATCCAGTCCGAATGCCTCGGCATGAACGTCTTCAGAAAAACGGAGAACATCGTCAATGTTGACACCTCTTTTGAAAAGGCCGGTTGTAGTTACTTTCAGGCCTTCTTTACCCGCTTTTGCTTCGAATTCCATGGGATCAGGCGTTGCGTCTGCGAAAGCCTGGGAAAAATCCTCAGCCATTTTCTTTGCCATCTCTCTGGTCTGGTTGGTAGTGTAGGTGCTGGTGACCTTGTCTCTGACTTCGTCCAGTTCAGGGATCCTGGAAGGTACTATTTCAACAACAGAGGCTACGATACTCCTCCCACCCAGTTCTGCGGGTTTTACAACCTGGTTAAGGGCAGCAGAAAAAATCCCATCCAGTAATTCAGGTGATCTGGCCATGCCCGGAATCCCGGAATCAAAATCGAACAGCCCGGTTTCCTTGATTTCGAGACCATTCTTTTCAGCCACGCTCTCCAGGGATTCCCCGGCGGCTACTTCCTTGTGTATCTGGTCAGCCAGTGCTCCTGCCACCCTGTACGCTTTCAGGTTGCGGGCTTTAAACTCTGCCTCGGCCCTCGCGGCAGTATCTCCCTGCACCTTTTCCAGGATTTCAATAATATGAAATCCAAAATCTGTACGGATAACTTTGTTGACCAGGCCGGGTACCCTGTTAAAAATGACAGTTTCAAATTCAGGAACCATTGTTCCCCTGGTGATGAAACCAAGGTCACCACCGCTTGCGGCATTGGCTGTATCATCGGAGTTTTCCTTGGCCAGTTCCGCGAAATCCGCGCCGTTGCGCAACTGGCTGAGGATCTTTTCAGCTTTTTTGCTGGCCGCAGCTTCATCATCACCGAACCTGATCAGGATATGCCTGGCATGAACCTTCTCCTCCTGTGTCGATTCCGGCATTTGCTCTCTTATCTCGTCCTCGGTCACTTCAACATTAATGATGTTTCTTTCAACCGCTAAGTATTTAATCTTCCTTTTTTCAGGGATCCGGTAGTCTTCAGAATGCTCGTTAAAATAGGCCTGTATATCCTCTGAGCTGATGTTGTCCTTCTTGATCTTTTCTGGATCGAAAACCACATATCTGACGCTGACTTCCTGGTTATTCTCGACAAACTGCTGCCTGGCTTCCACTTCGGTAGCCTTGATGCCGTCAGTCATGATATTCCGTAATTTCTCACTCATGATTTCACGGCGGACAGCCGCCTCAAACTCCGGAGCGGTGTAACCGGTACTCTGGACTGCGACTTTGTACTTTTCAACCCCAATAAATTTTCCGTTTACCTGGAAAAATGGAAGGTCATGAATCCTCTGAACCAGTTCTTCAGGTGAAACTTCTATTCCCTGTTTACCTGCTTCATTGACCACGGCATACTGACTGACCAACTGGTTCAGGGCATTCTGTCCTATTCCCAGCTGC
Organism: Acidobacteriota bacterium; assembly: GCA_963663735.2. Taxonomy (GTDB): domain Bacteria; phylum Acidobacteriota; class UBA6911; order RPQK01; family JAPXNP01. The sequence continues at coordinate 1,541,925 of CAXXHN010000001.1, read as the reverse complement.
TTGACAATCTCGGGTGGCTGGCTGCTCAGGTTATACATCTGGTTGTAAGTATCGTAGATTCGCCCGTAATGCCTGCTGAATTCCTTAGCTGAAATCGATTGTCCACCAATTTCGGCCACGTTCTGGGCACCTACTCCTGACATAAAACCGGTCGGTGAGCCAACAAAGAGGAACACCGTCGTCGCGCCAAGGGCGACAATAACAACCGACATCACATATTTAACCCAACTTTTTTTTCTTCTGAATAAAGGAAGCATTAATTTATCTAACCTCCGGCCCTATAATTTATAAAGAAAGAAAGTATAGCACAGCTTTACTTTTCCAATTCTTCGCCTAAAATTGAAACAATAATGTTAATATAAACGAACGGGAAAAAGTACTGTTTTCGGTACACTTCCTTCTCTTGATAAGAAAATTTTTTACGCAGTTGAGATAAATTTATATGAATTTACTTTCGCTTTTCAGTTATTTCTCAAACGATCTTGGCATTGACCTTGGGACTGCCAATACCCTGGTTTACGTTAAAAACAAGGGAATTGTTGTCAATGAACCTTCGATTGTAGCCATAAATAAAATCACAAACCGGGTGGAAGCTGTAGGCCAGGAGGCCAAAGAGATGCTGGGAAAAACTCCTGGTTCAATTGTAGCCATCAAACCCATGAAAGATGGAGTGATCGCTGACTTTGACGCCACGGAGGAGATGCTGAAGCATTTTATCCGCAAGGCGCACCAGAGAAACCACCTGATCAGCCCCAGAATAGTAATCTGCATTCCCTCGGAGATAACCCAGGTCGAAAAGAGAGCAGTTAGGGAATCAGCACTGAGGGCCAGGGCAAGTGAAGTCTTCCTGGTGGAAGAGGCAATGGCGGCAGCCATTGGCGTGGGGCTCCCGATCACCGAGCCGAGTGGCAGCATGATCGTGGACATCGGAGGTGGGACTACCGACGTCGCTGTTATCAGCCTGTCCGGAATTGTCTACAGCAGGTGTGTAAGGATCGCCGGGAATGAGATGGATTCCGCGATAATCCAGAGCATCAAGAGGAAGCACAATCTCCTGATTGGGGAGAGAACTGCTGAGAGAGTAAAGCACGAAATCGGATGCGCCCTCCTTGACGGACCTGTTGTTACAATGGAAATAAAGGGACGCAACCTGATTGAAGGCGTACCTAAAACTGTAAAAATAACCAACGAAGAAATCCTGGAAGCACTCGAAGACAGTATCGGGATAATTGTGGAAGCTGTCAGGGTGGCCCTTGAAAGGACCCCTCCCGAGCTTTCTGCCGACCTGGTGGATAAAGGTATCGTTTTAACCGGCGGAGGAGCCCTGCTTCATAACCTTGACAAAAGGCTGCACAAGGAAACCGGCCTTCCGGTTTTCCTGGCTGAAGAACCGCTGCTGTCAGTGGTACATGGAGTGGGAAAGATGCTCGACGACATGAGCTTGCTTCGCAGAGTAAGCTTGTAATGTTCTGGACATATCTGAGAAGGCCCCAGGTAGTATTGACCCTTCTCCTGTTGTTTAATCTCCTGTTGTTATCCGTTCAGATACGATCAGAAGAGGGTCAAACCCTGTTGAACCAGACTGGTCTTGCCGTGATAACACCTTTTGTTTACATGGAGCAACTGGTCATAAACTCGGCATCTTCCCTGGTTCACAAATATGTTTTCCTGCTGGCCCAGGATAAGGAGAATCAACGCCTGATCCAGGAGAATTCCAGGCTTAAAATTGAGCTTCACCAGCTGAGAGCTGTTAAAAAACTCACTGAAAGAGAAAATTTCTCCGCTATTGCAGGTCCTCTTCTTTTCAAATACCTTCAAGGCTCGGTTATCCACAAAAACCTCAGATTCTTTTCTGACACAATCATAGTCAACCAGGGCACGCTGGCAGGAGTTGCCCCCAACCAGGCTGTAATAAGCAGTGATGGCCTGGTTGGAAGAGTCATTGCAGCTAACCTGTTCGCTTCTGAAGTTGAATTAATAACCGACTCCCTGGCGTCAGCCGGTGCCCTGCTGGAGAATTCAAGGCTGCAATGCGTTGTCAGAGGCACTGATTCAAAACTCATGAACCTGGATTTTGTATCAGTTTCTGAGCCTGTCAGCATTGGCGAAATGGTCTACACCTCAGGAACGGATGGAATTTATCCAAAGGAACTGCCGATAGGCAGGATTGTTTCCAAACAGGATGGAAGGATATACCAAAAAATCCAGGTCAACCCTGTAACCGATTTTTCCAGACTGGAAGAGGTCTCAATTATAATTGGAGAACAGTGAACAGACCAAACAGGAACGAAAGCACATACAGCCCCTACCTCAGGGTCCCTTTTCTGGGCATACTCCTTCTGCTCTCCATGCTGCTGGATTTATTGCAGAGTAGGTTTCTTCCCATTTATCTCAACCTGGACTGGACCTTGATTCTTGTCTTTTATATCGGCTGGTCCAGCAACTCCATCAAAGGTAGTATGGCGGGAACCGTATTCGGGATTGCCCAGGACTTCATGCTTGGAGTCATGCTGGGACTGAATGGCGCCATTAAAACAATTATCGGATATTCCGCATCATACCTGAGCACTATTCTGAATCCGGAACTGGAAGGAATCTTGAGATTTGTCCTGATAGCTGTCATTTCAATGGTGAACAATCTGCTGGTTTACAAATCTCATTATATATTGGCCAACGTGTCCGGAAACATCCCAATCCTGACTCTCCTGTCCGGGTCGCTGCTTACCGGGATTGCAGGAGATATCCTGTTCCGGCTGCTGAATCGGCTGCAGGCCGGTCCAAAACAATTTGTTCAATTATAAAATCGCAATACCTGGCGGCTAATAGTGGAATTAAATCAGGATAACAGAATACTTTTTATCAGGCTGAGATACCTGCAGATCATCATCATCGTGGTGCTGGCCAGTTTCATCCTGAGAGTATGGCAGATAACCGTAGCCAGGTATTCATACTATGCTGAACTTGCGGAACGAAACCAGCTGCGCCAAATAACTGTCTACGCACCCAGGGGCCTTATTACTGACAGAGAAGGCAGGGTTCTGGCCGACAACGAGAACTCCTTTGCCCTGGACCTCTACCGTGACAAAACCGAATGCGCCGAATGTACCATAAACAAAATAGCGGCGGATTTGGGACTCGACAGGACTGAACTCCTCGCAACCCTGGAAGAAAATAAGGCAGTCCCCTCTTTCAGGCCTGTCACCCTGGCAGATAGACTTACCCTGCAGCAGGTCTCCTGGATCCTGGCCCGATACAGGGAATATCCTGAACTGGATATAACCGAATCTCCCAAGCGTCATTACCGATACGGTGCTCTGGGCTCTCACATAATTGGGTATGTTGGACGCATTTCCCCCGACGAATTGTCCTCACCATCCTATCAACATGCAAAACCAGGTCACTCCGTCGGCAAAAACGGAATAGAAAAAGCCTACAACTCCCATTTGATGGGAGAAGATGGAGTGAGGACAGTCCTGGTAGACAGCTTAGGAAGAATTCAGGAGGAACTAGGTTTCAAGCAGCCGAGCAAAGGATCAGATATCACCCTGTCAACTGATATTGACCTGCAAGAAATCGCCGAACAGGAACTTGGCGACAGGGCCGGGGCTGTTGTCGCCCTTGATCCCGCGAATGGGGAAATCCTGGCCCTGGCAAGCATGCCTGGTTTTGATCCCAATTATTTTTCTTCAGGGATCAGCCAGAAACAATGGGGAGAACTTATCAACGACCCTGACAAACCTCTCCTTAACCGGGCCACGGGAAGTGTTTATTCACCCGGTTCTATTTTCAAGGTAATTTTAGCCGTCGCTGGCCTCGAAACCGGGCTGATCAATGAAAGAACCACAGTTTACTGCAATGGGGCCATAACCCTCTATGGAAGGCCCTTCAGGTGTACTTCGAGCCATGGAGAAGTTAGTCTGAAAGAAGCCCTGCTGCATTCCTGCAATATTTATTTCTACCTGCTCGGGCAGGAGCTGGGGATTGACCGGATAGCTGAATTCAGCAAAAAGTTCGGCCTGGGAATGCCAACCGGAATAGATCTGCCCAATGAGGTTTCCGGCCTGGTGCCAACAAGCGAATGGAAAAAAAGAGTCCTGGGTGAACCATGGTATGCCGGGGAGACTATTTCAGTTGCTATCGGGCAGGGCCGCATAAACGCAACTCCGCTGCAAATAGCCAAGGCAGTCGGCATCATTGCGACTGGAAAAATCCCACCTATTCACATTGTTAAAAATCCCTCTCCTTTTCAGAATGAAACACCGATCCCGGAAGCCGACATTGCCCCGGAGAACCTGGCGGCCGTAAGGAAAGGAATGTGGAGCGCTGTTAATGAATGGGGGACCGGCAGGAGGGCCAAAGTTGATGGATTTGATGTCTGTGGCAAAACAGGGACAGCGCAGTTGATCAGCCGGGAGGTGCGTGAGACACTGTCAGATACAGCAAAGGCAAAATTCACCCATAACGCCTGGTTTGCCGGTTTCGCTCCCCTGGATAATCCGGAAATAGTTGTTGCTGTCATTGTCCAGAGCGGAGGAGGAGGCGGGACCGGTGCCGCCCCGATTGCCGGTAAGATCTTTGATGCCTTCTACCGGAAAACCAGGGGAATCGATCCAGAACCCCCAGCAGAATCCGGGGAAGACAGCGGAACCGGGAGCAGAGAACAATGAATTTTCGCAAATTTCTGTATCAACTGGACTTTCTGCTGATAGCAGGATCAATGCTGCTGGTTCTGGCCGGGCTTCTGGCTGCTTACAGCCTCGACTTGGGGGGAACCGGGTCAGCACTCTACCTGAGTCAACTGTCCAGGGTTGGCATCGCATTTCTGGTGTGCCTGGTATTCCTCTATATCGATTTTGAAATTCTTACCTATTATTCTGTGGTGTTTTATACCTTTCTGCTCCTGGTTCTTCTGGGCGTACTCTTCTTCGGGACAGAGATTAACAATAGCAGGAGCTGGCTTTCCATTGGCAGCTTTCGAATTCAGCCTTCCGAGCCGGGAAAAATAATATATATTCTTTTTATGGCCAGCCTGCTGGGGCAGTTTAAAAAAGAATACCTCCCCTATTCCAAACTGCTCCTGTGCACTGCCCTGGGCCTGCTTCCGGTAATCCTTATCCTGCTCCAGGGAGACCTGGGTACCGCGGTCATGTACCTCCCTGTACTGGGAGGGATGCTCTGGATGTCCGGAATCCGTCCTAAAGTAATGATCATCATCCTGCTTTGCCTGCTGCTAGTGGCTCCGGTCGGCTGGATGGTGCTCAAGGATTACCAGAAGCAGAGAATCAAGGCCGTGTTCAATCCGGAGCTTGATCCCCAGGGCATTGGATACCAAACCCGCCAATCCCTCATTGCCATGGGCTCCGGCGGATTTTTCGGCAAGGGCATCGGCAAAGGCCTTCATGCCCAGCTCGGATACGTCCCGGAGAGCCATACTGATTTTATATTTACTCTCCTGGTTGAAGAAACCGGATTTATTGGAGCCTTTTTCATATTAACCCTCTACCTGATTATCCTGTGGCGTATGCTGGAAATATGCCGCAACGCGCGCAACCGAAGCGGTTTATTGATCACGACAGGGGTAATTTGTTTTTTTCTCTCCCACCTGGTCATAAATATTGGTATGGCAACTGGACTTCTCCCGGCCATCGGTATTCCACTACCCCTCCTGAGCTATGGGGGATCTTCACTGCTGGCATCAACCGCGGCCCTGGGACTGGCTCTCAATGTTAATTCACGACGATTTGTCAACACCTGATAGGCAGGTTTCCCGGACTGCCCCTTGTACCGCGCACTTTGAACAAGCTCGACCCCAGGCGGTTTCATATTGATATGCAATAAATATCCAGAAAGAAGAAACTGCCGAGTGTAAACCGGATTTCTCATCGCACCAGGTATCGATGCGGCACAGGGACCGGCCTGGAAAGGTGTGCAATTAAGAGAGAGGCAGCAAACATTTGCTCAGTAAATAGGATAAATATATTCCAGGTTTAACCCTCAGCAAAACCTGTACAATATGGTGGAATCCTTGCCGAACCTGCCCACTGTGAATTCAAGCTTAATTGCTTTAATTCTGATCACATAACCGGTCCGTATCAATCCGGGAACCTGCTCAATTAAAAGATAACCCTCACCTGTTTGCTGTCAGAATCAGTTCCTTTTCAACTGGTAACGCAAAGAAATCACTTGCAGATGTAGGGGCTCCGAAGTTATAATAGAATCCTGTTTTCAGGCATTTCTGAAGATAAAAATTTTTATGATTTTAAGGGGCAGGTTTTAACTGCCTAAAATATATACAAAAAGAGAAGCTTTTCAGGCTTACAAGTTTTAGATTTTTTTGTGATATCCAACTAGTTTATACCCGGCAGCCAGAAAAGGCTGGGCTAAGAGTAGCGGTCATGGACACTCGCCTCCTTTTTGTAAAGGACCTTCGCTGGTCCAAAGAGGCTGCAACCGGGAATAGACTGCCCGATATACGATTTTTATCCTCCTGAAAACTTCTCCCACAAAACAGGTTCCCTATCTGTACAGTTAGGAGAAAGAATGGCTAAAGAGTTGATCATCAGCTCCACGAGCTTAGAAACTAAGCTTGCCATCCTGGAAGAAGACCAAGTTACGCAGATTTTCGTAGAAAGAAAACGTAGCCGAGGAATCCTTGGTAATATTTACAAAGGAAAAGTTGCCCGTGTCCTTCCTGGAATGCAAGCCGCATTTGTCGATATCGGTCTGGAACGAAATGCGTTTCTTTATGTCTCAGATTTCACCGAAGATCTTGAGGAATATGAGGAATTATTTGTTTCTGAATCCGATGCTATTGAAGAAACCGGCCTGATTGCTGCTGAGCCTTCTGAAAACCGCTCCAACAGGCAATCCAGGCGTTCTCCCCAGAACAAAATAACCCAAAAGGCCATTGCGGAACCTGAAAAAACTCCGCCACAGAAAAAAAACAGCAGACCCGTGCAACCTGAGGTTATTGCTGAAAAGCAGCCACAGCCACGCAAAGAAGAGAAACCTGAACCGCCTTTATCCTATACCGGAGAAAATGCTTTTCCTCGAATCCTTCCGGAAAGGATCTACACCTCCTCCCAAAATGGCAAAACAAGGTACCAGGCTGAATCAGGGATGATTCCTTTGTCCAGTAATATCCTTCCCGGCTCAATCCCACCGATTGCCAGGATTAATGCCAAGAGGAAAAATGGAAGTGAAGAAAACCTGATCGGCCCTGGAGACCGGGCAGAAATGGTTAATACTCTCCCCTCCTTTGCGACATCAAAATCGCCGGGAAAACCAAGGGAGAAAAAAAAATCTTATAACCGGGGTTCGGGGCCTCTGATAGGTGACCTGCTTAAGGAAGGTCAGGAAATCCTGGTGCAGATTGCCAAGGAGCCAATCGGGAAAAAAGGCGCCAGGATCACATCCCATATTGTACTTCCTGCCAGATATCTGGTGTTCATGCCTACAGTTGACCATGTGGGAGTTTCGAGAAAAATTGCCTCAAGCAAGGAAAGGCATCGCCTCAGAGACATCATCTCAGGGTTGCGCGGCACTTTTGAAAAAGGATTCATAGTACGTACGGCAGGAGACAGCAAGCCCAAATCTGATTTTGAACAGGACATGATTTACCTGACCAGGTTATGGGAACAGGTACGTAACAAGGCAGAACGGCAATCAGCCCCATCCCTGGTTCACTCTGAACTTGACCTGGTGCAGCGTATTGTCCGTGACTATTTCTCCAAGGATTTCAGCGCCATTCGTGTAGACGATGAGAGTGAATATGAAAGACTGGTTGAATTTATTTCCAATTTCAATCCAGACCTGGTAAAAAAAGTCCGCCTCTATAGCAAGAAGAATCCTATTTTCGATGAATTCAAGGTGAATATTGAGATTGAACAGGCACTCAAAACCAAGGTGTGGCTGCGTAATGGCGGGTACATAGACATCAATCAGACCGAAGCTCTGGTTGCCATTGATGTTAATACCGGGAAATATGTGGGGCGAACCAATTCTCTTGAGGACACCATAACCAAAACCAACCTGGATGCGGTGCGGGAAGTAGCCAGACAAATAAGGCTGCGCGATCTGGGCGGAATAATTGTGCTTGACCTCATTGACATGTCTGATCCCAAAAACCGGCAGAAAGTCATGGATGCCCTGCTGGCTGAACTGAGTAAAGACAAAGCCCCTTCAAAGGTCCTGCCATTTAATGATTTCGGGCTGGTGTCCATAACCAGGAAAAGAGTGAAACAGTCACTGGAAAGGACCCTGTGCCAGACTTGCTTATACTGCGAAGGTACCGGTCTCACCAAATCGACGAGGACCATCTGTTACAATATCCATCAGGAAGTCCGGCGATCGATCTCCCTTTTCGGTGACGGGCAGGAACTGATCATCAGGTGTCATCCCGAAATCGGGAGAGCCCTCCGTGAAAGTGAGAAGGAGGTTTCTGAGGAAATAAAGGAAATGACCGGAAAAATCCTCACCATACGGACAGACCCATTGATGCACATTGAAAAATACGACCTTATTGAAGCCTAAACCCGGAAGAGCGACAGCATTAACGGAGAGCCGCCAGGAGGCTCTCCAACCCCTGTATAAAGCGCCTTCTCCATCCTCGAAAGTACCGGCATTGAAGAATCTAGAAAACTCCGAATCCTTCGACAGACTGGTTGCACTGGTAAAAAAGCTCAGGAGCCCCGAAGGCTGCCCCTGGGACCGTGAACAGACTGGAGAAACATTAAAACCTCACCTGATTGAAGAAGCCCACGAAGTCCTGGAAGCCCTGGATGGCAATGATCCAGCAGACCTCTGCGAAGAACTGGGCGACCTTCTTTTCCAGATCCTGTTCCACAGTGAGATAGCTTCTGAAAAAGGTGATTTCAACATCGAGGATGTCTGCCGCAGGATACATAAAAAAATGGTCCTCCGACATCCCCACGTATTTGGTGATGCCGAGTTCAAGGACTCTGAGGAATTATTAAAAAACTGGGAAAGGCTTAAATCCAGCGAAAAAGCGGAGTCGGGGAAAGAAGTCAGATCTTCAACTTCAATACTGGATGGGATTCCTCCTTCCCTGCCCGCTTTACATGTAGCCAGAATGGTATCCGCCAAAGCCGCGGGTACTGGTTTTGACTGGCCTGACCTGCAGGGGATCGAAAGCAAACTCTCTGAAGAAGTCCGTGAACTCAACGAGGCTGTCGAACAGGGAATCCCTGAGAAAATCAGGGAAGAAGCCGGCGACATACTTTTTACAGCTGTAAATATCGCCCGGTTCCTGAAGCTTGACCCTGAAACAGCGCTGGCGAAAGCCAACCAGAAATTCATTTCACGTTTTCAGGCCATGGAACAGCATTTCCACTCAGACGGGAAAAACATTAGCGAAGTCTCGATTGATGAGATGGAAGATGCCTGGTTAAAAGTGAAAAAAAACAAGGATTGAATGCAGTATCCGAACCTCTGAGCGCTTTGCATTCATTCTTCCGTCAACCTGATTCATGGCCGGAAGAACTCAGAATCGCCGACTACCGCTTCTTTTCGATCTCCATCCCTGAAAAAACCGGGTATCCCTGGCCTCTTTTTAAAAATCGTGGTTGCGTGCAAGAACAGTTATCCTGTTTAATGTTAAAATCGACATCAATTTTATGATATATAGAGCTGGTCATGACTAATGAAAATAATAGGCAAAACAAGCAGTCAGACTCCGAAATAAAGGAATGCGCTATCGATTTCTCTACTTTTGTTCTTTCCCTGGCTACAACTGCCATGAGCCATCTGGGAGAAGTTCCAGATCCGGCAACCGGCAAAAATGAGACAAATCTAGACGGGGCAAAGCAGATTATAGATATCCTCTGCATGCTGAAAGAAAAAACTGCTGGAAATCTCACTCATGAAGAAGGCCAGATGATGGAGCATTTTTTATATGAACTTCGTATGAAATATCTTAGTAAGAAATGATTTCTTGCATTTATATTTTCCCCTGGCAAACTTGATAGCCATATAGAGCGAATAATGGAAGTTATTGAAAACCTGGAGATCCTGTCCGGAACCTGGAAAAATCCGATAGTGGCAATAGGAGTATTCGACGGAATGCACCTGGGTCACCAGGCCATCCTGAACAAAATATCCAGCCAGGCCAGGCAGCAGAATGGCACCGCAATCCTGCTGTCTTTTCATCCCCATCCACAGAAGATCATCTCTCCGGGAGATGCCCCTCCCCTTCTTCAGACCACTTCACAGCGTGTCGACCTGCTTGAAAAGTTAGGTATTGATGTTTTTATCAGGCTTCCTTTCGATCGACGGCTTTCCTTATTGACACCGGATCAGTTCGGCGAAAAAATTCTGAAAACAGTTGGAACCAGGGAAATCCATATTGGCGATAATTTTAAATTCGGCCATGAAAGATCGGGCACTTATGAAAGCCTGGAAGATATCGGTAAAAAATATGGGTTCGCTGTTTTCAGGACTGATACGCAATTCTTCAGGAATAAGCGCATCAGCAGCACCCGGGTGAGAAAAGCCATCATCTCCGGCCGGGTTGAGCTGGCGGGCAGACTTCTTGCCAGGCCTTACGAAATAGAAGGAATGGTAGTACGAGGAGCCGGGAAAGGTTCCACCATCGGTTATCCCACTGCCAACCTGGACCCCGCTAATGAACTGGTGCCGCCTTCCGGCGTCTACATAACCAGGGTAACCACCGACTCCGGAATGTACCAGGGTGCCACCAACATCGGTTACCGCCCAACCATCCAGAAGAATCCGGATCAGGGTGCCAGTATTGAAACTCATTTGATCGGATTCGAAGATAATCTTTACGGCCAGAAAATCAGGCTTTCTTTCTGCATGCGCCTCAGGGAAGAAAAACATTTTGAATCAGTCCGGGCCCTGACAGACCAGATCAAACATGACCTTACCCGAACCCGTGCCTATGCTGTAAAAACCAAATCGATTATGCGAAAGGAACATTACCTCCCATGACTGCATCCCAGGACGTGGCAAAAATAGCTAAACTTGCCAGGCTTGATATTGAGCCGGACCAACTGGAAAAGGTTTCTGCCAATTTTTCAGAAATACTTGAATATTTCACCCGCCTGAAAAAGGTAGACACATCCGGGATTGAACCAATCTACCATGCTACGACAATACCAGGGGATACACTGGCTGAAGATATCCAGGAACCTCCTTCCCTGGATCTTGAAGAAGTCATGAAAAACGCGCCCCTGGCTCGGGATAACCAGTTTCGTGTCCCCAAGGTGATCGAATGAAAAATATTTGCGGAATGCCAGTACGGAAGCTAAAGGAGGCAATCCTTGCCAGAGAGGTTTCGGCCAGGGAAACAGCCTCCTGTTTTCTGGACAGGGTAGAAGAAAAAGATTCAGTTATCAAGGCTTTCCTTACCCTGGACCGCGACCTGATACTTAAAGATGCCGACAGAATCGACTTGGAGATCAAAGCGGGAAAACTCACAGGTAAATCTTCCCTCCCCGGAATCCCTGTCGCCCTGAAAGACAATATCATTACCCACGGGATCAGGACTACCTGTGGTTCGAAGATCCTGGAAAACTATGTGCCTCCCTATGATGCGACTGTTGTAACGGCCCTCAAAAAGGAGGGTGCCCTTGTCTTCGGAAAATGTAATTGTGATGAATTTGCCATGGGTTCCAGTACCGAGAATTCCGCTTTTCAGCAGACGCGAAATCCAATGGATACTGAACGGGTTCCAGGGGGCTCCAGTGGAGGTTCAGCCGCGGCCGTCGCAGCGGATTTTGTGCCGCTTTCCCTGGGCAGTGATACCGGAGGTTCCATCCGTCAGCCTGCCGCATTCTGCGGGGTTACCGGATTGAAGCCGACTTATGGCCTGGTTTCTCGCTACGGATTAATCGCCTTTGGCTCTTCGCTGGATCAGATCGGGCCTTTTGGAAGATCCGCTGAAGACACGGCAATACTGCTCAACGCGATATCAGGTCATGATTTTCGCGATTCAACCTCCGCCCGCAGGCAGGATGAAGATTTCACCGCCCTGCTCCATCAGGACATCAGGGGTAAAAAGGTAGGTTTCTGCCCCGATTGGTTTTCCAGCGGGCTGGATCCTGAAATATCAGGCTCCATTAAACAGGCCCTGAAAAAACTGGAAGACCTGGGATGCACTATTGTTGAAATCCAGCTTCCACACAGTGAATACGCGATTGAAACCTACTACATCATCGCCCCTGCTGAAGCCAGTTCAAACCTGGCAAGGTTTGACGGTGTGAAATACGGATTCAGGTCATCTGATCACACTGACCTGGAAAGCATGTACAGGAACACCAGAACCCAGGGATTCGGAGATGAGGTTAAGCGGAGGATAATGATAGGCACCTATGTCCTGAGTTCAGGATATTATGATGCCTATTTCCTGAAAGCAGGTAAAGTCAGGAACCTGATCAAAAAGGACTACCTGGAAGCCTTTGATAAAGTCGATTTCATCGCCGGCCCGACAACTCCAACCCCTCCTTTCAAGCTGGGTGAAAAAACTACCAACCCGCTGGAAATGTACCTGTCAGATATCTACACGGTCGGCGCCAACCTAGCCGGAATACCAGCTCTTTCCATGCCGTGCGGAAAAACTGGAAGCGGGCTTCCTATTGGAATCCAGTTTCAGGGGCCTCATTTCAGTGAAGCCGCAATGCTGTCCATGGCTTCCGCCCTGGAAACGGAACTGAACCTGGAATAAGGATAAGTAAGACAGATCCGTTGACTGACATAAGCACCGGAATGGTCTTCTTGAATCGCCACAGGATTTGTTACCGGGCATGAAATCCTCGCTGGCAAATAACTGTTTTTTCTCTGACCCTTCACCAAAGCGCCGGCAAACCTTTTCACCATGGTGCTTCCATCCCGTCTCTCTTTACCGATCACCATGAAAAATTTAATGGGGCTTGCGGCTGTAGTCTTTTTGCCTGATTATTAATAGCATCCTTATTCCTGTAAAAATAATTCGAGGAGCACTGATATGAGCAAGAAGATTACCCGCCGGAAATTTGTTGAATCATCCTCAGCGGCAGCGTTTGGAGCTGCGTCAGTTCTGAGCGCGTCATCCTATTCAAGGGTGCTTGGAGCCAATGACCGCATTAACATCGGGTTCCTGGGATGCGGAGGCAGGAGCGGAGGCCATCGTCGCATGGTCGAGATGTCAGCAAAAGAAAAAAACCTTGCAGTTACCGCCGTATGCGACCTCTGGAAGAACAACAGGGAAAAAGCGGCGGAAGACTGCAGAAAAAAATTCGGGGCAGACGTCAGGCAGTTCAAGTATTCAGAAGAAATGCTGGAGATGAAAGACCTGGACGGAATCATGATTGCCACCGGCGATCACCAGCACGCGAAAATCCTGGCTGAAGTAGTAAGGGCAGGCAAAGACTGCTACTGTGAAAAACCTCTTTCCATTGATGTTGCCGACGCCAAACTCGCCCGGGATGCAGTCAGGAAGAGCACCCAGGTGGTGCAGATGGGCTCCCAGTGGCTCAGCGATCCGATCCAGATCAAGGTGCGCGACATTGTCCGCTCCGGCCGCCTGGGACAGATAACCAAAATTTCCCAGTGCTGGAATGACAACAACCATCGCTGGCATGAACCGGATGATCCTGACATTAAAGCCCTCAGGGAAGAAGACACGGACTGGAACCGATGGCTCCTGGGAAGAAAATCCCGGCCTTTTGATCCCATGGTTTATTTTGAATTCAGGATTTTCAAAGATTACTCAGGCGGCATAACCTCGCAGTGGATGAGCCATGGGATAGGCCTTGTGCATTTCTATACAGACACAGCTATTCCCGATACCATGGTCGCCAGCGGAGGGATCTTCGGCTGGCCGGATGTCAGGGAAAATCCCGATACCTTCCAGGCACTGGCTACCTACGAAAAGGAAAAGTTCCTCTACTCCTATTCTTCCAGTTATGCCAACAAATTCGGAGACCATTCCCTTATCAGAGGGAAGGATGCCACCCTTTACGCCCACGGAGGAGAAGGAAGTCCCCGCTGGTTCCTGATCAGGGAACACCAGGATCTTCCGGGAGGATTCGATTTCTATGAAGGATTGGCAGAAGCAGTGAAAAAGGGGCAGGCGGAAATGATTACCTGTGATGCCTGGGATAACAAGCTTCCTCCAACCGGGATGAGTGATGACAGTAAATGGCATCTCGATAACTGGGTCGACTGCATGAGGTCTCGCAACAGGCAAACCAACGGACACATTGAAACCGGTTTCTGGCATTCAGTGGGAGCGGTAATGGCAACTGAAGCTTACCGGCAAGGTAAAAAGGTTTACTGGGACCACGAAAAAGAGGAAATCACAACCGTTCCGCCTGGCCTGGGGTAGATTCTCCCGCTGCCAGCGCTTCTGAAATCAGGAGGGGCTCCCCTCACCTGAAAAACTGCTGGACCTTGGCGGGAGAAACAGGAATTTGAAATGTTTCCACTCATACTTCATCTAAGTTTATAAAAAATATAAGGAGACTGAAGATATGAGAAAGATATTAATCCCAGCAATGGTATTTGCCATAACAATTAGCGCGCCGTTGTCGATCTTCGCGCAGGCGGCTCCGGACATAAATGAACAGGTCAGGCACGAGCTCGTAACCCTGCCCTACTACCAGATCTTCGACCTGATTGGTTTCGAGGCTGAAGATGGTATAGTGACCCTTACTGGAGAAGTCACCATGCCTCTTCTTAAGAAAAACGCTGAGAAGGCGGTAAAACGGGTAAAAGGAGTGAAGCAGGTTGTCAATAAGATTGAAGTTCTGCCTTATTCGCCTTTTGATGACTCAATCAGGGCTTCAGTGTACAGGGCTGTTTATTCCAACCCAAATTTTACGCGTTATGCCCTACGGGCCTACGGGCCGATTCACATCATTGTTAAAAACGGTGATGTCCGGCTGATAGGCGCAGTCTTGACAGAAGCTGACAGGAATATCGCGGGAATCATGGCACGGGGCGTCTCAGGCGTTTTCTCAGTTACTAATGAACTGAAGATTGGAGTGTAAGTACTCAGCATTTAATCAGAGGTACCCGGCCACAAACGCAGGGTACCCGATCCATAAAAGGCTTCAGCTGGCTTCTCCGGCTGAAGCCTTTTCCATGCCGATTTCCTTCCCAGAATCCTTTCCGATATCCCTGCTCAGCTTTTAAAAAAAATGATCCTTTCATGAAAATTCCGGCTGCAGATATCATTTGGAAAAAAGATTAATCAGCTCGAATATTAGCGTCATTGGAAGAAGGGCAAATATTTTAAGGGGAAAACTTGGTTCAATGCAAATTTCCTCCCCTTTTTTTATTGACAAGGGTACTGTTCTGTCCTATTTTGGTCCTACTGATTATTAATCCTGTAACCCTACAAATTATTAATTTTTGGGAGGTTGCAAAACTTGAAATCAATAACGGGAGTAATTTATGGCAGATGAAAAAAAAGGTATGGATTCATTAATGGCGGAAGGAAGGACATTCCCACCACCAGCGAATATTCAGTCAATCGCTTATGTGAAAAGCGAAAAGCAGTATCAGGAAATGTGGGAAGCCTCGATTAACGATCCTGATGGGTTCTGGCTGGAGCAGGCTCAGTGCCTGACGTGGTTCAAGGAACCAACCAGAAGCCTTGAGTATAACTGGGATACAAGAGGAAGAAAAATTGAGCACACCTGGTTCGCGGACGGGAAACTCAATGTATCGTACAACTGCCTGGACCGACACCTGGGAACCCCGAGAGAAAACAAGGTTGCCATTCTCTGGCAGGGTGAAGCGGATGAACAGGTAAAAAAATTCACCTACAAGCAGCTCCACGAGGAAGTTTGTAAATTTGCCAATGTCATGAAGAGCAAGGGAATCAAAAAAGGTGACCGCGTGGCTATCTACATGCCCATGGTGCCGGAGCTGGCAATCGCCATGCTTGCCTGTACCAGAATCGGCGCCATTCATTCCATTATTTTCGGTGGATTCAGCTCAGATGCTATCAGTGGCAGGGTCAATGATTCCGACTGCAAAATGCTGATCACATCGAATGTTTCGCTGCGGGCCGGCAAACATATCAGGCTCAAGGATATTTCTGATGAGGCCTTGAAGTCTTGTCCAACCATCAAGAGTGTAATTGTCACCAAGGTGGACGGCGAACCTTGCGATATGGAACCTGGCCGGGATTTCTGGTATCACGATGAAATGGCTGGGGCCGGCAAAGATTGTGAAGCCGAACCAATGGATGCTGAAGATCCGTTGTTTATTCTTTATACCTCCGGGTCAACAGGTAAACCAAAGGGAGTTGTTCACACTACCGGCGGATACCTTCTGCACACGGCACTGACCCATAAACACGTGTTCAATATCCATGAAGATGACATGTACTGGTGCACAGCCGACATCGGTTGGGTAACCGGACACAGCTATATCGTTTATGGGCCCCTGGCAAACGGTGCCACATCACTGATGTTCGAGGGAGTTCCCACCTATCCGGATGCCGGCAGGTTCTGGCAGATATGTGACAAATTCAAGGTCACGGTTTTCTACACTGCTCCCACTGCTATCCGGGCCCTGATGCGCCTTGGAGATGAATGGGTGGCCAAATACAAGCTGGATTCCCTGCGGATACTGGGAAGCGTAGGCGAACCTATTAATCCTGAAGCATGGATGTGGTATTACGAAAAAGTCGGCCATGGCAAGTGTCCGATTGTTGACACCTGGTGGCAGACAGAAACAGGTGGTTTCATGATCACACCACTTCCCGGTGCTCATACCCTTAAACCTGGCAGTGCTTCACGACCTTTCTTTGGTGTTGATGCTGTGGTCCTGAGAGACGACGGGAGTGAATGTGCACGGAACGAAGGGGGTAAACTCTGTATCCGCAAGCCGTGGCCGGGCATGATGAGAACCATGTGGGGTGACCATGAAAGATTCATCGACACCTACTTCACCATGTATAACGATATCTACTTCGCAGGAGACGGCTGCCGGATTGACACTGACGGTGATTTCTGGCTGATGGGACGCATCGACGATGTTGTCAACGTTTCAGGGCATCGCATCGGCACAGCTGAGGTGGAAAGCGCCCTGGTAAGCCATTCCAAGGTAGCTGAAGCAGCTGTAACACCCATCCCTCACGACATAAAGGGCCAGGGACTCTATGCCTACGTGACAACCATAGAAGGAGTAGAGGAATCCGATGAGCTCAAAAAGGAACTGATCATGCATGTAAGAAAGGAAATCGGCCCCATTGCCGCTCCTGAAGCTATTCAGTTTGCTCCAGCCCTGCCCAAGACAAGATCAGGAAAAATCATGAGGCGTATCCTCCGCAAGATTGCGGAAAAGGATACTGCCAACCTGGGTGATATCTCCACCCTGGCTGATCCAAGCGTTGTAGAAAAACTTATTGCCGAACGAGGCAAATAAGTTTTTCCTGGCTTTTGGATCATTAATTCCGGATACGCATGACCCGCGTATCCGGATCTGCCTTTTCAGAAACAGTGAAAGGATTAACGATGTCCGAACAAAAAATGATGAATCGCTGGATTGTAGTCGCCGGGGCAGTGCTGATTCAACTCTGCCTGGGTGCCATATACGCCTGGAGCGTATTCACTAGCAGAATCACTCTTCCTATAGCTGACGGGGGCCTCTACGGATTCTCCGCCAAAGAAGCCGCCTGGATTTTTTCAGCCGGCCTGGCGACCTTCGCGGTGGTCATGGTAGTGGCCGGGAGGATGCAGGCTAAAATTGGGCCAAGGCCCATTGCCATAGCCGGCGGCATAGTCCTGGGTGTCGGGTACATGCTCGGCGGCTTATTTGGAAACACCTTCATATCCCAGCTTGTTTTTATCGGTATCATCGGGGGAGCCGGCATAGGCCTGGCCTATGTTATCCCCATAGCCGTAGGGGTTAAATGGTTCCCTGACAAAAAAGGCATGATCTCGGGCCTGGCTGTAGCCGGTTTCGGATTCGGCGCCACTATCTGGGTGAAAATGGCCGGGTCCTGGTTCGGCGGACTGCTTAATACTACAGAAGTATTGGGCCTTCCCGGCGTCCAGAGTGTGTTCTTCATCTACGGAGTTGTTTTCCTGGTTCTGGTGCTGATCGGCAGCACAGTGATGGTAAATCCGCCTGAAGGTTATAAACCTGAGGGATGGAACCCGCCGCAGCCTGCTGCCGGAGGCAACGCCACCGGATCTCTGAACATGGAAACATCGCAAATGCTCAGGACTCCGCAGTTTTATTCACTGTGGCTTATGTTTTTCGGCTCCGCCATGGCCGGACTGATGGTTATTTCCTGCATACAGCTTTTTGGCATTGACGCCCTCCAGAGCAGCGGTGCGGCCGCCAACGCGAAAATAGCCGGAACAGCTGCCGGGACCGCCATGGCTTTGTATGCCATCCTCAATGGCCTGGGCAGGATTGTCTGGGGCACCGTCTCTGACAAACTGGGTCCGAAGTATTCCCTGACGCTGATGTGCCTGTTGCAGGGGATTATCATGTTCCTCTTCTTCAAGATGGGCGCATCAACTCTCGGACTGATCATCGGAGCCTGCATCATCGGCTTCAACTTCGGCGGAAACTTCGCCCTTTTCCCTGTTGCCACAGCAGACTTCTTTGGGAACAAGAATGTCGGGCACAACTATGGATGGGTCTTTCTGGCTTATGGAGTCGCCGGAATTGCCGGTCCTCAGGTTGCGGGCTACTTCAAGGACGCCGCCGGAAGTGCCGGCGTTGATGCCTGGCTTACACCTTTCATAATCGCAGGGTGCGCCTGCATAGGAGCCGCTGTTATTGCCCTGTTCCTGAAACCGATTAAACAGTAATAATCCGGCTTCGCAGCCAGAGCCGAAACCAGAAAACCCCGGAGAACAGTTTATTCTCCGGGGTTTTCTCTTTTACAACTCTTTTAAAGCCGTTTACCGGTATCCACCCAGGGGCGGAAAATCGAGGCACGGCATTCAATATTCGTTCGTAATTCGAAATTCGTAATTTCAGCGACGCAATCAAGACATCGGTGAGCTTCAACATTCGGTATTAAAATCCCCCGAGTTCCTTTTTACAAGAAAAGAAGCAGGCGGGGAGTATTATTCGAATGCCGAAATGAGAACCTTGTAATCGCGAAGCTCGAACGGTGAATGGCGAACTGCGCTGCTTTATCCCTTCGGTATTATCCTTGAAATGCAGGGTTAAAACTGACTGTTCCAGCGGAAACTTTAATCCTGGGAATCCAGTATCATAATCCCGGCACTTTGACCTCTAAGCTTTGAACCCGCGCGAGAGCGAGTGAGCGCGAGTTCAGATTCAAACCTCATGATAAGGAAAAATCCTTGCCTTCACCTCATCAATAACGCTCTGGACGGCAGGTATTATGACTGATTTTTCCTGGTCGCTAACCGGGACTGTCCTGTCCCTGAGACCTCCGTGCCAGTCGGTACTCTCCATGAACACCCCGCCCAGCCCGATATTCAGATCCTGCAGAAAACTGTCTGTCCCGCTCATGACGCTCCAGGCCAGGGCCCATGCTCTGACTGTATTCTCTACGTTATACCCTCCCCCCCCGGTCATCAGTATTGGTTTATTGACCCGGAGCAAGTCCTCGATAATCTCCACGTAGGCATTGTTAGTTAGCTTGAGATGGGCCAGCGGGTCCCCGGCCAGGGTGTCAGCTCCCAGTTCAAAGACTATTACATCAGGACTGTATGCCAGGATAAGGGGAAGCACGGTTTCTTTAAAGGCATAGAGGTAAACGTCATCGTAGGTTCCGGGGATAAAAGGAAGGTTGACACTGTAACCTTCTCCCGGCCCCCTGCCTATTTCATCTATGAATCCGGTTCCGGGGAAAAGCGTTCTGCCGTTTTCATGCAGGGAAATGGTCAGCACGTCATCGCGTTCATAAAAAACATCCTGCACGCCGTCACCATGGTGTACATCCACATCCAGGTAAAGGACCCTCTTTCCATGTTCGGCCAGTACATAACAAGCCAGGGCCACATCATTCATGTAGCAGAAGCCTGCCGCCAGTTCAGGGCCGGCATGATGAAAGCCTCCGGAGGGATTAAAAGCGAGATCCACCTCCCCAGCAAGAATCAACTCCACGCCTTTCAGCGAAGCTCCACAGGCCATGGCAGGATAACGGTAAATATCTTTAAAAACAGGACAATCCGGGCTGCCTATTCCCATGTGAAGAGACTCGTACCCATATTTGCCCTCAGCCGCATCCATCAGTGCATCCAGATACCGGGGCCGGTGGATTTTCTCAAGATCACTCCGGTCAGCAGTTTCCGGTTCAAACTCCCTGGCCATTTCACCGTTGGTCAGGATCCCCATAGACCGCAACGTGTTCCTCACTTTTTCAGCCCTCCCTGTATTAAAAGGGCATTCCTGAGGATAATGGTATTCATGTAATTTCGGAGAATAAATAAATGCGGCTTTTCTTTCCTGAGCCCCCATCAATTATCCTCCTGTTTCACCAGGTCATAGGAGATTGTATAAACCTCACCATCAAATTTGGTTTCAATATCAAATTGAGAATTATTAAACAGGGCGATCATGCTCCGGTTCACGGGCAGAACCTTCGCGTAAAATCTCTTTATCCCTTTGTCAATTGCTATTTTGGTAATGTAGTTAAGCAAATAAGCTCCCATACCCTTATCCTGCCATTCATCGTGAACAAGGAACGCAATCTCAGCGGTTTTTGATGTCGAATCCAGGAAATACTGGGCAATTGCCACAATCTGGTCTCCGGAAACGCCGGGTACTGTGCCGACGATAGCCAGGTCATTGATATAGTCTATATTCGTCAGCAGCTGTACATCCTTGTGAGGAAACCGCATGGTGTGGGTCATGTACCTGGTCTTGACCGATTGGGCGCTAAGTGAATAAAGCATCTGGGAAAGAGCTGTTTCGTCTGTCGGCTTTACCGGCCTGAAAAAGATCTCGGTACCGTCGCGCAGAGTATCGTAGTGTTCAAGTTCTTCAGGATAAACAATCTTTTCATTGTCCAGTTCAATCTGGTCTTCATGTATGTAGTTCTGGGATTTGGCTGCCTTAATCAGTTCTTTTCTAAACTTGGGGTGGGCTATATTTATGAGGGCCAGCACCCGCTCCCGGATACTCTTTCCATGCAGGTAGGCTATCCCATATTCAGTGACCACGTAATGAATATCGCCCCGGGTCGTTACGACTCCGGATCCCTCAGTCAGGTGAGATACAATCCTGGATACAGTCCCGTCTTTAGCGGTTGAAGGCAGGGCTATAATCGCTTTTCCGCCCCTGCTTCTGGCAGCTCCACGGATAAAATCAACCTGTCCCCCAATCCCGCTGTAAAACTGGTATCCTAATGAATCAGAGCAAACCTGCCCAGTAAGATCAATCTCCAGCCCGACATTAATTCCCACCATCTTTTCATGCTGGCTGATGAGATAGGGATCATTCACGTACTCGGTTGGATAAAACTCAAAAAACGGATTCTGGTCAATGTAATCGTAGAGCCGTTTGGTTCCCATGCAGAAGCTGGCAACAATTTTGCCATTATTTATGGTCTTCTTGGAACAGTTCACCGCACCAGATTCCACGAGATCGATAATCCAGTCGCTGAACATTTCGGTATGGATGCCCAAGTCCTTTTTGTGCTCCAGAAACTCAGCCAGGGCCTGGGGAATCCTTCCGATTCCGCACTCAATTGTGCTTCCGTTCTCGACCAGAGTTGCTATGTTCCTGCCGATCCGGCGCAGGGTTTCGTCTGCCTCCGGCAGGTTGATCACGATAACATCTTCGTCAAAAGGGACCAGGGCATCAATGCTGTTGACATGAAGGAAGCTGTTTCCGGATGTCCTGGGCATATTGCTGTTGACCTGCGCTATGACAAACTTGGCATTACTGACAGCGGCCTTCACCACATCAACTGAAACCCCGAGGCTGCAGATCCCCCGTTCATCAGGAGGAGAGACTGATATAAGGGCCGCGTCAATTGGAATCCTGCCGCTTTCAAATTCATAGGGGATCTCGGACAGAAAAATCGGGGTGTAATCGCCAATACCTGCGGATAAAGCCCCCCTGACGTTATCAGCGATGAAAAAACTATTCATCTTGAACCTCTCGCGGAAGGTCTCTTCAACATAAGGAGCCGTGCCCATGGTCAGCAGGTGGACAATCTTCACATCGTAAATTTCCGCTGAATTTTCCACCATACTGCGGACCAGGTGCTGGGGCTGTCCGCATCCGGTACCAATGAAAACCGTGAATCCGGGACGAATCATATCAATCGCGGACTTCGCATCTGTAACCCAGTCTGAAAATTTTTCTTTCCAATTAAATTCTGTCATATATTATCTCAGCTTAAATGTCTCCCACACTTATGCGCGCATCCACAGCTATCGGCGTAGCTCCTTTGGTTCCAACCAGATAAGGGTTGATATCCATTTCCAGTATCTGAGGGAATTCGGTTACCAACTGGGAAAGTCGCTGCAGCCCGTCAGCTATAACATCAAAATCTATTTCTTCACCAGAGGTATCACTCATGGTCTTATAAGTCATTGTGTTCTTCAGCATGAGCTTGGCATCTTCCATGGCCAGGGGAGCAGGGTAAAAACTTACATCCTTGAGCTGCTCCACCATGATCCCACCCATTCCGAACATCATCAGGGGACCGAATCTTGGGTCCCGATTCATGCCGAGAATCACTTCTTTACCTGCCGTACAGTATTTCTGGACAAACACTCCCAAGATATTGGCGTCCGGACGTTTTTTAGGGATTCTATACATCATCAGGTCAAAGGCGTCCCGGACGGTTTTCTCATTATTCAGGTCCAGCAGAACCCCTCCAACTTCAGATTTATGAATAATATCGGGGGACCATATTTTCAAAACAACCGGGTAGCCAATCTGCTGGGCAATATTCGCAGCCTGTTCCGCGGTAGTTGCTATATATCCCATCGGAGTTACAAATCCGTAGGCCTTCAGTATTTCTTTCGACTCGGTCTCGTCAATCTCGCGGATTCCCTGCCTGATATGCCTCCGGATAATTCTTTCAACCTTCCTCCTGTTAACCGGGAAACGCTTGACAATCCGCTTAGGCCTGGCTCTCCAGGCTGAATAATTAACTGTGGCCTTGATCGTGGCGATAGCGCTCTCAGGCGAATCATAGTAGGGAATATGCCCCTGCCACAATACCTTCAGGGCTTCCTTGACGCGGCTGGCGCCAAGAAAACAGGCCAGGACCGGTTTTCCCGGGTTTTCCCTGGCAACCTTTACGATTGCCCTGGCTGTTCCTACGCATTCAGTCATTGCATGGGGGCTTAGAAGTACCAGTACCGTATGAACATTAGGGTCTTCGAGAATTGTTTTTAGCGCTGATTCATAACGTTCAGCCAGGGCATCTCCCAAAAGGTCCACCGGGTTGTTCAGGCTGGCTGATTTGGAAATATTCTCAGAAAGCGCATCCAGGGTTTCGGGCGTGAACTGGGTCAGGGTGAGGCCTTCCCTGTCTATGGCATCCGCAGCCATGATTCCGGCCCCTCCGGCATTGGCAATGACTGCCACATTGGGCCCGGCCGGATAGGGTTGCGTGGCGAAAGCCCTGGCAAAATCAAACTGCTCCTTAATGGATTCACATCTTATGACTCCCGCCCTCTCAAAAACACATTCATAGGTAGCTTCACTGCCCAGCATGCGGCCAGTATGGGAAGACGCGGCCTTGGCTCCAGAAGCTGTAACTCCTGATTTCATGAGAAGGATAGGTTTCTTTTTGCTTATATTTTCAGTAAGGGTTATGAAGGCATCTCCGTCAATAATGGTTTCGAGGTATCCGGCAATGACCCTGGTGTTGTCATCCTCGCCAAAAGCGGTTATCACATCGATTTCATCAACATCGGCTTTATTGCCAATACTGGCCAGCTTACAGAAACCGATATCCGCAGAATTGGCCATGTCTATGATCGCAGCCAGCAGTGACCCGGACTGGGAAAAATAACTGATCTGGCCTGGTTTCGGCATTTTTCCGGCAAAACTGGCATTAAGTTTTGAAACAGGCGAAAGCACACCGATGCAGTTTGGTCCAATGATCCTGATTCCCGCTGCCCTGGCAATCCTCAGTAGATCCTGCTCAAGCCTGGCCCCCTTCTCCCCCGACTCCTTGAAACCACTGCTGACAATGACCACAGCCTTGACCTTCAGGTCGGCGCATTCCCTCATGACCTGGGGAACAAATTTTGAGGAGACAGCCACAATGACAAGATCTGGCGGTTCTGGAACTGATTTCAAGTCAGGAAAACTGGTAATCCCCTGGACTTCATCTGTGGAAGGATTAACAGGAAAAAGTGTGCCGGGAAAACCGCCACTCAACAGGGCAGAGAATATTTCGTAACCTACCTTGCCTTTTATACGGGAGGCGCCGACTACTGCAACTGAATGAGGATTGAAAAAATGATCCAGACTCATCTAAACCTCTTATCTAAGCAATTCTATTCCGTCAGTGCATTAAGTATGAAATCAATATCCACATATTTTTCTGAAAGATCCCGCAGAATCTGAATCTTATCAACATCAAAAGACCTGATCTTGAATTCAAGGTCCACCATGTTTGAACTGATAGTGAATGTATCTTCACTACTCGATAATACCGGTATTCCACTGTCCTCCAGAAACCTTCTCAGATCCTGATCCAGATCGAGGTTCCCGCTCAGGATAATAGCCCCGTTTGCCCGGGAATAGGAATTCAGGCCTTCAACAGAAGCCCTGATATTATCCGGACGGTCACCCGGGATAATTACCAGGGTGTTTTCCCTGATGTATTCCCTGGATTTCTCAGGCTGCATGGCCGACACAATAGTGTGCTCAATCCGGTTGGAAAGGGCGTCACTTCCACTCACAACCTCGTAATCAAACTTCTCCACCAGCTGGGCTACCTTGAAATAGGTTAATTCTGATACATATGGAATTGAACCAAGCAGCCTGGTCCCGATGTTTTCAAGACCCCTGGTCACAGTCTCTGTGATCTTTTCGTACTTACTCTCCAGCACCTTGTTAAGGACAACTCCCAGAATCTCAACGTCATGGTGCTTGAACAGAGCCATGTTCAGGGCGACTTCATCAATAGGTTTACCAATGCCGCCGGAAGTTACAATAATGACTTTTGTGCCAATCAATTCAGCCACGCGGGCGTTGGAAAGGGAAAAACAGCTGCCTACTCCGGCGTGCCCGGTACCCTCGATAATCAGCATGGGATGGTTTTCGCTGAGTTTCCTCGCGCAGTCGGTTATCTCTTTTTCCAGGGGAGCCACGTTGGGATTGAAAATAAACTCCCTGGTAAAACCCCTCTTTACCGCGATAGGGCTAAGGCAGTAAGGGTCATCGTCCATGTTGAATATCTTGTGCACAAGAACAGCATCTTCATCAATGTAATGTTCATGATAATTTACATAATGCTGGCCAACCGGCTTGGAGTAGCCGGGATTCAATCCACGGGCGTGTAACACCTGCATCAAACCAAGGCTCAAGCTGGTCTTGCCGCTGTCCTGAACCGTCGCACTCACATATATAGGTTTCATATATTAATACCCATACTGATAAACGTTCCTGCTGCTTACAATGCTATCAAAACAATAAATTTTCGCAAGCCATAAAAACGGAATTAATAAAACAGGAGAATTATCCCTCCACCATAGTGCCTCTCTTACACTATTTTTCAAACTAATTATACCTGCTAATTTAGCCAGCTCCTTCAAATCTGCTGATTTTAAAATTTTCATCCTGATTCTGGCCTGGTTTCAGGGCAGGATCAAACTGGCGCTTCGCTTTTAAGGATAAAGAACAATGCAAAAACTCTTTATGATTGACACAATGCTGAAAAATCATGAGGACGCCAATAATGGACTCTCCGGATGGAATCCTAGAAATCTTCACTGGATACTAAGGGATAAGGTAAGGCCGGATATCCTGGAATTACAGGACACAGGCATTCATCAGCCTGCAGATATTTGATAGAGTAAGTGGTATGCAGCAGTCGCGTTAACAGCCGCTAGCACAACAATGACTGAATACCTGCCGGGCAAACAAGAGGTGACCTTAGATATGACTCTGAGGCTGGCATCACCTAAGAAGCGCCAGCCGGGAAGCAGGTCCCAGGGCTGACGCTCCTTAAATGATTCAGGATAAGTAAATTCAGATTCAGTACTCAATAAACCGGGATTTAATCTGTTCCAGGGTCAATTGCCCGGAACGATAGGCGGAGAGGTCTGATTTTCTGACAGAGAGGATTGTCTGGTCGTTCCCTGTATCACTCCTTATAAATGTCTCACACTGGTCCCCTAAAATCAGGTTGATGAATTCATCCTCTCTGACCTGGGTCAGCGAACTGCCGTGTTCGGCTACTGCACCAATCAGCTCCTGTTTAATGGCCTCTCTTTCCCTGGTAGTTTTCGCTTTCTGCTCCTCGGTTTGCTCCTTTACCTCCCGTAGCTTAATCTTAATTTTTTTAATCTTTTTTTCCAGGTCTTTCTCTGCTTCAGCAACAGCCTTCAGACTGGCCGAAACAGTTTCTGGCTTCGGTTCCGGCTGAGGAGCCGCGGGAGGCTCTGGTGCTGCCGGGGGGGAAGGGGGGGAAAATACGGGATCTGAAAGCCCAAGTTCCTTTCTCTGCAGTTCCACCTCATTAAGCAGCAATGTTACTTCTTGTTCCACAAATTCGCTGTCGTCCTGAGTCCCTTCCATGATTTCGCCAAGGCGGATATCAATTGAATCTTCCCAATCCCCGTCAAACCACCCAGACAGGCAGGGATAGGGAATTGTAAATACCACCCCTTGCCCGTAAAGATAGTATCCTTCAATAGTATCCTCATCAAAGCTTGTCAAATACCTTGAATACCGATCGCGCCGGTTGCTTCCGGTTTCCTCTTCTCTCAGACTCTTTTTGGTAAGGGCGAGTGATGTCATCATCACGCTCTTCATGACAGCCAGTTCCTTCTCCGCCTGTGCAGTATTAATATCAGGCTGACCGATCAGTAATCCTCCCAGAATGAAAAAAATGGTTAAAAAAAGTATTTTTTGTTTGATAATTCGTATGCTCTTAATCATAAAGTGCTCCTTTGAGCCGATTACCCGGCAGTCCGTATTGAGCCAGCGTGGCCATGATTGCTCCGTTCTGGGTTTCTCTCCTGCGTCCCTCCAGGGCAATCTGGTCCAGCCGGTTGTTCATCCTCTTAAAATCTCCCTGGTGTTGTGTTCTTATCATCTCTCCATATTTCAGGAGGTTCACGTCAATCTGGCTTTTTAAATTTCTGTTATTAACTTCCATGCTTTCAAATAGACTCTCCTCCAGTTCACTGAAACGGGTCTCCACTTTCTGATCCAGCTGCTGAAATGAAGCTCCTACTATCTGGTTCTGCCTCTCCAGAGCCCGGTACAGGTTGAGGCTGTCTTCTTCCCTGGCCGCCCTTACGGCTGAAACGACCTGATCACGAATTTCCTGTTCATAATTCATATTTTCGGCAGAGCCGAACGAGACCACGACAGCGTTATTACCAAACTGGATCTGGGTATTCAGCAGAACCGCCCCAAACATTAAAACCAGGACAGCGGCAACTGCAGCTGCTCCCCAGAGGGCTCCCGGGGATATTCTCCTTACCAGCTGCACCAACGTTATCCGGGATGATTCATTTACAAAAAAATGTCTTGGAACAGGCGAATCTTCAAGTGTCCCAAGCAATCCCGTTATATGGGTTAGCTCCGCATGTTCCCGCTCGCAGGCCTGGCATGTGCCCAGGTGCCCGGTTAATTCGGAGCGTTTTTCCTGCGGAAGTTCTCCAGCCAGGTCTTCCCTGATCAAGTCTCTGAAATAGTCACATTTCCGGTTCATAGTATTTCCTCCGCACAATGACCAAGGCAGTCTCTAAGAATCTCCAGCGACGCATAAAACCTCGATTTGATAGTGCTTTGCGGGACATTCAGGATTTTTGAAATCGCTTCAAACGTTTCCTCCTGGAAAAATTTCAGCTCAATTACTACCCTTTGCTCATCAGGAAGGAGAGCCAGGGAATCAAAAATTCTCTGCTGCCGCTCGTTGCGCAATAATTCCTTCTCCTGCTGCCCGCCAACTGCCAGGCACCGATTGGTGCCGGACTCTTCGATTGATTGATTCCGGAAATAATCTCTCCTGGGACGGCAGTTGAGAATGCTTAGACAGTGGTTGACCGCTATCCGGTAAAGCCAGGTTGAAAACTGTGCCCCATGCCTGAATTTTTTAATATTGCGAAATGCCAAAAGGAAAATTTCCTGGGTGGAATCAGCTGCGTCATCCTGATCGTGCAGCATCCGCAAGCTGAGATTGTAGATTTTTTGTTCCCACTTCAACACCAGCCGGTTAAAAGCGCTGGCGTCTCCATCCTGGCTGGCCCGGACCCAGTTCAGTTCCTGACTTGATTCAAACGCTGTCCGGCCTACCTGCCGTGGAATAATAGTCTCCAAGATGTTCTCCAAATCAAAGCTGCCCCTCTCTATAAAAGTTGGCTCAAACAGAGAGTGAAATCCCCTCTTTAATTGGTTTAGACATTACCCGCAGCGGAATAGTTGAAGAAATCACCAGGAATGCTCTTCCATCTGGATTCACAGGCAAAAAAAATCTGCATACAGTGTCAGACCGATAGAAGTGTATTCCTCAACATTCTGGAACAGCTAAAAGAATATAGCCTGTACTCTCCTGGCCTGTGCCGCTCAACCGGCTTTTCAGAATTCCTGATCCTGTCCGTTCAAATTGATTAAAACCAGCTTCCCATAACCCCTTTTGAAATCATCAGTGAAGTCATAATAAGCTCCGACTATGAGCAGATTCCCGGCTTCAACCTGCTTCGAGTATTTTTCCATAGCCATCTCCACCTGGTATTTGATGTTCTGGATGGTTCGGCTGAAGACCCGGGTATCTTCTTCCCCACCGGAAAAAACCGGGTAAAGCTGGTCAAGTTCCAGCTGAATGCTGGCCGGTTCGCTGCTATAACCTCCGCTGTATGCCTTGATCGCACCGCAATCGGAATGCCCGGCTATCATCAAAACCGGAGTCTTCAAATGAAATATCCCGTAATCCAGGCTTCCCTCGGAAGTTGCAATCTGGTTCCCTATATTCTCGACGGTAAAAATGTTATTGACAGGATCAGGAAGAATGGCTGAACTCTGGACCCTCGAGTCAGAACAGGTTAGGAGAGTAATAAACGGTGTCTGCCTATTACTGTGGGATCTGAAATAATCAGGATCTCTGGATCTCAGAAATTCCTCATTTCCTTTTTGGATAAGTTCAATCACTTCAAGTGGTTTCATGTCCTACTCCCCCATAAATTTGCCAATTACCAGCCTCAGCTGAGTTTATAAGAGCTAAGAAAAGGAGTAAAGGAAATGGGGATGATTTTATTAAATCAAATACGGAGAAGGGGCACAAACGGCTATGCTCTCCGGATACAACCCAACCCGGGAGACAGATCAGGCTGGAATTCTCCCGGTCAGGACAGTACCGGCTTTCCCATCCAGGGACCTGAGCAGGGAATTCCTGTCAAGGCCGCTTACCAGGTGGTACCGCGGCACTCCGCGTTCCAGGGCTGAAATCGCGTTCTGGATCTTGGGAATCATTCCTTCACTGAAGATATTGTGATCCAGAAGCTCCCGCGCCTCTTCCAGGCTGAGGTTGGGGATTAAGGATCCAGGGTCACTGAGATCCATAAAGAGCCCCTCAACATCAGAAACTGAAACCAGGAAGTCGACTGAAAGGGCTACCGCCAGTTCCGCGGCCAGGGTGTCGGCATTAATGTTTAGCAGCTGCCCTTCCGCATCCGCACAGAGACTGGAAACCACCATGGTAAGGCCGGCATCCCAGAGAGTATCCACCAGCAGCGGATCAATCTTTTCAATCTCTGCCACAAACCCGAAATCAACCTTTTCGCCATTTTCGCCCATAGGCAGGGGCGGCCTTTTCCGGCTCGTTGTCAAATTACCGTCAAACGCGCTGCATCCCAGGGCTTTTACGCCTGAAAAGATAAGATCCGCCGTAATTTCCCGGTTAACTGAACTGAACACCTTAACTGCGGCCTCCAGGGCATTGATGTCGGTTACCCTCCGACCGCTGTGCTGGATCACCGGGATACCGTTATTCCGGCAATATTCAGAAAGCTGCTTTCCCGCTCCGTGGACTATCAGGACCTTTGATCCCCTGTCCCTGAGAATCTTTATCTGGCCTGAAAGGTATCTTCGAAGATCCGGAGATTCGAGGATCTTTCCACTCAGCTTGATCAGGACTTTCATTGTTACACCCTCCGGGATATTCGGCGGACTCTCTACAGTTTTTCCAGAGAATGAATAAGTTTGTCTGCTTCCTGCCTGGAGAGAGTCAGAGGAGGCATCAGCCTGAGGACCTGGGGGTCATGGGAAGTGCCGGCCAGTATTGCATCCTTGATCAGGTGAGACTGGACATCTCGAGCGGTGATGTCTTCAAATTTCACTCCCAGGAGCAGGCCCTTCCCGCTGATTCCCTTCACCGGAGAACCAGGTTTTCCCGTGACGATCGCTTCTATTCCCCGGCAGAGGTATTCTCCCATCTCAACCGCGTTTCCTGATAAATCCTCTTGTTCGAGTACTTCAAGGGTTGCCAGGATTGCGGCCGATGGAACCGGTCCGCCGCCGAAGGTTGATCCCAGGTCTCCGAGCCTGATCGACTCGGCGATTTTCTCGGTTATCAGGACACCACCGGCCGGAATCCCTGAAGCCACTCCTTTGGCAAATGTGGTCAGGTCTGGAACAAAATTCAACTGCTGCGAATACAGGAACGTCCCGGTACGGCCAATTCCAGTCTGGATCTCGTCAAAAATCAAAATCGCCCCATATTCAGTGCAGGCCCGCCTGATCTGCTCCAATAGGTCGGGAGGTACCACCCTGACCCCGCCCATGCTCTGGATAGGTTCGACTATCACCGCGGCTGTTTTCCTTGAAACAGCCGCCGGGATATCTTCAATTGCAATAATGGTGTGATCCGGTACCGGAGTATTCAGATAATCTTTATATTTTCCAATTCCAGTAGCGGACAAGGCTCCGTAGGTACGTCCATGGAAGGCGTTATAAGAAGATATTACCTCGGTTCGCCCGGTAACCGCACGGGCAAGTTTCATGGCGTTTTCATTGGCTTCAGCCCCTGAATTAACCAGGAAAACCTGGTAGTAGGAACTCCCGGTCATGGAAATAATTTTTTCAGCTGCTTTCGCCCTGGTACTGTTATAGGTGGCGTTGGAGTAAAACAGCAACATGGCTGCCTGTTCCTGGATAGCCTTCACTATCCGGGGATGACAGTGCCCGGTAGATGCCACACAATGCCCCCCGTAAAAATCCAGGTAGGAATTTCCCGCATCATCATATACATAACAGCCTCTACCCTTTTCGATGGATATCGGAAGCTTGGCGTAAGTGGTTGCCTGGTAACGATTTTCTATCTCTTTCATTTCTTTTCCCTTTTACCCTGGATGAATGGTCACAGTTTACAGGTGGCAAGTTACAGGAGGCCGGAATATGCCGTGAATTTTTTCCCTTGTTGATCGGAAGTTTCCAGTGTTCCTATTATCAGGGGAATGACGGTGCTCTTTCAAGTGCGGTCGCTTCTGGAAATCCGAGGGAAATGTTCATATTCTGCACCGCCTGTCCGGCCGCGCCTTTCTGCAGGTTATCCAGGGCTGACCAGAGGATCAGAAACCCGTCATTTTCTGCAATCCCAATATCGGCAAAATTTGAATGCAGCACTGAACTGACGTCCGGGCTTCCTTCAACCCAGCGGACAAAGGGAGATTCCCGGTAAAAATCCAGATACAATTCCCTGATCATCCTGTTTGAAACACCCTCTTTCAGCTTGGTGAAATGGGTCGAAAAGATACCTCTTACCATCGGGGCTGAATGGGCCTGAAATATCAGGGGATTTTCCGGATCAGCAAGGAGCTGCAGCATTTCGGGGATATGCTGGTGAGTAAAACTCTTGTAGCCGAAAAAACTGCTGCAGCGCCGGGGATGATGGGTTCCCGGATTTGGATTTCTTCCCGACCCTGATGAACCGGTCTTGGCATCAACGTATACCGGCCCCTCAATCAGCTTCTCTTGATATAGAGGGTACATTCCGAGCAGGGTTGCCGTAGCAAAACAACCCGGATTTGCTATCCGTCTGGCTCCAATTATTTTATCCCTGTTAATTTCACTCAGCCCATAAACAAAATCTTTCTGGATGCCCGGGGATTTCATGGCAATACCATAATACTTTTCAAAAATCTCCGGATTCGAAATCCTGAAATCCCCACTCAGGTCTATAACCAGGGTTTCCCGGTCCAGGATTGAGGCCAGTTCCATGGCGTTCCCATGGGGCATGGCGAGGAAAAGCACATCCAGGTCTTCTCCGGCAAGAGAAGAAACCGGGGAAAAGGACAAATCAGTAAGGCCCCTCAAATGAGGATAAAGGCTCTCAACTTTCTCTCCTTCATATTTTCCTGAGGAGAGCCAGGATAATTCAACTTCCGGATGATCAAGCAGCAGTCCCACCAGTTCAGCCCCGCTGTAACCTGAACCTCCGGCGATCCCGGCTCTCAGCATTTTTTCACCGCCTCGTTTATGAATTGGCAAAGTTTCCCCTTGCTGTCCAGCGCGTTTGCCGCAATTACTCCCCAGTTTTGTTCAATATAATCCACACCTTCTCCGCTGTCCGTGACCGGTCCTGAAATCAGTACCGGATGATTTTCAGCCGTTATTCCGGTTGGTTTCAGCCATTCCAGAGCGCCCCATGCTCCCATCAGGTCATTGGCGCAGATCACTGTACACATGGCACGGGATATGTACTCCTTATCTTCAAAGAGGGAGGAGACCTGGTACCCGCCAAGGATTCCGTCCCCCATCTCCATCACAATAAAATCAGGGCTGGATTCAGAGAGGTTGTAGTGTAGAGATCTGGCAATGGGCAGCAGGGATTTCATTTCGGCGCTGGAGGGCACGCCGAAATCGTGGAAACTCATAACCTTTTCAGCCCCGCTTTTCTGCATTGACAAAACATCGCGGCGGCAGGCGACTCCGGCAACCTTGCCCGCGTTTATTCTCAGGCCGCGATGGGTAAAGACATCAATAATCTGTCGGGCCACGGTGGTCTTTCCGGCATTCATGCAGGTTCCCAGTATCATAATCATCGGAACTTCAGGCAGAACACCCTCAAACATTGAATGCGCATGCTGCTTCAGGTTTAAAGCTATCCCATCCCGGGACACTGTTCCCAGATATTCCAGGGATGTGGGCCATTCCAGGCTTCTGTTAAAAGCAGTACACTCCCCGATCACCCCTCCCTTGTTCAACAAGTGCAGGGGCTGGCCTATCTCAAGGCTGTTTGGAACACGACCTGAAAAACCAAGCATGGCCCGACGGGAGCCCAGGACACCAATCAGGACATTACCTTTCTCCAGCACCATATCTGAGCCGTCCGCAAGCTCCAAGGCAGGATATGCGGGATTAACCTCCTTGACTGAGGCCACTACCAGGTCACCGGAAGCAGGTACAAAACCTCCGGATAAGTGAAAGCCTTCATGCAGACCGGGAATGCTGGCAGATGAACTTACCAGGTTGGTGACCAAACCGGTCACCGGATCACTTGCTGCTGATACGCTTGTGTTATAAAAATACATCACCATCCCTCTCAAAAAAAATATAAATGCAGTGGAAACAAAAGAAAAAACGCGGAAATAATTGAAAAATACTAGCTGTTAGGCCGAAGCCTGGGCCTTTCGAGAGGGATCAAAATTGGGTTGTGAATAAGCATGTTTTGCATAACTATGCATATTTATACAATAATTATTAAGAGCTGTCAATAAAATTTCTCCGAAAAATTCCAGGAAAATCCACCAATTGACGATCACCCTGGCGGGTATCCGCGGGATCACCCGACTTCGGAGCCGGAAGAGGGGTCGAACCCGGCAAAACGAAACCCGGCAATGCCAAAGTTCGAATGTCGAAGCACTTTGCCACCTGAAAACAGACTTGCATCCTGGTGAACCTTTCCTGAGGCCGGATTAACTGCAACCCGCAATCCTCAATAATTAAGTCACCGGCCCCTGGTTGTCTCCTTGATTTCGAGGGAAACCTGGTACAGTTTTTTCCGGGGAAGGTTCAACTCGCCCACACATTGCTGAACAGCTTCTTTCCCTGAAAGCCCCCTGAATTTAATCAATCCGTAAAGGTAGGAATGTATGTCTATCCCCTCTGGAACGGAGGGAGCCTTCTGTTTTTCACTACCGCTGACTGCCAGCGTTATTTCGCCTTTGAGTGGGGATTCAGCAAGTTGTCCCAGGATAGCGGAGAGGGACCCGGAACAGCAGGTCTCATACAACTTCGTCATTTCACGAACCAGAAAAGCCTGCCTGTCTCCGAATTTTTCAATTATAAGCTTAAGCTGTCCAACAGCTGAGTGCACCGGGATATAGAAGATGATAGTCTCAGCACAGTCTTTTAATTCTTCCAGGGCACTGGCCTGGGCGCTTTTCCCTTTGGGAAGAAAACCGGCAAAAAGAAACCTGTCAGTAGGCAAGCCGGATACGGATAAAGCCGCTACCCCGGCAAAGGGGCCGGGAATCGCGTAAACCGCCACCTCCTCCTTCCGGCAAAGAGAGACAAGCCTGTAACCGGGATCAGACATAAGGGGGGTTCCGGCGTCAGAGATAAGGGCGATATTCTGCCCCTGCCGCAGCCTTTTCAGGAGTTCCTCGCTCCGGTCCTTTTCATTGTGCTCATGGTAGCTGATCATCGGGGTTTTGATGCCTAAATGAGCCAGCATCCGTCCGCTTTTCCTGGTATCCTCACAGGCTATTAGATCCGCTGAACCTAGGATTTCTACGGCCCTCTGGCTGATATCCCCTAAGTTTCCGATAGGTGTTGCCACAACGTACAAACAGCCGGAATTATTCATAAAATCTCACCCTGGGGAAACCTGTCCCATATTTCAGCCGTCTTTATCGGGGATTCATTGCCGCCAGCATTTCTTCAACCGCCAGCTTCAACCCAACCAACGAGGCCCTGGCTATAATATTATGGCCGATATTCAGCTCTTCCATTTCAGGGATTGAGGAGACTGGATATACGTTCCGATAAGTCAGGCCGTGTCCCGCCAGCACCCTCAAGCCCCCGCTTGCGGCATAGGAAGATACTCTCCTGAGTTCATCTCTACACTTGACAAATCCGGGGTCAAACTCATTAAGCCCGCTGGGGACAGCCTCAGCATAGGCGGCCGTATTCAGCTCTACCATTGCGGCTCCAATGGAAATTGACTTGTCTATCTGCTCCTCGTCAGGATCAATGAACAGGGAAACGTTGATGCCCTCCCCCTGAAAGATTTCGATTGCTTTGGTGATCTCCGCTTCGTACTTGATCACATTGAGGCCACCCTCCGTAGTCAGCTCTTCAGGCCTTTCCGGAACCAGCGTTACTGTATCAGGACGGGCTTCCCGGATCACGGAAATCATTCCCTCTGTCGCGGCCATTTCCACATTGAGCCTGGTTTTAACAGTCTCCCTGAGCAGGAACAGGTCCCGGTCCTGTATATGCCTGCGGTCTGACCTGAGATGGATGGTAATTCCGTCGGCACCACCCGATTCTGCAATATAAGCAGCAGCGACAGGATCGGGTTCGAGAGCCTTTCTGGCCTGCCTGATTGTGGCAATGTGATCAATGTTTACGCCTAGTTTGGTGTTCATGATTTAATCATCCCCTGATAAAAAATCCATCTTTTTTTCCAGTCCGCTTTTCCCATGGGCTGAATGCAGCGGCGGCGAATATACCCCGTACTGACTGCATGGTCCCGTGAGAAACGCGGATTGAAAGCACGCAGTCAATATGACAGGAAACCGGAAGGCAATAATTATTCTCCGCGAAAATACCGGTCTCTTGTGTTGATGATTCAGATTTTATACATTCCCCTGAAATTATTCCACCTGATATGGATAAGTTCACAGAAAGTGCGAACAGAATCAGGCAGCATATTAACCTTACTGCCCTCCGCATGCCTCCAGATCACGGGTTCTTCCACCACTTTCAGTCCAATCCTCTCAGCAATGAAAAGGACCTCAACATCAAAAGCAAAGCGATCAATCCTCTGTTTTTCAAATACCTTACGGCAGGTCCCCGTCCTAAAAAGCTTAAAACCGCACTGGGTATCCCGATAGGGAAGAGATGTGATGGCGCGGACAAAAAAGTTAAAAGCTTTCCCACCGTACTCCCGGTACCATGGTTGATGGACCCGAATGTCAGAAGCAAAAAGCCCCCTGGAACCAATGATCATGTCCACCTGCTTTTCTTCCATCAGCAAGGCAAGCCTCTCCAATTCTTCGATGGGAGTACTCAGGTCAGCATCTGTCATCAGCGTCAAAAATCCCGACGACTCCAGCATCCCTCTCCTTACGGCATATCCCTTGCCTCTGTTTTCAGGAATCCTGATAACCTTGCCCGAATTATTGCAGGATCTCATAAATCCTTCAGCAATTTCAGCGGTTGCATCCGTGGAACCGTCATCCACAATAATCAGCTCAACCGTGGCAAAAAGAATCCCTGCTTTCTCCAGGATTTCCTCCATCGAACCAAGCAGGCGTTGTTCCTCATTGTAGGCAGGAATTATTATGGATAAATCAATGTTCTTCATGTCACTTATGGTTCAGCACTGTCTCAAGCAACCGGTCCAGCCTTTGCACGGTCCTGTCCCTGCCGAGGGTTACCAGCACATCAAAAATCCCGGGGGCATTTGACCTTCCGGTCACCGCGAGCCTTACCGCCCCAATCAGGATTCCGGCTTTGAGGTTCAGTTCCGAGGCTATGGCCCTCAGTTTCTCCTCGGTCTTTTCCAGGGTGAACGCGTTGCCTTCATCAGCACAGGCTGCCCTGAAACGACTCAATCCCTGAACTATTTCGCTGTCAGGCTGTCTTGCCTCCCCTCCCAGGAACCTGTTCAGAGCGTCTTCTTCATAGTCAAAATCATCGGAAACAAAAGGCCGTCCGTACCCGGAAAAATCATTCAGGCTGGCAATCCGGCTCTTTATCAAGTCTATCACTGACAAAAAGTAGGGACGCTTTGATGTTTCAAATTCAGGATCAAAAAGCCCTGCGGCAACCAAGGCCTTACTTGCTTCAGGCAGGAGTTCTTCAGCCGGAAGAGAGGAAAGATACTGTTTATTCATCCATTCCAGTTTGGCAGGATCAAAAATAGCGTTAGCCCGGTTGACCCTCTGTAGATCAAACAATTCAACAAGTTCCTTAACAGACAATATTTCCCTGTCTCCGCCGGGAGACCAACCCAGCAGGGCCAGGTAATTCCGCAGGGCATCCGGAAGCAAACCCTGTTCAATATAAGCTGAAACCGAAGCAGCTCCATGCCTTTTACTAAGTCTCTTCTTGTCCAGCCCCAGGATCAGGGGTAGATGGGCAAACACAGGAACCTGGTAGCCAAGCGCCTCAAAAAGCAGAACATGTTTGGAAGTATTTGACAGATGATCGGCACCCCTGATTACGTGAGATATCCTCATATCAATATCATCAGATACTACGCTGAGATGATAGGTGGGAATTCCCATGGACCTGACTATGACGAAGTCATCTATCTCCCCGCATTGCACCTCGATGTTCCCGAACACCATATCCCTGAACTGAATTTTCCCTCCAGGCGGAACCTTGAACCTGACGGCTGGTTCCTCTCCCTCTATTACCTTCTTCCTGGCATCCTCCAATGGAATATCCCGGAAACGACGGTATTCATCAGGAGCTGAACCCTGTTCAGAAAAATCATAATAGGCCAGTCCCTTCTCCAGGAGCAGCCTGCAGTTCTCCCGGTACAGCCCGGTTCTTTCAGATTGGAAAAAGGGACCCTCATCCCAGTCCAGGCCCAGTGTTTCCATCCCTTCAAGGATAACCGAAACCATTTCCTGGTCAGACCTGTTTTCATCTGTATCTTCAATCCGGAGAATGAATTCACCTCCCATATTCCTGGCAAAAAGCCAGTTAAACAGGGCGGTGCGAGCCCCGCCTACATGGAGATACCCAGTGGGGCTTGGTGCGAATCTTACTCTCACGCTCATATGATTTACCTCCTGTCTGACCCTGTCTTTAATCCTGGGTTAGGTCTCGTCTTGCCAGCCAGCCTTGCGGCCGCTTTTTCAGCCAGCCTTTGTGCCTCCTCTTCAGCCTCCTGCTCCGCAACGAAAGGGGACTTATATTCAGGGAGATCAACAATCATGACCGAGGCCTGTTCATAGGCGTACAGGCTGATCTCTGGTTCACCCATTACCATCAGGCTGTCATTTTTGTTAAACCTGCTTCGTTCCGCGCCCACTGACCCGTCTAATACCGCCATGAGGATACGCCGGGTCGGTTGAGTTTCAAATATCAGTTTCTCTCCTTTTCCAACTCGGGCCAGGCTTACCACGGCATCCAGGCTTAACTGGAGGGCGTTCTCTTCTCTGCTGCCTGAGGCCAGGGTCATAAGGACAGTTCGGTTTCCCTTGATATTAAAAGACATCCGGTTAATTGAATCCTCAGCAACAGGTTCTTCTCCAGGCCTGAAGCCCAGGATTATAAAGCGGCTGATCCCATACTCTCTGGAGTTGGAAAAAATAAACTCCCTACTGTCCGGACGGGATATCAGGCAGTTGTTCTTAACCAGCCGATCAGGCTCCGAGTCCTCCTGGCGGAATTCCAGTGTGCCTTCTCTTCCCAGGAAAAGCATTTCTGTTTCTATGTTATCTGGAAACAGTTCCCCTCCAGGGCTGACCAAAACTTCTTCCATGCCAACTAATGCACCAAATGGTTTTACGTATCCGCCATAAAAGGGGAGAAACGACAGCATTTCACACAGCTTCCCCTTCCGGCGCGGCCTCTGTGCTGATTTAAGTATATTAAACACCTTGATTTCTCCTGCTTATGCGGTTTTAGTATACGGTCCCTTGCTGAAAAACGACAGACAGCCGTTCACAGCCGGAACCTCGGAAGAGCTAAGCTGTTTCAATTTTTTCAAGATCTTCCAGGCCAAGCTCTTTGACTGATACTTCTCTCATCCGGAATTTCTGAATCTTCCCTGAAATTGTCATGGGAAAACTGTCGGTATATTTTACATACTTGGGTATTTTGTAATGGGCTATTTTCCCGTGGCACATTTTCTTGATAGAAATGTCTTCACTGTTGATGCCCTCTGCAAGTTTAACCCAGAGCATCAGTTCTTCTCCATATTTCTTGTCCGGAACTCCAATTATGTAGGCATCGGAAATTTCAGGCTGTTGATGGAAAAACTCTTCAATTTCCCTTGGGTAGATATTCTCCCCTCCCCTGATCACCACATCACGGGTCCTTCCCACTATTCTCAGGTAGTCCTCTTCATCCATGACACCCAGGTCCCCGGTATGGTTCCATCCATTTTCGTCCAGGGTCTGGCTGGTCGCGCTGGGATTATTATAATAACCCTTCATCACCATGTATCCCCTGGCGCAGATTTCCCCGGTTTCACCCCTGGGGAGAATCCTGTTGCTGACCGGGTCCACTATTTTGACCTCACAATGGGGAAACGGCCTGCCCACAGTTGAGACCCTTCGCTCCAGGGGATCAGTGGTTGTGGTCATTGTCACGCCGGGGGAAGTTTCCGTCTGCCCGTAAACAATAACGATCTCTTTCATGTGCATGCGGCTGCTGACCTCTTTCATCACTTCAACGGGACAGGGAGAACCTGCCATGATGCCGGTACGAAGCGAGGAGAGGTCATGGCTGTCAAACTCGTGATGAGACAATTCGGCGATAAACATGGTCGGCACACCATGAAGGGCTGTGCATTTTTCCTTTTCCACTGCTTCAAGTACTGCCTTGGCGTTAAAGGAAGGTGATGGCAGGACCATTGCTGAACCATGGGTTATACAGGCAATATTGGCCAGGACCATTCCAAAGCAGTGAAAAAAAGGAACCGGGATGCAGAGGCGGTCTCTCTCTGAAAACTTCATCCCTTCACCAATGATGTAACCATTGTTAAGTAATCCGTGATGGGTCAGGATAACCCCTTTCTGGTACCCAGTTGTACCACTGGTGTACTGTATGTTGATAGGATCATCGAAATCCAGCGCATATTCAGCTTCCCTTAACTCATCGACACTTATCAACTCCGCTTTTTCCCAAAACTCCGTCCAGGAAAAGATGGCTTCAAACTGCTCCTCCCCCATAAACACGACATTTTTCAGAAAAGGAAAATGCTCGCTCCTGATGTCCCCCCTGGCACAGGTTGAGGCCTCCGGGCATACTTCCTGGAACATGCCGACATAATCAGAGGATTTATAACTCTGCTGTACGAACAAAGTGTGGATTTCAGCCTGCTTCATAGCGTATTCAAATTCATGGGTCCGGTATGCGGGATTTATGTTGACCATAATGGCACCCATCTTTGCGGTTGCAAACTGGATCATGGTCCATTCGGCATAGTTCATGGCCCAAATTCCGACACGGTCGCCCTTCCTCACGCCAAGCGCCATCAGTGCCCTTGCCGCATGGTCAACCATCTCCTGGAACCTTCGATAGGACCACCTTATTTCCTGGTGAATTGAAACCAGGGCATCGTTGTCCGGATACCTGTCCACTACCCTGTCCAGCATTTCCCCCAGAGTTAATCCAATCAGGGGGACATCCGATCGCCCAACTGCATAACTAAGTCTGTTCATACTTCCTAAATCTTCCTGCTTTTCTGAAATTAAAACCGCTCCCTATCCTCTGTGCTGCCGGCTGTTCTCTGTCATCCGGGGGTTAAAGATCATTATTTTACTAGAAAGCGCCGAGTTCTGCGGGGACGCCAGGTCAAATCAGTGATTCCTGTATTTTAAAAAAATTATAAATCCCCACCCATGCACCGTACTATCTCCACCGCTCCCCGCCGATGCTGTAGAATATCCTGAATATGAGAAAAATCAGTGCTGTTTTATTTGACCTGGACGGAACACTTATTGACACAGAACCGATGCTGATTGATACCATCAAGGCACTTATCGAAAGCAAGGGAGGATTCATTCCCCGTGACAAAACCCAGGAAATGGTGTTGGGCAAAAGCGCCAGGGATATTTATCGGGAGATTCATCAGGCCTTTCCCGGTTTCTTCACTTCGGATGAAGAGATTGAGTCAGGCATAGAAGTAATGTACAAGGAATATTGCGAGGTGAATGATATCCTCATTCCCACATCCATTGAATTGCTGAAGAAACTGGCCCGGAATTTCCCTGTTGCAATTGTTTCCGGCTCACACACCAGAACCGTTGAAGAAGCGGCTGATCGGATGGGAGTCAGGAATTTGCTGGCTTTCTGCCTGGGGGCGGACAACTACCCGAAAGGCAAGCCGGACCCCTGCTGTTTTCTCCAGGCTTCATCAATGCTTGGTACGCAGCCTGAAGAGTGCCTGGTTTTTGAAGACTCAGAGGCCGGAGTTGCCGCCGCCAAGAATGCCGGAATGTACTGCATCGGCCTGAAAAGGCCAGAAGCTCCACCTCAGGATCTATCCCTGGCGGACGAAATCTATGCGGACCTGGCGGAGTTCAGACTTCCCTGCCTTAAAGACTAACCAGCATTTCTCACCGGGTTACCCGTCAGGTGATGCAAACGTCGGCAAGAAATGCTGGGCAGGACCTGAGTCCTGCCTTAAACAAACTAATCTCTTATTCGTGTTTTGCCAGGAAAGCTTCCAGTTCGGCCTTTAACGCGGCTGTTCCCGGCTCGTCCAGATCATAGGTAACGCGAACCAGCGGCTTGTTGGATTTAATCATTCCAGCAAGGTCAAAAGGAGTCCCAACCAGAACCACATCACAGGGAACCGCATTTATGGTTTCCTGCAATTCCCTGACCTGTTCGTCACCATATCCCATGGCGGGAAGGACTTCCTTTACCTGGGTAAATTTTTCAAAGGTGGCCTTGATCGAACCCACAGCGTAAGGCCTGGGATCAATTATTTCTCCAGCGCCGAATTTCCTGGCTGCGACATGCCCTGCGCCGTAAGCCATTTCTCCGTGAGTCAGGGTCGGTCCGTCTTCAACAACCAATACCCTTTTCCCTTTTACCAGTGTAGGATCAGCGACAGAAACAACCGAATCAGCCTCAATGATCGTGGCGGAAGGATTCACTTCAGAAGTGGTCTTCCGTACGGCAGCAATATTTTCCGGTTTGGCGGTCCCGGTCTTGGGAATCACTACCACATCCGCTACCCTGAGATTAGTTTCGCCGGGATAATACCGGACTTCATGACCAGGCCGGTGTGGATCAACCAGGACTATCTGGAGATCAGATTTATAAAATGGAGTGTCGTTATTTCCGCCGTCCCAGAGAATGATGTCGGCTTCCTTTTCGGCTGAACGAAGTATCTCCTCGTAATCAACGCCGGCATATATCACGTTGCCCATACGGATATGGCCTTCATACTCCTCGCGCTCTTCAATTGTGCACTTATGCTTGTCCAGGTCAGACAGTTCAGCAAAACGCTGGCATTTCTGGGCGCTAAGGTCACCATAAGGCATGGGATGGCGAATGGCCACAACTTTTTTCCCCTTGGCATTCAGGATTTCCGTAATCCGCCTGGATGTCTGGCTTTTGCCACAGCCTGTGCGTACCGCGCACACTGAAAGTACCGGTTTGACGGAATCAATTTCGGTACCTGATGTGCCCAGCATGCAGAAATTTGCTCCGCAGGAATTTACCAAAGCTGCTTTATGCATGACATCAAGATGATTAACGTCACTATATGAAAAGACTACATCTTCAACGTCGAGACTCTTTATCAGCCGTGGAAGCTCTGATTCATCAAAAATCGGAATTCCTTCGGGATATAACTCCCCCGAGAGGTCCGGTGGATAGGTTCTTCCGGCAATGCCGGGAATCTGGTAAGCGGTAAACGCGACAACCCTGGCATCACGATTCTTTCTGAAATAAGTATTAAAATTGTGGAAATCGCGACCAGCTGCCCCCATTATCAGAACATTTCTAACCCTAGACATAAATAAAATCCTCTTTTCTTCTTGAAATGATTACCCCTCCAGCTGGTGAATGTCGAAAATGCAGTACCTCGCCTTTGGTCAATCTATCTACTTTATAATCACGATTCGCAGAGTTCGTTGTTGCTGTGGTACCGAGGGATCAAACCTCATTCAGTATCTCCCTCGAT
This sequence comes from Acidobacteriota bacterium, assembly GCA_963663735.2. Taxonomy (GTDB): domain Bacteria; phylum Acidobacteriota; class UBA6911; order RPQK01; family JAPXNP01. The sequence continues at coordinate 1,498,766 of CAXXHN010000001.1, read as the reverse complement.
TCCACCAAATCCACGAATAACTTCAAAGATGTTTTTAAATACCTAGAAAGCGCCACGATTTCCCGTTAAGAACGTTATTTTGTTATTTCCGGCAGGCTTGCAGCGACCACCGCCTGACCATGACGTTTCATTTTTTCATCTGGTGCGGCAAATTTCACCTTATCAACCAACTCAGGGAATTCTGCCGCCAGCACTTTGCGGGCCTGTTCCAGGATAATGTCTCCGCCGGGGCCGCTCATGACTCGTCCCAGGACCAGTACATTTCTCAGTTCATAGCGTTCATCGTACTGGGCCAGGTTATAGCCGAAATAGGTCCCGATGGTCTCATATATCTTGCGGGCCCTTTCATCCCCTTCATCCATAAGCTTCTGAACTCCGACCAGCCTTTCGGCAAACGGCATATCCTTGGGGAATTCAATCCCTGCCACTGGAGCCAGCCTGGCAATGGCCTGCTGGGAAAAATAGTTTGCACCAATGCCGTAATCGCCGGACCACTCATCCTGGGGAGGATTATCAGTACGGTAATCAACAGGTACAAAAGCCAGTTCATCCAGCCAGTCCGTGATATTGCCGTCCGGGTTAACATAACCTGCGGCGCAGCTTGTTCCCATTGCGACGCCCAGCAGAGCTCCGTCTTCCAGGGCCATGGCCCCTGCCAGGGCGGTCACCTCGCCGTCATTGACCACGATAAACGGAACGTTTCCCCACTCTTCCTGGAGCCTGAAAAAGATCCGCTCCACATGATTCTTGAAATCCTCCGGGCTTACTCCCCTGAAAAGTGATGCAACCCTGACTTCGTTGTTCACATATACCCCGGCCGCACTTCCGCCGATACAATCTACTCTCGGCATCTTGGCAGCAGCCCTCTTCAGGGAATCATTTATGCCCTGGAAGTGGAATTCAGGATCTTTTTCAAAATATGGATCCCACACCACTTCTTCAGTATGGACGACCTTGCCGTCGATGACAGCAGCACATTTGCGGTCGCTTCCGCCCAGGTCAAATCCGATACGGCACCCGTCCATGTGTCCGCCCAGGGCTTCAGCATTCTCGCTCTCCTTCAGCTCCTCGGCATTATCACAATATTCCACGGTGAAAGGTTTACCGTAGATCTTTTCGCCCATGAATTCGTAGTCAAAGGCCCTTTCACCTTCTGGTGAATAGGTTTTTTTAAGGTATGCGGCTATCCCGGGATCCCCGGCAACTCTCACCTTGTGCCCACCCTTCTGCCACAGGAGATATTTAAGAAGGCGTTCGGCAAAACGATTATTGAGTTCAACATATTCTCCCTCGTGAGGAAAAACCTCAGACTCAACAACCGACCGGGACGTTTCATTTCGCTCCAGCGAAATTGTCAGTTTCTGCGGATTCCCAACTTCCTTCAGCTTTTCGCGGAAGGCCCTGTTCCACAACGCGGCGGGAACAAAACCAGGATCCAGTACAGGTTTAATTTTAAGCGACACACTAATCAAGTTACTCATAGCACTCTCCCATTATAAACATCTGATTACAAAATAATAACGCATTTTTAACATTTATATTTATCGTATAATTATACCTATTTTCAGCCCATCATTTTCTGCTCGATCAGGGAAGGAAGTTTCTCCATATCTGAAAAAACTTCCGAACATCCCAGCTCCTTTAATCTGCTCTCCAAACCAGGCCGGCAATGGCTGGCCCCGACAAATCCCAGGACATGCATTCCCGCTTTCACCGCAGCCCTGACTCCGTTCAGGCTGTCTTCCACGACAATACAGTCGCTGGGATCAAAACCCATTTTTTCCGCTGCCAGCAGGAATACATCCGGGGCGGGTTTTCCCTGCCTGACCATGGAACCGCTGAAACACCTGCCTCTGAACCTGGAAGCCAGTCCGGTTAATGACAATGTAAATTCCAGTCGTTGGGGAGTAGCACCCGAAGCAACACAGTGTTGGTAAGGAAGCCCGGCCAGGACATCATTCACACCCTTTATCGGGAGGAGCTCTTCAGCCAGGGCTTTAACAATTACGGCTCGGAGACGATCGCTGAAATCTTCTGGCAGGGAAACGTCCCATTCAGAAGCGATGGTATTCCAGAGCAGGTCCTCCTCAGTAATGCCCAGGGACCTGTCCAGGTAATCCTCCATGGAAAGAAGGCATCCCAGGCTCCGGAGGGCCTGGAATTCAATCCTGGAGGTTATGGCTTCGCTGTCAATCAGTACCCCGTCACAGTCAAAAATGACCAGGATGTCCTTTTTCTGTCTTTTTCTTTTGAGCATATTCGTTCACCGGGGTCAGATGAAGTCCAATTATTCATAATTGCGCCTTTGTTATCAATTAACGCCGTTTATGTAAGGGACTTTGCAGGCCTGGAACCAGGTTTCCCAAAAACTTCGCAGGTCAAGTTTCAGCGCTGCTCAATAATACCAGACCGGATAAGGAAGTGCCGATTGACAATTGTGGATCCAAGTCCAGACATGGAGTCCTGCTGAATCAGCCAGCCTGGCGCAGGCATTCCCGAGAAAGCTCGAACTTCACAAATCTAACCTGAAGCTTGAGTTAAGTCAGGAATGGTTATGAGTTGGTAATCGATTTATTCAGCAATGTTTTGGATATAGAAGAATCCTTTTTGGTTGGAATCTCTGTTCCAACGCCCGAGGCGTGATAGAAAATATGAGAAATATTTTAATCGGGATCTTTGCCCAAACGCCGGCGGCTAGACTCAGTTCGCTCTTCAAAACAACCCTCTTGTTAACAGTCGCGTCTATCAAAATTTCAACAATGTATAAACGAAATGTCCCCAGGGTGCAGCGACGCAGAGAAAACCAGTAATACTCCTTGCACTTCTTCGTAATTGCGTTTATAAGTCCAGATCACCCGCATAATATCCCAACCTAAACGAATTTACTTGATCCAAGGGGACGAACTATAGTATTCCTAACCGGATTGAATCCTGGCGTTTATTGCTTCTGATAAATTTTTAGTTTTGAATTGGAAAACATGGAAAACAAAAAACTATATGTTCTGGCTTTTGGTGGAAACGCCATCATCCGCCAGGGACAGTATGGGGATATCCATACCCAGTTTGCCAATACCCGGCAGGTACTGGAAGGTATTGTCGAACCGGTCAAAAATGGAGCTGGCCTGATCATTGTTCACGGAAACGGCCCCCAGGTCGGACATGAAATGATCCGGTCTCAAACCGCCCACCCCGAAGCGCCCGAGCTCCCGCTCGGAGTCCTGGTTGCCGATACTGAAGGTGGCATGGGATACATGATCCAGCAGTGCCTGCAGAACGTACTCTGGAGGCACTGCATAAAAAGGCCGGTTGTCACCATCCTAACCCAGGTGGTTGTGGACAGGAATGATCCAAAACTACAGAACCCTTCCAAACCGGTAGGGCGCTTTTTCACCCGGGAGGAAGCAGAAATCCTTTCGCGGGAAAAAGGCTGGAAAATGAAAGAGGATTCCGGAAGGGGCTGGAGAATGGTAGTGCCCTCCCCTGATCCGATAAAAATAATTGAACATAAAACCATTTCCAGACTGGTAAATGACGGGATTATCGTGATCGCCGGCGGAGGCGGAGGGATTCCCATTGTTGTTGAGGAAAATGGTGATTTTGAAGGCCAGGATGTGGTGATTGATAAAGACCTGACCGCGGCGTTGATCGGGAACACCTGCAATGCTGACACTTTAATTGTGGCTACAGACATCAGCAAGGTATCTCTTAATTTCAATACCCCTCAACAGGTCGATCTTGACAGAATCAGTGTCAGCGAAGCAGAAAAATACCTGCGGGAAGGTCATTTTGCTGAAGGATCCATGGGTCCAAAGATCAGGGCCTCTATCCAGTTTCTTAAAAACGGCGGTAGCAATGTGGTGATATGTGCGCCGGGCCAGATAACAGCAACCCTGGATGGAAAATCAGGAACTGTAATCTATTCCTGAGGGTCATTCACCCATGTTAATCCCGGAATGGGCTAAACTGTCCGGAGTGAGCATCTCTCATACTCACCCCGGAATCAAACGCAAAGGATTACTCTTTGCCCCCCATAAGCTTCACTATCAGCGCTTTTTCGGCATGAAGCCTGTTTTCGGTTTCATCAAAAATGGCTGAATTCCGGGAATATGCAGCTTCCCTTGTAATCTCCTCACCATAATGGGCAGGCAGGCAATGGAGGACCAAAGCATCTTTTTTAGCCATTGCCAGGAGGTCCAGGTTAATCTGGTAGTCCTTGAAGGCTTCAAGCCGTTTCTGCTGTTCAGCTTCCTGGCCCATGCTTGTCCAGACATCGGTGTAGAGAACATCTGCTCCGGAAGCACCTTCTTCCAGGCTGTTGGTCACAGTCAGGCTTCCGCCTGAAACAACGGATTCATTCCTGGCCCAGGCGATTACATCTTCAGTAACCTCATATCCCTTCGGAGAAGCAACACAGACATGCATTCCCAGTCTGACACCGCCGAAAATCAGGGAATTGGCCACATTGTTACCTTCTCCCACGAATGTAAGTCTGGTACCGGCAAACGGCATCCCCCTTTCGGCAATCGTCTGGAAATCAGCCAGAGCCTGACAGGGATGAGAATAGTCACTTAACCCATTGATGACCGGAATCCCGGCATACCGCCCCAGATCCTCAACAATAGCGTGTCCAAACACTCTGGCCATGATGATGTCCACCTGCTGGCCTAGAACCCTGGCTATATCTTCGGTGGTCTCCCTTTTCCCCAATCCGATATCAGATGGGCCCAGATACAAAGCCATTCCACCCAACTGGTACATCCCGGTCTCAAAGGAAACCCTGGTACGAAGAGACGGCTTCTGGAATATCATGGCCATTACTTTGCCTTTTAAAGGCCGATAATCCTCTCCTTTTTTAAGGCAGGCCTTCACTTTTGCCGCAAAACTGAGGATATCCTCAATCTCTTCACGGCTGAAATCCTTAAGCGTCAAACAGTTTCGACCTTTAAAATCCATTTAGTTTCTCCCTTAGCCCTCAGGCTAGTTGTTTTCTGCCAGCCAATCCAGGGCCCTGCAGATTCTTGCGAAAGCATCATCTATCTGCTCTTCAGTGATTACAAGGGGAGGCGCAAACCTGACTGTAACGTCATGGGTATCCTTGGCAAGCACCCCCTCTTTCTGCATCTGTTTACAGAATTTCTTGGCAACCGGATTGTAAAACTCAATAGCAATCAGCAGTCCCTTGCCCCGCACTACCCTGATGAGGGGATTGTTAAGGGCTTTCAGTTTAGAGACAAAATAGGTTCCTCTTGCGGCCGCTTTTTCCGGCAGTTTCTCCTCCACGATTACATCCAGGGATGCTATCCCGATTGCGCTGGCCAGGGGATTACCTCCATAGGTGCTGCCGTGTGAACCAGGGGTGAACACCTCCATAATGGAGTTATCACAGGCAATCGCTGATATTGGATAAACACCTCCAGACAGGGCTTTTCCCATGATCACAATATCTGGCCTGATCCCTGAATGCTGGTAGCAGAAAAGCGCTCCGGTCCGGCCAAGCCCGGTCTGGATTTCATCAGCACAGAAAAGCACATTTTCTCTGGTACAGATTTCCCTGACTTTCACCAAGTAATCTTCGCCTGGCACTTTCACTCCGGCTTCACCCTGGACCGGTTCGACCAGGAATCCACAAGTATTGGAATTTATGGCCTTTTCCAGGGCTTCGGTGTTGTCATACTCAACAACCTTGAACCCCGGAGTCGGAGGGCCAAATCCTTCCGTTGCTCCAGGATCAGTAGAAAATCCCACGATAGTAGTAGTTCGGCCATGAAAATTCTCTGTACAGACAATGATTTCAGCTTTTCCTTCAGGGATTCCTTTTTTCTGGTACCCCCAGCGACGCATCGCCTTAATTGCTGTCTCAACACCCTCGGCACCTGAGTTCATGGGCAGGGCCTTTTCATAACCGGTCAATTCACAGATTTTCTTCAGAAACTCTCCCATCACGTTATTGTGGAAAGCCCTTGAAGTCAGGCAGAGCATGTCCATCTGCTGCTTGGCCGCATTTATGATCCGGGGATGGCAGTGCCCCTGGTTGACTGCGGAGTAAGCACTCAGCATGTCAAAATACCGGGAGCCTTCCACATCCCAGACATAAACGCCTTCCCCTCGCTCCAGAACAACCGGTAAAGGAGCATAATTACTGGCTCCGAACTTGCAATCCTTCTCGATGAAACCCCGTGTAATAACACCCATTTCAGCTGACATAAAATTACTTTCCTCCTAATATATTCATGCAAAAGCTACTTTCTCCGAATTCTAGCCGGAATGGAGCCGCCAGGGCAACTCTCAGGCAAAAAAGTAAAACCATCGCAATCTGTTAGCTGAGATCACCTTCGTCCGGCAAACCCGCAGGATCTTCATCTCTCCCAGGTTGGGGGTCCTGTGAAGCCACTTCATCCTGTTCCACAAAAATCATGTCCTCCGGGTTAAACCCAAAGGTTGCAGCCTTAGACAGGAGTTCTCTTGTTATCCCTTCCTCCAGCACCGGTGTCCTGGAGAGAATCCAGAGATATGAAGTATTCGGCCCTGACACCAGGGCGTAACTGTAGTTAATCCTGTCGAGTTCCAGGATCATGTAATCCGCATAAAAGGGCCGGAAAAACGAAACCTTCAGCCAGCCTGTATCCGGTGTATATTTCAGCTCCGCTCGCCCTTCGGCCTTTTTCCATTTATCCTTTTTCGGATCGTAGCCGCGATTTACGATCCTAATCCTGCCATCATCGCGGAGGGAGTACTCGGCTGTCACTTTTTCCAGACCCTTTTCAAAGGGATGGTCCAGGCGGGCGATTTCATACCAGGTGCCAAGATAACGCGACAGCTCGAATCCTTCCACCGGAACAAAACGGGGGTCTACCTTTCCTGAACAGCCGGTCAACAACGAAAAAAAACAAAGGACTGAAAACACTTTATTTTTCATAATGATCCCCGCCATTGTCCCCGGCCCCCCATGCCTAACCCGGGTTCGAACCTATCATTCAGGACAAAGAATCAGAACCATGTCCTGGTCTTTAGGAGAGGTTATCTCCAGAATATTCTGGTTGCCGCTGGTCCCGGCACTGTTATATGCATTTTCAACCGGGTCAAACCATTTCACCTTAAATTCCTCATTGAAAAGATTGTAGATTTTAACTTCACCCTTAACCGGCAGATAACATAGGATTGTCCCGTTTTCCGGGTTTTTTACAATAGAAATGAAATGATTGTAGGTTTCATTACCCGGCTGTTCAGCCAGAAGTTCCTGCGCCGGCCTGAATTTCCACCAGTCCACGGACCGAATTAATTCAGCCAGATATCCAACCTGGCTGGAGCCCGGGTAGTGAAGAGCTTTCTCCCAGGAGGGATAGCCTTCTGTTTTTTCATGATTAGCAATAGTCTCCCCCTCATAAAGCCAGGGCCAGATACTGTTATGCCCATAGGTCAGTCCTGATATGGGGGTGGCAAACAAAGACCAGTAGCTGGCATTCCGTACGTCTTCAGCCGTAATCTGGTTTCGAATCATTTCATAGTTCGGCTCAAGGTTCATGACAGGCCGGGCAGGCAGTTTGTCCCACTGCCGGGACATGGGACCCTTGTTAATCCAGTTGACTACCCTCTCCCCATTGGAATGGCTGGACTGGTAACCTATAATATCCAGCCATGGCTCGTCCCGGTAATCCTCACCTATCCAGGAACTTCCATGAGGATGCTGGGCAACCAGCCCGGGAGGATGATCCTCAAATACACGCCTTCCAATGTTTTTCCATCGCTGCTCAAACTCTCCGATATAGGCACCGTCTCCGCCCAGTATCCAGATAACCTGATTCCCTCCATATCTGGCCACTGTATACCTTGCCAGCAGCACCGCCTCATCTTCAGGAAGGTAATACCCCGGGCTTAACTCTCTCCCCTGGCCACTGGGCAGTGCCCAGAGCAGGACCGGGGCTGCCACCAGCCCTTCCCGGTTCACCTGGTCCACGCGTTCATCAAGATCCTGGAAAAACCGGGGATTGATCTTGATCCGGCCGCATCCCGTGAAAGCCACTTCCCCATTCCTGTCGGCCAATAATCCACGCCATTGGGTTGTAACAAACTGGACAACGCTGAAGCCTTTCGCCTTTCGGTCCCTGAGATAAACCTCCCATTCTTCCTGAGAGGACCTCAAAGCGCCATTCCATGCAGTATCGGCCAGCCAGAAAAAAGGGGATCCGTCAGCATAAGAAAGGTGGTAACTCCCCTTGGGCCTGATAATTGAACCTTTGCGGTAAAGATCCTGGGAACTGTTGTTAGCTGAAACCAGGAAGGAACCTCCCTGACCATGCAGCCCGGAATTATCAGTATCCGAACAGCTGCTCTTCCATATCCATTTCCCGATTTCATCCGGGCAGAAACGTACTTTCCAGTTCTTGCCCCCATCCCAGAATCCGTTAATTTTTTTTGATCTTCCTGAAGGGGAAACAAACTCTACAACAAAAAACTTCAGATCATACAGCGAATTTTCATATTCCTCGCTGCTCTGAAACTCAATTTGGTATTTATCCCAGACAGGGACATCCTGAGCATAAGCCTGAGCATAAGAAAGTAAACCAGTAACACTCAAAATTAAAAGCAACCTGAATATATTCTTGAACATAAAATCTCCCTGCCGGTAAACAGATAAAAAATTCCATTTTATGATGTCTGTTTATCATTTCTATCACAGGGGGTTTTCCGGGTACAGAAAATAATTTTCAGGTCTGGGTAATAAAACCGCTAAACCGGTATCCCCGTGAAAACCACGATAGACAGTTTCACAGAATCCCTATTTTTATGAACCTTGGTCCGGGATTGAGGCATAGAGCACCGGGCATTTCATATTCTGCAGTTTGTTTTTTTTGCGAAAGGTCGCCTGATAATTACCTGTTGAAGGATTTCCCGCGGAAGCAGGAAAGTAAGTATTTTGAGGAATTAGTAACAAACCAAGTTGCAGCGGAGACAGACACGGAAAGAATATCCTTTGGATACGGATGGAAACCGCGACGTATGTATTTAATAACCCGGTAGAAAGTGGCGTCCGGCCACATGAGGCCTTCAGTAACTCGAAAACGGTTTTTTAAAAGATCCCTCCAGGCCCAGGGACAAAAAAACAGCTTTCTCTCATTCACCGCAAATTGAGTGACGCTAAAATCGAATCGCCGGATCGTTTCAATCGGGGTGAGATCAAAAATTGTCACTAACTGAATGGTATGCCCCTGGTCAGAGACCAGTTCAAGAAAAATCAAACGAAGTCTCCTGCAGAGCTCGGGGGTTAGTCTTATCAGGTCTCCGGTTTCGTCACGGATTGCCGAGCTCCAGTCCTCGTTTACCCTGTTTTTGGCCGGATATCGCAGAAATTCCAGAAGGCTTTTTGAAAAGGATCTATACCCGCGCAACTTGAATCCCTGATCAAGCATGGCCCGGGCTGTGTTGTTCAGATCCTCAAGGGAACGAAAATAAAAATCAAAGTCTCCCTGGGGTTTATACACTCCGGAGCCGGCACTGCATAACCATCTCAGAACCTGCCCCCCGGCAAGCCAGCAATCAGGCCCTAGAAATTCCCGGTAAGGCAAAGGATGCAAGCCGAGTGTTTGGCTGACTTCAGCCAAATCCAGACAGTATAAATCGGTCCTAAATGGTTTGTCTGTATCAGATGGAACCTTAACCAGTTTTCTAACAGCCGCCTTCTGTTCCGGCGTAAAATTAGAATTCATAATCTATTGATACCAGGACTGATCATGCGAAACTCTTCCGCTAAGCTGATCCCCATGGCTGTATGTAGATTTTTATCAAATTGATTCTGCTGAAGGTTTAAAGCTTAATCAAGCAGCCTTTACTTTATCACACTATGTCGACAATAACATTCCTCCTCCTAGCGACTCTCTGGAGGTCATTTCCCGGGGTACGCTTTCTTCGCTTTCCCGGGCAGGCATGTCCCACTGTCGTCAATCCAGATAATTACAGCACCAGACAATTACCGGACCAACGGCTGTAGCTTCACTTATCATTTGTGATTGCGGTCTCCGGGCAGGCAGCCTACAATTAACCCTGTATCTAAAATCGGAAAGCTTAGCTTATTCATCAGGAGATTCACCATGATTCGCTTCAACAATCGCTGGTTTGCCTGCGTTTTGGTTGTATTTGTCCTATTGACTGCTTTGTCCGCTTCAGCTTCGGCCGCGACTGACGACACAGCTCCTTTCGAAATGCTTAAAGCCATGAGATACCGGCTAGTCGGTCCCTACCGGGGAGGAAGGGTTACGGCAGTAACGGGAATTCCGGGACAGCCATTTGTTTATTACTTCGGGTCAACTGGCGGAGGCGTATGGAAAACGACGGATGCCGGGCAGACCTGGAAAAATGTCACTGACGGTTACATCAAATCTGCTTCAATCGGAGCTGTCGCCGTCTCGGAAAATGATACCAACGTTGTCTATGTCGGCACCGGTTCCGGCTGTCCAAGGGGCAATATTTCTCCGGGAGACGGAGTCTACAAATCTACAGACAGCGGAAAAACCTGGGATCATATCGGCCTCAAAGATGCCGGGCAGATTACCGACATCAAGATTCATCCTACTAATCCCGATATCGTTTACGTAGGTGTTTTGGGGAATATTTTCGGACCAGGAGAGGAACGGGGTGTATTCCGCTCCATGGATGGCGGAAAAACCTGGAAAAAAATCCTTTATGTGAATGAAAAAACCGGCGTTAGCGCCCTTGCCATGGACAGCAACAATCCCCGAATACTTTATGCCGGAATGTGGCAGGCCGAGAGAAAACCCTGGACCCTGATTGACGGAGGCCCTGATGGTGGAGTTTACAAAACCACAAACGGCGGAGATAACTGGGAAAAACTGGACCTGGGGTTGAGCGGAAATATCGGCAGGATCGGAATTGATGTGTCCCCGGCAAATTCCGACAGGATCTATGTTGTAGCTGAAACTGATACTGAAGCCGAGGGAGGTATATACAGGTCAGACAATGGAGGAAAATCCTTTTCCCAAATTAACCGCGAACACAAACTGCGGGGCAGGGCCTGGTATTACAATCACATTATCGCCGATCCGGTCGATGAGAATACCGTTTATGTCATGAACGCCCCTTTCTTTAAATCCATAGACGGAGGGGAAACATGGCATACGATACCAGTTCCCCATAGTGACAACCATGCCCTCTGGATCAATCCCGGGAACAACCGGATCATGATTAACGGTAACGACGGAGGAGCCAATGTTTCATTTAACGGCGGAAGCACCTGGTCAACTCAGCTGAATCAGCCCACAGCTGAGTTTTACCGGGTTACCGTGGACAACCAGTTCCCTTACCGCCTCTATGGCGCCCAGCAGGACAATACCACTATTTCCATTTCAGGCTTTTCTCCAGGCGGAATAACTCCTGAAGAAGATTGGTACGAAGTCGGAGGCGGTGAAAGCGGACACATAGCGGTAAACCCTGAAAATCCAGACATAATCTACGCCGGAAACTATATAGGCCAGATCACCCGCATGGACCGCAGTGAAGGGCGCACCCGTGATGTTGTCGCCTATCCTCAGATGCATGACGGAATGGCTCCGCGGGATATCCGCTACCGCTTCCAGTGGAACGCCCCGATCAGGCTTTCCCCACATAATCCCGACATCCTGTATCATGCTTCCCAGTATGTACACCGCTCCACCGACGGCGGTCAGACCTGGGAAGTTATCAGCCCCGACCTTACAACCAATAAGGACGAATACCATAATATTCCCGGTGGGCCTGTGCAGCATGACCATACCGGAGTTGAGCTCTATACAACTATTTTTTCTTTTGAGGAATCACCCCATAAAGCGGGGGTACTCTGGGCCGGAACCGACGATGGGCTCATTCATATTTCGATGGACAATGGCCAGAACTGGAAGAACATTACACCTTCCCTGATGCCAAGAGAAGGAACAGTGAACTCCATAGACCTCTCAGCCCATGCCCCGGGCAGGGCCAATGTTGCGGTTTACCGGTACCGTGACAATGATCCCACCCCCTATATATTCCAGACTGATGACTACGGAAAAAGCTGGACACAACTAACCAATGGCCGCAACGGGATACCCTCGGACTATTTTGTCAGGGTAGTCCGTGAAGATCCGATAAGAAAGGGACTTTTATACGCGGGCACTGAATTCGGCATGTTCATTTCCTTTGATAATGGAGAACTGTGGAAACCTTTCCAGTTGAACCTGCCGATTGTTCCCATAACCGACATGCTGATCCACAATAACGACCTGGTTGTTTCCACCCAGGGAAGATCCTTCTGGATACTGGATGACCTGAGTCCGGTTCAGAGCATGACCCCCGAAACCCTGGGTAAGCCCTCCTTCCTTTTCAAGCCCAGGAACGCCTACAGGACCCAGGCGAGAGGATTCAGAGGCGACAACGCTCCGGACAGCCTTCCCTATGGAGCGGTATTCTTTTACTACCTTAAAGAAAAGCCTGAAGGCCCCGTGACACTGGAGATCCTGGACGCAAAAGGTAACCTGATCAGGGCATTCAGCAATGAATCCGATGAAGGGGATATGGCAGGCGCCTGCCCCGGACTTAACCGGCTGGTCTGGGACTTCTCCTACCCTGCCCCTGAAGTCATAAAGGGTTCGGTTATGTCACTGGCAAGGGTCCAGGGTGCAGCCGCTCCTCCGGGAGTATATTCCGTACGCCTCAAGGTCGGGGAGACAGACCAGCTGCAGGATTTTGAGATAGTCCGGGATCCGCGCTGGAGCACGTCTGACACTGATCTGATTGAACAGTTCAGGCTGGCTTCTGATGTTGGCTTGCAGCTGGAATCAGTTCATACCGCGATCAAGCAGATCCGGAACATCAGGGAACAGGCTGAATTCATCCTGGAGAAAACAAAAAACAAGGAATACAACAATTCCCTTAGAGCCTCATTTGAAGCCATGGATAAGAAACTGACAGCCATTGAAGGGGAACTCGTCCAGAAAATGAATGAAAGCGGGCAGGACCCGATAAACTATCCCCCCAAGCTGGATAACCAGTTCGCCTACTTGATGTCCCTGGTCAATTCACAGGATGCAAAACCTACGGCAGGATGCTATCAAAGACTGGAAGACCTCAAAAAAGACTTCCAGTCCCAGAAAATCAAGCTGGATGCGATCCTGGCTAACGATCTAAAGGAATTCAACAGGATGCTGGAGAAAGAAAAATCCAGCCGGATAATCCTGTAATTCGACGGATCGCGTGCCCGTTACCACTCAACTGTTATCGGGGTTTGTATCGAAATCGATATGGCCCCCGATACCGACCCCAGCACCGAGAGAAAACCAGTTCAGGATCAAATCAACTCACTACCTGGCCGGAGCCATTCCTCCAGCCGCTTGAAACCTTCCTCCATGGTGACAACCGGGCGATAGCCGAAGTCCCGCCTGGCAGCGCTATTGTCAAACCAGTGGGAAGTGGCGAGTTCTTCAGCAGCAAACCTGGTTACCGGGGGTTCGCCCAAAGAGGGAAAGAATCCATATAACTTTTCACAGATCGCACCCGCGGCATAAGCCACTCCTGGTGAGACTGACCCCTTGACCGGGGGAAGGCCGGCGCACTTAAGGACCCTGGCGATAAAATCCCAGACATCCAGCGGCTCATCCTGGGAAATGAAATAGGCTTTGCCTGAAAGGGGTGAACTGGAAGAAAGGGCTTCCGCTGCCAGCAGGTGGGCTTCCACCACATTATCAATATAGGTGCAGTCTACCATTTTTTTCTGGTTGCCAACGCGCCTGATATTCCCTTTTTTCCCTCGGGCCAGGATTCCGGGAACAAGTCCGGTATCCTTCGGCCCCCAGATCAGGTGAGGCCTAAGTGCCACCGCGGCAAATTCAGCAGACACAGAAGCAAGGACCATTTTTTCTGCCATGGCTTTGGTCCTGGGATATTCCGCCATGTAGTGATCCGGATAGGGCACGGATTCGTTTACGCCCTCCATGTCTGATCCGTCAAAAATGACACTGGGAGAGCTGGTATATACCATTCTTGCAATTTCCAGCTTTCCACAGGCTTCCAGGATATTCTCCGTCCCAACTACATTGGACCTGTAAAAATCCTCGGCCGCCCCCCAGATACCGGCCTTGGCAGCCACATGAAAAACCAGGTCGCATCCCTTGCAGGCTGCAGCCACTGCGGCTTTGTCTCCCAGGTCACCCTGATGCTGTTCCACTCCCAGTTCCTCGAGTCGCGGATACTGTTTTCTGGAAAAGCTTCGGACATCGTCTCCCCTGGCAACCAGTTTTTCCGAGATGGCTCCTCCCAAAAATCCTCCCGCTCCGGTTACAAGTATTTTCATGGCTACATTCTAATAGCTCCTGCCTCCGGGAGGAAGTTCCATCCCGGAATACATTTGGAAGCAGGTTATAATGCCTGGAAAAACTGGTTGAATCAGGTTTACCAGCCAAGTCATACCTGGATTACTCCTCCTTTCTGAAAGTCCGGCTTCTCTTCAGGTGCTGGAGACATTACAATACCTTGGATTATTAAATGATTAGAATCATCCGAAATTCACACTGCAGATATATGAGCTTCGAGCTGCTCGAAGGAAATGCCTCGTTTCTTTCCTGTACTACGCTTCGCCGTCCGGGAGAACCTTCAGCTTCAATCCAGGATTTTACGGAATCCCTGGGAATCCCCGCCTCCGGCATCGTCAAGATAAAACAGGTGCATTCAGACCTGATCCGGGAAGTCCAATCCAGGGAAAAAGGAATCAGTATCCCAGTTGAATCCGATGGAATTATTCTCACTGAACCGGGGATATTCGGCGTTATCCGTACGGCTGACTGTGTTCCTGTAGTCCTGGTCCACCAGGAGACCAAAAAAACGGCAATAGTTCACGCTGGCTGGAAAGGTACCTGCTCCCGGATCACGCGAAAAGCCGCACTGAGAATGCTGGAACTGACATCAGGCTCACCCGGGGAGATTAAAGTATTTGCCGGACCCTGTATCCATTCCTGCTGCTATGAAGTAGGGGCAGAAGTAAAAAATGCTTTTGAAAATGAAGGTCACGATCTTGACCAGCTGATGAAAGGACGAAACCTGGACCTGGTGAAAGCCAACCTGTTGCAGGCTGTTGAGCTGGGAATAACAGATATTTCCAGTTCAGGATTCTGTACAGCCTGTAATCCGGACCTGTTCTATTCTTATCGAAAAGAAAAAACAGAAGACCGAATGCTCACCCTGGCGGGATTTATTTCGCAGGAGTGAGCTGCGAAAGCAGGAGGAAGGTTAAAGCAGGATGCTTATGACACGATTGCAGACACGGTCCCGCAAGCAATGCTTCAATCAGCGACGCTGAAAGCGTCAACAACAAGTCCGGGCCGTTAGGTCCGGATCTTAAATAGCCCAGGGTGGAGCCAAGGCGCAGCCATGGCGAAGTCGGCGTAACCCTGGGTAGAGGCGGAGCATCAAAACACAATTTCTTCCTCGAATTCAGCGAGCGCTAAAGGTGCGAGTAATTCAAGATTCAGATCGGTTCAAAATTCAAAATCACGTGGACTGAGTGTACTGTATGGACAGTGTGGACGGAATGGGCAAGCTGGGTTCCGCCTACTGCCTGGAATCCATGGCCTCAAAAGCAACGCAGGCGTTGCAGAAAATCTTGAATTTTGAATCTTTAATCTTGAATAGATGGCCAAAGGCCCGATATCGTCAATTGGCTGGCAGGTTTGAATCCAGAACCTGTTCCCGCATATGGGCCCGGTATTCCTTGAGCCTGGCAACAAGGGCAGGATCTTTTCGAGATAAAATCTGCACCGCAAACAGCCCGGCATTCTTGGCCCCTGCTTTCCCTATGGTCATGGTCGCGACTGGGATTCCCCCCGGCATCTGCACTGTGGAATAGAGGGAATCAAGACCATTAAGGGCTGATCCAGGCAAAGGAACCCCGATGACCGGAAGTATGGTATGACTTGCAACAACACCGGCCAGATGAGCGGCAAATCCGGCTCCTGCAATTATGGCCTCAGTTCCCCGTGCCTCCAGGCCGATCACATATTCCCTGGTTTCATCAGGAGTCCGGTGCGCGGACAAAACCTTTATTTCGTAGGGGACTTCGAACTCTTCCAGGATATCAGTGGCGGCGCTCATGATTTCCGCATCTGACCTGCTGCCCATCAAGATACTTACTTTTATTGATTTCACTGTTTCTTCCCCTATTGATTCTTTCTATATTTTTGATTCGTTAAGCTTACGAATCCCTTTAGCCGCAATATCCTTGCGGTAATACATTCCCTCAAAGCTAATTTTATCGACAGCAGCATAAGCTTTGCCTATTGCTTCTCCCAGGCCCGCGGCGGTTGCCGTAATACCCAGTACCCTGCCTCCGGCAGTCCTGAGAACGCCATCCGCTTCAGTTGTCCCGGCATGGAAAATTACCGTATCAGGCAATTTCCCGGCTTCATTTATCCCCTTGATCTCCTTACCTTTGCTGTAGCTTCCCGGATATCCTCCTGAAGCTGCGACAATGCAGACCGCGCAGTCATCCAGCCATTCAATCTCGCAGGAATCAAGCTCTCCCCTGGCGGTTTTTACAAATATTTCAGCAAGGTCGGATTTAAGCCTGGGCAGGATCACCTGGGTTTCCGGGTCCCCGAACCTGACGTTATATTCCAGCACTTTCGGGCCATCAGAAGTAAGCATCAGACCGGCATACAGGATTCCTTTAAAAGGGGCGCCTTCCGCGGCCATGCCTTTCATTGTCGGGATAATGACCTTATCAATAACAAACTGTTTTTGCTCCGGGCTGAGGATAAAATCAACGGAATAGGCTCCCATTCCTCCGGTATTGGGTCCCTTGTCCCCTTCGTAGACTGCCTTGTGGTCCTGGGAAGGCACCATTGGAAGAAAAGACTTCCCATCACAGAACGCCATGAAAGAAGCCTCTTCTCCTGCCAGGAACTCTTCTATCACGATACGGTCTCCGCTTTCCCCAAAGGCCCGGTCATTCATAATACTGTTTACAGCAGCCAGGGCTTCATCCTTGTCTGAGCAAATTATTACTCCCTTCCCGGCAGCCAGACCGTCAGCCTTAACCACTGTAGGAAAGGCAAAAACACCTGCTTCGAGTTCCTTTTCTGCATCTCCAGCGTTGCTGAAAACTCTATATTTCGCGGTAGGAATTCCGTATTTTTCAAGGAATTGTTTAGTAAATACCTTGCTTCCTTCCAGCTGTGCCGCCTTGGCGGACGGCCCCACAATAGCCAGCCCCTCGGCCTCAAACAGGTCAACAATACCTTCCACCAGCGGAACTTCGGGTCCGGGAATGGTTAAATCAACCTTATTCTCCATGGCAAAGGCAAGCAGTCCGGCCAGGTCATCGGCAGGAATAGGAATGTTCTCCCCAAGAGCGGCAGTACCGGGGTTTCCAGGCGCGCAGTAAAGCTGCTTCACCTTCGGGCTTTGTTTAAGTTTCCAGGCTAATGTGTGTTCCCGTCCTCCAGATCCGATTACTAATACTTTCACGATATTTCAGGCCACCTTTGGTTTGTTGCTTGAGGTTTTGTCACTAGAGGCTTTGGTCCCCGCATCTTTGTTTTCAGATGAGCTTTTTTCGGGTTTCGACAGGATTTCCGGTTTCTCCTTGCTGTCCGTAACCTTAGTCCCGTTGGTACTCTTTTCTCCACCGGTTTTCTTAGAGGCATAGTCATTGACATACCATCCGGATCCCTTGAACCGGATAGCCGGAGCGGACATCATTTTCTCAAGTTCACCGCCGCATTCTTTACAGGAAGAAAGCGGGTCATCAGAAAACTTCTGGATCACTTCTATTTTATTGCCGCAGTGTTTACAGCGATACTCGTACAAGGGCATGAATAAATCTCCATTCTGGTATCCTGTTAGTTATGTAATTTTTATGGCTGAAATATATGACTCCGGAGTTGTCTTGTCAAGTTTAGCCGCCCCCTGGTGTGCCCATGAAGCCTGTAGTAAAAGCCCATGACCCAGCCTGGCGGCAGAGCGCCGGATTGAGGTCTTTTATTTCCAGAAGGACCTTTTACGGTTAAAATAGGAACCAGATGCAAATTATTGCAGACACTAACCCGCATTTCTCACCGGGTTACGCAGCGTAATGGTGGAGACGCCGGCCTGACAAGGCTCATTAAGGCTAAGGCAGCAGCTGCAGTCAGCTGGTGAAAATCGCAGGCTAAGAAGGAATAACCAAAAAATGCTGAGCAGACATTTCATTAAAGACAATCTTGAGCTGGTCGAATCAAAGCTGAAACTCAAAGGATTCGATTTTGACTCCCATTATTTTATAAATCTTGACCAGAAGGAGCGTTCCAACCGTCAGGAAATTGAAGAATTGAGGGCCTTGAGGAATAAAACTTCCGAAGACATCGCCCGACTGAAAAAATCAGGCGAAGAGGCATCAGGCCCGATACTGGAAATGAGGACTGTCTCCCAGAAAATCAAGGAGCTGGAAACTGACCTTGCTGAAGAGGAAATCTCAATGCACGCTTTCCTTTCCGGCATACCCAACCTCCCGGACAGCTCAGTTCCTGTCGGACCGGACGAGTCTGCAAACAGGATTGAACGAATCGTAGGCGAACCGAAAGTGTTCGATTTTACAGCCCTGGATCACGTTGATCTCGGTTCGCGCCTCGGCATCCTGGATATGGAAAGAGCGACTAAAATTGCAGGGGCCAGGTTCGCTCTCTCTTTCGGGCCCGGAGCTCTCATGGAACGGGCTTTAATGAATTTTATGCTGGATGTACATACCAGGGAACACGGATACCTTGAAGTCCTGCCTCCATTCATGGCCAACAGCACCAGCTTTTTCGGGACAGGCAACCTTCCAAAATTCGAGGAAGACCTTTTTAAATTAACTGATACCGATTACTACCTGGTGCCAACAGCTGAGGTTCCGGTAACCAACATATATGCCGGAGAAATCCTGGAGGAGGAGCAGCTTCCCCTGTGCATGACAGCCTATACTCCCTGTTTCAGGAAGGAAGCCGGCTCCTACGGCCGTGACACCAGGGGCCTGATCCGCCAGCACCAGTTCAACAAGGTGGAAATGGTGAAATACGCGACCCCTGAAACCTCATATAGTGAACTGGAAAAACTGACGGCAAATGCCGAGGAAATTCTGCAGAGGCTGGAGCTCCCCTACCGGGTGGTCACCCTGGCAACAGGAGATATGAGCTTCACTTCCGCCAAGACCTATGACCTGGAGGTGTGGCTTCCCAGCCAGGATACCTACCGGGAAATATCCTCATGCAGCAATTTTGAAGACTTCCAGGCACGCAGGGCCAATATCCGCTATAAACCGAAAAACGGGAAAAAGCCGAGATTTGTGCATACACTGAACGGATCAGGCCTAGCCATGGGCCGGACCTGGGTGGCTATAGTCGAAAATTACCAGCAGGCTGACGGAAGTATCATTGTCCCCGAAGCCTTAAGGCCCTACATGAATGGACTAAGTGTAATAACTCCACAACGATAGTGAAGGCTTTCCCTGGCTCTCGGCAGAGAAGCTGTTTTATTATTACCTTATTGAAATGATTAAATTTAACCTTGATAAACAGGTGAAGCTTTCCTACTACGGGCAGATTAAAGGGCAGCTCCTGTCTGCCATCTACTGCGGGAAAATCAAGGAAGGTGACAGGCTGCCTTCAATCAGGGACCTCGCAACCCTGTTTGATGTCAACTATAAAACGATAAGAAGGGTTTATAAAAAACTGGCCGACGAAGACCTGCTGGATATTGTCCAGGGAAGCGGAGCCTTTCTGAAAAAACACGAAGGCCCGCTGTCCTACGAAAGGATGCGCAGGCACGCTCTCTTCCGTCTGTTCAGGGAAGTCTCCGCCAAGGTTGCTGACCTGGGCATTTCTGAACGTAAATTTGCCCGACTGTTTGTTGAATTCTCGTCCGGAAAACCAGGGGAAAATAGACTGAAACTCGCTGTCATTGACCACGTTGAGGAAGCCTACTGTTTCGCCCGTGAACTCAGAGACAGAATAGGGGCGGAGGTTACTCCCATTACCCTGGGATCTCCTGAAGAAGAGATCTCTGCCAGATTAATGGAGGCAGAATATTTGCTTACCACCAGCTGGCACGTACAGGAGGTGGGAGCAATGGCTGAGAAATATGGCAAACAGGTTATTGAGATTAAACCCAGCCACAGGATTTACAAGGAAATCCTCCAGGCAGGGCAAACCAAAAATATCGCCATCGTTATCCAGGATGAAAACACCATGCACGCTTCATGGGACATCTATATGAGTATTTACCGCCCCACCACAGAAAAAAAATTCTGGATTGCCCCGATTGATAATACAGAACTACTGGATGAAATAATGGCTGAGGCAGAAGTCATATTCGTGACTCCCATGTGCTGGAACCGCATGAATGAATTGGCCCCTGAGTCAATTGAACTGAGGACTTATGACTCCTTTATTTCTGAAGAAAGCATTGACTACCTGAAAGAACTCCAGCTGTTAGGTTAGAATCCAGACTCTCTGCCATGAATGTTTACTAAACCCAGTGCGGATGCCGACAAGGAATCAATAGCAGTAAAAACCAAAAAAAGCCCTCAATTTCTTCCCTTTCCATTTTTGATGAGATAATGTTATCTGACTTTTATGAAAAACCCTGAACTGGTACAACTAATCAAGGCGCTGCCGAAGGCTGAACTTCACCTGCACTTGGAGGGTGTAGTGACCCCGTCAATCCTGAAAGATCTGGCTGTCAGGTATTCTTCGGACCTTGCAGACAAAGAGGTCATTGAGATTGAGACAGAATTGTTCCGGATTCAGAGCAAGGACGATCTGGAACTGGTCCGCCGCCAGGTCCGCAGCCATCTCAGAAAACCCAAGGATTACGTGCTCATCCTGGAAAAAATCTTCCAGAACATGGCTGAACAGAACATAGTGTACTCCGAAGTTTTTTTCTCACCTGCCGTAAGATGGCAGCTGGGACTGGGTGTTGAGGAAGTGCTGGAAGCTCTCCTTGAAAAAAGCGCCCAGGTAGAACAGGAAGGCGGCCCGACTGTCAGGTGGATCCTGAACTGCCTCAGAAACCTGGGTCCGGAATCAGCCCGTAAAACAATTGATTTAGCCATTAGATACAGAGAAAAAGGGGTGGTTGCGATCGGGCTGGGAGGATCGGACGAAAAATTTTCACCGGATGAATTTTCCAAAATATTCGCCTGGGCCAAAGTTCAGGGGCTGTTTATCCACGTGCATTCAAGTGAAACTGATAATTCCAATGAAGTCGAAGAAGCCCTCGACAAGCTTGGGGCCAATAGAATCGGGCACGGAATGCAGGCTGCCCGGGATCCAAAACTTATGCAATGCCTCAGAGACAGGGCGACAGGTCTAGATATTTGCCTGACCGGAAATGCCTTAACCGGAGCCTGGAAACATACCAGGTCACACCCCTTCGGCCTACTCTGGAAAAGAGGAGTCCCCTTGTCTCTCAGCACTGATAATCCGGGAATTTTCAATTGCACTCTTTCCGAAGAGCTGGCCAAGGCGGCAGACACGTTTGACCTGACTCTACCGGAAATAAAAAAACTGTGTTTAAAAAGCATTGCTCTTTCTTTCCTGCCCTACAACAGGAAAATGACATTGATGCAAAAATTCGGAGACCGGATTAGTGAAATTTTCACTGATCTACAGTAAAGTATTATTATCAGTTTGGATAATATCAACCCAGCCTGGAAGCGAAGGGGATAACAGAAATGGGTGTTCCGATTTTTTCAACTGTAGCGAAGAAAATCTTTCTTGCTGTTACTGGACTGTGCCTGGCGGGATTTATTTGTGTTCACCTGGCCGGGAATATCCTGCTCTTCATCGGCCCGGAAGCTTTCAACCTGTACGCTCATAAGCTGTTCAGCCTGGGAGTGCTCCTCTATCTCGCTGAGATAATCCTTCTCGGTATTTTCGGCCTACACTTTTTTCTGGCCGTGTACACCCAGATAGTCAACTGGAGAGCCCGTCCTGAATCATATCGGAAAACCAGGTACCAGGGTAAACCGAGCAGGCTGACCTATTCCTCCCGCAGCATGATCTGGACCGGCCTGGTGATCATTATCTTTACCGTCCTCCATGTAATAAGCTTTAAATATGGGCCCGGTATAGAGGAAGGATATTTCACCACTATTGACGGCGAAAAGGTCAGGGATTTATACAGGCTGGTAGCGGAGTCATTCCAGAAAGAGTATTACGTCTTTCCCTACCTCGCGGTTATGACTGTCCTCGGATTTCACCTCAAACACGCTTTGTGGAGTGGGATTCACTCCCTCGGCGGGACTAATCCCCGTCTTCTCCCGGTGTTTTACATATTGAGCACTGTAATCGCCATAATACTTGGCGGCGGTTTCTTCCTTCTGCCCCTGTGGTTTTATTTTTCCGGAGGGCCCCTGTTATGAAATTAGATGCCAGGATTCCCGGGGGGGACTTGCCCGGGAAATGGAAAACTCAGAAAGCTGATTTGCGACTGGTGAACCCGGCAAACAGAAGAAAATACCAGGTTCTTGTCGTAGGTACCGGTCTGGCAGGGGCCTCGGCAGCAGCCACCCTTGCTGAACAGGGGTACAATGTCAGCGTTTTCTGCATACAGGATTCTCCGCGGAGGGCCCACAGCATCGCCGCGCAGGGAGGTATCAACGCGGCTAAAAACTACCCGCTTGACGGGGACAGCGTCTGGAGGCTCTTCTTTGATACTGTCAAAGGCGGGGACTACCGGGCCAGAGAAGCAAATGTTTACAGGCTGGCAGAAGTCAGCAACCAGATCATCGACCAGTGTGTGGCCCAGGGAGTTCCCTTTGCCAGGGACTATGGCGGATATCTGGCTAACCGGTCCTTTGGGGGCGCCCAGGTCTCCCGTACCTTCTATGCCCGCAGCCAGACCGGGCAACAGCTCCTCCTGGGAGCCTACTCCGCCCTGATGAGACAGGTCGCGGCCGGAAGAATCAAGCTGTTCCCCCGCCGCGAGATGCTTGACCTGGTCAAGGTTGACGGCCGTGCCAGGGGGATCATCTGCCGCAACCTGCTTACCGGAGAAATCGAATCTTACGCGGGGCACGCTGTTCTGCTGGCTACCGGCGGTTACGGAAATGCCTTCTTCCTCTCGACTAATGCCATTAATTCCAATGCCACCGCGGCCTGGCGCTGCTATCGAAAAGGCGCCCTGTTTTCCAATCCCTGTTTCACCCAGATCCACCCGACCTGCATTCCGGTTTCGGGTGACCACCAGTCAAAGCTGACCCTGATGAGTGAAAGCCTCCGTAATGACGGCAGGGTATGGGTCCCGAAAAATAAAGATGACAAGAGGCATCCAGCACAGATTCCGGAAGAGGAGAGGGATTATTACCTGGAAAGGCGCTATCCCGCCTTCGGAAACCTGGTCCCGAGGGATGTCGCCTCCCGGGCCTCCAAGGGAGTATGCGACCAGGGTTATGGAGTCGGAACGACCGGCCGGGCCGTTTACCTTGATTTTACCGATGTCATCCGGAGAGAAGGCAGGGATTACATCCACGACAAATATGAAAATCTGTTTGATATGTATGAGCAGATCACTGCCGAGAACCCTTATGATACTCCGATGAGGATCTATCCGGCAGCACACTATAGCATGGGAGGCCTCTGGGTAGACTATCACCTGATGAGTACAATCCCCGGCCTGTTCGTACTGGGAGAGGCAAATTTCTCTGACCACGGCGCCAACCGGCTCGGTGCCAGCGCCCTTATGCAGGGACTGGCGGACGGTTATTTCATCATTTCCCAAACCCTCGGCGATTACCTGGCAGGCACCAGCCAGGACGTGCTAAGGGGTCGGGAAGAAGCTTTCCAGAAAGCGGAGAAGGAAACCCGGGAGTTTATCCAGAGACTGCTTTCAATAAGCGGAAGAAAATCACCTCGCCGTTTTCACCGCGATCTGGGACAGATCCTCTGGGAATCCGTGGGCATGTCCCGCAGCCGCGAGGGCCTGACCGAAGCCATAAGCAAGCTGCGGGATTTAAAAAAAGAATACTGGAAGGACCTGAAGGTCCCCGGCAAAGCCGGAACCATGAATAAATACCTGGAGTTTGCCTCTAGAACCATTGATTTTATCGAACTGGGTGAATTGATGGCCAGGGATGCCCTGCAGAGAGAAGAATCATGCGGTGCCCATTTCAGGGAGGAATACCAGACCGAAGATGGTGAAGCTCTCCGCAATGACAAGGATTTCTCTTTTGTCAGCGCCTGGGAATACAAGGGGGAAGACCAGGAAGCTGAGATGCATGCGGAACCGCTTGAGTTCGAGAGCGTTGCCCTGGAGACACGGAGTTATAAATAAATAACTGACAATGCCCTGAAGGAACAGGTGGAAAAACATGGAGCTGATGACAATTCATTTGCAGGTATGGCGCCAGGACAGCAGCGGGGAACGAGGAGATTTCGCCTCCTATACGGTGAAGGATGTGTCTCCTGACATGTCTTTCCTGGAACTGCTGGATGTGTTGAATGAGGAACTGGCTGCCCGTGACGAAATCCCGGTCGAATTTGATAATGACTGCCGGGAAGGAATTTGCGGATGCTGCGGTTCGGTCGTTAACGGGACGGCTCACGGGCCTGAACCCAACACCGCTCTCTGCCAGCTGCACATGCGCCATTTCAAGGATGGAGATACTATCATGGTGGAGCCATGGCGCTCGCGGGCCTTCCCCGTGATCAAGGACCTGGTCGTGGACAGGACCGCCATGGAAAGAATCATTACCCGCGGCGGATATATTTCGATCAATACCGGACAGGCCCCTGAAGCGGCTTCTGTTCCCGTAAGCAAATTCCAGGCTGAAAAAGCCATGGACGCGGCCGCCTGCATTGGATGCGGAGCATGTGTTGCCGCCTGCCCCAACGCATCAGCAGCGCTTTTTATTTCAGCAAAAATATCCCAGCTGTCCCTGCTTCCCCAGGGAAAAATCGAAGCAAAAACAAGAGTGAAGGAAATGATCCGGCAGATGGACCTGGAAGGATTCGGCAACTGTTCCAACCACGCTGAGTGCGAGGCTGTCTGCCCCCAGTCAGTCTCGATAGAACATATCGCCCGCATGCGCCGGGAATATATCAAATCCTCTTTTGGGTTGTAACCGAAGCTTTCATACCCAGCTGCGACCGGGACCGCGACCGGAAATCAGTTGCGGCCACCCCATCGGACTTACAAACCTCCGTTCGAACTTCACCTTAACTCTATTTCAAATATCACCCTTTTTAATGTACAATATGGCTCTTCAAATTTAAGTGTTATGCGGAGGGGTGGCAGAGCGGTTGAATGCGGCGGTCTTGAAAACCGTTGTACGGGTAACCCCCGTACCGTGGGTTCGAATCCCACCTCCTCCGCCAATCTTCTTTTAGAATCAATGAGTTACAGTATAAAAATTATTATACCAACAAAGTACCTAACATCTTTAAAACGCTTGCCTTGGATGGCGGAGCTTTAGCGAGAAAAAGGGCAAAATGCCTGTTATCTAGCTGTCTGAATCCGGCATCCGTCTTACTGTTTCTTTCAGGTGTCCACGGGATTGTTCGGTGCTCCATTCAGATTGGATAAGCAAGGGTTCCATCCCTTCGAAATTAGTTGATACTCTGTAGATCCCGTCTTTCGGAACCACGCCAATGCACTTGATTAGTGCCTCATATGCCTTACCCGTGCAGGTTTGGTACAGATAGGAACATAGGTTCTTCACTTTACTCAGTTGGTCCCCGGTTGGAAACACTATCTGAACTCCTGGACGCATCTCGCCATTGGCCACCTCTAATGTAAGTTGGAATAGGTCGACACCAGTTTTGCTATCTGTAATTTTTGAGTCCTTATCATGATGTGCAAAGATCCGGTCCCGCATCTTAATAAGCATTTCGTGAACAGTCAAAAAACTGTCAGGAACGAGCGTTTGCTCTATTCTCCGTAGTTCTTTTGGATGTTTAAAGGGCCGAGCATAAAATACATGTAGTGAAATCATCAATGGATAATACAGAGGATAATACTGAGTTTCGGGATTAGGCATGTCTAGCAGTCCAGAAGCAACATCTCGTGCCTGCTCAAACGAATGGGCTGCAACACAGTACTTCCAATACTCGGAGCGGTGTTCTGGTTTTGCTTTTTTCATAGTTTTATGTTCTCATTTTTGAAGAAAACAAAAAACACTTTAATTATCCTGGTGTGAAGATTCGAGCCTTCTTTCCCAAGTACTTTTTGGGTAAAAATATAACCGCTTCAGAGTCACCGTCCTTTACCAACTCAAACACTCTGTTTGTTCGCAGGTCACAGAAGGTAGTAACATACCCGATTTTTCCTGAAAAATAGTTTTCATCAATTCCCAATACTATGGAGAATAAGTGGCAAGTGAACATGCTCGCGACATGCCGTAGGTGATCATGGAACCAGCGCTCTACGGTTGCACAGTCCCAATTCTGTGATTGATATGCAACTGCTGCTTTGATATTCCATCACGGTGATTCAGGCATACTTTCCTACGGAAAAACCTCGTGCTTCGCTTACAAGGCAGAATACCTCTCATTCGAACCCGGAAATATCGACCACAATCAAGACATGGATATTTACGGAGTCTCACCTCCAGCCAGGGATTCTGTCCCTACTCTCGTGACACAATCTTCGCTGTAAAAGATGCTTGGTTCAAAAATGGGTGCGACTGCTCTCAAGACACACTGCTTCCGCAATATACTTAGGTTTGATTATTACCGGATTACAGCCGGCTATCGGCTATCGGCTATCGAATTGATCTTGAATCCTCGGTTAAATTGACCAGATTCCAATTACGCTCCTAAATGCTATGAATAATCTCCAAAATTCTTGCAGCATCAATCTTTGCCTTTACAAAATCCTCTCGGTAACGATTCCGCAAAAAAAGAAAATAGTAATCAAGAACTTCGTTGTATATTTCTTCATTATGATAGTTCGCATTCAATTCCATATGATTTACATTAAGAGGGTCCCAAAAAGGTTTCAATATTGAGGCATCATCATCTACTATCGCACCAGCCAAGGCTCTGCAAAAAATCTTTAATTGTGAATCGACAGATCCCTGCAAGTCATCTCTTCCTAATTGCAACTTCATAGAGGAAGAAAAATAAGAAACCACCAGGGAGGTCACAAAACTTATAATAATTATTTTTATGCTCTGCTCATCCATTATTTACTGACTAAACAACCTAGATCATTATAATATTTTTTAAAAAAGTCTCTATACTCTTTGTTTTTGCTAGTGTCTGTACCCACATTCTTTATGTAGAAAATCAAATCAGACAAGTCTTCAATATGGATATTCGAACTTAATAATTTTTTAGAAGTCTGTATAATATAATCGTAGATTAAAGAAAAACTGGGCACAAGATCTTTTTCTCTCACAATACTGAATAATCTAGGCTTTCCTTCTATTATTTCTGCATCAAAAGAATTTTCGAGAACTCTGACAAAATGTAGAATAGAAACCGCTCTCGAAAAAATGGATTTGGCGGAAATCCTATTATATTCATCTTGCTCAAAATACAAATGGCCAAAATCGGTATCTACCCTATAAATCTCTTCAAAGACAAAAGTTGGATAAGCAATCCACTTATCATCGATAATAGAAGATAAATACTGGAAATCAAAACAAAATTCAACGCCGCTTCTTTTGCTGAACAGCTGGACACCCCTTTCAGTCGCGTACAATCTTTTGGATTCTATTTTGGAGGATGCGTCATGCAGATTTGTTTCGGCACACCGAAATTCATTTGCCGTGCAAAGACTCCCAATTATATGTCTAACCAAAAAATCATCATATCCACCAATGTCACGAAATGCCTCCAGTATTTCTCCTACCCTTATTCCGAATCTTCCACTTTGCACAATCATCCCTAACATCAGATATTTTAACCAGTATGAGTGTTTGTGGGGTCTATGTGCTTTCACAAATTCCTTCGGATCCATAACGGTGCAGTCAACTAGAAAAATATTCGGGAAATGATTACGAGCTTGACTGTATCTAATCATCATATTATTAAAATAAAGATTATAAATAATTGAAAGCTGATACTTAAATATTCTTTGAATTATGTAAGGATTATCATAAGATATATTTAGGGAGAATAAAAAATTCACTAAAGATCGATGTCCATGTTGACCGAGTTTACATATTGTTTGAAAAGAATTTTTGGGACCTGGCGAATCAATACCAACTAAAACATCTTCTAATTCCTGCATTTTTTCATGAATAATTTTTGCAGCACCCGGAAGTTCCCTATTAATAACCTTGATAGCCTCTCGAAGTAAGGCAAACCTACTCTCAATCACCACCTCAGGAGTTACTTTCGAAATGGAAATTTCTTTAATTATATGATTATCGATCGAAACCCCTTCGAATCGAGCAAACATTTCATAGTACACATAAGTTCTTGCGGAAAGCATGACACTGAGTCCCAAGTGCCCTAAAGCTGACTTTGAAGTGAGTATTTTTTTTAGCCATAAAATATTGTCTATAACTGAACTCTCTTGCCTGCGGTAATATTCATCAAAAAAGGAATATCTGGCATAGTAATATTGATAAGAATCAAGATTATCAATGTAGATAATAATTCTTATCCCATTTTTTTTTAATTTTGCTATAAGATATTGCAGAGCGAGAACTTCATTAGCTCTCTCATCAAAAAATCTTGTTTCATCTAAGATTTCCCGATAACTATCAGGCTTATTTTCAGCGACTACTAATTGAATACGATCAAATAAAAGCTTCAGAAAACTCTTTTTCAAAGGTTTCACTTCGTCTGCGTAGTGATATCTATCTTCAATATCAATGTATACTGAAAAAATTTCATAGTTAGGATCTATTTCTTTTCTTTTTCTATCAAGGTCTAACTTAACCTTTCTCATAAAGGCGCTTTTGCCAATTCCCACATCTCCGAGTACACATGTCACTCTATTTTCTCCAAGTGAGAATCCTGATTCTTTAATCTCTGAGAAGGAATTTTTAGCAAAATCGTTTATGAACTCTTCATAATCAATTTTCTCTCCTGCAGCTTCCCCATCTAATCGCAATTTATCTATATATAGGTCAGGAGGTTTATATATTTCACCTACAAAATATGATGACAAATATGCTGGATTTATGTAAAACTCAGAGGAAGATTTATCAAACGACAAGTTTTCAACATTTGAATAAATCATATCTAGATGGCAGCCAAAACAATCTTTAATTAATCTATCTATTTTATTTTTTCTCAAAGGAGGATTGATCGGCATTGAGTAAGAGATTGGATCAAAATATTCGTAATCCTGAACTCTCGTAAAGTAATCTTTGTATTTCATAATATCTTCTAAAAAGTGTAATAGTATTTATTTATATTCTTATATTATTCGACTAAATTAAACTATAAATCAATTGACCGGCAAAAAGACTTAACTTGGTGTGTCCTCCAAATTCGTCCCTCCCCAATTATTACCCTTCTTTATCCAGTTACATAATTCAATATTGTCTTCGATCCTTCAACAAAATTCTTGATAAAACCTGTTGAGGTTAAACTGTAATCTCAACAAACGCTCAGATCCTACTCAATCTTATTTAACTAATAGTAAATGGTTTTTCACTGATCCACAACTTAACATTTCTACATTTCTGAAATATCTCCTGTTATTTACTCATAGCTTTCCATTCACCTTCTTTAAAGCTACGATTTAATCAATTGGACTTACCTTATAGTAGAGTTGGTACGGATACCTGAACTTATGGGCTCCCGTGGTAAACTCAAAATCATCCCCACAGCACTGCTGGGCAATATTCTTGCAGTTTATCCACCGCACCTTGGGGCATTCCAGAACAGCTCTTTAGAATGTGGCTTTTTCGACTGCTTTGCTTTCGACCCATGCCTACTCAACTACCTCTTCAAATTTCACGCTATTTGAAGTAACTCTATATAGCTTTGTTGCTGTGCACTCCACGTTCGCCCAATCAAAAAGAACTGTGTTATATCCCTCACCTAAAAAACTTTTGTATCGGACTCCGTCAAATTTTTGACTCTTAATGAATTCACATAGGTACTGGGTCGGAAGATATTCCTTTGTCGCCTTTTTCCCATCTACAGGCTTAGAGAGAATGTGACCCAGCATGCGTAAGAAGTGTTGTATATCCAGTACGAATTTCAAATCATCGCCCCAACGAAATGGTGTATCAAGGTATTTCGTTCGCAGATCAATTATTCGAATCTGTTTGTTGATCTTGAATGTGCCTACGGTAATTACATTGGCAACTTGGGGGCGAATCTCCGAAACTGCAGTATTAGGATCTGAAGCCAGATATAAATAGGGAATCAAGTAGGGGTTAGCCCGTCCTCCGACAGCTTTGTCCTTCGGAGGAGCTCCCATTTTTTCCAGTGGAATTATATTTCCATCAATACTCAGACGTGCTCTAAAAAGGAGTTCGTCTACATCTATTACCTCCTCTGAATACGATAGTACTTCTGACATTAAGTCCAGGTTTACTTTTTTTTGTGGAAAGAAACGATTTACATAGGTAATCTCTTCACAGAATTCTTGCCACTGTTTCTCTAAGCCATCAGATATCTGAGTATCTGTGCCATGCCACTCATCGTATCTTTCTACAAAATTGTCCAAAAACAGAGGATCTTCTCCCAGCCCTTCTCTATATATTTCATCAATAATTTTTTCTGCAATTTCAATATTGTCAAAAATTTCCCAATCTTCCGTTAGAATCTCCCAGATCATTCTTCCTTCACGTTCTTTTAACATCTCTACAGGCAAAAATTCCACCTGTGCAGTATAAAGACTGACAAGAGGATCAAAGTAATATGTCAAACGTTCAGTGTCTATTACATTTTCATTTCCTCTTCCGCAGATAGAACATTCTCCCACTTCCTTTTCGTCTCTAATCTGTTTCTTTAAATACTCATCAAGAAAGCACTCTGTGCAAATATTAGACATTTTTTAGATTTTTTCTTTTTTGATTCATTACATGAAACTACAATTAGAATCAATGTGTTAGAGCTCGTTCTGACGGTCACCCAACAAACCGCCAAACAGACCTAAAGGCCTTGTTACTAAAGAAGGATCAAAGACTATGACGATTCATCGGATCAATTTATTCCAATAATCAATAACTCTTTCTATTACCGACAAAAATTCAATAGTCTGACCATCTTTTCGCGTATAAACTACTTTGGACTTGAACCTGTCATCTTCTGTTTCAGGGTACCAATGCTCTTCCAACATCTTAATCTCTACATCCTCACCTGAAATGTTCATTTCTTCTATAGCACCAGTTGAGCTAATTGAAGAATGAATGGAGCTTCTTGAACTTGAATCCGTGTAAAGATGTTTGTACACGTTTGAGACACTTCTAATATCTCGAAACAATCCATCTGTTTCGTTTATTAGATGTTCTATAAAATCACCTATCTTTTCGTAATCTGAGACCACTGATGGATTGTGCTTCTTGCTATAAGTGAAATAGTGATCAGCTAAATGGGAGGCAGAGACGGCTACGTTAAAAGCTCTTCTGACAGAACCCGGATAATCACGATAATCCTTATAATTGCCTAAAACAAAAGCCCAAAAAAATTCGTCCGGTGTCATTCCCATTTCAAATTCCCTGTCTAGGATTTATTGTTTATTTGAAAAAATAAAATTTTTCCGAGCATTGGGCATTGAGTGGTCCTATTCCTCCTCCGGTACCACGATCCAGATACGTTTCATTGGGAGTTCCGCCTGGATTTCGTCAGGGAGTTTTTCATAACAACTTAAAAGATTACTGATTAGAGCTTTGTCGTCCCATAAACGCATCTTGAAGTAAAGCTCTCTTTTATGCGTCAAAGCAGTTTTGTTGAAACCATCCCAGGAAACAAATAGACCCTGGGTTGCACCAACCCTGCTCATTACTCCTTCAAGTTCACGGATTGAGGCGTCATTTTGCACCCCTCCAGATTTCACCTGGACACAAATCCTAGGATCACCAAATCCCATGGCTCCGAATCCAGCCAGTATGTCGACTCCTCCATCCGGACCCTCCGGAGACCTGTAGGTCTGGTAACCCTGCACGTTTAGAATCGCTTCAACCAACCGGGTGAAATCATGTCCCTTAAAACGGGATTCGATTATATTTCTCAACTGGTCAATCGCCAGCTCTTCCAGGTCCACAATTCCTTCCTCGCCGATATCTTCAGGAACCGAATCCCCATTTTTAACGGGGACTTTCCCTGTTAGATTAGGATCACCTTTTCCCGCTATTACAGCCTGCACCCTTACTTCTGCGTTATTTCGCTGGATTCGACATACAGTCATAAAGGCTCCAAAGGAATACAAAAGATCCTGTCCGAAATCACTCCTGGGTATATCTTCCTTTATCCATTTAACTTTTCTGACGTGTCGTTTATCTAGATACTGATAGTCCCCTACTATTTTCCCAATCGCTATCATCGAACGGGTCTTTAAAGGCAGAACCACCAAATCATCTTTTTTAATTCGTCCGACAAAAGCCCAGAGCTGAGCGGCATTGTTCATTATTGCCTTAGGCGACATGTCAGGATAAAAGCCTAAATGAACTTCCTTCATTTCTTCGTAACTCTTCACCCCGGACATATCGGGCAATTCCTTCCAACCGATTATTGCCAAACCTTCTTCCAGGGCCAGACTCTCATCTTCGCCATATTTACCCGCTCTGATTAACCAAAGAGCCATGGGGTCCTCCTTAAAATATTTATATATGTACGGAATTCAGTTAGCCGTCTAAAAATTCGCAACAAACATTTCTAATCTTCTGCCTCCCCATTCCCATTGATCGTCTCCATTATTTCCTTGAAGCTATCAAGACCAGCTTCGATGTTTTCGATGATTTCGCTGGCTAGGATGTCCGGATCGGGGAGGTTGTCCAGGTCGGCGAGGCTTTTGTCCTTGAGCCAGAAGATGTCCAGGTTGGTCTTGTCACGGGCGATGATCTCTTCATAGGAGAATTTCCGCCACCTGCCATCCGGATTTTCTTCGGACCAGGTTTCTTCCCGGTCATCTCGATTGGATGGGTTGTAGCAATCGATAAAATCCTGGAGATCATCCAGCTGCATCGGACTCTTTTTCAGGGTGTGGTGGACATTGGTCCGGTAGTCATAGATCCAGACTTCTTTGGTCCAGGGATCCCGTGATGCTGGCTTGTTATCGAAGAATAGAACATTGGCCTTGACCCCCTGGGCATAGAAGATTCCAGTCGGCAGCCGTAGGATGGTGTGCAGGTCGGTGGTCTTCATCAATTCCCGGCGGACAGTCTCCCCGGCTCCACCTTCAAACAGAACATTGTCCGGAAGCACTACCGCCGCTTTCCCGGTTATTTTCAACAGGCTTCGGATATGCTGTAGAAAGTTGAGCTGTTTATTACTGGTAGTAGCCCAGAAATCCTGGCGGTTGTAGCTGAGATCCTGCCTCTCCTGCTCTCCGGCCTCATTGGTTATGGTCATACTACTTTTCTTGCCGAAGGGAGGATTGGCCATCACGTAATCCACCCGGACCCCTTCATCCGATATCAGGGCATCATTAGGAGAAATGAAGGTCTCACCATCTATTTCTCCGATGTTGTGAAGGAACATGTTCATCAGACAAAGGCGGCGGGTTCCGGCCACGATTTCATTTCCGGAGAAAGTTTCATTCTTCAGGAATTTCTTCTGTTCCCGGTCCAGGTGATAGTTACCGGTAATGAAATCATAGACGGCAAGTAAAAAACCACCGGTGCCGCAGGATGGATCGTGGATGGTTTTGCCAGGTTCGGGGGCTACGCACTTCACCATGGCCTTGATCAAGGCCCGGGGAGTGAAGTACTGGCCCGCTCCGCTCTTGGTATCCGCGGCATTCTTTTCCAGCAAGCCTTCGTAGATATCACCCTTGACGTCGGCATCAACCATCATCCACTTTTCACGGCCGATCATATCAATGACCTTGAGCAGCTTGGCCGGGTCCTGGATCTTATTCTGTGACTTGGTGAAAATCTGTCCTAAAATTCCTTTCTCAGATCCCAGGGAACGCAGCATCTGGATATAGTATGCTTCCAGTTCAGCTCCCCGCTTCCGGCTCAGGGTTTGCCAGTCGCAGAATTCGCCATCCGGATCCTCTTTTCCGTCAGTATCCTTGATCCTGGGAAAATGGATCTCCTTGTTGTAAGGCGGTTGAGAAATCTCGTCGGCCATTTTCAGGAAGAGCAGGTATGTTATCTGCTCCAGGTAGTCTCCGTAACCCACCCCATCATCACGGAGTACATGGGCGAAGTTCCAGACTTTGGATATCAGGTTGGATTTTTCAGTCATGGCTATTTCTTTATCTTTGATTACTTCGTTTTCTCTTTCTTAATCCGGTCCAGTAAACTCTCCGCTGGTTCCCAGTCAGGCTTCTGACGGCAGGCCTCCAGTTCAATTTCTGTGAGCAGCTTTCCGGAGAAGGCTTTCTTGAGGATGCTCTGGCGCAGGGCTTCAGCCTTCTCCAGACTTTGATCGATGCTCTCAGCCAACTTGTCGCAGACCGAGAGGCGGGACTCGATTTCCTGAACGATTTGTTTTTGTTCTTGAATTGGAGGAATGAGTAACTCAAATTTCCTTATGTCATTCTGAAACAAATGAGGGGTTGCACTACCTGTAATTCGTTCGAAAACAATTCGTTGAAGATTAGGGCCACTAAACAGATAGTAAAGAAACTCTTGGATGAAAACCTCTAAGCTTCTTATTACCAATAATGACGAGTTTACTGTAGCCTCAGACGGCAAATCCTTAATTATCCCAATCTTGCCTATACCTGCACCATCTTTGCATAACAAAATGTCTCCCTCCTGTAACTGTATTTCTGGACTCTCAATATACCTTTCTTCAGAAATATGGAAGGCTTCCCGAAAGTCAACAAATTTGCCATGATTGAGCGAATAGACACTTAAAAATAAAGGGCCTTCCTTTGTATATTCATCCTTTTTCAATCCACGCCAACCTATCCTGGCGGCTATATATATCAATTTGTCGAGTTTTCCTTTTGCCCAACTCGAGGGTTCTTCTACAGGGGTAAACTCAAAATCATAATCCTTTTTTAATTTCTTAACCCCAACCCTTTTCCCTTCAAGGTATCGCTTCTTTCTGTTTCGAGCGATACTGTCCAACGCCTCAATGGAAGGCTGCACATCCGTCTGCTTCTCCCTCCACTCCTTCGTCAACTCCCCCTCAAAGGCTTTTTTCAAGACGGCCTGGCGGTATATTTCCAGCTTGGCTCGGGCGGATTTGAGGCTGGCGATTCCGTTGTCCAGTTCACTGAAAAACTGCTCGATTCTGGCTACGATCGCCCGCTGTTCGGGCAGGGGTGCGACAACAACAGGTAAAATCTTAAGGATTGTTTGGCTGATATTCGGCTGGGCCCCACCTGCTCCCTGCTCAATTAATTTTCTTCTATTGTGAAATAGGTAATAATAAAGAAATCTTGACTCTAGAACTTCATTCTGAAAAATGCCACAGACTGCTTGATTTGTGGCAGCACCTACACCGAGAAAAGCTAATTTGCCAATAGTAGCTCCATATAGAGCAATTAACAAAGTTCCTTTAGGAAAGATTTTCGCACTGGAGTTTTTTACAGCTTCCTCCGAAATATATTCATCTGTTTCAAGAATGGTATTGTAATTAAGCTCACCGGATTTCACCCAAGGAATTGAACCAATATAGTATTCTGGTTTTCGCCTGCTAGGGGTTCCTCCACTCGTTGTTTTTAAAGCCTTGCCCAATTCCACTTCAACCCAATCTTCTCTCATCATGCTGCAAGGGCCTCATTCAGTTCGTCAATTATCTGGTCCATCTGGCTGCCAAAGAGCCTGTGCATCTGACCCCGGCCGCCCTGGGCGTCAAAGGGAGTGTAGTCCAGGTCATCCAGCTCAATGTGGAAGCTTCCAGAGATATGATCTTTAATCATCCGCAGCCAGTTCATCTGTTCCTCGGTAAATTTTATTGGCCCGGCCTGCTTTCCGAAGACCCATTCCTGGAAGTTGCGGTCCACGATCCTGTTATAGGGAGTAAGCTGCTTGTCTATGCCGGAAACCCGGCGCACCAGTGAAACCAGGGCGGTTAGCTCATTACGGGGGCCTCCTCCCTTCACCTCTTCCAATTGGGTATAGGCTTCCCACACGTAGTGCGGAGCCAGGAGAGGTTTTTCCAGCTTCAGCTTTTCAATCAATTCTTTGATCATCCCGAAGGTCAATTCCCGGCGGCGATATGGCTGAGCGTAAAAAATGCTCAGTGCGGTGATCTCATCCTTGTTGGCCTCGATGTAGGAAGTGAAATCCTGGACTATCTCCCGGGCCTTGTCTTTAGAGAAGGTGTCCCATTCTGCCTTGATCACCCGGTCCGGGTTATGGATGTCGATTATCTGTTCATGCACCTTGCGAACATTCTCAATGTATTCGTTCAGTTCCCCGGTAAAGATGGAGGCAGCCTGGTTTCTCAGGGACTCTACCTCCTTCTGCACGGCCTTTTCGATTTCTGCAGGTTCAGCGTCAACCTTTTCCTGGGCAACCTTTGATTCAATTTGATCCAAAGTATCCGGGTTGTAGGCATCGAGTAAGTCACGGGCAGTTGAGCTTATGGGTTTTCCGCCGCTCAGTTCTTCAAATTTACCGAGTTCTTTATCGGACAGCTGCTTCTGCAGGCGGAGCAGGCGATTGGCCAGGGAAGTAAATAAATCTTCGTCCTGGGCACCCATGGCCACGGCCCCCAGCAAGTCTTTGAGCGGGACAGTGGGTTTTCGTTCCAGGGGGCGGCTGTCGGTTTTTTTGGATTTGATGGCTCCCACGGCATCCACAATCACAAAATGGGTTTTGGTATGTTTGGCGGTACGGGTCACCTGTTTTAAATCATCAAAGTTGAGGGTTCGGGTTCCCCTCCCCTTCATTTGTTCAAAGTAGTTGATGCTCTTCACATCACGCATGAAGAGGAGCACCTCCAGGGGACGGACATCGGTTCCAGTGGCGATCATGTCCACGGTAACGGCAAAGCGTGGAGCCCAGGAGTTACGAAAACGGTTCAGGACCGACTTTGGATCCTCCTCGGCCTTGTAGGTTATCTTCTTGCAGAAATCATTGCCTTCGTCAAACTCTTCCCGGATGATCTGGATGATGTCGTCGGCATGGCTGTCAGTCTTGGCAAAGACCAGGGTCTTAGGAACTTCGATCTCACCGTTCTCTTCGAACCGGTCCGGAAAAATCTCCGGTAAGGCTTCCTTGTAGGCCCTGATGATGTGGCGTATCTGGCTGGGGTTCACCACGTCCTTGTCCAGTTGTCCGGGGCTGTATTCAAAATCCTCGTCCAGCTGCTCCCAGCGGTTTTTTCGGGTAAGCTTTTCCCGCTTGTCCACAAACTCCTTTGCCTTTATTTTGGCCCCGGATTTGGTGATTTCGGTTTCAATGGTGAATACATCGTAGGGGACATTCACCCCATCCACCACTGATTCTTCGTAGGTGTATTCGCTTACTACATTTTCATTGAAGAAACCAAAGGTCCGCTTGTCGGGAGTAGCGGTTAATCCTACCAGGAAGGCGTCATAATAATCGAGAACCTGTTTCCAGAGGTTGTATATGGAGCGGTGGCATTCATCTATAACTATGAAATCAAACTGCTCGATCGGGTTGGCGGGAGTGTACTCCACCGGCATCGGTTCCTTCTTCTGCCACTGCCAGGACTGTTCGTTTGGATTCTCCAGCTCGACAGATTCGTCCAGTTCTTCACCCTTGAGTATGGAATAGAGGCGTTGGATGGTAGAGATGCAGACTTGGCTGTCGGAAGCGATATAGCTGGAGCCCAGCCGCTGCACATTGTAAAGCTCGGTGAATTTCCGGTTGTCGTCCTTGGGCTGGAACTTCAGAAACTCCTGCTCGGCCTGTTCTCCGAGGTTCCGGGTATCCACCAAGAACAGTATACGTTTGGCCTGGGCATGTTTGAGCAAGCGATAGACAAAGGTGCAGGCTGTGAAGGTTTTCCCGGCTCCGGTAGCCATCTGGATCAGGGCTTTGGGCCGATTTTTTTTGAATGAAATTTCCAGATTTCTGATGGCTTTAATTTGGGCGGGCCGCAAGCCTTCTTCGATCAGTGCCGGAATCTCCTGCAACCTGGCCCGCAGTGTTTCCTCCTGCATGAGCCATTCGGCCATGGTTTCCGGTTTGTGGAAGTGATACACCGGCCGGGATCGGGGCTTCGGGTCCTTGAAATCAGTGAACCGAGTCAATATCCCGGTGCTTTCGTACACGAACCGAAGCGGCTCCTGGTTGAGATTGTATTTCAGAGTTGCTTTAGCGTAATACTCGGCCTGGTCTTCGTGAACTGTAAGTCGCGCTCCCTCTTCCTCTCGCTTGGCTTCGATGACTCCGATCGGCTTGTGGTCCACGAACAACACGTAATCAGCCGGGCCTATATCGGTCTGGTACTCCCTGACGGCCACACCTCTCGCTACGGAAAAATCGACCTGCTTCAGCGACTGCACCACCCACCCGGCCGCGGCCAGCATGGCATCTATTTCATCACGGGCTTTCTGCTCAGGAGTTTGATTTAGCATAATTTGGAACTTTACATCTTGTGCCAGAATGATTAATGATCAAGTCTCTATTGAATTCAGTCAGCATAGGTACATTATCAGCAGTCAATTCTGCTGGTAAAGTCTGCACAATATTCTCGTAGTTATAATCTAAACCCTTTCCCCTTTAAGTAAAACCGTCAAAAAAGTATTTTTTTGTGCAAATAACGGTTAAGAAATGAAGTTTGACAAAGACATTTAAGTTCTTTTTGATTATAGAAACTTTAGCAAGGAGAATAAAGCCACAAATTTTCCATAGGCTGACCAGTAACATGTAGACACTTGAATTTCTGAGCAAAAGACGTATCAGTTCTCCTGAAAATCCAGGAGCTGTATATAGCTTAAAGCAGATATAGTCTGAAAAATTTTATGCGTGAGTGATTTAGGTTAGACATAGATTATTATATAAGCAACGGGGGAGGTGGGCACCCCAGTCAGAGAAGAGAGTAAGACAGCACCAAGGATCACGCTCATAACATTATAGAGGCTAATCCATGCCCCAATGTACCAGCATACGAATAAGACTCGTCATGAGTTCTATTTGGAAAGATACTCAGTCCCTAAAGTCTACAGCCCGGTATCCGCCTGCACCCCATCACGAGCCATGTCATGGGGAATACGGCTATTGGGATTTCGAGGCAGGAAGAGCCAAGAGTAAGAATGTAATCTCTGATCTATTATAAGAATCTTTCTTATTCATTTATACTTTTCCGGAGCATCAAACTTGCTCTTATTTTCTCTAAAAGCAGAAAGCTGATCCCCTTATTCTCCGGCAGGATGAATCCGGCAATAGGTTGTCACGTTTGCGGTCTTTATTGCACAACAGCTCATTGTAAGGGGTCGCGGATCAAGTCCATATCCATATCCTTGCTTTTTACCTTCTCCTTCGCCATTTATCCTTTGTCCGCTTTACTGTCCTGTTTGCGTCCGTTTTGTCCGCCGGTCCATGTCCGTCCTGTCCGGTTTATATATATAACCGGACGGACAGGACAAACCGGACAGGGCTATTCTAATTTTTCAACAAAGCCAGAATTGATCTGCAAACCTAAAATTTTCGAGGTATTTTTGATCTCACTAAACCTTTGTCGTGGCATATCTCTCTTTTCACAAGCGTCCTTCCAATCATCAACACTCACTCGTGCCGTTTCAGGATCATAACCACCGGATTCCAAATTGTTCCGGTGTTTAGCTAGCAAATCTTCAAAGGTTGAAACTGCCACTGTCTGCCATTTTCCAAGGCCCCGGACACCTGTTTTTGAAGGCGGCTCATAAGGTATTGATTCCAGGACAACTGAAAATACCCTCTCACCATCATCATCACTGAAGTCCAGGAATACCGGTTCCAAGATAAAGGCCATTGGCTCCGGCGGTTCTGCATCCTTCATTTTTGTTGAGTTCAGACGTATCGCTCCCTCTTTATCCTTATCAAGCCTGTACTCAGCATCCAGGGCACCTTTTATAGCCATTGAGCCTCTTGCTCTAGACTTGTCCGCATGTCCGCTGTGATGAATCAAAAAGACTGTAGAACCGTTCAGGGCACGGAGTTGATCGCAAGCATTGACAAATCGTGTCATTTCCTCCGTGTCATTTTCATTACCCCCGGAATTTCTGGCCAAGGTATCAATTACTATCAGGGTAGGAGCACCGTATTTTTCAGCTGCCAGTTTAAGGGCCTCTTCTACCTGGGAGACGGATTCCTGGAGACACAATTGAGCGGGACTGGAACTAATCAGCAGAGGAAGGGTGTTCTGATCGACATTATGAGCCAGGCACCAAGCCAAAAAACGGCGTTTTAGACCATTTTTTCCTTCCCCTGCAATGAAAACCACCGAGCCTTGCTTCTTCACCTTCAGGCCGTGAAAATCCTTTCCTGAGGCAACACAACAAGCCGCATCAATTGCCAGAAAACTCTTGCCGCAGCCAGGATCTCCGAAAATTTCAACCAAGCTATCAGCTTCCAAAAAGTCTTTAATCAGCCATTGAGGAGGCTTGGTTTTTATCTCACCAACTGGAACAAGACGGAAGGCACGGTCTTTCTCCGGTTCGCTCTCCGGCTCCAAGGCTGATGTTTGAATGATTTTTCGCAACTCTTCAAGGGTTCCGACGTTATCCAAAAAATCGCTTACATCTCCCTTTTCAGTCAGGCCCGGCAACTCTACCAGCTTCACACTCGCAGCAACGCCTACAAGCGATTCTTTCACCTTGTGAGCATGTCTTCGGCCGGTTTCGTCATTATCGGGGAAGATAACAACATCTCGACCTCTAAAGAAGTGCATTTCGTCTGATAGTGCTTTCCACTTCCCGGCACCTCCAGGATTGCACGTTGCCAGTAGACCAAGGCTAGAAAGCCGATCGGCGTCTTTTTCACCTTCAACAATGTGGATGATCTCATCCTTACGCTCGATAATGGCTGGCAACATATAGGGAACACGCCTGACTCCATTCATACAACCTTTTTCGGATAACCACTTGCCGTCTTTATAAGGAGCCTGTGAGAAACTCCTTTTTCCTTCTGGGTCGTAACGTCGTGAGACTCGAAAAACAGGGCTTCCGGATTCGTCCCTGTAGATGTAATCAACCTGGGTGCTAATCGTTTGCGGGGGAATTCCGGGAAATGCGTGATCTATAAAATGATGTTCTTCCAGCCAGGTTTGAGGTTCTTCGCCTGTCTTGGCTTTGATCAAGTCCAGCAGCCCGCCACCCTGCCCTGCTTCATGGTCAAAATAGGTGCCCTTCTGAAGATCGATAGACAGGCTGCACTTGTTCCCGTATCTCAGTTCCGTGGCCGTTTGGCTGGTCGGCTCTCCTAACAGTTCGAAGGCGACACTCTTGGTAATTGCTGGAAAGTCAATATTAGGGGTGCGCATTCACGATCCCCTTTTTCACTTCCCAGGCTTCCAGGGCGGCCAGGGACCAGCGGGTGCAGCCAGGGGATATCTTTACAGGAGGAGGCAGGTGATTACTTTTAATCCAACGCCATATTGTTACG
Organism: Acidobacteriota bacterium; assembly: GCA_963663735.2. Taxonomy (GTDB): domain Bacteria; phylum Acidobacteriota; class UBA6911; order RPQK01; family JAPXNP01. The sequence goes on along the minus strand of CAXXHN010000001.1, from coordinate 1,457,203 downwards.
CGATTAACTCTATAACGATCGGCTACTTCATGGTCAGTTAAGAAAATATTTGATTTCATATTCATCTCCTTACAACTGTTTCTTTTAGTTGCCCTGCAGATGAATATAGCTTATCGATACGACAAGCGTCAAGGAGTTAAGTTCTTTATTTGCAATAATTTATTATCATTGGGGGCCAATGATAATCACTGGGGGCCAATGATAATAATAAAATCATTTGCTATTTATTTTTGACCTGTTTTTCTATTGCTTTCATGAGTCTGAAGAAGGTTGGTTCTGGCATTTGATGGTCCTCTTTTCCAACAAAATGTTCCTTGCAAAGATCCCTGATGGATTTAAAAGCTTTCTCTGGGTTTTCCTTCTGTAATGATTCAAAATAGCTACGCAGCATCTCAATCTTGTATTCCTTATTTTTAGTTCGTACTTTTCTCGTTTGATCCCCACCTTCTTTTATCCTTCGAATTTTAATTGCTTCAACCCTTCGACTCCAGACATCCGGATCAATTTCGGCACTGAAAATAGCAGCAACCACATCAAGAGGTGCAGAACAGGAAATGTATGCAAAATCTTTCCAAGAAAATGAGGGATTTTCATCCATTGTCCTGAAGGCTTCTGCTTTCTGCTGCTCGTATCTATTCATATAGCCTGACATGTATTGACTGTACGGCTCAGGAGTTAAAACCCCCAGCACTAAAAGGTATCCCCGTATCAGGTTCTCATGCTTTTTAAAGGGAGATGTTTCAGGGGTTCCTATTTCAAAATTCCCGAATTTTTTCCAATGATCTCTAGCTAGCCGAATGGATTTGTCCAAAAATCTTCTCAGGAATTTTTCAATTTCTGTTTCCTCAATCCCAATGGATCTGTTTACCATTCCTCTAATAAATTCTCTGATTTCTAAATCATCATCAATGTCTATATCATCATCATCTGGGTTTGCTTTATATTCAGACTCAATAAATTCAATAACCTGTGATCTATTTGGAAATATCTTAATGATTTCTGAGTTCGAATTGATTAATGATTCCACAATCCACTCTTTAATTGCCTTTTCGAAATCTCCTGAACCAGAGAATCTCTCAGGATTAGCTAACACAGCCCTGTATAATTTATTCTCCGAACCCTTTAATAGGTAGTCGATCACTTTTTTAAATAGTGCGGCTTGCTTCGGATCTATGTCGTATTCTTCAGCTATAGACTTTATTAGTTCCTCGAATTCTTGATCAATCACGCTGTCCCCCCTTCACAATTCCTATTATTCATACCAACCCTCTCTCAAGATTCACCACTTCAGCCGTTGCAGGTGTCTTCTGGCAGTAATTTGCCCAGTCAGCCATCAGAGGAATGCGTTTCTCAAACAAGTCACCGCGGCGGTATGAGGCTTCTACCTTGTCTCCAATCGTGTGAGCCAATGCCATTTCACAGACGTTATTTGAATATGTGGTATTCTCGGCTGCCCAGTCCCGGAAGGTACTTCTAAATCCATGTGGCACCGCATCAACCTGCATCCGCTTCATAACCTTTGACATAGCCATATCAGAGAGCATCCCGCCCCTAGGTGCAGGGAATACATAAGGAATCCCAATCATCCGGGGAAGCTGAGAGAGCAGTTCCAGCACAGCATCAGACAAAGGAACTCTATGTTCCCGGTTTGCTTTCATTCTTTCGGGTGGAATAATCCAGATTTTATCCTTCAGGTCGACTTCATCCCAGACGGCACCACGAACCTCTCCGGATCTTGTCGCGGTAAGAATCAGGAATTCCAGTGCCTTCGATGCTATGCCTTTGCATTTGCGTAACTCAGGCATGAAAGAGGGTATATCCTTCCAGGGTAATGCAGCGTGATGTTTAACGGATTTAACCTTACCGGGTTCAGACAATACAGCGTCCAGGTTTCCTTTCCATACAGCCACGTTGGCACCCTGTCTGTAACCGTGAACAATTGCCCAGGCAAGCACTTTTTCAATCCGTCCACGCACCCTCGACATGGTTTCTGTCTTGGTCAGCCAGTCAGGCTCCAGGACGAGCAGAATATGGGACAACTCAATATCATTGACTGGCAGATTCCCCATAACCGGAAAAGCATAAGTAGATAGAGTTGATTCCCATTGAGCCGCATGTTTCGAATTCCTGAACTCATGCCTTTTCCCGTCCATAAAACGCCGGGCAGCCTCGGCAAAGGTCACAGAGTTGCTCTGGGAGGCTATCAGGCTTTTCCTGGCGGCCCTTCGCTCTTCTACAGGGTCAATGCCCTGTCTGATCTTTTCTTTCGCCTCACGAGCCTTGTCACGGGCTAATGAGAGTGATACTTCAGGATAACCGCCTAATCCAATGTCCCGACGCTTGGCTCCTACCATAGCCCTCAGTATCCAGGACTTTGAACCGCTCGGTTGAATAGACAGACTTAATCCAGGAACACCCCCCACGGAATAAAATCCGGGGGCCGCTAACCTGCGGATATCTAAAGCTGAGAGTTCCTTTGCTTTCTTTGGCATCCTTACCTCCTAACATTTATACCAACATAAATATTATTATCAGGAGACATTAATTGCAACAAAAAAAGACAGAAACGAAAATATATAATCTTCAAAGTATTGAAAATAAGAGACTAACTAGAGCAGGATGTCACAGGCTGAGACACCATCCGAGACAGACACCTCCTCCGCCAATTCCAAGTTCGAACTGAGATTTGAAAAGTTCAAAGTTGGGGCTCTTTGGCTCTTTACCAAAGACGGGGGCAGAGACGCCCAATCATCCACACAAAGTTATAACACGTAACCTGTAATTACTAAAATTTCTGAATCCATAAGCCCTTCTCTGAATTAGTTTCATTTTGGTATGCAGGCCTTCAGTGGGCTTGACCCCGTTTTGTTGACAGTGTAATTATGCGGCCACAGCAGCGTTGTTAAAGTAAATCATTTCGTACTCGGCCGGGCATAGATTGCCATATTAAGAGCTTTTTCTACCAGCTCTGAACGCATATCATCTTCCAGGGCCCAGCCTTCGATCCGGCGAGAGAAAAGATCAATCACAGTTCCCAGATAGGAGCAGCCACGATATGTCCAGATAAAAATAATGTCGCCCACCCAGACCTGATTCGGGGCATCTTCTGTGAAATTCCTACTCAGAAGATTAGGGGCAATCGGCATTTTATGATTAGACTATGTGGTCACACGCCATTTAGGCTCAGGGCTTCCTACTATCCCATTTTCCTTCCACCAATCCGGCCGAGAGCACCATCCCCGTCGGTATGCGGCCAAATAAATCTTCTAGCTGGTATTTGCCTCGAACCAGGTCCAGGTGGATACCTGGGCAGCCTGATTCAAGGGCAAGGTCAAGATTGTCATTAAGGGTGTCGAAATAGGCGGCGAGAAGGAGCTTGCCCCGCCCAGCCGATTTGTTCAATTTATTGCATGCAGCCGAAAAGGACTCCCGTGCCTTCTTTTCGCTGTCTTGACCCGTTCAACGCCTGGTCCTAATGCCGGAAAAGGCGAAAGCTTGCTTTGATCTTCAAATGTTCAAACACATCCACAGATTTGATGTCTCTACATCCCTAAAATCTCAACTATTCAGACTCTAGTGAGAAATCTTGATCCGGATCTCTTGCAAGGGAATGGACTGAATTCCATTTTAAGGTTTACTCCGGCATTCATGTCCAGCTGGCGCTTCGCCACTGTCCATTCCGAAATTTCCTGTTAGATCCGGAATAATTAATTACTGAAAAAGCCATTTTAGAAATGTTTCATCAAACTGCCCGGCAGGGTAATTCCAGGCAAAATCAGAAAGCATCATTACGGAATCTAAATTTACTATCACCTGAGAACAAAAACACTTATAATATGATATTCTTTATTTCTGCTTTTGATCTTGACCCGCTTAATTTTATTAACAGGTTTTGCTATAAACGATTGTTGTTTTTTGGGGTATGGAATGAAAATATTGAATATTTCCTATGCGCTTCCCAGCAAAAAGGTTGAAAATGAAGACCTTATAAGGGAGGTCGTTGAACGTAACCGCCAGGACCTGACGCCGGAAGCCCAGGTCAATCTGGAAGAGATGTTCCGACGTTTCTTCAGGATGTCCGGGAGCAAGGTCCGCTTTCACCGGGCCGCCGGGGAAAAGGCACTCACTCTCGCTGTCAGGGCGGGGAAAAAAGCTCTCAAAACGGCTGGTGTGAAACCAGAAGAAATAGATCTGCTTATATACGCGGGTGTTTCCCGGGGATGGATTGAACCGGCAACAGCTAATCTGTTCCAGAGTGAACTGGGACTTAAATCAGCTACCTGTTTTGACATCCTGGATGCATGTGCCAGCTGGATTCGCGCCATGGCTGTAGCCAAGTCATTTATCGCTCAGAAGATATATAAAAAGGTTATGATTGTGAACTGCGAATGCGGATTCAAGGAACATGCCAATTTTGATATTCCCAAGGCGGAAGACCTTGAACATGCATTCTCAGGATTCACTATTGGAGAAGCCGCAACAGCTACGATTCTGGCCGCGGATGATGAACCCGACGATTCAATCTACTCCTTTAGAACCTGGGGAGGCAAACACGGTCTCTGCAAGATACCTCTTCCCAACGCCAGCGAATTCTCCCCCAACGGAGACACCGATAATTTGAAACCCATGGCTTTCTTCACTTCTCCCGGAGAACTCCTTTCTTTCACTATCCGCAAGCTGGTGGGCCACTTCAAGGAAACCAGAGAAGTTGCCGACAGGGTACATGATATTGTATTCGGTCATTCCGTCAGCGTATCATCCACCTCCAAAACTGCCGGGTTAATCGGAATTGACAGATCTTACGTGTTTGAGACTCATGACCGTTTCGGAAACACCGTTTCAGCCTCTCTTCCTTTGGGAATGGCTGTGGCGGAAGAAGAAGGACGGTTAAAGCGAGGAATGAATGTACTTCTGCTGATGGGCAGTGCAGGCGTCTCCACAGCCATGGCGTCATTTAAATACTAAATATCCCTGAACAGCTGACAAAATGAGGGGCTGCTCCATTCTCTCAGCTGTTCCTTCTTTCTATCACCAAACATGCAAATCCCTGATCCAGGTTACAAACAGCTTTACAGTTTCAGGCCCCACTACGCTGCCATAGCAGGGCATAATATGCACTATCTGGACGAAGGGTCCGGTGATCCCCTGGTTATGCTTCACGGAAATCCTTCCTGGTCATTTATGTACAGGGACCTGATAAAAGCAATGTCCCCCTCTTTCCGGGTTATCGCCCCAGATCATATCGGCTGTGGGTTATCCGACAAACCTTCTGATGACAAATACATATACACCCTGGAGCAGAGAATCAAGGACCTTGAATCCCTGCTTGAGCAACTTGATATTCGTGACAACGTAACGCTGGTCGTACATGACTGGGGCGGCTTGATCGGTGCTGGCTATGCTGTCCGCCATCCAGAGAGGATAGCGAAGCTGGTAATCCTGAACAGTGCGGCATTCAATGTACCCAACGGCAAACAGCTGCACTGGACACTGCGGTCCTGCGGCCAGTCAGCCCTGGCCGCTGTGCTCATGGAAAAATTCAATCTTTTTTCAGTGGCTGCCTGCCTTCTGGGCGTCAGAAAGCACAGGATGCCGGCCCTGGTAAAAAAAGCCTATAAGGCTCCTTATCACAATGCCGACAGCCGCCGGGCAGTTGTGAGATTTGTTCAGGATATCCCTATCGAGGAAAGCCACCTTACCAACAGGACTATCCAGGAAATCTCTGATTCGCTTTATCACCTTAACAAAAAACCAATGCTGATCTGTTGGGGTGAAAAAGATTTCATTTTCAACCTGGATTTTCTCAGGGAGTGGCAAAGAAGATTCCCCAAGGCCGATGTAAAACGTTTTCCGGAGGCCGGGCATTACGTGCTCGAAGATGAAACCAAGGCAGTCTGTGGATATATAGAGGAATTTTTAAGGAACTCCTGAAGCCATGTCAGAACGGAAAGGAATTCTTAGGTCACTGGCAGCCCGGGCTGCAAAACATCCAGGGCAGGTGGCACTGACCTCTCCCCGGGGTTCCCTGACCTGCGAACAGGTAGAGGCCCTCAGCAACCAGGCTGCCCGGGCTTTCCGCAAAAAAGGCCTGAAAAAAGGCAGCCGGGTCGCCCTCCTGGTAACTCCAGGGCCCGATATGATGGTTATGGCCTTCGGCCTGATCAAGATTGGTGCGGTGCCGGTTCTGATTGACCCGGGAATCGGAAGGAAAAACTTCAAGGCCTGCATCGAAGAATCGGCTCCCGAGGCTTTTTTCGGGATTCCCGCCGCCCATCTGGGGCGCATTCTCCTGGGATGGGGAAAAAATAGTGTCAGGATCAACGTTTTGGCAGGGCCTTCAATCCCTTTCCTCGGCACAGGCCTCCACTTTCTTCTGCGCCAGGAATCACCTGCTTCTCCGGACTGGAAGTTTCCCGGCCCTGATGACCAGGCAGCTATCGTTTTCACCTCAGGCAGCACCGGCCCTTCCAAAGGTGTGGTTTACACCCACAGGATGTTCCTGGCACAGGCCTCCATGCAAAAAGAACAGTTCGATATCAAACCGGGAGAAGTGGATCTGGCTACCTTCCCCCTTTTCGCAATGTTTGATCCCTTCTGGGAAACAAAAACCGTTTTTCCGGATATGGATTTCACCCGCCCGGGCCTGGTAAATCCCCGCAAACTGATCACCACAATCAATAAATTTTCGGCTACCCATATGTTTGGTTCTCCGGCGCTGCTCCACAGGGTCAGCTCCTACGGGGAAGCCCGGCACATCAAACTCCCCAGCCTGAAGCGAGTTTTCTCAGCAGGAGCCCCGGTGCCCCTCTCAGTAATAAGAAAAATGGCCGGACTTCTTCCGCCCGGTGGAAAACTTCATACACCCTATGGAGCTACTGAAGCACTTCCTGTTTCAACTATCGCCCATGACGAACTGCTCAGGCTCGAACAGGAAACCCCAGCTGGGTCAGGTACCTGTATCGGAAGATGCCTGCCCGGGGTGTCCCTGGATATTATAAAAATCACCGATGGACCCATCCCCCGCTGGCATACTGACCTTCTCGTGAAACCAGGAGAAGTTGGAGAACTTGTGGTGCACGGGGACAATGTCTCCCGTAACTACTTCAACAGACCTGAGGCCGACATGCTGGCTAAAATTATTGACGAAGACGGAACGGTGCGCCACCGCATGGGAGACCTGGGCCGACTGGACAACCAGGGCAGAGTATGGTTCTGCGGACGGAAATCACACCGTGTAACTACTGCATCAGGAGAAATCTACTCTGTAATGGCCGAAGGAATATTCAACCAACACCATGCCGTTTCAAGATCAGCCCTGGTAGGAATAGGGAAGGCTCCGAACCAGGTACCGGTTGTCTGCGTGGAGCTGCGTAATCCGAAAAATAAAATCACTTCAAACCTAAATGCACTAACGGCAGAACTCCTGGAAATCGCCGCAAGTCATGACTGCACCCGCCAGATTAAAAACATCCTCTACCATCCCGGTTTCCCCGTGGACATCAGGCACAACTCCAAGATTTCCCGGGAAAAACTGGCGGTCTGGTCTGAAAAGCAGGTTTAGCCTCATACTGTCCGTTCAAGAGAGATGAAACAAAAAAATGGAAGCTGACCCCTGTTTATCCCTCCCTGGTTCATCATATAATTCATTTTCAATGAAAATTTTTAAACTACTTGCTCCATTTATTATCCTGGGATTAACCATGGCCTGTACAACAGATGAATTTCAAACCGAACAAAACCCAAAACCGGAAGAGCAATCAAACTGGTTCAGCACAGGTGAATGGCGGCAGGGATGGAACGTTCTTCCCGATGAATCTGTAAATAAGGAAGAGTTCTCCCTGCAATACCGGAAGAATCCTGAAGCCTGGAACACCGCTTTCAAATTCCTGGCTGAAAATGACCTGGATACCCTGGAAACAGGCAGATATGAACTCCAGGGTGAAAACCTGTTTGTAAATGTTGATGAGTACGTGACCAGAAACGAAGAGGACACCCGGTATGAAGCCCACAGGAAGTACGCTGATATCCAGTATCTGGTGGTGGGCAGCGAAAGAATGGGTCTCCTGCCTTTACAAAAAACTGTCGTTACAGAGCCCTACGATTCTGAGAAGGACATTATGTTCCTGGAAGCGGATGAAGACAATTACAGGCTGGCCGACCAACAGAGATTTTTCATATTCTTCCCCGATGATGCCCACCGGCCTGGTCTGAAAGCCGATGAAAACATTCCTATCCGCAAGGTAGTGGTAAAAGTCCGGATAAATTAGAAGTCAAGGGCCTTCAGGGACGGGGAGGGTCTGGGACAAACTCCACTCTTCCCCTGTAACGGCCAAAGCCTTCAGCTACCAGAAAACCTTGCCGGAATCGGGCAATTCCCAGGGAACTGTCAAATCTAAACCTTGCCACCATGTTAAAATCGGGATCCGCCTGGATGGTTTCCCTGGGGTCACCGTAACAGCCAAACCACCAGTATCCCCGGCTGAAACAAGCTGTCTGGATTCCCTTCAAAGTATACCCGCTCTCAATTACATGGCGCTTAATAAAATTGAATTCCGGGTCGTACTGGTACACATAATTCTCCCGGTACCCTTCAGGAAGCCCTCCCACAACATAAAAAGAACCCTCCTGGCAGTCCAATCCTCCAGCTCCATGAACAACCTGGGGAATGGGATGCCTGGAAAGAAGTTCCAGGTTCCCGGAATCATATACATAAATCCAGGAATCGGCTTTGCCCGGCTCCTGGTTGAATTCCCCCAGGTTAACCGCAACGTATATCTTTTCACCAAGCACACAGAGGTCTCCGCTGTGGCTATCCACTCTTACCTTGACCAGGATCTTCCCCTGCAAATCAGTCTTGAGCAGGATGTCGGTAAAGCTCCAGAAAATATACTCATCTCCCTGAACGGCAATCCCCTGCAAGTGTTTACTGTAGGTTCCCTCGCATTCAATTGAATCAGCGGCCAGGAACCCGGCCGTGCTACCGAGTAAAATACAAATCAGGCTTAATATTCTCTTCACTCCTGCTTTATCCTTTCCGGAAATGCCCCGTGGTTTTAAAACCGGTGCTGACCAGGTGTCACTCCCAGTATTTCTCAATAATCTCACCCACGGCTGGATACTGTTCTTCAGTGTCTCCAGCCTCTTCCCTCAGCCGCAGCAACTCACCCTTCATCCCGGCAATGACTTCACTGAAAGCGGGATCATCTCAGGCATTACGAAGCTCCAGGGGGTCCGCCTGCAGATCCAAAATCTCCGCAGCCTGTTGGTATACCTCAAATAGAAAATGCCGTGGATTTTCATACTAAACTAAAACTTCTTCTTTTACACTTACGTTTTCCCAGTTATTCGGGGCTGAAACCATGAATAGCTGCCATTTTATGGTTTCACAATATTTTTCCCCGCACAGTGCTAAAATCCAAACATCACTCCTTTGCAAGAAAACAGGTGATAGCAAGCCATGAAGACTCTTTATGTAATCCGCCATGCCAAGTCGAGCTGGGATTTTCCCCAGCTTTCAGATATCGAACGTCCCTTGAATGACCGGGGCAACCGGGATGCTCCCATGATGGGCAAAAGGCTCCGGGACAGGGGAATCTTTCCAGACTGCCTGGTCAGCAGCAGCGCCCTTCGGGCCAGGCAAACCTCAGCAAAAATTGCCGCGGAGATCGGCTTCCCTGAACAGAGCATAATCTTTAGGCAGGGAGTCTATGAAGCAGGAGTGCTGTCTCTGCTCAAAGAAATCGAGGCGTTGCCAGAAGATGCGGCTTCCGCCTTCCTGGTCGGGCATAATCCCGGGCTGACTGATCTGGTTGAATACCTGACCGGGGACTACATCGGGAATCTTCCAACTTGTGGTTCAGCCTGCATCGAAATGGACATTGATGAATGGACCCTGGCAGGCAGGGGCATGGGAAGGCTGATTTTTCTTGATTATCCTAAAAAAATCCCGGCATGATTAGCTGTCTCTCAAACCTTAAGACATCTCTTCCTGAAAAACGCTGCCAGGGTATTTCCCATCTGCCACAACAGGTTTATCATTAACCAACCATGTTTAACAGAATAACCACAAGCGCATTCATCAGTATCCTGCTTTTAACGGGATTTTCCTGGAGAGAATTTCCTGAACCGGCCGCATCAGGCAATATGTACCTAATCCAGGAGGATCTGGCTTTCCTGAAGCAAATAACCAGGGATGTAGTTGAGGCATCCCGGGTACGTGAAGGGGAAATGGTCGGGGAGCACGGTCCAAATGTCACAGGTGGGACCCTGATCCGTCCCGGAGGCCGGGATTGTTACCCCGCTTTCTGGGTCAGGGATTACGCCATGTCTCTGGATTGTGGTTTTATCTCAACCGGGGAGCAAAGGCACATGCTGTTGCTGACCGCGAAGCACCAGCCTGATGAGAAGATTGCCCTGAAAAGCGGGAGCTCAATTCCCCCCGGATCTATTCCGGATCACATAACCTTCCAGGACAAGCCGATCTTTTTTCCCGGAACCCTGGAAGATTACGAAGGACAGGGGGGGGAAAAATGGGGTGATCTTCCCTGCCTGGATGATTCTTTTTTCTTTGTGAAAATGGCCGGGGCATATGTGGACAGCAGCGGGGATTACGGGATTCTGGATGAAATAATTAATGGAAAAACCCTTCTCAATCGCCTGGAGGATGCCATGCTTATGCCTCCTTTCCACCCTGAGACCCAGATTGTATATGCAACTGATGAGTACCGGGGAATAACCTTCGGCTTCACTGATACCACCACCCACACCGGAGACCTGCTTCTGGCATCACTCCTAAAATACCAGGCCGCCATGCAGCTGGCTGAACTCTGCAAAAAGTCGGAACGGGAAGAAAAAGCAGGGAAATACCAGGACATGGCCGATACTCTCAAATCTCATATCGGATCAACGTTCGCTGATAATTCCGGACTGTTAAAGGCTTCAACCAACCGGAGTTCTCAGCCCGATGTCTGGGGATCGGCCCTGGCGGTGTACCTGGGCGCCCTGGACTCCCCCCAGGCCGATAAGGTAAGCCGGACCCTGGCTGATTGCCTGGAAAAAGGCACAATTGCCTGGAAAGGAAACATCCGCCATGTCCCAACGGATATGGATTTCAGCAGTGAAACCTCCTGGGAGATAAGCCTGGCCGAAAAGAACACATACCAGAACGGGGCTTATTGGAATACTCCCACCGGTTGGGTATGCCATGCTGTCTCCAGGATGAATCCTGCGCTGTCCCGTAAGCTGGCCACCGATTTTGTCAATGAACTGAAAGAAGGGGATTTTCGCAAGGGCGCAAAGTATGGTTCTCCCTGGGAATGCTTCCACTCCAACGGACACCGGCAAAATCCTGTATACATGACCAGTGTGACTGTACCCCTGGCGGTGTTCATGGAAAAGTAACAGCCCTGTCCGTTGAGGCCGATGGTCGGGGCCGTTTTCCGCCATCAACATCAGATGCCCGCGGAGGGGATCTATACCAGGACCGGGGTCGATTACAGAGCGTCCAACACTGGCTACGATAAGGGAAACGGCCGAAATTCAGACTTCAAATACCAGGTATCCGCCCGATTCCTTCAACACCCTGGCGTTAACCAATACATTTCCAGCTATTTCCCGGGGAAGCAAAGCGTTAAGATAATTGGAAGTCAAGGCTCTTCTCATGCCCCTCACTTCAGAGGTCAGTGTCAAAACCCTCAACATCCTGCCGGTCATGGATTTCCGAAAAGAGGCCTGCAGTTCTGAAGACAGTGTCCTCAACTCCCGGCAGCGAAAACTTGCGATCTCAGGATTTACCTTGCCCTCCATAACCGAAGCAGCTGTACCGGAGCGGTCACTGTAGGGAAACACATGGAGGTAGGTGAAAGGAAGCGACTTAATGAACTCGCGTGTTATCTGGTGATCCTCTTCAGTTTCTCCGGGAAATCCAGAGATTACATCTGTACCAATCCCGGCATGAGGCAGCTTTTTTCGTACATACTCAACAAGCCCGGCGAATTCCGCAGCCTTATAAGGACGGTGCATTTCAGAAAGAATCCGATCGGAACCGCTCTGCAGGCAGATGTGAAAATGAGGGGCTATTTTTTCACTGTCAGCTGCCAGGTCTATCACCCGTCGGGATAACTCCATCGGCTCGATTGAACTGATCCGGATCTGGCCCAGCCCGGGAAGCTTTATTATTTCCTCCAGCAGCCTGTCCAGTGAGGTCCGGGGAACCAGGTTCATACCATAGATTCCCAGGTGGATCCCGGTAAGGACAATCTCCTGGTATCCTGCTTCGATATAATCAGACAATCCCGCCAGTATCTGCCGGGGAGGGACGCTGCGGCTTGGCCCGCGTACGGCGGGGACTATGCAATAAGAGCAGGAGGCTGAACATCCATCCTGGATCTTCAGCTGGGGCCTGGTCTGGTCATGCCCAGGGTCGCCAACTGCCAGGTCATAACTCCTCTCCCTGGGCAGTTCCTCCCAGATCACCCGGCATTGCTGCACTCTGCTGTCTTCCTCCGGCACGCTCTCGAGAATGTTGACAAGATCCTGTTTCCGGCAGTTTCCAACTACCAGGTCGGCAAACCCTTTCCTAGCCAAGTCCGCGGGAGCTCTCTGGGCATAACACCCAGTTAATACGATTTTCGCATGAGGATTCTTCCTGCGCATGCTCCTGGTGAATTGCCTGACCTGTTGATCCGACTTGTGGGTCACCGTGCAGGAATTAACCACAATCAGGTCAGCCTCTTCCTCTTTGGGTACTTCCAGGTAACCGGATTCCTTCAGCGACCTGCGCAACGCGGCAGTGTCAGCCTGGTTGGCACGGCAGCCGAATGTACTGATAAAAAACCGTTTGCTGTCCAAAATAACTTACCTACCCGAAACCTGCTCCTTGTTACTGTTGGCTCCCGCTAACTGCCCGCAGGCTCCGGCAATATCTGCCCCACGTGATGTCCGCAAAAATGCTGAGAAACCCCGGCCGATCAATATCCGCTGAAACTGATGGACCCGGTCATTTCCTGGAGATTCAAACGGCAGGCCTGGATTGGAATTATAAGCAATAAGGTTTAACTTTACTTGCATGCCCCTCAGGAGGCGGGCCAGTTTTTCAGCATCTTCCAGAGAATCATTGATTCCCCCGAGCAGGACATATTCGATGGTGATTCTTCTTTTGCTCTCCAGCGGAAAATCCCGGGAGGCCTGTAATAATGCTTCAATATTCCACTCCCGGTTAACAGGCATTATCCTGTTCCTGGTTTCATTGTCAGCCGCATTCAAGGAAACAGCCAGGTTGGGCAGCCTTTCTTCTTCCGCCATCTTGCGCATTACCGGCACAATTCCGCTGGTGGAAATGGTGATTTTCCTGTGGGAAAGTCCCATGCCCTCCGGATCAGAGAACAGCCTGAAAGCTTTCATTACACTTCCATAATTATGAAGCGGTTCCCCCATCCCCATGAAAACAATATTAAACCCTTTTTCATCAAGCACACCCTCCCTGACGACAGCCAGCACCTGCCCGACTATTTCATCCGGACTCAGGTTCCTCTTGAAACCCATGCGGCCTGTCATACAAAAAGTACAGCCGACCTTGCAGCCAACCTGAGAGGAAATGCAGAGAGTATCCCTTCCCTCCTCCGGAATATATACTGATTCAGCTGAAAGCCCGTCCCGGAGCCTGAATAAATATTTTACTGCACCATCTCTTGATTCCAGGCGATCCACAATTTCGGGAAACCTGACTTCGTAATAATCCAGCAGTTTCCCGCGAAAGGATTTTGCCAGGTCTGTCATCTGTTCAATATCATATTGTTTGCGGCGATAGATCTGTATATAAAGCTGTCTTCCCCGGAATTCGCTTTCACCCAGGGATGAAACCCTGTTAATCATTTCGTTCCGGTCAAGGCCTAATAAATTAATTTTTTCCATAGTGTTTCCCCGCTCCGCGGAGTTCCTGACATGCCTCAAAAAAGCACAGATTACCACAAGTAGCAAGATCAGTGATTCTTCAGGAAAACTCAAACCCTGATCCGTGCCTGCCCAGGACTGTCTGCCGCAAACAGCCTGCTTGAATAAATTCACCAAAAAGTGAAATCCGCTGGATCATTTCATACCGTCTTGTTACATTCTATCCCACAGTGCGAATTACAGTCTTAGGAAGCGGCAGCAGTGGAAACTGCACCTATGTCGCATCCGAAACCACTCATATCCTGATTGACGCGGGCTTCGGCTCCCGCAGTGTTGACCGGCGCTGCCGAGACGCCGGAATCGTTATCGAACAGGTTGACGCAGTGCTGCTTACCCACGCCCACGGTGACCATACCAAAGGGTTGCCCTCTTTGCTTAAAAGATTCCCTGCCCCTGTCTACATGACTGAAGGAACTCAAAACGAAATTTACCTGAATACCAGGATTCATCAGGTTTCTACCATCACCCGACGTGAAACCTTCAATATCGGGGATATTGAAATCCAGGCGTTTCCAACATCTCACGACAGCGCTGAATCAGTAGGCTACCAGTTCAGGTCAGGCAACATCACTGGAATACTGGCGACCGACCTGGGGAAACTTACCAGCAGGGTTATCGAGAGGCTGAACCAGGCTGACTGGATCGTCATAGAATCCAACCACGACGAAGAACTTCTGCGCATCGGACCCTACCCCCTGGCCCTGAAACGTCGTATACTGGGAGACAAAGGGCACATATCCAACCAGACTGTCGCTGATTTCCTGGAACATCAGTTCAGCGGCCTGGCCGGACACATATTCCTGGCCCATATCAGCCGCCAGAATAATGTCCCCAACCTGGTTCTGGATACCGCCCGTGAAGCTTTAACCAGGAAAAACCGGGGAAGTCTTTTTAAAGTTAATCCTCGTCTTTACCTGACACATCAGAATGAACCATCAGAGGTATTAGACTTATGATAGAAAGATATTCATCCCCTGAAATGACTGAACTCTGGTCTGAAAAATCAAAATTTCAGGCCTGGCTTGATGTTGAAATAGCCGTCAGCGAAGTCCTGGCCGAAATGGGACAGGTGCCAGCTGCCGCAGTTGAAGTAATCAAAGAAAAAGCAGCATTCACCGTAGAAAGAATCAAGGAAATAGAAGAGGTAACCAGGCACGATGTCATCGCCTTCACTACTGCCGTCGCTGAAAATGTGGGGCCTGAATCCCGGTGGATTCACCTGGGGCTGACTTCCACAGACGTGGTTGATACCGCCCAGGCTTTACGGGTGAAAAAGGCTTCGGACCTGATTGAAAAAGAAATCCTGACTTTCCTGGAAACTCTGAAAAAGAGGGCAATTGAACACCAGCACACCTACATGATGGGTCGTACTCACGGCATCCATGCCGAGCCGACCACCTTCGGTCTGAAACTTACCATCTGGTACTCCGAAATGCAACGCAACCTGGAACGTTTCCGCCATGCCAGGAAAAACCTGGAAGTCGGAAAAATCAGCGGTCCGGTTGGTTCCTTTTCCCACCTTCCACCCGAGGTTGAAGAAAGAGCCTGTGCCAGGCTGGGCATCGGATTTGCTGCGGCTTCCACCCAGACGCTGCAACGGGACAGGCACGCGGAATACATGTGTGCCCTGGCAATCCTCGGCGGCACTTATGACAAGATTGCCACTGAGATCAGGCATCTCCAGCGCACCGAGGTAAGGGAGGCCCAGGAAGCATTCCGCCAGGGGCAGAAGGGCAGTTCAGCCATGCCCCACAAAAGAAATCCCATAACCTGTGAACAAATCAGCGGGTTGTCCCGAATCATGCGATCTAATTCCATGGTGGCCCTGGACAATATCCCGCTCTGGCATGAAAGGGATATTTCCCATTCTTCAGCGGAAAGGGTGATCCTGCCTGACTCGACAACCCTGGCCCATTACCTGACTAAAAAACTGAACCGGGTTATCGACAACCTAGTGGTCAACAAGGAACAGATGTTGAAAAACATCGACCTGATGGGGGGGCTGGTGTTCTCCGGAACCCTGCTCCTGGAACTTGTGAAAAAAGGCATCCTCCGGGAAGACGCATACCTCTGGGTACAGCGGAATGCCATGAAGGTATGGGATGAAGGGGCTGATTTTCTAGAACTTGTCCTGTCAGATCCCGATATCCGCCATCACCTGACCGAAGAAGAAATCCGCCGAACTTTTGACCTCCAAGAGAAAACCAAACATGTGGACCAGGTGTTCAAGAGAGTGTTTGGGTAAACCAGCGGGATATGAGTTCAAGGTTCAAAGTCGGATTCAACCGCAGGATGATGTAGCTGGAGCAGGTTGCGCCAGCAAACCAAACTTTGATCGATGGCAGTTATCCCGTATTTCCCACCATCGTACATGACAAGGCGGTGAAGCATTAACACTGAAAAGGGCCGGTTTAAGAACCGGCCCTTTTGGCATCTCACGATTAATAATTAAATTTTGAAGTCTATTTTACAGGCGACATTTCAATCTTTCGAAAATATATTTCCGCGCCCTCAGTCTGGAAAATGATTTTCCCTTCAGTAAGGCTGCTGTCCCAGACTTTGCTCACCACATGTCCATTCACGATGTTGGTGATGGTGCCGCCGTCGCAGATAACCTCAAGGGTGGTCCACTCCGCGCCGTGACCTTCGACATCATTTTTCCCGACATATCCCAGGCTTCCATCCCAGTCCGGATCGCGCCCTGACCAGTTGATGCGTCCGCTGTCCATGGTTACGGTTTCCCCGTCCGGGGAATAAACCATTTCACCGTCCGGGTCCTTGATTACCGTGGAGGTAGCCACTGGTTTGAGGCGGTTACCATCCGCATCCCACCCTGCGACTAGAATGATATCCGCTACTCCGCCTTCAATGATCTGGGTTTCTATGGACTCCATCCAGGGCCCTTTGAAATCTTTCCCGGTGTTTCCGTCCGGCCCCTGGCAGTGCACCAGAATACCGGAGTCCCTGGCAGCGTCTTTCCTGTTGCCCCAGGTCAGGAGACCCCAGCGGAACTCGACAGTCAGGTGGTAATTCTTGTATTGCTTTTCGGTAATAAAAGCACCAAACCCCTGGCCGCTTACCCTGATGGCCGGAGCGCCGTCAATAGCATCAACCACGGAAAAAACCCGGTTAACATCCTCTCTTCCGGTCCCGGCCATCCATGTATAAAAATTATCCAGGGATTTCCCGTCAAACAACTGGATGGTTTTCGTGGGTTCAATCGCACCCGCAAAAGCAGTTCCAGTAACTATAAAAACAGCCAACAGCAAAACAATCAGCCAATATTTCATTTTTATCTCCATTCATTTCATTAATTGGTTCGAATATCAAAACCATACTGATTATAAGACAGAAAAGTCAGGAAGTCTGTTGTCAGGGCATCGGTTTATTACTAAAAATTAATCAAAATATAAAATCCTCTCCTGAAAATATTGACCTTCTAGGTAGTCGGATACATAAAATGTAGGTTATTGATTACAGATTCCTGCCAAATTTCCAATAATCTGCGGACACCCTGGCCTGATAGGGAGGAGATCCGCAGAACCTGAATGAGCCGGGATTGACCTGCCGTCCGGCATTGCGGACTGCACGAGAACAATGGATGCTGGCAGGGCCAAAGGGCAGTGTAATTTATCGGCTCCTTTAAGACCTCAGCTACCCCGCATCACCTCTTACCGAAGCGTCTATTTCCAGTACCGGTTTCACTGCTGCCGGATCATCTCCAGAACTCCTCTCCCAGCATATCCCAACTCGACCTGTGATAATTCCCGAAGCAGGGGAAATCTCCACCGGAAGTACCCCAGGGCCCTGTTCCATCCCGATTATGTAAAAAACATTTACACCAGCATCCTTGGTCAATAACTTTATTGATTTCAACAAATAAGGACGTTTAGTTAAATCGTCTTGATTTTCCTGCATTGAAATGTAAAAGAATATTACACTGACTCTAAAAATCCGCTGCTGGCAACACTACCTGCCGGACATATTTAAGCTTTTGAAAATAACTATTTTTTCTTTATTTCATTTCTTCCTGTTGCGTTTAGGCACGCAAAGTGCAAGAGTTTATGGTGAGATTTCCCAGCGATTAAAAATTAATCATTGAATCTAAAATAAAAAAGATTTCATATATTGGATTTAAATAGTTCGCCTTGAGGATATTTCGGTTAGAAAATAAGGTGTTTGTTATGAACAATATGAAGAAAAAGATTTTAATAAGTTTAGCGATTCTGGTGTTTCTTTCATTCGGAGGTACCCTGTTAGCCGACCATTATACGTTCGATAACATGGTCCAGATCGGTACCATTCAGGATGGCAATGACACGGCTGCCCTGGCCAGTGCCCTGGCTGGAACTACTTTAACATTGTCTGGGAAATGGGAAGCAGATGAGGATGCTGTTGGGGACTTCTCAATGGGAGGATGGAACGGACCTGGAGGTGAATTCACTGAAGCGACTTTCGTATGGGACGGTTCCGGCATTATTACCCATATCGTGGTCAAAGCTTCAACCCACTGGATTCTTTATGCCCTGACCAATCCCTTGAATCCGGGAGACTCCCAGGACATCGAATCTGAAATCATCAATGCCACTAACGGCAAGGCCTCCGCCATTTCCCACATATCTGGATACAACGGGGGCACATCCGTTCCTGAACCAGCTACCATGATGCTGCTTGGTATAGGATTAGTAGCAGTTCCGCTGGTAAAAAAATTCACAAGCTAAAAACAAAGAATACAACCGTTTTATATTTTGAAAAAGGACTCGCCCGAAAAAGCGGGTCCTTTTTTTTGAAACATTGTGAAACAAATAGCAGCGAGTCATTTCACTGCAAAGCCATCCCAGTCCCTCACCTGCTCTTCGGCTTAGAAAATACCCTTCTTTCCACGCATAAATACCGTAAACCTCGGGAGAATATCTTTCCCGGCGACTGAAACCTTTCAAATTAGTTACAATATTAAACAGAACATATTAAAGACAAAAAATAAGGAAGGGCGCCTGGAACAGTGCTACCGTGTTTTCGGGAAAACCTCTGATGAAATATATCCATACAAAACAGTTGAAGTCCATACTGGAAAAACGCGTTCTGGTCATGGACGGCGCCATGGGCACCGTCATCCAGGAGTATAAACTCTCCGAGGAGGATTTCCGTGGGGACCGTTTCCGCGACAATCCCGGATTCCTCAAGGGCAACAATGAACTGCTTACTCTTGTCAAACCCGAACTGATTGCTGAGATTCACCGACGTTACCTGGACGCCGGGGCTGACATCCTGGGCACTAACACCTTCAATGCCAACGCCATTTCCCAGGCAGATTATGGACTGTCAGGCCTGGCCTACGAAATGAATTTTTCCGCTGCCCGGATCGCCCGGAAAGAGGCGGATCTTAAAACCGCACTGACCCCGGACAAACCCCGTTTTGTCACCGGAAACCTGGGGCCAACCAACCGTACCGCCTCCATTTCACCCGACGTCAATGACCCTGCTTTCCGGAGCATCACCTTTGATCAGCTGGCCGACGCCTACCGTGAAGCCACTCGTGGCCTGATAAACGGCGGAGTTGACATAATCCTGATTGAAACAATTTTTGACACCCTGAATGCCAAGGCTGCCATTTACGCTGTCCAGACCTGCCCGGAATTTACAAACAATCCACTTCCTATCATAATTTCAGGCACAATCACTGATGCCAGCGGACGCACCCTGACCGGTCAGACCCCCGAAGCTTTCTGGAATTCAGTTGCCCATGCCCGCCCCATCGCAGTAGGTCTCAACTGCGCTCTGGGTGCCAGAGACCTGCGCCCCCACATACAGGAACTGGGAAACGTTGCCGATACCTTTATCAGCGCCTATCCCAATGCCGGCCTGCCCAACCAGTTTGGAGGTTATGATCAGACAGCCGAGGAGATGGCCGAAATTCTAAGGGAATACCGTGAAGACAGGTTGGTGAATATCATCGGCGGCTGCTGCGGTACTACTCCGGAACACATCAAGGCCATAGCTGAAGTTTTCGCTGCGGCTGAACCACGGAAACCGCGTCCTTCCGACAACCGGACTATGTTGAGCGGCCTGGAGGCCCTGAATATCGGGAAGGACTCCCTTTTTGTGAATATAGGGGAAAGGACCAATGTCACCGGATCCAGGAAATTTGCCCGCCTGATCATTTCAGAGGACTATGAATCCGCACTCAAGGTTGCCCGCCAGCAGGTTGAAAACGGAGCTCAGATCATTGATATCAACATGGACGAAGGCATGCTTGATTCCAAGGCCTGCATGGTCAGGTTCCTGAATTTGATCGCCAGTGAACCTGATATCTGCCGGGTCCCGGTTATGCTTGATTCTTCCAAATGGGAAGTGATTGAGGCCGCTCTGAAATGTGTCCAGGGCAAATCCATAATCAATTCCATCAGCCTGAAGAATGGCGAAGAAGAATTTATTAAGCAGGCTGAGGCCGCCCTTCTCTACGGAGCCGCTGTCATTGTCATGGCATTTGACGAACAGGGGCAGGCCGATTCCCTGGAACGACGCAAGAAAATCTGCGCCAGGGCTTACCGGTTGCTGGTGGAAACGGTAGGGTTTCCCACTTCAGATATAATCTTTGATCCCAATGTATACGCCGTTGCTACCGGTATTGAAGAGCACAATAACTACGCCAATGACTTTATCGAAACCGTTAAGTGGATAAAATCCGAACTTCCCGGCTCCAGGGTAAGCGGGGGCGTCAGCAACCTCTCCTTTTCCTTCAGGGGAAATGACACTGTCAGAGAAGCCATGCACTCCGTTTTCCTCTACCATGCCATCGCAGCCGGAATGGATATGGGAATTGTTAATGCCGGGCAGCTGGCGGTATACGAGGATATCGATCTGGAGCTAAAAGAGCGGGTGATTGATGTCGTACTCAACAAAAGGCCTGATGCCACGGAAAGGTTACTCGAAATTGCAGGGAAGTTTTCCGGCCGGGAGGAAGCTGAAAACAAGGTGGAGGAGTGGAGGGGCAAACCGGTAATTGAAAGATTGAAGTACGCCCTGGTCAAAGGCATCGACGAACATGTCGAGGCCGATACGCTGGAAGCGATGCCTGGTTACAGCCATCCGATCGAACTGATAGAAGGCCCACTTATGGATGGGCTCAATACAGTCGGGGACCTCTTCGGCTCAGGCCGCATGTTCCTGCCCCAGGTGGTCAAAAGCGCCCGAGTGATGAAAAAGGCCGTTGCTGTTCTCCTGCCTTTCATGGGTATGGGGGAGGAGGACTATGTACCATCCTACAAAGGCCGGATACTGACTGCCACCGTCAAAGGAGATGTGCATGACATCGGGAAAAATATTGTCGGAGTAGTGCTCCGCTGCAACAACTATGAAGTCATAGACCTTGGGGTAATGGTTCCGGCTGCCAGGATTGTTGAGGAAGCCATCGCCCGAAAAGTGGATATTGTGGGTCTCAGCGGCCTGATTACCCCCAGCCTTGATGAAATGTGCCACGTGGCCTCAGAACTCGAAAAAGCGGGTCTGAAGGCTCCTCTTCTTATCGGCGGGGCCACCACATCAAAAGCCCATACCGCGGTAAAAATTGATCCCTGCTACAGCGCTCCCGTGGTATACGTCGTGGATGCTTCCCGCGCGGTGGGAGTTGTCTCAGGCCTGCTCAGTGAAAACAATAGCGAAGACTACATAAAACAAATAAATGAAGGACATCAATCAATACGGGACTTCCACTCCCAGAAGGATCGGAAAGGCAGGCTCATCACCCTGGAAAAAGCCCGGGAAAATGGTTTGAAAACAGACTGGAGCGCTTATACACCCCAGGTTCCTTCCTTCCTTGGCATCAGGAGTTTTCCCGAATACCCGATCGAAGATCTGCCCGACTATTTTGACTGGTCCCCATTCTTCAAGGTTTGGGGCATGAAAGGAAGTTATCCTGGAATATTCGACGATCCAGATGCCGGACCTGAAGCCAAAAAGTTATTCAGGGACGCCCAGGCACTTCTTAAAAGAATAATAGCGGAAAAACTGATCAGCACCCGTGCTGTCCTGGGATTCTTCCCGGCCAACAGCACCAAAGATGATGATGTCGAACTCTATACCGACGATAACCGCGACCAGTTGTTGAGCCGCTTCCATTTCCTCAGGCAGCAGTCTGAAAAAAGGGAAGGCAACATCAACCGGTGCCTGGCTGATTTCATTGCCCCAAAAGGAGAAAATGTTCCTGATTATCTGGGTTTGTTTGCCGTTACCGCTGAAATCAAAGATGGGATAGCAGGGATCACCAGCCCTGGCAGTGATGACTACAACAATATTTTGATCCAGGCCCTGGCGGACCGGTTGGCTGAAGCCCTGGCGGAAAAGCTGCACGAACAGGTACGCAAAGAGTTCTGGGGATATGCCCCTGGAGAAAAACTGAGTACCGAAGAGTTGATCAGGGAATCTTACCTGGGGATCCGCCCGGCTCCTGGCTATCCGGCCTGCCCGGAGCACACTGAAAAAACTACCCTGTTTGAACTGCTCAATGCTACCCGAAATGTCGGAATTCAGCTTACGGAAAGCATGGCCATGCACCCGGCCTCTTCGATTTGCGGTCAATATTTTTCCCATCCGGAATCCCACTATTTCGGTCTTGGTAAAATCGGCAGGGACCAGTTGGAAGACTATGCAAAACGGAAGGGATTTTCGGTGGAAGAGATGGAGAAATGGCTCTCCCCGGTTCTGGCCTGATGTTTGCAGTTGGACCTTCCAATTTGGAATAGTGGCAAGTGAAATGTTTCCAGGGACACATTGATCGTTATCACAATTGATGAAAAACCCAAATCACCGGCCAAGGCAACCAACTTCTGCGGCATCATTCAACTGATTAGCCCCGCACAGGCCGGGGTCGAAACCGGAGTAGCCTGTTTCACAGATAATCCACTGACAACGATTACGAACACAATGCTTAACCAGGAGAAGTTCCTGATTAGCCCCTGCATCTGACTGTATGAAGACACCTTGGCTTCAGGCGTCACTTATCTCGCATCGCCGGGCACCGTGGTTGCAAATATGTATTCCCTGTTTATTACAAACCCCAATCCATGTTTTAATTGGAATTAATTATTTCATCCTTTGCCAAAAACACTCGAAAGACACTGCCATGAAAAAGCAAATATTTGTCACCCTGTTTACTCTTTTGCTGCTGTCTGCCTCATACTCATGCTCCGTTTTCAAACCTACTTCCTTCACCGCGGACTTTAATACCGGAGACAGGACCTGGATAGGAAAGGATTACTGGGCTGTCCCAATGGAGGACTGGCAGGTAAGGAACGGCAGGCTGGAATGTACTGGAGAGCGTGAAAACATGAGGGTTAACCTCCTTCCCTGTGTATTAAATGACCAGGCGGAATCATTCTCAACTTCGGTCCGTCTTGGGCTTCTGAAGGAAGGAGAATTGCGTGGTTACGCGGGATTCAGCGTCGGCCTTTGGGACGATGTGGATTCCAGTGTGAAAGCCCTTTGCTATTTTGGCCAGGGTGTTTCGGCAGGCATAACTTCTGACAAAACCCTTTTCATAGAGCAAAAGGCTGTCCCCCTTCCCGATAACTTTGACCTTTCCGATGTTGAGCTTACCCTGAACGCAGTATCCGAAAAAAACGGATATACCCTGGTTCTGGATGCAGTGGACAAAAACGGGATAACCGGAGATATATCGCTGGATGAAATCGGGAAGTTAAGGGGCATGGTGGCCCTGTTCAACAGGTTCCGGGCTGAAGAGGAAAAGAAAAGTACCCCGCTGTTCTGGTTTGATGACTGGATGATTGAAGGCCCTAAACTGGATTCCGTCCCTGAGAATTCCTTCGGCCCCATCCTCTGGTCCATGTATACCCTGAGCCGTGGAACAGTGAAACTTACCGCCCAGATGCCTCCAATGGGCACAGATGATGCCCGGGAAGTCAGCCTGGAGCTTAAATCAGGAGATGGGTGGGGGGAAAAGAAAACAGTAGCAATTGAACCTGATTCCCGTACCGCCACCTTCCGCCTCGAGGGCTGGGATGCCTCCCGGGATGTGGATTATCGACTCATTTACCCTGATGACAACGGTGACCCTTATTATTATCAGGGAACCATCAGGAGAGACCCTGTTGACAAGAGCCTGGTCATGGGAGGCCTGACTTGCCAGTTTGCTTCCGCTTTCCCCTATACCCCGGTGGTAAAAAACCTTGCTTTCCATAATCCCGACATCCTCTATTTTTCCGGAGACCAGATCTACGAGTCAAACGGCGGATACGGAATCATCCGCTTTCCTGCTGAACGGGCTATCCTGAACTACCTTGGCAAGTGGTACATGTTCGGATGGGCTTTCGGAGACCTGATGCGGGACCGTCCCACTATCTGCACACCCGATGACCACGACGTGTTCCAGGGTAATCTCTGGGGAGAAGGAGGAGAATTCAATTCCATAGAAAACTGGATGAAACATTACGACAGCACCGGGGGTTTTGTTGAGCCGCCGGAAATGGTTAATGTGGTCAACAAGACCCAGTGCTCCCATCTTCCCGATCCCTGGGACCCGACGCCGCTCAAGCAGGGCATAATTCCTTTTTTCACGGATCTCCTCTATGGAAGGATTAGTTTCGCGATAATCACCGACCGAATTTTCAAAAGCGGCCCCCACCACGTAGCCTACTGGGACGGGAGGATGGATCATCTGAAATTCAAGTTGAAAAATCCCCGGGAACTGGATAAGAAAGGCCTTGATTTTCTTGGTGCAAGCCAGCTTGAATTCCTCAAAGAATGGACCAGGAACTGGGACGGGGTTGATATGAAAACTGTGCTCAGCCAGACCATTTTCACCAACGCTGCCACCCACCACGGAGAAGAAAAAATGTTTCTGGTCGGCGACCTGGATTCAGGTGGATGGCCCCAGTCAGGCCGTGATGAGGCTATTAAAACCTTACGTAAATCCTTTTCTTTCCAGATAGCCGGAGACCAGCACATACCCTCCCTGGTCCAGTATGGAGTCAAGGACTTTCGTGATTCAGGCTGGGTTTTCTGCACTCCTGCCATCAGCGTGGGTTATGAGCGCAGGTTTGTTCCCGATACCCTGGGGGTGCCGGTCAAAAACAGGCCTGAACACAACCTCCCCAACACCGGGGAATATGTGGATGGATTTGGCAACCTCAACTATGTCTACGCTATAGGAAACCCGGTGGAAACAGAACGCAAGAAACCCCGCTACATCCTGGCTGATGAGAAAGCATCAGGATACAGCATCATCACTTTTAACCGCAAAGACAGGACCTACACCCCGGATGCCTGGCACTTTCTTACTGACGCCTCTCAGGATACCCCTGAATCCCATTTCGCTGGATGGCCGCACACCATTCACCAGGAAGAAAACTTCGGTGCTGTCAACCAGTCGAAACTGCAACTTCCACCAATTAAAGTAACCGGGATTAAGGATCCCGTGGTTGAAATCACGGATGAAAAAACCGGGGAATTACTCTATATTCTCAGGATCAAGGGAACAGTCTACACCCCGAAAGTTGTTACTAAGGGAGCTTACAAGGTGAGAGTGGGTGATCCGGAAACAAATTCCTGGCAGGAAAAATCAGGTGTAAAACCAGGGATTGAAGAACCTCTGCAATTTTCATTTTAGGGGAGAGGGTGATAAAGGCAAGTTGCGCGAACCGGGTCGGCATCGAAATCAATGATGTTAAAGGCGTCAATCATCAGTCCCCGAATCTCTTTCAAGATTCGGGGCAGGCCGGGCCGGGTCCGCATATTAAACTGCCCTGTTGGGTTGACGATGCCCCCTGCCGAGACTGGAACACTGTAAGTGCTGCAAAGGAAAGTCAGATTTCCGATCTGTGAGGTTCGAAGTCAGAAGAAGGAATTCTGAAAGCCCCGGCAAAAAGAATCAAAGCCTGGCATTTCGCGAATCGCCTCTGCCTGAAACCTGTTAAGAGAGCCACAAGCTCACTGCTGTAAACCTAGAGTTTCCAGCCACACCACTACCGCAATAACTCTTCCAGAGCCGTGGCAGCGTCGGTTTTTTCATCACGGTACTTAATGATGAGTCCGCAGTTTATCTGCAGCCCATGTTCCACTGCATATGAAGACGACTCCATGGGCCGGCTTCCCGGCACTACCACCGCGTTTTCAGGTATTACCATGGACTGTCCTCTTTTTACCCGCAAACGCTCACCATTTACCAGGTCATAAACCGGGACCGAGGCAGTCAATACCGTTCCCGCACCTATCACAGCACCTTTCTTGACTATTATGCCTTCGTAGATTCCGCTGTTCCCCCCAATTATTACGTCATCCTCAATAATCACGGGAGTGGCGCCAATCGGCTCCAGCACCCCTCCAATCTGGGCGGCGGCACTGAGGTGAACCCTGGCCCCGATCTGGGCGCAGGACCCCACCAGAGCGTGGGAATCGATCATGGTGTCGACACCAACCCAGGCTCCGGTATTGATGTAGGCCGGAGGCATGATGACCACGCCAGGAGACACATAACACCCGGTCCTGATGCTGGTTCCCCCGGGAACTATACGGATACCGTCTGCCAGCGATGTGGGCCGCAGGGGATAGGTGGACTTGTCATAATAATTGAATCCACTGTTGGTAGTGTAATCTTCCAAGGAACCAAACCGGAATCCGAGAAGGATTCCCTGCTTGACCCAGCGGTTGACCTTCCAGCTGCCGTCTCCCTCCGGTTCAGCTGCCCTGATTCTGCCAGTATTAAGCAGCTCTCTGAACCTGCTGAACAGCTCATCGAATTCAGCAGGTTTTTCCCTGCCCGGAGAATCAAATATTTCTTCTATTCTTATTCTGAGTTCGTTCACTTCCGCACTTCTTCCTGTAATACATCCACCTGCCAGACCGGGGCAGGTCTAATTCCTTCTTACAACAAGTCCAGGTCTCTCAGGATCAATGATAATTTTTCCCGGGTTTTTTCACTCGCCTGGATCATAGGCAGGCGAAAATTATCCTTGATCCGGCCCATCAAAGCCAGGGATGTTTTGACTGGAATGGGGTTACTCTCAATAAAATTCATCTCCATCAGCGGGAACAGCTTGAAATGAATCTCCCTGGCCTTGTCCCAATCTCCAGCAAAAGCGGCGCTGACCATTTGCTTCAGCAGTCCCGGAACCTGGTTGGCAACTACCGATACCACACCGTCTGAACCGAGGCTGATCAAGGGAAGAGCCAGGCTGTCATCGCCCGACAGGACCAGGAATCCCTCGGGGCGGTTACGAAGGATTTCACTTATCTGGCTCATATTTCCACTCGCCTCTTTGATCGCAACTATGTTGGGGATCTCAGCCAGCCTGAGCGTGGTTTCAGCGCTGATATTGGATCCAGTCCGACCCGGAACATTGTAAATCATAATGGGCAGGTCCGTGGAGTCCGCGATTTCTCGAAAATGACGATAAAATCCCTCCTGAGGAGGTTTATTATAATAGGGGCCAACAGAAAGGATGGCGTCCGCCCCGTATCCCTCGGCATAACGGGTCAGCATCAGGGCTTCACGGGTACAGTTGCTGCCGGCGCCGCAGATAACCGGAATCCTGCCTGCCACCTGCCCACAGATTAATTCCATCAGGTGTTCGTGTTCCTGCATGGATAGCGTGGCTGCCTCACCGGTTGTGCCGGCGGCCACAATCACGTCCGTCCCCTCCTGAATCTGCCACTCAACCAGTGCTTTGAGTCTCTTTTCATCCAAGCTTAAATCATCGTTAAAGGGTGTAACCAGTGCTACTGTTGTTCCCCTGAATTTCTCTGTATTCATCATCAATCCTATAATCTTTTGGTTTAGTTAATGTGGGTATAACCTGTCAATTAAAAGGTCCGGGGATTCTTTACCTCTTCCCTGGAAGGTATGGACAAAAATCTGTCCGGGTAAGTCCAGGCACCTTTCAACGCAAACCCATAAATTCCCTCATTGTATAGATTCCCTTCCTGCTGGAAATCCATTCGGCTGCCATCACGGCTCCCAGTGCGAATCCGCCGCGGCTGTGGGCCGTATGTTTTAACTGGATCAGGTCTACTTCAGAATCAAAGCCAACCTCATGGGTCCCCGGAAACCTTCCGGAGCGGGTGGAAGTGACGTGCAGCTGTTCCGGTTTTATCCGGCTGTGACAAGTTTCGTCCAGAAGATCCTTTTTCCCGGACATTGATTCAAAAACCGCCTCAGCCAGATGCCTGGCTGTTCCGCTGGGGCTGTCTTCCTTGCCGGAGTGGTGTAACTCATGTATGTAAGGATCATACCCCCCGACACCACCCAGACGAAGTGCCGTTTCCCTGACAATTTCAGTGAAGTGGAAAACACCGATGGAAAAATTGGGGCTGTAAACCATGTTAAGGCCCGGGATTCTTCTGGCCCGATCGAGGTGTTCATACCATCCGGTCGTGCCTTCTACTACCGGGACTCCGGCAGCAGCAGCAGTTTCCAGAAGCAAGAAAACCGCATTGGGAAGCGAAAAACTGATAACAGCATCCGCGCCGTGTAGCTGTTCCTGGCCTGCCAGGGGTCTATCCACATCAAAAACCCCTGTGATTGAATGCCCCCTGCCTTTGGCTGTTTCTTCTACCATTTGACCCATACGGCCATAACCGTATATTGCAATATTCATAACCATCTCCGCCGATCCGTTCTTTGCAATCCTTTGTACCAGTCTGTCCGGTATAATCCGGTCAGAAATGTGGTTTATGCAAAAAACGTTTCATCAAAGCCGTCTTCAAAAAACCTTTTGTGAATCCTGTTGATAACTGCAGGAAGATCATCTTCATCCACTACAAAACTGATGTTGATACTGGATGCTCCCTGGGAAATCATATTCACCCTGATGCCCTGCAGCTCTCCAAATAACTTGGCCGGAATGCCTGGTTCCATGCAAAGGCCTTCCCCTACTACACAGACAATGGCCTGTCTCTGCCTTATCTCAAGTTCAGCAAACCTGCCAAGTTCTTCCATTATCTGAGGCAGGTGATCCTGGTTATCTATAGTAACTGAAACGCTGACCTCAGAAGTAGAAACCAGGTCAACCGGGGTCTCGAACCGCTCAAAAACCTGGAAGATCCGGGCCAGGAAACCATAGGCCATCAGCATCCGGCTCGACTTAATGCTCAGGACTGCCTGCCCTTCCTTGTAAGCGATTGATTTGGCAATGACATGTGACTGGAGTCCCTCAGGCATATTTCCCAGGATATAAGTCCCTTCCTGCCCTGGTTTCAGGGAATTCATCACACAGACAGGGATACCTTTCTCAATTGCTGGAATAATGCTGGCCGGATGCAGAACCTTCGCTCCAAAATATGCAAGCTCAGCAGCTTCCTCAAAAGTCATCCACCTGATTCTCTTGGCTTCTGAAAGCAGGGACGGATCAGCAGTCAGAATCCCGTCCACGTCTGTCCAGATTTCAATAGCTTCAGCTTCCAGCAAGGCACCGACATAGGTAGCTGAATAATCAGATCCTCCCCTGCCTAGTGTAGTTACGAATCCCTCACCATTAACACCGACAAAACCCTGGGAAATGAGAGCCTTTCCCGGTTCCAATCTGGGAACCATGACGTTCCGGATCTTTTCCAGGCAGAATTCCTTTATCGGCATGGCTTTCCCGTATTTGCTGTCAGTGACTATGTAGTCGCCGGCATCAAGCCATTCAATTTCCGTACCTGTAGAGCTCATGTAGGAGGCAAGCAGCCTTGTTGAAAGAAACTCTCCCCTGCTAAGGCACAAATCCTGCCATTTCAATGATTCGTCTCCAGAAGATTGCTCTATCTGGGGTAGAAGGTTCATTAGCAGCATCCCGGTCTCTTCCAGGTCACTGTAGAAAGGATTATCTTCGGGGAGCCCCAGCTCTTCGGCAATTACCCCGTATCTGTCTATGAACCATTCCACAAGCTGCGCGGCTTCATCAAGGTCTCCCCTATCCGCGGCCCTCCCGATTTTTACGAGGGCGTCGGTAGCTTTTGACACAGCTGAGACTATGACCAGTGGACTCCTGTTCAACTTACCGGAAATGATTCCGGCCACCCTTTTCATAGCTTCAGCACTGCCTACTGAAGTACCACCAAATTTCATTACTATCATATTGTCTCGACTTCTAATATTTCCATATCAAAGGACACAAGCCGCATTCAAACTACCTTGGGATGAACTCAATAGAAAGCAGCTTTATCTGCAGTTGTGTCCAGGTTTGTCCTGTCTGTTTTTCCCGCTGCATGGAGATTTCGCAATTCAATAATGCCACTAATGATACAGATCATCTGTCTCCCTTGCAAAATCAGTCGCTTTATTGGTAGATGGATGTCGGGCTAGATTGCCGAAGCAATCCTGCAGTAGGTATCTGCTCCTTCTAAAAGTTCCTGAACAGAAATCTGCTCGTCTTCAGAATGAGCGTACCTGATTGATCCCGGGCCGCACATTATTACCTTACCCATACCTGCAAGGTACGGAGCGTCGGATCCAAAAGAAACAATGGTATGCTCAAAACCAGATACTTCTGTCAGGTTCAGCGGATCAGAAAAGCTGAGAATTTCAACATTAATGTCTTTATCTTCCGCCACATTCCGCATCATATTACCCCTTACATCCTCCACAGAAGTAGCCACCCTGAAAATTCCTTCGGCCACACATCCGGGTGCAATAACGTTTGGGGCTGTTCCTCCCCTGACTGTTCCGATATTAAGGGTAGTTTCACCTCGAAGAGGGTCAGCCCCCCAATCTGAATCCAGCCAGCCATTTAACAGGGCTGCCATCTTGTGCACTGCAGAGCGCCCTGAAGAGGGAAGCGCGGAATGCCCTGCCTGGCCTTTTACCTCCACCCTGAACACCATTGTTCCTTTCTGGGCGGCGGCAATTCTGTTATCCGTCGGCTCGCCGAGAATTATGTATTCCGATTGCAGTCCCAGTTCTCCTGCTTTTTTCGCGCCGTCTGAGTTAGTCTCCTCTCCCGCGACAAATAGAAATCCGATATCGTCACGCCCTTCGGCCGCCAATTGTTCTCCGGCAATCAGCATCGAAGCCATGCTGCCTTTAGCGTCACAGGTACCTCTGCCGCGCATGATAGTTCCAGTTGAGGAGAATGGAATAAATGGAGCAACGGTATCCATATGGGTGCAGAATAGTATCCGGGGAGCTCCCTTTACGGCCAACAGGTTGTACCTGCCGGTGGTTACTGTCTGCTTCTCAATCTGGTACCCGGAATCCTTCAGCCGGTTGTAGAGATATTCAGCCACCCTCGATTCATTCCCGGTAATTGATTCGATACTGACCAGTTCAGCCAGGAGGCTGGTAATTTTGTTTTCCATATATATTCTCTCCCTTGCTAACCGGGTGGGATATTACAATATCAGGGCAGGTCCGCTTGTGGTTAGCCTCTGACTCATGCTGCTTTTGGTGCATTTCCGGCCAGATGCCCACCGGGGTGGCATATACATAGGGCCTGCCTGGATTAAACATTGTCTGGCACCTCGCCATGTAACCCTGAGAAAAATGCTGGTTAGCCATTTTTTTGTTATGCCTGCCTGCAGAAAATTATAGAATAAAGTGCAATTGGAAGTTTGTTGGGCCTAATGGCTTGACTGAAATCACTTCTTTTTTTTAGGCTCAGGGTACGGGTCATTTATCAAAAGAACCTCCCTTTTCAGCAGGCGGGTTTGAAGCTGGATATAATAAACCCTGAAATGCAGATAAACCGAACAATCCGGAGCAAATAAAATGATAGAAATTCGTTTTCATGGAAGAGGGGGCCAGGGAGCAGTTATTGCATCTGAAATTCTGGCCACTGCTCTCTACCAGGAGGGAAAGCATGTACAGGCCTTCCCTACCTTCGGCGTGGAAAGGAGAGGTGCTCCTGTAGCAGCTTTTCTTCGAATTGACTCCAAGCCTATCAGGCTGCGCTGCCAGGTGGATGAACCTGATCATGTGGTAATACTTGACCCGACCCTGATCCCGGTCATAGACGTGACCGCGGGATTGAAACCAGGAGGATGGGTCATCGTCAACTGTGAACATCTTCCCTTGTTGCCAGGGCTGCATAGAGACTGCCGGATAGCCACTGTGGATGCGGCAACCATCGCTGCCGGCCAGGGGCTGGGAGCCCGTACCAATCCTATTGTCAACACCGCCATACTCGGAGCCGTTGCGAAGTTTCCAGGCATAGTATCCCTTGAATCAGTGGTCGCGGCCATTGAAGGCAAAGTCCCTGCCAAGGCGGAGCAGAATATGCTGGCTGCCCGGGAGGCTTACCACGCCATTAAAGAGGTTTTTCTGGAGGGGAGGCCGTAGTGGATAAAGAAAAGATAGTCTTCAACAACATCTCCGAAATGCCTGAAGCCGCGGTTGCTGAAGGAAGCATGATGGTTAACAAAACCGGAAGCTGGCGTTACCTGCGCCCTGTCTACCGGGAAAAACTGGCTCCCTGCAGAAAAGGCTGCCCCCTCGGTACTGATATACCAAGGGTCATTTCGTTGATTACAAAGGAACAGTTTGCGGAAGCCTGGGAACTTGTTGTCACAACCAATCCCATGCCTGCAACTTCCGGCCATGCCTGTTACCACTCCTGTGAAAACAGCTGCACCAGGATAGCCCTTGACGACAAAGTCGGGGTACAGGCTCTGGAACGTTTCCTGGCTGACAGGTTTTCTGACAGGGATTTTCCCTATTCTCCCGCCCCAAAAAATGGAAAGAAAGTAGCAATTATTGGTTCCGGCCCGGCAGGCCTAGCCGCTGCCTGGGTCCTGGTCAGGGAAGGGTGTGAGGTGGATGTTTTCGAAAAGGGATCGGCGGCTGGAGGTAGGCTCCGCAGCTCAATTCCATCCTATAAACTTCCCGTAGAACACCTGGACAGGGACCTCGACAGGCTGAAATCATTCGGTGTGAAAATACTTCTTAACGTGGAGATCGGGAAAGACAGAAACCTGGCAGATATCCACCATGATTATGACGCTGTAATAGTTGCCACCGGAATAAAATCCGGCCAGAAAAAGGTTTTCCCGGCCCAGGCCGCTCCCCTGGCCTATTCCGGCTTCGAATTTCTCAGGGCGGTTAATTCCCAGGAAGAGCCGGAAGTTGGGGCTGAGGTTCTGGTCATCGGAAACAGCAATACTGCCGTTGATGCGGCTCGATCTTCCCGCCGCCTCGGAGCTGCCGCCAGGATAGTCACCATGTGCAGTCGGGCTTCGATGTCCGCCACAGGTGAAGAAATTAAAGCCGCAGAATCCGAGGGCATAGAATTCCTCTACCAATCTGACATTGTAGGATCCAGGATTGACTCCGGAAAGGCACTCCTGGAATTAAAAGGTTTGAAATCCCTGGAGGAAGGGGAAGAGAAATCCTCAGGAGATCCTTACATTCCCGGCTCTGAGTTTGTTTTATCAGCCGATACTGTGATTGAGGCCCAGGGTGAGACTTCATCCATCGCCGATGAAATTGAAACCTTCCTGACGAAGGAAAATGTCTTTCCAGCTGGAGATGCCATTACCGGGTCATCCTCAATTGCCCACGCCATGAAATCGGGGGTGACCACTGCCAAGTCACTGCTTTCCGCTTTCAGGAATGGTGTTGATGAGGAACCTGATATGCCAGCATTCAACCTGATGGGCCTGAACCGGGACTGTTTCAGTAAAATGTCCCGTGTGGAGATCCCAGCCCGGGAAATCCCGGAAGGATTCCTGGATTTTTCCGAATTAACTGAAACTATTTCTGAAGCAAATGCAGTATATGAAGCGGGCAGGTGCATTTCATGCGGAGTCTGTAACTTTTGTGACACCTGCATGACATTCTGCCCTGACTTTTGCATACACCGCACAGCCGACGGCTACAAGGTTGATCTGGATTACTGCAAAGGCTGCGGAATCTGCGCCCAGGAATGCCCAAGGGATGTGATCGACCTGATACAGGAGGATTCATGACTAGTAGCAAAGATGGCTCTGGAACAATTGTAATAACCGGAAACCATGCGGTTTCCTATGCTGTAAAAATGGCCCGGGTTCAGGTTGTTGCAGCTTATCCCATTACTCCGCAAACCCAGGTTGTGGAACTTCTCAGCAAATTCTGCGAAGACGGGATCATGGACGCCCGTTTCATTAAAGTTGAATCAGAGCACACCTCCATGGCATCCCTGATTGGAGCCTCATCAGCGGGCGCCCGGACTTTTACCGCTACTTCTTCACAGGGCCTGGCCCTGATGCATGAAATGCTGCACTGGGCCTCCGGAGCCAGAACCCCGGTTGTAATGGCCAACATCAACCGGGCCCTTGGTGCCCCATGGTCAATATGGACCGATCAGAATGACAGCCTTTCCCAGAGAGACACCGGGTGGATTCAGTATTACTGCGAGAGCAACCAGGAGGTTTTTGACACGGTACTGCAAGCCTACCGGGTTGCTGAAACTGTATTAGTCCCGGTCATGCTGGTCATGGATGCCTTTGTCCTCTCTCATACTGCAGAACCGGTGGAAATACCCACCCAGAAAGAAATCGACAAGTACCTTCCGCCTTTCGCTCCCGGTATTAAGCTGGACACCAACTCCCCTGCGGCTTACCACGGACTGGCAACTCCCGACTACTACATGGAATTCCGCAAAAAGCTGCAGGATGCCCAGGATCTTGCCAAAAAAGTCATTACCCGTATGGATGATGAGTTCGGTGAAGCCTTTGGCAGGAAATACGGCCAGGTTGAACTGTACGGAAACGAAAATCCTGACATCCTGCTGGTTACCTCCGGAACCGTGACCGGAACCGCCAGGGAGGTTATTGATACGCTCAATACTGAAGGTAAAAAGGTGGCACTGCTCAAAATCAGGGTATTCCGACCTTTCCCCTCGGATCAGGTCAGGGAAGCATGTGCCAAAGCGGGAAAAGTCGCAGTCCTGGACCGCAATATTGGTTTTGGAGTAGGAGGCATTTTCGCCCAGGAGATAAGGGCTGCACTATACGGCCACCTGGATGTACCGGTGCAGAGCTACATTGCCGGCCTGGGGGGGAGGGATATAACCCCCCTCACCATAAAAGAAGTGCTCAGGCTGGCTGAAGCAAGCAATGAGAACAACGCTGACAGTATTTGGGTAGGAGTGAAAGAATGAATTCCGAATTAGTAGACTTAAAAGGGCCAGAACTCGTGCATTCCGGACACCTGGGATGCCAGGGATGTGGAGCTTCCCTTATCATGAAAAATGTGCTGGAAGCGCTGGGAAAAGATACAATTATCGTACTCCCCGCCTGTTGCTGGACTGTCCTGGCCGGCCCATTTCCCAACAGCTCCATAGATGTCCCCATCCTCCATACCGCATTTGAGACCGCCGCATCGACAGCTTCCGGAGTAAGGGCCGGCCTGGATGCACTTGGTGATACCAAGACAACTGTAGTACCCTGGGCAGGTGACGGCGGCACCTTTGATATAGGATTCCAGGCCCTCTCCGGAGTTGCCGAAAGAAATGATGACCTGCTCTATATCTGCTATGACAACGAGGCCTATATGAACACCGGCATCCAACAGAGCTCAGCAACTCCTCACGGTGCCTGGACCACTACTACTCCAAAATCCAAAAAAGGCAACAAAAAAGATATCCTGCGAATACTGGCCGCGCATGGCATTCCTTACGTAGCGACTGCCTGCATCTCCTTTCCTGAAGACCTGATAGCAAAGGTAAAAAAAGCCAAATCCATCAAAGGTTTCCGTTTCCTCCACGTCCTGGCCCCCTGCCCGCCGGGATGGAAGATTTCATCCGAAATGACCATAAAAATTGGGAGAATGGCAGTTCAAAGCCGGATATTCCCGTTGCTGGAAGTGGAAAATGGAAGGGATTTCAAGCTGAGCCCTATGCCTGAAAAGGCTCCAGTCGCTAAGTATCTCAAAATGCAGGGGAGATTCAAATCCCTCGGGCGCCCGGAAATGCAGGAAATCCAGGCCGGGGTTGACTATCAGTGGGAAGCCTTGCTCCGGGACTGCGAGAAGTAACCGGCCGCTGGTCCGGCTCGAAGTATACCTCCTAAAAGCCATGCCAGGGGACCACTTAAAACACTTCCCGGTAAAACACATCTGTCAGTGGAGGGATCAGGCAGCATTCAGAGCCTAACCCCTCACTCCTATATGTTTATCCAGGAATGCCTCCACTCTTGTCATCAGTTCTACCGTTTTTGCCTGGTTGGTCAGGGCATGCCCTTCTCCCTGGAGAAGCAGATATTCGAATTCCTTGTCGTGCTTTTCCAACTCATCAACCAGTTGTTCGGACTGGCTCATCCGGACTCTGGAGTCATTAACTGACTGGGCTATAAAGAGCGGAGCCCTGATGTTTTCGACATGAAAAACCGGTGAAGTATCATACATTTGTTGGTAATCAGCCACGGGATCTCCCCAGCGTTCATGGATCTCATTGAGATAAGGTTTCCAATAAGGCGGGAAGCCTTCATAAAAAGTAAAGTAATTGGTTATACCCCATAAATCTACTCCACATGCATAGATATCCGGAGTGAAAGTAACTCCCGCCAGGGATGCATAACCGCCAAAACTCCATCCGAATATCGCTATTCGTCCCTTATCGACAGTGCCACTGTCCACCAACCAGTTCACTCCATCGGTAATATCATCCTGCATTTTCAGGCCCCACTGCCTGAATCCGGCTCGCATGAACTTTTTCCCATAACCTTCGGATCCACGAAAATTCACCTGTAAAACCGCATACCCGCGATTGGCAAATAACTGGGCATAGGGATCAAAACACCATGAGTTGCGCCATTGGGGACCTGCATGCGGATTAACAACCAAAGGCAGGTTACTGGCCTCAATACCATTGGGAAGCATTAAATATCCATGAATTGTAAGCCCATCTCTCGCCCGGAAATGAATTGGTTTCATCGTGGCCATCTTTGTCTCTTCCAGCCATGGAGTAGAATTACCTAGTGGCTCCAGTAAATCATTTTCTAAATCGTATAAATAATATTTTCCTTCCAGCCGGTCGCTTCTAGCCAGCAGGATAGCCCTGCTAAAATCATCAGAGAAGGAAGTAAACAATACTTCGTAATCACCTATGGTGGATTTTACAGCCCTGTAAATCTTCTCCATTTCTTCATCAAAGAAATGGAGTTTTCCCCTCTCAGCAGCATAAAAGGCATAGAGCAGTTGCTCCCTGTTTGAGGAGTATACAAAATGGTCTTCTTCATCATTTCCAAAGGCATCGTAATCTGGATCGTCAACTAAAACCTTAACTTCCTTACCTGAATTAAGGTCATATTCAACGATGGCAATCTTATCTCGTCCGATACTGGAATAGGCGTAAACTCTCCGGTTATCGGATGTAAAATATCGTACTTCAAAGGTATCATCTTTACCGACGGTAATTACCTTTCTGAATTCACTATCGGCATCATCACGGTAAAGCAGCGCGTCAGCATAGGCTATCCGCACAACACCGGCGTTATCAACCATCCATTCCCTGACATTACCGGGATTCTCCACAAGCATTTCCAGCTTTCCGTCAACAAAATCAAGGCGGTAAGCGTCAAATAATTCCGGATCTCGTTTATTCAGGCCGATAATAATCTCTGTATCACTTTGCCGAAACAGGTCTATTATTTTGGTTTTGGCTTCATTAAAATCCGTAAGGCAGTTGGTTGCCCCGGATTTGATATTGATCCTGTAAAGGCGGTAGTCCTCATCTCCTGAGTCATCCTGCAGATACAGCAGCCAGCTGTCATTACCCCAGAAAAACCTGTTAATGTCGCGTTCTTCGGAATCAGTAATCTGAACTGGTTCACCTCCTCCAATTTCTTTCAGGAAAAGATTTTTTACTCCATTGACGGGATTCCGAAACGCATAATATTTTCCATCCGGCGACAGTTCAAAGCCGGTTTGCAGGGGCGACTTAAAAAACATCTCCACAGGTATTCTGGAAGTAGAAGGAACACTCCCCATACTGGTCCCTGGATCTGGACTGCATCCTGACAAAACGACCACAATATAAATTCCCATAATCCGCTGGATTGTTTTCATCCCTTACTCCTCCCCGACCTTATGTCCACGTTCCGGATTCCTCCCTGTACTGCTTCTGGATTCAGTTTCCTGGTTATTTTTCCCAAAAATCCTTCCGCATTTTTGAGGAGATTTTTTCGGAAATGGAATATTCTTGATGTAATATTAGACCTACATGGTGGAGAAAAAGTCGGAGCGACTAAATCCTAAGGCTTTGTTATTTATCTACATATCAATTTGCCGGGACCTTCCTTAGCTAATGTAGACCACAGGGGCAGGCTCAGCTACCATTTCACTTGTTTTTTTAGCGGAACTCCGATAATTTACCGGAATGAAGAACAAATCTTTCGTCCTGGTTTTGTTTCTGGCTTTCTTAACTATATCCTGCTCAGGCAGGAACGAATTCTTTGTTTCTCCTACCGGAAGCGACAGCCATAATGGATCCAGGGCCGAACCATTTGCCACTATTGGAAAAGCCGTGCAGGCTGTAAGAGATTCCCTGGCCAGGGGGCAGGAAACTGACCTGACTGTCTGGCTCTCCAGCGGGGTTTATCCCCTTGAAAAACCAATTTCCCTTACTCCGTCTGACTCCGGAAAAAACGGATTCAAGGTTCTTTACCGGGCTCTTCCCGGGGAAACCCCTGTTATTTCGGGCGGCCTGGAACTCAAGGGCTGGGAGAAAAATGCGGGCGGAATATGGACCACATTGCTTCCTGCTTTATCCGGAGCTCCATCTCCCAGGGAAATGTTTATAAACGGGAAGCGCTGTATCAGGGCACGGACCCCAAACGAAGGCTTCCTACGTGTCAAAGCACCCGGAGAAGACAAACGAACCAATTTTTACTTTGATGAAGGAGACTTCCCCCTTCCCGAGAATCCAGGTTCTGTTGAACTGGTTCTGCTCCACGACTGGTCTATTTCACGGATCAGGCTGGATGAGATCGACGCGGATGACAAAAGGCTCACTACTGTCGATTTTATTGGCCCAAAGGCATTGGATTTTTTCACTCTTGATCAATGGGAACCTCATCCCCGCTATTTTCTTGAAAATTCAAGACAATTTCTCGATGCCGATTATGAATGGTGCCTTGACGATTCAGATAACCGGATTTATATAAAACTTCCAGAATCCAAAAATCCCGGGAATTCTTCTGTGGTCATTCCCTTGTCAGGGAGTCTGCTTACCCTTCAAGGCAGCAGGGTCAATCCGGTTTCAAATATCCATTTTGAGGGGATTACATTTTCATACTGTGCCTGGGAGATTCCCGAAAAGGGTTACGCCGGCATCCAGGCCTGCAGCTTCGATCCCAGGCCTGAAAGCATTGAATGGTCCGTAATCCCTGCGGCTGTGCACACTGAATGGGCTGAAAACTGCTATTTTGAAAACTGTTCTTTCTCTCACCTGGGTGGCTCCGGGCTCTGGATTGGAACCGGAAGCCGGCATTGTTCTGTTTCCCGTTCCACTTTTACTGATATTTCAGGAAACGGCCTGATGATAGGTGAAGGAAGGGACCGTAAGGTAAATGGCGAAGTCTGGTGGCAATCAGCTCCTGAACAGGCCGCCACAGGCAACAGCATTAACAACTGCTTCATAACTGAATGTGGAAGGCAGTTTTTCGGGGCAATCGGAATCTGGTGTGGATTAACTGCGGAGACCACCATTAAAGAAAATGAAATCTCCAGCCTACCCTACACCGGAATATCAGTAGGATGGATGTGGGATCCCCAGCCTACTCCCTGCCGAGATAATACCGTTGTAGGGAATCATATCCATCACATCATGCAGTTACTAAGCGACGGAGGCGGCATATACATGCTGGGGTTGCAGCCAGGAAGTGAACTTATAGGAAATCATATACACGACGTCAGGATAAATGCCGGAAGGGCTGAGAGCAACGGAATGTTCATTGATGAGGGATCTACCGACCTGGTGATAGCCAACAACCTGATTTACAATATAGCCAAGTCCCCCCTGCGTTTCCACAAGGCCTCCCTGAACCTGGTTAGAGGCAACTTCCTTTTCTGTACTGGAGACAATCCTGCTTTCAGGTATAACAACACGAAAGAGGAAAATATAAGGAAAGAAGACAACCGTGTCTTCATGGACTCTGATGAAAATTACAGGGAAAGCCTCAACCAGCTTATCGCTTCCTGGAAACATCCCTGACCGCTGATTTATACTCAGCCTCCTGCTCGCACAATCTTTAAAAGGGCGTAAACAGAAAAGGCCCGGAGAGCTGAATGTTCTCCGGGCCTTTTCGCAGTCTGGATTGTCTCAGGTGACTAGTCTTTTTCCATGGTTACGCCTGAGGGGCCAATAGTAATTCTTACGCTTACGGAATCCGGATCTCCCGGTACAATCACCAGTTCCGTGTTGAAATTGAACTGGGGAAGGGACAAGGAGTAGGTTCCGGGTTTAACGGAAATCTTGGTAATTCCGGTTGAACCACTGAACTGTATGGGTGAAGAATTAGAAGTGGCACCGCTTTCCTTGTTTCTGGCTACGAACCGGAGGTTGGCCATCCGGTAGATGTCAACTCCCCTGTATCCTGAAACCCTGGAAACCCTGATCGTCACATCGCGGACTTTTTCAGCCTGAGCCAGCATGTAGATCCGATCTTCCCTCTGCTTCAAAACCTGGCTGACTCTGTCACCGGCATGTTCCCTGAACAGGGATTCCAGTTCCACTTTATTCTCGGCGATAACACCATTAATCAGCTCCACAAGTCGTGTATCACCTTTTTTAACGGCAATGGCAATATCAATGCTTCCGAGGCTCTCTGGATAAAAATTCATGTCTCCAGCTCCGGGAATGGTTGTCAGGGTATAGGCTATCATTTCCTTATCGTCAATTACCGTATCAATTTCCCCGGACCTCATGGCCAGGACTGCATCATCAAGGGTCCCATAGGGGGTGATTTTTGCTGAAGGATATTTTCCTGCAACAAACTGCTGAACGGCTGTTCCTTCTCTAACACCTATTTTGGCAGTTGAGAGTCCGGCAGGGGTTAAATCATTGTTAACAGGATTAACAGCCATCACCAGATCCATTTTGAAATATGGATTGGAAAAAAGAACCTCTTTGGCCCTTTCCGGATTCATTCCGAAAGCGCCCAGTGCGAAATGGACATCGCCTTTCTTGACAGCTTCAAACAGAACGGCATATGTTCTGTTAAGCCAGGTCAGCCTCACGGGCGTCCCCCCTTTGGTCTCCCTGATCTCATCAACCTTGGCTACTATTTTCTGAGCCAGTTCAGCCTCAGGTCCTACGAGATTACCCTCTTTCTGATAAATATAAGGAGCGCTGAAAGGGACGGTCCCAACAAGGGCATTTCGATCTATCTGCATAGACTGGATAGCGCTATGACTTCCACCGCACGCGGCAAAAAATCCTATGCTTAACAACAACAAAGCCATGATCAATATTTTTTTATTCATACTTTTCACCCTGATATCTCCAAAAGTAAGCTCTAAAGAAAGGATTTATTCTGAAACTTTTTCTTCAGTATAGTTTTTTCAATCTGAATAGCAAGTTTACAAAGGCTGTAGAATCCCCACTGATTCATTCAATTTATAAAAACAATCCATATATTAAGGATGGGGACCGCAATAAGTCAACCAAAAGCAGACAAAACCTGCCAATAAATTCGAATAAGGCCTGGTCAAAAATCAGTATCGAGGATTGCTTCCCGATCCGTGGTCAGTTATGTCGATAACTTCCTCAATCTCCGGTATCAACTCTCGCAATCTGGCTTCCACACCATTCTTGATGGTCACATTGGCCATTCCGCATCCCTGGCAGCCTCCTGCCAGAGTAACATAGACCTTATTATCCTCGACCTTGTCCAGGTTTATCCATCCTCCGTGGGAGGCAAGTGCCGGATTGAGTTCCGATTCAATAATATGCATAACCTTTTCTTCCATCGACCCTGACAGTTCAGAAGAATGGCTGGTGTTCCTGGGCCTGTTGGGGTTGTCAAACTTGAATCCGCTCTCTCCTTCATTGTCTACAAAATCAATGCTGGCACCATCCAGGCTCTCGGCACTATAAGGATCCATGCAGACAACGATATTCCCGCTTTTCACCACTATGTCTTCAGCATTACGTTCATTGCTGCCAATCAGCTTCATGTTGTATGAAAACCGTTCCGGGCCTGCGGGCCTGGCAGAAATTCTTAATTCTGTTTTTTCATCATTTCCATCCAATGCCTCCCTGATCCGGCTCCTGGCACTTTCTGAGAATCCTAGAAAAACTATGTCCTTGCTTATTTTTTTATCTGTCATGGCCTGAAAGTGTACCAATTATAACGAGTTAATGTAAAATAAAATTTCCCTTCAAACCACTTTTTACTGGACATTCCGCCAAGAGGGGACACGCAAAACACCCCAGCCGCAGTTGTCCCGGAAAACATCATGCCCTACAATCAACCATATGAAGCTTCTTGAAATGGAGGAAATT
Source organism: Acidobacteriota bacterium (assembly GCA_963663735.2). Lineage (GTDB taxonomy): Bacteria > Acidobacteriota > UBA6911 > RPQK01 > JAPXNP01. The sequence continues at coordinate 1,414,844 of CAXXHN010000001.1, read as the reverse complement.
AATGAGTCTATTAACTTTATAAGGCCCTATATCAGGAAAACGCCCCTGGAAGAGTCGCCGGGCCTTTCCTCTGAACACCGGCCCAACCATTTCCTGAAACTGGAAAACCTGCAGATTACCGGTTCCTTTAAATTGCGCGGAGCGTTATATAAACTGGGAAAACTCACTGCGCAAGGGATTGACTCTGTAATCACCTGTTCGGCCGGCAATCATGGCTGGGCTCTTGCCTGGGCAGGACGGCAATTTAATTGTTCAGTTGAAGTGTATGTTCCCTCTTCGGCAGATGAATCCAAATGCCATGGTATCTCCGCTCTTGGCGCCAAGGTGATCAAATGTCCTTACCCAGGTTATGATGACACAGAAATAATGGCGGTTGATGCTGCAAAATCCCGAAACATCCCTTATGTTTCTCCCTATGATGATTACCAGGTAATGGCAGGAAACGGTGGGTCTCTTGCGGCTGAAATACTGGACCAGCTTCCCGAAACCAGTAGTATCATTTTCCCTGTCGGAGGTGGAGGCCTGGGAGCTGGAATTGCGAGTTATGTCAGGAGGAGAGAATCCGGCATAAAGCTTATAGCCTGCCAGCATCAGGAATCACCTGCTCTCGCCATGTCACTGCAAAAAAAAGAAGCAGTCACATCTCTTCCAGCGGTTAATACTATGGCCGGCGGAATTGAAGGTGGAATAGGAGCAAAAACTTTTGAAATCCTGCGTGATACCGTAGACGATGTCGTCCTGGTCAGTGAAGATGAATTGAAAGAATCCATCCTTTGGCTACTCCAGTATCATCAATACCTGGTAGAGGCATCAGGCGCTGTTCCTGTTGCCGCCTGCCTCTTCCATACGGATATGGAGATTCCATCTCCAGCTGTACTGATTCTAACAGGACGCAATATAAGCCTCCCCTCACTTGCTTCCATCCTGGAGGAAAGGAATCATGCCTGTAACCACCGTGGAACTCCGTCATCCTGATCAGCGTCCATTCTAAAATTTGCACTGTGCAAGTCAGAAAAAGCTTGCCAAATATTCGATGTTGAGTTATCAATGTTGCTGACAAATCTAACTGGATCATTTATTGGCGCTTTCACAATCGCAGAGATACAGTCACAGATCATTAAAACCTGAACCGAATATCCCGGAGAGTTTAATAATGTCAGTAGCTGAAGTGGAGAAAAGCAGCAGGAGACTATTGTCGCTCGATGCCTACCGCGGTCTAACGATGTTCCTTCTTGTTGCCTCGGGAGCTGGGGTTTTTCGTGCCTTGCGTGATCCTTTTTATTCAGACAGTTTTTTAGGACCTCTCCTGATCCAGTTCACCCATCATCAATGGAATGGCTTATATTTCTGGGACCTGGTTCAGCCTTTTTTCATGTTTATCGTAGGCGTTGCCATGCCCTTTGCGTTCGCAAAAAGAGTACAAAGTGGCGAGAGCGCCTTGAAGAGGTTTAAGCATGTCCTTTACCGTTCTTTCATGCTCTTTTTCCTCGGCGTTTTCCTTCACTCCTTTGGCGCAAACCGACCGGTTTGGGAACTGTGGAATGTACTTACCCAGCTTTCGGTCACCTACCTGCTGGCCTACCTGCTGATGAACAAAGGGACAAAAACCCAGATAGCTGTCACCATCGGGTTACTCGTGACCACTGAAATGCTCTACAGGCTCTGGACAATTCCTGGATTTGACCAGCCCTTTGTTATGGATCACAACTTCGGTTCCTGGATGGACATGGTTCTGATGGGGAAAATTAATAATGGCGGCGGCTGGGTTGCCATTAACTGCATCCCCACCGCATCGCATACCATTTGGGGGGTTCTGTGCGGAAAGCTCCTGATGAGCCAAAGGACTGATAAAGAAAAAATCATCCGGATGGTGGCATTCGGGCTGGGCATGGTAGTTCTTGGATACGCCATGAATCCAATCACCCCTATTATCAAGAGAATCTGCACAAGCTCTTTTGTGATCGTCAGCGGTGGATGGGCTATTCTGACTCTCGCTCTCTTCTACTGGATTGTGGATGTTAAGAGGAAGGTTTCCTGGGCCTCATTTGCCATGATTGTGGGAATGAACTCCATATTCATCTATATGGTGGCCAATACCATCGGCGGAGATTCCATAAATAAAACAGCAGCTATTTTCACTTCCGGCTTCCTCAGCTGGATGGGGCCGCCAGCCGTGAAACTATTTTCCGCCCTCCTGGCTCTGGCTGGCTACTGGTATCTTTGCTACTGGCTCTACAAGAAACGGGTTTTCATAAAAATATAGTTCTGAGGTATGATCTGAATATCAGAAACTTAGTTAAATTACAAAACCCCGGTATTGTCACCCCAATAATCCGGGATTCGGAGAATAAATAATGAAGATTGACGTCCGCCAGAAAGACGAAATTATCATTCTGGATGTACAGGGTAGATTTGTTGCAAACGCGGCCAAGGATATCTTCGGAAAATCCATGGACCAGGTCATAGCAGACGGATGGAAAAAAGTACTGCTCGACCTGACCGCTGTGGAATGGATAGACAGCCGCGGTATTGGAGAGTTGGTCACAACCCTCAGGATGGCAAAAAAATTTGGAGTATCGGTTAAACTGCTCCGTGTAGGTGACAGGGTTAAACACGTCCTCTCAATCAGCCAGATCCTTCCCCTTCTTGACATCTTCGAAACTGAAGAAGAGGCGATCGAAGCTCTTAGGACATCCACGGTTTCCGACGATGACCAGATGTTGACCTGATTCCTGAATTAAAAGGACCAGGCTCATGAAAATCTGCTGCATCATCAATAACAGGCCGGATCTTGTCGGCGTTAATCCTAACTGGAAATATGAATATCGGAATTGAATATCTGGCAGCCGCAGTAGTCGTTTCCCTGATTATGCTCGGAATAATAATATACTGCCTGTCACGAAGATTCCGGCCTGCCTATCCGGTTAAATGCGTCCACTGCTTCCAGTACAAGGATACTGATACCATTGTCTCTTATTCAGACAAACCAGGACAGTGGGCCATCTGCGCTGATTGCGTAAAAGAGTACTGGGATACGAATTAGCCCCTGAGGTATTTGCGCTGTAAATTCATTTTTAATCCCTGAGAAGCCCTCACGTCCTTGCGCTCAGTTATTGTTGCCATCACTGGATTGTGAACAAATCCGGTTCAAATCATGATGCCCACGGGAGACCTGCCCAATCGGCCGAAAAAAATGCTGTTTCTGACATAAATTCACTCCGTAATGCATGGACGAAGTTACTGATCCATTGACATGGTTCACTTTCAAAAAAAAACACTGATTTGTCCATCTTTATCTTTTTAAAAACTTGAACTAAAGAGGGCTAATTGAGTAATTTACCTGCCATAACGAAAATAATTTTATCCCTTCTGTAAAAATCAGCCATAGAAGGTAAGTGTTCCAATAAATAAAAGGGAGGTTGTTTATGCCCAGAAGTACACTATCAGTAACGGCCATTAAAAGTAGTGAGGCAGTGCTCTGCACAGTTGCTAATGCTGCTTACGGCGTTGCTGGGTTACTTAATAAGCTCAAGAAACCCAGCAAATCCTTTACTCCAAAATGGAGTGACAAACCACTGCTGAAATCTTGGGAAAAATCCCAGATCAAGCTGGGATGGCCGAGAGAGACAGAGTCTCTCTGCCCCCGGTGCATTAGTGAAACCAGGGAAAAAATTATCTCGGGTGAAGAAGATTACCGGATATTAATAGAAGAAGAAGTCGGGGTTATCAAGGCAAGTATTGTCGAAAAGGACGGCCAAATATGGATGGAGAAGGAATGCCCTAAACATGGAAAATTTTCTGATATTCTCTCCATTGACAAGAATTTTTATAAATGGGTGGAATCACATTTCCCGGGCAAAGACATCTGCGCCCACAACGACGACAATCTCCACAACCATGGCCCCAGTTCAATCACTCATGGAAGAGGCGCGGTTCTGACTGTTGATCTTACCAACCGCTGCAATATGATGTGTGATCCCTGTTTTGCCAATGCCAACCAGGTTGGATTTGTCCACGAGCTGGACTGGGATAACATCAAACAGATTCTTGATAATGCCTTAAAAATCAAGCCGCGCCGCCAGATGTCGGTGCAGTTTTCCGGGGGAGAGCCTACCCTTTCTCCCCTGTTCTTCCGGGCAATTCGCTATTCAAGGCGGGTGGGGTACAACAGTGTTCAGTGCGCCACTAACGGACTGGCTTTTGCCAAGGATTTCAGTTTTGCAAAAAAAGCCGCTGAAGCCGGGCTCCGCTTTGTTTATTTCCAGTTTGACGGGATCGGAAACGACGCCAATTCCCATCGACATATTGGAAATCTTTTCGATATCAAGTTAAAAGCCATCGAAAACATCCATAAAGCCGGAACTGAAATCGTTCTGGTCACAACCCTTATCAATGATATTAACAATGACCAGGTCGGCGCCATTATCCGTTTCGCCCTGGACAATCCTAAAAAAATCGCATTTGTCGCTTTCCAGCCTGTTTCGTTCACAGGGAGGGATGAATACATTTCAGAGGAAAGACGGCTCCGACAGCGCTATACCCTTTCCCATCTGGCTTATGATGTCAAAGAGCAGACAGGCTTGACTGAACCTCTCCGGGACTGGTTTCCACTCACCCTGATGACGGCTTTCTCTGACCTTGCGGACCTGGTTCATGGAGCTTCGGCAGAATGGGGCCAGGTAAGTTGCGGCTGTCATCCGGATTGCGGAATCGGAACCGCTTTAATGGTTGATAAGGAAACCAAGGAATTCAGCCCTATTCCGAAGTTTATCAACTTCCCCCGTTTCATCAAAGATGTGCGCAACATAACGGACTCAGCCAGGAATAGATATATTACTGGTGCCATGCTGTTCCTTTCCCTGTTGAGAAATTACCGTCCTTTCCGGTCTCCGTCGCGCCTCACTCTTCTTGATGTGTTTAAAAAATTCGACAAGAGTTTCGCCATCACGAATAAAGACTATGGGAAAAACTTTGGAGACGAGGCCCTGGAAAGACGGAAGGACCCCTGGAACTTCCTGTTTATTGCCGGAATGCATTTCCAGGATCTCTTTACTTACGATTTCCAGCGCACCAGGATGTGTGTAATCCCCTATGGAACCCAGGAGGGCGAGATTTCTTTCTGCGCCTATAACACCGGACATGGCTGGCGCAACATAATTGAGAATATGCACAGCAACGCTTCTGTACAGGAATGGTGCGAAAAAGTAGGACGACACGATATCCATGCGGGCAACAGAGAACTGGTACTGCCTGATTACAGTCACTCCCTGACTCTGCGGGATGAAGATCTACATCGAGTCAGAATCAAAAGCGATAAGCCGCAGACCAGCATGGAAGAGAAAATCATGTCAATGCAGGCGTCTGAAGAAACGATTGAGAAAAAGCCGGAAGACAAACTGGTCAATCTCTCCTGACAATAAAAAAAGAGCGCGGCCTTGATGGTGGCTGCGCTCTTTTCCACAATTTCCGCACTATAAAGGTAAATAAACCAAGTAGCCTTTTCTACCCAGCCCCACCTTAATCGGTAATCAGGGCATTAAATCCTTCCGACATGAATATTTCTCCTGATGAGTCAACGATCAGGGTTTCAGCATCTCCTTCCTGCTGAACCAGTTTCAGGCCCTCTTCTGGGCCAAGTACAAAAACCGCTGTTGCGAGAACGTCAGCTTTTTCAGCCTCAGGAGCAAAGACCGTGACTGATCGGCACTTATCAGCCGGAAAACCTGTTCGGGGATCAATTATGTGATGGTATCTCCGACCATCAACGATCTTAAATCTTTCATAATCACCCGATGTCACAACTGCTCCGCCAGAGATTGCCAGCGTCCTTAACAGGTCTAACCTATCTCCCCTGGGATCTCTTATTCCAACCAGCCAGGGTCGGCCGTTTATCCTGCCAACGGCCAGGATGTCTCCGCCTCCATCCACCAGAAAATTACTGATGCCAGCCTGACGGATCTTCGATCCCGCCCTGTCAATAGCATAACCCTTGGCTATTCCTCCCAGCCCAATGGCCATTTCCGCCTCAGGAAGAAACACGGTGTTGCCATCAATAACGATCTTCCTGAAATCAACCCTCCCGACTGCTTCCCTGATTTCGTTTTCCTCAGGAACTCTGAAATCATCCCCAAACGTCCAGAGCCGTCCCATTCCCCGCCAGGTTATATCAAAAGCCCCGCTGGATAACCAGCCATAAGCTATGCCTCTTTCAATTATACCCACCAGTTCTTCAGGCACCTCTTCGGGACGCGAACCAGCACTGCTGTTAATTAAGCTGACAGGAGTGCCCGGCTGCCACTCACTCATCAAATCCTCAATTCTTCCCAGTTCAGTAAACACAGATTCCACAACTGCCTGTGCTGTTTCTCTTTTCAGGTCCCTGTCAAGTGGAATTTTAATGGTCCAGCTGGTCCCCATTAAGGTTCTGGTAACCTCTACAGAGCCGTGATTGAAAAAATCATAAGCATTTTTCCTCAGCAAGAGCATCCCAAGGGTGAAAACAATAAAAAGCAGGAATACAGAAATGAGTATCTTACGTTTCATATGTATATCCATTCTATGACTGATTCCGTTAACCCTCCGGGAAGCGCCTCCTTATCAATAGAATTCGAACATGGCTCCCGGCAGATTTTTCTCTGGTATGTTTTTGGTTGCAATCATACAATATTTCGGCAGTATTCTCTTGAACGGTAAATCAAGGGTCCGGGTTTATTGCATTCTTCCGCACCGTGACAGACGGAGGTAGCAGAAGTTCGGCAAGGTCGAATCTATCCTCCACCACCTGATCAGAATAGCGAGAAAGACCAATTTATAGTAGATACATTCCTGTTATTTAGGGTAAAATCTTAAATCTGTTGATTCTGCAGTTTACCGAAATTTCGAATTCCAGCAAAAAAACAGGCTGGGGGCCGGAGAAAATCATGGAGCTGACTATTTAGTGAAACAGAAAAATACGCTCATCTATTCTGCCATCGCTGCCATAACTTTCTTATTTACCTGGGGTTGCACTTCCAACCGGGAAGTCGTTCAGATAATTCCTCCCTCTTCCCCCAAAGAAAACATTCGCTATGAGAAGGTTCCGACTCCTGCTGCACTTCGAGAGGAATCACTCCGACGGGAAAGTGACCTGTTCCTGGATGAATCCAGTATTCTTTATGACTGTGCTTTAGACTATTTTGAACAGGGGGAGAAAGAGCTGGCGCTCTATTTTATGGAAGAAAGTTCAAAAATTCTTAATGCAGCATCAGCCGAAATAAAAGCAGAACCGGAGATCATTGCAGCTCAACAAAGAGTCTCCCAGAACCTGGCCCGCTTCAAGATTCTCAACCTGGACTCGGTTCAAACAAAGACTCTCCCCCAGATTGAAATCACCCACGATCCTGATTCATTTCTTGATGAACTGTCTGATCTGGACCTCTATTCAGTTGAGATTCCCCCGGAACTGGAAGACAAGGTAACCCAGGATTTAAAAGACGCAAAATTTTCCATTCCAATAATCATGAATAAAGAGGTCCTGCAGTTTCTTGACTACTACCAGAGCAGAGCCCGCAACAATACCCAACAGGCCCTGAACCGTTCCGCCCTATACATGGAAGAAATCAAAAAAATCTTCGAGGAAGAAGGAGTACCGGAAGAGCTGATATACATGGCCCATGTTGAAAGCCTTTTTAAATATAATGCCTATTCCAGGGCCAGGGCCAGGGGAATGTGGCAATTCATGACAGGAACCGCCAAGCTTTACGGGATGCAGGTAAACTGGTGGATAGATGAACGTCTTGATCCGATCAAGTCAACCCGTGTTGCTGCCCGTTACCTGAATTACCTGTATGATGAGTTCGGGGACTGGAATACGGTGATGGCGGCTTACAACGTCGGTCCCGGCCGAATCCAGAGAATCCTTAAAAAACATGGAAAAATGGACTACTGGACCATGGTGAAAAGGCGTCTTATTCCCAAGGAAACACGAAATCATGTTCCTGCCACACTGGCTGCCATTATTATCTACCATAATCCTGAGCTATACGGCTTCACCATCTCACCTGAAGAGCTGCCTCCAACAGAAGAGTTCTCAGTTAAATACCAGGTAGACCTTGGAGTTGTTGCTGACGCGATTGGTGTTCCGTTGAATGATCTCCGCACCCTGAATCCGGGCCTTCAAAGAGGCGTCACTCCCTTTGAACCAAAAGAATACACTCTGAACATACCGGCCGGGTTTGGAGAAAAACTGGAAAAAGCCCTGGCTGACATACCCCCTTCAATGAGACTTAGGCTCAGACACCATAAAGTAGGTTCAGGGGAGACTCTCTCCCTGATTGCCTCCCGTTATGGTGTTTCGATGAATGCCATAGCAGACACCAACAAGATTCGGAATATTAATCGCCTCAAAATCGGCCAGGATTTGATTATACCTCTCTCCAAACCATCCTCTTTTACAAAGAAGGAAGCTCAGAAGGTTCTGGCATCTTCAGGAACTCATACTGTCCAAAGCGGCGATTCTCTGTACCGCATATCCCGCATTTACGGAGTGGCGATCAAAAATCTCTTTGAATGGAATTCATTGAGTCCGAAGTCAAGGATATATCCTGGCCAGAAAATTCTGGTGACTCCACGGTAGACGCGGTTAAAAAAGGCTTTCACCCCGGAAATCTGTCGAAACCGCTATCCGGAGATCCAGATACATACTCCTCACCGATTTATTCCGTGGAAAATCAGGTTTAGTTTAAAGAATCCCGGTCTGCGGTTTATTCATGGTCTGAATGGTTACAATATCTTTTCAAACCATTTCTTGATGCCTGATTGGAAGGTGTTCAGGATTATTTTATGAAATAATCCTGAAAAAATTTCTTCCATTACCTCAGCCGGGGTGACTCCATCAGTTCCACCAAGATTCTGCAGCCTATACTCGGGAATCCTCAGGTTACCCGAATCATAGCCAAGGCCGGAAAGATCAATTTCCCCTTCACTTAAAACAAACTCGGATATCCTGAATTTTGGCATTCTGATCTTAGAGGTCTTTTCCTCCTGGTCTTTTCTGTCATTAGTCTTTTTTAGATTCTGGGAAAGGACCTGAAAGTTCAGTTTTCCTTCTCCGTTTTTTTCGGGAACTATTAGAAATGAATCTGCCCGTATCTCGCTCAGTGTAATCAAATCCATCGAGAGTGAGCCCATATCTACCTTAAAATAAACCTTCCCCAGTATCAAAGCGGGCCCTTCTGAAAATCCTTCAGGATTGAGAACTCTGATACCGACAACACTTCCGTTACCAGAAATTACTGAACAATTAACAGTTTCAACAGTTACTGAACTCCCGATTACCCGGGATATATTCTTTTCGACAGCCTCTTTAATAATTGAATCAAGGGATATGTCCAAAACCAGTAATCCTGAAACCAGAAGAAAAACAATCACCAGTACTGCATATAGAATTTTCTTAATCAAACTTATTCCCTCCACCAGTCAGGATTCCCACCCGGGTAAACAGCAAATTAACAGTTCCTGCCCTTTATCCCGACTTCCAGGTAAGCAAAGGTTAAAGCCTGGAAAACGCACCGCGAGTTTTAACTCAAAAAATAAAATATTTTCGGAACATTTTGTCACCTCCGGCATCAAATACATTAGAAGTGAAAAACAGCTTAACCAAGGTTATGTATTAAGTGTATTAAGCCGTTCGAGTACTGATGAACGGCTATTCAAGTCCCCAAGCAGTGTCGGGTCCTCCACACCACAGTACTCCCACCCGGCACTGCCCCTCATTAATCTGCCGCCCCGGAATAATTCATGGAAATCTCTCTTTTCATGTTCCTGATTCTTTCTGAAGGAGTTGGATGACTTCCAACAAAAAAATTCGTGAAGGAGTCCTGGTCCCCATACTTCTTCCTGAATTTTTCCCAAAGCACAATTCCACTGTTCACGTCATATCCGGCCTCATAAGCATACCTGACTCCAACTCTGTCAGCCTGATCTTCAAGGCCGCGGCTGTAACCGCTCATCCAGGTTGTTAAACCGAGGATAGTTCCAAGAGAAGCTGTTGTTCTTCCCACCCCGGAATCAATCGACTGGGCCCCAATGGATGCAGCGGCGGCTATGATCTGGGTGATAAAACCCCTTTTAGCCTGCCGCCTTGAATGCTCGTGAGTATAATGGGCGAGTTCATGCCCCAGGATAATTGCTAGTTCATCATCATTTACACTGTCTAATAATCCTGAATAGACCCAGACAGCTCCATTTCCCATGACTGAGGCATTCCACTCCTTGGTTTCCACCACGCGTACCCTTACCCTGTCCTGATTCACATAAGGGGGGAGCAGTTTCAAGGTTATCCTGCGGACCCGCTGCACCTGCGGACCCGACTCTATTATTTTACCTATGACCTCCCGCTTACCCTCCGGAGATTCGTTGAACAACATGCCTTCCTTAACCCAGGCAGTCTCAACCGTATCGCTGATTTTGAGGACATCAGCCTCCAGGAAAGCATTTCCGTTCGGTTTACTTTCAATTCTGGATGCCAGTATGACCCCGTCAGCCTTCCGGATACCCCTTACATTTACCTCTGATCCCGGGGGAATACTTGCCAGGTTTCGGGCCAGGCCTTTAAATTCAGTCCTGACGTCAGCTGCCACTCTCTGCCCCTCTATGATGAGATACGGGCCTTTTAAAAATTCAGCATAACCGTTCAGAGAGATCGCATCCTGCCTGGGAGCTGAGGCCTGGCCGATCTGCCTATAGGGAACTGTTCCGGTGGAAACCGTCTGTCTGCCACTGCATGAAAACGAAAACACTATTCCGAAAAAGAGTGCCATGCCTATATATCTTTTGCGCATCTTTCACCTCTGTTCTTTTTATTCATGCAACCTTTAATTCGGTATTTTCCTGCAAATTACAGATCAGTAAACTGTTCACGGATTGAATCTTAATCCCGGCCCGCCTTTGAACCAGATCCAGCTGGCGTCCATCTTCATCCTGTCCTCTATTGCCATCAAAATTCTACCCCGGGACCAGGTTTATTTACACCTTTAAATATCCTCATAATGGCATAAAGTTTCATAGCAGGCCCAATGAGATATCCGCTTTTGACCGGTAGTCACTGTAATCATTTCACCGCCTGTCTACGTAAACAGCAGTGCCGGTCTTGGAAACAAAAACTGCAGGATGATCAGGATCTTCTTTGGGTTCCATACGTATAACAGCCATGACATCAGGATTCTCGAATCCTTCCCCAAACCGGACTCGCTGCATATCTATCCCTTTAAATTGTAAATAATAACGGGCGTGTATCTCCGTGAACCAGGACCCGTTTAAAAACCCGATAAGGCCCTGGGGATACTCCTGTAGAGTTTCCTCCATGCAACTGCTAAAGGCTTCTGGTCCATCAGCATTGTTGAAAGATCCCGAACGGCTGGTTACCGAGGCTATGGAAAAAAAGATCACTAATGCAGCAAGTAACGGCAACCTGTTCGGTAACAATCCCAGCAGCCCGAATATTATGGCTGCCACAAGTACCCAGACATCGGTTTTATACACAAAAACATCCAACGCGGGTTGAGTCATAATGAACCAAGAGGGAATTTTGAAAAACCATCCGCCGATGATAGTGCCGTAAGCCAGTACTCCCAGCAGCCCGCTGCCCAGCCACAGGCCAAGGTAAAGCACCCTGTTTCTACGATCTAAAGGCTCACGAAAATAAGGAAGTACCAGCAGACAGAGCAGCGCCAGAGCCGGAAGAAAGATGAGGTAGCGGCCCATGATGTGGGAGGGATCGGGATGGTTGTACTCTACCAGTGCGGAATGCCTGGAAGCCACGGCCAGGGAAATTCCCGTTGAAAACAGAACAAACGCCAGCACAGCCACGTTGGATGGAGATCGGTGCTTTGATATCACGGTCTGCCAGCCGGCATGAAGAAGAGCAGGAAGCAGAGGCAGAATGCACAGTATGCCATAACTCAAATAAAAAACCGTCCACATAGCCAGGTTACCCAGAGTCAACTCAATGTTGTGCCGATAGATATTGGTGGTGGTCTGTAACATTTCCCACGATGAAGGTACACCAAACCATTTCCATAGCATGATTCCTGCTAACGGAATCCCTCCTGCCAGGACAGCAGCGGCAAACAACCGCTTGCCTTGAAACGCAGACCAGCCACGGCCCTTACCTGGCCACCATCTCAATAGGATGGGAAGGGAGACTGCCATTGCCGCTCCCGCAACAAAAAACAATCCCTGGTACCTGGTCATACAAGCCATCCAGAGTAAAATTCCTGTCACTATAGACGCCCCTATTGACTGGTGCCTGACAGTATAATGAAGAGTCCACAGCGTCAGGGCAATCAATGGAATAAAAAGATTTTCGCTCATCATCATTCTTGGATAGACAAAGAGCAGGGGCATTACGCTCAGCAGTACAACAGCAGTAATCCGGTAGGCATCCGGTAGTTTCCGGGAAATCCGCCAGGCAACGAATGGCAGAATACTGCCAACCATCGCGTTAAGCAGTAAAACGCCGCGGTAGGTGTCAGGCCAGAACAGTCCCAGTGCCATAAAACTGGGATACAGGGGCGGGTAACCTGAGTTAGTACTCCCATGGGACACAAAAAGGGCCATCATATTGCGCCAGTATATGAACTCATCCCCATACACTACAGGACCGAATACATTTCGTAGTGAAATTATCCTGACTATCAGGATGGCACAGCCTATAAGCAGAGCCAGCAGCCATGTTTTGCTCGAAGTGTACTTCTGTTTTGCTTCCATAACCCCCCTTGATAATGATGTCACGTTTTAAAACTGAAAATACACGAAAGGGATTGAGGTCGCAGTGTAGCTGAAAAGAACCAGGCTGTACAGGGCCGCAGCTATGGCCAATCCCCTCACCCAGTCCGGCGCTTCCAGCAGCCTCTCAAATATCTTCCAGCGCTCCTGGACGATCATCCCAACTACCGCAAAACCAAGCAATACCCAGTGCCCCGTCAAAAACAGGCTGTCTCCGCTGCCCTGTACCCAAGACATCGCCTTCAGTACCTGTGCCGCATCTGTGAAGGTCTCAGCCCTGAAGAACACCCATCCAATACTCACCAGCACAAACGTGACAATCCGTGCAGCCCAGCGCAATGAAGGCCCACGCATCCAGAAAGGTTCAGCTTTCCCGTAAGCCGAGCGGATCATGCGGTCAACTGCCAAGAGCAGCCCGTGATAACCTCCCCACACTACAAACGTCCAGCTTGCTCCATGCCACAAGCCGCCAAGCAGCATGGTAAGCATCAGGTTGATATAGGTGCGTACCCGTCCGGCCCGATTGCCCCCCAGCGGAATATATAGGTAATCCCTCAGCCAGGTAGAAAGTGAGATATGCCAACGATGCCAAAAATCCTGGATATCTGTTGCCAGGTAGGGCCTCGCAAAATTGACTGAAAAATGAAACCCCAGTACCCGCCCGCATCCCCGGGCAATATCAGTGTACCCGGCAAAGTCAAAGTATATCTGCATCCCAAATGCCACGACTCCGGTCCAGGCAGCCAAACCTCCCGGATTAGCCCCGAGTCCGCCAAAGTACACTTCAGCTATGGCCGCAAACTGGTCAGCAAACACCATCTTCTTAACCAGCCCCAGCAGTATCAGGCCAATTCCTTCTGACAACTCTCCCTGTGAAGGTCTTCGCCATGCATCAAGTTGCGGCAGAAAATACGACGCGCGCACGATAGGTCCGGCCACCAACTGGGGAAAAAAAGCAACGTACAACGCAAAGTCAACCCAGGAGTGAGCAGGACGTAGCGTACCCCGGGAGATGTCAATCGTGTAGGATAGCCCCTGAAACGTAAAGAAACTGATGCCTACGGGCAGGATTATCCGTAGCTGCCAGGCATCTGCCGGAATTCCCAGCAATGCTGCCAGGCTGGCGGCAAAAAAGTCATAGTATTTAAAGAAACCCAGTACTCCCAGGGTGCTTCCCAATGAGACCCACAAAATGAATCTGCGTCTCCTTTCCGACGCAGAGGGAAGCAAAGCACCGGCCAGGTAGTTAACTGCCGTTACAAACGCCAGCAGTCCACCGAATCTCCAGTCCCAGGCCATATAAAACCAGTAACTCGCCACCAATAGAACATACCTGCCGTAACGAAATGGCACAGCGTAAAAAAGAGCCAAAACCACCGTGAGAAATATCCAGAAAGAAAAAGTGTTAAACAGCATTACCTGGCACCTCTTTCCACAATCTCTTCATCTAGGATTCCGGCAACGAACTTCCACAATATAGTTGAAAATTCCTTTCGACCCAGAGCATTCATATGCAGGTGGTCAAAGTAACACTCCGGCCGTTCCAGGGCAGTGAAGGTTGCAGCCGGGAGTACCACAGTTTTCGGGGAAAGCTCCAGGCGGTCCCGGGCATCAACCCCTTCTTCGGAGTCATATATCTCCCCGAGAGGCCCTCTGGGGGCCAGCAGTACCACCAGTTTTGCGCCCGCAGTTTGACAGGATTTTTCAATTCGCCCAATCCATTGACGCTGATAGTGAGGCTGTTTCACAAGAGACTCAGCAGATGGAGCATCTGGCATGACAGTATATAAACTGTGATCTGTTTCCGGTATCTGCGGAGAAAAAACCACTTTGCCCTCCACAACTCCAACTTTCCCGGCAAGGCTTTCCTCCCGTCCCTGGTAGTTATAATGGGATTTGTATGCCTTCCGCATCCGGTCAACGTCACGCTTTCGTCTCACCGGATGCTCAATCAGTCGGAGTAAATCACTCTGGAGGGCATAAGAACGCAGGAAACCGCGCAACAACATTTCCCGCTGCAGTCCTTTAGAATTAAAGGAATTAGAAAATTCCCGCACACAGGACAAAGGAAGGATCGGCGGCATAAACTGGCCATCCAGTCTTCGATCTGCCATAAAAAACTCTGAGGTGCGGCCTGTCAGGCTCTGGAGAGGCAGGACCACCAGGTCGAACCTGTTGCCTTGCCGCAGAAGTCTGTCGAGCATGTAGCTCCATACGCGGGGAGTTGAACCGGGAACGGAAGCATTAAACCAGCGGGGATCAGACTGTCCCAGTTCATCACAAAGCTTCGCGGAAAACCCTTCTCCCATTCGGGAATCGCCCAGTACCAGTACACGTCTTGCTGTTCCTGAATCCTGCTCAAATGCCTTGGCATTCCGCAGCATTGCTACAACCTGTCCGCAATAGGAAGCCGGTTCTGTAAACTGGAGAAAAAGGCCGCTGCGAAATACCCCTGCCTCAATCAGCAGAAAGCAGGCAACACCAAAAACTATGGCCCGGATGAGACTCCTTTTCCCGGAACGAATGGCTGTCGTTGAAGGTTCGGGCATCTAGACACGACTCCCAGAATCATTAACAGCGACTCGAATTTATTTTTAACTAACCGCTGAATGAACCATTTATCCGGAAACAATGGTCCATATTTCCTCGCGACTCCGTCGGGATTTCCAGTAATTTTCATTTTTTCCATAACACGCAAATTCCACCCCCGACCCGCATTTCTCAATCAATTCACTCTTCGCTGGTTACTATAATGCCATTAATTATATAAATTTTCGAGATGTCTACCAATGAAGGAATCATTTCCCGAGTAACTGTGACTGAATCAGATAGTCTTATTTTTTGTTGATGCGCCTACCAGAAAAATAGTGGCAGAACGGCAGGTCTGTTCTAATCTCTTATGAGGACCAGAGCATTCATTCCCATTCAGGCTGTATCCTTCTTACTTGTGAATACAATTTCCTTGTACACAAAAAATTTCAGGAAATAAAAGCTGGACAGGGAGATGAGTACCGCGAACAGGTAGTGTATCCCCAAGATATTAAAAAGCAAAAGAAATACCAGGTATTCCGCCAGCCTGAAACCCAGTGATACACTCAGGAACCTTACTACCTGGGGAACGGCAGCGGCGTCTGAAGCAAAAACCCACTTCCGGTTGTTAAAAAAATTCACCGCATACGCGCATGCGAGGGCTACAGCAAATGCAATCCCTGGCGGGATTCCCAGAATCTCATGGAGGAAGGCAGTCAGTCCCACGTTTATGGCAAACCCTATGCCAGTCGCGAGAATAAAGAGAAAACCCTGCTTGATCGTTCTCTTTGATCTGTAATCAAATTCCATTTAACGCCATGTCCTGAATCAAGAGTATTTAGTTGAGCAAATCAAAATTGGAAATCCAGCTTCCAGACTATCCGATAGGACTTTGACAGCTCGCTTTTTAAAAAATCAGCCCTCTTTCCCGCTCTTTTTCCGGTTTAAATAAAGATTCTCCTCACTTACACGACGGGAGACTCGGGTAATTTCTCCGATTATCCCGAGTGCCGCAAAAAGTACGGACCAAAACGCGAAGATTGAAAGCAGGATCAGGGAGGGAATGTGGCGCCCCAAGCCTTCTCCCAGGTAAAATGCCAGGTAGGAGTAACGGACTCCCAATCCAATTGACATCAGGAAAAACGCGGATGAAAACAGGGCAAAAAAAGCTCCGGGCCGATAAAGGCAGAACATCATCAGGATTGTACCTCCGGACTTCAGAATATACTGGAAGATATTACTGAATAACCGGGACGGGCGGGACCTGGGATTGACCCGGATATCCACATCCGCCACTCTCAGGTTAGCGTTTCCCGCCTGGATCAGCGTTTCCATGCAATAGGAAAAACGGGTATGTACCAATAACTTAAGGCAGGTTTCCCTGGAGAAAGCCCGAAATCCTGAGGCCGCATCCCTGACATCTGTCCTGGAAATCGACCGCAAGGCCCAGCTCCCTGTTCTTTGTAGAATCTTTTTTGTCCAGGAAAACTCCGGATGATCCTTTATCGGCCGGTTGCCAACAACCAGGTCCGCTTCATTACTCAAAATCGGCGCCAGAAGAGTCGGAATATCAGCACCCTGGTACTGGTTGTCCGCATCGGTATTCACAACAATATCTGCACCCAGGGATAATGCCCTCTCAATTCCTGACGAAAAAGCGATTCCAAGCCCCCGGTTTGTTCCCATTTGAAGGATGTGATGTACACCGCATTCCCTGGCGACCTCAACAGTGCGGTCCGTACTTCCGTCGTCAATGACCAGATATTCGATTATATCTATGCCAGGGATCACTGTGGGGAGATCCGCAATAGTCAGAGGCAGTGTTTTTTCCTCATTCAAACAGGGTATCTGGATTATCAGTTTCATCTTTTGACCAATTATGCCTCAAGAGAGCTGCAAAATAAACGTATTTCCAGGAACGAATAAAAATGAATTCAGGATGCATACATCTCCCGACTCCCGATCCTCTCAGTCTCTTACAGGAAGAGAGAGGAGACGCACTTCTACAGTCTTGAAACTGGGGCGGCCCCGAACTGCCTCCTGACCGACACTGAAACTCCCCCATCGGCCGACTCCTTAAAACATGTTAAACCCTGCCAAGTGAATACAGCTTCAGCACATAGATATCTTTCCCCTCCCTCATGATCGAGAGTGGCTTATGATAATATGTGAAATATTTCACCGATATAATCATTTTTTCCCAGGTTTCCCCTTTTTCTTCTCAAAAAACTTGCGTTTTGAGTAAATCAATAGTATGATTTGGTGAAATTATTCACAGGTAGTATCAATGTTTAAAAAATTACCCGCATCAACAATAGAGAGGCTGAGTCTTTTATACCAGCTCTGCAGGAAACTGCAGGGAGAGGGAATCTCTCGAATCTCTTCTACCGGAATTGGAAAAGCGCTGGGAATTCCTGCCCATACCGTCCGCAAGGATATAAACTTCCTGGGAGAAATCGGGGACACTGGTTCCGGTTATGATGTGATACGCCTGAAGCGGCACCTGTCTGATTCGATGGGTTTCGACAGGGTCCGCAAAACCTGCATTGTCGGGCTGGGCAGGCTGGGATCAGCTTTGCTGGAGTATAACCACTTTAATCCCAACGGGTTTTCCATAGAAGCCGGGTTTGATTCAAACGTAAACCGCCTGGAAACAATCAGGACGGGAATACCCGTTTTCCCGGCATATGAAATCCAGGAGGTTGTTAAACGGAAGCAGATAGAACTGGCCCTGTTGACAGTACCGGCGACCGCTGCCCAGGAAGCGGCTGAAGCCTTGGCGGATGGGGGAATCAGGGGCATTATTAACTTTGCGCCTGTATCAATTACCCCTGCCTCAGATACTGTAATTGTCCGGAACATGAATCTTGTGAATGAATTGAGAGTCATCTCTTCGCTTTTAGATCTCAAAGAAATAAATACCAAATAACTTTTTTTATTTAAGGAGCCTGCCATGTCACGTGTATATAATTTTTCAGCTGGACCGTCCGTTCTGCCTGAAACAGTCCTGAAAACCGCAGCGGAAGAAATGCTTGATTACCGCGGAACAGGGACTTCTGTAATGGAAATGAGCCATCGCTCTCCCGCATTCAAGGACATAATTGAATCCGCTGAAGCCCTTCTCAGGGAATTGATGGGGATACCGGAAGAATATGCTGTTCTGTTCCTGCAGGGTGGGGCGTCCAGCCAGTTTGCCATGGTTCCCCTGAACCTGATGAATGGCAGCCGTAAGGCTGATTACGTCAATACCGGGGCCTGGTCAAAAAAAGCCATTGCTGAAGCCAAACGTTACGGTACCGTAAATGTAGTTGCCTCATCGGAAGGAAAAACTTTTTCCTATATTCCCGAACTGAGCCGGGACATGTTTGATCCTGACGCGGACTATGTGCATATAACAAGCAACAACACCATTTATGGAACCAGGTATGCCAGGCTTCCTGAAACCGGTGATATTCCCCTGGTTGCTGATATGTCCTCCAACATCCTCTCCCAGGTATATGATGTCAGCAGATTCGGATGTATTTATGCCGGAGCCCAGAAAAACATCGCTCCCGCGGGGGTTACGGTAGTGGTTATCCGAAAGGACCTGATTGGAAAAGCCCTGGATATCACGCCAACCATGTTTAACTATAAAACCCACGCTGAAGCTGGCTCCCTGTTTAACACTCCCCCCTGCTACAGCATTTATATTGCCAAGCTGGTATTTGAGTGGCTGAAAAAACTGGGTGGTATTCCTGCCATTCAGGCCATAAATGAAGAAAAAGCAGGCCTGGTCTATGACTTTCTGGACAGCTCTCCGCTTTTTAAGGGCACAGTTGATCCGCGTGACCGTTCCAGCATGAACATCCCCTTTGTACTGCCTTCCGCGGAGCTGGATGCCGAATTCATAACAGGGGCCGCTGCCAAGGGCATGATTAATCTGAAAGGACACCGAAGTGTAGGCGGGATGAGAGCCAGCATATACAATGCCATGCCTCGTGAGGGGGTTGTGGCCCTGGTGGAATACATGAAGGAATTTGAAATTAACAACCGTTGAATAAAGGGAGATCCATATGTACAAGATACAGACACTTAATAAAATTTCTCCGGTAGGACTCGAGCTCTTTTCCCGAAATGAATATGAAATCGCCTCGGAGATTCCCAATCCTGATGCTATCCTGCTGCGTAGTTTCAAAATGCATGACCTGGAACTTCCGGAATCGCTGAAAGCGGTTGGCAGGGCCGGAGCCGGCGTAAATAATATTCCCATTGAAAGATGTACCGAGAAGGGAATTGTAGTTTTCAACACCCCGGGAGCCAACGCCAACAGTGTGAAGGAACTGGTTCTTATGGCCCTTTTTATCTCTTCACGGCGCATATATGACGGGATTGCCTGGGCAAAAGGTCTGGCTGACAAAGGAGCTGAAGTACCCAAGCTGGTGGAGCAGGGGAAATCCCAGTTTTCAGGGCCCGAGATCAAAGGCAAGAAACTGGGTGTAATCGGGCTGGGCGCAATCGGAGTGATGGTGGCAAATGACGCTGAAGCGCTGGGAATGGAAGTAACCGGATTCGATCCCTTTATCTCCGTGGAATCAGCCTGGGGATTGTCCCGCACTGTCCAGAAAGCCGTCAGCCTGGACACCCTGATTTCAGAATCGGACTACATTACAGTCCATGTACCGCTGGATGATAAAACCAGGGGTTTGATCAACAGCGAGAAGTTCGCGCTCATGAAAAAAAATGTACGCCTGCTGAACTTCTCCAGGGGAGGGCTGGTGAACAATGCGGCACTGAAAACTGCCCTCGCAGACGGAACAGTTTCGGCCTATGTAACTGACTTTCCGGATGAGGATTTGCTGGGTGAACCAAATGTAATTCCGGTACCACACCTTGGCGCTTCCACACCGGAAGCGGAGGATAATTGTGCCGTCATGGCTGTAAATCAGGTCAGGGATTACCTGGAATATGGGAACATCAAGAATTCAGTGAATTTCCCTGAGTGCAACATGGTCCCTTCAGCCAGCAACCGCATCCTGGTTGCCAACAGCAACGTACCCAACATGGTAGGGCAGATAACTACTCTGCTGGCAGAGTCAAAGATAAATATTGTGGACATGTTGAATCGGAGCCGCGGAGATCTGGCTCACAATATCATTGACTGTGAAAATGGAGTACCTGAAGAGGTCCTGAATAAAATCGTCAATATCGAAGGTGTCATAATGACCCGCTTGATAAAAATCAGGTAGTCACTCCCCCGGGAAAGGCCCGAAACTCTCCGCAGAAAAAAACAGCGGGCCTTTTCCGATTTTGATGGTACCACGCCCTGCGCCTTGACACTCTCATCAGGACTATCATTTCCCTCCGCATCTTATGGATGGCATGCCCTAATTGCCCGCCGCAATGCGCAGGAAATCGATGAAAGCAACGGCCTGGCAGTGTTTGGTATAACCATTGACGCATTCCATTCTGCAGTCAACTGGAATAAATCAGAATTGCGAATTGATCGCTTCCAGAAAAAACCTGCAAGGTCACATTAAAACAGAGAGAGCCAGAGAGGTATTGTTATGGAAAATGACTGCGAAGCTATCTAAGCCGACAGGTTACCCGGGAGCCTGCGATCCAGAACAGCGCCATGCGAAGTAATGGTGGGAATAAAGAAGACGGAAGTCTTTTGGTCAATTAATCCCGGGTTACCTCTTGTAATCAGAAACCGAGACTATTTTATATCCTCGATCCTGTCAAAAAAATTAATACCTATCGCATCAAACATTTGATCGTATTCAGACCGGGCTGAAGCTATCTTCCTGCGGAAGGTCTCAATTGTCTCCCGGAATTTGGCTTCATTCTCTTCAGAAACATTAAAAAAACTGTATCCGTATTCCTCTTTCATGGATCGCAGTTTTTCAGCTGTTTCTTCATATTCAGTTCTTATGGCATTCAGAAAATATTCCGTGAAATACTCAAAATTAAGACTACTGATAAGATGCTTCACCGAAACTATGGAATCTACCCGGTAAGCATTTGACCCGCAGAAAGCAAATCCTTTCTCGAAATTCCCTTTCCTCGCATTATCCAGAGCTTCTGAAATACAGTATTTTGCTTCCATGGCACCGCAGCTCTGGAGACACCGGGAAGGGCAGCGGAAAACTTTTTTCATGCCCTTGGAAACATCTTCCAAAAAAGTACTCTTGATCGCCCTGCCCGGCAGGCCAACGGGACTGCTGATCAGCCTTATATCCTCTTTATTGCAACTGACATAAGCTTCCTTGAATTTCCTGTCGACATCACACTCATCGGTCGCCACAAAACGAGTGCCCATCTGGACACCTTTAGCTCCCAGCTGAATGAAACGGTAAATGTCTTCACCACTGAAAACCCCGCCTGCAGCGATCACCGGGATCTCCCGGCCCCACCTGTCCTGAAATTCCTTAATCCCCTCTACTACTTCAGGTACAATCTTTTCAAGTTTATAAGCAGGATTATCAATCTGATCATATTTAAAACCCAGATGCCCGCCGGCCTCAGGACCTTCTACAACAACAGCATCAGGGATGTCACTGTAGTTTTTTTCCCACATCTTGAAGATTAACCGGGCCGTCCTGCTTGAACTTACAATCGGAACAACCTTAATTCCGGCCTCACGAATTGCTGAAACCGGGATGTTTTTCACAGGCAATCCAGCGCCGAGGAACAGGAAATCAACTTTCTCTTCTATAGCAGCGACAAGCAACTGCTGGAAACAGTCAACCGCGACCATTATATTGACTCCGATAAGGCCGCTACTATTTTTTCGGCATTTTCTGAGTTCACTTTTTAGTGCTCTTACGTTAGCCTGAACATGATTCTGGTAGTAATCAGGCTCAATCATGCCAATGGCATTGGCCGCGACAACACCTATCGCGCCCTGGTTAGCCACAGCTGTGGCCAGACCGGAAAGAGAAACGCCTACTCCCATCCCGCCTTGAACAATAGGTATTCTTGCTGACTTATCTCCTATGTTCAGTTCTGGAAGCATACAGTTCAGCTTAGATTGAAAAAAACTCATAATAGCCCCACATGAAACAAAAGTTCCCTGGTATCTATACCAGGATTCGGATTAAATTTTGCAAAAAACAAGTGAAATTGAATCCAGTTTTATAATGCAGAAAAATCACTTCAATCTTTGCTAGACTATTCCAATTATACGCCCAAAAAAAAATTATGCGGGAATTCATTGATAAATATGCAGGGAATCCTCAAAAAAGGGCTTTTTCTGATTAATCGGATTGATTCCACTTATGTCCCCCTGGTGTGGTTTTTAAACCTGGCCTGAACTTCTCTTGACAGTCTATCCAGGCAGGCGAAAACTGATTCCGGCCCCCGCGAACCAGTCAGGGCTTTCACTGGAAACTCCTTTTCCGGCAGATGCATCTAACTGCACATTGGGCAGGATCAGAAAAGTTACTCCGCCGTCCACGCTGTTGGAAGGCCTTGACCCTCCAGTCAGGGAAGTGTCTCCGAAAAACTCTACAAAAAATCCCATCCTGTCAGTGGCTGAGATTCCCAGGGACGCTGAATAAATACCCCTGGGCAGGGTGTCGAAGTCTCCGCTGTCTTCCCTTTCCGTCAGCCACACGGTTCCAAGATTCCACCCAATAGACAGCCTGTCACTGAGCGTCTTGGACATGGCCAGGATGACCGAAGGATCATATCTCCGGCTGGAGTAAAGGTTAAATGAGCTGCAGCATAAACGATTTCCAAGCTGATCGGAGGCGCGGCATTTGCTTCCGGTCGGAATAGAGGATCCCATTATCAGAGCGGTTTCGGGAAGATTTCCATCTTCACTCCAAAGGGAAAGCTTGGTTCCAAGGTACATATCTCCGGCTCCACTGGAAACCACATTGATTCCGTCTTTCTGGAGCTCCTGCCATTGTCCTCCGTCCCAGCCCAGGCGAAGTTCAATCCTGTCATGCAGTCCAATTCTAGCCAGGGTTTCCGGAAAATGATGAGCTGTCAGATCCTCTCCGGGGGAAGAAAGCCGCTCCATGCTCCAGCCCATTTCAATCTGCACAGTACCCTTGGGAACAACTGAACTTGATTCCGTCAAGTCCGGGCGGTCGGTTACCAGCTCCGGGCTATCCCCATCTTTATCCCCGGCAATTGCCGGGCATAATAAAACCTGTATGCAAAAGAGCAGTCGCATAAGTTTTAGAACCAAGAAAAGCCCCCATTTCTCGATAAATCTTATTTTATCGAGGGTTATGACGAGAATAACACAATGCTTCTCCCGGCCCAGGGAAAATGGAGATGTGAATCCCATGGTCTATTTGCTCTAAGACTCACTATCGGTCTCCGGTCGTTAAATTGAATTTATCACCGGGTCACGCAGTTAAGTGGCGGAAGCGTAGACTGGAGACAAGGTTTATGAGGACTGTTAACGAAACTCCCGCAGGCATACTTGACGGTACGTCGGGAAGGTCGACAGAGCATTTGGCTGTCAGGTAGGATGTACAGACCTCAGCGATAATCAGATGGTGATTAATTCGGGTTAAGGGGGAAATGCCCGAAACAAATTTCCCCCCAGTTATAAATCGATTACTGTTTTCCGTCTTTCAGATATTTATCTGCGAACTCCAGCACCGAATTCCAGCCCCGGACCAGGTTGGCGGTTTTACTGAATCCGTGCCCCTCATCATCAAAAAGCACATATTCAGCAACTCCTCCCTTTTCTCTTATAGCCGCAACCATTTCGTCGCTTTCCACCTGCAACACCCTCGGATCATTGGAACCCTGGAGTATGATCACAGGCTTGGTGATCTTATCGGCATGGAATAATGGTGAAATTTCCGTCAGCATTTCTTCCTGGGTTTCAGGATTGCCAAGTTCGCGGTAGAGGGAATATTTAAAGCTTTCCCACCAGGGGGGAATGCTCTTGAGAGTCCTGACCCAGTTGGTTACACCGAATAAATTAACCCCTACGGCAAATTCATCAGGTTCAAAAGCCAGAGCGGCCATAACCATGTATCCGCCATATGATCCCCCCAGGATTCCTATCTTATCGGGGTCAATCCAGTTGACATTTGCCTTAAGCCAGTCCTTGGCATCCACGCAATCCCAGAGAGGTTCTTTACCATGCTTCTGGTCATCAGCCATGGAAAAGGTTCGTCCGAACCCACTTGAGCCCCTGTAATTCAGGTCAAAAATCGCGTATCCATGGTTAACCATGAACTGCTTCTGTCCGCTGTAAACGGGGCGGCTCTGTCCACCAGGCCCGCCGTGGATCATCAGCAGGGCCGGGACCTTGTTTCCCGGAGAAGCCTGGACCGGTTTATAAAGGTATCCGTAAAACTCCAACCCATCCCGCGCCGTCATGGTAATCAGTTCTGATTTGACCAGGTTTTCGGCATGTATTTCAGGATTCAGGTTATCAGTCAGCTGTTTAAGGTCGCCCGATTCCAGGTTATACAGAAACAGGTTAGCCGGGGCATCGTCGTTCACCAGGTAAAAACGCATCAGTTTCTCGCTCCTGCTGAATTCAATTCCGGTTAAATCCCCTGCCGGAAGATTGGGCAGCTCCAGTTGCTCTCCGGTTTCGACATTGGTTATGATCAGCCTGGTCACCGCGTTTTCATTGACACCTAAAACCCGGTATTTCCCGTTAAAGCTATAGCTCACATAGGACACATCCCATTTTTCCGGACGGAAAACCTCTTTCCTGTCACCGGTTGCCAGGTCATAACTCATCAGGTAAAGCCAGTCGCTGTCTTTATCAGTCAGGTAAAGCAGTGTTGAATTATCCGGAGTAAAAGCGGCTGCATTATGGTTAATCTCCCCCTCTTCAATGGAGATCAGCCTGGGATCTCCATTTCCATCACGGTCAACCAGGTAAAGGTCGGAATCAAAATTATTATGCGTCCGCTGCAGGGTCATCCAGCGCTTATCCCGGCTCATTCCGGAGAAATCCAGCCCATCTTCGTTCTTATATAAAAGCTTTGGTTCAAGTGTTTCCAGGTCCCATTCGTACACATCCATAAACCGGGCATCCCTGCTATTATTTCCGGTAATGAAAGACTTCAGGTCATGGGCAAATCCATAAAACATCTCCCTGGTCTCTTCGCCGGTAGTCAGTTCCTGTACTTTGCCTTCAGAATCCTGCAGGAAGAGATGATCTATCTCATTGCCCCCCTTGTCCGAGGTATAAAGAAAAGCTTCTGAACCAGGCAGGTAACCCATGGCAAACACTGACTCGGTTTCAGACTTCGTCAAAGGCGTTTTCTTTCCGGACGCGATGTCCATGCTGTAAGCATTGAAAATCCCGGTTTCGTTGGAATGAACCAACAATCTGGATTCATCAGCATTAAAATACCCTCCGCCAACTGAAGTGGTCTTCAGAAACTGGTCGATGGAATAGGTTTGAAATGGGACTTCCGGTTCCTGCGAAGAGCAGGCTGTAAACAGAAGAACTCCCGATAAAATTGCAACAGCAAAAACTCTGGATCTCATGTGCCACAACTCCTTGCTAGATTGAGTCAACAAAGGTAAGGAAAACCGCCGGGATGAGAAGCACTCAAGGGAAGTACTATACAAACAGAACCTGTCCGGGCTTCCCAGCCCAATGAAATGAAATAACCGGGGAAATTCAATCCCCCTTTTTCCCCGGTTAACAATGCTCCCTACTATTCGGATGCTTTGGAATCACGGGCCAGTATCGCGGATGAGCCTCCGGCCATTGAGTCATAATATGAGACAAACCGGCTTATTTCAGCAGCGTTTTCCTCCTGCAGGTTCTGGGCCCATCTATAGCCGATGGACTGGTAGCAGAGGTCCGCCTGCACATTGAAAGGACCCTCGGCTCCTTCGACATTCACCCTGTAAGTAATCCGGTCTCCGGCTGCTCGGAAATCATCATCTTTCTCGGCGGCTCCATTGACCGCAACATCATGATCAGCAGTTGATTTATCAAAGCCTTCCGGCAGAATCCGGTTATCCTTCACGTACCTGACCGCTTTCAGCAGCCCGGTAGTAACTGAATCATCGGAAGCTGCCATAATCGCCTCATAGATCTGAACTTCATCAGGGCTCTTGACTTCAGTATAGTGAGGCTCAAAACGGGAGGCGTCCTGGTCATTGTCATTTCCCTTGATAGACCCATTCTGGTTAAATGCCCCCGATTCAAATATCGTCTTTCCGTTTCGGTCACTAACCGTAAAGTGAATCCAGGCTCGCCTCGAGGGGTAGGCGGTTGGAAGCTTATGACCGGCGAGATTATTAATCGCAACCGTAGCGTTCAGCTGATTCCCGGAAACTGCGGCGGACTCAATGGAAACGGAGGCTGACCCGGTTTCCAGGTGGGCCATCGTCCTGCGGACCGTCGCGTCCATTTCCTGCTGCAGCGCGGTTACTCCTAGTGCTCCCCGGTTGCGGTTGAGCATATTGATCATGAAGAAGTTTCCGCCCCGGAAGCTGTGCCGTGAAAAATGATCCCGCGCCACTCCCATTACCCCGGTTATCGGCATCGATTCCTCCACTACCGGCATGTGGCAGTCCTGGCAGGCTTTGGTCTCCCGAAACGAACTGTGGCGCCACTCCAGGTAAGGGACCTGTTCCGGAAGTTCTCCAATCACATTTCCTCCAGGTCCGAGGCTATGGGTAAACAGCGTGTGGCAGGTAGCGCAGACCTCAGAGCTCTGGATATGCAGAGACTGAGTGGGGATATAGGCGGAAGAAGACCTCATGATCCGCTGGTGGCCGGCATTAACTTCAAAAGGACCGAAGATTGCCCTGTTCTCAGGGAGTGTCCTGGCGTCCACTGAAAATCCGGCAGTAAAGCTTGCCTTTTCACCCAGATTCTTGTTCTCGATCTGGTGGCACATCGTGCAGGAAACTCCATCCGCTGCCATCAGTCCGTTACGGCTGACCACCTTGCCTATCGGCAGGTTGGCAAAGACTGATTCCATCATGCCTGAAGCTTTCGCCCTGAAGCGGCTCATGGGCATGTGGCAGGCGGAACACTCATTTTCAATAGCTGCCTTAGCGCTGGCATGGGCCAGAGTTTCCCGCCGGACAGATGCCTGCCAGTATGGGTCCTTGGCTGAATGAGCCATCATTGATGCCCTCCAGTTGGACCCTATCGAAACATCTTCCCCGGAAGGAGAAATCAGGCCGTTATGACATGCCAGACACTGGTCGGAAGTGGCAAACATCTGGGGGAGTCCCCCTCCGGTGCTCGTGGTGACAACCTGGGCAGTGGAGAATGAAGTAATTGAAAACAGCGTTGTTATGATAAGGAAAACTCTATCAAGTTTCATTTTTACCACCCTTCAAAAAAACCGCCGTGGAACCAATCCCAGAGCAAATAGACAAGTATCTGCGTATCTCGGACATCGCTTTCTGTCAGGGGAACCCTAACAGCTACATTCATCATTATGTGCTGCCTGGCATTCAGGGTGAAATGCATTTGAGGGACTACGTCCCAGCTGATAGCAGCACCCGACTCCAGTTCTCTGGCACTTAAAAATTCAAGCATAGGGGCCCAGACTCTCCCAAACATTCCTTCATTAAAAGCGCGTCCCAGGGCTACCCTCCAAAAGGCCTCATTCCCGGCTTTGTCGGTATTAAAAGGAAGTTCCAGTCCGGCCTGGGAATGCAGGAAAAACTCGGCCGGCAATGACTGTCCGTAGGAAATAAAAGGTTCAAAGATCGCCGTGCCTTTACCGAAACCCCTATCTTCATTTCCAGTCGGAAGAATAATCTCAGCAGTGGCTGCAAAGATGGTGCCCTTCTGGAGGCTGTGGTAGAAAGCTCTCTTAACTCCCAGGGCAATATCTCCCACACCTCCGTTCCAGTCACTGCCTCCATCCGGATCAATTATCTGTTCCTTCCAGTCAAAAGGAATTACCAGTTCAAACTGGTTACGGGCGCCAAATCGCTTCTCAAATATCAGCTCATTCGAAAAATTTCCGGAACCTTCGGCGTTAAAACCCGCAGTGTAAACTACTTCATCCTCAGGAAATGCCTTTTCAGTGAACATGGCCCGGGGAAGATTCAGATCACCTCTGGGCCAGGCCTTGTCAGGGCAGAACGTCCTAATATACCTGGCAATCAGGGTTAATTCATCCAGTGTAAGCGCGTCTCCAAAAGCAGGCATCAATCTGGAAAATCCGCGAACAGGTCCCCCGTCATGAGCTACAGCAACCCACTCTGCTTCCGGTTCCCTGGTCGCAAAATTGTAATTAGTGAAACTTTTCAGGGGTAGACTAAAACCAACCTGCTGCTGAGATACGCCCTTGCCATCAAACCCATGACAGCTGCTGCAGGCATCCACATAGAGCTCTTCACCGCTTTTTTGGGCAACCGGCTGAGCCTGAATACAGTCTCCATAAATCGCAACAGCCAGTACCATGGCACTAAAAACGACCCCTGCCGTTGTCCAAGGCTTCAATAACCGGTTTGGTATCCTGATCATCAGCTCAGCTCCTTTCCAATCTAAACAGAGCAAAACATGACACTTCTCGTTAAATCCCGAACAGGGTTTAACAAATTCCTCGTTGCCAAAACAGAATGCACTGTAACCCAGTTTGACATATCTTGTAATTATGCCTCACATCCAGAAAAAAATGAATACCTAAACATCATAAACCTGAAGCATTTGTTTATTATTGCAAGCCAGAGCGGGACTCATTCCTTTCTCCTGAGACCCTCCAATCTTATTCTCTGCTCCTTTGTCCACAATAATCTATCATCTTGTTGACATCGCCGCACTGGTGTTCAATCATTTAGGTTCGATGACACACCCGGAAAGACAAAAAGAATACTGGGATGCTGTTTCAGACAGTAAAAAAACCTTCACTCATCCAGTTCCTGCCAGAAAACTGCAGGAATTATTAAGGTCTGACGACGGAATACTGGATTATGGATGCGGTTATGGCCGAGCTGTTACTGAAATGAAGTCTTCCGGATTCAGCAGAGTCATTGGGGTTGATATATCTGAAAAAATGTTGAAGGGAGGTCTGGAGTCAGACCCATCCCTTGATCTCCTGGTTTTTGACGGCCATACCCTTCCCTTTGCAGATAAGGTTTTCAGTGGCTGTCTGTTCATGGCTGTCTTGAACTGCATTCCGGAAGAGGGTCGCCAGAGGAAGGCATTATCTGAAATCCTTAGGGTCTTGAAACCCGGCGGAATCCTGCTTATCAGCGATTACCCCATTCAGGAGGACAGCCGGAACCAGGAACGCTACCTGCAAGGTGAGGAAGAGTTCAGGACATTTGGAGTTTTCAGGGTCAACAGCGGTGGAGTATTCAGGCATCATGAAATGCCATGGATTTACAGTCTCCTTTCGAGATTTGATCTGTTAACGGAGTCCCGTGCTGAGGTAAAAACCATGAATGGCAATCCTGCCCGGATTTTTCAGATATTGGCTAGGAAAAAGATCTCTTGAGACAATTCCCGGAATCTAATATATTGCTAGCCATACATCAATGCAGTCATCCCTCTCCGATTTAAGAAGGGTTATAGGATTTAGACAGATCTAATTTAGAATCCAGAATTCTGTCAGGAGGAGTTCTTTCCTCAGGAATTAAACTGCAAAACAGGGGTATTAGAAATGAACAGCATAAAAACAGCAATTGTTACCGGATCCGGAAGGGGAATGGGGGCCGCGATTGCCAGGGAACTTAAAGCCCGCGGCTATAAGCTGGCCCTGATGAGCCGTACTGAAGACCAGATTAATAAACTTGCCCGGGAACTGGATGCAATTGGGTTGGTCGGTTCAGTAACAGACACCAGAGACCTCCAACAGGTTGTTGAAACCGCGCTGCGGGAATATGGGCGGATTGACGCGGTAGTCAACAGTACCGGGCACTGCGCCAAAGGTGAACTGCTGGACCTCACCGATGAAAACTGGCACTCAGGCCTGGACCTGGTTCTGCTTAACGTGATCCGCATGGCCCGCCTGGTGACCCCGGTTATGGTTAAACAGGGTGGAGGAGCCATTGTCAACATCTCTACCTTCGCAGCCTATGAGCCATCCCCTGTTTATCCGGTATCTTCCGCCATCAGGGCAGCCCTGGGCAGCTTCACCAAACTGTATGCAGACCGATACGCTGCTGAAAATGTCAGAATGAACAATATCCTGCCAGGTTATATTGATTCACAGGAATTCAGCGAATCTGCATTAAAAAGCATTCCAATGAAAAGACGGGGAAGTGTCGAAGAGATAGCCAAAACCGCTGTTTTTCTGGTGTCTCCTGACTCCGGGTACATAACCGGCCAGAACATCCGGGTTGATGGGGGTCTTACCCGCTCGGTCTGAACCTCCCTACTGAATTAAACTGCCGGAAGATTTTGAGTACATTAATGCAGGGGCGATACTTTAAAAAAACTTTCCCCGAAGTTTCTGGATTGACAAATAGACAAGCATATGTATTTTATTAAGTGCAGTTTAAGTCCATAGAAGATACCTGTCCAATATTAAGGGGAGACAAATGAGCACTAGAAACAACAAAGGCCTTTCCCGTCGTGAAGTGATCCGGCAGACCTTAGCCGGTTTATCAGGACTGGGACTGGGAATCAGTACTTTGGATCTCACTGCCTGTACTTCAGGGAAACCAGGCACAGTGGACGAAGCTCTACCCAATATCCTGCTGATGGTGGCTGATGACGCCGGATGGAGAGACGTTGGTTACCATGGTTCTGAGATCAGAACCCCTAATCTGGACAAACTCATGCAGGAAGGTGTGGAGCTGAACCAGTTCTATGTATGCCCCACCTGTTCCCCCACCAGGGCATCACTCCTTACAGGCCGTTATGCCAGCCGTTACGGAATACTGGGGCCCATAGCCATGGAAAGTGAACAGGCTCTGCCGGATGATACCCTGACCCTGCCCGCCCTTCTCCGGCAAAACGGTTACTCGACTGCAATAACCGGGAAATGGCACCTGGGCCTGCGGCCTGAACATGGCCCGCGCCAGTATGGATTTGATCACACCTATGGATACCTGCATGGGCAGATAGACCAGTACACCCACATCTATAAAAACGGCGACAGGAGCTGGCACAGAAATGATGTGTTCATAGAAGAAAAAGGCCATGCCACCGACCTGATCAGGAATGAAGCCATACGTTTTATCAAGACCATCCGGGATAAAAGCAAACCGTTTTTCCTTTACACTACGTTCAGTGTCCCCCACTATCCCCTGCAGGAGGAGGACAAATGGGTGGAGCCCTACAGTTCTATTGAGAATGAATCGCGCCGCCTTTTTGCGGCCTCGGTTACCCACATGGACGATGCGGTCGGCCAGCTGGTTGAAACGCTGGAAACAGAAAACCTGCGGGACAATACTCTGGTTATTTTCATCAGTGACAATGGCGGGCAGGAAAATTGGTTCCCAACTTTTGAATACGAAGGAAAGCACGGACCCAATGACAGGCTGGGTGACAACCGTCCCCTGCGGGACTGGAAGGGCAGCCTCTACGAGGGAGGGATTCGAGTGCCGGCCTTCCTGAACTGGCCCTCCCGCCTGGCTCACCGTAAAGTTGAGCAGGTTGCCAATGCCATAGACCTTTATCCCACCCTCGCCTCCTTATCCGGAACACTGATCCCGGAATGTGCAGGTATTGAGGGCTTAAATCTTTGGGATTATGTTTCGAATGAAACTCCACCCAGGGGCAGAACCCTTTACTGGAGAACTTCCGGGCAACTGGTTATCAGGCGGGGAGAATGGAAGCTGGTATTTACCGGAGAAACTCCGGAGGAAGGGAAAAAGGAACTCTTCAACCTGGCGATTGATCCCAATGAGACCGAGGATTTAGCCGAAAAACATCCTGAGATTGTTTCTTCCCTGGTGGAGGAAATGAAAAGGCAGGTCCAACTGGATGGATACTGATGAGGTGAAGATCCTGGATTCAAACCTGGTATGTACACCGCATTGAAAACAGCCCGGATGAATCCACCCCGCCTTGCGCTGTGTCCTGCATCAACTGGACCGGGACTGCATTAAATCAATAAACTCCATTATTGCCTGGTTTAAGCCTCTAGTGATAATTCATCTAATCTGGTCACGCGGCCCAGAATCAGCTTTCTTCCTGCATTAACTGTCATTCCAGGAATTGCCGCACTTTATTTCTTGACAACTGGTAAATCAAACAAATATACTGTGAATTGTGATTCACAATTCATTTAAACTGAGGCAGGAAAATGAGAGCCAGGAAAACAGGCACTGAAATACGCCAGGAGCAGATCGTGAAAGCGGCCCTGGAAATAATTGGAGTTGAAGGAATATCGGCTCTCAGCATCGCCGGAATCGCCCATAGGGTTGGAATCGTGCCCTCCGCCATCTACCGTCATTTCCAGGGAAAGGATGCCGTGCTGGATGCCATCCTGGAATATATCAGAACCCGGGTACTCGGTAACGTCACCCTGGCCAGGGAAGAATCAGAGGAGAGCCCGGAGAGGCTCAGGCTGCTCCTGATACGGCATTTAAAAATGCTTCGTGAAATCGGGGCCATTCCCCACATACTTTTTTCCGACGGATTGTACACCGGGCATCCCGAACGCAAGGAAAAGGTTGTCGGGATAATGACGACTTACCTGGAAGAAATTCAGGGCATCATCAGGGAAGGCATACATGAGGGCTCGATCCGTCATGATATTGATCCAGTTACGGCCTCGATCATGTTCCTGGGCATGATAGTGCCTGCCGCAATCCTCTGGAACATCTCCGGAGGACGCTTTAACCTTCTTCCCCACGCGGAAAAAGCCTGGCCTGCGTTTTATAAACATATAACGACAAATAAATGAGACTTCCATTAATTTGCGGATGTAATCAGGTTCTCACTGGGAGATAGCTAATATGAGCAAGAAAAAACGATTACTTTTTCTTTTACCGGTTGTCGTGATAGCTGCCGTCGTGATTGTGCTGCTGCTGCGGAATGGCGCCAACGGTGATCCTAATATTGTCAGCGTTTCGGGCAACATTGAAGTTACTGACGCAGAACTCAGCTTTAAGATAGCCGGCAGGGTGATTGAACGGCTGGTGTCCGAGGGAGAAACGGTCCAGGAAGGCCAGATCGTGGCTCGCCTCGAAGATTCCGACCTGGTCCAGGAAACCATTGTGCGCCAGGCTGAAATCCGGGCTGCCCAGGCTATCCTGGACGAACTTGAGGCAGGTTACCGTCCCGAAGAAATCGGACAGGCCCTTGCCAGCGTACAGCGCTCCCAGTCAAGGCTGGAGGAACTCGAAGCAGGTTCCAGGCCCCAAGAGATATCGGCGGCCGAAGCAGCGGTGGAAAACGCCCAGGTAAACGTTGACCATCTCAGGATTGAATATGATCGACAGACCAGGCTGCTCAAAGGAAACACCATCTCCCAGCGCGAATTTGACCGGGCCAAATCTGAGTATGACCGGGCCCTTTCCGGGCTCCAGGAAGCCGGGGAAAAGCTGAAGCTGGTTGAGGAAGGCCCACGACGGGAGCAGATTGACCAGGCCCGGGCCGCTCTGGATGAAGCCCGGGAACGATACGATATGCTGAAAAAGGGTCCCCGCAAAGAAACCATAGCCCAGGCCCGGGCCCGGGTGGATCAGGCTGAAGCAGCCCTTGGAATGGCAAAAATCCGCCTGGGATATGCAGTTATCACCGCCCCTTGCCCTGGAATTGTCCTTTCTGAAAACATTGAGTCCGGCGAATTTGTAGCCCCGGGCACCCCGGTAGTTACGCTGGGCAATTTACAGGATGTCTGGCTACGGGCTTACATCAGCGAAACAGATCTGGGCAGGGTCAAACTCGGCCAGTCGGTCCGTGTTTCCACAGATACTTATCCCGATAAAACCTACGAAGGCCATATTTCCTTCATCTCCTCCGAGGCGGAATTCACACCGAAGAATGTCCAGACCGAAAAGGAGAGGGTAAAACTGGTTTATCGGATCAAGATAGACATCCCCAATCCCAAGATGGAGCTGAAGCCAGGGATGCCGGCTGATGCCGAAATCGAACTCAACCAGGGAGTCCGGTAGTGTACGCCATCCAGGCCGAAGGTCTCACCAGGGTTTTTGACGGATACACGGCGGTAAACAGTCTCACCCTCTCAGTAGCCGAAGGGGAAATCTTCGGCCTTGTGGGGCCAGACGGTGCCGGGAAAACCACTACAATGCGGCTGCTGACTGCCATCATGGACCCTACCGCAGGTGAGGCCTGGGTGAACGGCTACCACACTGTCCATGACGCTGAAAAAATCAAGGAGAAGATCGGCTACATGAGCCAGCGTTTCGGCCTTTATCCGGACCTGACCGTGATGGAGAATATCAACTTCTATGCCGATATCTATGGTGAGCCCCGGAAGGGGCGGGAGAAAAAAATAGACCAGCTCCTCTCTTTCAGCAACCTGACTCCCTTCAAAAAACGCTATGCCGGCCGCCTTTCCGGAGGCATGAAACAAAAGCTGGGACTGGCCTGCGCCCTGGTACATACTCCTAAAGTACTCTTTCTCGATGAACCGACAAACGGGGTGGATCCGGTTTCCCGTCGGGACTTCTGGCGAATCCTCTACCAGCTCCTTAAAGAGAAAGTCACTATCTTTGTCTCTACAGCCTACATGGATGAAGCTGAGCGATGCAGCCGAATCGGGCTCATCGACAAGGGTCGGCTGCTGGCCCTGGGGACTCCGGAGGAAGTCAAAGGGCTGATGCGGGGAACTATCCTTGAAGTCCGGGCTTCAATCCCCCGCCATGCCGTTACCCTGCTCCGCGGGGAGCTTGGCGATGACGCAGTAAGCCTCTTCGGAGACAGGGTCCACGTCGTTACTTCCGAACCGGAAAAGGCAGCCATGGAGGTCAAACAGATCCTGGAGAGGCAAGGCCAGGAATTCCTCGGCATAAGGACGATTGAACCGGCTCTTGAAGATGTATTCGTCTCGGTCCTCGCTGCAGAAAAGGAGGACAGTGCTCATGGATAAAAGATACGACAGGGCCGTGACTGTTAAAAACCTGGAAAGGTCTTTCGGTAAATTCATTGCCGTCAACCGGATCAGTTTCGAGGTAGACAAGGGAGAGATCTTCGGCTTTCTCGGCCCTAACGGCGCCGGAAAATCCACTACCATCAGGATGCTCTGCGGCATCCTGACCCCTACCGGGGGATCAGGTACAGTGGCCGGTTTTGACATCCGCACCCAGTCGGAAGAGATCAAAAACAATATCGGTTACATGAGCCAGAAGTTTTCCCTGTACGATGACCTGACAGTTGAAGAAAATATCAACTTTTACAGTGGAATTTACCGTATCCCCCGGAACCTGAAAAAGGAGCGCAAGGAATGGGTTATCGAGATGGCCGGATTGACAGGACATCGCGGTTCCCGCACTTCGATCCTTTCCAGCGGGTGGAAACAGCGCCTGGCTCTGGGATGCGCTGTGCTCCATGAACCGCCCATTGTCTTTCTCGACGAGCCTACTTCCGGAGTCGATCCGATCAGCCGCCGCAGGTTCTGGGACCTGATCTATAGCCTTTCCAGCCAGGGAGTTACTGTATTTGTAACCACTCATTACATGGAAGAGGCTGAATATTGTGACCGCCTGGGTTTGATTTACCGGGGAGAGCTGATCTCCATCGGCACTCCGGAGGCCTTGAAGACCGAGCAGATGCATGAGGATGTGCTGGAAGTACAGTGCTCCCGCCCGCAGGAGGCTATGGACTTAGTGGCGGGATTGCCCGGCATCAAGGAGGTTGCCCTTTTCGGAACCAAACTCCATGTAGTTTCCGATTCAGCGGAAGGAATTCCGAAGTTGATCAAGGAAGCCCTGCCCAGGCACGGCTTCACTGTCGACCTGGTCGAGCAGATAAGTCCTACCATGGAAGATGTCTTTGTCTCCCTGATTGAAAGGCGGGACCGGGCTGAACAGCCGCAGAAAGAGGTGAAGCAATGAACTTCCTCCGTCTCTGTGCGGTTTGCCGCAAGGAATTCATACATATTTTCAGGGATCCTCGCAGCCTCGGCATGTCTATCGCCATCCCCATGCTGCTTCTCCTGCTTTTTGGCTACGCTCTGACCCTTGATGTCGATAATGTACCGATGGTAGTCTGGGACCAGGACGGCACCCAGGCCAGCCGGGAGTTCATCAGCCGCTTCAGCGGCTCTCCCTACTTTTCCCTGCAGGGATATATCAGCAGCTACAGGGAACTGGAAGAAGCTGTCGACTCCCGCCGGGCCCTGGTTGGAATGGTGATTCCCGCCGGATTCTCCGGCAACATTGATTCGGGCCGGAAGACTGCTGTTCAGATGATTGTGGACGGCAGCGATTCAAACACGGCCACGATTGCCATGGGATATGCCAATGTGATCACCACCATTTATTCACAAAATATAGCACTGGAGGAAATGCGCCGTCTCGGAATAAAGGAACCAGCACTGCCGCTCGATGTGCGCCCGAGAGTTTGGTTCAACCCTGACATGGAGTCAAAAAATTACATCATTCCCGGACTGATTGCCGTTATCATGATGATTATCTCAGCCTTGCTGACCTCTCTCACCATAGCTCGCGAATGGGAGAGGGGAACCATGGAGCAGCTGATTTCAACCCCGGTCAAAGGACCGGAACTGATCCTGGGAAAGCTCCTTCCCTATTTCATCATTGGTATGTTTGACGTCCTCCTGGCGACTCTGATGGGCCAGTTCCTTTTTCATGTCCCGCTCCGGGGCAATGTGGCACTCCTCTTTATCACGGCCGCAATCTTCCTGGCAGGGGCACTGGCCCTGGGTATATTCATAAGCCTGATTACCAAAAACCAGCTCCTGGCCAGCCAGCTGGCTATTGTGGGCACTTTTCTTCCGGCCTTTCTCCTCTCCGGATTTATGTACGCAATCACCAACATGCCCCAGGCAATCCAGGTGATCACCTACCTTGTTCCGGCTCGATATTTTATTGTCCTGCTCAAGGGCATCTACCTGAAAGGAGTTGGAATGGAGATCCTCTGGGTTGAATCTTCATTCCTGGTGGTATTCGGGCTGGTGATGATTGTTCTGGCAAATATTAAATTCAGAAAGAAGCTGGTGTAAGCGATGTTGGAACGAATCAAACATATGCTGATCAAGGAGTTCATACAGGTTTTCCGGGACCCGCGGATGAAGGGCATGATATTCATGTTGCCGGTCATCCAGCTGCTGATATTCGGTTACGCGGTTACTACTGATGTCCGGCATGTAGCAACCGGTCTCTACGACCTCGACAACAGCGCCGCAAGCCGCGAGCTGATCCAGCGCTTTACTGAATCGGAATATTTTGACATCACTACCGCCATCTCCAACCCCGGAGAGTTAAGTGTTCTCTTTGACCGGGGTGATGTTCAGGCGGCCCTGCAAATAAACAAGGGTTTTGAAAATGACCTGGTGGCGGGGAAAACAGCCTCCATACAGATCATTGTTGACGGGACCGACTCCAATACCGCACGGATCGTCCTTGATTACAGCAACAGGATTACCAGGAAGTATTCAGAAGAAATCCTGACCTCCCGGCTCAACCGCCTCCGGGGAGTATCCTCCACGCCGGTATCGGTCCATCTTGAAACCAGGGCCTGGTTCAACGATAACCTGGAGAGCCGTAATTTTTACGTGCCTGGCGTTATCGCATTGCTGGTCTTGCTCATCACCCTGATGCTTACCAGCATGGCGGTAGTGCGTGAAACCGAGATTGGGACCATGGAACAGATCATGGTTACCCCTATAACTCCGTTTGAATTCATCCTGGGAAAGACCGTACCCTTCGCATTGATTGGATTTTTTGATGTCTTCCTCATCACCCTGATCGGAGTATTCTGGTTTGAAGTGCCGATCCGGGGCAGTCTATTCCTGCTTTTCGCCTGCACTGGCCTCTACCTGCTATCCACGCTTGGGATCGGCTTGCTGATTTCAACCATATGCCAGACCCAGCAACAGGCGATGATGAGCGTCTTTTTCTTTTTCCAGCCGGCGCTTTTGCTTTCCGGATTTGTGTTCCCTATTGCCAACATGCCTGAATCTGTGCAATGGCTGACCTACCTGAATCCATTGCGATACTTTCTGGTTATTGTCCGTGGAATCTTCCTGAAAGGTGTGGGCATGGATATTTTATGGCCGCAAATGGGTGCCCTGGCCCTGATCGGAACTGTAGTCATGATTCTAGCATCCAAAAGATTCCGGAAGACCCTGGCCTAAATATACAAGGAGATTACGATGAACCCTTTATCTACAAGAATCTGCTTCATAATAGCAATAGCAGCTGCTCTGACCGCTTTGCCGGTTGAGGCGGGGCCTCTCCTGGAAGCAGGACCGGAGAGTTCTTCCCGGGAGATTCCGGCCAGCCTTAACCAGGGCGTTGGGGGGGCACTGAGCCTGGCAGCCTGCGTGCGCATAGCACTCAATGAAAATCCGGCCCTCCAGGCAGCCAGGGAAGGCTCAGCTTCAGCCAGGGAAGGAGTCGGCATTGCCAGATCCCCCTATTATCCCTCTGTAAATCTTGATGCAGGCTACCGGAGATGGGAAACCCATGCCTTTCTGCCCTCCAGCCTGACCGGGATGGGCATCAATCCGGTTATCGGCCCGATTGATGACTGGTCGGCCGGCCTCAAGGCCGGTTACGTTCTTTTTGACAGTGGAGAGCGGGCCGCGAGATTACGAG
The DNA here is from genome assembly GCA_963663735.2 of Acidobacteriota bacterium. Taxonomy (GTDB): domain Bacteria; phylum Acidobacteriota; class UBA6911; order RPQK01; family JAPXNP01. The sequence continues at coordinate 1,375,952 of CAXXHN010000001.1, read as the reverse complement.
CTTCCCTTTCCCAGCAGGGAATGGCGGAGGAAGAGGAAACCAGAATCCGCCAGGACATCGCCCTGGCTGTACACCTTGGATTTTACGGCCTGCTTTCGGCCGAGGAAGCCCTCCAGGTTGCTCAACAGAACCTGGAGAGGTCTGAGGATCACCTGCGGCTGGCACAGGAATTTTATGATGCCGGTGCCGTGCCCCAGGCGGATGTTATCCGTGCCAGGGTCGAGGTAGCAAACGGCAAACTGCAGCTGGTCAGGGCCACGGGAGCGGTCGGTATCGCCCGGGGACAGCTCAACCTGGCGATGGGCCTGCCGCCGGAACTGAAGACTGAGATCGAAGCAATGCCTGTAGAAATAGAATCCCCGGAGGGGTTTGACCTGGCAGGAGCTATTGAACAGGCCGTCAGCATCCGGCCGGAGATAAAGGCAGCAGTCCGCCGCAGGGAAACGGCCCAAAGCTCAGTTGATGTCGCCAAAAGCGCCTTTGGCCCTGACGTTTCCGCCAACGCCGCTTATGGCTACCGCGATTCGGAATTTCTGCCCGGAGACAGGGACTGGTCAGTAGGGGTATCCATCAACGTGCCTGTCTTCCAGGGATTCCGGCGCACCCACGACCTGGCTAAAGCCCGGCATGACCTGGCCAGGCAGGAAACCGAAATCCAATCCCTGTCCCTCCGGGTCAGGGAGGAAGTCTGGGCATCCCATCTTCGCTTCAAAGAATTTTATGAGGCTGTCCAGGCATCTGAGGCGGTTGTTATTGATGCCAGGGAAAGCATGCGGATGACCCGGGAAAGGTATGCAGCCGGCGTTGCCACTGCCACCGATCTCCTGGATGCCCAGACAACCCTTGCCCGGGCTGAATATGTCGGGCTGGAGGCCCGCTGGAGCTGCTTCTCGGCCCGCTCCACCCTCAGCCGGGCTATGGGGACAATTTTAGACGGTGAGGATAATCATTGACTCCTTGCCCTCTGGTTCTCAGGGCCAGGCAGGCTTCCTTCCCTGCCTGGCCCTCCCTCGATTCTCAAATATGTTTTCAGTCCTCACGGCCGAACAAGCCAAGGGCCTTCACTACTTTGGTTTCAATCGGAAACCTGGCATCCATATGGGTTATACGGTACTCTGCTAAAGGTTGGTATAAACGGCCCAGCGTTTTGACAACCGGGTTTGTCTTTTTGTAAAAATGCCCTTTTCCCATAAGCATCAGGGGGAAATCAAGCCCTGCCACCAGTCGCTTCGTATCCATTGATATCCAGGGAGATTCCTTGTGAACATGACGATAATTCAGCGGTGACCAGTCTTCCAGGCGGTTCGGCTCCTTCAGGCCCATGTCCACCGCCATCCGGTAAAGCTGGGTCCCGGGATAGGGCATATAAATATTGAAGCTCTTGCTGGCCCTGGGGTTTCCTTCCAGGAGCCTTCTGGCCAGCTTGATACTTTCTCTCATTTCATCAGGAGTCTCAGTGGGAAGGCCCATCATGAAAAGGTACACCTGGGCAATCGGGTATCCTCTTAATTTCCGGGAGGCTTCCAGCGCCACTTCCGGGGTAAGACCCTTGTTGATCAAATCCAGGACCCGCTGGCTGCCTGATTCAATCCCTATAGTCAGGCGCTCTACTCCCGCCTTGACCAGCAGTTCAAGGAAGTCCTTATTCATTCTGGCTACGCTATCGGCCCTGATATGCAGTTTCCCTATGCGGATCCCCAGGTTGGCGCGGGTAATCTCCTCCAGCAGGCTATAGGCATGGTTCATGTTTACAAACATGTTGTCATCAGTAAAATTGAACCCCCGGATATCATAGTCGCGAATGATCCGCTTCAGCTGTTCCATTATAGTGCCGGGCTGCATGGCCCGCCATTTGCGCTTATGCACAACGGAGTCATAGCAGAAGCCACAGCGGTTCAGGCATCCACGGCTGGAATTGACACTCAGGTGGTCTGAGCCGAATATCTTTCTCCGGTAAAGGTTGACGTCAACCAGATCATACACCAGGGGAGGGTGTTTATCCAGGTCTATGAACGGTCTCTCCCCGGTGGCCTGGTATCGGCCATTTTCCTGGTAGGCAATCCCTGCAACACCACTCAGGTCCCCGCCAGATTCCAGGGTTTGTACCAGCTCGGTCAGGGTAGCCTCACCTTCACCAATGACCACTATGTCGACAAGATCGTTCTCCAGGGTCTGCTCCGGCAGCATACTGGCATGGATCCCGCCCCAGACAATCGGGACATCAGGGTACTTATGCCGGAATTCACGGCATGCTTCCAGGGCTCTTATAATCTGGGGACCGGTCATGCTGGACACTCCAAAGCAGATCGGTTTCTCCTGGAGCGCCTCCTTGAATTTCAGTTCCCATTCCGGGTCAGCGAACTGGTCAACTATTTTAACTTTGTATCCGGCTTGAACCAGCGACGTCGCCGGGAATAAAAGATTCAGGGGCAGTTCCACCCGCCGATGCGGCTGCCAGCCGCTGCGGGGAGCAGGATTGAAAAGCAGGACATCAAGCCCCCTTATTGTTTCACTCTTCATTCAGTTTATTTCCTTTTTCTCAACAAATAACGCATGTTCAGCCTCTGTCCCGTCCTATCACTCGCCGTATGGTTTTGATCAGCATCGGCTCCATAGGGAACCTGGTATCCATGCTTCTAACCCTGTATCGGGCCAGGGGACCGTACATTTTTGCCATCCAGACAGATAAGGGATCTGCCTTCTTAACACCGCCTAATGAATTATCCTGGTCACTGCACATAAGAGCATAGTCAAGAATCGACACGAGTTTTTTTGTTTCAGGAAGAATCCATGGAGATTCCCTAGGTATGTTCCGATAATCCATACTGCCCCAGCCTTCAAGACTTTCCGGCTCTTTAAATCCCATCCTCAGGATCATCTCATACAACTCGGTCCCCGGGAACGGGGTATATTTGTTAAATGATCTTGTCGCGTCCGGATTCTCTTTCATCAGCCGGTCTGCCAGTGCCAGGCTTTCACCCACTTCTTCCGGGGTCTCAGTGGGAAGGCCCATCATAAACAAAAATGCCGGCTGAATCGAGGAACCAATAAGCTTCCGGTTAGATTCGATTATTTCTTCGACGGTAACCCTTTTCTTAATCATTTTAAGAATCCGTGGACTTCCTGACTCGGCTCCAATAACAAAACGTTTCACTCCGGCTTTTACAAGCAGTTCCAGGAAATCCTTCTCCAGGCGGCAAAGGGTATCTGCCCTGATAAACTGTTTGCCAATATGTAAGTCGAGACCGGACTGGACAATTTTTTCCAGCACATTATGGGCCCAGTCCAGGTCGATAAAAAAATTATCGTCCCCGAATATGAAGCTATTAATCCCGTAATCTCTGTTGATCCTTTCCATCATGTACAAAACGTTTTCAGGATCCAGCGACCGGTATTTCCTCTGGTGAAACACCGGGTCCCAACAGTATGCGCAGTCATAAATACAGCCGCGGCTACAGATAATATGTATGTGATTCCTGCCAAGAATCTGCTCATTGTATTTATCCATATCGACCAGGTGAAAAGCAGGAAAAGGGAACACATTCAAATCAATGAAAGGACGCGATTCCGTAAAACATTGCTCACCGTCCTCCTTGTAAGCTATCCCTTTCACTGCCGCCAGGGAGGATCCCCTTTCCAGTGCTTCCACCAGTTCCGCGAACGTCTCTTCCCCTTCTCCAATTACCACAATGTCCACATAGGGTTTCTCCAGCACCTGGGCCGGATTGATAGTTGCATGGATACCTCCCCAGACTACAGGCACTCCAGGGTGCAGTTTCTTGACCCTTCTGCAGGCTTCAACGGCCTGTATTATCTGGGGGCCGGTCATGCTGGTCACACCGAAGCAAACAGGCTTTTCATTTAAGGCATGGTCGAGTTTCTTTTTCCACCCGCGATCAGTGAACTGGTCGATAATATTAACTGAATACCCAAGTTTTTCCAGAGGAGGCGCAAGGTGCATCAGAGCCAGGGGAAGCACTCGCCTCTTGTATAGACTCAGCCCGGTCCAGGGAGAAGGATTGAAAAGGATGATCTTTCCTCTGTATTTTTCTGAAATCATATAGGTTAATCCTCCTCCTATTGAAAAACTTTCTCCATAAATTCAAACCAGTTCGGGTTGACGAATATACCCAAACTAAAGATTCATTGGCAACTCCATGCAGCTTCACTCCGAAGTTTTTCCCTACCCCGAATTATGCCCCGAATTATGTTTCATCACCAGAGCCAGGTTAATAAACCATGCCCCTGTTGACTTTTATCCCAAAATAAGGCAATTATTCTCTATGAAATATCACTCGCTTCTGTTTATCCTGGTCATGTTTTTTCCCGTTTCCATGATTCTTGGAGAATCAACCGCTTTCACTCCCCGGACAGCAATTACCATTGATGGAAGATCTTTCAGGATAAACGGAGAACTTACCTACAAAAACCTTCATCCCCGGGCCCATGGCCTTCTTATGAACGTCCGCATGGTTAACTCGATTTTCGAGGACCTCAATCCGGAAACCTGCCCTGAGGGATTTGACCCTGAGGAGAACACCTCCGCATTCATCGCCTCCATGGACCAGTACAAAGCAAAAGGTATCCTGGCATTTACCATCAACCTGCAGGGAGGAATGCCCGGATATGAAGGGGCAGTTAATTCCGCCTTCAACCCCGAAGGAAGCTTGAAACCGGAATACATGAGCCGGGTAAGCCGGGTAATTGAGGCTGCCGATAAAAAAGGAATGGTGATTTTTGTTGGATTTTTCTACCAGCGTCAGGACCAGGTTTTACGCGATAAAGAGGCAGTACGCGCCGCAGCCGTAAACGCCGCCTCCTGGATAAGGGACAGAGGTTACACCAACGTCCTCGTGGAAATTGCCAATGAATATAATATCTCCGGATTTGACCACTCGATAATCGAGAAGGAGGACGGAGAGGTTGAATTAATGTCCCTGGTTCGCTCCATCGCCCCCTCTCTCCTGGTTTCCACTTCCGGAATTGGTGATGCCCGCTTTCATGAAAGCCTGGCCAAATCAGCTGACTACATCCTGCTGCATGGAAATTCTTCTGAACCCGAAGAATACCCAGAAAGAATTAAAGCACTAAGAGGATACGGTAAACCGGTTGTTTTTAACGAAGACTGGTGTTTTTCTGATGATACAAGGGGCATTCCTGACGCGGCCGAAAAGATGAAAGCCGCTTTCGAAAACGGGGCATCCTGGGGCATTATGAACCAGAAGCGGAACCAGACATATCCCTTCACTTTCAGTATCGGGACTCCCGGGATGGGTAAAAACGCAGAAGAGAATTTTCTACTGTACCAGGCCATGGCTGAAATGCTGGGAATACATAATCCTGATAAGAAATAAATGCCTCCTCGGGAAAGAAAAAAAATGAAACGGTTAAATCGCAGAAATTTCATCAAGCAGACCTCTATCTGCGCGGGGGCTCTTTCCCTGGCCAAGCTTTATGCCGGGACTCCGGCAGCCCAAGACGTTCTGGAAGGGGTTCGGGATTTCCTTCGCAAGGTTGCCAACCCGGATGGTTCTTTTCGTCCCGGAATCAATCCAGGATACATGGGTAATTCAGATACAGCAGCATCCGGAATAGCGGCTCCTGCCTACGCCTCGATCCTCAGCGCGACCTTCGGGTGGAATCTGCCCTACTCCGGAAAAACCCGGGACTTTATCCTTTCCTGTCAAAAACCGGACGGAGCTTTTTACGCGCCTACCGGCAACTTTGATCCTGAGGCTCCCCTGGCAAAACTCTACAACACCTTACAGTCACTGATTATCCTGCGCCTCCTGGGCGAAAAACCGAAATACGACACTATGCCGGTTATCGATTTCTTCTTTTCCGGCGAGGAATTCAAGAACCTTCCCCTCTACACCACCAGTTTCTTCCCGCTTTACTTTTTCGCCTGTGAAAAGAAAATGCCGGCCTTTATTGATCAGCAGATGCGCAATTATATAGCTGCGGAACAGGGAGGAGATGGCTACTTGAGGGACCATGTGGCCTCCACCTATCACGCTGCTCACTATTACCGCTGTACCGGCAAGCCGACACCGAAAACTGCGGCTATGGTGGAACGGGTACTCAACGACCAGAAAGAAGATGGTTCCTGGACGTTGAAAGAGCCGGATTGGGACGTTCATGCCTGCTTCGACGCGCTTTTTATTCTGCGCCAACTGGGAGATCCCGAAGATCCCAGGATTAAACGATCCTTTAACAAAGCGACTGAGTGGATCCTGACCTGCCGGAAACCGGATGGAGGGTTCGCCCATTACCCGGAAGTGGCCGTTTCAGACGTGGATGCCTTGTATTTCCATGTAGGCGGCCTGGTGGAAACAGGGTACCTGCAGGCGCGCCCCAACCTGCGGCACGAAGAAATCCTTGGATGGGGGCACGCCATGATTCCCGGGAAAACCTACTCCTGCCTGTAAAAGCAATAATGTGCCGTTGAAGCTATTCCCAGGTTATCTCCACCCTGTGCTCCGGGCCGGTTACGCCAAAGAGATTAACTGTGCGGAAAGAATAACTGTTGGGAGTATCCTGATAAAGATGCAGCTCCAACTCTTCCCCGCAGTCACTCCAGGTTCCGGCAGGGGTTTTGATCTGGAAGCTCCGGAAATTCGGGGTGCAGGAGGTGAGAAAAACCTTTGCTGTTTCATTGGCCTCAATCGTGACTTCAGAACTGATCACGTTCGGGGTCCACTCGATCCAGTCCCGCCTGGTCGTCAGGAGCATGAAAGGAGTATCGTAAGCCCAGTGAGGCTTGCCATCCCGGTACCATTTATTTGCCCTGAAAATCTCATCATCCAGGAAAACCAGGGTAGATGTCGGCGGTGCCGGAAAAGCCGTGAACCGGTTGGTATCAGTTTCCCAACTGCACCAACGATAGGTGTCCGGACGGGTTTCCCAGGCCCCGGTGACCGGATCAGGCTGCATCGGCTGCGATTCGGGACCCTGAATCCGAATGATTGAATCTGCCTTGCCCTGCCAGATCAGGTCCCTGATTTCCAGGGCCGAAAGGGGCAGTCCGTCTTTTTCAAAATGAGAGTCATACTTGGCATCAATAATCACCCACTTGCTGAACTTGTTAACCCAGACCTCGTTAACTCCATGGTGGCCACCGTCATCGATAAGGCCAGGCCCGCAGCCCAGCCTGCGCGTAACATAACCAAAACTGTTTAGTACCGCGTGCAGCACCCTGCTGAAATGCGTGCAGTGGAATCGCCCTCCTGCAAGAGCGGAATCCAGAATGCCAAAAGGATCTCCCCTGGTTTCAGCCGGATTCACGTTTTCTATTTCAATATTAGCCCTGACCCAGTGTCGCAGCAGCAGCATCCTCTGCCATTCGTCAGTCTCTCCTTCAACCACCTTTTCCAGGTCATACCGTTCCTTCAGCTGTTTTATCCTGGGACTGTAGTAATCCTCAAATCCCCGAAAAAGCTGGTTAGGATTGTATACGGGATTCTCAGTCTGAACAATTGTAAACCTGCCCGACTCTCCGGAGACATCTCCGGAAGACTGTCCGAATGCCCGTGCTGTGAATAGTACTGATGGAAGCAGAACAAAAAGGGAAAGGCAGAAAAGTGTTGAAAGCACCGACAAAGTTATCTTGGTTCGTTTCATTTCAATTCCTCTGATTATGTCCCAGCAGGTTCCTCACCATATGGCGAAAGTCACCAATGATGTCACCAAAATTCCTATCGCACCTGCCCCTCATGAAGTTACCTTTGACTATTTTGCCCAAATCGGAACAACGTTTAAATCAATATTCCAGACCAGGGGCAGCAAGTATATGGTAACCAGGGTGACCAGGATTATGCCCGCTATGTTAAGCGCCAGCCCGGTCCGCGCCATGGTGGGAATGGTGATGTAACCGCTGCCGAACACAATGGCATTCGGAGGAGTCGCCACCGGAAGCATGAACGCGAATGAGCAGGCTATGGCCGCTGACACCATCGTTGCATAGGGATGAATTCCCACAGCCACGGCAAGAGCGGCCATAATCGGCATGAGCATGGTCGCGGTTGCCGTGTTCGAAGTCATCTCCGTAAGGAAAATGGCAAGCACTACCACTGAAACAACTATCAGGAGCAGGCTGGCTCCCTGCAGTCCTGAAAGCTGCATGGCCAGCCATTCAGCCAGGCCGGAAACCTGGAAGCCTTCGGCCAGGGAAATGCCTCCTCCGAAAAGCAGCAGAATGCCCCAGTGTATCTTCCGGGCCGTGTCCCAGTCCAGCAAGAACCGGCCTTCCCTGAAATTAACCGGAATCACAAACAGTAGCATTGCTCCAAAAATGGCAATAGATGCATCGCTCAACTTTGGGAAAATATCACTCAGCAGGAACCCCCGGATCACCCATAAAAACCCGGTTAAAAGGAATACGGCAAGGACCTGGATTTCCTGTCTCTTTACCGGCCCCAGTTTTTTCAGTTCCCCTTTAATCACATCCATTCCACCAGGGATTTCATCAAATTCAAAGCTGAAAGCCACGCGGGAAAGGTAGAGCCAGGTCATAACAAGAAAAAGGGCAGCCAGCGGCACGCCATAAAGCATCCACTGGGCAAACCCTATATCCACGTCATACATTTCTTTTAAAATGCCGGCAAAAACCGCGTTGGGAGGCGTTCCTATTATCGTGGCAATGCCTCCAATGGAAGCCGAGTAAGCTATACCCAGCATCAGGGCTGCCCCAAACTGGAACTTACCCGATCTTACTGCTTCCTTGATATCACCCCCTGGTTCCAGCATATCACTGGTCTGGTATATAACAGCCAAGCCGATGGGGGTCATCATCATGGCCGTAGCAGTATTGGAAATCCACATGGAAAGTGCCGCCGTAGACACCATAAATCCGAGGATAATCCGCTCCGGGCTCTCCCCCAATGCCCTTATTACCAAAAGTGCTATCCGACGGTGCAGGTTCCATCGTTCCATGGCCAGGGCTATCATGAAGCCTCCCATAAAAAGGAAGACAAGATGATTGGCGTATGGATAGGTTGCTGCCTGGGTGGTCATCACGCCAGTCGCGGGGAAAAGGATTATCGGGAGCAAAGAGGTCGCGGGGATAGGAACAGCTTCTGTTATCCACCAGGCGGCCATCCAGAAGGCTACTGCCAGCACCATCCTGGCTTCGTGGGTAAGGCCCGCAACATCAGGCATAATCACCACTGAAAAAAATAACACAGGTCCAAGGAACAGACCTGTCCTCTGTCTCAGGCGACCCTTACCTCCTATTAAAGACGACAGCTTCTTTGATCTCTGCTTACCAGGGCCCATGTACAAACACCTCATACCATGTAAGTTGACATCTTCTTTGTTTCTCACAGCAGCACAGCAGGACTTTTAATGATTGAAACAATTAACCGATTCAATGTAAAGCAGATAATCATCAGGTGAGAAATCCTCCTCTGTCCCCCTACTACCAGGGAACCTTTTTCATCACCTTCTCCTTCTCGTCCAGGCTGAAAACCCTCCTGGCGTTCCCGTGCATAATCGGATCAACCAGTTCAAGGGCATTTGCGGCTGACATCCATCCTTCCTCGACCAGTTCCGAAAGTGCCAGGGCTATCCCGTGACGGGCTATCCGGGCGTGCCCGACGACAGGTTCGACCGGGATATAGTCTCCTCCAAAAGTAAGGATTTTGTTAGCAGGTGCGGTTACCAGGTATTTTTTCAGGAAATCCCGGGCAGCCACCGGATTGATTATCCAGGACCAGCACATGTCAATATAAGCATTGGTGTAGTGTTTGGCTACAGCAAGGATTTCTTCGTAGTAGGGGTAGCAGATATGCATGAACACAAACCTGGTATTGATCGCGTTCCGGCAGAGGTCACAGGCTGACCCGGCATTATTGATCAGCCAGGAAAGACGCATGTAGTTGTCCCCTGCATAGTATCCGGTGTGAAGCTTAACCGGGAGATTGTAAGAGGTGGCCTTTTCAGCGGCATACCAGAAAAGGTGATCTTCAACTGTTTTCTTCTCCTCCGCGGAGAGTTCCTCCCGGTTAAGCAGCATGGTAAAAGGTTTTTCCGCGTTCTCCGCCGAAGTTGGAATGTAATCGATATTCCGGGAATAGGCATTTTGCGATTTTACTGCTACAGCGTATGGCCCATAAATTGCAAACCACCAGTCAATTACCCGGTGCCAGTCTTCCAGGGAGTTGACCTTGATGCCGGCAGGCAGGGCCAGTTTTTCGAAATCAGAGGAGGCAAACATGTCGACAATGCTCAGGTCCTGCATGAGAAGTGAAGGCATTGATGTTTCCATAAAAGATGTTCCTTCCAGGCTGTTTACCTGGCAGGATTCAATACCCGCGACATCATTGAGGATGTATTGATAGAAACCCAACTTGCGAACCCGTTCATACCCATCCTGGACTTCTCTGACTGTTGCGGCTGATAACTCCTCAACTCCGTACAGTTCCCGGATAGCAATAAGGGAGGCCTGACCGTACCCGGTATTCTTGACCGCGAGCCAGTAAGGTTCCAGTATTCTCCACTTGTCCACAGGGTCTGTAACCGGGGAAAAGAACCTGTCAAGTTCCTGTTTGCTCATCCCGGCCGTCCGCAAATCTGAATTTATGTAATGGCTGAAGAGCAAACTCCAGTCATCTGATGGAACCCGGGGATGGCTTGCCCCGGAGAGCCTGCCCTTTTCTTCGATCAGGTGCTCGTGGGTATCAATAAATGGTGTTGAGAAAACCTTTGCGAAGATAGCATCCCTGGCATTGTTTGCGGCGCCCCAGGAAGGTATTGCCGGAGCCCCATAGGCTTCATTTCCAGGCAAGGTGGCGGCTGCTACCGATGCCGCCCCCAGGGTTCCCAGGCTTTTGATGCTTTTTCTTCGGCTTATGAGCTTTTTCATATCGAGACCCCATTTCATAGGTTATGAATGCTGAAGATTACTCTCCTTCATTTCTGATTGACAGGAACAGGGAGGTAATCCAGGATAATATAAAGCCATATCAACACTTATCCATTATAGATAGAAAACCTTTGAAAATGAATGGCCCTGATGATATCAGTCCCCTGAAAGGGCCGTTAAAACAAGCCCCGGACGAAAGCAGATTTAAGATGAGAAATTTTGAACTCGAAACCTGGTTTTCCCAATGGGAGTTTACCGCCCGTTACCACATGACCGCTTCAGACATTGAAAGCATGTCCATTTCTGATCTCCTCTCCATGGGATCAGAAAAAGATCGTGAGGAGTTTGAAAAACTTAGCCTTGGATATACCGAAACCTACGGACTGCCTGAACTGAGGGAGGCAATCGCAGACACCTACGATTCCGCAGATCCGGAGGACATTCTCTGTTTTGCCGGGGCTGAGGAAGGCATTTACATCGCGATGAGAGTGCTTCTGGGAAGAAACGACCACGCGATTATCACTGTCCCCAACTACCAGGCTGCCGAGACCCTGCCTCTTGATATCTGCAAAGTCTCAGGCGTTCCGCTGCGCCCGGATAAAAAATGGTCCCTGGATCTAAACCGGGTTAAGAAAGAAATTCGCCCGGAAACCAGGCTGATTTCCATAAATTTTCCTAATAACCCAACCGGGGCAGTAATGGATCAAAGAAGTTTTATCGAACTTGTCGACATCTGCCGCTTCAGGGGTATTTACCTCTTCAGCGACGAGGTTTACAGGATGGTTGAACTTGACTCCTCTATAAGGCTGCCCCAGGCAGGAGACATCTACGAAAGGGGGATTTCGCTAAATGTCATGTCCAAGGCCTACGGACTTCCAGGACTGAGAATAGGCTGGATCATGACAAAAGACCGGGATCTTCTCCAGAGAATGGAGCGTTACAAACACTACCTTTCCATCTGCAATTCAGCTCCATCGGAACGCCTGGCAATTATAGCCTTGCGGGAACGAAATAAAATCCTGGGAAAAAACCGGGCTCTGCTGCGGGAGAACCTGGGAAAGCTCTCCGCATTTTTTGAAGAGTTCCCCGATCTTTTACCTGGTACCGCCCGGAGGGAGGCTGCGTATGTTTTCCCAAATACCTGGGTTCCGATAAAGCGGATGATTTCTGCAGGGACCTGGTAGAAAAATCCGGAGTACTTCTGCTTCCCCCTTCGGTCTTCCGATCAGAGTTGCTCCCTGTCCCCCAGGACAGGTTCCGCATCGGTTTTGGCCGCAAAAACATCGCTGAAGGCCTGGATGCCTTCCGAGAACACCTCCAGGCCAGTCCAAACAGCAGATTAATGCCTGCCTGAACCTACCCGGGTCTGAATCACCTGTCCAGATTACTGTAGTATTTCCAGAGCTTGCGGTAAGGAATCAAGAATCTATCCTGGGGGATATTTTCTTTTTTTAAGCAAGCGCATCCTGACCAATGCCCTGTAGAACAGTTCCTCAAACCTTTTCGGTTTCCAGAGACCTGGCCACTGAAATCATCGAAGCCCAAAGAATTCCTGAGGAAAAAGTGAGGCTGGTTTCACCTGGTTTTCACGCTTCAGTATGGGATAAGCTTCTGGAGTACGGAGAGAGTGAAGCAGTAATGCCGAGTACTGGAGTCATGGGGATTGAGACCATCCTGCAAGACAGCCGGTTTAAAATATACAAAAAAAATACATTGTCGGGTTCAGTTGGATTGGATGGGAGGGACATCCATGGGAACTGGAAAGGCAACTGGTTTACGACTACATCAGCCAGGGGAAACTGCTTACTGCGGATAAAATCAGCCGGGACTTCAATATCATTATCAAAAGAATCTTCAAAAAAGGTTATGGTGAAACCAGAGGCTGAAAAACTCTGCATAATGAACTGGCCCTGCTCTGGTTAAAGCAGCTTCTTCTGATTGATCAGCTGCCTGGTCCCGTTGCCTCTGAAAATCATGCTATTCTTTTTAAAATTATAGATTTCCATCCTTTTTCTGAAACATAAATCCCCGCGGAGCTGTAATAGCTATTAAACTTCGAATAAAGGCATCCACTGAAAGGACAAAATAATGAAAAAAAGTATTTTAATATTGGCAATATTTTTCTCTGCCCTGGTCATGGCTTATGCCCAGGCTCCCCTCCAGGTTGGGGACACTGCTCCACTCTTCAGCGGGACCACAGATGACGGTTCACCCTGGAAGATTGCTGACCACCTTGGAGGGAAATTCATTGTAGTATATTTCTATCCCGCCGCAATGACCGGGGGTTGTACTGCCCAGGCCTGTGCCTACCGGGATTTCCAGAATGACATCCAGGACGCTGACACGATCGTAGTTGGAGTAAGCGGAGACAATCCCGCCGGACTCCAGCTATTCAGGAAGGCTCATGACCTCAATTTCACGCTGCTTTCTGACGAGAACGGCGCGATAGCGAAAAAATTCGGGGTTCCAACCCGTGAGGGAGGAAAAATCAGCAAGGAACTGGCCGGAAAATTCTATGACCTGGTCAGGGGAGTTACCACAAGCCGATGGACCTTTATAATTGATAATAATGGGAAAATAGTCTACAAAAATGAAGAAGTGAATCCTGAAAGGGATACCGAAGAGGTTCTCTCTTTTATAAAAAAGCAGAAAGCATCCCTGTAGCTGCTTTGTGGTCTGAATTAGAATGGATGGCTTTTGATTCCGACAAAGCCTGTGACACCTGGAAAATAATGGTTTTTCACCCCTGCCGCATAAATCAGAAAAGGGCTGCTCATTGAGCAGCCCTTTTCACCATTCTTTTGAAATTTTTATACTAGAACCCGTGATCCACTCGTCTCCCAAGAAACTCCAGAAGAATTCAGGAGAAGATTAAAGCAAATCCATCGGTTTACATGTACGGGCAGTCGCCCAGCCCTTCACCTGGTCCAGGCCCCTGGCCCATGGTGTCGCTGAAAGCCGCAAAATTCTGCCACTGATTCTGGAGCTGGTTTCTCTGCTCTTCCGTAAGAATCTCATGCAGTATCTGGTACTGCAGTCTCTGCCTGATCAATTTGCGTTCGATCGCCATCTCAGCCTGCTCGACCAGGATGTCATAAGCGGCATCTTCATCATAGACGTCAGCATCCAAAATTTCTGCCAGGGCAGCTCTCATCTCCTGAATCCTTACCTGGTTCATTTCCCGTTCGGCCTCGATCAGGGACTGGTACTCCTGGATCAGAAGCCTTATCTGCTCCCGCTGCTGATCTCCCAATTCAAGGTTCATCAGCCCATTCATTCCCAAAACCTGCCCACGGGGAGAATCCTGCTGAGAGGATCCATACCCAGTTCCGCCGGATCTGGCAGGGCCACCATTTCCGTTACCTCCGGAATCCGCTAAAGCGGCAATAGAGACAAAGGAAAAAACCAGTGTTAAAACCAATCCTGCTATTGTAACTTTTTTCATTTCTTCTCCTTTTCAAAAACTCTGTTTTTCTGATTGTAACTCATTTTTTCGTCAAATTTTTTAACCACAGTACATTTGATGCTATTTTGGTCAATTGTTTCGTAAAGATTTGTAAAGAAGTGTGTTAAAGGAGAAGCTGCAAGTATGCCCTGCTGGCTCCGGATCGAGAAAAAAGGTTCCTGGTATACGATAAAGTAACAAGAATCCTTCCTGATTTGGGTGTGAAAACACTGGAAATCCTGGTATCAACGTCGGATTCCCGCAACTCGGCCGCGACTGCAACAATCTGGGGTGACCTGCGAATTAAGGATTGTTAGCAGTCCAGATCGCGGCCTGAAACCTGTCTTTTACATGAATTTTTTTGAATACTTTGTGTAAATGGGCTTTAACTGTATTCTCGCTTATTGAAAGTTCATCGGCGATCATTTTATTTGAAGCACCTTCTGCAATTTTTTTCAGGACCTCCCTCTCCCGCCCGGTAAGATCCGCCTGGTCCTGATCAATTCTCTGGCCCGAATCCAGGTATTGAAAATCACCGCTATCCCTGAAGGAAAGGGCCAGCCCTTTTTCCGAGACCCTTACAACAACTCCGTTTAGCATTACCTTTGCCACCCGGCTGGTAACATTGCGCAGTTTTTCCAGTGGAATCTCCAGGCTGACTTCCATTTCGGTTCCTATCTCCACGGTAGCGGATCCAACCATGCAGGCGCCTGATGAAGAAATGTCTCCTGTGTTCAGATGAAAAGTAATTTCAGCGTCTTCCCTTGAATCCCTGACTTTCAGTTCAGCCGGCATTTCAAGCCTGTACCTTATTGCATTCCTTTGTTCAGATTCTCTCTTCATTTGGAAAGCCTCCATTAAAAATTATTCAATTGTTACCATCATAATGGGTGGACCTGTAATTAACTGCTGCTAATGCGTGAAAAATAGTTTCAGCCAGAAGGAATCAGCTCACCCGCATGCAGAAATTGAATGCAGTTTTTCTGAATACCTACCGCCTTCATGGAAAATCCTTCTTGGGTTCCTGCTCATTCACGGGTATTATGTACAGATTAAAGTTAAAGAAACAGGCGGATTAATACCAGATTTTAGTTGAGTGCAGGCAGGAGGACAGAATGAAGTTCAGGTTATGGTTGATTTACGCGGTTATTACCACTACTTTCTGGGGCGTATGGGGAGCGTTGATTGAAATCCCTGAAAAAGCCGGGTTCCCTGCAACTCTCGGATACTCTGTCTGGGCTCTTACCATGATTATCCCGGCAGTGTTTGCCCTGCGCCTGATTAAGTGGAAACTGGATTATGACAAACGTGCAATCATATTGGGCCTGATAACTGGATTCCTGGGCGCAGGAGGTCAGGTTATCCTTTTCCAGGCCCTGCGAACCGGGCCCGCGTACCTGGTATTTCCCTTTATCTCCCTATCTCCGGTGATCACTATTCTAATGTCCTATGCATTCCTGAAGGAAAGAGCCAGCTGGAGGGGATGGATCGGAATAATCCTGGCCCTGGCAGCTATTCCTCTCCTCTCCTACCAGTCAGGTGATCGTTCTGCCGGGGAAGGTATCCTCTGGATAATCCTGGCCCTGCTTGTATTCCTAGCCTGGGGCTTCCAGGCCTATGTAATGAAATTCGCTAACCAGACAATGAAAGCCGAAAGCATCTTTTTTTATATGATGCTAACAGGACTGATGCTTGTCCCCTTCGCCCTGATGATGACCGATTTTTCTCAGGACATTAACTGGGGCTTTAAGGGGCCATGGCTGACAGCCATTATCCAGATTCTCAATGCTATTGGAGCCTTGACCCTGGTATATGCCTTCCGCTACGGGAAAGCCATGATCGTCAGTCCCCTGACCAACGCCCTGGCACCGGTAATTACAATTATAATTTCTCTCTCGATCTACCAGGTAATTCCCCATCCGGTGATCCTGAGCGGGATGGTTTTGGCTGTTTTATCCATGCTGCTGCTGGCAATAGAAGACGAGGAACCTGACCCGGCTGCGGAATAAATCCAGGGAATAAAACCTCGGGGCAACTGTCCCTAGGATGAGTTATCTGGGCCATAAACCGACAGGATTATATTCAGAAGGAACCGTAAACAAAAAACAATCTATAATCACGACATCAGGCGTAACATAACGGCTGGATGGGAAGACTGGGAACCCTATTTCAGTGTCTTTAAAAAAATCATCTAAAAATCTCGTCTTTTCTTTTCACTGCCCAGGATATCCGGCAACATCACGTAACTGGAACTATGAATCAGTTATGAAAGCAATGGCGTGAAATTATCATTTTCGGTCGAGGTTACGGACAGTTGGTTTTATCCAGCCTGCACTCATACTGCCTGTCAGGTCTCTCTATCTGGACAGTTGTATGTTCAATGCCGAAATGATCATGCAAATGCCGTTGTACTTTCTCCAGGATGGTATTGCCCTCTGTATCATCAGTTACAAGCAGATGAACGGTCAAGGCCGCCTCTGTAGTGCTCATGGCCCAGACATGCAGGTCATGGATTCCGCTGACATGCTCAAGGCCAACCAGGTAGTCCCTGATCCCGGATATGTCAATTCCTTCCGGCACAGCGTCAATGGCCAGATTAATTGAGCCCCGAAGAAGGCTCCAGGTTCCTGCCAGGATTACAGCCGTAATGAGGAGGCTTATAACCGGATCAATCCAGAACCAGCCCCTGGTCATGATCAGCACCCCTGCGACAACAACACCAAGCGAAACGGCGGCATCGGCTGCCATATGGAGAAATGCTCCCCGGATGTTCAGATCATGCTTCTGGCCTGAAAAAAACATAAGAGCTGTGGCTGCATTAATTACAACACCAATTAAAGCCACTGTAATAACTACCGGCCCCGCAACTGGAGCAGGGGCCAGGAAACGTCCCAGGGCCTCCCAGGTTATGCCCCCAAGGGTCAAAAGAAGAATCAGGGCACTCGCCAGAGACGCCATGATAGTCAGCTTGCGGAAACCATAAGTCCTTGTTTCGGTTGCGGCCAGGGTCGCCAGGGCCGAGGCACCCCAGGCAAGAATGAGACTTAAAACATCACTCAGATTGTGCCCCGCATCAGCTATCAGGGCCAGGGAGTCCGAGTATATTCCGAAACCGGCTTCAACAACCACGAACAGCACGTTTAAAGTAATGCCAATAGCAAAAGCGTTGTTATAGTTCCTTTTGGAGTGACTGTGATTATGAGACATTCAATTCTCTTACCTGTCCCTGACTGCTTTACATCAGTGAAGGTGTGTGAAACCTGCTCAGTCAATTCCGGACATGGGGCCCGGTTTTTTCTAAGGTTATTATTTTATATTAGCTAGATACGCTTTCAAGAAAGCTTTTGTTTCCGGGATTGTCTCCGCATGCTCTTCGAAACATAACAGGAAATCAATGTAAGATCCGGAGTACACCAGGTAGATAACGGAAGGCATTATCCGGTATAACGACTGGGCAGACAGTCAATTGAAGTCAACCTGAAAGACTGGACGACAATACGGCAACAGTTCAGAACCCTCCGCTAACCCTCATTTCTCCCCGGATTACGAAACAATCCGGATTAAACCCAGAACCTCTCTCCCATCTCTGCAAGTGCCGGGGGTATTCTATTCAGAACATTCCTGTTTCTCACCCACAATCACACCGGAATCATTGGGAACATTGAGATCCAGGCGAGATATGTTCTTCAGTCCGGCCTTTTCCAGCATTAATCTGGCTTCACCCTCGGTATAGGAACGCCCCCTGCTCGTCCTGACCAGCATATTCAGACTAAACAGGGCCGGGAATAAGGGGCCATCTTCAGATTGATTCAGCCAGAAATCATGCAGCAGGCATAAACCTCCAGGCTTCAGAGCCCTAACTGCCCTGCGAATAAGCTCCTGACACTCCTCCGGCCCTGATGAGTGCAAGATATGAGATATCCATACTGCTTCATATATGCCTGGAATATCATTTTCAAAAAAATTACCTCCTGAAAATTTAATCCGGTCCTGCATATGAAACTTGTTGATAGTTGCCTCCGCATAAGGCTTAGAGGCTGGCAAGTCATACACCACAGCTTTAAGTTGAGGGTATTTTTCACAGAATTGAATGGCGTAAGTACCTGGTCCGCCACCCAGGTCAAGGAGGGTTTGGCATCCCTTCAGGTCAATAAATGGGACTATGCTCTTTGATACCGGGGTAGCATTGTTGAACATTGCCATTAAAAAGGCTTCCCTTTGGACTTCCGGCAGAACGGCTGCCTTCTCATTCGCAACCGGCTCTCCCCTCATGACTGCCTCATCCAACCTGGCCCAACTGGGCATCAAGTAATGATGGTGAAGGATTCTCCAGCCTATATATCGGTCAGAAGATTTATTCAAATAATGGGATGAAGCTTCGGTGTTGGAGAAGGCATCGCCTGTTTTTTTGAGCAGGCCCATGGAAACCAGGGCATTAAGAAGCGAGGTCATTCCCCTCAAGTCGCTGCGAATTTCCACTGCCACATCCGAGGCAGTTTTCTGCTCATCACCCAGCAGGGAAAAAATATCGAGTTTAACCGCAGCCTGCAGGGTGCAGGCCTGCCAGAAACTCCCTGAAACGTCGCTTATTGATTGTTCATTCCACTGCTCTGACATAATCATACTTTTTCTATAACAGAATCCCTGGTTATCCCTCTGTTTCAGGCAAATCAAACTGATAGGTCTGCACCAGATTATACAGACAGGAGTGATGCAACCGGGATTTTAAAGTGGTTTTCGGCGACAGTGAGGTGTGGATTTATCCACCCGGCAATGTCCTGAACTGCTATCGCGAAGACAAACAAATCAAAATTATCTGATTTCATTCCGCTGCCGGAATCACTGATCTACAAAGTCATCTTCATGTTCATAGTCAGGGTACCATTTACGTATGCAATCCGGGCACATTCCGTGGCTGAATCGGATATCAGGAAGACGTTCCGAAATATACTGGGCAGGAGAAACCCATGGCTTTTTCTTCTGTTCCAAATCCTGAATCCTTTGGCATCCGGCACAAATGGGAATAAATCCCTTCAATCCCTTGGCCTGTCCGGCGACTTTTCTCAGGTTTCTTAAAATTTCTTTATTCGCACTGATATCTATAAACACACAATGCGTTTTTAAAAAATTCCCGGCAGTATCCCTGATGGCAATTCCACTAAAGGAAGCATCAATAATTTTTCCCTCCCTTTTTATCAGCTGGAACTCAGAAGCTAACTCATTACATCCATCCCTCACCCTTTTTAAACCAGCGCTAAAAATCTCCCCGGAATCTTCTGTTATAAATTCAAAAAAACTTCTGCCAATGACTTCTTCTTTTTTATAACCAAGGGTGTCCAGCCAGGTCTGGTTTACAGTGAGAAGGCGCCCATCAGGGTCAAGTGAGTGATACCCTATTGGAGCTTTTTCATATAAGAGCCGGAATTGCTCTTCACTCGATTTCAGGGCCTGCTCACTTTTTTTCAGTTCTGTTATTTCAGAAAGCGCTCCGACTATACCGGCAATCTGGTCCAGATCGTCTCTGAACACATTCTTAAAGTAAATAACATCGTGTATCTTTTCATCCTTGCCCTTGATTTGATATTCGAATTCCTGCTCAACCTGATTCCCAAGTAACTCCAGGTCTTTTTGATGATAAAACAAGGAAAATTCCTTAGGCCAGATCTCTTCTGCTGTTTTGCCCTCAATTTCCGATAAAGTTAATCCTGTTATTCTGGTAAAAGCTTCATTGCATCCTAGATAGCGGCACTGTCCATCTTTGTAAAAAACCGGAACAGGGATTGACTGAAGAAGAGCGTGGAGAAAATTCCCATGATTCGTAATCTTCCTGTTTAGTGCCTCCAGCTCTTCATTTTTTATTTTCAGGTCTTCCTCAGCCTTTTTCTGTTCACTTATATCCCGCCCTACGGCTATTACCTGTAGAATTTCGTTGTTTTCGTCTACCACCGCGCGATTTGACCAGGATATCCATTTCCAGCCGTCTACGGTTAAGTCCCTCTCCTCGTGCCTGCACTCAAAAGGAGGCTTCCTGAGCCTTTCCAGGGATCTCTTTACTTTTTCCCTGTCTTCCTTGTGGATCAGATAAAAGTTTGTCTTCCCTATCAACTCCTCTTCCGTTTTGCCAAACGTCTTCAGGTAATTGGGACTGACGTAAACAAATTTCCAGTCTTTATCGCAGTGGATCAGCAGGTCATTCTGATTTTCCACAAGAAACCGGTAACACGATTCACTTTTCCTCAGGGCTCTTTCTGCTTCTTTTCTCTGGGTAATGTCAACAGATGAAGCCTGTAGATTCAGGGGTTTTCCATCTTTGTCCAAAACCACGCTTCCTAATACCTGAATATAAAAAAATGATCCGTTTTTATGTTTTGCCCGGTATTCTGCTAATAGTTCACCTTCTTCCAGCAGGGGATTCAGGGTCTCCTTCAAATCTCCTTGCACTCCCCAGAAATCTGAAACAGGCCGCCCAGTAACCTCACTCAGTTCAGAATACCCCCAGAGCTCAAGAAAAGCCGGATTAACAAGAGTTATCAGCCCATTAAGGTCAAAAATCGCAATTGCGCTGCTAGAGAACCGGAAAGAGTTCTCCATGATCTTCAGGTCTACTTCAATCTGGTTCTGCTCAGTGACATCCATAACTGCCAAACACATTCCGGTGATATTCCCGATTTCAGAGAAAACCGGGTTAAAAAACATTGAAAAACAGTGTTCCGATCCGCCGGGTACCTCTAACTTCTTCTCCTCTGAAAAAGCTTCCCCCTGCAATGCCCTGTCAAAATTTTCCCTCCAATATTCGGCATTTCTCCCGGTCACAAAATCAAAAAAAGAATGCCCCTTTTCCATTTCCACACCCGAAATTACTTTGGAAATGGAATCTGTGCAATCGTTGCAAAAGATAATTTTATACTCCTTGTCAATCATGACTACAGAAATTCCTCTCTCCTGGGCCATGGATCTGCAGCTGAATTCCGTTTCCCTTAATTCTCTGCTGCGTTTGATGAGACCCTCCATCTCCTTTAACAGCTTGTCTGACTTTTTATCTCTCACTGCGTACTCCCGATTCGATAGTAGGCTGCTTTTTAAAAATTACCTTTACGAATAAAAAAACTCATTCTCGCTTCTTTCTGAGATAAAAATGTGACAGTGATCACAATTTCATTGTTTTTTGTGACCAGGATCTCATTTTTCAGCATTTTTCCGCCTTTTTTGGTTGACCATCAGTCAGGCCGGGCGGATTTTCCAAAATATTTTTATTCTTGGAGAAATGAGATCTCTTCAGAAATTACTGAACCAGCTAAAGGTGTTTATTACTAACCATCTGCATGATCATGAAGTATAATTTCACAAATTTTTGTATACAATACTTTACATAATGTAAATAATAGTATACATTTATAAAACCTTATTGAAAATTAGTCTGGACTTGAAACTAAAAACAGGCGGGAGAAAACATGGATTACAAAGTTTATCTATGGATTAAAAGGTTGATTCTGGCAGTTGTTATAGCCGGCGTTGGTTTTGGAATCTGGCACCATCATATTGTCCTGGCAATCCTGAGTTTAGGATTCGGCATAGTCAGCCTGTTGATCCTCAGGAGTAAGACAAATGCAGTCCTTGTAGACGAAAGGCTGGAACAAATCGCTGACAAAGCTTCCAGGGGAGCATTCGCACTTTCAACCGTGATTTTCGCCCTGGTCTCACTGCTATTCCTGACCTTCACCCGCCAGGGCATGCTTTTTCCTCAGATACTCGGCACACTGTTCGGATACGTGGCAATCTGCATGCTGACTCTCTATTTAATACTCTACTGGATTTACAGCCGCCAGATGGGGGTTGACGGTGAAAAATAAAATCAAGGGATACCGGGCCCAGTTGGAGCTGACCCAGGAGGAACTGGCCGCAATGGTAGGGGTAACCAGGCAGACAATTCTTGCGATTGAAAAAAACAAGTACCTGCCCAGCCTGCTTTTAGCAATAAAAATAGCCAGGGTGTTTGGCAAAACCGTGGAGGACGTTTTTGAAGTGGAGGGCAATCTGGAAACATAATCCATATCCAGTTGCAGAAGGGGGCAAGATAAACATGAACATAGACAAGAAACAATCTTTGATTAGCAACCACTGGAAATTGATACTGGGATACGGT
Source organism: Acidobacteriota bacterium (assembly GCA_963663735.2). Classification (GTDB taxonomy): domain Bacteria; phylum Acidobacteriota; class UBA6911; order RPQK01; family JAPXNP01. The sequence goes on along the minus strand of CAXXHN010000001.1, from coordinate 1,353,503 downwards.
TTCCTGATGCTTGCCGGAACATTTATACTTTTTTTCATCAGCACCTGTGCCTGGATTGGCTTCAGCGTCAAAGAAAAATGCCTGACAGCCCAGGAGCAGTACGGAGGCGGCTGTACAACAGCCCTTATGGAATATTTGCAGGATGAAACCGGGCATAGTCTGAAGGAGCGTAACCAGGCGGTGTGGGCCCTGGGTCAGCTAGGGAATCGGGATGCTCTGCCTATTCTCAAAAAATACTACACCGGACAGGAATGCCAACACGACAAATTTCTCTGCCAGTACGAACTCGCAAAAGCTATTAAACTGATCGAAAGCGGCTTTAATACAACAGCTTGGATGTGGAGAAAAAATTGCGGCTGAAAAATCATTTATGATTCCTACCTTTAATGTCCCGCCAAGGGTGAATATGAGTCGGCAACGTAAATTTCTTGAGCAATGTTAGTTAGCCGCGATTTCCAACCGGAGAAATAATCCCGCTTCCATCTGAGATTATTGTTTCGCCCCACTTATGTCACCTGTCTGTCCGACTCCGGCAACTAAAGCCGGTCTCTGCCCAAGCCAAAGATATTTAGATTGTGACATGGATAACAGTTATACTGATCGCAGTAATTTAAAACACCACTGCCGTATAAACTGTATGTAGTGGGACAGTTGACCGCAGATTCCAGGATTTGCTCCTGGCCTGTATGTAATGCAATCAGGAGGTTTCCCGGCGGCGAGTGAATATCTGGCCGGATCAAACGGCCTTTTAATATATAAACTTGAAGCAGGAGTAATCCGGACCAGTTGCAAGGGGAATCCTGATCAGCTGTTCCACTCTGATTTCCCGGCTTCTCAGGACAACTTAATATGCGACACGAAAAACTCGGAGAAACCCTCCAGAAGGAAGGATTTATATCCCAGACTGAACTTGATCAAGGTTTGGAAAAACAGTCAGAACTTAAAAGAAAAAAAATAGGGGATATCCTTCTTGAGGAAGGCGCGGTTAAAGCCCGAGAGATTAAGGAGGCCCTGAAGAAGCAGAAGACTAATTTTGACGCAAAGCTGGGGGAAATTCTTATCGCAGCCGGCTCAGTTACCCAGAAGCAAGTCAATGAGGCACTTGCTGTCCAAGAAAAAAACACTTCAAAGCGCTTGGGGCAGATCCTTGTTGAAATGGGCCTGGTTAAGGAGGAAATGCTGGCTCTGGCCGTTGCCCTTAAGTACGGACTCCCCTATGTAGACCTGAAGGATTATCCGGTTGATCCGGCGGCACTGAAATGTGTTTCGGTTAGCCTGGCCCGGAGGTTGGCTGTCCTGCCGCTCCACCTGAATGGGAAAGAACTGACCATTGCCTTCTCTGACCCGACTAACCTGGAACCGAAACGCGACCTGTCCTTCCATACTGGAAAAGTGATTAAAGAGGTGGTCTCTTCTGAAAGTGGTATCAGTGTAGCAATTGACAGATTCTATGGCCCTGATTCAGATTCCTACCTGGAAAAACTGTTAAATGAGGAGTCCGAAATTGAAACCATTTCCAACGAAGGCCGGGACCAGTTTGAACTGGGAGACGATACAGGACTGGAAAAACCAATTATTGAACTGGTCAACCATATCCTGAAAACAGCTGTAGTAAAAAAGGCCAGTGATTTGCACATAATTCCTGAAGGAAAACGTGTAAAAGTAGTCCTCCGCATCGATGGTGAATTGCATGATGAACTGGTTCTCGGTGGAGAGCGGCTTCCCTCGGTAATCGCCCGGCTGAAAATAATGGGGAGCATGAATATAGCGGAGCGAAGACTGCCGCAGGATGGCCGGGCAAAAGTCAAGGTGGGGGACAGGATTGTAGACCTTCGTTTTTCCTGTATGCCCAGCATCTTTGGGGAAAGTATGGCTATCAGGCTTCTCGACAAGGAAAGAGGGGTCATGGGCCTGGATGAACTGGGCTTCCTGGAAAAGGAGCTCAAAGAAATCCGGGCAAGCCAGAAGAAATCTTATGGCATGATTCTGGTAACCGGCCCTACCGGCAGCGGAAAATCCTCAACTATTTACGCCTTGCTCCAGGAACCCGTTTTTTCAAATAAAAATATTATTACACTGGAAGACCCGGTGGAGTATGAATTACCCGGATTAACCCAGATACAGATAAAAGACAAAATTGGGCTGACTTTTGCCAGGGGCCTTCGCCAGATTCTCAGGCATGACCCGGATGTAATTACCGTAGGTGAAATCAGAGATGTTGAAACTGCCAAAATCGCCATCCAGTCAGCTCTCACCGGACACATACTGTTCAGCACCCTCCACACTAATACGGCGGCGGAATCATTTGTCAGACTCGGCGAAATGGGCGTTGAACCCTACCTGATCTCCTCAAGTATTCTGGGAATTATTTCCCAGAGGCTGATAAAAAAACTCTGCCCTCACTGTAGGGTAATTGATCCCAGGGGACATGAAAAGCTTACTGAAAGCCATTTCCCGGCTCATCCCCCGGAGAATGCCCAGTTTTATGCGGCCAAGGGTTGTGAAAAATGTAATAACACCGGCTTTCTGGGCAGGACTGTAGTGTATGAATACCTGGTGCCTGACGAGGCCATCAAGAGGGCCGCCATACACAATGAAAACGCATCAGTCCTCCGGAACCTGGCTGTAGGCAAGGGAATGCGCACTATTGAGGTCATCTGCCTGGAAAAGGCGGCCCAGGGACTTACCACGGTCGATGAAATAATACCCCTGGCCACTATCGATCACGATTCTGAATAATTCTGCTCCACCTTCCGCAAGGGGAGTTGATAACAGCTTATTTGATGACATTATGGACAAGACTGGAGCAAACAGGCTTCTGTAGTCTTCATTCTCTCCAGAAAATCATAAGTCCCGCACACAACAATCCCAACAGGGTGAGAAAAACAGGCAGAACCCGGGGTGGGCGGAATTCCAGTTCAACTTTAAATTTACCTGCTCCAGGAATCCTTATCCGCAGAAGCTGGTCGGGCAAGCCCCTTTCGGGAATTGACGCTTCCCCATTCAGGCGGGCCGCCCACCAGGGATGATAACTGGATTTAACCAGCACCACAGCCCCGCCTGGTGATTTGATATCTGCTTCCAGGATTCTCCTGGAGTCCGACTGATGTATCACCCTGACAGTTCCCTGCCCCTCGACAATTTCGGACCAGGCTCCTTTCTCCAAAGATCTGAACAGAGAAAATCTTCCTTCCTGCAAAACAAGCTCAACCGAATCACAGTCCATAAAAAGTTCTTCCAGCTCGGGTTCGCAGGTGAGGGCCCAGTGGCAATTGAACTTATTTAATTTATCTCTCAGTTCAGCCTGGGATATCTCTGATCTGAGTTTGCCGAAAATGCTAAGGCCCTGGGTTCTGGTGAGTGGATCGGTCGGGACAAAAAGCTGCCCGGAAGCTCCCAGCCCCCACAGCCCTGTTTCCCTGCGGCCGCCTGCCAGCACATGGGACCAGTAAAGCGGGTGATTCTGAAAATTATAGGCTGTGTCCTGGTAAAGAATGCGTCCTTCTTCAGGCAAAGCTTCCTCTCGCAGCCAGGCAAGAATTTTATCTAGGCTTTTCATTTCTTCACTGCGATTTGCTCCGCTCCCTTCCAGGTACAAAATTTCGGGAAGGGGAAATTCAGCTGAAACTGTTGCCCATATCAGATTCGGGAGCAAAACGAGTAGAGGAACAGTCAAAAGAACCTTCTTCCTGAATCCTTCCGGTTTTCTTCCAGAAACAGGCTGAAGAATCGTGGCCGAAAGAATCATCAGGGGAAGGAGGAGGTAAAGAGCCAGTCGCCCCCCGCCTACAGAAAGACTGAAACTTCTAAAAAATTCAAATGGCTCCCAGAGAACCACTAAAACCAGAATGATGACTCCCAAAAAAATCCCGGCTACCGTCAGAAAAAGTGAATCCAGTCTCCTGCCTTTCCAGTCCAGGGAAACAACCCGAACCAGCCCGATACAACCCAGGAATACGGCGGCAACCATTCCCAGTGAATATAATAGGATCAGGGGATTCCCGCAGGCTGAAACACCCTCAGCCCTTAAAAGATCACTGGAAACCATTGGAAACAGACTGGAACACAGGTTATACCAGTCCATGGGATAAACCACAAATCCAGGCCAGTCCCAAGTCATTAAAATTGGAACAAAATACCAGGAGGAGAGCAGGAGAGACAGAACCGGAAGAATTAAAAGGCCATAAGTTCCCCGTAAAAAAATTTCCGAGCGCCGGATCCGGACTGCCACAAGAATAATCCAAACCAAAGGAAGCAGTAGCAGCATGAACTGATGCGAGACCGCGGCAAGGGAGGTCCAGAATGCGGCCAAAGCCACCTGTCGTATTTTCCCTGACTCCAGCATTTTCAGGATGGAGTCAACAGCGATCAGGAACAGGCCGGCACTAAGGTACTGATTCCACATTCCAGCCAGAGAAAGAAGATACCCATCAAAACAGGCCAGGTAGAAGGCAGAGACTGTCAACAGCGTTAACAGGCTATAACCCCGTCGGCCGAGGATCCTGACCACAACCAGAACAGGAAAAAGCCAGGACAGGAACAATACCAGTTTATAGGCGTTATTGAGGCTGATTCCAGGAAGAAACCCAAGGCCAACTACCAGCCATTTTCCAAGAGGATACTGGTAAACAAGCAGGGGATACCCGGCAAAATCCCCTTCATACCACCCGGACCACCAGGATTGTTCCGCCAGGATTATTTCACCCAATGCCGAAATCTCGGCCTGGTGAACCGCATTATCCCCACTTAAAAGAACTCCCGGCTGGAATAGGCCCCTGGATAATAAAAGCCCTGCCGCAAGGATCAGGACCCACACTATGATTTCGGATCCGGATGGCTTCCAGCCGCCTGCCCGAATCCTCCTTCTCCACTCGGTCCCACTCCCCAGATCACCCGCTTCAAACATTCTGCCTGCTGCCATAAATCTCCCTGCCCGCAACCGTGGTGGCAAACAAATCGGTGCAGACTCTCCTTTCATCCTTTAGACAACTTCAGAAATTCTATCCGATTAACCGGAAGGTTGCCACTGCCCGAGCGATAGTACCGTTTAATTCCCCCTGCCCCCTTCCCTGGCTCCGGGGAAGTACTCTTTTCCCCAGGAAAGCTTCATCTATACCTGGTTTGAAGGTTACCCGCATGATTACCGCAGGTTATGCAACCTTGGTTGCCAGCCTGCCATATATGTTTGAAATGAAAAAAACCACATAGGAGGTTCTTATGTTTAATTTTATACCTGCTTACCATTTGCCGCTGATTATCCTGACCCTGACGGGATATTTGCTGTTTGACCATTTTGACGAGCCGGTAAATAAAAATAGTGCGGAGGTTAGTATGTACCGGGATCTTACTGAAAAAGAAAAACATGTGCTTCTGGATAAAGGGACCGACTTTCCTTATACCGGAGACCTGCTTAACAACAAGGAAGCCGGGACCTACAGTTGCAGAAACTGCGGGGCTGATCTTTACCAATCAAATGCGAAGTTTGATTCCTGGTGCGGATGGCCCAGTTTTGATGATGAAATCGAGGGGGCCGTGAAACGTTCCCTTGATCCTGACGGCTATCGAACTGAAATAACCTGTTCCAATTGTGGAGCCCACCTGGGCCACGTCTTCTTTGGAGAAAGGTATACTGAAACAAATACCCGTCACTGCGTAAATTCAACCTCCCTTGACTTCACACCGGCCGACTGGGAGCCAAAAAAAGCGGTTTTTGCCGGGGGCTGTTTCTGGGGAGTCGAATATTACATGGAACAGATACCAGGTGTGGTATCTGTTGTTTCCGGTTACACCGGGGGCAAGACCAGGCATCCCTTTTACGAACTGGTTTATACGGGGATCACCGGTCATGTAGAAGCCGTGGAAATCACTTATAATCCCTACAAAGTAACTTACCGGGAACTGGCTAAACGTTTCTTTGAAATCCACGACCCGACTCAGGTGAATGGACAGGGCCCTGACATCGGCGAACAATACAAATCTGTTATTTTCTACAATGATGAAAAAGAAAAGAATGTTTCCGAAGACCTGATCAGCCAACTCCGTAATAACGGCTACAATGTTGCCACGGAATTGAGAAAAGCCTCTGAATTCTGGCCGGCTGAAAGGCGTCACCAGGACTACTATACCCGGAAAGGTAACCTTCCTTATTGCCACTCCTACAAAAACAGATTTAGCAGGGAAGAACCGGTCCGGTTAGCCGCAGCCCCTTCCCCTTCACAACTGGACGGACAGACAGCAGGAAATTAACCGGATTCCTCCCCAGTAGACTACTGCCGTAGAGGGTACCTACGTACTGGCTACGCAACAGGGTGAGAAATGCTGATTAAGAATCCTTAAACTGCAAAAAAGAACCATAATCAGAACGGGACCTGGGAGAATTTCAACAGATTTTTCCCTTTAAAGGAAATCAGTTTCTCCCTGGTCCTGATACCAACAAGGCACAGGCCATTCTATGCTTCATCGCGGAGCTTGCAATCAATTCCTTTTTCGTAGGTATGCATGGCTCGGGCGCTCATCCCCATGCTGGAAAAGCCCCCGTCATGATACAGATTCTGCATGGTTACTTTCCGGGTCAGGTCCGAAAACAGAGTTATGCAATAATTAGCGCACTCATCAGCGGTAGCATTGCCTAACGGGGACATCCGTTCGGTGAAATCCATTAATCCAGCCAGGTCCCTGATCCCGCTTCCTGCCGTTGTTGGAGTAGGAGACTGGGAAATGGTGTTGATCCGGATTTTTTTCTCTCTCCCGTAAATGTAACCAAAACTGCGAGCGATTGATTCCAGGAGGGCTTTGGCATCAGCCATATCGTTATATCCGGAAAGAGTCCTCTGCGCCGCAATATATGACAGGGCTACCACAGAACCCCAATCATTTATGGCATCCTGTTTACGTGCCGCCTGCAGTAATTTGTGGAAGGAAACAGCAGAAATATCAAGAGTTTTGTTCAGAAAATCATAATCAAGGTCGTTGTAATCCCTCTTCTTTCGGACATTAAGGGACATCGCGATGGAATGCAGAATGAAATCGACTTTTCCGCCCAGGTAATCCATGGACTGCTCAATCAGGCGATTCAGGTCATCAACATTTGTGGCGTCGGCCGGAATTACAATGGTACCGGTTTTTTCAGCCAGCTCATTTATTCCGCCAAAGCGTATGGAAGCCCTGGTGTTGGTAAGGGTAAACCTGGCACCTTCCTCAAAAGCGCGTTCCGCCACTTTCCAGGCTATTGATTTTTCATCAAGCGCGCCAAAAATGATTCCTTTTTTACCTTTTAATAGATTGTATGCCATAGTCCTGTTTCTCAATTTAAACGGAAAATTAAAAATTCTAAAGATCCTGTTTCTGTTGTTTATTTTCTACGCAGTGAATCCCTCGAAAGGTTCATTATACCCTCTTCACAAAAGATTCCTATCTCTACTGTACACTTCCTGCGGTTTTGGATACCACAACTGCATAACCTACCGGTATTCCATTCCCGGGGCATCTTCATCTCTTTTCTTGAAACCAAGTTTTTCATAAAACAAATACTTACCCCTGGCCGCGAACAGCTGTATGTCCCTGATGTTCTCCTCCCTGCACCTTTTTACAAGCCTTTCCATAATCTCACTTCCAATACCCCTGCCCCTGAATTCCGTATGGACAATTAAGTCCGCGATCAGGGCGTGATGCACACCATCGGATATCACCTTGCCAAAACCAATGAGCTGCCTTCTGTTGTAGACAGAAACCGTGTGCCAGCTATTTTCGAGAGACCGGCCCAATTCATCCCGGCTGAACCTGTATTCTTCATTCCATCCTGTAGTCTGGAACAGGTCCCAATACAAATCTTTTTCAGGAACACCTGCTATAAATTTCAAATCGTCCACGGTTTTATTCATCTGAACAATCCACACCTCGTCTTCCTCTCCCGGAGCCGGGAGGTACTATTTCTCTCTAGATTATTCCATTTTATTGCAACGCGTAACAGCTAAATTCTGATTGAAGAGCTCTTAGCAGTCCTTTATGCTTGACTTATCTTAAGCTGCAGACTCAAACAAGGGGGCTGGAACCATGAGTAAAGGCATTAACCGACGACGCTTTATTGGAAAATCTCTCGCCGTTTCAACAGGTGTTGCCGCGGGAATAGCCATTGAAGAGAAGCAATTACTGGGTCAGATGGTCGACAGGTCAAAATACGGTGAAAAACAGACGCCGGTCCGAGGGCTGCAAAAGGGCAGATTCGGAGGCCGGGAGGTTTCCAGGCTGATTATCGGAGGCAACCTGATCAGCGGTTCCGCCCATGCTGGAGAACTGCTTTATCAGTCCGCTTTGATGACCCGGTATTTCACTGATGAAAAAATCATGGAGACCTGGGCATTGGCGGAAGAGAACGGAATAAATACAACTTTAATGAGATGCGATCCCGATATCGTCAAAATCTACACAAAATACAAAAAAGACATGGGCGGCAAACTGCAGTGGATTGCGCAATCAGCACCGGAACAGGGTGATCCGGTTGAAAACGCAAAAATTGCTCGTGACAACGGGGCTTTTGCCATCTACTACCACGGGGGTCAATGCGACAGGCTGGCGGAAAAAGACCAGGCGGATCAGATTGGCAACGTGGTAGAGGATATAAAAAAAACAGGCCTGTTCGCTGGAATAGGAGGCCACAGCCTGGAAACAATTAAGGCCTGCGAAAAGGCCGGATTAGATCCGGATTTTTACATGTACACGGTCAATAAGGTCAATTACCTGTCCTCCAACCCTGAAGAGATTGAATCCTTCATGGAGAAAATTGACAAACCTTGGATCGGATTCAAGATACTGGGAGCGGGTAGAGACAAACCCCGGGAGAGCTTTCTCCATGCTTTCCAAAGGGGAGCTGACTTTATCTGCGTTGGGATGTTTGACTGGCAGGTGAGAGATGATGCTGCATTTACCAAAGAGCTGCTCGCTGCTGGCATCACGCGAAATCGGCCCTGGAGAGGATAAGCTCCCCTGATACCCCCTTATCCTGCATTCGGAAAAGTCCTGATGTGTTGAATGCTGGTTTTTATAGCCTCATCAATCCTGGCAAAGAGAGGAGCTTGGATGATGAATATCGATGAAACTGCGCTACAATCCATTGAAGAGCTTCATAAAAAGGATAAAAAGGCAGCCCTGGATGGAGACCTGGAGACACTTCTTTCCCTGTTCACTGAAGATGGCGTAGCAATTCCGGCAAGCGGTGAAATTGTCCAGGGGCAGGATGGCAACTGGAGAGTATTCAGGGCGATCTGGACTGTTGAAACGTAGCTGAGATCCAAAACGTGCAATCGAAAACAGCTAATAAAACGATGAAGAAGGGAACTATTTACAAATGGATATGGATCAAGGCAGGACGCATCCTCACTCTCCGCTGGAAGGCAGAACAGCGACTTTAAAAGAGTACCAGGCTGAATCTCAGCTACTTAAACATAGAAACAGAAAGCTGACCCTGGAACTTGCCGATTTAAAGAGCATAATCACATCCCTAAACCGGAACGTCCATCACTGGAAGACAAAAACGAGACGGCTTGATCGTCAGATAAATGTTATTTACAGTACCAGATCCTGGCGTTTCTCTCGCCCTTTGAGTATATTTCTCGGGTACTGTAAGTCTCTTCCCGCTCAAGAATCTTCTCTCCTGAAAAGGATCTTTCGCTTGCCAGGACTGATCCTGAAAGCTTTGGTACTGACCTTTATAAGCACTGCCTTTGCTAATCCTGGCCTTAAACATAAATGTTTGAATCTTCTTAAAAGCATGCCTCGCCTGAAGGAAAGGCTGAAGATTACCGCAATAAATAATCATTTACTAGAGAACCACCCTCCTGAATCCACGAGACAGGAGGGGAAAATAACTGGTGTGGGATTGGGTGACATTGTCGATTCAGTCGGGAATTCATCTGTTCCCATTCCAGATAGCAGTGGACCTGAAGAAAACCGTTCCGTGAGAATCCAGGTCGAAATCGATAATAGATGTTACATAATGGAGTCAGACGATCAGTACCTGAAGGATGTAGGGGGAGACTTTGAGCCGAACATGGTGGCATTATTTAAAAAACTGATACGTCCCGAGTCTGTAATAGCTGATATTGGGGCAAATATAGGCTTCACTTCAATCCTGTTTTCACAACTGGGTTCAAAGGTATTCAGTTTTGAGCCCAGTCCGACCACATACAATTATCTGGTCAAAAATATCCGGAACAATAACCTGGAGAATATAATAACGGTGAACCAGGCGCTCGGAGATGAAAACACCAAGTCGACTCTAACCTTTTCGAACACGAATCGGTCAGGGGGTTTTGTCTCTGACAAAATTCGCCCCCTGGAGGGGCATACCACCGAGAATATTGTAATCCGCAGACTGGACGACGTATGGCATCAGTACGCAGAGGAACTTCATTTCATAAAAATCGACGTTGAAGGATTTGAAAGTCAGGTTATAAATGGTGGAGAAAAATTGCTATCCAAATATGAGCCAATTATTGTAATGGAACTGAACCACTGGTGTCTTAATGCCTTTCGGCGGATTACAGTGCCTGATTTCCTAGATTTTCTGAGGGAACGTTTCCCCTATTTGTATGCCGTGGATAAGAAAAACCAATCGATAAAGGATCTTCACAACCAGGAAGAATCCTTTCTTGTGATGCATTCCCATATTACAGAATTCGAATATCCTAATCTCGTAGCCGGCTTTAACCCAAATCTAAAAAACCAGTTAAAGTTTTGAATTAACCGGAGATCATTTGACTGCCCCTTTTATGCGGAGAGCCCCTGGAAAGATTAGGTTGTCTGGACGAAGGAAGGTTAAGCCTATGCGGAAGATCTGATTTGGGATGTAAATCCAAAATGGAGAAAAGTTTTGGAGGCGGCGAGCGGATTCGAACCGCTGCATAAAGGTTTTGCAGACCTCTCCCTTAGCCACTTGGGTACGCCGCCCCATATTTAATATTGAGTCCAGAACCTATTATAAAGCATCTGTCCCATTTGTTTAAATATAGAACCCAATTAATAAAAGTTTCACAATTTTTCTTTGCCCCGGAATCAAGAATCGGCGGGTCAGGTTATGTCGAAACCGAACATATTTTGTTGCATGGAATTATCTTCTGGACAAAGTCAAAATCCCGCTGAATAAAATGAATAATATGCAAAACCATCTATTAACAACCTGACCGCCGCTTCCGCGGAGATTCCGGATTGAATCCTGGAGTACAATAAAAGCATGAAACTTGCCTATGAACACTTCCCGAAAAGAAACTATATACAGGGAGTGACCCCCTTGCAGTTTGCGCCCCGCCTCTCTGCTCTTCTGGGCGGCCCTGATATCTTTATTAAAAGGGATGATACCCTGGAAGGCGGAAATAAGACCAGGAAGCTGGAGTTTGTTGTTGGAGAGGCTGTTTCCCGGGGAGCAGACACTCTTCTGACCTGCGGAGCGATTCAGTCCAACCATTGCAAAGCCTCTCTTGCCTGTGCCATCAGGGAAGGGCTGGAGTGCCACCTGGTTCTTAAGGAAAGCATTCCCGGGACCTATGATCCCAGGGCGGGCGGGAATAATCTACTTTATCATCTGTTGGGAGCAGCCTCCATAAAGATCGTAGAAGCCGATGCAGATATGGATGAAGAACTGCGAAAGCTAAGCATCCAGCTGGAGAAAAAAGGAAGAAAGCCGTATACAATTCCCGTTGGGGCCTCTTCTCCTCTTGGATCCCTGGGATATGTCTGCGGCGCCAGGGAACTTCTTCAGCAGGCTGATGCCGCCGGGTTTTCCATAGATAACATTATTGTTCCAAGCGGAAGCGGCGGAACCCATGCCGGGCTCCTGGCAGGAATACAGGAAGCACGAGAGGATCTCAGGGTAACCGGAATAAATGTCCTCTGTGGAAGTTTGGAGCAGGAAAAAAAAGTAAGGTCCCTGGCCGAACAGACCCTGAAACTGCTGGAATCCTCCTTTACGGGACTCTCCTGCCCGGTCATCTGCCTGGCTGATTATGTCGGGGAAGGATATACCATCCCCACCCATGCCATGGTTGACGCCGTAACAACCGCTGCCCGCACGGAGGCCCTGATCCTTGATCCGGTCTACTCCGGGAAAGCCATGGCAGGAATGATAGACCTGATACGGAAAGGAGTCCTGCGAAGAGGAGAAAATGTAATTTTCCTGCATACCGGAGGGCTGCCAGCTCTTTTTGAATATAAAAACTGCTTCCTGCCAGAAAAAAAATTTCAGGACTGAAGCTCAAGGAGTTAATCATCACATGGACATTAAAAACTGGAAAGACCTGAAAACAATCCCCATGTTTGACCTGGTCTCAAGAAAATCATATTCAGGAAAAAATATCACTGCCGCCAGGGTGGAACTTGGCCGGGGCAGTACCGTTCCGGGACACCGGCACCCAAATGAGCAGATGACAGTGATACTCAGCGGCAGTCTAATATTCAGCGGGGAAAAAGAGGAAAAAAACGCTGTAGCAGGTGACATTGTTTATACTCCCGCAGAAGCCTACCATGCAGTTACTGCACTGGAAGACAGTGTGGTGCTGGACATTTTCTCGCCGATTCGAAGTGACTGGAGCGAATGATTCACAAGGATTTCATAAATCGGCACCAATGATATTCCCTTAATCAGGTTCTTCGCTGTCATGGTGTAAATATGTTACCTTCTCTTCTGCTTCCGGATTCATCGAATGGAGATATGAAAATGCCTGAACCCAAAAATCCTGTAATCCTAATCTGCAGCCCCTACCTGGCCCTGGCAGGATGTACTTCAATCTGGCAGGCGGCCCGGCTGTCCGGAGTGGAACATGTCGAGCTACTGGTAGATTCGACTTTAACCTGTCCCGATCTGCGGAAAAACCCTTCCCTGGCCTCTGATGTTAAAACCCGATCTTCGGCAGAAAGAATAAAAAGTGAGGCAGCTGCATCCGGGGTCGAAATTGAGCTCTTTGTCGCACCTCTTCATTTGAAGGCTGGAATGCAAAGCGCGCCTGAATGGGCGAAAACTCTGCTTGAGACTGCTTCATCTGCTGGCGCACATCGGGTCAGTTTCCCCCTGGTCACTGACAATTTCGTGGTTCCCGAGATCCCCGACCAGGATTACCTTGACTCAGCAATCAGAATCTTTTCTTCCCTGGTTGAAGCCGCTGCGAAGAGCGGAATCCGGGTGCTTTTTGAAAATCTCAGTGTTTACCTGAACCGTCCCGAAATCCTTGGCCGTATACTTAATGAATTCACAAGGGAGGAACTGGGATTTTGTTTTGATCCTGTTAATCTCTGCTGGTATGGACACCCCAGAGAAGCCGTCTACAGGATAACAAAAGAGCTGGCACCCAGATGCACTGGATTACATGTCAAAAACATCAAATATCCTGCTGATAAAGTTGAAAGCCATCGAGAACCGGGGTGGCGATATGATGAACTGGTAGTCCCGGCTGAAAAGGGAGATCTGGATTTTTCCCTGGTAATCAGAAGTTTAACCACTGCAGAGTTCGATGGATACTATGGAATTGAAGACGACTCTCTGAACCTGGTGGCTGAGCCTGAGCGTGTGGCAATTCTCCGCTCCAGCGTTGAGTATGTAGAGGAAATCCTTGAACTGACGGCGACGAAGTCGTCAACATCCATCCCGGATCAAAAAGGCCGACAGCGGAACTGAAAACGACGATGTGTGAATGTCAAAGTCAGGTCCCGAATCCGGTATCCAGCCCTTCAACCACTATCCTGTGACTGCCCGACCCTGCGGTCGCAACCTGTCTGATTTGCCCTTTTACTACCGGAATTTCCATATCATCCAGGTACATCTTCTTTCCTGAAGGGACCTCTATCCGTGCCTTGACGTTCCCCGGAATCATCACATCAAGCTCAAACTGTCCTCCCTTGACGAAAACCTCCACTCCCACGGGTCCACGGATGGTCGGGACCTTGCCCCTGACCCATGCCAGGCTTCCGGTATGAGGGCAAATTAGTACTTCTTCAAATCCCGGTTTAAGAGGCTGTACACCAAGTATCCAGCGGGGAATCAGGTTTGCCGGGGTGGCTCCCCAGGCATGGTTCCAATCCAGGTTGTTCTTGTATTTCCAGTCCCAGGCCTCCAGAGTTATGGTAGAGCCTGATTTCAGCATATTCAGCCAGCCCCGGTCATTTTCAGCTGTCAGCAGATCCTGAGCGGCCTGGTCTTCCCCAGCGGAATACAACGCATCCAGCAGGTATTGAGAGCCATAGACGCTGCAGGCCATGCCGCGGGATTTCACATACCCTGTAACACTTTCCTTAAATTCATCTGGAACCATTCCAAAGGCCAGAGGCATCATGTTGGAATGGAGGGAGGAATGCTCTGTTCCGATACCGTCACAATAAATTCCTTTTGCCTTGTCCATGAACAGGGTATTGAAAACCTCTTTCACATCCGCCGCCCGCTTCCTAAAAATCTCTGCGTCTTCAGCTTTGCCCAAGGATTCGGCCAAACGCGAAAACAGCACCAGTGCCCGGTAATAAAATGCGTTGACCACCGTATTAAAATCAACCATCACATGTCCATCCCTCTCCCCGGTTTCTCCTTCTGTGAATGATCCTGGCGGCCAGTCCACAATATCCTGCATTTCATTCTTCAGGTAAACAGACTCCAGCGTCTCATTTCCAACCCTGCCGCCGGTAGTGCTGATCAGCCCATTCTTATCAGCAAGGGAGTAGAGGGTTTTGTTTTTAAGGTCTTCATAGTAAAAGTCTGCTGATTCCAGGTTCCCGGTATAGAGGTAATCCTCCCAGGCCATAAGCACCGAATGCAGAATCCACTCCGTGGGCCAGGTCGGGTTTCGCAACAGGTATTCATGCGTTACCCTGGCCATGCTATATTCCCGGTCGACCAGGTAGTGCCCCAGCTGATTGATAAAGGCATCGGCTTCATAAGCAATCCTCTCCCTGTCACCATCCACATAAATTCCTGAAAATGAAGTTGCTTTAATTGAGTATTTACAGAGATTCCATACATCATTGAGCCGGGGACTGGAACTGACAAATTCGGAGGCTTTGTCACTGAACGGATAATTTACCGCCTTCATCGTTAAGGAATCTTTGGCAAGGGTTATCCCGGGAGCGATAACCTCACAATACCTGAAAGGCAGCACCTCTCCGATATAATCAGGCATCAATACCGCACCCGGCCTTGTATTTCTCGGATCAGCGGGCACTGCGGCTTCAACCATGCGCACACCTTTTCCTACTGCCAGCCTGGTTTCCCTGTACCTGATGTTTCCGGGAGGATTTGTATCAAGGATATCTTCTCCGGAAAGCTTTTCAGCAAAATGAACCTCAATAACGGTGCTCTCACTCAAGGGAGGAAGCTTGATCCGGACCGTGCCGAAAGCAGCTTTTCCAAAATCATAAAAATAAACCCCCTTCCTGGAGCTGAAGCGAACGGGCTTAACGAGCCTGGTTTCAAGAGGATATCTGGAAGTATCATATTCGCCAATGTCCCGGTCAATCCTGAACTGCTGGAACTCAGACCATTCGCTGACGTCTCCTCTCCGGTTCCAGATCCTGACTCTCCAGCCATACCACGCACCAGGCAAAAGCTCCCTGCCCTGGTATGCAATATTTACAGACTGTGAAGAATTAATTTTTCCGCTGTCCCACACCGGGAGGTCTGCCTGAGATTCTTCCCCTGGCTGAATCTCCTTTACCTGTATCTGGAAGGTGGCCTGGAAAAAATCTTCTTCCAGGGAACGGACAACCCATCCGAACTCAGGATTTGAATCCTTGATAACCGTTCTCTCCGGGTTTGTTAAAAGCTCTACAGACAATCCTCCTGGAGGAAGTATCTGGCCCGGCAGAAAACCGCTCATCAAAAAGCAAATAAACAAAGGGAGTACTCTCACAAGAATGACTTTCTCCAGGATTCCTTCTTTTTCCGGCAATACCCTTTTGTCTGCCATAGCTAAAAATCTCCCCTTGTGTTTTTCCATAAACCATTCATGCCGCTTTTTCAGCCATTGGTATACCTGTCCAATACTTATTATTGAAACAAAAGGCTTATTTTCCTATTATCCTTATTCAAATAGATTCAATCATAATTCAGATTAAAGCTAAAACCCAACTGTATGCTTGTTTTGGATTAACAAGGCTTCATGGTCCAATGGGCCTAATTACCAATGGGTGTACCTGGGACGGAACATTGGATATGGAAATTTTTAACACATCTCATGAAGGGGCATGTAAAATGTCTAAACAGTGAATGAACCGCATCAACTTTTGGTTAACAACTCATTTTATAAATCATGTTTTTACGGAGGTTCCAAGAATGAAGAAATCGATATTAATGACAATTATCCTTTTAACCTGCTTTGCTTTCGGGTTTGCCGCTTCACCGGCTGTAGGAACCTGGGACTGTATCGCTTCCGTTGATCAGGACTACCCATTTACCCTGACTATTTCAGAAGTCGACGGTGTACTAAAAGGTACTGCTGAATCTCCTTCCGGTGAAGCCGGACCTGTAGAAAACGTAAAGCTGGAAGGCGGAGTTTTGACTTTTTCCATCGATACCGCCTCGGCAGGAATGATTGATTTTAAAGCGACCATTACCGGTAATACCCTGAAGGGGACCCTGGAAAGTTATGACTTCGGCGGGGATTTAACCGGAACCCTTCGCAAATAGAAGCGCATAAAAAACCCGGCCCGTCTGCCTTTTTAACGGGCCGGCATCCTTTCTATTTCTTAAGAGCCCTGGACACTTCTATCCCTGCAAAGGAAAGAATCAAGCTGGCAAATATCAACATTACTGAATCGTTTACCTGCTTTTCGGCCAAAACCAAAAAAATCAGGGCCAGGAATCCAAATAAAACGCTGGCCCGGGTTCCCCAGATCCTGAGATCAGAACCCCGGGGATAACGGATGGTAAAATAGATCAGGCCAAATCCCCCGGCAACAAAAAAAAACAATGAAGCCGCGTGTACCAGAAAATCCCAATCAAGCCATTCAGGCATCAGTTACTATCCTTAAACCCGGTCAGTAATGCGGGTTAGAAAAAGAAGAGCACAACATTTACCTGGAGGGCAATTGGTGATTCCGGGGAAAAAACCTCCCCATGCCTTTTCTGATATTTCGCTGTACAAATCTCACCTTTTTTCCTTGTTAAGAACTTTCCTTGTTCAGCGACCGGCAGATCACTCCGGCTTCTTTTAATAGATTGAGAGAGACATCATTCAAGGGATAATCCAGGTTGTAGACCACTTCCTGGATTCCAGAATTAATTATCATCTTGGTGCACATCAGGCAGGGGGCAAAAGTTGAGTAAATCGTCCCCCCCTTTACGCTGACCCCATGGTAGGCAGCCTGGGTTATGGAATTTTCCTCAGCATGTGAGCAGAGGCATTCGTCCAGCCTGGTTCCGCTCTCCACCAGGTTATTACAACGTGGGCATCCCCCTTCGTTGCAGTTTTTTGTACCCCTTGGAGTTCCGTTATATCCAGTGGAAACAATCCGTTTATCTTTGACAATAACAGCAGCTACCTGGCGCCTTGAACAGTTGCTTCGGCTAGCCACCACCTTGGCTATATCCATAAAATAACGGTCCCAGCTGGGCCGTGGATTGCCCATGGAAAGTTTTTCAATCAGCCGCCCTGCCGCCAGGTGAAGTTCAGCAATCCCTTCATTATTCTCAATCAGATAATCAGCCAGTGCCTCGGTTGCCAGCAATCTCTGGCCTTCATCTTTTTCATTTTCAGCTTCGGCTGATTCCAGAGCATTGAATTCCTCCTGGGTTTGAGGATCTGATTCCCTCCCCCTGGCGCAGATTCTCTCAAACCTGGCTTCAGGAGATGCTGTTACAGCCAGCAGTCGAAAACTTGTCTCGGTTCTGAATACTTCTACTTCAACCGGATTCCGGAAAGAATCCACTACATAGTTCTGTCCAACTTCCAGTTTTTTCAATATCATCCTGGCCAGGTATCCGTTACCATGGGTCAACCGCAGCCTGCGTCCGGTTTCAATCAGCCTGTCACGGGTTACCCCCTCTCCACTGGTTCGTATCTCCTCCCGGATTACATCCGAGAGGGAGTAGAAAATGAAACCCTGGGTTTTGAGAAATTCCGCTACCTCGCCTTTTCCTGAAGCATTTCTTCCTGTCAGTCCAATAATCATGTGACAATTTATATCATAAAACCGGGTTAAAGGAATCCCTTTCAGGTAATCATCATTTTGCATGATCCAGGGCAGCGAAGAGGTCAGGAAATCACCCCAGCTAACCTGATCAGCTTATCCATCTATCAATCATATTAATATTGTTTTATCTTTACGCACCGGGCTTCCTCTGTTAAATTAAGGACTTAACCTAATAACCGGAGGATCATCATGGCCAAGGCTGAGATTATGAAATCAAATCGCAGGGAATTCCTGGTTGCGGCATCAGCGACCACTCTCCTGGCCGGCGGCCAGCTTAACTCCAGGCAGGCTCCCGGGACCGTGTCTGACACCCTTCCCTCAATTATGCTTGGAGACCACTCTGTAAGCCGCCTTATTGCCGGATTCAATCCGGTTGGCGGATATTCCTACCTGGGTCCCCATATGGATGCTCACATGAAAGAGTATTTCACGGTTGAAAATACTACAAAATTCCTGCTGCGATGCTTTGAAGTTGGGATAAATACCCAGCAGTTCGATCCCACTCCCCTGATGATTGAAGTCCTGAAAAAAGTCCGGGAAAAAGAATCCCGGATGCAGTTTCTCTGCCTGCATTCAGCCAGCTCCCGCTGGGGGACAATCCCTGAGGTCATTAAAGCCTCTTCTCCTTTTGCCATGAGTCATCATGGAGGGGTTACTGATACACTGTTTCGGGAAGGTAAACAGGAACAGGTCCATGATTACGTCAAGGCAGTACATGACCAGGGCCTGTTAGCAGGAATCTCAGCTCACAATCCTGAAAACATTCAAAGAATCGCAGACGCCGGATGGGAAAACGATTTCTTCATGACCTGCTTTCACTACCTGACACGTTACAACGACCACCCGGATGACAAGAATAAGGACAAATATTTCGGGAAACCTTTCTCCACGGGCGATCCGGTAGCCATGACAAAGGTTGTGAGGCAAGTTGATAAACCATGCCTGGGTTTTAAGATTCTGGCAGCGGGCCGGGCCGGATTTTCCCACAACGGTGTCGAAGAGGCATTTAAATTTGCTTTTGAAAATATCAAGGCCACTGACGCAGTGATCGTAGGCATGTATCCCCGATTCAAGGATGAGATGGCAGAAAACGCCGGATGGGCTGCAAAATACGGGAGCTGAATCTTTGACTCTCTCTGTAATACTTGAGAGAAGGCGGGGAGCGATTTATTTGCCGCCACAGTGACAGCTTGTTCAAAAACGTGTCTCTAATGACTTAAAAAAATCCCAGTTCCAGCTTGGCTTCCTCTGACATCATTTCTTTATTCCAGGGCGGATCCCATACAAGTTTTACGAAAACATCGGTCACTCCATCCACGAAGCGGACCCGGTTCTCAACCTGTCCGGGGATCATTTCAGCTACAGGGCAGGAAGGCGTTGTAAGGGTCATCACGATTTGTACCTGCCTGTTCTTCAGGATATTCACCTCATAAATCAGCCCAAGGTCGTATAAATTCACGGGGATTTCAGGATCATAAACCTCCTTGAGCGCCTTTATTACCTCTTCGTACAGAGCACCATCTTCTGAATCAGCTTTTGCTTCAATGCCTTCATCAATTTTAGTCAGATCTTCCATTCCCTGCTCCTGTCTGTTACTTCAATGGTGCCTTGAACCTGAACCCAGAATGCTGCGGGCTACATGCAGCCCCTCTGCCAGGATATCAATTTCTTCAAATGTATTATAAAAAGAGAAAGACGCCCTGATAGTAGCCGGTATTTTGAAAAAATCCATGACCGGCTGGGTGCAGTGATGCCCGGTCCTTACCGCAATTCCCTCCTGGTCCAGAATGGTCCCGACATCATGAGGATGGAAATCCTCCAGCAGAAAGGAAACCGCCCCGGATTTCTTTGGCGCTGTCCCGATGATCCGGATCCCGGGAGTTTTCAGCAGCACCTGGTGGGCATAATCCAGGATTTCATTTTCATAGGCTGCTATTTCATCCATTCCTATATCCTGTACAAACTCCAACGCGGTCCCTAATCCAATTCCTCCGGCCATATTGGGAGTGCCTGCCTCATATTTAAAGGGGATCTTGTTGTAAGTGGTTTTATCAAATGTGACTGAGCTGATCATTTCTCCGCCGCCCTGGTAAGGAGGCATTTTATTGAGAAATCCGGCTTTCCCATACAGAATACCAATCCCTGTCGGAGCGTAAACCTTGTGCCCGGAAAAAACCAGGAAGTCCACGTCCAAATCCTGGACATCAAGCGGTATATGGGGAGCCGATTGGGCCGCGTCAAGAAGTACAGGAACACCGTTCTCATGGGCTATTCTTACAATTTCCTTGACATTGTTCACTGTCCCCAGCGAATTGGAGACGTGCACAACTGAGATAATCCTGGTCCGGGCATTAATCAGTTTAGGCAACTCTTCCAGAAGCAGCTCTCCCCGATTATCCATGGGCAGAACCCTGATCCTGGCTCCGACCTGTTCGCAGAGAATCTGCCAGGGAACAATATTGGAATGATGTTCCATGCGGGACAGGATTATTTCGTCATCTCTTCCAATCGCCATCCTTCCAAATGCCTGGGCCACCAGGTTAATCCCTTCCGTTACTCCACGGGTAAAGATTATCTCTTTAGTCTCAGCCGCGTTCACAAAATGCTGGGCTTCGGTACGGGCTTCTTCATAAGCTTCGGTTGCTTCCTGGCTCAGGAAATGAACTCCACGGTGAATATTGGCATTTCCTGTTTCATAATAGTCTCTGACTTTTTCAATAACGACCTTTGGTTTCTGCGCAGTCGCGGCATTATCCAGGTAAACAAGCCTTTTCCCATATACCTTGCTCGATAAAATTGGGAACTGTTCTCTAAGTTTCTTGAACTCAGCATGCCTGTCTTTTTCAGGCTCCTGCCAGACTGAGCCGGTCGGTTCTTCAGCATTCATACTTCTGCCTCTCTGAAATATGCTCCACTTTAATCCTCTTGTTACCTTTACGAGACCGCCATGACTCAGGTTTTCACTTGACAGTCACTGCTGAAAGAATTTCTTCTTCCAGTATCAACCTTAGCGGCTCTGAGTCAATCCTCGAAATAATCTCATTACCAAAGGCCCGGATCAGTAATGCATTGGCCTCATTCCTGGAAATTCCCCTGGATTGCAGGTAGAAGATTTTCTCTTCTTCCAGCTGTCCAACCGTCGCTCCATGGGTGCAGCTGACATCATCGGCATAGATCTCCAGCTGTGGCTTTGAATTTATCCTGGCATCTCCTGACAGCAGCAGATTGTTGTTATTCTGTTTAGAATCAGTCTTCTGGGCACCTTCTGCTACCACGATCCTGCCCCGGAATACCGCCCTGGACTTATCGTTCAGGATACCCTTGTAGTGTTCGCGGCTGACACAGTCAGGTTTTTTGTGTTCAATACAGGTACTGTTTTCCACATGTTGAGTGTCTTCGGCCAGGTAGAGCCCATAGAGTTCGGCATTTGCGCCATCGCCATTCAGCGATGTTTCCACTTCATTTCGGACAAAGTTCCCGGACCTCACAATGGTATGGGTTTTTAATGAAGTACCCTGTTCCATGTCAATCCTGATTTTGCCAAGATGAAAACCCTGGCTGTTTTCTGCTACCACCTTGACATGCCTGACGAGGCTGCGATTCCCCGCGGCAATCATGGTGCAGGCGTTTGACAGATATTTACCCGTGTCGAGGCCCATATGGGTTTCTACAACTGAGATTTCAGAATCCTCCGCGGCAAAAACAAATATACCTGGATTGAATATCGCACGGTCAACAACCGATCCGGCTGATATCTGCAGAAGTTGTATTTCCTGCTTAACCTTCATTCCAGCCGGCGCATAAAACACCGCTGGGTCCCTGGTTAGCATAAGATTCAGACCCTTAAAGGCTTCTCCCCCGCCATCCAGATAAAAAGACTTCCGAACCCAGTCGTAAACATCCTGATACTGATCCAGTTCAGAGAAGGGAATTAGCCTTATGCCTTCAGGCAGACCTCCTGCACCTGATAATTCAGGATCGAGCACTCCATTTATAAAAACAAGAGAGGGAAATCCTGCCCTGGCAAGGGGTTTCTCCAATAAACTTCTGACCTGATCCCTGGAATATGAAACCTCCGCCCCGTTATAGGTATCTGCCAATACCTTCCTGACCTGGGAAAATTCCCAGTTTTCCAGCTTGGCGTGGGGAAATCCTTTTTCTTTTATTACTTCAGCTGCTGAAACTCGCAAATCATCCACCCATCCGGGAGTGGAATCATTCCGGGTCAATTCCATACGGGCGGCAAAATCGCCCAGTTTTTCGCTGCGGGGCGCTATTTGATTGTCTAACATTTTGAACCTCTTTCCAATTACCCTTGAATCAACTACTGCTTGTCCAGGAATACCCGGTTTTTTCAAGTTCCAGTGCCAGGCTCTTATCTCCTGATTTCACGATTTTGCCATCAGAAAGCACGTGCACAAAGTCCGGAACAATGTAATCCAGCAGTCTCTGATAATGGGTAACGACTATAAAGGAACGCTTTGGGCTGCGCAGGGAAGTGACCCCCTCAGCTACTACTTTCATGGCATCAATATCCAGCCCTGAATCAGTCTCATCCAGGATACAGAGGGTTGGCTCCAGGACAGCCATGTGGAAAATCTCATTCCTCTTTTTCTCCCCCCCTGAGAACCCTTCGTTGACCGGACGGCTCAGGAGGCCTGGATCCATTTTAAGAAGGGCTGCTTTTTCCTTAACCAGCTTCAGGAATTCACCAGCTTCAATCTCCGCTTCTCCCCGATGTTTCCTCTGGGCATTAAGGGCGGCTCTCAAAAAATAAGTATTGGCTACGCCTGGAATCTCTACCGGGTACTGGAAAGCCAGGAAAACACCTTCTCTGGCTCGATTCTCAGGAGCCAGTTCCAGGAGGTCTTCTCCCTTGTAACTGACCTCTCCCTCGACTATTTCATATCCTTCCCTGCCAGCCAGAACCTGGGCCAGGGTACTCTTACCCGAACCATTTGGACCCATTATCGAATGCACTTCCCCGGATTTGATCTCCAGATCCACCCCTTTCAATATGTGCTTTCCTTCTGCCTTAACGTGTAAATTCTTTATTTTCAGCATGATCTGTTTTCTCCAAATGAATGCTATCGATTTTATTCCTCTGTTCTTGAATCCTGGGTCAGCTACCCGACGCTGCCTTCCAAACTGACGCCCAGCAACTTTTGAGCTTCCACTGCGAATTCCATGGGAAGTTCCTTGAAAACCTCCTTGCAGAATCCATTGACAATCATGGATACCGCGTCTTCCGGGCTTATTCCCCTCTGCTGGCAAAAAAACATCTGGTCCTCCCCGATTTTAGTGGTTGAGGCCTCATGTTCCATGTTGGCGGTAGAATTATTTACTTCAATGTATGGAAAGGTATGGGCACCGCACTTGTCCCCAATCAGCATTGAGTCACACTGGGTATAATTCCTGGCATTTTCAGCACCTTTGCCGATTTTAACCAGTCCCCGATAAGCGTTTTGGCCCCTTCCGGCGGATATTCCCTTGGAGACAATGTTAGACCTCGTGTTCTTGCCGATATGGATCATTTTGGTACCCGTATCAGCCTGCTGCTTCCTCCGGGTCAGGGCAACGGAATAAAACTCTCCAATTGAGTTGTCCCCCTGCAGGATGCACCCCGGATACTTCCAGGTTATTGCTGACCCGGTTTCCACCTGGGTCCAGGAAATCCTCGAATTATCTCCCAGGCATTTACCCCTCTTGGTTACAAAGTTGAATATTCCACCCACTCCGTTTTCATCCCCTGGATACCAATTCTGGACCGTTGAGTACTTGATGGTGGCATCTTTATGGGCTACCAGCTCAACTACAGCGGCATGCAACTGGTTTTCATCCCTTATTGGTGCGGTGCATCCCTCCAGGTAACTGACATAACTTCCTTCGTCAGCTATTACAAGAGTCCGTTCAAACTGCCCGGTCTTGGCTGCGTTGATCCGGAAATAAGTGGAAAGCTCCATGGGGCATTTAACCCCTTTTGGGATGTAGCAGAAGGAGCCGTCCGTGAACACTGCTGAATTCAACGCCGCAAAGAAATTGTCCGTAATCGGGACCACCGAACCCAGGTATTCACGTACCAGATCGGGATGATCCTGTACGGCCTCACTTAAAGAGCAGAAAATGATTCCTTCTTCCGCGAGTTTTTCGCGAAATGTTGTGGCTACCGAAACGCTGTCAAATACGGCATCTACGGCTACTCCCACTACTCCGGCCAGCATCTCCTGTTCTACCAGGGGTATCCCCAGCTTGTTATAAGTGTCAAGCAACTCCGGATCAATCTCGTCCAGGCTCTGAGGCCCGTCTTTCTGGCTTTTCGGAGCTGAATAATAAATTATGTCCTGATAGTCAATTTCTGGATATTTCAAAAACGCCCACCGGGGTTCTTTCATTTTAATCCAGCTCCGGTAGGCCTTGAGCCTCCACTCCAGGAGCCACTCAGGTTCCTTTTTAACCGTTGATATGTGGACAATAACATCTTCATTGAGCCCGGGAAGAAGTGAGTCGGCCTCAACATCCGTGTAAAAACCGTGTTTATATTCCTCTTCAGCTAATCGCTGCAGGTCTTCTTTTTCTGTTGACATTACTTTTCCTCTTATACTGTGGTGCTTCAGGTTCAAATATTTTCAGAAGACTTACCAGCCACCCCGGCGGTATGAAAATCAACACTGTTTTCATCCCCTGATATCTGGATACAGGATCCGTCTTTTGATGGGGCCATTAAATCAGGGAGGGACACGGAATCCAGAACCTGGCCGATGGACCGGTTGATCCTGCTCCAGTTGAAGCGGACAGTACATTTATCCTCTTTTCCGCATCCCGAATCTTCTTCCAGGCACCCTTTAATCAGAATCGGCCCTTCCAGGGCCCTCAGTACCTGTCCCACTGAAATCAGGTGCGGTTCAACAGCCAGCTGATATCCACCATTGACTCCCCTGGCTGAACACAGAATCCCTTCCCTGGACAATATCTTCAGGACTTTGCTGGCAATCGGCCTGGGAAGCCCGGTAATCCTGGCAAGATCCCTGGCGCTGTAATTGTCACCCTTCTGATGCAAACGGGACAGGGCCAGTACCAGCCTGAGACCATAATCTGATATCTTGCTTATTCTGAACATGGGTGCTTCCTTTTAATCTGGACTAAATTAGTGCTATTTTACATCAAAAAAAATGTCCCGGTGCAAGGACACTCTTCAATACATACAAAATAAATTAAAAGATTCAGCGAGGCAGGCCTAAACCTTTCCCGGAATCCACTCCCTTACATCGTCCCAATGGCCATACTAATCACACGCCACCCTGGATTTGAAATCTTCAAACGTCAATTATCAATTGGCATAGTAGCCCTGCCTGGTTCGCAGGACAGTGCCCATATTCCTGGAACGGAGTTCCAGTTTACGCCATTTCCCGTCCTTCCTTTTATTGGTTGAAATATAGGAAATGTAATACTGATTTTTCAACTCCTCAGCCACCTGGGCATAGACATCTACGATGGAATTGAACGACGCCGCGTTAAGCACCCTGCCACCGGTCAGGTCTGCCAGGCGTTTCATGTTTCTTTTCATTTCCAGCATATACTCGTCAGTCCAGTTCTTGGGAGTAAACCCTCCGACTTGCGCCATAATTGCGGGATCACTCCGGCGGGCAATAGCTCTCGCCCACTCCACTTCGAGTTTTGACACTATGTAAACGACCGATTCAGATCGGGAAGCCATGTCAATGGCCTGGTCGAAACTGACCATGCTGCCTGTGTCACCTCCGTCAGTGAGCACAATTACCGCTGACTTACCCTCCACGTCCCTGAGCAGGTCATTAAAGGTCACAAAGATGGCATCGTTCAGGACCGTGTTTCCCCGGGCATAGATGCGCTTCATGGCATTTTCTACCTTGTCCGGGTCATTGGTCCAATCCAGGAGCTGGCGGATTTCATGGTTAAACGCTATGACTGCCACACGGTCCTCTTTGCCCAGACGCTTTACAAATTCCAGGGCCGCGCTCTGGATCTGAGCCTGGTCGCTGGTGGTACTACCGCTGGCATCTATCAGCAAGACTACCTTTACCGGCACCTGTTCTCTGTAAAAATTCTCCACCTTCTGCAACACTCCGTCCTCAAAGATCAGGACATCCTCTTTAGTGAGGTTTTTTACAACCCCGCCTCCTGTATTCCTGGCACTGACTGAAAGGAAAACCTGGTCGACAGCCACGCCAATTCTAAAACCTTCTTCTTCCGCGGGCGGCTCCTGAACCTGTATAACCTGTTCCTGGGGTTGCGACTGAGTCGCCTGGCCCAGGGTGTTTACAGAAAAGCCCGCAATGGCAAAAGCGACGCAAACAGTCCACATAAGTAATTTAATGGTGAATCTATACATAAAAACCGAAACCTCCACATCTGGTTTCTTTTATCCCGAAAGTGCGGCTGCTGACCGGAATACTATGACAGCTACACTGCCAGGCCTGCCGGGGCAATAACCTGCTTAATAATATACAGATACTTTATCACAATGGCTTTTTCCAATATGATTATGACCCAGATGTTAAAAAAACTGTTCATTCTAAAACATCTAAAAAAAAATTCTCTCCTGTTATCAGCCTGGATCCTGTTGATGATAACAGCAGCCTCAGTCTGGCTGAGTTATGAATTCTGGAGGCTCACCTGGGATTCCAGCCTAAAGGGAGCACTTGACCTGTTACAGAGGTATGAAGATATTTATTTCTGGTTCAGGGGATTTCCGATCTACGGGGTGATAGCAACAGCCTCATACCCTCCGGCAAGTTATGTCATTCTCTGGCCAATGCTGGGATGGCTAAGCATACCTGCGGCCCGCTGGTTATGGGCTTTTATCTACATCGGATCCCTGGCATGGCTAAGTTATATTTTCATCAAAGAAAGTAAAGCGGAAACGCTTCTGGAGCGCTTATTCATCGCATTGATTCCCATATCGATGTATGCAACCGGGGCCGCCATCGGAAACGGTCAGCTGATAGTGTTTCTACTCCCTGCCCTGCTTACTGCCTTGCTCCTTATGCAGCGTGCTGAATATTCCTGGAAATCAGAGTTTGCTGCCCGCTGCCTGTTCCTTTTTACCCTGGTAAAACCAAGTCTGACTGCTCCTTTTTGCTGGATCGTTTTGTTCCGCCCTGGCAGGATTAGAACTGTGTTTATAATTATCGCCGGATATGCAGGACTTTCTCTCTTTGCCGCGTCATTCCAGGAACAGGGATTTGTTGCTCTAGCGCAGGGATGGTTGACCAGCAGCAGTATTATCCTGTCAGGGCCTGCAAAGGATTTCAGCCAGTCCAATATCCACAGCTGGTTCTCCGCCCAAGAAATTGACCAGTGGGCTTCCCCGGTCTCGCTGGCGGTCCTGGCCCTGCTCGGCATCTGGATCAGAATGCACAGGAACGCCGATCCCTGGCTGCTCATCAGCGTAGTTGCCATTGTTTCCAGAATATGGACCTACCATGGCTGGTATGACGACCTCCTGATAGCCCCGGCGATGATTGCTCTTTTCAGAATTGCAAAAAGTAAAAACACTGGCAGTAAACTTCAGGCTTCTCTCCGGATTTCTCTTTTTATCACCATCCTTTTCATGACAGCCCCTGGAGGCCTCTACCTGTTTCCTTCGCCGTGGAAGGAATTATATATTGCTGTTCAGGTGTTTATATGGCTTTCTCTTTTGGTTTTTCTTATCTTTTTCATACACCGGGATCAGAAAACCAGCCAAAGTCTGTCCGTCATCCGGAGTTGATAAAAACCGATTCAGCCAAGGGTAACAAAAGAGGGACGGGATACCAGACCATCTATTTTTTCAGGGCCCGTAATCACCCTTTCATGCTTCGGTAAAACTGGAAACCCGTTTTCAGGAGATTCAGAAACTCACCCGGCCCGGAAGGTATCCGCAACCCCCGTCTCACAACCTCAGGCCTGAAATAAAAGCTTCTGTATGCTTTTTTAATAAACAGATCAACTGTATCGGCATCCAGCATATCTGTACTGATTGTCGCCTTACCCTGGTTTGCGCCTTCCAGATCCGGATTTTCCAACCGTTCAGCCTGAATAGTTTCATCAAACAGAGTGGAACCCGGAAAAGGAGTAGCCGCATAAAAATGGGCAAATGTCAACGGCAGGGAGCAGGCGTAGTCTATGGTTTTCTGTAAGGTTTTCCTGGTCTCACCCGGATATCCCATAATAAAATGTCCATCCACAACAATGCCCGCTTCGTCCGCCAGGCGAGCGGTTTTGCGCCCCTGCTCTATTGTAGCCCGGCCTCCTTTTTGCGCCAGCTGCAATATGGCATCATCGCCGAATTCGAATCCAAACGCAATCTGCCAACATCCGGCTTTCTTCATCTTGATGAACATCTCCCTGCTCCCTGAATCCACCCTGCTGTTGCATACCCAGTTGATCTTTGTGTGCAAGCCTTTCCTGATTAATGAATCCAGGAAAACATCAAGAAAATCCTCATCAAGGGTCAACAGTTCGGTCCAGAATAAGAAATCACGCACTCCCAGGGAGAGATTTAACTCGATCTCCTGTAAAAGGCTCTGAACAGATCTTTTTCTCAGGATCGATCCTCCATACATGTGGGCAGCACAGAATTTGCAGCTGAAAGGACAGCCCCTGGAAAATCCGATCATGGAGAAGGGCCTCAGTTTAATGGGCATTCTATAGATCGAAAAATCCAGATCAGCCCAATCCGGGAATCCGAGGGAATCCAGGTTCCCAACAAATTCCCTCCTGGAATTCACCTTGCAGTTTCCCTCGCCTGCCTTCCAGGCCAGGCCCCGTATGGTATCAACCGGCTGCCCCTCCCTGATTGCGATACCCAGTTCTCCACACGTCAGCTCGGGTTCCCCGATAATCGCAAAGTCCAGAGCTCCATATTCCGCCAGCAGTTCGGCCGGGAACTTCGAGGCATGTATGCCCAGAGCCGCTATCTTTATTGAGGGGATTCTTTCTTTTAATTCGAGTGCAAACCAGCCGAGGTCTGATTTGACAGTAGGAGTAGCCACTGAAACTACGGCAAGATCCGGTTTGAATTCATCACAGTCCGCTAACACCGCCTCCAGATTCTTCCCCTGGACACCGCTGTCTATAATCAGGGTTTTGATGTCATTTTTTTTCAGCTGGGTGGACACCATGGCAAGGCTGTAAGGAGGGAAAGGAGCCCCCCAAATGTCCCATTGCTGGCAACGCCCCTCCCTAACCCATATCTGATCATCGGGAACCGGAGGATTAATTAGAACTGCCCTTACTGTCATAGATTTATCCCATCAACTTTAAAAAAACATATATTTCATCCAGCTGTAAACATACCTGAAGGCAACTCTTTTTACATTTATCCTTGAGTCGCCAAATATCCTTTTGTACTCATGGGCAGGAACCTCGGTGACCCTATAACCTTTTTTCAGTGTTTTGATTATCATCTCCTGTTCAATGGTAGTTATGTTTTCCCGAAGGTCCAGCTTCCGGGCTGCCTCGGTTAAAATAGCCCTGAATCCGTTCTGGCTGTCTGTAAGCCTCACCTTAAACCGGTAGTTGACACCAAGGGTTATGATATCGCTTCCCATCATTCGAATGAATTTACCAAAATCCCCGTGAAGCTCATCTGATCCTCCCATCATCCGGGACCCGGTGACATGCTCACATTCCCCTGCAATAATCGGGGCGGTGAGCCTGGGGATATCCTTTGGAGAATGAGACCCGTCCGCGTCCAGGAAAACTATGATATCGCCCCTGACTTCCTTGATCCCCTTGCGAATAGCGGATCCCTTACCCTTATGGTCATCCAGAAACACCCGAGCTCCCGCCTGTTCAGCCAGCCTCCTGGTCGCATCTTCGGAGTTGCCGTCTATAACCAGGACTTCCTGGCAATACGATAGGCTTTCCGTTACTATATCCTTGATTGTCTCAGCTTCATTTTTTGCCGCAATGACTACAGATATGTTCATATTCTAGATAACTTTCTTTTTTACATGTTCAGGCGCAGCTGATCCGGTACCATTTATGGATCTTCACTAAAGAATTGATCATTAACAAAATACTCTTATCCCCATACAGTACCAATTGAAGTATACTTTAGAACTGCATTGTTTTTAATTGTTATTTCTGCGCAGGTAGCTATGGCTAAAAAAGAATACATAGTTAAATATCTCCTGGAGAAACCCCTCTCTGAACATACTGTCCGGGGCCTTAACCTGGCTGGAAAAAGCTCCGGTGATTCTTTCCTGAACCTGATCACTTCTCTCCGGGATGCAGCCCTGGATAAACGAACTGCCGCTCTGCTCTTTGTTGTGCACAGATTCAGTGCGGGATGGGCCCAGGCCGAAGAGATCATCAAAGCGGTTGAGCAGTTCAAAAGCAAAGGAAAAAAAGCTTATATCTACCTGGAACACGCCGACAACCTCTCCTACTACCTGGCCTCATGCTTCGACCAGATTTACATGCCCCCGGCCGGAACCCTGGAACTGGTTGGATTAAGAATTGAAAAATACTATCTGAAAAACCTGCTGGAATTTGCCGGTATTAATCCTGATCTTATCGGTATCGGCAAGTATAAATCAGCAGGAGAAAGTCTTTTACGTGAGGGGATGTCTGAACCAGACCGGGAAGTACTTTCTTCAGTGCTATCTGATATGAATGACAGGTTTCTCAACAAAATCAGCAGGGGAAGAAGCCTGGACATGGAAACCGTCTCTTCCCTGGTCGACCAAGGACCGTGGTCTGCCCTACAGGCCGAGGAGAATCAGCTGATAAGCAAAACCTGCTACGAAGATGAAATTGCAGAACTTCTCAGAGCAGAATGCGGAGGTTCTCTCGTTGACGCAGATAAGAGATTGAAGAAAGGGCGGTTACGCCGGATCCTGGATTGCCGAAAGCCAAAAATCGCTCTAATCTGCGCCTCAGGCAAAATAACCGATGGAGAAAGCAGGCAGAATCTATATGGCCATCCAGTTTCCGGAGCCAGGACATTGTGTAAACAGTTTCAGGCTGCAAGGGAGAAAAAAAGCATCAAGGCTATAGTCTTGAGAATTGACAGCCCGGGAGGTTCTGCTTCCGCTTCAGACCTTATCTGGCGGGAGATCGCACTTACGGCTCAAAAGAAACCGGTCGTCTGTTCCATGGGCAACACTGCTGCCAGTGGGGGATATTACATAGCCGCCGCGTCCCACTTTATTTTAGCCTCTCCAGGAACCCTGACCGGGTCTATCGGGGTCATAGGAGGGAAATTTGATCTGTCCCGGCTCCTCGAAAAATTAATGATTAAAACCGAATCAATTCAAACCAGCGCTCAGGCAGGATATGCTGCGCTGACCCGCCCCATGTCAGAAAATGAAAAGGTTAAATTCAAAATGATGCTCAGGGATTTCTACGAGAATCATTTCCTGAAAAAAGTCAGCCTTAAACTAAATCAAAACATTCCGGATATTATTCCGCTGGCTGAAGGACGCGTCTGGACCGGGGCCCAGGCTCTTGGAATTGGACTGGTTGATTCCTCCGGAGGACTGGCTGATGCTGTTGACATGGCCTGTTCCAGGGCGGGGATAAAAAAAGGCAGATATAAACTAGCAGTTATTTCCTCTAAATCCAGAATTAAGGATCTGATCCCCCTGGGCAAACGCGCGGATGCGGCCAGGATTATGGCAATCCTTCCAACGCAGTTGAGGATCAGATAAATCCTAGCTGGAATATAGATAACCATGAATCCATAATCCGGAAGAGGCCACCTTAAATAACCAACACAAACAAATTTATGTGGTTGAAATTGCATTACTTTAAAAGGAAGCCGATAGACCAATGAACCTTTTTGACATAGAATTCGTTATGAATTAACAAATCTATGGAATTTCAACCCAAAAAGAAAAGTAACTCCGCATGAAAAAGAAAAAACTTATAATCATCATCTGCGTAGCTGTAGTCCTTGCTTCCATCATTGGCATCAGTATTTACTCTTCTAGCAAGAAACAAATCCTTGTTGAAACAGAAAAAGTGCTGGTCCAGAAAGAAATGATCGCCAAAGTGCAGGCTACCGGCGAAATCAAGCCAAAAGAATATGTGGAAATCCAGGCGGAAATCACCGGCGTCATTACCGAACTTCACGTAAAAGAAGGTGACCAGGTCCAAAAGGGTGACATCCTGTTAAAAATAGATCCAATCCAGACCCGCACGGAAACCCTGGCCCAGGAGGCCAACCTGGCTTCCACCGAAGCGGAGGCCAGGAGCCAGAAGGGGCAGATTCGAATCCAGGAGTCAAATGTTAAGAGGGACGAGGCTTCACTTGAAACAAGGAAGGTTGAAGTATCCAATGCCACAGAAAGACTGAACCTGGGTGAAAAGTCTTTCGCTCGAAGGCAGCAGCAGTTTGAAGACAACCTGATTGCAAGAGACGCCTATGAAGCTGCTAGGCTGGAACTCATTGTAGCCCGGGAGAACCTGACGTCAGCTGAAGCACAACTGAACCTGGCTGAGTCTCAGCTGGAATCAAGCAAGGCCTCCCTGGAACAGGCCAAAAACTCTTATGAAAGTTCTCTGCAGAGAGTCGAACAGCAGAAAGCTCTCCTGGACCGCCAGCACGACCTTTTAGCAAAAACTACTATCAAAGCGCCTCTTACCGGTGTCATCACCAAGATGAATGTTGAAGTTGGCGAACGGGCGGTTCCGGGAACGCTTAATAATCCGTCGGCAACCCTGATGGAAATAGCTGATCTATCAATAATTGAGGCTGAAGTTGAGGTGGATGAAACCGACATTGTAGACCTGGAACTTAACCAGGAAGCAGACGTATCGGTTGACGCTCTCCGGGATGAAGTCCTGAAGGGTGTTGTCACTGAAATTGGCAACTCTGCAATTGAAACTACCACAGACGAGGCAAAAGATTTCAAGGTGGTGATCCAGTTAACTGACCCCCCGTCAATATTAAGGCCGGGACTCAGTTGTACCGGAAAAATAACCACTGCTGTCCGCACCCAGACCCTCTCCATTCCTATCAAGGCCCTGACAATAAGAGAATACCCGATAGACGATCAGGAAAATTTGATCAGGACCGAAGATGAAAAGAAAAAGGAGGAGGCGCCAGATACTGCCGATAATCCTGAACAGAAAAAGAAAGAATTTGAAGGGGTCTATAAAATTGTTGATGGGAAAGCGCTGTTTACCCCGGTTGAAACCGGAATTATCAGTGGAACCTTGATTGAGATAACTTCCGGCCTGCAAGCCGATGAAGAAATCATTTCCGGCTCCTTTAAAGTACTGCGGACCCTCAAAGACCATGATCCAGTTAAAAAAGAATAACCGGTAAAGGAGTTAAACCTTGAATGAACCTTTGATAAGAACCGAGGATCTCTGGAAGACCTATGAAATGGGATCCGAAAAGATACATGCCCTGCATGGAGTCACCTTTGAGTTGTATCGAAATGAATATATCGCCATTATGGGACCTTCCGGTTCCGGGAAGTCAACCCTGATGAACCTTATCGGATGCCTGGATACCCCTTCAAAGGGAAATTACTTCCTGAATGGAAAACTGGTGAGTGAAATGGATGACGATGAACTCGCCTATATTCGTAACCGGGAAATCGGTTTCGTGTTTCAGACCTTTAACCTGTTGCCCAGGGTTAGCGCCCTGCAGAATGTCGAGCTACCACTGACCTATGCCGGGATCCCCACCAACCAGAGAAAAGAGATGGCTAACCGAGCCATAGAACAGGTTGAGCTTGGTGCCAGGAAACACCACAAACCTAACGAACTCTCAGGCGGACAGAGACAACGCGTGGCCATAGCCCGTGCTCTTGTTAACAAACCTTCCATAATCCTGGCGGATGAACCAACCGGAAACCTGGACTCCAAAACAGGGCTGGAAATAATGGCTCTCTTTAAACGGCTGCACGAGGAAGGAAATACAATTGTCCTGGTGACCCACGAAGCCGAGGTAGCTCAGCAGGCAAACCGGATAGTCCATATTCTGGATGGGAAGATCAGCAGCGACGAAGTAATCAGGGAACATGTATCCGTTTCAGTATAGTTTTTCAGGGTATAATCTGTTTAGACCCATCAAGGGGTTCTATTATGTGTAAAGATATCCAGGAAACTCTGAAAAACAAACTGCAGGAAGCGATTAACCAATCCCTTAACGATTCCCCCAGCATCAACCGGGTGCTAGAGGAAATCAGGAAACAGGGTTATGACGTACTCCTGTATATTGAAGCTACTACCAGTATCATCCCGAAACAGGAGGGGAGCCCAGTTTCAGACGTAGTAGTTACTGGAGAGACCGAGATCTGCTTCAGCCCGGAAGATAAAAAATTCCTCAAAGGTTTAAATATCAAACCTGACTAGCCAGCGTCCGGTTATTTTTCCAGGATTCCATCCAGCCAGGCATTACACAGTTCCGGCCATCTGGTGACTTCATGTTCAGTCCTGCGAAGACCGTAGCCATGACCCCCGGAAGGAAAAACATGCAGTTCAGCTGGAACTCCAGATTTTTTCAGGGCCAAAAAATAGTATATCGAGCCTTCAGCTTTAACAAAATCATCCTGGGCCTGAACCAGGATAGCCGGTGGAGTTTCCCCGGTAACCAGCATATCCTTGGCCAGGTTGCCGTCACGATCAAGGAGGTAAGGATAAATCATCATTGCAAAATCGGGCCGGCAGCTGATACTGTCAATTTCATCCACTGAGGCATACGCTCTTGTTTTAAAATTGGTACATAGTTTTCCGACCAGATTGCCCCCTGCCGAAAATCCAATCACGCCAATTTTATCGGGAATTATGCCCAGGTCAGATGCCCGGTGCCTGAGCATGCTCATAGCGCGCTGTCCATCCGCAAAAGCACCTTCGCGATTCTTCGGTACCCTGTATTTCAATACCGCCGCCGTTATCCCCCGTGAATTCAGCCATTCAGCAATTTCAGTGCCTTCAAGATCCACAGCCAGAATGCTAAAACCACCTCCCGGAAAAACCAGCACTGCCGGATGCGGATCTGTTCCATCTGCACTGTAAATGGTCATGCTGGGAATCTCCACGTCAGTCAGGCGGATAATGTTGTCCCCCCTGGATTCCTGGGGGATACCCCTGCTTACCGCATTATCACCAAGGTGCCCTTCCGGCCAGATATCCATGACTATTCCCTTCTCCAGCGCAACTCCCGCTACGGAATTCCCACCATAGAGAAATGTTCCAGCGGCAATACAGGTTAAAACGGTCAGAACCAGGCAACAGGCAGCGACAAAACCATCCTTCATTTTTAATGTACCTTTCCTTGAACAAGGGTATAAAAACATCCTCCACAGTCAGGCTCCGAAAAAGCAGGGCTGCTGAAATCTTATGAAGGGGCCTCCAGTCTGTCAAGCAATAATCCTCTGCCAAATCCACCAGGTTTCCTCTGGCTCTAAACTCTGTCTGTAAAAATCCTGAAAAAGAATATAATCAGTAGAAATTGAATCATACATTTTCCTGGAGAGAGGAAGGATAACAGCAGATGATCAGCTCAGTTTTTGGGGCCTTTTTATTCCTTGCCGCATCCCTGCCTGCAGGTACCGCCCCTGACCCGGTGGCAGTTCCTCATTTTCCCGACATTTTGCATACTTTTGTCTGGAGAAACTGGCCGCTGGTTCCAGTGGAGAGGATGGCTGAAACCGTTGTGGCCACGCCTGATCAGATCCTCGAAATTGGAAGATCCATGGGCCTGCCCGACCCGGAACTGATTCCACTGGATCAATGGCAGCGTTCCTATATCACTATCATCCGCCGGAACTGGCACCTGCTTCCCTATGACCAGCTGCTTACCCTTCTTGGCTGGTCTGAGGATAAAATGGCCTTTACCCTGAGAGAAGACGATTTCCTCTATGTTAAACTGGGTGGACTGAAGCCGGATTGCCTGCCGCTTCGCTACAAGCAGCCCAGTGAATCAGCCCGAAAGAAGGCGGTAAAAATTGCTGGGATCTTCAGTGACCTGCCGAATGCTGAAAAAACTGAGCCTCTTTTTTCATTTGTGTCCCGCCTTTCAGAAAAACCACCGGCAGTCACCGGAAAACCAGGAGAATCCCTTTTTTCTCCCCGCTTCTGTTCATCTTATTTCGCCACCTATGGCGATCCTCTGCTTAAAGCCGAACCTGATCCCTATCCTGATGGGTACCTGGCTCGCCTGGCTGCTTCGGGCGTGGATGGAGTATGGCTGCAAGCTGTTCTGTATAAACTTGCTCCTTTCCCCTGGGATCCGGAATTAAGCAACCGTCACGAAGAGCGGCTGGAGCAGCTGCGGGATCTTACAAAACGGGCTGGAAAATATGGCATAGGAGTCTACCTGTATCTCAACGAACCTCGCGCCATGCCTCTGCCTTTTTTTGAAAAACGGGAACATATTAAAGGTGTTGTGGAAAAAGACCATGCCGCCATTTGTGTCAGCACGCCTGAGGTTCGTCAATACCTGGAAGATGCTGTTGCTTATATTTGTCGTCAAGTCCCCGACCTGGCAGGGTTTTTCACCATTACCGGATCTGAAAACCTGACCAACTGCTGGTCGCATCATCAAGGGATGGACTGCCCCCGCTGCAGTAAACGGAGCCCTGAAGAAGTAATCAGTGACGTCAATATCTCCATTCGGAAGGGAATTTCAGACGCTAACAGCAAAACCCGCCTCATTGCCTGGGACTGGGGATGGAAAGATGAATGGGCTCCCGGTATTATCAAAAAGCTGCCTGGTGATATCGCACTGATGAGTGTCAGCGAGTGGGGGATTCCAATAGCAAGAGGAGGGATTGACACTACAGTAGGTGAATATTCAATTTCAGTGGTAGGCCCGGGCCCACGTGCCTTGAAAAACTGGTCAGCAGCCGCGGCAAACGGATTGGAGCTTTTTGCCAAACTGCAGGTCAATAATACCTGGGAGTTGTCATCCGTTCCTTATATTCCCGCTGTAGCAAATTTGGCCCGACACATTGCCCGCCTGAAGGACAGGAACATCAAAGGTTTGATGCTGGGATGGACTCTGGGCGGACATCCTTCCCCTAACCTGGAAGTAGTTGCTGAGTTGAGTGAACCAGGCAACCTGACAGTGGACCAGGCTCTGCTGAATGTTGCGGAAAAGCGCTTTGGGAGGGTCGCTGCACCTGCCGTTGTCTCTGCCTGGGAAACTTTCAGTACAGCTTTCAGCGAATTTCCCTACCACGCGGGAACCGTATACAACGCGCCACTCCAGACTGGACCTGCCAATCTGCTCCACGCCCAAAGCAGTGGGTACAAATCCACAATGGTCGGACTTCCTTACGATGATCTGGAAAGCTGGAGGTCAGTCTATCCTCCCG
Organism: Acidobacteriota bacterium; assembly: GCA_963663735.2. Classification (GTDB taxonomy): domain Bacteria; phylum Acidobacteriota; class UBA6911; order RPQK01; family JAPXNP01. The sequence continues at coordinate 1,316,043 of CAXXHN010000001.1, read as the reverse complement.
ATATCTTCATACAGCAGATGGAAAAAGTGGCTGAAGGATTCCGTAAGGGGCTGCAGATTCTCAGTGGAATAAATAACAGGGACTCCTCCACTGCTGAGCAGAGAGATAACCTGGCCCAGGAAAAACGCATTGCTGAAGCCTGCGCCATCCATTTCCAGAGCGTAGCCAATCAAAGCAACTTCGTGCTGAACCGTGATGCCCTGGCGGCTGCCAAGGATTCAACAACAGCAATTCCTTTAGTCACCGGTCTTAGGGAAATTATTCGCAAGGAAATGAACCTCGCTTCCCGCTTGCGCCAATTGCAGCTTGAGGATTCCCGATTCGGATTCGAGGCCAGCAACCACTACTTCTATATTCCCCAGGACCTGGCGGAAAAAGTCCTCAACTGTCAATTTTTGCTTGAAGAATGGCTCCCAGAGCAGGAGAAGCGATTCACCGCCGATAGGAAGCGTGGATTATCTGAAACAAACAATCTTAAGACAGCTAGTGCGGCTCTATGATAGCTCCATGGTGAAATAATTCCGAGTCTTCTGAGATCTTTCTACTGATAAACCAGATTTTTTCAATTAATATGGTCAAATCTCTCACAATAACCTGTGAACTACCGTCTGGAACCAACCAGGACCAGTTTGAGTTGAAATCGAAAATTGAATTACCCCATCTTCTCCTTTCTCATGATTAAAAGCACACGTTTTTACTCTGTCCTGCAAAAAATCAAAAGAACCCTCTTTTTCTCAGGGGTCCGTAGTTAAAAAACAGATCGATTCATAAAAAACGCCTCGAATCCCATTTTCTTTTCCAATTACCATTTATCTTCCGGAAATTTGACTTCCGTGTTTTAAATCAGGTATTTATTGAAAGTCCAAATCACAAATCGGTCATGTTCAAACTGTTCCCTGGAAGGGATCTTTCCACATGCTCCTGAATGACATACTTAAGGAAAACCTTGCAAAAAATAGCGAATAAAACATGGAAGTTGTGCGGTCTTACTTTAATAATTATTTCCATCCTTCTTTCACCAGTGGGTGCCAAGGAAGGCTCTCCGGATGAGCTCCCGGATTATCCCCCGTCCCCTGACCAACTGAATGTCCAGATCATGCCGGGAGGGGAACAGGTAAAGCTGGACGGTATTTTGGATGAAGCTGTGTGGCAGACCGCAGAGCCGGTTACTGAATTCTGGCAGAGGGAACCTGTTGAAGGAGTGCCCCCCACTGAAAAAACCGAGGTGCGCGTCCTGCAGGATGAAAACGCTCTCTATTTTGGAATCATGTGTTACGATTCTGATCCTGACGGGATCATCGCTCACGACATGAGGCGGGATGCAACTCTGGGCAACGATGATTACCTGGGGCTTTACCTGGATACCTACCACGATCACAGAAACTTCTATTATTTTTCCACAAACGCCCTTGGATGCCGGCGCGACGGGATTGTTACCGATGCCCGATTTTACAACACGGCTTGGAACGGAATCTGGCAGGCCAAAGCAAGAATTACCGACGAAGGTTGGAGCGCTGAATGGAGAATCCCATTTTCAACCCTTCACTTCGGTGGAGAGCAGCCGATGACCTGGGGTCTCAACTTCAGCCGGGCCATAAGAAGGAAACAGGAATCCATTCGCTGGGCCACGGTCCCCAGGGAACTCGGCCGTGCCGGAACCTGGAGAGGCGAATTTTTTGGACAGTTAAATGGTATTAAAACCAAATCCTCCAATAAAAAATGGGAAGCTGAACCTTACATCCTGGCAGGTGGAGAGAAAAAATACCGCCCCGATTCCACTGATTCCAAATTCAATGCCGGCGGAGAGCTGAGTTATGACTTCACTCCCAACCTGCGGGGTTCATTGTCACTACGGACTGATTTTGCCCAGGTGGAAGCTGATCAGGAAGTAATCAACTACACCCGGTTTCCCTTGTTCTTTCCCGAAAAACGCGAGTTTTTCCTGCAAAACTCAGGGCTTTTCAACGTTGGCTACGATGGTGAAATGATGATGTTTTACAGCCGTCGGATCGGGCTGGCCCAGGGGCAGGAGGTGCCGCTTCTGGCAGCTGGCAATGTATCGGGAAGAATCGGCCCATATTCGGTTGGAGTTATGAATGTCCAGTCTGAAAAAACAACTCTGAACAATGATGACGGCAGTTCTTCCGAAATGCCCTCCACCAACTATTCTGTGATCAGGGTAAAAAGGGACCTGTTCACCAACAGCAGTATCGGCACCATCTTTACCAATAACCAGAGCGGAAGCAACAATTACAGCAGGCTGCTGGGATTGGATGGAAACCTCTGGCTAACATCATTTCTAAAAGGTGAGGGATTACTTTCAAAAACCTTTAATCCAGCAGGAAAAGAAGACGGTTTCCTGGGTACGGGCCGTCTTATTTTTTCCAAATACAATATTGATGCTAACGTGAGATACGATGCCATCGGTCCTGACTTCAATCCTGAAATGGGTTTTGTCCTTCAGAATGACCTGAGGCGCTCTTCCGCAGAACTTGGTTATACCCAATGGATCAATCATAAACTGGTCAGGAGCATCAACTACGTGGGCACATTTACATCAGATACCCTCTATAACCATGACTACCTGGGGCAAGGGCAGTCTATTGGCGCAACTGTAACCTTCGAGTCCGCTGACAAATTCGGCTATTCCCTGAGTACCGCGGCAGAACGGATTTACGATCCTTTTACAGTGGGTCCAATAACCATAAAACCGGGAGACTATGACAACAGAAACCACTGGTTCCTGTTCCAGTCCGACGCCAGCCGCAAGGTTTCCCTGGAGGTTGATTACCAGGACATGGATTACTGGGGGGGTGACCGTAAGCAGCTGCTGGTCTCCAACAATATCCATCCAATCGCCAATCTCTCTATGGACTTTATATGCACCTACAATAAGGTGAATCACCCTGAAGGAACTTTTGATACAACAACCCTGAGTAACCGCATTTTTTACGCTTTCAACACTGAACTGTTTGTTAAATCGTACGTGCAGTGGAATGATCTGGACAAAAGATTTTCGTTCAACTTTCTCGGGAGTTACGAATACCATCCCGGAAGCGACATCGCCCTGGTCTATAACGAAATCCGGGATCGCTTCCAGTCACCTCACCTGGCTCCCCGTGACAGGATTCTGATGTTAAAATGGACTTACAACCTACGATTCTAAATTCCGTCTGGAATCATCTGTCAAGTACGACTGCCAATAAAAATCAGTCGTACTTGACCATGTTTAGGGAAGCCAGTGGAGGATAATGAAACCCGGAATCATAGCATTAGCCATCGAAGCATTCAGTTGGCAAGAAATGCGGGCTAGACTTTGTAATCAGTTGAAGGTATTGTAGATGACTTGATATTTGAAGCATTGGATATGAGGTCCGGAAAAATTCCTTGATGACCCTGGGATTTAAAAATGTCTAAGAAACTCAATTGCGAAAAACCTGGGCTTTCCCCTGGACAGCGTTTGATGGAGTCAGAAAAACCCAGTTCCTCTGATAATCACCTTAGTTCCCTATATCTGAAAGCACTCCTGGAACATACAGACAACCCCATTCTGATCTGTGATGAAAAAGGTATTCCCCAGGTTTTCAACTCCTCATATGCCAATCTGATGAACAAAGTATATGGCCTTGCAATGCGGCCTGGGATCATGCCCCACAAGCTGCTCAAGGACCCGGATGCAGTCCGATACTGGGACTCACTGCATGAAAGAGCCCTGGCTGGTGAAACATTCAAGCATCAGTACACTCACCATTTTGACGATAATGATATTCGCCATTACGAATTTACCGTACGCCCGATTTATGAGGACCGGAAAATCAAGGGATTTTCCGCGGTTGCCGCCGACCTGACATCAATGAAATTGGCCGAAAAAGCCCTGCTTGAAAGTGAAAAAAGATCCCGGACGCTTTTCAATTCCTCCCCGACAGCTATGTTAATTTCTACAGTGGAAAGCGGGGTTATTGTTGATGCCAACCAGGAATTATGCTCTCTCACGAACCATCTCAAAACCGACTTAATCGGAAAAGAGATAAATGAACTTATAGTATTAACCGAGGGAACCCGTAACTTGTTCACTGAGGGTTCCATACCCAGGGACAGAATAAATGGGAAAACAGTTGAAGTTCTGGTCAAAGACGGGACGAACCGCGCGGTTGATATGTTTTCGCGGCTGATCTCCCTTTCTGGACAACTTCATATAATATCCTCTCTAATTGATGTAACAGATTCCAGGCAACTGGAATCACGGCTCAGGCAAACCCAGAAAATGGAAGCAGTCGGAACTCTTACCGCCGGGATTGCCCATGATTACAACAACATGCTGACAGTAATCCTTGGCAACATATCTTTAGCTAAACAGATTTCTGATCCAGGGGAAAAAATCAGTAAATACCTGGATTCAGCCGAAAAAGCCTCATTGAAAATAAAACAGCTTACATCTGAACTGATGTCTCTTGCCCAGGGAGAGGACCTGAAACTCAAACCCGGGAACTTGCAGGGATTATTACGCGACGCCGCATCCAGTGTGGGAGGAGATTCGCTGTTGCACGTTGAAACACTGGTTCCCAACAATCTGTGGCCAGCTCTCCACGATTCCAGCCGGCTTAAATTTGTACTCCAGAATATCCTCACGAATGCGACTGAATCAATGCCTGAGGGAGGCAAAATTATCCTGGAGGCTAAAAACATTAATACAACCTCCCTGCAACCAAAAAAAGATTTCCCTCTTGGTGATGGGCCTTATGTCAAGATTTCAGTTATTGATCAGGGCATTGGCATTCCTAGTGAAGCACTTCCCAAAATATTTGATCCATATTTTTCAACAAAGGAAAAAGGGGAAAGAAAGGGATTGGGGCTGGGACTGGCCACATGCTATAACATCATTAAAAAACATGACGGTTACATTGCCATTGAATCGAAGGTGGGAAAAGGTACAACCGTTACCCTCTATCTCCCAGCCATTACAGACAGGTTTCCCGGGATAATACCCAAAGAGGTTTCCTGAGAAACTTCATTTCAGCTATCATTAACTGCGATTCCACCTGTTCTATTAACGAATATTTTTCAACAAGGGGAAAAATTGAAAATAGTTGTACTGGACGGATACACCCTGAATCCAGGGGATTTAAGCTGGGATGAGCTTAAAAAGCTTGGGGAATGCACAGTGTGGAGCACAACCCATCCTGACGAAACCATTAATCGCGCCCTGGGAGCTGACGCTGTCTTTACCAACAAAGTCATTATAGATAAGAATATTATTTCCCGGCTTCCCGGTCTCAAATATATCGGAGTCCTGGCAACGGGATATAACGTGGTTGATACCATAGCGGCTGCAGAAGCCGGGATTCCTGTTACTAACATTCCCGCTTATAGTACAGACTCGGTGGCACAGATGGTTTTTTCCCACATTCTTTACTTTGCCCAGAATGTATCAATACATGCGCAGTCTGTCTCCAATGGAGACTGGGCAAGAAACGAACATTTTGCCTACTGGAAAACCCCCCAGACTGAATTATCAGGAAAAACTCTTGGCATCATCGGCTTTGGCAGGATCGGGCAGGCTGTAGCCAGGATCGGGCTCGCTTTTGGCATGAGAATCATTTATCAGAACCGGAATCCAAAACCTACTACCCTGGGAGCAAGGCAAGTGGATTTGGATACCCTGCTCACAGAAAGTGACTATATCAGCATCAACTGCCCCCTTACTGATGAAAACCTTGGGTTTATCAACTCCGACACCATTGCCAGAATGAAAAAAAGCGCCTTCCTGGTCAATACCGGAAGAGGACAACTGGTCAAAGAGTCCGATCTTGCAGATGCACTGAACCAGGGGAGGATTGCCGGAGCAGGCCTGGACGTTCTTTCCACTGAACCGCCGGCATCGGACAATCCCCTGTTAAATGCGAAAAACTGCTCCATAACGCCTCATATTGCCTGGGCTACTTTCGAAGCAAGGTCCCGATTGATGAGTATCGCTGTCAGCAACCTGAAGGCTTATATTGATGGCTGTCCTGTAAATATTGTTAACAGAAATCTTATTTAATTGATGAAAATATTGCCAACTGATTAACTTTAGAAGAGGTCGCATATTATGAATCCTGGAAAAATTTTATCCATACTGCTATCGGTTTGTTTCGGATTTGGCATATCCTGCTCCCAGGCTGAACTGAAACCTGCATCACCTGAAACTGCACTGAAGGATTACCTGGATAATGGTGACAGCACTTTCAGCTGGGAGGTTAAGGAATCCGCCAAGATTTCAGGGATGACTGTATCTGAACTGATCCTTACTTCCCAGCGGTGGAGGGAGTACACCTGGAAGCATCAGCTGACAGTTATAATCCCTGAAAAGGTGGAGTACGGCGACGCCCTCCTGTTCATAACAGGCGGAAGCCTTGAAAACAACCAGCCAGCCTGGGCAAAAAAGGATGATGCCCTTCTTAAAGGGATGCTGCAAATTGCGCAGGAAAATAGAGCCGTTGTTTCCATCCTGCGCCAGACTCCTAACCAGCCATTGTATGACGATTTATATGAGGACGCCCTTATTTCATATACCCTGCATAAATATCGCGAGTCAAAAGACCTGACCTGGCCCCTGCTCTTTCCAATGACAAAAAGCGCTGTCCGGGCCATGGATGCCGTACAGGAATTCTCCAGGGAAAGAACCGGTCAGGACATATCCGGGTTTCTGGTATCGGGAGCCTCAAAACGAGGCTGGACTACCTGGTTGACCGGGGCATCTGATTCCCGTGTTAAAGCAATTTGCCCGATGGTTATCGATGTATTGAATATGCCGGTTCAGATGGACTACCAGGTGACAGCGTGGGGAGCATACAGCGAAGAAATTCAGGACTATGTGAACCTCGGGATTGCTCAGGATGTGAGCACCCCGGAAGGACAGGAACTGACAAAAATGATCGATCCTTACTCCTACAGGAAAACCTTAACCATGCCGAAAATGATTTTCCTGGGAACCAATGATGCCTACTGGCCAGTAGACGCGGTTAAGCACTATTTCAGTGATATTCCCGGAGAGAACTACCTGCATTATGTCCCCAACGCCGGGCATGACCTGAATGGGGGAGAGCAGGCTCTCCTTTCCCTTTCGGCATTTTTCGGGAAGACCCTGCAGAATAGTGGATATCAGGACTGTACCTGGTCGGTTTCGCAAGTTGAGAACAAGGTGGAGATCCTGGTGGATAGCGAAGATGATGGTTCACTGGTGACAGCCAGGCTGTGGACAGCCGCATCAGAAGATCGCGATTTCCGGGATGAGGAGTGGATAAATACCGATCTGCAATGTGAAGGCGCCCCGGAAGTCAAGGTTGCCATTTCCCTGCCTTTACAGGGATTCCGTGCCTTCTATATTGATCTGCTCTACCCGGATCAAGGAGGCAGTGCCTATTCCACAAGCACCCGCATGTTTGTTATGGATTCAAATGGGATTCTCTGATCTGCACTGGGCCTGCCTCGACAAAATTCAGGAAGACACATGGAAACCAGCTGCTCAAGATAGTTAACTCTCTTAATATGAGTGAAATATCTAATAATAAAAAGAATATTCTTCAATGTAATGTTGAAATTTCTTTACTTTTGTCCTAAAATATCGCCTCAAGACAAAAGTGGAACCTGACTTTCATCCTGTCTTCTGCAACCAAAAATTGGAACAGGCTCAGCTCGAAAACACCTGCTGAAAATGGTAACTGTGCACCTAATAACAAGACAGAATAATGGAAGATATTTGGCAATATCGCTTTTGTTGATGTTTTTAACCATCCCCGGATTCGCTTCAGGCCCGGCCGAGTATCAAACCCCTGTTTTCAACAAGCGGCTTATAAGAAGCGGAAAACAAAATTCATTTCAGGCTGACTGCTCCGGGCTGTATCCTGCTTTTGGTTACCCTCCCTGTACGAGCAGCGGTTCCAGCTGCAACAACCTTTTCCCGCTTCGAAATGCATGGTTTACAGAAGGGTTATTTCACGCATCAGCCCAGGAGAAGGAACTCTTTTCCGGCAGCGGAGATGATCCTGGTAAATCCGTGGAAATTAATTCGGGTGAATCCCCGGTTAGTGAGACCGGCAGTGTCAATTCCAAGGACCCTGTAACACAGTTGCCTGAACTCCCTGAAATTCCGGAAGCATACCGGATTGAACTCTGCCGAAACCAGAATGCCTCAACCTTCGCCAAACTCAAAAGAGCCGAGGCTCTATCCTTTGCGTCCCAAGTGGCAGGAATGGCGTTCCTGCTGTCTGTTGATATCTGGGAGACAGGCCGGCGCCCTTTAGCCGATTGGAACGGCAGCCTCCGCAGGGCCTGGACTACTGTCCCTCAATGGGACGATGACGATATTGAATTCAACTATATTGGCCATCCCTATACCGGTGCCTTTACTTACAACCTGATGCGTTCCCAGGATGCCTCCCCCCTGGTTTCATGGCTCTTCTCCTGCAGCCAGTCCCTGATTTGGGAATTCACTATCGAAGCTCTTGAAGAACAGCCTTCCATGCAGGACTTGTTGATAACCTCCAATGTAGGCTCACTTATAGGAGAAGGTTGTCACAGGTTAACCACAAGATTGAGAAAAAATGGTCTGACCCTGCCTGAAAAAATACTTGTTACCGTCATTAATCCCGGACACGTACTTAACAACGGATACAAGTAACAGCCGATTCAGCCAGTTTTCTTCACGCCAGGTCTAATGCGTATTGCCAGTGCCCCGTTTCCTGTAGAATGTGAAGCAGACCCTCAGAAAATACCCCAGCCAGGCAACGATTCCCAGGAACTTTGAACCATCCTCAACCAGGAACTGCCCGCGGATCCGAAAAGGGATTATGTCAGCCACAAAGGAAATCCCCAGCAGAGCAAAAGCCAGAACCAGCAGTATATAATCAGTCTCGAAAATCAGCCGGTGAAACCTGTACAGGTAATAAACTACTACCAGAAAATAGGATAAAAAAAGGATTTCGCCGGGGATTCCCAGTATCCGGGGGAAAACTATTTCATGGAACAGAAAAAAATCGTCTATCATCAGCATCAGGGTGATAACGCCTGAATAGAATAAAAAGTGCCTTGCTTCTAATTTCCCTTCAGCCGGCAGGCAAGTGGCACAGAACAGGCAAACTGCTGCTGTGGAGCACCATAAAAGCACCCCGAAATTAGACAGCCCCCCACAGAAAGGGTTGCCCTTTAGGCCGGCCAGCACCTGAACCGGGTCCATGGTCATAGTCCTGAAAGGAATATCAAAGAAAAACCTGATAAAAACCATCCCAAGGAGAACCATGAGGGCCGGAACAAATAACTTCAGCAAGAATGGAATCAGGGACTTGAGCTGGTCTAACAATAATTCTCCAGTTCTATTGGGTGGACGTTCCCGGCTGGATCCAGCCATACCGGACAGTCGCAAAAAAGGCCAGGAAAACAGGCTGGGAATCCTGTTTCATTCTAAAGGATCCCAGCCTTCTTCTTTGTGGTCTTTAATTATTTATTCCGGACTACGCTGATCTCCTTAAAGTGCACAGTCTGGGGTTCATGGTGATTCTGGACCCCGATATAACCTTCCCTGGGACGAGGCCCGCGGATCGGCTCATAATCATGCCCCCTGAGAGGAGTTCTTGACATATCAAGATAATCGTTAACCTTTTCTCCGTTCAGATAAATGATGGTTCGGTCATCATCCAGGGTAATCTCCATGGTATTCCATTCACCGGCCGGTTTCTGGACCTGTTTTTCAGCCTTGCTGAGTGAATAGATTGCTCCGGTCAGATGCCAGTCGTCACCCTGGGCTTTCTGCTGCTCAGAGCGTACGTGTGTTTCCACTGGCCAGCTGGCCTGGATCTGTACTTCATATCCGGTGTTCACGGCCTGCCACGGATCCTTGGGGGGATTGGGAATGCGAATGAAAATTCCGGAATTATCGTTAACCGAAGTAGTAGTGTAAACAACCCTCAGGGTGCAGTCTCCAAACTTTTCCCGGGTGTACCAGAGCAGACCCATTCCGCCTTCAGTTTTCATCAATCCATCTTCAACATACACCCGGCCCGGCCCGACATGCTCCCATCCATCAAGATCGGTTCCGTTGAAGATCTGCTGCCGCTCTCCAACCGGGGTCCGTCCGGCTCCTGCCTGGTCATTTTCAGGTGCAGCTGCTTTATCCTGTACACAGCCCAGGAAACTCATAATCAAAATCAAAATCAAAGTAGTAAAAACCACGTCCTTCTTCATCATACTGTCCTTTTTTGTGTTTATCTTGCATGTTTATCAAATTGGCTATCGCAACTGATAATAGTAATCGAAAACCTGTCAAGAAACAAAAAGAATAACTGCCCTATTTTTTTTGCATCCAAACGATGATCCCGTGACGTCTATAGAGTGACTGTAACTTATATCAGGCGGCTTATACTCTCATACAATCAACAAAAAGGAGAACCCATCCATGTCTGAATTTTGGATGCCAATTACTTTATTTATATGCATCTTTGGTATTGTGGCTGTTACGCTTTTCTTCAACTCCAAGCGCGAAGGCAACAGGCAGGCGACTATCCGCGCCGCCATTGAAAAAGGGCAGGAACTGACAGAAGATATGGTAAAAAGCCTGACTCCCGAAAAAGCCAACAGCAACTGGGGGCTGGCTTTCGGACTTCCAATTGTAGGTCTTGGTATTGCCCTGCTGATTTTTGGAATGGGCATAGGAGAAAGCGAGGCAGCCTGGGCGTCGGTATTCCCCTTCTTTTTCGGCCTTGGTTTTGTTGTTTTCTGGTATCTTGAACAAAAAGGGCGTTAAAATATTTGGATGCAGGAGGTTTCCAGCAATTCAGGTATTAATTCCGACGAATGGCTGATCCCGGCGGCAAGGGCTGGTGACAGAATGGCTTTCGGGCGACTGGTGGAAATAAACCAGTCGCCTCTTCGCTCTTTTCTCCGCTCCCTTTCCAACCAGGATGCTGACTTGGCTGACGACCTGGCCCAAGATACATTTATTACTGCCTATCGACAAATAAAAAGTTATCGCGGGGAAGGAGCCTTTCTCTCGTGGTTGATGGGCATTGCTTACAGACTGTTCCTGCAATATGCAAGGAAAAAAAAACGGCGCTTGAAACTACTTGAGGGGATCACCGGGTTGCGGCGTTTTTCCTCACCGGAACAAGGCACTCTGAAAATTGACCTGGAACGGGCCATGCTTCACCTATCAGTTCAGGAAAAAACCGCAATTATTCTGAATAGCCGGGAAGGATTTACCCACAATGAGATAGCCTCAATCATGGAATTGCCCCTCGGAACAGTGAAGTCACTAATAACCCGGGGCCGTGATAAACTGAAGGATATTTTGTCGGAACAGGTGAATCAAAATGAATAGAACCTTTATTGATGACAAAAAATTGGATGCCCTTTTGAGTGTCCCAGGCCCGGATATTGAAGACAATGGCTTCAGTGCTGCTGTCATTAGTCGAATTAAACGACGAAGCATTCTGGCCGCGATGATCCCGGCGGTTTCCGGCCTTTTCGGCGCCCTGATCAGTATCTATGCGCTTCCGGACGGCTGGGTCCCCTCTGTCATTCACAAGCTGACTGAACAGATCCTGGGAGCTTCCCCCATCAATTCCAGTGAACTGCTCCTGTTCATGACCCGATACGGAATAGAACCTTCCCTTTTCTGGTTCTTCCTGGCTGTGCCCCTGTTCATACTGCCTTTTGCCCTGCACCAGGATTGAATGGGTCCAGGCTACCTCGTCCGGTGTTTAGGCCGGCAAAAGTTGCAGGCATCAGTACCAATTTCCCTCATCAGCCCGATGTTGCAGGTCTAGGCTTTCTTCGCACCGGCGCACTTGTCACAGACATCTCCGGTAGTCAAAGAAGTAATGTGCTCGGTACATGCCCATTTGTGGCAGTAATCGCATTGCTTTACTACTTCATGTTTACCGCAGACAATACATCCATACAAGGTATACTTTTCCTTAGATTCTTCCATTGCATCCTACCTTTCTTCTAAAAGAAACCTTCCGTCACAGGCTAAAACATGTCTGGTGAATTCCGCAGGAAAACTCCCCAGAGAAGAATCAGTCCGCATTTACTCCTTCCTTCACTTCTTCACCATAATATTTCCTTGAGCATTCCGGACAGATGCTGTGGCTGAATTCCGCTCCTGAATGCTCATGAATATATGATTCAACCTGTTGCCAGTACCCTTTGTCATCCCTGATCTTTTTACAGTGGGCGCATATGGGAAGCATTCCATCCAGGATCTTAATTCTTTCCATTGCCTCGCGGAGGCGCTTCGTTTCGATTGCCAGGTTGTCCCTCTCTTCGGTCAGCATTAAACTGTACCTCTGGCGATTTGTTTCAACTCCGTATCCTATGACTGTGATTAAAAGAAAAGACGAAATAAAGCCGATCCTATGGTAAATCTCATAAGAGTAGGTCCCAAGCTGGGTGGGGAAAAGGACTACGATTCCGGTCAGAACCGCCAATATTCCAACCCATATCTTGCCTTCTCTTTTTTCAAAAAGGAAAAAAAGCATGACAGGGGCCACAAGTATCCAGTAGAGGGCTGATCCATAACCTGATCCCACGGCCCCGGCATACAAGGCCGTGGAGAACCATATAAAAACTGAAAATCTATAGACTTTCATATCCAGGTTGAATTTAAAAACTGCAGTAACAGTACTCAGCAGGATAATCAGCAAAAATAAGTCTAATAAAAAATCAATGGTACTGCCTCTGAAATAATTCATCAAGGTGAGAAAGATCATCACCGGGAACATAAACAGGTTCATGAAAACAAAAAATTGTCTCTTCCTGGCTCTGTCCAAGTTGCCATTTACCATTTGACCCTCTAATCCTTTATCGTAAACAAAACCATCTTCATGCTTGTAAACCGAAATAGGGACGTCTTGTTTTCCATCTACCCCGCGTAAAATCAGGTACCTGGATTACCCGGCTGCCCTGGATGATCGACTGCTCTGACAAGGGGCCAATGGCCGCCATCAAGATCCCGTCATAAAGATTAAGCGGGAGGGGTTCCCTCAACCTTACCGAGTTTATGAATCTTTGCAACATGATCCCGTCTGCGCCTCCATGCCCGCCAGAAGCTGTCTTGGCAAAGGAGTGCTGAAATTTCTCAAGGTAAGGCGGGAACGGTTCCCATTCATGGTATTTGGGGCTCTCGCCGGTAAGGTACACGGCATCCCGCTGTTCATTGTAAATCCCCAGGGTTCCCTGCACCATCCACCTGTTGTCATAAGGCCGCGGCGACTGCATGTCATAGTTAATTACCAGGCTTTTTCCCTTTTTTGTCCTGACTACCGTGGTTACAATATCTCCCTGCTTATATTTTCTCTCACCATTGGGATGTCCCGGAAACCTGCGCTTAAAATAGGCATTGATGCTGAAACTGTCGGTAGCAGTCGACGTCAGGGTATCGTAATAGTCTCCGCAGTTGATATCCATCCAGCTGAGAACCGGACCCTGCTGATGGGTAGGGTACTGGTCGCGGTTGTGTTCCAGGAGATACCTGGCTCCCCAGCGGTCATCCCCGGTTTCCCGATCGAAAAACCAGTGATCAATGCAGTCATGGGAATGAGCACAGTGGACATGGGTTATTTTTCCGAGCAGACCCGCCCTGATCATATTCAAAACTGCCAGGTTATCAGGCCGGAAGCTCCAGTTTTCCAGCATCATACAGTCGGTCCCGGTCTTCTCCCAGGTATTGATCAATTCCCAGCATTCTTCAATGGTATAGGCGATCGGCACCTCGCAACCCGTTATTTTTCCAGCCTTCATGCTGTACAGCGCCATGGGAGTATGCAGGTCCCAGGGAGTGGCAATGATCACTGCATCCAGATCATCCCGATCCATCAGCTTTTCATAGTCGGCTTCACCTGTGTACTCTTGAGGTTCCGGCTGTTCCCTTTCTCTGAAAATCGTTCTGGACAAAGCAAGGGCCTGCTCGTCAATGTCGCAGATGGCCGGAATCCTGATTCCCGGCATGGATAAGAGAGCTGAAATATGGCTCCTGCCTCGCCCCCCTGTTCCCACTATTCCGATTTGCACCAGTTTGGGTTTTTTTTCCTCAGTATCTGCCTGCCCGGCCAGCGCTCCTGTCAAGGCTGCCCCTGCCAGGCCACAGGCATTTACCTTTACAAAATCTCTCCGGTTTAGAAGATCTTCAGCCACATCAGCACCTCCTGACTAAAACTGACTATGGTTAATTCCTGCAAACAAACCAGAGCAGGCGCCTGAAACCTGATAGTATTTCCTGGTCAGAGACTGAAAATTAACAACATACAGTACAGTACCTGATCAGGCTGACTTTCAATAACTCTCAACTTATTAGTTAAAATACTCCTTAAATCAGCAGAAAAAAGCTGTTGGAATAGATTCGAAGGTTATGTTCCGCTTGCCTAACCTATTACTCAGAAACATTTTTCCACCAGCCGGGTAAAGGTACCCTTAGCATGGATATTCCCGGAAGATTTGCCCTGGAACAAAATGTAATAACGGTCTTATAGTCCTTTATTAATGAATTATAATTATCCATTTATCTTCTGATTTTAAAGTGGTTATATAAAATTCATGAATCACTGATGTATCTGGGCATGTTTTGGGTATGCTATAGACTGAACAAATAGACCTGAAAAAATGAGTTGATATTTTCCAGTTATACTTGTTGTTCTTAATCCCAGGCAACTCCCCTCTCCGCCTGATAGAATGCAATTCAGATGTCTGCGTCACGCAGTTATGGTGCAGGAGATTACACCCCCTGATCAGGTTTATACCATCGCCTTTCAAACTGCTCTCTTCTGGCCTGATCCGCTTCCCGGCTCCGTATGTTATCCAGGGCCCTGGCGGCATCGTCCAGGTTGTCAGGTGCCAGATGGCCGTACCTCTGCACCATCTCCAGGTCAGAAAGCCCCAGCAGTTCCTTGACGGTGTAAAGCTGTATTCCTTCCTTCACCAGCATGCTGGCATAGTTGTGCCTCAGATCTTGAAACCTGAAATTATTGATTTCCGCCGCCTTCAAAAGATTTTTGAACGCAGGATAAATATTTTTCAGGCGCTCACCTCTATGGTTGGAAAAAACGTAATCCGCGGATTTACTGTACTCAGTTAACTGCTTCCACTCAAACAGAGTTTCTCTGCATTCAAGGTTCAGCGGCAGAGTTCGAGCCTTCCCAGGGATGGTATCGTTTACTTCAACCCGCAGCGTTTTGCCTCTAAGGTCTATATCCCTCCAGGTAAGATTAAAAAGCTCCCCTCGGCGTAATCCTGTCAGCATGGCAGTCAGGACCAGCGGAGTCAGGTAATCACTGAACAAACCGATTTCCGGCAGTGGCTCGAGATTCCTTTCCCGCCTCCAGAGGTTCAAATTTTTGCGCTTTTCCCTGGCTTCGTCATCACGATCCTCTAATGCCTCCCTTAATCTGCTCTTCTCTCCCGGTGTAAGCTGACAGGGAATATTTCTGGTTTCCCGGAATTTTTTTACCTTTCCCTTGAAGGGATGCTCAGCCAGAAAGCCCAGCCGAACCGCATATTGAAGCATCGCCTGTATAGCTGATACGTCCCGGTTTATGGTGGAGTTTTTTACACCTTCTTTTTTCCGCTGACTTCGAAACTGCTCTATCTTCAGGGGGGAAAAATCAGATAACGGAACCGTTCCCAGCTGGGCGCATAAATGCCTGTAGCGGACAAGTGCCTGCTTGGCGCCTCTCTGATTCTCCATAATATAGGCATTGTAGTGTTTCCTGAAAAACTCGGCGAAGCTCCCGCCCCTTTCCCTGTTCCTCGCTTCCTGCAGGCCTCTGCCTGCAGCTATCTTTCCCAGTTCTTCCAATGCCCTTTCCCTGGCTCCTGCAACTTTCAGGATACCTGCATCTCCAAGGGTGATATATTTTCCCCGAGCATAATTCAGCATATAGGTTTTCTTTCCTGAAGGATGAACTCTCAATAGCAAGCCCTTCAATTTTTGGTCACGGTATTCCTTCCTGATTTCGGCCGGACGCAGCTTTTTAACAGCTTCATTGGTGAGGTTGAGTATCGCCATTTTCTACCCTTTATCTCTCTGCCACAAACCGAGGCTTTTTAATTTGGGAATGTCACTGGTATGCATAATATACTGTGAATTAGAGTAACATGAGGCTCTGAGGATTAAAGTTCATAATAATATAATTGTTGTAAATTTATAAATAAAACAGTTTATATGATATATCTTATTGATAAATTGAACTTATATTCATTTAATTTCAACGGACTAATAATCCGTTATTTAGAATAGTAATTTATTACTTCTTTTAAGATTACATATCATCCCGGAGTCGTCTCAGGTTCACCCGGAGGCAGCTGAAACGGTTAAAGCCGGTTCTGGAAAACTCCCGTTGTTTCCATTACAACTCCATGGTAAAAAAGGGTTTGCCGAAAGAGGTACCTTTTCCCCGTCCCAGCAATATGAAATAATTCAACAGATATTCTACGCAATGAATCCCGGATCCAGCCGGAGATGAAAGGCAGGAAAGCATCAGATGAAGAAGGCCCCGACAATTATTCTACTTGTTTGCTTGATTTTGACTGCGGTTCATATGCAGGCTGACCCTCATGCTGAGGTTAAAAACCTTAATGGACGTCCGACCCTTTTCGTTAAGAATAAACCCTATGCTCCCTTTGCCTATATGTCATACCTGGGAGAGCCTAATTTGTATAAAGGCGCAGCGGAAGCCGGCATTCATCTCTACTGTTTTCCGGCATATCTGGGCGACAGGGGAATCAACTCCTCCTCCGGAATCGGCCCTTTCAGACCTGCGATCTGGCTGGGAGAGGGCGAGTTTGACTATTCTTCAATTAAAAATGATTTTGATAAGATTCTATCGGCCGACCCTCAGGCGGAGGTTATTATCAGGATCCACCTGGATGTCCCCAGCTGGTGGGATGTCAAAAATCCTTCTGAATGCACTCTTCTTGATGACGGGAGTTCCTTACGGCAGGACTTCTCCTCGGAATTATGGAGGATACAGGCTGGAGAAGCCCTGAAGCGCTGTGTCAGTTGGATTCTGGAGTCACCTTATGGTGGACACCTTGCCGGTGTACACGTTGCAGCTGGATTCACAGAAGAATGGTTTTATCATTTCACCGGTAGCTTCGTTGATATCAACCCTATCAGAACTCGCGCTTTCCAACAGTGGCTGCGTAAAAGGTACGGGGATAAACTTCAGGAACTGCAGAAAGCATGGAACAGGGAAAATATCACTTTCAACAATGCCCGCCCTGCAGATATCAGCGGACTTTCCAGGAAGGACGAATGGCGGGATCCGTACAGGGAACAGGATGTTTTGGATACTTTCCGGTTTCACGCTGAAACCATGGCAGATGACATTGCCTATTTCTGCGGCATTGTAAAAAAAGTAAGCAAAAGGTCCCTGCTGACCGGCGCTTTCTACGGTTATCATTTTTATGTCACTGATCCCCGCCGGGGCCATGGGGCACTCGGAAGGCTTCTGGAATGCCCGGACCTGGATTACCTTTCAAGCCCCAATGTATATAACCGGGTAATGGGGGAAGACTGGCCTCCCATGGCAGCTGTTCAGTCTGTACAGCTGCACGGTAAACTATGGATGGCGGAAAACGACACAAGAACGTACCTGACAACCTTGTTAAAAGAACGCGCTCCCGCAATCTGTCCTCCCGGTGAGTATGAAAGCGGTGTCTGGCTGGGGCCGCCCGATGTTAAAACATCAACAGCTTTACTCTGGAAGAATGCCGCCCGGATGCTCAGTTACAATTATGGAGGATGGTGGTTCGACATGTGGGGCGGATGGTTTAATGATCCTGCGTTGCTGAAGGTATTGAAAACAACCGTAAATAGTTATAATCGATACCCTGCGGAAAAGGAAAACCTCCTGGCTTCCCAGGTCTGCGTCCTGACTGATGAAGAACTCCAATACCTAGACGCCGGCTTTGGAAGCCTTACTGAGAATATCCTCTCAAACCGTTATGCGCTGGGCAAATCAGGAGCGCCCTATGATTTATATCTCCGCTCTGATTTTGAAAATCTGCCATATGCTTCATACCGGGTAATCTGGCTCTTGGGAATCCCAGCCCTTTCTGACGAAGAATCCAGCAGGGTCCGGGAGTGGCAGGAGTCCGGTCTTACTGTGCTATGGACCGGCCTTGCAGGTACCACGCTTCTTCGCGGCCCTGATAATTCCATCTTCTACAAAGGCCAGTATACCTGGTCCGCATCGGAACTGCGGCAGATCTGGTCTGATTCCGGAGTTCACCTCTATATCGAAACCGATGATGTCCTTTACGCGGGGAACGGCTGGTTAGCCATCCACACAATTTCCGGTGGAGCAAGACTTGTTAAGCTTCCGTTTTCTGCCAGGATTGTCGACTCGCTGGCAGGAACAACAGTGGCTGTTGCAGCCCGATCATTCATGGTTAACGTTGATTCGGATTCGACCAACCTGTTCAGGATCGATCCGATGGTTATTAACCAGTAATGCCCTGTTCATCGGGTCATTCAAACTCCAGTTGTTTTATTCCGGTTTCAGCAACCCTACCAATCGTTGCAGCTGTAAATCCCTGGTGATTCAGGTATTCTACCAATGACCGGGCCCTGGATTCCGGAAGGCTGATAAGCAGACCTCCGGAAGTCTGGGGATCAAGCAGCAAATTCTGGAAATCAGTATCAATACCGCTCCAGTCCACCGCTTCGTCGAAATATTCCCGGTTGGAGGTAATCCCTCCCGGGATAAATCCCTGTTTAGCCAGTTCCAATACTCCTTTGATCAGAGGGATATTTTCGGCGATAATTCTAACTGATACTTCGCTGGCCCAGGCCATCTCCAGAGTATGGCCGATCAGGCCGAATCCGGTGATGTCAGTAACAGCATGGACTTCGTGGGATAACAGGATGTCGGGATCCACCCGATTAAGGGTGCACATCCACTCAACTGCCTCAGCCTCTATGTCCTTGCCGGCTTTTCCATGTTTGATAGCAGTAGATATGACCCCGGTTCCAAGGGGCTTGGTAAGAAGCAGTGCATCCCCGAAACAAGCGCCAGCGTTACGAAATATCTGTCCAGGCTTTGCCACGCCGGTAACACAGTAACCCAGCTTGACTTCTTTGTCCCTGATTGAATGACCCCCGATAACTGGAACTCCGGCTTCCCACATCTTGGATGCCCCACCCTTCACCATCTGTCTGACATCCTCTTCACAGATTAATGATGTGGACACTGCCAGTATTGAGAGCGCGGAAAGAGGCTTTCCTCCCATCGCATATATGTCACTCAATGCATTAGCTGCGGTTATCTGTCCGAAGATAAAAGGATCGTCAACAATAGGGGTAAAAAAATCAACGGTATGAATGAGCGCAGTGTTTTCGTCAAGAAGATACACCCCGGCGTCATCGGCGTTTTCAAAACCGACAAGGACCCTGGGGTCAGGCCTGGATTCAATTCCCGACAAGATTCTGTCCAGCACACCCGGTGCCAGCTTGGCAGCTCAGCCGGATGCTGATACGGAAGCGGTAAGTCTTTTTTTCTTATCCATAAATCTCTCAATATTCTATCGGATTTAATCCTGGAACAAAAATTCTTTCACCCAATACTATACTAAAGAAGCCAATATTTACCTTCAGATACAAATATTTACCTTTAAAACAACTTCATTCGTACCAGTAACCAGCAGTCTGTGCGGGTTTTTATCTATAATGGTGTCAAAGAACTTATTCATTATGAACAGAATCAGTTACGAAATAATAGTAATTGGAGGGGGTCATGCCGGATACGAAGCTGCCCATGCGGCTGCTTCCATGGGGGCAAGGACCGCCCTGGTAACGCTTTCTCCTGATATGATCGGCCAGTTATCCTGCAATCCTTCTATTGGAGGGATCGCCAAGGGGCACCTGGTTCGGGAAATCGACGCCCTGGGAGGTATAATGGGCAGGATTGCAGACCGAACAGCAATCCAGTTTCGCCTTCTTAATCGCAGCCGGGGACCTGCGGTACAGGCCCCGCGCACTCAAAACGATAAAAAGCTGTATCGACGCGAAACTATTAACTTGTTGAAAAAAAATAACTTACTTGAAATTATTAAAGGTGAAGCCACAAGCCTTTTGTTCGCGAATGATACGCTCTCTGGTATTGAAATGGCGGATGGATCCATCCTGTATTCTTCTATTGTTATCCTGGCTACCGGAACTTTTCTGAAGGGACGCTGTTTTATCGGAGACTGGTATTTCAAATCCGGTCGCTCCGGGGACAAGTCCTCAGACCGCCTGGCCGAATCACTGCGCCGGCTGGATCTGGAAGTCGGCCGGCTCAAGACCGGAACCCCTCCCCGCATGGACAGGAAGAAGCTGGATTTTAGTTCCCTGGCTGAACAACAGGGGGATGACGATCCTACCTTTTTCTCATTTGATACCTGCCCTGGTAAGCAGGAAATGCTTCCCCAGAAATCATGCTGGATCACCTACACCAGTGAGGAAGTCCACCAGGTCATCAGGGATAACCTCCACCGCAGCCCTCTTTACGGAGGAATCATAGAAGGAATCGGCCCCAGGTACTGCCCTTCAATTGAAGACAAGGTCGTACGCTTTCCTGACCGTGACAAACATCAGCTTTTCATTGAACCTGAAGAGACTGACTCTGATGTTCTCTACATTAACGGGCTTTCCTCCAGCCTGCCCCTGGACGTTCAGGAAGCGATACTGGACCGGATTCCAGGACTTTCCAGCAAAGCCATGATTCGTCCGGCTTATGCTGTTGAATATGATTTTGTACAACCTAGGGAATTATTACTGACTCTGGAAGTAAAAAAGGTTCAGGGATTATTCCTGGCGGGACAGATCTGTGGAACCACCGGGTACGAAGAAGCCGCCGCACAGGGACTGATGGCGGGAATAAATGCGGCCCTGAAACTGCGGGGAAATAAACCTTTTTACCTGGGCCGTCATGAATCCTACATTGGGATACTGCTTGAGGATCTGGTCAACCATGGGGTTGATGAGCCCTACCGAATGTTTACTTCGCGGGCTGAATACCGGCTGGTACTGAGAATTGACAACGCTGACAGGCGTCTGGCCGCTTATGGCCATGGATTGGGCCTTAACAGTACCAGCCGCATGGAAATGTTCCATGAAAAGTGGAAAAGAATCGACATGGCACGGCATTTCCTTGAAAATACCAGGATTAATGATTCTCTTCCCGGTGCTGAGCAGCTGCTCAAGAAAGGAGTCTGTCCCAAAGGCACCCTAATTTCACAGCTGATCAGGAATCCGGACTTCAGCATGGAAATGGCAGAAAATCTCCTGCTTGCCAACGGGCATTTTCTTAATTCAGAGGAATTAAGAGCTATCCACAATGAGATTAAATATGTGGGTTACATACGCCAGCAAGATGCTGAAATTAAAAGACTTACTAACATTGAAAACCTTCGGATCCCTGCCGGCCTGGACTACAAAAAGATACCGGGTGTCTCCACGGAAATGTCTCAACGCCTGGAGAAAAGCCGTCCCGCAACGCTGGGACAGGCATCCCGTATTCCGGGTCTGACTCCGGCAACGGTTTCCATACTCCGCATCTATCTTAATACAATTGCGAAACAAAAATCTTGAATCAGCCATAGTCAGCACGGGAGAGGAGTACGGAATTTGCCTGTCTCCGGAACAGGTTGACCGCAGTATCTCTTATATCAGTCTGTTGCGGCACTGGAACCAGAGGATAAGCCTGACCAGCGTCACCGATGATCAAGAACTGGTCCGCTACCACTTGTTTGAGGGATTCTTTGCCGAAAATAAACTTCCTTTTTCCCCAAGCTGCCTGGCCGATATTGGCTCAGGCGCTGGATTTCCGGGAATCCCCATGCAGATAATGCAGCCGAAAAGGGAGACAATTTATATCGAAAAGAGCTTGAAAAAGGCAACCTTTCTTTCTTCAGCATTAAGGGAACTATCTCTTCCCGGTCAGGTCATTAATTCGACTTCGGAGCAGATTTCAATCTGGAACAGGGTTGAACTGGCAACAGCCAGGGCCCTGAAGCTCTCAGATTCGACGCTCAAAGCCCTTTTTACCGCCGGAGTGCACCTGCTGATACTTGAAGGCACGGCCAGCCAGCTATCCGGAAAACCGTGGAAAAGCATCCTGGAACTGGAATGCCCTTTTTCTCAGAATCGCATGCTCAGGATCTTCAGGCCTGATGTTTCACGTGAAACAAAATTGGAAAACGGGACTGTTTAGCCGGTTAATTAGCAAAATCATAATAGAAATTTTGCTCTTTTCCCTGGCCACTTTTTCCTGTTTGTACATGAATCGCTTGGCCGCAAAAATATATCTGTCTCCAACCGGGCATCCGGCCGATTATTATGTTATCTTATCTGCTGTATGGCCAGAAAAATAGTTGTAGCAAATCAAAAAGGCGGAGTTGGAAAAACCACAACAGCAATCAATCTGGCTGCCTCATTGGCTTCAGCCGAGGCCCGTACTTTACTGGTTGACTTTGATCCCCAGGGAAACGCTACTGCCGGGCTTGGATTTGACCGGAATAGCCTCCAATACACAGTGTATGACGTTCTCTGTGGTGACGCTCCCGTAAAAAAGGCCATTTATCCGACTGAAACTGAAAACCTTTTCATACTGCCTGCCCGAAGTGATCTGGCAGGAGCCAATGTTGAATTATTGAATCTGAAAGACAGGCAGAACTGCCTGCGGGAAATACTGTATCAGGTGACTGAAGATTTCGAATATATCCTTATAGACTGCCCTCCATCCCTGGGAATCCTGACTATCAACGCTTTTGTTGCTGCTGACTCCCTGCTGATACCTATCCAATGTGAATATTTCGCTTTGGAAGGTCTTTCTGACCTGATGGACACTCTGGACCGTATCCGCCTGGGATTTAATCCCGATATACAGATTGAAGGCGTTTTGCTTACCATGTTTGATGAAAGGCTCAATCTTTCATCACAAATCGCTGAAAATGTCAGAAGTTGCCTGGGTCAAAGTATGTTTGAGACCATCATACCGCGTAATGTACGCCTGGCTGAAGCTCCCAGTTTTGGCAAGCCGATTATCATGTACGACCCCCGTTCCAAAGGAGCCGATTCCTACATGAGATTAGCCAGGGAACTTTTAACCAATTCTTGTACAGCAACTTTTGGAAACCTGGTACAACCTAAATAACCTGGAAAAATGATGAAACGAAAAGCTTTAGGCAAAGGTCTTGACGCACTCCTACCTTCGGCCGGCATCTCACCTGGTGAGTCCTCCCGTACCCTGACCAAACTCGGCATAGAGGAAATCCACCGCAATCCCAGACAGCCCAGGCAGTATTTTGACAAGGAAAAACTCCACGAACTGGCCGAATCAATCAAGGCTAATGGGATACTGCAACCCATAGTAGTCAGGAAATCGAAAGATGGATTCGAAATCGTCGCTGGCGAGAGGCGATGGAGAGCTGCCCAGGAAGCCGGCCAGAAGCAGGTCCCCTGTATCATACAAGCCGTAGGGGACCAGGAAATCCTTGAGCTGGCCCTTATCGAGAATATCCAAAGAGATGACCTGAGCCCCATCGAGGAAGCGTCCGCTTATAAAATGATGATTGATGAATTTTCCCTGACCCAGGAAGAAATTGCACAAAAAGTGGGGAAAAGCAGGGTGGCCGTTGCCAATATCCTCAGGCTGCTGCAGCTTCCTTTAAGCATTCAGGAACTGGTCACTGAAGCAAAACTGGCCATGGGACATGCCCGGGCCCTGATACCGCTGCCTGAAGAAAGTCTCCAGGAGCAACTGGCCCGGGAAATCATGAAATCCGACCTGTCTGTCCGGCAGACTGAAATCAAGGTCCGTAACCTGCTGGATCAGGAAAACAGGAAACCCGCTCCTCTGCCTGATCCCAATGTAGCGGAAGCCAGGCAAAAACTGGAAGAACACTGGAAAACGAGGATTGAGATAACGGGTAATGACCGGTCCGGAAAAATTTCTTTCTTTTACAATTCATCCGAAGAGAGAGACAGGATTTACGAAGAATTGCTTCGACTGTAGTCCAATAATTGTTTCACGTGAAACATGACAGTCTTTTTCTATTTTCCAATGCAGAAGGTCCTGAAGACCTGGTCGAGAATATCTTCGTTTCTGATCTCACCTGTCATTTGACCGATTGCTTCCATCGCTTTTCTTAAATCCTGGAGTGGATATTCTTCGCTGAGGCCCGAAGCATAAGCTTCCCGGCATAACATCAGGTGCTTTCCGGCCCTGGCAAGGCATTCTTTCTGCCGAACACTGGATATTACACAGGATTCACTGATATCCTGATCCCCAAGCCTGCAGCTATCAATCATGGCGCTAATCAAGGAGGAGAGGTTCTTTCCGGTTAAGGCGGAAATCTCAACCATATCCAGGGATTCAGCAATTACAGAGCGAGGAATCTCAAGCCTGCTTTCCAGATCGATCTTGTTGACAACCAGTATAACCTTTGCATTTCTGATCTGTTCCCAGCAGCTCTGGTCATCCTCGCACCATTCCCTGGAACTGTCCAGGACAAACAGTATCAGGGAAGCCCGGCTGAAATGCTCCAGAGATCTGGCAATACCCAGGCCTTCAATCTCTCCGGTTTCTCTCCTGATCCCGGCGGTATCGTGGAGCAGAAAAGGTATCCCCTCCAGGTCCAGTTCCTCAACTATGACATCCCTGGTGGTTCCAGCATGGCTGGTCACGATTGCACGATCTTCTTCTGATAAAGCGTTGAAAATAAGGGACTTACCTGTATTAGTTGTTCCAGCCAGTACCGTGAATACCCCTTCTTTGAGTATTCTTCCCCGCTGGTAGCTTTCCTCCAGTTCCCGTAGTTCTTTCAGGACAGAATCTGCGCGTTTCAGCAGGATTGAGCGGGTCTGTGGTGTGACGTCCTCTTCCACGAACTCAAGGGAAGTCTCCATCTGGGAAGCGATTGATATCAGCTCTTCCCTGATTTTTGCCAGGCGGCTGCTTAACCCTCCCTTGATCATTTCCCTGGCTATCCTGCCCTGCAGGGCTGTCCTTGATTCAATCAGGTCACGAACGGCTTCAGCCTGGGTCAGGTCCATTTTGCCGTTAAGCACGGCTCGGTAAGTGAATTCACCCGGCCTGGCGGAACGGATTCCCATGTTCAGGCAACTCTCCAGGATTCTTCCGGTCAGGAAAGGGCTTCCGTGGCACTGCACTTCCAGGACATCTTCACCTGTATAGGAATCAGGGGCGGAGAAAAAAAGCAGTAAAACGTCGTCCAGCTCCTCATCTCCATCACGAAGTGAGGCGTAATAAAAATGACGGGGCCTGATGTCCGGTTTTTTGAGGCGGGTTTTGCGGAAAGCGAACTCCCATGCCTGGGATCCGCTTATCCTGATTACGGAAACTGCTCCTTTTCCAGGGGCTGTAGAAACAGCTGCTATGGTATCAAGTTCGGGAAGCACCGCGTTATCTATCCATCATTCGCCGGGAAAACCATAGGGACATTCTGATTTTCACAGGTTAGAATGGACCCCTTCTTTCTCTATGCAGTTTGAAAATTGAAGTCAGGCCGGCATAATGGAGATTCTTCGATTCTGGCCGAACCCCTCACTTTCCGTTCTGATGCCTTCCTTTTCGGCCAGCCTCATGTGAATGATTCTCCGCTCAGCCGCGTTCATGGGCTGGAGAACCAGTTTGCGGCCGGTGGTTTGTGCCTGTTCAGCAGCCACATCCGCCATCAGCTCCAGTTCCAGTTCCCTGTCAGCCAGGTAATTCATGCAGTCAAAAACAATATTTCTTCCCCGGCCCAGACGCTTGAAATATATCTGGTTCATCAGATGGTTAAAAGCATATAGGAGACTGGCTCCATCCATCAGCAGAAGTTCGCTGTCATTACCCTTGAGATCAAAGCGGATATCATTACCAGCCTCTTTTAATACAACCTGTATTTCCAGAGAGGAGGTCTTGAGCAGATTTTTCAACTGGGCTTCAATTTCTTCAGTTATCTTAACCGGATTTTGTTTTTCAGTCATTTCTCTCTATTCCTTAAATCTCAGATTTCCAGTTTTCCCGCCGAAATCCATGCTCTATTATTTTGAGTCCTTTTTTATTTCCTTATCAATTTTCTTTTTGCCGGAGTCCTTGTTCTGGTTCAGTTTATTCATGCCCAGTTGGAGAAAGATACGGAACACATTGCTGAAGAGGAAGTATACTGCCAGGCCGCTCGATATGCCCAGAAACATGAAAGTCAGGGCAATCGGCATTATGGTCATGATCTTCTTCTGGGTAGGGTCACTGCTTGACGGGGTCATTTTCTGCTGGAGAACCATGGTCAGCCCCATGACTATAGGGGTTATGTAATAGGGATCCGGTTTGGCCAGATCCTGTATCCAGAAAATGAACGGCTCCCCCTTGAGTTCAATTGATGCCTCCAGCATACGGTAAAAAGCGAAAAGTATCGGTATCTGGACCAGCATCGGCAGGCATCCGCCCAGGGGATTCACCCCATGCTGCTTGTAAAGGGCCATTACTTCGGCATTCTGCTCCTGCTTTCGAGGGTCATCCCTCTTCATTTGCTTGTACTTGTTTTGTATGGCCTTCATCTGGGGCTGCAGAGCCGACATCTTTTTCATCGATGTCATCTGCTTGTAATTCACGGGAAACAGTGCAAGGTTGATGAGAAATGTAAGGATTATTATGGCCCATCCATAATTCCCGACATATCCATGGATGTAGCGCAGTATGCTAAGCATGGGCCTGACAATGGCTCCGAACCAGCCATAGTCAATGAGGCCCGGCAATGAAGGATCGAGGCTTTTCAGGAGGCTGGTCTTTTTGGGTCCCAGAAACAGGATTACTCCCTCATCAACCGGCATCTCTACTTCAGCCTTCAGCAGAGGATATTCATCACCATCGGTTTTAACAACCTCCTGCCCATCCACCAGGATCACATCACGATAAAGGCGGACTGACCCCAGTTTTTCCGGGGAAAGGATAAGGAAAGAAAAATACTTGCTGTCCAGCGCCAGCCATCTGGAGCCACGGTCGATTTCGCTGACGCCTTTACTTATGTCCTTTTCATCATAGGATTCAACTCCGGCGTTTCGCTTGAATACAATCCTGGGGGTCCGGAAATCACCGGTCCTGCCATTATCAAATGAGCCGATTCCAGGTCCCAGCGTGATGGTGCTCTCCATCGGAATGCCACGTTTGGTGGCCTCAACCCTAAGTCCGAGCTGGTATCCTGATACCGGAATATCAATGGTTTTGATGATTTCAAGGTCACCTGATCTGTATGTGAACTCAATCGAGGCGGGCGCGCTGATCAGGTCATTTTCGCTGTTTACTTCATAGACTACTGAGCCGAGGTCCTTTTCACCTTTCACCTTGACCTGAAGCGGGCTCCCTAACTCAATCGGAGCCAGTCCATTTACCAGCTGCAAAGGGATTCCTTCGGCATTCAGATACTGCTTGAGCTCAACCTCATGTAATATCGCACCCCTGGTGTCAAAATGAAGACGCAAATCATCATTTTCAACAATAAACCTTTTTTCTACGCCTTTAGTACCTTCTACTGACAAAAATTCTGAATCTTCTTCAGTAGCTGTCAATTCCCGGGGGGACGTTTCCAGAGGAACTTCTTCCTTGGTGTCAGAAACAATGGATGTACCCTCTTCCTGGCCCTGTTCTGATACCTCAACCGGGACGTAAGCCTCCGGGTAAAAATATTTATATACGTAAGGCGTCAGGAACAGGACAGCCATTGAGAGAATGATCGCCAGAATTATTCTGCGTTCAACATCATTGTCTTCTCGGTTTTTCATTGTGTTTTTTTCTTTACCTTGACCGGCACATAATCAAACCCACCGGGATGAAAAGGATGGCATTTTATTAATCTTTTCGCTGCAAGGATGGATCCTTTTCCAGCTCCCCATTCCTCAATGGCATATGCGGCATATTCTGAACAGGTAGGATGAAATCGACAGGAGGGAGGGAAGATGGGGGAGATGAAGCGTTTGTAAAACTTTAAAAGCTTCAACAAAATCACTCTCATTTTTTCACCCAGTTGTTCAGTTCCTTCAGAAATTCCTCTTCAAGTGACCAGTAATCAACCCTGGATGTGGTCCGGGTCGCATTTATGACTATATCTGAAGGAGGATTGATGTTGATTCCGGAACTGCGAAAAATTTCGCGGAAACGTCTCTTAATCCTATTCTGCACTACCGATCCGCCGACTTTACGACTGACCGTAAGGCCCAGACGGCTGTGTTCAAGTCCATTCTCAAGGAAATATATGTAAAACAGCCGGTTTCTGGATCTCTTCCCCCTGGCATATATATCCAGGTACTGTTTTCTCTTGAGAATACGCTCAGACTTGGTAAAACCCAGATTCCGCTTATCCACTTACTGTAAGTCTAGCCCTGCCCTTTGCTCTTCTGCGAGCCAGGATGGCCCGTCCAGCTTTGGTCTGCATACGGACCCTGAAACCATGTTTTTTTGCTCTGCGCCTGTTATTGGGCTGAAAAGTCCTCTTCATATCTTAAAAACCTCTACTTTCAAAAAGTGGAATAGTACCAACTTTTCCCTTGTATATTCAACATTCCGGCCGTTTTTAAACCTTTTAATTGACCATTTGAAACGATTTCATACCACATTAATCGGGTAAAATTTTCTTTTTAACCCTCTGAATCACTTCGCAATTCATCTCATAAGTCCTGCCGGCGTTGTCCCTGAAACTATTTCTGGCCAGGACTTCTTCCCCATATACAGGATATGCCTCAGTCCTCAGGTGAGCAGGCATCATGTGAGCGAGGCGGGTCTTCCTTTCCTTGCGAAGCATGGAGATGTCTACCGGTCCGGTTATGATCTTCTCTCCGTCACCTGGTGTAGCCTGAGTTACAATTCTACCATCATGGTCAACAATCATGCTTCCCCCGGGCCAGGAAAAAGGAGGATAATTCCTTAACTTGGCTCCCTGGTTAGCTGCTATTACGTAAGTTATGTTCTCCAGGGCACGGCATTGATTCACTATTGTCCACCAGGAATTGGGTTCAGTCGCCCCAAAAGGATCCATGTAGGCTGAAACCCTGGCCAGAATCTCAGCACCATTTGCAGTCAACTGGCGCAGAGCTTCGGGGAAGAGCCAGTCATAGCATATAGCTGCTCCTATTCTCCCTATTTCGGTTTCCGCAACAGGAAAAAGTTCCTCCTGGTAGTCTGGAATATCATGCGGGCTGGTATGAACCTCGAAAGGAATCCAGGGATTTACTTTTCTGTATTTATAGAGTATCCCCCTGGGTCCGACCAGGCAGGAGGTGTTAAACAACGCTCCGGGATAGGCGGGATCGATTTCCAGCATAGTGCCCATCTGGATATAAACATTGAGTTCCCTGGACTTTTCAACCATTTTCTCTGTATGCCAGTTGGGTATTTCAACTCCAAGTTTCCGGCTTAAAGTTGCCGCATCCGGATAGATCGGGGCCGCATGGGCGAATTCCGGAAAAACAATAAACCTTACCGGAAGAAAGGGTTTGCTTCCCGCGACAGCGTGTTCAACAAGCTCCAGCATCCTGACCGTGTTTTCTTTCATGCCGTTGCGATCTTCAGGATTCCGGTTGCTCACCTGTATGGCTGAGGCATTGTACTGGAGTTCCTCCTTGCCAGGGAGAGGTTCTTTTGTACTAATATCCTCTCCTGAAACGGGACTATCTTTTGCAGCCGCGGCTGATACGGTTATGGCCCCGCCTAGAGTGGCACCTATAAAAGATCTCCGGTTAAAATTATCTTTGTTCATACTTATGTCCCTTTTCTGACAAAGATCTCTGAAGTTTTGATTTCACTTGGTTACTGAGTCCTGAAAAGTTATGGCAGTTACATACCAATCTTTTTAATGGTATGATCCCTTTTATAACACCCGATAACCTCAAAGAAATCCGTTATTTCCTGCAGGTGGTTCAAGGCATTTTTTACTCTTGCGTCATTCAGATTTCCGAGGAAGTCAATATAAAAAAGGTACTCCCAGGGCCTTTCAGCTATAGGCCTTGATTCAATCCTGGTAAGGTCAATATCCCTTAAAGCGAAAACACTTAAGGATTTGAAAAGAGCACCGGGTTTATTGCGAAAACTGAACACTACAGAAGTCTTATCAGCGGCCGGGGTATATACAAAATCTTCTCCCAGCAGGACAAACCTGGTGTAGTTTTCTTCGTAATCCTGTATTGATTCCATCAGAAGCTCACCGCCAAAAGCCTGGCAGGCTCTTTTACCGGCTATAGCAGCCAGGTCTCTTCGATTGCTGTCCACCAGGTCCTTAACACTTCCTGAAGTGTCATAGGATGTTTCTATCTTGATATCAGGGTATTTATCAAAAAATTTTTCGCACTGGGCCAGGGCTACAGGATGGGAAATTACAGTTTTAATATCTTCAAATTTTGTCCCGGGCATTACAATCAGGTTATGTTTTATCTTCAGGTAAATTTCTCCCTGGATCAGGGCCTTGTTCTTCAGCAGGAGATCATAATTCCGGTGAATAGATCCGAGAAGTGAGTTCTCCATCGGAATCACACAGTAATTAATTTCCCTGTTTTTAAATGCTTCAAATACAGCTTCAAAACTCCGATAGTTACGGATATCGGTATCCTGGCCCAAAAGATCCAGAGCAGCTTCTTCGCTGAAGGAGCCTATTTCTCCCTGAATTCCAACAATCTTTTTGTCTTTATCCATTCTTGTACTCGCTGGGTTATGTCATTCTATTTATGGTTTGCCTTAACTCCAGATCAATCCTTGATCCTCGGCCGATACCAGGTAAATCTTTAGTTAAAACCAACCTGATTATACTCCGGCAGAAACTTTCCTGGCGGAGGCACATGGGAATCGAACCCACCAATCACTCTATAAAGCGACTCGACTGGTTTTGAAGACCAGGCCCGTCACCAGACGAGAAGTGCCTCCGATTTTGACTTAAAAGATTATACCATCTGGTGAGGTCTTTACTACTTCTGTATTTAAGAAATAAGTATTTATAAAAGTAGAAGTAGTAGGGGATCTGAATTGTGAGATAAACCGGTAACTGTGATCCCTGGTACCCTTCCTCTGTGGAAGTAATTCTGGAAAAGCATGTGGATGATGTGCGAAAAGGAAGATATTTTTTTATAAAAGAGTTTCTGTCCACATGATTCACAAACGGATTGGATTGAGGTTTCCATCCGAACTGGAGAAACCCCTTTTTTCTTTTGTTTATCCTGTGACCTTTCCTGAGGAAATGATGTGGACCCAGTCCCTGCATGAATCAGGTTCGCCAGTATCATGGGTCTACTGAAGTTTTGTTCCTGTTAATGAAAAAAACAGGGGTGCTGATGTAGAAGAATTGGTTGAAAGTTGTCGGGTAAATGAGAGCCAGAACTGTTATTTAAGCCGCACGCAAGGCTAAATCCATGTTTACAGCTTCCAGGTAACCGTTATAATTGAGGTTCTTACAACGCCGGAAAGTAGTATTATGCTTTTCTGATTTTAGTTCTCGTATTCGTTATACGATTGCCAGCAGAGGCGAAGGTTATTGCCGAAAGAAAGGTATTTCCCGGATGGGCAGACAGAAAATAGATAAGATTCCGGTGTTAATTAATCCGGAAGCCGGACGAGGTATAGCCCGGAGGAGACTTCCGGAACTCGAAGCCGTGTGCCTCAGCAACAATCTGTCTTTAGATCCCAGGTTTACCAAATATCCAGGGCATGCCCGATTACTGGCGTCTCAGGTTGTGGAAGAAGGGGCTGAACTGCTCGTAGTCATGGGAGGTGATGGAACGATCTCGGACACGGTTGATGTTTTGGCTGGTTCGGGCGTTACAATCGGTATCATTCCAGCCGGAACGGGAAATGATATAGCGAGAAGCCTGGGGATTCTGCCGGGAGATATGGAAACAGCTTTCGGCAGAATAGTAAAAGGCGATACAATCAGTTTTGATGTCGGGTTGGAGAGGATTTCGGGCCGGCGGTTTGTTTCTTTTGTAGGGTGCGGTTTCCCGGCCATGGTGGCGGAAGAAGCAAATAGAATGAGATTCATGAAGGGAAGCCCTGTTTTTTTTATTTCGCTGTATAAAGCTGTAATAAAACTCAGGGGAATACCGCTGATTCTCACTCTGGATGGGCAGAGGAGAGAACTGATTTGTACAAGTATAATGATTCAGAATACCCCTTTTACGGGAGGAGGGCTCAAGGTTGCCCCCGGAGCAGAGATTAATGACGGCTATTTTGATGTAGTAGTAGTAGGGGAAATAGGTCGGCTGGAGTTGATGCGTAATTTTCCGAAGCTGTACTCCGGACGTCACCTTGACCATCCGGCATTTCAATTATTGAGGGGAAAGCAGATCAGTATAGAACTACCTGATAATCAACTGATCAGCTATGACGGTGAGACAACAAGAGCGGACAGGCTGGAAATTGAGGTAAAGCCAGGCGCGATAAGACTGATAGTTTGAGGAATTAGATTTTATGGCTAGAATAGCTAAATTTCTTGCTGGAAAAAGAATTCTGATTACCGGTGCGACCGGTTTTCTGGGACAACCTCTGATAGAGAAGATACTTTGGTCAGCACCAGACGTTGAAAGGATATTCGTACTTATCCGACCCAAGTATAAACTGGGAGGAAGGATACTTGACGCCCAGAAACGCCTGGAAAAGGAACTCTACAGTTCGACTGCTTTTGCTCCCAGGCTCCAGAGTCGTTATAAGGGAGGGCTGGAAGCCTTTCTCCGGGAGAAGCTGGTGGCTGTGGCTGGAGACATCGCAAAGCCGGACCTGGGTATTGAAGAGGTTGAACTGGGGAAGTTAAAGGCTGAACTGGACCTGATAATAAACAGCGCAGCCGTTGTATCCTTTGATGCTTCGCTTGACGACGCCCTGCAGTTAAATGTGTTCGGTGCCGGAAAGGTTGCTGAGCTGGCTTCCCAGTGCGACCACGCTATCCTCGTGCATGTATCCACCGCTTATGTCAGCGGTGCGGTCGTAGGTGATGTCCAGGAAACCCTCTACCATAAAGATACTTCGAGCGGGAAGGAATTTCCGTTACGGGCCATTTCCGATATAGATCTTGAGATTAAAGCTATAAGAGACATAATCAGCCAGGCATCAGAGAAGGTTGAAGAAGAAAAATATCAGCAGGAACTCAGGGAATCTCTGGAAAACCGGGAAAAACGAGCCGGAGGATGGGAAGCTTCCCGGCGCAGCGAGGAAAAGGAGAAACTTAAGAGCAAGCTGATAAAGGCCAACCTGGTGGAAGCAGGTATGAAATGGGCCAGGGACCGGGGATGGAATGACACTTATACATACACCAAAGCCCTGGGAGAGCAGCATGTACTTAGAAAAGCAGGCTCAGCTCGAGTTGCCATAGTAAGGCCCTCGGTGATTGAAAGCAGTCTTGCTGAACCGTCCCCAGGATGGCTTGACGGTCTGCGGATGGCCGATCCCCTGATCGTGGCCATAGGAAAAGGGCGTCTTCGATCACTGCCACTGAACCCGGCAATCAACCTGGATATTGTCCCGGTGGACATGGTTGTTAACGCAATTCTGGCCGAAGCTGCCAGCCTGGCAGCTGAAAAAAAGAATGGGATCAGGATAATACATGTTGCTACAGGATCTGAAAAACCTATCAGCATGGGAGATCTGTACAACCACGTTTTTGAGTATTTCCGGAGAACTCCACTGCTTGATAAACAGGGCAGCCCTGTTGTTATCAAAAAACTCAGTTTTCCCGGGCGCAAGCTCTTCAAGCTCCAGCACCAGCTCAAACGATTCCCCATGAGTTTTGTAGATGAATCTCTTTCCAGGCTTCCTGATTTCAAAACAGGAAAAAAATTACGTCGCAAGATTGCCTCCCGTAAAGCCGCAATGGATATGCTCTATTACTATGGTGAGATTTATGAGCCATACCTCAACCTGGGCAGTACCTTTCAGGTTGAAAAGGCGATGGAGCTTTATCATGACCTGGACAAAGAAGACCAGGTGCTTTTCAACTTTGATGTTTCCAGGATGAACTGGCGACACTATATTCAGAATATCCACATTCCCGGTGTAAAAAAATACCTCCTGAAGATGGAAGGAACCGGGAGCTTCGAGCTGGGAGACATGGAATCCGAAGACGAAGCCTTTCCGACAACGATCCCTGAATTGCTGGAATCCGCCCGGGATCGTTTCACCAATAAAATAGCGCTGCAGATAAAACGCAGGGGCGAATGGGTATGTTACACCTATTCCGATTTTGAGAGAAAGGCCAACGAGGTCGCAGCAACCCTCTATTCCGCAGGACTCAGACCCGGAGACCATGTTGTGCTCTTCTCTGAAAATCAACCGGAGTGGGGAATCGCTCATATGGGAGCTGTTTTGGCAGGGCTGGTGGTAGTTCCGACTGATTCCCAGACCTGGACCAAGGAGGTATGGTCTTTATGCAGGTTCAATAATGCCAAGGCGTTACTGGTTTCAGCTAAATGTATGAATCGGTTTTCGCCGGATGAACTGAAAGTAAACGAAAACCTGGATGATCCGGTTCCACTGTTCAACGTGGATGAATTCTGTCAGCCTTTTTCGGTCAGCAAATACCAGGTGAACGCGAAACTCAGGATTAATAAAGATGCGACTTTTGAAGCCACACAGGCTCACCCGGAAGATCCGGTTGCGATAATTTACACTACAGGGACCCAAGATAATCCGAAGGGAGCGGTGCATAACCACCGGAGTTTTCTGGCTAATGTGCGTGGAGTCAACCACTATATGTCGGTCATGGACGATGACCAGTTCCTTTCAGTGCTTCCCCTCTACCACACCCTTGAATATACCTGCGGTTTCCTGATGGGGATATACGGCGGCGCTACCATAACCTATCTGCAGTCCCTGAAGCCGAAAAACATCCTTACGACCATGAGGGAAACCGGGACCACATCAATGTTGGGCGTTCCCACTCTTTACAGCCTGATCAGGGATGATATTGAACGGAGAATCCTGAAATCAAACAAATCTTTTTTCAGAAGTGGAATTCTGGAGGGATCCAAGAAGATAAATGCT
This sequence comes from Acidobacteriota bacterium, assembly GCA_963663735.2. Taxonomy (GTDB): domain Bacteria; phylum Acidobacteriota; class UBA6911; order RPQK01; family JAPXNP01. The sequence goes on along the minus strand of CAXXHN010000001.1, from coordinate 1,281,022 downwards.
TCTCTGGAGAAAAGGTTTGGCCGTAACCTTGGCAAAAAAATGTTTGCCGCCGTTCATGCGGAATTCGGAGGAAGAATAAGAATTTTTGTCAGCGGCGGATCAGCCCTGGGAGAAGATCTTTATAATTATTTTAAAACCCTGGGCATGCCAATTTATGAAGGGTACGGGCTTACTGAAACTGCACCGGTATTGACGGTCAGCCCTCTTCATAGCAGCCGGGCCGGTTCTGCCGGGAAACCTCTTCCCGGGGTTGAGATCAGGCTCTATCATTCTGATTCTGACGGTGTTGGTGAAATAATTGTCAGAACGCCCAGCCTGATGAAGGAATATTATAATAACCCTGAAGCTACCAGCGAAGTAGTACGGGATGGGTGGTTCCATACCGGAGACCTGGGATGGGTCGATGGTGACGGATATGTTTACATAACCGGCAGGATCAAGGATGTGATTGTCACCGGTGCCGGGAAGAATGTCTACCCGACAGACCTGGAAACCATTTACCGGCAGTTGCCGGGTATAGAAGACATCTGTGTTTTCGGAATCCGTTCAGGCCTGACGGAAGAGGTAAATGCCGTTATCTATCCTTCTTCTGAAATTCTGGCTGAAGCAGATAAATCCAAAGCTGAAAAAACAGTCCAGAAGGAAATCCAGACACTGGCCAGAGAACTGCCCTCTTACAACAGGTTGCAGTCCCTTCATTTTGTTAACCTACCCTTGCCCCGGACCAGCGAAGGAATCCTGGACCGTAACCTGATTAAACAGGAAATAATGGAATCTTCCGGGAGGCTGCCGCGGAATAAAAAGGGATTCTTATCCTCCGGGGGACAGGATTCTAAAGCCGGTAAGCGGAAGCTTCTCATGAATGAGCTCTCCCGACTTTCAGGCCTGGAGGAAGAAGACATATCGGAAGACAGTCATCTCTATACAGACCTGGGGCTTGATTCCTTGATGGCTCTTGAATTGCTGCTGGCCATGGAACAGAACTTCGGTGTTGTAATATCTGACGAAAAGGCAGCTGGCCTGCAGACTGTTAAGGATGTTCTGGATGAAGTCAGAAGGCTTGGACTGCAGCCGGTTGATCGGAAATCAGCTAAAATTCATCGGTCTACTCTGTCCCTCAAGGAAAGGCCTTTTATTGATCGGGCGATCCTGAGGATGAGTTTCCAGGCCCTTCGCAACTTCAGCCGGACCTATTTTGATCTAAAGCTGGTGAACGAAGCCGCAATTCCAGAAAGCGGGGCCTACATACTGGCTGCCAACCATGCCAGCCACCTGGATACGGTTGTAATGATCTCAGCTTTAACCCATGCCCTGGGTGTAAGGAAATCAAGGCGTCTCCACATAATCGGCGCCAGGGATTATTTTTTTGAGGGACCTTTCAAAAGCTGGTTTTTCTCCACCTGTATGAATGTCGTTCCTATTGAAAGGGAGGAGCTATCCCTGAACGGCCTGAGGCAACTTAGTTCAATCCTGGCTGCCGGAGAACCCATACTTATTTTTCCGGAAGGGACCAGGAGCAGGAGCGGTCAGATGCAGGAGTTTAAACCAGGCGTTGGCTTGATTGCCTGGGAACAGAAAGTGCCGATTCTTCCGGTTTACCTGAAAGGGACATATGATGCTATGCCTGCCGGAAAATCAATGCCTAAAAGAACTCCGATCGGGGTAATTTTCGGAGACATGATCAAAATGAGAGAGTATGAAAAAGTTGCTCCTACTACTACCAGGGATATCCTCTATCGAAATATAACCGCAAATGTCAAAGCGGCTATTGAAGCAATGAGGAAAGATATCGGAGAATAGCAGGGAGTGTTCCCCGGCTCCCGCCTTTCCGACTTGCTGCTGTTCATACAGTTGTTCCTGTTAGATCCCGGAGGACTTTTGGAGTTATTCTCCCGGGGACCCTTTACACCCAACTCAGTTCCCTGTAATAATCTATAGAATTTTTCCGGACCATCATATTGATACTAAGTAATTTGTTTACTCCCAGGGATATTTGTGCAGTTTAGGTTTCAGATAAAGTCTTTTTTCTTCGTATTTTCATTATTTATATTGGCAATTTCAGGAACATTGGCTGCTTCAGAGGAAACAGCCGATTATCTCGTTCAGGTCTCTATTCCTCAGATTATCCGTGGTAATAATAATCTTGAGCTCTCTGAACTTTATTGCCATGAAATTCAGCGCCTGATTGGCGATATTGAAAAAAAGGAAATGCGATGTCAATGTATTTATAGAAACGAAAAAATATCTGATGAGCATAAATCAAATTTTGATAACTTCATAAAAATCACAAAATTAGGCGACAGACATCATGTCAGTGCTGAGATCATTAATTCCAAAACAAAGGCGCGAGGACTCAAATTTAATTGGCAAACCGGTGATGAATTAAAAGACGTTAAAAAACTGGTTACCAGGTTCATTAATTTCAGGGAAGAAAGTAATTTATCTGAATTAGAAAAGGCGGCAGTTTCGGCTTTTGAAAATTCATATGACAGTTCAGAGAACTATGAGGGGTCAGTAAGAGAGCAAGAAAAAAAATATGTTCGCTCCATCTTGGAAATCGCGGGTATCCTCGGAGGTGGAGCCTTGTTTTATCAGTTATGTGACTTTTCCGGAGACAGAGATTTTGATTTTAATTGGGATGGAATTAAAGAGAAGTTTTCATCGAAGGGGTTTCGCTTTGATGATAACCATCGAAAGTATAATTTCTATGCTCACCCCCTGGTTGGTTCGATGTACTATCAAGTCGGCAGAACAAATGGATTTACCCCGGCAGAGAGCTTTTTAACTGCGTTTGTTACATCAGCGTTATGGGAATTTATAGTTGAATTTCCCGAGGTAACCAGTATTAATGATCAGTTCCAAACAGCATTTGCCGGCTCAGCAATCGGTGAAGCATCCCTCCAATTATCAAATTTCTATAAAACCGGAGGAGATACACTTTTTAATAGAATCCTTGCCGAAGTTTTTAATCCAACTGCTTCTTTTAACCATTGGATAGATGGGAAATGCCCCAAAAGATCCGAAAGCCTGAATCAGTTTGGTATGAATGATGATTTTTGGCACAGGATAAATATCTATTCAAAAGTAGCTGAAATTATCGATGAAAATGACCCTGAGAAATTGCAGACCGATTTTGGTTTTAATATGCAGTTAAATACTGTCCAGGGCATGATGGGGCCGGGAAAAATACACAAAGTCGAATTCGATGCTCTGTTTGTTGAGATCGCCGGTGAACTGGGACTGGAAGGTAAATCCAAGCAGGATTTTTTATTTTACGCGAAAACAGTTTTCTGGGGTTTAGTCAGTAAAAATATTAAAGAAAACCAAAATGCGAAAAAGGAGGGTTATGGTTTAATTTTTGGTTTGAGTTCCGCTTATGATTTATCAGAAGGAGACCTTAACGAAAAGTCCGATAAAATGGCAGTAGTGAATTTGCTTGGCAGTACCCTGGACATGAGTTTCTTTCTGGAGGATGTTGTAATTCGTTTGTCTCTTGACATTTTTGCTGATTTTACCAGTGTACACTCAATGGTAATTGAAGATTTTGAAAGAGAACATATTGATCAGACAATCAAAGCGACACTTGCCAAGTATAAATATTACAACGGATTTGGATATACTCAGTCTGGTAAGTTTGAGATAACCTATAAGAATTTTGGTTCAAGGGTTAGATGGAAATACAATTACGTAAATTCCATTACAGGTTTTGAAAGAAATCAGGATGAAATTACCAAGGATTTTCAGCTAAGAGACAACCGGGGTTTTGCCGATGTTCAGTTATATTACCTGGTTCCGAAATATGGTCTTAATGTTGGACTGGGATACGAAATGAAATATGGTTCAAGTGAAATATATGATATAGATGGAGAGAGCGTCCTGGATACTTATGCAACGACTCAGTGTGATCATCGCAGCTACATCACACTGGGATTCGAATTTTAGTCTTTCATTAACGACTGATTTTATTACCACCGTCTTTTGTCCGGATATCAGGATAGGTTGGCAACATCCCTGAGCGATTCATTCACTTCAAAAATTGATTTTTTCGCTGGCAGGCCCAGTTGCCATTCTGTCACCAAAGCAGCAGGGTATTGCCGCCGGATTATTTTTCCTTGTGCTGTTTTTTCACATGGTGCTTGATGAAAGCTGAGACGAACCAGGGAAACAGGACGTTGATTAATCTAAGGTATCCGGCTTTTTTCGGCTGGAAAAGTTCACGTTTTCGTTTCTGTAGCGCTTTGATAATCTGGAAGGCACAATCCTCAACAGTTACCGTGGCAATCGGCCGGCTGTGCCTGCGCGCTTTGCCGCCCTGGTCTCCAGAAGCCTGGTAGGCATTCTTGCGAAGGTTGGTCCCTGAGATCCAGGCCGGCATTACATTAAGAATGTGTATGCTGTCACCCAGTTCAGACTCCAGCGCTTCCAGGAAACCATTCAGCGCATGCTTGGAAGCCGAATAGGCAGTATGGTGGGCAATGCCGAAAACTCCCTGGAAGGAAGAGATAGTAACCAGCGATCCTCTGGATTTGATCAAGTGCGGCAGGGCGAAGTGGAGGCAATTGACTACACCCAAGTAGTTAATATCAATCATTTTTCTGAATAGGGAGAGATCTTTTATTTCCAGAAAATCAGCCCACATGCTGGCCCCGGCGCAAGGTATGAAAATATCCAGCTTCCCGAATTTTTCTACCGTCCCTTTAACCAGCCTCCGGCAATCTTCAGGTTCAGTTACATCTGATTTCAACAGGAAGAGGTCCGACTCAGGGGTTTTAAGCAGGGATGCTGTTTCAGTGAGTCCCGTTTCGTCAAAGTCACCCATGGCAATTCGGCACCCCGCTCTTTCCAGATCCAGGGCCAGTTGCCTGCCGAGGCCGGAAGCGGCTCCGGTAATCAATACTACTCGGTCTTTAAAATCCATAAATAATCAGCCTCATCTTTATCTTGCTTGGCCTTGACTTGCCGCGCAGAGCAAGCAGAAAGAATCGGAAGATGACTTCCTGCACGCCTGGAAATTTGCGGATGAACCAGCGGTCGGCTAGTCTGCCAGGGCATTATTTCTGATACCGAAAATATTCTTCGGATCAACGCCTTTTTTCATCTGTTTAATTAATTCGATGCTTCCTTCTGAGAGGGTATCTTTAATGAAATCTTTTCTCAATTTGCCCACACCGTGATGGTGGGATATTGATCCGCCGGCTTCCAGAATGGCCTCGCGCAGGGAATGCTCCATTTTGCTGAAAGTGTCAGCAGGATTATCTAACCCCTTGACCAGGAGGCCCATCATGAAATAAATGCAACACCCGGTGTGGTAAACCTGGGTGATCCGGTAGGAGACATAAAAATCTCCCGGGAAGCCCAGCTCTTTATGTTTGATGGCGGCCCGGTCTTCAACGGCTTTGGTAACGTCATGCACCTTGCTCCAGGGGACAGAAGTCTCGAAGGTTTCGCCGATAACGTCAAAAGTGACAACAAAATCGCGGATGTATGCAATGGCATAGGTCAAAAGGTAACCGCGCTGGCCGGCTTCCGCTCCTCCGGGCATTCCCCGGTATTTTTTGGCAAGCCTGTAGAGACATTTCTCCTGCCTGGTCACTTCCTCCTTGGATCCTTCCATTACAATTGTTGCAGCAACCAGCTTTTCAGGATCGAATTTTTTAATCTTGAAAAGAAAGAATTTCTGGAGACTGCTAATTATTTTTTCAAATTTGCTGTCCGTGGTTTCCTTAAGTGCCAATCCGAACTGGAACTGGATATTATCCACCAGGCGAATACTGGCGGGAATATAATCTGTTTTGGAAAGCTCCTCCAGGAAACTGGCGCCTGTTCGGAAGTCCGGGAAAACCAGGGACCCATATTTGGTCTCCTCGGGAAGTGGAAAGAGTTTGATGACAGCCCTGGTGATGATCCCAAAATTTCCCTCGTTTCCAAACAGCGCCAACTGGGGCTGAGTACCTACAGCGGCGCGGCAAAGGGGTTGGATCTGTTCAACGATTCCCCTGGCTGTGACCAGGGTGATGTTTTCGACGCACTGCTCAATATTTCCATATTTGTTTTTTTTCATCCCGCTGGCATTGGTCGCGATCCAGCCCCCCAGGGTTGAAAGCTCGATGCTGTCCGGCTCATGCCCGATAGTGAAACCCTGCTCGTTCATCAGGGCTTCCAGGTCCATGCCCCAGATCCCGGCCTGGACACAGGCCATCATGTTATGCCTGTCAATCCACTCAATTTTGTTCATGCGCAGCATGTCAACGGAAACGATCATTCGTTCTTCTTCAGGGGGCAGCTGCAGGGCGCAGCTAACGCTGGTTCCCCCGCCGTAGGGAACCAGGCATACATCGTGTTCTTCAGCCAGGGCTGTTATTTTTTCAGCGTCTTCCTGGGTTTCACAGTAAAATACCATGTCAGCAAACCGTTGCAGTTTATCGTAAAGCACCCGGTAAACCTCCTCGGCTGTTGTTTGTCCATGACTGTGAAGAAGTCGGATTTCATCATCAAAGGAAATCTGGTTATCCTTGAAGGCATTTTTTACCGCAGTGCAAAAGGCTTCGTTTTTCCTGGGAGGGTCAACCGGTTTGTCCTGGCGTTCCAGCCTGAGGTTTTCCAGATCCATCTTCATTCCCAGGACTTTTTCCACATAAGGGATCAGGTCGTGCATTTTGTATCCGGACAGCATGTAGCGATTTCCCCGGAGTTCTACAGACCGGTCAGGGTGAATAACAAATTCAGTGTCTTTAAATCCCCATTTATGGCCCCAGGGTATGTTTTCAAGCTTGCTGTTTTTAATCTTTCGATGCTCGCCCATGTTTAAATCTCCAAATCGCTATGACGACGTTTTTTTATATAGAGGGTTAGCCAAATTACAGACTGAGTCTATTATTGCAAATCGGGGATAAATAATAAAACAGAGTTGAAAGGGCAGTGGCAGTATAAGTATTAAAGACAACGTTTAGCCACCGGATGTTTTAAGATTGGTTTTTTTTCGGTAAGCCTCTGCCAGGTAAGCCAGGAATTCGGGGCTGATATTGCCTCCGCTGATTACAGCCACTGAGTTCTGAAGCGGGACCTTCGCTTCCAGTACCGCGGCCAGTGGTACGGCTCCGGCAGGTTCTGCCAGGAGTTTTTCCTGGAAAATAAGCTGGCTGGTGGCCTGTCTGATCGACTCTTCCGACACAGTCACCATCTCATCTACCAGTTCCCGGATCAGGGGAAGTGTCACCTTCCCCGGTTCTGTTACCGTCAGTCCGTCAGCAATGGTATTGCTTTGCTCCAGGGTAATTCTTTTTTTCTGCTGGTAGGATAGGGCGGTGGCATTGGACCCCTCAGGCTGGACACCGATGACGGATATCCTGGGGTCGAGAAGCTTGAAGCTTAAGGCAATGCCGGAAATCAGGCCTCCCCCGCTTACCGGAACAATTACCTGTTTTACCTGTCGGCACTGTTCAATGATCTCCAGGCCTACCGTCGCGCCGCCCATTATTGCGTCAGTATGGTCAAAAGGATAGATTACCGTCCTTTTCTCAGATTCCTCAATCTCTTTGACCCGGTCCTGCCTCTCTCTGAAAGAATTTCCGCAGAAGCTGATTTCTGCTCCGTATCTCAGGACTTTTTCAACCTTGGCTGGATTGGAGGATTCCATCATTACGATCTTTGCCGATATTCCAAGAATTGAAGAGGCATAGGAAACACCTCCAGCGAAATTTCCCGAGCTTGAAGTAACAATTCCTTTTTCCCGCTGCTCCCTGGTTAGTCTCAGAAGCTGGTTCAGGGCAGTCCTTATTTTGAAGGAGCCGGTTATCTGCAGGTTTTCGGCTTTCAGCCACAAGCCTGGAACAGAGTGTGAAGGCAGAATCGGAGTCTGTTTTATGTATTGCGACAGTAATTCGCGGGCCTCCCTCAGCATCTGTAAGTCGAATTTCATAGATAGGTCCATTTTTACACTAAAATGAGGCTACGGTAAACATTCCAGGCGGTGGATGTTTTTCAGCAGGTGGCTCATACCGATTGTCGACCCGGAGTATGTCCCGCCACTAAATACAGTTGAATCAAAGACTTAAATGGAAACTGGAGAATATGGCTGAATTATCTGATCAGGGCGGTCTTATGGCAGGTAGGCAAATTCTGGAATTAACATTCCAAACGAGCAGGTGCTCCAGTGACCATGGAGCCTGGTGTGGAAAATTCCCAGTCAAAGATACCGGTAATTCACACCTTTGGTATAATTGCAGAGAACTTGAAAAATGACAGGTTTTTATGTATTGTGTAAACCCTGCTTGCGAGGAGAGATGCTGGAGTGGTTGAACAGGGCTGCCTGCTAAGCAGTTGTACCGGTTATCCCGGTACCGAGGGTTCGAATCCCTCTCTCTCCGCCATTCTAAAGTGAGAACTGAGATTTGTGAAGTTCGAACTGGGCTCTTCAGGCCCAGCTCCTTACCAAATACAGGGGCCAGCCGCTGATCACAGCTTCAGGATTTTTTCAGCATTGGTCCGACAGATTTTTTTCAGAACATCTGCGGGCAGGTCAAATTTTTCCAGGGAATCTAGCTGAGGAACATTCTGGCCCACTCCCAGGTAGTCGGTGCCGAAGAGCAGACGGTCAGCCCGGCGGATCAGGAATTCCCTGCCCCACTGCATGTCCCGGGTTAGGGCATTGTTCCCGCTGCCGGCTGAAAGGTCTCCGTAGAGGTTGGGATAGGTGTCAAACAGCCGGTCCACGGCTCCACCTGGAGTGACCGGACCTTTAGGATAGATACCCAGGTCCTCCTGTCGGGTGTTGCCTGAAACCGAAGCCCACCAGCCCTGGGCGTGGCCGATGAAAACAGCTTTCGGTGCGGCTTGCAGGGCTTTCTCCAGCCCGGGCAGCCCGGGCTTATCAGTGTTCCTTTCAGAATCTATGTGGAACAGAACCGGCAGTTCCAGGTCGCTGGCCGCTGCAAATACCTCCAGGTTGCGGGGATCATCAATCTGGACTCCGCACTTGTGTTCCCCCAGTCCTACGGCGCCTTGGTCGAGGTATTGTTTCAACCTTGCGGTAATGGTTTCTCTGGTATCTACATAACTTTGCCGGGGATCAATATCTACAAAGGGGAGCAGGCGATCCCGATGGTTACGAGTGGACTCCAGTACATGCTCGTTACTCACCTGGTAATAAAAACCTTCCGGTGAAACCAGGGCCAGAACCACGGCCTTTTCGATATTGTTTTCATCCATCCAGTCCAGGAGCCTTTTAGTATCAAGGGACTTTTCCCTCAATGCAGGCAGCCCGATGTGGGTATGAATATCAATTCTGGATATATTTCGACTGTCACCGAAGGCGGACTGCGATGCCAGAACCCCGGCTGAGGCTGCTGCCATTCCCCGGCAGAAACTGCGTCGGTGGATGATGTTACAGCTTATATTTTTATCAGCGGAAGATCCCTTTTCGTCGTGATTTGTGAATTTTTTCATCTTCAGATTCCTTCCTGTAGAGACGACAGTTTATGCTGACTATAGCAGATTCAAGGATTTATTTTACAAAGTGAAAATAAAAATGAATATGATAATTGATAGATTTCAAGTAATTGTCCTCAGGAGATTTTTAGAGAAGTATATGGTGCCGGGAGGAGGATTTCCAGAAGAGATAAGGAAAGGGTTATCTAGTTCATGTGATATCCGGGCTTGAGGCACGGGAAAACCAGGAGTAAACTAAACTGTAAGTATTTCCAGTTCAAGCAGAAAGGAGTGAGTGACTTCAAGCAAAAGGCGTCACTTTTTGATACTGAAACCAGTGGAATCGGGAAATTGACTACAGAAGAACAGAGGATGGGATCCAGGCAGAATATATAGATGTGATAAATCGGTATGGAAAAGTCTTTAACATGACTCATTGAAAAGGTTGACCGGGGAGAGGCGATGACCAAAAGAGACTTGTTCGAGTTGGTGGACCGAGATTCACTTGAATCCATTCCAGTGATCATAGCCCTTCATGACACGCAGAACAATATAGTCTGGGCAAACAGGCTTTACCGGGAAGCAGCCGGACGATCCCTGTCTGAGATCGAAGGGAAAAAATGTTATTCCGTATGGGGATTGGAGAAGCCCTGCCATAATTGTCCGGTCCTCACAGCCCTGGAGACGGGCGAAGTATCTGAAGCGGAGTTAACCCCGGGAAACCAGGACCACTGGGATGAATCACAGGGATCCTGGCTCTCAAAGGCTCAGCCTCTTAGAGATAGCGATGAGAATATCATCGGGGCCATTGAAGTAGCCATCAACATAACCGCCCGCAAACAGACCGAGGAGGAATTCCGGGCTGAGAAGAGGTTTTCCGATTCAATTATTGAACACAGTCCGTATCCCATGTGGGTAGCCGATTCTGGAGGAACTGTAGTCAGAACAAACCGGGCTCTTTGTGAAGCCTTGAACCTGACAAGTGAGCAGGTTGTCGGGAAATACAATGTATTCAGAGATACCAACCTTGATATACAGGGGCTCATGCCCTCGATAAGGACCGACTTAACAAATGGCAAGACCAGTCGTTTCTCAATCCCTTGGAAGGTAAATGATGCGGGGGCAGAAGATTTTTCCGGTGGTCGTGATTTGTATATTGATGCGGCGCTGTTCCCAATACTGAGTTCCAGGGGTGAGATGAGCCACATCGTGTGTCAATGGGTAGACATCACTGACCGCATACAGGCCGAGGAAGAGTTATCACAGCAGAAGGCAATGATGGCTCGTACCGAGAGCATTGCCCACGTCGGCAGTTGGGAATGGGATATCAGCCGGGACCAGGTGACCTGGTCAGAAGAATTATTCAGAATTTTCGGTCTTGATCCGGCCGAAGAGGCGCCTTCCTTTTCCGAACAGTCGAAGTTATATCGACCTGAAGATATGCAAAGGTTAAAAGAGGCGGTTGAGTTGTGCCGGGCTGATGCAACACCTTATGAACTTGAACTTGAGGTGGTCAGGGCGGACGGCGAGATAAGGTACTGTATTGACAGCGGGAAGGCTGAGATCAGTCAAGACGGGCAGATAAATCGCCTCGTAGGATTCCTGCAGGATGTAACTGAACGCAGGCAGGCGGAAAAGTCTCTGCGGGAGAGTGAGCAGAAGTTTCGCGCCCTGGTTGAACAAGCCGCAGAGATGCTTTTTCTGCATGATATCAAGGGGAATCTTCTAGATATTAATAAACAGGCGGAGGACATGACCGGTTATACCCGGGATGAATTGCTCAGCATGACGGTCTTTGAGCTGGATCCAGACGCGAAGGAGCGAAATGATATGGAACGGTTCTGGAAGAAACTCCATCCCCAAGGTCCCCCAGTGACAACAGAAGTCCGGCATAAGCGAAAAGACGGGTCCATCTATCCCGCGGAGGTTACCATTTCTAAAGTCACGCTGGCTGAAGGTGAACATATCATGGGTCTGGCCCGCAATATCACTGAACGCAGGGAGGCCGAGAAAGTGTTGTTACAGCAGCGGGCAATGCTGGCGCGCACCGAGAGTATCACCCATGTCGGCAGCTGGGAGTGGGATATCAGCCGCGACAAGGTAACCTGGTCAGAGGAGATGTTCAACATTGTGGGGCTTGATCCGGCCGAAGGGGCGCCTTCCTTTGCTGAACATTCCAGGATTTATTTGCCTGAGGATATGCAACGCCTGAGGGAAGTGGTTGCGGCTTGCCGGACAGACAAAACACCATACGAGAGTGAACTTCGTGCCATCAGGGCAAATGGGGAGATGCGCTATTGCCTGGCCAGCGGACGGGCTGAGTCCGGACCGGATGGGCAGGTTTGCCGGCTTGTTGGATTCCTGCAGGATATTACCGAACGCAAGTGGGCCGAGCAGGAAAGAGAACAGCTTCAGTCCCAGTTGAAACAAGCCCAGAGGGTGGAATCTGTGGGTCGGTTGGCTGGAGGAGTCGCCCATGACTTTAACAATATGCTGAGCGTGATCCTTGGCTACAGCGATATGGCCAGGGAGCAGGTTTCGCCGGATGAGCCGGTGTATGAATATCTCGAGGAAATTTTAAAAGCTGCCAACCATTCGCGGGACATAACCAGGCAGCTTCTTGCTTTTGCCCGCAGACAGCCAATCTCACCAATGGTGCTGGACATCAACGGCACTATTTCAGGGATGATCAATTTATTGGACAGGTTGATCGGAGAGGATATAAAATTGGACCTGCAATTAATGGAGAATCTCTGGCTGGTTATGATGGATCCTTCCCAGATCAACCAGATCATGATCAATCTCTGCGCTAACGCCAGGGATGCCATCGGGGGAGTGGGCAAAATTATTATCAGGACCGGCAATGTGCTCCTGGGCGAAACCTATTCCTCCAGTCACCCCGATTTTGTTCCAGGTGAGTTTGTATTGATTGCGGTCAGCGATGATGGCTGCGGCATGGACAAAGAAATCCTGGAAAATATCTTTGAACCATTTTTTACCACCAAGAATATGGCTGTTAGTACCGGATTAGGGCTGGCGACGATCTACGGTATTGTCAAACAAAACAACGGACAGATAAGCGTCAGCAGTGAACCCGGAACGGGATCCACTTTTAGACTCTACTTTCCCCGTCACATAAGTGATCCCGGCAGGAATGAGGTTAGGGGCGATGAGAGAATCCCCGGAGGACGCGGCGAGACTATACTGCTGGTGGAGGATGAAGTTTCCATAATGAAGATGACAGCAAGGTTGCTTGAAAAGCTTGAATACCAGGTTCTGTCAGCAGACTCGCCTGAGAAAGCCCTGGCCCTGGCTGCCGATTATCCTGGCGGAATTGATATGCTTATTACCGATGTGGTGTTGCCCGGAATGAATGGCCGGGATCTTGCGAATGAAATACTGGATCTTTACCCGGACATCAGAATACTTTTCGTCTCCGGTTATACGGCTAATGTGATTGCCCATCGAGGTGTTCTCGATGACGGTGTGAATTTCTTGCAGAAACCGTTTTCCCGGAATGATCTGGCCTGCAAAGTCAGGACAGTACTGGATCAGTAATAGACGAAGGCGGATTCGACCAATCATTCCAGGAACGGCCACTTCAGCTTCTATTCCTGGCATCCCGGTGTATAGGATGGTTATGGTTCAGTGGTTTTTTGTTTTATGTCAGGTCTTGCTAGGCTTGGTCTTTTGCCTGGCCGATGTGGAGAGACCTGTTGATTCCAGGGAGGAAAGGATGAAAATGGTCGAGCAGCAGATTGCTGCCAGGGGGGTTGCTGACGAAAGAGTCCTGCAAGCCATGCGCAAGGTCGAGCGTCATCTGTTTGTACCTGAACAGTACCGGGATTTTGCCTATTCCGACCGGCCGCTTCCTATTGGAGAAGGACAGACCATATCACAGCCCTTCGTTGTAGCCTTTATGACCGAGATCCTGGCGCTCCGGCAGGACGAAAAGGTCCTGGAGATTGGGACAGGATCCGGTTACCAGGCCGCGGTGCTGGCGGAAATCTGTGATAATGTCTGGACGATAGAATTAAACCGAATTCTGGCTGACAGGGCGGGAAAGGTTCTCGAACAGGCTGGATACTCCAGAGTAAACGTCCGAAATGGTGACGGATACCAGGGCTGGAGGGAACACGCCCCTTTTGATGCCATCATTGTTACCTGCGCACCGTCAGATGTTCCTGAACCACTGCAGGACCAACTGGCGGAAGGTGGAAGGATGATCATTCCCGTGGATGCCGGGTTTGGCCAGGAACTGGTTCATTTAAGAAAAGTTAAAGGTGAACTGATCCGGAAAGAGGTCCTGCCGGTTCGGTTTGTGCCGATGATAAATAGAGACGGGATAAAGTATTAACCTGCCGCCGTAAAAAAAGACTGTTTTATTTAACTGAAATGAAAAACCTGAAAGAAGTTCCAGATTTAAAGGTGGATGCTGACCTGATTATCGATACGGTGCCAGACGGACTGATGGTGCTGGATCAGGAGTGCCGGATACGGCGCTGGAACAGGGCCATGGAAATTCTGGCCGGGTACGATGAAGAAGAAATCCTGGGGCAGCCCTGTACAGTGCTGGATTTTCGTAACTCTGAAAATGGGAAGAGGCTGAATGTTGAGAGGCAGTGCCTCCTTTCCGGAATGGACAACGACCCGGGCTCCCGTGAACTGGAATGTACCCTGGTGAACCGAGTCGGAGAAGCCATCCCGATAAGAAAGGTTACCAGGATTATCAGGGATCCCCGGGGACGGGCTGTAGGATTGCTGGATATCCTAACCGACTTGCGCCCCCTCCGCAGGCTCGAACTGGAAATAACAAAACTGAAAAACCCGGCTCAGAAGCCCGCACCTAGTCGCCTGATCGGTACAAGTACCCTTATGAATGAGGTGTACGAAAGAATCAGGTTAGCCGGTGATTCCGACGTTAATATTTTAATTGAAGGGGAGACCGGAACCGGCAAGGAACTGATTGCCGAAGCGATTCATGAAGCCAGTCATCGCCGGGAAAAGCCCCTGGTGCGGATCAACTGTTCAGCCCTGTCAGAAAATCTGCTCGAGAGTGAATTGTTCGGCCATGTGCGTGGTGCTTTTACCGGCGCCGTAAATGATAAAATCGGCAGGATTGAAGCAGCTGAAAAGGGAACGTTATTTCTGGATGAAATCGGTGACATAAGCCCCATTATCCAGTTGAAACTGCTGAGGGTCCTGCAGGAGCATGAATACGAACGGGTGGGAGAATCGGTAACCCGCAGGGCTTCCATACGGATCATTGCAGCTACCCATCGCAATCTGAGACAGAGGGTGGCTGAGGGCAGGTTCAGGGAAGATTTTTATTACCGCATACACGTTTTCTCCATTGCTGTTCCTCCGTTACGGAGCCGCAGGGAAGACATTCCAATTTTGCTTGAAGCTTTCATTGACCGTATGAACCATAAGACAGGAAAGCGCATAAACTGTCTGTTGCCTGAGGCCAGGAAGGCCATTATGGAATACTGCTGGCCCGGAAATGTCAGAGAACTTGAGAATGCGATTGAACATGCCTTTGTGACCTGCCCCGATAGCTGCATTAGGCTGGAGGATTTACCTTATGAAATAAGGACTGCCCTCCAGAGGGATATGGAATGCGGGGAACGGTTTGGCTCCGGAAAAACAGTACCGCTGCCCGTGGGTCCGCTGAACCGGGAAAAAATGCTTTCCACCCTGAGCGAATGCGGGTGGAACCGCACCGAAGCAGCCCGCCGCCTGGGAATCGACCGGACTACAGTATGGCGCAGGATGAAGCAATGGAATATAAGGGCACCGGAGGGCAAGTAAACGGCCAGGCCCCTTCCGGGGCCGGAATTTTTAATTACGCTGATTCCTGATTGGAATACCTGGTGGAAGCAGAGAATTTATCAAGTGCATTTTCGCATGCTTCCACAATAGCGCTGCGCGCCGGGAAGAAACTCTGCCAGGGCTGGGCACTGTAACTCAGCTTGGCAAGATCCTTCAGGGTAAGCCGATTCTGGATGGCCAGGGAAATAACATCAATTTTATCTGTCGCCGACAGTCCGCTGACAACTTGAGCTCCAATTATTCTGAGGTCTCTCGAATCTGCGATTATTTTTACTTTGAGGCTGTCGGCCCCGGGCATCATTGGAAAGAGCGTGGTGGTCTTCCCTTCCCCGATGATTGTCGCGAAGCCCCTTTGTTGTGCCAGCTCATCGGTAAATCCCGTGGACCCGATGCGAAGATTCCAGGCACAGGTGGCAGCTCCATTTATGAATCCCGGGTATTCGTCATCCTTGCCGGCAATGACCAGGGCACTGGTTTTAGCCATGGGGACTGCGTTGGTGGCCAGTTTTCCCCCAATGGGCTTTCCATCGATCAATGAAACGTAACTGCAGCAGTCTCCCCCAGCAAAAACATCAGGTAAGCTGGTTCTCATCCGGCTGTCCACGACAATGCCATCCCTGTTTATGTTCAGGCCCTGTCCTTCGAACAGGTCAACATCCGGCTTCATTCCTGCCGAGAAGCATATAAAATCTGTTTCAGAGTCCAGCTCAATGCTTTTTCCTTCCGAAACATTTACTCTTCGGGCTTTGGTCCCTTGCTTTTCAATGCTCAAAACACGGGTAGAGAGCTGCAGGTTGACCCCTTTTTCTCTGAGAAGCTCATGCACCGGATCAGCCATGTCCCCGTCAAGCATGGAGGGCAAAACCCGCGGGGCCATTTCTACAAGGAAAGTTTCGAGCCCCAGGACTCTGTAGGCCTGAGCCTGCTCGATACCGATGGCTCCGGCACCGACCACCACAGCCCTTCTGGCCTTTTTTACGCAGCTGATCAGTGCCTCCATATCTTTCTGGGTTTTAACGGTATGGATGTTTTCAGCATCCGCCCCTGTTATCGGAGGGATTACAGGAGAAGCTCCGGTCGCGATGTAAATAAGATCCGCTGAATATTCATCTCCCGCATCATCAACCGCCTGCTTTTTATTAAGATCAACCTTTACCGCCTTTCTCTGGATGAGGTTAACCCTCACATCAGATACAAGGTCGTCTGATTTAAAGACTTTTTTCGGCTCAAACAGGCCCTCAATGGCATAGGGAATAGCACAGTAGACCATGGAGTGCGGCTCCGGCCTGAGCATGGTGATGGTCTTTTCCGGTTTCAGCTGTTTGAGTTTCCTGGCAAAAGTAATACCAGCCGGCCCACCGCCGATTATCAGAACGTCAGTTTTGGTTTTCATAATTTCATAGCCTCTTTTTACCCCTGGATTTCAGACGGCAATGGTTCTTTCAGCAGCCGGTGCAGCTCCTGCAGGATCACGCGTTCTTCCCTGGCGACCTTTCCCATGGTTGATCCGATGATGTTCCCGAAAAACATTTTGCTCATCAGGCCAATATTCATTTTTGCGATATAAACTTCACCCGCCGCGTTTTCATAAACCGACCAGGCACACGGCATCATCGCTCCCATATGGTGAAATTTATCCACGATCCGGTTGGCATAACCAGCGTTGCAGATGAAGAAGATTCTTTTTTTTACCAGGTTGTCAAAATAGTGTGTTTTCCCGACCGCGGCATGAAAATCCCAGTCAGGCATAGGATGCGCCCATCCGGGTACAGCCTTGACAGCTTTTCCAATATTGGTGCAGACCTGCTCGAAGGGGGCGTCTATTTTTTTTGCGGTGATCATGTATTTACGCATGGCAAAGATGAAAAGCGCTGTCACCATGGCAGCTCCAGCAAGGATACTTAAGAAAATTATGGTCATTAGTAAAGTCCTTAACTCAGGGAAACACAACCAGATTCCTGTCTCCGATGATGAATAGGCCGGGATCTATTTGCTTATTAGAGAGATCAATGATCTCTCGGGAAGGGGTTTTTTCTTTATCCCGCTCTACGAGCAGGAGCCAATTGATCAGGTAGGGGCTGCAATTGAGTTACTTCTGGAAGTGCCGGAAGGGCGGGAAGTGCAGAAGGTGGATATCTGTTTTATTGGATTTTTCGTTCCGCATTTCGGGCATACCGGCGGAGCCTGGGTTGATGAAAGCAGCAGGTGGTCAAACTTTTCACCGCATTTATTACATTTATATTCGTAAATAGGCATATTTCCCCCCAAATGAGCGCAAAAATTGAAGAGCCTCATGCGCCAGGGCATGTTACTCGGGGTTTAAAACTAACCTCACATTTCAGGGCTTTTGACACAGGGCAGGCGGCTTCGGCTTTCCACAGGGCAGCTTCGGCTTTTTCCATGTCTCGCTCATCTTCCACGGCAACGCTCACTTCTACCGAAACTCCGGTAAAGGCAAGGCCTTCTTTGGTTTTTGCCATGGTGGCAGTGGCATTGCTCAGGTAAGAGAGCAGCTTCACTCCGGATTTTTCCAGAAAAAAGAGAGAGGTAGTCATTACACAACTGCCTACGGCTCCGGCCAGAAGATCTTCCGGGGACCACATGTTCTGCGGTCCCCCGAATTCGGGAGGAGTAGCCACTTTGATTTCCGGGTTGCCGCCGGTATGCAGGCGGCCTTCCTTGTCTGAAGTCCAGGATACGCTTACTTCATAATTCCACATGTCATCTCCTTTAAGAAGCTTCTTTCACTGCGGAAAGGAGTTGTTCTTCTGTATGTAACCCTACAAGCTGGCTGGTCATTTTTCCATCCTTGAAGACCATCAGGGTCGGAATGGAACGTATCCGGTACTGAACAGCGGTCTGCATGGATTCGTCTACGTTAACCTTTGCGACCTTGGCTGTTCCTGCCACTTTGTCGGCCATTTTTTCAACAATGGGTCCCTGCATCATACAGGGGCCGCACCACGGAGCCCAGAAGTCCACCAACGTTACTCCTGAACTGATTGTTTCCTTGAAAGTTGCGTCAGTCAATTCTAATACTTGGTTTGACATCTATATTAACCTTTCTAAAAGTTATATTTTATGTTTTTGTTTCCAGTTCCAAATACGCAAAGGCTGTGCCAATGATCTATAAAAGGAGAAAAAATCGAAAAGGAACTTTTGATTATCAAGATAAGCTGTTGATTTGAAGGAGTTTATTAAGAACAGAATTAAGGCTAGATTCAAATATTCAGCGGACTCAAGGTGTTGCGGTGAGTGTTGCAGGCAACGTCTCAAATCATTGCGTGCAACACTCCTGCAACGCTCTGTTTTAAACATAACATCATGCCTCTTTCATTCCTCAGGTGTTGAGCGGGTCCGGTGAACTGTAATCCGGCAGGAGGACTCCTTACTGGCTGATTCTGGTAATGAATTACCATCTAATGTATAGTTGTTCGTTCAAATGAAAAGGGAGATCTCCTGTTATTCGTGGTAGTCTGAGTTCTGGAATAACATTGCTCAATCAAAACCAAAAAGATGACATGTTTATGCTGTTAGACAGATTTTTTCAAACCAGGCCGAAACCTCCCCTCCTGATGTTTGATTTTGATGGAGTAATCTGCAATTCCCTGGAAGCGATTCTGCCGGAAATTGGAATGGTTTTTTCCGAAATCGGCTTTAACGGGATCAAAACCAGGGAGGAACTGATTTCGCTCCTGGACGGAAACCTGTTCTTAAGGCTGACTGCGGCCGGCTTCCCTATGGGAAAGTTGAAAAGGCTGGGACGCAGGTTCAAATCCCATCAGGAAAAGCTGTACCAGAGAATTGATCCTTTTCCCGGAATTGTTGAGGTCGTTAACAGCCTTTCTGCATCCTTCCCGTTATACATAATTACCGGAAACCGGGTTGGCACGGTTGCCCAGTTCTGTTCCCGGCACGGAATAACTGGTGTCCGTGAGATTATAGGTTCTGATGTTGAACCCAGCAAAGTAAAAAGCATCAGGAAGATCAGGAAGCAGCACCGGGACAGGTCTCCCTACTACATTGGAGACACTCTGGGAGATATGCGTGAAGCCCACAGGGCAAGAGTGAAGAGGATTGGTGCTGCCTGGGGTTGGCATGGGCGCGAACGTCTCTCAATCGGAAAGCCTGAATTTATAGTGGAGACTCCGGAGGACCTCAAGGAGTTACTCTTGCGGGTTGGACAAACAGGCGTGACGGAAAGACCGGGCAAATAAACCGGGAACCTGAAACCTATATGGGAAGAAAGGCAACGTGAGCATATACGCTTTATTTCTTGGAGTCTATTTGATGGCCCTGGTGTTTATAGGTTTTATCGGTGTCCGCAAGGTATCGACCCAGGAAGATTTTTCTGTTGCCGGACGTTCCCTGAACACCTTTGTCCTTTTTGGAACAATGCTGGCCACCTGGATCGGGACAGGCAGCATTTTTGGTAATGCTGAAAAAACTTATGAAGTAGGTTTAGCCGCGATCATTATCCCCGTAGGGTCCCTGATCGGGATCGCCATACTCAGTCTGTTGGCTGCCAGGGTCAGAGGCCTGGAACAGATCACAATCCAGGATCTGCTCGAGAAACGCTACAATGCTACGGCCCGGGTGTTCGGGGTGATTGCCCTGGTAACGGCGTATCTGACGATTGTTTCCTATCAATACCGCGCCGCCGGCGCAATCCTCAACCTGGTATTTCCCGAAATTTCGTATAACACTGCCGTGATACTTTCAGCACTATTCATAATTATCTACACTGCCGTTGCCGGCATGGTTTCCATAGCCAGGATTGGCCTCATCCAGGGAATTACAATAATTCTGGGAATCCTTGTGACCATACCATTTTTATTTTACCGAGCCGGTGGTCTTTCTGGCATGGCGGAGATCCTGGATTCTTCACACTTTGAACTGTTCGGGCCGATAGGTTTTATTGAGGCCCTGGGCCTGACCTTACCCGCCATTCTGCTGGTCCTGGGTGATGCCAACATGTATCAGAGGTTTTCTTCCGCAAGGAATGCCGGCACGGCGCGAAAAGCGATTCTCTGGACACTGGGTGGGGTGGCGGTTATGGAAATGGCGATAATTTTTGCGGCCTGGATAGCCAGCGCACTGGAACCTGGCCTGGATATACCTGGAAGGGTGATCGCCTATGCAGCCCGGGATTTTCTGCCTCCGGCCCTGGGTGCCCTGCTTCTGATATCGATCATGGCTATAGTCCTTTCCACCGCCGGAAGCTACCTGCTTTCCCCTTCCACCGCCCTGGTGAGAGATATATACCAGAGGTTTTTGAATCCCGGTGCTTCTGAAAGGAGTCTGGTAATCCTGCTTCGGTTATCAGTGGTGGGAACCGGCCTCGTATCCTATTGGCTGGCAACGCTTTCTGAGAACTTTCTCTCGGTGGCGCTTTTAGCCTATACCATTTATGGTGCAGCGATAACTCCTGCCATTATCGCAGCTTTTTTCTGGCGCAGGGCTACCGGGAAAGGGGCGGTGTCATCAATCATTTCAGGCACAGTTGTCACCCTGCTCTGGAAGTGGCTGGGCCCTGCTTCGATTGACGCGGTTCTTCCTGCCATAACCGTTTCCCTGCTTGCCCTGATCCTGGTTTCACTGCTGGACAGCCCCCCGCCTAAGGAAAAGGTAACCCCCTTTTTTGAGCATTAACAATACCTGAAGCAGAAAAATTGAAGGAGTATTTGGGAAAAGATATGTGGAGGCGGGCTGGTTTGCTGGCGCGGTCTAATTCCCGTTGTTGGCATTCAGTTTACCGTAGAGGGAAAAACTCAGGCGATGGGCGGGTGATGGACCCAGTCTCAATAACGCTTCCCGGTGATCCAGGGTTGGGTAGCCCTTGTGTTTAAAAAATCCATACCCTGGATATTTTCCATCCAGGTCCAGCATCATCTGGTCCCTGCAAGTTTTTGCCAGGATGGAGGCCGAGGCAATGGTGAAGGAAACTGAGTCGCCGCCGATTATTGAGGTCTGAGGCAGGGGAATGGTTCCCAACCGCCGGGCGTCGATTAACAGGTGATCCGGGGCAGGCCTAAGCTTTTCAGCTGCTCTCCGCATGGCAAGGAGCGAGGCCTGATAGATATTAATGTCATCAATTTCAAGTGGAGAAGCCTGCCCAATGGCCCAGGAAACCGAGTTTTCTTTGATGGCAAGAGCCAGTTTTTCGCGGCGCTCGGAGGATAGTTTTTTTGAATCATTTACTCCGGGAATGGTAAAGCCCGGGGCAAATATTACGGCCGCGGCAACTACAGGCCCGGCCAGGGGTCCTACTCCGGCCTCATCCAGTCCGGCTATCCTGGTGAATCCCCGCTCCCATAATCTTTTTTCATAAAGGCAAAGATTTTTCAGGCGTAGCTGTTCGAGGGTTATGGCCGCCTGCTTTCTCTTGATTCGGCCTGCCAGGGATCGGACCCCTGCCCTTGGGTCATTTTCCAGGGCTGACAGGATCCCAACAGGCAGGTGTTGCTCCCCTCCCCGGAGTAAAGAGGCCAGACGGGTTAATGGGGTCCTTGCAATTAGTTCAGCTGACAGCGGGCTTCCGGAAATCTGACAGTTTTTCCTGCTCAATGGGCACTTCCTGCATCTAATCCTGTCTCCTGACTCTTAAGCGGAGATTCAATTTTTGAAAATGAGGCATCCAAAAGCATCCGGAACGTGAAAATCAGGATTTTTTGTTAAAGTCGGCTGCCAGCACATGTAGTTGCGGGCCGGGTCTGCTCCAAAAGCCAGGAAGAGGTTAGCCCGCCAGATGTCGCCGACTTTCGGCATCGTGAAAGGTTCGGCTCCCGCCATCGGCAGAAAGGGAAGTTCAATTACGGCATTCCAGGAAGAAGAGACTTCGTCCAGTTCAGCCCTTGATTTCATTTGGGAATCCCAGGTGAAGTCCACATTTTTCCAGGGTTTAATAATATGGGCAGCCAGGTACTGGGAAAGGGGGCTGACTTCGTACTCGAAATAACCGGAACACCCACCCGGCTTAATGAAGACCTCAGCCACATCGTAGTCCCACAAACCTTCAACTGAACGATCGCGGGGAAATTCCCGGTTAACATGGAGTTTATCGTAGCGGCATCTGAAGTGGAAAAAGATAGAATCTTTGTTCCACAGGGAAGCGGCAGTAGCTCTGACTGCCGGTCCGGATGTCAGAGGATTGTCCCCATTCCAAAGCAGTGAAATCTCTACTGTCCGGGAAGGATCTTTCCAGATTTTTGCATTGGGATCTAGTAACGTTTCCGGATCGGTATCTGTCTTGTAAGAAAAAATACAGTTTTCTGGCATGACAATGATTATAGTTCATGGGTGACCTCAGTGACAGGGTAAAATATAGATTAACTCTCATTCCGGCCGCCGAAAAGAGGGAAAACTCGCAGGCAGGACGAATAGTTATTATAATAAATAGTTGTGAAACAGAAAAAGGTAGGATTATTAGGATATGGCAGGTTTGGTAAAATGGTGTACCGATACCTGAACCATTCTGCTGAACTCAAGGTATTTGACAGGGATGAAAGCGCCATTGCTTCCCTGCCGGAAGCCGCTGGATTTGAGCAGGTCGCATCCTCAGACATTGTGATCCTGTCTGTTCCGATTTCAGAAATGGAGGCTGTCTGCCGGGAAATGCTTCCTTTCGTTCGGGATGGACAGGTGTTCGTGGACACTTGCAGCGTCAAGACCAAACCCCTGGTTATGATGGAGGAACTCTTCCCGCAGGGAATCCAGATCCTGGGTACCCATCCACTTTTTGGTCCGGACAGTGGTAAAGACGGGATAGCTGGATTTAAGATAGTGGTCTGTCCTGTCAGGATTGAGGAACAGCTATACCAGGAGATTATCGGATTTCTCCAGGAACTTGACCTTATTGTAGTGGAGTCTACACCCGAAGAGCATGACCGACAGATAGCACAGACCCAGGCTATCTTTCACCTGATCGCCCAGGCGATGAAAGAGCTGGAATGGGGAGTTAAGGCTATCTCCACCCCTGGCCCGGATGCTTTCTACAGGCTGGTCAAGACCGTGCAGCAGGACACCCGTCAGCTTTTCCAGGACATGGCAAAAGAGAACCCGTATGCTGCAGAATATCGCAAAAAATTTATAAACACCCTGGAGGAACTGGATCTGACCCTGAAGAAGGGTGTGAAGCCCGGCCCTTGATACCCTGTTCTGTTCCGAGTTTTCATTCCGAAGCAGGGGCAACAGAACGTTCCGGCAGGAAGAAGTGATACCAGCAACATGGGAAATGGAGCCGAACCCGGAATAACAGCATGGAAAAACAGATTAAAGAGATTTTAAGAACCATCGGAGAGAATCCGGACCGGGAGGGGCTGTTGGATACACCCGCTCGTTTTGATAAAGCTTTCCGTTATCTGACCAGTGGTTATGAAAAAAATGTAAGTGAAATCCTTAATGATGCCCTTTTTACCGTCGATTATGATGAGATGGTCATCGTCAAAGACATAGATGTTTACAGTTTGTGCGAACATCATCTCATGCCTTTTTTCGGCAAAGCTCATGTCGGGTATGTTCCCAGGGGGAAGGTTATTGGCCTCAGCAAGATTCCCCGTATGGTGGATGTCTTTGCCCGAAGACTCCAGGTACAGGAGAGATTGACCCAGCAGATAGCTGAAACCATTCAGGAAGTTATTGATCCAAAGGGAGTGGCAGTAGTACTTGAATGCCAGCACCTTTGTGTGATGATGAGAGGTGTGGAGAAGCAAAATGCAAACATGGTAACCTCCTCGATGCTGGGTTACTTCAGGAAGGACCAAAGATCCCGGAATGAATTCCTGAATCTTATACGAGTGAAACAGTGAGGAAAATGCGTTTACGGCTGATTTCGGCCCTGTTGTTTTTTACTGCAGGCTGGATTTACTTTTTTATTTGCCCAGTTCAGGCTCTGGACACCACTGCCCAGACCCGGTTTACCGTAGATGTCAATCTGGTTACCCTGCGTTTCACAGTAAGGGATGATTCAGGGAATTTCATTAACAACCTGGATGCCGCGGATTTTTCTGTTTCTGAAAATGGCAGGCAGCAGGAAATAGGCATTTTTGAAAAGCCCAGGAGTCCACGGCAAGTTTCCGGTACAACCTGGCTGGCATTCCTGCTGGATGTCAGCGGAAGTACCCTGGCTACGAGGAATGAGGAGATCCTGGCGGCTCGCAGTTTTTTTGAAAACATACAGAGTTCTGTCATGGTGGGGGTATTCGGATTTACCGATGAACTCATGGTTTTTCAGGATTTTACAGATAACCGGGGAAAAGTACTGGATGCCTTTTCGTCTGCGGACCGGCACAAGGGGAAAACGGCAATCTACCAGTCTTCCTCCCAGTTGCTGGAAAACATGAACCAGAGAGCCCTGCCGGGAGACAGAAAAATTATCATAGTGCTGTCTGATGGCATGGATGATGAATTTAAAAGGAGCGGGAGCACGGCTTCCCTGGCCCGAGAGAGTTCCGCTGTTTTTTATACGGTATGGGTCCCTTCCGCGGCTTTCATGTATTCAGGCCCTGCCGTATCGGACAGTGAAAAGGGTCGTGAAGAAAGGCAGCGGAAACAGCAGGCCTATGCTGCCCTGTCGATTGACACTGGAGGGCGGCATTTTGGAGGTTTCGAGGCCATCCTGGATTTTGATGATGTAATGGCCCAGATTAACGATGAGGTATTCGGCAATCTTTATACAGTTGGTTATTACTCTGATCTGGGCGGCAGGGGAAAACGGGACCGAGACATTTATGTGAGGTTTTCAGGAGTCGACAAGGAAGCCTATCGTATCAGGGGTATCTACCAGAATCTTCCGGATCTGGTACAGTCCAAAAAACAGTTTATTGAGGCTCTTTTTGATAGTAGTGCCACTCAGCCTTTAACTGGCAGGATTGCCGGTTTTCGCGATTTCGGAGCTGAAGTTGATGTGAGGAAAGCTTCGGTTGACGGGGATAGGACCTCTGTCCCCTTCAGGATCAAGATAAGCCCCTTTACAATTCCCCTGGACAGCAGGGGGAATATAGATACCCAGTTCGGATATGTCGGACTGCTGAGCGATTCCGAAGGAGAAGAAGTGCTGAGGCTCAGGGGTGTCTTTAGCGTTAAATTGACGAAGGATCAGATAATGAATGACGGCAGGGGTATTTTATACAACGGGACTTTCAGTGTTCCTCCCGGGCGTTATTTCTTCAGGCTGGCCGTACTGCGGATTCCCTCATGGGAAATGACCGTTGTGGATAAGATTCTTCAGATTACCGGACCAGGCAGCAGGTAGTAAGGTCAAGGCCAGGTTATATTCCAAGCTAGTTTTCTCACCACTTTTTTTAGATTTGTGACCAGCATTTCCCATCAGTCTGATCCTGGATGTTTTTCCGTTTAGAATCAGCTCTCACGGTTCACGCCGGTGAAAAGACCAGGCAGCGCGGTATTCCGGCAAGGTCCTGATGATCCGCCGCCAGTCCCCATCCGGATTTTTCAGCCATGCGCGCCAGGGCTTCCTCCTGTCCTGCCCCGATTTCAAGCAGCAGGCTGCCTCCGGGTTCCAGCATGTGAAGTGTTTCAGCGAAAATCCTCTGAAATATTTCCAAGCCGGTTTCCCCGCTGAAAACTGCGGTTTTGGGCTCGTGAAGCCTGACCGAAGGATCAACACTTCGGGAATCTTTCCATCCGACGTAGGGAGGGTTGGAAACAATGAAGTCGAACCTGGCACTTTCGGCGAGGCAGTTGCCAAGATCAGAGACAAAGAAGCTGATTGATGAATGACTGGGCAGAATCCGCCTGGCATTACTGGTAGCTGTACTTATAGCCAGGGGATCTATATCGGTAGCCATAATCTGAAGTCCCGGACTTTCAGCTGATAATGTCACTGCGATACAGCCGCTGCCGGTTCCGATATCAAGTATCCTTAATGGCTGGGAAGTAGAGTGGTGATTCCTGCACAGGTCCAGGCAGGACTCAACGAGTAATTCTGTTTCGGGCCGTGGTATCAGAATACCGGGCCTTACCAGGAAGTCCCTGCCGTAAAATTCCTGGGTGCCCCGGATATACTGGATCGGATAGTGGGAGCAGCGTAGAGTTATCCAGGACCGATATAACCGCAAGGTTTCGTCCTGGATAATATCTTCCGGATGGGCCATAAGGAAAGCACGATCCCGGGAGAGAGCCATGGATAGAAGGGTTTCAGCGTCCAGCCGGGGAGAAGCAAGCTCGAAATTTTCTAATTTTTTCCCAGCCCAGAGGAGAGTTTTCCCGATTGTCCAGGAGTTGTCCATATCTTTTCTCAAAGGGTTAAGGAAGGCGGTTTGTGTGTAAACTGGAAAATATTATACCGGGAAAGGCTGGCATCGAGTTGAGGCTTAATCAGTTTTAATCACTCTGAGGGCTTCGGTCTGGTAATGTTCTGTCAAAGTATCAATTATTTCGTCCAGATCGCCCTCAATTATTGAGTCCAGGCGGTGAATGGTCAGGCCGATCCTGTGGTCAGTCACACGGTTTTGGGGAAAATTATAAGTCCGGATTTTTTCACTGCGGTCACCTGAACCAACCATGGATTTGCGGTTTTCAGCAATTTCGTCCTGTTGTTCCCGCAGGGCTCTTTCGTAGAGGCGGGAGCGCAGGACCTTTAAGGCCTTGGCCTTGTTTTTTATCTGAGATTTTTCATCCTGGCAGGTAACCACTTCCCCGGTAGGAAGATGAGTTATTCGAACCGCTGAATAGGTGGTATTGACGGACTGTCCTCCCGGACCGGATGAACAGTAAGTGTCGATCCTGATTTCTTCAGGGCTTATCTTGATTTCTACATCATCCACTTCAGGCAGTACCGCGACTGTAATGGCGGAGGTGTGAACCCTGCCCTGGGTCTCAGTATCAGGCACGCGCTGCACGCGCTGCACGCCACTTTCCCAGCGCAGTCGTGAATAGACCCGCTTGCCGCTGATGCTGGCTATAATTTCTTTGAGGCCGCCAACCCCGGAATAGTTGGAAGACAGAATTTCTGTTTTCCATTTTCGGGACTCCGCATACCGTGAATACATGCGGAAGATGTCCTGGGCAAAAAGAGTTGCCTCGTCGCCGCCTGTTCCGGCCCTGATTTCCAGGATTACATTACGCTGGTCATTGGGATCTTTCGGAAGGAGCAGGGAGTGAAGATTCGCTTCGCACTGTGCCAGTTCCTGCTCAAGCTGAGCCTCCTCCGCCTTAGCCATCTCCGCCATTTCCTCATCGTTTTCTTCTTCGATCAGTTCCCTGGTACTCTCAAGGTTTTTCAGGGTCTTTTTATAGGCGTGATAGGCTTCGACGATATCTTCCAGTTCTGAATGCACGCGGGCGATTTTCTGCAGCCGCTCAGGATCCGAGATTACCTCGGGATCGCTGAGCTGCTGAGAAATTTCTTCGTACCTGGCTTCAACAGCTTTTAGTTTTTCAAGCATTGAGATTTACAGGGAGAGATTTACGACTGGGCTGGTTGCGGGCAATTGGGGGTTTAGACAATTTTTCCGTATTTGCGCTGGAAGCGCTCTACCCGCCCGGCTGTATCGATAAATTTCTGTTTACCAGTAAAGAACGGGTGACAGCTTGAGCAAATATCCAACCTCAGGTCAGACTTTAAAGTGGTCTTGGTCTCCCACTCAGCTCCGCAGGCACATGATACTTTTCTGGTTATATATTCGGGATGAATTCCTTTTTTCATAACAGGATAACCTCTTTTAAAAATATCGCAGGTGGTTATCACCTGCAGGATAGAAACATATACCCTTTGTTAAACAAGGGGATATTTTACCAAAGCGAGGCTTTGAAAGTCGAACTATCAATGCAAATTTAATTAAAAAGAGAAAACGTAAGCCTTGACAAGTCTTTACTTTTAAAGGTATAAGTATGCCTTCAAAGATTCTGCCTCTGGGAGGAATTAAGCAATTAAGGTTTTTAGCAGCTTATTTTGTAAATTTTATTAACAAATCATTTAAAAAGGCCGAAAGCTTACAGGCATTGCCATGTAAGGTCATATTCATCTCCACGAATCATTGTTTTTTGACGGCCTGCACTTTTTAATCCTGCTGAATTCCCTGACTGTAATGTTTACCCAGGTTCAGAATTTAATTTTAACGGAGGTTTTTTTTAATGACTCAAGACAGAGTTAAAGATGTGGCGGAGACGAATGTTCCCGCAGAAACAGTAAGGCCGGAAATCTTGGTACCGGAAACAATTAATTTCGAAGAACTGCTTGCAGAACATGATTCCGGGAAGAATGATTTCGTAGAAGGCGAAGTGGTAAAAGGCAAGGTACTCAAAGTATCAGGCACTTCAGTAGTGATTGATGTGGGATTCAAATCTGAGGGAGTAGTTGCCATCCAGGAATTCAAGGGCATCGATGGAAAAATTGATGTTGTTGCCGGTGATGAAGTGGATGTTCTTCTGGAAAGCATTGAGAATGATGGAACCATAATCCTTTCCCGCGAAAAAGCGGAAAGGATGAAAATATGGGATTCAATTGAAGGCGCTTTTGAAGAACAGACCATTTTAAAAGGGCGGGTTCTGGAAAGGATTAAAGGCGGATTGGCTGTTGACATTGGTGTCCGTGCCTTTCTTCCCGGCTCTCAGGTTGATATGCACCCTGTTCGTAACCTGGACAGTTTCAAGGGTGAAGATATTGAAGTCCGGGTAATCAAAGTCAATAAACGGCGCGGAAATATTGTCCTTTCCCGTAAATCCGTTCTGGAAGAGGAATTTTACAAGAAAAAGGAAGAGACCCTCAGAAACCTGGAGGAAGGATCCATCGTAAAAGGTATTATTAAGAATATTACTGATTATGGAGCTTTCGTGGATCTGGGTGGAATCGACGGCCTTTTACATATCACTGATCTGTCTTGGGGCAGGGTTAATCATCCTTCTGACATTTTTAAGCTGGGTGATGAAGTAGAAGTCAAGATTCTGAAGTTTGACCGCCTGGAAGAAAAAGTATCGCTTGGGTACAAACAGCTGAGTGGTGATCCCTGGCTTACGGCTCAGGAGCGATACGGCAAGAATTCCAGGGTCAATGCCAAGGTCGTTTCAGTTACAGATTACGGTGCCTTTGTTGAACTGGAAGCAGGCGTTGAGGGTTTAATTCATATCTCGGAGATGAGCTGGAACAGAAGGCTGAAACATCCTTCCCGCATTGTTGAAGTAGGGAATGAGGTAGAGGTAGAGGTTCTGGAAGTTGATGCTGAGAATCGCAGGATATCCCTGGGCATGAAACAGACCGAACCCAATCCCTGGGATCAGGTTGAAGAGACCTATGCGATTAACGCGGTAGTCAGGGGCACAGTACGGAACCTTACCGATTTTGGCGCTTTTGTTGAAGTAGAAGAGGGCGTTGAAGGCCTGGTCCATGTCTCTGATCTGAGCTGGACCAAGAAAGTAAAACATCCTTCTGAGATCTTGCAGAAAGGTCAGGAGGTTGAGGCGGTGGTGTTGAGTGTAGATGGGGATAACCAAAGGCTGTCGCTGGGAATAAAACAATTACAGCCTGATCTGTGGGAAACCTTCTTCGCCAACAAGCAGGTGGGAGATATAGTTAAAGGTAAGATAATCAGGGTAACCAGTTTTGGAGCATTTGTAGAAATCGAAGAGGGTATCGAAGGTTTGTGCCATGTTTCTGAACTGAGTACTAAACGTATCGAAAACCCTGAAGAGGAATTTCAGTCAGGGCAGGAGTTGGATTTCAAGATCATCAAACTTAATCTTTTGGAAAGAAAGATTGGTTTGTCCATTCGTGCTCTTACCGAAGAAGTAGAGCCTGAAGAGCGCTGGACCTATACTCCTGAAGTGGCTACTACCTCAATCGGGGAACTGGCAGGAGATAAATTCAGTGAGCTGAAACGGCGGGCTGAAAAGGGAAAAGGAGAAACTGAAGATGACGAAAGCTGAACTGGTCAATAGAGTTTCAAAAAGAACAGACTTAAACAAAAGAGATGCTGAAGTGATGGTGCAAACTGTTCTTGACAGCATAATTGAATCTCTCCAGAGTGGAGATAAGGTGGAATTGCGTGGTTTTGGCAGTTTCAGGCTGCGGGAAAGGGCTTCCCGAATTGGCCGGAATCCAAAAACGGGGGAAAAGGTGAACGTTCCTTCCAAGAGAGTTCCCTATTTCAAACCAGGCAAGGATCTTAAAACCGTCATCAATTCCTGAGCCTTGAAATTGATTGTCCCGTCGCGGGCTGTGCTTTTTTAGTACAGCCCGCGTCCTTCGGAAACCAGGCAGTGACCAGGGCATCGCCCCGGCATAAACAGGGTAACCGCAAGGGCTGTTTCGGGCTGGTTGCGGGCCCGAGGCTCAGTACAGTAAATCATGGAAAATCTGTGGACGCCCTGGCGTTTCCATTATATTAATTCTGCAAACTCAGCCGAAGGTTGTGTTTTTTGCCGGATTCTCGCGAGTGGTTCAGAAAAGGACCCTGAGAATCTGATCATCCACCGCGGATCCCATTCTTTTGTCATCCTTAACCGATTTCCCTACACATCGGGACACCTGATGGTTGTTCTGTATCGACACATCGGTTCCTTATCCACAGCTGAACCGGAAGAGATGCGGGAAATGATGCTCCTGGCACAGCGATGTGAAACATGCCTGGCGGATATTTATCATCCCGAAGGATTCAATATCGGGATAAATATAGGAAAATGCGCTGGGGCTGGAGTAGAAAGTCACCTTCATTTGCATCTCATTCCAAGGTGGACCGGTGACTCCAATTTTGTAGCAGCATCCGGACAAACCCGCATCATTCCAGAGCTCCTGGAGACAACCTACCGAAAAGTCAAACAACGCTTCATTGAGACTTAAAAACGGCCAAAACGGCCAAATCTTCTTTTCTGCGAGTTGCCGTACGGCGGTTTTTTCATTCCATGGGGGGAATTCGTTATTTAACAACCGTTTGTAGCAAAACATCCGTTTTCTTCTTCCTCCAGATTTTTTGAACTGCTAATCCTTTTGTTTATGGGCATGGTGGAGAGAAGATGAAAATATATTTATGGGGCCTGTAGAAAGTCTATTGGTATCGTGGTAATTTTGGAGCTTCTGGAATTGGAGTTTTTCGCCGGATACACAGCGAGCGTAAAAGACCTTCTTGATGTGGAAAATCGTGTGGAAAACCTGAATGATTTAGGGGACTGGGAGTACAGAAGTCCTTATTTTATAATGGTTAATATTGTGGATAAAGTGGAATTGCAAAATCATTCTTTTATTTGGATAAAGGTTTTAGGAAAAGTCAGGCAGAAGGTTGATCCCAGGGTATACGATATCTACTTTATCCCCACTTCCTCTCGCAGGATAGATGATGTTTCCAGGATTCTGGAAGTGACTGTTCCCAATTTGCATTTCAAGAGCTGGTTAAACCAGAACTACATGAATGTTTTAAGGGAAGCTTTGGATGAAACAGGTTACGAAGGGTACGAAATCCAGTTTATAACCGAATCCGCAGAAAATCTTCCTCCGGGTGAGAATGCCGGAATGGAGGAACAATCAGCTGGCAGAGCTAATGTTAAGGGGACGGGACTCCCGGTTGGCTCAGCCGTCTACACTTTTGATTCCTTCATTGTTGGAGAATCGAACCGGTTTGCCCACGCCGCAGCAATGGCCGTCGCGGAGCGGCCCTCCTGTGCCTATAACCCCCTGGGGATCTATGGGAGTACCGGCCTTGGGAAGACTCATTTAATGAGGGCTATCAGCTGGCATATTCGTGAGAATTTTCCCCAGATGAGGGTCCGATGTATTTCCTCTGAAACCTTTGTGAATGAATTTACCCATTCCACGAGTAAGGGCAACGGCAGCCAGTTCCGGGAGAAGTACCGGAATATTGATGTCCTGATGATTGACGACATACAGTTCCTCGCCAATAAAAAGAAAACCCAGGAAGAATTCTTCCACATGTTTAATGCCCTGTACGACGCTCAGAAACAGATCGTTGTCACCAGTGATGCTCCCCCCAAGAAGATTGAAGGTCTGGAAGCCCGGATATACAGCCGATTTGAATGGGGATTGCTTGCCGATATTCAGCCTCCTGAACTGGATACCAGAATCAGGATACTCCGTAACAAAGCCGCTGCTTCTAAGATCGACCTTCCTGTCGAAGTGGTGGAATATATTGCGAGAGGCATTAAGTCGAATGTGCGGGAACTGGAAGGAACGTTGCTCAGGCTCGTGGCCTACAGCCGCCTTTCCGGTGAAAACATTGATATCCAGTTGTGCCGGAAGGTTCTGGGCCAGTTGATTGAGGAAAAAAACCAGGTGGTTTCCATTGATTCAATTCAGAAAACAGTGGCCGATAGATTTTCCCTGAAGGTATCGGAGCTTAAATCAAAAAACAACTCCAAGAGGATCACCGAGCCCAGGCAGATAGCTATGTTCCTGTGCAAGCAAATGACTGAAAATTCACTCTCCCAGATAGGTAAACGATTTGGGGGTAAACACCATACTACCGTTATGCATGCGATACGAAAGGTAGATGAACAGAGCCGCAAGGATTTCAAAACCAGGACACTGCTGGAACGCCTGAAGGTGGATCTGATGTAGAGTGCTCCTCAGAGCTGGATTGTTCATACGGGAGTTGTATACTGAAATATCACCTGAAAAGCTGGATCGAGAGGATTTTATGGACGTTTTAATAAATAAGAATGCTTTACTGAAAGAGCTTCAGTATGTACAGGGGGTTGTCGAGCGTAAGACAACAGTCCCGATTCTGGCCAATCTTCTGCTGGAAGCAGAAGGGTCAACCCTGGTAGTTACGGCAACAGATCTGGATGTAACGTTCCAGTGTTCCTGCAATGCTCAGATTAATACTGACGGGGCTATCACAGTTCCAGCCCGGAAGCTTTTTGATATTGTCCGTTTGCTTCCTGACGATTCCGACATCCACCTCAAGGAGATTGTTTCCAATTCGGCTGAATGGATGGAAGTTCTTTGTCAGCGCTCAAGGTTCAAGGTGGCCAGCCTGTCAAGGGAATCGTTCCCTGATATACCTGATTTTGAACAGGACAGTATCAACCTCCCGACCAAGGCTCTTTCATTTATGATTTCACGCTGTATTTACGCCATTACCCAGGAGGAGTCCAGGTACACTCTCAACGGCGCCCTGATGATCGTCAATCCGGCGGGGATTGCCTTTGTTACCACCGATGGACACCGGCTTGTTCTGGTTGAACATGACGTCGCTATTGAAGGGATTGAGGAGGAGATCAGAGTTTTGATACCGAAGAAAACCCTGGTGGAACTCAGCCGGCTATCACAGGATGTTGAATCAGGACAGGTTAGTTTTGCCCACACTGATAACCACATTTTTTTCAAGGTGAAGGACCGCAAGCTTGTTTCCCGAGTGCTGACCGGCCAGTTTCCAAATTATGAAATGGTCATACCCAAAGATTGTGCTCACGAGGTAGTGGTTAATTCCGCTGAGTTCGCAGGATGCCTAAAACGAACTTCAATCATGGCTGACGAGGAATCCAAGGCCGTGGTTTTTGATATCCAGGCGGACCAGATGGAAATATCTGCTGTTTCTTCTGAATATGGAGAAGCCAGGGATTTTATCCCCGTGGAATATGGCGGGGAAGGTTTCCAGATAGGATTTAACGCCCAGTATGTGTTGGATTTTCTTTCCGGTCTGAACAGTGAAAAAGTGACCCTTCTCCTGAACGATCAAAAAAAACAGGGGCTTTTTGTTCCTCAGAAACTGGATAATTTCAGGCTTCAGTATGTTGTGATGCCGCTGAAGAATTAAGGAGACTCCCGGGAAAAACAGTCATTTCCTGCCCACCACGCCACTTGCGGGGCCTTAACCTGTGTGTTTACTGGCAGGATAAGGGATCAGGGATGCCTCCGGATCAGTGTTATCGTGCCGAACCAGGGACTTCCGGACTCATGAATTGCGGCAGGTGTTTTTGCCCCTGGTTTGACACTGGAATATATCCAGACCAGTGGACTTCCGAAAGCCTGTCATTGCATTTTTTCAACGAGGTTGGCCCCGTCTTAATATCAGCCTAATATGGTATAATTATATATCATTAGATGTCTGAATCTTCATAAACAGACCATGTTCCGGAAGAGCGTTTTTCCCTGGTGGTTAACGCATTAGCCTTTCTTGCCCTGATTTTTTCCGGCAGGGGCAGTTATGTAATAAATATGGACAAAAGAAACACAAAGAGTAGTGCGGGATCGACCTACAACGCCAGCAATATCAAGATTCTCGAAGGCCTGGAAGCAGTGCGCAAGCGGCCTGCCATGTACATTGGCTCTACTGCCTCCTCAGGACTGCATCACCTGGTATACGAAGTCGTTGACAATTCCATTGATGAAGCTATGGCAGGTTATTGCAGTAATATCAGGCTCAAAATCAGCACGGACAACTCGGTAACGGTAATTGATGACGGCAGGGGCATTCCGGTAGATATGCATTCTAAAAAGGGAGTGTCAGCAGCCGAGGTAGTCATGACCGTACTGCATGCCGGAGGCAAGTTTGACAATGATACCTACAAGGTTTCAGGGGGGCTGCATGGGGTTGGGATCTCAGTAGTAAACGCCCTTTCCAAGAGGCTGGATCTGGAGATCTGGAGAGACGGAAAAGTATATACTCAGAGTTATGAGAGGGGTTTGCCGGTTACTCAGTTCATACAGACTGGAAATACAAAAAAAAGAGGGACCAAGGTAACATTTCTTCCGGATCCTGAAATCTTCGAGGTTCTTGAATTTAATTGCGAAATCCTGGTCCAGCGTTTACGGGAACTGGCCTACCTGAATCCCGGAGTAAACATTTCAATTGAAGACCTCAGGGATGAAAAGCAGCAGGAATTCTGCTACGAAGGCGGAATCGTCGATTTTGTAAGGGACCTGAATAGAAACCGGAATGTCCTGGGTGATGAGCCAATTCTTCTCACAGGAGAAAAGGACAACATAACCGCCGACGTAGCCCTGCAGTATAACGATGGATATGCTGAAACGCTGTTTTCTTTTGCTAACACTATCAATACTATTGAAGGCGGAACTCATCTGATAGGTTTCAAAGCCGCGCTGACCAGGACTCTCAATTCCTATGCTGCTGAAAGCGGCATGACCAAGGATTTCAAACAGAACCTGAGCGGAGATGATGTCAGGGAGGGTTTGACTGCTGTAATCAGTGTGAAGCTGCCGGATCCCCAGTTTGAAGGCCAGACCAAGGCGAAACTAGGCAATGGTGAAGTAAAGGGACTGGTGGAGAATATCTGCAATGAACAGCTGAGCCTTTACTTTGAACAGCACCCTGTTGAGGCCAAGAGGATAATTGAAAAAGCCATGGACGCCTCCAGGGCCAGGGAAGCCGCCCGGAAAGCTCGAGACCTGACCAGGCGCAAGGGTGCTCTGGAAAGTTCCGCTTTACCTGGGAAACTGGCTGACTGCCAGGAGCGGGACCCGTCCCTGTCTGAACTGTTTATTGTTGAGGGAGATTCAGCCGGAGGGTCTGCAAAGCAAGGCCGGGACCGGAAGATACAGGCAGTACTCCCGCTCAAGGGGAAGATCCTCAACGTTGAAAAAGCAAGATTTGACAAAATGCTGGGAAACGAAGAGATTGCAACCATGATTTCTGCCTTGGGTACCAGTATCGGGCCGGAGGATTTCTCCGTGGACAAACTGCGTTATCACAAAGTGATCATAATGACTGACGCGGATGTGGATGGAAGCCATATCAGGACCCTGATGCTGACTTTCTTTTACAGGCAGATGATTGACCTGATCAGGCAGGGTCACGTGTTTATAGCTCAGCCCCCTCTTTTCCGGGTGCAATCCGGTCGAAATGAACAGTATCTCCATAGTGAGAAAGCCCTGACCACGTTCCTTCTGAACCGGGCTCTCACCAATGTTGAGGTTTTTCTCCCGGCCCGAGACAAGGTCTATGAAGGCTCTGATTTGGGTAGTGCCATGAATACCCTGCTGGAATATGGTCGACTTTTTGATAAGCTGGCCCGTCAGACAGGAGGGGCAAATGTCCTGGAGGTTCTGCTGAAAACTTTACCGGATTCTTTACTTGCCGGGACTGATTCGCTGGAGAGTTTTCTGGGAGACCGGGCAAACCTGGAGAAGCTGGAGCAGGAAATGAAAAACAAGGGCCTGGTAACAGAGGCTCACTACGATGAAGAACACAGCCTGCACGGAGCCTGGGTTGAAAACGGAGAAGGAAGCGGTCCTGTGTTGCTTGATCGGGAATTCCTGGATTCTGCTGAATGGAGGCAGATTGGAAAACTATATCTGAAGGTCCGTGAATTTAATGAAACCGAGATCATTATCAGAGAAAAAGAAAATGAAACCAGCGTAACCACAATCCAGGAAATGTTAGACCACATTGAAGCTGCCGGGAAAAAGAATCTGTCAATCCAGCGTTACAAGGGGCTTGGTGAGATGAATCCTATTCAATTATGGGATACAACTATGAATCCTGAAACCCGAACCCTGCTCAGGGTTGATATTGCGGACGCTATCGAAACAGATGAGATATTTACAATCCTGATGGGTGACCAGGTGGAACCCAGGCGCAACTTTATTGAAGAAAATGCCCTGAATGTCAAAAATCTTGATATTTAGATAACCACGATCAGAGCAGGTCCCAAACGAAGCAATGGAAAATATTAATCCGACTCAAACATACTCAATAAACATTGAAGAAGAGATGAAATCCTCCTACCTGGACTATGCCATGTCCGTTATCATCGGGCGGGCACTTCCAGATGTAAGAGATGGTCTTAAACCCGTTCATCGGCGTGTCTTATATGCCATGAGCGAGCTGAACAATGTCTACAACAAACCCCACAAAAAGTCCGCTAGAATCGTTGGGGAGGTTATAGGAAAATTTCATCCCCATGGTGACGTGGCTGTCTACGACACGATAGTAAGGATGGCGCAAGAGTTCTCGATGCGGGTCCCCTTGGTGGACGGACAGGGTAATTTCGGCTCGATTGACGGTGATTCCGCGGCCGCCATGCGATATACCGAAGTACGTATGTCCAGGTTAGCCGGTGATTTATTGACTGACCTGGATAAGGAAACGGTTGATTTCCAGCCCAATTATGACGATTCCCTCACTGAACCAGTGGTTCTCCCGACCCGGGTGCCTAACCTTCTGGTCAACGGTACTTCGGGCATTGCGGTAGGAATGGCAACCAATATTCCTCCCCATAATCTGGGAGAGGTTGTAGAAGCGCTGTTGCTGATGCTGGATAATCCCTCAGTTACCCTTCCGGAACTGATGAAAGTCATTCCCGGCCCCGATTTTCCCACGGCCGGTATTATCTGCGGTAGCGGCGGAATAGTGAGTGCCTACAGCAGCGGCAGGGGTGTCATAAGGATCAGGGCCAGGGTAAGAGTGGAATCCAAGGGTAATGATAACCGGGAAGCCCTGATCATTGAGGAACTTCCCTACCAGGTTAACAAAGCCAAGCTCATAGCAAATATTGCCAGACTGGTTAATGAAAAAAGACTGGTAGGCATAAGCGATCTCAGGGATGAGTCTTCGCGGGAGGGCATTCGCGTAGTAATTGAGCTGAAAAGAGGAGAGTCTCCTGAAGTAGTGGAGAACAACCTTTACAAAATGACCGCCATGCAGACTTCCTTCGGGATAAATCTCCTGGCGATTGTTCATGGTCAGCCCAAGGTCATGTCCCTGCAGGAAATCCTCAACCATTTTCTGGGGCACCGCAGGGAGGTAATTCGAAGGCGGACTGAGTTTGAACTGGCTAAGGCTGAGAAAAGGGCCCATATTCTTGAGGGACTCAAGGTCGCGCTGGACAACCTGGACCGGGTAATTTCATTGATCCGGGCATCATCATCACCAGTAGAAGCCAGGGATTCCCTGATTGCAGCTCTGGAATTCAGCGAAGCCCAGGCGCAGGCTATCCTGGAAATGAGGCTGCAGCGCCTGACAGCATTGGAGAGAGATAAGATTACAGAGGAGTACCAGGAAATCCTGAAACAGATTGAAAAGCTTAGGGAAATCCTGTCAACCGAGCAGGTCCTTAAAGAGGTGATACGGACTGAACTGGTAGAGATCAAGGAACGGTACCCATCAGAGCGCCTTTCCGAAATCAAGGAGTGGATGGGTGATTTCATGATGGAGGACCTTATCCCTGAAGAACAGGTGGTGATTACCGCTACCAGGAACCGTTTCATCAAACGTACCCCGCTTGATGAGTACCGGAGCCAGGCTCGGGGAGGTAAAGGCCGCAAGGGAATGGGGACCCGCACTGCTGACGACGCAATTGAGTACCTGTTCACTGCTTCCACTCATAGTTACGTACTGATATTTACTAACAAGGGGCGGGTCTACTGGCTGAAGGTTTATGAACTGCCGAGTGTCGGAGCGGCTGGAAAGGGGCGTTCTATCGTCAACTTGCTGAATCTGGCCGAAGATGAGCTGGTGGCGGACGTGTTGCCCATCGACGATTTCACCCAGGATATTTACGCGGTGATGGTGTCCCGTAAAGGTTATATTAAAAAGACTGAACTGGAAGCCTTTTCCCGCCCTCGCTCCTCAGGAATAATCGCATGCTCTGTTGATGAGGGGGATGAACTGCTCAAGGTTGAACTGACCGCTAAAGACAGTGACATAATCCTGTGCACCCGATTTGGAAAAGCGATCCGCTTTACGGAATCGGATATCAGGCCGATGGGCCGTACTGCCAGGGGAGTTAAAGGAATTTCTCTCCGCAAGGGGGATGAAGTCGTCAGTATGTGTGTCTCCGGCGGGGATGACAGGGACCTTCTTTCAGTAACTGAAAATGGGTACGGAAAGAGAACTGAGCTTAAAGCCTTCAGAAGTCAAAGGCGAGGAGGACAGGGGGTATTTAATATCAGCACCAGTGAAAGAAACGGCAGCTGTGTCGGTAATATCCTCACTTCGGATGACGATGAACTCATCCTGATAACTGAAAAGGGCAAAATCATCCGGTTGGAAACCGGGCACATCAGGCGTACAGTTTCCCGTAGTGCCCAGGGAGTCAGACTGATTGAAGTGGATTCTGATGACAGGGTGGCTGATTTATCTCTGGTAGAAACGAAAGAGGAAGCTGGAGAGGATGAAGAGGAACTTTAGCTGGGCTGTTTTGGCGGCCGTTGCAATTTTTGTTGTTTCCTCCTGGATTTTTGTAAGAAAAGAACATGAAGTAAAGGTCTGCTTCGACCGGGCTCGGGAAGTCTGGAGAAATGAAGACTATTTTGAAGCTGCCAGGCTTTTCCGGGAAATTGTAAGGTTATACCCTCGCAGCAGCCTGGCTGATGACGCGCTTTGGGAAGTAGCTACCACCTATTACCTTAACCTTTATGATATTCCTTCAGCTATTGAATTTTTTCAGCAGCTTACCTCAGAATATCCCAATTCACCTATGGCCCCGGAAGCCCATAAATACCTTGCTGAAATATTTGATAAGGATTTGAATGAACCCTCCTCCGCGGTATTACACTGGAAGGCGGCACTGGAATACGATCTTCCTGAAGAGCAGGTAAGTGAAATTCGCCTTTGGATGGGTGATGCTCTTTTTAAGCAGGAGGAGATCAATGAAGCGTCGGAACAGTATCAGCTGGTGAGGAGCAGGGCAAAGGGAGCAAAGTATGTCTGCCAGGCTCTTCTCAGGATAGGGATTGTTTTTCAGGTCAAAAAGCAGTACGAAGAATCTATAGAAGTATTCAAGGAGGTTGTGGAAAATAAAGCCTGTCTTGATAGTGTCCTCCAGGCAAAACTTCTCCTGATTGAGAGTTACGAGGCGGAGGACCGGTTAAATGAAGCCATTTCAGTAGCTGAAAGTATCAGTGAAAGTGAAGTTCCTGATGAAAGAAAAAAAGAAATACTGGACCGGCTGCTCGAAAAGAGGCAATATTATAATCTGGAATTATGGAACAAATAGAAAAGCTGAGTAAACTGGTAAACATGGAACCTGTATTGGTCATCATAATTGGTGTCGGGGCGATCCTGATCATTTTCAGCCTGGCTGCGATTATCAGTTCCAGACGCAGGAAAAGGATAGCCAGATCCAGGGATAAAGCCTTGAAGAAAATTGGCAATGTTGCACTGGTAGCATCCTCCTGTCAAAGGATCAGTGAACCTTTCGCCACCATTCTTCGAGCCTGCTCTGAGCTACCGGGGGGAGAGGATTTCCTGCAAAAGGAAGAAGTGGCTTCCGCCTTGAGAGAACTGGCTGGAACCTTGACGCCACCCAGCGCAGCTCCTCGCCCGAAAAAGAAAAAGGGGGCGAGGGATTTATCTCTCCGGGATTATTCATCTCCATCTGCAGGGGATTCTTCGGGCGAAGGAGCCAAAAAATCAATGGTGAGGATCATTAGAGCAATCTACATGGAACGCCAACTGCTCCAGGCCTTGAAACAGGGGCATCCCGGAGAATTGAAGGAAACTGTTGAATTCTTGACAGAATGACCGGGTATCCGTTAAAATTCCGACTTCAGTTTTACAGATGAATAAATTATAGGGAGTATTACCTTGGCTAATGTATATGTACAGGATGGAGAATCTCTGGAGAGCGCACTGAGACGCTTCAAAAGAAAAGTGCAGCAGGAGGACATCATTCGTGAGGCCAAAAAGCATGCATTTTTTGTGAAGCCCGGTGAAAAGCGCCGCCTGAAACAAGCTCTTGCTATTAAAAGAGCCCGCAAAAAACAGGTGCGGTTCCCCTAGATCGATTTTTTATTTCAGAAAAACAGACCCGGATTTTTCCGCCCAGGAAGAGCCGGGTCTTTTTTTTGCGGGGGATAAAATCCCTGCTCCCCAATCCCATAATGGTTGAAACTCCTTAACTCTTTGCAATAGTCCAGGCTCAGGCTACAATAGGTCAAAAGATACATTGCAGCGGTAAGGAATCGACAGGGAGAACAATATGAGCAGCTGGATTGGAATGGTCGGGATTTTACTCATTATTGGTTTTGGGGTCTTATTTTCCAGGGATCGGAAAGCGATTTCCTGGAAAACTGTACTGGCCGGTATGGGAATCCAGTTGGTATTGGCCCTCCTGGTAATGAAGTGGAATCTCGGTCAGCAGGCACTTGCAGCAGTCTCAGGCTTCATTGTCCAGATAATCGGATACACGGATAAAGGATCTGATTTCCTGTTCGGGTGGCTTGTGGATTCTGCCGATTCAAACAAGTTTATTTTTGCTTTCCGGGTCCTCCCGATAGTCATTTTTCTTTCTTCCATCTTTTCCGCGCTGTATTTTATGAGAATCATGCCCTGGGTTGTTAAATTGTTTGCCCGGTTTCTCACCCGGATCATGGGAGTAAGCGGGTCGGAATCCCTGGCAGCAGCAGCCAATGTTTTCATGGGGCAGACAGAGGCGCCCATCCTGGTGGCCCCCTATATTTCGACCATGACCCTATCCGAACTGATGGCCATGATGACCGGTGGCATGGCAACAGTTTCAGGCGCAGTCCTGGGAGGTTATATCGCACTCGGCATTAATCCCGAATACCTGATAACCGCCAGTATTATGGCAGCACCTGCTTCGCTGGTCATGGCCAAGATTCTCATTCCGGAAACCGGAAAATCGCTTACTGCCGGCCGGGTGGAACTGGAAATAAAGGATGACAGTGTGAATGTGGTGGACGCTCTGTCCCGAGGGGCTTCCCAAGGGATGAAGCTGGCTCTGAATGTCGCGGCTATGTTGATAGCATTTATTGCTGTGGTTGCGCTGCTTAACGGCATACTGGGGCTGGTGTGCGGATGGACCGGGCTTTCAGGTTGGCTGGGCTTCGCTCCGACATTCGAAATGATTCTGGGTTTTCTTTTCGCCCCCTTCGCCTTTTTACTTGGAGTTCCCTGGGCTGAGGCGTCTCAGGTTGGGCATCTCCTGGGTGTGAAACTGGTTCTGAATGAGTTTATAGCCTATGTAGACCTGGCTGAGATCAAGTCTTCCCTCAGTCCACAGGCAGAAGTGATTGCCACTTATGCGCTTTGCGGATTTGCCAATATATCCAGTGTTGGAGTCCAGATAGGCGGTATAGGATCTTTGGCCCCGGAACGCAGATCGGACCTGGCCCGCCTGGGATTCAGAGCCCTGCTGGCTGGATTCTGTGCCAGCATGATGACCGCTGCTTTAGCCGGTTTGCTAACTTAATCCGAATTGAAAATTAATGAAGGAAGATTGATAATAAGCTTTGCGGTTGACTCTTCTGGGAGTTTCAGATAAATGAAAGATTATTCGGAAAAGATCAGAGAAAA
The DNA here is from genome assembly GCA_963663735.2 of Acidobacteriota bacterium. Taxonomy (GTDB): domain Bacteria; phylum Acidobacteriota; class UBA6911; order RPQK01; family JAPXNP01. The sequence continues at coordinate 1,238,576 of CAXXHN010000001.1, read as the reverse complement.
TGCAGGGTTTCTGCGCGACCTTTTCGGGCCTGCCCCCAAAATAGCATTGATATTGGGTACCGGACTCGGAGGCACCAAAACTGATTTTCCGGTCCTGGCTGAAGCCCGTTTCAAGGAGATTCCCAATTTTCCTGCGCTGGATCTCTCGGGCCACGAGAGGGTGGTTCGGGTCCTGCACTGCCCGGAGCCTGTGTGTTTTGTGCATGGGAGGTATCATTTATATGAAGGCCTTTCAGCACAGGAGGTTGTTATTCCGGTACGAACCCTGTCTGAATGGGGGGTAGAATATTTTTTCCTGACAAATGCCGCCGCGGCACTGCGTGAAGAATACCATCCAGGAGAATTAATGCTGATCAGGGACCATATAGGTTTTTTCATGCCAAATCCCCTGCCCTGGCCCGGACTTTCCAGTACCGGGCAGGATTTTACCGACATGTCAGATGCCTACGATCCGGACTTGAGAGCCCTGGCCCTGGAGCAGGCCGAAAATCTCGGCATGCGGCTAAGCGAAGGGGTATATCTCGCAGTTCCCGGACCATCCTATGAAACTCCGGAGGAAATCGAATTCTTGAGAAAGATGAATGCTGATGCTGTCGGAATGTCCACAGTTCCTGAGGTTATCGCCCTGCGGAATCTGGGTAGAAAGGTACTGGCATTGTCCTGTTTTACAAATTATGGAGCTGGAATGAAGGCTGGCAGTATAGATCATTCTGCTGTAATAGACACAGCTGAGCGGAGCAGTCCCGGGATGCTGAAACTGCTGCTAGCCTTGGCTGGAAAGGTGGCGTTATCTCCGAGTTAGGTTCCGGGGGAGTGTTTGTAGTCTCTCGCAGCCAGAAAATGTTATAATTTAAGCTGTTTCTAGGTTATCGTAATAGCTGCAGAACCCTGGAGGAATCCTTCCGGGATTTTCATTAAAAGCATCAAGTTAATTAGGTGAAATCTAAACATTCTCCTATATTTTTATTTAAACTCGAAGGGAGTGGAAATTAATGGGAAAGGAAACAAACACTTTCAAATATCCTGGCACCCCCATGGCCATGGATGGAACGGAAGCGGCCGTACGCATGGAATCTGCGGGCAGCGAAGCTGCCGGAGTTTATCCAATAACTCCGGCTACTAATATGGGCGAGGGATTCGCAGCTTCAGCTGCTTCTGGTGCTCCGAATGTTTTTGGAAGGAAACTGATTTTTTTTGAACCTGAAGGCGAACATGCTGCAGCGGCGGTTACTGCAGGTATGAGCATTGTCGGGCTGAGATCCTCCAATTTTTCAGCGGGCCAGGGCATTGCCTATATGCATGAATCACTTTATGCCGCAGTCGGTAAAAGGCTGACATATGTGCTGAATATTGCATGTAGAGCCATTACCAAGCATTCATTAAACATTCATTGTGGACATGACGATTATCATTCAGTTGATGATACGGGGTTTTTCCAGTTGTTTGGAAAGAATGTACAGGAAGTAGCGGATCTAAACCTGATTACTCACAGGATTGCCGAATTATCACTAAATCCCGGCATCTGCGCCCAGGATGGCTTCCTGACCAGCCACGTAATTGAGTCACTGGTCCTGCCTGAATTGGAACTGGTTAAAGAATACCTGGGTGACCCATCAGACATAATTGAATGCCCTACTCCGGCTCAGAAACTAATCTTTGGAGAAACCAGGCGCCGCGTCCCTGAACTTTTCGACCTGGATTATCCTGCCATGCTTGGTACTGTTCAGAACCAGGATTCATATGCTCAGGGAGTTGCCTCCCAGAGACCTTTCTTTTTTGATCATATCCAGGAACTGACGGACATAGCTTTTGATGAATTTTACAAGCTTACCGGGAGAAGATATTCTCGTGCTACAGGATACAGGCTGGAAGACGCTGAATATGTTGTTATCGGCCAGGGTTCTGTTGTGTGGAACCTGGAAGCTGTCTGTGATTACCTGAGAGAGACCACCGGCATTAAAATTGGCGTTCTTAATGTGACCATGTTTCGTCCTTTCCCCAGTGATCTGGTATCCAGGATGCTTCGCGGCAAAAAAGCCGCTACCGTACTGGAAAGGGTTGATCAGCCATTGGCTGGTGATGCTCCGTTGCTCCGGGAAGTCCGCGGAGCTGTCCAGAAAGCCCAGGAGAACCACCGGGCCGCGAACGGAAGCGTCCCCTATCCCGGCGTTGATTCCTACGGATACGATGAAGCTCCTGACTTCTATTCCGGGTGTTTCGGACTCGGAAGCAGGGACACCCAGGCTGGAGATTATGTTGCCGCTGTAAATAACATGACCAGCGGAAAAGGCCGCAGATTTTTCTACCTTGGAATTGATTTCATAAGGGATAATCCAATCAACAAACTTGGAGAACTCCAGGACGAGATTACTTCCGGTTATCCAGAAGTTAAGGGACTGGCCCTTGAGCCGGTTGAGAACAGCAATCTTCTCCCGAAAGACACCATGTCTATCCGTATTCACTCTGTAGGCGGATGGGGTGCCATCACTACCGGAAAGAATATGGCCATGACCATATCCGATCTTCTTGGTATGAAGGTTAAGGCCAATCCCAAATATGGATCAGAGAAAAAGGGTCAGCCGACAACATTCTATGCTTCGCTCTCACGCGAAAACATCAGGATGAATTGTGACCTTAAGTTTGTAGACGTGGTCCTGTCTCCTGATCCTAATGTTTTCCGTCATTCCAATCCTTTATCCGGATTGACAAAAAATGGTGTTTTTATAATTCAGACCACACTCGGGGAGAATGAGCTTTGGGCCAGCCTTCCTGAATGGGCCAAGAAAACAATCAAGGAAAAAGAACTCAGGGTTTATTACATAGACGCATTTGCTATTGCCAAGAGTGAAGCTCCTACTACTGAACTCCAGTTCCGCATGCAGGGCGCCGCTTTCCAGGGTGCTTTCTTTGCGGTCTCCCCATTAATGGCCAGGGAAAATCTTACAAGAGAACCCCTGTTTGAAGCTATTACAAAACAGCTCAATAAGAAATTCCTGCGCAAGGGAGCCAAGGTTGTCGAGAGTAACGTTCGGGTAATTACCCGCGGCTATGATGAAGTTAAGGAACTTGATTTCAAGAAACTGGAACAACAGCAGTCAGAACTGGTTGCCATAGATAAAACAGTAACCGGACTTTCTCCGGAAGGCATGACTCCTGGTATTGCTGACAGGCAAAGGTTCTTTGACCAGGTTTATGACTTGTATCGTAACGGACAGGAACCGATTGCAGATCCGTTTTCCGCGCTGAGCGCGATTCCTGCGGCTACCGGTGTTTTCCGCGACATGACCGACATTAGGTTTGAAGTGCCGGAATGGAATCCCCAGAAATGTACTGGATGCGGAAACTGTTGGACACAGTGTCCGGATTCCGCGATTCCAGGCCTGGTTATTGAATTCGATAAACTGCTTGATACCGCCATCAAGAGTGCGGGAGCAGATAGGCCTCTCACCGAACTTCCAGCCCTGGTGGAAACCCTTGCTGCTGAAAGCCGCAGCCTGCTGGATTCGGTTCCGGATGCCGTTTTTGCTGATGTCCTGGCCCTTGCATACAAAAATGTGAAGAAGGAAATGGGCAAATCAGGGAACCAGGCTGTTCTTGATGCGGAATTCGATATGGTTATGGGAATCATCCGGGAATTCAAGGTTGCCAAAACCCTTCCTTCTTTGATGTCCCTGAGAAAAAGGGCAAGGGTACCGGAGGATTGCTGGCCGTTACCATCAATCCTTACGCCTGTAAGGGGTGTAACCTTTGTGTTGATGCCTGTAATGACGATGCCCTTAAACCGGTCACCCAGGAAGAGGAAACCGTGAAGTCCCTTAAGACAAACTGGGATTTCTGGAAACAGCTTCCTGATACGCCGGAACGGTTCATCCAGATTCGGGATATCCATGAGGGAATCGGTGTCCTGAGTACGATTCTGCTGAAGAAAGATAATTACGCCATGATGGTTGGCGGTGACGGAGCCTGCATGGGTTGTGGAGAAAAAACCTCAACCAGGCTGTTAATGTCTGCTATTGAGGCTTCACTTCAGCCTCATGTGGCAGCATTTATGGAAAAACTGGATGAATTGATTAAACAGGTCGATTCAAAAGCCCGGTTGCTTTTAGCCGCTGATGTAGACCTCACCGGTGTCAAAGAAGGCGAAAAAGTTGATGTTTCGCTGGACAAGGAAAATGGTGCCCGCCTGAGCAAACTCACCAAGCTTCTGGCCGATCTTAAGGACCTGAGCTGGAGGTATAAATCAGGGCCCAGCGGTGTGGGACGTGCCCGCCTTGGTATGGCCAATTCAACCGGTTGCTCTTCTGTTTGGGCGAGTACTTATCCTTACAACCCCTACCCGTTCCCCTGGGTCAATCACTTGTTCCAGGATGCTCCGTCAATTGCCATAGGCATCTTTGAAGGACATATGCGGAAAATGGCGGATAACTTTGCTTTGGTCCGACGGGCTGACCTGGAAGTTAACGATGCCTATAATCCTCAGGTACATGATGAGTTTTTCTACTCGTTTGATTACAATCAGTTTACTGATGATGAATTCCTTCTCTGTCCGCCAATAGTGGCAATGGGTGGAGACGGAGCTATGTATGACATCGGATTCCAGAACCTTTCGAGGCTTATGGCTTCAGGCAAACCGCTCCGTGTTGTGATCCTGGATACCCAGGTTTATTCAAACACCGGAGGTCAGGCCTGTACCAGCGGTTTCACCGGGCAGGTTTCTGATATGTCCTATTATGGAAAAGCCCAGCACGGAAAAACCGAGGCCAGGAAGGAACTGGCATTGATTTCCCTGGCTCACAGGACTTCTTATGTACTGCAGTCCTCACAGGCTAATCCGAGCCACCTCATGGCAGGCATATTGAAAGGGCTGGCATCAAGAAGGCCGGCAATATTCAATATTTATGCACCTTGCCAAACTGAACATGGGATTCCTGATGACGCCTCCCAGAGGAGTGCCAAACTGGCCCTGGAAAGCCGGGCTGTTCCGTACATGATTTATGATCCTGATGCTGGTTCCAGCATGGGTGAAAGGCTTAACCTGGACGGAAACCCTGAAATTGATCAGGATTGGCCGACCTATGAGCTTAAGTACAAGGATGAGAATGGCAAGGACCAGGTCATGGAACTGCCTATGACAATTGCTGACTGGGCTGCCACTGAAGCTCGTTTTGCCAAGCATTTCCAGAAGGTCAGAGGGACACAGGATGCCGAACTTGTTCCGTATCACGAATTCCTCAGGCTTTCCAAGGAGGAATCCAAGGGTAAAGCGGCATTCATTTATGTGTTGGCAGCTGATAGCCAGCTGGTACGCTACCTGGTTTCAGAGGAAATGGTTGAACTCGGTAAAGAAAGACTGGATTTCTGGAACGAACTCCGGGAAATCTCCGGTGACTTGATTTCTGAAGAAGTAAGAGACAAGGTCTCCGATGAAAAAGAGGCTGAGTTCGAGGCAAAAATAGATGCAATCAGGGGCGAACATGAGGCACAGATAGAAAATCTGAAGCAGTCTTATCCGCAGGAAGTTGCCCGTAGGATGGCCGAAGCTCTGATGGGCCAGGGCTCCAATCTGGACAGCTTTGTAAATTCGGTTGCTGCGGTTCCTGCGGCACCGGTGTCTTCTCCCGTGGTTAAGGCCGCGCCAGCTCCAGCCCCTGCAGCCCCGGCTCCAGAGGTTTCTTCAGAAGAAGATGGAGAACCTGGCATGGCTCCCTGGATTGAGGAGGATACCTGTACAGCATGTGGTGATTGTCTCAAAGTCAATTCCAAGCTGTTCGTTTACGGCGATTCAGGAAAAGCGATTATTACAGATCCCAAGAATGGATCATTCAAGGATCTGGTAGTTGCGGCTGAACGTTGTCCCTCAGGATCCATCCATCCGGGAGAACCGATCAATAAAAAGGAAAAGAACCTTGATAAGTTGGTCGCCAGAGCGGAACCATTTAACTAATAATTAATACCTGGTTAATTGGATATCGAAAAGCCCCGGTACTGAGAATTCAGTACCGGGGCTTTTTTTAGGTTAAACTCTCTTCTGAGATAATGCGTCAATTTATATGCGGCCTTACCTTTATATGGATTATTTTTCAGGGATATGCCCAATCTGATCTCAATGAATCAGTGGTGGTAAGTGCTGATCAAACTCCGGTGGACTTTGAAATCTTGTCACGTACAGTGACAATATTGAACCGGGACCAGATTGATCGGATACCGGCGGCTTCGGTAAACGACCTGCTTCGTTACATTGCAAGTGTGGAGGTGAAATCACGAAGTCCCTTCGGAGTACAGAGTGACATCTCAATCAGGGGAGCAGGGTTTGGACGTATCCTTGTTCTGGTTAATGGGGTCAGAATGAATGACAGCCAGACCGGGCACCATAACTTTGATCTCCCTATAGCTGTTTCAGATATTGAACGGATAGAAGTCCTGCATGGTCCGAGTTCCTCGGTTCATGGCGCTGATGCGGTGGGCGGAACCATTAACATCATCACCCGGAATGGGGAAAACTCATCCCGCGTCAGCCTTTCTGCCGGTCAGCATGGCTTGTTGGATGGATCCGTTACGCTCGGGTTAAAGGGAGAAGATACCAGCCAATCACTCAGTTTATGGGGAACCCGGTCATCCGGGTTCATGTTCGATCGAGATCTCCGCACAATTGGAATAAGTTCCCAGACCTCCTTCAAAGAGGACACAACGCTTAATTTTTCCCACGTTGACAAGGCCTTTGGAGCGAATCAGTTTTATGGGCCCTCTCCTTCCAGGGAGTGGACTAACAGTACCCTGGTTTCCCTCAGGCATAAAACTGATAATTCCGGGCCGATGAATCTTTCATTCCAGACTTTTTACAGGACTCACGGAGATCGTTTTTTGTGGGACATTCGGCGACCCGGATTTTTTGAGAATAGCCACCGAACCCACGCAGTCGGAGGCAAAATTGCCGCAACCCGGACTTTTTCAGAGGACATGAACCTGATTCTCGGGAGCGAATTAGGGGGGGACTGGATCAGGTCAGGCAGCCTCGGGAACCATCAGTTTTTTCGATCAGGCCTTTTTGCCCAGATGCAGTATCTGCCCAGCAAAAATTCTTCTCTGACTGCCGGACTACGCTGGGATCATATCCCATCTTCCGGGAATTCCTTAAGCCCGGCCATAAGCGCTGGAGTTTGGGTTCATCAAGTCTTGCGATTTAGGGTATCGGCTGGACATGCCTTTCGCATTCCTACTTTTACCGAGTTATATTACGCAGATCCAAACCACCAGGCCGGAGGGTCACTTCAGCCTGAAAGATCATGGGAAACAGAGGCGGGGATTGACTGGTTTCCCACCGCTTCCTGGCTCCTGAGAGGAAATGTTTTTTATCGTTGGGAGGATGATGTAATTGACTGGACCCGCAGCTCAGCCGAAGAGAAATGGCAAAGCGTTAATATCAGGAAGCTTGAGGCCAGGGGGGGAGAAATCAGTCTGGAAAGGCCGATTGGCGCGGGCACTCTTGTTCAGGTTCAATACAGTTACCTGAACCTTGTGGCGGATGAGTTCAACTGGCTGTCAAAATACGTTTTTGATTACCCTCGGCACTCCCTGACCGGTGTCTCCAGTTTTGCTCTTCCCCTGGACCTCTCTTTCTCACAGCGTGTTGATTACAAGAAAAGAAATGATGGAAGGGATTATTGGATTGTGGATGCCCGTATGGTCCGCAACTTTAATAAAACCAGCGTTTTTGCCGAGGTTACTAATCTCCTCAATACAGGCTACCAGGAGTTGCTGGGAATTGAAATGCCGGGACGATGGTTCAGGGTGGGTTTTATCTGGAACGGTTTCTGAAAAAATGACCGATGAGCTGATAAGCTGATAAAAAGAAAAGAATATAATGAGTCCAGGAATGAGATAATAAACTGAAACAGGGAAGTAATATGTGGACAATAGCAGATTTTTGCATAATTCCAATGGGAGTGGGAGTCAGTGTCTCACGGTATGTGGCAGCCTGTGAGAAAGTATTCCTGGAATTTGGCCTGGAACCAGAGCTGCACGCTTACGGAACTAATGTAGAAGGTGAATGGGACCAGGTTATGGCCTCTCTTAAAAGGTGCCATGAACTCATGCATGAAATGGGGGCACCCAGGATTTCAACTACAGTTAAAATTGGGACCCGCACTGACCGCAGGCAGACCATGCGGGAAAAAATAGACAGCGTTGAGGCAAAATTGAAAGTCTAGCCTTCGTGATCCCCAGTTAAGGGAAAAACGCGGAACAGGCAAAAAGTAACAAAGTTTCTGGCAACCGTATCCTGCGGATTAAAACCTTTGGTTTCATTGGAAACCGGAACCGATATCGATGGGGAGTATTACTGCTTCAGGTCCGTAACAGTCAACAGCTTAAGGAGCAGGCCACCGATATCGATATTCACTCCCGGCAATTTTCAGATTCTAACCTTTAACCAGGATTTCTCATCGGGTTAAGTAGCGAGGTGGGGGATCCGCCATACCAGCCTGACCCTTCCTCCCTGCAAAGCGCCCGAAATATGGAGATACGGAGACCTTCCCGGGTTTTTTTGGTCGACTCTGATTACGACAGGTATTATACTGTTGGAAAATCTGTTTACCTGAGCAAAAATCCTGTCACGTGTGGGATTCCAAAAAAAGGAAACAGGTTGGGGGGCGCAAAAAACCTGGATGCGATCCGTCCCGGACGCCTGTATATACAGAAAATGTTATTACCAGGCGGGAAAATCCTGTGTCTGAATACGGGTCGCGGCATCTTCGGATTCTTGCGAATGAATAACAACAATTTAACTCTTAAGAAAAACACGCAATGAAACATTTAACTTTAACCCTGATGTTTGTAGTTTCCCTGGCCGGATGCGCACCTAAGGATACGGCTCCATGGATGGATCTTTTTAATGGAGAAAACCTGGACGGATGGACCAGGCTGGGTGGAGAGGCCACTTATAAAGTTGAAGACGGTGCTGTCGTGGGGACAACCGTTCTTCAGACCCCCAATACCTTTCTCTGTACGGATAAGCACTATTCTGATTTTATCCTTGAATATGAGTTTAAGCTGGATGCTGATACTAATTCAGGGGTTCAGATCCGGAGCAACAGTTTTCCTGAATATGACAACAGCCGGGTTCATGGATACCAGATAGAAATTGATCCTTCCGAAAGGGCCTGGACCGGCGGTATCTATGATGAAGCCCGCCGGGGATGGCTTTACCCGTTGAAGGACATGCCTGAAGCACAGGCTGCATACAGGCAGAAGGCTTGGAATAAGGTACGGGTGGAAGCTATCGGTGACATATTCAAGGTCTGGGTTAATGGGGTGCCGACAGCGCATTTGCTTGACGACATGACCCGTGAGGGATTCATTGCCCTGCAGGTACACGGTATTGACGACAATAGGGAAAAAGAAGGAATTAATATCCGTTGGAGGAATATAAGGATAATAACAGATCAGCCTGGACTTTACTCCAAACCCATGGACCTCCCGGTTCGGGACAACCTGAATAAACTTACTTTTAGTGAAGAAGACTGGGGATGGAAATTGCTCTGGGATGGCAAATCAACCGATGGTTGGAGAGGCGCCAAGCTGGAGGGATTTCCTGAAGAAGGCTGGGAAATAAGCAACGGAGAACTTACTGTCCTGGATTCAGGAGGGGCGGAATCTCGTGCCGGAGGCGACATAGTAACCATTGAACAATACAGCGATTTTGACCTGCTTGTGGATTTCATGATAACCCCGGGTGCTAACAGCGGAATAAAATATTTTGTTGATACCGGCTTGAATAAAACGGAGGGTTCAGCCATCGGCCTGGAGTACCAGATCCTGGATGATGAACTGCATCCTGACGCAAAACTAGGCAGAAGTGAAGGAATCCGAACCATGGCTGCTCTTTACGACCTGATAAAACCGGAGAACCGGTTTCCTAATCCTGTCGGAGAATGGAATCACGCCCGGATAGTTTCGAAGGGTAACCATGTTGAACATTGGTTGAATGGGCGCAGGGTTTTGGAGTATGAGCGGAATACACCGGAATTCAAAGAACTGGTCAAGGAGAGCAAGTATAAGATCTGGCCTGGGTTTGGCGAATGGGAAGAGGGGCATATCCTGCTGCAGGATCATGGTAACCAGGTTTCTTTCCGCAACATAAAAATTAAATCTGAATAATAGAGAGCTTTTATTATGTCTACAATGAAACGGCGAAATTTTATTAAAACAACCTCTTTAGGTGCTGCCGGAGCAGCCGCTTTATCAATGACCGGTTTTTCTCAACCCCTGGGTGCGAATGACCGGGTTAACCTGGCAATCATCGGAACCAATGGCAGGGCTAAAGCGCTGACGAAAGCAGCGGGTTATAACAAAAATATCAAGATAAGCCATGTCTGTGACGTGGACAGGAAGATCCTGCAGGACCACCTCGCCTACTGCGGAAAAGAACTGGGTTACCAGCCTGAGTCAGACACTGATTTCAGAAAACTTCTGGAAAATAAAGATATTGATGCCATAGCAGTGGCGACTCCGGAACACTGGCACGCTCCCATGGCTATCATGGGGATGCAGGCGGGAAAACACGTGTATGTAGAAAAACCCTGCAGCCACAATCCTCATGAAAATGAGCTCCTGGTGAATGTACGGAAAAAGTATGGCATGGTCTGCCAGATGGGTAACCAGCAAAGGTCATCAGTGACTTCGAACCTGGCTATCAAGGAGATAGGTGAAGGCATAATCGGCAATGTTTATATGGGCAAGGCCTGGTACTCCAACACACGAGCCTCAATCGGCACTGGCAAGGTGGTGACTGTACCTGATTACCTGAACTGGGACCTGTGGCAAGGCCCGGCCCCTCGTGAAGATTACCGTGACAATGTGCATCCATACAACTGGCACTGGTTCAGGAACTGGGGCACCGGGGAGATCCATAATAACGGAACTCATGAAATTGACATATGCCGTTGGGCCCTGGGAGTGGATTTTCCATCCCGTGTAGTCTCGACAGGTGGGCGCCTGCATTTTAAGGATGATGACTGGGAATATTTTGACACCCAACTGGCCAGTTATGAGTTTGAGGGAGGAAAAATGATCGCCTGGGAGGGCCGAAGCTGCAACGGGCTTGATCACTACGGAAAAAGCAGGGGAGTTACCCTTCATGGAACCAAAGGTTCAATTTTGCTCGACCGCGGTAATTACATCCTTTACGATCTTGATGATAACGTACTTAAACACCTCGAGGAGGATGATCCCGGCACTTCGGGTTCAACCGCCGACACCACCGGGTTTGATTCCTTGACCGTCAGTCACATGGGTAACTTCGTCAACGCCATTGTTAAACAGGAAAAACTTAATGCTCCTATTGAAGATGGTTCAATAAGCACCATGTTGTGCCATCTTGGAAATATTGCCCAGGACCTGAAGAGAAGCCTTGATGTAAATCCCGCGGACGGCCACATTCTTAATGACAGTGAGGCCATGGGTTACTGGAACAGGACATATGAACCGGGATGGGAACCAAAGCTGTAAGAAATAGTGCCGGCTGGCTGCTTTTTTCAAGCTGGGCGGTAAATCATAGACACCCTCCTGAGGACTCAGGGGGGTGTCTTTTTTAGATAAGGGGAAAGTCCATGCCAGAGCGCAGAGTATCCACCTGAAGCGCTACCTGCAACCTGCGGCTGTAATGCCAGTACGCTACCTGTCACCCGCCGCATGCAACTATCTGAACATCCCCGGCTCTTATAACCTGTTTATCTCCTCCGGTGGTTTCCAAAACCAGGCATCCCTTGTCAGTAAAGTGTGTTGCTGTTCCGGTCAACTCTGATCCAGGCAGGCGAACCCTGATTCTGCTTCCGAGGAATAAGCTTCTTTGGCGATATGGTTCAAGAATGGAACAAAATCCCTTTTCCATGAATTTATCATAACCGCTGAAAAATCTCTCAGCCAGCCGATTAAGAAAAAGGTCCCTGTCTACCGGAGATCCGGTTAAAAGATTAAGTGATGTGGCTGGCTGATCAATCCGGAGAAGATCTCCGCTGCTCATGTTCAGGTTTATCCCGGTTCCAAGGGCAAATCCTGCCAGTCGGTTTCCAAGGAGGCTCGTCTGACAGAGGATTCCTCCGATTTTTTTCCCATTAACCAGGATGTCATTAGGCCATTTCAGGCTGGGACTGATTCCGTGGAATTCGAGTTCATAGCAGATGCAGACAGACATGTATTGTGAAATATTTACCAGGGGGCTTTCGGATACTGCGGGGCAATCCGGTTTCAGGACTATGGTGATATAAATATTGCCAGGGATATCCGAAATCCAGGCTCTATCGAGTCTTCCCCGCCCGCGGGTCTGGATTTCAGCTGCGATTATGTGCCGGTCCGGATACAAATCCAGATGCTGCATGGCAGTTTCATTGGTTGAATTCACCACTGGGATACGGGTTATTGAATATCCAGGCATGGTCAGGATGTTTTGATTATGCAGATGACGCTCCCTTTGTCCAGGTTCTTCCCGGGCTTTATGGGGGTTTTTACAATGACGCCGTCACAGGGAGAGTGAATATTGTTATTCATTTTCATGGCTTCAATAACGGCTATTGTTTCCCCTGCTTTTACCCGGTCCTTGACCTTTTTTTCATACCTGATCAATATCCCTGGAAGCGGGGCCCGCACAGCCACCTCACCTTTTTTAGTGGGCGCATATGTGGGATCAGCCGTGTCAATCCTGAAGCTGTCGGTACGGGTATGCAAAGCACTGTTGCGGTGACCTGGATCGGGGAATGGTTTTTTGAAGACTTGCTGGGAGGTGGACCTGGGATCATTAACCTCCACTTTGAAGTATTCACCGTCAACATATACATCAAAGCCCCGGATGTTTTCAGGTTTAGCGGGGATGCTGTCAGGATAGGATCGCTTTTTGTTGTTTCCATTTTCCGCTGTTTTCTTGCGGACATTCTCTACAGCATCTCCTTTCAGGAAAATAATGCCTTTTTCCTTGCAGGTGGCGGCAATGAATATATTTTCCGGAGTGACAGGAAGCCCGTTTTCCTGGAGCATAACCTCTGCCGCGGACACTCCCTTGGCGGGATTTTCATCATTCATTTCCCTGGGACTCCGTGTTGTAGGTTCCAGACCCAGCTGTTTCTCTGCCAGGGCGACAATGGCAGGATCAGGAGGAACCGGGGTTTTCCCAAAATATCCCAGTACCATTTTACCGTATCCTTCGGCGATCTTTTCCCAGGGTCCGGCCATGGTATTGTTAAAGGCCTGCTGGAAATAGAACTGTGATACCGGAGTTACGGAGGTACCGAACCCTCCTCTTTTGACCACTTCGGCCATGTTCTCTATGACCTCAGGGTACCTGTCCAGGATGCCGTTATCCCTCATCATCTGGGTGTTTGCCGTCAGGGCCCCGCCAGGCATGGGAGAATCAAAAATCATGGGTTCGACCCGGGATGCCTCAGGGAAGTCAACATATTCATTCATGGCCTCCTTGAAAGATTTTTCAGCCCGGATCAGTTTCTTGATATCAAGTCCCAGGTCGTAATCGGAACCTTCAAGGGCATGCCACATTACCATAATATCCATTTGGCCGGTGCCGCCCGAACAGGGTGCCATGGAGCAGTCTATGCCGGTTGCACCTGCTTCGAGAGCGGCCATGGTGGTAGCAATGCTTATCCCCGCAGTTTCATGAGTATGGAAACGTATCGGCGTACCTCCGGGAATCCTGGAACGGGCCTTTTTGATGGTTTCATGAACTGTTTTTGGGGATGTCGTCCCCGAAGCATCTTTAAAGCAGAGAGAATCAAAAGGAATTTCTGCATCCAGGATGTCTTGCAGTACCCGCTGGTAAAATTCCGGATCATGGGCTCCGCTAAGACCCAATGGCAATCCCATCATGGTAATACAGATTTCGTGTCTTAATCCGGCATCTACAATGCATCGTCCGCTGTAATCAAGATTGTCCACATCATTCAGGGCATCAAAGTTCCTGATGGTAGTCATTCCGTGCTTTTTGAAAAGCTGGGCATGCAGTTTTATTATGTCGCTGCTTTGGGAATCCAGGCCGACTACATTGACTCCCCTGGCCAGTGTCTGCAGGTTGGCTTCCGGCCCGACTGCCTCCCTGAAGGAATCCATCATCTCAAATGCGTTCTCATTGCAGTAAAAGAAGAGTGACTGGAACCTGGCCCCTCCACCCGCTTCAAAGTGGGTTATTCCGGCATCAACCGCGGCTGGTAAAGCGGGCAGGAAATCCCTGGTTAGGACACGCGCTCCGTAAACGGACTGGAATCCATCCCGGAATGCGGTCAGCATAACATCGATTTTCTTTCTTTTCTTTTTAAAAAAAATCATATCTTAAACTAACTCCCTGAGTTCCACTTTCTGCGGCTGCTGAGGTTCCGTTTTTTTGCAGTGTATCCGGTCAGCCTGATCTGGTGTTCCACTTTTTTTTGAGTCATGCTCAAAGCAGGGCTTCCATTGCGAGTCCTTTTTCCCATAACAGGGAAGCAACCGGCCGGGGGGCTGAAATTTCTGCTCTGAATCATCCGGCGCATCTCCGCGGACAGGTTCCTGCTGCCTTGAGACCAGGCAGGAATCCCGGGGCCGGGACTGTTTTCACCATCTACTCCGGTGAGCTCCTGTTCCTCCTCAAGGAGATAATAAACGACACCTGTCAGAGCGGCTTCTTTTTTTCTGTTCAATAGGGGATCCTTATAGAGGAATGTTCCCGTGTTTCTTTGGGGGGAGAGTATCGCTTTTGCCTTTCATCAACTCCAGAGCGGCTATCAGTTTCATCCTGGTTTCTCCCGGTTTGATTACGGCGTCAATATAACCCCTTTTTGCGGCAATATAAGGGTTGCACAGAAGATCCTGGTATTCCTCAATTTTTTGCAGGCGCAGGGCTTCAGGCCTCTTCGACTCCTTCATCTCTCCCCGATGAATAATATCGACGGCACCTTCCGCGCCTATCACAGCAATTTCGGCTGTGGGCCAGGCGTAGACCATATCAGCTCCGAGATGGCGGGAGCACATCGCGATATAGGCGCCGCCATAACTTTTTCGTGTAATCACTGTAAGCTTGGGTACGGTGGCTTCTGAATAACTCCAGAGCAGCTTGGCTCCATGCCTTATGATTCCTCCCCATTCCTGGTCAGCCCCTGGTAAATAGCCGGGCACATCAACCAGTGTGATCAGGGGAATATTGAATGCGTCGCAGGTCCTGATAAATCTGCTGGCCTTATCCGAAGCATTTATGTCCAGGCATCCTGCCAGGTATTGAGGTTGGCTGGCGATTATTCCGACAGGCCGTCCGTTCAAACGAGCCAGGGCCGTAATAATATTCTCAGCATAATATTGATGGGGTTCAAAAAAAGCTCCATGGTCAACAATGCTGAGGATAACGTCCTTCATGTCATAACCGGTTTTGGAGTCTTCCGGGATTATGGCGTCCAGTTCCGGGCAGATCCGGAGGGGATTATCCGTTGTTGGTATGCATGGAGGCTCTTCCATATTGTTATTGGGGAGAAAGCTTAACAGGGTTTTAAGACCGCTGATGGCGTCCTTTTCGTCTTCGCAAGCAAAGTGGGCATTGCCGCTTTTGGTGTTGTGGACAAGGGCTCCTCCCAGATCTTCGTGGGACGTTTCCTCTCCGGTTACCGTGCGGATTACCGCCGGTCCGGTGATATACATGTGGCTGGTCTGTTTCACCATGAAAACCCAGTCAGTCATCGCCGGGGAATAAACTGCCCCTCCCGCGCAGGGACCCATTATCATTGATATCTGGGGGATAACTCCTGACAATCGGGCATTCCGGAAAAAAATATTCCCAAAGCCGGATAGAGCATCGATGCCTTCCTGTATTCGGGCCCCGCCTGAATCATTAAATCCAATGACAGGCAGCCCGGCCAGGGCAGCCTTGTCCATCAGTTTACAGATTTTACTGGCATGCATTTCTCCGAGAGAACCGCCCTGAACGGTGAAATCCTGAAAATATGCAAAAACCGGACGCCCGCCGACCAGTCCATGACCAGTGATTACGCCGTCTCCGGGAATCATTTTGCTTTCGAGTCCGAAATCGAGGCTCCGGTGTTCAACGAAAAGATCGATTTCGTTGAATGAACCTTCATCAAAAAAAAGATCTATACGCTCCCGTGCGGTAAGTTTGCCTTTTTCATGCTGTTTCATGGCCTGCTGAGAAGCACCGGTGTCAACAATCCGGCTTTGCCTTTCTGCCAGGTCAGCGATTTTATCTCTAGACTGCACCATAGATCCTCCAACCAAAATTACTATATTCTGGATTCTGAGAATAATCTGTCAAATTCAATTTAAATTAATATTTTACCTGTATTTTTAGATAATCAAGTCAAATACTGCGAAGTTTGCCAATTTGTCTGGAATTTAGACTTATTTTTGAAAACTTTTCCTGTTTTTGAAGGAACAAACCCGTTCAGTATGATTTTATCTGGATAGAGACATCTAAAAATTGAAACAGGAAATTAAATACATATATCCGGACAGAGAGAGAATCTAACTCAAAGCAAGGGACAAAACAGGCGGAATCAGACCTGGTGCCTGGTTTCCCCCTGTCCTAAAACAATGAATTTTTGGGTAGTCAGTGATTTGATGCCCATCGGACCATAAGCATGCAGTTTTGATGTGGAAATCCCGATCTCTGCTCCAAGCCCGAATTCTCCGCCATCAGAAAACCTGCTGGAGGCGTTGACCATTACCACAGATGAATTAACGGCCTGGATGAAGCGGGAAGCATTGGCCAGGTTATTGGTTACGATTACCTCCGTATGGTTGGAGCCATATTTCCTGATATGGGCGATGGCATCGTCCAGGCTGCCCACAATTTTGATGGACAGAGTCAGGGATAAATATTCAGTGCCCCAGTCATTTTCATCAGCCGGAACTGATTCGGGGAGAATGGAGCAGGTCTTGGGGCATCCACGGATTTCAACTCCTCTTTCTGCCATTGCCTTTCCAAGAATGGGTAATATCTTCTGGCTTGATTTTTCATGCACAAGTAGTGATTCCAGAGCATTACAGACACCAGGGCGACTGGTTTTCCCGTCAATCAGGATTTTTCTGGCCATTTCGGCATCGGCAGATTCATCCACGAACATGTGACAGACGCCTTTGTAATGCATTATTACCGGAATTCTGCTGGTTTCAGCAACATAACGGATCAGGCCTTCCCCGCCGCGGGGTATGACCAGGTCGATATACCTGTCCATGGTCAGCAATTCAGTTATCGCTTTTCGGTCATTTGTAGGAAGCAGGCTGACAGCGGCAGCAGGCAGTCCTTTTAAGGAAAGCGCCTTCTGAAGCGATTTGGCAATGGCCTGATTGGAATGGAAAGCTTCAGAACCGCCCCGGAGTATGGCTGAATTTCCGGCTTTCAGGCAGAGGGCCGCGGCATCGGAGGTTACGTTGGGGCGAGCTTCATAAATCATGGCTATCACCCCGAGCGGAATCCGCATTTTACCAACCTTTATACCGCTGGGCCTGGTAACCATTTCGCTGATTTCTCCCACAGGATCTGGCAGGGCAGCGATTTCCCTAACTGCTCCGGCCATTTTATCCAGGCGGTTGCGATCCAAGGCCAGTCTGTCCAGCATAGCCTTGTCCAGGCCCTTTTCCTGACCTGAGGTTAGGTCCAGCACGTTTGCCTCGAGAATCTCATCTTCATCGACCATAAGCTGATCTGCGATTGCTTCCAGAGCTTCATTCTTTTGCCCCGTTGATAATTCGGCCATGGAAAGAGAGGCATCCCTGCACTCTTTAGCCATCTTTTCAATAGTCTGAAAGGTTTCGGTCATTACGATCTCCTTAACTGCGGGGGTTGATAAAACTTTTGCATCAGATCAGAACCATTTCTCCCCGGTGGACAACAACTCCGCCGTTTCTCCCTGGCAGGATTTCCCTGGCTTCACGGTTCAGCCCAATCAGGCTATCCAGTTCCCGGCGGTCGTAGCGGACGAGTCCCCGGGCAATTCTTTTTCCACCAGCATCCTGGATGTCAACAGCGTCACCTGAACTGAATTCTCCTGAAATTTCAGTAATGCCCGAAGGCAGGAGAGATGCACCCTTTTTTATCAGCACCGATGCTGCTCCTTCGTCCACTGAAATACTCCCGCTGCTCCTCAGGACATGCAGCATCCAGTGGCGCTTGGCACTGATTTTATTTTTCTGGCCGTGGAAAATGGTCCCGAACAAGCGGTCCCGCAAGAGGTTTTCGAAACATTCAAACCTGGTTCCGTTCAGAATGACGGTGTTGATTCCGGCACTGGTTGCTTTCTCGGCAGCCTGGATTTTGGTCAGCATTCCCCCGGTTCCTATCCGGCTGCCTGAGCCACCTGCCAGGGAAAATATTTGTTCATTAATTTCATGGATCTCAGGGATGAATGCAGCCTCGTTGGTTTTTTTGGGGTCACTATTGTATAAGCCGTCTATATCCGAACAGATTATTAGCAGGTCAGCTTCTGCCATTACCGCAGCGTACGCGGCAAGGTTGTCATTGTCTCCAACTTTAAGTTCTTCAACAGCAGTTGTGTCATTTTCATTGATTATCGGAAGAACTCCGAGCTTTAGGAGTTCCGTTAATGTATTTCTGGCATTAACGAGCCGTTTCCTGTCAGCAATCCCGTCATAGGTCAGTAGCATCTGGGCGCAGGGAAAATCGAAGAATCTCCCCCACTGTTCCATCAGCAACGGCTGGCCGATAGCCGCCAGGGCCTGTCTTTCCGGGATTGTCCTCTGGGTTTTCCCAGCCAGCCGGGGTTGAGTTGAACTTCCCGCGGCCACTGCACCCGAGGAAACCAGTACGATTTCCCTGCCTGTCTGCCGACACTTGTTAATAAAAGACGCAATGGTCAGAATGTACTTTGTACTGATACGGCCGGTTCCGGCTGTCATCAGGGTACTGCCGACTTTAATGACAGCCCTTTTCCAGGGTTTTATTGAAATCAGGTTTTGTTCCATTTATGCCTCATATCCAGGGAGCAGGGATTTGATTCGGATTCCAAATTCCTGGCTATACTCAGTCATGGCTGAAAATCGGAGTAACCGCGATTTTCCTGGTTTTCTCTTGATGACCCGGATTTCTAACATTGCCTGCCGGAAACAATGTATAAAATTTCATCAAAATTCCTTCATTTTTTTGCTTATAAGACAAATAGATTTAATCTATAAATCAGGTTTGCCGGCAGGCAGTAAGACTATTATCCACCAGCCAGTGGCATTATTCAATTCCTGTTGATTCTTCAGCCTGGCTGCAAATGTAATGGATGAATATACAGTTGGATATCCTGCCGGGCATGCTAATCTGATAACAGCTGTTTGATTATGGCAAGAGAATCATCGATTTCTGTTTCAGTTGTATATTTACCTGTTGAAAATCTGATGGCCCCTCGGGCCAGTTCTTCAGGAACATTCATTGCTTTTAGCACTGGGGAGATGGCGCTTGCCCCTGAGTGGCAGGCAGAGCCGGCGGATGCAGCCACGCGGGCAAACAGGTTTTTTTGAAAATTTTCGTTTACCCGGCTGAAGCAGACATTTAATGTATTGGGAAGGCGGTGTAGAGGATTTCCGGTGATTTTCAGACCAGGGTTTATCAGCTGCAGCCCTTTTTCCAACCTGTCTCTCGTCGCGGCAAGGTGGAGAGAGTTTTTCTCCAGATGCAGGCCGGCTGATTCACAGGCTTTACCCAGGCCCGCAATGCCGGGGATATTTTCGGTGCCCGGGCGTACTCCATTTTCCTGCCCCGCTCCCTGCAGCAGGTGGAACAATTCAATGCCCTGTTTTACATAGAGTGCCCCTATGCCTTTGGGGGCGTATATTTTATGCCCTGCAATGGAGAGCATGTCAACACCCAGTTTTTGTACATCCACTTCAATTTTACCCAGCGACTGAGCGGCGTCTGTATGGAAGGCAATATTGTTTTGTGCGGCAATTTTTGAGATCTCAGAAATCGGTTGGACAGTTCCAACTTCATTGTTGGCATGCATGATGGTGATCAGGATAGTCCGGCTGGTGATGGATTCAGCTACTGACCCGGGGTCTACTCTTCCTGTATTGTCCACCGGCAGGAAGGTGATCTCAAATCCATTTCTGGAAAGGTGTTTACACACCTCTGTCACTGCCGGATGTTCAATGCTGCTGGTAATGATGTGATTTCCCTTGTCGCGATTAGCCAGGGCGAAGCCGGCAATGGCATAATTATTTGATTCAGTTCCTCCGCTGGTAAATATTATTTCAGTCGGCTTGCAGGTAATTAGAGAGGCAATTCTTGATCGTGCCGATTCCAGGGCCTTTTTTGCCTCCTTCCCATAATAATGGGCGCTGGATGGGTTCCCGAAGTTATCCTCCAGGCAGGAGAACATGGTTTTCCGGACTTCCTGGTCCAGGGGAGTGGTGGCGTTGTAATCCAGATAAATTGGTTTCAAGATTTCCTCTTTCCCTTATTATTAAAACTAATTTCAGAGCCGGTTTTCCAGGATCAGGGCGGCTGTTTCTACGCCAGTCTCCATTGTAATATTTTTCAGCGGCGACTCCTGATTAATGAAGGTGGATTGGTAAAGTGCCGAAAGGGTTTGAAGTACAAACCTGTTATATAGATCGAGCCCAAACAAAGCATAATGTTATTCTATTGATCAACTATGAAAACCCCGGCAAATTCCTCCAAACTGACTACTGGTCCGATCGGCCAGACATTGATTCGGCTTGCCGCCCCCATGCTTGTCGGTATTCTGGGAATGATGGCCTTTAATGTCGTCGATGTTTTTTTTGTCGGGAGGCTGGGGACTGTACCTTTGGCGGCCATCACGCTTACATTCCCTGTTGTAATGGTGGTTGGTACATTTACCCTGGGACTGGGAGTGGGAGCGATGGCTGTCATTTCCCGTGGTATAGGAGCTGGTGACAGGACCATGATCCGCCGCTATTCGACGGATTCGCTGTCCCTGGCCACTGTCTGTGTGGTGCTGTTGACCGGACTCGGGCTGACTACGATTGAACCTCTTTTCACTCTTCTTGGAGCCACTGATTCCATGCTGCTTTATGTGAAGCAGTATATGAATATATGGTATCCAGGAATGCTGTTCTACATCGTTCCGATTGTTGGCAACAACATCATAAGAGCCACTGGAGATACGGTTACTCCCAGCATAGTCATGCTTCTGGGGGTTGCGGTGAATGCGGTGCTTGATCCGATTTTAATCTTTGGATGGGGACCTGTGCCGGCCATGGGTATTTCCGGGGCGGCCCTCGCAACAGTAATAGCCCGGGGAATGACCCTGGTGGTGGCTCTTTGGGTTCTCCATTTCAGGGAACAGATGCTCGCCTCACCCTGGCCGGGGCTTGGCAATCTGATACGTTCCTGGAAAATCTTATTGGGCACCGGGCTGCCGGTTGCAGTTTCCAACGCCATTATTCCAATAGCCCTGGGGATTGTGACCAGGATTGTCACCCAGTTTGGAGAGGAGGCAGTTGCCGGGTTCGGCGTAGCGTCCCGGATTGAGGGCTTTGGCCTGGCTATTGTCTTCGCCCTTTCAACGGGGATCAGTCCTTTTGTCGGGCAGAATTTCGGAGCGGGACGGATTGACAGGATAAGCAGAGGAATATCCCTGGCAAGGATCTTTTCCCTGGCCTGGGGGCTGTTGCTGGCGGTCACATTCTGGATATCAGCCAGGCCGATTGCCGCCTGGTTCAACAGTGATCCTCTTGTGGTGGAATCAGCGGTGCTCTATCTCTGGATAGTTCCTTTCAGCCTGGGCTTACGCAGCATACATCAGATTATCTGGACCGCTTTGAATGTTATGGGGAGGCCCTGGGATTCTTTGATCCTTGAGTTTCTTCTCGCTTTCACACTCTGGATTCCTTTTGCCTGGGCAGGAGCCAGCTTATCAGGGACTGCTGGACTTTACTGGGGGCTGACCCTGGCTAATATCATCGCTGGTGTTATTGCCTATATCTGGGTTGACCGGGTCCTGGTGCGAGAAGAGGAAAAGCTTGCCGCTCTCCCTGTGTGAAGATCCGGACCGGCCTTGGTAATCCTTTTCACCTGCCCCTCATCCTGTATACAGTTCATTGGGAAATGGAGACATGCGCCCTGCTCCAGGACCTGGCTGCTTAGTGATCTTGTAGAAAAATATCTGCTCAACTATACTGAATAAAATTCACTGAATGGAGTTGATGTAAGGATGAAATTGAAGAAAGGCTTCGGTGGGAAGAAATGGATAACGATTTCGCTGCTGGGAGGACTCCTGTTCGCCGCCGGCATGTTCACCCTGCTGCTCGACAGCTCGGGCAGTTCAGTAAGTGATCATTACAGCAAATCAGAGTATATGGTTCCGATGAGGGACGGAGTGGAACTGTTCACCGCGGTATATATTCCAAAAGGGGAAGGTCCCTATCCCATATTGATGAAAAGAACTCCGTATAGCGTTAGTCCCTATGGGGAAGACAGGTTTCCCATGAACCTGGGCCCTAGTTCTTTTTTTATGGATGATGGCTACATTTTTGTCTACCAGGATGTGAGGGGCAAGTATATGTCCGGGGGAGAGTTTGACAATATGCGGGCTCAGCTGGAAACCGGATGCAGTAATACGGGAACTGATGAGAGTACCGACACCTGGGATACCATTGACTGGCTGCTGAAGAATGTTCCCGGGCACAACGGGAGAGTGGGGATGTGGGGCATTTCCTATCCTGGGTTCTATGCCGCCGCCGGGATGATTGATGCCCATCCAGCCTTGCGGGCTGTTTCACCCCAGGCTCCTATTGCGGACTGGTTTTTTGATGATTTTCATCATCATGGGGCCTTTTTTCTTCCTCATAGTTTTAATTTCCTGGCTTCCTTCGGCCGGCCCCGCCCGGAGCCGACTACTGAGGGGAACCCTTCTTTCGACCATGGCACTCCTGATGGTTATGATTTTTTCCTGCATCTCGGTTCACTCAGAGATGCTAATTCCAGGTATTGGGGGGGAGAGGTTGATTTCTGGAATAAACTGGCTGAGCACCCAAATTATGATACCTTCTGGCAATCCAGGAATTTATTGCCCCATATCAGGAACCTGCCAGAGGCTGTATTAACTGTGGGCGGGTGGTTTGATGCTGAGGATTTGTACGGCCCTTTGAACATTTACAGGGCAGCTGAAAAAAGGAAAGAGGGAGGATATAACGGGCTGGTAATGGGTCCATGGAGCCATGGTCTTTGGGCACGTGGCAAAGGTGACTGCCTGGGCAATATCTGTTTTGGTGCTGACACTTCGGAATTCTACCGGGAATTTATTGAATTTCCCTTTTTCAGCCATTATTTGAAAGACAGGGCAACTTCGGAATTGCCGGAAGCCTGGATGTTTGAAACCGGCCGAAATGAATGGCGTCGATTCGAACAGTGGCCTCCGGCCGGCGAAAGGAAGTCACTCTATCTGTCAAAGGGATTATCCTTGGAGTTTGATCCTCCACAAAACGAAATTCCAGACTGGGATGAGTACATAAATGACCCTGCTAAACCGGTTCCATTTACCGAGGAAATAGATCCGGGCATGACTAAAACCTATATGACCGATGACCAGAGGTTTGCCTCCCGGCGTCCGGATGTTCTGGCTTTCAGTACCCCTGTACTGGAGGAAGATATAACCCTGGGTGGAGGTTTGCTGGCAGATCTCTGGGTTTCAACGTCAGGGTCTTCCGCAGATTGGGTGGTTAAATTGATAGATGTCTTCCCGGGTGATCAGCCTGACCCGGAGGGAATTAATCCAACCAGAAAAATGGGCGGATACCAGATGATGGTCCGCAGTGAAGTAATCAGGGGTCGATTCAGGAACAGTTATGAACACCCGGAACCTTTCGAGCCGAATACCCCGACAAGGGTACGGCTTCCCCTCCAGGACATACTTCATACCTTCAAAGCCGGGCATCGGATCATGATCCAGGTGCAGAGTACCTGGTTTCCGCTGGTTGACCGGAATCCTGGTAAATACATGGATAATATTTTTGAAGCCAAAGAGGAAGATTTTGTCAAAACCATGCAGAGGGTATACCGGAGCAGCGATATGCCTTCCCGTCTGGAAGTTAATGTAATCAACCAATGATTTCCATCTCTCCGGGTGGGGGAGTGATTTACAGGCAGTCAATTTAAACCAAGTATTTTCTGGGAGTTGATTACAGACATGACTGTGGCAGAGTGTTTAGCGAAGGAATTGTCCGGGCGTGGAGTCAAGCACGTTTTCGGGATTCCCGGCGGACCGTCCATTCCTTACATCGAAGCTTTTAAAAAGCAGGGAATCGAGTTTATCCTGACGTCCAACGAAGCCTCCGCAGGGGTAATGGCAGAGGTAACAGGCAGGCTGACCGGAATTCCCGGTATTTGCCATGCCACCTTTGGCCCGGGCGCGGTCAACCTTGCGTCTGGCGTGGGCGGAGCATTGCTCGATAGAAGCCCCTTGATCGCTTTTACCAGCGAGGTTCCGGATAAGATGGTCGGCAGGACCACCCAGATGAACATAAATCATCAGGAACTTTTTCGTCCCCTGACCAAGCAGACCTACCGGCTTTCTCCAGACAACATTTCTTCGGTCCTGACCGAAGCATTTTCACTCGCTTGCGAAGAATATCCCGGCCCGGTTCATATCGGCCTGCCGTCGGATATTGCTGATACTGAGACTGGCGAGCCGGCGAGGCTTCAGCAATTTCCACGGGAACCGGTCTCTGTAGCGGGCGTGGGAAAACTGGAACTTGATTTAAACAGTTTTCGAAAACCTGTTCTGGCAATCGGACTAACCGCTAGACGGGCCGGAATCAGGGAGGCACTCCTTCAGTTTCTGGATCAGCACCCGATGCCGGTCTTGATTACACCGATGGCCAAAGGGATTATTCCGGAAGACCATCCCTGTTATGCCGGGGTACTTTTTCATGCCTTGAGCGGAAGACTGGCAGAATTACATGATCAAGCCGATCTGGTAATTGGCTGCGGTTATGATCCGGTTGAGGTTAATTTTGAAAACTGGATGCCGGATGTCCCCCTGGTTAGTATCAATACGATCTCGATTGATATGCCAGACAGCCTGGTAGTTACCCAGGTTACCGGAGGGCTTATAGAAGGACTGGAGCTGATATCAGAGCTGATCAAGAAGACATTTTTATGGGAGCTGTCAGACGTGTCTCGGGTAAGGTCTGATATGGATTCCGACATTGCATCCTGCAACAGCAGGTTCGGAGCAGTTTCAGTTTTGCAAACCCTGATGGAAGAGCTGTCGCCGGAATCCATTGTAACCAGTGATGTGGGATCACATTTACATCTGCTCGGGCAGATCTGGAAAACCAAAGAGCCAGAGAATCTTATAATGACAAATGGCTGGTCCTCGATGGGTTTCGGCCTGCCTGCCGCGATTGCGGCCCAACTGCATAACCCCGGCCTTCCCGTGGTGTGTATCACAGGAGACGGAGGATTTTTAATGGCTCTCGGCGAGCTGATAACCGCCCGCAGGTATAAACTTCCTCTTACAGTGATTGTAATGGCTGACAGAGAATTAAATCTGATTAAACTGAAGCAGAACTGGAAAGGTGTGAGACCTGCTGCCACCGATTTGTACGAGGGAGAACTGTTCCAGGCAGACAGGATATTAGGTGTCAGCATAACCAGGGCCGAAAACCTGAATCAAATGAAAGATGCGATTAAAAAGGGCATAACCTGCCGGGAACCACTGGTGATTGAGGCCCTGATCGATCCTTCTGATTACACTCAATTGATATCTCCTCAATAATTATCCGAATTACAGTCAGAATTTTTGTCATGCATGATGGTGCCTGAAAGGCTGTTTTTTTTACCATTGTTATTTACCGGACAGGGAATTAGAATGACGGAATTACTATTAACAGGAGTACTAACCATGAAACCACTGGCACTTTTTTTTGTTTTTTTATTCATCATTGTCATGACAGGATGTGGAACTGAGGGTCCCCCTGCAGCCCGGATAATTCCGGAAGAACTATCCATCCACGGGGATGTGCGAACGGATAATTATTACTGGCTGCGTGAGAGGGAAAATCCTGAGGTCGTAGCCTACCTGGAAGCTGAGAATGAATATGCAGCAAAAGTTATGGGTCATACAGAAGAGCTGCAGAATACAGTTTTTGAGGAAATAAAGGCCCGGATCAAACCCAATGATGAATCGGTTCCAGTGCTGTTGAATGGCTACTACTACTATACCCGTTTTGAAGAAGGTCAGGAGTATCCCATTTATTGCCGTAAGAAAGGCTCCCTGGAGGCGGATGAAGAAGTAATTCTGAATGTTAATGAGATGGCGGGGGATCACGAATTCTTCTCTGTTGAGGGAGTAGTGGCAAGTCCTGACAACAACCTCCTGGCCTACAGTGTGGATACTGTCGGCCGGCGCAAGTATGAACTACATTTTAAAAACCTGCTTACCGGCGAGCAGCTGGAGAAGGTTATAAAAGATGTTAAGGGAAGCGCTGTCTGGGCCAATGACAATAATACTGTTTTTTATACCAGGAGGGATCCTGATACCCTGAGAGCCTTCCAGATATATAGGCAGGCCCTGGATGGCGAGTCTGTACTGGTTTTCCAGGAAGATGACGTGATTTTCAGCTGCGGCGTGGGCAAATCCAAGAGCAGGGATTACATAATTATCGGTTCCAACCATACTTTGAGCAACGAATACCGCTACCTGGATGCTGACAATCCAACCGGTGAATTCAAGGTCATACAGCCCCGTGAACGGGGTCTTGAATACCAGGCTGACCAGCTGGGAGACTATTTTTATATCCTGACTAACCTGGATGCAGAAAATTTCCGGCTGATGAGGGCTCCCCTGAATGCCACTGAAAAGGAAAACTGGGAGGAAGTAATTCCCTGCCGGGAAGATGTCCTGCTCCAGGGATTTGAGCTGTTTAAAAACTACCTCGTGGTTTCTGAGCGGGGAAACGCCATGACCCGGGTACGCGTCATTCCCTGGTCGGGAAAAGATGAACACTATGTTGAATTCCCGGAAGAGGTCTGCGAAGCTTCTATCAGCTGGTCTAATCCTGAATTTAATACAGACCTGGTCAGGCTCAATTATTCAAGCCTGGTAACACCCGATAGTGTATATGACTACAATATGTCCACCCGGGAAAAAGTGCTGAAAAAGCAGGATGAAGTCCCAGGTTACAACCCGGAAGACTATACCACCTGTCGTTTATGGGCCCCGGCGGATGACGGTAAAAAAGTTCCGATCTCAATGGTATATAAAACCGGGGAGTTGAAGAAGGATGGGTCTAACCCCTGCCTTCTTTATGCTTACGGTTCATATGGTTCCAGCACTGACCCCAGTTTCGATACATCAATTTTCAGCCTGCTGGACCGTGGATTCGTTTATGCCATCGCGCACATTAGAGGCGGCCAGGAAATGGGACGCCAGTGGTATGAAGACGGGAAATTGCTGAAAAAAATGAATACCTTTACCGACTTCAATGATGTCGCCCACTATCTGATAGATGAGCAGTATACGTCATCCAGCAGGCTTTTTGCCATGGGAGGCAGTGCTGGAGGGCTGCTGATGGGAGCTGTAATCAACCTTGAACCTGAATTATATCGGGGAGTTACGGCCTTTGTTCCGTTTGTGGACGTGGTAACCACCATGCTGGACGCGGATATTCCGTTAACCACTTTTGAGTGGGATGAGTGGGGGGATCCGAGACAGGAAGAGTATTATCGATACATGCTTTCATATTCTCCATATGACCAGGTGGAGGCGAAGGATTATCCGAATCTGCTGGTGACTACGAGCCTGGCGGACAGCCAGGTGCAGTACTGGGAGCCGGCAAAATGGGTTGCCAAACTTCGAACAATGAAGACTGATAATAACCGGCTTCTCCTGAAAACCAACATGGAAGGTGGACATGGCGGAACAACCGGCCGCTACAAACGCCTGCGTGATACCGCCTATGATTATGCCTTCATGCTTGATCTGCTGGAGAAGTAATCCTGATGCACCCGGAAGGAGGGAAGAGCTTGCCCCGTTTGGGACAGGGTCTTTCCTCACCGGAGATCTCCCCCGGTTGATGACAGGCATTTTATTCTGATAATAATCAGATACTGACAGGATATCGCAGGAGAAGATTCCTGTTTAAATCTCAGCAGTTGATCGGATACTGGGATCAACCGTTGTCAGAGAACGGCTTTTGCTCTGCCGGTTTTTCTCTCCGGATCAAACCCTAACTCTGAAACAGGACAAGGGTATCAAGAGGAATACTGGAATCATCGATTTCCTCTCCGCTCATAATCCTGCCCCCCGGCAAATAATAGAAAGTGGAGGGATAGTTCCATTTTCTTCCCGCAATCCATGATGCGCTCCGGTTTTTCTTTACATGTCCCCCATAAACATAACCTGTCAGGACCCTGGTCCCTTCCGGCAGGTTTTCTAGAAGCTTTCGCGTGGAAGCTACTTTGTTCATTTCATAACCGGTTCTAACCATGCCGCTCGGCAGGATATAGATAGTATTTTTATCAGCAAAACCATCACCTGCAACCGACCTGGCAGGCTCTTCTTTTTTAACCGTGTAGAAGCCCTCAAAACCCAGGTCTTCCTCAGCTTTGGCCATTTCCACTTTTGTTCCCAAGGGAATCCTGCTCCAGTCACTAATCTCAGCTCCGGATAAGGACTGTCCGTCAGGGAACACGTACCTGGTATCTGCGCTGTCGTAGAGGTCCCTGGCTATATCCCAGGCAGTGTGGTCTTTATCAATAATGAACTTCCTTTCAGTCCCCTGCGCAAGAAGAGTAGGGGCCGGGTAATCGCGCTTGAAAAGATAAGTGTAGAGTTCATTATCAGCGACTCGAAGGCGCCCTGCCTGGACATCCTTGTCAATTTCCGGCTTTGCTTTGAGGCCGAGCCGTTCCCGGACATCAGCTCGGGCAAAAATCATGCCGCAGCGTTTCCTGCCCCGGTGCTGGTAGGGATGAAAACGGTTGGGCCGGCCATAAGCTACCATTGAATGGGTTACAACTCTTTCGTCCGGGATATCATAGGTGCTTTTGAGCTGTCTTAACAGCTCCTTCAGGGCGGTGTACTGTTCTTCAGTAATGTCCTTGTCATGGTATCCGACTACTTCAATGCCTATTGAGTAGTTGTCAACAGGGCCATATCCTTCCCACATGCTTCGACCTGCGTGGGTGGCAATTTTTGATTTTTGGATTATCCGGTATACCAGACCTTTCTGGTTGACAAAATAATGAGCTTCACCCCTTCTCCAGATTTTGTCAAAGGATCCTGCCTCCCTGCCTTCAGTAGTGTGGAGAACGATGTAACGGGTGTAGGGCCTTTCGGCACGCTTGCTGTTCTTGGGGCTGTAGCGGCTCCTGATATTCAGGGTTGCGGAATGCAGAAAGCGGGCAGTCCCCCAAACCGCAAGGCCGGCACAGGAGCATACCCTGCTGATAATATTTCTACGGGAAATTTTATTATTTTCCATAAGAGCTTTGCTTTTTACCTAAATCAAATCGGAGTCACAAATCCTTCTTATGGATAAAATCTATCAAAAAAGGCTGTCATCCCTGATAGGCAGATTAAGAGATTTTACCTGACTTCCCTGAATGGGATTGAATCATCAGCCGGTTAATATTCCAGAGGAGTGATGGTTTTCTGCTGGAAACAGTGGAAAGATACTAAACCGGGCAATAAAATCAATAATCATGAAAAGAATATTGCTTTTGATAGTGGCCCTGATTATGACGAGTTCAGGTATGGCACAGAAATATCAACCTACCTGGGAATCCCTGGCTGAACACAATGAAGCCCCTGCATGGTTTCAGGATGCAAAACTGGGTATCTATTTTCATTGGGGAGTTTATTCGGTTCCCGCGTTTGGTGATGAATGGTATCCAAGCCGGATGTTTTATGAGCAGAATAAGGAATTCAAACACCATCTGGAAAAATATGGGCACCCATCTGAATTTGGGTACCATGATTTTGTTCCCATGTTTAAAGCCGAGTATTTTGATCCAGAGGAATGGGCCGATTTGTTTCAGAAGGCCGGGGCGAGATTTGCCGGACTGGTGGCTGAACACCATGACGGCTTTTCGATGTGGGACAGTTCAATAACCCCCTGGAATTCAATGGATAAGGGGCCGAGGCGTGATATAGCCGGAGAGCTTGCAGCGGCCTTCAGGAAGTCTAACCTGAAGTTCATCACAACATTCCACCATGCCAGGAATCTGCAGAGGTTTCAGAGGGAAACTGACAAAAATGGGAATGTTGTTTATTTGAACAGCCATTACCCTTTTTTTGAAGGGATGCCTACCTCTTCAAGTGATAACGAGCTGAAATATCTTTATGGCAACATTCCTGAATCCCAGTGGCTGGAGGAGGTCTGGCTGGGCAAACTCAAGGAAGTGATAGACCGCTATCATCCCGATATCATCTGGTTTGATTCCTGGCTGGATCAGATTCCGGAGGAATACCAGAAGGAATTTTGTGCCTATTACCTGAATGATGCGGAAAAATTGGGTAAGGAAGTGGTTATTGTCAGGAAGCAGGAGGACCTCCCCCTGGAGATCTCAGTGGATGATCTGGAAAAATCCCGCAAAAACAGGCTTGAAGAAAAAACGTGGATGACGGATGAAACCGTCAGCACCGGAAGCTGGTGTTATACAGAAGGGCTGGAGATCAAACCGACAGAGGATATTTTGCATGTATTGATTGATATCGTCAGCAAAAACGGGGTCCTGCTCCTGAATATTTCACCGAAGGCCGACGGAACCATCCCTGAAGACCAGAGGAATGTATTGCTGGGAATAGGCCAGTGGCTCGCTTCATATGGAGAGGCAATCTATGGAACCAGGCCCTGGTATGATTTTGGGGAAGGTCCAACCCGGGAGCCGGAAGGCCATTACGAAAACCATGCCGAATTCCTAAAGATCAGATATACAACTGATGACATAAGGTACACCACCAGCAATGGTGTCATCTATGCCTCGATCCTTGGACAACCCGAAACCGGTAAAGAGTATCTTTTGAAAGCTTTTGCGGCTGACGCACTGCCAGAGGAGTTGTCGATTCAGAGGGTCTCCCTGCTTGGCAGTGACGTTGCAGTCAGATGGACTGAGGAAGAACAGGGGCTGAGGATTAAAATCCCGGAATGCCGGACAGATGAAATGGCTGTTGTTATTAAAATTGAATCCAAATAGCCTCGTCGGACTCTGTCTTTAGGTAATAACCTCCAAAACCAAAAGCCGCGGTTATATCCAGAGTTCTGCCTGGACAATTTCCGCGGCTTTTATTTCGAATTAAAGAACGGAGTCAGAGCCTACTCAACCTCGTTTTTGTATACAACTCCGCCTTTCATGACGAATGAGACGTGTTCCAGGACAGAAATATCCTCAAGAGGATCTGATTTTACAGCGATGATATCGGCAAATTTCCCCGGGGTGACAGACCCGACGCTATCACTCCAGCCGAGGAGATCGGCCCCCTTTACTGTTGCTGCCTGGATGGCCTGCATTGGGGTAAGGCCCCATTCCACCATCTTTACGAATTGCTTCCCGTTCCAGCCGTGCGGGTAAACCCCGGCATCTGTTCCAAAAGCGGCCTTTACCCCCGCAGTCACTGCCTTCCTGAAATTTTCCCGCTGGGTACGGCCAACTAACCTTTCCTTTTCAATGATCTGGTCCGGAGCCCCCATTTTGGCATAGGCACTAAGGATATAGTCGTCATTATAGATATCCGCCACCAGGTAGGTGCCCTTTTCCAGCATCATTCGGATACCTTCATCATCTATCATGCTGCCATGTTCCACTGAGTCCACTCCAGCTTTGACAGCCATCTTGATTGCTTCGGTTCCGTGGGCATGCGCGGCAACCTTTTTATCCCACATGTGGGCTTCATCCACGATGGCATCCATTTCTTCCTGGGTGTATTGCGGAGCTCCTACGCTCTCTTCTCCACTTAAAACTCCGGCGCTGGCACCGAATTTGATCACATCAGCTCCATACTTGACCAGGTAGCGCACCTTCTTGCGTACTTCATCCACTCCATTGGCAATGCCTGTCATTTCGTCGGGCATATTGGATGTCAGCCACGGAGAGAATCCGACCAGATCGCCATGTCCGCCGGTTGAGGAAATGTAGAATCCGCAAGCCTGGATTCTGGGACCGGGGACGTCTCCACGGTTGATGGCATTACGCAGGGCGATATCCACAAAACCCTCAGATCCCAGGCTCCGCACTGAGGTGAAACCGGCATCCAGAGTTCTTTTAGCGTAGAGGTGGGCGATAACGGCGTTATCTATAAAGCTCCTTTGAAACATGGTCCGGTAATGATCGCCGCTGGCCTCGCCGTCAACATGCACGTGGCAGTCAATCAGACCGGGAAGCACAACGGAATCAGACAGGTCGATCAGGGTGGCATCTCCGGGAATTTCCAGGTCAGCTGCCACTTTAGCTATAAGGCCGTCTTCCACCAGGATCATCCGGTTCTCCAGGACCTTTCCATTAACCGGATCAACCAGCTTCCCCGCCTTGATAACGGACTGTTTCCCAGGGTCAGCCATTGAAAATGAGCAAGAGAATATGAGGGTTAGAACAACGACAGTAAAACAACTGATCTTTTTAAAACACATCGGAAATCCCTCCCTTGATGAAGATTTAATCACTAGATACTAACATGGAGATTTAATCAATGGCTACATGAAGGTCGATGAAGTCCGGAGAAATCCTGGCGCGGATAGTGATGGGGCAGGAGAGGTTTTTGTGTCCCGGTTCCAGGCTGTTTTATTCATCAGACATCGGATGAAACAGTGGTGCCCCGGGCAGAAACAGGAAAGCCGAAATGGGATAAGGACATGTTTTAAAGAATTATCCATCAGGATGCTGGACGGGCAGGAATTATTCAGGACTAAAAGGGTCCTTGAATCCAGCAGAAGCACCGATGAAAATGGCCCGCCGCTGTGTTATTGTGAGATCTTAAAGGAAATACTTAACAAGGCGGAGATTTCCAGGATTGAGCGAAAGGAAGGAGGTAACGGGCTTACCGTACCCCTATGGACATACCTCTTTCCCAGTCTGTCATCAGGGCTCTGACCGTTCACGGCGAAACCAGCCCCGTACTTTTGCCATCGTTAGGAGGATCCCTGCCGCAGTCCTCTGTCCCTTACTTACTCCATAAGTCGGGATAAATAGGACTGATCGATCCGCCGAGTGTAAATATCCGTGTTTTGAAAAGACACTGGTTACTAAAAAACTTTTTATTTGAGGCAATGAGTCAGGGAAGGATAATGGCTACCTGTCAAATAATCGATAAACCTCACAAAATTTCAGATTCATACAATATTATGTACTCTAAGATGGGTTCTAACGACCATGATTGATACGTATCTCCTCAACCTCGGCTCTGCCGGTGGCAGCAGTCCTGTGGATTCATTTTTAGAGCGCGTTAGATATTAATCTGGATGACACATATGAATGAATACCTGGGTGCGCGTGAACTTATTGAAAAGAAGGATGTTATCAAGCCTTCGTCAGTATACATGAGGGTGTCTTATACGGGCAGAAATCAACAGATCCGAATCTTATGCGGGCCTGTTTAATTATAGTTAAATGGAAAAAATGATAGAAATTAAGGAGATATCCCCAGACTTAGTCCCCAAAAAACTATTGCTAGAAGCGGACCCATCAATTGAGCGTGTAAATCGATATTTAGATGACTCATTCTGTTACGTGGCTGTATTCCAAAGAGAAATTGTTGGAGTCTGTATTCTAAAACCTATAGACAAATTCAGAATTGAATTATTCAATATTGCCGTTTTACCAGAAAAACAGAAATCAGGTATTGGGTCACAATTACTCCAATTTGCTCTGGACAGAGTTAGAGAGAGATATTTTGAATCAGTGGAATTAGGAACCGGTACTTTTGGTTATCAATTAGCATTTTATCAACGTTTTGGATTTCGAGTGGACTCAATACTGAAAGACCATTTCATCCGCAATTATGCTGAACCAATTTTTGAAAATGGTATCCAGCTTAAAGACATGTTACGGCTTATTCTGAAGCTGTGATAAAAACCATTTAACATACTACTCCAGCCGACAGCGATCGCGGCGGCTGAGTTCGGCGTTAGGCAGGAAGAGACAAATGAATGGTGCAAGAATTCTAAGCGGTGGATGCGCTCGCTTAGTGCCGAGTCAAAGTGGACATTTTGGGCTAAATGTGTCCCATTGATGCTGACGTCAAACAGGAAACAGTCCCCAGTTTTGGCTGAACTCCCAGCAAGCTGTCGATCTTTGGGAAGCAGCACATCAAATTGAAAAACAGCTTGATCACATCGCCCCGTGTGAAGTCGCATAACCAGCGATCGGATTTCAAGGAACGTGGTTTCCGTTGTCACAGACACTGCAGCGGAAAGCTTCGGAATCCCCTATATGCTTCCGGTTAATCCGCGGAACCGGTTCAGACCCTGTTTTGCCATCCATTTGATGAGGCGGACGTCGTTGTAGCAATATCCAACTATTGAATTAAGGGTGGAATAACAGGTGGAGTTGCAGGTTTTTTTCATTTCGTTCAGCTGCACAAGGTCAAAGTTGTCATTTTCAACCTGTCCCCAGTCGTGGGTTGCGCTGTACATCGGAAAACAGGGAGCCAGGGTTCCGTCTTCCCTGATGATCAAGGTATTCTGCCCGGCCCGGCAGGGCCACCGCGCTGCCTTTCCCCGCATCATGTTTTTCATGTTAGCCAGCTGGGCCGGGGAGTTGGGCATCTTGTAGCCTTGAGCCTGTTTGTCTATAAGCCAGTCAATCAGGGTATCTATCTGTTCATATTCGTCCGGGGTGATATAGGTGCTGTTACCTTTTTTATGCCTGAAATGGGCCTGCTCCATCATCGGGCTTTCATTGATATGGTAATCAGTAGCAAGGTTATAGTTATGGGCTATTTCCGTCAACTCCCTGACATCATCCAGGTTGATGCGGGTGATGTTTATATTAAGGAAGATGGTGTAACCGTAATGGCGCTGCATGCGGACCATGTAATCCAGGTTATCTTTTACAGCCACGTAGGCTTTGGGCAGTTCAGGAGTTACCTCGACGCTGTCAATAGCCAGGTTGATCACTGAGAGGCCGGCATCCCCGAGACGGTCCAGCACTTCGGGACGCAGGAATCTTCCATTGGTGGCCAGGTAGATATAAAAATTCTTTTTGGCGGCGTAATCAGTTACCTTGTGAACAAAATCCCAGCGAAGCAGGGGTTCCCCTCCCATCAGGGCCAGGACCCGGCCGCCGATTGATTCCAGCCAGTCGATGGACCGGCGTGCCGTATCCTCGGTCATGCCCCTGGTTTTATTGTTGTAGGACCAGCAGTAGTGGCAGTCCAGGTTGCACCCGTACTCGGTAAAAAGGTAGGTCACAATGGGACGCAGGTCCTTGCTGTACCACCTGGATTTCAGGTAGGGGGTTCCCCATGCCTTCCAGCCCCGGGCCAGGTTGAACCGGCGGTACTGGGATTCGCTCATTTCCTGCTTCAAAAATTCAGGATGTTGAGGATATAAAGGGTCTGGCAGGGTGAGAGGCTCACCTCTGGGTTTTAAAGGGTTACGTTTCTCACCGGGATCGAAAAGGCGTCCATGCAGGTTATCATCCAGTCGGTGACAGATAGGTGGTGATGGTGAAAGATCAGACTGTTCTTCCTTCATGTCTTTATCCTCTCAACAGAACTTTTATGCATCAGGGCATTGATCTAATAGAAAGGTTCTTTATTGTAACTCACAGTAAGGAATTGTAATTACCTCAATCGAAAAAGCAGTGAATTCCTCTGTACAACATTTCATATCGCAGGGTAGAGCCGTTTTTCAAACTGTTTCTGAGGCGATGGGCAAAATTCTGTAATCTCTCCCTTCAGCCCTTGTATCTATTCAGGGGGAGCTCTCGGTGCTTGGCGGAATCTTTAAGTAGTGATTAATTATATCTCTTTAAGGAGTTAAGAATTAAAAATATTTAATAATCAGCATTTTTCCATGACGGACATCTCGGGAGTACAGTGCTGTTGCCCCATTGCGTAAAACAAGCGTTGATGCGCAGGTTATTATTGTTGATGGGTTTGCTATGGAATAGAAATTCACCCAACCCCTTACCTTGTCTTATCTGCATTACTAAAACAGGAGTTTTGCAATTTGGGAGTAATTCCTCGCTGTGACTAGATAAACCTAAAAAATAATTCAATTTGTGAGTTACTATATGTTTAAAGTTGGTCAGGGTATCCACCCAATTTTTAACCAGGGAGACAAGGGTATCAAGAGCAACGCTCGAAATCCTCAGCATTCTAGATGAAAGCAGGCCCGAACCGAAACTCGAACCGGACGCTTAAGAGCGACGGTTGAGCGTACCTTTCACCACAAACCTGTTTTTGAGAAAGGACCATATGGAGCAGGAGAAGTCATTAACTTACAGATCTTTGGCTGGGAGTAAAGCAGTGTTTCCGGTGTTGGTGCTTTCACTGGTATGCATGAGTTATGTTGGAGCCCAGGATACCTCGTATGGGCGCAACTATAAGGAAGAGAAGGTACAGCCTTATACGGCACCTGATCCTTTGCTCAAGCCGGATGGCAGCCGGGTGAAGGATGCGGAGGATTGGGAATCCTGGCGGCGGGCGGATGTGCTTCAGGATTTTCGGGACCTGATGTATGGGCATACGCCGGATTTGCCGGTGCGCTTGCGTACAGAGATGGTGGCGAGCAGGAACGATGCGGTTGATGGTCTGGCGACTCGAATCATTGTGGATCTGGAACTTTTCGAAGATTCAGACGCTCCACGAATTCAGCTCATGCTTTACTTGCCTAATGGTGTGGCGGGGCCGGTTCCGGTATACCTGGGATTGAACTTCTATGGTAACGCCAGTGTGGAAAAGGATTCTTTGATTCCACTTCCTCAGGGGTGGATGCGTTTTCATAACAGTAGAGCTGTTATTGATAATCGTGCTACGGATGACCTGCGCGGTTTGTCGGAGAACCGGTGGCCTTTGGAGCTGATATTGCGGCGGGGTTACGGAGTGGCGACGTTTTATTACGGCGATGTGGAGCCGGACCACATCGAGGGGTGGCGTGACGGAATCCGCGGTTATGCCCTCAGACGCGCGGGAAGGATGGAGCGGAAGCCTGACGACTGGGGTGCACTGGGCGCCTGGAGCTGGGGTTTAAGCGGGCTTTGGATTATCTTGAGACGGTACCTGAGGTTGACGCCAAACGCGTGGTGGTTTTTGGTCATTCCCGCTTGGGCAAAGCGGCCTTGTGGGCGGGCGCTCAGGATCAGCGGTTTGCCATTGTTATTTCCAATAACAGCGGCGAAGGCGGGGCTTCACTGGCACGCCGCAACTTCGGGGAGAATATCGCATTCTCAATTGCCCATGCATCCTGGCGGTATTGTGAAAGATTTCGAGAGTATATTAACCGAGAACAGGAACTGCCTTTTGACCAGCACATGTTATTGGGATTGATAGCGCCGCGCCCGGTCTATATAGCCAGCGCGACTGAGGATCTGCTGTCGGATCCCAAGGGTGAGTTTGTTACGGCAACACTGGCAGAGCCGATTTATCGACTCTACGGTAAACGAGGTGTGGATACTATGGAGTGGCCGCCTCCCGATTCCCCGATCGGCGATTCGATCGGCTATCATCTGCGCACTGGTGAGCATGCGATCACCACCTACGACTGGAAGTGTTATCTGGATTTTTCAGACCGGCATTTTGAAAGACGATAATCAAGGGTAAACAGATTGGGATAAGGTATCTTGCGGATTGAACCTTTCGACGAATGGTTTCTGCTGCGGACTGGAAATCCGATCAACCCGTGATAATGATATCTCCTGATTTATCTTCAGGAGCTGTAACTGTTGGGTGGAATTGGCGCAAGAGCTGGGAGTACGAATATTCCGCCGGCTTTTCAAGAGTGTAGTTTTCCGTAAAGAGAACCATGATGCGGAAAGATTCCGCCAGGAATTCGGGAGGGATCCGGGTTTCTTTTTCTTCTGCCGCAATCCGGGCACGCATCTCGCGTACAATCGCCTGGATATTCAGGTTTGTGGAGGATGGTTCGTAGATTATCCCTTTTTGGGCGGCGTGGTACCCGCCCTCCAGGAGTTTCAGGGATTCCAGGATAAATTCATTCCGGGGGTCAGCAAGTTCCAGTACGATTCCCAGCAGGATTCTCTGCAGGTATATGATCAGGGGAAAGCAGGCATTGACGGAATTAAGCAGAGCATTCCGGTCCTGGTCGGCTTTGATACGAGCCCAGGCGGGATGGAAAAGATCGAACCATTTTTTTCCCATGGCCTGGCCGAAATAAGTGCAGTCATCGGGGCACCGAATCTCAATCCCGCGTTTGTTTCCGCAGCACTGGGTACAGATCAAGGCCCCGAGCGCGGGGCAGTTTCTCCGGCCTTTCCGCTGGTTACAGGATATACATTTCACGGTAGTAAAGTATAGCCTAAAACTCGGGTTCCAGGCAGCGCAACATGAAAATTTCACGGGGATTGATCCGGACCAACACGGAATGCAGCGGATCGGATCATTAAAAGAAAAATGGTCTCCTTTCAAGGGAGTGGGTTTTACCATAAATCATTCTTTCACTTGTCAGCGTTAAAAGGGGATGGATCTTTAAATCGACCCGGGGTATATTCATATGAAAATCAAATACTGGAGGTGATCAGATGGCAGAGCCAGGATGTGAAACATGTGCTTTCCGCGCGAAATACGACAATAATCCGGGGTCATTTTTAGGCCGCCTTTGGAGATGGCATATTAAATTCTGCCCGGGATGGAAAAAATACATCGGCTCAGTTTCAGACAAAAAGCGTCAGGAACTGGCCGAGCAGTACCAGATAAAGAAGTACCTGTGATTTAATCCTCCCGCAACACAACCATGGCGCCCTGGTCCCGGTGGGCCTGGGACATCCTCTCAAACTGTTTCCCGTCAGCCAGCAGTTCCAGGGGCAATACCCCTGTGTTTTGGATGGTACTGTCCAGAACCATGGACGCGCTTTCCACAGCTGTTATGGCGACTGAATTCACCAGTCCGAATACCCCGGAGTCCTCCTGGTAGGGCATATTGTATTCGTGGCAGTGGTGTCCGCCTGGTCCAGTAACTTTTACCTGCATGATGAAGCGGTCTTCAGGGGGCAGGCCGGAGAAGGTTTTTTCCAGCATGGCTGCCAGGACCAGGTAAGGTTTGATCACATGCCCGTCCACATCCAGCGGCTCGCGGGTCAGGAATCCAGCTTCCCGGAAAGGGCGCATGAATTCCATATGGCCATGGTGACGGAGAGTTCTCTCCTCCATGAATGGCACATCTGGATAATTGGTTAAAAAAGACCTGGCACCGTCACTAAGGAATGACTGCAGGGGCAGGCCCTGGATATCTTCTTCTTCAATGCCGTCAAAAGGATCCGGGGCAATTAATCGGCCGCCATGGCGGCAGTTGGCAGGGCGAAAATACTCCTCCATCAGATCCTGTACTGACCAGGTCAGGGAATGATAAAAAGGCGGTTCCGGCCTGGTTGGGATTGCCCCTACTTTCATGACGACACGATCAGCTCCACCCAGGCTTTGGACAGAGTATCCAGCCATCATGTGGGAGAATCCGGGGGCGCCGCCGCAGTCGGGTATAATCAGGGCCCCATTTTTTTTGGCAGCACCGTTGAGAGCCATGAAATCTTCTTCCAGAAACGACACGCTCACCAGCCTAGACCCGGCGTGGATGACTGAGAGCATCAGTTGGTAGGACTGGAAAGACGGCAGGGCGTCCATAACCAGGCTGTACCCGCCCAGAAGCTTTTTCCTGTTTTCTTCATCCAGGGAGAAAGGATTTGCATCCAGAATCCGGATTCTGTTTCCGAAAAGCCTGGCTGAGTTTTCCAGGGCTTCAGGCCGAATGTCGAAAACATCCACCGGCCCAAAATCTCTCTCCAGAAGAAGTTCGAGGATACGAAAGCCCTGTCTGCCTAAACCCATTAAGAGTAATTTCATTTTTGCCCCTTCCCAGGGAGGTAACACTCCGGGTTGGATTTTCTATTATTCTCTACTGAATCAATCTAATGTCGGCCTTTTCCCTGGGAGGAAGCCGGTAGAATCGAACTTCGGGGAAACCCAGGAACAGGGTACCAGTGACTGCTTCATCTTCCTGTAAACCCAGGAATTTGGGAATTTCGGGATTCATCTGGGCTGCGCGCATGATAACACCGCCCCAGCATGTACCCAGGCCCAGGGCATGAGCTGATATTTCCGCGTAGGTAATGGCTATGGTGCTGTCTTCCCGGTTCCATCCCGCAGATTTTTCAGCGTAGGTAATAACACATGAGGAAGCGCCCCTGGTAATCAGGTCCACTCCCTGGTGCCACATTTTGGAAAAGTTTCCATACCTGGGCAGATCCGAGAGCGCGTCAGCCGTCATTCCGGCGACTGTTTCCAGGGTTCGGCGGCCATGCAGGTGCAGCCACTTTACCGGTCTGATATTACTGGCCGAAGGGGCGTATCGGGAAGTATCCAGGATCTGGTTGACTGTTTCTGGAGAGACAGGTTCAGGAGAAAATTTTCGTACTGTCCGCCGGGACTTGAGGGCGGCAAGAACCCTGTCAGGTTCGGAACCGAAAGATTCAACCGGGACAAGTCTATGAGGATCATATCCAGACCACTCCAGGACAGCTTTGGGACAGATTGCCGCGCAATGGCCGCAACTGATACATCGGGATTCAGATTCCGGGTCAGAAACGGGAAAGCCGTCTTCCCCGACACTAAACACTGCGGCAGGGCATTCATTAACGCAGATGTGATCCCGGTTGCAGCGGTCCTTATTTATTTTAATCAATGCCATATCAAGAGCCCTCCGATTCAGTGAATAAATATTTTTAGGCGAAGATCGCAGGTTTCGCGGGAAGCAGGGATCGCTGTCCGGCAAATGGAACCTGTTTTATTTCAACCATTTTTCAAGCTCTGCTTTCAGATCTTCGGGAGTGTAGGGTATCCCTCTTTTTAATTCACGGCCTTGCAGCCAGAAAGCAGGTTGAGGCGCATCTCCTTCCCATTTAACACCAGGTGAAAAAGCAGCATACATGTCCCAGGCTTCCATCAGAGGAATATCCAGGAGCATCGAAAAACTCCGGGAGCCGAAACGCCAGACATCCCATAAATGAGTGACACGGCTGTCAGAGAGGTAGCGCGCAGAGCGGCGGGCTGTTACAGCGGTGTCAAAACCCATGTACGGAGACCAGAGTAGGAAAACCCTGATATTCGCCTGGGGATGCTCATCCAGGAACTGCTGCAAGTCAGCACAGGCGCTCAGGCAATGACCGCAAGTTGGGGAAAAAATTCCTACGAGTCTAAGGGAATCCGAAGCCTCATTGAATTCTTTCAGGAAAGGTTCTCCTTCCAGGGAAACCTCAGGGAGCCCTGACTGGCCGAGGATGTTCAGCTGCATCAGGAAAATCCACAGTAAAATGAAGATAGTTTTTTTAATCACCAGTAAAGGATAAATCATTCAGGGAACTTGAGCAAAACTCCCTGAAGAAAATTTGATTTTAGGGAAGCTGACGTCTCAAATATCGAACATTTTTATTTTGGAATTGTGAAGTTAGGGTGATTACATCCACCTAGCCGGAGTGTATGGATTTTTCTGTTTTCGTCTTGGTGTCGGACCTCCAGCCCCGCCTGGTGGATTTTTTCCTTCCGGCGGGGTTGATTGAAATTCATTCAGGTGAAATTTTCATTCCTCAATCTTCAGGCCGATTTCATGGTGTCCAGGAATTTCGGGGGCTTGCGATGTAATGTCCCCTGCTCGTAAGCATAGGCTATTTCTATCAGTACCGGTTCGCTCCAGGCTCTGCCGAAAAATGAAATCCCTACCGGCAGTTCATGGATAAATCCGGCCGGTACGGTTATGTTGGGATAACCTGCCCTGGCCGCGGGGGAAGAACTTCCGCCTCCGCCATGATCCCCGTAGATCAGCTCAATCGTCCAGGCTGGCCCGCCAGTGGGAGCGATGATAGCATCCAGCCTGTTTTCATTCATCAGCTTATCAATTCCATTTTCCCTGTAAAAAGCGAGGAGTTTTTTTAGGTCTTTCTGGTAGTCAGCTTCGGGGACGTTTTCTGTTTCAAGTGCTTTATCGAATATTTCCTGTTCAAACCAGGTCATTTCCCGGTCTCGGTTGGCCTCATTAAATGCAATCAGTTCAGCCAGGGTGCGGGGGATATTCTTTCCGCTTAATCCGGCCAGGTACTTTTCCAGGTCAACCCGGAAATCATAAAGCATGACATTGAAGGATGCCCTGCCCAGTTCCTTATTATCCGGGAACTCAACCGGGTCAACCAGCACGGCTCCCATTCGCTGGAGGTCCGCAAGCGCGGCCTCCATCACGGCTTCCACCTTGGGATGAAAGCCGAAATATTCCCTGGCTACCCCGAGTCTTTTTCCTTTCAGCCCATCCGGCTTCAGGAATTCAGTGTAGTCGGGCTGTCTCTTTGTTTCGGTCTCGGCTGTGGAAGGGTCTTCCGGATCGGCCCCGACAATGATGTTAAGCAGGGTGGCGGCATCAGCAACAGTCCGGGCCATGGGCCCTGCTGTATCCTGGTTATGGGAAATGGGTACAATCCCCCTTCTGCTTACCAAACCCACCGTAGGTTTAATGCCTACAATTCCATTGGCATTGGATGGGCAGACAATAGAACCGTTGGTCTCGGTGCCGATGGCGACGGGGCACAGGTTGGCTGATACCGAAACCGCCGAACCGGAACTGGATCCGCAGGGATTCCGATCCAGGATGTAAGGATTACGGCATTGTCCCCCTCGAGCGCTCCAGCCGCTGGAAGAAGTTAGCGACCTGAAGTTGGCCCATTCACTCAGGTTGGCCTTGGCCAGGATGATTGCCCCGGCTTCCTTCAGCCTTCTGGCCACTTCAGAATCGCGGGCAGGGATGGATCCCTCAAGAGCGAGAGAACCGGCAGTGGTTGTCATCCGGTCATGGGTGTCAATATTGTCTTTTACCAGTACCGGGATCCCATGGATGGGACTGCGGGGCCCCTGCTCTTTCCTCTCCCTGTCCAGTTCCCCAGCTATCTGGAGGGCGTCAGGATTAATTTCAATGATTGAGTGGAGTTCAGGCCCGGCATGATCGAGTGCCTCTATCCTTTCCAGGTAGAGACGGGTGATTTCTTCTGAACTATATTTACTGTCATCAAAGGCCCTGGTTAATTCCCGTATGCTTATTTCGTCCAGTTCAAATGGATAGTCTTGTTCAGGAGGCTCTTGATTGGCTTTCTGATTAAACCCGCAGCCGCTCAATCCTGCTGCGGCCAAAGGCGACAACGTGCTTCCGTACAGGAAACCCCGGCGGCTGATAGTGGTGCTGGAAAGGTTATTTTTATTCATGATAATACGGCCCTCTGTTTGCTGAAGTATTGGAAACATTGAGTGTATCATTCCAGAATGAAGATAAACCTTCATTTTTGAAGAGTTGCATGGCAGGTGAAACCAGAGAAATATCGGCTTTTATCGAGCTGTCAGGACCCATGGTTCCTTTCAGTTGTTTCGCTACTGGAACCTATCCTAATGCCGACCTTGATTCAGATCCAGACTCCGATCAGGGTCTTAAGCAACAGGCGGCCGATGTTTTTTGCGTTCCCAGAAAACACTTGACAGCCGGGAATGCCGTCTCCACAATTTAGGCCTTACATTCTGTAAACAGACCAACAGGAGGATATAACATGAACAGAGGATTTTTCGTCATAATTTTGGGATGCTTTTTTTTGATGGCCGGATGCGCAACGGGACCAGCAGAAGAGCCGCTTCCGGCGGCCGGTGAGGAACCTGCCGCCCCTGCTGCCATTAACCTGTTTGACGGAGCGACACTGGATGGATGGGAAATTTTTGTGGCGGATCCGGAAGTAAAAAAGGAGGATGTATGGAGTGTCCAGGATGGTTTGCTTGTTACCACCGGGGAGCCAATTGGGTTCCTGCATACAAC
The DNA here is from genome assembly GCA_963663735.2 of Acidobacteriota bacterium. Taxonomy (GTDB): domain Bacteria; phylum Acidobacteriota; class UBA6911; order RPQK01; family JAPXNP01. The sequence continues at coordinate 1,194,602 of CAXXHN010000001.1, read as the reverse complement.
TGAATCTTTTCAGGACTTTGAACTGGTGGTGGAATGGAGATGGGCTCCGGGCACAGAACCAGGAAATACAGGAACCCTGATGCGGATCAATGGTGAATTGAGTCCCGTACCCAGGTGTATAGAAGCCCAGATGAAGAGCGGAAACGAAGGGGATGTGTATGGTTTTCACGGATTGGTAATAGCGGGTGATCCTGCAAGAACAACCACCTCCGAGAATGACCTGGTCGGGAAGTATGTGGGAGTGACAAGAATGGAAGATGCCTGGAATCCCCCCGGGGAATGGAATAGGTATGATATCCGGGTTGAAGGGGGAGACATTTCCGTTAAGTTGAACGATAAACTGGTTAATCAGGTTACCGACGTACCGGTACTTTCAGGACCGGTAGGCGTACAGTCAGAAGGAGGCATTGCCCAGTTCCGCGCCATCCGCATAACACCATTAACCAGTGAATAGAGGCAGAGGTCATTGGCCTCTTCTTTCAGGGCCAGGCAACCTGCAATTTTAAGCTTTACAGGGTATGGCGGGATCAAATTGATGCCGGTGTGGGAATTAAAACCGGATGAATTGCAAGGGCTGTGTGTAGGCTGCCTGAGTTATGCCGTGGTCCATTTGAATCCATTGGTTGGGCCAGGTAAATTCGCGGGGGTAACATGTCTTTTTTGAGGCATTGCCCCCCGGGAGAAGATATTTTGCATCCGCCCCCGGTTTTTGCATCGCAATAACAAAAAAACTGCGTTGCTCCGCGGTTCATGAAAAACCCGGGAGGCTTTCATTCAATTATCGTCCTTTGGATATAATCCTTGGCAATGGTGGTTCGCCGACACCGGGAATCAGGGAAAGTTCAGGATTTATGCAGACAAAAGGAATTATCTTTGATATCAAAAGATTCGCCCTTCATGACGGACCCGGACTCAGAACTACGGTATTCCTGAAGGGATGCCCTCTATCCTGCGGCTGGTGCCATAATCCTGAGAGCCGGGAATTCAAACCTGTTCTTCTTTTCCGTCCTTCCCGCTGCATTTCCTGCCTGAAATGCATTGAAGCCTGTCCTGAATACGCTGTTTCAGCCGGAAAAGAGCACCCTGATACTGACTTACTGTTGTGTTCTGCCTGCGGGCGATGCGTTGAACGTTGCCCTGCGGAAGCCCGTGAAATAGTGGGGCGGGAATACACCATACCCAAAATAATGGAGGAAATCCGCAGGGACCGGATTTTCCATGATGAATCGGGAGGAGGGGCTACTTTTTCAGGCGGAGAGCCGCTTGCCCAGCCAGGATTTGTTGTTTCCCTGCTGAGGGCATGCCGGAGCGAGGGGATACACACCGCACTGGATACATCAGGATTTGCCGAGCCTAGGGTATTCCTGGAAGTAGCTTCCCTGGCCGATCTGGTTCTGTTTGACCTGAAGGTCATGGATCCTGAAATCCATCTGAAGTTGACCGGAGTTTATAATAAGGAAATACTGGAGAATATTTCAGAGTTATCAGCCCTGGGAAAAACGGAGATTCTGATCAGGATACCCTTGATCCCCGGACTTAATGACAATAAGGAGAACATCAGCCAGGCCGGGGCTTATATTCGGGGATTACCGGGGATTCACAGGGTGGAACTCCTGCCGTTTAACGCGATGGCCAAAGAAAAACACCTGAGGTTTTCACTCCTCTATAAGGGACCGGATTTGGATGATTACCAGGAGGAGAGGGCAGACGAAGCAGTTAGGATATTAAGGGGAATGGGCCTTGAAGTTTTTAGGCGGAACCGGAATTGATCAGGGAGAGAGAGAAGGATGAATAAGAGGATAAAGCAGCTTCGGGATAACAGCTTTAACGCAGCACCCTCCATTTCTGCCGAAAGGGCCAGGATCGTAACTCGCTTTTACCGGGAAAATGAAGGGAAGTATTCACCATCCATGATGAGAGCCCTTTCTTTTTTAACCCTGTGCCAGGAAAAAACTATCTGGATAGGCCAGGGGGAACTGGTCGTGGGAGAAAGGGGCCCGGCTCCAAAAGCAGTTCCTACTTTTCCGGAACTGACTTGTCATACCCTGGAAGACCTGCAAACCCTGGAACAGAGGGAAAAGGTCAATTATCGGCTGGAAGAGGATGTTCTAGAAATCTATAAACAGGAGGTTATTCCCTACTGGTCGGGACGCACCATGAGGGAGAAGATTTTTAACTATGTCCCCCAAAAGTGGAGATCAGCCTATGAAGCCGGGATGTTCACTGAGTTCATGGAACAGAGGGCTCCGGGGCATACTACCCTGGACGACCTGATTTACCAAAAGGGAATGCTGGACCTGAAAACTGACATAGAAAATGGTCTGTCCTCCCTGGATTTCCTCAATGATCCTCAGGCTACAGAAAAATGGGATTCCCTGCGTGCAATGTCTGTGGCGTGCGATGCCGCAATGGTTTTTGCGGAACGCCATGCCGCCCTGGCTGAGGAAATGGCAGGGCAGGAACAGGATTCATCCCGAAAGCAGGAACTGGAGGAGATAAGTCGGGTCTGCCGCAGGGTTCCCGCCCATGCACCGCAGAATTTCAGAGAAGCGATTCAGATGTACTGGTTTGTGCACCTGGGAACCATAACAGAATTAAACGGCTGGGATTCCATGAACCCGGGGCACCTGGATCAGCACCTCTATCCCTTTTATCGGAACGACGTGGACAACGGAATCATGGATCGAGAAAAGGCAATAGAGTTACTGGAATGCCTCTGGATCAAGTTTAATAACCACCCGGCTCCACCGAAGGTGGGAGTGACCGCAGCAGAGAGCGGGACCTATAATGATTTTACTAACATCAACCTGGGTGGCCTTAAACCTGACGGTTCTGACAGTGTCAATGATCTATCCTACCTGCTGCTGGAGGTGATAGCCGATATCCACCTGCTTCAGCCTGGGTGTAATGTGCAGATCAGCCGAAAAACACCGGACCATTTTCTGAAGGAAGCCTGCCGTGTCATCCGTAAAGGATATGGATACCCTTCAGTATTTAATGCTGATGTGGTGGTTGCCGAACAGGTGCGAGCCGGAAAATCAATTGAAGATGCCCGTTCCGGAGGCACCAGTGGATGCATAGAGACCGGATGTTTCGGGAAGGAAGCGTATATCCTGACTGGGTACCTGAATGTACCTAAAATACTGGAACTGGCCCTGAATCGGGGTATTGACCCTCTTTCCGGAAATAAACTGGGCCCTGATACCGGGAATCCGGAAGAGTTTTCAGGATTTGATGAACTGTATGATGCTTTTGAAAAACAGCTTCAATATGTTGTGGACCTCAAGGTTCGGGTTAACCAGTACATTGAACAGATGTTTGCCCGCTACATGCCGGCGCCATTTCTTTCAGCCGTTATCAGGGACTGTATAGAAAAAGGCAGGGATTATTACAATGGAGGGCCCCGATACAATACCAGCTATATCCAGTGCTGTGGAATCGGAACTGTAACTGACAGTCTTTCCGCCCTGAAAAAACATGTTTTTGAGTCAGGGTCGGTTTCAATGACTGAGATGATGGGAGCCCTGTCTGAAAATTTCAGCAGGCGGGAAGATCTACGCCTGAAACTGGTCAACCAGACACCTAAATTCGGCAATGATGATGACTATGCTGATAGTATCATGAAAAAGGTATATAACAGCCTTTTCCATTCTATCGATGGGAGGCCCAATACCAAGGGTGGAGAATACCACCTGAACATGCTTTCAACTACCTGCCATGTGTATTTCGGTACTAAACTTGGAGCTTCTCCTGATGGAAGGTTGGCAGGTTTACCGGAATCGGATGGAACTTCTCCATCCCATGGAGCAGACCGGAAGGGCCCGACGGCAGTGTGCAAGTCTCTGGGTAAAATGGATCAGGTCAAATCAGGGGGAACTCTACTGAACCAGAGATTTTTGCCGGATGTTCTCAAGGGGGAGGAGGGCCTGGTGAATCTTGTACAGTTGATACGGGGCTATTTCAGGATGGATGGGCACCATATCCAGTTTAATGTCGTTGGCACAGAGACCCTGAAAGCGGCTCAGGAGGACCCTGAATCCCATCGGGACCTTCTGGTAAGAGTTGCCGGTTACAGTGATTATTTTTGCGACCTGACTCCTGATCTGCAGAATGAGATTATGACAAGAACAGCTCAGGGGGAGTATTAACCCTCAGAAAAACGGGAGTAGTTCCGCATCAGCCTGGGCTGCTGGATGTTAATACGGATAGCAATAGCGGGGAGAAGATATCCATGGGTAGTTTGGCCAAGCTCATTGATCATGCAGTTTTAAAACCGGAATCGACCAGGGATGACAACGAAGCTGGCTGTCGGCTGGCCCTGGAATACCAGGTAGCCAGTGTCTGTGTGATGCCTTGCTGGGTGGAGTTTTGTTCTGATTTCCTGTTTCATTCGCTGGTTAAGGTGGGGACAGTAATCGGGTTTCCTCATGGTTCCGCGGTAACTGAGACGAAATTGAGGGAAGCTGAGCGCGCGCTGCGGGATGGGGCTCGGGAATTGGATATAGTGGTGAATTTCAGTAAGGCTCTGAGTGGCGACTGGGAATGGGTGAGAAGAGAAATAGAAGAACTTACAGATTTTTCCCATACTGCCGGATCCATTGTTAAATTTATTTTTGAGAATTGCTATCTTGAAGACGCTCATAAAACCAGGCTGTGTCAGATTTGTTCAGATGCAGGCGCTGACTTTATTAAAACTTCCACCGGTTTTGGAGCAGGGGGAGCAACAGAGAAAGACATAAACCTCATGATCAGCTCAGTATACGGAGGAGTCCAGGTTAAGGCATCCGGGGGAATCCGTGACCTGAAGAGATTTCTTCTGATGAGGGATCTGGGAGCAACCCGTATCGGGACCAGTTCCACTGCCAGGATCATTGATGAGTACCGGAATGGCGTAGATTCTATTGATGAAGGGAATTTCAACCTTAATTAAAATCCGCATCCCGCCTGTTTTTCAATCAATTAGTCTAAAAATTTATCGAACTTGCCCTATTCCTATATAATTCATTAAGCAGACTTCAATTATGGATATTTATGCAGGAATTCTGATTGTTGAATAATGCTGGTAATAGGATGTTAATCAGAAATATTTTTTGGAGGAAAAATGTCTAACAAAATAGGAATTTTAACAGGAGGGGGAGATGTCCCCGGACTGAATTCTGTAATCAAGGCCGTGGTATACAGGGCTTCTGAACAGGGAAAAAAAGTTGTGGGAATCAAGAAGGGCTGGCAGGGGTTAACTCATATGACCGGCCCTGATGACTCTGAGTATATCTGGCCGCTGGACCGTGAAAACACCAGGACAATTGACCGCACAGGCGGGACCGCGCTTCATTCTTCAAGAACCAACCCCAGCAGAATGTCTGAAAAGGCTCTTCCCGGCTTCTGGAACAAAGCTGATCTGGAAAAATACCGCAAGGGTGAATCCACCTGGGATGTTACCCCGATCGTACTCGACAACCTGAATAAACTGGGCGTGGACACCCTGATTACAATAGGCGGAGACGATACCCTGAGTTATTCGGCGCGACTCCATTCGGAAGGATTCCCGGTCATAGCAATACCTAAGACTATGGATAATGATGTCCGCAATACCGAGTACTGTATTGGTTTTGCCACAGCAATCACCAGGGCCAAGGATGCCATTAATCGCCAGAGAACCACCCTGGGATCACATGAAAGAGTCGGAATATTCCGGATTTTCGGCAGGGATGCCGGATTTACTTCTCTTTACACAAGTTATATAGCCGCAACCCGCTGCCTGATTCCAGAAGTTAAATTCGATCTGGACAAATTGTGCAATATCCTGGTCGAAGATCGAAAGAATAATCCAAGCAATTATTCCATTGTAGTTATTTCTGAAGGTGCCGCATGGGAAGGTTATGAAGTTAAATCTTATGGTGAAGCTGATGCATACGGTCACAGGAAAAAGGTCAATATTGGAGAGAGCCTGAGTGAGGAGTTCAAGAAAAGAACCGGCCTGGAAACGGTTATCAGTGACCTGACCTATGACTTGCGCAGCGGCGAGCCTGATGCCGTAGATCACATGGTGGCAATAACCTTTGCCAATATAGCCATAGATATGCTGAATGACGGTGTTTCTGGAAAAATGATGGGAATCAGAGATGGAAAATACGCGGCTGTTGAAATCCCGGATCCCAAAATGGGACCTCGCACGGTAGATATCGACCGGTTATACAACATTGAACGTTATCGTCCCCGCTATAACAATAAGATTGGGGCGCCCTTGATGCTTGAATCAGTGGTTTAATCCGTATTTTGTTGTAGTTTTGTACAGGTGTTGCCTTCCACGAAGGCAACACCTGTTTTTCATTACCCTAGGTTTCAGATTAATAAACCCTGAGGCTCTATTCCTTGTTCCAGGCAGCCGGGGTTTTCTCCGGGTTCAATCATGCTCTCCCGTCAGGCCGAAATAGAACCAGACAGTCCCACTGTATGTGCCTGATGCCGGGAACCTGCTGCCCTGAGGCCCTGTCTGGGATGCTTCCATGAATTTTGTGCCTATGGCCGGGATGGCATGCATCAGGGAGATGTCTCCTTTCGGCCATTTCATTGCAGTATGCCGCGGATCATTTCCATCCTTCTGGCTGTAGACCCGCAGAAAAAGATCCGGCGTATCTGTTGCCAGGGTTATCATCCCGTCTTCTGTGTTGAATTCTGCCCACTTGAAATCAGCGTAATATCCGGGGAATTCTGGATAATTCCAGGTTGTATTCACCTGGAAATTGTTGTGGGCTTTATTCCAGACATCCAGGGTTCCTCCCTTTAAACGGTTTTTCCACACCCTGTAAGGTCCCTTACCGAGCCATGTCATTTCGTTCATCCGGGTTTCGGGGTAGCTGAAGGAAATGCCCATATAATCTACCGGACCTTCATGTTCATAGGTGTATTCCAGCTTCAGCCAAGCTGATCCGTACACAGACCAGTCCAATCTGCTGAAGTCCGGGTGTCCTTTTACCCTGATTTCAAGGTGAGAAGGAGTTTCCTCCAGGATGATTTCCGGTTTTTGGGTTTTAGGTTCCCTTCCGTTTATTTGCAGTATCGGTCCACTGCCAAAAGGTATGAAATGGCTCCCGCTCTGCACTGCCACCAGCCCTCCGTTGGCGCGGTCAAACTGAAAAGTTGTGATTCCGGCGGTTACATTAATGGCCTGGGGGCTTTTGGTATACGCAGGAATATAACCCCCATCCTCGACGATACGGGAACTAATATCGGCATTCCTTGACAAAGGCCAGACCCAGGTATGCAGAAGGTGATTGTTCCAGTCAAAAGCGGAGATTTTAAGGGCATCAGCCTCTTGATATTCAACCGGCAGATTAATCTTGATTTTGCCCCTGTCCCGTGCCGGAATATTCGGGCCTTTGAACTCTCCTTTGGCCAGGGTGAAGTGCCCAGACAGGGATTGGTCCGGGTTTTGGAAGCGTTCCAGTTCCCATTCAAAGCGGCACCTGTCCAGGTTACTGAAATCATAGCGGTTTTCTACGGGTATGCTGCCGTCAAAATCAGCTGGCAGGGGGGCGCTGGATTCAAAATAGACCGGGCTCCAGATTTCCCTGACTGTATAAAAACTGGCTTCCTTTTCCCCGTGCGGACCCAGGATCCCATCAGGCGCGTGATTGCCGTCGGTATCTATGAATCCATTCATATCTCCCCGAACCACTCCTTCATCGGCGAAAACCCAGAGGAACATTCCCCCGTTCAGGGGGTTCCCCCACATAATTTTCCAATGGTCATCAAGACCAGCCCCCAGACCTCCGTCATACAAACCATGCAGATGTTCGGTCGGCATGAAGATATTGCCTGAATCAAGTTTTTGAGTAACACTTTCATAGTTTTCATAATGGTCCGTATCGATGCCGCCATGGAGTTCAAAGGGATGGAGAACTGTGCGGTTCTGGGGGTCGTAGAGGGCAAAATCATCATCCAGTTCCCTGTTCCAGCCTCCTTCATTTCCATTGTCCCAGAAGAGGACAGAGGGATGATTAACATCCCGGGTCACCATTGCTTCAACCAGTCTTTGCCCGGTGGGGGTGTCATAAGGAGGTTTTTGCCAGCCGGCAAGTTCATCAAGAACATAAAGCCCATGTTCATCGCACAGGTCCAGGAATACCGGATCCGGAGGGTAGTGGGACATGCGCACTGCATTCATGTTCATGGCTTTAATATTCAGGACGTCTTCTCGGCAGTCCTGTCTGCTCAGGGTTCGTCCGGTTTCCGGGCGGAAAGAATGCCTGTCCACACCTTTCAGGACAATAGGTTTTTCGTTAAGGAATATGCCCTCTCCCGTTCGTATTTCCACGGTCCTGAAGCCAAACCGTTCCCTTACAGCATGAATTTCTGAGTCTCCCCTAAGTAAGCTGACATCCGCGTAATACAGAAAGGGGTTTTCTGCAGTCCAGTTCCTCTGGCCCTGGATTTTGGCCTTGACTGTTGTTTTTTCTGTGCCTTGTTGTACCGGAGCAGAGAAAGATCTGGATAAAGCGGTCCCGTCAGGATTAACAAGGGTGACGGAGACCTGGTCAGCGGAGACGATGGATTCTGCATAGACGTCAACAGAAAAATTTCCATCGTGCCTGGCATCGATAGCGACACGGCTGATAAATTCCCGGGGTACGGCTTTCAGGTATACTGGCCGAAAAATTCCTCCGAAAACCCAGAAATCACTGGTTCTTTCGGCAGCGTTGATACTTTTGTTGGCGGACGTTTTCCTCACACTGACCTGCATCAGGTTATCCTGGCCGGGCAGGAGCAATTCAGTTACGTCATATTGAAAGCGATAGAAACCTCCCTGGTGAACCGGCCCGGCTGGAGAGCCGTTAATTGTCACTTCAGTGTCGGTCATGGATCCTTCGAAAACAATAAATATTCTTTTATTTCTCCATGATTCAGGGACCGTGAATGAGTGGCGGTATTTTCCAGTTTCATTTCCTTTTATCTTGTCATGTCCATAGTTGAATGTGCCGAATCCCTGTAATTCCCAGCAGGAGGGAACGGGGATTTCCGTCCATTGGTTGGCCCGCTGACCTTCGGTAACCATAAATTCCCAGCTCTTGGTCTGGTCGATTCCTGTTCCGGAAAGGAACTGGATTTCAGTATTTGTGCCGTCTGCCCAAAGCATGGCGGGAAGGATCATTAAAACGAGGAAACTGAATATTTTTTTCATAGACTCTCCAAGAAAATGAGGTGCTGAAGGTATTTTATTATGTGTGGAGCATGAAAAATACCGGTTTGGGGATTATTCCGCAAAAAGGCCGGATCCCATCATGTCTTGATTCCCTGATTAAAGCTGCAGGCAGATCATTGCAAGGAGAGCTGTTTCAGTTGTTTTCATTGTCCGCGCCGGGCGGGGCAACTTCCAGTTCGAAACCAGTGTCCAGTATTTCTTCTCCCGGGGCTTCCCGGCTCATTAGGACCCCAAGCCAGCGTGTATTCTCATTGGTTTCCAGGGCAATTTTAATGGTTATGGTCAGCGGAACTGCAAGAAAGGCTCCTACAGGGCCCAGGATCCAGGTCCATCCCGCCATGGAAACAAACACGACCAGGGGAGACATTCCCAGTCCCTTGCCCATAAACCTGGGCTCCAGGAAGGACCCTATTATCACATTGATTACCAGGAAACCGGCAGCGACAATAACGCTGGGCCAGAGGCCATGTTCCACCAGGGCGATTAAAACTGCAGGGATAGCGGCAATAATTGATCCGAAATTCGGGATATAGTTAAGGAAAAACGCCAGGAATCCGATGATAATCGGAAAATCCACGTTCATCGCATAACACCATGATCCAGCGATTAAACCAGTGGCCACGCTGATTGCTGTCTTGATTATCAGGTAGTGCTTGAAGCGGATGGTAAAATCGCGGTATTGAAGGAAGGGGTGTCCAGAGTTCTCAAATGCTGCCTTGATTTTTTTGGACATGCCGGAAACTTCAAGCAGACTCAGAAGGACTATAAAAAGAATCAAGACAGTGTTTGTAAGCAGGCCCCCCAGAGAGGCCAGAAGGGTGGCTGCGACATCCATGGAGAATCCGAAATCGATATTTTCAATGGGATTCTCACCCGAGATGGTTACTCCTTTGGAGTTAAGCCATTCGATGAGGTCAGTGCCCTTCTCCTGCAGTGTTATCTTGTATTCCGGGACTACATCAATAAACTGACTTACGGAATTACCGACAAAAATCCCGGCAATTATCAATAAGGAAACCAGGAGAGTTACGACCAGGAGGACTGCAATCCATGATGGGACCTTTTTTTCTTTCAGCCACAGGACCATTGGTCCGCCAAGGACAGTAAGGAAAGCTGCAACCAGGAGTGGGATCAGGATAGGCGAGGACATCTTAAGCCCTGCCACTATAATTACCAGAGCTGCCATATTAATCAGGATGGAGCGTGTGTTTGTTATGTTGCTGTTCGGCATATCAGTCAGGCTCTTTCGTTTAACATGGCGCTTAAATCTCTAATCCTGCTAATTATATCGCAATAACCTGTATGGTTGTTAGAAGCTAGGTTTAACCAGTAATACCCATTGTTGCCCTGCGTCAGCTGACGAGACATTCTGTCAGGAGCTATTCGATGGGCTTCCCAGAGGCCGGTATATAAAAGCCTTTTTTAAAATCCTGATCTGATGAAGGTGATTCTAATTCAGCTGCTTTTTTAAAAAAGAGGAAATATGCCATCCATCCAGATGCATAAATGGAAATTTTTCCAGGGTATAGTGTCCGCAGGGTAAGGTTACAGTGCGGCTTGGAAGGTTCTGTTTGCGGTATTTTGCCAGCATGGCTTTGTAGTATTTAGGTAGAAAGGTCAGATCATAGGCAGCGGTGATCAGAAGGTGGGGCCTGTAGTGATTTTTCAAGCGGGCAACATAATTCCAGGGGCTGAGAGGAGCCCAGCATTTCCTGAGGTCCCGCGAACTGATGTTTCCTTCCAGGCTGGCCCTGACATAGCGGGTGGCCATGCCATGCCAGACCACGTCACTATAAAATGAAGAGGCATGGTTGAACACCCCGGTTTTAAATCCTGGCTCATGTACAAAAGCCAGGAAAGCAACGCATGATCCAAGGCTGGTGCCGACAATTCCGATATCTGTATATTTTTGTTTTTTAAGCCAGTTGTATACCTGGAGCACTTCAAGAGCGGATTGCCTTGTTGCGTGCAGGGTCCGTCCAATATTGGGGCCAAGCATGTAATCAGCCCTTTCAGCGCCAGGAAGATTCCGGTATTCATGGTAGGGCTGGGTCATGCGTATGGAATTTATTCCCATCTTTGCCAGCAGTTGGCAAAGTCCGGTGTGGCTGTTGCTCCCCGCATTCCATTGGGGGACAACAATCACTGCGGTCCTGGAATTCCGGGAGGGATAAAACCTGCACCTGACAATGTTGTTTTCTGCAACAGGCCCGGGAGTTGGAGTCTGGAAAGTCAAGACATGATCCTGGTAGTTTTCTTCTTCCATCCGGGGTGCGGAAAGCCAGGCTTCTGTGTCTTCCATGATCAGGGAGGAATAGTTCTTGATAATATCCAGCGGTGAGTCCAGTGAGGAATTTACCCACGAAGGATCCAGCCATTCCAGTCCCCATTCAAAGGGGAAAGACCTTCGGTTTGTATCCGCTAGAGTCAGTCTGCGCTCCCAGTCATACATCCAGTTCCGGTACCAGTTTTTCATTTGTATTTTTTAAGATCTTCCCTGAATTCGATCTTGTACAGTTCCAGCAGTGTAAGAAAAAGAGAAACCAGTATCGGACCGAAGATCATTCCGACTATCCCGGCATATGCTATTCCACCCATTATAGAGAAAAATACCAGGAGCGTATGCATCTTAACCTGCCCTTCGATAAGCAGGGGTCGAAGAATATTATCAATCATTCCGATGAAAAGAAGAGCAGCGAGAATCAGGGCTATGCCTTTGAAATAAGAACCGGACAATAGAAAGTAGGCCGCCCAGGGTCCCCAGATCAGGGATGTGCCGATCACGGGGACCAGGGAAAAAAGAGCAAATGCCACGGACCAGAATACGAGGTTGGTTACACCAAGGAGATAAAAAACAAATCCCCCGGCGACCCCTTGGGCCACGGCAGTTAAAAAGCTTCCAATGACAGTAGCATTAGTAACTTCCCTAAATTTTTTGGCTACGAGTAGTTCCTGCCTCCGGGAAAGAGGAATCAGGGAATCTATATTTTTCAGGATCATTAATCCGTCTCTGAAGAGGAAAAACATTGTGAAGAGCATAAGGGTTATGTCCACAAGAATTCCCATGAAACCGCTGACAATCGCGGTACTGTGCTGGATCAGGAACAGGCTGGCCTGCCGTAGCAGGGAGGTCATGCCCGAGAGAAGGCTGAAATCCTTTAGGTCTACATAGCCCTTGATCCATTCCAGTGCTGACTGAAAATAAGGAGTTAATTCCTGATCAAAAAGCCTTTTGAATTCTCCGTTGGAGATTTTAACCTGTACTGTTTCATAGGTCTGAGTTACTTCCTGGGCCAGAAGCACCACCAGCAGGAGGCAGGGAATTATTCCGGCCAGGATTATTAGGAGACAGGTAACTGAAGATGCCAGGTTTTTACGGCCTCCGAATTTTCGCAGGATTTTTCTGTATAAGGGGAAAAAAAGCGTCGACAGCACTACAGCAAGTGAAACCGGCAGCAGGAAAGGCTGGAATAATTTCCAGACGAGATATAGAATAATTGATGCGGGCAACAGTAGGAATAACCGTGAAAAAGTTCGGTCTTTCATATAAGAGAACTCTAAACGTTTAATAAAATCACGTCAATCACGAAAAAACGGGAACGTGGATTCAATGCTAAGCGGCAATATTGTTGTTTTGTAAAAGGGGGGTAAGCTCCGCAATATCATAATATTGTCTGTAAAACAGGATATGTTGAAACATTAAATGAATTATTCGTATTAAACTATGTTAGATGGAAAAACCTGACAACGTGCTGATCAATAGTATTCTGGAAGGGGATCAACAGGCTTTTGAAAAATTGATTCTCCGATATCAGGCGTTTGTTCATAATGTAGTTTATCACTACTTTGCGAAACGGGAAGATGTTGAAGATATTGCTCAGGAGGTTTTCTTTAAAGTGTACCAGGCTTTAAGCAGGTATGATGCTGACAGGCCATTTAAGCATTGGCTGGGGCGCATTACTTCCAACCTGTGTATTGATGAGTTTCGGAAGAGGAAAAGAGGCAGGTTGATAAGTTTGGAAAGCGATTTGGGCAAGGATGAGAAAACGAGCCTGGATCAACTTTACCAGGCCGCAGAATCGAATTCCTATCTTTCGACTGGGGGAGCGGAAGCCAGTTTGGATCTTTTAAAAGAGGCTATGGATACCCTGTCCGATAAGGACAGGATGACCTACGTATTACGTGAAGTCGAAGGCTTGGAATACGATGAAATTGGGAACATGATGGGAACAAGTGGAGCTGCTGCCAGAATCAGGGTGAGCAGGTCTCGCCAGCAGCTGAAGAAAAAGTTGGAGGTGATGTTAAATGTCTGATCATAAGGGAAGCAAAAATATTGAGGGGTTTTTGAAGTACCTGGCTGGATCAGCGCCGGTAATTGAACCTTCTCCCTATTTTGCCAGTAGGGTAGCAAGGATTGCTATGACTCAGAAAGCTTCCATTGCTGATTTGTTCTGGCAAATGGGAAGATGGTTGATTCCTTCAACCCTTGCGGTGTGCACTTTCGCCTGGATACTGATATTGCAGGGGCCATTAAATACGGAGGAACCTCTTTTTGAAGCAGAATTTCTCTTTGAACCGGAATACTCAAGTGTTGAAATTACCTATGAAACAGTAATGGGTTTCAGCCGTGAAATTATAGAAAGGGAGGCTCCTTTTGAATATCCGAACTAAAGCCTCTATCTGGATGGTTCTGCTGACGGTTTCCGGTTTTATCCTGGGGGGGATTGTAACCTATTACTTCATACCTTCAGGATTTTCATCCCCTGGCAGGCCGCCTTGGAGTCCACGATCTGAGATTCGCCAGGCTGAAGGCCCGGCGGGGGGCAACGCGGCGAAGGGCGCAGATGAGAAAGAAACCGAAACAGAAAAAAGGAACAGGTTCCTGAACATGTGGAAAGAGAAACTGGATCTCAGCCAGGAACAGGAGGAACAGTTCCATCTGATTTTTGACGCCGGGCATCAAAAGTTTATCGATGCATCAGAAGCTTCCAGGGAAAGGTTTGCCCAGATTAGGATTGAGACGGACAAAGAGATCAACAAAGTCCTGAATCCGGAACAGGCTGCCAAGTATAGGGAAATCGTTGAAGCGCACAGGATCAGGAGAGAAAAGGAAGCCGGAAACCAGATGAAATCTGGAAAAGGTCAGGGAAATAAATAATATTCATCAATGGCTCCTGGTCGTTATGTATGCTTTCCAGAATCTGTCCAGCACGGATTTTGAGCAGTTTATATATTCATCCCCTTATGAGATACTGCCAAGTAGCCTGAAGTAAGGGTAAAGGCCCTGAATCAGGCAAGGTTTACCGCGCCTCCTCCTGAACATATTACTGGTAAGTACCAATGACTGAAATCCTCGCACTGAGTGTACTACTTGCAGCAGGCTTTGCCTTGGCTCAGATTGTCAAATTGGTGCACCTTCCATCAGTGACGGGATTCATTTTTGCCGGGGTATTTCTGGGGTCTGCCGGGCTTAATCTGGTAAGTGTTGATTTTGCTGAAGATAAGCTCAGCGTTTTCACCAATATGGCCCTGATGCTGGTAGCCTTTGGCATAGGTGAGCGCTTTGATCTCCAGCAGCTGCGCAGTCTGGCCCGCCCCATCATAAGGATTTCAACAGGAGAAGTCTTTCTCACTTTTATCTTCGTAACAGTTGGAACCACGGCTGTCTGTTGGTTTTTGGGAGTTGGTGCCGATATGGCTGGATGGACTGTCTGGCTTACAGTATCGTTAATTCTGGCTTCGATTGCCATTGCCACTGCTCCTGCCACAACAGTTGCGGTTATAAGAGAAACGGGAGCCAGCGGCAATGTGACCAGTCTCCTCTTATCTTCAGTTGTTGTAAATAATGCCATCAGTGTAACCCTGTTCGGAATCATGATTTCCACGGCCAGGGTTTTGTTTGATCCAGCCATTCATTTAGGAATCGAATCGGTTATTCTACCGGTACTCAAAACTGTTGGAGCTCTTGCCATTGGTCTGGGAACCGGGTTAATTACTGATCTCCTGGTAAATAAATTCACCAGGCGGGAAGATGTCTTGATAGTCGCCCTGGCCGCGCTTTTTTTTTGCGGGGGTATAGCGGATTACCTGGGTCTCTCCTCTCTTCTGGCAGGAGTCGCTGCCGGATTTTCCGTTGTGAATCGTCACCGGAGAGATGTCAGGGTGTTCAGGGCGTTGAATGACCTGGAACCTCCATTTTATGGAATCTTTTTTGCCCTGGCCGGCCTGCAGCTGCATTTGGGTGAAATGACATCAGCAGGTTTGATGGGAGGGGCGTTTATCCTTTGCAGAGCTCTTGGTAAATATTTTGGAGCAAGATGGGGGGCCAGAAAAGCCAACCTGCCCTCCAGCCAGGCTAATAATATAGGGCTGGGATTGCTGCCGCAGGCAGGACTGGCAATAGCCCTGGTTTACGTGATCAGGCAGGAAACATCCCTGGAGATAGTGAGGGACCTGCTTTTAAATGTTGTTATTGCCAGTGTAGTTATTAATGAGATCATCGGACCCCCGTTAGTCAGGCTTATGCTGGTTAGGGCAAGAGAAGTCAACGCTCCCCTTAAAGTGAAAAACAGTGAGGCCGCTGTATCTGAGATCGGCAGGAGTTATGTCCCGGAAACAATGCCCGCCCTCTCTCCGGTTCCTTCCTCCCAAAAAGCAAAAGGCATGGTGGTATTCGGGGTTAGTAACCCTGCTACCGCTCCGAGTGTGGCCCGAATCGCAGTCATGCTCAGCCATCACTACCAGGCCCTTCCGAGGGCGGTTCATGTAATTAGTCCAGGAAAAAACCGGAGTGATGCCGAGAGGGATCCCTGGGTAAAGGAGCTTTTCCGCCTTGCCGCCAGTGAATCCAGTCAACTTGGGTACCCCCTGAGGGCTGATTTTGAGGTTGATGAAGATATAGCCAGCGGATTTCTCAGGGCCGCGGAATCCTCTGATGCCCTGACAATTGTCCTGGGGCATCCCCTCACTAAACGGGCCCCGGAGTTTGAAAGGATTGTTGACTTTGTTGCTCAGAGGAGCAGCTGTCCGGTTGTGGTCGCAAAATTTGGGAGGAGTGTGGCCGCCAGAAGAATACTGGTTCCAGTACGAAGCCTGGATGAGCTTGCGGTGCTCTCCCCATTTTTCAGTGCTATGGCGATGGTCCCAGGTGAGAAAATAACCATCTTGTTCCTGACCCCGGGAGAAACACCTCATCATGAACTGGATAAGATTAAGCAAAAGGTAATGCAGAAGTTATCCCAGCAGGATTTCAGCAGGGAATTGACGGTTAATGTTTTGTCTACCGATTCCCGTCTTCACTCCATCATTGAAGCTGCCCAGGGGCATGA
Source organism: Acidobacteriota bacterium (assembly GCA_963663735.2). GTDB lineage: Bacteria > Acidobacteriota > UBA6911 > RPQK01 > JAPXNP01. The sequence continues at coordinate 1,178,072 of CAXXHN010000001.1, read as the reverse complement.
CCTCATTATTATGAACGCAGTCGGGCAAGGACGGCTCAGCCGTGTCTTTTTCGGCTCCCTTGCCGAGGATGTGGCCCAGAGAGTGGATGAGACAATGCTTCTCGTAAGGGCCGGCACAGAAAGTAATGTTTTTGCGGCCTGGACAGAGCCGATTTAACAATTAGTTAAGGAGTCGGCATTCAGGATGCAATCATTACGGTTTTATACTCAAGGTCACATTTATGAAAACAGGTAAAAGTCAGCTGGACAGGATACATTTTATTTCTATCGGTGGTGCCGCCATGCATAGCATCGCCCTGGCCCTCAAAACAGGAGGGTGCAGAGTAAGCGGTTCAGATGACGAGATTCGGGAACCTTCCCTGAGCCGGCTGAAACAAGCCGGGATACTTCCCGAACAAAACGGCTGGAATCCTGAAAGAATAACACCTGATATCGGAACAGTTATACTGGGAATGCATGCCCGAAAGGATAATCCAGAGCTGCAAAGGGCTTTGGAACTGGGACTGACAGTCTACTCCTTTCCGGCATTCCTGTACGAGAGGACCAGGAATAAGCAACGGGTTGTCATCGGGGGCAGCCACGGGAAAACCACGGTAACCTCACTCATCCTTTATGTCCTTAAAAAAGCCGGGATGCCCTGTGATTTTCTGGTTGGCGCCTCGGTTGATGGTTTCGATAACATGGCTTCACTGTCTAATGAGACTGAATTTGCGGTTTTCGAAGGAGACGAATACCTTTCCTCAGCCCTGGATTTAAGGCCCAAGTTCCATCTTTACCACCCCCATATAGCAGTTCTTACCGGTATAGCATGGGATCATGTGAACGTCTTTCCCCGCTACGAAGATTATCTGGAGCAGTTTGCTGAATTCACAAGGAGAATTGAACCTTCCGGGAAACTGATTTTTTTTAGAGAAGACCGGGAACTTCAAAAATTGGTTGAAGCAGCCAGGCCTGATATCGAGACAATAGGATATGCAACCCATCCTTATTTTGTTGAAGAGGGAAGGTTCTTTTTAGAACGGGACGCGAAGACAAGTCTTCCCGTGAAGCTGTTTGGTCGCCACAATATGCAGAATATTGCCGCAGCCGCAAAGGTTTGCCTGGAACTGGGCGTGCCGGAGGATATTTTTTATGGTGCAGTAAAGGAATTCAGCGGAGCGGCGAGACGGCTGCAGGTGATTGCGGAATCGGCAGATTATACGGTTTATCATGATTTTGCCCACGCCCCGTCGAAAGTGGAGGCTACCGTTAAAGCCCTGCGTGAGCTGCATCCAGGACGCAGGCTGGTGGCATGTCTGGAACTCCATACCTATAGCAGCCTTTCTGCCTCGTTTCTTCCCCAGTATCGGGGGAGCCTGGGTATGGCTGATGATGCTGTGGTTTTTTTTGATCCGGCTGCGGTGGAGCTGAAAAGGCTGACAACTATTTCGGCTGATGACATTGCCAGCGGCTTCAATAGGGATGGACTCAGAGTATTTGATTCGTCACGGTTACTGAAGGACTGGATTGAATCCCTTCCCCTTCACAATTGTAACCTTCTTTTTATGTCATCCGGTAATTTTGGAGGGCTGAACCTGCCGGAATTATTCTCAGCAGTAAACCGGTAGCCATGGAGCGTCCAGGTATCGGTTGTTTTAAAATTTTTTCTCGGGATAGTATATAAGGCCGAAACTCATCTGCATATTGTGAAGGGTTCCCGACGGGGAGTACCCTGCTCCTGGGACTGAATCAACCACGGTTACTGTCGAGGGCAATCCGTAACCTGGTGTATCAGAAATCTGATCTGTAAAATCGGCCCTTATCCCTATCTTGTCACTCAGCCTGTATTTGGCTCCACCTCCAACCCTGATTCCCACCTCCCAGCTGTTATTCATGGGAAAACCCATCTGTTCAGAGGCGGATTTTATGGCGTCATCCAGGGCAAAGTAGGTGACACCTACGCCTCCGGTCGCATAAGGGCGAAATCTACTTTTGGCATCCCTGATATAAAAGAGGAGGTCATAATATAAACTGTGGCTGGTCTGGTCCATATTCAGTGAAGGTATCGCTGGAGTGGGATTGGAAAAAGTACCGCCGTGGTCAGAAAATGTGTAGTCCATTTCAGCAGCAAAATACCGGCCGAGGTTCTGGGTAAGTCTGGCTCCCAGTAATACTCCGGAGTCAGGTTTTATTGACGAAGAGTGAGTTCCCGTTGAACCTTCAACCGGTGCAGTCGAGGAAGTTTCTCCCAGGCTGGACATACCAGCGAAGAAAGACAGTTCCCATTCTGGGGTGCTGTTGTTTTTCTGGTTCTGTGCTTCAAGATTAGAATAAAGCAAAAAACCAGCAGTCATCAGGATCAAAAATCTCTTTTTCATTGGTATTGTTTCTCCAAAACTCAGCTTCTGAGCTTTTCTCGTATCTTACTATAACCTAATCTAGGATGTAACTGGGAAGAGGAAAGTTTAAATCTTTGATAAATATGTCATGCAACCTGTCGCAGACTGTCCTATTGACTAGCGATCCCAGTCTGCAATAAACTCCGGTTCTATGAAACGTACTTTAATTTTTCTTTTTCTGGTTTTTTCATCTTCGGGATTTCTTGATGCTCAAACGCCAAGGCCCATGGCTACCGAATTGGTTGATTCAGTAGGGGCTGGAATAGTCAGGGCGGAATTTGGATTTGATGTAATACAGGGAGCGAAGTATCCGTTTTCCGGCCTGGAAGGAGACCTGACCAGAATAGGAAACCTTGGCCTGCGCCTCGGTGCTGGAAACAGCGTGGAACTCCAGGCATTTTGGACTGCTCAGAATTATCTCAACATCAATAGTATTGATCCAGGCGCCCCTAACTATCCGAATCTGGATTTTGGAGGCAATTCCATACATGATTATGGGGACCTTGTTCTTGGTACAAAATTCAGGTTTAAAAAAGAGGGAGAAAAATCTCCGGCTTTGGGCTTTAGAGTTGCAGTTAAGTTGCCAAACGCTTCGACTGAGAAAGGCCTGGGAACCGATGAAACAGATGTGACAGGAGAACTGCTTTTACAGAAGAATTTTCATGGATTGATCCTGGCCGGAAATCTTGGGATTGCCATTCTTGGTGATCCTGATTCGGCCGGTTCTCAGGATGATCAGCTGTCCTGGGGCGCGGCTGGAATATATTCCTTGACTGATATGTTCAGAGTTTTTGCTGAACTCCATGGCCGAGCCGGTCCCTCGGGTTATGGAACCGAAGAAAAAGCTATCGCCAGACTGGGCACGCAGATAAAATTTGGAGGCTTATACTGGGATGTGGCATTCTTGACAGGAATGCTCGATACTGATCCTGATTCCGGGATTTCCATAGGAGTTTCCAAGGATTTTGGAGCTACCATATTCAAGTAGCCAGGCTTGTTCCCACCTATTTGCGGTAACCAGAAGAATCAGTATGGAACCCTGCGCCGGGACAAAGGGTTCCATACTGATTTCGAGCCTGCTCCTGATCAACTGCATCCTGAAGTACGTCCGCAGGTAGTGCAGACATAACAGCTCCCATTGCGCTGCATTAGCCCTCCGCATTCACAAGTCATGGCTTCGGAGCGGGAAGCCTCTTCCATCAGGCGTTTTTCAGCCTTTGAGTTGCTGGAATAATTGCCGTTGGAAAAGTTAAGCTGCACACCTTCCTCGTCCGCATTGTTCGGTTTGACATTGTGGATTCCCAGGGCCTGCTGGGCTTCAGGACTCAGAAACTTGGAGGCGATGCATCTTACTACATAATCAGGAATGGAACTGGCAAAGGGGATCTGTGGATTATCTGTAAAGCCGGCAGGTTCAAAACTCATGTGTGAGAACATCCGAACATAATCTTCCAGGGGAACCCCCCTCTGCAGCCCCATTGATATGGCAATCGCCCAGGCCATGGCCATACCCTGGAGAGTGGATCCCTGTTTTGAAAAATTGATGAAAATTTCTCCCAGGCGATCATCTTCCGGGTAGATACCCATTGTCAGAAAACCCTTGAATCCCTTAATCCGGAATTCATGCTGTATTGCAGAGTGGTCCTTAGGCATATTTCTTTGAGAGGTATTTTCACCCAGGGTCCGGGCTATCCGGTCCTTGTTGGAAAGGGGCTGTACAGACTTGCATCCGTCTCTGTAAATGGAGACAGCTTTCATTCCGGCTTTCCAGGCGAAAATGTAAGCCTCCCTGATTTCTTCAGCCGTAGCTTCATGGGGCATATTCACAGTCTTGGAAATAGCGCCTGAAATAAAGGGTTGAAGAGCCCCGCACATTTTTATGTGGCCCATGTAATGTATGGAACGGGATCCATTGACGGGACGGTCCGCGCAGTCGAAAAGGGGCAGGTGTTCTTCCTTTAATCCCGGCGCTCCTTCAACAGTGTCCCTGTTTTCGAGGTATTCCAGGATTTTTTCAATTTCTTCGGTGTCATAGCCCAGTCGATTCAGGGCAGCCGGTATCGTATTATTGACAATTTTGAGAGTTCCCCCTCCTACAAGTTTTTTGTATTTAACCAGGGAGAATTCAGGCTCAATTCCGGTAGTATCACAGTCCATCATGAAAGCAATGGTGCCGGTTGGTGCAAGAACTGTTACCTGGGCATTACGGAAACCATGCTGGGATCCCTTGATTATTGATTCATCCCATACTTCTTCAGCCGCCTTTAAAAGCTCGTCTGAAACCAGAGAATGGTCAATTCTGGAGAGAGATTCACGGTGTTTGTGCATTACCCGCATCATAGGGATTCGATTAATTTCGAATCCCTCAAAAGGACCGATGGCTCCGGCCAACTCAGAACTTGTACGGTAGGCCTCTCCAGTCATCAGTGCCGTGATTGCGGCAGCCAGGGACCTGGCCCCGTCACTGTCATAAGGAAGCCCGCAGGACATCAACAGGGCTCCCAGGTTGGCAAATCCCAGCCCGAGAGGCCGGTACAAATGGCTGTTCCGGGTAATTTCAGGAGTCGGATAACTGGATTTTCCCACAATAATATCCTGGGCTGTAATCAGAATCCGGACCGCATGCCTGAAATCGGCGATTTTGAAATTACCTTCTTCGTCCAGAAATTTGAGGAGATTGAGAGAGGCTAGGTTACATGCTGAGTTGTCCAGAAAAACGAATTCGGAGCAGGGATTCGACCCGTTAATCGGTCCGGTATTCGGACAGGTATGCCAGTCATTCATTGTAGTTGAAAACTGGATTCCAGGATCTCCGCACTCCCAGGTCGCGTCTGATATCCAGGACAGCATGTCACCGGCTTTGAAAGTATCGCATATCTCCCCTGTGGTGACCATTTTTGTGGACCATTCACCATTGTTGAGAGCAGCTTCCATGAATTCATCCTTAATGCTGACGCTGTTATTGGCGTTCTGGAACTGGACACTCTGATAGGCTTCTCCATCGAGGGAGGAATCATAACCTGCTTCAATCAGTTTTAAGGCCTTTTTTTCCTCATTTGATTTGCAGAGGATGAATTCCTTGATGTCCGGGTGGTCGGAATTTAGAATGGCCATTTTTGCGGCCCGGCGGGTGGCTCCACCTGATTTTATGGCACCGGCAAAACTGTCGAATCCCCTCATGAAAGAAACCGGTCCTGACGCAATACCTCCAACTGAGAGATTTTCTTTGGAGGAGCGGATCCTGGAAAGATTGACACCTGACCCGGAACCACCCTTAAAGATCATGGCTTCAGTCTTGGCCAGATCCATTATTGAGTCCATCGAGTCCTCAACGGAATTGATAAAACAGGCTGAACACTGAGGGTTTTTCTCAAACCCTACATTGAACTGGACCGGGGAGTTGAAAGCTGCCATCTGGTGCAGCAGTATGTGACACAGCTCGTGTTTGAATGTCACTGAATCTCCTGGAGATGTGAATATGTTAATTTCATTCCCCCACGAGGTGATGGTGTCAGTTATCCTGCCGATCAGCTGCTTGATGCTTGATTCACGGGCAGGGGTGTTCATCAATCCCCTGAAATATTTACTCGCAACAATATCAGTGGCTCTCTGTGACCAGAATGAAGGAAACTCCAGGTTATCCTGGTGAAAGGAAATCTTGCCAGATTTCCAATCCTTGATTTCAGCGATTCTTTTTTCCCATTCTACCTGCTCGAAAGGGTGCACGTCAGGGGTTGAAAAATATGGTTTGAAGCTGATGGGATGTTGTTTTGCCTGCCTGCCCTGATCCTGTTTCATACAATGCCTTTCCAGTCTTTCAAAAGTACGGAACTCAATAAAAATAGTAATTTATATCATTGATAAAATCAATATATAGTATATCTCAGACGATGATCATACTAAATATTGTATTAAACGGAAAGAATTATTTTTATTTGGAATGGATTTTTCAGCAGGATTTTGTTTTGTTGGCCAGACAATATGCCTGAGAATCAAAGGATTTTTGACCATTTACAGGCTTGATTTTTACATATTCACCGGTTGGCTCAAGTTTCCAGTTTTTGGCGGTGTCACGTAACTGTAGGTCAAGAATTTCGTTTTTTAGTATTTTACAGCTTGCGGAATCTTGGACAGGAAAAAGGATTTCGACTCTTCGATACAGGTTTCTTGGCATCAAATCGGCACTGCCCAGGAAGATTACCTCATCTCCCCCGTTGCGGAAAAAGTAGATTCTCGCGTGTTCAAGAAATCTTCCTACAATTGAGTACACCCTGATATTCTCACTGACACCCTCTACTCCGGGGCGCAGGCAGCAGATCCCTCGGACGATGAGATCAATTTTGACGCCGGCCTGGGAAGCTTTGTAGAGTGCTTTTATACAGTCCCTTTCCACCAAGGAATTCATTTTAAAGCAGATATACCCATTACCCCCCTGCTTGTGTTTTTGGATTTCCCTGTTAATCAGGCTGATTATGGATTCTTTTAAAAAGCCGGGGGCAACCAGTAGTTTCTGGTAGGTGTTTAATCCAGCATAACCCGTAAGGGAGTTGAAAAGGGAGGAGATGTCCGCGGCAATCTCCGGATCAGTTGTGAAATACCCAAGATCAGTGTAAACCCTGGCGGTAACCGGATTATAATTGCCTGAAGCCACGTGGACATATCTGACCAGGCCTTCCGGTTCTTTGCGTATCACGAGGCAGGCTTTGCAGTGGGTTTTTAATCCCACAACTCCATAAACCACATTAACCCCTGCTTCTTCGAGTGACTTGGCCCATTCAATGTTGTTTTGTTCGTCAAACCTGGCCTTGATTTCAATCAGAATAGACACCTGTTTTCCGTTTTCGCGGGCTCTCTTTAAAGCGCTTACTACGGGAGAGTCGGGACCTACCCGGTAGAGAGTCTGCTTAATAGCCATGACATCAGGGTCAACAGCTGCCTGCTGAATGAATTCGACTACTGTTGTAAAGTCATCGTAGGGGTGATACAGGAGATAGTTTTTTTGTTTGATTTTCTTGAAAAGAATTTGTTTTTTTCTCAAAAGGATTGGTTTCGCAGGTAGAAAAGGAGTGTATTTAAGAAGGGGTTTTTCAATTTCGGCAACCTGGAATAGGCAGGCAAATCCTACAGGGCAGTTGTGTCTGTAGACCTGGTAAGAGTCCAGGCTCAGGTTTTCCTTGAGGATTTCGAGCATTTCCTCCGGCATGCGATTGTCCACTTCCAGGCGGATGGCGAATCCGAAATATCGTTGCTCCACAACCCCTTTTATCGCCTGCAGCAGGTCTTCGGCTTCATCCTCAGCTATTTCCACATCGGCGTTACGAGTAACCCTGAATGGATAGGCGGCTTTCACTATTAATCCGGGGAAAAGCATATCCAGGTTGTTGGAGATGATATCCTCCAGCCACAGATATTCGTAGATTTCATTTTGTTCGGATCCCTGATAGTCAGGTGAGGGTCCAGGCTTTACCGGAAGCCTGATTAGACGGGGAAGCCTGTCCGGCACTTTGAGGCGGGCAAATTTATCTCCTGATTTAGGATGCGTGACAATGATTGCGAGATTGATGCTCAAGTTGGAAATATGCGGGAAGGGGTGACCCGGGTCAAATGCCAGAGGAGTTAGTATCGGAAATACCTCTTTATGAAAATACTCTCGAAGGTCAGCCTGTCTCTGGCTGTCCAAATCAGTGAAATTCCTAATCCTTATATTGTTTTCAGTCAGATTCGGCAGAAGCTCTTCATTCCAGCATCTGTCCATCTTCTCAAGTAATCCGCTGAGCCGATCCCGAATCCTTGTCAACTGTTCAACCGGAGAAAGCCCGTCCGGCGGTGCCTGGAGTTTCAATGAGTCAATCTGGCGGCGCAGCCCTGACACCCTGATCATGAAGAATTCATCCAGGTTGTTGGCGAAAATGGAGATAAAACGGACTCTTTCCAGTAGCGGAAGTTGCCGGTCCAGAGCCTCATTGAGGACCCTGCTGTTGAATTCCAGCCAGCTAAGCTCCCGATTGATGTAAAGATCGGGATTATTTAAATCCTCAGGCATAATCGCATTTATCCAGAGCAGGGTTTACTTTATAACTCCTGGCACGAGGTCAACATTTAATACCTCAATAAGGCGGTGGCAATAGAAAAGTAAATCAGAACTCCCAATATGTCAACACTTGTAGAGACAAACGGACCTGTGGCGATAGCCGGATCGATATCCATCCGCCTCAGCAGCAGAGGAACGACAGTACCTACAGTCGCTGCTATCACCATAGAGGCGGCGATACTCATTCCAACAACCAGCCCCAATACCCAGGGCTCATCGATAAAAACAAAATGGACTACTGTTCCAAGAAAGATTCCACATATCAATCCCAGCAGCAATCCTACTTGAATCTCCTTGAAAAGGATCTTCAGGGTACTGCCCATAAGGACTCTTCCAGTTGCGATTCCCCTCACAACAATTGTTGATGCCTGGTTTCCGATGTTTCCGCCCATTCCGGTTATTACAGGAATAAAAGCAGCCAACGCCAGGGCTTTTCCCAGTATGGTTTGAAAACTTCCGATTATGTATGACGCCAGAAGACCTCCAATCAAAGTGGCAAAAAGCCAGGGAATACGACTTTTAACGTTTCCCCAGGCCGATTTAAGCAGGATTTCGCGGTCCCTTCCAACACCGGCCATCTGCAGGAAATCCTCGGTTGCCTCTTCCCGTATAACATCAACCACTTCTTCCACAGGGACGATTCCCAGTAACCGTCCTTCCAGGTCAACCACCGGAACCGCCAGATAATTGTATCTGGCAACAACCCTGGCAACCACTTCCTGGTCAGTTTCCGGTGACACCGCCTGGACATTTCTTACCATGATATCTCTTAATTGAGTGTCGGGAGGGGTAGTGACAAGGTCGCGCAGGGAAATCACTCCTACAAGGCGGTTTTCTTCATCTGTAACATAAAGATAAAATGCCATCGGTGCGTTTTCATGATCTTGAAGGGTTTTAATCGAATCTCCAGCCAGGGTGGTTTCCGGCAGCGAGAACACATCTGTATCCATCATGGCCCCGGCACTGTCCTTCGGATAGCCCATGATCTCTTCAACTTCTTCCTGCGCATCAGCTTTCAGGAGATCCAGGACTGCTTTAGAGTCCTCTTCAGGCAGAAGTGCCAGAATTCTAGCCTGGATGTTAGCGCCGCCTTTGACAATGATGGCGGCAATCCTTTTAGGTTCAACCCCCTTCAGCAGACTGGTCAGGACTGATTCATCAAGTTCATTCAGGAAATCGGCAGTGTTTTCCGAAGGAACCATTAAGTTGAAAATTGCCGATTGTTCTTGTTCAGAAATAACCCTGAAGACATGGGCTAAATCAGCTGGATGGGTTTTGCTTATTAATCTGAGGATATTTGTATGGGCATGGCGTCTGATCAGCCTGCGGAAAGTATCCCTTAGTACTGTCAGTTCCTGTGCGAACATTTCATGTTTCATGGCAGCCCTCCTTTTTATCTCAGGGCAGAGTAGTTTCAGAAAAGACGAGAGATCCAAACATGGAGGGAGTATGGAAATCCCCTTTCATAGTCGGGGACCATGCCAAACCGGCTTTCTCGGGCTTATTATCAATCCTGTAGAGGTTCATTCCCCAGGTGTCTCCTGGTTTGGGCGGGATGTTTGGAGCTGTCACCGCGTCAGCCAGGGGAAACTTGATCTCACATTGCCATCCCTTGTCGCCAGGTTCGCCGTCCACAGTCCCGTCAACACTCACAGCCCATTCCATCTCACTGCTGTTCCAGCTCTTGTAAGGCAGGGGTTTTCGTATGTCCAACAGGTATATGTCAATCATGGAACCAAGTGGATTTACTTCAAGTTCAATATAATTAGAATCCGCTGGATCAGGTACCAGGTAAACTTCAATGACCTCTTCCAGCCAGAGATGATCGTCCCTGTTGCGAAATGTAGACCAGATGTTATTGTCTTCCAGGGTGAAAGCAAAATACAGGAATTGGTCGTCGTACAGAATCTTGCCTTCGGTTCGAATTGAACTCTCAGTCCCGTCTCGACTATTCAGGAACGCACCTACGGAACGGGCCTGATTCCAGACCGGTTCGTTTATTACACCGTCAATGTTAATAGGAGAAGATGTCCGGCACACTTCGTAAACAGGTCTATCTGCCGCAAATAGAGCTATGGAAAAAAGGAAGAATACAACCAGTCGGATAGATACTCGGGAACCAAGTACATTCGGGTTCATTTTTATGCCCTCCTATTAAAAAAACATCAGGACAAAGTTCAATCAGCAATATTATCCTGTAGATGTTTGTGGTAAATCCGGAACTTCTGCGAGGCCTAAGTATACTGCAAATCCTGAAGCTTATGGAACTAAAGATCAGGATTCGAATCCATCTTCCCATTATAAAGTAAATCTGATTAATGTCTACAAACAGGGAGCTGTGCGCTTCTGTGGCTTCAGGGAAGGGTGATCCAGCTCCCTTTTTCGGCGGATTCAAATAGGGAATCGATGATCTTCATGTTCTGGACTGAATCCTCCAGGGGGAGTGGTTGAGCATGATTTTCCAGGATTGCCTTGGAAAAACAGTCTCCCTGGATAGTGTACTGGTCACATTCTCTGATACTTATTGTAATGAGGTCTCTTTTATAAAGGTCTCCCTGAGTCAGGAATAACCTGCAGGGCCGGTCAACCGGTGCATTGTAGGGAATTTCAATTTCCAGCCTGCCCCTTGAACCCAGGATCTGTACGGACTGAAAAGGAACCATCTGTGTTGAACAGAAGAATTGGGCCTGTACAGAACTGTAATCAAGCAGGGCCGATACCAGGCGGTCAACCTTATAAACGGGGTCATATTCTATTGCCGCAACTACCCTTTTCGGTTCAATTCCTAAAAGGAAACGGGATGTTAAAACTGGATAACATCCAATATCCAGCAGACCTCCCCCTCCACATTCCGGGTGATTCCAGCTCTGTTCAGCACCCTGGTTGTTGTAACTGAATCCGCATTGGTATACCAGGATCTCCCCCAGTTCGCCGGAAGTAACAATTTCCCGGGCCTTCAGCCATTGTGGGTACGTGGTAACCATAAATGCTTCCTGGATTTTCACATTGTACTTGTCCCTTGCAGCGATAAGCTTGTTTGCTTCGGCAGCGGTAAGGGCTATCGGTTTTTCACATAACACATGCTTTCCGGCTTCAGCCGCCCTGATCGACCAAGGGACATGCAGGTGGTTCGGCAGCGGAACATAAACCGCATCTATCTGGTCGTCGGCCAGAAGATCTTCATAATTCCCATAAGATCTGAGTATACCCAGCGATTGGGCAGCCTCGGCAGCCCGGTCAGAACTCCTCGAAGCAATCGCGTCTATAGAAGAATACAGACCTTTCTGCATTCCGGGGATGACCTTATTTAAAGCAATCTTTGCGGCGCCAAGTACGCCCCAGCGGATTTTTTTTGCCATTACTCATTCCTTCGATTAAAACTGCCGGTAAAGTGAAGGCTGACAGTCAGGGAAAATTTTTGTGGAACTCTCTCGATGATTGAACCTTATTGTGCAAATAAAATCAACAAAACAAACCAAGATGATCCAGATTTGTTCAAGGCTTGGTGAATCCGGGCCGGGAATTATCTATCCTGGGTTGAAATGGCGGAGCTGTCAGGAAAGCGGGGACTCTCCGGCTGGAGGAGAGTGTCATTCCCGCCTGCTATTATTAATAAAAGTCAGGCAAGCATTATGGCATATAGCACCAGGGAAATAGGACATATTCTGGGATTGCCTCCCTACACCGTCAGATATTACGCCTGCAAGGGGCTGGGACGGACCGGACAAGGAAAAGGCCATTACTACAGGTTTTCTTTCCAGGAGCTGCTTCTGTTTAAAACAATTTGCAGGCTGCTCTTTCTAGGTGTATCCCTGCGCAGGGTAAAAAGAATAATGGGCAATCTCCCGGAGCAGATGCCGAAAGGGGATCCTGTTACTGCTGCAAAAATCTGGACAGAAGGCACAAATGTGTTAGCCAGTTATGGCAGCTATACCTGGGACCCTGAATCAGGGCAGGGATTTATTGATTTTGGAAAAGCTCAGGCCCGGAATAATGTAAGCCAGCTTCAAGAATACAGGGCGGAAGGGGCTGAGTGAATCAGTCCTCACCTGCAGTTTTTACCATCGTCCTGCCGGTTAAAGTGAGTTCTTTCCGGCAGCACCCTTCCATTTTCTATCTGATTTTTTGATTTTGTTAGAATTGAACAATATGAAAAAAATAGCACCTCTCCTTTTACTGCTGGTTATAGTGGCAGCATCTTACCTCACCTGGGATTTCAATCCCCCCAGCATCGTGATGGAAACTCCACTTGATGCGGGGACGAACTCCACAATTGTAGTGGTTGTGGAAGACCAGGGGCGCGGTATTGAATCTGTCCAGGTGACGCTTAAACAAGGGGAGTATTCCAGTGTCCTGAAGCAAGAGTCGAATCCACCCATTTATTTGCCCTGGGAAAAAAACAGGAAACTGATTTTAATCGAGATTGCTCCGGAGACCTGGATGGACAGGAAGAAGTTGAAAGAAGGAAACTTTGACCTTGAGGTTTCAGCCACTGATTCCGGAGATTACGGCCTCTTCAGCGATACAGTTGTAAAAGCTTTTTCCATGAACCTTGATATGACCCCTCCTGGAATAGAAGTTCTGTCTGAACAGCACAATATCAGGCGGGGAGGAGCAGAGGCGGTTCGTTACAGGATCAAGGGGGGCAGCGTTCAGTCGGGGGTACTGGTTGGAGAAAACAGATTTCTGGGATATCCTCTTGAAAATGACGGGAAAAGTGCTTACGCGGCACTTTTTGTCTGGGCTTATGATCAACCGGAGGAGACCCCAATAAAGCTTTGGGCCGAAGACGCAGTAGGCAACAGAACCGAGATCATTCTTTCCTGCCAAAAGATAGACCGGTCTTTCAGGGAGAGAAGAATTAACGTAAGTGAAGCTTTTATTGACAGGGTTGTTCCAGAAATAGTAAGGCTTTCACCAGACCTGGAGTTGCAGGGAGATAAACTCCAGTCCTACCTGCTGGTCAACCAGGATCTGCGTAGAGAAAATAACCGGAAGCTTGTCGAGATTACTTCTCCTGTCTCGGGAGGAATCCAGTGGAGTGAGCCCTTTCTGCAGATGCGGAATTCAAAGGTGGAAGCCCTGTTTGCAGATCACAGGAGTTATTATTATAACGGCAATAAAGTGGATGAACAGACCCATTTGGGTTATGATCTGGCCTCAATATCCCACAGTCCTATTGAAGCAGCTAATAACGGCAGGGTAGTTTTTGCCGATAACCTTGGAATTTACGGGAACTGCATGGTGCTGGACCATGGAATGGGCCTTTATTCGCTATATGGCCATCTGAGTTCCATGGATGCTCAGTCTGGATCCGTAGTTTCCCGTGGTGATATCATCGGCCATACCGGCCAGACCGGGCTTGCCGGCGGGGACCACTTACACTTCTCCATGCTTATCCAGGGAGTTCAGACTAATCCTCTTGAATGGTGGGATTCCAGCTGGATCAAGCTTCATGTGCTGGGCCGCATTTCAGCGGAAGGGGAAGAGTGAACCGGACAGCATAGGCAGAGAGGCCAACAGGGTCTTTATTGCGTTTGTGGAAATCCGGCGGATCAAGGGGATTATTTCTGGATACCTGAGAATCTGGCGGAATGGAAACCAAAGGGAAAACTCTATTTGATTCTTTTGAAACCAGCGTTACTTCGGCGCTGCAGCAATTCTTTTTTGCAGGATTCGATATCCTGTTGTACCTCGGATTTCCTTTTTTCAAGCCATCTTGCATCCGATTCAAGTCGGTCAAGTTCGCCTTCCAGGATTCTGAGTTTTAACTCCAGTGGCAATAACTGTTCTAAAGAAGATTCACCTTGGTTCATAGTTCCTTTCGAGAATTATAATAACCTTTTCGGTGTGACAGCTTCAAGCCTTTGCCCTTGTCGCCTCTGACTTTGATCTCAATTTCCCTGAATTCATTAGCCTTTCCTGGTGAGGCAGGAATGTAACCAATACTGTATTGAGTCATTATGGCGAGCCTGATTTCTTCAAAAGCTGAATTAAAGGTGTTGAGGCTGGCTTTGGAATCAAAGAAGAGTCCCCCGGTATCTCTGGCGAACTGCTTGAGCTTACCGAAATTGGCCCCCCGCCGGCGTGACTGCACTCCTATTCCAAAAATCACTACGTCATTATCCTGGGCAGCTTTAATTGCTTCCCTGTCCTTGACGATACTGTCGTTGTCGCCTCCGTCAGAAATCACGACCAAAACACGTCTCCCGACCTCTTCTCTCAAGAGATCGTTGACCCCGAGCCATACAGCGTCATACAGCTTGGTAGCGCCGCCTGGCCGGATATCACGCAGGGCGTTCTCCAGTGTGCCAATGTTGTTTGTAAAATCCTGGACAAGGTTGATTTCACTGTCAAACTGGATAACCGCCCCAAGATCTGCGTCTTTTCTGAGTGTTTTCTGGAAGAAAATTTCGGAGGCCTCCTGTTCAAACCGTAGCTTGTCCTTAACGCTGCCACTCGTGTCCAGCAGAAGAACGATATTCAGCGGCTGTGCACCCCTTCCGGTTTGGAGCGAAAAAAACTGGATTTCCTGCTTCTGCCCTTCTTCGTAAATTTCGAAATCAGTTTTTTCCAGATCATCGACATAACGGGAGCCCCGTCGAGCAGTAACTATGACGTTAACCACATCTACCCTGCTTTTGAAAAGGGCGGGTTGGTCCTGATCCTGGGCCTTAAGGGTTGAAAGGTCACAGCAGATGCAGAAAAGGAGAGCCATTAAGAAAACCAGCGGGGCTGTTTTCATGGAACGTTTTTCTATTCTTCTATCACTACGCATTTTTTTGTTGCCAGATAAGTATAGATTATAGCAGCAGTAATATAGATGAACATGAAAAAAGGAATGTTCATACCCGAAGCCTTAACCAGCAGATCTAACGCTGTTGCCGGGACCAGGGAATACAGGGCGATTGAAAAACTGGAGCGAAAAGGCAGCCTTACCCCGTAGCTGTTGGCAACAGAATAGGCAAGGGGGCTGATCAGAATTGCCTGTATTGATTTTGAAATCAGGGACATTAAAAAATAGAATAAAAAGCCCAGAGGGATTATTATTACCTGCAGAGTCAGAGATAAAATATCGATATTTCCGGGATTGACCTCGAAGGTTCCAAAGTCTTTCCAGGAGTAGTTCTGCACCTGCCCTTTTATCCTGAGTTGGAGTTCCTCCCTGCTCAAGAGAATGACCGGTTCGTTGAAATCGCTGGTATCCTTGTAAACGCCTTTTGTATCAAATACAAGGATCCAGGACTCATCTCCCCTGTATTTCAGTACCAGAGGCTGCTCGGCTTCAATGCTTAACACTCCTTCAGTAACAGAGATGGCAGGAACATTTGTTTTTGCCCAGGAAGAGAAGTGCCTTATATCGGGGCTCAGGTATATGAAAGTGATAATTGTGGACAGCAAGGAGACGAGTACAGAAAAGCAGATAAGAAATATCAGGGAGTCACGCATGGGCTGCCTGAAGATTTTACGGTAGAAGCCGAAATCCAGTATTGAGGATAGTAGATGTTCAGGAAAACGTTTTAACAATTTTTTCAGACTTTGATTTAGCCGGATATTAATATCCGGCTGCAGTTTTCGCATTGAATTATATTTTTACCTGCTTTGACTTCTGCAATTAACTGAGGCCTGAGCCTCACATGGCAGGCAGAGCAGTTCTGTCCGGATACCGGAGCTATTGCCTGCCCGTTTCTGGCTGATGCGACCCGCCTGTAACGGGCGATATGGTCTGCGGGGAGGGCGTTTTCCAGTTCAATCCTCTTAATGTTCAATGCTTCAAGTTCACTTGAGTCTTTCAGGATCTGTTCCTCAAGCCTGGTTTTGTGAGAGGCAAAAGCCTGCTCTTTTTCTTTGTAGATTTTTCCGATTTCCCGGACCTCATCAGTTAGACGTTCCGAGTCCAGCATGTGTTCCAGGATAGTGTCTTCTTTGGCGATAATTTGTTCTTCTACAAAGGAAATCTCATGAAGCATAGCCTGGTAGGCGACATTTGTTTTGACCGACATCAACTGGGTCTTAAAGGATGAAACCTTTTGACGCATACTGTCGACTTCCCCTTCCAGGGATCTTCTGTCTTTTTGGGCTTCTGATGCTTCTTTTTCCGCGGTAGCAAGTTGGAGGGCGTATTTTTCTAATTCTTCTTTGTGGTGCGAAATCTCTATCGGGATATGTTCAATTTCTTTCTGGAGGGCAGAGGCAGTTGCTTCCAGGCTTTGGAGATCAATCAGTATTTTTAGAATCTCTTCAGGATTTTCTTGAATGGCCATACAGCTTTATATCCAGTTAAATTCATTTTTCGCATCTCTCTTGAGGAATGCAGGGAGCTTAATATTTGTTTTGTTGGTGGGCCCAGTAGGACTTGAACCTACGACCGTCTGATTATGAGTCAGATGCTCTAACCAACTGAGCTATGGGCCCGAAAAATCCCGTCGACCTCATAAAGCAACATATAAAATCCTTCATGGGTTGTGCGGGAGTTTATTATATATATTGTTTGGTGCCCAAATTCAAGCGTCCTGGGACTTGCCCTCCAAAAAAGCCTTTAATTTTTTACTGCGGGACGGATGTCGAAGCTTACGGAGAGCCTTCGCCTCTATTTGCCTGATACGCTCCCTGGTAACTGAAAATCTTTGCCCTACCTCTTCGAGGGTGTGTTCACTACCATCTCCGATGCCGAACCTCATACGGATAACCTGTTCCTCCCTGGGGGTCAGGCTGTGCAGAACTGAAGCGGTCTGTTCCCTTAGATTCAGGTTTATGACTGATTCTGAAGGAGAGGTCACGCCCCGGTCCTCTATGAAATCTCCGAGGTGGCTGTCCTCCTCCTCTCCAATAGGGGTTTCCAGCGAAATGGGTTCCTGGGCAATCTTCAGGATCTTGCGAACCTTGTGTACGGGAAGGTCCATTTTGGAACCTATTTCCTCGGCGGTCGGTTCTCTTCCATACTCCTGAACCAGAGTCCTTGATGTCCGGATCAGTTTGTTTATGGTTTCGATCATGTGAACGGGGATTCTGATGGTCCTGGCCTGGTCTGCAATGGCCCTGGTTATGGCCTGGCGGATCCACCAGGTCGCATAGGTTGAAAATTTGTATCCCCGGCGGTATTCGAACTTGTCCACTGCCTTCATCAGCCCGATATTGCCTTCCTGGATAAGATCCAGGAACTGCAGGCCCCGGTTGGTATATTTTTTGGCGATGGAAACTACCAGGCGAAGATTGGCTTCCACCAGTTCCTTTTTGGCGAGGTCAGCTTCCAGTTCCCCATGCTTGATCGTGGAGAGAGTCCTTTTCATTTCGGAGGAACGGGTTCCGAATTTTTCTTCAAGCACGGCAATCCCTGCGTCAACCTCCCTCAGTCGATGTTTGATCCTTTTGGCATCTTCAACCCTGAGGGGGTTCTCCTGCAGCTTAATCAGATGCCTTCTCTCTCTTTCGCTGTTTATCAGGCAGGTGATTGTAGATTTTATTTTGGAAACGATATCTTCCTGGACTTCAAAGGTCAGGTCCATTTCCTTTACCAGCCGGGCCAGGGGAATTCTGTACCTGGCTAATTTTGACTGGACTTTTTTATACTCGGCCGGAACGTCCTTTTTCTTTTCGGCATCCATGCGGAGATTCTGGATAGTGTCACTCAGGGCCGCTATTTCACTGAACTGTCTGTCCAGGAGGGCTTTCCTTTTTTTAAGGACCTTTTCCGTGACTTCATTCTCGGTGAAATCCACAAAATTCTTAAGATTGAATTCCGGGTCTTCCAGCATGTCCCAGTACCGGAGAATCTCAGTGATTGCCAGGGGAGAACGGGCAAGGGCTTTAAGAATGGACTTTTTTCCCCTTTCTATCCGTTTTGCAATCTCAACTTCTCCCTCCCTTGTCAACAGGGGGACAGTTCCCATCTCCCTGAGGTACATGCGTACGGGATCGTTGGTTTTTTCAGTTTCTTCTGTGGCTTGTTCGAACTCCGCATCTTCTTCTTCACGTGGGGCTTCAGGATCATCCTTAACCTTTATTGCGGCAAAGGAATCATCGGGATCAATCAGCTCAATCCCCGCGTCGCCGAACACAAAAAAGATAGTGTCCAGATCCTCCGAAGACCTTATGTCATCCGGAAGGATATTGTTGACTTCATCGTAAAGCAGGTATCCCCGCTCTCTACCAAGGGAAACCAAGTCTTTGAAGCCTTCACACTTCTCTTCAATGGAGTCTAACATGTCCTCGTTTTCGTGATTCATATGTGATTTTTTATTATACAAAATTTAAGTTATACAGGGGCCTAAAGTTATGAAAGGAATTCTCTTTTATGGCAGAGTTTGTTTTCTTAGACGCTCTTTTTCCCGTAAAAGATCCTTTATTTTTTCACGATCGCCTGTCCCGGATTCACTTCTGGCTATTTCTGCCTGAATTTCACCGCTGAGGCGTTTGATTTTTTTCCCCTGTAAAACCGCTATACTGTTGATTATTATTTCTCTATCCAGAGTTACAGATTCTTCTGATATCGCCCAGTATTCCAGAATGTCCCTTTCTGAATCATCTAGTTCATCCCGGACCCTGGTAATGGATGGGGCAACCCCCTGATCCCTCAATTTTAAAACAGATTCATAAATGGGTTTAATCCCAGACCCTTCAAAAAGGTTTGTCTCCAGTTTGTCCAGCAACCGTAGATAACGGTCTCTGTCCAGAAGAGCCGTCAGAATAATTCTTTCTGACAGTGTGGTAACTTCCAGCACCGGATTTACCGGGATTCTGGAATGAGGCAACCTCTCCTGGCGGGGCAACCTCCTCATCTCTTCTTTTATAAGCTTCTCATCCAGCTTCAGTAAAGCTGCTACCCTGGCTGCCATTTCTGATCTTTCGATCTTGTCCGGAACCATGAGCAGGGAAGGGATGATCTGGCTGACTATTTTTTGTTTTCCCTGGGGGCTCATCGCGGACGCTGATCCCGTCCGGTGTTTCTTTACCATAAAATCAATAAAGGGATCAGCATTGTCAATCAGTGTCCTGTAGGCATTGACCCCCTTTTCAATAATCAGCGAATCCGGATCCTTTCCTTCGGGCAACTGCATGACCTTGACCCTGAATCCCTGGGCAAGAAACATGTTTATGGATCTGGCTGCAGCCTCCCTTCCGGCTGAGTCAGGATCAAAACTGACGATTACATTTCGGGTAAAACCTCCCAGTAAGCAGACCTGCTGCTCGGTCAGGCTTGTTCCCAGTGATGCAACAATGTTTTTTGTTCCGAACTGGTACGGTATGACACAGTCGAAATATCCCTCGACAAGTATAGCAAAATCATGGTGGATAATGTGCTCCCTGGCATCACCCATCCCAAACAGCTGATTCCTTTTGTTGTATAGGACCGTTTCTGGTGAATTCAGGTATTTGGGAATGGAATCTCCCAGGCTCCGTCCTCCAAATGCAATGATTTTTCCCTGCAGGTCTTTTATGGACAGAATAATCCTGTTGCGGAATTTATCGTAGTATTCGCCGGAATCATTCCTGGCAGCCAGGCCGGCAGCTTCCAATTCCTCCAGGGTATAACCCTCCCCCTGCATTGCCGAGGTAAGAGCATTTCCAGCCGGGGCGTATCCAAAATTAAATCTCTCCCGAGTCTCATCATTGATCTGTCGATTGTCCAGGTATTTCAGGGCTGCCGGATTCTTCTCCAGTTGTTCCCTGAAAAACCTCCCTGCCCTTTCCATAAGCTCCTGGAGCCGGCAGCGGAGATATGAGGCCCTGGAGACTTCTTCTGGAAGATCAGGCAGCTCTATTCCGCTTTCGACAGCCAGTCTTAATATGGCTTCGGGAAGACTGAGTTCTTCAAACCTGGAGATATAGGAAAACAGGTCGCCCCCGGCTCCGCAGCCCAGGCATTTGAAAATCTGTCTGGGCCGGCTTACCTTGAGTGAAAAGGAATGATCCGGGTGAAAAGGGCATCTTCCGTAATAATAATGGTTCTTTTTTTCCAGTTTCTGGTAGCGGCAGATAATACTGGTTAATTCGTATTCATTTCTGATTTTTTCTCTTAGTTCAGAGGTGAAATTCAAGAAGGAATCTCGCTCAACCACCCTGGAAATGCTCTCGTTTTCTCCCTGGTTGGCAGCGGAAAGATCCACGGCTGCCGCAGATTTGTTCTGCGAAGGGTTTACCTCCAGTTCTCCGGGATTTAATCCCAGGCGCCCCGCAATCCGGTTGGTATATTCAGACCTGGCAATCCGGGAGGGAACCTTCTGCAGAAGAAGCCTGATCTCCTGCAGGATTCCCTGGCTTTCCTTGCTGGTAATAGATCCGGAGGCATCAGTAAGGTACAGGTCAAGTATATAGTCAAACAGGGGGACAGAAGCTTTCAGGAGATTTACATAACCGGCCAGTCCCTCTCGCTCCAACAGGAGACTGAGGCTGCTTCCTTCCGGGATCCCGGCAACGTTTATGCTGAATCCTTCGGCCAGCAGGCTTTCAACAGACTTGAGCAGCAGCCCCCCCCTCCCCTGCCCGCGGACATGGTTGATGATCACCTTTTTGGTGTTGCGGCCAAGGGTCCTGGACTGCTGCTCGGAAAGGCCTCTCCCAACACAGGTGACGGTATTGAGAATGCCCATCTGGACCAGAAGAATTCCATCCAGAGCCTTTCCAGTGAGGATCACATAATCCTTTTCCCGCATGGCCTGTCTGGCAGCATGCAGCCCAAAAAATCCTTTCCCCCCCTGGAACAATGCTGTATCAGGCGAGATGATACTTTCCTTTGCTTCCCCGTCGACTCCCAGGTAGGCAAAGTTGAGAATTTTCCCGGAGATATCTGTAAGCGGGAGAACGATGGATTTCATACCATTGCCGGAGCTGATCCAGTCCAGACCGGACTGCCGGATTTCTTCGGCCGAATAGGAAAGACTAAGCAGGTGCTGGTAGAGGCGGTTGGACCCGTCGTTATATCCCAATCCAAACATCTGCCTGGATTTATCAGAAATCCCTGAATTGTGCAGGACATCCAGTCCGTCAGGATCTTCAGAGAGGGTTTTCTGGAAAAAGGAGGAGGCCGAGGTCATCAGTTCCAGCAGGCGCTTCCGATTTTTTTCTCTCGGTGCTGAGCCTGCCGACTGCTCGGGCAGGCTCAATCCGTTTTTTTCAGCAAGGAGGTTAACTGTTTCAGGAAAACTAAGACCTTCGATTTTGGATATGAAAGCAAAAACGTCTCCGGCGGCACCACATCCGAAACATTTAAAAATTTGCTTGGAGGCGCTAACCGAAAAAGAAGGGGTTTTTTCAGAATGGAAAGGACAGAGGGCCTGGTAATTCCGTCCTTTTTTGTTCAGCCTTACATAACCCTGAACAACATCTACGATGTTGACAGAATTTCTAACCTGTTCAATAAAAAAATCGTCGAATTTCATGTATGGATCCCGCTGAGAAGTGACCGGGTAATCCTGAAATTTCAGGGCTGTAAAAATCGGTGCCGGGGTAGATCCCCTTGGAACTCAGCCAGGCGTCCTGACTCTTCCAATGCTGCATTATACTCTTATCCCAGGTAGAGGAAAACAGCGAATGACGTATTAAGGTAGCAGGGCGAAACAGGAATATTCTCTATTTCAAGCTGACAAGAGCGGCTCCGCCTTCGTCGGTGAACCCATTTACCTGGGGATGGCGCGAGAGGAACCGGGTCACAGCCTTTTTAAGGGTGCCGGTTCCAAATCCATGAATTACTCTGACCTCATCCAGGTTGGAAACAAAGGCCCTGTCGAGGAATTTGTCCAGGATGTCCATCGATTCATCCACTCTCTTGCCGATCAGGTTGATCTCCCGGCTGGTATCTTCAATAACGGTTACCTCAATGTTACTCGCCGGTTTTTTTGTCACTTCCTTTATTTCAATACGGGTCAGCCTGTCCAGGTGAGAGGATACCCGTTTACCCTCAACATCAATGACCGCGTTTTTCTGGCTAATTTCCAATAAGGTCCCCTGCTTGCGGAACAGCCGGTCGTAGACAATATCTCCCGGATGGAAAGTCCCGGTTTCCGTTACTTTGAGGTCCTGTTTCCCATGTTTTTCTTCACGCATCCTCTGCAGGAAAGCTTCCTTCAACACAGCTTCCTTCTTTTTGGCTTCTGCGCGAATCCTGGCAGATTCAAACTTATCTGCCGTCCTTTTCAGGAATCGGTCAACCTTTCTGGTAAAATCACGGCCCAGTTCCTCCACTTGTTTCTTGAATTCTTTTTCTCTCTTTTTTTCAGCAGTAAGGGCTTCCTTTTCGAGGAGGTTGATTCTGATATTGAGTTCGCCTGATTTTTCTCTAAGTCCGTCCTCCAGGTCTTTGAGGCGTTTCAACTCATCCCTGAGTTCCACCAGGTATTTTTCAATTTCAATTTCACCTTCATCCATGAAATCGCGGGCTTTGCTGATGACTCCGGGATCCAGGCCCAGCTGTCGGGCAATCTCCAGGCCGCTGCTGCTCCCGGCTACTCCGAAATCAATCTGGTAGGTCGGATCGAGGGTGTCCGGGGCCAGGCGGACGCTGGCATTTTTAACCCCGCTGGTAGCCGCTGCCCAGGTCTTGAGAGCCCGGTGATGAGTAGTGACCGCGGTTTTTGTTTTTTCAGTGCGGAGCGTTTCAGCGACGGCCATGGACAACGCTCCTCCATATACCGGATCAGTCCCCCTTCCCAGTTCGTCCAATAAAACCAGGGAATCCTTGTCATGGGCCTTGAGGATCTCTTCGACACGCAGTATGTGAGAGGAAAAGCTGCTCAGGTTCTGGGTGATGGACTGATGGTCGCCAATGTCAGCCAGAATATCAGAGAAAAGCGGAACAACGGCATCTTCCGCCGGCACCGGAAGTCCGGCCTGGGCCATCATGCTCAGGAGTCCTAGGGTTTTCAGCGCCGCAGTCTTCCCGCCTGTATTCGGGCCGCTGATGATAATTACACTTTCCTCTCTGGTAAGGCTCAGTGAAATCGGAACGACCTTGTTCTCAGGGACAGAAGAATAGAGAAGTGGGTGTCGGGCATTAAGGAGCAGTAAATCACTCTCTATGCCTACTTTGGGAAGGACGCATTTGTACCTGTGGCTGAACTCGGCGCAAGCATTCAATTCATCCAGCTGCCCGATGCCTTCAATTACATTCTTCAGAGAAGGAAGATTTTCCCTGACCAGAGATGTCAGCCGTCCTAATAGCTGCAGGATGATCCTCTGCTCCTGGTTGTTGAGCCAAATAATCTGGTTATTGAGGCTTATTGTCTCCATGGGTTCCAGAAAAACTGTGCTTCCTGATGAACTGGACCCATGGACCAGGCCGGATATCGAGGACTTGAAATCTGATTTTACCGGAATAACAAAACGATCTCCCCTCTGGGTTATATAGGGATCAGGGATAAGAAACTTGGAGGATGATCCCTTGAGGTGACGGGAAAGGGCGTTTTGGACTTCATTCCTGGCTTTCTGCAGATCTGAACGGGCCCGGGCTAGCTCCGGTAAGGCAGACTCTTTTATCTCACCAGATGGAGTAATGTATTTTTCGAGTTCAGATCTCAGGGTGATGGGATAATCCAGTTTCATTGCCCTGGAGAAGAGTAGAGGATACCTGTTGGAAGGGAACATCCTCTGGATGCTGGAAGCCAGCTTCAGGTACTCCAGGATATTGTGCAAGTCTTCTGGAGCAAGAGGCTGGGCAGAATGGTCCAGTTCTTTTACCAGGCTGGATATAGGCTGAAGGTGTGAGCACGACAGGGCTCCCTGCACGGAGATGTATTCCTGCATCTCTCCGATTTCTGCCAACCGCAGATGGATCAACTCCAGGTTTCTGCCGGGTCTGATTGTCCGGATACAGGCTTCACCAGTTTCGGTCTGCGAATATCCGCTAATTATCGATAGTACCCGCTCAAATTCCAGCAGATTAATTGTTTCGGCATCCATGATCAGATTAGTGAATAGCGGCCAGGGGATTGCGAATTTGTTAATAACTGAAACATGGCTAAAGGTTAGATATCATTTCCAGGATTTATATCCCGGATTGCTTTCAGCCTGCAGTTTCTGATCCCTGGGCTCTGTTAATAAGTGAAGCTACATATCCCGCGCCAAATCCATTGTCGATATTAACCACGGTTACATTGGAAGAACAGCTGTTCAGCATTCCCAGCAGCGCGGCAAGGCCGTTGAAGGAAGCTCCGTAACCCACACTGGTGGGTACGGCAATTACCGGCACATCAACCAGTCCCCCGACAACACTGGGCAGTGCCCCTTCCATCCCGGCCACAACGATTACAACTGTACAGCTGCGCAGTGCGTCCTTCTGGCTCAGGAGCCGATGCAGGCCTGCCACGCCTACATCATAACAGGTCAGGATTTCATTCCCCATGATTTCGGCAGTGAGGGCGGCTTCCTCAGCTACCGGTATGTCAGCTGTCCCTGCTGAAAAGACTCCGATTTTTCCGCGGCCGTTGGATACCCTGTCCCTGATGACAGATACGATGCGGGAAAGCGGATAAAAAGCACATTCCGGGTAATCGGGTTTGAGTTGAGTGTAGACTTCCTCGTCAGTTCTGGTTATCAGCACATTGGGACTTTTTTGCAGAATATGGCTGGCAATGGTTACTATCTGTTCCCTGGTTTTATTCTGGCCAAAGATCACTTCAGGGAAACCGTGCCTGAGGGCCCGGTGATGATCAATTCTGGCAAAATCCAGGTTTTCATATGGAAGGTCAACCAGATAGGACTCAATCTCCTTCTCGCCAATCCCGCCTTCCCTGTATTCTCTCAGAATTTTTTTGAATTCTTCAGGAAGCATATTAAATCCTCAGTGCCCGCGCTGGACCGGATTCGGAAGCAGAAGGCGTAAAAAAACGGAACCCGGACCTCCATCCGGTAAACGGATTTCTCAGATGGGGGTTGCCCGGGTTTCTATTTTCCTACATTCCAATTCCGCCAACGCTAATTAAGCAAAAAGATCAGGTCCTGGATATCAGGACTCGTTTCCCTCTTCGTTGTTTTCTGCCTGTAATCCTGCCTCGCGCTGGTCTTTCAATACCGCACGGCGGCTTAACTTGATTTTGTTGTTACCGTCTACATCCAGCACTTTCACCAGGATTTTGTCTCCAACGTGCACTTCCGTGCGAATGTCAGGAATTCTGCGCTCAGAAACCTCTGATATGTGGAGCAGGCCTTCAGTGCCTGCAAATATCTCAACAAAGGCACCAAAATCAACAACCTTGGTGACCTTCCCTAGATAGGTCTTGCCCTTTTTGGCCGTGGCTGTCAGTTCTTCGATTCTGGCAATTGCTTTTTCAGAGCTTGCAGCGTCAACTGAAGCGACATGAACGCTTCCGTCATCCTCAATATCAATTTTGGCACCGGACTCCTCGACTATTGCCCGGATGTTCTTTCCACCGGGGCCGATCAGCAGGCCGATCTTATCCTGGGGAATATGGATAGTGGTTATCTGGGGTGCGAACCTGGAGAGTTTGCTCCTGGATTCTGAGATGGTTTCAGCCATCTTGCCCAGGATGTGGAGCCTTCCCTTCCTGGCCTGTTCCAGGGCCTCAGCCATTATCTCTCTGGTTACACCTGTTACCTTGATATCCATCTGTAAAGCGGTAATGCCTTCTTTTGTTCCAGTTACCTTGAAGTCCATATCACCATAGTGATCTTCGAATCCGGCAATGTCGGAAAGGATTACATATTTTTTGCCTTCTTTGACCAGGCCCATGGCAATGCCGGCTACCGGGCTTTTGAGGGAGACTCCGGCATCCTGGAGAGCCAGGGTAGCTCCGCAGACGGTTGCCATGGAGGAGGATCCGTTGGATTCCAGAATGTCGGAAACCACGCGGATGGTGTAAGGGAATTCATCTTCACCGGGCAATACCGGCTGTACAGCCTTTTCGGCGAGAGCTCCATGACCGATTTCACGCCTGCCTGCGCCTCTCTGCATCCTGACTTCGCCAACGCTGAAGGGTGGGAAGTTATAGTGAAGCATGAAACTCTTAGAGCGGTCACCCATCAGGTCATCAATCCTCTGAGCATCGTCTCCGGTGCCGAGAGTAACGGCTACCAAGGCCTGGGTCTCACCCCTCGTAAATAATGCTGATCCGTGAGGCCTGGGCAAAATACCCACCTCTGAAGTTATCTGCCTGATTTCATCAAATTTTCTGCCATCAGGCCTGAGGCCTTCTTCAAGGAGCACTTCCCTGAATAATTCCTCCAGGATCTTGTCAAAAACTACAGCAGCCTGGGCTCTTTTAACGGCATCATCTTCAGGGAAAAGTTCGACAATGGATTTTTTGTGGTCTTCCATAGCCCTTTCACTTTCCAGCTTGTCCTTGATGAACATGGCTTCCCTGATTTTTGCAGGTGCTTTGCTTTTTACTGTTTTGACAACAGATGGATCAATTTCAGAGGGCTGAATCTCCCTCTTTGACTTATTCTCTTTTTTTGCTAGCTCATTGATGGATTTAACAATCTTTCTGATTTCATCATGAGCAAGGTTGAGTGCCTTGATCATGATCTCTTCAGAAAGCTCCTGGGCTCCGGCTTCCACCATGACAATGGCTTCTTCCGATCCGACTACAACAAGCTCCAGCTTGCTGTTTTCAGTCTCGGTGGCAGGAGGGTTGATAACCAGTTCATCATCAATGTATCCAACTCGGACCGCGCCGATTGGGTGGGGAAAAGGAATGTCGGAAATGCATAAAGCGGCGGATGCTCCGTTGATAGCCATTACATCCGGGTTGATTTCAGGGTCGAGTGAAAACACAGAAGCGATTATCTGTGTTTCACATCGGAAATCTGCTGGAAAAATGGGACGAAGCGGCCGGTCAATCATCCGGCTGATCAGGGTTTCCCTTTCAGAAAGGCGCCCTTCTCTTTTGAAAAATCCGCCAGGGATTTTTCCGGCTGCATAGGTGTATTCCCGGTAATCACAGATCAGCGGGAAAAAATTCATGTTTTCTCTGGGTTCTCTGGCAGAGCAGGCTGTTACTAAAACAACGGTGTCTCCGCACTGCAAATATGCTGAACCGCTGGCTTGTTTGGCGATCCGACCGGTTTCGATGGTCATCTCTCGTCCGCCTATGGTAAGACTGACAGTATTAATACTCATAAATGTCCTCTTTTCAGGATGGGAAAATTCCGGGGAGAGAGTCCACTTGGACAGGTCCTTAATTTCTGGGTGGGTGTCAGGTTTAAGAAACTGTCAAAATAGACTCCCCCAATCCGGAGCATCTAAATGTTAACTATATTGACTGTTTTGTGGGTAATGGTAGCATAAAAAGACCGATAAGGTATCACATGTTTTACATAACACAGTGATCTTTTCGGGGGGATGGGAAGGGTTGACGCCGGTTACCCGGCGCCACTGAATCAATTTTCGGCCTTTTTATTTTCTTATTCCAAGGCGTTCAATCGTTTCTTTATACCGACTGAAATCTTTCTTCTTGAGGTAATCAAGAAGACGTCTTCTCTGTCCGACGAGCTTCAAAAGGCCCCGCCTGGAGTGATGATCCTTTTTGTGTATCTTAAAATGTTCAGTGAGTTCAGTGATTCTTGCAGTTAGAAGTGCAATCTGGACCTCAGGAGAACCTGTGTCCGTTGGGTGTTTCTGGTATTCCAGGACAAGCTGGCTTGTGATTTCTTTCTTCAGTGTCATTTTGTCTTCTATCTCTATAATTTAATATTGTTTACAGCGTTCAATGAAACGCTAACTTTAACAAAAAGTAAACCTGAAGTCCAGCAACACTCCGCCGGGCTCCGGTATTTACACTCGAAAATTAAAAGGTTTATCTAAAATCCCCTGGTAATTCTAAACAGGCAGGATAATAACCTTTAACCGGCCTTTAAAGCAACTTTTTAACCAAAGACATCAAGATAAGTCACTTCAGCATCCATCTGAACCCCGATTTATAATAAATTACGTTCGAGGAAAACCTCAACCGGCCTCAGGCCAAGGGGCTGATACCTGGCCAGCCCTTTTTCTTATTCATTGATTGAGCCTTTTTTTTAGTTTATCGTACTAATTATTTACAACTTATGAAGAGTCTTAAGCAAAAATTATTGAGTTTCATACTTCCCCTGTGCCTGGTTCCTCTCATCGGGATCTCCGTATTTTCCTATTTTGTCGCCAGGGAAAAAATCACTGAGGACCGGATCGTACTGTTTCTGCAGCAGATGGCTGCAGAAATTGCCGACCAGATTCAGTTGACCCTGCTGGAAAAAATGGAAGAAACGGTTTCAATGACTCTTCATAATGAGTTCGTGAATAGCCTTGAATCAAGCAATGCGGCTTCATCAGCCAATCTTCTTAACAAAATGATCATAGTGCACGAGGTTTACGATATTATCGTACTCTTTGATGCTGAGGGAGATATCGTACAAATCAATACTATTGATCGCAAGGCCAGGGTTGGGGCCCCCCGATTACTGGATGAGGTGGAGATTGAAGCTCTGCGTGGCCAGAATATGCTGGACTATACTCCCAATTCCGGCTGGCTCCAGAAGGTGAGAAGCGGCAGGATAGGCTACCTGGACCGGCATAAGTCTCCCCTGGTTCACAAACTTTACTCCTATGAAGATGTAGATGAAGCCAGGCAGTATTCACTTGGATTTTCGGCACCGGTATTTGATAGCAGGAGCGTGGTAATCGGGGGAATACTGGCTCTGATGAACTGGGAGTATATCCAGGAAATAACCGATAAGGTGGATGAAGACCTGGATGCCAGGTCTCTTCGTTCAGGGGAAGCATTCCTGGTTTCCGGTGATAATGACACGATTATTGCTAACCAGTACCGAAAGAACCGGAAATATTCTTCAGCCGGCCAGAATGAATCGGTCTCCCACTCCCCGGAACTCTATAATGCCAGACTGCTGGAAGACATGAACCTTCCAGTCCTGCAAAAGGCGATAGAGAACCAGGCCTATACCCAGACTTTTGAATATCCGAAAGGAATCGATAAAATTACCGGCCTGGCCTACCTGAACCATGATTTTTTCAAGTGGACCTGCGGAGTCAGCCTCAGCGAAGAAGACATTTTTTCCTCAGTCCGGGAACTGCGGACCATATTGATTGCCGTTGTGTCACTGACCATCTTTCTGGTTGTGATCCTGACTTTTCACATCGCCCGAAAGTTCTCTGTCCCGATTAAGGACCTGACCCGCAGTGCCCAGCAGTTGGCCAAGGGAAATCTCACCCGCCGAGCTGAGGTGAGCTCTTCTGATGAGATCGGGCGCCTGGCCATGTCATTCAATTTTATGGCTGAATCCCTGGAGGAAAGGAGCCAGCAGCTTACCAGCCTGAATAAAAACCTGGAGGAAAAGGTACAGGCCCGAACCAGGGCTTTGGAAGAGGCCAACAGGGAAATGGCCGAAGCTTATCATGAGCTTAAGGAGACCCAGTTCCAGTTGGTACAGAGCGAAAAACTGGCCTCTCTCGGACAGCTTGTAGCCGGAATAGCCCACGAGATAAAAAATCCCCTCAATTTCATTTATGGGAATACCGGGTTCCTGCGCGACTATATCAATAAACTGGAACAACTGGTCAGCCTCTATGAAGAAGCCGGATCCCTGGGAGATGAAGAAAGGAAAGCACTGGAACAGTTTAAGGAGGATATAGGCTACTCATTTATTATCAAGGACCTGGGGACACTTGTAGATAACTTTGAGGAGGGAGCTGAAAGAATCCATTCCATTGTCGGTGACCTTAGGACTTTCTCGCGGACTGAAACCGGGGAATTCAAGGCAATTGATCTGCATGAAGCCATCAACCTGGCCTTGAACCTGCTTCATAATGAGTTTAAGGGGCGGATTGAAATTGTAAAAAAATATGGCTCGATTCCTCCGGTGGAATGCCAGGCCGGGAAAATTAACCAGGTATTGGTTAACCTCCTTATTAATGCCGGACAGGCGATCCCCGAAGAGGGTATTGTTACAGTGACTACCCGCCAGGCCGGAGATTTTGTGGAGATTATTG
This sequence comes from Acidobacteriota bacterium, assembly GCA_963663735.2. Classification (GTDB taxonomy): domain Bacteria; phylum Acidobacteriota; class UBA6911; order RPQK01; family JAPXNP01. The sequence continues at coordinate 1,147,669 of CAXXHN010000001.1, read as the reverse complement.
TCGAAGACAACGGAAAGGGCATGACGCCTGATCAGCTGGAGCACATATTCGAACCTTTCTTTACAACCAAGCCGGTGGGAGCAGGCACAGGATTGGGTCTTAGTATCAGTTATGCCATAATCCAGGACCATAAGGGAACAATCACGGTCAGCAGCAAACCGGGAGAAGGGGCCAGTTTCTGTGTGAGCCTTCCAATAAAACAGCCATAAATTCCTGTCCCGAAAGATCAACTGACAGGCTATAATGGAAAGGAACAGTGGCAAAAACTTCTTTTCGGAATTATTTTGTTGTCGGTCTAATAATCTGTTTTCCCCGGATGGGTCAGTTAAATGAAGCTTAAGATCCTGATTGTTGATGATGAAATCGCCAACCTGCAGAAATTGAAACGCACCTTTGCTGGTACCTATACGGTACTGGAAGCTTCCAGCGGGAAACAGGCCCTGAAAATCCTGGAGAATGAACCTGTCGCCGCAATCATCACTGACCAGAAAATGCCGGTCATGAGTGGAGTTGAATTCCTGTCCCGCTCCCTTGAACTGAGCCCTGACAGCGTCAGGATTATGCTCACCGGGTATACCGAGGTTGATGACCTCATGGATGCCATCAACCAGGGTCAGGTTCATCGCTATATCACCAAACCCTGGGAGCCTGTATCCCTGCGGGAAGCAGTCCGAAAGGAGTTGGAAAGCTGGGAGCTGCGGCGTGAAAATGACCGGCTTTCCCGGGAGCTTGAGAAAATCAATGACGCCCTGGCCCGGGAAAATGTCCGGCTGAAAGAGGAAGTTGAAGGCCTGCGGAAGGAACCTTCCGGCATTCTTTTTAAAAGCAGGGCCATGGGAACCCTTCTGAAGATGCTTGATAAGGTTGTTACGACAGATTCCAATGTCCTTATCCAGGGAGAAACAGGAACAGGCAAAGAATTGCTGGCCCGCTATATTCATAAAAACAGTAACCGGAAGGATGGACAGTTTGTTGCCGTGAACTGCGGAGCAGTGCCCAGGGATTTGGTGGAGAGTTCTTTTTTCGGGCATCGCAAAGGATCATTTACCGGAGCTTCCGAAACGCGCAAAGGGTATTTTGAACAGGCAGACGGCGGGACTATTTTCCTGGACGAGATTGGAGAAGCTCCACTGGAACTGCAGGTTAAACTCCTCAGGGTGATCCAGGAAGGAGAAATCCTCCCGGTGGGAGAAATCCAGTCCAGGCCCGTGAATGTCCGCATCATAGCCTCAACTAACCGGGACCTGTCAGATATGGTTGAAACCTCCACTTTCCGGCAGGATCTTTATTTTCGCCTTAATGTGTTTTCGGTTTCGGTCCCGGCTCTGCGTGACAGGGGCGAAGATGTCCCTCTGCTTTCCGATTATTTTCTGGATAAGATTTCCGCCAGGGAAAATAAATTAGTCCCCGGGTTTCAGCCGGAGACCTATCAGCTGCTCAAAAATTTTAACTGGCCCGGTAACGTAAGGGAACTTGAAAACGAGATCGAACGGCTGGTTATACTTTCGGAACCAGGAAGGCTAATATCTCCAGACCTGCTTTCTGACCATATCCGTTATGCCTTCCGCCAGGTTCCAGTTAAAGGTTCACTCAAAGATCAGCTGGCCAGCCTGGAAAAAGATCTGATCCTGGCTGCCCTGAAAAAACACCAGGACAATAAGAGCCTTGCCGCCAAAGCCCTGGGAATAACCCGCCAGACCATCATATCCAAGCTTAAAGAGTACCAGGGCGTTTAATCGTGTTACAGTGCCGTAAAACTAATTAACACCAGTTAACCCGTTCACAATGTTGCCTTTACTGAGTTGCCGCCCTTTTGCGCTGTTAAAGCGTTTAACAGCGCGTCTTTTTCTTCCCGGTTATTGCAGGACCATAAACTCTTTGTTTTCATCAAATTAAAGTTTTGGAATGCCTCTTGCTAACTCTTTTGCAGGAGAAAAAAATGATGAAACAGAAAACTCAAGAGCAGGTTATTGACGAGAAAGTTTTAATAGCTGGACTGAAAAAACAGGATGAAGCTGCTTTCCAGGTACTTCATGGGAATTACGGAAAAAAGATGTACATGACGGCCTACAGAATTCTGAGGGATGAAGAGTTGGCCAGGGATGCCATGCAGGAGAGCCTGATCAATGTTTTCCGCGCCATCAAGACCTTCAGGGGTGAAAGCAAGCTTTCAACCTGGATCAGCAGAATAACTGTTAATGTCTGCCTGGAGATGCTGAGACGCAACAAGAAGCACCAGAACCGGACAGAAGAAGATATTTCTGAAAGCTGGACACTGCCCGACACCAGGGCCCTTGATCCGCTTCGCAGAATTGAACAGATGGAGGCTCGCAGCAAGATTCGTTCCGCCATGTCCAAGTTGGGCCGGAAGCATCTGGTTGTGGTCAGGATGCACGATTTGCAGGGTTATACCATAAAGGAAATTGCTGAAAATCTGGAGGTGGCTGAAGGAACCATCAAATCCAGGCTTTACTACGGCCGGGAAGAGCTGAAAAAACAACTGGCAGCTTAAATCCCGCCGGATACTTTCCGGCTTGTTGAGGGCACGCAATTATCATCGGATAAGAGCGTGCCCTCTTTTGTTCTGGTCTGGACAAAAACTCAAATGGCATAGAAAAATAAGCAGGTTAGCCCGGATTGAATCCAAAAATGTAATAAAATGCAGTGACTTGAAATTCTATGACAATAATCCTGGTGCCCGGAAATCCTCTTGGTACTGTTGACAGACCTGAATGTAAACATAAATGAAATTTATAAAACGCTGCTTTCTACCTGTTCTGCTTTCCGGTTTCTTCTTAATGATCCCGGCTTTTTCCGCTGAAAATGATGTCCCCGCTGTTTTTGTCGAAAATCCTCCTCAGATTGATGGGCTGGTGACAGAGGATATCTGGGAAACGGCAGGAAAAGTGGACCGGCTTTACCAACGTGAACCGAATTTCGGGCAGCCGAACAGCGAGCCAACTGAATTCTATTTTTGTTATGACAAAAATAATCTTTATATAGGGATGAAGTGTTATGGAGATCCTGAGCAGATCACTGCCAAGGAAATGGCCAGGGATGTGAGTCTGGGAAATGATGACCGGGTGCAGGTAATCCTGGATACCTTTCTGGACAGGCGCAACGGCTACTGGTTCCAGATCGGTCCCCGGGGCAGCATCGGTGATGCTTTGATCAGTCGAAACGGGGCCATATTCAATAAGCAGTGGGACGGACTTTGGGACGGTCGGGCTGTAATACTTGAGGACCGCTGGGAGGCTGAGATAGTAATACCCTTCAAGACAATGGGTTTTGAACCTGGGGGCACCACCTGGGGATTAACCCTGATCCGCCACATTAAGAAGAAATCGGAAAGCTCCTACTGGCCAGTTGCCAACCGGGACGGTTACAACTTCAAGGTTTCAGACGGAGGACAGCTGACCGGGCTGGTAGGAATTACCCAGGGAATAGGGCTTGATATCGTGCCCTACGGCCTGGCCGGTGTGGATTACAGGCAGCATGAAGATTACGATTACCCTTCCGACGTGGGTCTGGATGTTTTCTACCAGATCACTCCGGGATTGAAAGCCGCTCTTACAGTTAACACTGATTTTGCCCAGACGGAGGTTGATGCCCGCCAGATAAACCTGACCAGATTTGCTCTCAAGTTCCCGGAAAAACGTGATTTTTTTCTGGATGGATCCAATTATTTTGAATTTGGCCCGGCCGAGAGCAGTACCCTGGTTCCTTTTTTCTCCCGTCGTCTGGGGCTGGATGTCGCCGGAAACCCGATCCCGATTATCACGGGAGCTAAAATCACTGGAAAGGTGGGCAACTGGGAAATCGGGGGACTAGATATCCTGGATGACCGCGAGGATGGGGCCAGGAATTTTGGTGTGGTCAGAGTTAACCGCAATTTCCTGGGAGAATCATCCTTCGGTCTGATTGCCACCGACGGAAACTCCCAGTCTTCCCACGATAACACGGTGCTGGGTGCTGATCTCAGGCTTGCAACCAGCAAGTTCAGGGGAAATAAAAATCTGTCCTTCCTGGCCTATGGCCTGGTATCAGAGACGGAGGGTTTTACCGGACGAGGTGCTGCCTGGGGAACTGAACTGAACCTGCCGAATGACCGGTTCAAATTCCGTACCGGTTACCAGGCGATCGAAGAAGGTTTCGTTGCAGGCGTGGGTTTTGTCCCGCGAACCGGTATCCGCAACAGCTATCTGAACTTTGCTTTTGGTCCGCGCCCCGAAAAGTGGGGAATACTGCAGACAACCACCGGCTTTTCCCTGGATTACATAACGGATATGCATAACCAGCTGGAGACCAGAACCATTGGATTGACCCCCCTCTCCCTCCGTTTTCTCAGCGGAGATACCGTGGGAGTCAAAACCGCGTTTCATTATGAATACCTGGAGGAAAATTTTAATATCCAGGACGATATCGTAATTCCTGCCGCAGGTTATTCGTTCAACCGCTGGGGAGCCGATTTTGTCAGTGCCCAGCACCGCCGTTTCTATTCTTCCCTGGGTTTTGAAACCGGTGGCTTTTACGACGGAGACCGCACTGACTACGAAATCGAACTGGGTTGGAAGATATCAGTTCCCGTCTTTGTGAGCGGGACCTTTGAGCACAGGGTGGTTGATCTGAATTCAGGAGATTTTACCGCGGATGTCTACCGCGGAAACTGTAATTTTCTTTTCACCCCGAGAGTCACCCTCAATAATTACGTGCAGTATGACAACCTGTCGCAGAAAATGGGCTGGCAGTCGCGAATGCAGTGGATTCTGAAACCAGGCAATGACATTATCCTGGTATGGAATTCCGTGGCCCTCGATCCCCTGGAAAGGTTTGATGTGCTGGAGAGTTCAGCGAGGATTAAAATCAACTACACTTTTCGTTTTTAGAGCCTGTGTAAAATCCAGGCCAGTCCCTTTCGGCCATTTCTGAGTTGGTACCGGTACCGTCCCCCATTTGGCCAGGGAACGCGGAATAATCCTTTAAGCTGACAAAATCCTTCACATCCTGAACATTTTTATCTTCCTTGCCCTTCAATTAATGAAATAATAAATAATCGGAATTATTATGAAAAATGTATTGGTGGCAATGAGCGGGGGTGTTGACAGCTCGGCGGCGGTCCTGCTTTTACAGGATAAACTGTTCCAGGTAAGCGGCTGCACCTTGCGGTTATGGAATCCTTCGGGAAGAGCCTGGGAAAATGTGGATGAATCCTCTGACCCGGCCGCTGTCAGGGATGCCGCAAGCGTATCCTCCAGCCTGGGGGTGCAACTGGCTGTACTTGATCTGGAGACCCTGTTCGAGGAAAGAGTTATAGGGCCATTTGTTAAAAGCTATCTCTCCTGTCGTACCCCTATTCCCTGTATTAAATGCAACCGGTTCATGAAGTTTGACAGTCTTATGGAATACGCGGATAGAAATGGTTTTGATTATGTCGCAACCGGCCATTATGCGAGGATCGGCGAAGACTCAGACGGGAAAAAAACCCTGTTAAGGGGTAGGGATCATAAAAAAGACCAGTCCTATTTTCTTTTTGAAATGAACCAGCAGCTGCTTGCCCGACTGATCTTTCCTGTTGGTGACTTCCTGAAATCAGAAATCAGGACTCTGCTGGAAACCAGGAATATCCATATAGCAGATAAACCTGAAAGCCAGGAGATCTGTTTTATTCCGGGGGGCGATTATGCAGGATTCATCAGGAGCTACTGTGAACATCGGAAAGGCCCCCTGGCCGCTGAGTTCAGAAACCTGGACCAGGAGGGGCCGGTATTTCATAAGGACGGTGCATTGCTTGGAACCCATAAAGGACTCTATCGCTATACAATAGGACAGAGGAAAGGGCTGGGAATAGCCCATAGCCGACCCCTCTACGTACTGGAACTCAATAAAATGGAGAATAGCCTTATCCTGGGTTACAAGGAAGATACTTTCAGCCGGGCGCTTGAGGCATCAGATGTCAACTGGATATCTGGAACTGCTCCTGAAATGCCGCTGGAAGCCGAAGTGAAAATCAGATCAAATCATTTGATGGCCCGATGTATCGTTACCCCGGCGAAAACGCAAAGCGGCAGGGATGGAGTTAGAGTGGAGTTTGTTAAACCCCAGTCAGCAGTCACACCAGGCCAGGCTGCGGTTTTCTACCGGGGTGATCAGGTCCTGGGTGGAGCATGGATTGAAAGGGGGCTTCAGCTTGAAATCTGAAAACCGCCGCTCTCTTCTGGTCGTCTGTGGAGAAACTTCAGGAGAAGCTCATGCCGCGGGTCTTGTCAGGTTTTTGAAAGAACTGTCCCCTGGCTGTGAGTGGTCTGTGTTCGGAAGCGGCGGAGAAAGACTCAGGGCCGCTGGAGCCGACATCATTCTGGATGTTTCCCGCCTTTCAGCGATCGGCCCCAAGGCTGCTCTGGGAAATCTGGGCAGCTATTTTTCGTTGAGGAAACGGGTTCTGTCCCGGATCCGGGAGGAGAAACCCGACCTGGCTTTGCTGGTGGACTTCCCTGATTTTAACCTGCCCCTGGCCCGGAAATTGAAAAAGGCCGGAGTCGAGGTATGTTATTTCATCAGTCCCCAGCTCTGGGCATGGCGCAAGTCCAGGGTAAAACAGATCAGGAAATATGTGGACCTGATGCTGGTCATCTTCCCCTTTGAGGAGGCTTTTTATCGAGCGCACCAGGTTAATGCTGTTTATGTAGGCAATCCCACCGCCGCCCGTTTATCAAATCTGAAAAAGAAAGTTGGTTTCGGTAAGCGAGTATTTTCTGAAAAACCGGTGGTAGCTCTGCTGCCGGGAAGTAGGGCCAGGGAAGTTGACCTTCTTCTACCGGTTGAACTGGCAGCCGCAGAGTACATTTCCCGAAAAATAGAGGCTCGCTTCCTGGTGTTCAGGGCGCCTGAGATCTCAAAAAGCCTGCTGGAAGAGAAGATTGAACATCTAATGCCAGGTGGCAAATTGGACATCGAAGTAGTGGATAGCAATTATGAACTGTTGGCCGGTTCCGACTGTGCCATAGTCAAGAGCGGAACCTCCACGCTTGAAACGATGCTGTTAGGTGTGCCATTTGCCATGGTTTACAGGCTCCCCCTGGCCAGTTATTTCCTGCTGCGCCCCCTGGTCTGGACTAAAACCTTCTGCCTGGCCAACCTCGTAGCCGAAGAACGGCTGGTTCCCGAATTTGTGCAATGGAATGCTACTGGTCCAGGTTTAGGGGCATATATTCTGTCCCTGCTGGACAACAGGGATAAAATAGAGAGTATCAGGTCTGCTTTCGAACGGGTAACCTCGCGTCTCGGTGACCAGGATGGAGACCTGAGGGCGGCGGAAGAAATATTAAGGACCTTTTTTGCTCCCAAAAGCGTATAAATAAAAGATTACGGTGATTTAGACAGTTTACAGCCTCCTGGTCATTTCCTCATGGCTGACTGAAGGATAAGTGGCATATAGTGATGGATAAAAAAGGGACGATGATATTAGCAGTGGTCTTAAGCCTTTTCCTGGGGAACGTTTCTCCAGCATTTTCCCAGGCCCTCACCCAGGAACGCACCCTGATTGATGTACAATCCTATGATATCGAAGTGGGCATTACCCTGGAAAAAGCCTTTTTACAGGGAAGGGTTATGGTGGAATTTGTTGTCCTGCAGAGGACCATGGCCCTCAATTTCGATTTTAACCAGCAACTGGTGCTTCTCAGGGTCAGGGGAGAAGATGAGCGCCAGTATTCCCTGAGATCGGGCGGAGTCCGTTCCAATCAGATTCGCATCCAAAGGGATGAGTTTTTTGAAGAGGGTGAAACGGTCACCCTATACATGGATTTTGAGGGAATGCTGGACGCTGAACAGTACGCTTTCCTGGATGTGCCTGAAGACCAGTCCGCGGTAATATCTCCTGACGGGGCGGTTTTGCTTAACAGCGGGTACTGGTTCCCTTCCCACCAGTTTCCGATGGATGCAGCCCGGGTTACGATAAAAGCCACGGTTCCCCTGGGTTTTACAGCCGTTGCCCCTGGCCGGCTGGATTCAATTGATACCCTGGGACTGACCGAAATGTTTACCTGGAAGAGCGAAGAGCTCCTGACAGGAGTTCCCCTCCTGGTCTCTCGTTTTTACAGGCAGGACGCAGAAGGATTTCCCCTGCCCACAACTTATTATGTCCTGCCTGATTTCCAGCAGGACCTGACCCCATTGTCTGAAATGCTTTCAGGTATCCTTCAGTATTACCATGATATGTACGGATCCCTTCCTTCTGAACGCCTCAACCTGGTGCAGGCCGGAAACCAGGTCCTGGATTCCCCGGTGGAACGAGGCTTGATCCTGCTGGAGGACAACTTGTTACTGGACAAGAGGAGACCTCTCTGGGAATACGCCCGGAGGGCGGCCCAGCTCTGGTGGGGTGGAGATGTCCGCTTCAGCCATGGCAGTGACGCCTGGCTGAGAGAAGGTTTTGCTGGATATGCCGCCCTGCAATATATAAACAGCAGGGATCCTGAGCTGTTCCGGAAGGAACTGGACCGCCAGGCGATTAATGCCCTGAAATACCAGGAAACCGCGCCGATACAGTCCGGAGTGAGCCTGGGAATTGGATCTGAAACCTACCGTTCCGTGGTGGCCTCCAAGGGGGCCTGGGTACTCTATATGCTGAGCCAGTTGGCAGGTCCTGACCTGCTTAATAACACCATAGTCGAGTTTTATTCCATGTATAAAGGGAAAGCTGCTTCAATTCCTGATTTCATTAAGCTGGTGGAAGAAAAGACAGGGCAGGATTACAAGTGGTTCTTCGTGCAATGGATCGACTCTGTCGGTGTGCCTGAAATCCAGGTTGATTATACAGTCTTCAAACTTAAGTCCGGAGGGTATAAGCTCCGGGGCCAATTGTTGCAGGATATGGACCTTTTCCGGATGCCGATGGACCTGCTCATTGAAACCAAGGGGAAAAGTGAAGAAAAACAGATGACGGTCAATGGAACCAGGACATCCTTTACCTTTGAAACCGAGGAACTCCCTACCAGGATTGAGTTGGATCCCAGGGGAAAGATCCTGATGGATTCCGACCGGATGAGGCTCAACGTGTTTATAGCCCTGGGAGACGAGTATCGTGAAGCCGGAGAGTTCGTTTCAGCCATTGAGGAATACCAGAGCGCGGCGGACATGAATAGGCGTAGTTCCCTGGCCAATTTTCGCCTGGGCCAGGTTTTCTTTGAACAGGCCAGCTATTCCAATTCAGCCAATTCCATCCGCGAATCCTTAAATGGGGACCTGCAGCCGGAATGGGTGGAGACCTGGTGCCATATCTACCTGGGCAAGATTTACGATATCCTGGGCCAGCGCCAGCGTGCCCGGGCCGAGTACCGCAAGGCCATCAACAGTGGAATCGACTACGATAACGCCCAGGCGGAAGCCAATAAGTACTTTGAAGAAGCTTACACCCGCCGTGAGTCCGTGATGAGCCAGCAGTGAAAGGGAACTGCGATTTTTGAAGTTCGAATGTCGAAGTGCGGTTTGCCCTCGGTGTAGTCAGGGCCTTCCTCCCAGAGAAGCAGCCATGTGTGGCACGTCGCTCTCCGGTGCTTGTTACGGATTTCAGTCCACTAAATCCAACCTGTCCACAAGGTCCATGCGGATATTATGGACCTTGTGGACAATATCGAACTCGTCAATCATCAATCGGCTCCAGGGTCAGGGGATCCCGCAGGGGAAGCTGGGTAACCTTGCCCAGCTTTTCCAGGCTGGCTTCGGGGAAATCAGGGTTGGGTTTCAGGACTTCTTCCGCATTTCCGACTACCAGAATGATCAGCCTGCCAGGATCGAGGTCGCGCTGGGCGGCTTCCCTTATATCCTCCCTGGTGACCTGGTTAACCTTGTTAACGTAGGTCGGCCAGTAGTCCATGCTCCTTCCGTTTTGTTCATCCCTGGCAAACAGTGACATGGTCCTTATCAGGGATTCAAAGCGGCTGGGCAGGGTCTGGACAGCTGAATTCCGTGCTGTTTCCAGTTCCTCAGCAGAAACCCCTTCGTTTCTGAGACGGTTGAGCTGTTCAACCAGGACCTGGGAAGCAACGGCACAGGTGCTGAACTTGGTCTGAAAATATCCCCGGAACTGGCCGGGATAATCAATTCCCAACGCGTAGAGTGAGCCAGCCGAGTAGGCAAGCCCCATATCGGAGCGGATTTTGGACATGATCCAGGAAGTGAATCCGCTTCCTCCCAGGACGTCATTGCCCATTTCCATGGCAAATTCATCTGCAAAAGGTTCCTTTGCCCCGATATGTCCGATCAGGACCCGGGCCTGGTTGACCCCTTCCTTGGTGACCAGATAGACACCGGGTTCAGCAGTTTTTACCGGCTGCGGGACCTCAGGCAGACTTGAACCTTCAGCTGAAGGAACCTGGCTGAAAGCCAAATTAAGTTTTTGTTTTGCCTCTTCCCTGCTAATGTCTCCGGCAAAAGCGATTACCAGGGATTTGTCATTGATGAGCCGTTTCCTGAATGCAAGCAGGTCATCGCGAGTGATTGAATCTATTGTGCTTTTTTTTGCCAGCCGGTTGAGCCAGTAGTCCTCCCCGTAAAGCAGCCGGTTCCATTCCATCTGTTCAATCGATCCTGGGTCATCATTGCGCTGCTTGATCAGGGCGATCAGGTCTGACTTGGCTCTATTCAGCCTTTCCTGGTTGAAGCTGGGATCCAGGAGGATTTTCATCAGCAGTTCCAGGCCCCGGTCAAAATCCTTGGAAAGGATCTGCAGTGACAGTGACCCCCCGGTACTGCCTATATTTATCCTCAGGTCAGCAGCCAGGAAAGCCAGTTCCTCATCCAGTTCAGCCGGTGACATATCCCCGGCGCCACCGGTTCGCCATACTTTGCTGGTCAATCCGGCCAGGCCTTCCTGCCCGGTTTCTTCCAGGTATTTTCCGCCCTTGAACTGTACCTGGATAGTGGCCAGGGGCAGGAGGTTGTCTTCAGCAATATAAACCGGGATTCCATTCTCCAGGGTATCCCTGAAATCAGCCGGTGCCGGCGGGGTGTATTCCAGTGCCGGGAAAGTCAGCTGTTCGGGGCGCGGCGGAATATCCTGTCCGGAGAGCAGCGAAACCCCGCCAGACAGCGCCAGAAAAAGAATAATAAGAATAAATTTTTTCATGATGTTACTCTCCTTCCGGAGTGTCAGTAGCCTGGCCACTCTCAGTGTTATTCAACTCTTCCAGGCGCAACCTGATGCCCTTGATCATGTATTCCATGGCCGGGGCGATTTCAGGGGGAACCTGCCCTTTCATCTGTTCATACTGGGCCAAAGCTCCTTCCAGTTTCTCCCGGTCTTCAAGCTGTGAAAACATGGCTACCTGCTGCATAATCTGGCCCCTCATGTCGGCTGGTAATCCTGCCAGTTCCTGAGGGACTCCAGTATCAGACCCTTCCTTGCGCAGGTAATAGGCTATGTTCAGGTTGTTTTTATTGATGTACCGGTCCGCCACTTCCATCACCTGGGCCGTGGTTACATCCTGGTACTTCGGAGGTGACTCATTGATATATTTCCAGGAATCAAGGGAATCGTAAAAAAGTACCTGCATGACCAGGTAGTAATTGGTCTGCAGCTGCTTCACAGAATTCGCTAACAGGTTGTTTTTCAGCCTCTGCAGTTACCTCTCACCCAGGGGTTCGGTTTTGAGCTTTTCCAGTTCCTCCCGAATGGCTGCCTCCACGGTTTCCGGCTGGACGCCTTCTTTCACTTCAGCTGAAACCTCGAAATATCCTCCGTACTTGAGTTCATTCAGGGCGACCCTGGGCTCTCCCGAGATCAGGCCTTTTTCTTCCACCAAAGCCTTGTAGAGGCGACCGGAGCGGCCTTCCAGTGAATCAGCAAGAAGCTGCAGGGGATAGTTGTCGGCATGGTTGAAGGGGGGAGTATGATAGCGGAGGATAACCCTGGTGTTGGTATCCACTTCAGCTGTATACCTCTTCTCCCCGACCTGGTCTACTTCAACCGTGATCATCTGGGGAGGAGTTGTTTTGCCCCGGGGAATCCGGCCAAAATATTCTTTAGCCAGTTCCAGGGTCTTGTCAGGATTAAAGTCTCCGACTATTACTGCCGTGATGTTGTCCGGAGCATAAAAAGTGTCAAAATATTCCTGGGCCTGGGTCCGGCTGATCGATTCTACATCAGAGGGCCAGCCGATAACAGGCCAGGAATAGGGGGATGATTGCCAGAACATGGCATCAAAGGCCTCATCAGCCAGGCCGGTCGGGGTGGATTCCACCCTGAGGCGGCGTTCTTCCCTGACTACATCCCTCTCGGAATAGAATTCACGGAAAACAGGATTGAGCAGGCGGTCAGATTCCATCCAGAACCAGAGTTCCAGTTTGTTGGCCGGTAGATTTATAAAATAAAGAGTCTGGTCATTGGTGGTTCCGGCGTTCAGCCCACTGGCTCCCTGGCTGGTGTAGATCTGGTCCAGCTCGTCCTTGACGATGTACTGCTTTTCCTCCTGGAAAAGCTCCTCCAGTTCAGTCCTCAGGTCCCGCAGCCTGGTGGTCATATTCTCGGGATCGTATATGGATCCCCGGATTTCTCCCTTGCGCAGCCTGTGGCGGAGTTTGGTATATTCCTCCTCCATTTGCGACCGGATGGTATCCTGTCGGTCCTGGATCGCTTGCCCTTTTGCAAAGTCCGAGGTGCCGATTGTTTTTGTCCCCTTGAACATCATATGCTCGAAGAGATGGGAGATCCCGGTTATGCCGGGCTTTTCATTTACCGATCCTACCTTGGCAACCCAGCCGCAGGTAATTACCGGCGACTGGTGTCGTTCTATCATCAGGAGTTTCATCCCATTTGGCAGAATTTCTTCCCTGGCCTCTATGTTCTGGGCTGTCAACTGGATACCCAGGTTGAGGGAAGACCCAACCAGCAGGAGGAAAACAAGTAATCCTTTTTTCATTTAAAATCTCCTGTCTTCATTTAAACTCGCGTTTCCCGCCGGCTTGCAGAAGCGAGGCGCGAAATGCGGATTAATGGTGATTATTCAATGGCCGGAAAGGATTATCCGGTTGTTTTCCGGGTTTTGATTTCCCGCTGGTTATCCAGCTGCCATTGAGAGTTTAATCCACCAGTGTCGCTGTTTTAATATAGTCGAGATTCGGGAATTCCTTTTTCAGGTAAGAATTGCCGATGGAGCTGATCTTAGCCTGTGAGGGCCCCCTGCCCATGGGCGCACCTTCGCCGTAACCGCCGTAGAGGGATTGGACTACTTCCATGCCCTGTATGACTTTTCCAATGGGAGGGAATCCCTGAGCATCCAGGCTGGCGTTGTCTGCCAGATTGATGAAAAACTGGGTTGAACGGGTGTTCGGTCCACCCTTGGCATAGGTAAGGAATCCCGGTTTATTGGAGACTACGGTTTTTTCATCGGGGATATTGGCGTCCTGCCAGGTAATTGCAGTTTCCGGATCTCCATGGATACCAAACTGGACCACAAAACCATCAAGTACCCTGAAAAAAGCGATATCCTTGAAAAATCCTATTTTTACCAAGTTATAGAAGCGGTCAACTCCAGCCGGGGAGTATTCCCGGGTGGCTTCCACTACGAAATCGCCCTTGGTAGTTTCAAATTTCACCTTGAAAGAGTCAGGTGCTGTTTCGTTGGCAAGAGCGGGATTCTTGAGAGCTGCTTCAGCGTTTACTTCTTCTACCGGAGCTGCTTCTGGTGTAGGTGTTACTTCCACTGGGGTCTCCTCTTCTTCTGTTTTTGTTTCCGCCGGGGGTTCTTCCTGCGGAGTTGGAGCTTCAACTGCAGGCGTTTCCTCAACAGGAATGACCTCTTCAGGTTCATCTCCGCCACATCCGGAAAACAGCAGCAACATAGCCCCGATTAATAAAACTGTAAATATAAACTTAATTCGACATACTTTCATTTGTACGTACTCCTTATCATAGTAGATCCACGAAATCCTGTTAATTTTAAGTTAAAAAGCATTTTTAACTTAAAAAGGGTCCAGAAGCAAGCAGCAGGCGATCCAGGGGACAGATCCCCCTGACCGCCTTGCAGAAATGACCGGATTGCCGGAATCTTTCATCTAACTTATTGTCGGCAAGCACATGGGGTGAGGGAGTGAGACAAGATTTTATTTGTGTCATTCCTGATTGAGCGTAAAATGGGACTTAATCATGACCGGTAAGTGGCTTAAGCTGGAAGAGAGTTTCATTGATTAAGCCAGGTTCCGGCTGAAACCGAGGAGATTGTTTTATGGAAATCAGAGGAAATTTTCTCAGAAGAGTTAATCCTTCAATCCTTATCCCATTTCTGTTGTTCCTGTTATTGCTTCTTTCCGCTTCAACTGGGGCAGCGGCTTCAGGAGAACTTCCTCTGACGAGAGCTGTCCTGTTTAAGAACGGAATAGGTTTTTTTGAACACCAGGGCACGGTGAAAGGACAGGAAACTGTCAGGATATCCATTACCTCTACCCAACTGGATGACGTGCTGAAGTCCCTGACCGTGCTTGATATGGACGGAGGACATATTGGAGCCATTTCCTATGGATCATCCGAACCTTTGGAACGCCAGCTGAGGGAACTTGGCACAGGTGATTTGAGGGGCCTGGAGCTGAAAGCAATTATGGGTGAGCTTACTGGGACAAGCCTGGAAGCTGACGCTCCCGGCGGGAAGGTTTCCGGCAGGCTGCTCAATGCTGACGTGCGAAGTGAATTCGGACAGAACGGAATAGCTTCGGAGGTAATTGAACTGGCACTTTATACTGATGAGGGTGATCTGCGGACCGTAACGCTGCAGAGCCTAAAAGGACTGAAGTTCGTAAATGACTCAACAAAGCAGGATTTGTCCCGTTACCTGGATGTTGTAGCCAGTGCCCGGAATGATACTGAAAGGATTCTTGAAATAAAAACCCTGGGTTCGGGAGAGCGGACAGTCAAACTCAGCTATACCGTGGAGGCCCCAATTTGGAAAGCAAGCTATCGTTTGATTCTGGATAACGATAATTCCGCTTTTTTACAGGGATGGGCTATTGTTGACAACACAACTTCCAGTGACTGGTATGATGTTGATCTTTCCCTTGTTTCCAGCTCACCAGTTAGTTTTGTCCAGAGACTATCCCAGCCGGTTTATGCTGACCGGCTTGAAGTCCCGGTATTGGCTGATGTGCAGGTGAGACCTGAACTGCATGGCGGGGGTATGGAGAGAGGAACTGCTGCTGAAAGCAAATATTCCAAGGATGCTGTTGTTGTACAGTCCAGCGCTACGATTTTGAAAACCGATTCAACCGACGTATCAGCCCCATCACCAAGAACCTTTGCTTCCTCAACAGCTTCAAGGGATAAGGATATTTCAAGCGTCCTGCGCTATTCCTACCGGAATACAGTCGAAGGTACGAAAATTGGGGACCAGTTTGAATACAGGATTATGGAACCGGTTACATTGCTGAAGAATCATTCCGCCTTGATCCCTCTTCTCCAGGTAGAGATTGAAGCTGAAAAGGTTTCCGTGTACACAGCTGAAAAAAGGGAGAGTAACCCCCGAAATGCAGTCTGGCTGAAAAACACAACCAACCTGACATTGGATGGCGGACCTTTCAGCATCATTGATTCCGGGCTTTTTGCGGGAGAAGGATTGTTTGGAACGATTTACCCTGAGGAACGGAGGATTTTAAGCTTTGCGCTTGATCGCTCCGTTACCATGGAATCAGAAAAAGAGAGTGTCACCAGAAATATCCAGGAAATCACGAGGGACGAGGGAATTTTGAGGATCAGGAGGAAGGTGGTCGAGAAGACTGTCTACAGGATTCGGAATAATTCTGCTTCTGAAAAGGAACTTGTGATTGAACATCCTTATAGGGAGAACTGGCAGATAATGGTGCCTGAAAAGTACGAAGAGAAGTCAAACGATCATGTTAGGTTCAAGAGAACTCTTGAACCTAACGCAGGAACCTTTTTTGCAGTGGAAGAGGAAAGGATCCTGAGTGACAGGCTTTCGGTTGGTTCCGTTGACGAGGGGACAATCCTAGAGTGGATGTCTGACTCGGAGATGAAAGAAGAGGCTAAGGAGAAGCTGGCGTCTCTAATAACTCTGGCCAGAAGGATCGAACAGACTGGAGAAGGTATTGAAAGCCTGGAAGCAGCCAAGAAAGCTATTTATGAAGCGCAGGAGAGACTAAGGCGGAATCTCTCCTCTCTGGGAACAACTCCAGCTGAAGCCAACCTGAGGCAGCGGTATGTAAATACACTGGAAGAGCAGGAAGATCAGCTTACGAATATCAACCATCAGAAGGTGGTGGAACTCGATAAGTTGATGCAGTTGCAGGCTAGTCTTACCGAACAGATAGTGGCAATCCAGTTTTGATTCTGAAGGTACTCATATAGTGGGCCAAGAATGTATAGATAGAGATTCGCGACCTGTTCAAACTGTCACTGATCAGCAAAACTTCCTATTCAAGCAGGGGAATTTTTCGCTTGACTCCATTATGGGCGGAAAATAGAATCAAGGGTAAGACGAATGTAATCCTTACTCAGATAACACCTAAACATTTCAGGAGTTTTAAATAATGGAGAAGCTATCCAGAAGGCATTTTATGGCTGCCGCCGGTGCGGTTACAGCCGGTACCCTCATTCACCCCTTATCCGGGTTGGGCCAGAGACAGGCTCCCAGGAAAAGAATCGCTCTGGTCGGAACCGGGATCCGCGGCAGTGGTTTCTGGGGAAAAAGGGTTTTTGACAATTATTCTGACATAGTTGAGTTTGTCGGCCTCTGCGACAGGAATCCCGGAAGGATGGAATACACCAAGCAGGCCATCGGCCTGAATTGTCCGACCTTTACAAATTTCGAGCAGATGATGCGGGAGACAAAACCTGATCTCCTGATTGTCACTACCATGGATTCAACCCATCATGAGTTCATCATAAAGGGGCTGGACATGGGAGTTGACGTGCTTACTGAAAAACCCCTGACCACCGATGAACTTAAGTGCCAGGCTATCCTGGATGCTGAAGCCAGGAGCGGGCGCAAGGTCATTGTGGGATTCAATTACAGGTGGGGACCCTATCCAACAGGGATTAAAGAGCTGCTGGCTGAAAAGGTTGTGGGGAAAATCACTTCTGTTGATTTCCACTGGTACCTGAATACCTATCATGGCGCTGACTATTTCCGTCGCTGGCATGGGCTCAGACAGTGCAGCGGATCTCTCTGGGTTCATAAGGCCACCCATCATTTTGACCTGCTGAACTGGTGGATTGATTCCGACCCGGTGGAAGTATTTGCGATGGGCGCCCTGGAGCACTATGGCAGTAACGGGAAAATCAGGGGTGAGAACTGCAGGGTTTGTACCCATAAAAATGAATGTAAATTTTACTGGGATATCACTAAAGATGAGAGTGCCATGAATCTTTATGTGAAAAATGAAAAATATGATGGATATGTCAGGGACAATTGTCTGTTCCGTTCCGCCATTAATATTTATGACAAGATGTCAGCCCAGATCAGGTACGCCAACAATGTTGTAGTTAACTATTCTCTCACTACCTATTCTCCTTTTGAGGGGTGGCGTGCTTCCTTCAACGGAATGGATGGGCGGATAGAATCCTGGCTGGATATTCCCTGGATGAACAGTGAGAACGTTGATCAGTCCGCACTTCATGCCGCAGAAATGAACCAGGAGAGCAAGGCAGATGAGGTCACCGAACCGCTGATTGTTCACCGCACCTGGAATGACTACAAGGTTCACAGGATTGGTTTTTCGCGTCAGGGGCATGGTGGGGGAGACTCACGGATGCAGGATAAGATATTCCGTAATCCGGATGCGCCTGATCCTCTCCACCATTCGGCTGGAACCCGTGACGGGGCTATGTCCTGTCTGATCGGAATTGCGGCCCGCAAGAGCATTGAATCCGGCAGACCGGTTAGGATATCTGAACTGACTAATCTGGAGCCCAGGGTCGACAGGCTCGTTTAGGTTTCAAGGTCGCCTTTTCGACATTTTCTTCGAGAGGGCGGCCATTTTTCGGGAGGGTTATTTTTATGAGATTCAGGAACATGGTTTTTTGTTTTGTGTTTATTCTGGCCTCATTAACCGTGGCCGCCCAGACTGATGCCAACATCATGTCAGACCTGGCAAAGATAAAAACCGGGGTGAAAAGTAAACGAATCAGTAGTTACGACAGAAGCGGGGGTAATAACGACCGCTTTGAAAATATCCCGGACGGCGAAAAAAGGACCCTTTTTGAGGTAGAGGGCGCAGGGATCATCAGGCATATCTGGATAACCATTGCTCCGCCCCCTCCCGCCCTGAGTCGTAATGACATCATCCTCCGCATGTACTGGGACGGTGAAACCGAACCAAGTGTCCAGGCTCCGATCGGCCCTTTCTTTGGGCAGGGTTGGGATGAGGCCTACAATTTTTCCACCACGGCCCTGGCCGCCGGGCCTGTCACCGGGAGAGGACTGGTCAGTTACTTTGCCATGCCCTTCGCAAACGGGGCTCGGATAGAAGTTGAAAATGATACCGGTCAAAAAATCAACGCCTTCTACTACTATGTGGACTATGTTGAAATGGATGAGCTTCCCGGTGACCAGGGCAGGTTCCATGCCTGGTACAACACCGAAGTGACCGAGGCCCTGGAAAGCGGGGAGAATGAATGGAGCTTGCTTGGGCCGTTTGAAAAGAATACCTCCGGAGACCGAAACTACCTGATAGCGGATATAGAAGGAAAAGGCCACTATGTGGGTGTTAATTACTACATGCAGAATCCTTCTCCAATGTGGTACGGAGAAGGTGATGACATGTTCTTTATTGATGGTGAGTCCTGGCCCTCATCCCTGCATGGAACGGGGACGGAGGACTATTTCAATATGTCATGGTGCCCCAAGGAGCCTTTTACTCATCCTTATTACGGTTTTGGAAGGCTGAACGAAAATCTGGGCTGGCTGGGAAGGACCCATGTCTACCGTTTTCACCTCACCGACCCTGTATATTTTGACAAGTCGCTGCTCTTCAGCATCGAGCACGGTCACAATAACAATTTGACCCTGGCAATGTCCACGGTTGCCTACTGGTACCAGGTCGAGCCCCATAAAACTTTTCCTGAAATAGCTGACAGGGAAGCCCGGAAACCAAAACCGGAAATTGGGCCTTCCGAGATTCACTTGTGGCGCCATGAGTGGCGTAAGAATATGGGCGGTGACAGCCGGCTTTGGGGCAATGAAAAGGAATAGTCGGCGGTTGCGGACAGGCAGATTTTGTTTAACCTGCCCGCACAACGTGCTTTAATTAATTTTTACTGGTATGATAATTAACTGGTATTTTTATAATTAGCAATAATATTTGTTTAACAGCAGGAGATAACTTACTATGTCCGAACCCAACATTTTAACCCGTCGTAATTTTGTAAAGGCCTCTGTCGCCGCAACAGGGACAGCAATGTTTGTCAAACCGGGAACAGCCTTCACCTACGCGGCCAACTCCCAGCTCCGTATGGGCCTTTTGGGCTGTGGCGGTCGAGGTACTTCCGTATCCGGTGATTTTCTCAATAACAACGATATCCAGATTACAGCCCTTGGCGACTTCTTCGCAGATAAGACTGTTGCCACTAAAGCTGTTCTGGATAAAACTCTTACCGGCTTGGGCCGCAAGGAAATCGCCCACACATTTACTGGCAAAAATTCCCCCGAAGAACTGGCCAACTGTAAAGAGGTTGACTTTGTTTATGCCGCCACCCCATGCTACTACCACCCGGAACATGTCAGAATTATTACCGAAGCAGGCAAGCATGTATATATTGAGAAACCAGCCGGTACGGATGTGAAAGGCTGCCTGGAGATGGCCAAGATCGGCAAGAAAATTGATGGGAAACTTACCGCCCACATCGGTTTTCAGGTTCGTTACGGTGCGTTTTTCCAGGAACAGACCAAACTGATCCACGAAGGTGCCATCGGTGATATCGCCTGTGTCAGCGGATTCTATTTTGCCAGTGACCTAGGAATGAAAGATGTCCCCGGAGATTCTCCTTCCGCCAAAAAGCTCCGCAACTGGGTATTCGATAAGGTGCTCAGCGGTGATCCTATTGTTGAACAGAACTGCCATATTGTGGATGCCATCAACTGGGTAATGAAAGCCCATCCTCTTCGGGCTACTGCAACCACAGCCAGGAAAGTCAGGACCACCAAGGGTGATGTGAATGACCACATCGTAGTTACCTATATTTATCCAAATGATGTCCGTGTAAGCTTCATGTCCACCCAGTTCCTGCCCAAATGGGGAAGTGTGGAATGGCGTTTCATGGGTGCTGACGGAATGGCGATTGCCACTTATGCCAAAGGATTGAGCATTTCCGGTAAACACGACTGGGTAGCCGGAGCCGCAGGTGCCGGTGCCAAAGATGCGACTATTGATCCCCTCGGTGATGCCACTCCCAACAAGACCAAGGCTTTTGTGAACAGCATTCTTACCGGTAAAAATGAAAACCAGCTGCAGCAGGGAGCTGAGAGCACTCTCACTTCTATTCTTGCCCGCCAGGCTGCCTATGAAGGTAGAGAGATAACCTGGGGCGAAATGCTGGCCTCTGAACAGTGCTGGAAAACCGACGTTGATCTGGACGCTTTATAAGGTCTGAATTTGTCCGAATAAAAAAACGCCCCAGGACTGGGGCGTTTTTTTATTTAACCTTCTCTCTCTGCCAGAGTCCATCCCTGTCGGCCCGGACAGGTGACGCTGTTTCTGGATATTCATTCCCGCCGCAACTTTTACTGGAAGTTGAAAACAACCGGGAAGATCAATACAACTATCCACACCCAGATAACGTACACCGGGATGTAAGCCGTTTGCCAGCGCTCAAGGCGGACGAATGAGCAGCGCTTTGTCAAAACCCTGGTATAGAGTACGGCTGACCATCCCAGGTTCACAAGCAGGATCAGGTTTTCACCCAGGGCCGCCACCTTGTTGGGGCTGAAGCCGAATTCTGAAATGCGGGCCCCGATCGCCCAGAGAGCCAGGAAGTCAACCAGCAGAGCGCAGACCACCAGCAGAAGCTGGAGCGCATCAAATATACCGGGAGGAGTCTCCGGATCACGGGCCGATATCGAATAGAGAAGAAGTCCCAGAACCAGCATCAGAAGCAGGTCAAAGCCGATAAGGACTTCCCTCTTGACGCTGATGATGCTGTCTGTCCAGGTCATTATCGCCAGGAAAATGACAAGCAGGGCCGTGAACAGTGGCGTGAACAGGCGCGTGAGAACCGGTGCCATGTTTTCTATGATACTTTTTTTGGCCTCCACCAGCCAGGCGCTGATGATGACTGCTCCCGCTACCCCGCATGGCAGTACCCATGACTGAACGATCCTTTCCGCGTTAAGGTCAATCGCTTTAAAAATGAATAAGGTGAAGCCCATAAGAACAGCGCCTCCAAGGCCGGTCAGCGTAAAGTAGATGAACCACTCACCAGAGAATCGAACGTAGTTCATTCGCTGCTCATGACTGCGCCAGCGGGCGCTGCTGTAAGCGAAACCGACGGCTAACCACAATGCGAGAGGAAGGTGTAGGGCCGCCAGAATCTCGGTGTGGCTTCCACTTTTAAAGGGAAGGATGTTCACAATTAACGCACCTGCGACAAATGGAACAGCCAGCCAGAGATTCTCAACCCGTTCCAGTTTGCGCTTCCACGCGAAATACACGGCAAGAAACGGCAGCACAAAGAGGCTGAAATTACGGGTATAGAATGACATGTCGTCTTCGGCTCCCAAAATCCGCAATCCGAACAGCTCGGGGAGTTTGATAGCAATGCTTGCCGCAACCGCCAAACCTACTGCAAGCAGAGCATCCCAATAGACAACAGGCGAGGTCTCACTCTGTCTGGTCGAAAGAACCAGTTGCTTCCATAACCTTTCTGAGTATTCAGATCCAAACTCCCGCGTCAGAGAATCAATATCGCCCAGCCGCTTCACCGCGACAAGAAATGCCTCGTCTTCGTCGAGGCCTGACTCGATCAGAACCCTGGCCTGGCTTATAAGGTGATCCTCAAGTTCATCAACGTCGACAGTACGGAGAGCGGCCTGCTTTTGCATGTACGTCCGCCATTCCTTGATGTGCTCTTCCAGTATCTGGTTGGTTTTCACTGGATTCATCTCCTTCTATTTTGTGTAATCAGACTTTTTGCGGTTCCATATCGACTAAGGCAAGCTGGATGCCCCGCAAGGCTGAATCGACCACCTGCCACTGTTGTTTCTGGCTCTCCAGTTCTTTACGTCCACGATCGTTCACTCTGTAGTATTTCCGTCGTCGGCCTGTTTCCGACTTTCCCCAGGTTGCCTCAATGTACCCATTTCGCTCCAGGCGGTGCAGTAGGGGGTAGAGCATGCCGTCCGCCCACTCCAGTTCACCTCCTGAGAGTTCCCTGACCCGCTTCTGTATGGCGTAGCCGTAACTCTCGCCCTCACTGAGGATAGCCAGGACGAGAGGCGTGGCTGAGGCGGCAACCAGATCTTTACTGATATTCATGGTTTCTTTTCTCCTTAAGCATAGAGGTAGTATACATAGCTGTTCTATGTATATCAAGAAAAATTAGATTAGGGGGTGAATTTTTTTGAGGTGTTATGGATTATCGGGCTTCGATAATCAGATAAGTTCAGGAAAAGGTAGTTATATCGGTAACTTGAGAAGTCCGGTTCATTGAGGTTTCCGGCTCGGCTAATTCCGGTTCGGACTGTTAGGTCCAGGTTTAACTATGATTTTCTGAGGCAAATTCGCGCTAGCGGGCCAGGTTACGCTGGAACTGTTTCCAGGCCCGCATAGACACAGCTCATCCAATGAGCCTGAAATTTTATTCACCCGGGGGCTTTCAGTTACTGTTCCTTACAGGAGCCGCAAACTCCATCTGCCCCGGGAAAGCATTTTTCCTGAGAGTCAATATAGTTCCCCACTTCGAACTTCTCAAATCCCAGGTTTCAGTTCCGTTATCCCAGGGCCTTGATTTCAGACTGGATCCCAGGATCGTCCAGTAGTTCTGTGGCAGTGAAAAGGCAGAAAAAGGGAAAATCCTTCAAGGCTTCCGCTCCCCCCTGTTCCCTGTCCACCAGGCAGACAACTGCCACTACGTCATATCCGGCATCTATCGAGAGATTGATTGCCTTAAGGGTAGATCCTCCAGTGGTGCAGACATCATCAACTACCACTACCTTGGTTCCAGGGCCCCCGTCGAAACCCTCTATGAATTTCTGGGTTCCATGTTTTTTAGCCTCTTTGCGGACAATATAGGCCGGGAGAGCTGGAAACTGATCCTTTTCGGCAAAGCTGACTGCAGCTACTGCCGACACAATTGGATCAGCTCCCAGGGTCAGTCCGCCGATTGACTCGGCCGTGATTCCCTTTTCCTTCAGCAGCCGCAGGATCATCAGGGCGGTAAGGTAACCGCCTTCAGGATCCAGGGTGGTTGGTTTGCTGTCAAAGTAGTAGTGGCTCGTCATCCCTGAGACCAGGGTGAATCTGCCAATTTTCAGTGATTTATCCCTCAGGATTTCGAGTAATCTTTTTCTCTCTGCTTCCATCTTTACCCTCAGTTGCTGCGGTAATTGGTGAACTGCATGTCAATGCCGAGATCCTGCTCTTTTATCAGCTGGATGATCTGCTGCAAAGTATCAATATCCTTGCCCGAAATCCTGACGGTATCGCCCTGGATGGCGGCCTGGACCTTGGTTTTTGACTGCTTTACTATCTTAACTATTTCCTTGGCTTTTTCAATGGGAATACCCTGCTGGATATTAACTGTCTGACGGACAGTCCCTCCGCTGGCCGGTTCGATTTTTCCATATTCGAACGCCTTGAGGGAAACCTTGCGGCGGAGCATTTTTTCCTCAAGAACAGCTGTCAGGCTCTGAAGTTTATATTCATCATCCGACACCAGTATCAGGTTTTCAGCCTCCAATTTTACGTCGCTGCAGCTTTTTTTGAAATCAAAACGCTGCTGAACTTCTTTCATGGTCTGGTGTATGGCATTTCTTACTTCTTCCATGTCGGTTTTGGAAACAATATCAAAAGAATTATTCTTGGCCATTGTTCCTCCTTCTTTGGTGTTTTAAAAATTTATTAAATACGGGGTCTCATGAACCCGGGTGAAATCAAGGTGTTGGGAAAATTTACCCAGGAAAAAAAGGGAATGCCCTTGAGCAGCCTGCCTGAAGTTCCCACTGATCATATATAGTTCCGCCAGCTAACTGTATATTACTACGGCTCTGCCTTTTGGGGAAGGAGTGGAGGTGGGGATTCATGATAAATGGCCCGATTTAGCTAACCGGGAGTCTGTTTTCTGATATATTCTAAGGATATGAATTACCGTAGATTTGGAAAAACTGACTTGAAAATATCTGAAGTTGGATATGGCGCCTGGGGTATAGGGGGGGCCATGTGGAGGGGCGCGACTGACCACGAGTCTCTGAAAGCCCTGAACCTGTCCATTGACCTGGGACTTAATTTTATTGATACAGCCCTGGCATACGGACAGGGCCATAGCGAGCAGATCGTCGGGCAGGTGGTCCGACAGAGAACTGAAGAGATATACGTAGCAACCAAGGTTCCGCCCAAAAACCAGATATGGCCGGCCAGGGGGCCGCTTGAGGACTCCTTTCCCCATGATTACATCTTAGACTGCGCGGAACAGTCACTCAGGAACCTGGGTCTGGACACCATTTACCTGCTGCAGCTGCATGTCTGGAATCCTGACTGGCTGAACGGGGCTGGATGGTATGAGGCGTTTGAAAAACTCAGGGAGCAGGGCAAGGTGAGATTCTTCGGTGTGTCGGTTAATGATCACCAGCCTGGATCAGTCATTGAGCTGGTCAAGTCGGGAAAGATATCCGCCATCCAGGTGATATTCAATATATTTGACCAGTCCCCGGCTGATGAGCTTTTTCCGCTTTGCCTGCGTGAAGACGTGGGCGTGATTGTGCGGGTTCCTTTTGATGAAGGGTCCCTGACCGGGAACATTACTCCGGAAACAACATTTGCCAAAAAGGACTGGAGAAATCTCTATTTCAGGGATAACCGTAAAGAGCTGGTGTGGGAGAGGATTAATAAACTGGAAACCCTGATTGGTAATGAGGCTGAAAGCCTGCCCGAACTTGCCCTGCGCTATTGCCTGAGCCCTGAAGCCGTTGCCACTGTCATTCCCGGCATGCGTTCCTCCCGCCATGTTGAAGTTAATTGCGGAGTCTCCGGAAAAGCAGGCTTGTCTGCCGAATTGCTGGAGAAGCTGAAGAAACACCGCTGGGTCAGAAATTTTTATCCCGTTGTTTAGAAAGAGTTTTAATATGTCCGATGATACGAAACAGACCCCTGAAGACCTGCAGAGATTTCTCCAGGAAAAGATGGGGAACACCATAAAAATTGATTTAAAGGCTCATGCCCAGCAGGCTGAAGAAGATGCCCAGGCTGTTGAGGCTAACCGCCACAAGGCCATGAACTTCAATTACAAACCCAGGGAAATAAAGGAATACCTGGATCGCTTTGTTATTCGCCAGGAGGACGCC
This sequence comes from Acidobacteriota bacterium, assembly GCA_963663735.2. Lineage (GTDB taxonomy): Bacteria > Acidobacteriota > UBA6911 > RPQK01 > JAPXNP01. The sequence continues at coordinate 1,122,176 of CAXXHN010000001.1, read as the reverse complement.
AAAAAAGTACTTTCCACGGCTATCTGCGATCATTATCACCATATTCAGAACAGCCCATCCGAGGATGACTGGAGGGATTATAAAAAGCAGAATATTGTGCTGATCGGCCCTACGGGTGTCGGTAAAACCTACCTTATCCAGAATATAGCCAGGCTCATTGGTGTTCCTTTTGTTAAAGCGGATGCGACTAAATACTCAGAAACCGGTTACGTGGGAGGAGATGTTGAGGACCTGATTCGGGAACTGGTAACCCAGGCCGGTGGAGATATCCAGCTTGCCGAGTATGGAATTGTTTATGTTGACGAAATTGACAAAATCGCTTCCAGCACCAATACCTGGGGCAAGGACGTAAGCGGACATGGGGTTCAGCGGAACCTGTTAAAGTTGATGGAAGAAACAGAAGTACCACTGAAGTCGGCCCAGGACGTTATCGGCCAGATGCAGTCCCTGATCCAGTTCCAGACCAGGGGTAAGGTAGACAAAAAAACCATCAATACCCGTAATATTCTTTTTATTGTCAGTGGTGCTTTCAGTGGATTGACTGAAATAATCAAGAAAAGGATCGGTTCCAAGCAGATTGGTTTCATGCAGGAGAAAACCGGAAGCAACCAGGATGATTTACTGGTTGACCAGGTAAGGTCTGTGGACATGATTGAATATGGATTTGAAGCGGAATTCGCGGGGAGACTGCCGGTTGTGGTTCATTGCAACCACCTTTCAGCCGAGGATTTGTTCAACATCATGAAGTATTCAGAAGGGTCCATCCTCAAGCAGTACAAACGGGACTTCGGTGCTTATGGTATAGATATTTATTTCACTGACGACGGGATGAAGGCCCTGGCGGAAAAAGCTGCCGGAGAAAGAACAGGGGCTCGCGGTCTGATGACCGTCTGCGAAAGAACATTCAGGGATTTCAAGTATTTCCTGCCTGACTCTGACGTGAAAGCTTTTGTGGTTACTGATAAGCTGATTGCTGACAGGGAAACCACCCTGAATGATCTGTTAACCGATCCCGGAAGGGATGCTGCCTGGGTCCTGAAATGGAAATTCAAGAAGATCTCCAAGATTCTCAGCCGGGAATTCGGGGTTGATTTGAGTTTTGACCTGGATGCTGCCAGGTACTTGTCTGAACTTGCTGCTGAAAAGGATGAGGACTTACAGGATTTCAGTGAAGCCTATTTCAGGGAATTTCAACATGCCCTGATCCTGCTGGCCAGCGAAGGCAGCGGATCTGAGTATGTTTTGGACGGGAAGAATATAAAGTCCCTCGGAGAAACCCTGGAAGCCTGGATCAAGGAGAGTTACAGGGATAAAAACAGTCAATAGGTTATCCAGTGGTGTCGCACTGGAATTCCGGTCTGGAATTAAAGTTTTCCTTTGACAGAGATCAGGAGTCATGACCATGCCGAATCTGGCAATTAATGGCGGAGAACCGGTTCGTAAAAAGGAGTTTCCACGATGGCCGGTTTATGGCAAAGAGGACAAAGCAGCGCTCATTGAGGTCCTCGAGAGCCGAAAATGGGGCACACTTGGCCCTCGCGCCAGGGAGTTCCAGGAGAAGTTTGCCGCCTTTGCCGGAGCGAAGTATGGGTTGTGTGTATCTAATGGCACGGTCTCTCTGGAAATCGCGCTCAGGGCCATGGAAATAGGCCCCGGCGATGAAGTGATTGTTCCTCCCTATACCTTCGTAGCTACTGCTTCTTCGGTCCTTTCCACGGGAGCAGCGCCGGTATTCGCCGACGTTGACCTTGAGAACTTCAACTGCATAGACCCCGCGGCAGTGGAGGCCGCAATAACCCCAAAAACCAGGGCCATAGTCCCTGTGTATATGGCCGGTTGTCCGGCTGATATGGATCCGATACTGGAACTGGCTGAAAAGAAGGGCCTTTTTGTCCTGGAAGACGCGGCTCAGGCTCATGGAGCAGAGTATAGGGGGAGGAAAGCCGGCAGCATTGGAAATGCCGCTTCCTTCAGTTTCCAGGAAACCAAAAACATGTCAGCTGGAGAAGGAGGAATCCTGACCACCAGTTCCAGGGAATTGTGGGAGCGCTGCTGGACGGTACACAATACCGGCAGGGTCCCCGGAGGAGCCTGGTACCAGCATGAATTCCTGGGTTCAAACCACCGCATGACTGAATGGCAGGCCGCCATTCTCCACGGCCAGTTGACCAGGCTTCCGGAGCAGATGAAAACCAGGGAGAGCAATGCCCGGCTACTTTACCGTTTGCTGGAAGGTATCGAAGGAATAGAACTGTTTCCGCTGAGAAATGACTGTAAATATGCCTGGCACCTTTTTATGTTCAAGCTTGGAGAACAGATGACCAGTCGGGTTGATAAACGAACCTTTGCTGCCGCCCTGGCCGCGGAAGGCATTCCCACTGAGCCTGGTTACGTGAACCTGGCCGGGCAGAAGCTGTTTGATGCTGCGATGGTGCGGAGACTGTTAAACAGGCCGACAGACTATGGCGGACTATCGCTCCCCGCGACCGAAAAAGCTTGTGCTTCAACCCTCTGGTTCTCCCAGAATATGCTGCTGGGAGATGAGTCGGATATTGCTGACATCGCTGAAGGACTCAGGAAGGTGACAGGGAATATTGGAGAATTGAAGTAGCCGGACGTTTCCTTGCCGCAGGTCTTTCCTAGCTGGAGCTTCCAGCTCAAGTAAGGACCGTTACAAAAAAGCGCTGGGAACAGTTTCTGTATGACCTGACCTGCAAGACCGAAGCTGCCTCGGAACGAGGTAGATCTCACCATGGAGCCATCATCCTAATCCAGATTTGCTGAAGCTGGAAGCTCCAGCTACTCCGAAGAGCAATGTAGGTTAAAAACTTGCCTTGTTTTCATAAAAGGCATTGGGATTGCATTGATAGGTAATGGTTTTGTCTTCGTAAACTTCAACTACCCTGTACCCCCGGTAATTGGTCCCCCAGCTTCCCCCGAAATGCCCGTCAAAAAAGAATGGTTTTTTATGAACCAGCAACTTGTTGTCCAGGTCGTGTTCATGGGCCAGGAAAACTGCTCTGACCTTCTCTGTTTCACATAAAAGATTTTCAGTCTCAGGGCAGGATATTCCGTTGTCCGACAAATCGGACTGAGGAATATGCATGAATACAAATAAACCCTTGCAATGGTTATACTTGTCCAGTTCAGACTTGATCCATGCACGGTCGGCACAGAGATAGTCTCCATTAACATTTGAGGTGTAGGCGCAGATGAATCCGAAACCATTTAGTTCAAAGGAATGGTTTGGTGCGGTTTTCCAGAATGAAGTCCACTCTTCATCCGTGGCCGTGTCATGATTTCCTTTGACTACGTAGTAGGGCATGGTCAGCTGGTCGAAGTAGGTTTTCAATTCAGGAAGAAGGTCCGGGCGGTTAGCGACCAGGTCTCCGTTGAACACCGTGAAATCAAGGCCTTTTCCTGCTTTTTCATCGTTGATCCACCCGACAAGTTCCTGGTGAAACAGCTGGTAGTCGGTATTCGGCTGGCCGTAATGTCCATCGGATGCTACAGCGAATCGCAGGATCCGTTCAGATTTTCGACTCTGGGCGGCGACATGGGAAGTAATTGACAGACCAGGCAATGCTGCGCAGCTGCCCAGGGTGATTAAAAAACTGCGGCGGTTGGTTGGGTGTTTCATGTAGATAACTATAACAAACGATCATCAGCATGAAAAACCCTTCATCATAAATAGACTGGTTGTCGGGAGTGTTTGCGGGCAGCGGATCACGGGATTCCGTAAGTTATCACAGTTCCAGGGCCACGCCCGCGCGGAACCGTGCAGGGACAATTCACGGATCGACTGGATAAGCGGTTTTATTATTGAAACAGTGTGAAGCTTAGGCGGGTGTTGGAAAGAGTGCTGGAGGAAGCGAACCTGGTATAGCACTTTTTTCATCTGAAAGAAACCGGGTTATTGTTAGAAATGATTCAGCGCAACCAGTATACTGATAAGCAAAACTGATGAAGCCTGCTGCGTAGAAGGATTTAAGACTGTTGAACTGCAATATCCGGCCGACCAGAGGAGGGGAGAATGGCTGGGGAGTTTTGTAATGATGACATCTAAAGAAAGAATGATGAGGGCGCTGAACCGGGAAAAGCCGGACCGTCTCCCTATTACAATTCACCAGTGGCAGGGTTACCACCTGGACAATTACCTTGACGGGGCAACCCCTCTGGAGGCTTTCCAGAGATTCGGAATGGATGCGGCGGTCCAGTATTTTCAGGACATGGGCCAGTTTTGGCTTGTGGATGCTGACTATTCGAAGTTTTCAACTCCCGAATGGCAGGATGATGTAGTGACGATAAGCGATGATCCCGACAATAGGATCAATCACCATACTATCCATACTCCGGCAGGTGACCTTACCTATAAGACAGCCGGTGACAGGAAAACAACCTGGATCACGGAGTACCTCATCAAACATGACGAGGACATTGAGCTGATACGGAAGTACATGCCTGTCCCGACGCTGGAACCGGAACCCCTGGCCAAGGTATACGATGAGGTTGGCGACAACGGCATTGTTCGTGGTTTCGTGTGGGGAGACCAGGCCGGATGCTGGCAGCACGCGGCCTGCCTCATGGATATTACTAACCTAATCCTGAAGACGGTCGATGATCCTGGATGGGTCCACGAATTACTCAGGATTCTCCTGGAAAAGAAACTTCTTTTTATTGAGGGCATGAAGGGAAGGAAGTTTGATGTGGTTGAAACGGGAGGAGGCTCTTCTTCTTCCACGGTTATTTCTCCTGGCCTGCACGAGGAATTCTGCCTGCCCTACGATCGGCGGATGCATGATGCCCTGCATGAACTGGGATTCATCGTGTCGTACCATACCTGCGGCGGGACCTTTGGAATTGAGGAAATGATTATTGCCAATGGAACCGACGTTTCTGAAACCCTTGCGCCGCGGAGCATAGGGAGCAACCAGGAGCCCTGGGATTTCAAGAAAAAGGTAGGCAGCCGGATAGCGTTAATCGGCGGGATGGACCAGCATTCCGTTTTGACGGACGGGAGTGAGGATCAGATTGAGTCACAGGTACGGCGCCTTTTTCAAGAGGTCGGATATGACGGAGGTTATATCCTGGCTTGCTCAGATCATTTTTTTGATACTCCCGTAAAAAACCTGGAAGTTTACGCTAATGCGGCGAGGGACTGCACGTATTGAGGCCGCAGGCATTTCATCACCCGACAGCCCTGGACATCCAACAGTTCCGGGTAGAGGCAATTTGCTGATTGCCTCTGGGATCTTTTTGTCTTTGAGGAAAATTCAGTGATCAAAGACGATCAATTTCAAGCTGTTGTTTTTACACAGAAATTTAACGTCAGATTGCAGTTGTTAAATTAGATTTAAGTTTATGTATTAAAGGGTTTTACGATATTCAAATAGATCATCTATCATAATCCGAAGGTTAATACAGTGAACAATCAAACTTGGTTTTCGGTCCAACGTTAACTGTAATGTTTTTTTGTGGAATTAATTGCTATAGAGTAATCAGTTTTTAGGAGAACAAAATATCAATAATTATTCAATTGAATCAACTCCATATTATGTTCAAGGAAAGTAATTATTATGAGCAAAATTCCTGAACTTCGAGAAAAGATTCCTCTTCCAGAAGAAGTTTTTCAAGCGGGCCTGGACGGAAATTTGATTCTGTTCGTTGGTGCAGGCGCCTCTCAGTTATTAGAGTTGCCTTCTTGGCAGGAATTGGCGAAACTCGCTCTCGAAGATTTGAGAGAAGAATCATTGCTTAACTATTCCAAAATTGAGCAACTGCACACTCTAGATGCAAAAAAACAACTTTCAATTGCTAAGCTAATTGCTGAGCAAAATAACTACGAACTCAATCTTTGCAAGCATATGCCAAAAAAAGAAGAGGGCAACAGCGTTTATAAAGCTATCAATGATATAGGGTGTCCATGTGTCACAACAAACTACGATGAACTTCTATCCCCTAGATTTTTTAAAAAGGGCGATGGCTCAGAAACATCGGTTCAGACAATACGTGTTGCTGAACGGGGAAAGTTTTTTGCTCGGTTACTGAATGAACCGGGTACTGTAGTGCATTTGCATGGCTGCGTTAGCAAGCCTGAAACTATGATTGTAACCACAAAGGATTACCTAGAGCATTACGACGATGACAATGTCAAAGAGTTTTTAGAGCAATTGTTTAAGAAAAAAATAGTTGTTTTCCTTGGCTACGGCCTCGAAGAATTGGAAATCCTGGAGCACATACTGCGTTGGGGAGGGGCCAATAAGACCGAAGAGACCAGAAGTCAAAGGAGACGTTTTTCTTTACAGGGCTTTTTTCGTAGTCAATCTTTTCTTTACGAGAGCCTGTACAACTATTACGAGAGATCCTTTGGAGTTTACTTACTTGGTTTCGTTCGGGATCATGAAGACTATTTAGGACTGCAAACCACGATTAAGGAATGGGTCTCTCAGATTGAAATTCGTGAGCCATCTTTAGTAGAGGATGTTGAGTTCATGGATGAGGTGCTCGGATGAATGGATTAACCACTAAAGAGAAAGATTTACTGGGACGTGTTGCTGCGAAACCTGAGCTTCGTGCGCGATTTTTTAGAAAAATCAAAGGATTTAAGTGGTTTGATTCGTTATATCAAGCAGGATATTTCGATGACAAGAATATTCCAGCGCCGGTTCCGTCAAAAGAGGAAGGATACATTACCGTACCAAATTGGGAAGCAATAGCCTACCTGGTGAATGTAGCTCAGAAGTTCGATAAAGAGGATGCAGATGAATATGCACCCTTATTTCTAAAGATTATTGAAAACGCTACAAACTATGCTAAGGATAAGGGTTTCAGTAATTATCTTGTGTGGAGACAGTTTGCTGAAATATTGATCCATATTCCCATCAGGTTTTTAACTTTAGAGTATCTTGAAGTCGTTGATTACTGGTTAAAAGATAAGTATGAGCATGGACTTGTCAGTGAAATTATTGGAAGTATGTGGCTTCCGGAAATTATTGAAAAGGCTGATGAGCCTTCACTTAAGATTTCCTATAGATTGCTTGAGATTCTGTATGAGGTGGTCTATGTCGATGAAAATAACGCTGGAAGAGCTAGTAAGAAGGCACAACTCAGATTCAATTATTATACAGCAAACAAAGTAAAGAAAAAGAGTGCCTGCTCAATTGGACGTTATCTAGGTAAAAAAGGAGTTATGGTATTTCAGTCTAGGCTTGAAGAGGTTTTCGACAAGCTACAAAATGATACTTGGTCTACATTCTGGCAACCTGCTGTCGAAGAACATGAGCAAAATAAGCACAGGCGTAATACAGAGAACATCCTTATTGAAATCTATCGAGACACACTTTGTAGCTATATAAACGAAAATTCTAAAGAGGCATGTGAATACCTTGAGGATCTTCTCAAGAGTCGATACCAAACCATAGTGCGAGTTGCTATCTATTGTATCGGTCAAAACTTCGATAAGTACTTGGTTTCTGCAGATAAGATTATTAATGTTGATTTTTTGCAGGATAAATATAGGCATGAAATTTGGCATTTCTTACATCAAAACTACAACAATTTTACTAAAGAACAAAAAAATAGAGTATTGGCAGCTATTCAGTCTCTAGATTTATCAGTGGATGAAGGCGTTTTAATGAATTGTGCGACTGCCTATGAAAGGGCTACATGGCTGGCTGCAATAAAGGATTTAGGAAAGGAAGAAGCTGACAGTTATCAAGAAGCCATTAGAACTGCGGGGGCTGAGCCTGATCATCCAGATTTTACCAGTTTCATCGGGTCCTTAGAAGATGGACAAAAGTCACCATATTTAGTAGAAGAACTGATAGCAATGTCTGCAGCTGATTTAGTTAAAACACTGAATGATTATCGTGCTGAAGGGGGCCCGAGAGAATCGGGTATTAAAGGTCTGTCAGAGACAGTAAAACGGGTGTTTAAGAATTCTCCTCTGAAATATTCAGACAATCTTGACTCCTTCTCTGGTTTAGACTTAGCCTACGTTCATTCAATCATTGTTGCTTACAGCGAGCTTTGGAATGAAAAAGCAAATCTCCCATGGGAGCATCTATGGAATTTTCTTCTGAATTTCGTTTCCAAGGTTATAGGGAAGAAACGATTTTGGGACCCGGAGAATGCAAAACAACGTGATAGTTTTGTAGCGAATCGCTATTGGATTGTGAGTGCCCTTGCGCGTTTTTTGGGGGCAGGTGTCAGATCAGATGATCACGCTCTTCCAGCGAAATTCCATGATCGTGTTGAAGCTTCCCTACAGGTACTTCTGGAAAAAGAGGAGGGCGTAGAATTTTCGCCTGATGATGATGCGGTATCAGTTTCTATCAATAGTCCACGTGGGCAGTGCATCGAGGCACTAATTTTCTTAACATTGAGTGACTGCCGTCTTGAGGATCGTAGTAATGACGGGAATCACGATAAAGCATGGGAACATTACTGTGGCTATTTCAACGCAGAGCTTGAACGTGAAGAAAGTTCAGAGAAAAGGGAGTACGAATTCACGACATTAGTTGCAAATTACTTACCAAATTTTTTCTATATGTCGAGACATTGGGTACTCAAAAATCTGTCTAGAATTTTTGATCAGTCAAATCATCTGAAATGGTTATGCGCAATGCAGGGATATTCTTACGTAAACAGAGTTGATAGAGAAATCTACGGCTTTCTAAAAGAACATGGTGATTTCGTACGTGTCTTGGATATTGAAGACATTAAAAGTAATGTCGAAGAAGAAGTTATCCAACACATTGTCGTTGGGTATATCAAAGACTTTGAGTCACTAGGCGATGAGGATAGCTTAATTCAAATTTTTTTAGATCGGGCTGTTTTCGAGGAGTTATCGCAATTGATTTGGTTCATTAGGACTCTTCAGAAAGAAGATGACGATAAGCTTACACGAAAGGTCTACGAGCTTTGGCCCAAACTGCTCAAATTTATTGACCCATCGCGAAAAGAAAGCAGGGAACTGGCTTCTAGCCTCTGTACATGGGCTGTTTTTGTTAAGGAGCTTGACAGCGAAAGCATGAATTTATTGCGGCCAATCGCCCCTTTTGCTGAAGAATTTTATAACTCATATGATCTACTTGAAAACTTAGCGAGAATAAGCGAAGAACAGCCTTTTGAAGCAAATGAGGTATGGCAAGCAATGTTACAGGGGTGCGTTCCTGACTATCCCGAGGAAGCAATTAGGAAACTACTCACCAACCTATTGTCTAAAGGGCCAGATGGCAAAAGGGCAGCAAAGGACACTGTTAGCCTGTATTTTAAAAAGGGTTCGGAAAGCCCACTGAAATGGCTAGATGATATTATCAATTATTCGAAGAATTGATGCTTGCCAATTAGAAATTTGGCCTGCCCAGAAAACGATCGTAATCAGCTCAACCTGTCCTTAATAAACGTTAACACTAGCTACGGGCCTTTGGCACGCTGGAGCAGACTGCTCCAGCTACTTTCTCCATAAGCCGGAAGCTTATACCAAAATCGTCAATCTGCAATCGTCAATTATTTGAGCCACTGATCCAGCCATCCCAGGACGGTTTCATGCCACTGTATACTGTTTCCGGGTTTAAGTACCCAGTGATTTTCGTCGGGGAAATAGAGCAGTTTGCTGGGAATCTCCCTCCGCTGCAGTGCTGTGAAAGTCGAAAGGCCCTGTTCCACCGGAATCCTGTAATCAAGCTGTCCCTGAATGACCAGCATCGGGGTCTTCCACTTTGATATAAAAAGGGCCGGATTATGTTTTTCGTGCTGTTCGGGATTCATCCAGTAGGGTCCGCCCTGTTCCCATTCAGGGAACCACAGTTCGTCAGTTCCGTAATACATGGGGCGCATGTCGAAAACCCCGTCATGGTTAACCAGGCATTTGAACCGGTCCGGCCAGTTTCCCTCAATCCAGTTGATCATGTACCCGCCATAGGAAGCTCCCAGGGCGCCAACCTTTTCACCATCCATCCAGGAATAACGTTCCAGTGCGGCGGCCAGGCCTTTTTGCAGGTCTTCAAGCGGCTTGCCCCCCCAGTCCTGACTGATGGAATCGGTGAATGCCTGTCCATATCCGGTTGAACCATGAAAATCCACCATTACTACCGCGTATCCGGCGCCCGCGTAGGCCTGGGGATTCCAGCGGTAGTGGAAATGATTGCCGAAAGAACCCTGGGGACCGCCATGAATTAGTAAAGCCACCGGGTATTTTTTATTCACATCAAAATTTGCGGGTTTAACAACATAACACCAGACCTCTTCCTCATTCCATCCCTGGAAAGAGAACTGCTCAAAATCACCCATGGCAATATTTTCCAGTGATTCGGCATTGACAGAAGTCAGTTGTCGGATATCGGAACCATCAGTCGCGGCCGAGAAAATATCAGCCGGAGATTTGAGGTTGTCAGACACGTAGTAAAGTTTTCCTCCTTTCAGGGTTACCAGACTGTTAGAGCCCTGCTCAATTACAACCCTGGTTTCTCCATTAATTACGTTGATGGCAAAAATTGAATTCTGTCCGATGTTGGGGGCAGAGGTATACAGGGCTTTGGAGTCAGGGCTCCAGGTAAGGGTCCCCGGTGACCTGTCCCAATCTTCAGCCAATATTCTTTTTCTTCCAGTACGGGTGCCCATCAGGACAATCTGGTAACGGTCAGCTTCGAATCCGGGCCTCTGCATCGCCAGGTAAGCCAGGGTTTCGCCATCCGGTGAAAAGGCAGGGGAAGTGTCCCAGGCCGGATTGTCGACAGTCAGGCAGCGGGGAGAAGTGGACCCATCCACGGGCACCTGGTAAAGGTCAAAATTGGTTGACCAGGCCTCGCGATGTCCCACATTCCGGGCGCTGAACACCACAAATTTTGAGTCGGGGGAAAAATCTATCTCCTCAAAGCCGCCAAATGGCTGGGATGGGGTGTCCGCATCCATTCCGGACATCAGGTCCAGGCACTTCTCAGGGCTGGCTGCCGGTACGGCGAACAAGTGAGAGCGCCTGCCGTCTTCCCAGGAATCCCAGTGACGTACAAACATGTTTTCATATAATCTCCCGGAGTGCTTCCCTGTGTTTCTCTCTTCCAGTTTTTTCGAAGTTTCTTCAGGACTTTTTCCGGGAAAAACCTTCATGGATACAAGCAGGGTTTTTCCGTTTGGAGATACTTCCAAACCACCCAGATCCAGGGGAAAGTCGGTTACCTTTTCAGCCTCTCCGCCGTTTCTGGAAATTCTCCACACCTGGGAGGTTCCAGACCTGGTGGAAAGGAAGTAAATGGATTCTCCTTCAGGAGACCAGCGGGGATTGAAATCTGAAGCCGGGTTATTGGTCAGCTGCTTCAGTTCTCCACCACTTGAACCGGTAAGCCAGAGGTTGCTGAATCCCCGATTGTCTTCAAGGTTTGTTTCCCTGAGGGAAAAGACAATCTGTGAGCCGGAAGGTGAGATGGCTGGATCACTGAGCCTCTTAAGGGTTACCAGGTCATTGACATCAAATGGATGAAGCGTGGGCTGGCCCAGGGCCGGGGGACTCAGAAAAGCGAATGTTAAAAAAATAATCAAATATGGGTTAAGGTGTATTCGCATTGATTTTCTCCACAAATTTCCGGCATGGTGTTTTATTGAAGTTGAAGCACTATCAATGTGATCAGGATAGCCGGGAATAACACTTTTCTCAAGCAGGGAACAGCAAATCTTGCAGAGATACGCTTTTTTTACCATGAATATTCTTTTGCAATGGAACCAATTATCCATTTGGGGCGCCTAAGTTAGAGAAAATAGAAGTTCATGAAAAACGGGCTGACATTTATCCAAAGATAAGGAAGAACTTATCGGATAATTTATGGCTTGTTTATTAACATATTTTTTTGCGCCAGGAAGCTTCTGGATTCAAAAAACCGGCTGTTTATCAGTATAGTCTGGAACAGTTATTATCCGGGGAGCTGTTCCCTGTTTTTTTTGAGAGGTTAGCCGGTAATGGATGAGCCCCTGGATTCAGCCATGGCAACAGGAGAGGTTATAATTACGAAAACAGTTATCTGAGAAATTATAGAACAATTCATGGTGACAAAAGCAATTGTACTCTGGGCCGGAAGCCTGGTTACTTTTTCATTTTTTGGGTTTTTATGCGGAGCTGATATCGACTGGAAAAGTATCCAGCAGAGCCGGGAAATGACGGCAGTCTATTTTAAAGGGGAGATCACCCTGGATGGTGTGCTGGATGAAGAGGCCTGGGAGCTGGCCCGGCCTGTCTCGGATTTCATACAGAAGCTTCCCGATACAGGTGCCCCCGCTTCAGAAAAAACTGAAGTTAGAATTATCTATAACGACGAAACCCTATATATTGGTGCGCATTGCTGGGACTCCGCCGGGCGGAAAGGTATTGTTGTCAATGACATCACCAAAGATTTCGAAGTCAGGAACAGTGACGGTTTTAAGGTCGCACTGGATACCTACAATGATGACCGGAATGGGTTCCTGTTCGTAACCAATCCCGCCGGGGGCCGTTTTGATCTCCAGTCCACCAAGGACGGAGACCTGATGAATAAAAACTGGAACGGAATCTGGTACAGCCAAACCACTATTGATGATACCGGATGGCATCTTGAATTCGCGATTCCTTTTAAAACCCTGCGTTTTACCAAGGCTGAGATTCAGGAATGGGGCATTAATTTTGAAAGAAGAGTCCGCAGGAAAAGTGAAGACTCCTACTGGTCCCCGATTCCTCCTCCTTACTTCACGAGCCGTGTTTCAGCGGCTGGTACCCTTAAGGGATTGAAGGGCATTCAGCAAAGGAAGAATCTTTATTTGAAACCTTTTATTTCAGCCCCTCTTCTCAGGAGAGAACGGGATGACTGGGATTTTCAGCCTGAAACAGGAGTTGAGGTGTTTAAGTGGGCGGTCACTTCCCAGCTGGTTTTTGATGCCACCCTGAACACCGATTTTTCCCAGGTGGAAGTGGATGATGTTCAGGCAAACCTGACCCGGTTCAGTCTGTATTTTCCGGAAAAGCGGGATTTTTTCCTGGAAAACGATGGAGTGTTTTCCTGGGGCCCCAAGGTGGAAAGGATGAGGAGTCCGGAATTGCTTCCTTTTTTCAGCAGGCGTATAGGTTTGACCGATGACGGGGAACTGGTCCCGACCCTCGGGGGTGCCAGGCTGACTGGAAGAGCGGGAAAATACTCTATCGGAATAATGTCGATGCAGACCGATGAAATGTGGACTGACCCGGAAGAGGATGATGAGGTTTCTGAATTTATTCCGAGTACAAACTTTTCTGTCATCAGGATGAAGAGGGATTTCCTTGCCAAGTCCGATATAGGAGCCATCATCGTTAACAAAGAAGTGGGCGGTCCTGAATTCAACCGTACCTACGGATTTGACAGCAACCTGAATTTTTATACCAATTTGAATATCAACGCCTATGCCCTGAAAACGGAATCTGAAGGGGGTACTGATGATGATTACGCGGGAAGTGTACATGCAGCCTGGAAAGATGAATTCTGGGATCTAAGGGCCGGCCACACCCTGATCGGGGAGTATTTTGAGCCTGAAGTAGGATTTGTTCCCAGGGCCGGGATGCACAAAACAATTGGGTTATTCGGAGTCACCCCCAGGCCTAACGGGAGCATTCCCAGGATACGTGAAATAAATCCAAGCGCATCCATGGAATATATAACCAACATTGATGGAGGCCTGGAGTCCCGCAAGACAAATTTGACCCTGAGGACCACTCTGGATGACAGCAGCGTAATTTTTCTGGACGTGGAGTCTGATTTTGAACACCTGTATGAAACATTTGATATCAGGGATGACATCATCCTCGGGTTGGGGGACTACTCCTGGAACGAATACACACTTTTCTATGAATCCGACCAGAGCAGAATGTTTGGTTTGACGGGAATGTATAAAACCGGCGGCTTCTGGAGCGGAGACAGGGACAGGTATCAATTAGGTCTGCGTTTTCATCCTACTTATAAGTTCGGTGTTGAAATGAAAGCGGAACGTAACGCGGTGATCCTTCCGGAGGGTGACTTCACTGTGGACCTCGTAGGTACCAAAATCAACTATTCTTTTTCCAACCGGATGTTCCTCAATGCGCTTATACAATATAACAGCGATGAAGACGAGATTCTGAGCAACATCCGGTTTAATTTCATGTACAAACCCCTGAGCGACATTTATCTTGTTTATAACGAAAGGCGGGACATCTCTGACAGCCAGGTTATCGACAGGGCAATAACCCTGAAGCTGACCTACGTTCTGCCTTTTTAGAAGGCGAATGTTCTAAGTGAAAGTAGCCGGGAGAAAGCCGACAGGTTGATAGGCTTCCCCGGACGACAGCAAACCGGGACAAATGAGTGTCGGCAGTTTGACTGATCAGTAAAAGCTTGCGTTATCAGAGCTTGCAGGAGAGGGACATTTTATTGTGGACGATTGCGGTGTATTATATAGAAGTCCTATCAAGCTAATGGGATTGTATTTCGTTCAATTTATTCAAAAGATACAAGCAACTAATGGTCAAAAAGGGAATGCCTGTCGGTATTCCTCTTTTTTTACAGCATGAGAGTGGCAGGATTAGATGAAAAATAGATATGGATTTCATGGCGTTGGGGCCTTCCTCTTATTCACGGTTATGATCAGCTCCAACCTGTTTGGGCAGCAGGTGGACTGGGATGCAATCCAGAAAAGCAGGGTGATGACAGCCGTCTATTTTGAAGGTGAAATTGTCCTTGATGGAGTTCTTGATGATGAGGCTTGGAAGCTGGCCAAGCCTTCCATTGGAGAATTCATCCAGAAGTTTCCAGAACCTGGGGCCCCGGCTACGGAGCAGACGGATATAAGGATTCTTTACAACGATGAAATGCTCTACATAGGGGCGGACTGCTGGGATTCAGCCGGGCCGGAAGGGATCATAGTCAACGACATAACCAAGGATTTTTTTACAACCCAGAGTGACGGCCTGCAAGTAATCCTGGATACTTTCAATGATGATAGAAACGGCTTTCTTTTTGCTTCGAATCCTGCGGAAGGCCGTTTTGATATGCAGTGCAATAAGAACGGCGATGCCGGAAATGTCCCCTGGGACGGGATCTGGTATAACCGGGCAACCATTGATAAGGACGGCTGGCACGTGGAGTTTGGAATACCTTTTAAAACTTTGCGCTTTACCAAGGATGAGATCCAGGAATGGGGCATCAATTTTGAACGTCGAATCCGCCGCAAGTATGAAGAAACCTACTGGTCACCCATGCCCCTGCCTTACCGGCTGGGAAGAGTGTCTGCCGCTGGAAAGCTGGTAGGACTCAAGGGACTGAAGCAGGGGAAAAACATTTACATCAAACCTTATCTTTCAACTCCTGCAATAAAAATGGGGAGTAACAACTGGGATTTCAAACCTGAGGCAGGGATTGAGGTTTTCAAGTGGTCGGTTACTCCCCAGCTTACCCTTGACGGTACGGTTAATACCGACTTCTCCCAGGTTGAAGTAGACAACCTGCAGACCAACCTGACCAGGTTCAGCCTGTTTTTTCCAGAAAAGAGGGATTTTTTCCTGGAAAACGCCGGAGTTTTTTCCTGGGGGCACAAATACAACACCGGAAGTGTACCGGATTTGATGCCGTTTTTCAGTCGACGTATAGGGCTGACAAGTGAAGGGGAAATAGTGCCTTTGCTTGGTGGTGCCAGGCTTACCGGCCGGGCTGGAAAGTTTTCCGTCGGAATCATGTCGATGCAGACTGATGAAATGTGGACAGCCCGCGAATATGACAGCCGGGGTGAACTGACGGAAGAATCTGAATTTGTTCCCACTACCAATTATTCGGTAATCCGGGTAAAGAGGGATATTTTCTCCAGATCTGAAATCGGTGGTATTTTCACAAACAAGGAAGTAGAGGGCCCGGAGTTTAACCGGACCTATGGTGTGGACGGTTCATTTAATTTTTTCAGGTACCTGGACATAAATGCTTACCTGCTGCAAACGGAATCTGAGGGAAACACTGATGAAGACTGGGCAGGAAGCGCCCATGTTTCATGGAACGACGGATTCTGGGTTGCCAGGGCGGGTGAAGTGAGGATTGGAGAGGAGTTTAATCCTGAGCTGGGATTTGTGCCGAGAACAGGTATGTACAAGAGTTTCGGCACCTTTGGCATAACCCCACGTCCGAAAAACAGTTTTATCAGGGAAATAAACCCGTCTGTTGATTTTGGTTATATTTCCAATATCGATGGGGATCTTGAAAGCAGGGATCTGAACTTTAGCCTTAAAACAACCTTCGACGACGGAAGCACCGCGACAGTAGGATGGGAACGGAATTTTGAGAGGTTATATGACAATGAATTTAACATCAGGAAAGATATCACCATTCCCCTCGGTGACTACGAATGGGATACCTGGCAGGTGTCATATGACTCGGACGAAAGCAAAAAAGTCAGTTTCAGCGGAAGTTACTATACCGGTGGATTCTGGAGTGGAGACCGTGACCGTTACCAGGCAGGCATTCAGCTGAATCCCACCTACAAGTTCCAGGCGGGATTTAATGTCACTCGTAACGATGTGAAACTTCCCGAAGGAGCTTTTATCGTTGACCTGATCGGAACCAGTGTCAATTATTCGTTTTCCAAGCGGATGTTTCTGAACGCGCTGATCCAGTATGACAGTGATAATGATGAAATGTTGAGTAATATTAGATTCAATTTTATGCCTAAACCCCTGAGCGACCTGTACCTGGTTTATAACGAAAGGCGTGACATGGACAGTAATGAAGTCCTGGACCGGGCCATAACCCTGAAATTAACCTGGGTTTTCCCGTTGTAAATTCCGGTGTTAAACAATATTATCCTGAATTGCTCAGGTGTTTTTATGGCGGGATTTTTTCATTTATCCCTTTCGCATGGGCAGATTATTGGTGGCTCAGCCAGAGGATCGTTCTTCGTGCGGCAGCACAGTTCAAAGGAACCGGGTCCCGGATTATTGCATCAATATACAGACAATAATATTTATAGAAGAATTAAATTGTAAAAAACGAAGCAATGCCGGATTGCCTCCTGTGGTATAAAGGCAACTGTTGCTTTTTGGCATAAGATTTTGATTCTAGAAGAATAAGAGTTGCCTGGATTGTTCGTATCAATGAAAGATTCTAAATAAACCAGAGATCCGGGCAGAGAAAACATACTGGAAGGAACGGACCATCCAGAGAGTCCGATCCACCAAAAATACAAGGTAATTCTAATGAGTTTGACCCGACAGAACCTTGTCTGCTTCGGATTGTTGATTCTTTTTCAACTCCTTGGACAAGTCCAATTGTCGGCCCAGGAGATTGACTGGGCTGCTCTCCAGAAAAACAGTATCATGACAGCCACCCGAATTGAGGGTGAGATAAAAATGGATGGAATTCTGGATGAGGAAGAATGGGAACAGGCCATCCCTTACAGCAATTTTACCCAGAAGATTCCCGACACTGGGGAGCCCGCTACTGAGCAGACCGAGATACGCGTCCTGTACAACCAGGACACCCTGTATATAGGGGCCCATCTGTGGGATTCCGAAGGGAAGGATGGAATTGTCGTAACTGATATCACCAAGGATTATATGACCAGAAACAGCGATGGGTTACAGGTAATGCTCGATACCTATGACGATGACCGAAACGGGTTTATCTTTGGATCCAATCCTGCTGAAGGCAGATGGGATATGCAGATTGGTAACAATTCAAGCAACTCCAGCTGGGATGGTATCTGGTATAACCGAGCCACGATTGATGACCGCGGATGGCACCTGGAAATGGCCATTCCATTTAAAACCCTGCGTTTCACCAGGGACAAAATACAGCAGTGGGGGATCAATTTTGAGAGGCGGGTCCGCAGGAAGAATGAGGAGTCTTATTGGGCTCCGATGCCCCCACCGTACCGCCTGGGCAGGATTTCCATGGCAGGAACCCTGGTGGGACTGGAAGATATCAAACCCAGCACCAACATGTACATTAAGCCATATGTATCGGTTCCGGTTTTGAAACGAGAGCGGGACGACTGGGATGTTCAGCCGGAAGCGGGAATTGAGGTTTTCAAATGGTCGGTTACTTCTCAGCTGACCTTTGACGCTACCATGAATACCGATTTTTCCCAGGTCGAAGTTGATGAAGTTCGTACCAACCTGACGCGATTCAGTCTGTTTTTCCCTGAAAAAAGAGATTTTTTCCTTGAAAACCAGAGTGTGTTCTCCTGGGGTCCGGCAACTGGCAACCGCAGGGCCCCGGCTGTCCTGCCTTTTTTCAGCCGGAATATAGGCTTGTACGAAGGGGAAATCGTCCCTATCATTGGTGGTGCCCGGTTAACCGGACGGGCGGGGAACTATTCTGTAGGGATCATGTCCATGCAGACCAATGAATTCTGGACTTCCACCAAATATGATGATGATGGAAAGGTTGACGAGGAATCAGTTTTTCTCCCCAGCACCAATTTCACGGTAATCAGGATCAAGAGAGATATCTTCTCCCGGTCTGAAGTAGGCGGAATCATTGTTAACAAGGACTCCGAAGGCCCGGAGTTTAATCGCACTTATGGAGCGGACAGCTCCTTTAATTTTTTCAACTACCTCGATATCAATGCCTATGCCCTGAAAACAGAATCCGAGGAAAATTCGGATGAGGACTACGCCGGAAGCCTGAGTGCCCGGTGGCGGGACGAATTCTGGGATATTGGCGCATCTCACATGAGAATCGGCGAGTCTTTCAATCCGGAAGTGGGATTTGTGCCCAGGACCGGGATGAACAGGACTTCCGGCCAGTTCGGGATAACCCAGCGGCCCAGGGGGCGAGTTCCCTGGGTTAGAGAATTTAATCCCGAAGTGAGCCTGGAATACATAACCAATCCTGAAAACAGGCTGGAAACCAGAAATTTCCAGACAGGTTTACGTACTTCCTTTAATGATGGAGGCTTTTTCAGGATCGGTTATGAAAGAATTTTTGAACGGCTTGATGAGGATTTTGAGATAAGGGATGGCATCAATATTCCTACCGGAGATTATAACTGGGATGAGTTCTCCCTGTTTTACAGGTCGGACAGCAGCCGGATGTTCAGTGCTTCAGGCAGTTTTTCTTCCGGGGGATTCTGGGGAGGAGACAGAAATCAGTATCGGGCCGGATTCCAGTTTCAGCCCAATTATAAATTCACAGCTGAAGTGAACGCGACCAGAAATGTTGTGGACCTGCCGGCCGGTGCATTCACCGTGGACCTGGTGGGCATTAACGCCAATTATTCTTTTTCCAAAAGAATGTTCCTGAAGGCGCTAATCCAGTACAACAGCGAAGCCAATGAAATGGTAAGCAACATTCGATACAATTTCATGCATAAGCCGTTGAGTGATTTATATATTGTTTATAACGAACGTCGCGATATGGATACCAGCGAGGTGATTGACCGGGCCATTACCGTTAAGTTTACTTACGTGCTGCCACTGTAATCAGGCCCTAATCCTGTCTCGTTCGTTGTCACTATCATTGTCGTAGTCGTACCCCTTATGTCGACAACGACAACGGGGAAGTTTAATGGTACTTCTGATCCTGCTTCGCCAGGAGCTGGAAGAAGTCCCCCCACTTTATATCTCTTCCTGTGTAGAGAACCTTGTCAAACGGCCAGCTTTCAGCTATCCAGTCTTTAACAGTCTGGAATAGTAGTTGGTCCAAACCTTTTTTATAAGAGTCCTGGGTAACCCACAGGATTGTTTCAGAATCATATTCATCAAGCCGGGAGGGATATATGTATACGCAGCCGAGGCACTCAGTTTCCTGGTGATTGAGCACTGTATATACGAATCCGATTCGCTGCCTGAATTCTTTTTCATGCATTTGCAGGGCTCCGAGATCTTCTTCCCAGGTTAAATCTCCCGGCCAGTCAGGACGGCCCAGAACTCCTTGCAGGTAATCCTTACTGCCCATGACAGCCTGGTAGTCAAGATCGACATAAGCTGAGGTAAGAGGCCTGATCCGGAATGCTACTGTTTCCAGTCTTTCAGGGACCTTGAAATCCTCTGGTACCAGAAGCAGCCTCTTCCTTAGAATTATTGTCGGCAGGTTGAGTGGATCAGCATCCATTGCCAGGTCGATATGCTTGATGCTTTTTTCACGGTCTCCCATCTCCAGGTAGGCTTCAGCCAGGATTCGGTACCCGGTAGGATTTTCAGGGAAAATCCGGGAATTGAGCTTGAGAATGGCCAGGGCTGCATCGGTTCGGTTTTCTTTTAGTAGCTTCAGTCCCAGGCCATTCAGCTGTTCAAAGGAGAAATCGTATTTGCCTTCTTCTTCCTGCTTCAGGATGTTGTAGGCCTCGAGTGCCTCGTCGATCCCCTTTTCACTAAATATCTGTTCAATTTTGTCTGCGATTGAGGGTAGAGAATGTTGGTCAGCGTTCAAATCTGCAGCGAAGCCGGAAGGAATAAACAGAAAAATTGTCAGCAACAGGAAAATTAAAGGCATCGTTATTCTCCTTGATTTGCAGTTGGTGCATAAATATATCGGGGAATGATGATTTAAACGTCAGATTTGGCAAGAGGTTCCCAATCCAAATTTAAGCCGGGCAAGCTTAATGGATATTAGATGATTCAGTCCTGCCATCAGGCAGTTATTTGCCGCAGGGCTTCATAGGCTCCTACAGCGGCAGCGCTGGAAAGATTCAGGCTTCTCACCTTTTTCTGAAAAATGGGAAGAGACACAAAGCGGTCTGGATATTCATCAAAAATCCACTTCGGTAATCCTGAGATCTCGCTTCCAAAAACGATGAAATCTCCCTTGGAGTAAATGCTCTCCGTGTAGTTTTTCTCGGCGAATTTTGAAAAGAAATGCAGTTTTCCCGAGGGGATTCCATTGAAGAAGGCCCTGATATCAGGCTCAATCCGGACGTCAGCGTATTCCCAGTAATCCAGGCCGGCTCTCCTGACATATTTGTCACTCAGGTCAAATCCCAGTTTTCCGACCAGGTACAGTGGAATGTTAAGAGCCGCAGTCATTCGGGCTATGTTTCCGGTATTCGGTGGGATCTGCGGCTCAACAAGAACCAGGCTGAAGAGAGATTCGCCTGGAGATTGTTTTACTTCCTGCATATCAGAAATTTCCTCCAGCCAGGCGTTCCAGGCAGTCTTCGATGTACACTTTTTCAGGCTCGAAACCGGCAATCTTCATGGATACAGCATTATGTTCATTCAAGGCCGCCCGGGGCAGGTGCCCGATGATTTCGGACTGGCGTACTTCAATCCCCTCTTTTTCAGCTAGTTCGCGGACAGCCTCAAAAACAACTGAAACCGGAGTTTTACGGTAGTCAGTCAGGTTCATTGATACCTGCACGCAATTTCTTGATTCCAGGAACAGTCCCAGAGCCTTCACACAGGGCAGGCCTCCGTTACTTTCTCGTATGGAGGAGGCAATCCTTTTGGCGGCTGCCAAATCGTGGCTCCCCAGGTCAATGTTGAAAGCAACCAGTATGTCCCTGGATCCTACAGCGACAGCTCCGCCAGTGGGATGGGTTCTGGAAGGTCCGTAGTCTGCCCCAAGGATTTTCATTCTTTCAACCAGGCCGGGCAATCCACCCTTCCTTATATTGGCAAGGTTAATCCTTTCTGGATATTGGGCAGCTTCTCCATACATGAAGACAGGCATTTTCAGTTCAGAGCCTATCTTGTTTCCCAGGGAGTGAGAAGCGCTGGAACATTCTTCCATTGAAATGTTTTTTAAGGGAACAAGAGGAATTACGTCTACCACCCCTATGCGCGGATGGACTCCCCTGTGCGTTCGGATATCAAGAGCCGCGACCGCCTCTTTGCATGCCAGCCAGGACGCTTCCAGTATTCCGCGGGGAGATCCAACAAAGGTAAAAACAGAGCGGTTGTGGTCAATATCGCTGGAGCAGCTGAGCAGGTTAACATCTTCACAGGCCCCGATTACCAGGGAGATCTTCTTCAGAAACTCCTGATCCCTGCCCTCGCTTATATTCATTACGCATTCAATTATTTTTAACATCTGTCAAGTACCGTAAGATATGGTGGCTTTTGCGGGTTCCGGTTTGGATCGGGGGGAGTACCTCTGCCTAAGGTTAAGAGACATTGCGGATCATTTTTTTTCCGGAAGCCTCCTGAGACTGATTTCCGTAATCTGGAGATGATTCATGGCTTCCACCTTTATCCGGAAGGTGTCTGCTGCGATCACTTCATCCCCGACATTAGCCACTCTGCCCAACAGGCTCATCACCAAGCCTGCAACAGTATCATTTTCGCCGTCTGCGATTTTACTGTCAAAATATTCGTCCAGCTCCGAGAGGAGAGCCCGGCCATTGACTGAATAGAGGTTTTCTCCGATTTTCTCAATCATGAGGTCAGGCTTTTCATTATCAAATTCGTCCTGAATTTCACCTACCAGCTCTTCCAGGATATCCTCCATGGTGACAATGCCAACTGGAGAACCAAATTCGTCGATAACCAGCGTCATGTGCGTGCGGTTTTTACGGAATTCCGGAAGCAAATCCTTAATCAGGCTGTTTTCCGGAACAAACAGGATAGGGCGTTTGAGTGCCAGGAGATCAACTTCGTACTGGTCGCGGGACAGGCGCCAGACCAAATCTTTGATATGGATAATTCCCAGTGCATTACCCAGGGAACGATCACAGAGAGGATAACGGGTATGCCCGCTTTTCCGGGCAAGAGCCATATTTTCTTTGAAGGAGTTGTTGATATCCATGAATTCAACATCTCCTGCGGGAACCATGATTTGCCGGGCAGAACGATCCCCATAGGAAAACACCCGGTCCAGAAGCTTCTGCTCTTCAGCGTCCAGAACTCCTTTTTCCAGGGATTTGACCAGGATTATTCTCAACTCTTCTTCCGAATGGGCACTGCCCAGCTCCGTGACCGGATGTATCCCGAAGATTCTGAGAAAAAGGAAGGCTGCCTTATTCAGGATCCATATGAACGGGTAAGAGATTTTGTAAAAGAGTGTCATTAATCCTGAAGCAGCCAGGATGACTTTTTCGGGATTTTGTATTGCCATTGATTTTGGCGCCAGTTCCCCCAGTACTATATGGAGAAATGTAATCAGTAAAAAGGCGAGTCCCGCTGAAACCGTGTGTGCCACTACGATGTCAAGGCTTCCAAATCCCGAAAGGAGAGGCAGGAAAAGCGCGGCAAAAGCCGGTTCTCCTATCCAGCCCAGGCCCAGGCTGGCAATGGTAATTCCCAGCTGGGTGGCTGAGAGGTACTCATCCATGTTTTGTACCAGTCCCCTGGCCAGATGGGCACGTTTCTTACCTTTGCGAACCAGTTCTTCAATCCGGGTACCTCTGATTTTGACTATTGAAAATTCTGAAGCAACAAAAAACCCGTTTAAAAAAACGAGAAACAGCGCAACTGCAACCAGCAGCAGTTGATAAGGAATGTCATTCATAATTGCCTTTATACCATATCAAGCTGAGATCTTAGGCGGAAGGTCCGCAGTGTTTAACGGGAGTCAGCTGGTGAAACATGCGGCTTGCGCCTAAGGCAGGGGCGGCGCGGGTAACGGCAGTAACCGGCCGACGGAGAGCAAAGCTTGAAACCTATTATGAAAGCCACCTTTGCAGGTTTGCCCTGACAAATTCATCATCATTCAGGTGAGGGTAAGCCTTGTGGACTCTTTTAATTTCTTGAAGTTGCCCTGCTGACAGCTTTTCGTCCGGGTTCAGGCACCAGGTTCCAGCCATCAGCCCCTGCATTTTCAATACCTCATGGATACCGGCAATGCAGCCTTTGTAGTTATTGGCCGCATCAAAAAATGCGGCGTTGGCATCAGTTATCTGCTGGCCTCTGCTCAGCAGTTCTCCGGGTATTGGCAATCCCGGGCCTGCGGTGCAAGCATGAATTTCGGAAAGGAGCTCAACAGCTTTTCGGGTCCAGACACTCCAGTGTCCCAGTAATCCCCCAACTATGCGAATCCTCTTTACGTCATCCCTGGCTGGCACCAGGTACTCAGTCAACAAGTCTGCCACAATATTGTCATCGTTTCCGGTATAGAGAGGGATTTCATTTTCACGCCCTGCATCAGCGACTGCCCTTACAACATCCAGGGTTTTGTACCGGTTGAATGGGGCAATTTTGATTCCGGCTACATTTTCGATTTCAGCAAATTCCCGCCAGAAGGAATATGACAGATCACGCCCTCCCACTGAAGGTTGCAGGTAGAATCCAAAGAGGGGCATGATTTTGGCAACCGCCCTGCAGTGATTGATCAATGATCTGGTGTCAGAGTCAGCCATGGCAGACAGGCTGAGGAGGACTGCGTGGAATCCAAGATCTTCTGCCAGGGCAGCCTCATCCACTGCCTGGAAGGTCTTGCCGCAAACTCCGGAAATTTTGAGGATTTGACCGGAAGCTTTATTGCTGTAGTTGTCAATTTCCTGGGAAACCAGGGATAGTATGGGCCTTAAAAGCCCGAATTCCGGAGAACGAATTTCGAACTGGGTAGTGTGCACACCGGCCGCAATACCCCCTGCTCCTGAGTCCAGGTAGTATCTGATCAGTGCTTTCTGGTGTTTTTGGTCCAGGTGTCGCTTTTCATCTATGGCGAGAGGCATAGCCGGGATTACGGTTCCCTGCCTTAGTTTTGTCTGACAGGCTGAGGGGATGTGGTTCAGTTTCATGGCGAAGGCCTTTAGGGTTTCGGGTATTTAAAAATGTTTCAGTTGTATAACCACTTGAGTCCGCGTTGTTTTTCCATCCAGAAACCCCAGATGACCAATAGCCACTGGGCCTGTCCAAACAAGGCGATCGCCATTACACTAGGAGGGGGTGGGCCGAAGAGATTTCCCAGGTACATCACCACCAGGAAGAGTATCATTCCCCAAAATCCAAGGTTGCCCCAACGGGTCCTGGGTTTGGTGGTGTAACAGTAAAGTACTATGCCAACGAAAAAAATGGAGAATTCAATGCCCAGGGTGGCCGAAAGAGAATCCCACAAACCAAACCCAACCCGGAAAGGAAAACCAGGAATCAACTGAAGGTCAGGCTTGTGTACCAGCAGATCCAGCACCCAGTGGCTTAAAACTGCCATACTGAATACCCAGGCGTTTCTGGAGGAGCGGTGCATAAGATAGGAGATTCCGCCAAACAGGGCCGCCCATAGAACAACAGCCAGCAGACTGTGGGAGAAGGGGTATTCCGTGAAACTGAGGGGAGTAAGAGCCGTTTCCCCTGGGGAGATTTCAACATGCTCGAAGCGCAACAGAAGAAGGGTAGGCCAGAGAAGATCGATGAAAATGGATGCTAGCAATAAAGTTCCCAGCGAAGCCCTGGGGGCAACAGATTTTAAGCCTAATCCAACACCAACGTGACCCAGAAACATTTTGACAAATCTCTCCTCTCCATCTCTGATAGCAGCAATCACTTGAAATCAATTCGAATGAAAACCCGCAGACCGAAGGTGAATATTTCCACTAAATAAATGAATCTAATAGTTTTTGCTTCGGGCGTCAAGAAAAAATGTCAAACTCTTCAACTTGATAGGTCCGATCAACTGACAGGGACTATAAGCCTGGAAGGAAGAAGTGTCGCAAGGAGGCTGGAAAACCGTTTCAGGGAGAGTCTTCTCTATTGGTTCCTGATCAAGCAGTAAGTGCAACCTGTTAGATTCAGGCTAGTAAACCAGGACATAATAGATTACATAAAACCACCCAAGAATTCCGTGAATGATGGCCCATCCTACAGATTTCCATGCCGTATAAGAGATTACCATGGCCAGGCAGGAACCAAATCCAATTCCTCCTCCCAGAATCTTTCCTGAATTGCCTTTGTCTGACATGTCTAATCCTCTCTTTTTGAAGCTCTGAAGGGAGTTGTTTCTGCTTGCAGCTGAAAACGGTTGTGAAGGGTCTTCAACTGCGGATAATCAAAATCCTGATTTCATTATTCCATAAAATCATCTGCGAATGTACCTCGTAAAAGGTAGTTACAGATTACAGACATCTTTCCGGTTTCATTTTTCGGATAGTTCTAAAACTTCAGGTGTCTGACGGAACTCCCGTTGTTTTTGATTTCCATCAATGCATCGATTCCGATTTTGACATGGGTTCTGACAAATTTTTCAGTGACTTTTTTATCGCTTTCTTCAGTCTTGATACCGCTTGAAATCATTGGCTGATCAGTTACCAGCAGCAGAACCCCGGCTGGAATCTGATTAGCAAAACCTACGGTAAAGATAGTGGCTGTTTCCATGTCAATGGCGATGGCTCTGGTTCTGTCCAGGTATTTTTTGAATCTTTCATCATATTCCCAGACCCGCTTATTGGTGGTGTATACGACACCCGTCCAATAATCCTGCTGATTTTCGCGGATAGATGTAGAGACGGCTCTCTGCAGGCTGAAAGCCGGAAGCGCGGGAATCTCCGGTGGGAGATAGTCATCGGAGGTGCCGTCGCTGCGGATAGCGGCAATTGGAAGAATGAAATCTCCCAGTTTATTATTTTTCTTCAGACCGCCGCATTTACCAAGAAACAGGACTGCTTCTGGCTGGACGGCGCTCAGCAGGTCCATCATGGTAGCTGCGTTAGGGCTGCCCATTCCAAAATTGATGATAGTTATTCCGGCAGAGGAGGCATTTGGCATATTTCTGTCGATACCCATGATCGGGGTCTCTAGCTGTTCAGCAAAGATTTCAACATACAGTTGAAAATTTGTAAGCAGGATATGTTTGCCGAACTGATCCAAAGGCCGCCCGGTATAACGAGGAAGCCAGTTTTCAACAATATCTTTTTTTGTTTTCATGGTCCAATGTGCCTTTTTAACTGTGACTCCATTTAATTGAGGTCAGCCTCTGACCAGCAATTTTAAAACAAAACGGGAAAACTGGTTTAACTTTGTCCGCGGTTTCAGTCCATTTAAAACCATTAGTTTTTAGAGATTACAGAAATAAACCTTATTTTGAGTCCCAGCCCTGTAATATCCTCCATTTTTTGATACAGGTCCCTGAAGGTGGCTGAACAAATCCAAGATTGAATCCTGGATTACGCCACCTGGAACAAGGCGGCGGTGGTACAGCTTTTCAGGAATCATCAGCAGGGTGAAAGCACTTCTGGACATTTTCAGGAATTGTACGGGGTTTTCCTTTTCTGGAATCAACACATACCCATTCCGTCTCCCCTTTGGCCAGGATTTTCTCATCGGATTTTCTGAGGAATTGGTATTGACGGATAGCCTTAACCCGGTGGTATTTGGCAACCCAGGTTGTAGCCTCCACCAGGTTTCCGGCAAATGAGGGATTCAGGTATTCAATTTTGTGGGAGCGAACCACCCAGCTGCAACCGGAGTCCCGCATGGCTTCGGTACCGCCTGAGGCAGTAGAATGCATGATGGCAATATCCTGCATCCATTGAACATAGACTACATTATTGACGTGGCCGTTCTGATCAGTATCTTTTTCTGATACAGTGAACTCATGGCTGAAGAAAATTAATTTTTTGGAAGTTGAATCCATAAACGGTAATTGTGTTGCCTGGCAGTCGAAAAAACAAGTTCACCCCTCCTTTCAGCAGATGTGTCGGCGAGGATTCGGCTGCCACCGAGGAAAGCAGTATTAAAATGCCCCCCAGTCCTGTTTTCCTGGAATGTAGTAGCTGGGGCAGATAAAGCGAAAAATATGGGCTATTTTTTTTGCCTTCCTGGTCTGCTCCGCGCTTTCTGCTCTCATTTTTGCCAGCTCTACACCAAAAACATCCTGGAAATATTCACCTGCCGCTGCCTTTCTCTCTTCTTCTGAATTGAATTGCCTGCGGATCTGTCCCAGTTCACCATAATCAAGCCAGACACCTCCGCATCTGGGGCATTCATCAACGGTCACGGATCTTTTTACACTGAAGAAATGCCGGAGCATGAGCTGATCCTGGCACACGGGACAATACCGCCTGATCTGGTGGTTGACCCTGGTATTCTCATTGGTCTCAATATCCAGGAGGATTTCGGCGTCACATTCATCAGGCTCATCCACTTTTTTCAGTTCGAAATTGTCAAACCAGATTCCCCCACATCCACCTCTGCAAACATCCAGGGCAATGTCTTCAACGGTAATTTTTTCCAGGGTGTTGTTACATGCTGGACAGTTCATTTTTGCCTCCTGTTAACATTTATGTATTGCCTTGACGGCAGTACCCGATAGTTTTTTGGCCGTACGGTTTTCCGGAATAGTAACTGGTTATAAATCCAGGTTGATCTCACCCCTGAAATAAGTAATGGCTTTGCCTCCTATTTTCACACGCGTTCCTGCATCCTGACAGAACAACTCTCCTCCTCTTCCTGACAATTGTAATGCCTTGAGGCTTGTCTTATTCAGGCGTTTTGCCCAGTAGGGAATCAGGGTAGAGTGAGCTGATCCTGTCACAGGATCCTCATTCACGCCTGCCCTGGGAGCAAAAAACCGTGATACAAAATCGGATGTTTTTCCCGGGGCTGTCACTATTACTCCCAGGCATTCCCAATTCATCATACTAACGAAGTCAGGTGTCATGTTTAGGACATCCTCCTCTTCGCTGAAAACAAAAAGGTAATCTCTTGACTTCCAGACTTCTGTGGGTTTTTTGCCAAGGATTCGAGCAGGACCTAAAGGGCTTGAGCACTTTTCCGGGGGGCGGGAAGGGAAATCCAGTACCAGTGTTTTTTCCCGAAGCTCGACTGTAACAACTCCACTTTTTGTCTTGAACCGGATCTGCTCCCGTTTGTATCCTTTTTCCATGAAAAGAACGTGGGCGGCAGCCAGGGTTGCGTGGCCGCAAAGATCAACTTCAATCGTAGGTGTGAACCAGCGGAGATCGTAATCCTCCCCATCTTCAATAAGAAACGCAGTTTCTGACAGATTATTTTCATAGGAGATTTTCTGCATTACTTTTTCGGGAAGCCAGCCTGAAGGCAGGAGGCAGACACCCGCGGGATTACCTCTGAAAAGCCGGTCAGTAAAAGCATCAACATGGTAGTAGGGCAATTTCATTCTGATTCTCCCTTCCTGCAATTCTTATATTCCTGGCTCCAGCCGGCTGTCTCCCGGATCGGCATATTTCCTGTTCCCGGGGAATGCCATTTTTGCTGTCACTTCATTATAACAATGGTCTGAAGTGATCTGAAGCTCTTTTAGAATTTTCCATCCCTGGTCTGGAAATGGGTAGGTTTGTTCAGCGAAGGCCCTCCGCTTTTAATCCATTCCGCTGTCCAGGTGATCATCTGATCAACAGATACTGCGGGGTTGCCGAAGAGACTGGTGGCACGGGAAGAGTCGCTTAACAGGGCCGTCGGGCTCTCCTTTCCCACGATATTGGCATCCAGGGAAAAATGACGCTCAAATTCCAGGGCAATCTCTCTCACAGACAGGGTTTCCGGCCCCGTTATGTTCAACACCAGGGGCGGGGAGGAACAGTGGTCCAGGCAGAGGAGAGACTGGTTTATGGCATCTCCCTGCCAGATGATATTCACATAACCCATAGTCACATCAACAGGCTGTCCTCCATAAACGGAATCTCCGATGTCCCGCAGTACCCCGTAGCGCAGATCAATGGCGTAATTAAGCCTGAGAAGGCAGACAGGTGTCTGGTTGGAAAGGCTGTAGAACTCAAAAATTCTTTCCCTGGCTAAAGCTGACTGGGCATATTCTCCGACAGGGGCCGGGGGATCGGTTTCTTTGCTGCCGCCTGATTCAACCGGAACCAGGTCATAAACACAACCGGTTGAAAAAGCCGCAATACGGCTTTTCTGAAAGCGGGAGGCTATATGTGCCGGAACGATAGTATTAATCGCCCAGGTTTTCTCCATGGAACTGGAAGTTCCAAATTTCCTGCCTGCCATAAAAATAATGTTCCGAATGTCAGGCAGCATGCGTACCGCATCAATATCCAGCAAGTCACATTGAATAGTCTCAATCCCATACTGCTCCAGCCTGGAACGGGCGTTGCTGTCAGAGAACCTGGAAACTCCAATTACTTTTTTTGCTACTCCCGCATGACGAATAGCCTTCAGCGCAGTCATTCCCAGGGTAACTCCAATTTTCCCGGCAATTCCCAGTATCATTATGTCACCCTCAATTTTCCGCATCATCTCGATGAGGGCGGGACAAGGTGTGGACAAAGCTTCTTCTAACTGGTGGTCACGTGTGGTTTGTTTCAAAGTCAACATAGCTCCTGAATTTTCATATTATACTAAAGGAGATGGAATATCACCTGCATCTACTTACCAAATAACACAGGGATTTATGGATGGTCCGGGGTAGTTGAGGATTAATCTGACTGGATCTGAACCGGTACGAACCGGCGAAGGGAGTCTTGACCCAGGTAAGAAATGCGTGGTGAGAGCGATAAACCTACATTTTTATTGACACAGGCACTAAAATGTAAAAGGTGTTTTAAAGGGCAAGTGAAACAGATTAGCGTTTAGCCCTGCTTTATTACCTGGGTGCCGCGTCAGTCGACTGGTATTGAATGCGTTGTTAGATTTTATTTATATATACCGTAAGTATTGGAAATCAGAAGAGAAGAAAAGCTGTGAATTGATTTGAATTATTACTGTGGTTCCGGTTTCTGAAGGAATTCTTTTGAATACAACACAATATATAGTTTTCGGAACACTGATCCTGGCACTCATCCTTTTTATCTGGGGTAAGTGGCGGTATGACATTGTAGCTATCATCGCCCTTCTTATAGTCACTGTGACAGGAATAATTCCGGGTAGGGAGGCATTTGCAGGATTCGGTCATCCAGCGGTGATTACAGTAGCCGCGGTATTGATACTCAGCAGGGGGATGATAAATGCGGGAGTAATTGATGTCATAGCAAATCAACTGCTCAAACTGGGGAAGAACACCTTTTTTCAGGTAACGGCCCTTACTTTTTCAGTTACTGTTCTTTCGGCCTTCATGAATAACGTTGGAGCTTTGGCCATAATGCTTCCTGTAGCTATTCAGGTTGCAAGAAAGAATCGCAGTTCTCCTTCGGTTCTATTGATGCCGCTGGCCTTCGGCTCTTTGCTGGGTGGGCTGACGACTATGATAGGGACACCGCCCAACATCATAATAGCCCTGGCCCGCAGTGAACATGGTGGAGAACCATTTCACATGTTTGACTACACTCCTGTTGGTGCGTCTGTCGCCCTGGCAGGGGTGGTTTTTATTTCCCTGGTTGGATGGCGTCTTCTGCCAATAAGGAGGGGGCAGACTTCCCAGGAAGAGCTTTTCCATATTAGTGACTATATTACTGAAGTAAGGGTCATGAAAAACTCGATCATTGCCGGCAACAGGATCAGGGATCTTGGTAAATATGAAGATATTGAAGTTTACATAATCGGGATTGTGAGGGGCAAAAGGAAAATCCTGCTGCCTACCTCAGGTGAAATCCTGCAGGTAGGGGATATCCTGGTTATCGAGGCCGATTCTTACAATCTTAAATCCTTTGTGGACGTAGCCAAACTGGAGTTGGCCGGAGACAAGGAGCTGGAGAAAGACATCCTGGGATCAGAGGAAATGGTCCTGACTGAAGCAATCGTGATGCTGGATTCGCCCCTGGTTGGAAGGACTGCATTCGGCCTTAATCTGAGGAGGAGGCACGGACTGAATCTTCTTGCTGTAGCCAGAAAGGGATCCCGTCTGAAAAAAAGGCTTGCCTCGATCAGGTTCAGGCCCGGAGATGTACTACTTCTCAACGGACCGGTTATTAATCTTAACGAAACAATCCAGGAACTGGGCTGCATCCCCCTGGCCAAAAGAAATCTGAGGATCGGGCAGCCCAGGAAAATAATTAAGAGCGTTGTCATTTTTCTGACAGCAATAATCCTAGCGGCGTTTGGCCTTCTGCCTATTCAAACGGCCCTGGTTTCAGCTGCTGTTGTCATGGTGCTGATGAACCTGATTTCAATAAGAGAGGTTTATGAACACGTTGACTGGTCAGTGATAATACTTTTAGGGGCAATGATGCCGGTTGGGCATGCCCTCGAAACAAGCGGGGGTGCTGACAGGATAGCTCATTATGTGTTTGATATTTCGGGCCAGATGCAGCTCGGGGTGTCTCTTGCGATTCTGATCGTGGGCACAATGCTTCTGTCTAATGTAATAAATAACGCCGCCGCTGCCGTGCTGATGGCCCCGATTGCAGTAAAACTTGCTGAAACCCTGGCCGTTTCCTCAGATCCTTTTCTGATGGGGATTGCCCTGGGAGCTTCCTGTGCTTTCCTGACCCCAATTGGGCACCAGTCAAATACCCTGGTAATGGGGCCGGGTGGTTATCAATTCGGTGACTACTGGCGGATGGGACTTCCCCTCCAGATTATTGTGGTAATTATCGGCGTGCCTGTGATATGTCTGGTCTGGCCTTTTTAGCCCGCATTTTTTCAGCCATTGACCAGGCGAGCAGAAAGCATTGACCAGGCGAGCCCAATACAGTATAGTTCCTTCACTGCCTGTTGGACAGATCCGGAAGGAAATCCGAGGCGATTTCGAAATGGCCTACGACATACCTGCCTCCACTGATTACCTGGGTATCCACCTGGTTTTCAGGGCTGGTTCCGGGAGGAACGCTTAAACATGCATCAATGCGGCATTTTTCCGGAGGTTTTATCTCTGGATTATCCCAGTAAACCCCGAGCATTACCCCTGATTCCAGATAGCCTTTCGGCCCGGCCCATTGCATGAGTTCTCCAAATGCCTGCTCACAGGTTTCTTTATTATATGCCCCCATCTTTCTGACATATGCTACATGGTATTCAGGCATTTTTTTAATTTCAGCTTTCATCCAATTCCTCCTTTTGCTATTAAGCAACTCAATAAATAAGATGTCAGAAGCATAAGGGGTTTGGAGAGATATTGGAATTTCGAAGTGGACAGGAATTTACTGCGAACACCAGGTTCATATAGTCCAAAATTCATGGACTGTATCACGGGAAGCTTCCGGCTGCGGCTCAACCGATCAAATTCAGTACTCCCACTATGCCCGCGCAGGAAACAGCAATCGAGAAGACAAAGGCGGCGACCAACCCTCCATTCAGCCTCCATCCAGCCGCCTGATCTCCCAGGAGATCCTTCCTGTTTATCAGGACGATGATACCCATGATCACCAGTGGCAGCACAAATACATTGGCAACCTGGGTGGCGACCTGGGCGGCGATCGGGTTGGCTCCCAGCACAGGAACGGCCAAGCCGGTAAAACAGGCAATGGCGGTCAGAATCTTAAAAGTTTTTGACTTGATATCCATCTGGCCGCGTTGGTAGTCACCAATGAGAAGGGGCAGAACCATGAGAATCGGGAATATTGAGGAGATCCCGGCACTCATCGCTCCGACCATGAAAAGGGCCACAGCGAATCTTCCCGCTACCGGCTCCAGCGCGTAGACCATGTCCAGGACCTGGGTAACACTTCTACCCTCGTGGAACAGGGCTCCAGTTGCAGCTGCCATGATCGAAGCGCTGATGATGAACATAAGCAGTGCTGAAACAAAAGCATCACGGGATTGGTCCCTGAGGTGGGCAGATCCCCAGCCCTTGGCTTTGATGATTAAAGGTCGGACAACAAAGGTCGGAGCCGCCATGGTGGTACCGACGAATGCCGCAACCATCAGATATCCTCCGGCAGGAATTGAAGGGATGAGCCCGGCGGCGATTTCGGAAGGGTCCGGGAATACTATAAACATTGAAAGTAAGAAGGAAATTCCCATTATTGTTACAAAGACAATTAATATTTTTTCAAAGAAGGAATATCTTCCCACCAGCAGGAGAGAATAGAGCAGGGATATCAGGATTGAGGCGGCGACAATTACAGCCGGATATTCATAACCGGAGAGGGATGGGATAAAGAGCCTGAGGATTTCAAACAGAGCGCTGCTGGTAAGGCCGAGGATTCCGGAAAGGCAGCTCCACTGCCCCAAAACTACCCCGGCAATCACCAGAATCGCCCAGAGGTTTCCCCACTTCAGGAATTTTCTGAATCCGTAGATCGAAGTGAAGCCGGTAACCGCGGCGAACCGGCCGAACGCTTCCATTAATACCCAGGAGAAAAAAACGCTAAGGATAAGGACCCAGAGAAGCTGCATTCCGTAAAGGCTTCCCGCCTTGGTCATGGAGGTGACACTTCCGGTACCGATGGTATAGCCGATGCAGAAGATTCCGGGGCCGATGGCCAGGACGCTCTGCAGCACGCGGGGAAGCAGCCTGTTGGAGTGTGGACTCTTCATGGCAGTCCCAGCCTGGTATGACTTGTTTTCACTGAAGAGAGCAAGCAACTGAGCGGAGCAATTATCATTTTTCCTTTGTACCCTTTTTTCACTCCAGATGATAGTGGAAACCTTCCTTCCAGGTCATCAGGCCGCTCCACCTGCCGCTCCGGTTGCTTTTCCCTTGAGAGAGATTAACCCTTAAGGGGTTCCTGGCCTCATATCTCACATCCTGGAACAGAAGGCTAACCCCGGGAAGTCCA
Organism: Acidobacteriota bacterium; assembly: GCA_963663735.2. Lineage (GTDB taxonomy): Bacteria > Acidobacteriota > UBA6911 > RPQK01 > JAPXNP01. Next base: position 1,087,760 of record CAXXHN010000001.1, on the reverse strand, counting down.
CGAATTTTTTTATGTGATGGTTCTGGTGTTTCTGGTGAGAAAGCCTGGGTTCGGGCCAAGCAACGGTTTGAATGAAGTGAGAATGGAACTGAACCGGGATATGTAATATAAAGTACGGTGTTAAGATTAAGCAGAAGTGTGAGATTTAAGGCCGCTGTTTTTATCCGAGCATCCGACAGCGGCCTTTCCGGAAACCCGTTTTTGTATCAGGATGTACCTTTTGCGCTTATGGTAATCGATAGTTGAAAACAGTGCGCCAGGGTTTTCCTGGCATTAACCGTTAAAACTGGCATCCAGGGAATAATGAATATCAAGAACATTACGATTTATTGGCCTGACCTCATCCCCGAGGATATCGAGGAAGTGAAATTCAGCTATTCCTTCTGTTACCAAAAGTCCCAAACACTATGCGCCGCAGATGACCTGAGGATAACCTGGGTAAAATATTCGCCTGATACGACAATGCATAGTCTTTTAAGCCGGACCGATTCTGATTTTATCCTGGTAGTTGGAGACCCTGAAATAGTCTTCACCTCTGGGTCGGTTCGATCTCTCATGCAAACAGCAGAAACGCATTCGGCCGCCGCGGGCCCGGTATATAACCTCCCTGGTTTTCCTGAACAGCAGGCTTTCCTCTCGACCACCTATCTGAATATGTCTTCTTTCACGGAAATGGAAAGAGAAATATACGATGATGCCGGTTTTGAACAGGAGGTGGTGACGCTGGACCCTTCGCTGGTGGTTTTCCCGATGTCTTTGTTAAAGAATATGGATGAAGAGCTGCTGGATATTACATATCGGGATTTTTTACAGCTGAAATACCGGAAGTATGTTGATAAAAGAGCGCTGGTTCATCGCTTTGGAGAATACTACAATTCTGAGCGTTTGGATCTGATCTCACTTATCCCGGAAAATATCAGTTTTCTTTTGGATGCGGGGTGCGCCAGGGGTATCTATGGGAAAAGCCTGAAAAAATTCAGGCCGGAGATAGAAGTGACCGGAGTGGAAATGAATCCGGAAATGGCCGCGGAAGCCGGGAAATATTATGATCGCATTTTTAATGGAAGAATTGAGGACTTCCATTCAGACCGTGGGTTTGATCTTATCAATTGCGGCGACATGATCGAGCATCTTCATGATCCATGGGCTGTACTCCGACGTTTTTATGAATTACTGAGCCCTTCCGGATTTTTAGTTTTGAGCCTGCCCAATGCCGGGCACTGGACCATGGTTTCCGATCTCCTGCTCGGGAAATTCGAATATATCCCTGTCGGGATTCAATGCATCGGCCATATTCGCTGGTTTACCGAGGACAGCATTAAACAGGCTCTTATGGAAAGTGGTTTTGCAGTTGATGTTTTGCAGAGAGAAATATTACCACCCACCCGAAACGGAGCTGAGTTTATACAGAGGATGGTGAAAGCCGGTTATGGAAATGAGCAGGCCCTGCTCACCAAAGGAATGATTATAAGAGCCAGGAAAATATGGATATCACCGCAATAATAGTCAATTACTTTTCATCGGCATTTCTACCGCCGCTGCTTGCAGTTCTTGCGGAGGAGGAGTTGATCACAGAAATAGTGATTGTCGATAACAGCAATGAATCTGGGCTTGCGATGCTTGCCGCCGGTTTTAACAGAACCAGGGTTATTTCATGTGACTGCAATGTCGGTTTTGCCACTGCAGTGAACCAGGTAACAGCTGAGTCTGGCGCGGGCTGGTTCCTGTTAATCAATCCGGATACCCTGCCGGATAAGGGCTTTGTAAAAAAGCTGATTTCAGGTGCTGAAGAAACTGGCGCACTGATTGCCGGGCCCAGGTTTTACCTGGATGAAGAAAAGACTTTTCTCCTGCCTCCGGCCCTTGGAAATTCCTGGTGGTTGCAGACGGCGATGGAATCTTCGCTGTATTCAGAGGCTGACGCCCGTCTGTTTTCCTTTTACTGGACCCTGCGGCACGATAGATTCTGGAATGAAAAACAATATTTTTTTGAACCCTGTCTTTCCGGCGCCTGCATGCTGATCCGGAATGACAAATCATTTTTCACTGACGGAAATGTTTTTGACAGAAGGTTTTTTTTGTATTGCGAAGATACCGATTTATGCCTGCGGGCGTTTTTAAATGATAAGGTCATGGTTTGTGTGCCGGACGCTCAGGTTGTTCATTACTGGAATCAGTCGCCTTCTGATCAAAAAGAGAACTACATGGCTGAAGCCTATCAGCTCTTCATGAATAAGCATTATGGGGCAAATACGGCACCGTCAGGCCTGGGAAAGGTTCCTGATATTCATCCGGCAAAAATCTTTGATTTGGGAGAGGTTAAAACATCACCTCTTTATCAGGTCAGCGGTTTTATTGATGGAGCCGGATATTTTTTTGAATTTGGCATCAATCACTTCTTCGTTCCCTTTGCCCAGGCAGGATTGAATTCACCATCGTTCATGTTTTCCGAAGAAGTATGGAACAGGTTGCAATCGGGACAGTACTATAGCCGGATAAGAAATTCACTGAACCAGGTTTTGGCCATATGGAAATGGGAAAAAATATAGAGACCGCACAGGGAAGATTTTTTCTCAGACCTTACAAGGATGAGGATGAAGAAAAGGTTATTGCCCTGTGGAAAGCTGCTTTCGGGAAGAAGATAGATGGCAGGATCTGGAAGTGGAAATTTCATGACTGCCCTTTTGGACGGCAGACCATGCTCTGTTTCACTGAAGACGGGGAGCCCGTTACCATGTATTCCGGCATCCCTTTTCCGGCCATATGGAATGGAAGCGAGATCCGGATGACCCAGCTCATCGATAATATGTCTCACCCTGGGTTCAGGCAGGCAGTGAGCGGACGGAAAGGCCTTTTTGTGCGGACAGCTGATTTTTACTTCGAAGCTTATGGAAATGAGCGGAATTCAGTTTTTTTTTATGGGTTTCCGGGATACAGGCACCATAAACTGGGCAGCTTGCTTTTAGGGTATTCCAGGCTTCCCGGCAAAGTATTATATCTTGAAGCCGAATCTGAAAAAATAAGCAAGACTTTTTTATTCTTCGCGGGAAGACCTGATATCCTCACCAGGTCAATTCCTGCTCTGGATAAATTCTGGAAGCAGGCAGCCCCGCATTTTCCATTCTCAGTAAAAAGGGATGCCGTATTTGCCAAATGGCGCTATTTTGACCATCCTGTAAATCAATACCAGTTTTATGTCTGGAGAAATATTACAGGGAATATCACAGCTTATGCGGCTGTTCTTTTCAGCGATCAGACAGCGACGATCGTTGATTCGCTTACTCTGCCTGAAAGCAAAGGGTTGAGGAATATACTGACCCTGATCAGGGCTGAATGCCAGCGAAGGGGAGTTGAGAAGGTCAGGACCTGGCTGCCAAAGGACCACTTTATTTCAAATCAGCTGATTGAAGCGGGTTTTGACAGCAAAGAGGAGCCGCTGGGAATAATCCCTACGGGTAAAAGTTTTCATAAGGATCCAGAGACAAACAGCACCATCAAGAATATTTTCTATACCATGGGTGATGGAGATTTGTTTTAAGGAACGTGTTGAATAAAACGAAGAGCCGGGAATCGCAAGAGTCTACCCGGAGAGGGAACTGAGATGCAGTCAGGGATGGTGTATCCACCAACGCAGTGGTCAATTGTTACAATTTATGGTTTCAGCGGGCATCATGTTTAACAAAACCGGCAAGGTTTGTTGCCTGATTACTGCCTTTAATGGAGAATCAACCATTGCGGAAACCTTGGCCGCGATTGCGCGGCAATCCCTGCCCCCTCATCAAATCGTTGTAATTGATAATGCTTCAACGGACAACACAGTTGGTATTATCCATGGGTTAGGGCTGGAAAACCTGAGGGTAATTCGCAATGCCACCAATCTTGGGGTGGGAAAAGCCTTTAACACCGGCCTGGCATTTGCGTCTGAAAATAAATATGAAAAACTCTGGATTATTGATCAGGACACATTTTGCGAAACCAGGTGCCTGGAGAATCTTTTACGGGCAGGATCTGACCTGGAAAACCAGGATAATGACCTGGCGGCACTTTTCCCACTGGCAAGATCCAAACCATGCCCCGAGATAATCCTGGCTCCCTATTTTTGGCGCAAGACCGGTTTTGAAAACGCAGTCATGCCCAAAAACACGGCCATCCTGCAGGTTGATTCTTCGATCACATCCGGCACCTTATACAGTGTGGATGCCCTTCAAAAAGTAGATGGTTTCAGGGAGGATTATTTTATTGATTGCGTGGACCACGAATGCCACATGCGTCTGATAAAAAAAGGCTATCGGAATTTCTGGGTTACGAACGCACAGGTTTTGCATGAACTCGGCCGTCCGGAAAAAGACGGCTATGGAGAGATTATGTTTGTACATCCCTCCTGGCGTCATTACTATATGTGCCGTAATATGACTGCTTGCTACTGGAAACTGGGCGGGTTAAAGGCTGTACTTTCTTTCTGGAGGGAGGCGCTGAGGCTGATGAAACGGTTGGAATCAATTAAGGGGCAAGTAGAATCATCCCGCGGATTTTTCCTGAAGGGGATTTTAGACGCCATGAGGGGTAAATTCGGTCCCCTGGAAAAGAGCTGACATACTATTTGAATGATGAAAATATGAGAGAAGAAAATTTTATTCCATACCGTGCCGTAAAAAGGATAGCAAAAGGGAGAGCTGTAATTTTTGCCCCTCATCCTGATGATGAAATCTTCGGCTGTGGCGGTGCTATAGTCAGGCACCTCAGGCAGGGTGATGAAATAAAGGTTGTCATCGCAACTGATGGTGGATTCCAGGCCGGAAACAGCCGGAGCTGTTCCGATTATCAGGAAACCAGAAGGAGAGAATCTGAGAAATCCGCTGCTATTCTTGGTTATGGAAAGCCGGAGTTTTTGGATTACCCAGACCGCCGGTTGAAAGCTGATGAAGAATTTGTCACACATCTGCTCTCAATCATTACCGATTTTACACCTGAAAATATTTACCTGCCTGCCGAAACCGAAATTCATCCCGATCATCATGCCCTGTATGCAGCTGGCATTCAGGCGGCGATCAGGTATGATCCTCCTCTTAATCTTTTTTTCTATGAAATAGGGCAGCCTATGAGCCCAGCCCTCCTCCATGACATCACTGACATTCATCCTTTGCTGGAGCAGGCAATGGACTGCTTTTCCAGCCAGCTGATAGTCCAGGATTACAAATACCATATAAATTCGCTTCATGCCTACCGCTCCTATACCCTTGGTAGGGAGGTGAAGTATGCCGAAGCCTACCAGTTTGTAGAATCTGCGGGATTAAAACCGGGCGATATTGGCTGGCAGCAGATTCAGGCCGGGAATCCGCAATCAAAATCTCCTCGAAAAGGAGAGTCGGGATATCCTTTGATATCGATCATTGTCAGGACGATGAACCGCTCCTGTCTACCCGAGGCCCTCAGCTCCATTGCCGGTCAGATCTATCCTCATCTTGAGGTGATAGTGGTGGATGCCAGAGGGGAGGAGAGGATTTTCCTGGGTGAAAGCTGCGGATCTTTTCCTTTAAAGGTCATTACAAAAAACAGACCGCTCAATCGCCCCGAGGCGGCCAATGCGGGCTTGGAATGTGTAAGAGGCGAATACTTCTGTTTTCTTGATGAAGATGATTTGTTTTTGCCCGGCAGCATACGGGACCTCTATTGGAAGCTTGAGTCCAGCCAGGCTCCTGCCGCCTATTCGATTATTGAGAGGGTTAATGGACTATCTGAACCTGAATACAGGCACGATCGGGAATTTAGCTTTCCTGACCTTTTATGGGAAAATTATATCCCAATTCTGGCGCTTCTCTTTCGCAGCGAACTAATCAGCCGGGGATGTTTTTTTGATGAGGATTTTGATGTATACGAAGACTGGGATTTCCTCCTGCAAGTGACTCAATCGGGTGATTTTGTGTTTACTAAAACCTTAGGCGGCATCTACCGTAATCTGCAGACATCCGGCATTCAGAGAGATACGGAAAAAGTGATGCGATACCGTGCAAAGATTTTTAGAAAATGGCTGCCGCGCCTTTCTTACCAGCAAACAAATACCTTGATGAGGAATATTACTCAAGAACCCTGTCCTCCTCGGCCAAGTTATTGCTCCCAGCTATTTTATTGTACAGAATCAGGTTTTTTTAAAGAATCAGATTCAATCAGAATCAGCCTGAATCCGTATTCTGCAAATTTGACCTTTAAATTTGAAACAGCGGAGAAAATTACTAACTTAAGGTTTGACCCGATCAACGATTATGCGCAGGTTCGAATTAATTCAATAAAATTATTCAAGGATGATGAGCTGCTTGATGTGGCATTAAAATATTCATCTAATGCCATACTGGTTGAGGATCAGGTTTATTGGTTTGACAATGATGACCCGCAGGTATTTATCGATTTTCCCGGGGAACAGCATGTCGTAATTGATCAGGTGGTGGTGGAAGCTGAATATCTGCAAACAGGAGCTGATTTCCTTCCTCTGTTGGTGAAGTTGAAACAAGACCGTAATGAAGAGCTGCAGGAGAAAATAGAATTTTTAGTGCAAAAAAATGAAGAAAATTTTGTCTTGATCAGGGAACAGAATGAGAAGCTTTTATCTTTGCGTTTTTCCAAAGGTGATAAATCGGCTAAAATGAACAAGCTGCAAGCGCTAATTTGCGAGCACAAACAGAAAGTTATCAGGCTTAAGGAAACCCGAACGTTTAAACTTGCGAGGATAATCTCAACTCCTCTTTCAGTTTTTCGCAGATTAATAACTGCCAATTTGGCAAAGAGATAAATTGATTAAACACTTTATTCACCGAATTATTCAAAACAGGGTTTTCAAGGGTGTCCCAGCTGAGCTGGATAAGGTTCAGAAGCAGCTTGACTCAGTTGAAACCTGGCTTGTCCGGAATGCGGTGATCCTGGCCCTGGCCATTATTGCTGTTGGCCTCGGTTTCCGAGTTTACTACGCCGTAGCCTGTTATTTAAATCCGGACGAAGCAATCCACGTAGGACTGGCCCAGGCCGAAGGGCTAAAGCAGGCTTACCTGAAGTCCCACACCCAGGCCCACCCGCCGTTGCTGACCCTGGTGCTTTACTTCTTTTTAAAATTTGGATCTTCGGAATTTATGGTCAGGCTTCCCAGCCTGCTTGGCTCCACCCTGGCCGCCTGGTTCGGGTTCCAGTGGGCCAGGCGTGTTTTCGGGGCCGGTGCTGCCATCGGCATGCTCGGCCTGATCACTTTTTCTCCGGCCATGGCCTTTACGGCTATTGAGGTTCGGCAGTATGGCCTGCTGTTGATGGGTATAGGGGGAGTGCTTTATGGCCTGGAGCGTGCTTTTGAAGAGCAGTCCTGGAAGTGGATGGGTTTCGGATATGCTTTTTTATACCTAGCGATCCTTTCGAATTACAGCGCCTTATTGATTACAGGCACAGTCAGCTGTTACGGAATTCTGAGGTTATACCAGTTGGGAGCAAAGAGGAGGATATGGATAGCCTGGGTCGGATACCAGGCTGGAGCAGCACTGCTCTATATTTTTCTTTACGTGACCCATATCCGGTATATGAGGTCAGGATGGATGCAGAAGTTTGCCGTCAATGATTATCTGAAGAATGGATATTTTCATGGAGGGGATCAGTCTCTCCTGGAGTTTTTTGGTTCAAGATTATTTCACCTTTTCAGGTATATGACGGGAAATTACTATGCCGGGTACATCGCCATGGCCTTGTTTGCCGGCGGCGTGATAATCCTGCTGTTCATCCCAGCAAAACGGGAAGGAATAGTCCGCCGGGACCTGTCCCTGTTGCTGGTGATGCCGATAATTTTCGGATGTGTCGGCGCCCTGCTGCATATCCTGCCGTTTATCGGCACCAGGCACATCAGCTATCTTCTCCTTTTCCTGGCCGCGGGCATCTCCTATCCGGTGTTTCGCTGGGTGAAGCATAAAACGCTGACAGCGGCCATAATCTGCTTATTCGGGCCCGCCTGGCTGATGTGGAGTATGGCCGGACCTGAAGTGATACCTAACAACATTCCTGAAATGCTGCCGAGGGAACAGATGACGCGTGCCCTGGAGTTCCTGTCTGCTGAAGTGCCGATGGATCAACCTCTGTTTGTAGATCTTCAAACCTCCCTGGAACTTCAATACTACCTGGGCAAAAAAGGGCCTAAACGCCTGAAGGTTAAACCATGGTCCTTTAACCGGAAGAATTTTCTGCCACTTCTCCGGGGTGCGGAAGACAAAAATGGCATCAAGCCCGGTCAGAGACTTTGGGCAATGTCCACCGGCTGGTATAAGCTCCCTTCACTGACAAAAGTGATTCCTGAGAGTCTTCAGGTCAGAGATGTTCAATTCGGGCAGATCAGCCTGGTCCTGTTCACCGTGCCTGCTGGTTTACCTGAGGGGAAGAAAAAGTGATAATAATTCAAATACAGGCCAGGTAAAGCTTGTAAATTGATGAGGAACAGGCCCTGCGACCTGAAAACACTCAAGCGGTTTAAACGAGATAGATTTTTGAGCCGGGATCATTTGCCGTGGTTCGAATTACGATTTTTATTCTAATTACTGCTTTTTTGGTGGGATTCTCGTGGAGGCATTTTCAAAATCCGAAATGCCATGGGTTTTACCGTTTTTTTGCCTTTGAAGGGACTTCCCTGATTGTCCTGCTTAACCTTCCATCCTGGTTTAAAAATCCTTTTTCCCCTCTTCAACTGGTTTCCTGGATTTTGATGCTCTTCTCGGTCCTGTTCATTGTGTGGGGATTCAGCCTGTTAACAAAATTAGGAGGTTCCAGGGGGAGAGTAGAGGGTTCGGAAAATCTTGCTTTTGAGAACACAGTCAGGCTGGTGAGAGATGGACTCTTCAAGTATGTAAGACATCCCATGTACAGCTCACTGCTCCTGTTATCATGGGGAGCATTATTGAAACACCTGACCATACATGGGATTATAGCGGTTTTGATCACGACTGCTTTTTTGGTAGCCACGGCAAAAATGGAAGAGCGGGAAAACATCGCTTTTTTCGGTTCCAGCTACGAGGAATATAGCAAAGGGACCAAAATGTTTATTCCGTTCCTGTATTAAAATTTTAGTTCCAAACACAACCTGAGGACTGGATATTAAACATGAGGCTGAGATGAGTAATTCTTCCTGTGAACCGGGTTTATTAATCGCTCCCTGTGGAATGAACTGTGGGATCTGTATTGGTTTCTTGAGGAGCAGGAATCAGTGTCCCGGATGTCATTTTTTGGATAAGGATCAGTCACGGAATCGCAGGAAATGCGTAATCCGGAACTGTGAATACCTGGATGGCAGTACCTCTGGTTTTTGTTACGAATGTCCCAAATATCCTTGCGCGAGATTAAAGCGACTGGACAAGCGATACAGGACCAAGTATCGAATGAGCATGATTGGAAACCTGGAAAATGTTAAATTATCAGGGCTTGAAGGGTTTCTTGATCAGGAAAATTCCAAATGGGCCTGCTGTAACTGTAAATCCCGTTTGTCTGCTCACCGCGAAAGCTGTCTCAAGTGCGGACAAAAGGTTGTTTTGTAAACCGGGGAACTCGAGCTGATAGGCCTTATACAATCAACTGCGCGAACTCAAACTGCCACGAAAAAAAAGGCCCATGGAAATTGTCCATGGGCCTTTTTTTGATTTTTCTACTCAGGATTCCTGAAATTATTTCAGGGCTGCATGAGCAGCAGCCAGCCTGGCTACCGGGACCCGGAAGGGTGAGCAGCTTACGTAGTTGAGGCCAAGGCTATGGCAGAAAGCAATTGACTTTGGATCTCCACCATGTTCGCCGCAGATTCCGATTTCCAGTTCAGGACGGGAGCCGCGGCCTTTTTCAACCGCAATTTTCATAAGCTGTCCGACTCCATCCTGGTCAAGGCTCTGGAATGGATTCTCAGGAAGGATACCCTGGTCAACGTAAGTGACGAGGAAGCGTGCTTCAGCGTCATCGCGTGAGTAACCAAAGGTCATCTGGGTAAGGTCATTGGTTCCGAATGAGAAGAACTCTGCCACACCGGCGATCTCGTCGGCAGTAACTGCGGCGCGAGGAATCTCAATCATTGTTCCGAACTTGTAGGCGATCTCGATACCCTTTTCTTCCATAACCTGCTTGGCTATTGAGATCAGGGTAGGCTGTATGGCTTTCAGCTCATTGACGTGTCCGGCCAGCGGAATCATGACTTCAGGTTTGACCTTTATGCCTTTTTTAGCCTGGTTACAGGCGGCTTCAAATATGGCGCGAACCTGCATTTTTACCAGGCCAGGCATGGTGATGCTGAGGCGTACACCACGCATTCCCATCATGGGATTGCTTTCGTGCAGGCTGTTGACAGCTGCCAGCATTTCTTCCTTTTCGGCCAGGCCCTTGGTTTCTCCCTTGGCCTTCATGGTTGTAACGTCAACCAGGAGCTCATTGGCTTCAGGCAGGAACTCATGCAGAGGGGGATCAATCAGGCGAATGATAACCGGCAATGTGTCCATTGATTTGAAGATACCTTCGAAATCGGAACGCTGCATGGGCAGAAGCTCATCCAGGGCTGCCTGGCGGTCTTTTTCGTTATCAGCGAGAATCATTCTCTGTACGATGGGAAGACGGACTTCTTCAAAGAACATGTGCTCAGTACGGCAGAGGCCGATTCCCTGGGCTCCGTAGGTACGGGCTCTCTCAGCATCCTTCGGGTAGTCGGCGTTGGCCCAGATCATGAGCCGGCGGAATTCATCTGCCCAGGAAAGGATGGTGATGAGATCTTTCTGGTCTTCAAATTTCGGAGACATGGTCGGGATCTGGCCAAGATAGGTTTCACCGGTTGCTCCATCCAGGGAAAGCCAGTCACCCTCTTTAACGGTAATGTTGCCAACTGAGAATGTCCGTGCCTCGGCGTTGATGTCCACATCACTGGCACCAACAACACAGGGTACGCCAAACTGGCGGGCGACAACAGCGGCGTGGGATGTAGCTCCACCCTCACTGGTCAGGATACCCTTGGCAGCCAGCATTCCATGAACATCGTCCGGCTTGGTGAAGGGGCGAACCATAATGACCGCTTTACCTGCTTTGCCCCATTCCTGGGCCAGGTCAGCATCAAAAGCGACTATACCAACAGCTGCGCCAGGAGAAGCATTTACACCCTTGGTCACAAAATTACCTGCGGCCTTTGCCGCTTTCTTGGCAGCATCGTCAAACCTGGGGTGCATCAGGAAATCAACATCCCCTGGTTTTACTCGTAAAACCGCCTGTTTTTTTGTAATGAAACCCTGCTCCACCATCTCAACGGCGATCCTGACTGTTGAAGCCGCGGTTCGTTTCCCGTCGCGGGTCTGCAGCATCCAGAGCTTGCCTCTTTCAATGGTGAACTCGACATCCTGCATATCGTGATAGTGGTTTTCCAGCTTATCACAGATATCAGTGAATTCTTTGTAAACAGAAGGCATTTCCTGGTTGAGGCGGGAGATGTCTTCAGTGTTGCGGATTCCGGCAACAACGTCTTCTCCCTGGGCATTCAACAGGTATTCGCCATAAAGTTTGTTTTCGCCGGTGGCGGGATTTCTGGTAAAGGCAACACCTGTACCTGAGCCTTCGCCCATGTTTCCGAATACCATGGTCTGGATGTTTACTGCGGTTCCCAGGTCATGGGAAATTCCGGCTGCGTTACGGTAGTCAATTGCCCTTTTGCCGTTCCAGCTTTTGAAAACCGCTTCTGTAGCGAGCTTCAGCTGTTCGTAAGGGTTCTGTGGAAACGGGAAACCCTTTTCTTTGAGGGTGATCTCTTTGTAGGTTTCAGTAAGTGCTTTCCAGTGTGCAGCGGTGAGTTCGAGGTCATTTTTGACGCCGGCTTCTTTTTTCAGATCATCCAATGCCTCTTCGAAAGCCTCATCTGAAATGTCGAGTACAACTGAACCAAACATGTGGACCAGCCGGCGGTAGGAATCGTATACGAAACGTTCGTCACCGGTAAGCTTGATCATTCCCTGAGCTGCTTCGTCTGTCAGGCCGATATTAAGAACGGTGTCCATCATTCCAGGCATGGAGAACTTTGCACCGGAACGGCAGGAGATAAGAAGCGGATTCTCGTTATCACCGAATTTTTTTCCGGTAAGAGCCTCAACTCTTTTCATGGCTGCTTTTTCCTGCTCAAGGATTTCGTCGAGCAGGGAAACGCCCTGTTTCAGGTAAGTCAGGCATGCCTGAGTTGTTACCGTGAATCCTGGAGGTACTGGAACACCGATACGAGTCATTTCGGCCAGGTTGGCACCTTTTCCACCAAGAAATGCTCTTACATCTTCCCAATCGCCGCCTACTTTCTTTTCAGCAGCTTCAACTTCTTCAAATAAATAAACCCATTTTTCTGACATTTTTACTCCTTATTTTAATCTTGAAAATTTAATCGTAGTAATCTAAACCTAAATGTGTAATCTGATCTTCTCCCCGCAGGAAACGCAGGGTGTTCTTCAGTTTCATCAACTGAATAAATAAATCATGTTCCGGATAAAGACCGGGTTTGGGGGTCATGGGACTCTTGAAATAGAAAGAAAGCCATTCCTGCACCCCGTACATCCCTGATCTCCGGGCCAGATCAAGGAAAAGGACAAGGTCAAGGGCGAGTGGCGCGGCAAGGATGCTGTCACGGCAGAGGAAATCAATTTTTATCTGCATCGGGTAGCCCAGCCACCCGAAGATGTCAATATTGTCCCAACCCTCTTTATTGTCTCTCCTGGGGGGATAGTAATTTATCCTGACCTTATGATAAATGTCTCCGTACAATTCCGGGTAGAGGTCCGGCTGGAGTATGTGTTCCAGGACTGAAAGCTTGCTTTCTTCCTTGGTCTTGAAGGATTCAGGGTCATCCAGGACCTCTCCATCCCTGTTTCCCAGGATATTGGTGGAAAACCATCCTGAAAGGCCGAGAAGCCTGGATTTGAGTCCAGGAGCCAGGATAGTTTTCATCATGGTCTGGCCGGTCTTGAAGTCTTTTCCGCAAATGGGAATTTTCTTTTCTATCGCAAAATTTCGGAAAGCCGGGATATCGATAGTGAGATTAGGTGCTCCGTTGGCAAATGGAATCCCCATTTGCAGGGCCGCGTAAGCATAAATCATACTGGACGGGATTCTTTCATCATTGTCCAGCATCCCTTTTTCCAGGGTTTCCATACTTTCGTGAACTTCACTGGGTTTTATGAATACTTCGGTACTGCCGCACCAGATCATTACCAGGGATTTGACGTCTTTTTCCTTTTTGAAGGACCTGATATCATCCATGAGCTGTTCAGCCAGGTCCATCTTATTTTTGCCCTGTTTGATAAAAGTCCCGTTAAGCAGTTTTACATAACGGCGGTCGAATACAGCCTTTTTGGGCTTAAGGGCGCTCAGTTCGTCCTTCAGGCTTTCGATCAGCTCCTTGTCAAGAACCCTGGCTTTGAGTGCAGCCTCGTAAGCGGAATCTTCGAAAACATCCCAGGCAGCGAATTCGATATTTTCAATTGGGGTCAGGGGAACAAAATCTGAAATAAAAGGTGTCCTGTTATCGGTACGTTTTCCCAGGCGGATGGTTCCCATCTGGGTCAGGGAGCCATAAGGTCGGCCCAGTCCCTTTTTGACAGCTTCTACACCAGCCACAAATGTGGTGCTGACGGCACCCAGGCCAACCAGCAGCACGCCCAGCTTACCCTCTACGGGGTCAATGTTTACATTTCCTTTGATCATGGCAAGTTTTTATCCTTTTTAGTGGGCAATTTCAGAAATGTCTGCTATGGAGAGGACCCTTTCCGTTATGGTCCTCAGGAGAGACAGACGGTTGTTACGGATATCCTGGTCTTCAACCATAACCATCACTTCCTCAAAGAATCTGTCCACTGAGATCCTGAGAGAGGCGATGGTTTTCAGGGCCTCCAGGTATTCCTGCCTTTCGACTAGTTCACAGATGAGCGGATCAATTTTTGAATATCTTGAAAACAATTCTTTTTCAGCTTCCTCTTCGAACAGGTCTGTACGAACCAAGGTTGAGACATTTTCCTGGGCCAGTATGTTTCGGCTTCTCTTGAATGCCGCGGCCAGTGCTTCGAAATCAGCTTCTGATTTAATCTGGTGGAGCGCGACAGCACGATCCCAGACATCGTGAACTGAGGAAATTCCGGCAGCGAGCACGGCCCGCACAATATCCAGGGAGATTCCATCACGCTGGAGAAGAAATTGAATCCTCTGACTGATAAATTCTTCAAGCTGCCCGGAAGTCTCTGACTTGCTTTTTGCATTTTCAGGGAAATTCTCAAGAGCGATCGCAATCAAACTGTCAATTGAAACATCAAGCCTGAGGGCTTTAAGTACCATTACCAGTCCCTGGGCCTGCCTTCGCAGCCCAAAAGGGTCACTGGATCCGCTGGGCATGATATCTACCGAGAAACATCCGGCCAGGGTATCCAGCCTGTCGGCTATTGACAGCAGCTGTCCATTACGGTTTTCGGGAACCTGGTCTTCCAGGGTCACAGGCTGGTAGTGTTCGTAAATTGCCTTCCAGACATCCTCAGGATAACCCTCTTCCCGGGCGTAAAGCCCTCCCATGATTCCCTGCAGTTCAGTCAGCTCCCGGACCATTTCGGCAGTCAGGTCTGCTTTACAGAGAAGAGCGGCAGTGGCAAGAGTACTGTTGCTTTTCTCCAGAGAAACACAGATTTTTTTTACCCGTTCCGTTTTTTCCAGATATGAGCCTAACTTTTCCTGGAAAAGTACGGTGCCCAGGGTGTTTTTTCTTTCCTCAAGCTTGGTATTCTGGTCGGTTTTCCAGAAAAAAGCACCATCTTCAAGCCTGGCTTGCAGTACTTTTTCATGTCCGGACTTGATTTCACCGGTGGGATCTCCATCGGTATTTATAACGGTCAGGAAAAAGGGTTCCAGCACCCCGTTTTTATCTACCAAAGAGAAATATTTCTGGTGAAACCGCATCACCGTGACCAATACTTCACGGGGAATCTTCAGGAATTCCCTGTCAAATTCTCCCAGAAGCACTGAGGGGTATTCATTAAGTTGTACTACTGTTTCAAGCAACCCCTCGTCCGGGACGAGTTGAAGCTGCCCGGATTCCCGGGAGAGGCCTTCGGTAATTATCTGTTTTCTAGCCCCGGGGTCAGCAATCACGTAATTATCTTTAAGAATTACTGGATAATTTTCGGCTCGGTCGATATCAAATCCACTTTTTCCAAGAAACCTGTGCCCGTGGCTTTTTCTGTCAGCGGTAAGGCCTTCAAAAGAAAAAGGGACCACCTGGTCATTCCAGAGTGAGGTTAACCAGCGGAGAGGACGTATGAACCGAAACCGGCTTTCGGTCCAGTACATGTTTTTAGGCCAGCGGATGGTGGAGATAATTGAAGGCATCAGTTCACTGAGTATCTCCGGAGTCTGCCGCCCTTTGAGCAATCTGCGGACACTCACATAATCTCCCTTGCCTGTGGAGACTTTCTCCAGGGAATCCACCGTAACGCCAAGCTTGCTGGCAAATCCTTCTGCAGCCCTGGTTGGCTTTCCGGAGACATCATAGGCAGCAGAGACGGGGGGACCGGTAAGAATTTCTTCCTGGTCTTCCTGTTTTTCCGGCAGTCCTTCAACAAGAATTGCCAGCCTCCTGGGAGTACTCCATGTCTGGATTTTTTCCCAGTAGAGATTGTTTTCCCGAAGATTTGTAATAAACAGGGATTCAAGCTGTTCCACGGCTTTTGTAATCATGCTTGCCGGAATCTCTTCAGTTCCCAGTTCGAATAGGAATCTGTTTTTCATTGCAGTTCCTCCACATAGCGTTTAGCTACTTTCACAGCCAGGTTTCTCACCCTGTTGATGATTCCAACTCTCTCGGTAACGCTTATTGCACCTCTGCTGTCCAACTGGTTAAAGGCATGGGAACACTTGAGGCAGTAGTCGTAAGCCGGGAGCAGACAGTTTGATTCCAGGCAGCGGAGGCTTTCCTGCTCATACAGGTCAAATAACTGAAAAAGGAGGGTTTTATCTGCCACTTCGAAACTATAGCGGGAAAATTCGATTTCCTCTTTTTTACGAACGTCTCCATATGTTTTTTCTGGGGACCAGTCAAGGTCATAAATACTGTCTTTTCCGAAAATAAATCCGGCAATGCGTTCCAGGCCGTAGGTTATTTCTCCGGATATAGGGAACAGGTCAATCCCCCCGGCTTGCTGGAAATAAGTGAACTGGGTTATTTCCAGTCCGTTCAAAAGGACCTGCCAGCCGATTCCCCAGGCTCCAAGGGTTGGACTCTCCCAATTATCCTCTTCAAAGCGCAGGTCATTTTTTCCCAGGTTGATGCCCAGGGCCCTGAGGCTTCCCAGGTATATGTCCTGAATATTATCGGGGGAAGGTTTAAGGATCACCTGCAGCTGATGGTGTTTATATACCCTGTTGGGATTATCTCCGTATCTGCCATCGGCAGGGCGCCGTGAAGGCTGCACATACGCCACTTTGTAGGGTTGGGGACCGAGAACCCTGAGAAAAGTCTCCGGGTGCATTGTTCCCGCTCCTACCTCGACGTCATAAGGCTGCTGGATAACGCAGCCATAATCCATCCAATATTCTAATAAAGTATGTATAACTTCCTGAAAGGTACGCATTGGATTTGAACCTAATATCTGAGCGTGTTGATTTTAAAGTTGAGTTAAGGGAGATAGATTTCCTTTTACCTTTACAACAACTCTTTAAGCATTCTTACTGTTTTCAGTGGTTTTTCGAGATGATATTCTACCAGTTTTTGGGTAGTACTTTCTAATTGGCGAAGTTCAGAGGGTTCCCAGGCCTCATTTTTAAGGTTTCCAGGGGGCTTTTTTAAGATGCGCAGGGTTTTAAATGCGAGTTCCTCTCCCATGATGCCGCTGAAACCGGGAAGGACTCCTTCCAGCTTAAGCAGCCAAAGTTCAAAGTATCTCGCAAGCTGGCTGACTTGAATTTCGGGGTAGGCTTCCAGCACTGCGACAGCCAGCCTGAACAGCTGAGTGCTGTCATTTTCTTCTTTTGCAAACTCGGTAATCAGTTCGACAAAATAGCTGATATGCAGATTCTGTTCCAGGTCCAGTTCATGCATGGGCAAAGCCTTGATCAGTTCACAGTTCTCGATAGTGGCCAGGTCCTGGTTTTCATTTTTTCGGATCAGGATGCGGACCCTGGTAAGAGGTTCAAGCGCCGCTCCGAAACGGCTTTTTGATTTGCCGGCGCCATAGGCTACCCCTCGCAGTATGCCCTTTCCACTCGTGAGAAAGGATACGATCTTATTAGACTCTGAGAAATTATAGGTCCTCAAAGTCAGGGCTTCATAAGAAAGGCGCATGGACTGTTATCTCCCAGAGCATCTAAATATTAAGGTTCCAGTATAAGGGAAACGGATTCCTAAAAGGAGAGGGTTCCGGGTCCCGGGATGATTTAATCAAGAGGACAGGGGATGTAGTCAGCCTCCAGAAAAGATGAAACCTCTTTTTCCCACCTTTCACTAACGAACCGGGTATGCAGGGGATGTTTTAAATAATTTTCGAAAGCGCTCCTGTCCCTGAACACCATGGAGAATCCATACTGGAAAGTATTTTTTTCGCTGACCTGCCTGAATACTTTAAATTCCGCGACTCCGGGAATTGACGTCAGTATTTTTTTCCCGTCCTGGAGGAATTTCCGGGCCACTTCTGAATTGGGAGGAGTTTTTAATGAAAACATTACCGTATGCAGGATGGCGTTTTCGCCGGGGGATGCGAGTTGGTTCCCAGGTGGGTTTTCAGCCAGGCAGTACAAAAAAGAAAAATTTATTATCAAAGCAAAAAGAAGTACAGATGATTTCATTAGATTAGCCATTTTAATCCTCAGGTTCTGGCCCCCAGGCAATAAAAGGGGGAGTGATGGCCGATGGTGTTGTCCTCCCGATATCAAGCATCTCCATCCGGACTCGACACTGACCGTCCCAAGGCACGCCGTATCTCCTGTACCAGTCTCCGGCCAGTCCGCTCAAGGCATAGAAGGAGGCCATGATCAGCAGGACTATCTCGGAGTAGAAAACAACTCCGGCGATTATAACTGCCATGCCGAGAACATAGAGGTGGGATTTTCCTTTGCTGAGATGCAGCCTTTTAAAAGAGAAAAAGCGGATTGAACTGATCATCAGCAGGGCCAGTAGATAGGTCATCCCTACCAGTAGTGATTTGGAAATCATGGATTCTGGAGGGCTGCCGAAAAAATGCACTATGGCCGCAATCATTCCGGCACCGGCCGGAATAGGCATGCCTGCGAAGTGTTTCATTTCAACGGTCTGTATGTTGAACCTGGCCAGTCGCATGGCTCCGCTGATCAGGAAGAGAAAAGCGGAAAAACGAGCGAAGTTGCCCAGATCCTCAAATCCCCAAGCATAGATCAACACAGCGGGGGCAACTCCAAAGCTGATGATGTCGGCCAGGGAATCCAGCTGCAGCCCGAAGTCGCTGGTTGCACCCGTCATCCTGGCAATTCTTCCATCAAGGCCGTCCAGGACTACGGCAAATCCTATCGCAAGCGCAGCCCGGTTGTATTCACCATGATAGGCCGAAATAATTGAATAGAAGCCCGCGAAAATATTCCCCACCGTAAACAAGGAAGGAATGATGTAAACTGTCCGACGCAGCTTATGGGTTCGGTTTACCAGGCGGGATCGCCTGCTCAGGCTGCCATTATCCAGCAAAATTATTCTCCAGTTAATGCCAACACGGACAACCCGCCTTTGACATGCTCTCCCACCTCGGCAACAATTGTGCAGTCAGATGGAATGAAAACATCGGCTCTGCTTCCGAAACGAATAAGAGCGATTCTATCACCTTTTGCCACAGTATCCCCTGCTTTTGTGTAAGGGATGATTCTTCGGGCGACAATTCCGGCGATCAGGGAGATTTTTATGGTCCTGGAACCTTCGAAAGTCATCTGGACCTGTTCGTTTTCCACTGAGGCCCTCTCGTCCCAGGCTACCAAAAATTTACCAGGTTTATAGTGTTGGCGAGTTATTTTCCCGGCTATAGGGGCCCGGTTAACATGAACATTGAAAACAGAAAGGAAAATAGAAATTCGGGAACCTCCGTTATTCTGTTCAATGTTGACTACTTTCCCGTCCACCGGACTCACTATGGAACGGTCATCAGCGACTATATCTCTTTCAGGGTCCCTGAAGAAAAATCCTACAAACACTGAGAGCAGAAAAAGGATAACAGCGGGAATCCAGAACAAAGGGTGGGTCCCCAGACCGAGAGCGGAAAAAAGGAGGGTAAGTCCTATTAGAGGTATCAGAAATTTATATACGTCTCTAGCCATAAGTCATTCGCAGTAAATCGGGAACTTCATCTGTTCGGGACTGTTTAAGGGAAAATGTATCTTAATCGGAATACTACCAGATACAGGAATCTGAATAAAATAATACCCTATATATACCCGCGAGTCCTCCAGTTAACCCAGAGGAAGCCCGAAGGCAGCTTTATAATCAAATCATATCCCATGGAAGCTGGGATGAATCAGGATCAGAACCTCGGTCAGCAACTGATTTAGAAAATGTTGTTGAAGTTATTTACACAACTTCAGAACCATCGCATGCATAGAATCCTTAGCAGCAAGTTTTTCTTTTTTCATGGTTATTTCAATAACTTGCTCGTCGGAAGTTAATATCTTTTTTTCAGCGAATTGTGCCAGTTTGTCTTCATATTCTTGATGTTGTGATGCCAGCTCCTGGAATCGGGCATCGTTTTTTAAAAGGTACTCTCTGGCAGTTTTTTCATCCATATTTTATTCTCCTATTTGTTGTTTCAACTACTAATTCTAGTTTATCAAACATTATCAAGAAGCCGGTTCCGGTGCAAGGTGGAAAATTACCGGTCAACCTCAAGTTTACTTCTCCTGTTTTTTCGATCCAGGGCCAGGGACACCAGCGTTTTCATCAATTCCGGAAAAGTCAGGCCCGATGCTTCCCACAGTTTTGGATACATGCTGATTCTGGTGAAGCCTGGGATTGTGTTGGGTTCATTAACCCAGATATCACCGGTGTCACGATCAAGCAGGAAATCGATCCTGGCCATTCCCTCCAGCTGCAAATGCTTGAATACGTCTGAAGCCAACTGCTTCAGGTTTTTTCCCTGATCTTCATCAAGCCGGGCCGGAATGATCAGATTGCTTTTTTCTGATAAATACTTGGCTTCATAGCTGTAAAATTCCTCGGAGGGGACTATTTCACCGGGAATCGAAATTCTGGGAGGATTAAATCCGAGGACCGACATCTCTATTTCACGGGCGTTAATCCCTTTTTCGATCAGGGCATATTCATCGTAACGCAAGGCTTCCTGAATCGCGGTTTTCAGTTCTCCTGGACCGTGCGCCTTGCTGATTCCTACCGATGAGCCCATATTTGCCGGTTTTACAAACACCGGGTAGCCTAATCCATGTTCCAGCAGACAATCTGTGTCTTTTCCACTGTCAAGATCTCTCTTGTTTACAGTAATCCAGGGCAGAACCGGGAGCCCGTGAGATTTGAGTATTTCCTTGGTATGAATTTTATTCATGGCTACTGCTGAGCCTGAAACTCCGGCGCCGACATATGGCATATCCAGAAGCTCCAGCAGTCCCTGGACTGTCCCGTCTTCACCATATGGACCGTGCAGGACCGGAAAAACCACGGAATCATGATCCCTGAGGAGGGAGAGCCAGGAGAGCCAGTGATCGTTTTCGGGGTAATGTAAACAATTGCTTGCCGGCAGTCCGAGAATTGAGGAAATCTCATCGGATCTGAATGATGATCCATCTTTCCTGATCCCCAGGACCTGCGCCTTATATCCTGACTGGTTGAGGCCTTTCACAATGGCGCGGGCGGAAATAATGGAGATTTCGTGTTCCGCTGACCTTCCTCCGCACAAAACAATAATATTTTCCATACCTGAGGTTGAGTATACCGGAGAATGATATAGGCGTGGTAGCTAATCAGCAGGTCTGTTGCAATAAATTTTTACCGGTGAAGAAAATCAGGAACATGCTTAGACCTCTTTCCCCGCCAGTTGACTAATGCGGTTGCGAATAAATAGGTACTGACCGCGTTTGACTCGTTCGTCCTGCTCTTGACGCATCCTTTAGGCCGACAGCGGCATGCTTTGACTTAATTAATGGACCCGGTCAGACCGCCTTTTCGCCGCCTCGTAAGACAGGCTGGTGAGACATACGGGGCAATCTTTCTTTGGTTTAAATGGTCATCGTCCCTTTTCAGAAAAGTTAAAACACCGTCGTCTGTCCAGCATTTTCCTGTGGACCTGCAAGGTTAGATTGAGAGCTTACGGCCTGATCAGCTGTTTTCTTCGTAGGCCTGAACAATAAGACGGACAAGACGGTGTCTGACTACATCTCTTTTGTCGAAATTACAGAAGGAAATTCCTTCAACTCCCTTGAGGATCCTGGAGGATTCAATCAGGCCAGAGGTTTGTCCGCGCGGCAGATCAATCTGGGTGATGTCGCCGGTAATAACCGTTTTGGAATTGATCCCGATTCGAGTTAGAAACATTTTCATCTGTTCACTGGTAGCATTCTGGGCCTCATCCATGATGATGAAAGAGTCGCTCAGGGTGCGGCCCCGCATGAATGCGATGGGAGCCACTTCTATGACACCCCATTCCATCATTTTCTGGACTTTTTCGGATTCAATCATGTCGTAAAGTGCGTCATAGAGGGGGCGGAGGAATGGATCAACTTTGTCCTGCAGGTCTCCGGGCAGAAATCCCAGCCTTTCCCCGGCCTCAACAGCGGGCCGAGCCAG
Organism: Acidobacteriota bacterium; assembly: GCA_963663735.2. GTDB lineage: Bacteria > Acidobacteriota > UBA6911 > RPQK01 > JAPXNP01. The sequence goes on along the minus strand of CAXXHN010000001.1, from coordinate 1,065,976 downwards.
AATAATCCGGCGGACTGCTTTCGCAGTGAGCATGGAGACAGCCATGGCGACTGCCAGATAGGTCTTGCCTGTCCCGGCAGGGCCTATGCCGAACACCAGGTCGTTTTTTTCAATCTGCCGCAGGTACTTTGTCTGGTTGATGGACCTGGGGACAACGCTCCTGATAGGAGTCTTTATGGAGATTTTTTGAGGGAGCAGGTCATGCAGGCTCTTGGCTGATTCAAGAGCGATTTGCCGAAAAGCATTCTGCAGTTCACCGTTTTGGATAACGAATCCTCCTGAAACCAGTTCAGAAAAATCCGTCAGGATATCAGAGATCTTCTGGACGCCGCTGTTGCCGCCTTCGATGGATATGTGTTCTCCGCGAGCGCTGATCCTGACATCGAACAAATCTTCAAGCAGGCGAATATTTTCGTCCTGGCTGTCAAAGAGAATTTCAGCGCCCTTTTCGGGAAGAACTATTTTTTTCAAGGAAGGACCCCGGAAGAAGAAGTATAGGCTCCAGTTAAAGGAGAAAGCTTATTTGATTCTTTTGGTCAGCCTGGCTTTGTATCTTGCTGCGGTATTCTTTTCGATTACGCCTTTTTGGGCTGTTTTATCAATAACTGAATAAATACTCGGCAGCATGGCTTTTGCTTCTTCCATGTTGCCTTCTTCAGTTTTTGCCCGGAATTGCCTGATAGCAGTCCTCATTTTGGAAAGCTTGCTGCGATTTCTAATCCGGTTTTTTTGGCTCTGGCGCATCTGTTTTATAGCAGACTGAGTGTTGGCCATTCTTTAAAACTCCTTAATATCACTGAACTAGTTTAGGTTTTTTACAAATTTATCTGAGAAGCGGGAATTATACGGCTCAGGTCTGTTGCGTGTCAACAATGAGCTTCTCAAGGTGAAGCCGGGGAGATATTGAAGTGGATTTGCTCATCCGGTCCGCTTCGCGAATCCTCAGTAACAGCCAGGAAAGAAAATCCGGGGAAAGCTTCCTGACTTCTTTTTCCCTGTTTCTATAGCTCCAGATTTTAAGTTCTTTCAGCAGCGTCTGGAATGGAACGCCTTTTTCAAGTCTCTCCCTTGCTACCAGGAGACGACTGAAATTCCAATATAAAAGAGGGATAATCTGGTGAACTGTCGTCCCGTCGTCCAGCAGTCTTCCCGTAATTTTTAATGCCTCTCCCCTGTTTCGGCTGGCCAGGGCAGTGATCAGGTCAAAAATTGCAGTTTCCCGAATTTCTGATATCAATGAAAGGACTGCATCAGTTGTTATTTTTTTGTTTTCTGGATCCCAAAGCATCAGCTTTTCGAGTTCACCCTCCAGCCTGCCAGGTTCATCCCCGATAAGTTCAACAAGAAGCGATGCAGCCTGAGGTTCAATTGAATAGTTTTCCTGGCGGATTCTTGATTTGATCCAGCCAATACCTTTCTCCCCCGATGTTTCGATAGATGTAAGTTTTGGCCATTTTTTCGGTTTTTTCTGGTACTCCAGGATCAGGACAGTTGAATCAACCGGGTTTTGGAGAAGAGGGAGCAGTTCATTTTCAGCCATATCCGCGTTGCGGACATAAATCCATCGGTGTGAACTCATCCAGGGCATGGTGCGGATGCTGTTGAGCAGGGCTGGGATTGTTTCTTTTTTGCCATCACCCAGATCATATACTTCCCAGTCAAAGGAACGCGCTGATGGATCAACCCTATTCTCACAGAAATCAAACACTTTACGCGAGCAGTACTGGTCCTGGCCTGAAACCAGATAAACCAGTTCAGGATTTTTACTGGATTCAAAGAACTTTGATAATTCCATAACTGGCGTTTTGCTCCCGGTCTGAATTTTGTTTCTCCCGCCGGTTCTTGTCAAGTCTCTCAGCTAACCCTGTTTTTTCCCTTTGCCACCTGTCCTCCCACAGCCATCCGGAGTCAGTATGCTTCCAGAATGGCTGCGACCACGGTGGTTGAGAAGTCCTCGGCAAGCCGGGAAAGCGCTGGATTCATTTCGGAGAAAAAATTTTCCACATCAGTGTTGATCACGTATTGTTCACTAAACAATATGTTGTGATTTTCATAGAGTATCTTTCCTGTTGATTTTTCAATAAGCTCCACTTTGGCGTTGACGGTCACCAGGAATGTGGAAGCAAAACTGCTTTTACTGTAGGTGACCGGGCTGGTATTCAGTCCCCTGATCGTGCTTTTAAGCACCGCATCTGCGCCTGCAGGATCGGACAGGATCCGGTACCCTGTAGCCCTGACCATTTCATTGATCATGGCCTTGGTGAAAATCTGGTCAACCTTGTAATAGGCGGTCTGGTTTTCGAAAGATTCAACAGCCAGTGACTTACCGGGAACTAATTTCGGAGAACCGTTTTCAACATGATAACCGCAGCCGGTTATGGATACTCCTATCGCCAGGCAAAGCAGAAGCATGTAAGGGACATTTAATGGACTGTAATCTGAAAGATTTATTCTCCGAAACTTCATGCTACTCCGTATAATTATTCATATCTGACTCCCTAAAAGGTGTCTCAGGCAGCTGCTTTTCATGTTTCCTCGCGGCTGACATTATGAGTCTCCAGCTGTTCATTATCCAACAGGGTAAACTGCGGAACAACCTTCCCGCCTTAATTATCAGGTGAATTTAAGATTATCCTGTCACCTTGGAATGGACAATCTCTTTCTGGTCCTGATACTTGCCTTTTCGGTCCCGGTAAGATACATCGCAGATTCCGTCGGCAGCCAGAAAAATCAGCTGGGCAATACCCTCTCCGGCATAGACTCGAACCGGGCTGGGCCCAAGATTAGAGATAGACATGGTTACATAACCTTCCCACTCCGGTTCAAAAGGGGTGACATTTATAAGGATGCCGCATCTTGCATAGGTGGATTTTCCGGTACAGATGGTCAGGATGTCCCTTGGGATCCTGAAATATTCAACCGATTTGGCCAGGATAAAAGAGTTAGGGGGTATTAAGCAGGAATCCCCGCTGTAGTCCCTGAACAGGTTTTGGTCCAGGTTTTTTGGATCAATCACATCTTTCGGATTTCCAGTAAAGATCTTAAACTCGCGGTCAATCCTGAAATCGTAACCGTAAGAAGAAGGCCCATATGAAATGCAGCCTTTACCCATCAATTTTTCCTGGAAAGGGTCAATCATTCCACGGGTTTCAGCAAGTTCAATAATCCATTTATCAGGCTTGACTCCCATAACATTCACTCCATTGCAGCAGGTTTTTATTCAATAGGATAGTTTCTTCACAGGTCCCAGAGACCCGCATTCAACCGGGTATCGTGAGATATGTTTATATCACATAACAGGTTAGTATGTGCCTGCAATCTGTACCGGTATCGGGATGAAGGTAACCAGGAAAATAAGGCTTGCCGCCAATCCCAGCAAGATCCTTTTACGGTCCAGCGGATAACTATCAAAGAGAGTCGGGGGATGCCGGAGTTTCATAACCAGCAGCAGGATACCGAAAAGCAGATAGGCCAGAACCGGCCAGGACCAAATGCCCAATCCCAGAAGCAGGATGGCGGTTGACATGGATAGTGCCCTGTGAATCCTGGGGCCGCTGATCGCATACACAATATGCCCTCCATCCAGCTGCCCGGCAGGAAGAAGATTCAGGCTTGTAGCCAGCATTCCTATCCAGGCTGCCCAACCCAGAGGATGCAGGTTTATGGAGCTTCCATCCCCGCTGAAGAACAGCCAGGAAGCGAGCTTGAAAAGCAGAGGTTCTCCGAAAAGCAGGGTGTATCCGGAATCGGCCTCGGTAATTACCGTTTCGCTGGAGAGGATAAGTCCGGCAGCCAGTACGGGAACCGTCATGACAAAACCTGCAAGGGGGCCGGCTATTCCAACGTCAAAAAGTTGTTTCCGGTTGAAAAAGGGAGACTTGATTCGGATAAGAGCGCCAAATGTTCCGAACATATTTACCAAAGGAGGTGCCGGGATAAGGTAAGGCAGGCTGCACCTGATTCCGTAGTGCCGACAGGCAAAATAGTGGCCCAGTTCGTGAGAGCCCAGAATCAGAAGAAGTGCGGCGGAAAAAGGAAGCCCCCGCAAAAGAAGCAGAGGATTGCGCAGGATGTCGAACCATAAAGGCTGTTCCACAATATTTCCTGCCTGGTATAGATAGGCTGTATGTAGGGAATATCCAGCTAATATGGTAGTAATTACCGTTATAAAAAAAAGGAAAAGCGCCAGCCTTACAGGAGGGCGCTTTTCCTTTAAAATCGGATTGTCTGATATCTCGATACTTTCCGAAGTAATATCTCTAGAATAATTCAATTTTGCACTGATGAGGGTCAGCGAATTTCTTTTCCTGGTTTAAAACGGACAGTTTTGCCAGGGGTAATGGGAACTTCAGCACCGGTTCGGGGATTTCTGCCAATTCCGCTTTTTCTGGGTTTTACTACAAATACACCGAATCCTCTTAATTCAATACGTTCCCCTGCTTGCAGAGCTTCTTTCATGGAAGCAAAAAAAGCGTCAACTGCCATTTCGGCCTTGACCTTTGTAATATCTAAATTTTCTGCAACGGCATTCACTATCTCCTGTTTGACCACCTTCAGTTCCCTTCTTATTTCGTGTTCGGTCGAATATAATGTTATTGACTTGAGCCTGTCAAGTAAACTAAAGCCTGAATAAAAATTTTATGAATTTCCGGACTGATTTTTCAGATCTGGAAGCTTTTTAGCCTGGCCAGGTTTTCTTTGTCGCCCATTTCATCTCTGTCCTTTGGAGTTTCGAGGATCTTAGAAATTTTCTCAAATCGGGGATCTGTAATCAAATTTTTAAACGCCTCATCGCCGATATATCCGAGGCCGATGTGCTCGTGACGATCAACCCGGCTTCCCAGCGGTTTCAGGCTGTCATTAAGGTGTACCAGGGAAAGCCTGCTGAAACCTATGACAGAGTCAAATCTGTCCATGGTTTCTTCGTAGGCAGTATTGGTCCTGATATCATATCCGCTGGCGAATATATGGCAGGTATCCATGCAGATACTGATCGATGGGTGGCCTGAAAGGCCCGAAATTATATCCCTTAGGTGTTCAAACCTGTTCCCCAGCGAACTCCCCTGTCCGGCAGTTGTCTCCAGCGTGATCCGGACTCCGGTATCAGATGAAGCTATCACCTGGAGGAGGGAATCAACGATCCTTTTCAGGCCACTGGCCTCCCCTTCGTTGCGATGGGATCCCGGATGTAACACCAGGGACTGGACATTCAGCTGGGCGCATCGATTCAACTCATCAATAAAAGCGGCTATGCTTCTCTGCCGGAGATCTTCATCCGGAGAGGCCAGGTTGATCAGATAGGAGGAATGCGCGGCTACGTTTTTGATTCCATGCTGCAGGATCAGGGTCTTAAATTCCTGGGCTTCCTCATCACTGATCTTTTTTCCTTCCCATCGATTGGAATTTTTAACAAATATCTGCAGGGCGTTACAGCCCAGGCGGGCGGCACTTTCCGCAGCCCTGGGAATGCCTCCGGCTATTGACATGTGGGCTCCGAGCAGAAGTTTTTTCATAAACAGATTCTTTCAGCCAGTATCCGGGTGTCAGCCGAAAGAGCCGGCCTGCGCGCCGGATAGGTTACAGGGAGACTTGAGGATCCAGAGGGCAGGTCAGAGAAAGACCTGTTGCCCTGCCGTTTCTGTCCCTCTGGTTTTAGTTGTTAAAGCGGCTGTTTAAGTACCTGATGGCAAGGTTGGCCGCGGACGCGACTCCGGCATTTTCGTCATTAGTAAAATTCCTGACAAAACTGAGCGCGTCCTTGTTTCCTCTGAGCCCGATAATTTTTAACAATTCCGCTTTCCTGCCATTATCCTGGGAAAGGGCATAGGGGTAGAGGAGTTCGATTTTTTCTGTCGGCAGCTCGAGCAGATAGGAAAATCCCTGGGCCTCCTTTACCGCTTTCACAAGTTCCTCCATATGTTCTTCCCTGCCCATATTAAACAGGGCAAGACTGATCGCCAGGCGAACGGATGACTCTTTTTCCTGGAGGAATTTTTTTGCCAGCATTGTTGTGAAGGAGGTATCGCCTATCCTTCCCAGTCCTTCGGCCCCATACATCCGGTATTCTGCTCTTTCATCTTTCAGGGCATCCTCGAAAATGTCCTGGCTTCTCCTGTCGGCTATTAAAGCCAGGGAGCTGAAAACCTTTTTCTGGAGATCATCAGTTCCTGATACCGGTATAAAGCCCAGGGCGGTTCTTCTCTCCTCTGTTCCAAGCCTGTATATTTCATTCAGGCTCGGAACCGCGTCATTAAGTCGTAACTGCCCGGCTGTCATGATGGCGGTGTCATGGATCTCCTTATCCGGATCCTTGATGAAAGGTATAACCACGGAGCCAGCGGAGGGATCTCCTATTTTGTAGAGAGCCCTTATCAGTTCGACCTTAACTCCGTTATCACTTTCTCCCTGAAGCGCTTGTTTGATGGTGGGAGTAGCGTCCCTGGCCTTCAGGATCCCAAGAGCAACGGCGGAATCCTTTCTCAGGCCTTTATCATTGGAAAACAGAAGGTTTTCAATTGAGGATACGGTGTCGGAGCTGACCTTGATATAGGGTTCAATTACTACGGGATTAAATCCATCATCGAGGGGATTAAGAAAGTTAAAGGCATCTTTCATTCCCTGGGCGAATCCCCCTTCCTGACCGGCATAAACATTGACCAGTCCGGCGACAGCCCGTTTCTGAACCCTGACCTGGTCATCCCTGGTGAAGTCGATGAAGGCGGGAAGAGCACGGGAATCATTAATATATACAAGTGCCTTTGCCACTTCATAACGCACATCTTTGTCGGGATCTGAGGTCATCTTTATCAATCTGGGAACCGCCTCCCTGATTTTATTCTCCCCCAGGGTTGTAGCCGCTACCATCCTGACTTTCGCTTCAGGACTGCTTAAGTCATAGATAAGCCCTTCAACTGAGCGCTTTTCCTGACTGCCCAAGGCTGCAGTCCCACCAATGCAAAAGACCAATAGACTAATAAAAATAACTGTTTTTGTCTGTTTCATGATTTTGCCCTTCACCCTAACGGCTTTTGTTTTAGTTTAATTCATCAAAATATCAGAATTAACTGACCTAATTTTTATACAATTTCTGTTGTTTGATGTGAAAAAAGCATAGCTTTTCTCTCCCCCTGGAAACGACGGAAGTCTTTCTCCAGATCCCTGCTGAGGCTGGGATTCCAGTTCAGTCAATGACGATAAGTTTTCATACCTGATTTGACGTGGTATTCTAATTATTCGATTAATTATGAATTAATATTTTTCATTAGTCAGGTCCGGAAACCTGGTTTTTTCAGGGAAATATTGATCCGTTGTCATTCTTTTCGTAACAATAGATTTAACGCTCAATACAGTAGAAAGGTTTCCTAATTAGATGAACTGGAATATACAATCATGCCGGAAAAGGAATTTTTCAAGTGAAATCTGCCTTTTATTCCTGTTGATTCTGCTGTTGTTTCACAGCCTGTCTTCGGCTACTTTTGCGGCAGTGCTGCCCCTAACCTCCCTCTATGAAGTTGAAGGGGTGGAGTACAGTGAACAAGTGCCGAAAATTGAAGATGTTACCGGTTTTGAAACGGGATTGAGGCATACCCCGCCATATCAGATCATCGAGTATTTTAGAACTGTTGCCACGGCCAGTGACCGTGTCTCTTTCCTGGAATATGGAAGTACCTATGAAGGAGTTCCTCTTATCTGCGCGATTGTAACCTCTCCCGATAACCAGGCCAGATTGGAGACAATCAGGTTGAACAACCTCAGGCTTTCTGAGCAGCCTGGATCGTTCAGTCCTGATTCCCTGAAGGATATGCCGTTGATTGTGTACATTGGAAGTGGTATTCATGGCAACGAGACCAGTGGCGGAGAAGCCTCAATGCTGCTGCTTTATCACCTGGCTGCAGGCAGGGGGGAAGGTGTTGAAAAACTCCTGTCTGAGATGGTGATCCTGATTGATCCCATGATAAATCCGGATGGAAGGGCTCGTTTTACTGGATGGGTCAACGGTAACCGGGGCAGAATAGCTACAGCTGATCTTCTGGACAGGGAGCATAATGAACCCTGGCCCAGCGGAAGGGCCAATCATTACTGGTTTGATATGAATCGCGACCTGGTACCGGCCGCCCTGAAAGAAACCGGGCACCGGTTAAAGCTCTACCATTCCTGGAGGCCTCAGCTGGTGAGCGATCATCATGAGCAGGGAAGCAAAGCAACCTTTTTTTTCCAGCCCGGGATACCTTCCGGGAATAATCCCAATACTCCTAAAGCTACGATCAGTTTGACCGGAAAAATTGCCGGTTATCACGCCAGAGAGCTGGACCGGATTGGATCCCTCTATTTCAGCGAGGAAGTCTACGATGATTTTTACTATGGCAAAGGATCTACCTACCCAGACATCAACGGTGCGGTAGGAATTCTTTTTGAGCAGGCATCATCCAGGGCGCTGAAAACACAGGGCGCTGATGGAGTAATGAGTTATGCCTTCACTGTCAGGAACCAGTTGGCGACCATGATGTCCACGCTTACTGCCGGACATGATCTCAGGCTGGAACTGTTGATGAACCAAAAAGATTTCTATTCATCTGTTGACAACTTCTATCGGGAATCCCCGATCAAGGGATATGTTTTTTCAATGCCGGAGGATCCCTTGATCGCAGAGGAATTTATTGCCCTTCTCCACCAGCATAAAATCCAGGTTTTCAGGTTGGGCAGGCAATTTAAAGTCGCAGACACAATTTATGGACCGGAGAATTCATGGCTGGTGCCTCTGAATCAAACCCAGGGACGATTGGTCAAAGCGCTTTTTGAAGAAGTTACTGAGTTTAATGACGTAGTTTTTTATGATGTTTCCACCTGGACCCTTCCTCATGCTTATGGGCTCCTGTTCAATGAGATCAATGATTCTCCGGACAAATTGATGGGTTCAGAGGTCCTGCCTGGAGATCTTCACGGAAAGGGTGAAATAAAAGGAGGCAAAGCGTCCTACGCCTATATCCTAAAATGGAATTTCTGGACACCTCGAATTCTGTACGGCCTCCAGGATAAAGGGATAGCCGTCCGGGCTTTCAGCACGGAAATTGAAGTAGGGACAACTGCTGAAAAAGTGACGATTGATGGAACCTCGGTAATCATTCCAGTTGTCCAGAAAGAGGTTTCGACGGAAGAGGTGCATGCAGTAATGCAACGGATTGCCGATGATCATCCGGTGGAAATCTTTGCGGTGGATTCCGGTGCAAGCATTAGAGGGCCATATCTCGGAAGCAACAGTGCCCAACCGTTGAGGAAGCCGGTTATAGCGCTTATAACCGGAGAAGGCACAAACAGCCGGGAAGCAGGGGAAGCCTGGTATGTTCTGGATGAAAAAATGGGAATCCCGGTATCCCTGCTGGATCGAAAAATGATAGCCGGTTCTGGCCTGTCAGAATATAATTGCCTGATTCTGCCGGGTGGATCATATGAATCCTGGAAGGAGCCGGAGATTGAAAAAATAAAAGGCTGGGTCAAAAATGGGGGCGTTCTTATTACTATTCGGGAGGCTGTAAACTGGGCGATAACCTCTGAACTGGTCGATGAGGAACTGGTAAAAGAAGAGGAAATTCCCCTGAATGTGCCCTATGCGGAACTGAGTAAAGCCAACAGGGGAAGAAGTCTGAGCGGGGCAATATTTGAAACCCGCCTTGATAATACCCATCCGCTGGTGTTTGGATTCAGGGAGACTCTTCCGGTAATGCGTGATCACGTGACAAAGATGAAGCCGTCAAAGGTACCTGGCGCCAATGTGGCAGTTTACGGCAAATCTCCCCTTATGAGCGGATATCTCCCCAAAGAGCAGGAGGGGAAGATTGATGGGACCGCATCAATCATTGCCAGAAAATCCGGGAAAGGGTCGATAATTCTTTTTCTGGATGACCCAAATTTCAGGGGACACTGGTGGGGGACCGCGAGAATATTTCTCAATTCGATTTTTCTCGGAAATTCATTCTAGTGACGGGGTCCGTCCGGCAAGCCTGTACGCTATGAGATGGCCCTGGTTGAAGAACACAAATTTTTTGGAGCTGATATGAAAAAGGTTTTGTTTATTGGTGAAATAAACGTGGATATCATGATGGGTGGCCTGGAATCCTTTCCAGTGCTGGATCGCGAAATAAGCTGTTCTTCCTTTGAACTGACCATTGGCAGTTCTACGGCAATATGTTCCTGCGCTTATGCTTCCCTGGGGGGCGACGCTTCTTTCCTGGGGCTGGCAGGTTCTGATGAATATGGAGATTTCATGGTCTCTGGCATGAAGAAATTCGGAATCAATACCAGTCTTATTAGGAGGACCGACAAAGTTAAAACCGGAGTTACGGTTAACCTGATTTATGAAGGGACAAGAACCCAGGTGACCTATCCCGGTACAATCGCGGAGTTTGGAACTGCCTACATAGACTTATCAATGATTGAGGGATTTGATCATATCCATCTGGCCGGGCTGTATCTCCAGGATAATTTTCTCCCTGGAGTCGAAGATGTACTGAAATATGCAAAAAACCATGGGATTGGGACATCCCTTGATCCCCAGTGGGATGAATCTGAAGGATGGAAGTTTATGGACAAATGGATGCCCCGGCTTGACTATCTTTTTGTTAATGAGGATGAAGCCCTGTCAATAACGGGGGCGGGTAATCCGTCCCAGGCCTGTGAAGAGCTGGTTGCAGTCACAGCCTGTCCGGTAGTGAAAATCGGCGCTGCAGGTGCGTTACTTTGGTCCGGAAACAGGGTTCTTAAGGTTCCGGGACTGAAAGCTGATGTTGTAGACACCACCGGTGCGGGCGATTCATTTGATGCGGGATTCATCTACGCGACCCTGGAAAATGGATTGAGCCGGGAGGACGCGGCTCTTTTTGCCAATGCGTCAGGCGCGCGCAGCTGCGAGTTTGTAGGCGGGGTAAATGCCCGGTCCAGTTGCAGGCAGGTCATGGGTTTTCTTGAATCCCAGGGACTGGAGATTAAGAACAAATCATGAATGTGCCGGAATGTTGAGAGGAAAGGCCTCTGACAGGTGAAGGCCTGTGGATTGACGGAATATTAATTACAATGATACTGAAATAAAGAGGATTAGACATGAGTGCTTTTTTAAAACTGCTGGATTTAAGTGATGAAGAAAAAAACCGCCTTGGAGTTGTTGATACCCCCCGTGAAATAAAACAACAGCCTGACACCTGGATGAAGGCATTAGAGCTTATCCTGGAACAGAAAGGGAATATCCTTTCTTTCCTGGGGGAAGCTGGACTGGTCGGAGAACGGAAATCAACCCTTTTACTGTGTGGGGCGGGCAGCTCAGAATATATAGGCAGTTCGATCTGTAATCTCCTGCGAAAAGGATTCCGTAGGGAAGTCATTTCGGTCCCGACAGCCCACATGGTTACGCATGGCCGGGAATTTCTTGTTGACGGAAATGAGTATACGGTGCTTTCCTTTGCCAGGTCCGGCAATTCTCCGGAATCAGTAGCAACCTATGATGTAATAAATAAATATTACCCTGGGATTAAACAGCTGGTAATTACCTGCAATCACGAAGGCGCTTTGGCAAAAAGGTCGCGGGATGACCTCGCCGCCTACTGTATTCTCCTCCCGGAGGAGACTGATGACCGCTCCCTGGTTATGACCAGTTCATTTTCAACCATGGCCATGGTGGCCGCCAGCCTTCCCTGGCTGGATAACGAGAGTTACCTGAAGGATACCTGCCGGAAACTGGGAGAGGGTGCCCGGCGTGTCTTCGGCGAGTATGGGGACATGCTTGCTGAGTTTGGAACCAAACCTTTTAAACGGGCCTGTTATCTTGGCTCCAATACGCTTTTCGGGACCATGGAGGAATGCCAGCTTAAAATGCAGGAAATGACCGATGGCCAGGTTACTGCTAAATTTGAATCTTTTCTGGGTCTGCGCCATGGCCCCCAGGTATTTGTTGATGATACCTGTGTTGTGATTGCCAGCCTCTCCTCAACCTCCTCCGTGCGAAGGTATGAGGTGGATATGCTCCGGGAGCTGAACCAGAAAAATCAGGGCATGGCCACACTCGTGGTCTGTGACCGGGCTGATAAGGATATTCGGGCCATGACCGATTACGTTGTGGAGCTTTTCCCTGATGGCCAGGCGGTGGAAGACCAGTTCAGGATCATGACAGATGTCACTGTCGGCCAGATTCTGGGAACCTTCAAATCAATGAATCTCGGGCTCAAACCTGATTGTCCAAGCGCTTCAGGTGTCATTAACAGGGTTGTACAGGGAGTAACCATTTATGACATCTAGGGCTAAACATCCGGTTTCCGAGATCATCTCCATACATAAGGGAGGCACAACCAGGGGAATATATTCAGTATGTTCCAGCAATGAGTATGTGCTTGAGGCCGCATTCGCACAGGCCAGGGAGGACGGATCTTTTCTGCTTGTGGAAGCAACCTGCAACCAGGTCAACCAATATGGCGGGTATACAGGAATGGTCCCCCGGACATTCGCAGAGTTCATGGGCCGTCTGGCAGGAAAATCCGGGTTTCCCCTTGACAGGCTGATCCTGGGAGGCGACCATCTTGGTCCCACTGTCTGGAGAGGGGAGCCGGCGGAAGCGGCCATGGAAAAAGCCAGGGTGCTGGTGAAGGAATATGCCGAAGCAGGTTTTACCAAGATTCATCTTGATGCCAGTCCTTCCTGTGCCGGAGACCCTGTCCCCCTGCCAGATGAAACAGTAGCGGCAAGATCCGCTGATTTGTGTCAGGTTGCGGAGGCATTTCGAAGGCCGGGAATAGATCCTGTTTACGTGGTCGGGACAGAAGTCCCGGTGCCGGGGGGCGTACAGGATCAGGATGAAGGGCTCCATATCACTGAACCGGCTGAAGCTGAAACTACCATAAACAATGCCAGGCAGGCCTTTAAACGATTGCATTTGGATGAAGCCTGGGAGCGGGTTGTCGCACTGGTGGTTCAGCCTGGGGTCGAATTTGGCAATGATTTTGTGATTGACTACGATCGGGAAAAAGCCGGAGCTCTCGCCAGGACAATTGAGTCTTACGACGGCATGACCCTGGAAGCGCATTCCACCGATTACCAGAAAAAAGATAACCTCAGGCAAATGGTGGAGGACAATTTTTCGATTCTAAAAGTAGGACCATGGCTCACTTTCGCCTTCAGAGAAGCAGTTCAGGCATTAAGCGCGATCGAGAAGGAATTGGTTCTCTCGGCTGGCCGGAATACCCTGTCAGGCATCGAAGAGGTGCTGGAGCAGGAAATGCTGACGGATCCTGGCTATTGGCAGAAGTATTATCCCGGTACACCAGAACAGCAGTTTTTGCAGAGGAAGTACAGTTTCAGTGACCGGGTGCGTTATTACTGGCAGCGGCCGCCAGTGGAAGCGGCGCTGGAAGGGCTTTTCTCCAACCTGGGAGAAAAGGGAATCCCTCTGTCCCTTTTAAGCCAGTTTCTCCCGTGCCAGTATGAATCAGTCAGGCAGGGTGTACTGAGCAAGAATCCAAAGGAACTGGCCAGGGACAAGATTAGGGACGTACTTCGGATATACAGTTATGCCTGCAATTAAAGGTCATTCATCCTTCAGTTCCTGACCTCCGATTGTGGCAAGGAATTCCATTTCGTAATCCCCGTAGAGGCAGATAGCTACCACGGGCTGATCGCTGCTGACTTCCAGGTGTCCTCCGACCTGGGAGAATTCAGGGCCGAAATAGAAGGATTCATCCAACAATCCTATCCGGCGCTGGCTGGCTTCAAGTGAGAAAGTTTTTGTTGCTGAAATATCACCATTACTGTCCCAGGCCCGGACAGTAATGTCAGCCTCCTGGTTGTTGATATTCCATATGACCAGGCCGGTAAAAATCCGCATCTCCAGTGACTGGGCAACATGAGGAAAAATTATTTTTTTCCATCCGGTTTTTTCAAGGGGCAGGCCGGCTGCATTTCTGGGGCTTCCGCTCAGGACTATTCCTCCGATTACACGGGGGGCTTCGAATCCTTCATGCTCACCTATCGTAGAAATCGAAATTCTGACCTCGCCGGTCAGAATCCGGCCTTCGGTCAGGCTGGCTGCATCCAGGGGCAGGAATTCAGTGATGTTCCCTTTCAGCATGGCCCCAGGCAGCAGTTCCAGTCCCTGGCTTTCATATTCTGTCCCCAGGTCCTCATATGATTTGAACGTGATTAATACTGGTACCAGCCCGATATTAATAAGCTGGACTTCTGTTCCGCTGCCATCGGGCAGAAGAATAAAATGGGGTGCGTACAGGACACTGGATTCGGTGGGTACCTGGGCTGGGAAGGCAGTAAAGGATTGAGCGGTTCCGCTTAGCGTGAACCCGCATAATTCAATTGAACTCGTTACCTTGAGGTAACCTTCCTGGAAATCTGGATCAAAGCTGAAAAGGTCTGTTAACGGCTGGAAAAGGGTTCCTCCAGCTGGAATATTGATGGTCCTGGTGTCAATGATTGTTCCCTCCGCATCCTTCCATTCAAGGACTGAATAGGCAACTGAAGCTGAAGAAGTGTTGTAAAGGAATACGGTGGTAATCTGGTCCGGTTTCCTGTCTCCCTGCAGCAGGTAGAGTTCTGTGGACGGCATCCACTGGTGACCGATTCCATCCAGTCTTTTTTTCTGGGCATCCCCCAGGACAAAGATGCTCCTGACTGGATCCTCTATTCCATCACCTTCCCCGGTAATGGTGGTCAGGCTGGGGGATAGGTCAAGCAATTCAGAAGTGAGTTTTGCCAACTGTCCCCTGGGCTCCAGATCCGGCAGGTTGTTATTGGATTCTATGAGATTTCCATCACTGTCCCACCCGGAAATGAAAAGATTTTTTTCTTCCTGGCCCAGGTTCAAAGCGGTCGCTCCGACAAAAGTATTTTCCATCAGGGGTCCGAATCTCCTGAAATCTGCCGGGAATACTATCTTGTCCTGGAGCTCCAGTGAAGTATAACGGGATTCCTGGAGAATCGAAAAGGAAGCTTCTTCCACCAGGATTTGTCCTGAACGGATATCTTTTTCATTATTTTCTTCAAGTGAATACTGAATGATCCCGTCTCCGGTGCCGCTTTGTCCCGCAGTAATCGTAATCCAGTCTTCCTGGCTGGCAGCGGTCCAACCGCATACCGGAGGGCTTGAAACTGAGATGGTCCCGCTTCCCGCTTCGGCTGAATGGGTGCGTGTTTCCGGCAGAAGGGTAACAGTACAGACGGGAATCGCCCCATCCTGGATAATGGTAAAGAAATCATCTTCAATACGAATTTTCCCGGTTCGCTGCAGGTAAGAGGTGTTGGGGCTGACCTCATAGATGACCGAACCGCTACCGTTACCGCTGGCACTGTATTCTCTGACTGAAATCCAGTCGTTCTGGCTTACCGCAGTCCAAGGGCAACCAGACTGGGTGGTAACGTTGATGGAACTGCTCCCTCCCGATGCGCCGTAGACCCTGCTGTAAGGAGAGATGGCATATTCGCACTCGACAAGGTGAGTAACACTTAAACGAGAGCTCATGAAATAATTGCGGTTATTCTCTTCGTTGCTCTCCGATACCTCATCCTCCGCGTCAATGATCCACCCCAGATAATAATCACCACTGGGCAAATCCTGGGGCACCAGCCCGGACCAGTTTACCTGGGAGGAAGAATATGCCTGTATTCCCGAAGAAACAGCCCGGCCGAGAAAGTAATCGAAGTCTGTAATGTTGGTGTTTTCGGAGGCGTAAAAATCGATACTGAAACCTCCTGCCGGGCCATCACCGTAATTGCAGACCGGAATTGAGATGTCCAATTCCTCTCCCGAATTTACTGCATGAGGATCAAAGTAGAACTGGGAAGGCTGGGTACAGGAAGATAAATCAGGATTCAGCTCTTCGCCAAAAGAGTCAACCAGTGCCATGGTGTTATTGAGGGTGCGGGCATTGTCATTGCCGTCATCTCCGGGCAATCCGAGAGGGTTCCCCTCGAAGTAGATATCCGGATTGGAGAAGTATTCGATTTTCTGGGAACCTCCATGCTGATAGGACATCATGGTATGCCAGTCGGCTTCCTTGTAATAGGCGCTTGAATACTCGTAGTACTGCGGTCCCGGTGAAGGATTGTCCAGTTCATGGCCAGCTCCCATGTTATGTCCCAGTTCATGGGTAAGTGTCTGGTAATAAAAATAGTGGCGGTCTACTACTGAAAAAGCGTAATATTTGAAAAAACTGCTGTTTGGGGACTCAAGGGCGTAACCCTGTCCGATTATGGAGCCCTCAAATCCATTGGTTATAAGGGACACGCAGTCAGCATGTGAGGTCTGCCTGAGGAGGTGGATTTCATCCATGTACCCGTCTTCCGGGTTCTGCAGCCGGGTCAGGTCGATATAGGAATCTTCGCTGGAAGTGTAATTAGTACCGGTACTCGCGACCAGATCCACTCTTTGAGTTACATCACTGTTGTAATAGGTGGTATTAATGAGCGAAACACCCTGGGCGATTTCAGCCTGGATGCTGGTGCCCTTTGCCGCAGCTCCGGCCGCGGCATCCAGCGTCCAGACAACCATTATTTCAATGACTCCGTTGCTTGAGTAGGAAACATCCGGCCCTGGAGATGAATCTCGTTTCATCTCCTCCCGTGGGAACACAGGAGGAGCATATTTTGCGGTTGAGGGGTCCATTTCTTCGATCTCTGAAAGATCGGGACCTTTTGGTGATATGGTGAAAATCCCCTCACCATAGATGTTGACCCTGCCCAGCATGATCCCATCGGCAAAAGTGAAACTGGCTGTGCCCCTGTCAGCCCTGCCTTCAATATTGCCAACCCAGGTGAAAGAGAAATCGGTCTGGTCTACCCTGCTCAGGATGGCGTTTACTTCCAGGTCACGAAATAGATTGATACGGACCATATCCCTGAGGGATACAGCCTTTTTCTCTGAAATATCAGCGTCATCAACAGTGAATATCTGGTCCTGCCGTATGGAAGTTATCCTCTTGCGAAGTTTTCTGGTTTCCGGTTCAACGTCCTCTGCATAGGCAGTTCCCGCTGTATCAACCGAAAATAACCGGATAATTCTGCCGGGATCGGCTTCTTCAATTTTGATTTCCCTGGAAGGATGAAGCCTGGAAATGGCTATGCCGTCAGGGCAGTTTCTGCTTTTGACCAGTTCTTCCCCTGTTCCCAGGGGGAACCCTGAAGCAGCCGCCCCCGAAACGGAGAGCATCAATAAAAAGACCAGGTATTGTCTAAACTTCATAACCGTGTTTCCAACAGGTTGGGGCATTTCCTCTAACCCGGCACCAATTATACTTAATTCAGGGAAGGGAATGTTCCCTAATATTGGTTGATCATGCCTTTGCGGTGTCAGGAAAGGCAGCCGATCTAAAAATTGCCTGTATTCAGCCAGTTTTGCAGCCTCCGCCAGGCAGCCGCCGCGGCCACGGCCGCGCCGACAATCAACAGGGGCTCCACCGACAACCGGTACCTCGCGGTACCCATGGCCGCTGCCGCTACGACTGCACTCATATATAAAACCAGCAACACGATATAAAACCGCAGATAAGGATCGGGGCCAGATAGAAAAGGAAAGGGAAGGAAGGCCAGGATTATCATAAGGTTAACCAGTAAAAGCATTCCCAGGTAAATTAGCACTGGGGTGGAAATGCTGCGGAAGTAGACGCTCCAGTCCTCATCAGGGTGGAAAAAAGTTTTTGTGGAAATATTTTCCTCCTTTAATGGGACAAAGCTGTAGGCATCAAACCTTCCCGGATCCAGAAAAAATGAGGCCATGTTCCTGGGCAGACGGGATGCTTTGCTGATTATCGCTTTTGGATCAAGTAACATACTGGACGCTAATTTGTCGGCCCCATCTAATTCTTTTGAAAAATCCTCCTTGCTGGAGCTTATAAATTCGTCGGGTGCCCCAGGAATGGAGAATCTGATGTGGGAGGTTTTCAGGGAACTGAAATGGTACACGCCGGTTACCTGGTAATTACGCCAGCACCACAATGATATGAAAAGAATTGGGATCAGGGAGGCGGCCAGGATTACCTTTCGGGAGATTTTCCTGAAGAGCAGAATATGGAGAAAAAGGTTTGGTACCCAGAAATAGAGCATCACCGGTTTGCACAGGACAGCCATTCCCAGGGAGATGTTAAGCAGGATTATAAAAATCCAGGACTTCCGCTTGAGAAAAAGCACAAGAAAGAAGGCTGAGGCAAGGAGCAGGAATTGCAACAGAGTCTCGGCCATAATCATCTGGGAATAAATAATCTGGCCGGGGTATAAAAGGTAGACCGCCAGCGCGGAGACATTGAGCAGCGGTGGAATTTTCAATTCCCTGTTCATGTGCCAGAGAATGATTCCTCCGATGAAGGTCAGGAATATCTGGAAAATCACCGGAAGTGACAGGGATGGTGAGGCCAGGGACAGGATCAGCAGCAAAAACGGATATCCAGGCGGGCGCCTGGAATATAGTACGTAATTGATTTCATTTTTTAGTGACCCGGCATAAAAGGTACCGTGCTCCCTCATATTATCGGCGGCTTTAAGGTATTCGAAACTGTCGGGCAGCATGCGAATTTCCGGCTTTAAAACGCCGTGCAGGAAGGCAGCGGAATATATCAGGGCGGTTATGGCTATGATTGCCAGGAGAAATTTATATGCCTGTCTATCCATACTCCTTCACCTCGATTTAGGGCCGGCCGAATTTCTCAAATTTCAGTTCAGACTTCTTCATCTCTGCTCTTCAGCCCTCAAAATTCTTTGGAGGATCCCCTTCCTTGTCCGGGAGCTTCCCTGTTAACTGTCAAGAGGTCCATGGATAACTGCCGAAACCAGGCCCAGGGCCAGCGAAAGGGCTGCTGTTAGATAGAACAGCATGTGGAGAGGAATCATGGCAGCAGCACGCCATACACTCGTTCTCTCGGCCAGGAAATAAAAAAAATTGAAATTGAGAAGAAAGAAAACCATGAACAACAGAGGGATGACCAGCCAGAGAAAAGGGAAAAACAATGAGGAAGGTGTAACCAGGAGCAGCATCAGTACTACTACTGCTGACAGCCGGTGGGAAGTAGTGAAATTTAGCTGGGGTATCCATTGTTTCCTGGTTTTCATCAGTCTTATCCAGGGAATTCCTCGCAGGAACAGGTCGGTTTTGAGCCAGTTTATGATTGTCCATTCCTTATTGTGCTTGACCTGGAGTTCCGGAAAAAGCCTGATTTCCCTTCCTTTTTCAGACAGCCTCATGCCCAGTTCAATATCTTCAATAGAAGGCTTAAGATAATGCTCATTGAATCCCCCGGATTCCATGAAGACGCGGCGTTTCATAACCCCGCATCCTGTCCAGAATGTTGACACTTTTCCAGCTGATCTGTGATGTACGTAATGGTGAGAAAGATTTTTATAGCTGGAGACTATGGTTTTTACTCCGGGTTCGTTGTCATAAGACCCGATAAACGCGTCAAGGTCAGGATTGGATTCGATAATCTTCCGGGCAGTGTCCAGGGTTGATCCCGAGAATTCCGTGTCAGCGTCCACGAAAAAAAGATATTCTCCGTGAGCTTTTTCTGCCAGGTAGTTTCTTGCTTTTGCCGGGCCGCTGCCGCTTATCCGGTAAAGGCAAGCTTCCGGGATGATATCCCGCAGTATGTCCAGAGAGAGGGGAAAGGAACTTCCGTCATCACAGATTAGGACTTCAGCAATATCACGGTAATTTTCCCGGGCAAGGCTGCGCAGGCAGAAACACAGGTTCCTCAAGTCATCCCTCACCGGAATCAGAACTGAAATGAGAGACTGAATTGTTTTTGGGTCATTATTTGTCATATTGCGGAGCCCGGGTAATCAATAGTTTACGAACCAGTGTTCCTGAGGATTCTCTGGTGTCAGCAGTTCCTGGACCGGCCGTGCCAGAGCTTCGCACAGAGCGGTAAGTCTATGCATTCGTTTTGTCGCAATGCGCAGCAGGAAATCAGTTCTTTCCTGGCCATTCACTGAAGCGGCTTCACTCCATACAGCCCTGCCGGCGGCAATTCCACTGGCTCCAGCTCCGCAGGCTACAGCTACCTGCCGGAGGTATGTTTCGTAACTGACTCCGGCGGAAAGTAAAACCCACGGGACCGGGGAAGCGGAAGACAGCTCTCTGCAGGCCTGATCCCAGGCAGTTTCATCGGTTACCAAACCTGCATCCAGCGGGAATTCCGCCTTAAGAATATCCACGCCCTCCATTGTCAGCTTTTCGGCTGTTTTGATTACGACGTCTCTTTTTTCATTTGAAGAAAGCTTGTCGATAGCGGGATCGGGAGAATAGGAAAGAGGCTCCACAACGAAAAGGATATCCAGATTCGCGCATTCTTCGGCGGTTTGCCTTACCAGTTCTTCAGTTTCTCCAGCCAGCTCTGTGTCAGGGTGGTAATACACCAGGAGCTTAACAGCATCAGCCCCCATCTTTTTTACTTTATCTGTACTCCATCCAGGCAGGATGACGCTTCTCCTTTGATATTTTTCTCCGCTGTATCCAGTTGCATCCACCGCAACCAGAATTCCAGTATCAGGAGGCAAAACTCCGGCGGCGATGCACTGGGCTGCCCCTGCCTCCGGGTCCAGAAGTACAGCGGAAGCATAGGAGGCCAGGGGAGACACAACTTCCATTTTAAATTGTGTCATATCGTTGAAAGTGACTGAAGCAGGATCTGCAGGATTAAGTGACCGCCTCAGGTTGTTTCGGTGATCAAGGGCCAGGACAGAAATGGCTCCGCCCGCTGTGACACAGCGCTGTAATCCTCTCAGTTTTCCCGGCGTGAGCTGTCTCATGTTTTTGTCTCCACAGGCATGTTTCAGGGTATTCTGTTTATGAGTTCCTTGATTATACGATGCCGGAAGCCAAAACTTAACCTTATTTCTCAGATAATAACCGCGCTGATGGGCAGATCGATTCCTGGAATGCGAGACACGGCAAGAGGCGGCAATGAAAGGCTTGTTTACAGAATAAGCGGCAGAGCTTCCAACACCCGCGACAACAGGTATTTACCAGTGAAGTTATGACCCGCAGAGGACCTTCACCTCAATTGTTGCCAGTTCTTTGCCGGTATCAGCATCAAGAAGCACGAACTTCATTCCGTCCTTTACCCAGTAGCCGGTCTCCTTGGATCCTTCAGGACCTGAAATAGTGAAAAGATTGCCTTCTGCTGCCCCCACGTGAATTTCAACCTTTCTGACATCAGGGACCTTCCAGGAGAGCATGGTTTTCCCGTTTTCTCCCAGGCAGTCCCTTATAACTGCGGGTTCAGCCCAGAAAATATCACTCTTCATGAGTTCGGAGGAATAAAGTGTATCGCCTCCCGGGATACCGCACGCGGCAGCTGAAAAAACCAGTAATACAAGAATAACGGCAGTAGTAAGTTCCCTCGTCATCCTGAACCCTCCATGAATCCTTATTATTTTAGATTGGCAGATTTTTTTTGGTAATAATCCATAAGTAAGAGTTGATGGCCACTGTTTTCAGCTGTCATGACCCAGGCTGCAGTGGATTAATAAAAGCCATCCAGCATTTTTATGTGACATTTCACGAGTCCGTATCCGATAAGCAGTAATAGTATCAGCGCGGCGATTCTTTTCCATTGCGGATGAGTCAGCTGGTATCCGCAGTTGGGGCACTTCACGGTCAGCTCAGGTGATACGTAACCGCATTCCGGGCAGGTCTCCGGTAAATAGTGTTTATTTGTTGGCTTCTGATCCATTGTGATTGTTCCGCTGGAGGTCCTTCAAGGGTTTATAGCTGATGAGTTTGATATTCAGCTTTTCAAAAAGCTGTTTGAGTCGTCTGCTGCCTGTGAAGGTATTATATTCTTCAACCCTGGTTTTCCAGCTGTTTGTGACAGCCTTTAATTCTTCTCCCGGAGTGGACGCGTGGATATATATTTCCGTGACACCAGGTTTCAGGTCGGACAGGATGTGAAACCAGCTTTCCTCCACATTGCCGGTGTAATCATTTCCGAGTACTCCATAAACAAAATAGTCAGGAAAGATCAGACCTAGCGATGAGGCCTGGTCTCTCAGATCAGCAGGTGCTCCTTTTTCCTCCAGGGTTTCCTGGGAGGGCATTCGCAGGGGAAGATCGTATTCCTGTGCCAGCCTGATATAGACCTTGAAGTATTCAGGATTCAGCATCACGGTTCCCATGTGGGAGTCAATATGGGTGGGATTCAGCCCGGCTGACCTGAATTTTTCAATTTGGGCTTTGGCTTCAATGTATGCTTCCTGCGGTGAAGAATGCCCATATACCGAGGGCACATCCCGCCAAAAGTATCCTTCCCCATCCAGCAGTCCCGGAACCAGGTTGTCAGGAGCGACCGGTCCCCACCTGTAGCCGTCCCATTCAGAGGTATGGGTCAGGTGCACTCCGAAATTAAGTTCGGGATTGTCCTTGGCATAAGCAGCTATTTCAGGAAACCATGGGCAGGTAACCATAATTGTTCCTGACGTAATCATTCCTTTTTCCTGTCCTTCGATCGCGGCCATATTTGCGGCGTGGCACATTCCCGCATCGTCACAATTGATAATGAGAAGCCTGGAGTCTGCAGGATAACCCAACTTTTCCGCCAGGGATTCTGCCGATGCGGAAACTGAGCAGAGAAAAAAGCATACTGAAAGAATCGCGAGAAATGTTTTCATATTAAGGGTAGGTTAACAAATAGCGTAAATGCAGGGAAGAACAATTTGGACCTGTAATAAGCCTGAAGCGCTGGCAGGTCTGCAGGCTTATTATTGGAATTCAACGTTTGTCAGTTTAACCACCAAGGGATTGGCCCATGTCCTGTCATTGTATAGTCGCTGGGCGCGCACTACTGAGATTATCAGGCTGCCGGGGAGCTGGCTGAATTCGGCGGCAGGATCTATGTCAGGATTGTACTCAACCACCTTGCTGTTCTGACCGAGGACGGAAATGGTGGTACTTGCAGTGGACTTCACATGGGTAAGCGTGAATTCCCTCCTTAATCCCAGGGTCCAGGGTCCTTCATTGGTAAGGAAAAGGTAGACAGTGTCTTCATCCTTTTTCTTGGTAATCCAGATGTTACCTTCCCTGATTACAGGCCAGGGCCTGATTTCTTGAATTGCTTCACGGTTGACGAACATCCAGAGTCCCAGTTCCCTCAGGATTCGGTCCTGTTCGAATGGTATGATCCCGGAAGGTTCGGGACCCAGGTTTAGGAGCAGGTTTCCTCCTTTAGCCCGAATATTAATCAGCATCTCGATTAATTTCCGGCCCGATTTATAATGTTCGTTAGTTGGCTTAAACTGCCACTGGGTACCGAGTGTGAAGCAGGCTTCCCAAGGGCCTGGTATCGGGGTGTCAGGGATTTCCTGTTCAGGTGTACTCATTTCACCGCGGGTAACCAGGCATTCAGGCTGAAGCTGGTGTACATATTCCACCAGGTTTCGGTTGTCATAGGCATCAAAGAATATAACGTCAATTTTCCCGTATCCGGTTAAAAGCTCCCTGACCTGTTCCCGGTCGTGGGCCAGCAGTTCCGGATTATTGCTGATGTTGGCATAGTCCGCTTTGCGCCGGATCAGGTTTCCCTGTTGATGCAGGAACCAGAAATCCTCGGGTGAGAAGTAAAATCCGACTTTGAGCCCATATTTGCGGCAGGCATCCACATAGTCGCGGACAATGTCTTTTCCGTAGGGGGTGTTTATTATGTTAAAACCGGTGGTCCGAGTGTCCCAGAGACAGAACCCGCTGTGGTGTTTGGTGGTAAGCACCATATAGCTGGCGCCGGACAGCGAAGCCAGGCGCATCCATTCATCAGGGTCATATTTTCCTGGATAAAAGGACTTGGGCAAGTCATGTATGTACCTATCCAGATATTCCTCTGACGCCCCCACCATGGAATGGCTGATTACGGATCCCAGTTGAGAATCCAGGCCCCAGTGTATGAACAAGCCCATTCCCCAATCCATGAATTCTTCTTCCAGTTCCGGCCGGTTGACGAGATCCAGGTTCCGGTTGGCTTTCTGGGGGTCCATCGGCTGGGACAGGGCTAAGGTGGAAAGGAAAAAGGACAGCATGACAGTCAGCAGAGTGGGGACACTTTTAACCATAATGGTGCCAGATTACCAGAAACAGGGAGAGATTTCAGGTATTTCTTGAGGATTAATTGTGTGCCGGTGCCAATCGGTACAGGGAGTACGATAACTCTGGAAATAACAGGAAAAATCTGTTGTTTTGCTGGTATGATTATTCTTATGAATTCTATTATTACTTTTACCAGTGATTTTAGCGGCCAGGGTCATTATACGGGAGAAGTCAAGGGAGCGATCCTCAGCATAAATCCTGAGGCGAAGATTGTTGACATTACCCACCAGGTAGCAGCCCACAACCTGCTTGATGCTGCCTATATCATTTCGCAATGTTACACCTCTTTTCCCTTCGGAACCGTTCACCTTGTAGTAGTAGATCCGGGGGTGGGATCAAATCGGCGCAGTATCATTCTGGAAGCAGACCATCAGTTTTTTGTTGCTCCAGACAATGGGATTCTCTCCCTGGTTTACCAGCAGGCGGAGATCCAGAAAGTGATCAGTATTGAAGCTGAGCATTACTTCCGGAGGCCGGTTTCCTCGACATTTCATGCCCGGGACATCTTTGCCCCGGTGGCAGCCCACTTAAGTATGGGATTTATGATCACCTCTTTTGGGCCTGTAATAAGTGATTACGTGAAATTAACATTGCCTGCCAATCGGGAGGTCCAGCCGGGTTGCTGGGAGGGATTTATCCTGCACATAGATCGGTTCGGCAACATCATTACCAGCCTCAGGCCCCGGGATATCGAAGAATCCAGCGAATACAGTTTTAAAATCTCCGAATTTTTGATCCAGGGAAAGAGCATAACCAGGCATGTTGACCATTACGCGGAAGGCGGGGAGGCGGAGGTTTTTTCTTTGGTCAGCAGCGGCGGATTTTTTGAAATTGCCGCGCTGAAAAAATCCGCCGCTGCCGTACTTGATGCCCGCCGTGGTATGAAGGTAACACTCAAGGTGGAAAAAAATCTGGAGTGACACCGCCGGGGATACTGCGAGCTGGATATTTTCAATGATCATGGCCATCCAAATGATTAGGTAGCCTGAATTTATCCTGGGTTGATCATTACCGGCTGGCCGGTCCGGGAGGATTCATATATCGCACACACCAGTTCCACGCTTCTCCGGGCATCCTTCCCGTCGCAGATGGGCGTCCTGTTATAACGGATAGCGTCAAGAAAATCCTCCAGAATCTTCCGGTGGCCTGACACATCTGAAACTAACGGAGAGCTGGTGTTTTCGGGCTTTTCTGCAATATTGCCTTCCAGTTCCTTCTTTTCATCTCCGATAAGTGAAATATCGGTTAATGCGTTGTGCACGAGGGAGGCTGTTCCGTGGCTGCCAGTAAGGTAAATTTTCCGTGGCTGTCCGGGATAGGCGGCTGTGGATGCCTCATAGGTCGCCAGAATTCCTGATTCGAATTCAATCACGGCAACCGCGGTATCCTCGGTCTCGATATCATGCAGCATGGTCGCGGCACAGCCATAAACCCGGCGGGGATTTCCCAGTATCCAGATCAGGAGGTCAAGGGTATGGATTCCCTGGTTCATAATCGCCCCTCCACCGTCCAGTTTCCAGGTGCCCCTCCACCTGGACCGGGAATAATATTCAGGATTTCGGTACCATTTGACGTGAGCGGTAGCCAGGGCCAGTTTACCGAGAGTGTTGTTGGCGACCAGTTCCTTGAGTCTCCGGGCGCCTTCTGAAACGCGATCCTGGAAAAATACCCCGAGTTTGACCCCTGCTCTCTCGCAAGCTTCAATCAGGTGATCTGCTTTCCGGGTGGTCACATCTATTGGTTTTTCCACCAGCACGTGGATGCCCCGGGAGGCAGCTTTTGCTCCCTGAGCTGCGTGCAGTCCTGAAGGACTGCCAATAGCGACCAGGTCCATGGGGCATTCTGCAAAAAACTTCCTTTCATCGCTGAATGCCCGGACACCTGCCATATTGGCCAGTTTTTTCACCTTTTCCGGGTTGGATCCGCAGATTCCCGCAATTTCAATTTCCTTGATTTCCAGGGCTGCCCGCAAATGACTGTCGCTGATATTCCCTCCGCCCAGGATGCCGACTTTATATTTCATGATTACAATTTATCCTTTTATGGTTTTCTGCCGATATTCAGTTACTGTGCCAGTTCCGATTTTGGTGCTGGTGACCGAAGCCTGTCAAGTCTCTAATGATCAAAACTCATTTAAGCCTTTTGACCTTGATTCCGGAGCCATTGGTTGATCCTCTTGTCCGGTGGATTTTTGCTATGAGCTGCGCCAGGTGGAATTGGATTTTTTCTGTATGTTGATAAATGCAGGCTCCGGAGTAGAGGGGAAAAACAGGAGGGAAATAAGCATAAAAGAATAATGAATAGAAATCTGGTTTTTATGAATGCTCCCTTATTTAATTTTCATCCTGACGATTTCACGTCCTATATTGAAGGATTTGAAAAGTACAGGCTCAATACTGTACCTTAAATAAGCTGCAAGGCGCACCAGTTAAGATTACTGCCGGGATATTCTCTTTTTGATCTGGAATGTGGAAAAGAGAGGGAATGCAACTCAACGCATTTTTTCAGGTTTCAACAGGAATTTACTGGTGACGTTATTTTTTATCCTTTTTGAAATAAATACTACTTTTGGTCGTAATAGTAATTCATAGAATTAGAAGCCTGTAACGATTCTGCGTCTACTGCCAGGATTTTTGTAGATTTGGATTCTTACAGTTGCGCATCCATTCCGGTTGATTGTGCAGTGCTTTTGGTATAGAGGTCAGAAATTCTGGAGAGATTATGAGATTCAGCCTGGGAAGCAGATTAATACTGGGCTTGTTCTGGTTCGTCTGCATTCAAATTCAAATATTATCCGGCGCCAGCCTGAATTTCCAGGATGTCGCTGGAGATCTCCATTTTCCTGAAGGGTCTGAACCGGGAGCACTGAAATTTGCATGCGCTGGAAGTGAAGAAGACTTGATCTCACTTTTTCAATCCCGCAACCTCCCCTTTGACCCGAAACTTGTAAAAAACGGTGGGGGGCAGAAATGCCACATATGGTACGAACCAACCATACCAGGTTTCCGGGCAGATACGGAGAATGATCCAATCCGGGGGCTGATATTTGATGTGGATACCCTCAGTTTTCTTTCCGGTCGGACCGAGGTGGTGGGAGATTCGCTGGACATTGTTAAAGAAATGCTTCCCCAAATCAGCCGCTCCCTGGAAATAACCATCGGAGTGAACCATGCCCTGGAGAAGCAGTGGTATGATGAAGCCCTGCGATTGAATTTTAGGGATTTGAAGCATACTGTAAAATTTCATGAAACTGTCTCTACCGTTTCCAATCCCTGGACCCAGGACTATACCA
Source organism: Acidobacteriota bacterium (assembly GCA_963663735.2). Lineage (GTDB taxonomy): Bacteria > Acidobacteriota > UBA6911 > RPQK01 > JAPXNP01. The sequence continues at coordinate 1,038,581 of CAXXHN010000001.1, read as the reverse complement.
AGAGCGGAAAAGTTAAGGACAAACCTATTATCCTGGTTCCCAGGAGGCTGCTGGAGGGTTCTGCGGAATACGGAGAAAAATTCAAGCCCTTTCTGGACGACCTGATCCATGATCCCTTTGTCAGGTCTAAGCTTTCCTGGGAAGGCGGAGATATCCAGTTCCTGAGACATCCCCGTAATCCAGCCGAAACAATAGTTTTTTTTGGCGATACAGCCAAAAATTACTGGGGCAAGGAGTTGACGGACGAAGAGTACGCCTATGTCCTGAAAGTGGAATTTGGTGCGGATCATGCTGTTAACCTTTCCGGCCTGGCGCCCCATATCGACTATTTTGTTTCATTCATGCCCAAGGAGAACATAGCTCTGGTTTCTGATCCAATCACCGGCAGCCAGGGGCTGGCCTTTTCGGCACTGGAAGCCCTGGGGCAGCGATTGACGACTCCCTATACCAGTGAGATTCTGGAGATGGCAAAAACCCTTTCAGTAAATGCCCTGGAATTCAGAAACAGCAGAAAAGAGTTGAGGGAGGCAATGGACCGGCTAAAGAAGACACAGGTAGCCTTTCCGATTGAGGAAAGGCTCGGAATGAAGCAAAGGCTGGAAACCTATATCACCCAGAACTGTAGTGAAGACCCTGTTTCATGTTTTGCCGGCGAACGCCAGCAGAGAATGTATGAGAAGGACCTTCCGCTGCTCAGAGACTGGGTGTCTTCAGCCGTGGTCATGCGTACGGATGTCGCCCAGATCCCAGCGCTGCTATCTGTAATTGAAAGCCAGCTTCCTGACTACAATATTCCGGATAAAGAACTCAGAGAACAGAAAATTGCTGAACTGGGAGGCTTGGGCCTGAAGGTTATCAGGGTACCCAGGATTGCCGGTGATAAATCGCTCAATGTTCCCTGGTCGGGGATCAGTTATGTAAACAACCTCCTGGTAGACAATATCCTTTTCATCCCGGTAATGGGGCTGACTTCCATTGAAAAATTGTTTATTGATGCCCTGAAAACCGAGATACCGTCTGAATATAAAATTGTACCTGTTTATGCGCGTCATATGATTCTGAATAACGGTGGGATCCATTGCGCTACGGGAATTATCCGGGGACAGTAAATCCGGGCAGGTTCTTCTTCTGAGCTGTAATTCATGACAGCGGACACTTTCCTTTGTATCACTATACCCGAAATCTTTGTTTGCCAAATTATGTGAAGCCGGGTATTCCCCCGGAGTATGCTAAGGTAGAATAATCATACGGGAGTCAGGATCTTCCACAAAATAAGGGGTAAATAAATGAGTCCTTTTTTGGTATTTTTTATTTTTATTGTTGTATACCTGCTTTTGCAGCTCTGGATACTCCCCAAAATGGGAGTCAGCACCTGAATGAGAAAATCCTGTCAGTTGACAGATAAGAAAGACAAGTCCGGGAAACCAAATTAATCGATGAATTTCAGGAACTTACAAGATGAGGGGGCGATGTAACTGTAGCAGTCTGAGATAATCAGGATCAAAAAACAACCGGTTGAAACAGCTAATATCCGGGATTTGTCAGGCACACTGCCACCCAAACCTATGCTGCCTGGATGATCACTTAGGAGAAGATTTAAATTTTCAGACGAGGACAAAGCTGATGGTTTCTAGAATTTCTTTTACGTCCACTCTTCTTGCATGTCTGTTTTTAACCAGTTACCTGCAAGCTGGGAGGATCGACACCCATGCTGAGATTTCCGCCAGCCGTCTGAAAGCCAGGGTTGGCGAGGAAGTCAGATTCAGCGCTGCCGCGTCCCGGGCCGGACAGGACAGCGAACTTACCGGCTACTCCTGGGACTTTAACGAAATGGATCTGGTCCCGGTTGATTCTATGGGCAGGGAGGTTACCCGGGTTTTTAATAAAACCGGGGCCTACACTGTTAAGCTGACCGTGGAAGATAACCTTGGCCGCAGGGATGAAGCCTTCTGCAGCGTTGAAGTGATGCCGGATTCAGATGCAGGCCCATCCATAACCAGCAATTTTCAGGGTGGAAGGACCGGGACATTTTTTGCGGCCCCTGAAACATTTGCCTTCAGGCTGGAATGGGGAAACCAGTTTTACTTCCGCCTGGATAATTGCCGGGGCAGGGAAGTAAGCCTCAGGATCGTCGGGTATGGACCTGATCGGAAGCAGATCCCCTCAGTCACTCCCTATAGTGATGACCATACTTTTGATGAAAGATTCACCCTGATGTATTCTACGAATTACCAGTCCCAAAACTGGAAACCATATGAGAAGGCCGCCTATTCTTATGAAAGTGATTCCGCATCGCTGACTGTTTCATTCATTCCTGATACAGATTCGATCTATTTTGCCTGGGCTGTTCCCTGGACCATGCGGAACCTGCAGGAGTTTCTTGACCGGTGGGAGGGCAGCGAGTATTTTTCCTGGCGCACTATCGGAAGTTCTGTGGAGGGGAGACCCATAACAGCGCTGACAGTTACAGATTTCAGTGTGGATCACAAGCAGAAGAAAGCAATATGGATTACCGGGACCCAGCATGCCTACGAGATGGCCGCGGGGCCTGTGACTGAAGGTATTGTATCCAGGCTCCTGGATGGAAGCGCCAGTTCCGATGATTTATTGAAAAACTACGTATATAACATAATCCCCCTGGTCAATCCGGATGGAGTCACCAGAGGCGGATACCGCTATAACATGCATGATATTGATCTTAACCGGAACTGGGACAGTGTGAAAGGTGATGACTGGGACAGCAAGGTGAGTGAGCCCGAGGTAGCCTGCGTCAAGGATGCAATCTCCGGATGGGTCGAGGCTTACGGAACACTGGACCTGTTTTTTGATTTTCACTGCCTGACCGCGATAGCCGAAAATCTGTTGATGATCAAGGCCTCTCCGGTATCAATTCCTGAACCAGTTAAAAAAGAACAGGATCGATTTGTTTCTGATTTTCTTCAGAAGCGCTGGGTTTTCAGGGAATCTGAAAGCCTTGACGCTGGAAATGGGAATGGTTATGTTGCAGACAAGTACGCGGCCAAGACAGGAGTAATCAGTTTCACTCCTGAACACTGCCTGGGATTTATCAGTACCAGGGGCGGAGAGATGGAAAGGGCGACCCCTGCCTTATTTCGCAGGCTGGGCGCGGACTACGTTGAGCTTATTGATGAATATTTTAAAAGCAGGAATTGATTTTTGGGGAGGTTAGTCTTTTAACATGTGAGGCTCTGAATCTATTGATAGATTCCAGAGAAATAGCAGGGTGTAAGGGAAACTGCAATTTGCCTGGTTTACTTTGTGCAGGTGTAGACAATAGCGGGAGGGATGTTTTTCCAGACGACCGGACTTATTGTCACTTGTGAGAATAGATTTTTAATTTTCTTTTTGAACTTAATGCCTCCCGGCAAAACCAGGCCGTGCAAATAGGCAAAGGTTATAAAAATACCTCCTTCCGGTAAAACCAGTAGTGTTTTTTCTAAAATTTCGTCCTGAATATTGTCCGAAAATCCTGCCCAGGGCAACCCACTGACAATGGCATCTACATGTTCGGCTCCAGCATTTTTAAGGTGTATATCCACTTCTGATGCCGAACTCCTATGCACCTCAACACCGGGGAACCTGTGTTTCATGAGTGTGAACATTTCCTGATTCAGTTCAAGAGCGAAAAAGAGTGTTTCCTTCTTTTTCATGTCCAGGATTTTTTTGGTGAAGACTCCTGTTCCAGGGCCGTATTCAACAATAACAGATGCCGAAGAGAAGCTAATTGGTTTGACCATTTCCTTGGCCAGATTTTCAGAACAAGGGGTTACAGTTCCAATTGTCCTGGGCAGGGATAAGAATTCATAGAAGATTCTTCTTTTATAAATAGAGTCTTTTGTCATAATTCTCTGCGCCAATGTAATTGGGAAGCCTATTCCCATGGAAATTCAGTAAAGGTCGGATCGGAGATTTATATAAAGATAATACCACTGAGATTATTTGACAGCAATTCGGGAGAGGATCCAGGTCATGAAGCAACAAAGAAAGCCCCTAGGACGATGGAAGTTGCTTCCAGCCCTGGCCCCCGGTTCTTTTTTGTCTGCTTAAGGTCCTAGAATAAGGGCAGAGACATTTCTGAAGGATGGGTTTATAACCGGAGGCGGACGAATGGAAACTGGCCAGGCTGCGATTGTTGATGTCGAGACTACAGGAATTTCCCGGAATGATGAAATTGTTGAAATAGCAGTTTTACTTTTTACTTTTGACCGAGAAACCGGACGGTTTCTGCGTAAGGATGACTACTACCAGGGATACCAGGAACCAGCCTTTGAAATAGATCCCGAGGCTACTGCTATCCACGGCCTGACCAAGGAAAAACTGAAAGGGAAGTCTATAGATCAGGGAAAAGTAAGGGAGCTCCTTCAGCGAGCTGAATTTCTGGTGGCCCATAATGCTGTTTTTGATCGAAGATTTTTATTTTATTCCTACCCTGAATTCAGCGATAAAGAGTGGCACTGCTCCATGCGGTCTATAAACTGGATCGCAACCGGATGTGAAAATAAACAACTCCAGACAATTCTGGCTCATCACAAAATTATCCCAACCCGGGCCCATTCCGCCTATGATGACGTAGCCTGCCTCTATGAACTGCTGTCGAAAATTGATAAAAAGACCGGGTTGCCCTATTTTGCTACAGTGATGAATGCCCTGCCAGTAAGGACAAAGTATGAAATGGGAAGGGCCGGTGAAGCCGGGGATTATCTATATGGTACCTATGTGGATGAGTGGGAGGAATGGATGGCTTCCTACCTGAAGGCCGATATCAAAACAAGACGGCGCAAATGGAATTCGCTGTCTCCGGAACGCCGGAATTTCTTGAGTGATGAATATGGCATCCAGGAACAGGAGTCGCTTTTTTCCTGAATCCCCTTCCCTTCACAGGTGTGATGAAGCCTAAGGATTTGAATTGGACCTTAGCTCGCTTCCACCAATCATCTTTCCCTCAATTAATTTACTTTTTTAAGCCTCTGATTTCCTGGATTCCAGGAAAAATGAAAGGTTGTGACGGAGGATACAGACTCAACATACACTTTCAGGAGAGAATGTGGTGTATCAGAATCAGGTTTTTAAAATTATATTAATCATTCAATAGATTCATGAATGAGTGTCCGATGGTTTGATCGCGAAGCCAGGATGTAAATAAACCGCTGATTATTTTCAAGGAGAAAGCCCAATGTCTCGTTTGGTTTTAGTCTCTGTTGTTTTATTGGTAGCGCTGATGTTTTTTGCTCCAGGCATGGCCGGAATTCTGGAAGTCGAAATCGAAGTGGCTCCTAATGTCCTGAACATTCAGAATAGCGGGAATGTTGTCACTGTTCACACTAATCTTCCCTATGGAGATGTAGTAGCCGGAGGTGTGGAGCTCAATGGCATTGATATCAACAGCTGGAAAGTTGATAACCGGGGTTATTTTGTAGCAAAGTTTTTAATAGACGAACTTAAAACCCTGGAGGGCCTGAGAATTGATGAATACAATTCCCTGGTCCTAACCGGCCTGCTTAAAGATGGTACGGTGTTTATTGGAACCACCGAGATTTTGGTCATTGATGTGGTACCTGAGAAAAAAAGTTCAGGGAGGTAGGTCCTCACCGTTTATTTCTCTAAAGGTGTCTTGTTTCTGTGTGGAGTTGTCTCCGTTGAAAGGGATCGGGTGAAGATTTTCTAATCCCGGTCCCTTTCTTTAATGAACCTGATTTTTGCTCTGCTTCAATATGAATTCTTACCTGGATAATCCCGGTTTGGATCAGTCTCTGCTCCTTACCCCCGATTAGTCCGCATTCGCTTTTCTGTATCCGGGTTGGGTGCATTCTGCTGAATCGGTCAATCGTTTTTTCCTGGGCCCACCTGGCACCTGTAAACTGAAACGCCCAAAAACCAATCAAGACTATTCGGCCCCTCGTGAGTATAATTACTCTATCGGCAATTTTATTTTCCGGGTGGAGGGTCAATCCTATGGAAGAAAAGCAGAGCCAGGCAGAACCGCAGTCCTTGACGCTTTATGTCATATCTGGAGGAGTAGGGGCCTCGGGCGAACAACTGGCCCGGACGGTATCGGCCCAGTTCCAGGAGGCGAAAATAGGGATTGAACTGTTTCCCAAGGTGTCTACCAGGAAGAAGGTCAGGCAGATTTTTCAGGATGCGGTCAAAGAAGGAGCAATAGTCGCTCATTCATTTGTGGATCCGAAGCTGCGCCAGGCAGCAATCGACTATGCCGGGGAACTGAACCTGACTGCCATCGACCTGATGGGCCCCCTCATGGAAGCAATGGGCAGGAAACTGGGGCAGGAACCCCTTGGTATGCCTGGTTTGTACCGCCAGCTTTTTCGCTCTTATTTCGACCGGATCAGTGCCATGGATTATACCCTCGCCCACGATGACGGAAAACATCCTGAAGGATGGCCCGAAGCCGAAATAGTACTGTTGGGAGCTTCAAGGGTGGGCAAAACTCCGGTCAGCCTGTATCTCTCTGTATTGGGCTGGAAGATAGCCAACGTTCCCCTGGTTGCCGGAATCCCGCCCAGGGAAGGTTTGTTCAGGCTGGATATGCGCAGGGTAGTTGGCCTGACCATTGCTCCAAGTGAACTGATCGAGCATCGGGAACACAGGCAGAGGCATTTGGGTTTAACGGGTAAAGATTCTGAATATGTCAATCCGGTCAAGGTATTTGAGGAGACGGAGGAAGTTGAAAAATTACTGAAGCGTCGCGGCATTCCCATTGTTGACGTAACCGGAAAACCAATCGAAACCAGCGCTGAGGAAATTCTCCGGCTGATTCACCGTAAACTGAGAACCTAGGGTTATCACCAGCCCATAATCAGGATATCACCGGCTTTGGATTTCATCCTGGATGAGTTCCCCCTTGATATGGAGCTCTGTATTGCCCGATCCGGGCTTTTAATCAGTTTAGATTCCGGAGTATCGATATTCATTGACTGTCCCCGGGAAGCGGGTCTAGAATAAACATGTCAGGGGCATGTCCCAAGCCGGGCCTATCCCCTTGAAAGTGACCTAATAACCCTTTGGAGGTTGTCATGGTCGATATCTGCAAAGAAATAAGGGGTTTTCTGAAAGCTAACAGCTATACAGAATTCCATTCCTCGCAACAGCTGCCGAAGGAGGGCCTTTATCCTTTCATTACTATTTCCCGGGAATGCGATGCTGGCGGATACTGCCTCGCGGAAGCGCTTCTGAAAGCCTTCGCCGGACAGGGAGATGATATTTTTCGCGGGTGGCAGGTTCTTGACCGCGCATTGTGTGAGAAACTGGTCGCGGAAACTGATCTGAACCGGTCAGTTCGAGACCTGCTTTCGGAGGAGTACTATTCTGAAGTACAGGCCTTGGTTTACAGCCTGCTCGGAGAGCCTTCCCAGAAGACATTAGTATACAAAGAACTGTTTGAAGTGATCAGGACCCTGGCGACATTTGGAAAAGTAATTATTGTCGGCCGGGGCGGATGCTGCGTCACCGAGTCACTTCCCCTTGGGATCCATGTCCGGCTGAACGCTTCCCTTCAATCACGGGTTGAACGGGTCAGGGCGGAAGGCCGTAAGGATCCCCGGAGAATAGTCTTACAGCAGGACCGGGACCGAGCCAAGCTTATCAAGGTTCATTTCCACCAGGATATTTCGGACCCGCTTCTTTACGATCTGATCTGCAATACGGATCGCCTCAGCTTTGCGGCAATTTCCAGGATTGTAGTCGGCCTGGTCAAATTACGGATCCAGGGTTTGGGCAGGGTCCAGTGACCTTTATGAAAAGGAGGGCCAGTCCCGGATAATCTGAGACCGTAAGCACTCTAAAACCGGGCAGTCAATATTTCTGAAATCGTTGGTTTGATATCTGATGGGAGGACATCAAAAACACAGTTTTTTTCATTGAACCTTGAGATAAACCCCTTTATTCGGCCTGTCACAGCTGAAAAATTCCTGGGCGAATCGAAAATTCCGGCAAATTCATCCATGATCCAGCGGCAGGTTAATCCAATTTTATATTCCTCCGGATACTCTATAGGCTTTGATAAAGCCGCGGAGACAAGGTAGTGAGGAAAGTTAAGTCCCGCACATATGGACAGCCAGGTTGTCCCCCAGAATCTGGGATTGACTTCCATAAGCCTGGGCATTCCGTCACGGCTGTCAATTTTGAAGTCAAGCATTAAGACTCCGTTCCAGTTTGTGTGCCGGGAAAGTTTTTTTGCGTATTCAATTAACCTGTTGTCACGGGTGGTGATGTTCACAACACCTATTCCCCCTGTGAGGGGCCTGGTAACAATACGCTTTTGAGTGAGGCCTGTTTTGACTTCCCCATCTACACAGAAAACCAGGGCATCATGGAGTTCACCAGGTATAAATTCCTGGATCAAAGGATGGGAACTGTCATTGATAAATCCATCTTCATGCAGGGATTGTTCAGAATACTTTTTGTATAAGTCCAGAAGTTCTTCACTGTCTGCAGCATACGAAACCCCGGTACCGCCCATTCCTTTTCTTGCTTTAATTACAGCAGGGTACGATGCGTTGGCAGCATACGCGCTCAGTTCATGCAGGTTTCGCGGAATCATTGTAAAGGGATGAGGGATCTCCAGTTTTTTTGCGATGTTTATAGTCAGCTCTTTGTCATGAAAGAGGATTATTTTTTTAAAGTCTTCGATAAGAACTCTGCAATATTTATTTAATTCAGGTTTTGCCCTTGATATAGATACGGCGGCCGCCTGTCCAATTGGTATTAACGCGGCAATTTTGTTCTGGATTATTATCCGGCGGAGTTCATCAATGAAGGGAGGTTCGTAAAATTCATTTTCCGCAAAATGTATCTTGTTTATACAATTGGATTTGAGCTGGTTACGAAAAAAACTACGGAACCTTTCGGAAGGTGCAACTGCGTGGATATTGTGGCTGCCGGCCATTCTGAGAGCTCTGGCAACGGCCAGCCCACTCCGGTTCAAACCATCAACAATAAGAATATTGAACATGCTGGTACACTTTAAATACGCACAAGAATCAAGTTAATCATGCGTTGAATCCTTTCACATAATCAACGTCTTCAGTGTTGAAAATTCGTTGATAGCATACCGGATGCCTTCGCGTCCGAATCCGCTTTCCTTTACACCTCCAAATGGCAAAGATTCAACTCTAAATCCTGTACCTCCATTGACAATAAGAGCCCCGACTTCAAACTCCTGGAAGGCTTTTTTAATAATATCCATCCTGTTTGTGAAAATCGCTGACTGAAGCCCATAAGGAGTGCTGTTTACTAATTCAATTGCTTCCTGGAAGTCATTGAATTTAGCAATAGGCAGAACCGGGCCGAAAGTCTCCTGCTGTACCAGCGGATCATCCTGCTTCACATTCTCAATTAAAACAGGATAGATAAACCTTTTTTCCCTTGTTCCTCCAGTAATTACAACAGCCCCGTTTTTTACAGCCGCTTTAATTTTTTGTTGGATATTATCTGCGGCCTCATCATCGATTAAGGGGCCGATATCCGTACCTTCATCCAATGGGTCACCGACCCTGAGCTGTGCAATCAGCTTGATGAGGTTACTTTTCAGATCTTCATATACTGACTGATGAATGAAAACTCTTTTACAGGAAGTGCATCGCTGCCCGGAAAAGCTGAATCTATGGCTGACTATTGTTTGGGCGGCGGACTCCAGATCAGCATCATCCATGACTACAATTGGATCATTCCCGCCCAGTTCCAGGACAACTTTTTTCCCGGCTGCCCATTTTGCTATTTCGCTTCCTGCCCTGCTGCTTCCGGTAAACGAAACAGCCTGGACATCTCCACTAACCAGTTTTTCTGCTACTTCAGAACCGCCATTTACAATTTGCAGTAATCCCTCTGGCAGGCCTGCCTGGAGGAATAGACCAACAAGTCCTGCTGTGGACATAGGTGCCCTGGGGGAAGCTTTAATAATGACGGCATTGCCAGCTGCGAGCGCCGGGCCGATTTTGTGAGATGGAATATTCAGGGGAAAATTGAATGGCGTAATTGCCGCAATCACCCCTAACGGAACGCGGTGGATATAAGCTTTTTTCAAGGAATGTTTTTCCGTGACATCACACGACTGGATCAAACCATCAATTCTTAAGGCCTCCTGAGCCGACCAGGTCAATGATGTACAGGCACGGGCAACTTCAATCCTGCATTCCCTGATTGGCTTTCCAGTTTCACGGCAAACTGATATTGCGAATTCTTCTTTCTTCCCTTCCAGAAGCTCAGCAGCCTTTTTCAGGATGTTATGTCTGTCAATTGCCGGGAGGGCCCTGTTTTTGAATGACGATGTTGCCTTGTCAATTAGAGAGTTCACTTCGTTTTCTGAAGTTTGTTCGATCTCTCCAATCAATTCAGAGTTATAGGGATTTATTACTTTGATCATTTTCTTTAGAAGATAAACATTTCTTAACCCTGTTTTTTATAAATTGAGGGTTGTAAGGAATTATCTTTAGATTATCAGGCATCTCTTTAGAAGCCTTAATAATGACGCAGAATGGGCCTGGATTATCGCCTAATACTTCAGGGAGAATCTTATTAAATTCGAATTCATTTTGGCACAGATGTGTCTTGGTGATTTCACAAGACTGGCATATTTTGGCAAGGTCGAGCCCCCTGGATGTAAACGTAGGCTGAAATCCGGTGGATCCGTATGCTTCATTGTCGATGATAAAGAGACACAGGTTTTTCGGCTGATTGATGCCGATTGTGGCCAGGCCGCCCAGGTTCATCAAGACGGACCCTTCGCCCTCAATCACCACAACTTTTTGGAGTTGAGACATAGCAATGCCCAGGCCAATAGATGACGCGAGGCCCATGGAGCCAAGCATGTAGAAATTCTGGGGGCGATCATTGATCTGATAAAGCTCCTGGGAAGGATGTCCAATATTGGAAACGACGATTTCATCTGTCAGATGACTAATAATTTTCTTGATAGCTTCGTATCGTCTCATTCATCTTCTCCGGTCTCTTTCCAGAAACTGTGCGGAAAAAGAAATGCAATCGATAGACTGTTTTTGAAACCCTTGTCTATTGATTTACCAAGCAAATGGAGGTCATCCGGAGAGTTGATCTCATAGTATGGAATATCAGCGGTTTCCAGCAGCTTTTTTGTTACAGATCCCATTGGACGCTGAGCATCAATAATTTCTCCTTTGGTTCCCCTGTGACTGATGATGAATACCACCGGGAGTCCGTAATAGTTAGTCAACGAACAAACAGCATTTATGGAATTTCCCAGTCCCGAGTTCTGCATAAGGATTGCCGGGCGTTTGCCAGCCAGAGATGCCCCGGCTAAAATCCCTAAACCTTCCTCTTCCCTGGTGACAGGTGTATATATGATCTCTTTATCTTGTTCGATAAGTGGGATCAAGCCATCTAAAAGCTTACAGGGGACGCTCACAAAAAAGTTAAGACCGGCATCTTTTAGCTTTTGGTAGAGTAACTCAGAGGGTTTCATATTAAATCAGCATAAATATTATTTGTATTGTTTGAATTGGAGTGTCATCTGGGGAGCTGAAAAATATCACTTCTTAGTTCTTCAATAATACTGGAGCTGATCCAGTAGATGTCGGAATCTCCATTTTCAGGCGAGGAGACAATCTGCTGAAATCCCGTCCTGTTCACAGGCAAATCGTCAAATTCTGGATTAAGGAGGGTTTTCATGAAAAACAGGAATTTTCCGTCCGGAGAAAGGCTGGAACTCCACTCCTGGCCGGTTGCGGAATTGATTTTTTCACCCATATTAACCGGGCTGCTCCACTGGTCGTTTTCGTCTCTGAAAACGATATAGTAGTCCGCTCCGCCCAGGGAATCCTCTCTGCCGATTGAGGGCACAATAATGAAACTCTCATCAGGGGATATAAATGCGTTAAACCTGGCCTGCCCGCAGTTTACATTTTCATCCAGCTTTTCCGCTTCCTGGTAAATGCCGTTTTCCTTGCGGCAGCGGAAGATATAATTAGCCCTGGGGTCCTTTTCCAGGCGGGTGAAATAGATGGTTCCTTCCCTGGTAACACTCGGAAAATATTCATCAGAGTCAGAGTTGACCGGAGACCCCAGGTTATAGGGTTCACTCCAGCTGTCGCCCTCCCGGTCGGCAGCCCAGATGTCCCAGTTTTGGGCATTACGGCCCTGTTCCGGATCAGGACGGTTGGAAACAAAAAATATCCGTGTGCCGTCAGCGGATAAAACAGGCTCGATATCCTGGTACTTGAATCCTGAACAGAACGGCGCAATCCTGGCCTCCTGCCACACTCCGTTTTTCAATTCATGTACGAATATCTTGCTGTAGGCGTTGTTGGCGGTACTGACAGTAGTGTATATCTCCCGCCCGTCAGGGGTTATGGCAATATCCCGGTTATGGAGGCCGTCAGATACTATACCCGGGGCGAACAGCTCCAGGCGGTTGCCAGGATCAGGCTGGTCCAGGTAGGGGCCGGCCAGGGTCGGTTCGATCGGGTCCGGTGTGCTGCATGCTGCAGCCAGAACAATAATTATGAGTAAACTTATTGTTTTATACATGATGTAAGTATTATTCTTCGGATTCATTGATTTTGCAATCAGGAATTAAAGGATTCTTTCTTAAGGCAGGCCTGAATCCGGGAATTCGGAGGTGAGTAATAGAATTTTCCAGCTGAACAACCTGAGCCAACAGTTTATAACCTGCCCAGGATACAAAGCTGCTTAACACCCAATAGGAATCTCCGGTATTGTGCATTGCCTAACCCACACTCCCTGACCATGACTGTCCTCCCCTGATGATTTGGGACTTTGTAATCCCGGACAGTTATAAGTGTCGAGCCGAAGTGAATATTTACAGATAAACAAGAAGATCAGTTATTTTTTTAACTATTATTAAAAAAATATAAAATCCAGGCTGTTTTGATTTAGGACCAAAGTCCAGGTTAATGCCCTTCAAGATCTGCCATAGAGACCCGCAGGAGAACGATATCTTCCATATTTTCTGCATGGATTACGTAGAGGTTCCTGCCACACTCTAAAAGCTGTGGATAGTGATAACCAGCATAACCGGGATCTTTACCGGCATAACGGTAAATGGTTGGGGTATCGCGGAGAATGAACATGCGGTCGAATATGATTCCATCGTCCGAAAGAGCCAGGCATAGGGGAACCCTTTTGCCGTTGGTATTAGGATTGGACACCAGTGCATAACGGCCGTCACTAAGTCGCAGTACATTAAATTTGGCGCATGCATCCGGGTAATTGGTCCTAAGCGGAATTGTCCAGCTTTTGCCTTTATCCCGGCTAAAAGAGCGGTAAAGCCTACCCGACTTCGATCCGTCACGAAACACGGCGCTTAGCGACCCATCAGGAAGCTGCCACCAGAAAGGCTCATCCAGTGACGCACCATCCTCGGGTATGGAAATGGGGTATTCCTTCCACTCCTGCGGTGAAGAGACACCCCCAATTAACATCGACTTATTCATGCGGTGATCCCGGCGCGACATCATCCATTCGTTGGAGGGGAGAAGCTTCGGCGGAAAATTGTTGATCGTGTCATCAGCTATGACAATCGGCTTTTTCCAATCCATGGTTTCCGGGTTCCATTCATAGCCGCGCAGTTCCAGGCCGGGACCGAAAAGGGGGCGAACCGCTTCGTCATATGCCGCCAGGGCAATAAGCTGTCCGTCGCGCAGCCAGAATCCCCGAGCAAAATAACGCATTTCCTCCTTGTCTTCCCGGGGCATTAACATGCGGGCTTCGGACCATTCCATACCGTCTTTGCTGGTGGAATAACGGACATGTTGACCCGACTGCAGGTCCCGGACGCTGTTGCTGCTCCACATGGCGTAAAAACGACCTTCAAAATGAGTAAGGTAGGGGTGCATATTAAAACCTGATTCACCCTCAATACCTCGGTAAATAGTAACAATCTCCAGCGGCAATCGAGGCAATTGGCTGAAATCCGCATTTTTTTCACCAATTTTCAAGGCAGGCACCTCAAACATGAGGGAGGAATCGAACGGCAGGTCAGAGCCTGAATCAACAGCAGCGATGAATTTGTTTATTTGCTCGGCGATCTCTCCGGGGCACTCAATAAGCAACGGGTGAGAGGCCTCTTTTAACCAGTGAAGGTTGATGTTAGGCCTGTCGGGAATGCGCATAACCTCGCGGCTGGGAGCTTCATGTCCCCGGTCACCCCATAATTCCAGAACCGGTACACCGGTTGATTCAAGGATTGGAAGTCCGTCCCATCTCCTCCAGGCAGAACCAAAGGCCGAAATCTGCTGGTCGCTGAGCCTGGAGAGAACCCGCTCCCGGGCAGCAAGACGTTTGGCTTCCTGCTCAGGGGAAAGGGTCGTGCCGTTTATCTGCCCGAAGGCTTCGCGCTGCACCTCATGATGAGTCCACCCTTCAATGGGAATTATCCCCTTGATATCCGATGGCCGACGGCCTGCCAGCTCGATGGCGATCATTCCGCCGATGCTGTGCCCTCCCACGAAAAAACTATGCAGCTTCAAGTTCTCCGTCACCAGGAGAACATCGTCGGCGAAGTTTTCTATCGAAGCGTCAAGAGTCGGCGGCCAGGATTCACCGTGTCCCCGCAATTCAATGATGACAACCTGTAGTGAGGCGTCCAGTTCAGCCAGCATTTCATCGTATACATGGTGGTCGCCCCAACTGCCGGGAATCAATACCAGAGAATTTTCAGTGCCGGGGCGAATGTAATAAGAGAGGTGCCCGCCTGTGGAAAGAGACACTCTGCCATGCTGCACTGATGGAGGATTGCCGGTGGATATTGGTGCCTGCACTGTACATCCCAATATGAGCAGTAACAGTAAGGCCTTCCAAAACATGGAACAGGTTCTTCCCGATGCTATGTACAGTTTGGCGGTTGTCTTCATCTGGATTTTTATTTGACAAACAAAATAGGCGATCTAGCTTACAATCGCTTCCTTCTGCCAAATCAACTGCTCTTCGACTTTGTCGTGCAGGCGATAGGACTTCCAGTGATCCGAGATAGATTCCCCCAGGATTCTGATCTCATCAAGGTTACTCTTTCCATAACCGGCCCTGGCACAGTAATTCAGGTATCCTACCTTGGAAAAATCAATGCCCATTAATTCCAGCCCAACCCGGTCCGCGGCCAGCCAGTCTGTACTGGCTGCAGCCACCCGGTGTTCTACGGGATCGCCTCCGGTAGGGCCGTTCCCCTCCATACCCTGGTAGCCGTCAATTACCGACAGGTCGGGGTGGAGCCTGGCGGCCATGGTGAAAATATTGAAATTAGTGGCACGGTATCCTGAACCGTGGGCTTTGGGTTTGTCACTCTGGGATCCAGGTTTGCGATTCTTATCCCAGGTATAACCCTTATCCTTGAGCGTGGCCGCGAAAACAATGTTTTTCAAAGAAAGAGTGCTGACAACTCGATCGTGGGTTTTCAGCATAGCTGCTGAAATAATAAAATTCCTGTCCCTGTCCAGCAGAACATTGGAGAGCCTGATAGGAATGGGCTGAAAAGATTTCTGGTCAAAAAGGAACATGATCTCGTAACCTTGATCATCCAGATCCATAAACTCTATGTCATATTTTTTCTGTAGAGCCAAATAGCCGAAATTTTCATATCCCTGCATGGCTGTTCCAGGAGCAGGTGACTCAGCAATAACTGCCTTTTTTATCCCAATGGATTTTAAAAACTCCAGTGTGCCTTCGAGACATTCTACATGGGTCGCGGCCAGTTGCCTGGTAACTGATACGTTGTTCGGCTTGATGATGACCCGCCTGCCGCCTATGGAATCGTGGATATCGTCCTTTATATATTTTAGAGCACGAAAAATATTGTCAACCCTGTCCTCGCCCGAGGTCACTGCCACGCATCCCGGTTCAAGCGAGGCGCCGTGAACCCATCGCAAACCTGTTGTCCCGGCCAGGGCCGCAAATCCGGCTGCGGCTGCTGCATTCTTTAAAAACTGCCTCCGTTCTGAACTGTCCGGCTTATTTTTCATAGTCTTAAATCCATTCCATGCAAGGTTTATGTCTATTGCAACGATTATAATATATTTAAATAATCATTCCGGATTAAATCCGGAGGAAAATTCCTGGCCGCTGTTGCTTGCCAGCCCTTGGTAACGTCTTTTGTCAATCTTTCATAGAGTCTTTAGAAACCTGTGCGCCTCGAGAAGTGCCCTGGAAACCGCAACATCCATGTCAAGATACTGGTGTGTTCCAAGTCTTCCGACAAACGTTGTGCGGATTTGTTTTTTTGATTCAGCAATATACTGATCAAGAATGTCGCTGCCTCCTGCATGCAACACCGGATAGAAGGGGATGTCATTTTGTCCGCAGGCCTGGCTGAACTCCCTGGTAGTGATAGTGTTCTCATGTTTTTCCCAGGGAGCTAAATGTTTGTGCTCAATAATCCTGGTGTAGGGAACCTCTTTATCGCAGAAATTCATTTGAGCACAGCCCTGAAAATCTCCATCCAGGTGTTCAGCTGGATAAAAGTGTTCAAATTTGAGGGTCCTGTAGGGAAGTTGACCGAATTTGTAATCAAAATAACGGTCTATCCTGCCTGAATAAAATACGTGGTTATATTTTTCAACATCGTTGCTTTTATACCGGGTGTTCAGCTTCAGCTGAATGTTGCTGCTGCTTAAGATATTCTGCACGAGTTCGGTGTATCCTTTTGTTGGAATTCCCTGGTAGGCATCTGAGAAATAATTATCGTCAAAGCTGAACCGAACAGGCAGCCGCTTCAGGATGGATGCTGGCAGGTCCCTGGGGTGCATTCCCCACTGTTTAATGGTATATCCCTTGAAAAAGGCTTCATAGAGATCCCTCCCCACAGATCTGAGTGCTTGATCTTCCAGGGAAACAGGCGCGGTGATGCCAGGCTCTGCCAGTACATTTTCCAGGAATTTTTGTGCTTCTAACGGGGTGAAGCTCTTGTCGAAAAACTGGTTGATGGTAAGAAGATTAATGGGTAGTGAACATATCCGGCCTTCAATTGACGCCTTAACCCGGTGGAGATAAGGCCTGAATTCGGCATAGCGGTTGACATATTCCCAGATTTTTTCGTCACTTGTATGAAAAATATGGGGGCCGTATGCATGCACCAGAATTCCTGTATGGGGATTCCTTTGGCACCAACAGTTGCCCGCAATATGTTCCCGCTCATCAATGACTGTAACCGGGAGGCCGTGGTCAGCCAGTTCCCGGGCGATAACTGAGCCGGTTAAGCCGGCACCCACGCACAAAACCTTTCTATTTTTTGTAGACATTATTGAAATTCCATAGCTCCGCAAGGGCGAAAGTTACTGGTTGATTCTGTTTGCACATTCTACATTCTGTTGATTTCCGGATGAAGAAGCAAGGCTTGCTCTCAATCCTTAATAGATTCAACAAGGTCTTCGGGGCAGCCTGCCTCAGGGACTAATTTCGCAATTCGGGCTGAACCAATTTTTTAAAACGGGTTCAAATATTATTGTAGGACTAATAAGAACCCGGGTATATAATCGACATTGAAATATATAGCTGAAAATTAATGAGTTACAAGGCTGAACTGATAAGGGGATGATCATATATGAGAAGAGAGTTTACTTTACTGTTTTTTCTATTGGGATTTGCCCAGTCCCTTCCGGCTACAGCCTCTGACCAGGGAACTGAACGAATTCTGATTTTTGCCCCGCATCCGGATGATGAGGCTCTCTCCTCCCCTGGACTGGTTGCCAGGTCCCTCAGACGGGGTGACAAGGTAAAAATAGTTTTGTTTACCTGCGGAGACGCCAATACAAGTGCCAGGGAGGCCCTGGAAGAGAGATACCCTGAAAAGGCCGTTGACCGGGACGGAGATGGTGATTTCGACATGATTGATTTTGGAATCGTGCGCCATGACGAATCCATATCCGGTATAAAATTAATGGGACTTACTCCTGACGATGTGATTTACATGGGTTATCCTGACGGTGGCGGTGGCGAGCTCTGGAGTTCTGTTGAACCCCAAATGAGTCCAAACACCCATTCCGACAAGGTGCCGGTGGAGTACACTTTTGCCTACAACCCCGGAAGCCCCTACAACAGGACGGGATGTCTTGGAGATTTTGTAAGTATCATCAAGGATTTCAATCCTACTATTGTAGTGACTCCACGGCCCACTGATACTCACGGTGACCACTGGTCTCTATGTAAATTTGTATCCCAGGCCCTGATTCAGCTTAATCCGGACCTTCCTGATTTCAAGGCCCATCTCGGCTACCTGATTCATTGGGAAAAGCACCAGCCCGGCTGGCCTGAGGATGCTTCGGAATGGGAGCAGCCTCTCAACCATCCCAAGCCCCTTATACATGTTGACCTGGCTGATGCCGGTCTTACCATCGAAGATAAAAAGCAGATTATTGACCAGCATTTAACCCAGACTTTGAACTTCGGCAGATATCTCCGAAATTTTGCCAAGAAAACTGAAATTTTCTGGCTGGAAAGCCTGGGACCGCAGGGAACCCTGGAGGAGATCCTGAATTTTTGACCGGCTCCCGGTATAGCCGGAAACATTCAGCTTTCATTAGGGATCTGAAAGCTTCTCCATCAGCAAATCTTGACTATTAAATCAATTTGGTCTTTATCCGCGTTTTGTAAACCCTTATCATAACCGGATGTTATTGTCCCTTGATACCTCGTTGATCCAGATGGCTCCTGAGGCTGACTTCGGATTGATTAATTACAGTGTGCTTTCCATTTATCTTCTCCTGATGGTGGGGATCGGCGCGTGGTGCTCAAGACACAATAAAAATACAGATGATTTTTTCAGGGGAGGGCAGAGGATTCCCTGGTGGGCTGCTGGTTTCAGCATTTTTGCGACAATGCTCAGCTCCATTACCTTCATGGCTGTCCCGGCAATGGCTTACGGCGCCGACTGGTACCTGTTCCTGGCTAACTCCTACATACTGATAACCCCCATAGTTATTTATGTTTTTCTGCCTTTTTACCGCAGGTTGAATATTACATCCGCCTATGAATACCTGGAAAAAAGGTTTAACCTGGCAGCCCGCATGGTTGCCAGCGGATTGTTCGTTTTTTTTCAGACTGGCCGAATCGCGATAGTGCTTTATCTCCCGGCCCTGGCCCTTTCCACGGTCAGCAGTATCAACCTGAATACAAGTATCCTGGTGATGGGGGTGCTATGCATTATCTACACTATGATGGGGGGAATCGAAGCTGTAATCTGGACAGATGTGGTACAGACGCTGGTCCTCGTGGGCGGAGCTGTTTTCAGCTTGGTGCTGATCCTTTACCGCCTCGACATGAGCAGCGCGGAAATGATCAGGATTGGTGTTGAAAATGGAAAGTTTTTCGAGAACACTGACTGGTCCTGGGACCTGTTGACCGGATCCGCCTGGACTATTCTCCTGGGCAGCCTGTTCCATAACATGTTCTCGTATACCGCCAGCCAGGATGTGGTTCAGCGTTACATTACTACCAAAGATGAGAAGACTGCTGCCAGGGCAATCTGGCTCAACGCCCTGATTTCAATGCCCGCCCAGGCCGTATTTTTTGCTATCGGCACAGCGCTGTTCATTTTTTATAAATTCAATCCCGGGAGGTTAGTGGACGGGATAACCAATGACGCCATATTCCCTTTCTTCATTGTCCATGAAATGCCGGTCGGAGTTGCCGGGCTGATTGTAGCAGGGCTGTTTGCCGCCGCCCAGTCTTCCGCATCAAGCAGCATGAACAGCGTCGCAACTGCACTGGTTACCGATTTCTATAAACGCCTTAAACCCGATTCAACTGATAAAACCAATCTCCTGTTAGCCCGACTCCTGACTTTGCTGACAGGAGCTATCGGAGTCGGGGCAGCCCTGGCAGTTGCCTCAGCAGATCTCCGCTCCGCCCTTGAGGCTTACCTCAACATTATTGGACTGTTTGGAGGGACAATATCCGGACTTTTCATTTTAGGAGTAGTATTCAGGAGGGCCAATGGCTTTGGAGCTGTAACAGGTGCAATTGTAAGTGCGATTGTGGTATTCCTGGTCAGGGATATTATTCATTTTTACGCCTACGCTTTTGTGGGGATTTTTACAACAGTGACAATCGGCCTGTTCTCCAGCTTCCTGGCGGGGAAACAGGATCCCGGAAAGATGCGTGGCTTGACAGTTTCTAAATAATACAAGCAGGGAAAGATCAGTCTCTGGAAATATCCTGCTGATCTGGATTTCCTGGAATAATTGAAGAAAGATGATGAGAAATATGGAAAAAAGGAGATTGGATATAAAGGGACTGGTAGCGGCAACCTATGCCCCTCTTCATCTGGATGGCACTGTTAATATTGCGGTTGTTGAGAAAATGGCAGATCACCTTTCAGCATGGGGTTGTTCCGGAGCTTTTGTAAACGGCACTACCGGAGAGAGCCTTTCCCTGACGGTGGAAGAGAGGAAAACAATTGCCGCCAGGTGGACCGAGGTGACCAAAGGGTCCGGCCTCAAGGTCATTGTACACGTGGGGCATAATTCAATAACAGCCGCTTCGGAGCTGGCGGGCCATGCCGCAGCGGTCGGTGCTGACGCCATAGGAATGATGCCCCCCTGCTACTTAAAGCCCTGCACTGTTGAGGACTTGACTGCATGCTGTAGAAAGGTGGCAGAGCAGGCTCAGGAGATTCCTTTTTACTACTATCATATTCCTGACCTTACCGGCGTTAGCCTGCCGATGATTCAGTTCCTGGAAAAGGCCTCAGCGCAGATTCCTTCCCTGGCCGGGATCAAATATACCCACTCTGACCTGGCTGAGTACCTGCAGTGTCTCAATTTCGGGGGCCAATCGCTTGACCTGTTCTTTGGACGGGATGAATCACTATTAGCCGCCCTGGCACTGGGTGCCATCAGCGCTGTAGGCAGCACCTATAACTTTGCGGCCCCTATATACCAGCGGATTATAAAAAATTTCTCCCGGGGGAACCTGGACGGAGCCAGGGAAGAGCAGCTGTTTATTACATCCATGGTGGACCTCCTCAAAAGCTACGGTTTTCTGCCCGCCTCAAAGGCACTGATGGGCATGATTGGGCAGGAAATGGGCCCGGTTCGTCTGCCGTTGCGTGAATTATCTGATTCTCAGAAGAGTGCACTGAAACTGGAACTGGAAACCCTCGGTTTCTTTGAGAGGATCCGCTGATGATAACTTGATCCTGGCGCTGGGGAGGGATCTGGTCAACTTGGCCTTCAGTTCCAGGAGAATGAAATTATGAATACCGAACAGCCTGTTTCCTTTTTGGAATAGATTGAGCTTTCCAGGATGCTGATAGAGGTGGAATGTCAGCTGTTAGCCTCGTGGGTAAATAGGCAAACAATAAAACCAAAGGGGTGTTTTTTATAAAAACGGGCCTCTTGATATGGGGGAACAGAACAGGTAGCTGTGCTTTACCCCCTTTTTATCCTAAACCGCATTTTTCACCAGTTCGCATAACAGGGCGGTAAATGCATACGATCTGACTACGGATTACTCTGTCAGCCTGATACTTTCACTAAAACTACTTCCGGAGGTTTTAAGAAGGTAAAACAGGGATTTTCATCACGACAAATCCGTTCTGGTATGGTCTACTAAATTCGGAATAACAGGATCAACATGCTCTAATGTTTATGAGGCTCGATTTTCTGCGGCGTCTCATAGGCTTGTTAAATTTTAAAATAAAACTTTATTATAAAAAGGGGAAAATATGACACAAAAAATTGATCGCAGGACTTTTATTGGAGTAACAGGAGCAGGTATTGCCGGAGCAGCAACATTCGCGGCTGCCCGGCCGGCATTCGGGCAGCAGGCCGCTTTAACCAGGCCGATCAGGCTCGGTTTTGTCGGGATAGGGGGGCGGGGATCCTATCATCTGGACCTTGCTCTCGGTATCGAGGGCGTTGAGATTCCGGCGATTTGCGATATCAAACCTGCGGCACTATACCAGGCCAAACGCTGGATTGAAGAGTCAGGAAAACCCACCCCGAGACTTTACGGTAAAACTCCGACAGATTTTGAAAGGCTTTGCGCTGAGGAAGAACTGGATGCCGTTATCTGTTGCACTTCATGGGAATGGCACACGCCGGTGAGCCTGGCTGCCATGAGAAATGACAAGAACTGTGTCAATGAGGTGCCGGCGGTGCAGACGATAGAGGAGGCCTGGGAGGTTGTAGAGACTCATGAGAAGACCGGGAAATGGGCGACCATGGGATTCAAGTCCCCGAATTCCGCGATAACCAACATGATTTATCATGGGCTGCTCGGAGACATTGTCCATTGTGAAGGCGGGTATGTTCATGATTTGCGGAATGTGAAGTTCAACCCGGACGAAGAACCATGGCGTCTCCAGCACTCGATCGACCGGAACGGCAACCTGTATCCTGACCATCCCACCTGCAGGATGATTCCGGTGATGGATGTAAATCACGGAGACCGCTTTGATTACCTGGTTTCCATGAGTTCGAACGCGGTCATGCTGAACCGTTACGCGGAAATGATGTATGGAGAAAAACATCCTTACGCCAAGGCGCAGATGAAGCAGGGTGACTCGAATACAACGTTGATTCGAACTGTTAACGGCAAGATGTATACCTTGAATTTTGACACCAACACCCCTCACCCCCGAGAAATCACCCGGATACAGGGTACTAAAGGCGTTCTGATGGCAGGCAGCGGGATCGGCATGAAGATTTACCTGGATGGGATCAGCCCTGAAGCTCATCAGTGGGAAGATGCCGGTAAATATCTTGAAGAGTATAAGCATCCCCTTGAAAAAGAATACGTTTCCGGTCCGAGGAGAGCTGTCCGGGGCCATGGCGGGGGCGAGAGTGCCACACCGCTTTTCTGGCACCGCCTGATCCTGGCCTTGCGCGAGGGGCGTGTTTCCGATTTTGATGTCTATGATTCTGTTACTTCCAGCGTTATTTCACCTTTGTCGGAAATGTCAGTGGCTGATAACAGCAAAGCCATAGAGTTTCCAGACTTTACCCGGGGCAAATGGAAGGAACGGCTTCCGGTAGAAGTTGCCTTCAACAATAGCCGCAAGAGCTGAACGGTGCTGTCGCTTGGATTTTGAATTGAGGAACAAATTAGGAGATAGATAAATGTCAGAATTTGGTTATAACAGCCCGGCTGCCCCATTCTCTACCGCCCAGCCTTCCGGTGGACGGTCGATCAGGCTCGGTTTTGTCGGGATCGGCGGGCGGGGCTCATACCACCTTGATTGCGCCTTGGGATTCGAGGAGGTGGAGATTCCCGCTCTATGTGAAATCCAGGACGACAGGTTGCAAAGAGCCAAGTCCTGGGTGGAGGAGTCAGGAAGGCCTACTCCCCGCCTCTATGGCCAGGGAGAAACAGACTTTGAAAGACTTTGTGCCGAAGAAGAACTGGATGCCGTCATCTGCTGTACTCCCTGGAAGTGGCATGCGCCGGTATGCCTGGCTGCCAACCGCACGGAGAAGAATGCGGTCAGCGAAGTTCCGATTGTTCTGACGGTTGAAGAAGCCTGGGAACTGGTCGAAACCTTCGAAAAAACAGGGAAATGGTCAACCCTGGGCCTGGAACAGGTTCTGCTGGAATCCTCTGGTGGCCTGTACCTGAATGTGTTGAATCTGATCAGGGAAGGGCTGCTGGGAGACATGGTCCATGCTTCCTGCGGATACATACATGACCTGCGCCGGGTTAAATTCCCCGGTGGAAGCGAACCATGGCGGCTGGAACATTCAATAAAACGAAACGGGAACCTATACCCGGACCATCCGTTGAACCGGATCATGCCCCACTTTGATATCAACCACGGCGACCGGTTTGTGTCTCTGGTGTCAATGAGTTCCCGCTCGGGCATCCTTAACGAGTACGCGGCACAGACACTGGGAAAAGACCATCCTCTGGCTACCACAAAGATGGGCCAGGGAGATTACAACTCCAGCCTGCTCAGGACCGAGATGGGAAAGGTTGTCACCCTGAATTTCGATACCAACACCCCTCATCCGAGAGAGCTGTACCGGCTCCAGGGCACAAAGGGGGTCTTTCTTGACGGGAGGGATGTCAGTGACCCGATGATATACCTGGATGGAATTAGTCCCGAAGCTCATCAATGGGAACCAGCGTCCCCCTATCTGGAACAGTATAAACATCCCGTGATCAGGGGCTATAATCCTCCTGACAGAAAATCAACGCGCGGACATGGAGGCGGAAGCAATAAGACGCCTCTGACCTGGCACCTGCTGGTCCAGTCCTTGCGAGAAGGTAAAATTCCATATTTTGATGTCTACGATTCAGTAACCTCGAGTGTCGTAACCGCATTGTCGGAGCAATCTGTGGCCAACCGGAGCCGGCAGGTGGAGTTTCCCGACTTCACCCGGGGCAAATGGAAAACCCGCGCGGCCTTTAACGTCAGCTGAAAGGGCGGGTTTAAATCTTAGGGAGGTAATGGGATCGCGAGTATCTTGAGATGCCCGTGATCCCATTTTTTGTTCCCGTGGTTTCAGCGCCGGCTGGCGCGGCAGCAAATAGCCCAGGTTGATGACGAACCGAAGGTTCGGAAGAATCCTGGAGAAAACGGCGGTCTGTGAGGATTGAGCTCTGGAAGAGAGGCACAGGGCCATTAGTAAAGATTTTGTTTCGTGTCAGCACCATAGGGTGTTGGGAGTGGCGGCTAATCCAGACCTCATCTTTTTTAGATGCAGAAATTAGCTGCCCTCAATTGTCAGTTTTCCCCGGTTGATACTCCTGCGT
This sequence comes from Acidobacteriota bacterium, assembly GCA_963663735.2. Lineage (GTDB taxonomy): Bacteria > Acidobacteriota > UBA6911 > RPQK01 > JAPXNP01. The sequence goes on along the minus strand of CAXXHN010000001.1, from coordinate 1,013,870 downwards.
TTCCCGCCAATTTTTGTATGATAGGATCATGAAGGAAATTCTCCAGAAATATCTGAAATCATTTCATGGATATCTGAGTATTGAACTGGCCAGGATTTGGCCTTCGGACGCCAATATTTCAGAGATGAGAAAGCTGAACCAAATTCAGCTGAGCCTGGAAGAGCTACAGGAGATAATCAATACTGTAAAAAGCACGGCTAACTGCAGGCTTCTGGTGTTCGGACTGGGAAACGACAGCTTGTTCTGGTCCAGGCTTAACAGAAGCGGAATGACCATTTTTCTTGAAGATGACAAAAACTGGCTGGAAAAGATAACAAAAAGATCAAAAAGGATTAAAGCCTTCCCGGTAACCTACAATACCCGTCGGGAAGACTGGAGGAGTTTACGGGAATCTCCCTCTTTGCTGGACATGGACCTGCCGGATGAAGTGGAAAAGGATAAGTGGGATGTAATACTGGTAGACGGCCCCGCGGGATGGAAGGATTTCCATCCGGGCAGAATGAAGAGCATTTACCTCTCTGCGAGACTGATCAGGGATTCCGGCCATGTATTTGTCCATGATTGCGAAAGGGAAGTTGAGAATGTCTATAGTAACCGTTTCCTTAAACACGAGAATCTGAAAACGGAAATAAAAGGTCCGTACGGATTATTGAGGCACTATAAAATGGAAAAGCGGCCCTCCAAAGGCGAAGTTCTTTTAGATGGAGCGAGGTGTTTTACTGGATTTCATATGAAAGCATTGCCTGTTGTGCAGAGTTTGTGGGTCGGAGAAAGTTTATCTGTGATGGAAAATCTCTGCATTTCTTCGTTTTTGCGGAAGGGGCATCCTTTTCATCTATATGCCTATGACAATGTGAGCGGTGTACCTGAAGGAACAACAATGATGGATGCGGGTAAGATTTTACCCCAGGAGAAAATTTTTAAATACAGTGATCATGCCAGCTATGCCGGATTTGCGAACCTCTTCAGGTATAAATTACTGCTTGAGAAGGGAGGTTACTGGGTTGACACTGATATCGTCTGCCTGCAGCCGTTTCAGCATGAATCAGAATATGTTTTTGCGTCCCAGAGGCGGGCATCAGGTGCTGGATATCCCGTAGCTGCAAATAATTGCCTTATGAAAACACCTGCTGGTTCAGCCATTATGGAAGCTTGTTACAGTAAGGCTTCCGTAAAAGATCCTGTGGTCCTGAAATGGGGCGAAACTGGACCGGAACTCCTGACTGAAACAATTACCAGTTTTGATATGTGGTCCTTTGTGGCCAGTCCTGAAGTGTTCTGTCCTGTGGATTATTGGGACTGGAAGCAGTTTTTGGAGGAATTACCTGAAGAAAATTTATTGTCCGGCTCCCAGGCAGTACATTTATGGAATGAAATGTGGCGCAGGGATAGAATTGACAAATCAGGCACGTTTCCTCGAAACAGTATTTACGAACAGCTGAAGCAGGCCTATCTGAACGGGTAATTTGAAAGTTGAAATTCCTCTCAACCTGCTGATGGGCAGGGAACTGAAAAAGCTTAGACCAATCTGGAGTGGTACGAATAAATCAAGGTTGGGCTCTGAGCCGCAAGGGTAATAGTCAAATTAATACGGATAGCTTACTATTAAGAAAAAATATAGGAAGATCTTTTACTCCGGCACCGGGTCATCGTCGAGTACACCGTCAAGCAGGAGGTTTGCCACAACCGGGCCATCCTCGGTCATTGTCACCCACATGAAATGGTCGAATTCTCCCTTTTCCCTGCCAAGCAGTTTCATCGAGTTGTTCCCCCTACTGGTAACGTATTTCTCACCTCTTCCCTGGGCGCCGGTGGTGGAAAGAACATAGTAATTAAAACCGTTCCTTGTTGCTTTGCTGTACTTGTGGTCGTGGCCGGCAAAAACCGTGTGTGGCCTGTCCTTAAGGAGGGCCTCAAATTTTTCACTGTTAGCTGGTGTCTTGCCACTGTAGTCTGGCAGCCATGTGGGGCGGTGCAGGAAAACAACGGTCCAGCGTACATCGCGATTGGAGTCCAGTACATCCTTGAAATATGAAATCTGCTTCAAACTGATGGATCGTTCAGGAGGATCGTCGGTGTTGCCCACCAGGAACAGAACGTCGCTATAGAGGAAGTGGTAATAACTGGGGCCCAAACGTTTTTCCCACTCTTCAGTCATGGCCTTGTTGCCGACGTCATGGTTGCCAGGCAGGTAAAAGAAAGGCGCTTGCAGGTGCTTTATCCATCCGTCGAACTCATCCCATTGCCTTTCCAGCTCTGCTACGTCCGTGATGCCGCCCTGAATCATGTCCCCCACGCACATTACAAACTCCGGCTGCATCAGGTTCAGCTTTTCAACCGCGTTTTCAAACACACCAGGCCGGAGTCCGGCTGTCAGGTCAGCGATAATGGCAAATCGGAAACTGTCCGGATCGTTGGCAAGATCCAGATGGGTCCAGGGATTTGGTCCATCTGAGACCTGGATTTTCAGGTCGCGCGGGGTTTCAGCGTAACCGGATGACAAAAAAAACAGTATGACGAGCAGCATAACCGGAGTTCTCAACAGTTCACTTTTAAGAACAAGTTGATTGAGGATCCTGTTAAGCAGGGGATAGTGAAGCTTCGGGGCTCCGTATAAGCCAGGTTTGGCAGCTTCAGGGCCATGGGATGAAACGCCCGAAACCACGGCTGTTGCGGTCCCGACAAGAGTGGGTGAAGAGAATTTTATTTGATTCGTTTTCATAACCAGCTTGGCTCCAATCTGAGTTGACCGATAGAAAATAAAGCTTGAGTTGGGTTGCCTTGATTATAAAATCAGGGCCGCAGGGACGCAAGAGGCCGCCCGACTGATTCCTTTCAGGTGAAAGCAGAAGAAACAGCCGGTCGGGTACCGGTTTTTCCACTGGTTCTGGAGGGAAAAGGACGAATAGATCGCGGAATATTGTGGATTGAGGTGACGATATAAGTTACTCTATTTACAGCACTTTTCCAATCTTTACTCTGGATATTTGAACAAAGCTGGGTTTAAAATAGTCTATTAACCTCAAACGGTTGTCCAATTGGAGCAGTTTTTTAGAGGCGCACCAGTGGAAAAATCAACAATGAACAGCGAAATCTTTCCTTGTCAAAATGAGACCCCACAAGATGGCGGGAAGCTGATAGTTTTGACAGCACCCCTGACTGAATCGATCGACCATGCCGGGTATTTTATCCAGATGGCAATGGCTTCCCTACCTGTGTGGTTGGAGAGACTGCTGAATCGCAAATACCCGAAATGGCGCGAGGTGGAACATAACCAGGACAGATCAGCAAAATACATGCCGGCGGGTGTTCGCCTGCTTGAAGAATCATTGCTTCGAAAATATAGCCAGGACGATATCGTCTCCTGTTATCCGGATGATCTCGAAAGATTCATAGGGCCGAACACCAGAGTCGTCGCTGTTTCCACGCACAATCCGCTTGGCGTTACCTTCGCTGCCGGCGTTTATACTTCCATCTTCGGTACTTCGAAGATGCCAATCAATTCTCATTATTCGAGAAAGTTGTTTTCGCAGATTAAGTCGAACAAGTATCGCAATAGTTTTAAAGTGATCGTCGGCGGATCGGGTGGTTGGCAAATTATTCAGACCGACATGTACCAGGAATTTGGAGTTGACTGTGTAGTTGAAGGAAGAAGCGAATCTATTGAAACGCTTGACCTTTTTGAAAAAGCGATTTCCGGAGAAGACATTCCAAAAGAGATCGATGTGAAACATCCCAGGGATCGTGACGCGATTCTTTTCCCTGATAAACGTACGACGTTTGGTGTTGTCGAAATGACCACGGGTTGCGGTCGCCACTGTAAGTTCTGTTTGCCGGATTTGAACCCACAGATCGACCTGCCGAAAGAGAAGATAATGAAAGCGGTCCGGGCCAATGTGCGTGAAGGAAATAAACAGATTTCACTCGCGACCGAGGATATGTTTATTTGGGGGCAGGTTGATACCGAAACACCGTTTTATTTCCCGAATCGCGAAGCGCTCGTTGATTTGTATTCCGACATAGTCAATACTCCTGGAGTTGAACAGCACGTACTCAGCCATGCGACTATCGCTCCGGCTGTTGTTGATCCGGTGCTGATAAAGCAATTGTCTGATTTTCTGTTACCTAAGAGCCCGATCCATTTTCCCTATCTGAGTACGCATCCCCAGAAGAAAGCGATTGCACCTTTGATCGGCTTGGAAACAGGATCAATAAGAGCAGCCAACAAAATTATGCCGGGTAAAAGCTTGCCGTTTAAAACGGAGGACTGGCCGAGTGTCGTGTTGGAAGGATTAAGGATTTTAAACGAGAATAATTGGTTCCCGGTGATGACTTTAATGATAGGTAATCCTGATGAGACCGATGATGAGATAAAAGAGACCTTGGATTTGATATACGAGATAGAGCGGCGGGGACTGTTCGCGTTCATGGTTCCATCGATCTTCACCCCGCTCCATGACACACGTATGGAAATGGAGGTTGGGGTAACCAGGACGAGGCAGCTCACCAGGCTTCAGTGGCAGTTGATGATGAAATGCTGGAAGATGAATCTCCGCCCGGGTCAATACAGCTGGTGGGGGCCGATGTCATGGAGAATCGGTTCAATTGGGATGTGGCTGTACAAACTCCGCAGGCTGAATGGCCCGAATTTCACCTATCCGCTGCTGATGTTTTGCAGTGTGCTATCTGAAAAGCGGCTTGCCAGGATGGGAAAGATTTATTTAGGGAAGCCGATAAAGACCAAAAATCGTCGGGAGCTTCTTGAAACGATTCGACCCAGGCAGCGACAATTTGTGCGTGAAGACACGGGCGATATACCAGAAGGTTACTTTAAACCGCAAACGGAACCAGCACCAACCTAAGCACAGGAATTCAGGAGTGGATGAGGGTTCGAAGAGTGGGCTGCCCCCGTCATTGGTAAAGAGTCTCGCAACTGAGATCTGAGATTTGAAAAGTGCGAAGTAAAGTTCGAACTTCACAAATCTCAGTTCGAACTTCAAAATGGCGGGGCCGACGAGACTCGAACTCGCGACCTCCGGCGTGACAGGCCGGCGTTCTAACCAAGCTGAACTACGACCCCGCTCGCTTGGAGAATCAGATTATAAACAAATATCGGGGTATAATTCAAACAAATTTATCAATTAAGAATGAAATATTCCCAGGGGGACAGGTTTTCCTTCAGAGAATTCTGCGCTATCATTTCCTTTGTCACTAATATTTTGATTAGAAAGAAGATGCCCCGGAACAGTTCATGGGAGCCGCTCCGGGATGCGTTTAGAATAACCGGGCCTCGAAAAGGCTCACAGGAGATTGAAAAAGACGGCCCGGGCCAGTACCGAGAATCCGGGGAGCCAGGAACGGTAAAGTGGCCGGTGCCGGTTTGTATTAAAATTTAAACACCTAAAAAGGAGCATGATGCAAATGAAGAGACGCATGTTTATTGCCCTTCTGCTCTGCGTTTCCTTCCTGATTTCAGCCTGTAAAAATATGGAGAATCAAGAAGCTACAACTAACCCCTTCTTTGAAGAGTACGGAACACCTTTTAATGTGCCGCCCTTTGAAAAAATAAAGCCAGAGCATTATCTGCCTGCCTTCCAGGAAGGAATGAAACAGCAGAAAGAAGAAATCCAGGCGATCATTGATAATAGTGAAGACCCGACATTCGAGAACACGGTTGTCGCCCTGGATAACACCGGGATTATGCTGGAGGAGGTTTCCAGTGTTTTCTTCAACCTGACTTCATCGCACACCAATGAGCAGCTGCAGGAGATTAACCGCGAAGTGTCTCCGCTGCTATCTGCGCATGGTGATGATATCAGCCTCAATCCAGAGCTTTTTACCAGAATCAAAGCTGTATATGATCGGAAAGATGAACTGGAACTCAACATTTCCCAGGCCAAGCTCCTGGAAGATGTTTATAAGTCATTTGTGAGGGGAGGCGCGCTCCTGGATGACGAACAGAAAGAGAAATTCAGGAAGATCAACGAGGAGCTTTCAGTCCTCGGTGTTAAGTTTGGCGATAACCTCCTTGCTGAAACCAATGCCTTTAAACTGGTCATTGAAGACCCGTCTGACCTGGAAGGGCTTCCAGAATCCGTGATCAATGCCGCAGCAGAAACGGCAAAAGATATGGAAATGGAAGGCAAGTGGGTGTTCACCCCTCATAGGTCCAGCATGTACCCCTTCCTTAATTATTCCTCCAGGAGAGACCTGAGGGAAAAGCTGCTGACAGCCTACCTGATGAGGGGCGATAATAATAACGCGAACGACAACAAGGAAGCTGTGGCCAGGATGGTCGCGCTGCGGGTGGAAAGAGCTAATCTCCTGGGTTATAAAACCCATGCTGATTATGTCCTGGAAAAATGCATGGCCGAAAACCCGCAGGCTGTATATGATTTTCTTGACAAGCTCTGGTCTCCCGCCCTCAAGATGGGAGAAAAAGAAGCCGGAGACCTGCAGGCCATGGTCAAAAAGGAAGGCGGAGATTTCAAACTGGCTCCATGGGACTGGCGCTATTACACCGAAAAGCTGCGCAAGGAACGATACGATCTGGATGAAGGTACCATCAGTTCCTATTTTGAGCTGGAAAGCACAATCAAGGGCCTTTTCAGCCTGGCTAATAAACTGTATGGCATTACATTCACCCGGATTGAAGATATTCCTATTTACCAGGAAGATGTCAGGGCCTATGAGGTAAAAGAGGCGGACGGAACCCATATCGGAATCCTTTACCAGGATTTCTTTGCCCGTCCTTCCAAGCAGGGAGGGGCATGGATGAGTTCATACCGTAAGCAATCCAGAAGGTTTGGCGAAAATATTCCTCCTGTGATTACCATGAATCTCAATGCCGCTCCTCCGGTAGGCGATGCCCCGGTACTCCTTACTTTTGAAGATGTCCACACCATGTTCCATGAATTCGGGCATACCCTGCACGGACTGCTCAGCAACTGCCAGTATTACAGCCAGTCCGGGACTTCGGTTCCGCGTGATTTTGTTGAGCTTCCATCCCAGATAATGGAAAACTGGGTTGATCAGCCGGAGTTCCTCAAAACTTTTGCCAAGCATTATGAAACCGGGGAAACGATTCCGGATGAGTTGTTGAAAAAGCTCAAGGACAGCAGCTTGTTTAACCAGGGATTTACTACCGTGGAATACCTGGCCGCTTCCTACCTTGATATGGACTGGCATACCCTGACTGATTCAGCAGCTAAGGATGTCGATGTCTTCGAGAAAGCTTCAATGGACAAAATCGGATTGATTCCTGAAATTCCGCCCAGGTACCGGAGTACCTATTTCTCCCATATCTTTGATGGCGGGTATTCCTCCGGCTACTACTCTTACATCTGGGCTGAAGTCCTGGACTCCGATGCGTTTGAAGCCTTCAAGGAAAAAGGATTATATGATCAGGAGACCGCGAAGAGCTTCCGCGAGAACATCCTTTCCAAGGGCGGTTCAGAAGATGCGATGACGCTTTACCGGAATTTCCGTGGTAGGAATCCTGAAGTTGAGCCTTTGCTGAAAAAGCGGGGACTCTTGTAGATTTGGGATTGCGGATTGCGGATTTGGGCGGGCCGGAATGGCCCGCCCAATCTGATTCAAGATTCAAGGTCCTGGATCATTAAGAATCAGGATGTAGGATTGCCGGCTAGCCAGCGGCTAGCTGGCGGCGCGGGTTAGAGAATATGTCCGCCGGCAAGCGGGCAGTGACTAATAAGAAAGGGCGGCTCAATAGGCCGCCCTTTCCTGATTGTGCTGGTTAATTTTTAGTTTTCAGGTTTGTTTTGTCAGCCTCTCAGGAGATGAGGCGGTTTTAGAAAATGCATCCTCCCATACCCCGTGAATTTCGGCCCTGGCGGCCACCGCGGCCAAAAGCCTCGGCATTGGCACGCTGTTCAGCAAGGGTATTCCGCTGCTCGTCTGCCAGGACTTCCCACAGGATCTGATGGTGTGCTTTCTGACGGAGAATCTGTTTTTCAGTATTGATTTCGAATTTCCTGGCCAGGATCTGGCGTGCCGCGGTTTCATCATATACCTCAGCATTTATCAGTGAATGCAATTCATCGCTGATGGATTTCATCTCTTCACTGGTTACCTCGCAGTCGTTCATCATCAGTTCCCGATGATCGTCGAGAATAAGTTTGATCTGATCGCGTTGGGTTTCAGTCAGATCAAGGCGCATCAGGCCCCTGATTACGTCCTGTCCCGCATTCATTCCGCCCCTGGCCTGCCCCCTTAAGGATTTCCCGGCCCCTGGCACTCCGGCTCCGACTCCCGGGCCAAACTGCCGCGCCAGTCCTACTGCTGATACGATTAGAATTACCAAAGTTATACTCAGGAAAATTACTGTGTACTTTTTCATTTTAGAACTCCTTTAAAATATATTTCCAATTTTTCATGTTTTGTGATCACCCACATGCTGACCTGTTCACTCTATCTGTCAGCTACCAGATATAACGAACGGAAAGCAAAAGATTTCGTGAAGTTTTGTAAAGACCAGGTACAGCAAGGATCGTGCTTCCGGTCATTGTTTAGATGCCCTATAATCAAGGACATGAAATTCCTGAATAGAATTCGCTCCTACTTCCTGCCGGTGGCAGTGATATTGCTGCTGTTCGATCTTATCGGCCTGTCCCGGTCTCTTCCCGGTCCCGAGCACAACCTTGTGTACCTGGATCCGGCCATGGTTTGGGATGAGGCCCTTCCCCTGGGAAACGGTTTATTGGGAGCCCTGGTCTGGGGAGATGGCTCTCCGCTGACGATTTCCCTGGACCGGACTGATCTTTGGGATCTGCGGCCGGTTCCGGAATTCCATTCTGAAGAATATAAATATTCCACCATGAAGGAATGGGTCAGCCAGGGCAGGATTGAAGACCTGCGCAAGGTGTACGAGGAGCCATACCAGAGGCCTGGTCCTACCAAGATCCCAGCGGGAAGGATTGAGCTGGACCTGGGAAATGCTGAATTTAAAGAGACCAGGCTGGACCTCTCCCGGGCTGTCGCAGAAGTTGATTTTTCGGGAGGCATCTCAGCCGAAGTCAGGGTCCATTCCCTCCAGAACAAGGGATTGATTCTAATCAGGGGCCTGCGGGAGCCGGGCAAGCTGGTTCCCCGCCTGGTTGTTCCCGCTTTTGGAAAGGCATTGGACGGCGAGGGCGACAATCCTGAAGGAGTACAGAGGCAGGAGCTCTCCAGCCTGGAATACAGTTCTCCCCGGATATTCAAGGGAAACGGTTGGACCGGGTATCACCAGGAAGGCTGGGGCGGTTTCAGCTTCGCAGTGGTGATTGCCTGGCGGGCAATTGATAACAACTGGATTGGAATCTGGACCGTCGCGACTTCCCAGGAAGGGGAAGATCCTCTGGAGATTGCAAAATCCCGCAGCAGGGAAGACCTGTTCTCAGGATTTGAAGCTTCCAGCAGCGAAAGGATAAATAATGCCGTATCCAGCCATGAATCGTGGTGGAAAACCTTCTGGGATACAACCTGGATCCGGATTCCCAACCCGATACTGGAAAAACAATGGTACCTGGAAACTTACAAATTTGGTGCCGCTACCCGCCCGGATACACCGCCCATAACGCTGCAGGGTCCCTGGACCGCAGACAACGGGCGCATTCCCCCCTGGAAGGGTGATTACCACCATGACCTGAACACGGAGCTTTCCTACTGGCCCTGTTATTCAGGAAACCGGCTGGGCGGAGGGGAAGGTTTTGTGGAATGGGTATGGAACACCAGGGAGGCAGCCAAGGCCTGGACGAAGCGTTTCTTCAACCTTCCAGGGCTGGCAATTCCCATGACCGCGGACCTCAACCAGGAACAGATCGGAGGCTGGCACCAGTACACCCATTCTGCCACAACCGGGGCCTGGGTTGCTCATCATTTTTACCTGCAGTGGCGCTATTCGATGGATCGGGAGTTTTTAATCAAAAGGGCCTGGCCATTTATCAGGAGTGTGGCGGTTTTCCTGGAAGAGGTAACTGAAAAAGGGCCGGATCTGAAACGAACCCTGCCGCTCAGTTCCTCCCCGGAGATCAATGATAACCGGTTGGAGGCCTGGTTTCCCGATATTACCAATTATGACCTGGCACTGATCCGCTGGACTTTCAAAACAGCGGCAGAACTGGCTCTTGAAACCGGGAACCAGGAAGCCGCGGCTCACTGGGAGGCAGTATTAAAAGAAATGCCTGAGTTCTGGAAAGATGAAACCACCGGCAAGCTTTTAATTACAAAGGATTACCCTCTTCCCACTTCTCACCGCCATTTTTCCCACTTGATGGCCATACATCCCCTGGGCCTGGTGACCTGGGAGAACGGCCCCGAGGACCAGGCAGTGATCAGGGCATCTCTGGATGAACTCGAAATGAAAGGCACTGACTGGTGGACCGGGTACAGCTTTTCCTGGCTGGGCAACATGGCAGCACGGGCCCGCGACGGGAAAGCCGCTGAAAAGGCGCTGGAACTGTTTTCCACAGCTTTTTGCCTGCGTAACAGCTTTCATGCCAACGGAGACCAGACCGGCAAGGGATATTCAAAGTTTACCTATCGGCCGTTTACCCTGGAGGGGAATTTCGCCGCAGCCGCGGGGATCCAGGAAATGCTGATACAAAGCTACTCGGGAACAGTCAGGCTGTTGCCCGCCATACCAGCCGGCTGGGCAGACCTGGAATTCCATAATCTTCGGGCTGAGGGGGCATTTCTTTTTTCTATCAGGAGAGAAGCTGGTCAAAATACCCTGGTGGAATTAGTAGCTGAAAAAGGAGGTACGCTGAGGCTGGAAAACCCCTTTGGGGGAAACTTCAGCGTAGAAGGTGTTTCTGAAGACCAGGTCAGTGTAAATCAGGGAACCCTGGTAGTTGAAAACCTGGAATCCGGGCAGAGAGTGATATTCAGGAAGCAGTTTTAATCCGGTGAGACAATTGGTTAATGGTGCCGGGAACGAAGGCGCTTTCCGGCACCATTAATGGAATCATCTGAGCCAGGGTTATTTCCTGGTACCGGTGAATGAATTTGAGAACCTCTCGCTGGACATGGTTCCGGTCAGTTCTCCATTTTCTTCAGCAAAGGTCAGGGTAAATTACCTTGCCCGCTCTCCCTGACTCCGGCATGCCCAGGAAACCACCACCGGAGATGCTGCCAGAAGGAAGCACCAAGACAGCAAATCATCAGCACAAAAATGATCTTTTTCATATCAAAGAACCCCTTTTTAAAAAAATAATAACCAGACTTATGCACGGAAATATGAAAAATATCCGCGCTATTTCACTGCTGGTCAATAATATTTTCCATCTCCGGTTCCAGGGAAATGGAATATGGGGCATCTTCCTGAAGGATCCCTCTGGATTCATTGGGAACTGGCGCCATGGTTAAATCGATTTTTGCTCCCTCCATCATGGCCTTGTGGCTCAACCAGTTTTGATTCAGCTTTTTCCCGTTGAAGCTGATGGAATCAATATATATGTTTTTGTCACTGTTATCCGGAGCGCTGATTATTACCTGTCTGCCGTTTTCCAGACTCAGTGTGATTTTTTTAAACAACGGTGTTCCCAGAACATACTGGTCAGTCCCCGGGCATACCGGGTAGAATCCCATGGCTGAAAAAATATACCAGGCCGAAGTCTGCCCGTTGTCCTCGTCCCCGCAATACCCATCCGGTTCCGCGCTGTACATGCGGTTCATGACCTGCCTCAGCCGGTACTGTGCCTTCCAAGGCTGCCCGGCGTAGTTATACAGGTAGATCATGTGTTGTATCGGCTGGTTCCCATGGGCGTAATTTCCCATGTGCATGATCTGCATTTCACGAATTTCATGAATAGTGAATCCATAATAGGAGTCATCAAATATCGGGGGTTCAGTGAAGACTGAATCCAGCATCTTTACGAATTCCTCCCGGCCTCCCATCAGGTTAATCAGTCCCTGTATGTCATGGAATACAGACCAGGTGTAATGGATACTGTTGCCCTCGGTAAAAGCATCTCCCCACTGGAAGGGGTTGAAAGGAGACTGGAAAGTTCCATCCTGATTTTTACCTCTCATCAGCCTGACCTCAGGATCGTACAGATTCCGGTAATTTTGGCTTCTTCGGGCGAAAAGCTCCACCTCTTCGGTGGGCCGTTTCAGGGCTTTGGCCAGCTGGTATATGGTGAAATCGTCATAGGCGTATTCCAGGGTCCTGGCCGCGCTTTCGTTAATTCCGACATCATATGGCACATAACCAAGATCGTTATAGTAAGCTGCTCCCAGCCTTCCCACGGAGCTGACCGGGCCTTCCTCAATCGTGTTTTTCAGGATTGCCTCATACAGAGTTTCGATATCATAACCACGGGCACCCTTCAGCCAGGCGTCCGCAATCAGGCTGGCGGAGTTGGAGCCGATCATGCAGTCCCTGTGTCCGGGACTGGCCCACTCAGGCAGGAAGCCGCTTTCCTCATAGGCATGCACCAGACCTTCCTGTATATGGCTGTTAAGTCCGGGGTACATGAGGTTGAAGAAAGGGAAAACCGCCCGGAAAGTATCCCAGAACCCGTTGTCTGTGAACATGTATCCGGGAAGCACTTCACCGTTATAGGGGCTGTAGTGGACAATTTCTCCACTTGATGTGACTTCAAAAAATTTTCTGGGGAAAAGCAGGGTGCGGTAGAGGCAGGAATAGAAAGTGCGCAGCTGGTCCAGTGTCCCTCCTTCAACCTTTATCCGGGAGAGCTCCTTATTCCATACTTCTTTTGCCCTCTCTTTAACCTGTTCAAAATCATTGTCCTCTGTTTCCAGGAGATTCAGTTCCGCTTGTTCCAAGCTTATAAACGAGGAAGCCACCCGGGCCTGCACCTGTTCCCCTGTTCCGGTTTCAAAGCGGAGGGCGCATCCGACGTGTCCTCCCTTCAGTTCCAGCAGCTCTTCAACCGGCTGAAATCCGCTCCAGACCAGTGATTCAGAAAAGCTTTTTTCAAACCGGACCACAAAAAAATTTTTAAAGTTTTCAGGGACGCCTCCGCTGTTGCGGGTGGTGTATCCAATCACCTTGTTTTCATCAGGCAGCACTTTGATATAGGAGCCCTGGTCAAAAGCATCTATGATGACCCAGGAATCCGGGGTCTCCGGAAAAGTGAAACGGAAGGCAGCGGCCCTCTCAGTTGGAGTGATTTCGGCAGTCACATCGTAGTCAGCCAGGTAGACACTGTAATAGTGAGGGGAAGAGGTTTCAGCCTTGTGAGAGAACCAGCTGGCCCTTTCTTCTTCATCAAGCTTGAGTTCGCCGGTAAGCGGGAAAAGCGAAAACTGCCCGTAATCGTTGATCCAGGGGCTTGGTTGATGAGTCTGTTTGAACCCCCGGATTTTATTGGTGTCATAAGCATAGACCCAGCCATTACCCATTTCAGCAGTCTGGGGTGTCCAGTAATTCATGCCCCATGGCAAGGCTATGGCAGGGTAGGTGTTGCCATTGGATAATTGAAATTCCGAGTCAGTCCCCATCAGGGGATTCACGTAATCCACCAGGCTGCTGGTATCCGCGGCCTGCAGGCAGGTCACCAAAAATTCGGTTAACAACAGAATCAGCAGTCCTCTTCTGGCTGAATTCATACTTATATCCTTCATTCATTGGAAAAAAATACGTTAAAAATGGATTAAGCTGCCCAGATGAGGTCCTGGAGTATTCTGAAATCTATTTTGTGCCGGTTTTACTGTTTGGAAACCGGATTCTCCCGCAGTCCGGTAAAATTGACTGTCAGGTCATCGGTGCTGATGGTACCTTTGATTTCATTTCCTTCAACTGTAGTGCGGTATTTAATTTTCAGGCCCTTGGTTTCAGTCTGAAAGCGGAGCTCATCATTCAGAATCCGGATATAATGCAGAATCAGTTCTGTTTTTGCGGCGGTATATTTGCCGTATAAACGGCCTTCTTTTTCAAATAGATCAAGTTTAAACTCCACGACCGTGTCTGTATCGGTTTTGCACAGCCAGGTTCCTACCACATCGGAGTTGGCTGTAGCTGTGAGAAAGGACGAACCCAAAACAAATACCAGTAGAATCAAACTTATTCTTTTCATAAAATCAGGACCTCTTTTTAAAATTATTGAATCTCAGCGTATCCTCTTATCTGAGCCTGTATTCATATTTTCAGGAATGTTTATAATTTTATCATTCTTGGGAAGTTCCCGTGATGGAATTGCAGAAACTTCTTTATGTGAGGGATGATGGAAAATTCAGAAGGGATCACTTTTTTGTGACAACAGGTTTTCTGCACCTAAACCAGCTGTTATGATTCGTGCTGAAAAGGAGATTAATTTAATGAAGATGATCGGGTTGCTTGGGGGGATGAGCTGGGAATCCACTACCAGTTATTACAGGATACTTAATGAGGAGGTCAGGGAAAGGCTGGGCGGTCTCCATTCATCAAAACTCTGCTTATACAGTGTTGAATTCGGAGAAGTACAACGCCTGATGGCAGCTGGAAACTGGGATGCCGTCACCGATATCCTCAAGGAGGCCTCCCTGAAGCTGGAGAAAGCAGGGGCTGATTTTATCCTGATCTGTACCAATACCATGCACAAGCTGGCCCCTGAGATCCAGAAAACCCTGTCAGTTCCGATTTTACATATTGGGGATGCCACGGCTGAAGCGCTGGCCAGTGACGGAATAAAATGTGCAGGCCTGCTGGGTACCAGGCCCACAATGAAGCAGGATTTCTGCAGAGACAGGATTGAAAGAAAGGGGATTAGAATCATCACTCCTTCTGAAATTGACGTGGATTTTATTCACGACGTGATTTTTTCTGAACTTTGCGCCGGTGTTTTCAAGGAGGAATCACGGAAAAGGTTTCAGGAAATAATGGCATATATGGTTGAAGACGGAGCTGAAGGAATCATCCTTGGATGTACGGAAATCCCGCTCCTGGTGGAGCAGTCTCACTGTTCAGTCAAGCTCTACGACACCACTCAACTCCACGCCCTTGCCGCTGTGAAGAGAGCTCTCTCCTGAGGGTGCAGTCATCCCGGCAAAAAGTCGGAAAAGAAATGGAGGAGAGATGCCTTGAGCGATAAAAGGATTGATAATTTGCGGCTCTGGCAGGTCGTGCTCCCCGTGCTTTTCCTGCTCTCCATAATCATCTATGGACTAATCCTGAGGCCCAGGGTCCTTGGGCTGGAACCTCTGCAGTTAGAAATTGTGTTCATGCTTGCCGCGGCATTCACCATTATTGAACTCATGCTCCTTGGTTTCAGCTGGGAAGAGGTTATGAAGAGCATAACCGATAAGCTAACCCAGGTGCTTCCGGCTTTTTTTATCCTTTTCTCCATAGGGATCATAATTTCCAGTTGGATAGTCAGCGGAACCATCCCCATGCTGGTCTACTACGGCATCAAAATTATCAATCCCACCACAATCTATCTCTTCGCTTTCCTGGTCCCGGTTGTTTTTTCCACCATGACCGGAACTTCCTATGGTTCAATTGGAACAATCGGGGTTGTATTTATCGGAATGGGTGGAGCGATTGGTGCTGATCTGGGAATCACGGCAGGCGCAATCGTAGGGGGAGCCTATTTTGGAGACAAGATTTCTCCTCTTTCTGACACCACTAACCTGGCGGCACTGGCTGTGGAAATCAACCTCTATGACCATATCCGATCCATGATGTACACTACCCTGCCCTCATTCCTCATCGCCGCCGCTGCTTATGCCCTGCTTGGATTTATTTTCCCTCCTGCCCTGCACGATGGGAAAGCGGAAACAGCGGCGGGACTTCTGGCAGCTTTGGAAGGGATGTTTCTTTTTAATCCGCTGCTGCTTATTCCTCCTGCCCTGGTTCTCTGGGGTTCCTATAAAAAAATGCCGGTTGTTCCTGTCCTGATGTCTTCAGTATTTACAGCCTGCCTGCTGGCACTCCTCATTCAGAGGTTCAGTTTTACTGATGTGGTGATGGTACTTCACCACGGGTTTAGTGTTGACATGGCTCCCTGGATGGAGTCTGTTCCGGAGCAAGCGGCTCTCCTGCTTAACCGGGGAGGGCTGTACGCATTAATCGAACCCATCATAATCGCTTTCATAGTATTCATATTTATCGGGGCACTGGATCATATTCGGGCCATGCCCATCATAGTGGACCGTCTGCTTCGTTCAGTGAAATCACGTCCCGGGACGATTCTGGCCTCGCTCTTCTCCACCGGCATAACCAATTCGATGACCTCCAACCAGTATGCGACCAGTTTTATTGTTGGGGATGCTTTTAAGGAACGCTACGACAGTATGGGCATACCCAGGAAGGTTCTTTCCCGGTCTTTAGAGGATTATGGGACCATGCTGGAGAGTATTGTTCCCTGGACAACTACATCAATATTTATTGTTGCTACCCTTGGAGTTCCTCACAGTGATTACTGGCACTGGCAGCTGATCTCCCTTATCAACCTGGTAATTGCGCCGCTGTTTGCCCTTACCGGAACTGGCTGTTATTACAACGAGAAGAGGAAACCCGGGGAAGGGCCGGGGCCTGAGGACCGACAACATGAGGGATAACCTGGAGCGGAAAAGTAGAGACGGACTTGGTTTCTGGCAGGTAGCCCTGCCGGTACTTTTCCTTTTGATTCTGATTTTTTACAGCCTGATCCTCAGGCCCGATGTTTTGGGACAGGAACCTCTCCCGCTTGAGATAGTATTCATCATGGGCGCGACCTTTGCCCTGACTGAACTCCGGATCCTGGGATTCAAGTGGGAAGATGTACTGGGGAGCATAACCGCCAAACTGAGCCGGGCTCTTCCGGCTTTTTTCATTCTTTTTTCGATTGGGATGATCATTTCCAGCTGGATCATCAGCGGAACAATACCAATGCTGGTTTATTATGGAATCAAGATCATTCATCCGAATATTCTTTACCTGCTGGCATTCCTGGTTCCAGTGGTTTTTTCCACTTTAACCGGAACCTCCCTTGGTTCCATCGGAACTATCGGAGTGGTTTTTGTCGGAGTGGCCTCGGCTTTGGACGCGAACCTCGGGATTACTGCCGGTGCCATAATCGGAGGAGCCTTTTTTGGTGACAAAATATCCCCCCTTTCCGACACCACTAACCTGGCGGCAATGACCGCCGAAGTTGATCTCTATGCTCATATCAGGTCAATGATGTACACAACCCTTCCTTCCGCCCTGCTGGCGGCGCTGGCATATGCGGGGCTTGGATTCATTTATCCTCCTGTTTCCAGTAACGGAAACCTGGAATCGGCCCAGGCGGTTCTGAACACCCTGGAGGGTTTATTCAAATTCAACATACTGCTCCTGATTCCCCCGGTTATTGTGCTGTGGGGTTCATTCAGAAGGTACGCAACCATTCCGGTCCTGATGTGCTCCGCGTTTTCAGCCTGCTTGTTGGCCTTTTTTCTTCAGCGCTACACAGTCGCTGATGTCATGGCTTCACTGGTAACGGGATTCAATGTTGAAATGGCGCCATGGATGACGGAGGTACCTCCCCAGGTGGCGATACTCCTGAACCGGGGCGGGCTCTATGAACTTGTGTACCTGGTAGTCCTAACCTTTATTGTTTTTATATTTATCGGTGCCATCGATCATGTCCGGGCAATGCCTGTAATTGTTGATAGAATATTGGGAAAGTCGGGAACCAGGCCTGGCACAATCCTCACTTCACTTGCGGCTGCCGCCTTATCCAGTACGGTTACTTCCAACCAGTACGCCACCATCTTCATTATCGGGGACGCGTTCAGGCATCGCTATGATGAGTTTGGAATTCCAAGGCAGGTCCTGTCGCGCTCCCTAGAGGATTATGGGACCATGCTGGTGAGCTTGATTCCCTGGCACACTGCAGTGATTTTTTCAGTCTCCATCCTGGGAGTACCATACAGTCAGTTTTGGCACTGGCAGCTTCTATCCCTTATTAACCTGGTCATTGCTCCTCTTTTGGCCCTGACAGGAATCGGTTGTTATCTTAACCTGGATAACTCGACATCAGAACTCAGAGACCGAACCAGGGACAGTATTGATGGAATATAATCTGGTGTGGAAAAAGATCAAATTGCAAATGTTTGTTTCTGGAATTTTTTTCAGGGAGTCACATAAGGTCGGAGTGAGAATAAAATGAAATCTAAAAAGCAGCACCCGGAGACGCAGATGTCCCACCTGGGGGAAGCCCGGGATAAGAATCAGGGGGCGGTTGTTCCGCCTATTTACCAGAATTCCCTCTTTACTTTCGATGACTGGGACGCGATTGACCGGGCCTTTGACAACCGAGCCAGCAGCAACATATACACCAGGGGGAATAATCCATCCGTCCAGACCGCGGAAGCCAAGATTGCTGCTCTGGCGGGAGGAGAGCGGGCCAAGCTCCTGGGGTCCGGAATGGCCGCCATTTCTGCTGCGGTTCTGCACTACCTGAAAGCCGGAGATCATGTGGTTACCTTAAATAAGTTATATGGCCCGGCCAGCAACCTGCTTGGCTCCTACCTGGTCGAAAAAAATGGGCATTACAGTCACCTATGTTTCAGGTGAAGAGATGGGCGAGTTTCGTTCCGCTATCCGTGAGAATACGGTTTTGTTCTACCTGGAAAGCCCTTCCACCGCGGTTTATTCCCTGCAGGATATCAAGGCAGTGACTGATCTTGCCCGCAGCAGGGGCATTCATACGGTGATTGACAATACCTGGGCCACACCATTGTTCCAGAAACCTCTGCTGATGGGAGTGGACCTTGAGGTGCATTCGTGCTCAAAATACCTGGGCGGGCACAGTGACATTGTTTCAGGGGTGGTTATCGGCAGGGAAGAAGATGTTCGTTCCATATCAACCAGGGAGCACGAGCTGCTGGGCGCCAAGATGGCTCCATTCGAGGCCTGGCTGCTTAACAGGAGCCTCAGGACTTTTCACATGAGGATGGAAAGGCACCAGCAGTCAGCCTTGCGGATTGCTGAATACCTGGAGGGGCACCCCGGCGTCAGGAGAGTGATCTATCCGGGCCTTCCTTCTTTTTCCCAGTATGAACTGGGACGCAAGCAGATGGAAGGGTACTCCGGGCTGCTGAGTTTTGAACTGGATACAGATGACCTGAAAGCAATTAAAAGGTTTGTCAACGGATTGGGGATCTTTCAGATTGGGGTCAGCTGGGGCGGACATGAGAGTCTGGTTTACGCTCCTGCCATCAGCTACCTCAAAGAAATGCCGGAAGAAAGATTCAAGGAAATGGGCATCGCGCCGGGCCTGATCCGGATCTCCGTGGGGCTGGAAAATTGTGAGGACCTGATTTACGACCTGGAGCAGGCACTCAACAGGATGTAATTTTTATTGACAGTGCCGCTTTTTCCGGAATTCCGGAATAAATGAATTAGTCAATCCTGATCATGGCTTTCACCACTCCGTCACGGTAGCCGTCCACAAGGTCAAAAGCTTTTCCTGCTTCTTCAAGTGAGAAAGTGTGGGTAATCATGAACCGCACATCATTTCCTGCTGTTATGAATTCAACCGCCGGTTTCACGAATTTGTTCTGGCGCCTTACATTCTGCAGGCAAAGTTCCTTCTTCCGGATTTTGTCCATGGGAAAGGATATCCTGGGCACTTCCGGAATCCCTATCATCAGCAGTTTGCCCCCGGGTTTGAGCATCTCTACAGCCTGGTCCAGCGCTTCCTGTTTGCCGCAGCACTCAAATACCATATCCAGGCCGGCTGGTTGCTGGTCCAGAATCACTTCGACGATGTTTGTTTTATCCGGATTTCCGCTCCAGCAGGCACCATGTTTTCTCGCCAGCAGGTGGCGACTGTTGATCCGGTCAGAAGCATAAACTTTTTCTATTCCCAATTTGTTCACGAGGGGCAGGAGTACGCTGAGTCCGATAGGGCCGCATCCCAGGATGCCGGCAGTCTGCCCGGGTCGAATCCCTGACAGGTGTTCAGTCGCGTACATTCCGACAGACAGAGGCTCTACCAGGGCACCTTCAGCCAGGCTCATCCCGGGAGAAATCGGCACACAACAGGATGCTGGCATTACAATCCGTTCACACAGGCACCCGGTAAGTTCTTCGGGACATCCCAGGAAAAGGATATTTCGACAGGTGTTTTCCCGGCCAGCCAGGCACTGGTCACATTTTCCACACGAAACGGCAGGATCAACCGCTACACGGTCTCCCGGCTTCAGGTTGGATACTCCCGGTCCGGTTTCCAGGATTGTCCCCGAAAATTCGTGACCGATCCGAAAGGGATAAGTAACGTTTTGGGTACCTATCCGACCTTCCGCGTAATAGTGTACGTCAGAACCGCAGACCCCTACCATATCCACTTTCAACAGGACATCTGTATTGGAAGACAGAATCGGTTCTGGCACATCAATAACTTCAATTTGCCTGATTCCGGTTAATACTGCTGCTTTCATTTGATTTTTCCTTAACTCATTATCAATATATCTGGTGATCCTGTCCAGAGAAGAGCTGCTTTGGTTTATCAAAACAGGATGCGGGCAGTCTGAGCCTTCCCCGGGGAAAGGAACCCTTGGTGGTCCAGAGCTGCGGGCGACAATTCATTCTTTTGCAGAATTCCATGGTTGACTTATAATCAAAACGGGGCAGAAATCTTTTTCAATTATGGAATAAGCCATCTAAATGGCATAGGATGATAGATGTTCGCGACTGCTTCACAAACCGGCCTCTCCGCGGAATTTTTCCCGGTTAACAAGGCACAGTCGCGTGTTTCTGCCTGTGTTATTGTTTACATTTTAAAGGGCGGAAGATTAACTTTTGCAAGCTGGACAGGAGAGAATCAGATGAAACGGGAAAATGGGTTTTCAGGACTGTTCCTGATAATTACAGTTCTATTGTTTATTATCCTGCAGGTCTCCCTGGTGGCCCGGGAAGATCAGGAAACCGGGGAATTGAAATGGTACAAAGGCAATACCCATACCCATACCAGGAACAGTGATGGGGACAGTTTTGCCGACGAGGTTTCCAGGTGGTACCGGGAGCATGGCTATAATTTTCTGGTTATCACTGATCATAATCATCTCACTGGAGTAGATGTCCTGAATGAACTTTATGGGATTGAGGGAAGGTTCCTTGTGATCAGAGGGGATGAAGTGAGTGACAGCTGCGACGGAAAGCCGATCCATCTTAACGCACTGAATCCGGATTACAATATCCTGGCCCAGGGGGGCGGAACAGTTGTTGAAAGCCTTCAGAATAATATTAACGCTATCAGGGCCGCATCAGCCCTGGTGCAGATCAATCACCCCAATTTTGTCTGGGCAATTACTGCCGCTGACCTGAAACAGGTTGAAGGGTGTCAGCTTTTTGAGATCCATAACGCTCATCCGGCGGTCAACAACCTTGGCGGTGGAGGCAGCCCCGGGGTGGAGGAAATGTGGGATGAAGTCCTGTCCAGCGGTAAACTGATGTACGGTGTCGGGAGCGATGATGCCCACACCTTTAGGCAGCCCGAGAACCGCAACGCCGCCCGTCCCGGCCAGGCTTGGGTGATGGTCCAGGCCAGGGAATTGTCTGCCGAGGCAATTTTGCAGTCGATGGAAAAAGGTGACTTCTATTCATCTACCGGTATTGAACTGGCTGATTACCAGGTCAGAGACCAGGATATCAGAATAGAGATCAAGGAAGTGAATAACACAAAATATCGAATTCTATTTATAGGACATAAAGGAAAGCTTCTTAAGGAAGAGGTCTCCAGCCCGGCAACATACAAATTCCGAGGTGATGAGAAATATGTCAGGGCCCGGATTCTTGATTCCAACGGAAATATAGCCTGGACCCAGCCGGTGATGGTCAACCCGTGATTGAGCATAAGGTGCGATGTACCTGACCGCTTAGGTTACATGGAGGGAGAAGGGATGAAACGAAGAGAATTTTTGCATAACGCAGTGGCCGCAGCCTCCGCGCTCGGCTTTTCAGCTTGTATCCGCAAATCGCAGGAAGCAGCAAAACGCCCTAATATTCTTTTCTGCATAGCAGATGACGCAACCTGGAAACATATGGGAGCCTATGGCTGCGACTGGGTGAAAACACCTGCTTTTGACCGGGTGGCCTCCCACGGGATTCTCTTCAATAATGCCTATACCCCCAACGCCAAATGTGCTCCTTCGCGGGCCTGCATCCTGACCGGACGCAATTCCTGGCAGCTGGAGGAGGCAGTGAATCACTGGTGCTATTTCCCTGAAAAATTCAAAACCTATCCGGAAGCCCTGACGGAAAACGGTTATTTTGTCGGGTACACTGCCAAGGGCTGGGCGCCCGGGGTGCCAGGTGAAAAAGACGGGAAAAAACGTAGGCTCACCGGCCAACCCTTTGATGCCAGAAAAATTGAGCCACCGGCAACCGGGATCAGCAACAGTGATTATGCAGGGAACTTCGCTGATTTCATGGAAGCCAGGCCGGATGATCAGCCCTTCTGTTTCTGGTATGGGTGCCGGGAGCCTCACCGCGTTTATGAGTTCAGATCGGGTATTGAGAAGGGAGGCAAAAAACCTTCTGACGTGGATGAGATTTTCCCCTTCTGGCCGGACAGCGAAACTGTACGAACCGATCTTCTGGACTATGCCTTCGAGGTGGAATATTTTGACAAGCACCTGCAGAGAATGCTGGACCTGCTGGAATCCGCCGGGGAACTGGAAAATACCCTGGTTGTGGTAACAGCGGACAATGGCATGCCGTTCCCCCGGATTAAGGGACAGGAATATGAGTACTCCAACCACCTACCCCTGGCAGTGATGTGGGCAGACGGCATTAAGAATCCCGGAAGAAAAGTGGATGACTTTGTGTCATTTATTGATTTAGCCCCTACCATTCTGGAGCTGGCTGGCATTTCTCCAGGGGATTCCGGACTGCAGCCGGTCCAGGGAAAAAGCCTGGCCTCCATTTTCAGGTCCGGGAGATCAGGAATTGTGGAGGCAGAAAGGGATTACGTGCTCATAGGAAAGGAACGCCACGATATCGGCCGCCCTGAAGACCAGGGTTATCCCATCCGAGGCATTGTAACCAGCGAGTTTCTCTATGTGAAAAACTTTGAGCCTGGACGATGGCCTGCCGGGAATCCCGAAACCGGGTACCTGAACTGCGACGGATCTCCAACGAAAACGGTATGCCTGGACGCAAAGGATAATCCGGAGACTGAAAAATACTGGGAGATGTCTTTCGGAAAGCGGCCGGAGGAAGAACTGTACCGGATCAGTACCGACAGGGACTGTATGGTCAACCTGGCAGGAAATCCTGAGTATTCGGGGGAGATGGATGCCTTGCGGGCCCGCATGGAGAGCGAGTTGAAATTGCAGGGTGACCTCAGGATGCTGGGCCGGGGCGCGGAATATGAAAAGTATCCGTATGCTGATCCTTCCGGTCGTTATTTTTATGAACGTTACATGGATGGGGAAGAAATGAATACCGGTTGGGTTAACAAGTCCGATTTTCGAGGTAAAGTTAAATAGGGGCAAGAAGACATGGACGGAAAACAATCCGACAAGATTCACAATATGACTGAGGATGAGGTGGAAGAAGTTGCCGCCCCATGGTAGCGGTGGAAGGAGAAAAAATTACCGGATATGCTGTCATTAGAAGGTGCAGAAACGGGTACAAGATAGGCCCGCTATTTGCTGATACCGAAGAAATGGCTGAAAAGCTTTTTATCGCAGTGAATGATTTTGCCGAACCTGGAAGCCCTGTTTCCCTGGATACCCCTGGGATAAACCGGGCCGCGATCGAACTAGCCGGCCGGCATGGAATGTTCGGGGTATATGAAACTGCCAGAATGTCTAGCAAATCGTTTCCTGATATTGATGTAAACAGGGTATTTGGCGTGACTACTTTTGAACTTGGATAGAAGGAGCCTGTTTTTTCTGGTTGGCACCATCCACAAAAACCAGGAGTGGTTGATGCTCAAGAGCCTCAGTTAAGGACAATTCTATCCAACTGGCAATTATAACCAGGTCACCCTTTGCCGCCAGGTGCGCCGCTGCTCCGTTGATGCAAATAGTTCCGCTCCCCGGTTCACCGATTATGGCATAGGTTTCGAACCGGTTGCCATTGGAGAGATTCCAGACATCCACCGCTTCAAAAGGCAGGATATCCGCCGCTTCCAGCAGTTCCCGGTCGATGGTTATGCTGCCCTCATAAGCCAGGTTGGAATCGGTGACAATTGCCCTGTGGATTTTTGATTTAAGCATTTTGCGGGTCATTTTCGTTAAAGCTCCAGGCCTAGCCGATGATTGTCAATAAGTCGTACTTTCCCCACGTAAACCGCAAGGAGAAGGACGGATTCCTCCGTGATCAGGCCCATATTATCCAGGGTATCCATATGGCAGATCCGGGCGTAATCAATCCTGGCGGAGGACTCCATGTCGATTCGAGCCCTGACCCTGTACAGGACTTCCTCCGACCTCAGTTCTCCTTCCTTGTACATTGCCCGGGCCAGGTGGATGCTCTCTACCAGGGCGAGGGCCTGCCTCCGTTCGTTTTGGTCCAGGTAAACATTCCGGGAACTCATGGCCAGGCCGTCAGGCTCGCGGACAATGGGCATACCCATGATTTCAACGCCCAGGTTCAAGTCTGAAACCATCCGGCGGATGACCGCCAGCTGTTGAAAATCTTTCTGCCCGAAGAAGGCCATATCCGGCTGAACCAGGTTGAAGAGTTTGTTTACCACGGTTGTCACTCCGCGGAAATGTCCGGGACGGCTGAGGCCGCACAGGGTTTCTGTGAGGCCCTCTACTTCCACCCAGGTGCCGAATCCTTCCGGGTAAAGATCATTTTCAGACGGCGTGAAAACTATATCAACTCCGCAGGAGCGGGCCAGTTCCAGGTCCCTTGCCATATCCCGGGGGTAGACATCCAGGTCCTCTCCCTCTCCAAACTGGAGGGGATTTACAAAAATAGACAGCACCAGGATATCCCCGGCCTTGCGTCCTGCCCGAAGCAGCGAGAGATGTCCTTCATGCAGGTATCCCATGGTTGGGACAAAGGTTGTCTTTTTTCCTGAGGTGGAAAGCCGCCTGGATGCCACTCGCATTTCTTCAGGTGAGTGAATTATCAACATACCTTAATCTTGGGTTCCTTTTCCCGGACTTACTTGAAGCTGTGTTCATCCCCAGGGAAAATCCCGGACTTGACCTCTGAAATATATTCTTTGAAAGCCTTGGCCATAATGCCTGACAAATCAGCGTATTTTTTTACGAATTTGGGAGAAAAGTCTTCGCTCAGTCCCAGCATGTCGTGAGCGACCAAGACCTGGCCGCTGCAGCGGTTGCCAGCGCCGATACCGATAGTGGGGATGGCAAGTTCGCCGGTTATCTCTCCGGCCAGGGATGCGGGAATGCCTTCCAGGACCATTGCAAAAACCCCGGCTTCTTCCACGGCTGCAGATGCTTCCCTGATTTTCATTGACTGTTCAGCATCACGCCCCTGGATCCTGTAACCTCCCATCCGGTGCACTGCCTGCGGCGTAAGGCCGATGTGTCCCATCACCGGAATATCCATGTCCACGATCGCCCTGATTGTGTCTTTAATGTTGGCTCCGCCTTCAATTTTAACCGCGTGGGCGTGTCCTTCTTTGATCAGTCTGCCCGCGTTTCGCCTGGCATCGGAAATATCAGCCTGGTAAGACATGAAAGGCATATCAGCTACTATGAGCGCGTGCTGAGTTCCCCTGGCCACGGCCCTGGTGTGATAGATCATCTCTTCCATGGTTACGGGCAGCGTGTTCTCATAACCGGATACAACGTTTCCCGCTGAATCCCCTACGAGTATGATGTCTATTCCTGAACGATCCATGAGGCGGGAGAAGGGGCAGTCATAAGCAGTCAGGACCGCGATTTTTTCATTTTTTTCATACATCTCCCGGATATCCAGGATGGTTTTGTTTTTCTTCATGGTCCTGATCTCGGCGGCAGGCCGGCCTTTTGCAAGGAACCTTTTGCGCAAACCAGAAATATAGCATAAACAGCATGGGCGGAGGATAACAGTTAAGTGAAGGTTCGAGAGGTGTTTTTAAATCAGCTGTCAACTGCAGGATGGTGCTGGATTTCGAATAACAGGATTGGAAATTAAAATTAAAATAGATAAGATATACTATCTAAATAACTATGTATATGAAATAATCAGGCTAAAGATGAGGATGTTAGGATTCAGGGGCTTGAGGGGGAAGGCATTTCCCTGCGTATTTGAAAGCCTTTTTAAATTGAGTGGGGGAGGAGGAGGAGAACATGGATGAAAAATAGGTACAGGATCTGTCTGGTGTTGATTTTGTTTGCATTTTTTCTGCCGGCATCACTATCTGGACAAGGCAGTGAAAAGAAGGGCTGGGGTTACGGATTTTTCGGTGGAGGATATGCAACTGACGGCTCCGAATCTGAAGGTATTGTCCATATGGGAGGCGGTGTTGATTTACTGCTTGCCGGCGGCCTGGGAGTTGGACTGGAAATTGGAAGTTTGAGTTGGGGAGGAATTTCTGACGGAGTCGGCGTGTTTTCCCCGGGAGTTATTTATGCCTTCAATACCGACAAGAAAACAATGCCCTTCATAACCGGCGGGTATACTCTTTTCTTCCGTGATGGTTCAGCTAACGGGGCCTTTTTTGGCGGAGGAGTCAATTACCTCATCGGCGACAACTGGGGCATCAGGGTCGAAGGGCGTGACCAGGTGTTTGTCGAGGACTGGAGTTTTCATAACCTGGAGGCCCGCTTCGGAGTAATGTTCAGCTGGGATTGATTCGGGAATTATATTTAATTCTAATCAAACATCGGCTCCACCCTGGTGGTAGGAGGCACAGCCGCCATGTAGCGCAGGGCGCGGTCTCCGAAGAGCTGCTGCCCGGCTATGGGCTGGTCACTCTGGATTTTTATGTATCCTCCAGACTGCGTGGGGAATCCGGGCCAGATGTCCGAATCGGTGAGGGTCCTGGCTATCCTTTCCCCCGGGCCGAGTACCAGGGTCTTTTGAGCAACTGTGTTCCCATCTGTGCCGAATGCCTCGATTTGCACTGTCGCGGTCTCGTCTCCCGGATTGTAGAAAGCAAATCCGGTAAATACGCTGGGCAGGTTGGAGATGTGGTTAAAAACCGCTTCCTGGAAGAGCCTGTCCTGGAGGGAAAGGGACATGGCGTATTCCATGGTATCCCCATTAGCAAAAATAATGTCTCCCGTTAATCCGCTGCCGCTCGTTTCAACCACCAGGGAACCGGTAGTAACGACACCTTCTCCTTCCAGGCCGAAAAGCGTACCAAGGTCAGCACTGTAAATCCGGAAGGCGGGGATTTGTATTTGAACCGGATCAGCCAGCGGTGTTCCGTCATCCCCTATTGCTGTCAGGGTAACAGTATGACCGTCATTTGAGGTGTTTACCAGACGCAGGTTGGTCACAATATTGGAGCCGTGGGCCAACTGGGCACTGTACATTTTTTTTGTTGAAGATGCTTCAACAGCGTTCATGCCCAGGGCAGTCCGCACCCCGGGAAACTCGATCCTCGAGAACCCAACTACTCCCGCTCCTTCAGTTACTTCTATCTCCATGTAGCCGTTGTAGACTCCATGGCCGGCAAAAATTAGGTCGTCGGCTGTTCCGGAAATAAATCCCATGGAGGGGATTGTATGAAATACCTTGTAGTTTTTGTTTATCCCTCTCATCCAGCAGCTGACCGTAACATCTTCATCGGTTGGATTAACGATACACATCTTGATTTGAGGCTGCCATCCCTCGAAGAATCCCTCATCAAGGGGACGGGTGAAATAAAGCTTTTTTGCGTACGAGGACTGCGATTCGGCTCCATCCAGCATCTGGGTATCGCTGACGCCGAAGAGGAAGATGCTTCCCATCCTGTTGCTGTTGCCAGCCGCCAGCTCGATCCAGGAAGATCGGTTGCGGGGGCCGTTCTCCTTGAAGAATTCGAATCCCACCTTGCTCATCTGCAGCCCGGCTTTAACCTTGAGATTCCGGACGGGGTTCTCAGAAAGAAGATCCAGGGCTCCGTCCTGGCCGTAAGAGGCCATATCGACGTCGAAATCAGAATTGCCGAAGTTTGAAACAACCACTCCGGTAAAATATCCCTGAGACTGTTTCCAGTTCGGAACAAAGGCCCGGTAGAGGGTCCCGGAGACTGCTGATGCAGTGCTGCTGTCAAGGCTCATCAAATCATTTTGGTTGTCGGAATTAGCCCTGGTAACCGTGTTAACGCGGAAGGTGTGATTAACTCCAGGCTCAAGATTGGATACCGTCATCGAGGAGGCCTTTTTATCGGCTGTCATTCCGTAGTAGTACCAGTCCGGGGAAGATTCCTTCTGGTAGTACACCTGGTATCCCCCGTCTTTGTAATCGAAGGAAATCGGATCCCATGAGACTTCAACCCGGTTTTCCAGGGTCCCTGATGAGGCGGTTGTCTCAACCATGACATTGTCCGGCGCTACAGTCTGGGTGGACATGAACATGTTGGAGTGGGCATTTTCCACCGCTGCCAGGACCGCCGGGTCAGAGCAATAGAGGCAGTTCCATCCTAAATGCAGGTAGTTGAAGGAATTGGCCAGGAAGGCAGGCAGCTCACCGGACAGGCTGTTTGATTGCAGGGCAACCTGTTCAAGATTGATAAGGTTGCCAAGTTCAGGTGGTATCGAGCCGGTAAGTCTGTTGTCGGAGAACCATATGCTGTTGAGATTAGTTAAATTCCCAAGCTCAGAAGGTATCTCTCCAGTAAGCATGTTGGAAATAAGGGATATTGACTGGAGGCTGGCCAGGTTACCCAGTTCCGGTGGTATTTCGCCTGACAGGTTGTTGTAGCCAAGTCCTAAAATGCTAAGACTGGGCAGGTTGCCCAGTTCCGGGGGGATGGAACCGGTCAAGTTATTGGAATCGAATGATAGTGATTTGAGGCTGGCCAGGTTGCCCAGTTCCGGGGGGATGGAACCGGTTAATCCGTTATAGCTGATGGTTAAAAATTCCAGCTTGGTAAGGCTGCCCAGACCAGGAGGTATGGTACCGCTCAGATTGTTACGGTCCAGGGTCAAATATATCAATTCAGTCAGGCTTCCCAGTCCAGCCGGTATTTCCCCGGATAAATTGTTGGAGTATAGAGACAATTCCTCCAGGCTGGTGAGCCTGTTGAACCCAGCCGGAATCTCGCCTGACAGGTTATTGTCCCCGAGCCTGAGTGATTTAAGGTTGGCCATAGTGCCCAGCTCAGGAGGAATTGACCCGGATAAACTGTTTTGGTCGAGGGTTAACATTTCCAGGTTGGGAAGGTTAGCCAGTTGCGGGGGAATGGATCCTGATAATTCATTTTTGTGCAGAAATAACCATTTAAGGTAGGGCAGGCTGCCGAGTTCAGGAGGAACGGATCCGGTCAGGTTGTTGTCATATAGATCCAGGTAGTAGAGGCTGGGCATGCTTCCCAGTTCCGGAGGAATGGATCCGGATAAATTGTTGTCGGAGAGGTTTAAGCACAGGAGGTTAGGCAGGTTCGCCAGCTCCGGGGGGATCTCGCCGGTGAAATCATTCCGGTTGAGGTATATCCACTCCAGGCTGGTCATGTTTCCCAGTTCCGGAGGGACTGGTCCGGTCAGGTGATTTCGCTGGAGATCCAAACTCTCAAGATTGACCAGGCTTTCCAGAAAATGATGAACCAGGTCAGTGGGAAAGGTTCCTGTCAGGTTATTGAAACTAAGATCAATCTCCGTGACATGTCCCCCATCCACCGTAATTCCATACCTGTCACTGGCCGGCCCCGTGGTGAGCCAGTTGGTGTTATTAGTCCACTGATCTCCTCCGGTCTGGTTGTACAGCGCGTTAAGCGCCTGGCATTCACCAGCCGGAATGTCGGTGCAAGTCTGGGCAGCTGCAGATGGAATCGCAGCGGCAATTATTACCAGGAGAAGTGTAAATCCAGGTATTGAGGTTATTCCGAAGGAAAGATAGGAAAGGACACTAACTGGTTTAAAGCGCATAATCATCTGCCTTTCTGAGTCTGGCAATAAGTGTCTACGACAAGGATCAATCCTGACCGGTCGAAAGAACGTCCCGGTTTCCAGATTATGGAGAGCTAATAAATCATAGGCTCTTTAAAATAAAATAACAAGCAGAAAAACATCCGTCATATCCGGGAAAATAATTACATTAAAGAGAGATACAGCGTTTTAAGGAAACTGTTTTTTGGATAGATAATGCGGGTCGGAGAAGGATTGCAGGGGCAATTCATGAATCACCAGGGCAGTCCAAAA
The DNA here is from genome assembly GCA_963663735.2 of Acidobacteriota bacterium. Lineage (GTDB taxonomy): Bacteria > Acidobacteriota > UBA6911 > RPQK01 > JAPXNP01. The sequence goes on along the minus strand of CAXXHN010000001.1, from coordinate 983,702 downwards.
ACCATGCAACATGCCCCCTGCAATCCTTAACCATTTCAGTCAAACATGGCTTCCGCGCTGGTGGTGGGAGGCACGGCTGCCATATAGTGCAGGGCCCGGTCTCCGAAAAGCTGCTGACCGGCTATGGGCTGGGTACTTTGTATCCTGATGTAACCGCCGGACTGGTCTTCAAGATTAGGCCAGATGTCAGGATCGGTGAGTATCCTGGCGATTCTTTCACCTGGGCCAAGCACTAGGATTTTCTCCGCAACCTGCGATCCGTTGACACCGAAGGCTTCAATGGTGACTTCGGCTTCTTCCTCACCGGGATTGAAAAAAGCAAACCCGGTGAAAACCGTGGGCAGGCTGGAGATGTGGTTGAAGACGGCTTCCTGGAAGAGTTCACTCTGCAGCGGCAGGGACATGGCGTATTCCATGGTTTCACCTTCGGCAAAGATTATGTCTCCGATGACACCATTGCCGAAGCATTCGACCACCAGGGAGCCGGTGGTGATTACACCATCACTGTCCAGGTGGAACAGCGTACCCAGGTTGGCGTTATAAGTTTCATTACCGGAAATTGAGACCCAGGCCGCCGGAGCCAGGAGGCTGCCATCATCGGCGATCGGGGTCAGTTTCACGTTACGTAGCCCGGAATTGGTATTTACCAGCTGCAGGTTGGTGACAATGTTGGCCCCGTGGGCCAACTGGGCGCTGTACATCTTCTCGGACATGGGAACTTCAACAGCGTTAAAACCCAGGGCAGTGCGAACTCCAGGAAATTCCACCCGGGAAAAGCCGATAACTCCGGGCCCATCCGTCACCTCGATCTCCATGTATCCTCTAACAACGTCATAATAATTAGGAATAAGCTCCCTGGCGTTCCCCTTTACGAATCCCTTCGGCGGAATAGTATAGGATTTCCCGAATTCCCTGGGGGAACCCTTCATCCAGCAGATTATCCGGACTTCTTCGTCAGTCGGATTAACAATGCACATCTGGATGTCGGCATTCCATCCCTGGAGAATATTCTCATCCAGGGGCCGGGTGAAATAGAGTTTTTTAGCGTACCTGTACTGAGCTTCGGCCCCGTCCAGCATCCGGGGGTCATTGTCCCCGAACAGGAAGATGCTGCCCATCCTGTTGCTGTTTTCGACACCCAGTTCAATCCAGGAGAAATCTGTATTAGCCGGATTTCCCTTGAAAAATTCAACTCCTAACAGGCTTTTCTGCCTGCCGGTTTCGACTTTGGTATGAGCAGGATTCTGGCCGAGGATTTGCAGGCCTCCGTTTGGCCCGTAAGCGGTCAGATTCAGGTCAAAGTCGGTATCTCCAAAATTGGAGACCACCACCCCGGTGAAATAATTGGGAGACTGCTTCCAGACCGGGATGAAGGCCCGGTTCTGGCTTCCGGCAGTTGCTGATGCTGATGCGCTGTCTTCGCTGGTTAAAACATTTCCGTTGTAGCCATGGTTCCAGGTGACAGTTTTAACGCAGAATTCATAGTCAGCTCCTGGCTCAAGACCGGAGACAGCAAGGGAAGTGGTTTCCTTGTCAGGTGTCATCCCGCCGTAGCGAAACCCGGAATCCCCATTTTTCCTGTAAAACACCTGGCAGCCGCCAGGGTCCTCGATATAGGAAACCTGGTCCCAAGATACTCGTATTCGGTTTTCAGGGGAGCCTGAATCTTCAACTGTTGCGGCTGTTATGTTTTCCGGAGGCAGGGTCTGGGTGGAGAGGAATTTTCCAAAGTGCTCGGTTTCCATGAACGAAAGGACTGCACCGTTTGTGGCATAGAGGCGATTGAAGCGGAGGTCAAAATGGATTTGATTCGCCGGAGGGAGTTCGCTCGCGGGATCAATAGCGGGAGGATTTGCCAGCCAGGCGGGAAGGTCGCCGCACAGGTTATTGGCATTAAGGAGGAGAGCGCCGAGGTTGGGAATGTTCTCTAGTTCCGGGGGGATTGGCCCGGAAAGGTTGTTGAAGGACAGGTTAAGCACGTGTATCCAGGTCAGGTTTCCGAGTTCGGGTGGAATTTCTCCGGTCAACCTGTTGTGGGAAAAATCGAATATGTCGAGTCCGGTAAGGTTGCCGAGCTCGGGCGGAATCGGGCCGGTCAGGCGATTGTCCCGCATGGTTAAAGTTCGAAGCCCGGCCAGATTGCCCAGCTCCGGGGGAATACCACCCGTTAGCTTATTTTCATATAACTGCAGATAGGTAAGATTTTCCAGATTTCCCAGTTCCGGTGGAATCGGGCCGGTCAGTTGATTACTGGCAAGACCCAGGCCTCTCAGCTTTGTCAGGTTACCCAGCCAGGGAGGGATGCTCCCGCTTAGATGATTTTGGCTGAGGCCCAATCCTTCAAGATTGGACAGATTTGCAAGTTCCGAAGGAATTTCTCCTGAAAGCCTATTAGTAGACAGACCAATAGATCGAAGGCTTTCTATGCCGCATATTTCCACGGGAATGTTGCCGGATAACATGTTCTCCCAGAGATCAAGTCTCTCAAGGTTGGCCAGATTGCCCAGTTCAGGAGGAATTACGCCGGATAAACCAGAATTGTGGATAGATAAGATGCGCATTTCAGTAAGATTGCCCAGTTCCGGGGGAATCGGACCTAATAATCCATTATCCCAGAAATCAATTTCGACCACGTGGCCATTCTCTACTTTAAGTCCATACCAGCTACTGACATGGGAAGTTGAGAGCCAGTTTGTTTTGTTGTCCCAGTTATTGCCATCGGTACTCTCATACAAGGCATACAGGGCGTTGCATTCAGCATCCGGGATTCCGGTGCAGGTGTGAGCCAGGGCCGGCCCTGCCATTAAAGGCAGAAGAATAAAAAATAAAAGCAGTACCTTTATGCGGATTGAATGAAAGGAAAGTGAGGGAATTCTGGCAAAGGTTTTACAATACATGGCTGTCCACCTTTTAATCTAACCGGTTAACTGCCCGGGTTATCAATTATCCATGGAAACTAATTGACAATAAACCGTTTTTTTAATGATGATTCCTGAATTTTACTCCTTCTGCCGTGATGGTGCAAAGAAAAGAATTGGCTTTCGGTTCAGTTGCAACCGGAGCATGCTGCTCTGTTGTAGCTGGAGCCGCTGGCTCCAGCAAAGCAATCGAGAGCCGAAACATTGAGAAGGGGACAGAGGATATTGATGAAAACAGGTAGCAGGTACCAGGTTGCCTGCACCCCTGGTGTACGATATTCGTCAGTTCCAGCGCTCCTCCATGCAGGGGTGGGGCTCATCTCCCATGGTTCGCCTCCTTCGCTAATCGAGCTGCGGAGGCTCACCCCGGGCTGAATCCTGCCGTTCCTCTGGGAATGTTATAGCTGGAGGGGAGGTTAAATGTTACTGCTCTTTGCTGGAGCTGGAAGCTCCAGCTACCTTGGTACGACGACCGGAAATCCGTCAACCTTATGGATGGCAACCGGGACTCCATAGACTTCCTCGATCATTTCAGGAGTAATTTCCTCGATATGCCCAGTGGCAAAAACCTTGTGGTCTTTCAGAAAGAGAAATTTCTGGGCATACCTGAGAGCGGTGTTCAGGTCGTGCATGGTCATGACCGCCGCGATACGGTGTTCGTCTACCACCCGGCGCAGGATTTCCAGGATTTCGATCTGGTTTTTAAGGTCAAGGAAACTGGTGGGTTCGTCCAGCAGCATCAGTTGGGGTTCCTGGACTAATGCCCTGGCAACGGATACCTTCTGCAGTTCCCCGCCGCTGAGCTGGGTTACGTAACGCAGCGACAGCTCATTCAGGTGGAGCCTCCTCAGGCCTGATTCAACTATCTTTAAATCGTTTTCGCTGACTTTCCATTTGATATGCGGCTTGCGGCCCATCAGCACTGCATCAAAAACCGTGAGCCAGGCAGACTCGCTCCGCTGGGCCACATATCCTATGCTCCGGGCTATTTCATTGGGGGACATGGTCAGCACATCCCGTCCTTCCACCAGGATCTCTCCTGAGGAAGGGCGGTGGATGGCATTGATGCATTTCAGCAGGGTTGTTTTTCCGACTCCGTTGGGGCCAAGGATAGCCATCAGCTCTCCGGCACTTGAGGAAAAACTGATATCCGACAGAACCGGGCGGTTGTGGTAGGAAAAGTTTATGTGTCTAACGTCCAGAATCATAATTAATGCCCTAGTGCCTGTAGCCTCTGATGATCAGGTAGATAAAAACCGGAGCTCCCAGGAATGCGGTTAATACTGACACTGGTACTACCTGCGGAGAAAGCAGCATCCGGGCCGCGGTATCTGACAGCAGCAGGAGCATCCCCCCGCCAATCACCGAAGCCGGAAGCAGGAATCGGTGGTCAGCTCCGATTACCCGCCGTACCATGTGCGGCACTACCAGGCCTACAAAACCAATTATGCCCAGGAAGGAAACAATCACAGCCGTAAGCATTGAGGCGGCCAGCATTCCGGAAATCCTGATACGGTTAACCGGAACACCCAGTGAGCGGGCGGTCTCGTCCCCGGTATCAATGGCGTTGTAGTTCCAGGCATTGGTAAAGAAGTAGAGGGAAACCAGGGTGGTAACCGCCGCGGCGATACCCAGCTCACTCCATGAAGCACGGGCTGTGTCCCCGAAAGTCCAGTAAACCATGGAAGCCAGCTCCACGTCATCCGCGAAAAACTGCAGGAACATGGTCCCGGCAGTAAAAAGTGAACCCATAGCTATACCTGAAAGTACCATGACTTCAGGTGTCGCGCCCCTGGTACGGGAAATCATGATTATTACCACCGCGGCAAGCATGCTGAGGACAAACGCCGCCCCGGTAGTGAGATAGGAAGACCAGAAGGCGTTTTCCGTACCAATTCCCAGTGATCGCAGGGCTCCCCCTTGCAGCATTACTGACAGGGCGGCCCCAAAGGCGGCGGCATTGGAAATACCGAGGGTAAAGGGTGAACCCAGGGGATTTCGCAGTATTGACTGCATGACTGTACCGGAAATCGCCAGGGCTGCTCCGGCCACAATGGCAGTCAGGGCCTGGGGAAGACGTATGTTCCAGATAATGGCATCAAAACGACTCGATCCTGACATACCCAACATGGTCCTGATGACTTCCAGAAGGGACATGTCCGCCGCTCCCAGGGAAACAGATATTAAGAGCCCTGCCACCAGGGCGGAAAGAGTAAGTCCGATAAAGGCTACCTTGCGTCCGGTATATTGTTTATATTCCTCGGGGATCTGCCCGTCATCAAAATGCATATCTAATCTGATTTCTGTTGCCGCAAGGGAATTTTTGCAAAAGCCAGGCCTCCGAACATGGCATTCATTTTACTGAAAACTGCTTCCCCTACCAGGAAAGTGTAAATTTCGTCTGCCTTTTCTCCTGGGTCTATGTCTTCGAATAACTCGGGATAGAGAAGCTTCCCGACAAAAAAGCAGTCCGCCAAAATCGAGCCATAATTCTTTGTACACCAGTTGTAGGGTAAAACGCCATAGACATTTTCGTTTTTTACCGCTGACAGGGTCTGGTACCCGGGATCATTCCGTAACTCATATAATCCGTTGGCATCCTCTGCCAGCTGCAGGGTGGAAAGATCAAGGAACAGGTAATCCGGGTCCCAGTCGAGGATTTTTTCCTTGGCCACCACGGCGTTACTGGTTCGCCGGAGGAGTCTTTCCGATATTCCTGCGACGTTTTGCACTTGAAGCAGGCTGAAAGGGGGATACTCCGGTTCGGTTGACTGAAAGCCGTGAGCTCCACTGTAGGCAATTCCGCCGACATATGCTGATGGACGGTTGTTTTCCCCAACCTGGGCCGCTCTGGCTTCCAGGAGTTGCAGGTGGTATTCGAAAAAATTAATAACCTTTTCAGCCCGATCCTCCCTGCCGGTAACCTCCCCCATGATACGGAGGGCCTGGTAGAGGTCGGCCCGGCTATCCGGAAGCAGGCCCCCATATTCCATGGTTACTACCGGAATACCCGTTTTCTGCTGCAGCTCTTCCGGATCATAACCTGAGGCGGGATAAGTCCGCAGGATCACCTGGGGCTGGGGTTCAAGGGTAAGAATCGCCTCCGGGTTGTCCCTGCCTCCCTGCATTCCGATCATCGGCAGATCCTTGAGCCATGGATTGGCGAAAGCATAGGGACGGGCATCAAAAATCCTTTTCCGGGTTTCCCCTTCGTCCACTCCGACCAGCATTTTCTGGGCCTGCAGATAGACAAGCAGACGCGGACACCCTGATCCTGAGCAGATAACATGGGTGACTTTATCAGGAATCTCCACCTTCCGTCCCAGGGCATCAGTGATGCTGCGACCCAGTGCTGGCACTTCCATTGAGGAAAAGGCCAGGGCCGCTGTAAGCAGGGCCAGGCAGGTTTTCTTCATATAGTTTTTTTCTCTAAACATAGGATTCAGATAATCATACATTATCCGCTGCCGGGGATGCTCTGAGCAATAGACTTGACACAGGAGTCGCGGGTAATCCTAAGCAAAATTCTCAGTCGTCAATCGTCAGTTCCCTGAGCCACTCATCCGGCACCTTTTTGCCCAGCAGGAAATGTTTCCGATCCGGGTACCATAAAATTCTTTCCCCGTCCTTCTCAGTCAAGCTGGGGTACATGGCGATGGAGGCTGTACCCTTGGGCCCGAAGACAACTCCATCAGTGTCCGCAAACATCTTGGGGCTGCTGAACCAGATCGGTTGGTGTGCCCCGGAGCGGAATTCCCCGACCGCAAGAAAGGAAGGGTTCCGCAGGTGATTGGATTGGTTTTCTTCCCAGTTCCGCCGGAACTGGTTATATTCGCCTTTGATTCCCGGATTGTTATTAAAGAGCAGCAGGAACCTGCCGTCTTCCAGGGCATAGATGGGAGCCGGGGCCATCGGGTGCTGAACTGGTTTGCCCCCGTCCCGGTAACGGAGCAGTTCAGGCTTCCTCCAGGAAGTACCGTCGTTCTCTGAAACGGAATAATAGATATACCCGGTCATGGTTCTCATAATTGTAAAGAGGCGCCCATCGGGAAGCAGGACCAGTGCCGGTTCCTGGGCTGTTGAAATTTCAGGATAGACCTTATGGGGCACTTCCAGTCCAGTATTCTCTTCGGGAAGCCAGGTGAGCTCCAGTTCAGCGGGATCAGGCCCACAGGCGATGTTGTCAAACCGGATAAAGGCTGACCTGCTGTCCCGGTCCAGCCAGTTTTTATTGGGCTGGGGTATTTTAGAGTTGCTTGAAGTTCTGGTGTAACCTGCTATCCAGCGGCCCCTGCTGTCGCGAATCGGTTTCTGCCAGACAATCCAGTTGGAGGGTACGGAAGGATCTGGATTGTCGTACCTTTCGTCCCGTTTGAAGTTAATGTCCGAGCCTTCTGTCCATTCAAAACCATTGTCATCAGAATAGATGACACCAATAGGTCCTGATCCCTGACGGATGTCGAACCTATCTATTTCTTTGGTGTAGAAAACGTAAATACGGCCGTTATCAGCAACGATCGGAAATCCCCAGCTGGCTTGCTTTCCTTGCTCACCTGCCTGGCATCCAGCCAGGAAAACAGGGTCGCTCCAGCGTCCTGGTTCAAAACTGCGGGCCAGGACTAAACGGTTATCACCTCGTCCCTCCACGCTGCTCTGGGTCCAGAGTGCCAGCAGTTCATCCGATTTTGGAGCCTCAAATACCAGGAAGTGTTCGTTGTCCCCGTCGTGGTATCCAGTGGGAAGAAACACGGTGAAATCAGGATTACTTCGTTTCCATTCCTTTTCGAGAAGCGAAGCTTCGACAGCAGGGAGCAGAATCGGCCTCAATATATCGTATATGGCCTGGGCCTGGCGCATGAAACCCAGATCTGTCGGGTGAGAGGAATCCACGGTTCCCTCGTTGTCATGACCGAGCAGCAGGTTGCCTTCCAGGTAATAAAGGTCTTGGTACCCCTGGTCCAGCAGGGACTGGTAGGCTTTCCGGTACTCAATTTGTGATTTGACGTTCCTGCCCCGCTTTTCCGGGAAAAGGAAGGCGTTGGAATACTCCCGGTCCTCAACCAGGAGGATCGGGGTGCCTGGATGTTTTTCCCTGAGTTTCTTGATAAATGGCTCACTTCGCTCTTTAACCTGTTCCGGCTCCATGTTGGGCAGGCAGTCCAGCACAAAAACAGCCGGATCCAGTTCTGAAATGAACTCGGCCATCTCCGGTTCCATTTTTCCATTGCCTGAAAAGCCCAGGTTGATCAGGGGCTGATTGAACCAGCGCTGCAGGATGGAGGGGTGGCACATCCCGGGCCGGGAAGAGCTGGCTCCATGGGTGATGGAAGTCCCGTAGAAAAGGATCGGTTTTTCGCCTTCTTCCCGCCAGGGCCCGGCTTTCCAGAGTTTTGCTTCGTCATTGAAACCCAGTTCCACTTTGCTGACGCCATTGTAGAGAGGAAGATAGAGTAAAAAGGTTTTATTTACAGCGGAAATCCCCTCTGCCAGAACAGACATATTTTCGGGAAATTTGTCGGGTTTGGTGGCTGAAACCCAGAGCCACCTTCCATCCTCAGCCTGCATGTAGAGATCCAGCCCGCTGACGCTGGCCGGGTTCATATGCGGCATGCCCAGCCTTTCCTCAGTTACAGTCCACCGTGCTTTGATAAGGGAGGCGTCGGTTGAAAACCTGACACACATTCCAGCACTGTGATGGCTCAGGTTCCAGACAGCATCCGGAACTATGCCTTCAGCCCGGGCGGGCATCCGGTCATAGAACTTAGCTGTATCATCCCATCCCCGGCCTTCCACTTGCAGGGACTGTATGTCATACCAGCGGACAGATTCTTCATCAAGGATCGATGCGCTTGGTTCAATCAACATGCTTGCCGACTGCCCGGATCCATGTCCTGCCAGGGATACCAGAATTAGAAGAAAAAACAACAGGCGACTACCCGGAACCGATAACCTTAAGGATCTTGGCATGGCTGAAAAACCTCCTGGACAATTCTGTTTATCTGAAAAAAATACACCTCGATGACATTTATATTCCCTGAAGACCAATCAGTAAAGATGGAAGTCAAAATCTGTCAGTTCCGTATTTTGTTCACCTGGCTAATCCTGATCATTTCGTTAATTACAGCTTAGCGGCTTACCCAGGCGAACTTCCCACTCTAAACTTGTGCCCTGTGACTGTTTCAGTTTGAAGCCGGAAATTAATTTTTACTGAAACTGATCCTGTAATCCCATAATATGTCTGGAACAGGAGGATCTCATGGTACCGCAAAAGAACATATTAATTATTAAAACCATATTTTATTCAACTGTCCTGATGCTGTTTTTACTTATTTTCCAGGCTTGCTCAAAACCGGATCATGCCAGGATTAAAAGTGACAGTCTGGTAATTGAGTTCAACCAGTCAATGCAGAGTCGGATTGTTGTATCCGTTGATGGAAGAGATTCCGCTCTTGGGGATTATCGTGATTCTGAAAAACTGGTTACCAAGGCAGGACAGGACCTTACTTATACCCTTTCTCGTATTAACACCGAGTCTTTCAGCGACAACAGCGGAGCAGGAGAAAAAACCGTTCTGGAAGGAGAAAGACCAGGACTGAAAAAAATCGTGACTGTAAGCATCTACAATGATTTCCCGGACATGGCTGTCTTTGAGGTGACCTATACCAATACCAGCCGGGAATCCCTGGAGACATTGGGATGGGAGAATAACTCCTACAACCTTGCCGCTCCAGCCAGGTCCGAGGCAGGAGATCCTGCATTCTGGGCTTACCAGGCCGCATCCCACCAGGACCGCAGGGACTGGATCCTGCCGCTGAAACCTGGTTACAACGAGGAAAATTACCTGGGAATGAACTCATCTGACTATGGCGGGGGAACCCCGGTTACTGATGTTTGGAACCGTAATTCGGGAATTGCAGTCGGCCACCTGGAAATGGTTCCCAAGCTGGTTAGCCTGCCCGTGGAATCTGATGAGAATGAAAATGTAAAACTGGGAGTGTCTTATAGCAGGGAAGGCACGATTGAACCGGGAGCTTCCCTGACCACGATACGAACTTTTGTTTACTTGCATACCGGGGACTTTTTTGTGGCGCTGGAACAGTACCGCAATTTTATGATCAGGCAGGGCATCTCTTTTGATCCCTATCCGGAATCTGCCTATGAACCTGTCTGGTGTGCCTGGGGGTATGGCAGGGATTTTAAAATGAAGCAGATTTATGGGGCTCTTCCGAAGGCCAAAGAACTGGGATTCAAGTGGGCAGTGCTGGATGACGGGTGGCAGACTGCCGAAGGAGACTGGTTCCTGAACCCTGACAAATACCCAAATGGCGTTAAGGATATGAAACGCTTCACCGACACCATCCGCAAAGCTGGATTAAGGCCCAAGCTGTGGTGGGCTCCGATGGCTGTTGATCCGGGGACGAAACTCCTCGAAGAGCACCCGGAATACGCCCTGTTAAACAAGGATGGGGAGTACCAGAAAATCAGCTGGTGGGACGCGTATTACATCTGCCCTGCCTATGAACCCGCCCGGGAGCAGACCAGAAAACTGGTTCGGACTATCCTGGAAGATTTCGGGTATGACAGCCTGAAGATAGACGGCCAGCACCTTAATGCCGCGCCACCCTGTTACAATCCGGCCCACCACCACGCCAGGCCTGAGGAGTCGGTTGAGGCAGTTCCGGGATATTTCAAGATGATCTACGACACGGCCCGGGAAATAGTCCCTGACGCGGTTGTGGAAATCTGCCCCTGCGGCACAGCCTACAGCTTTTTTACCATGCCCTACATGAATCAGCCTGTCTCCTCCGATCCCCTGAGCTCCTGGCAGATTCGCCTGAAAGGGAAAACCATGAAGGCCCTGATGGGGCGGAATGTACCCTATTACGGAGACCACGTGGAACTGAGCGATAATGGTGACGACTTTGCGTCGACTGTTGGTATAGGTGGTGTTCCCGGCACAAAATTCACCTGGCCTGTGGGGAGTAACAGCCGGCCGAGAAACGACCTGACTCCCGAGAGAGAAAAATCCATGAAACACTGGATCCAGGTCTATCAAGAGCAGATGCTCCCCAAGGGTAACTATCGCGGAGAGCTTTATGACCTTGGTTATGACCGTCCTGAAGCTCACGCCGTGCAGAAGGAAAGGTCCATGTATTACGCCTTTTACGCTGAATCATTTGAAGGGGAACTGGAACTCAGGGGCCTGGAAAATGGGCAGTCATACAAGGTCAGGGATTATTACAATGATACTGAGCAGGGAACCGTCACCGGTCCGAACGGAAGGATAGAGGTGAATTTTGCCGGGAACCTGCTGCTTGAGGCAGTGCCGGTTGTGGATTGAGGATAGAAGATGTGCCGACCCCCACGCCTTGAGGGCATTCTTCTCTACCGTACATACCCTCCATCAGGTCCTGTACAGGGAGCCTGATGGAGGGTTCTCCAACTGTGGGTGTCCATCAATTGACCGGTACGATCCGGTAGGCCCTGTCTTTGCGCCTCAGCTTTACGGGGGAGACGAAGGTTACGATGTTTCCCTCGTGGTATTCGATTTCATTAATGGTTAGCCGCAGGCTTCCCGTGCGGTTTCCCTGTACATAAATTTCATCACCCCTGGCAATTTTCCCGGAGAAAACAGTCAGTTCAGCAACATGGTTTTTCCTGAAGTAGTTGGTTATTACACCCAGGGTTTCCTTGCGCTCCGTAGCCTGGCTGTCTCCGCTGCGGGTCCAGCCTTCGGCCCCCGGCCGGCCAAAGAGAAAACCTTCAGAGTATTTCCGGTTATATACTTTTTTCAGCTCCAACATCAGTTCGTCACAGAGATCCGGTGTGTAGGTCCCCTCTTGCAGTGCGTCCAGTGCCGTGCGGTAAACCCTGGTCACGGTTGCCACGTATTCCGGGCTGCGGCTGCGGCCTTCAATCTTCAGGTAGTCCACTCCAGCCGCAGCAATTCTGTCCAGCAGATGGATCGTGCAAAGATCCTTGGGGCTCAGGAGCTGTCCTTCATGGACCAATAATTCCTTCTCCACTTCTTCGGCATCCCTGATTTCGTAAGTCCTGCGGCAGGGCTGGTCGCATTCGCCCCGGTTGGCGGACCGGCAGCTGAGGAACTGGCTGAGATAACAGCGCCCTGAAATTGATACGCACATGGCTCCGTGCCCGAAAACCTCAACTTTAAGCCCGGTGTTTGTTTTGACTTCGGCTATTTGCTCCAGGGTCAGTTCCCTGGCGAGGACGACACACTCCGCTCCCAGCTCTTCATAAAACCTGGCGGCTGAAGAATTGGAGATATTGGCCTGGGTTGAAATGTGAACTGGAATCCCTTTTTCCCGGCACAGCATGATTACCGCGAAATCCTGGCAGATTACCGCGTCTACCCCTGCATCTTTAAGAAGCTCCAGGATCCCTTCCACTAGATCCATTTCCGCGTCGTAGACAATGACATTCAGGGTGACAAATACCGAAATTCCTTTTTTATGGGCCAGTCTTACAATCCGCTTCATCTCCCCGGGATCGATACCGGCACTGGAGGCCCTCATGTTCAGCTCTCCCACTCCAAGGTACACGGCATCGGCGCCGTTGCGCAGGGCGGCGGAAAAAGAGGCCTCATCCCGGACCGGGGATAGTAAAGCAGGTATTTTCATTGGATCTATGATAACAGCAGTAGCGGATCTTCAGCCGGCAAATTTGAAATTCAAACCTGCCGGCCCTTGAATTTAGTCGCGGTTGCAATTCATGAACTGTTCGCTTTCCTGGAACTGGAAGCTCCGGCTATTTTGCCGCCTCCCATTTCTCAAGCAGAATTTCTGACGCCCGGGTATCGTAATCCCGTGCCTCAGGGTCTTTTCGCTGGTAAACTTCCTTGACTGACTCTTTGAGCCTTTGTCCCTCATCCATGTAATCCAGGGCGTTCAGGGCGTAAACCACCTCCATGGTGTTCCCCCGTTCCAGGACCCCCTTGATTATCTCGAGGGCATCTTGTTTTTGTCCGGCCCGGTAGAGGATTTCAGCAACAATGGTGCGGGTGTCCAGGCAGGTGTCTTGAGACAGCTTGCTCACCTCCCCGAGAATATCCGCGTTGCTTTCCCCCAACCGCAATATTCCGGCCGCTCCCCAGTAACGGACAGAGCTGTCGACATGATCCAGCAAACCGCTCAACTTTCCAAGATCAGCCGGGCCAGCGTGGACAGCCAGGTTCGCGGCAGTTGAAATATCCTTTTCCCGGTAGTCACTGCCGCGCAGGTAGTCATAGATGGTGCTGCCTTCTGCCCTGCGGACCAGCTGTCCTTCAGAAATTAAACCGGAATCCCGGGTCTCCAGCATCTTCTCATCCAGGGCCGCCCTCATCCTTTCCAGTACATCGGCGTAGACCGGGTTCTTCGCGAGGTTATTCACTTCCCAGGGATCAACCTCAGAGTCGTAAAGTTCTTCCACCACTCTTGGTTCAAAAAAACTGGACTGCACATCATTGCATTCTCCAGCCAGGTAAGCCTTTTCCCAGGAGGCCATGGATGGTGCTCTCCAGAGGTATTCCAGCTTCTGCAGGGCCGGGCGCCAGGGCATGTAGTTACGGATGTAGCGGAATCTGCTGTCCCTGACAGCCCTGGACATATCCAGCCGTTCATCCATGCGGCCCCGGTACAAAAAGACGTATTCAGGATCCGGAGTTTTATATTTTCCCAGGAAGGCGTTGCCCTGCATATAGTCCGGAATTGTGATGCCGGCGAGGCTCAGCATTGTGGGAGCCAGGTCTACGAAGCTCACTATCCGGTCTTCGGCTGTGCCGGATTTAACCGGTGAAAGGTATTTATACTTTTCCGGGAAATGGATAATCATGGGAACCCTGGTGCCGGTTTCATAGATGTACCTTTTGCTTCTTCCCAGTACTCCACCATGGTCGGCATAGTAGATAACAATAGTATTTTCAGCCAGGCCGTCTTCTTCCAGGCGCTGCAGGAATTCCCCGATTTGCCGGTCAAGTGCCGAAACCTTGTCATAATACTGGGCCCAGTCATGCCTCATTTCAGGGGTGTCGGGATGATATGGAGGCAACTTTACCAGGGCCGGATCATGCTGGAGCTCTTCTGTTGGAATCCACTGGTGCAGGCAGCTTTCGTGAGATACGCCGAAATTCTGCACATGGAAAAAGGGAGTATCCTCAGGCCGATTCCGGTAGGTGGCCTCCTGGCTGGACTCATGCCAACCCTTGAATTCCTTGATGGTGTTGTAGTCTTCCTTCGCACAGTTGGTACAGTAATAGCCGGCCTCCCTCAGGTATTCGGGAAAAAATCTGATCTTTTCCGGAATGGGATTGGTGCTGCGCATTGGAAGGGTGCCGAGGGAAGAGGCGTAACAGCCGGTGATGATCGTGGACCGAGCCGGGGCGCAGACCGGGGCATTGGCGAAGGCCCGGGTGTACATGACTCCCTGGGAAGCCAGGCGGTCCAGGTTGGGAGTAGTGGCGAAACTGTCTCCGTAACATCCAAGCAGAGGGCTGTTATCCTCACTGACCAGCCAGACGATATTGGGAAGTGCGGCCGGTTGGGATCTGCATCCGGCCAGGAAGGATGCCAGGAAAGTCATCAAAACCAGGTATTTTAAAAGTTTCTGAACTTCAGGGAGAATGTTATTTTTGTGAGTATCTCTCATAAGGAAGATATTGACACAGCCGTAACCCTGTTTCCAGTAGAAATCTGGAGCGAAGATATTGTCGGCCGGGAGATGGGCAGGTTATGATTCCCGGCATACTTCACTGACAACCTTCAGGATAGGATCGTGCAATTGCCCGTTGCTGGCAATTACTCCCCTGTTCTGGTCCAGGAAGTGTCCCCGGCTGAAATCCAGGCTGTTTCCTGCCATGTCAGTAGTCCTGCCCCCTGCTTCCTCAACGATCAGCTTGCCGGCAGCGTGGTCCCAGATTTTTTCAACGTAATCCGGGGTGGAAGCAGAAGGAATTCTTAAATAAATATCTCCCTTGCCGAGGGCCAGAAGAGCGTACTTGACCTGGCTGTCGACCCGCAGCGGTTCGGCGACAGTCCCCAGTTTATCCGAAATCCTGTCTATTTCTGAGACATTAGTGTGCCCTGATTCAAAGGACCGAAGGATAACCGCTTTTGAAGGGTCGCTGGTTTCTGAAACCTTGAGCTCGCGCCACTCTAAGGATTGGTCGTCAGTCCAGAAAGCGCCTTTTCCCTTAACCGCTATGTAGATGCTTCCGCTGGCTGCCTGAGCAATCAAATCCTGGTTTCCGGGCGATAACCTGGGGCAGGCAAGAGCCCCGATTTTGACCTTCCCTTTATGCAGGTAGGAGAGGGCTACGGCGTACTGGTTTTTTCTCAGGAAACCCTTGGTCCCGTCAATGGGGTCCAGGACCCAGCAGTCTGTTTTTTGTCGGCCGGTCCCATAGTCAAGAAAAACACGGAAAGCTGATTTTCTGAATTCGGGGACGGTTGCCGCGATAAATTCGGCGGCTGCGGCGGCAAGGCGCCTGCCTCCTTCTCCGACCAGCATGGAGGAGGATTCTTCAGCGATCAGGGCTGCTCCCGGAATCCTTTGGCTCAAGTGGTAGCCTAACAGGGCTTGGACCGCGATATCGGCTACGGTAACCGGAGAGCGGTCGCTTTTTTCCATGGCTGGATTCACCATTTCATCCTGGATAAGCCTGGCCAGGACAGATGCTTCATGCAGAAAATTCACGGCGAATCTTGCCTCGGGAGCCTTTTTGCTGAAAAATTCCATGAAGAGATTATACAACGTGGGTGACAGGCCTGCGGCAAGAGATTTCAAAATTTCAAAATTAAAAAGGGGAAGATCAGCAAGTGTGATTTTACGGCAGCCTGGGCATCCCGCTCCACCTGCCCCTCATTTTTCTTCCACCTTCTGGCGCGGTGCTTCTGTGAACAGTCGCTGGTCTTGCCGGCAGGTCGCCTTCAACACCTCGCCATGCGCCCAGGTGAGAGAAAATGGATGGCTTCATCATGGTCGCGCCCTCGCTCGTTGCAGCTCCTTCCAGAACTGCAACTAATTCCCAGGCAGGTGACCGGCTGGGGGGAACATATCCTCAACAGGTTCATGTATCACCCTAAGACTCCGCCACTTGCCGTTTCGGTATCTGAGGTAGAAAACCAGGCTGAAGGTCATGAACACCAGGATCACGCATCCCCATGCCACTATTACTGAGTACCCGAGCCAGTTCATGACCACCAGCGGAATGGGAAGCAGCATCCAGTGCAGGATTACAGAAGCTCCCATGGTCCAGTAGGTGTCCCCGGCTCCCCGCAGAGCTCCGATGAAGATCACTATGGCGGCTTCAATCATTACGTAAAATGAGGCCATCCTGAGCATGGTGATTGCCAGGGGTTCGGTCTGGTAAAAGAGCATGGTCTCCTGTTCGGGACTGAAGACCCTGACTAGAACATCGGGGAACAACACAAAAAACAGAAAAATCACAGATGAATAGAGCCATCCTACCTTCATTCCAGACATGGCTGCCCTGTGCACTATATCCGGTTTCCCGGCCCCCATGTAGCGGCCGGAGAGGCTGGTCATCCCAATTTCCAGACCAATTAGAGGCACATAGGAAACCATGTCCCAGTTAAAGACAATGGTTACTGCTGAAGCCACAACCAATCCGTGAGAATGGAAAACCATAATCAGCCCGGTGAAGGCAATAAAATTGAGGAGCATTTCCACTCCCATGGGGCTGCCGAAGCGGAGCAGTTTCCCCATACTTTTAGGCTCAAACCGTAAGCAGTTTAATACCCCGAATTCCTTCCGGTTGGATTTTGAAAAATAGGCGAAACCAATAACCAGCAGACCACAGAGGCTCCCGATGATTGTTCCGTAGCCAGCTCCCCGTATGCCGTATACAGGGAATCCCAGTTTCCCGAAGATCAGGATGTAATTTCCGACTACGTTAACCAACATGGCAACCAAGGCGGAAACCATGATCACCCTGGTTCGGCCTATTCCTGAAAAAAAGCAGCTGAGCACATGGCGGAAAACAGACAATAGGGCCGCATAAATTACCAGGTTGAAATATATCTTCTGCAGGACCAGTTGTTCCGGAGCGATGCCGAAAAAATCCATGAGGTAGTTGGCCAGGGGAAGCATGATAAGGATCAGGCCGCATGAAACAACGGCAATGCCGAATGCCTGTACAACTACCGAACTGCAGCGGTGCTTGCGCCCGGCTCCCAGGTACTGGGCCACCAGTGCGGTCGAAAATCCAATCAGACCCATGAAAAAAGCCATCATGGTGAAGCTGGTCAGCCACCCTCCCATGGAGGCGTTCATATATTCCGGCCCCAGCCTGGAGAGAAAAAGCCGGTCCGTGAAGGTCATGATGGTTTCACAGGCGCTTGAGACAACCATCGGGAATGCGATGGCCAGGAGTTCCCTGACGTTTCCGGGGCCTGTAAACCATTTATCAATCCCTTTAAGCATAGTGTTTTTAAAGCGGGAAACCGGGTTTTTGTATACTCGCGGATAATCACCCGGAAAATTTCAGGGAGTCTGTTACATATCCAAGGTCAAGTTAGTCAATTACCAATATAGCAGATATGTTAGGCAACTTCCTGTGGATCAGGGGATCCAGGAGGCAGATTTCCCTGGCGATTTTTACCCTTTATCCCCGCTGGCTTCGAGTGCGATCATGATCTCGGGGCGATGCCGGTTAAACTCGTAGCATTGCATGCAAAGTTGAGGAGGTGTCCGGTTTATCATGGACCGGCGCAGCTCCTGGGCCCGGACTCCGTTCCAGATTTTTTCGAAGCTTTCTTCGTAAACGTTGCCGAGGATTGGGCTTTGGTAGCAGCAGGGACGAACTTCACCATCCGGCTCCACGTAGAGGCTCGACCAGGGTTTCATGCAGGTTGACGGGTCAGTTGGGAAATCTTCCGGTTCGTCCCGTCGGAAGAGGCGCTTCAGGGGGTTTCCGCGATTAATGTAGACCATTCGCAGGTTATTGATAAGTTTGACCCCGAGATCGCGGGCTTTTTCCTCGGCCTGGCGGGTTATTTTCCGGGTTAACTCCGGAATACCTAACAAGGACTCTCCCAGCCAGTCCTCCCTGTAGACCTGCCCGGGTGAGGCCTGCAACTGGTGAATCCCGTTGGCGGCGGCAAAATCGACAAAATGGGGCAGCTCATGGATGTTCTGTTTGAAAAATGTAGGAGTGATATTGAGACGGGGTAATTCTGAGCCAAGCTGTTTTTTTGCCTCGTTTATGCACTTGATGCCCCTCAAAACCTTTTCCAGCTTTCCGTTAACCCTGAGCCGGCTGTAGGCCTCCGGATCCAGGCTGTCCATAGAGATTGAAACCTCGGTCACCCCGCAGTCGAGGAAGATTTCAGCCAGGCGCCTGTTGATCAGAACGCCGTTGCTGGTGATAACAATGTCACAGCTTGAATTTAAGCGGACCAGCCTGATTACCTGGTCGATTTTCGGGTTGAGCAATGACTCGCCCGGCCCGGTAAGCGAGAGCAGTTTCCAGAAGGGCATGTATGGAACCAGGGACTGGAATATTTCCAGGGGGTTCTGCCTGATCTTCATGTCCTGCAGGTGGACTCTTCCCTGCTTACGGTAGGTCTCAGCCAGGCAGAAGGGGCAGCGCAGGTTGCAGCGGTTGTCCGCACCGATCTGCACATGCCATGGGTAACTCTCCAGCTCGACCTTCTTTGCCAGGTATTCTTCAGAATTTTTATATTGATTGTTTTCCGCGCAGAGGGAAAAATCCTCTTGCCCTGTTCCCGTGGGAGTCATTCCCTATTCCTTTTCTTTTAATTTAATATAAATTGTATATGAAAGCTGTGTTCGCAAACGACAGCACGCTCTCTGCTTTGAAGATATGGGGGCACTAAAATATTCAATCCCGATATCATTTCCACGGTTGGGGGATGAACCTTGGAACCCGCCTGAGATAATCTTCATACTGGACGCCAAAACGTTTTTTCAACACAGGCTCCTGCGAACAGGATCGACACTGAGTCAGCCAATATGTGTCGATAGTGAAAATGGAAGGAATCAATACATTTTCCCAGGGTCGGGGATAATATCCAGATCGAGGAAGCGATCCCAATGTAGGTAGAGACCTCAATAATTGTATTTTTCTTCACTATCATTATTGTTTCAGTATTTTTTTGTCACCTCATAAAGGTAAGATGACTTTAATCTTACCGGCGGAGAAGGTTTACTGATCAGCTGGTCGGCTACTCAACCATCGGGGTCGTAGCGCCATCTACGGCCCCAATTTTTTCCAACCTTTAAACACCTCAATTTTTGTGCTGTTTGATGCCCGTCCTGCCGAACCCTGTCTGCTTCCAGTTCATTGAAGGTTTTGAGTTAGATTGACAGGTTGTGATGTTTGCCTGATCAATATGTTTTTTACAATCCATCGGACTATCCAGACTGAAACCCAGGGGATCGGGACAATGAAGAAAGATGCCACTGCTGCCAGATAGCTGCGCCACAGGAGGCCCCATCCGCTGCCAAGGAATACAAGCTCACTTTCTCCGCCTTTAATATTCCTGAAAAGCCATCGCAGCATTGCCACTGCAGCCCAGGCCCACCCAATAACTGTAAAAACGGAAAAAACTATAAGCAGCATCCATCCCAGATACTGTCGGTAACTTCCCTCGAAACTAAGCTCAGTACCGCAGCTCAGCCTTATGTTGGAGATAAACCAGCGAAGGATTTTTAAGTAGATTGCCACGTCGATAGCTATAACCAGAAAATACAGGGCCAAGAAAACAATAAAGGAAGTTGCTGGATCCTTTATATCCTTTGAGAGCTGGGGAGTGAAACCCAACAGTATAGCCAGGACAAAATAGCCCCACATCTGTTTTCCCCGGCCCTCAAATGATGCCTGGGTTCCGTCGGAAAAGGACAGGTTTCTCACAAACCAGCGATAGAGAAAAACAGCTCCCCATGCAGTTGGAATGATAAACGTTGACAGTATTACGGCAACCAATCCCCACCCGAGAGCCTGAAGGCCTGTCCCTTTGAACTCAATTTTTGTTTCACTGGCCATTACAATTCCTATTTCAAGCCAACAATTGACATCAACGCTAAGTTGTTGTTTTGCTGGAACCTGATACTGCCAGTCTAATCCATCAGGCAAGGGTAAGTAAACAAACAAATATTGTTAAATTACATAGTCTTAAAAGGGAGAAAAGTAACAATGTAATATTGCTAAACTGCCAAATATTGCCGCTGCTGTACCGCAGTCCGGGGGGAAGGCACTGAATCCAGAATCCGGGCATTGGTTTTCACGGATCATCAGGCTGGTTCGTTTTAATCCTTGGGAGAAGGTCTCACATGAGGTATAGTTTTGCAGGGTATTACAGAGAGGGGCAGACAGGCCAGGGTACTGACACAGATTTCCCCGAAAAACTGGAAGCCTTCCGGAAGTGCCTGGAAATGGAATGGCTTGAACTGACTAATATTGTTGGGGTAATCTTGCCGACGAGGTAAAAAAGCTGAAAAGTTGAATTATCAGGTTTTGACCTTTTTGGATTTAGAAATTGAGGTTTTGCGGGAAGGGTAAAGCGAAAGCGCCTGAATAAAAAATAGAAATTTGTCTAGGCCAGCCTAATCTTCGGTTAATGTAGGAAAAGAAAAGGAAAGGGATATATTTGATGGCTACTTACAAGATTGCTGTTATGGGTGGTGACGGGACCGGACCGGAAGTTACTGTTGAAGCGGTTAAAGTCCTGGACGCGGCTGCAGCGAAGTTTGGTTTTAAGGTTGAAAAAACTGATTTTGATTTCGGTGGAGAACGTTTTAAAAGAACCGGCGAGACCCTGCCTGACAGCGGAGTCGAAGACTTGCGCCAGTTTGATTCCATACTTTTAGGGGCTATCGGGCACCCTGATGTTGCCCCCGGTATCCTGGAAAAGGGTATCCTGCTTAAAGCGCGTTTTGAACTGGATCAGTATATTAATCTTCGCCCTGTGAAGCTTTTTCCCGGTGTTGACTGTCCACTCAAAGACAAAACTCCTGAAGATATTGATTATGTTGTTGTCCGTGAAAATACCGGCGACGCTTATACTGGTGCCGGAGGGTTTACCCTCAAGGGTACCCCCAACGAAGTTGCTGTGCAATCATCGGTTTACAATCGTTTCCAGGTTGACCGCTGCCTGAAGTATGCTTTTGAGTATGCCAGGAAGCATGGCAAAAAAGCCCGTGGCCTCGGCAAGGAAAACACCCTGGGCCTGGTTGGCAAGACCAACGTCCTTACTTATATCTATGACCTCTGGGAAAGAGGTTTCCATGAAATGGGGCAGAAAGAATATCCCGACATCCGCCGCGACTATTACCATGTAGACGCAACCTGTATGTGGATGGTGAAGAGTCCTGAATGGTTTGACGTGCTGGTAACCGGTAACATGTTCGGGGACATCATCACCGACCTGGGCGCGATCACCCAGGGCGGAATGGGTATCGCGGCCGGAGGGAATATCAATCCCGAAGGAGTCAGCATGTTCGAACCTATTGGCGGAAGCGCTCCAAAGTATACCGGGCAAGGCGTAATCAATCCGCTGGCCGCAATCTGCGCGATGGGCATGATGCTTGACACCCTGGGCGAAGAACAGGCTGCCCGGGAGATAGAGGACGCGGTCAGGTTTGTAACCGGTCAAAAGCTCAAATCCCTGGCAGCGGGCAGGATGGGTTACTCAACCAGTGAAGTTGGTGACCTGGTTGCGGCAAAACTGACTGAATAGTCGCTTGAAACACGGCGCCGCTGAGGATTTGTTAAATCTCACGGCGCCCCTTGATTCCAGGCTCTCTTTCCTCCTCCCGTACCTCAACTTTTGGAATATAAAAGGCTTATCACGGGCACTGGCCGCGGGGCCATTAGTCTCTGTTTCTTAATCCGGGAATCCTTATTCCGCATTTCTCACCAGCTGGCCACTGCAGTCGCACCTATATCCTTCCTGACTCCGTTATACCCTGCCGGACTTCTTGACCTGGTGTCAATTACACCTATGGAGGCCTAAGCCTTATCACCCCTGCCAGGCCGGTATCTCCAGTACTTCGCTGCCTAACCCAGTGAGAAATGCGGATTAAGGCAACTTATTTTGTGGCAATCAGTTGTGGATTCCTTTGAATGCCTGTACTATTCAGCTTAAGGAAAATATCAGTCCCAGCCTGTTTGTATCTTGATGTGATTAATTTTCAGATCTTTGAAATTTAATTGAAAAATTGAATTGAGAGGGATTTATGGCACGTTTGGTTATTCTGGGCGCCGGTATTGCCGGGCACACTGCCGCAATGCATGCTAAAAGAAAATTAGGCAATAAACACGATGTGATTGTGATTTCCCCGAACAGCAGATGGAACTGGATTCCGTCCAACATCTGGGTAGGGGTCGGCTGGATGAAACCGGAGCAGGTAACCTTTTCGATTGCCCCGGTTTATAAGAAGAAGGGAATAGAATTCCACCAGGCCAAGGCAGTCAGCATCCATCCTGAAGGCGGCGCGACCCAGCCGCGACCTTACGTTTCAATTGAATATACCGGCGAGGGCGCAGTCGGCCAAAAAGCTGATATTACCTACGATTACCTTGTTAATGCCACAGGCCCCAAACTTCGTTTTGATATGACAGAAGGGCTGGGCCCGGGCAAAAACAGTGCTTCGGTATGTACCTACGGGCACGCCGAAGAGGCTGCCGCGATTTTCAAGGAAAAAATTGAGCGGATGAAAAAGGGCGAAAAGCAGGATTTTCTGGCAGGCACGGGGCATGGAATGTGTACCTGCCAGGGAGCCGCCTTCGAATATATTTTCAACCTGGAGTTTGAACTCAGGAAAGCCGGGGTCAGGGATAAAGCCAATATCACCTGGATATCAAATGAACAGTTCCTTGGCGACTTTGGAATGGGAGGCATGCATATCAAGAGAGGTGGGTATATCACCCACTCCA
The DNA here is from genome assembly GCA_963663735.2 of Acidobacteriota bacterium. Classification (GTDB taxonomy): domain Bacteria; phylum Acidobacteriota; class UBA6911; order RPQK01; family JAPXNP01. The sequence goes on along the minus strand of CAXXHN010000001.1, from coordinate 960,866 downwards.
GGATATTTGCGGAATCGCTTTTTGCGGAGCGGGGCATCAAATGGATCACCGGAGCTCATGTTAATAAGGTAGATGAAAATACTGTTTATTATGAAACCCTGGACAATGAGAACCTGGAAGTAAGCCACGATTTTGCAATGCTTTTGCCCCCGTTCAGCGGAGTGGGCTTGACCGCTTTTGATAAAAACAGCGAGGACATAACCAGCAGGCTTTTTGCCCCTAATGGTTTCATGAAGGTAGATGCTGATTATTCAGGCAAGCCGTATGAGGAATGGGAAGCCTCAGACTGGCCTATGACTTACCAGACTCCATCCTATAAGAACATTTTTTCAGTAGGCATTGCCTTTGCTCCTCCTCATGGCATTTCAAAACCGATGAAGAACGCCAGGGGGACAGCAATCAACCCGACGCCGCCCCGCACCGGGATGCCTTCAGGAGTAATGGCCCGTGTTGTCACATACAGCATTATTGACATGATCAATGGGGCGAAGGAGCCAACCCATACTGCATCCCTGGCTAAGATGGGCGCCGCTTGCATTGCTTCCGCCGGTGCCGGGCTGTTTTCGGGGACAGGCGCGTCTATGACCATGTTCCCGATTATTCCGGATTTTAAAAAATACCCTGAAACCGGCCGGGATCTGAAATTCACATCTGGAGAAATCGGCCTGGCCGGGCACTGGCTGAAGCACATCCTCCATTACGCGTTTATTTATAAAGCCAAGGCCCTGCCCGGCTGGTTTTTTGTGCCGGAATAGAATTTATATTATTTGGAGAGATATTGATGGTTAAAAGAGATCCCTACGGCCAGAATTATTATCCACCTATTCCAACCCGGTTTGTGAAGTGGACCCGTGTCAGCTTGATCTGGCAGTTTATAAGGTTCGCAATATTGAATCTCAAAATGCTGCGCATGGTCCGAAAACATTAACAAGCCGTGGCATAAGCTTACTGCTCATGGATATGGATGACCGGAAACTTCACTGCTTCCCGAGGATCTGGAGGCCAGCAGTTTCTACCCCAGTCTTCGTTTTTCTCCCTTGATATCTCCGAGATTGCGCCGGTTGCCGCCGGTTCCGTCCTCTATGGGAGATTTGATTGCCGGCATGCAGGTTAACCATGCTCCTCTCGTGAGCGGTATTGTTTATAAACTACCCGTTGAATCCAGCGGCGCGGAAGGGTTTGAAGTTGAAAATGCTATTTACCGGTCTTCTCTCTTGCCAACCCAGGTGAGATGTAAATGGTTTCACCCGAGGAACCGAGGGTTGCTCCGGTGATTCCGCCTCCCAGGGCCCCGATGCCTGCCCCAGCCCCGGCCATCAGCAGATGGCCCAAGGGTGTGAAGTTATTGAAGGTAATCACACTTATCAGCGCACCGCCCATGGCACCGCCCATGGCACCCCAGATGGCTCCTTCCCTGGAATACTCTCCGGTTTTTGGGAGGACTATTTCATCAATAGCGCTTAATTCTATTTGATGCCTGCTTCCACCTGTATCAGATCCGATCAGGAATCCATCATTCATGAGAGAGACGAAAACTCCATCATGTGAACTATCCGCGTACCCTACCCAGACACGACTCCCGGCAAGCCTGAAGTCATCACCTTCGATCCTGGACATCGATTCATCGACAATTGACTGGTAATGGCATTCCAGCCTGCTTCCATCCTTGGTGTACACAATGATTTTTGTGCCGGAGGCAACGGCAATAACCTTCTGCCAGCGCCCGGGTACAGGGTTGCCTGAGGCCGAAAGAGGTGTATTCAGGACAAGGTAGATCATAACCGGAAACGCCAGTGACCTGAAAAGTGGTTTTAATAGGGAAACATATGCGGCCATATTTGAGTCCTGTTGGGGCAATCGCCTTCTGCTGCCCGGCAGTAATAGAGTTGATGATCTTCCAGCCTTTGATTATACCCCTGGTGATGGGACAGTGTATGGTTAAGTTTCAGTTTCCCACCGTGTAGCTGGCTTGGATCAATTCATTCATCCGATTATTATCAGGGCCGCGCATGGAGCTATATTAAAAAACAGGAAGATTATTTTGAACAAACCGAGGAACGAGTAGAAGAGAACATTGAAGGTTTCTCTGGGCATGGGAAAATATTTTTCATGCATGCGATATATAAAATCCGATGCCAACAGGTAGGTGATGCTCAAAAAGATAAGTAAGGATCCGTTTATGATCGTACACCAGATAAAGAACATTGTCAGGGTCTGAATATCCATGCTGTTTCTCTTTATAATAATATGTAAGTTTCACCCCTCTCCGCCGTTGCAGCAAGGGAGCGTGAATTACTGCCGGAACCGATGCCAGGTTTTTTGCCAGGCTCAGGGCTGGGTTAGGCCCTGAGCCTGGCAAAAAAATTAAAAAATCTCGGAGGTGCGGTGTTCTCGCAATTCAGGTTTCAATGTGAAAATGGTATCTTTTACCACTTCTTCAATTTCCCGGGAGAACCAGATCTGCAACAGATCATTCTTATTCTCCAGTTCATAAGGATGACGGAAACTGTTGAGGATCTTGCTGCGGGCTCTCAAATTACTTTTTAAGTCCCGGGGTATCGAGTTTTTGATTTTCTTCTTAAGCGGCCATGAATCGGGGAGTTTGTTTCTTAACAGGACAAGGGCGAAGTCGTTTTCCATTTTGTGCTGCAGTGTACTTTCGAGAGAATCGAAAATTTTACTTATATTGTGGGATCTTCGATTGTTACTTCTGAAGTCTTCTCCGTTTAAAATATAAAATAGTGCTTTAAAATACAGCTCCAAAGAAAATGCCGCAAATAGCTGGCTTGGAATCAGGTTGCATCTGTCCTGATATCCCAGTCCGGATGAATTCCTGCCCAGAATCCAGGCAGCCGATGAATAGAGCATGGCATTATTAAGTATTTTTCTCTCCATTTGATCTCTTCTCCTTATGGGTGCCACTCAGGGTCATAAGCTCGTTTGAGTGCGAAATCACTGATTTCTTCCAGGTCCTGCGTTAGAGCCGTACCGGAATTTATGAATTTTATATCAGCTTTAAAAATGTGGCTGTGAGAGGAATTACAAATAGGAAAAATTGTATGGCGCGGGGTCACTTTAACTCGGCTAAGGTTGGGTTTTGGCCTGGATTGCGGGCCTGGAGATAGAGAGGTCGGCAGGACTCCGCCTGACTTCGCGATGGCTTAGCCCTTGCTCGTTTCAGCTCAATCCCGGGCCTCAAAGGAACCCCGCCCGCGGCGGGATTTTTATCGAACTGCCTGGCCCGCTTCAGAGCAGGAGCAAACCTTCTCCCGCAAGTTTCCGGTATTGCTTGATCGCGACACAGGATTCCCAGTTGCATGATGTCTCTTCCCCCGCGGAATGGTGCGATAATCCTTTCAACTGACTTTGTATCTTCCTTTCCAACCCCGGCATCCAGGAGAAGGCTTTCTGACATGCTTTGGCAGCAGCTCTGAAATGGCTGCATCCTTCGCATTCCTTTTTTTCAAGGAGGTCGGAAAGCGTATAGACCACAGGTACCCAGCGCTGTTCATGATAGGCATCTTCACGATATGCGAAAGCAGCCAGGTCGTAGCTGCAGAGAGGGCATTTAAAGTGTTCATTGTTTAATAAAAGCTGCTCGTCATTTTTATTGAGATTGTGTGAGCAGACAGGGCAGTTAAGTCTTCCATCCCGGGATTGCTCAGTTAACCGGGCAACAAAACGCTTACGGACATTCCGACGCATTTCATCCCGCCTGGCGGTGCCGTTGCTCTCAACCTCCGGGGACATTGTTTCAGTTTTGAATAAGTGAAGACAGTAAGGACAGTGAGCCCACTCTCTCGAAAGCTCGTCGACCACTATTTCCATTCCAGGTGTGATGGTGTTTCTGCAGCTTTTACATACCATTGTTTTCTCCATTTTTGAAATCGCAGAGATCTCTTTTCCTTTCTCTGCCTCAAAAAAATCGATTAGTAATTACCTCGGAGAGGCGTTTTTGTACCCGCATTTACTCCTTCGCCTGTGGAAAACAATGGCAATTGCCATGCCAGATTCTTGAATTCTAAAAAGACATTCGGGATGATTCAGGATAAGTAGCTCAATTAAAAGGAATTAACTAAGAAATCTTTTGCTTGCGCCGTTGCATTAAATGGCTCCTGGATTGAAGTCGATAAGAACCTTGGGCTGGGTAATTTCTCCCCAGCGGGGAGCTTTTTCCCAGTTCAGACTTGATACTGATTCAGACTCCGAGAGATCCTGTGGCTGCCTGCTGCCTTTGACTGCGCATATGCTGGAAGCCTGGGCTACGGGTCAGCGGGAATATCCAGCTTCCTGCCAGGGAGACTCTCTCCGGGAGCGGAAAACTGGAAGTTTTCTGCCAGGGCAAATCGTCAATCCTCAATTCCCCTGAGTTTTTCTCTTAAAGTTTTGCGGTCGATGCCGAGTATCTTGGCCGCCCTGGTCTTGTTTCCGTCGAGACCGGCAAGGACAGTCAGAATATATTCATGTTCGACTTCGGCAAGGGTGCGGTTATGTCGTCCGTTGCCGGGAAGTCTAAATCGCATGTATGAAGGCAGATCTCGCGCGTCTATTAATTCTTTATCGCCCATAAGGACCAGGCAACTGAGGATATTTTCGAGTTCGCGAATATTTCCAGGCCAGTGATAGTTTTTAAAAGCGTCCAGGGCGCCGTTGGTGAAGCTCAAGCTGGGTTTTTGAAATGTTTTTGCCAGTTTGGCTGTCAGGTGTTGAATCAGTAAAAGTAAATCATTGCCTCGCTCCCGCAGCGGGGGGACCTCTATGTTAATAACGCTCACCCGGAAAAAAAGATCTTCCCTGAAAAGTCCCTTGGAAACCATGGTCCTCAGATCCTTGTTGGAGGCGGCCAGTACCCGCACATCAACCTGGGCAGGTTTATTGCAGCCCACCATAAGGACTTGGTGGTCCTGGAGCACTCTCAGGAGTTTTACCTGGGTTGAGAGACTTAGTTCGCTTATCTCGTCAAGAAGGATGGTCCCGGTGTGAGCGGCTTTAAAAAACCCTTCCCTGGATGCAGTAGCACCGGTAAAAGCTCCTTTGACATGTCCAAACAGTTCGCTTTCTACCAGTTGGTCGGGGATAGCGCCGCAATTGACTACAACAAACGGAGCGGAAGCCCGTGGTCCGGAATAATGAATGGCCCTGGCGACCAGCTCTTTTCCAACACCGCTCTCGCCTGTGACCAGGACAGTTGTTGAACTCTTTGCTGTCTTGCCAATAGCTCGAAGTACATTCTGGATTTGCGGGGATTCCCCAATGATTCCGTAGGCACTGTTGAGTTTTTGTTGTGATTCGGCATGGTTGACGACGCGGCGTTCCTTGAGCTTTTCCATGACCCGGGCGACTGCCGCTTCAAGCTCTTCGTCAGTAAACGGTTTTGCCAGGTATTCTTCGGCGCCGGTTTTGACTGCCGTTACAGCGCTTTCAATGGTCGCGTACCCCGTGATCATCATGACCGCGGTATCGGGAAGGTTCTCATGAACAAAACGAACTAAGTCAATTCCGCTGATCCTGGGCATTTTGAGATCTGTAATCACCAGGTCCACTGAAACAGTTCGCAGCATATCGATGGCTTCAGTAACCCCGGCGCTGGTATATACCCGGTAACCCAGGGAGGATAGATTCCGCTGCAGGACTTCCAGTGTATCAGGTGAATCATCGACAGCAAGGATAGAGAGTTTTTTATCAACCATATTCATCCTCGTACCTGTGCCTTACATGGCAGGTAAATTGTGAACTTAGTCCCTGCGCCAAGGTTGGTCTCGACAGAAATGGAACCACTGTGAGAACTGATAATGCCTTCAACCACTGAAAGCCCGAGTCCGGTGCCTTCATTCACTTCCTTGGTGGTGAAAAATGGCGTAAAGATCTGCTGACGCACTTCTTCGCTCATTCCAGCACCTGTGTCCTCCACGACAAGCAAAATACCCTCGTCTTTTTTTGAGGTCCTGATTGTCAAACTGCCTCCCTGCGGCATCGACTGAATGGCATTTACCGCAAGATTGATTAATACCTGATATATCTGTCCAGGATCCGCAATGATCTCGGGCAGGCCATCTTCGAACACCCTCACCAGTTTAATATCCGCCTTGTGGCAGCGGGATTCAATAAAATAGAGTCCGTCAGCGACCAGCAGGTTGAGATTAACCCAGGTTTTTTCAGGCGGGGTCTGACGCGCGAAGAGCATCAGTTTGCTGATTATTTCGCGGGCGTGAAGCGAAGCGCTTATGATCCGCTCCAGATCCTTGCTAACCTGCTCGGGAAGGCCGGGAGCCTTCTGAGAGAGCTGCGCGAATCCAAGTATTCCAGCCAGAGGTTCGTTCAGTTCATGAGCTACTCCGGCCGAAAGCTGACCGATTGTTGCTAAACGGTCCGCGTGTCTCAGCTGTTTCTGTAACTGCTCTCTTTCCTGGGTGGAGCGGTACCTTTCTGAAATTGACCACAGTTCTCTGGCCACTGTATCCAGCAAATTCCTTTCCTCTTTAAGAAAAGGGCCTTCATCCAGATCCGGCATTAATCTATCATAGGTGACTTCAACGAAACCCCTCTGTTGTCCGTTACTGGAAATACTGGAACGCAACTGAGCGTAACCGGAGGAAAATCCATCGGAGTGATAATTTTTTCCATCAATCACGATCCGGGCTGAGGTGATCTTTGGGTAAAGCCATGCCGGGGGAAGAAGGTCTATCACAGACTGGAAGATTTCATCCAATGTAAGGCCTGCATGATCTGTCAATCGGGTAATTCCGTAAAGGCAGGTCAGCTCCTTTACCCGTTCTCTCAAGGCCAGTTGTTTACGCTGATGAATAATAGAAATTCCCAGGAACTGGGCAATACTCTCGGATAATTCAACATCTTTTCGGGAAAAGAAATTTTTCTGATGGCTTTTTAACAGTAATAGTCCCCGGTCTCCTTCGTCCAGCTTAAAGATCGTTGCCGCAATTGATTTAAACGGTCCGGAAGGACACAGCACCAGAGTTTTTTCCAGTTTTACCCCCTGGTCGTTTTGGTCAACCAGGACAATTTCCATGGGCTCATCAGCCGTTCCCGTTGAGAAACTTCCGGCAGAATTAAAGTGGGGTCCGGAAGGAAGGATTTTTTCACACAGGAGTCCCTTACATAAGATTTCCAGGGACTGATTTTTACTGTTTCCGGGGCATTCAAGATCATCCACCGTTGTTTCGTGCTGTTCAGAAACCGGCTGTTCCGGGCTTTGCCCCCAATGATAAAAGCCGGATTCCATTAGATGAATCTCTGCACCTTCACAGCCCGAAAATCGTTGCAGGGATTTTGAAATCTCCTTTAACAGGTCATCCTTTTGCAGGTCACTTTGAGCAAAATCAAGAATCTTCCGGACAATAGGATAATCCTTTTTGGCGAGTATCCGGCCTTCAAAGCGAATTCCGTCGCTATATCCCATGACTAGTCAGGATAACAGACATGAAACTGGCAGAAAAGAGGAAAACCCTGTGAAATTCAGAGTCTCGTATTTTAAATATTCTCGCAGCACTGTGTGTGGGAACCTTCCTTTTTTACGCCCTTACCGGCTGCCTGATACCACCTGCATTCTGGGTAAAGGGCACTTATACCAGTTCCAGAACCGGCCATAGAGTGTCCGACACAAATAGAGGGCTCACCCTGGAGTCTGCCGGGCTGAGGTGCCTGCGATTGTGCCAGAAAACGGGCATCCCCACGGCGGAAGCTCCAGGCACATCGGCGGCTGATCCGGCTACAAAGAGCACGTTTTCCGGGCAGTATTTCAGGCGCTCAAGCGCCAGGCGGTAGGGGTGTGGATCTGGTTTATAGTACCCTGCTTCTTCAGCTGTAACGACCGTTGGGATTGACAGTCCCAGGGCGGATAGTGCTGCCCCGGTCAGTGCAAGGGAGCCATTGGTGGCCACGGCTACAGGAACCTTCTCCAGCAGCGCCCCCACCACCTGGCATGTTTCGGGCCATGGTTTCAGCTCGCCCCACCGGTGGATCAGCTGGCCCGCGGATCCAGAAGGAACGCCAGACTCAAGTGCGGCTTCCCTGATGATCCCCTCGTAGGATCGGTAGACACCTGCCTGGTAGGTCAATTCCAGGTAGCGTGTTCTCCATGCCAGGCCGGCTTCCTCTGATCCCGCCACTTCGTTCCAAAGCGACCAGGAGTCCAGGAGGGCGGTTAACAGGTCAAACATGATTGCGGTGTATTTCTTTTGGGGCATTTTCACACTCCAGAGTTTATACCTGGATTCTGACTTGCTGCTTACCCGCCAATTTGAGGTTCAGGTTTGGAAACCATAGTCTGGCCTGCGACCGGCGCATATACTACCAGGAAGGGGAACTGCCGTTCCACCACATGAAAAGTGTATACAACGAACCAGCCAGGAATAATCCGCCGAAGATTTCCTTGTTGTATTTTGCAATCCATAACGGAAGGTAGATGTCGAAGTTTGCATCCCGATTTTCTGTATAGTGGGCTGCAATGTCAGTTAAAGGGCATCTCATCCGGTTAATTAGCAGGATAAAAACCTCCAGCAGAACAAATCCAAACAGAATGGCTGATATTGAAAAATGTCCAAGATAACCGCAAACTGGTATCCCGAGTATGCACACAACGAAGACGAACCAGATCAAGGTGTGTCCCAACCTGATTACACGAAGAAGTTCCTGGTTTTTTCCTGGATGCCTCACAGTTATCGAAAGCCTCCAAATCGCTGTTTGTAAACAATTTAGATTTATTAAACAATGAGACTTTTATTTTCTGTCCGTGCCCGGGATTTGTGGATTGATATCTATTTTCTCGCTGGGTTATGGATTGTTACTCAGCTCTATGCCAATACTGTGTTCTTCCCAGCACTGAAACCCCAATAAACCCGCGAACTTTGAGTTTAGTCCCGTCTTCCACGACTTCTATCTTGCACTTATAGGTTTTTCCATCTTCCGGGTCCAGCACCGTTCCACCGTTCCACTCATTGTCGTCCTGCTTCAGGTTTTTTAATATGGTCAGGCCGATAATGGGTTTGTTTCGGAGTTTTCCTTTACATTTAGTGCAGAGAGGATTTGGATTCTGTTCAGGTTTCCTAAACAGTTTTTCAATAACTCCGAAAATTTTTCCATCTTCTTCCCAGATACTGATGATCGATTTTGCCTCACCGGTTTTGTCATCAATGGTTTTCCATTTCCCAACAGGCGATGCTCCGTAAGACCAGGCGGCATAAGTAATAAAAAGAATCGGCAATATAAGTAATTTTTTCATTGTTTTAAAAGAATTTATAGAATAGGTTTCAGGTATGAAGTAACTCTTCCCGATTGTCAGCCTGGTCCGGCAAGGTTATTTCTCTTCCTGCCCATTCACAAAACTGGAATGGCTGAAAATCTCCCAAGCCCAAATTTTCAAGAGTACTTATATTCTATATCAGTGCTTTATCAGGTTATTCCGTCATCCGCGAAAAATCAGATTTTACCAGAAATAGAATGTTTCAGGTAAAGTTTATAGACCCCGGTTAGGAAGAGATTTATTAGTCAGGTTTGGGGAACCGTTCGCAGGAATCTGAAACGGGATAATTTACAAAGACCGGGATTACCAGAAAAATTTCGACCGCCCTGTTGCTGAATACGGATTGAATATTTCTGTTTCCACCTGCCTTGAATGTCCGGGTTGGGGCGCGCCGAACTAGTTTGAATCATCAGAACCCTTCCGGTCTACACAGCGATTTGACCGGCCTGTATTTACCCAATTTGCCCCTCTGCAATTCCTGGCAGTATTGGGATTAGATGATTGCCGCTCTTCCCGATAAATTCCGCAAATCTCCAAGTATGCCGCCAATGACCTTCTGGCAGGTTTTGCTGTCGGTAGTTACCATCCTCAGTTCAAAGTGTTCCGTCTCATGCTGTAAGAGCAGGATCTGGACTGGACAATTTCTACTATTGATCAACCAATGAGTCAACTCTTTACTTGTTAGCTCAATCCGGCTCATTTACCTTGACGGTATACAATTCCTGCTATTATCATTATCAGATGCTACTGGGGTAATCTGTCAGGAACGATCCACAAGAGGAGTGTAATTATCAAATGCTGAGTGCTCAACGAATCATTCAGGGAGTTCTCAGTCGTATCAATCAGTTCCTGTTCTGGTTGCGGGGAGGAGGCAGATACGGCCAGGAGTTTTACAATCCTGTTTTGCTCAAGGCAATTGGAGGTATCCCCCGTCGATCGCACATCTCGGATCATCTCAGCACCATTTTTTTCTTTGCCGTGGATGCCAGGCCTGAACTGATGGTTGAGTTGGGAACCAGGTCAGGGGAAAGTACCCGGGTCCTGTTGGCTGCAGCTTCCATCACCCAGTCAAAGCTGCTTAGCATCGACCGTGATGATTGCGGAGGGCTGGACCTTCCCTTCAAAAACCATTGGCACTTTGTTCAATCGGATGACGTTGAGTTTGGGAAAACAGGGTTTGCAGATTGGTGCGCTCATCACGAAATGCCACCCCAGATCGATCTTTTGTTTATCGATACATCACACTGGTACGAGCACACAAAAAAGGAGATAGAAATCTGGAGTCCTTTTTTATCCCTTGATGGGACCATTATTCTCCATGACACCAACATGGGAAAAGGGCCTTATGCCAGAATGGATGGATCCATTGGCTTTGGTTATGACAATGAAAGAGGTGTAATTAAGCTTGTCGAGGAGATGTTTAACCGCAGCTATGATGAAAAATCTTTTTTCAGCGATCTTTCCAAGGGTTTTATGATCATGCATCACCCCCACTGTAACGGTCTGACTGTTCTGAAAAAATATGCGCCGGCAGAGTCTGTTAAGAGGAGCTTGCCAAATTGATACCGACTCAACCAATAAAGCGAACCTTACCAGTCCAGGATAGATATCAGGATAAACAGAGAGCTGTCCCGCATGAATCCCCTTCCAAAAATCTTCCTTTAATTGCCACCAAAGATATCCTCTGGGCATTGTATCTTTATCCTGGCCGTTTCCTGGCTAAGACCCCCAGAATACTTAATTTCTGTCTTGGAATCTCACAGCCCGTGATTCAGTTGTTAATGAAGCCTCTCAGAAATGAATTGGCACGCCATTTTCTAAAAGCATTTGGCCCTGAAAAAACATATTCCGAGTGTGAATCTATTGCCCGTCAATATATCGTAAATGATTTAAGACGCATTGGTGACGACCTTCTTCTGGAACAAGATAAAATCCCAATTCGTTGTTTAGCCTTTCATGGAAGGGAATATTTGGACGATGCACTGGGAACCGGAAATGGTGTTTTACTTGTAGGTTTGCATTGGATGGCCGAACGAGTCGCCTTGCGGCACTTGATGAACAGCGGTTACCCGGTGCTGTCGATCCGGAATCAGGAACCCCGGGATGATTTTATGGGGAGGTTGGGCCGTAAATTCTTTCAACCCCGATATGTTCGTTTTCTTCATAATGTGATCCGCGAAGAAGTTTTCATCCAGGACCGGGAATGTTCTTTGAAATTACTGGCCCGCCTTCGCAGCAATGGCATCGTCAGCCTCCTGATTGACGTACCTTTTTCCCAGGAAGTGATGCATCTGCCTTTTCTTGGAAGAACCCAGCGTATTTCTGCAGGCGCCCTTCATCTGGCAAGGATTACCGGTTGTTCTGTTCTTCCAATGATTGCCACAGGTAATGCTGATGGGCTAGAAATTCAGATTCATCCTCCCCTGGCATTTGATTACAGCATCCCGAAAGAGGATTTTTGCCGGAGATATCTGCCAATGATTATCCAGATTTTAGAATTGTCCGTGTATAGCTATCCCGACCAGTACGATTGCTGGGCAAAAATCAAAAATGATCCCTGTCCCTGAAGTCAATTGGAATTATTATGACTGCTTCAAAAAAACTGGAAATACCCAATCGAATTCGATCTGTGTTTGTTCAGTCTCTGGCTTTAAATCTTAACCCTGAAGAAACCTGTCAGATTATGGATCTTGCTTCAGTTGCCGGCCTTGACTCGCTGTCATTACTGGAATTTGTTGCCGGCCTGGAAAAAGAATTCTCCTGCCAAATCGAACCCGATTGTCTCAATCTCGCTTTTTTGGGTGATCTGGAACAATTGACTGAATACTTCAGCAAAACCCTTTGCAAGGTGGAATAACAGGGGAGCAGGAGTGAGAGACCTGGATACAATAGGGAGAAGATTTCGACATTGTGTCGCAGTATACCCGGATGCAATCGCGCTGATTGCTGGAGAAACTCAATATACCTATGCCTCCCTTGCTTCCATGACCTCAGAGTATGCAGGGATATTCCGTGATCGTTTGCATCTGGAACATGGGCAATTATTATTGGCTTATCTTGATAACAGCGTGGAGTTTGTGGCGAGTTTTTTAGCAGCGGCTGAAATCGGCGCCATTTTTGTTCCTTTGAATATCAACTGGAAGTCACCTGAATTAAGCTGGTTCGTGGAAAGACTGCCCGTGACCGGAGTTGTTACCAGGCAGGCATTGCGATTACCCTGGGATTCACTTTCAGATCAGGTTCCACCTGCATCTGTTTTATCAATTGATGATGATCGATCTGACTCCACCCGTTTCCATCCGTTATCCCGCGAGGGATGTTCATGCGATGTTTTCTCCACGGTAACTCCGGATCAGCCTGTTGTCTATTTGTGTACATCAGGTTCCACCGGAGCGCCGAAAATTGTACGGAGAACCCATGAAAATATGGTGCAAGGTGCCCTCAGCACCGGCATGGCGTTGTCCATTACTCCAGGTCTTGGGTTCCTGAGCATGGTCCCCTTCTTTCATGGCAACGGGTTGGACAATGCCCTCCTGCTACCGCTCCTTTCAGGCGGGACCGCAATTCTGCAGTCATCCTTTTCAATACCACAGCTCGTTAACACATTTAATGAACATCAGATAGATGTCCTGCCTGGATCGCCTGCGATTTTTGAAATGATAGAACGGTTCGGAATAAACCGTGATTGCTTCAACACTGTGCGTGTCTGCACCTCCGCTGGTGGACCTATTGCCGAACCGGTCGTCGCATCAATTCAGGAACGTTTTGGTATCACTATCCGTCAGGCCTATGGGGCTTCCGAAACTGGTATCATGGCTATTGCTCCTCCAGAGGGAGGATCCCGTCTTGTTCCAGTGCATGGCACCAGTATCAGAATCCTGGATTCATCACGAAGGGTACTTTCAGGAGGCATTGAGGGTGAAATTGCTGTCAATGGGCCAATAGTATCAGATGGATATATCGGTAATAGTGAGGCCACCTCCAGGGTGTTTGCAGATGGTTATTACTGTACTGGGGACAAGGGAATCCTTGACACCGAAGGCCGCCTGAGGATTATCGGGCGTATCAGTCCCCTTATCAATATCTCAGGCACAAAGATTGATCCTGTAGAAGTTGAAAACGTGATCATTTCCATGCCTGACGTTGTGACGTGTAAGGTGTTCGCACAAAACGGGACCCATCACAAACAGATATTGAAGGCGGCAATAGGGGTCAGGGACGGAACCGCGCTGAGTCGTGTGGAAGTGGTGGCTTTTTGTCGCAAACACCTGGCAGAATATAAAATTCCCCGAATTATGGAGATATTTCCGGACAGGCAGGTTGATCTAACCGGTAAAACCTCTTTTCCCTGGCAGCCTCTTGATGATTAACCGCCTTTGTTGACTTCATAGTTGGCGTATGTTCATCTTAAGCAGTTGGAAAAAGTATAATTGTGTAATATCGGGAAGATAGATTTTTTCCACGAAAAATTTTCTCCACCTTGAATCATAACGACTTATGCAATTCTGGTTTAGGTTTTCCTGAACCAATATTCTGTGGAACACTCATCAAATTTATATCCTGATTTAACCCCTCCTCAGAACGATAACGTGCTCCGGGGAAGCGGCGCGCATATCAGAGCCTGTCTCTTCTAACCACTCTTTTCACTCCCCCCTTTTAATACATTTCTGGAGGATGGCAATTGGACGGAAGACTGAGATTTGGAGTTTGGGATTTTATCCCGTTGAAGACGGGAGTGGTGCGCCCGGCAGGTTTCGAACCGGTGCCTGCGGATAAGAAGATTTGTTCGTCAGTTTTGTAGGTACCTGAAAAATATCCAGGAGACCCGGTGCTCTTAAACTGGATTTTGGCTGGAGTGAGCTGTATCAGGATGGATTGAGTTCCTCGCGGGCACACTCTGGGCACACCCCTGCGGGTAGGATCTGGCAGGTATTCCGGAAGATATCTCCTTAGCCTTCACCTTCGCCATTTTCTGGAAGCATGGCTTTTTGGAGGTGGACAGAGGCGACAGGACGAATATAGAGCACACCACTTTAGTCAGTTAGTAAGAAATGAGGGCGAAGGTGAGCAATATTGACCTGAAGCCTGAGCAGAGTGGAACTGACACATCATTTGCCATAGGGATATCATGAAAGGCAACGTCAGACTGCCTGGCAAAATCAAATGAAAAGCTGATTTTAAAAGGAGTTACAAGATGTTCTGGACAATTTTTAGTTTGCTTTTTGCCATATGGCTTTTGGGATTGACTGCCATCTTTTACCTTAGGCGCTCTGGTTGTAGTGATAGTAAGGGTACTTCAAAGCCGAAGACTAACCTGAGAGTCAAAACGTGAAGGAAACGAATGATTAATTTGGGTTTTGCTTCTCGTGCTCAATCTACCTGAACTCACTCCTGCCTGGAACAACGATACATGTCATCAATGAATTAGCAATTCTCAGGAATATCTGAATTTAAAAACGATAGAAGGAGAAGAATAATGAAAAAAATATTTATCTTGGCGAGTGTGCTACTTGTGACCTTTATGCTTCTGACAGTGTCCCTTGCGGCTGTCAGCCCCGATCAAACCACGCAGGACGTTCAGGCTGCCCTCATAAACAAGGGTTATGATCCTGGCCCCATCGATGGAGTTATGGGCACCAGGACACATACGGCCATCCGGGAGTTTCAGACGAGCAAAAGTCTGGAACCAACTGGAATGCTCGACGAGAAGACCCAGGAAGCCCTGGGTGTGAAGATGGAAATGGGTATGGGGATGAACGCCAACTCCTCCATGAATCAACAACCTGCTCCAGGCAAGGTCGAAGACGAGACCGAACGCGCCCGTAAAGCCGGGACCGTTCTCTCTGAAATCATGGGAGCTGCCGATCAGGGCATCCCCGGCGACTTATTGGAGCAAGCCCACGCTATTGCCATTATCCCGCATGTTATCAAGGGGGCCATGGGTATCGGCGGGCGTTACGGAAAGGGACTGATTGCCCGTCGAAACGAAGCCGGCGAATGGACTGCCCCTGCCTTTATTACCATCGGCGGTGGCAGTGTAGGTTTTCAAATCGGAGCCGAAGCTACTGATTTGGTGCTGGTCTTTACCAACGAAGACGGCATTGAGCCTTTGCTCAAAGGGAAGTTTACCGTGGGTGGGGACGCTTCCGTGGCAGCCGGACCAGTGGGCAGAACCGTCAGCGGTTCTACAGACATTACACTCAGCTCCGCCATCTATTCCTACTCCCGCAGTAAGGGGCTTTTTGCTGGGGTTTCCCTGGAGGGAGCCAGCATAACGATGGATGACAGCGCCAACCAGGCGGTCTATGGAGGTCCATTGACGGGAGAAGACATTCTGCTCCGGAACAAGGCTCAAACCAATCGGGTTGGTCGCCCCTTCATCCAGTCCCTGCAGAAGTTTGTTCCGCCCTATCGCCAATGAGATCTTTTAGGGTAACAACACATCCGGGAGGCCGGGGTTTTTACACCTGTTCGTCGGGAGACCTCAAAGGAGAGCAGTCCTGATGAGGCAGGAAACACAACCAGTCCATCGCAAAAAATGAGATGGCAAGGTCATGCTTGTCGATGTAATTGAATTACGGGAAAGAGGGAAAAATGAAAAGGTATACAATTTTACTTATTGCAGTAACACTGGCGCTGACCCCGCTGGTATGGGCTGACCGCACACCATTGAAGCCCGGCTGGAATATGTTTTCTCCGCAACAGGACGTCGAAGTAGGTCAACAGACTTCCCTCGAAGCTGAGCAGCAATTGAACATGCTCAACAACTCTAGAGTGGACCGCTACCTCAACGATCTTGGGCGTAAACTGGCAGCAAAAGCGCCCGGGGAGAAATACCCATATCAGTTCAAAGCAGTCAACGACCGCGACATTAATGCCTTTGCTCTGCCCGGGGGATTTCTCTACATCAACCGGGGCATAATCGAAGCCGCAGATAACGAAGCGCAACTGGCCGGCGTAATAGCTCATGAGATTTCACACGTGGCCCTTCGCCATGGGACCAACCAGGCTTCGAAGGCCTACATTTCTCAGGTACCCCTGGCAATTCTGGGTGGTACACTTGGCAGCAACTCGACAGGCGCGGTACTGGCCCAAATAGGCGCAGGATTTGCGGTAGATTCTCTGTTACTGAAATATTCACGGAATGCCGAAAGCCAGGCGGATGTCCTGGGTACGCAGATTCTCTATGACGCGGGTTATGACCCGCGATCCATGGGCGTGTTTTTACGGAAGCTTCGGGACAGCAGCCAGGGCGGGATTCCAACGTTTTTCTCCAGCCACCCCGACCCAGAAAACCGTGATGAACGTGTTGAAGCCGAAATTGCCAATCTGGGCGGTTTTAAGGGCAATTTAAGGACCGACTCCAATGAATTCCAGGAGATCAAGCGCTATGCCAGCGGACTCACGGGGCCTCCAGCGACTAATGGCACAAGCGTTGCCCAGGGGAACACCCCCGCCGGGCAGACCGTCACCTACGGTTTGCGGATACTGAACGCGAGCTATGGCGCCAAAGACAGATTCATTGACGTCACCCAGCGGATGCAGTCCAGCGTGCAGAACAACAGGTTAACCCTCCAGGTGACCAACTCATCGATGGGCGGAGACCCCATCGGAGAGCCCAAGACGCTTCTTCTCAGGTATGAGTGGGCCGGCAGGACCTATGATATAGCGGTTCCGGAAAAGCAGCAGATATCCATTCCCACCGAACAACAGCAGTCGGAAACCAATTCACAGACCGTCACCTACGGTTTGCGGATACTGGACGCAAGCTATGGAGCTAAAGATAAATTCATTGACGTCACCCAGCGGATGCAGTCCAGTGTACGGAACAACAGGCTGAACCTTCAGGTGACCAACTCTTCAATGGGCAGAGACCCGAACGATGGTGAAGCGAAGGCGCTTCTTCTCAGGTACGAATGGGACGGCAGGACTTATTATGTGGCTATTCCGGAAAAGCAGTGGATTTCCATCCCCACCGAACAACAGCAGTCGTCAAACACCACCCAGGCGGGTGCGCAGCCTGACTCGCCTTCCAGCAGCTGGAGGACATTTGAAAACTCCGTAATCCAAATTGGGTATCCGGACAACTGGAATGCTTTCGGTCCGGGTAATGTGTCCGTCACGATTTCACCCGATAGAGGCATTGTCGATGATGGACAGGGCAATAAGGCCCTGGCTTACGGCCTAATCGTGAACATTTATGAGCCGATCATCAACAGTCGAAGCGGGCAGCAGCTGCAGTCTGAAGGTTACGCGCTACCCTCCGGTACCTCCCGGAGCGACGAACAAGATCAGCAACTCCTGGAAAATGAGACCAGCAAGTTAATAGATGAGCTTCGCCATACCAATTCCGGGATGCGAATCGTCAACCAGGTTGATAACTTCCGAGTCGATGGGCATTGGGCATTGTCCACCTATTTATCGAATACCTCACCTACCGGAGGCAGCGAGATGAATTGGCTGGTTACGATGAGGCATCCGGAAGGTTTATTGTTCCTGGTTTTTGTCGCACCTGATCGCGACTTTCGGAATTATGAGAAGACCTTTCAATCCATGCTTTATTCGGTCCGCTTCCGTCAGTAAGACCGAGTGATTACGGGTGCCATTGACATGGCTTTGATTCCATCGAAGTTAAGGCTGGTAAATGAAGAAAAAATAATAGAGGAGATAAAAGAAATGAAACCGAGTAGTTGGGCAGGAATTGTTTTGATCGTGCTTGGTGCACTGGCCCTCGCCTATCAGGGCATAAATTACACCAGCACCGAAAAAGTGCTTGATATTGGACCGCTGCAAGCCACAACAGAAACGCAAAAACGGATTCCAGTTCCTCCGATACTGGGAGGAATCGCAATAATTGGAGGAGTTGTGCTGCTGGTAGCAGGCGCAAGGAAAAAAATTCAGAAATAACAAGGATTCCGATAAGAAGAAGACCTTACTGGAGGTCTGTCATCATTAAACAAACCGGGAGCAGTCCTCAAAGGCTTGCTCCAAACAAAATGGAGGTTAATTATGCCTTTAATTCATATTGTCCTGGTTCTCGTCGTGGTTGGTGTTCTACTTTGGATGGTTAACAGTTTCATACCAATGCAGAGTTCTATCAAGAAAATTCTCAATGCTATTGTGATAATAGCCGTGGTCTTGTGGCTCCTCAACATTTTTGGTCTTTTCAGCTCTCTCAGTCAGATCCGTGTGGGGGGGTAACCTCCTTTTTACAACAAGGACCATGTCCTTTTGACGCGAGAATGATTCGGCCGAAATGGTGGAACACCCCGTATCCAGGGGGAACCGTTTCAGAAGTAAGTTCAATGAAAAATTATAACCATGCCTGTTGGAAATGCTGAATTAACAAGCATCGCAGGTCAAAGCAAATCACTATAAGTGTAAATAATGTTGTCTATTAAAAGGATGTGGAAGATGAAAATTTTAAACACGTTTTTGGTCCTATGCAGCCTGTTCTGTGGTCTACTGGTCGCCCAGTCATCGCAGACGGCAGATTCGACCCAACAGTCGTATCAAAACCAACCAAACAGTTCAATACCTGTCTATCGAGTTACCGTGATAGCGCGGACGATGAAGGCAATCAACTATCAACACCAGAACGGAGCCACAAAGATCGATTTGCTCGGCACCGATCTCCAGCCGGAAGCGCGTGCTGAGGCCAAGGTGGAAAGCAAGAAAGGTTATATAGAAATCGAAGTGGAATTCGACGATATGCAGCCGGCCACCCGGTACGGAAACGAATACCTTACATACGTACTGTGGGCAATCACTCCCGAAGGACGAACATCCAACCTTGGTGAAATTCTTCTGGATGGTGGAACCAAGAGCAAGCTGAATGTGACCACGGAACTGCAGGTGTTCGGCCTCGCAGTGACAGCGGAGCCCTACTTCGCCGTGAGCATGCCGAGCAATTTAGTCGTGATGGAAAATGCGCTGCGCAAGGACACAGTAGGCAGAGTCGAGGAGATGGATGCCATGTACGAATTGCTGCAGAGA
This sequence comes from Acidobacteriota bacterium, assembly GCA_963663735.2. Taxonomy (GTDB): domain Bacteria; phylum Acidobacteriota; class UBA6911; order RPQK01; family JAPXNP01. The sequence continues at coordinate 941,611 of CAXXHN010000001.1, read as the reverse complement.
GGTGAGTATGATCCTTTGGCAAATCCCCTGGCGCTGAAAAGCGACCCGAAGGTGCCGCTGCAACTCTACGAGGCCCGCAACGCCGTCCAGATCGCTCGAACCGCAGGTGCGGAACGGCTCTCTGCTGACACCTTTACCAAGGCAGAAAACAGTTTAAATGAGGCCGAGGCTTACCAGTCGCGCAAGGAAGATAGCAAACAGGTGATAAGGGCCTCAAGGGTGGCTGTGCAGACAGCGGAAGATTCCAGGGCCATCTCGGTCAAGCGTCAGGAAGAAGAATATCTTGCAAGCGAGCGCCAGGCCAGTGCGGATCGTGAGGCTCTAGCCAAGGCAGAAACCGAAGACCAGGAACGTTTGAGGGTGCAGGCAGAAAAAGATCAGAGGATGGAGGCCGACAAGAGGGCAAGTGCCGAATCTGAAACCGCGACAGTCAAACTCAAGGCAGAAGCTGCTCGAATTGCCGCTCAGGAAGAGGCGGATCGAGTCAAGCGCGAGAACGAGAATGCTCGATACGCCGCACAGAGAGAAGCTGATCGAATCCAGCAGGTGAACGATGATGCTCGAAACGCAGCTAAGGATAAGGCCGATCAGGCGGCACGTATGGCAGCCCAGGCTGAGGCTGAAAGGATTCTGGTGGCTTCCCAGGAAGCCGACCGTCTGCGCCTGGACTCCGAGGCTGAAAAGGCGGTGCTCCGGGCTCAGTTACTAAGCCAGTTCAATACCATTCTCGAGACTCGCGATACTGCCCGCGGCCTGATCGTGAACATGTCGGATGTTTTATTTGACACGGCCCAATACTCCCTGCGGCCTGAAGCCCGGGAGCGGCTGGCCAAAGTGGCAGGCATACTTCTGGGACATTCAGGTTTGAAGCTTGAGGTCGAAGGCCATACCGACAGCGTGGGTGGTGAGGCGTATAACCAGCTCCTCTCTGAACAGCGAGCTGGCTCGGTTCGCGACTATCTAATCGACCAGGGAATTCTAGGTACAAACCTGTCTCCTGCCAAGGGGTTTGGAAAGTCACAACCTGTTGCCACAAACGATACTGCCGCAGGCCGTCAAAGCAATCGGCGGGTAGAACTCATTGTCTCTGGCGAACTTATCGGTACCCAGATAGCCTTGTCAGATGATTCTATGTGAAAAACGGGAACAGTCATTCTGGCCAACAGAACATTCTGTCGACCAGAATGACATAGGTGTAACACGGTGGTGTGGTCTGGCGAGTTGGATTCGACGATAACTGCGCACTGGGCACAAGAGAAACCGGGGCGTACGGCTCTACCTGACTTCTGCGGGATTTTGTCTCAAGACCAGCCGGTGGGGCCGGCACCGCTGTTTCCCGGCAATATCGAACATAGGGAATCGACGAATACCTTTCGGGGTGGCATAAGCTTCAGCGTGACATAAGCTTCAGCGTTGGCTTGAGCATCCTGCTCATGGTTTCAGTCTCAGGCCGGGTCTCCTGGGCAAATGAAGGTAGTTGGGCGCCTGGTCTATGCTGTTGAAAATAATATTTTGTTTATAAATTCTTTGGAGTTAAATACCATGAACTTAAAAAAGGGTACCTGGGTATTCGCATTTTTTTCCATACTCTTGATTATGGTCGTGCTGGCTTCCTGCAGCATCGGCGAGAAATCCTTTAGAGATGAAACCATCACTGCTGAAAACAAGGCTGAAATAGCCGGCAAAGCCAAAACCGCCCTGACGGTGGAAGAAACGCGCCTCCTGGGGCAGTATTTAGAGAGATTCTATCCTGATCTGGCCAAAGATGAACTTCCTTCCGGAAGGACCATTAACCAGATGATCGGGGAGGAAATGGCCCTTACTTCAACCAGGCCAGTCTCGCCGACCTCCCAGCCGGCGCGAGATTTGATGCAGCCTTCGGTCAGCCGAAAGACCGCATCCCAGGTTGAGGCAGCTGCATCCGTCATTCCTGTTGCGGTTATTCCCGAAACTCCTCAGCCGGTTGTAGTTGAAATCGTTTCCGGAACCGTCATCATGGCCAGACTGGGTGAATTACTGAGTACTAAAACCGCCCAGAACGGAGACCATTTTGAAATGGAACTGGCAGAAGATCTGACAGCCGGAGAACACCTGGTCGCCCCTCAGGGTTCCAGGGCCAGGGGAAAGATAATTTCTTCTCAGTCGTCCGGAAAAGTTAAAGGGCTGGCAACAATATCCCTGACCCTTACCGATCTTTATGTCGAGGGAGAACAGTATCCCCTTCAGGCTGAAACCCTGAGCTACCAAGCTGAGAAAACCACCGGTAAAGACGCTGCCAAAGTCGGTATCGGGGCCGGTATCGGAGCCATTATCGGTGCCATTGCCGGCGGCGGTAAGGGCGCGGCCATCGGAGCCGGGGTCGGAGCCGGAGCCGGAACCACTGTGGTCCTGGCTACCAAAGGTGATGAACTGGAATTTCCCGTGGAACAGATGTTCCACTTCAGTCTCACCAAGGGCTTCAAAGTAAAAGTCCTCAGGGATTAAGAAGAGGATCATTCGAAAATACAAAAATGCAGGAGTAAACAGCCTGTTCGGGGAATCCTCTGCTCCTGCATTTTTGTGGAACGTGATGACATGAAAGGTATCATTGCCTGACTGATGCTGCTAATCATGCAGGATAACACTTAGAAGGCCGCTGTTGACCACCAGCCCACTTTGATCATTGTAATCGATAAACCCATGAGTTCTGAACTTGTTCATGAAATGACTGACTCTAGAGCGGGTTGTGCCTACCATTTCGGCTAGATCTTCCTGACTGACTCTGGGAAGCACAGGTTCGGATCTGCTTTCTTTACCGAAATTAGAGAGCAGTATGAGAATTCTGGCTAAACGCTTCTCAGCCGAGTTGAAAAGCTGATCAACAAGATCCGCTTCGTACCGGATGTTACGTGATAACAAATGGGAGGTAAATTTTTCTGAGACCTCATGCCGCTCGTGGAGAAGTTGTATCATTATTTTCTTCTCCAGCCGTAAAAGGCCACAATCCGTAACGGCGGTCGCAGTTGCCATGCGCAAGGACTGACCCGCAAGGCACCCTTCACCAAAAAAATCGCCGTCATTCAGAAAAGCAATAATCGCCTCTTTGCCCTCTTTGGAGGTTACCGAAAGCTTGACCTTGCCTTTTCGGATAAAGAATACCGAATCTGCAGGGTCTCCTTGCCAATATATGCAGCGGTCCGCGCCGTATTCTATCGATCTTCCCTGAGAGACTCCGGAAAGGAAGTTTTCCCACTCGACATTTTGGGTTTTTTTAACTGCCATATCAATGTCCTCTGGGTAACCTTCGCTCAGGGGATTGGTATGTGGATAGAATCGGAGTGTATCTGATGGTTCGGATTAGCCCTGCCACAAACGGTTTGAAATTTATTGTATTATAAATTATTAAATTTAAAAACACAATCAGAAAAGCTGGCAGCGCGGCAGTAGCAGCAGGCTGGTGAGAAATGCGGGTGAATAATATACAGTCTGCTGAATACCCGAATAAGATCTTAAGAAACAAGCAGAAATCCTTCTTATCTTGGCTGGAGTGAGTTGGGGTGAGTTTCTCGCGAAGACAGTCATGCCCAAAAGTGAAAAATATGCAACAATAATGCGAGATTAACCAGCCAGGTCAGAGGGCATAGTCTCTATGAACAACCTTGAATAGTAGCTCTATTCGGCTCCACACAACTGCTCCACTTCAACAAATATGCATGAGGCGGTTTTATTCCGCCTTATCGGCTGATACCCTGCTTTGATTTTGATTTTGCTCAATTTTTTTGAAAAAAACAGGAAGACTACGCTTCCCTGCGACGGCAGAGCAGCACAATCCATGGGATAGGAGATCGGATTTCAAGTATTTCAAAATATTGGGAAACGAGTGTTAGAAATTGGCCAAGAGACCAGTGCTGGATATGGCCCGGCGTATTACCCCAATTTTTCCAATACATACCTCTGGCCATATTCATGACTCTCCAGAGGGGTTCGCGCGGCACGCTGATGACAAGATAAGGATTCGCTATGGCCTGTAAGGCCTGCAACGCGGCTTCGGGGTATTCCAGGTGTTCCAGGACTTCGCAGCAGACAATCAGTTTCGCGGCATCCTCCTGCGGATTCAGGTCATAGATACTGCGGTCATGAAAAATCTCAACCGGGAACCCTCGACTCAGGGCATTAGCTCGCGCCAGCTTTATAATGGAACTGGAGAAATCACTGCCGCGGGTATCTATCCCCAGCTCCATCAATTTAAGCGTCCAATAGCCCTCTCCACAACCCACCTCATGAATTGAAATGGGTTTAATCTTGTCCACCAGTTTGATTACGGTAGATTCAAATCCATGCATCAAGCAGCGCACGATCGGATTGGTTGATTGGTATTTGTCGCAGGTGTTGCCAATAGCGATGCCGTCTTCGGTGAGGCCTTCTGATATCTTCATATGAGTTTAATCCTTAAGTACCTGTATAGATGGGAATATTTCGGCATCGTTTCATAAATTTGAAGGTACAGCTTATGCATCAAGCTTTTTAAAATCCTGGGGAGTGATTTTTTACTGGCACATGTTTGGATTTCCTATGGACTGACCCGCCTTTTTCAAAAGAGTCTGAATCACAGCAGATACAGTAGTGCTAACCGGAAATTCCGCGCCAAACCGGATCAGCCTCACTGCAGGTTTTTAATAACTTCTATCGGCTGAACCGAAGCCGCTCTCCAAGCCGGATGCACAACAATCACCAGTGTGACCAAAATCAAGAATAGTGAAGACGCCGCCAGAATTTGCCAGCTTGCGGCCTCAGTGTTGAGAAGAATGCTGGAAATCCAGGTGGTCAAAACAAGGACAATCAGGATGCCAATGATCAGGCCAGTTATGCTAATCTTCAGCCCCCAACCAAGTACCAGTTTGAAAATATTCTTCCGGTCTGCTCCAAGCGACATCCGAATTCCAATTTCCTTTTTGCGGAGATTAACCTGGTAGGTCATAGCCCCATACAGTCCCCCAACTGCTGATCCAATTGCCAGGAAGGCCAGCAGGGCCAAGGTCATGAAACCAAACCGGGGTCGCGAGAGATATTCTCTGTCCAGAAGATTTTGAACTGAACCGGATTCCAAAATGACCAGGTCCTTGCCAACCTCCCCGATTACATCATGGATTGCCTCAACAACTATACTTCCTTCGGAATCTGACCGGGTTACAAAACTCACTACACCCCGGGGATTCCTTTCATATGGATAGTAGACTGAAGGATGGATTTCACCAGACGGACCATCTTCCCTTATATCTCCCGTAATCCCTACTATATCAAAAATAAAATCATTTTCCCTGGTTTCAGAACGAGCCTTTATCTGTTCTCCCAGGATATATTCTTCGCCGCCCAGGAGGCGCGCCAGAGTCTGATTAACGAGAGCTGACCTGGATGTACGGATTCGATCACTGTCGGTTAACGAACGACCTGCCAGCACTGGAATTCCCATAGATTGAAAGAAACCCGGGGTTACCTGGAGAAACCGGGCTTCGACTGTCGCAGGATTCAGCCTTGATGAAATATCCATACTTTCTATACCTCTCCCAGTCAGAGGCATGGTGGTTATGGACCCAGCATTTTTAATGAAGGGAATCTGTTCCAGGCGTGATTCAATAATCCGGATATCGCTATCCGAACTGCCTTGTTGGGAACCATTTACGGAGCGAAACATAATCTGTGTATAAAAGACATCTTCCGTGTTAAAGCCCAGGTTTGTTTTTTGTAGACGAACAAAATTATCAAGGGATGAAACAGTCGCGGCTACAAGAACCAAAGCCAGCGCAATTTCAGCTGCGGCAATTATGTTCTGCTTCCTACTTCGACCACCCTGAACAATACTGGATCCGGTTTCTTTTAATGCGGAATTTAAACCGAATCGGGTCATTCTCCAAGTAAATATTGCCGCCACCACTGTATTCATGAAGGTAAGAAAAACTGCCATTAACAACGCAGTCCAGTCAAACGAAACCTCCTGCAGCCTTGGAATTCCGGGATCCAGATGCCTCAACAGCGATAACAGCCAATAACTCAGCAGGAGCCCCAGACTACTGGCAAATAAGCATGGCATCAGAATTTCTTTAGCCAGCATTACTGACAATTTTCCGGGAGTTGCTCCCAATGCACAGCGTATCGCGAATTCCTTCCGCCGTGACAGACCCATACTCAAGAGCAGAACTGTCATATTAAGCCAGGCTACCAGGACGGCGAATATCGCAACCACCCCAAGCAAAAAAAGGCCTCTTCTTGTTGTATCCTCCACAACACGGGAGAGAAGGGTTGTCACCTTTACGGACCATCCTGTATTGGATGCCGGATATGCATTTTCCAACCGTGCGGCAATGGAGCTCAATTCTGCCCGGGCTTCTGATATCCCCACGCTTTCTTTTAGTTTTCCTACTACCCTTAAGGATCGGGATTCACGACTCCATCTTGTGAAATCGGGATGATTTGCCAAAGGAATCCACAGTAGCATATCGATAAATGAGGATGTGACAAAGCCAGGGGCTGTCACGCCAATTACCTTGAAAGTATCTTGATTAAGCCTTACATCCGTTCCAATAATTGATTGATCTCCAGCGAAAGTAGAGTGCCATAACTTGTTGCTTAATATGACTACATTAAGTTCATCCGGCTGGGGAGTACGGCCTAGCTGGATTTTCGCTCCAAAGACATTGAAAAACCCACCTGTTACATAAGCACCCATAATTGGCCGGGGGTTTCCAAATCCTTCCAGTATGAATGGGTGTTCTGTGAAAGCAGAAAGGTCCTCAAGTGATTCAGATTGAGTTTTCCAGTCCTGATAATTTAAAAAAGATATAGGGTAATTCAGCTTACCTTCTGATTCATTGGCCTCTCTCAGGTAAACCAGTCGATCAGCATTCTCCAGAGGAAGAGGCCTGAGAAGAATAGAGTGGACTATACTAAACACCGGAGTGGCTACACCGACTGCCAAAGCCAGGATCAGCACTACCGAGAAGACAGGGATCAGACGTTGCCTATATGAACTAATAAAGGACGTCATCGGTTTTGCCCCCATTTTCTACACAGTTAATCGTATTTAACCGGTTTACTAAAAGCGACCAGTCAATGGCGATATTTATTCTTCCCAACTATTTTCTCATAGAGGTCAACACTTTTATATGACTCGATAGGTTAGTGGCCACTCTTATCCTCAGGTATTCCTCTGAATCCAGGATCAGTATCCTCGAGACCTTGGAAGAAAGATCTTCTGGTCTATTTATGCAGATAACAGGAAGAATCCAGCCTTGCTGCAGGCAATCAGGAGGGGAAACTCTGCCGATGGCAGTTCCCGGAACGCCTTGAAGGAGACCTGCATGGCAACAGGCAGCCATCAGTTTTTTATAAGGAAGAAGGCGAAAAAATACCTTCTCTTTTGATGTCTAGCCTGAACAGGCGGAGCAAGTGCCGGAAAGGTAAATCTCGTGGTCTTCTACGATGAATCCGGCCGGGACAGCTTCCTCCTGGTTCAGGGCACAGCCGGGAAGGTCGTAAACATTATTGCAGACATGGCAGTAAAAATGGTGGTGATGCCCCTTTCCCGCTCTTTCCCATAAGGTTCCCAGTAATGGATGGTTGACCTGTTTCAACCAACCCCTTTCAACCAGTAGTTTCAGGTTCCTGTACACAGTAGCCTGATTAAGGGATTCAACCATTTCCCGTCCCTTGAGCAGAATCTCATCAACGCCCAGGGGTTTTTCCATTTGATAAAAAACCTGTTCAATAGCTGTTCTCTGCGATGTTTTTCGTTTCATTTCTGTAGCTTACAAATCAAGTATAACTTCCCTCGCTGCTTATTGCAATTAAATACGCAATAAGCATTGACGCTCCAGGTCAGCGGATGTATAATGCGAATGCATTATCATTATCAACAAATGATACTTTCAAATCAAGGATAACAAATTTTTCACGGCTGGCTGGGAGAGATGGTTCATGAAGCGCTGCAAAACTATTACAGGGAACATTTTTAGTTTAGCCGCGTTAGCGTATCTGGCACTGATCCCGGCAATTCACAGCCTTCACCTTGTAACCTGTCCACATGAGCCCAGCGGCTGCTTCCATTATCAACAGAACAGTTCAATCCGGCACTTGCACCCGCATGCTGTGGCAACGCCGTCGGGGTACGGTGAAGAAGATGTTTTTTCAGGAAAGCATGGATGCTCCCTTGTTGCCGAAACAGGGCATGAAGCTTCCACCTGCCCGGTTTGTCAATCGCTTTTCAGGCTTCTTCACGTTTGGTGGCTCATCAGATACCATGTTAACAGCGGCCCCGGATTGAATCCTGTCTCTTCTCCCTGTCCGGCTTGTCATGCCAATCTGGACTGGATTCTTCTTTCAGCCAGACTTTCGCGGGCTCCTCCCATATCCTGCTGAATTTCCCCTTGTTTCCAGCCTGGAATCCCCCGGGAGCATGTTTTCCGCTATCGGGACGGTCTCCATATGTAATGGATCAACTATTTATTCAAGCAGAACAGGATAGCAGCGAATGAGAACAACAAAAATACTCTGCCTGCTGGCAGTATGGATCACTTTTCTGACAATATCGGGAAGTTATCCCCTGGCAGCAGAAGAGAGAATACAGATAGAAGGTTATGTAAGCTTAAGCAGTGAAAACGGAATTCCGCACGTAAAACTCACCACTAGGGATAACAAAGATTACATATTAATTCCCAAAGAAATTGATGAAAGCCTGGAGGCACTTGACGGAGAAAAGGTACTCGCAACCGGTTTGTTGATATCCGAAGGGCATTCATATTCCCTGATACTGTCAGAGTTCCCGGCGGTCTTGGACAGTATCGATTCCAGTGGCCCTGCGGCAGGAAAGGAACAACCGGTGATCCAGGTGGGAAACACGGTCGTTTTAGTGACCGAAAAGCGAGGGGAAACGGAGAGGATCGAGTCAGAAAGCCTCAAATCCCAGAGAGTGGTGGACCTGGCCGACGCTCTCGCGGATGACAGGATTGAGATCCAGATGATTCGCAAAAGTGGTTATGGCAACGAAGTATCGATGAGAGGATTCGGACAGGAAAACATAAAGGTCCTGCTGGATGGAAACATCCTTGAGGGGGCCTGTGGAAGCCGAAAAGACCCGGCCCTTTCCCATGTAAACATTCTGATGGTTAAAAATCTGAATATTCAGCAGGGACCCTTTGATGTAACAAAACCAGGCGCCCTGGGAGGATATGTTGATGTTACCACCAGGAAACCAGGAAGGGAGTTCAGCGGGGAATTCCTGGCCAAGGGAGGAAGTTACGGATATTACAGCGGCGGAGGCCTTTTTGAAGGAGGTAATAATCGCCTGCAGGGGTTATTTGGGTTCAACTTTTCTGAATCCGGGCAATATGAAGACGGAAGGGGCCGTGAACTGTGGCAGGTTCGGGAAGGACTGAATGCGGATTACCAGGAAAAAGGACGGATGGCCAAGGCCTTCAGCAAGAACGATCTCTGGGGAAAACTGCGGTTCGCGATCAATGACAGGCAGACTGTTCTCCTGGAGCACATACACGGGAAGGCTGATAATATCCTGACTCCCCGGGTGGAGTTTGATACCCGGAAGGAGATTACTAACCTGAGCAAGTTCAGCTGGGAGATACGCGGCATGAATGATCTCTCTGAAAAAATGACCTTTTCAGCGTTTCAGAATTCAGTGGAACACTATCCGTTTCAGGGGCTTCGGGATGTTGCCGTCCCCAAAAACAACATTGTCAAATCAACTATAAGCGGAGGTGCTATTCAGAATGTGACCAGGACTGACCAGCTGACCCTGACTTTGGGAGTTGACCTCTATCATCGCAGCTGGCGGGGAGATGTCTATAACAGCCTTACCGGCGCGGTACTGAATGACAAACTGATTCCATCTGTAAAGACCCTCAATCTTGGGAGCTATATCCAGGCTGACAGATTTTTCAGTAAATGGTCTCTGAGTGGCGGATTCCGTGTGGACCGCTTTCGCCAGGAGGCTGACGAGGCTCTGGTTTATTCCAGTTCAGTGACTGCAGGGAACCAGCAGGTTGATTACCTTGCGAGCGGATTCATCTCCGCGAATTATTTTCCGGGAGGGAAGGTTGTATTGTTCAGCGGATTAGGACGCAGTTACAGGAGTCCTTCGTCCACTGAGCGATACCTACAGGGAAATCCATCATACTTTGGGAATCCGGAGCTGAGACCAGTCGCAAACACTGAACTGGACGCGGGGATCAGAATCAATCAAGGTTACTTCAATTTCCAGGTAAAAGGATTCTATTCGGATCTGAAGGATTTCATCTACCAGGAAAGGAACCAGCAGGGTTATAGCAGTTACACCAATATTGATGCTCATATTTACGGAGGTGATATCAGGGCGGAAATCTACCTGCCCCGCAGACTATCCCTTGATGCCGGATTGGCCCTGCAGAGGGGCCTTAAAGATACCTTCCCTGACAACAACAGCGACAGAGACCTGGGACAAATGGCTCCTATCAAGAGCCGCCTTGCACTTCACTATTACAGCGATAACCCGAAGAAAGGAAAGAATCCGGGCCTTTCCGGAACCATTGAATGGATTCATTCCGGAGCTGATAAACATATTGATAAGGAAGCTGGAGAAAAATTACTGTCAGAGTGGGACGTTATCAATATCCGCCTGGGTTATTCCTGGAAATCATTCACCCTCAATATGGGAGCGGACAATATCCTAGATAGCAGTTATGCAGTTGCCAATTCCTATGAATGGGACGTAGTTGGAGGGTCCAACTCTAATCCGGCCATTGTATTCGAACCCGGAAGGTCCATTTTCACCAGCCTTGATTTTCGCTGGTAACCGGGAATATCGTACTGGCCGGGGATGCCTTAAAGGTTACCGCGGCCAGGACCACCCGGATCCGGAAATAATCGTACTTGTTAATCGTCCAATACTTCCCGTACTTTGGAGGTCAGATCCCTCATGGAGAAAGGTTTCTGAATGAAGTTCATTTTTTTCTCCAGCACTCCCCGGCATGCGATTACGTTGTCCGGGTACCCGGACATGAACAGGCACTTGAGGTTCGCGCAGGAGGATACGATTTTCCTGGCCAGATCCCTTCCGTTCATATCTGGCATCACCACATCAGTCATGAGGAGGTGTATCTCGCCGGAGTGGGTTTCTGTCAAAGAGATGGCCTCTTGCGGTGTGGAGGCAGGCAGCACGGTGTACCCCTGGCGTTCGAGCATTTTTACTGTCATATTCAGGATCGCTGGATTATCCTCAACCAGCAGAATGGTTTCGTGTCCGCATCTGGCCGGTTCCTGCCTCTTTTCCTCCGGTGTTTCTTCCGCCCAGTCTGCTGGACGGGGCAGGTAGATCCTGAAGATTGATCCCTTGCCCGGTTCGCTATGCGCGTAGATGAAGCCTTTGTTCTGCTTAACGATGCCGTAGACCGTGGCCAGCCCCAGTCCGGTACCTTTGCCCAGTTCCTTGGTCGTGAAAAACGGCTCAAAAAGCTTGTCCAGAGTTTTTTTGTCCATACCGCATCCGTTGTCGCTAACGGTCAGCAGTACATACTCGCCGGGAGTAGAACCCTGATGCTCGGCGCAGAAGGACTGGTCCACAGTGGTGTTTCCAGTTTCAATGGTCACCCTGCCCACTCCTTTGATAGCATCCCGCGCGTTAACACACAGATTGATCAGGAGCTGATCAATCTGCGACGGATCCATCCTGACCGGCCATACTCCCTCGCCCGGCTGCCAGGAGAGATCAATGTCCTCGCCGATTAGTCGCTGCAGCATATTGAGCATGCTTATGATGGTCTGGTTCAAGTCGAGTAACCTGGGAGCGATGGTCTGCTTGCGGGCGAAGGTCAGCAGTTGCTTCGCCAGATCAGCGGAACGCCCGGCAGCCTGCTGTATCTCAGTCAAATGGGCATGGAGTGGCTCTGACGGATCCGTCTGCTCCAGCGCCAATTCAGCATGGCCGATAATAACCCCCAGCATGTTGTTGAAGTCATGGGCAACTCCTCCCGCCAGTCGCCCGACGGATTCCATTTTCTGGGCCTGGTGATATTTCTTCTCAAGCAGGGTCTTTTCTTCTTCAGCCTGTTTGCGCTCGGTTATGTCATGAACAGTTCCGTGCATTCGCATCGGGTTGCCGTTTTCATCCCTCATGATATGCGCCTGCTCGTGAACGATTCGCTGGGTTCCATCCGGCAGGACTATACGGTGGTCAATGCTATATGGCTTTCTTCCTTTTAATGCCTCTTCCACTGACCGGCGGACTAATTCCCTGTCGTCCGGATGAATAAAACTTAAAAATAATTCATTCGATGCTTCAAATTCCTGTGGTTTGTAACCGAAAATGCGATAAATCTCATCCGACCAGTCCAGAGTGTTGTTCAGGATGTCAAAATCCCAGTTTCCGATACTGGCAATTCGCTGGGCCTCGGCAAGGCTGGCTTCACTTTTTCTCAGCTTTTCCTCGGCCAGTTTGCGCTCGGTGATGTCCACCACCGTCTCGTGTACGCTGATCACTTTCCCACCGCTGTCGAAGAGTGGTGTTGCGGTGGAGAACATGGTGCGTATTCCCAGCGAGGTGTTGGCATTCATCTCTGCGGTATGGACCTGACCATCCTGGAAGGTCTTGATCACCGGACAACCCTGGCACGGTTCGGTTCTGAGAGGGTCGTCATGAGTGGAATAACACGTTGGATGTTGGGTGTAATCGATGTCGGGAAACCATTTGCGGTGGGCAGCATTGACTGCCATGATTTCCATATTCGGGCTGATGAGCATCACTCCGACCGGCAGACAGTCGCCAAGTGCCCGGTATTCCTCCTCGCTTTTTCGCAGAGCTTCCTCCATCGCCTTACGGTCAGATTCAACCTGTTCCAATCTCAAAATCCGTTGCTGCAGTTCTTCGTAGGTGGGTTTTTCAGGCATGTTTTAACTAACCTCTCCTCGATCTGGACCTGTCCCTGTTTGAGGGCGATATTTGTATGTTATCACAACATTTGTGTTCAGGATGGGTCTTCACTGGCCAAGCAGATCTCCGGAACTAGCATCCACAATGCAGATCCTTCCCCCAACTTTTCTCTTGCCGGGCTGGAGTGAGATAGAGTGAGAGCCACGCGAGCGCACTTTGGGCATAGGAAGGAGTTTCCAATCCAGGTATCCTCAATTTCTAGGGGAGATCTAGAGTATTGCGATATCTTGCTGTGAAATCAGTGCGTCTTTTTCCTCTGGACAAGTCTGCCTGGCGTGACCTGAACTTCTCGGTTGATATGTCAGCCTTTGGCAGTGTTCCTCCCGGTGATTACGACATCTTCCTGAAGATCAACGATCCCAGCGAGCAAAGCACCAACCGGCGCTGCATACGGTTTGCCAATAAGGGAAAAAGCTGGGATGCCGACCTTGGCGCGAACCTGATTGGTTCGACTAAGGTTTTTCATTAGTGCTTCGGCAAACAGTTTCAGCTGTTGTTTTTTTAGTCCTTTTCCAGAGTCGCTTTTACTGAGAATTCTTCACCTTGTTCAACAATGATCTTCTTTTCCCAGTTCTTATAACCTTTCAATTTGATTGTGATCCCATATTCACCGGGCTCAAGGCGTTTTATCCTGGGGGTGACTCCTGCATAAGCCCCTCCGATTTCGATATCAGCACCTTCAGGATCAGAGATGAACTCAATTACAGATTTCCCATCTTGCTCAGCTGCGTTTCTTTCAGCAATGTTCTCTTTTTCGTCCTTTATTCCTTCTTGCTCAAATTCAACAGTAACGTCAGAAACAGCTTCAACTGCACGCAGGATTCCTCTGTAATTACTTTTATGGAGCTTAAACTCAACCGCCCCAACCATGTCTTTTTTATTGTCAAATCCGATTGTCAGATAGTGCTTTTTACCTTTGCTGAATAGCAGTAAAGGTGTTACCAGAATTGCGGCCCCGATTCTTCTGCCTGAAACCCTGCTATAGAAGAGGTCATTAACTGAATTAGTAGGTATTGAGAAGTATTCCCTACCTTTGTTATCTACAAATCTGATTTCATCAGAATCAACGACAAGAGCTCCATTGTTACCCTGTTCAGCCGAACCAAATGAGGTCCGGATCTCAACATTTTTGAAGTACATTTCATTTCCGGCAATCAAGTTAGTCCCCATTAGATACAAAAGGACGAGACAAAAGCCTTTTTTTGTCATTTTCTTGTTCTCCCGAGCATTTGATAATAATGATGATCTGGAATTGTTCAAATTGAGCATCTGTTAATGGCGATTAATACTTCTTAGAAACTCTATGATATTTCATGGAAATCAATTCAGCATACTCCCCAAGAAGAGCTGAAGTAAACACGAAAGTACAATCTATTTATCTATGAAAACAATTTAATATAGGTAGCAATGAATTGACAGGGATATTTGCAGTTGGAAAATAAGTCACTTCCCGGGCAAAAGGTAGCCCATGGACTTACCCCCGGATGCTGGTTTTGGAACTAAGTATCGTTGTTACTTTAAATAATTCTTTTCAATCGTAGGATTTCATATAACTCTTGATTAGCTTCTGGTTTAATATTCTGTGGACATACGGGTCATATATCTCTTTATCTAAATCAGCCGAGAAACAGATTCATTCGTTAGAATGATCATGAAAGGATAAGAGCTATGAAGAAGCAGAGACGGAAACACGCAGCGGAATTTAAGGCCCGAGTCACACTTGAAGCGCTCAAGGGATTGGAATGGTCGCTCTAGCGGCCTGAAATTTTTTCCACTACCCCGGTACTGGAAGCACAGAAACCATGAGCCTATGTGATCGGACTAAAACGAAGCATTAAGTGGTTCAAACTTTAAGTCCACTTCTGTGTTTGGCAATTCGCCTAGTACCGTGTAGTTCATTGAAAATGAATTGCTACGTAATCCACACCGAAAACTTGCACTAACCTTTATGGACAATTTAAACAATACAGGATAAACAGACAATGAAAAGATACATTCCAATTATAGTAATAATTCTAACTATTTGTGTTTCTTGTAAAAACAAAACCAACTCAATCGGCACAGAGAATTCTTTGGAAAACAGACTTGAATCATATATTGACGAGTGTAATAAAAACGGACTTTCAGCAAGCGTTCTAGTCGCCAAAGATGGAGATATACTCTACTCTGGTGGAGTTGGACTAAGAAACAAAACTGAGAAACTTCCTGTAACTGAAGAAACTATTTTCACAACAGGTTCATTAACAAAACAGTTTACAGCAACTGCTATTCTAAAATTACAAGAAGAAGATAAATTATTGGTAAACGATTCTATTTACAAGTTTTTTGAAAATGTGCCGAAGGACAAACAAAATATTACTATTCATCAATTACTGACACACACATCAGGAATAGTGGGAAATCTAGGTTACGGAGTGGATTTCGTTCCCATCTCAAAAGAGAAATTTTTAAGTGAAATTTACAATTCACCATTAGATTTTGAACCGGGAAAACAATATAGTTATTCCAACGTAGGTTACAGTATTTTGGCTATGATAATTGAAAAAGTTGCGCAAACAGATTACGAAACCTATTTGCAGGAAAATCTTTTTCAAAAAGCAGGTATGAAACATACGGGTTACCTTTCCCCCAAATGGGATACAACTCAAATTGCCCACGGCTATAAATGTGGGGAAGATTGGGGAACTCACCTCATAAAATGGAAGGAAGATTCAAATCAAATATCATGGCATTTAAAAGGAAATGGGGGAATACTTTCCAATCCTTCTGATTTGTATAAATGGTATATTGCTTTAAAAGAAAATATAATTATTTCCCAAAAATCATTTGAGCAACTCACTTTTCCTCACGTAAAAGAAAATGAATCAGGAGATTCATACTATGCATATGGGTGGACAATAATGAATAGTGATAGAAATACGAAAATTATTGCACATAATGGCTCAAATGGTGTTTTTTATGCCGATTTCCTGCAACTGCCAGAAGAAAACACTGTAATCATATATATGACCAATGAATTAAGATACGATACTCAAATTGTAGCGTGGGAAATAGAGCAATTGCTTTTTAATGAAGACTACACACCCATTGTTCCCAAAATGAAAAGTATAAAACATGGTAGTACTGATATTGCTAATAAACAACTTGAAATCATACATCAGTTTGTAGAACTGATTTTGACCGAAGATGAGAACATTGATGATTTCACTAACGAACATGTCGCTAGTAAAGAAAGAGAACGAAGATTCAAAATGTGGATTAAGGACATGCAGAAAGAGTTTTTGGGATATCGATTGAAACATATTTTAGAATATGGGGATATGAGCTACGATATTGTTTTGGAATCGAAAGATGGAAAAGTTGTCGATTTAGCCCCTTGTTTTGACCTGCAATTCAATGAAAGTAATCAAATTGTTGCTTTTGGATGGTAAAACAAAAACTGCCCATAACAATATATAAAATAATGAAATATTTTAAGATGTCCTGTCTTTGGTAAAGAGCCGCGAAGAGGCCCGTGGGACGGGGGTTGCCCTTATTGAAAGATGGGTAACACTTTCTCCCAGAAGAAGGGAGAAAGTGCCTATGCCATGGAAGGAGTGTAAGATCGTTGAAGAACGACTGCAATTCATTGCCTGGCTGTTAGACGGCGAGAAGATAGCAGGCCTCTGCCGTGAGTTTGGGATTTCACGCAAGACAGGATTCGAACCTGTGACCTATGGACACACCTTGGGCACCCCCTTGGGAGAGAAACTGAGTAGGGGAAATTTAGAACGTAGCCTCTGTCTACCCTGATCAGCTTCGGCTAACCTGACGGAGATTGTCAAGCCTTAAAAGTCTCTCTTAACTTTTGGGCTAAATGTGTCCCATTTGTGCTGACGTCAAACAATAGCTACTGGATATCAGAAGGCAAGAAGACGGCTTCGGATCACAAGACAGGAGAGTTTATATCCGCAAAAACTTCACCCATTTCATATCTAACTACTCCAGTCTCATCCGAGAAAAAGCTGCGCTTACCAGTCGTACCAAACTCTAATGGTGTCGCGGTTACTGTAAAACCTTTATCTCCTACCACCATGTTAAAGCGGTAACCATCCTTAGATCCAAAGGCTAGTTCGGAATCGAGAAGTTCAGCAGATTCTAATTCAGAAAGACTGGCCGCATACTTTCCTTTATTTAGTGCCGAAAATGTAATTTGAGTAGTGACAATCGTCATAACACCAAGACTTGCCGCTTCTTCGTTCGCGGCAATAGATAGGCCAGAAGTGAATGCATTGAGGGCATCCATCACTGAAAGCTTTTCGTTTGCCTCAGTGGCAATCTCACTTTCTGAATATTCAGCAACTAGTTTTTCAAATAGCTTCCTGGCTTCTTCCTGATTCCCCTCACGCTGTGCTGAAAGTGCCTGGTTGAAAATTGATCTGGCTTCGGCCTCTCGATCAGAACATGAGGCTCCCAAAACAAACACTAGCACCAAAAGGACTAACGTTCCAACATTCTTATTCATTGGTTGATTCCCTCGCAATTTGTATCTATTGCTATTATTCGGAACATTTCTTCCGGCCCTTCTGCAGTACTGCCCTTGGCCTTGAGGATATGGACGGGTACAGAGATGGCCACCCCCACTCCCCGGGCAAAGAAAAGGCTCAGGGTTATTATGCTATTTTGCCAGGGCTGCCTCTTTGGAAATGTAAACGGTCTCTCCCGATCCTCCTATTCCGGCACCGGCGGCGGCCCCTAAACCAGCACAAACAGCCATGAAGCTAATGAATTCCCCAGTTGATGCACTACCATCAGCCCCTGCAATTATCAGGGTAGACGCTCCAAGTCCACCTAATGCCCCCAAGAGTGCTCCGTATTGTGCGTACGTCCCTGCCTTGGGGATGACAATTTTGTCGATCGCTACCAAATCAAGTTTCAGCGGTTTTTGATCTTCACTGGAACATAGTAAGGCTTCATCTTCTATGGACTGGTACCGGCATTGATGCGTGATACCACTTTTCATCAGTACTCTGATTTTCTCTCCCGGTTTAGTTTGAACACCCTTCTCCCAATGTTAAGGAATAGGATTACCTGATGCAAAAAGGAGCGGGTTTACCACGAGAATCATTAGCATAATTGTTACAACTGCTGCTCTGTACTTGACTCTCACATTTTTAATCCTGTGCTGCTCTCGCCAGAGCGGCCTCTTTTGAAATGTAAATAGGTCCTCCAAGTGAAGCAACAGTGCCTCCTGCTAAACCAGCTCCAAGAGCACCAAGGCAGGCACCTACACCTGCCACCATTACACGACCCGAAGGAACAAAATCGAGGCCTTGACTAAAAACTGCTCCCCCAATGGCTCCACCTACAGCGCCCCAGATTGCCCATTTTTTTGCATATGATCCAGATCTATGGAGAATTATTTTGTCTATGAAGACCTTTTCAATTTGAATATCATTGGTATCTGGGTCGGAACAGGTAAGGTATTGGTCATCAATAGTCTTGTGTCTGAAGGTTCGCTCAACTCCGTCTTTTGTGTAAACCGTTATTTTTTCTCCTGGTTTAATTTCTGCTACTTTTTCCCATCGGCCAGGAACAGGACTACCCCAGGCCAGGAGGACTGGGTTTGCCAGAAGAACCATCACCATTACCGCTACAGCTGCCGTTTTGTACGTGCTTTTCATATCCAACTCCTCTTCCTCCCCGGATTTAACTTCCCAATAAATTTGATTTTATCACCAGAGAAGGACGTTGGCACCCCAATTATTGAATATTGAGACTAACGGATTGTGAATCCTATGCTCTCTTCCAGAAACCCCGGAGGACGGGAACCTCGAAGGGTATTGTGCCCGCGGTGTGCCCCGCAAGGGATAATATGAATTGAGCGTTCGAAGTCTTTTGTTTGTTTTGACAAAATCTGTTGTAACCAGGGGAAACTTGAGATAAGTGTTTCAATAACGTTTGGCGCCCTTAATTTCAGGATTCCTCGCAACTAACATCTTGAAATTCACCCGTGGGTGATATTGGGATAATTCTTAAATCCCTTTCAGTCTCCGGGTTGTTATTCAGTTTTTCGGAACATGACAGTAACCAATGTGTCCGGAATGGACCGGGTGTAAAAGGCGGTTGAGAAGTGAAGCAGTAAACAGGGCAAATCTAGCACTGCAGCAGATAACTGAGCCGAAGCTTTTCTGTTTGCTAGGATTCTCTCCCTAAAAAGCATTTGCATTCCGAAATCAAGCCCATCTGCATTTACTACTTGAGCGTAATAGATGAAATCTTTCAGGATTTGATTCCTTACTTCTTGAAACCTTAAGATTGGTTGAACAAAAAAAATTACTCACCCAATAGCCAACTGCTCCAGCGATGATGCCTCCCAGAATGGAAAACACATTCGTTTCCATGAAGCTATTTAACCAATCCCAAAATGATGCCAATGATCACCTCCCATGGTATTTAATTCCCAGCCGCAACTGCGGCCGCGGCTCACCTCACGGTTCACCTTTCCTGGGAAACTTGATTATTACGCCGCCCCTTTGCTCCCGCGTCCCTCCTCCGGCGTAATGGATTTCCTTGTCGGATTTCCTTCTGGGCCGCCGGAGATCATCCTAAGACAGGTTAGGATGTCCTGGGTATCTCTTGTATCCAGGAGTTGCCTTAGGAGCTCATAGGCCTCGCGTTCATGCAGGGGACCAATGTCGGGAATTTCAGAGACGGATAGTTCTATTTTTTCTGTGCGCGTAACACCATATTTTTCTTCGACCAGGCGGGAGATTATTTCTTCAAGGGGTACTTTGTAGAGGATGGAGTAAGCCTTGAGCCGGGTTGAGGGGATGTCGGATATTAACCCTCTTTCAATCAGCCCTTCCGTGGCAGCAGCAATCCAGGTTTCAACTTCCGGGATAAGCTTACCGGGCCCGCGGACTTCAATGATCATCGACCCTTCCTCTACTGTTCCCAACCAGATCGAAGCCCGGTCAACAGTAGGAAGGGCGGGTTCCAAACGGGAAACATACCAACTAGCGGCAGCAAGCAGAATGATGATCAGGATGGAGAAGACAGTAATCTTGATACGCTTGTTTCGAGCATATCCCTGGCGGGGTATATCAACCATAATAAATTCATAACCAGGCAGAATAGTAGATCTATTCCCCATATTTTGAAACTATTTCACTTCAATTCAGTCTTTGATCCTATGGGGTTGTGTTTGCAATTTCAAAACTATCAGATTGCTTCTGTATTTAAAAGTCTCATATTAATTAATTTTATTCAGCCTTTCTGTCATTACTATTCAGGAGGCAATTAATGGTTAGAACGAAGAATCCGGACATTGGTTCCGAAAAAAGACCTAGGTTTCAGGCAGAGGGTTTTGAGAATGGACCTTCACTGAGATTTTATTGGCAGGCCTAAAATAAACTGCTTTGAAATAGATATAAACAATTGGGAAATTATCTGGAGACAACCCGATAATGATGATATAAATTGACGAAAATCCTGCAAATTGATGCTCTCTTTCTGAACAGAAAAGGATCGCTGAAATGGGCTATTTCTTAAGGGTTTACTCAAAACGGCCGGTACACACTCTGGCCATCATTCTCATCCTCGGCTGCGGCATTGCAGTCACAACCTTCACCTTCACTCTTCTCAACTCCATACTGCTGGAACCTTTACCTTATCCGGAATCGGAACGGATGGTGAGATTGTATGCCAATGTTCCTCCTCCTACCTCCGATGTGTTTATATCAACCCCAACATTTGATGATATTAAACAGCAGTCTGAAAGCTTTGAATCTCTCTGTTCTCTGTGGTGGGCATCGGTAAATATGACTATTAGCGATAAAGTCATCATGGCACATGGATTGATGGCCACAAAAGAATTTTTCGAAGTTTATAAACTTTATCCAATAGAAGGTTCAGCATTTCATGAGGATGGCCAAGAGGGCATCCTCCTAAGCTACAAATTGTGGCAAAAAGAATTTGGTGGTGACCAAGAAATAATTGGAAAGTCTGTCCATTTAAATGGGATCAGCACTCCCATTATCGGAATCATGCCAAAAGGTTTCCATAAATTGTATCCCTTTCAAGCTGACTATATCTCTTCCCTTGATTTACATAGTGATTATATGGATGGACTAGGTGATTTTTGGAGAATGAGAAAAGTCCGCTTAAACTGCGCGATGGGCAGACTCAACCATGACACCACGTTGGAAAAAGCTCAAGTCGAAATGGATCTTATTGCTACTAGGCTTCAACAAGAAGCCAATACTGAAATGAAAAATGTGGCCGTACGCCTGGTCCCAATCATAACGGAAGTTACTGAATCAATCGCAGCTACATTAAAATTTGCCATGGTTGGCTCAATTGTCTTATTTCTTATTGTCCTGCTTCTCGTTGGAAACCTCCTCCTTTCCGGATGGATCATCCGAATGAAGGAATTTGGAACCAGGCTGGCGCTCGGGGCCTCTAGAACCAGGTTAGTATCTCATCTTGTTTCTGAGAGTCTTTTGCTTTCAATCTTTGGAGGAATACTCGGTCTTGGCATTTCTGTATTGACGACCTTCCTTTTCCGTTATTGGAGCCCTGCTGATACCTATTGGGGACCGGAAGGTTTGAATCGAATTGCAGAATTGGAAACATCTCATACAGTACTTATTTTCTGGTTAATTGCGGTAATTCTTGGTGGTTTCATCCCTGGGCTGATTGCTTCCTTCTCATGTTCCCGCGTGGAGCCTTACTCAATAATGAAAGATTCCAGTGGGATGGGAGCAACTGTTCTTGCCAGTCGTCGCTTATCGACATTAATCACAGTATTTACTGTTTCACTCTCCTGCCTGCTGTTAACTCTCACCGGACTCTTGGGCTTCAATTATATGGATATAAAGTCCAATAATCTTGGATATGAACCTAATGGTGTAATTACAGGAAGAGTACATCTGGCTTTAGAAAGGTATAAAGACAATTCAGAAATAATCCGATTTCATGATGAACTAATCAGGCGCGTCAAAAACCTTCCAGGAATTCTAACAGCAGGGAGTCTTCGTGCCAATTCTCTTTTATCCGACTATTCAACATTCAGCTATCGGTTAGAGAGTGGCGAAGAGGCTGATAGTTTTCAAGGCAGATCGTTAGAAATTGGGCCGGATACGTTCAGGGTTTTGGGGATAAAACTAATAAGAGGAAGAACATTTACTGCATCCGATCTGGAAAGGTCTGACCAAACTGTAATCATTGATGACACTCTCGCTAAGCGGCATTGGCCTGAGGGGAATGCGCTTCACAAAAGAATTTACTTTTATAGAAATTCTGCAGAAATAATTGGAATTGTCAGCAGCATTAGAAGCGGTGGATACGACGGTGAAATAACCCCCACAATCTATAGATTCTTTGGAAAAACTCCTACTAAACATCTGGGTATAATGGCCAAATCATCCTTACCAGTT
Organism: Acidobacteriota bacterium; assembly: GCA_963663735.2. Lineage (GTDB taxonomy): Bacteria > Acidobacteriota > UBA6911 > RPQK01 > JAPXNP01. The sequence continues at coordinate 919,243 of CAXXHN010000001.1, read as the reverse complement.
GAGCAAGTAACAAAACCGCTACAAGAGGCAGCCAGACAAATCGATTCCAATATCGCGATGTATGATATCCGTCCTCTCAAAAAGCACCTTTACGATCAATCCTCCCTTAGGCGAATCAGCGCCCAGACAATATTGATACTTGGATTGATCGGAGCTTTGATATCCTGTATCGGAATATACGCGGTGATTCTATTTGATGTCTCCAACCGGATCCGCGAGATCAGTATCAGGGCAGCGCTGGGAGCAAGTACCCTTGATATCTATAAACATTTTCTGAAGAAGGGTCTTGCCCTGATCCTGGTTGGAATTGCTCTTGGGCTGGGTTCCACTTATTACCTACTGCCAATAATCTCAAGGTCAATATTTAAGCTTCCGGCCATGACAACAGGTGTCCAGCTATTTACTGCTGTTGCGGTTCTGGTTCTCGGCACTATCTCATGCCTACTTGCCATAAGAAGGTCCTTGGATCTTGATCAAATATATACAAGCTTGAAGGAGGAATGACAAACAAGTCATTATTGTCGAGCATCAGCCAAGATGCTCCCCAAAATCCTCTCTATCTTGGCTGGAGTTGGATAGAGTAAGTCCCTCGCGGGCACACTTTTGGGCACACCTCTGTTGTTAAATAAAAGGGGAGGGTTTGCTATTGAACATTAGCCCAGGGGACATCCTCAACCTGGCCTATCCATCTTTGTTTTAATCTATTGCCATATGTCCCTGAATAATGACTAATTGCAAATAACCCCATTTCTAAAAACCACAGGCCCAGATTCCATGCTTCAAAATAAACATCTTTAATCTGATCACGTTTCCTGTGTTCAGGGTGAACCAGAGAGTTGCGAATCTCAGTCAAAGCATGTGGCGCATCAATCCAATTCAATTTTTTCTCTAGTTTTGCAAGATTGGGCGTTTCGTTTGGTATTTCGAGTGGAATTCCCAAGGAGGAAAAAAGCAGACGATACTTATCTGATGACCAAAGATCTTCCTATTAGTTTAATTACTTGACCGACATTAAACTTTTATAAAATAGGGCACCCTCAATCCCCGATAACCGCATGGTCTTCCCTCCATCACGGCATATATCTCCCGGCCCTTCCATGGCATCTTCCTTGGACTCGGGGACATGGGCAGGTGGGGATACAGCTGTGTAGTATCAGAAGGCAAGGAGAAAGGCTTTGGACAGCATAGTTTTTTGAGCATTATCTATGGAAGCGGACTCAAATAAAAATAGTGACGTAGTCGTTGAAAACTGACTGCAAAAGGTCCATGCTTATTTGATCCCAGTTTTTTTTCAGGAATGGTCATGCTGAATCAATCAATTAGATTTCTGGTTTCCCTGTTCCTTTCTCTTCTTCTAATGTCTTTGACAAGCTTTTATGGATTGGCTCAGACTAATGAACGCCAAAACAAGGCAACTACCCTGCAGGTTTCCAGGACGGTTTTGGATAATTCCAGCTTAAGGAGACATTTTCGTGATGAATATTTGGCAAACGATTATTTCCGAGCAAAAATCTCTTTCAATTCGGCAAGGAGACAAAGAATAGCTCCTGCCCTGCTGGAGCAGTTGATTGATGAAGAAATTATCATCCGTTCAGAAGAAATTGCCGAAAGGCTAAACAATCTGATAAAAAGTTATCCCATTGCGGTTGCGCTTTTGGAAGGAGTTGAAAAGGAACCGGATAGAAAGGATTTAAAACAAAAAGCCCGACTATTCTTTAGGGATTTTCGCAATGAAACCAAAAAACTCAGGGGGAACATTGATTTCATGATATCTGGACTTCCTTCAAAGCCAAAAAACGAGGCTATAGAAAAATCTATTGTCAGGAAAACTCCAAATGAGAAATTAAGTTTATTAGAACTGGAATTGGATGAAGCAGAAAGACTGATTATGAACTATTTCTTCATTCCTCCTGTTCATACAGTGACTGTTAACAACCTGAACAATAACAACATGATGATTCGCCTTTATCACATAGAAAAGATACTGGCAAGTATTGAAAAAGCAATTTGATTCTATCCCCAACTCATTACATTGACAAACCTACGCTCCAACACCGCATATATCTCCCGGCCCTTCCCTGGTATTCTCCTTGGGCTTGAAAACAGGGGCAGGTAGGGACATAGCTGGGTGGGTTCAGAAAGGAAGGGAAAGGCTTCCCTGTCAGGGCTGCTTCGGCTAACCTGACGGGGATTATCAAGCCCTAAGAGTGTCTCTTAACTTTTCGGCTCAAAGTGTCCCTTTTGTGCTGACGTTAAACACTGTACGTCGTCAGCGCAAATGGGACACTTTTGTCCAAAAAAAATAAGGTGCACTTTATGCCGTAGCTGACATAACTACGACTCATTCTAATAAGAATAATCCCCTAGTCCCCCCCCCCCTCTTCCCTATCTTGGCTGGAGTGAGTTGGGATGAGTTTCCCGCGGGCACACTTCCGGGCACACCTTGCCCATTTGGACGCATTTCTGGAGGATGACAATTAACCGGAGAGGACCGTGGGACGGGAGTCTAGAATGGCACGCCCGGCAGGATTCGAACCTGCGACCTACGGATTAGAAGTCCGTTGCTCTATCCAGCTGAGCTACGGGCGCGTATTTGGTCTTTTCCCGTCGTTTTCCCGTACTACAACAAGGCAGCATAGGAGATACACGGTTTAGAGATGTGGATTATGGCTGATTCCACATTTATTTTCAACTGGAAACCCCGTGACCGGGATTAATTTAAGATTCAGGATACGCAGGATTCGCACGCAGACAAGTTTGGAAGTAACTGTCATGCTAACCCCGGAATAGACATTGTCTTGCTGGAGCCAGCGGCTCCAGTTACATCGTTTTTCTCACAGTGGAGCGGCTCCAGCTACAATACTCGGGAGCAAGATGCAAAATTCAAGGCTTGCGGGCTGACACACGCGCGGGGAATGGCAACTCCGGGAGAATGAAACGCGAGGAAGCGAGGACTCAAGGGAGAGGCTGCGTTTGAGGTTTAATCTAAGATGGAATGCATAAAGCCTGGAGGTCGCAGCCAGCTGAGAAGCCATTAATTCATATTATCTTACTGGAGCAGGATGCTTTAGCTGCAATAATAATGAGCTGGAAGCCGCTGCCTCGATCCACCGGCCTGACAGCCGGCGTGCTCTGGCAGGGCACGACTGCGATGGAATCTGCTACTACAATCCAGAGCAGGGCGTTATGACTGCGTTGAGTCCCCCGCCACAGCGGGGGACCGGAAACTGGCAGTTTCCGACTACGGTTAAGATTCTCCGCCCTTGCTTATTTCGAGCTTCCTGAATTTCCGGGAAGAGATGCCGAGGAAAATCACAACGACCAGTCCGAGGCTCAGCAAAGCCACCCCGACGGTGGCGGGGTTGGCGGCAACCGAGAAGATCGATTCCTTTATCGGGACCGGACAGAGCGACTCCAGGTAGAAGATCACGCTGAATTTCTTCAGGATCGGGGGCAGCAGAAAATTGATGTATTCCAGGCCCAGGACAATTCCGCTCGGGATGATCGGGTTCTTGAACAGCATTCCGAAAAGAAGGAATACCGCCCCGTAACCGAAACAGGCAAGCAGGGTGATACCGAGGTAGGCGGCCAGGTGGGCTTTTCCGGCTCCCATCAGCACAAACTGCTCAAGGCTGCCGGGGTCGGAAGCATGGAACATCGTCAGGTAGGAAGCGGTTACGCTGACAATGAAACAGAGGGCCACGGAAGCCACTCCAGCCAGGTATTTCCCGGTTAACAGCACCTCCCGCTTCACCGGGCAGAGCAGGTAGTAGTGCATAACCTGTTCCTGGAGATCCCCTCTTACCAGGCGGGTAAAGACCGCGACGCAGGAGAAAAATACAAGCAGCCTGAGGATAAAAGCGCGAAAAATGGTGGCATAGAGGGAACTGGTTCCTCCCAGGGTGCTTTCGATTTCGTCCGGTATATTAAAGATGTACCAGATGCTCATCAGGATTACCGGAATTGAGGCCAGGAGCAGCGGAATCAGGATCCGTTTGCTGAAAAGGCATCTTTTCAGCTCCAGGCTGAAAATGACGGCAAGCTGCCCCGGATTGATGCCGCGGAGATAGGTCTTGATGCTGTCAACAGGTTTATTGGTCATGATATGTCCAGCCTCCGGCCGGGAATTATAATTCAACATTGGCGGCGAGCCGGGATTGTTATCTCCAGATTAAATTTCCCTTCACTCCGCGCTTCACAAATCTCAGTTCTCAGTTCCATTTGTCGCGTCTGACGGCGCTCCATACGTTTTTAATAGCCCTTTGCCCAGGGTTCCTTTTCGGTCACAATAGGCTATTAAATTTCAGGGCTTTCATCCCGTACTGTCCCAGATCCCGTAAGGGATTCGGGGTCTTGTTGTTGCGCCTGAAGGCGCGTTTTTTTCAGCCGATCTGGAGATCGGCGATCCACAAAGGCCGTTTCTCCGGAACCAGATTAATATCAGCTGGAAGCACTCCTGCAACCTGCAACAGTTTCAATCCTGAGGTTGCAACCGCATGGTGCTTTAAATTTAATACTCCTTGCTGGAGCCAGCGGCTCCAGCTACATTCCTTCTGCTAAAGTGGAGCCAGCGGCTCCAGCTACGATTCACTAATCAAATACTCATAGATTGACTGGGCGTTTTCATCGGCCGGAATGATGGTTTCGATTTCGGCCCCGGTTATGCGCACAGCTTCGTGAAAATTATGGTGAAAAGCCTCGACATCAGTGACCTTGAGCAGCATCGCCTTTTTGTCAGGCTGGATTTTTATTTCAATAACCTGGTCGGTTCGGACGAGTTCCGCCGCCAGTTCTCTGATGCGGCTGCTGCGGACCAGCATCTGCACCGGGTGGTCGGACATTTCGGATCTTACCGACTGGATCTGTCCTTCAGCGACCACGTATCCGCCGTGCAGCATGATCACCTGGTCGGAAATCATGTCGACCTCATGCAGGATATGGCTGGAAACCATGATGTGGGCTCCCTGTCCGGCCAGCTGGCGGAACAGGGCGATCATGTCAGCCCTGGCCAGTGGGTCCAGCCCATTCAGAGGCTCATCCAGCACCAGCAGTTCCGGTTTGTGGGCTATGGCCTGCCCCAACTTAACCCGCTGCCGCATGCCCTTGCTGTAACCCGCCACCTTGCGGTGCATGGCATCAGTCAGGCCCACCATCTCCGCGGCCCTGGCAGTCAGTTCCCGGGCTTCCATTTCTGAAAACCCCCTGATCCTGAGGATGGAGTGTACAAAATCGTTCCCGGTTGCTCCCCGCGGGAAGCTGTCATACTGGGCGCAGTAGCCTACCCGGGAGAAAATTTTTTCGGGTTCATAGGGTGAATGCCCGAAAACGGTTATGTCTCCCCTGGTCGGCCGGAGCAGCCCGAACATCAGGTTCATCAGCGTGGATTTTCCGGAGCCGTTGGGCCCGACCAGGCTGGTTATGCCGGGCTGGAGCTCAAAGTATACCCGGTTGACGCCGAGTACTTCTCCGTAAAACCTGGAAACATCTTTAAATACTACCGGCGGATAGAGGGTTGTTCCTGTCATTTGACTACCTCAAAAGCCCTAATTTTCCGCCAGAGCAGGGCAAAACAGACAGCGGTGATGGCAGCCAGGACCATCCAGTAATTGTAAAGCGGAAGGTAGGGAGCTTTACTGGCCGGCACTACAATAATGTTTCCGGCGGCGTTATAGCTGAAAAGCCATTCCCAGATTTTCTCAAACATGTAGACCAGGTTAAAAAGAGAGCCATACCTGGTATGGAAAATTTCGTTTATAACCTCTCCCATTCCGGAAGAAATGAATACAACCCCGAAAAGCAGGGCTCCGGCGGCAGCCTTCCATTTCACCAGCGAAGACACGGTAAGAGCGATAAGCGAGATGATCAGGATCCAGGCCAGGGATCCGATAAAAATCGCAAACAGGATATCCAGGTGTTTGAAGAACCAGCTTTCGCCATCCAGCCCGGACTGGAAAAGGTAAAGCAGGCTCAGGGGAATCCAGGTCAAGGCGGACTGCACCGCAATGAGCACGGAAAGCTTTCCGGCCAGGTAAACTGGCTTGGAAACCGGGCGGCTGAAGTAGAGTGGCAGGCTGTTAAACCGCAAGTCCGGCAGCATCAATCCCGGTGCTACCAGTGCCGTCAGGAAAAAGGCGAGCATGCACTGGATCTCGGTGATCCTCAGGAAAAAAGTGTTTCCGATCAATCCCAGGTCACCGGTTTTTATCTTAAGCAGGTTAAGGGCATCCAGGTTATGGCTCAGGTAGATGAAGAGCAGGCTGGCGATGGGCACAGTGAAACACCCTGAAAAAAAGAGGAGGAATATTTTGGAATCCAGTATTGAACGGAACGCATACCTGGGAATCACCAGGAATCTTTCCATAGGGCCGGTCAGTCGTCCCTGGTAGCGCTGGTGCCGGTGGTTACTGTACACAGCCATGGCGCTTCTCCACTGCCTGGAGGAAGATATCCTCCAGCGTACTTCGTTTCATTTCCATTTTTCGTACCTGGACATTCATATCAAGGGCGATGAAAAAAACCTCCGCTGAACTCAGGGTCTCAGGGAGGACTACTTTAAGCCTTCCGTCCGCGTATTCAGCACTGCTGCATCCCCGGCGCTCAAGTTCAGCCGTGAACAGGTTCTTGTCGCCCAGGAGGTCGAGTTCCAGGAATTTTAACTTGGATTCCTTCTCATCCTCCAGGTTGTGGCAGCCGGCGATTTCTCCCTGGTTGAGGATCAACACATCCTGGCAGCATTCCTCCACATCCCGGAGCAGGTGGGAAGAGAGCAGCAGCCTGGTGCCGCTTCTATGGACAATATCATTGATCAGGGTCAGCATACGCTGCCTGGCTGGGGGGTCCAGCCCGTTGGTCGGTTCATCCAGGAAAAGCAGGCGGGGCCCGTGGACAATGGCCTGGGCCAGTTTAACCAGCTGTTTCATGCCCTGGGAAAAGGTCTCGATCTTCCGGTAGCGAGCTTCTCCGAGGCCTGTCCAGAAGAGGGCTTCGTGGGCTTTTTCAAGCGCCACCCCCCGGGGAAGGCCGGAGAGTTCAGCCATCATGGCCACAAAGCGCACCGCGGTGATTCCGGATATGAAAGAATCATTCTCAGGCATGTACCCGATCAAGCTTTTCATCTCTCCGGAATCCCTGATAATGTCATATCCGAGGACCCTGGCTGTGCCAGCGGTCGGGGGGTTGAATCCCAGCAGGGTATTAAGCAGGGTTGTTTTACCTGCTCCGTTGGGGCCAAGCAGCCCGACAGCTTGGCTTTCCAGGGTCATGGTCAGGCTTTTCAGTACTTCCTGCTTTCCGAAGGTGACTTTCAGGTTATCCAGTTCAAGCAAAGGAATCAGTCCTTGTAAATGTTTTAAGAGTATGTTCTTTCGTAGTTTCCAATATTACAAGAGGTATCTGTTTCTTATGTCTCTTGCTAAAGCTACAACGGATTTTCAGGATGATAAGTTCAGTTCCGCTGGTTGACATTCTAAGACAGGTATTCACGTTTTGCCATTCCGGTTCCTTGCGTTCCCGCTTCAAGGGTGACAGTTCCATAGGAGCCAGATATATGCAGCTTGGAAGTGCTCCTGCAGCCTGCGACTGCTTTAATCCGGAGGTTACAGAAAGTCTGTTGCTTTAAATTTAATGCTCATGCTGGAGCCAGCGGCTCCAGCTACACTCGTCGCGGCTTCGGCTACACTCGTCACAGCTCCAGCTACACTCGTCGTAGCTCCGGCGAAGATGGAAACTTATGCCTAGGTGCCGCTCCACGGAGGGAAGAGCGGCACCCGGGAATAACGTGGCCTAGTTCAGCCTGTCTTGCAACAGGTCCCGAATCGGTCCCAACACTCCCAGTAGTGACCAGCAGTCCTGGAGGTCGCTGTTGGAAGAGATCGCCAGCTCAGTATCGGTCCGGTAAACACCGGACATGAAATGAGTGGGTCCGTTTTCCATTTCATTCAGGAAATCGAAGCTGTCCACGTTGGCGGAATTGGTTGCTTCCTGCAGCGTTTTCAGGATTGAACGGAAATCGTGGTAATAGAAAGCTGACAGGTCAACGCTGTCCCCTGAGGGGAGGCTGTTGATGAAGTCAGATGAGTTTACCAGGGAGTATCCGGAAGACTGGTACTGCAGGGCATTGTTAATAACTGAGTAATCAGGAGCGGCAATCATGTAACCCCTGGCGAACAGGTAATATGTGGCCAGGCTGGAGCCGGAGGAATGCAGGGAGTAAAGAGTGTTGCCGCCCACCTGTTCGGAACCAAAGGACAGCGGAGCCTGCCCGGATTCGGAACGCCTGGCATTGATAAAAGAAACCAGTGATTCAACCGCGCCCTGGAAACGAGCCGGGTCGTAGACTTCAAGTATCAGCTTCCAGGCCGGAGAGGGAAGGATCGGGCCGTCCAGGGAGAAAAGGGCCTCTCCTCCCAGCGACGCGGCAATGTCTTCCCTGATATCCAGTCCGATTTTATCCTGGAATTCCCCCAGTTCCTCCAGGGCTTCTTCGTTAGTTAGAGAGATATGCTCCAGTAATTCATCCACGATCTGCAGGGGGTCCCGCATTGAGAATCCGGCAGCCAGGGTGGCATCAGGCGACACGAAATCCATGGCTCCCATGGGTTTGGGTTCCGCCAGCCAGCTCAGGACTCCAGTGGGTTCCTCGATAAAGGAAAAAACAACCTGGTTCTCAGTCTGTCCGTTCACCAGTCTCCGCTTGGCTACCAGGTGACCAATCCCTTTAAGGGGATTAAGGAAGGTCTCTTCCTCTTCGCTGACCTGGTCTACTTCCCTGCTGTCTTCAAGGGCCATCAGGGCCGGGAGATCCACTGCCAACAGCCAGTCAACCCCCTGGTCATACTGGCTGGCAACGGTTTCATAGAAAGGATTTGCAGAGAATCCGCCGGTAGCGTTCGCAGCATCGACAGAGGCAACCTGCTGCAGGAGTCCCAGTGAGGGGGACGCGGCAAAAAGTCCGCCGGAACACCAGGCAAAAAAGGCCGAATTGGGCAGGCCCGGAGCAAAGGGGTCCTCAATAATGGTGAAGGAATGAATACCCTTTGTCTCCAGGGATATTTTGTCGTTAATGCCGGACAATTCTGCCTTGAGGGCAGTAACATCGCGTGTCTCGGCCATGAAAATGGGCAGGGCTTCTGTTCCCTCATCCATTGAAACGGCAAAAACAAGCTCCTCCCCGAAGAGGCCTTCCAGGCTGAAAACCAGGTCTTTTAACTCCTCAATATGGGCCTGGATTTTGAGTCCTTTTTCAGAGTTCCATGCCTCGGAGAGCTTGGGATTGTCGGCAATAGCATCCTCAATCGCCTGGAAAAAAAGATCGCTCCGATCCACGATATTGGGAGCCGCGCCGTAAATGACGGTATCCCTGGGAAGTATTTTTGCCAGGGCCCCGGTATAGCGGAGTTCCCTGCTCATGGTCACCTGATCAATGGCGCGATGGATATCTGAAACAGTGGATAGTGTTTTCAGGTACTCTGAGGAATTCCGGCTCCATCTAACCTCTTCCGCAACAGTGCGGGAACCCAGGTTTTCCCGGGAAGAATACTGCTGACCGGCATTGAGTATGGTGTTGTTTTCTCCTTTTTTAACCCATACTTCCCCTTCAATTACTGATACCCGGGAGCCTTTGAGGCCGTGGCGAACCGAAAAAATGGTTCCCTGGACTGTTACATCGCAGTCCCCTGTCAGTACGCTGAGCCTTCCGCTGCCCTGATCAGAAGCCCTGATGATGACGTTGCCGCGGTTGAGGCGGATTGAATCACCTTTCCAGCTTCCGACCACGCTGAATTCCGTACGTTCAGCCAGTTCTATCTCGGATCCGTCCCGGAGGGTAACCAGTGCCCCGGTGCCGGGACCGGTGCGCAGGATTTTTCCGTAGGAATACACTTCCCCGGCAGAAACCGGAAGGATCTCCTGGCCGTCCAGGGTAAAAAGGCTGCCTTCAATGCTTTTGACCGTGACGGCGTCAGCAGAAACCAGGGGCAGCATTCCGGCCCAGTACATGAATTGGGCGGCCAGGAGCATAACTACCAGGCCGGCGGCGAGGGAACCCCATTTCATCCATACCGGGATGTTTCTGGTTTTCCTGGCGGCTGAATCGGTGCCGGTTGTTTTCCCCGACTGCAGGCGCCGCAGCTGGCTTTTGCAGGAGTAACATTCCTTCATGTGCTCCAGCAGCAGGGTGCTTCGCGCTTCATCCAGGGTGCCGTGGTGATAGGCGGGGATGAGGCTGCTGAAGCGGGAGCATTCAGAAGAGGTTTCGTCCACGATTTCCCGCCAGACGCGACCTGATGATTCTTCAATTTGAGAACTGTCACCGGGCCTTTCCCTGACCTGGGCGGTAGCATCATCAAGTAAGTTTTTTGTCTTGTCTTTCATTGGTTTTCTCCCGGAAACATTAATATGGTGTACCAGTTTTTCAACTTCGCCCGGTACTGTTCGATAAACCTACCCAGGATGAGAGGATCTCCATTAGCCTGGTCCTGGCCCGGTGGCAGGTAACTGATACGGTGTTGGGCGTAGTGCCTAGAATTTCAGCGATTTTTTCGCTGCTGAGACCTTCAATATCCCGGAGTATAAAAGCCTCTGCCGCCCTGGAGTTAAGCTGCAAAACAGCCTGCAGCAGGGCCTCAGCCAGGTCTCGGGTTCGCAGGGTTTCTTCGGGATTTTCAGCACTGCTTGGTACCTGATACCCCGGATTTCCCTCAGAAGAAACCTGGTCCGGCCGGGCTTTTCGAGAACGGATAATGTCAAGGGAAGCATTGACAGCCGCCCGGCGTAAATATCCGCCCCTGATGGTGGGGATTGTGTCCGGGGAATGGGTTCCCAGCAGCCGCAGGAATACCTGCTGCAGGACATCCTCCGCGTCTTCCCGGTGGCCGGTAATCCGCCAGGCAGTCTGGAGGATCATGCGGCTGTGCCGGTCATACAGGCTCTTCAGGTCCGCGGTTGATGCCGTTGGCATTGAATATTCTGGCTGGGCTGACAATGGTTTTCTCCTTGATTAATGGTCTCACCATATTTAACGTTTCCGGTGACCTGATATTAACAACGGAAAAAAATAGGCGAAAGTTCGGAGGTGCCACAGCTCAAGGTTCAAGGTTCAAGGGTCAGAATTTAAGGGTTGATGGATCAGGGATCAATCAGGCCACGGGCAGCAGGTCGGAATCCACAAAGTCCATGAAGTCCACCATGTTTGCTTTCTCTCTTTTGTCCCTGCTATTCCTGGTTCCCTCTCCCTGAACCTTGAGCTTTGAATTTACCTGTCCCGAAACCCTGCTTTCTTAAATAACTGGATTTAGACTATTAAATAACTGGAATTCGACACAGTAAATAATTAGTATTAGGACCTGAAAACGGTCTTCGGGAGTCATTCAGGCGCGGGGGCTTATTTTTCATGACTCAGTACGGCCCGGGCGGATGTATGGAGCTGATTGGTCAGGCCTTTATCCGCATCCGGTCAGCGGGCGGTAAAGGGAGAAAATATGGCAGACGATCCAGTAGAAAATGAGAGTTTTGCTGATTTCGGCGGACCGGTGTATTTGGACAAGAGAGAAAAGTTTCGAGCGGAGGTAGGGATTAATCTTCTGCGGGAAGTGGAAGCGGCAATATGCGGCCCCCATGTTTCTGAATTTCCTGAAGTAGCAGAAGGCCTTTCGCTGATCACTGACAGGACAGCTGTAATTTGTTTAAAAGAGGATGTACCGTCCAGAAGGTTGTTGCCGGGCGTGTATCATTTCCAGATCCCTACCAAATGGTCCAGTTTCTATCGTGACTCGATTATGCTGGCCCCTGTTTCTTTCCAGGAATCAGTGGATTTGTGCCTGGTCGCTCATACGCTGAGTGACTGGACCAAGCGTCCGGTTACCTGTATCCACCGGGCGGTTTACGCCCAGAGTTACGGGAAAGTTGTTTTTCCCTCCCAGGAGCAGTTGGATGCCGCTGCCAGGGTTGAACCGGGCGAGCGTTTCAAGCTGACTCCTGAAAAGGTGATGGAGCAACTGGAACAGCTGAAAGAGTTGACCGGAAAACAGATCGACCCCGTCCGCCTTGAGGGAAATCCGGATGCTCCCATAGCTGTGATCATTCCCGGGCTTGCTCCGTCGCGTCTTCGGCGGATGCTGGCCCTGCGCGATGATATCAAGCTGATTTCAATCACCCTGCTTAATCCTTTTCCCCTGGACCGGATCATGTCGCTGATCGGTGAGGCCGGTGAAGTAGTGCTGATGCTTCCCAGGAAGAATCCTTTTCATAAGCGGAATTTTTCCAATCTCAGGTTTTACCTGGGAAGCAGATTCCGCAGGGAGGTCTGGACTGAAAAAATAGATGATATCAGCCATGAAGTGACTCCTCCGCTGCTTGAGGGTTTTGATACTGATACGCTGCTTGAAAAGAACAGGTTCAGGCTGGGGATTTCTTCCTCGGGCGAAAGAGCGACCAGGCTGTTGCAGGATTTTGCCGCCGAATGCCCGATATGCCGGTCCGGAGAATTCGAGATCACTACTGTGGAACGCTGCGATCTGACAGTCCTGGCTTCAGGGCACCCGCCTGGTACGACGGATTGCGGACGGGAACTGGATCTTCTCCTGGTGGATCTGACCGAGGGCAAAAGAGCTGAGCCTGGGCTCAGGCTGCTTTCCCCGGGGGGGCACCTGGTCCTGATTGGTGACCTGTCCCGGCTGGAAGGGCTGGCTGAGGAAGTGACCGCCCTGAAGGAGTTGAGAAAAGCCAGGAACTGGAACATCTGGAGCGGCAGTGAACGGACTGACCGAACTGAACTGGTGAAAGCCCTGGGCCTACTGATGTTTGACAGCCCGGGATCTGACCTGGTTAAGAGGGACGACGACGTCCTGGTCAAAATCAGCGGCAATGCTCTGGAAGAGAGGATTCGGGAGAGGAAACGGGCTCTTTCCAGGATTAACGGCTCACTGCGGTTTCCTGATCTGAAAGAAGTCCAGAAGGACTCAGGGGACTGGCCTCATATTATCCGCGAGTTTTTTTTAACCGGCTCCTGTCCTGAAGACATATATTCCAGCGTTGATTTCAGCTCCCCGGCATTGCCCGCGGTACTGCATCATCTGGACAGGGAGAATGCTTTTGAAAACGGGTATCCGCTGGTATCCAGCCTGGATAATGGGATGACGGATTTTCGCCCGATAAGGGAAGTCCTGGGAGGTTATGTGGAGGAGAGCCACCTGCCAGGTCTTACCCGGGCATTTGCCGCGGCTCTGGAAGAGAGGACCAGGGCTGTGTGCGAACTGGATTGCGAACTGGTGGAAAGGGCTCTGGAGATTTTTGTGAAGGGATCTTCATTTAATGGCCCAGTTGCCGCAAAGGTAAGGGAAGGCGTAACCAGGGCTCACGCGGACCTGCCTGATTCCTCTCGGATCATGACCTTTTCCAGGGCGGTTTTACCGCTTATATGCCATTGCATAGCGTCGGAGAGGCGAAGCGAGAAACGGATGGATTTCCGGGCTGAGGTAGCCATGCTTGCCGGGCAGCTGGGAGATATGCTGCAGGCTGAAGAGCGGAAATCTCTGGATGCCGGGGTTGATGTAATTGCCGATGAGCTGGGCGAGGGGTCCGCTCGGTTCCTGGACCCTGAGGCCATGGTTAAACTGCATTCCAGGCACAAGGCGTCACCTGGTTTTTCCAGGGAGAGGCGGGAACAGCTGACCTGGGCCTACCGGGTGCTGAGGGATTACCTCAAGACCACGGATGACTCACCGGAAGCATTTTTTATTTTTGACAAGTACACCTACGAAGCTTTCCCGCTGCCCGGGGTTTCAGTCCAGACCCATGAGAATCCTTTCCTTTTTGCTGCCGGGATTTTTGACGGGTTGGCCGAGAGGCTGGCGGAGGCTCTCAAGGCTGTGCAGCTGGCAAGGAAGGAGACTGAAAGTGACGGGGGTTCAGTTGCCGACAGCCTCACGGACAAGCTGGACTGGACCTTCCTGGAAATGGAGGAGCTCTCCCTGATTCCGCCCGTGGTAGTGCTTATTTCCAGTGAAAGTGTTTTTGAACGAAGGCTGTCCAGCCTGGGCAGGCTTATCAGCAGCGGCCGGCCCGTGGCAGTGCTGGTGACAAGCAGGGAATTTGATGTTACCGGAGACGATGTATGGCCCAAGCATTCCGGAATTTCTCCTGACCTGGGTCATCTGGTCCTGGCCTTCAGGGAGCTGTTTGTGATGCAGAGTTCCCTGGCCCTGCCGATGCACACAATTAAAGGTTTAAGGGAGTGGATATCCCAGCCGGTTCCTTCAGTGTCCCTGGTTGCGGTTCCCCAGGCCGGATTCGGAGGATTTGAGGAATGGTGGAGATCATACGCGGCCTGCCTGGGCCGTGCCGTTCCCTGTTTCAGGTATGATCCGTCTGCCGGATTATCCTGGGGAGAAAGGCTTGACCTGGAGGGGAATGTGCTCGCCGAAGAGCCCTGGATCAAGCGGCAGTTTGATGTGAAACTGAGTGACGGCCAGGTGAGGCAGATGGAGGACACGATAACCCCGGCCCATGCCGCGGTGGTCAAGGCCAGATTTTCAGGCCATTTTCTGACGATACCCGAGGAGGCCTGGAATGAGAACCAGATTGAGCTGCGGGAATACCTGGATAAAGGAATAAAGCTTGAACCGGATACCATCCCTTATATCTGGGTATTATCCAAAGAAAATGTGCTCAAGCGGGCTATCCTGACCAGGGATGTCGTGTATGCCTGCCGGGAGCGGGGCGGATCCTGGAGAATGTTCCAACAGCTGGCCGGGGCGGGATTTGCCGGACCTGAGCCTGAAGCCGGAGAAAAAGAGGATTCCCAGGCTCACCTGATAACCGAGGCGGAATTATTATCAGCCCGCGAGGAGGGTGCCGCCCGGGTTGTGGACAGGCTCGTTGAAGTGCTGGCAGGCTCTTCATCCCTGCTACGGGAAAAACCTTCCCCTCCTCCAAGCACGAAGGGCGCTGAGGATGTTAGAATTATGGAATCCGAAGTTGAGGGATTGCCACTGGAGGAAGAGGTGATTCCGGATACCCTGAAAGTGCTGGAAGATGAGGCAGGGGAAACAGAGGAAGAAGTAGACGATGATCCGTATATTGAATCTGAGCGGTGCAGTAGCTGCAATGAGTGTATCAGCCTCAATTCATTGATGTTTCAATATAACAGTGACAGGCAGGCTTTTATAGCAGATCCGCAGGCAGGGACCTACAAACAGCTGGTTATAGCAGCTGAGCATTGTCCGGTCAGATGCATTTATCCGGGCAAGCCAAGGCCAGGTGATGAAACCGCGACAGCGGATATTATAACCAGGGGCAAAGCGATACATTAGACAGGAGAGATTGGTTTGGAAACAGTTATTACAGCAGCAATAATTATGACTGGTCTGGGAGTGGTTTTTGCAGGCATACTGGCCACGGCAGACCATTTTCTCAAGGTTGAGGAAGACCCGCGACTGGAGCAGGTTGAAGAACTGCTGCCGGGAAATAACTGCGGGGCCTGCGGAGAACCGGGCTGTTCCGCTTTTGCCGCAAAGCTGGTGAGCGGAGGGGGTGCTCCGAGCGGGTGTACCGTAAACACCGCTGAAAATATAGGGCTGATTGCCAAGCTACTCGGAATTGATGCCGGAACCCGGGAAAAACGGGTAGCCCGCCTCAAGTGCGCGGGCGGAGAAGGGCTGGTAAATGAACTGGCCAGCTACCAGGGCATATCCACCTGCCGGGCCGCGATTCTTGTAGACGGCGGCGGGCGTTCCTGTACCTATGGCTGCCTGGGTCTCGGAGAATGCCGGGACGCATGCACATTCAACGCGATTTTCATGAACTGGGAAGGACTGCCCCAGGTTGATCCCGCCTTGTGCACAGCCTGCGGAGACTGTGTAGCGGCCTGTCCCCTGGACCTTTTTAAAGTTATTCCCCTGTCCCATAAATTATTTGTACAGTGCAGTTCACCTTTGACCGGTGAAGAAGCCAGGTCCAGGTGCTCCGTAACCTGTGACGGTTGCGGCCGCTGCGCTGCTGATTCTCCGCCTGGAGTTGTTGAAATTGAAAACGGACTGCCGGTTGTGCGGTATGACCTGGATAAGAAACCTGAACAGAGGGCAACCTGGAGATGCCCCACCGGAGCCATTGTCTGGATTGAAGGTGAGCAGTTTAAAAAGCCCCTGACAAAAATAAGCGAGGAGCGGATTCGTGCGTAGTCTCATATCCAAATTACGTTTAGATCGTATTGTTAAGGTATTAAGTAGTAAACCGGCAGAAACCCAGGCGGATCCTGTGGAGGTCATAACTTCTGTGGAAGCAGTGGCGGTCCTGGAAAACCTGGTGTGTGATGCCCTGGTCAGAAATTCGTTAAATGAAGGATCTTCCGGGTCAGTTTCGGGTACTAATCCCCGAAGGATGAACGCCTTCGGGCGGCAGGTGACTGAAATCAGTACGGAAAGTGTCACTGAAAGCCTGGCTACAGCGTCCGGTGTAGCGCTGGCCGGGTCCCGCGTGGCTTCCTTTTTTACCGGCGACCGGATACTGGAAGGTTACCAGCAGATCCAGTTCATTGCTGACCATCACATTCCCATGGTCCTGCATCCCCTGTTGCGGGAGGGTTTCGGCCCTGGCAGCAATCATGCCGGGTATCATGGGGTTGCTGATATTGGAATGTTCCAGATTATGCCTCATACAGTACAGCAGGCCGCGGACTATACTGTCCTGGCGCACTGGTTGGCTGAGAGATCCCTCGTGCCGGGGATTGTCGGCATTGACCGCAACCGGATTGAATCAGCCTCACTGCTTCCTGTTGATAAGCTCAAGGCATTTCTGGGAGCGGCTGATTCAGACCTGGCCTCTCCGACTCCCGCCCAGCTGCTGCTTTTCAGTGGCGAAAGAAGCAAGGTTCCAGCCTGGTATGACCAGGACCGCCCGGTATCAATTGGCGCTCAGCAGGGTTCCAGTGAAGGCGCGGCCCGAGCCGCGGGAAACCAGGCTTTTTTCTTCAGCCACCTGCAGAAGCTGGCTGAAGAGGGAATGACTTCGCTGGCAAAGGTAACAGGCCGGGCTTTGAGTTTTGTTTATGAAGAGAATATCGAAACCGCTGATACGGTTATTGTAGCCCAGGGAACCGCAGTCCAGACTGCCAGTGCGGCGGCGAAGCTGATGAACAGCAGGAAAGGGAGCAAAACCGGAGTCCTGGGGATTACCTGGCTGAGGCCGTTCCCCGCTGAAGAGGTAAAAAGAGCGTTGACCGGCAAAAAGAAGGTCCTGGTCCTGGAGAGCCTTAACGCCCCCCTGGCCGGCAGCCTGCCCCTGATACGAGAGATTCAGGGATGCCTTTCCGGCGGCAGGCAGACCTGGATGTCCGGTTCATACGGCATGAATGGGCAGCCGTTGAACGTCGGGCAGGTTGTAGATCTCCTGGCTGAAATGCAGGGAGCATCCCCCAGGTCCCATGTCTGGCTGGGAATCACATCAGGCCGCGAGAATTCTTCAGATTTCCCGAAGCGGGAAGGGCTGATTAATGCTGTCAAGGGTGATTACCCCGATCTGGCCGCGACAACTTCCAAGCCGGCTGATCCTGTTTCAACGTCTCCTGGAAGCAAAACCGTCATGTGGGTCGGCCCGCACACCATGGAGCTTTCCGAAGTCCTGTCCAGCCTGGCCGAGTCATTTGGAATTGAAGGATCCGCCCGCGGCTACGGATGGTCGCCTGAGGCCGGAGTCCTGGCTGCGAGAGTGACCGTTGGCGGAGAGAACCCGACAGTACCTGAAGCCGGATCCGGAGTGGATGTGCTCTGGCTGGGAAAAAACGGGCTTGATGTCATTTTTAATCCCCTTGAGGACGTGGTAAAGGGTGGGACAATTCTTGTTCACAGTGAACGTCCGGCTGATGAAATCTGGACACTTACCCCCGCTTACTGGAGAGACCAGGTCAAGAGGCTCGGCCTCAAGATGTATCGGACCGATAAAAAATACGAGGACACAATCCTTGGGCTTAAAGATGTGATTTCCGGCGACACTGAACTCCAGCCGATTAACTGGCAGGAACTGGGTGAACCTGAAGTTGTTGAAGAAGGAGTTCCGGGCGGGATCAGGAAATTCAGCGAACCTGGTAATGAATATGACAATCTGCCTCGTTTCTGGGGTGAGCTAATGCAGCCCAAGAGAGGCGGCAGCAGCGATAATTTTCCGGATCCCCTGGTGACCCTGAACGCGATACCCTCCTATACGGCGGCATTGGCCAGGCCCAGGGCGACAGCCATGCCTTTTATGCCGATGCTCTCCGCTGAAAAGTCGAAGATCAGCGCCATCAGCTGGGCGATTTGCCCTGACTCGGCAATTGGAGTGACCCTGATCAGCACGGCCGGGCTGCTGGATGCCCTGTCCCTGACTACCGGTGAAGAAGGTAAGCTGGCCGGCGCAGTAAAGAGGTCTCACAAAACAATTGCCCAGAAGATTGATGAGGCTGTTGTCAAGAATCCATCTGTTGAGCTCACCTATCATTATTTACTTGAAATATATGATGAACTGGTCCCGAAGCTGCGGGTGGCGGATCCCGACAGGGAGGAGCACCGGAGAATTTTTGCCAGGACCGTATTTGCTTTTGAAAAGGTTGATCCCATAGTTACCGAGGAATATTTCCTGAAACCTGGAAAGGCAAGCAAGGGATCAGGCCTTTTACTGGTTGTCGCTTTTAATCCTGACGCATGCCAGGGCTGCCAGCTCTGTATCAAAAACAGCCCCGAAGGGGCGCTTAAGCCGGTCAGCCGGGTGGAAAGAGCCAAGGAAGCCAGGGAAGCCTGGCAACTCTGGGAAGCGCTTCCGGCTACCGGTAAAAATGATATTTCAAGGGCTATAGATATCGGAATGAACCCAGTTTCCGCCCGGCTCCTGGACCGGAATTGCTCGCAGGCCCAGGCAGTCGGATCCTTTGGCCTCCCCGGATCAGGCGAGCGCCTGGCCGCCCGGCTTGTGACATCCCTGGCCGAGTCCTTTATGTCAGGTAATTTCACAGCCTGCGCCGACAGGTCTGAAGAAACAGCTGAGGCTCTCCAGAAGGTGGTTAATACCATGCTGGAAGAAGGCGGCCCGCGGAATGGAGAAAAGGTGGCTGAGGCCTTGCGTTCTGTGGACAGGCGAAGGATCAGCAAGAGCGAACTGAATTCCCTGCTTGAAAAGGCGGGAGTTTCAGCTTCCCTGAATCCGGCCAAGATACTGGAGAGGCAGGAAACCGTTAATGGTTTGAAGGAAACCGCTGCCTTGCTCAGGAATGATGGGGCCCCAGGTCATAAACGGGCTCATTTCTCAGTAGCTATTGTAGGCGATCGGATTTCAAACTGGGCCGGAAGATTTCCCAACCATCCCTATAATTCACCCCTGCTGGTGGACTTGTCACCTGAAGGGATGCAGACGGTTTCCGGAGTTGCCAGAGCATTGGCCCAGAAGCATATCCATGAGGTAATCCTGCAAAGGAAAGGCAGACTGTACCTGGAAGCTCCGGCGGATCTTCCGGCAAAAATGGAAGAGCTGGATTACCTGGCCTGGGACGGGTTAACCGCGGAGGAAAAGGCTTCATGCGCTCCCCTGATCGTGCTCTGTGATGAGACATCGCTCTACAGGCAGGGAGTAGCCGGCCTTACCGGACTTTTGAAT
Organism: Acidobacteriota bacterium; assembly: GCA_963663735.2. GTDB lineage: Bacteria > Acidobacteriota > UBA6911 > RPQK01 > JAPXNP01. The sequence continues at coordinate 899,626 of CAXXHN010000001.1, read as the reverse complement.
TCAGGACTGCCGATCAAGCTGGTGCTGCTTGATTCCTGCGATATTACCAGGAATGGGATAGATCCTTTATTCCTGGGCCTTGCCTGCAAGGATGTTTTTATTTTTTCAGGATCCATTGGAGACCTGGAGAGTTTTGCGGATGGAGTTATCCGGGCCCTGGCCTGGACAGGTTCATCCCTGATCAGGATTCATGTGCCTCTGCCGCAGGAACATGGATTTAATCCCGCCCTGACCATTGAAAGGGCCAGGGCTGCAGTTAAATCAGGAATTCTTCCGGTTGTGACCTATGATCCTGGTATCAGGGGAGAATTCTCATCACGGCTCTCCTTTGCCACGGAACCGGTGGCCAACACTGCCGCTATCCTGGAATGGGCAGCAGGCGAGGAACGCTACAAGAGGTTTTTCAGTGTTCCTGAAGAGAAAAGCAGCCTGCTCGACCTGGAAGTATACCTGGAAATGGATCCCGAAGAGAGGGCTTCCCTGGTGCCTTCAGTCATTGACCCGGCCGGGTCTGGAGAACTGCTGATTGCTCCTGAACTGCTGAAAGCCGCCCTGAGGGTGACCGGGATCATGGTTGCCTGCAGAGAGCTGAGCGGCCATGAAAATCCAGAAGCTGAAAAGGTTCGGGCTGAACTGAAGGATCAACTTGCTGCTGATGAGGCGCGGACTGTAGAAATCGAAGAGTTGAAAAAAACTTATGAAGCGAGGATAGCTGAACTGGAAGCGAATGTCAGCGGGCAGATGGCTGAAAAACTCAGAAACAGACTGCTTAATCTGGCTGGTTTTGGTTCTAACGATTCATAGACGGGAAATAGTTTAATGGCGAACGTTGCTTTTCAAAATGAAGAGTTGAAAACATTTAAACATGGTGTTCATCCGCATGAAAACAAGGGTGCAACTTCATTCCGGGCGATTGAGAGGATTCCTTTTGTAAAGGAATATGTAATGCCTCTTTCCCAGCATATCGGGGCACCTTCAGTTTCCATAGTAAGGGTCGGACAGGAGGTGCTCAGGGGAGAGCGGATAGCTGATCCGGGAGGATTCGTGTCAACCACCCTGCATTCTCCGGTAACGGGAAAGGTTGTAAGCCTGGGACCCAGGCTTCATGCCAATGGGAAAATGATGCCGGCGATTACCATCGAGGCTGATCCTTATGCCAGCCAGAGGGTACAGCCCCAGGAGCGGCCTGATCCTGTCAGGCTCGACAACCGGGCCTTTGCCAAACAGCTGCAGGATGCCGGCCTGGTAGGCCTGGGTGGAGCTGCCTTTCCCAGTCACGTCAAGGTTCAGATACCTGAGGGCAAAAAGATCGAGTATGTTGTTATCAACGGTGTGGAATGTGAGCCATACCTTACCTGTGATGACAGGCTAATGGTGGAGAGGCCTGAGGCAGTAATACGCGGCACCCAGCTACTCATGGATAATACCGGAGCAAAGAAGGCCCTGATAGGCATTGAGGCTAATAAACCTGATGCTATTGAAACCCTCAGGGCTGTTGCCCCTCCCAAAATAGCCATTGTTCCGTTGCAGGTCAAATATCCCCAAGGCGCTGAAAAAATGCTGATCAAGGCGCTGCTGGCCAAGGAAGTTCCCAGCGGCGGGCTTCCCCTCGACCTGGATGTACTTACCAATAATGTGGGTACAACCGCGGCCATCGCGGACTGGTTTGACCGGGGCATTCCCCTGATCGAAAGAGTAGTGACAGTGACAGGCCCGGGCATTCCCCATCCCAGGAACCTGCTGGTTCCCCTGGGAACTCCCCTTTCCGCTTTGATTGACTACTGCGGGGGGCTCAGGAAAGAGACGAAGCAGCTGATCATGGGAGGCCCGATGATGGGAATGACCCAGAAGAGCCTGGATGTGCCGGTGATGAAAGGGACTTCCGGCCTGCTGGCCCTGACCAGAGTTTTCCAGGAAGATGCCAGGGAGTATCCCTGCATCAAGTGCGGGCGCTGCCTTGAAGCTTGTCCCATGTACCTGAATCCCACTCGCCTGGCCCACCTTGCCAAGATGAAAGTAGTGGATCAACTGGCTGACTATAACTTGATGGATTGCTTCGAATGCGCATCCTGTTCATATACTTGTCCATCCAATATTCCCCTGGTCCAGTGGATCAGGATAGGTAAAGTGATGGCCCGAGAGGCCCAGAATAAGAAATGAAGAATTCACACTCAAATAATCTTGTACTCTCGACATCCCCGTTTTTGCATACAGATGCGTCAACCCCCAGGATTATGGGAGATGTCCTTCTGGCTACTGTCCCATTGATCCTGGCTGCTGTCTGGATTTTTGGTTTTGGAGTCCTCCTGGTTGTATCGGCCGCGGTCGCTGGAGCGGTAGGAACCGAGTGGATTTTCAGTCGTTCGCGGAAACAGTCGCCGCTGCCTGATAACAGCGCGCTGCTTACCGGGGTGCTGCTTGGACTGATACTGCCTCCCGGCTTTCCTCTCTGGATGGCTCTTCTCGGGGGATTCGTAGGCATTGGACTGGGGAAACTGATATGGGGGGGACTGGGACAGAATGTCTTTAATCCGGCCCTGGTCGGCAGAGCTTTTTTACAGGCCGCCTTTCCCTCGGCCATTACCACCTGGAATACTCCGGCCTCAGGCCTGATGCAGGTTTCACCCAGGGTTTTTGCGATGCCCCTGTTCCAGGCTCCGGCTGACGCTACCACCGCGGCCACGCCGCTGGGGCTTGCCAAGTTTTCCGGTGAAATGACTGCGGTACTCAAGCTGATTATTGGAAACATTGGAGGATGTATCGGGGAGACTTCAGGTGCCCTGATCATCCTGGGGCTTGTCTGGCTGATTGCCCGCCGGTCCTGTGATTGGAGGCTTCCGGTCAGCACGGTTACCGCGGTTGCCATATTCAGTTCCGCTATCTGGCTTATAACCGGCAAGGAAAATGCCAATCCCCTGTTCATGATTTTTTCCGGAGGCCTGCTTTTCGGAGCTGTTTTCATGTGCACTGACCCTGTAACCACGCCTACGACTCCAAAGGGCGCATGGATCTTCGGGGCGGGTGTCGGTTTTCTGGTGGTCCTGATCCGGCTGTATGGGGGTCTTCCGGAAGGTGTCATGTACGCCATTTTATTGATGAATTCGGTTACTCCTTATATCAATCGATATACCCAGCCTCGGCAGTTTGGGGGAGCAAAAAAATAGCATACCTGAAACCGTCTCGCGGGACGGTTGAGTGAAAGAATATTGTCCTATGCAGAGATTAAAAGTTGAAACAGTTCAAGGAAAGGAGCCTGATTATGCCCAGTGAGGACAAAGCGGGTCCCATTAGACTTATCGCCACCCTGGGACTGGCTGGTTTATTTTCGGGCTTGATCCTGGTATCAGCGTACCTGGCGACCCAGCCCCTGATTAAAAGGAATCAGGAAGAAGCGCTGGAGGCTGCCATTTACAGAGTACTCCCGGGGGCTGAGACCAGGAAGGTTTTTGTGGAGAAGGATGGAAAGCTGGTTGAAGCTCCTTCGGCTGAAGGCGTGGACGCAATTTTTGCCGGTTATGATCCGGATGGAAAGCTGGTGGGTTACGGGATAACCTCCGCCGGTTCTGGTTTCCAGGATAAGATTGACCTGATATATGGATACGATCCCTACAAAAAACAGGTCATCGGAATGGAAGTTCTGGAGAGCCGGGAAACCCCGGGGCTTGGGGACAAAATTATGAAGGACCAGGATTTTCTGGGTAATTTCAAAGCTTTGAAAGTAATTCCCGAGATCATCGCGGTGGCTTCCGGAACCAAGTCAAAAGAGAATGAAGTTGATTCCATCAGCGGTGCTACTATTTCATCGAAGGCTGTGGTCAGAATCATGAACGCGGGCAACGAGCATTGGAAAAAACTCATTGATGAGAAGACTGAAAGTGAGGGTCAGGCCGGATGAGTAGTCAATCCAAATTATACGAAGAAACAGTAAAAGGATTCTGGAAGGAAAATGCGATATTTGTCCAGATGCTGGGACTGTGCCCTTCCCTGGCTGTTACCAATTCTGCAATTAACGGCTTTGCCATGGGAGCGGCCACGACCTTTGTCCTGGTAGGATCCAGTATCCTGGTGTCGATGTTTCGCAACCTGATCCCCAAGCAGGTCAGGATAACAACATTCATCATAATTATTGCCACGTTTGTTACGGTTGCCGATTTCAGCCTGCAGGCCTTTACTCCATCGCTTCATAAGGCCCTGGGCGCGTTTATTTCACTGATTGTTGTCAACTGCTTGATCCTTGGCCGCCAGGAGGCTTTCGCTTCCCGCAACAAGCTGTCACTGGCAATCGGAGATGCTTTTGGTATGGCCGGTGGTTTTACCTTCGCCCTGATTTTAGTCGGAGGAATCCGTGAGATCCTGGGAAGCGGAAGTTTCTTTGGAATTCCTTTATTCGGTGACAGTTTTGAGCCCTGGGTCATCATGATCCTGCCTCCAGGCGGATTCCTTACGCTGGGTGTGCTGCTGATTGTGTTTGCCTCCTTCAAGAAGATGCGCGACAAACGTCAACTGGTCCAGATAGAGAAGTAGGCGGAAGGAGAATTATTATGGAATATTTTTGGATTTTTATTTCCGCCGCGATTATCAATAATTTCACCCTGGCGTATTTCCTGGGATTGTGTCCTTTTTTCGGGGTGAGTAAAAAGATAGATACCGCGTTCCGGTTGGGACTGGCCAATATTTTTGTCCTGGTGATTACCTCGGTCTGCGCTTGGTTTCTGAACACCTACATATTGGTTCATGCTCCCTACCTTCAGCTGATGACCTTTATTGTTGTTATTGCCAGCACGGTACAGTTTGTGGAGATGGCCATCAAGAAATTGAGCCCCACGCTTTTCAAGGCCCTGGGGTTGTTCCTTCCCCTGATTACAACCAATTGCGCCATATTATTTTTGGCCCTTACCCAGACCAGCAGGGGTTACGGATTTTTCGAAGGAATATTTTTTGCCCTCGGCGCGGGAAGCGGACTGACCCTGGCCCTGGTCCTTATGGCCGGAATCCGTGAAGAAGCGGAGCTTTCCGAGGTTCCGGATGTACTAAAGGGAGCGGCTATGAGTTTCCTGATAGCCGGAATCCTTTCCATGGCTTTCATGGGTTTCGCCGGGCTTTTCAGCGGGGCCTAGGACAAACGGCAGGTTGTTGATTTAAGGGGCCGCTGTTGCAGCGGCCCCTTAAATTTCTGTCCTTAATGACAGATTACCCTGCAGAGTCAGTCTTTAATATTATGTTGACCTACATCATTCCAGTCCTGATCATTACGCTTCTGATTATCATTTACGGCATACTCAATGTTGAAAAGGATGAAGAATCCTCAGCGGACAAGAATCCAGGCTGTGGCAGCTGTTCGGAGAAAGATTCCTGTGTATCCAGTGGCCATGACAACCATGTCCATTTTGAAATCCACAAACCGGACATGAACCCGGCCGAAGGGCTTTTCCGGAAGAAGAAAGATAAGTGAATTAAGGATTGTCGACCTGAGGTTCGATTTCAGGATTCAAGCTTTGAAATAGTTATTTGTCCAGCCGGGAAGGATCAGGAACAAGTCGCAAGGTGGCTGTCCGGTAATCCAGGATCAGGGCCACGTGCTGAAGGAGCGGATACCCTACAAACCCACCAATTTCTGTCCCGATGCTGTGACTATGTTTGCTCAGGTCAACAGCTAGAGTATTCAGGCTGACCTGCTGGACTCCGGCGATGGTTATACTGATCTGGTTTACTTTTCTGGTTTTGGCGGCTTTCCCTGACACCCCGACCAGCCTCCAGTTGGTTAACTTAGTATAGTTGACTTCATCTGCAAGTTGAAAGGAGATGACATTCACGGCGGCTCCCGTATCAAGCACGAACAATGAATCCCATTTGTCATTTGCTATCGCCGGGATAACTATTTTTGTATTAATAAGGCGGAAAGGGGCATAACCTCTCCTTTCAGGGCCGGGCTGCCAGTTGTAATCCCACTCGCGGTAATCTTCATCTTCCGCGATGCCAGGAGGAGGCGGAAGCAGATCAAGCAGCATGGTGTTTCTGGTGAAATCAAGAGTAATCAGAAACTGGGAAAAAACATTCGTTCCAATAACACCATCCTCGGAGAGTAATGCCTCCTTGCTTGTAAAATGAACAGGGTAGTTTTCAAATACAAGCTTCCCCACTTCGATTGTTTTCGCCAGGCCAGTCCCGGCATCCTTTTCCCCCTCATCTCCAAATCCTTTGATTTTGTAATTTCCGGATAATGGAACTCCTGCAGATTTTGCCAGGCTGTTTTTAAGGAGGATACCCGAAGCCCCGGTGTCAAGCAGCAGGCGGGCCTTTTTCTTGCCATTGATTTTGACTTCGACTCCGTAGCGGTTATAACCACGGTTGGGCATATAGAAGTGGAGAAGCTTGATACTGCTATGTTCCGGAGATTCCCGTAGCCTGCACAGTTTGATCTCAGACCATTCTTCCTTCCGTTGGAGCCAGGCTTTTGTGTTTTCAATGGTAGAGGGTTCTTCATATAGAGCAGTCTCGGTATAACGGCGCCAGAGATGACGCTCTTCCGGAGACCTGGGCAGTACCGTGGCCCAGGCATACATTATGTCCGGATCATCGGGATCGATTGAGAATGCCTTTTCATAGCAGGGTGACGCTGATTTCAACATCCTTTCGCTTTCCAGGATCTTGCCCAGCCCCAGGTAGGCCCTGGCAAATCCGGGTGCCGCGTTAATCGCCTGGCGGTAGTACCGGGAAGCCAGTTCAAAATGCCCCAGCCGGTACTCAACATCACCCATGGCGCAAAGCGCTATCCCGGAACTGTTGTTCTTTTCATATATTTTCCGGGCTTCAACCTCGGCTTTGTCCGGCTCGTTTTGGACCAGGTAGGCGCGCACCAGCCAGTATGGGGCTTCTTCAGATTCCGGAAACTGATCGGCGGCCAGGCGAAAACCGGTTATGGCCTCTTCCACCTGGCCGGACATGAATTTATCTTTTGACAGCTGCAGGTCGGATGCTTCTGCCGAAAAGGAATAAAACGAACAGGAAGCCAGGGCAAATGCAAGGAGATAAAGAAAAAATAGCGATGGAGTACGGTTCTTCCACATAAAGTAAATCGTACCCCTTTTAAGATGATCAGTAAATCAAATTTGTTATAAATTTGTGATTTCAGCAGGGACTGTAATCTCCCTGGGTGGTAAAATGATCGGACTGGATTAATTGGGCAGCTCTGAGAAGCCCTTCGATAAAAATACGGAAGATACTGTACCCTATGAACCTGGCCAAAGACATCGTTTTTGCAACACCTGATTGGGTAACCGATGCTGGAGACTGGGCCCCTCACATTCCATTTGCGTTCTGGCTTATGGAAACCTGCCGCCCCGGGATAGTGGTCGAGGACCCTTGCACCTCCGGAGATTCATATTTTGCGTTCTGCCAGGCCGCGGCAAAACTGGGCCTGGGCACCCGTTGCCACGCAGTTGACTATTCATCTTTTCACCCCGAGGTTCCAGGGATGAATATCCGCGGGAGTCTGCTGGATTTCAACCAGGAAAGGTATGGTTCGTTTTCTTCCATCCTCAGTGTCTCAGATGGTAAGGTTCAGTCCCGCTTTGCTGACCGGAGTGTGGATATTCTCCATCTTGACGGATTGAGTCTTCCTGGTCGACCTGACGAAGTTTTTAAGTCCTGGCTTCCAAAGCTTTCTGAAAAAGCGGTGCTCCTGCTGCACAATATTTTGAATCCTGATATGAATTCAGGTGTCGCGAAGCTCTGGAGAGAGCTCAGGAGCCAGTACCCAGGGTATAGTTTTTCTCATGGCAGGGGACTGGGAGTCATGGGGATTGGGACGGACCAGCCGGGAGACCTGAGAGAATTGCTGGAGGGGCGGCCTGAATCTTATCCCGGTGAAGCCAGAAGATTTTTTGCTTTCCTGGGTAAAGGCGTATCCAGCCGGGGCCGCGGATTGAACCGCAGTAACCGGGAAGTGTCCTCCCGGCTGCTCCAGAGTCCAACTGGAGATGAATTTGGCAACAAGGATTCTGGTAAGTGGGTGACTGCTGCAGTTGGGGAAGGCAGGACTGACTTGAATTTTCCCCTGGACCCCCGAAACGGGGGGAGGATTTTTAGTTTTAATCCGGCCAGGGAACCGTGTTTCCTTAGAATAGGGGAGGCGGTGGCCTTCAGCTCCGGAGCCGGGGAAAAACTGGAGGTGTTAAAGGATAACGCGGATTACAGGGAAAACGACTTTTTTGTTTTTCTGCATACCTCCCCTGAAATAGTTTTTTCAGGACGTGGTAGTCATTACCACAAGGCTTCCATTTCTGTTTATTACCTGGACCTGGGAAACAATCCGCTGGCCTGTATCGAAGGGGACGGATTTGCTGTCGAAAGTATTTCCAGACTGTTAAAGGATAGGAAACATCAGGCAGAGATTTTGGTTCAGTCCAGGGATGAACTCAGGGAAATGAAGCAGCAGTACCAGGATCTTCTCCAGAAACTGCAGGCTGAAAAAGCTGAAAACAGATTTCTCAAGGACAGGATATGGGCAGTTGAGCACAGCACTACCTGGAGGTTTGCCCGTTACGTTCTGGGACCCTGGGATGTGTTGAGGCGGATGTTAAGTACCGAGTCCAGGGTATCTCCACCCCGCGGGATTTTGAAGACTGTTAACGATGAACATGACACTGACATAACCGTGCTGGTTCATCTTTCCGATATTGGAAAAAAACAGGAGCTGGCAGACCAACTGCGGAAGTTGTCCTTTCGGGGTGAAATAGGGCTGACCGCCTCCCTGGAGGGAAACGGAACAAGCTGCGAGGAATTGAGCGACTTTTTTATGGAGGGACTCCCTGGCAGGCCGGTCAGCGTTTTTGACAGCTCATCCCGCGCCTTGAGCGAGGTATTCCTGGAAATGTCTGAGAGCGTGGTTGCTACCCCATTGTTCACCCTGGTTCTGGAGTTTCCGGGCCGGGATATGAGTAAAACAAAGAAAATCCTGGCGGGTACTTTGGATTCTGAGATTCAGAAAATAAGGGAATTGATGCTGGATAACGAGGCAGTGGACATAGTACTTGCCAGGGGCAGTACTGGTATTGAGGACCTGATATTCTGGGCGAGGATGGAGTCCTTCCGGAAGATGCTTGCAGCCTATAACAATGAAAATGAAGGTGAATGGCGGGCATCTCCTGAACAGGAGTGGGTTCATGAAGCCCTTGGAAAAAGTTGTGTCGTTAACACTGATTCCTACCGGTACCAGATGTTGAGGCACAGGACTAAAAGAGAACTCGAACAAATGCTGGCCGGAGGAGACTTTATTTCCTTTCCCCGGCTCAGCAAACCGGTTCTATCGATCGTAATAGTTCTTTTTAACCAGGCTGACCTGACCTTGCAATGCCTGAAGTCAATCCAGGGAAATGATTTTACTGATTATGAATTGATCCTCTTCAATAATGATTCTTCAGATGCAACCGAAGATCTGCTTTATCGGGTTGATGGCGCCAGGATTTTCAATCATCCGGAGAATGTCGGCTTTCTCAGGGCTGTGAATCAAGCTGTCGAAAAAGCACGGGGGGAATATATCCTGCTCCTGAACAACGACACAATCCTGGACACTGATTCGATTTCAGAAGCAATAGCCTGTTTCAGGTCTTCGAAACAGATTGGAGCAGTCGGGGGTAAGCTGATTCTCTTTGATGGAACCCTGCAGGAAGCCGGATCTATTGTCTGGTCTGATGCGACATGTTGGGGTTACGGAAGGGGAAAGAATCCGGAGTCAGCGGAATTCCAGTTCCGCCGGGAGGTGGATTACTGCAGCGGCGCTTTCCTCCTGGCGCGAAAAGATCTATTCCTTGAACTGGGAGGATTCAGTGAGGTTTACGCGCCGGCATATTATGAGGATACCGATTTCTGCATGCGCCTCAAGAAGGCTGGGTATCGGACGGTTTACGAGCCTGGGGTACGGATAAGGCACTGGGAAAGGGCGTCAGCCGACTCATGGGAAGAGTCCCATAATCAGATGGTAAGGAATTCTGAAGTTTTCCTGGGAGAACACCATGATCATCTAAAGGAAAACCAGTTTCCCAGTGGGGAATCCAATGTCCTTATGGCAAGGTTTGCGGACCGGAACCGGAGGATGATCCTGGTCATTGATGACATGCTTCCCCTGAGTGAAAATGGGGCAGGATTCCCCAGGACCGCGGCGATCCTGGACGCGCTGAACGGCATCGGCTTCCAGGTAACATTTTTTTCCTACAACAGGGAGAGTATCCAGGACTGGGACCTGATATGGGGCCGGTTTCCAAGGGAGATTGAGTTTATCCTTGACGTCGGGGGGCAAAACCTTGCTGATTTTCTCAGGGAAAGGGAAGAGTATTATGATCTGATCTGGGTCAGCAGACCCCATAACCAGGAAAGATTGAAAGGGATCATGGAGACTGTTTACAGTGACATGAACCGGAGGCCGGGAATTATCTATGACGCTGAAGCGATTTATGCCTTGCGGACCATAAAAGAAGCTGAAATAAGGGGAGAGTCTCTATCAAAGAATGAGCAGAAGGTTTTGATAGCTGAAGAGATGGACTTGGCAGATCAGGCGGATGTTGTGGTGGGGGTGAGTGAAGAGGAGGCTAAGGTTTTTAGACGGAGTTTTCCGGAAAAGCCTTCCTATGTGCTGGGATATTGTACTGATCCTCAATACAGTCCTGGCAGAGGTTTCAGGCGGAGGAGGAATCTACTGTTCACAGGCAGGCTTGACTGGGATGGCAGTCCCAATGTGGATTCAGTTCGCTGGTTTCTTTCAGAAATTTTTCCCCTGGTAAGGGAGCGGGTAGGAGAAGACATTAAGTTTATAGTGGTCGGGCTTTTTGATAAAAGACTTTTCCAGGATATAGATCTGGAGGGGGTGGTGTTTAAAGGGGCGCGGAAAAATCTTTCCCCTTACAACAGGAACTGCCGGATTTTTGTGGCTCCAACGAGGTATGCGGCAGGTATACCTATCAAGCTTTATGAAGCAGCCGCGAGCAGAATACCTGTTGTCTGCACTCCTATTCTGGCCGGGCAGGTGGGGTGGACCCATGAAAAAGAAGCCCTGGTCGCCGGGACAGCGGAAGATCTGGCCAGGGAAATCTGTCGCTTATACCGGGACGAGATCCTCTGGGAAAAATTAAGAGGGCAGGCCTGTTCCCGGGTTGAAGTGGAATGTTCCCGAGAAGCTTTCAGAAAAAGGCTCGAGGACATTGTTTCCAGTATCCCCTCGGGAACCAGGAGCGGGATAAGCAAATATTCAGTACTTAATTAAAACCGTTCTGCCGGGAAGATACTTGCATCCAGGCTGAAATAGTTGTATGCAGTTAAAACAGGAGGCAGTTTAAATGTCTGCCGGGCCAGGGCATCACTGCCTGAGATTTCTTCGCATAGCCAAACAGGAGAGGAAGAAGGGTGGAATTCAAATACACTATCGGGTGCGAGACCACGGGAACGTCCGATATAAAGCCGTTGACTGTTTTACAGGCCTTTAAGGAACTGGATGATTCTGCAACCAGCCTTCTCTTGATGGGTAAGAGAGATGAGAAAAGTGATTTCAGCGCCCGGAATTACATAGAAAAAAATAACCTTCAGGACCGGGTAACCCTGCTGCAGTATTATGGTCGCAACGAGTCCCATGATCTCAGGAAGGAATGCAGGGTATGGATTAAAAAGAATTCTCCAGCCGCTGAAATCACTGTTACCAGGTTGAGCGAGAGTATCCGCTGTTTCCAGGGTGAACAGGTTGAGGTATCTGATGGCAAGAAACTTGCCCTGTTCTTTACCGGGTTTCATCCATACAAGGAGGAAGGGCAGGCTTCCTACATGAGGATGTGGCTGGATTTACTTGAAGAAATGGGGATTGAGGTTCACCTTGTACATTACCAGAATGACCTGAATCTGACTTCACCTGAAATTCGCTCCCAGGCAGCCAGGGACTTTCAGCAATACCATGAGATTCCCGTGACTTCCGGCCTGGTCGGCAGGAATGAAAATGGATTGAACATAGACCTGGATGACTGGTGCGGGAAGGAGGCCCTGGAGGGAGTGGAATCTCTCGTGGACCGGTATGACTATGATTTTTGTTTTGTTTATTACCCGTTCTATTCTGCTGTTTTCACGGTTCTTCCACCTGAAACCAGGAAGGTGCTGATTACGCCGGACAGCTTTGCTGACAGGAACAGGAAAATGCTGGGGCAGGGCTTTACCACTGCCGAATGGGTTTCAATCACCCGCGATGGAGAACAGTCTGCCTGTCTCAGGGCAGATATGACTGTGTCAATTAAGGAGGAAGAGGCCGCTTACTTCAGGGAGCTGGTTGGAAATCAGAGGGAAGTTGTAACCATAGCTCCTGTTTCACCGGTGATTGATTTTCAAAGGAGCCCTTTTTCCGGAAAGCTTCGAATAGGATATTTTGGCTCAGATACCCGGGTAAACCGGGAATGTGCCATGGAATTCCTGGCCTGCCGCTCCGGCTCCGCATTTCTGAAGGCCAACAGCAACGTGGTTTTTGCCGGAAGATTTTCAGAAGCGCTGAATGAATATAGGGAAAATCCGCTACTGCTTGATGAAAATGTTGAAATCATGGGCCGGCTGGAAGACATGGCAGACCTGTATCGCAAGGTGGACCTGATCGTAAATCCTGAAAAAGGAGGTACCGGGTTGAAGATCAAAACACTTGAACCCATGTATTTCGGGATGCCGGTTGTCAGCACCGCTTCGGGGGCCAGCGGGCTGAATTCCGTCAGCAGGTTCCACAAGGAAACTGGAATCAGGGGATTGATACCCCAGCTTGAGGAGATTATCCAGCGCCCGGAATTATTGGAGGAATTGAGCGGCAGCAGCAGAGAAATAACTGAGAGGTTAAAAAAGGAAAGTCTGGCTGGGATCAGCAAAGTGCTGGGATGTGCCCCTGATGCCCTTGACCTTCACTCCCTGGACCCTGGCAGAGATAGTGTCAGGTGTTCGGGGAAGAATGAAGGATTCCCCCTGATTTCAGTGGTACTTCCATTTTTTAATGCTGAAAAGAATCTTGAAAAAGCTGTCAGCAGCGTAACAGGACATGATTACCGGAATCTTGAACTAATCCTGGTCGATGACGGGTCAGATGATGACTCGCCCCGGATCGCGGCTGATCTTGCGGCCAGGGATTCCAGGATCAGGATTGTGCACCATGCCAGGAACCAGGGGGCCGGCCCGGCCCGGAATACCGGGGTACTCAATGCGAGCGGAGAGTACCTGTTTTTTCTGGATTCAGATGACATTCTGAGGAGGCACGCCCTGCATTTGTTGCTTAGGACAGCTGTGGAGAAGAATGTCAGGCTGGTTATCGGAAGCTGTAACCAGGTTGATGAACATGGCAATTATGGTGACTATGACCGGCTTTTTGATTACGGCAGGGAGAGCTGCTTTGGACTGATTGATGGTACTGAAGCACTTCGCAGGTCCCTTAATATTGACGAGGGAAGTTTTCTTCCCGTGAGGCCCTGGGGCATGCTCATGGATATACAGCTGTTCAGGGATTCGGGTTTGATTTTCCCATCCGGGGAGTATGAAGACCTGTCAGTTGTTCCTTTTCTTTACAGGTATGCCGGGAAAGTCGTCTACCTGAAGGAAATAGTAGTAACCTACCGAATCAGGAAAGGTAGTGTCACCCAGTCCCCTCTCAATCTGGCAAAGGTTGAGAGGTATCGCAATCTATGGGATACAATCTCCCGTAGAATCGGAGAATTCGGGCTGGAGGATTACAGGACAAATTTCAAGATATTTCATATCGGGCACCTTCTCTGGCTGCTGGACCACAGGATATCGGACAGAGAGGTCCTGATGGCAACAGCAGAACTGGTCCACGAGAAGATGAGTGTTCGTGACGAAGTTATTGACGGGGAAACGAACCTGGTTTACATGATGAACTATATCAGCAGTTTTCTTGGTGCCTCCGGGAAGGAAAAGGACTTCATCCTCTGGGAGAAATTTGTGTCAATTCTGGGAGAAGATGTTATTGTCAGTTTTTTTCGTCACAGGATGCATGAAATCGGCTACAAGGGTGGTTGCGTGGGTGGCAGTGGCCAGTGAGCTACAGATTTTTTTTAGACAATGGTAAAAGAGTTCATGGATATTGCTGATAGAGTTTCCCCGCAGGAAGAAACTGTCTATGTAATGAATAGTCCCGGGAGGAACAGTGATCCTGACTCTGGATTTCCCCTTATTTCGGTAATCCTTCCTTTTTATAACGATGAGAAAAATATCGGGGAAGCAGTTGAGGGAATAATTGGGCAGGATTATCCAAACTTTGAGCTGATCCTGGTTGATGATGTTTCGAGGGACGGATCCCTGAAGATAGCCGAGGATATGGAGGCGCGGGATCCAAGGATCAGGATCTTGAAGCACTCACATAACCAGGGAGCCGGTCCGGCAAGGAACAGCGGTGTTCAGATTGCCGGCGGAGAGTATCTTTTATTCATGGATTCTGATGATATCCTGAAGCCTGGAGCCCTGACCCTTCTGCACAAAACCGCGGTCAGGGAGCAGTCAAAGATTGTGATCGGCAGCTGCAACCAGATCGATGAAGCGGGGATTATAACTGACCATGATCGAGCCAGGGATTTTGGGTGTGAAGAGTGTTTTGGGGTTATCAACGGCGAAGAAGCAGTCAGAAGATGGTTGAATATAGAGAGGGGAGGCTTTCTGCCGGTCCGGCCTTGGGGTATTCTGATAGAGACCGAAATGTACAGGAAATCAGGGCTTTTTTTTTGTACCGGGGAACATGAGGATCTGACCTGGACTCCTTTTCTCTACAAGTTTGCCGGGAAAGTAGTATACCTGAAGGACATAATAGTAACCTACCAGATCAGGCAGGGAAGCATAATAAATTCTCCTTACAGCGAGGCAAGAGTCCGGAGATATCACAAGGTCTGGGATGACACCGTGGAGAGATTGAATGTATATGATCTGCAGGAATATGAGAGAGATTTTAAGATTTTTCACATCGGGAATTTTCTTTGGCAGCTGAGCCTGGGAGTTCCCGGCAGAGATGTACTGGATGCAGCCGCGGAGCTGCTTGGGAGCAGCCTGAGCCTCAAGGGTGAAAAAATACTTGATAAATCCGGGCCGGACCTGGGGTATATGCCTGAAATGGTCATACGAATTTTACAGCATTTGGAATGGGACTGGGATATCCAGCTCTGGACCAGGCTTGTTTCCGGTTTTAGTGATGATATCCTGTATAAATTTATCAAAAAGAAGCTGACAGCAATCAGGAATATGATATGGAGAGCCCAAATGGTTAATGATAATGACAGAGAGAAAATTCAAGAATTGAAAACGGAACTGTCTGAGTTTGAAGCCCTGAATGAGGAAAAGGACAATCAAATATCAGGGCTGGTTACCGAAAATGAACGATTGAGGAAGAGGCTCATCGAGGTCTCCTTTTACCTGAATACATTGCTGACTGACATGGATAAGCGAGTTGTCGCTTCTAATGTCAGAGCGCGAGGCCCAAGGCATTTTGGGGTAGATGTTTTTCGCCCTTCTGTTTTTTTGCTGCTTATAAAAAGGCTGCCCGGAATCAGGTCTCTTCGTGAGGCAGGGATAATTAAGGCCCTGGAAAAGAGCGGACAGTTTTCCCCCCGGTTTTACCGGGAAACCTATACTGACCTGGAGGAGTACCAGGGAGATCTCCTGTTGCATTTCGTAAGGTACGGTGGTTATGAAGGCAGATCTCCGAACCGTTACTTTGATTCCAAGTGGTACCTCAATTCTAATCCAATAGTGGAGAAAAAAGGCATCAACCCCCTCTACCACTTCTTGCAATACGGCATGAAAGAGGGACTCTGGCCTTCTCCTGACTACAGCCCTGCTGAATACCGGGAGCTGGTTTCACAGAATCAGGAATAAAGGAAAAGCTGATCAATGAACATTTTTTCAACAGGGAAAACCGGCAAGAAGAGCAGGGTGCTGATTTTTGCTTTTCCCCGCACTGGCTCAACCACGCTGGCAGAGGCATTGGGCATGTTCAGGGGAGTTGCCACGATACTCGAGCCATTTAATGAGAAAGATGGATACGTTGCTCTTGACGGGAAGGAGATTATCGGCAAGGAGAGCCTTTTTCATGTCCTGGATGAAATATCCGGAAAGGGATTCAATGTTGTCAAACATTTGAATTGCCAGCTTTCCCAGGCGCTCAACTTTCAGCTGCTTGATTATGGTTTCAGGCACACCTTATTTTTGTGGAGGAGGAATGCCCTGAAAAGGGTGGTTTCCAACGAAATATCTTTCCAGTCAAGAGAGTGGAGGCGTGACAGGGAGAAAATACTGAACACCGAATATAAACCGCTGGATATAGAGAAGCTTCGCGGTAATATGGAGTGGTACAAATCTGAGGTGAAGCTGTACCGGGACTACCTTGATTCACGGGAGTCTTCCTATAAAGAGATAGTGATGGAAGATTTCTACCAGGAGTCCATGGAGAAGAAGGAGCAGGTTATCGTAAACCTGGCCAGGGAGTACTTCCCCTTGCGGGGACTCATTTATAACCGAAAGGGACTCAGAGAGATCCTCTCCCCGGAAGTTTCCAAACTCAACAGCCTGGAGACCTACAAAATGATTCCCAATATAGAGGAAGTTGACCGCGAACTGAGCAGTGAAGAGAACGGCTTTCTTTTTAAATAGTTACAGGTTGCATGTTGCAAGTTTCAGGTTATTGCTATTAGTTTCTCTGCCAATCTTTATTGCCCTGTTACATGCGACCTGATACCTGCTACTATTCAGTCCCTGTGAACATTGTCTGGTGAAAAGGCGGGGAGGCATACCGCAACATATTCAGCTCCTTCGGGAGCGGGGGTGCTGTAACGGACCCATTCTCCGGCCCTGGCGATGACTGCCTGCCCTTCCCTGATATCCAGTTCACTGTTTTCAAGGTTAACGTGCAAAGTGCCCTTCAGTACCACTGTATATTCATCAAATTGCGGCCTTTGTCCGGGTTCCGACCATCCGGAAGGGCTGGTCATCCTGGCAATGCTGATTTTGTCTTCATTTGAGTTTACCCTCCCCACGAATTCTTCGATCGTTTTGACAGGAGAGCCTTCTGCTTTGATAATGCTTGGTTTTTCAATAAATATGGCCATGGGGAAATATTAGCAGGCTGGTAGTGGCAGGATCAACGATTGTTGATTTCCTTGGGATCAACAGTTTTTGAACTGGAAAAGGTTACGGGTAGAGGTGATTCACGAATCACCAGGCCGCATTTTAACTGTCGGAATCTATTGATTTCCTACCTGGTCCCCGTATTCCATGTTACTGGTCGGCAGTTTTTGAACCTTGCACGCGCGCCTCGGGGACGCAGTCCTCAGTCATCAGTTTTTATGTATTCGGTAACCAGGGTAATCATTGACCTGGGATTCACCGTGAAGGATGAATCGGTGATCTCAGGAGCATCGTGGTAGGGGGTAATGTCCGCCGGGGAAGGTTCCGCTGTATTCAATACCAGCTTCCACAGGGCAGAGGGATCAGTAGGAGGGAGTTCAAATCTGAGCGGTTTCCAGTAAGCGTTTAAAGCTACATAAATCAGTTTATTGTTGATCCGGTTATGAACAGCCAGGGCCAGGCTGTGGGAAGTTGAAGACCAGTCAGGGGAATTTAACTTAACACCATGCCATTCAATCTTGTTTCTGGCCAGAACCCTGACCAATTCAGATTTTCTGATGTTAAGAGTAAAGCCGAGATCGTACCTGAGACGAATTAATTCTTTGACAAATCTAAGGACATCACCATGTTTTTCAAGGAGGCTCCAGTCAAACCAGCTTGTTTCATTGTTCTGGCAGTAGGCGTTATTGTTTCCATTCTGGGACCTGCGAACTTCATCTCCCATCAGGATCATAGGGGTACCGAGGGAGAGTAGGGTTGCGGCCAGGAAGTTTTTTACCTGCCTGTTCCTTATGGATTCAATCTCCGGTGAATCCGAGGGCCCTTCGACTCCGTAATTCCAGCTATAGTTTTCGTTGCTCCCATCCCGGTTGTTCTCCCGGTTGTCCATGTTGTGTTTCTGGTTATACGAGACCAGGTCATTCACTGTGAACCCATCATGGCAGGTAATAAAATTGATACTCTGTTCAGGCTCTCTTTTTTCGTGTTCATATATGTCCGGGCTTGCCAGCAGCCTGAGCCCCAGGTTATGGACTGTCCCCAGGTCTCCCCGGAAGAAGCGGCGAACATCATCGCGAAAAACTCCATTCCATTCCTGCCAGCGGTCTCCGACGAAGCTCCCGACCTGGTAAAGCCCTCCGGCATCCCAGGCTTCAGCGATTAGTTTGGTCTTTGCCAGGATTGTGTCGCTTTCTATGTCCCAGAGGATAGGGGGATTCTTCAGCAGTTCACCTGATTCTCCCCGGGAGAGTACAGATGCCAGGTCAAAACGGAAACCGTCTACATGCATCTCTTCCACCCAGTAGTGAAGGCTGTCCAGGATCATTTTCCGCACTATTGAATAGTTGGCGTTCAGGGTGTTTCCGGTCCCGCTGTAGTTGCTGTAGGAGGAATTGTTGTTTTCAAGGATATAGTAGGCGGAATTTTCGAAACCCTTCCAGCAGAGAGTGGGGCCATTTTCGTTGCCTTCGGCTGTATGGTTGTATACAACATCCAGGATCACCTCTATCCCTGCCCTGTGAAGGGCTTTCACCATATCCCTGAATTCGTTGATTGGCCCCAGTGTTGACTTGTCCGAACTGTACTCACGGTGCGGGGCAAAAAATGATACAGGGGAATATCCCCAGTAATTGGGTAACCCATCCGGTGCGTCGTGCCTGTCAAACTGATAGATGGGCAGGAGTTCCACTGCGGTTATGCCGAGGTTTTTCAGGTAGGGAATTTTTTCAACCAGGCCGGCATAGGTCCCTCTTTTTTCGGGAGGCACACCGGAATTTTCATGAAGGGTGAAGCCTCCGACATGCATCTCATAAATTATTGTCTCCCCCAGGGGGTGATGCAAAGGGTTATCCCCCTCCCAGTCATACCCGTCCGCAGGCGCGATCACGCTTTTCATGCAGGAACCGGAGTTGTCTTCCATTCCGCAGGCGGCATCGCGGTTATAGACATCGTTAACCACTACTGCCCTGGAGTAGGGATCAAGCAGCACCTTCGCGGGATTAAACCTCATGCCGTTTTTAGGGTCCCAGGGCCCGTGGACCCTGAATCCGTAGAGCTGCCCTGGTTTCAGCCCCTTCACCAATATGTGCCAGTAATAAAACGTCCGGTTTTCTACAGGCGATAATGTAATCTCCCTGCTGGGACGATCAGAAGTATGATCAGAAAACAGAAGCAGGTCTACCCTGGTGGCGTTTTTTGAAAAAACACAGAAATTTACACCTTCAGGCGTTACCGTAACACCCAGGTTTCTGCATTCACCGGCAGATATTTCAAGTTTATTCATAAACAGCTTTCCGGAAAATTAAGGCCTCAGGATAACAGGTTGGCCTGCATATTTTAGCAGAATGATTCTGGGCGCAAACGATTTTTATTTGGGAAGGCTTTTCTACGGTTGGGCCTTCTTAAGCTCTACTCTGGTCTAATAAGCACGCATTCGGCATCCGCAGTTTGAAACTCTCCACAAACAGGACGCAGTTCTGGTGCTGCGACTTTACCAAGAATGAAAATCGTTGTTCCCGATCAGGATTATATTAGATAGTATATAAAGATACCCGAAGATATCGTCACAAGGAGACTAGAATATGAAAGCAGGACAGGACAGCCCGGAATTGAACAATATCCCTGAACAGGAGGAACTTGAGATCGAGTTACTGGGTCCGGCCCGATATGGATCCCCCCTCAAAGACAGGAAAAAATTATTTGTAGGCCCTGAAAACGGAGTCCTGGTAACAGCCGAAACCCTGGTCAAAAGGGAAATGGAAAATTCAGGACGGGAAATTCCCTATTTCGAATTGGCAGGGCCGAGAGAAAAGATATTTTTTGACCCTAAAAAGACAAGCTGCGCCATTGTAACCTGCGGGGGACTTTGTCCCGGCCTTAATGATGTTATCAGGTCAATAACTCTTACCCTTACCAATGACTATGGAATAACCCGTATTCTCGGTTTCAGGTACGGCTTTGAAGGATTGTCAAAAAACCTCAAGGAAAATCCGCTCTTCCTTAATCCGGACATGCTTGAAACCGTGCATCATCAGGGTGGCACCATGCTCGGAACTTCCCGGGGGCCCCAGGATATTGATGAAATGGTGGACACCCTGGTGGAATGGAATGTAGACATTTTGTTCACTATTGGTGGAGACGGGACGCTTCGTGGAGCTGAACAAATCTGTAATGAAATCAGGAGACGGCACCTGAAGATTTCTGTCGTGGGAGTGCCTAAGACCATAGACAACGACCTGATGTGGATTTCACGCAGTTTTGGGTTCGGGACTGCTGTCAAGGACGCTCAGTCGGCGTTGCGGGCAGCTCACACAGAGGCTAGATCGGCCTGGAACGGGATCGGGCTGGTCAAACTTATGGGCCGTCAGTCGGGATTCATAGCAGCGGAAGCTTCCCTTACCAATGCAGATGTTGATTTCTGCCTCGTGCCCGAAGTGCCATTCACCCTGGAGGGTGTTGGAGGATTCCTTGATGCCCTGGAACGAAGGCTTGCCCGGGCGCACCACGCCGTGGTTGTGGTAGCAGAAGGAGCCGGGCAGAACCTGCTCGAGGATATTAAGAGTTCAGGCGCTGATGCCTCCGGTAATGTCAAGTTGAAGGATATCGGAGTTTTTTTGAAAGCAAGCCTGCAGGACTACCTCAAGGAGAAAGGATGGGATTTCACAATCAAGTATATTGATCCCAGTTACATAATCAGGAGCCTTCCCGCCAATGCCGCCGATTCCGGCTTCTGCCTGGCGCTTGGCCAGTATGCGGTTCATGCCGCGCTTTCCGGCAGAACCAACATGATGGTGGGCCACTGGAATAATTTATTTTCCCACGTTCCCCTTAAACTGGCGACAAAGACCAGGAAAAAACTGGATCCCTCTGGGGAAACCTGGCAGAGAGTCCTGGATTCAACTCTCCAGCCTGAGCAGCTGGTTGGGAAGGCAACCGGCAAGCAGAAAAAATAACAGGGCTCAATGAACCCGGGATGCAGTCCGGGAAAGGCAATTTTAGTTTTATGAAGACAAGGTTATTAATGATTCTGGCATCGCTGGCCCTGGTCTCCAGCCTTGTGTCCTGTGGTTCAGCTGCTGAGGATGAGGCCTGGCAGGAAAAAGCTGAATTTACCGGATCAGAAGCCTGTCGTCCCTGCCATGAGGATTTTTTTAAGCTCTGGTCCGACTCTCATCATGGCCTGGCCCTTCAGGACTTTGACGCGGAATTTCCTTCCCGAAACCTGACTCTCCCAGAAGGAAGTATTAGTATTAAAGGGTCCGATTTTTTAATTGAGAACAGTAAAATCATTGAAAAAAAAGGAGATGCAACCAGGGAATATGAAATCAAATATGCGATGGGTGGTAAGAATGTCTATTATTTCCTGACCGAAAGGGAAAGGGGGCACCTGCAGGTGCTGCCGGTTGCCTATGATTTTAACCGGAAGGAGTGGTACGACACTACCGCCAGCATGGTGAGGCACTTCCCGGATCAGCGGGATGAATCAGTAGACTGGACTGACAGGTCCCTGACTTTTAATACCTCATGTTATAACTGCCATGTCAGCCAGCTATCCACCAATTATAATCTGCCGGATGATTCATACAAAACCTCCTGGCTTGAACCTGGAATTAACTGCGAGGCCTGTCACGGTCCGGGAAGTGAGCATATTAAAGCCTTTACGGATTTTGAGGCAGGTACTCCCTATGAAGATTTGCGAATTATTGATACTAAAAAATTTAATTCGCGCCAGAGGAGCGAAATGTGCGCTCCCTGCCATGCCAAGATGTATCCGCTTTCCAACGGATATACACCTGGCGAAATGCTTTTTGACCACTATGGGCTGCATACCCTGGAGCATATAGATTTTTATCCTGACGGCAGAGACCTGGGGGAGAATTTCACCTACACTCCATGGCTGCTGAGCCCCTGTGCCAATTCAGGTGAGCTGGACTGCGTATACTGCCACACTTCCAGCGGCCGGAACAGATTTACCGGAGACCGGGCTGACCAGGCCTGCGCCCCCTGTCACCAGGAGATAGTGGACGACCCGGCGGCCCATTCTTTCCATGATGCCTCAAGCACGGGCAGCCGCTGCATTTCATGCCACATGCCCCGTACTGAATTCGCCCGTATGATCCGCCACGATCATTCCATGCTGGGTCCCACCCCTGAGGCTACCATTGAATTTGAATCGCCGAATGCCTGCAATATCTGCCACAAGGATCAGTCGGCTGAATGGGCCGATGAATGGGCCCGCAAATGGTATGGAGAAACCTACCAGGATAAAGTAATGCAAAGATCCCGTCTGTTGCAGTACGCCCGGAAAGGGCAATGGGAGCACCTGGAGGATATCCTCCACTATATTACCAGCCCGGATAGTGATGAGGTCTACACTGCCTCGCTGGTCAGGCTCCTGTCCGGCTGCAATGATCCTCGAAAATGGCCGGCCCTGGAAGAGGTTTTCAAATCGCCCTCACCGTTGACAAGGGCCGCGGTAGTGGACGGGATTGTGATGCATCCTGACACTGGGAAAGCGATTCCGATGTTGATGGAGGCTGTTTCAAGTGAATACCGCCTTGTCAGGATCAGGGCCGCGGCAGTTTTGTCTGACTATCCGCTGGAGAACCTGCTGACAGCGCAACAGCAGGTAGATGTGAATAAGGCCTTTATGGAACTGGAGTCCTCCCTCAGTTCCCGGCTTGATGACTGGTCTTCCCACTACAACCTGGGTAATTTTTACTCTGGCAGAGGGCGTTTTAACGAGGCGCTGGAAGCGTACAGCCAGGCGACAAGGTTCAGGCCTGATGAAGTGCCTGTTCTTGTGAATCAATCCATGGTTTACGCGCGTACAGGGGATAATGAAAAAGCGGAGCAGATTCTTCGCAGGGCCGTGAAGGTTGAACCTGACAACACGGCCGCCTGTTTCAACCTGGGATTGCTCCTGGCAGAACAAGGCAAACCGAAAGAGGCTGAATATTATTTACGGGAAGCACTGAAAGCTGATCCTGGGATGGCGGAAGCAGCCCATAACCTGGCAGTACTTATTGCCGGAGAGCGGCTGGATGAAGCTATAGGAATGAGCCGACTGGCCGTGAGAATCAACCCGGATAACCCAAGGTACTGCTACACTCTTTCCTTTTTTCTGAACCAGAAAGGGAAAAACAGGGAGGCAATAAAAATCCTGGAAGGCCTGATTAACAGGGAACCGGGATTTTCTTCTGCCTATCCTCTTTTGGGCAGTATGCTGGAAGCATCCGGTGAGTATTTAAAAGCCGGAGAGTTATACATGCGAGCCCGGGAATTATCCGGGCTTAATCCCGAAGAGAGGAATTATTTTATTCGGAAGGCAGAGCAGATGAAGGCGATGAAGCTTGATGGATGATGGATAACCAGGGAGATTTTCATAAAAGAATCGCTGTTTATGCCGGGGACTGCGTCAAGGTATCGAAAGGAATATCCATGAACAATAAATCTGGAAATTATTTAACTGAAGAAGTTGATATCTATAGGCGAATCCGGTTTGCGGGAAGGGAATTACAATGGAAATCCTTTTTGCTGCTGGCCCTTGGCTCTTTGTTCATATTGATCTTCCCCGCCTCTCCGGCTTTTGCCGTGGATGTGACGGGAGAAGTTGAAAGTAAGGATATAGTTTACCTGGTAAATGGAGACCGAATCAGTGGCGAGATAACCAAACTGCAGGATGGAGTGCTGTTCATTGCCACAGAACTGGCCGGTGACGTGAAGGTGCTCTGGAAGAATGTGGATCGACTGGAGGGGAGAACCCCCCTGGTGGTTACTCTGCTGGACGAGACCGTGTATCAGGGCAGTATCGGGAAAGATGCGTCAGGAAGCGGAACCCTGGTCGTCAACACATCTGGGGGGAGCATCTCCCTGGACATCTCCAGCCTGGATGTCGCAGGCTCTACTGCTAAACCTCCGATCGACAGGTTCAAGGGCGGGGTCAATTTCGGCCTTTCCTTGCTTAAGTCTAATAGAACCAGGCAGTTGAGTTTTGGGGCCAATGGCTCCTATACCGGGGACGTTTATTATAGTGAGGCATCCTATAGTACTTTTTATACCTCCAACAGCAGTTCCAGGTCGATCAGTAAAGACTACCTTAGTGCCAGTTCCCAGCGGAGCCTGCCCCACGACTGGTTTTTCTCCGGTATGTTTAGCGCTGCCAGAAACGACGGTATAGACCTGGACCTCAGGTACAGTATCAGCGGGGCTTTGGGTAAGGATATTATTAAAAATGATACCGTCACCCTGCAGGCACTGGCTGGGTTGGGTTTTGTCAGCGAAACCTACGAGGGCCTGGATGCAGACACGGGTTCTGAAGCAGTATTCGGGCTGAAGCTGAAGGCCCTGGAACTGGATTCTCCAAAAATAAGTATAACGGGAGAAGCATTGATATATCCGAGGATGGGGGAATTTGACCATTACCGGCTTGAGACAAGAGCAGGAATGAATATGGCTTTGGCGAAGAACATTTTCTGGGGGCTTTCCTTCTTTGACAGCTACTACAATACGGAACCTTTTCCCGATGCCGTTAAGAATGATTACGGAATGGTTTCTTCCCTGGGGATAAGTTTTTAATTAGTCGCAGATCGCATGTTGCGCTCTTGGCTCCATATGTACAGCCCTGTGGGGAACACCGGTATCCTGCCCGGCACTCTGATTAACGCCGTCAGGCGGCAACAACAAGACCGGGCCGGCAGGTCAGGAGATGCAATAGCCCAGGGTAGAGGCGGAGCCGTGGGTTATGCCTCCGGCGGAATCCTGGGACAAAGGAATCCCCACAAAGAAAGGTGGAAGTCTGAGGGGCCGGCTTCGGAACGGAAAATATCGAAGTGAGACGTGCGAATCGGGAACGGGTTTGATTATTATTAATCGTTTTTTAAAATCCGATATCTTAGGCAGCACGGGAATGCCAAAGTTTGATTGTCGGTTTCCGAATGTTGAGCGGAACACCAGAGAATGTCTCAACTCCCGGCGTATGGAGCGTTGTAAGTGCAGTACCGGAATTGAAGAATGAGATTTGGGAAGATCCATGTCAGATCAATCTTAATGGGAAAAAGTGCTGGTTTTTTATCAATAACCTGTATAAGTTAGAATCATTTCCTGTTTTTATCGTATTAAAGGAATAATGAAGCTTCGAACTCAGCTGATACTGGCTTTTTTAATTCTTGCTGTTTTACCTTTGAGCGGATTAACCGTTTACTCCTACATGACTTCAGTCAACGCCTTCAAGAAAGCAGCGGCTGCGGAAGCCATGGAATTCTCTTCAGAACTGGAGAGGAGATCTGAACGGGTCAGGCAGGTTATCAATGAAGAGGTCGACAATGTCCTGCGCCTTCATTACGATGAACTGGTCAGCAGTGACTATGCTAACCTGTCCCCGGCTACCGAGAAGGCGATGTCCCGTTTTTATTCTGATATGGAGGACGTTGCCCCATACATTAAATCCCTGAGAATAGCTGTTCCGGGAAAAGAATCCTCCAAAAGTGCTTCAGGAGAGGGCGAAGAGGTTCCCGGAAGAGTTGAACGTCCATCATCCATGATTCTTTCTTTTGCCGATCGAGCTGCCGTTTCAGAAAACAGTTCGTCCGGTTCTTCAACAACGAAATCTTCCGGGTCCCCAGGTAATGGAGAAGCTGCCGGCAGGCCTTTTTTCTTCAGGGATATTCCGGGAAGGATCTCTGGCTTTGACCAGAATTCGGAACCGGGGATATCTGCGCCCCGCGTCACTTCACCAGGAAGCCCGGACACTAGGGAATTCATCAGGGAAATGGTATTCAACCAGCTGTCCGGATCCCAGGCAAAAAACAGGATATTCAACAATGGCAACTCTGCCGACCAGGGTAGAGCGAGTTTGCCAAATCTATATACTCCGCCTATTGGACCGACCCGGACTGAATCAAGCTACATTACCAGAGACAGGAATTTTAACTTTGATGCCCCGTTGTCAATTGGAAGCGGCGATGGGCTCCTTAAAGCTGACATAAACGGGCCCTTGCTGATGAAGGAAGTTATGCAGGCTACCATGAGAGATGGAGATATTCCATTTGTCCTCGACAGCGAAGGCAAGGTTATCACTGCGGATGAGAGTCATATGGATTTGATCAATAACCTCTCCCTCAGTGTGGGAACATATACCAGGGTTGATGAAACTGCGGGAGAATGGATGATTTCAGCCCGCGAGATCCCCCGAAGCGGCAGGACTGTTGGTATTCTTCGCCCTGTAAGCGGGGAGCTGAGGGCTATCAAGAAGACCGCCCTGATCAACTCATCATTCGGCCTGGCGGCATGTATCCTGGCCCTTCTTTCCATATACCCTCTCAGTAAGAGTTTTACCCATCAGCTGGGAGCGCTGATGTCTGGGGTCAACCGGCTGTCCAGGGGGGACCTGGATGCCAGGGTCCCTGTAACGACAGGAAACGAATTCGGACAACTGGCGGCTTCCTTTAACCAGATGGCCGTGGACCTCAAGTTGAACCAGGAGGATATGCTGAAACATGAGGGCCTGAAGAAAGAGCTGGAACTGTGTCGTGAAATCCAGAAAGGACTTCTGCCCGGTTCGCCGCTGAAGAGAAACAGGGCTGAGCTGCAGGGCATTTCTATCCCTGCCAGGGAAGTGGGCGGAGATTTTTTCAATTATTTTGCCCTGCCTGAAAACAACACAGCTCTTCTGATAGGAGACGTTTCTGGCAAGGGAGTTCCGGCGGCTCTGATGATGGCCAATATCCAGGCGATGCTCCAGGCACGGCTGCCCCTGGGGACCAGCCTTTCCCAGATGGCAGAAGAGCTGGATAATGAAATATTCAATTCAACCCTTCCTGAGAACTACCTGACTCTTTTCGCGGGAATTCTTGATTACGAAGGATCAAAGCTTAAATGGGTGAATGCCGGGCACAATACCCAGTACATACTGCGCAGGGATGGAGAACTGACCCATCTTTATTCGACCGGGAGACCACTGGGCCTGCTCCCCGGGGGAGGGTATACAGAGGCCGAAACGAAGCTGGAGGAAGGGGACACCCTGTTTCTTTTTACCGATGGGCTGATTGACGCTGAAAATGAATATGGGGACTTTTTCGGAGAGGAAAGACTGGAAGAAATTTTCAGGCAGCAGTCAGGAAAATCCGTAAACGAGATTCTTGTTACTGTTGAAAAAGCGATCCGCGATCATTGCGGAAAAACCCTCGCCACTGACGATGCCACCATGCTTGTCCTGAGGACAGGATAATCTTGAATAAGCCATAGCCAGCCCAAGCGGGGCTGTTCTACCTGATAAAAAGCACGTACAGTTTCTTCGGGCCGTGGACTCCCACAATCAAGGTTTTTTCAATATCAGCGGTGCGGCTGGCCCCTGACATGATGATCTGGGAGCTGCCTTCAGCTCCCGGGATAAAGTTTGTAAAGAAATCCAGGGGGCTGTTCACCAGCCTGTCGGCAGGAAGAAAAACAACGTGAACCGGCGCCAGAATCGGCATAACCCGGCTTCCTTTTTCTCCTGTTGATTCCACGACTGACCCGGTCTCAGCGATTCCCGCCCTGGCCAGTGAAACAGAAACCTCCATGCGGCCCATCTCTTCACTGGTCCTGTCGAAGTTGGTAAGGGTCAACTGTTTGGCAAGTGCCCCGTCTTCATGAAGGCTGCAGGTGAAAAAATCTTCAGAAGAAAACTGAAAAGCCGGAGGATAGCTGCATCCGGTAAGATCCAGCAGCTCCTTTTTTTCCCAGGATATGGATTTTGCATTATTTTCTTTCAACACCTGCTGCAGTGCTGAACGAATTTCCTTCTCGGAGGACACTTCTATAAAAATTCCTTCCAGGGCTTCAAATTCCTTCCTGAATTTCGCAACTGGATCTGGGTATTCAGGATATGCTGGGAGGTTTTCGGGCAGGGGAAAGGATTCGCCTTTTACTTCAACCTGCCTTATTTTCCTGAGTATCGTCTCACGGCTCATTTTTCTTCCTCTTTCTGGTAAATTTCCCTGAAGCTTTTTACCGGGATTTCCGGCAGATCCCGCTCCTTCAGCCAGAGGCTGAGAGGAGGTAAAGCCAATCCTCTCCTGAAGAGGGGAAGCAGCTTTCTGGTAACGGCTCTGCCCTTGCGGCCCGAAAAGCTGTATCTTTCGGGATCTGAAAAGAACCAGGCCCAGATTTTCATGGCGATCCGTTCCGGAATCTTTCTGGCTGACTTGTGATGAACCGCGTCGGCACGAAGCTTGAGCAGGAGATCTGGAAGTTCAATCTTAACCGGGCAGACAACTCCGCAGGCACCGCACAGCGACGAGGCGTAGGGGTGATCAGGTGCCTTCCCCGGCTTTTCAAGCTGGGGGGTAAGAACACATCCGATGGGACCCTGGTACACGGAACCGTAAGCGTGACCTCCTATTGACTGGAATACCGGACAGGTGTTGAGGCAGATCCCGCAGCGAATGCAGGTTAGGGTCTGACGATAAAAGGGATCCGCCAGGATTTCACTTCTGCCGTTGTCTATCAGGACCAGATGAAATTCCGATGGGCCGTCACATTCTCCTTCACGGCGCGGCCCGGAGATGAAGTTTGTATAAGAAGAGGCTTTCTGGCCGGTGGCGCTCCTGGTCAGAAGCTTGAGGAATACCGCCAGGTCCCTGCTGCGAGGGATAACCTTCTCAATACCCATGATGGCTACGTGTACCGGGGGAACCGACATCGACAACCGGGCATTGCCTTCGTTTTCAACTACCACAATTGTCCCGGTTTCAGCTACCGCGAAATTGACTCCCGAAAGACCCATCTCCGCTGTAAGAAATTTTTTTCTCAGCGTATTCCGGGCAGTCAGCGTTAATTCCTGGATGTCGCTGGTAGCCGGCATATGCAGCTTTTCCTCGAACAATTCCGCTACCTGCTCTTTTGACAGGTGCATGGCTGGCGTGACAATGTGAGACGGCCTTTCGTTTCGCAGCTGGACAATATATTCACCCAGGTCGGTCTCCACCACCTCTATCCCGTTGTTAGATAAAAAGTGGTTGAGGTCAATCTCCTCGCCGAGCATGGTTTTACTCTTGACCAGCCGCTTCACTCCTTTTTCCTGGGCCAGGTTCAGGATATATTCAACTGCCTCCTGTCCGTTTTCAGCCCAGAATACCTTTCCGCCGTTGGAGCTGACCTTTTCTTCCAGCTGGGTCAGGTAAAGGGAAAGATTTTTAATGGTATGCCGTTTGACCTGTCGGGCGTGGGTGCGGAGTTCTTCCCAGTTTTCAACCTCGGCAACGGCGGCATCCCTGGAATGGAGGCTTCCGACAAGGGTATGGTGAAGGTTTTTCTGAAGCTGTCCGTCAGAAAGCGCTCCCTTTATGTTAGGTTTAATTCTTATCATTGCATTAATAATTGGGCCAGGTGCATGACCTTGACTGGTTTTTTGTTACGGGTAATGCAGCCCCCGATATTCATCAGGCAGCTGACATCGGTCGCTATGACATAATCCGCTTTGGATTCAGTAATCCGGTTAACTTTCTCTTTGACCATGGCTGCCGAAACATCAGCGAATTTTACGGCAAAGGTGCCCCCGAATCCGCAGCACCGGGTTGAATCCTCCAGTTCGACGAATTCAATATCCCGCACGTTTTTTATCAGCAGCCGGGGCTGTTCGTAAATGCCGAGCTGCCTGTACTGGTGGCAGGAATCATGGAAGGTTACGCGGTGGGGGAAACGGGCGCCTACATCTTTGACTTTCAGCACCGAGACCAGGAAGTCTGAAAATTCATAAACCCTTCCGGAAAGTTCCTTGGCATCCAGGTACTCCGGGGATCCCGCTTCAAACAGCTCCGGATAGTGACATTTGATCATGGCGGCACAGGAACCGGAAGGTGAAATAATATACTCTTTATCCCGGAAGACCTTTATGAACTGCCGGGCAATTTTCCTGGTTTCTTCAATATAACCGGTGTTGTAGGCGGGCTGTCCGCAGCAGGTCTGGTTCTCGTCATATTCAACCTCCACCCCCAGCTTTTTCAGCAAGTTTACAGAGTCCAGCCCGACCTGGGGGTAGAGCTGATCCACAAGGCATGTCGCAAAGAAGGAGACTTTCATTCCGGATCCTTTCACTATCTATGGATAGTAGTATAAAGCAGACCAGCCGGCTAGTCGAGATCATCAGTTTTCTGAGGATTGCCAATTCAGCATTTTATAAATATTCAAGATTCAGGGTTCAAGGACCACCGGCCTTGGAGGCGGGTACATACAGGAGAAGACAGGCATGATATGCAAGTTGGACTTCATTGATTTCATGGGCTTTGTGGACTTTTGGGATTTTGGGGAACGCTGGTCTCCTGGCCGGCGAATTTTGAATTTTGAGTTCGCAAGCCATAGGCCTGAGAACTTGACGCTGAGCCTGGGAACAGGTAATGTCTCAGTTGCAAAAAAACTGAGTTTGATCTCCTGGAAACTATCCAGCTGACGTTATAGTCTGAAGACTTTAATTATGAATATTGAACACCCCTGTCTTGAGAATCTGAATGAGCAGCAGCGGCTGGCTGTCAGTCATGGGAAAGGCCCCATGCTGATACTTGCCGGCGCGGGGAGCGGCAAAACCCGTGCGATTACTCATCGCATTGCCTACCTTATCGATAAAAGAGTGTGTGAGCCCTGGGAGATCCTGGCGGTTACCTTTACCAACAAAGCAGCCAATGAAATGAAGACCAGGCTGGAGGAAATTCTTCCCGGCCTCAGGCATTACCCTCTTCTCTGTACCTTTCATTCATTTGGGGTAAGAGTCCTCAGGGAATATGGCGGGAAACTGGGTTATAAAGATAATTTTACTATCTGTGACACCGATGACCAGAAAAAGCTGCTGAAAAAGGTCTATAAGGATCTGGATCTGGATGATGAGCTTATTCCGGTGGAGAAATGCCGGGCAATCATCAGCCGGGCCCGAAATCACGGATGGTCTCCTGATAATATTCCGGATCATCTGTTTTCCCGGCAGGCTGATGACATTTCCCGGGCTTTTGCGGAGTATCTGAAACAGCTCAAGGATTCCAACTGCATGGATTTTGATGACCTGATACTGCTTCCGGTCCAGCTGTTCAAGGAATTTCCCGCGATCCGGCAGCAGTACAACGAGCGATATAAGTACCTGCTTATTGATGAATACCAGGATACCAATGCCCCCCAGTACAACCTGGTCTGGCTCCTTACCAGGACGCACCAGAACATTTGCGCTGTCGGTGATGAAGACCAGTCTATTTATGGTTTCAGGGGTGCTGATATTAGCAATATTTTGCGTTTTGAATCCGATTTTCCGGGGGCTGTAACTATCAAGCTGGAACAAAATTACCGGTCTACGAAGATGATCCTTAAGGCGGCTACCGCGGTGGTTTCCAATAACAGGGACCGCAAGGACAAAACCATGTGGACCGAAGGCCCTGAAGGGACTCCCGTGACCGTGTATGCTGCTTATGATGCCCGGGAGGAGGCGGAAAACGTTGCCCGGAAGATCCAGCAGTTTCTCAAGGCAGGCGAGTCGAAGGTAGCAGTGCTCTACCGAACCAATTTTCAGTCCCGCCAATTTGAAGAGTCCCTGCGCCGCCTTGATATTTCCTACAAACTGGTGGGGGGCGTAAGTTTTTATCATCGCCAGGAAATAAGGAATTCCCTCGCCTGCCTGCAGTTTATAAGAGATCATGGCAATTCCATTTCACTGGCCAGGATAATTAACAATCCACCACGGGGCATTGGAAAGACAACCCAGGACAGGGTGCTGGATCTGGCAGCAGAGCGCGGGATCTCCATGTGGGAAGCAATTGAGTTAGGGTTGAAAGAGAAGGTTTTCTCCGGGCGTTCTGTTAAGGCATTGGATGCTTTCGCCGCAGCTGTGGCCAGGTCCCGGCCGTACCTGGAACTCCCGCTCCACATAGCCCTGGAAAAGATCCTCAAGGAGCTGGGTTATATCCCATACCTGGAGCGGGAAAAAACAGATGAAGCCGAGAGCCGACTGCTTAACATCAACGAACTGATAAACGTGGCCAGGGACTATGAAGACTCGGAAAATTCAATGCAGGAATTCCTGGATCATGCCTCCCTGCGCTCCGAGGCCGATGACATTGATGATAATGCCAGGGTAACCCTGATGACCTTGCATAATGCCAAGGGACTGGAGTTCCCGATAGTATTCCTGGCCGGATGCGAAGAAGGTCTTTTCCCGCACAGCCGCTCCATTGAAGAAAACACCCTGGAGGAAGAACGCCGCCTTTGTTACGTTGGCATGACCAGGGCCCAGAAAAAACTGATCATGACTTATTGTAAACTGAGACGTTTTTACGGAAACGATCCTGGGAAGATAAATATTCCCAGCCGGTTTCTTTCGGAAATACCCCCGGAACTGATAGAGATGATTTCAGCCGATTCCTATGGCAGTGGTTATAATCAGGCACCTTCTCCGGTACGCCTCGGGGCGGAATCTCTTTTTAAGCCAAAACCCCGCAATCCTGGCGCCTATAAGGGAAAGACCTTTAATACGGTTGAGAGTATCAAGGAAGCCCTGGAGAAGAAGTCAGTTTCGGCAGAGAAGTTTAAATCCGGTGATACCGTTAGCCATGCCAAGTTCGGCAGGGGACAGGTTCTGAAAGTGGAACAGACCGGGGATGATTTGAAAATCACTGTCTCCTTTCCCGGGAAAGGAATGAAAAAGCTCCTGCAAAGCTACGCGAAACTGGAGAAATGCTAGTCCGTAATTCGTAGTTCAAGTTTTTCCTCGCGTTGGGTGTTGTTCAAGGTTCAAAGTACGGTCTGGAGACCGGCATTCCCATATCACCGCCCAGCGGCGGTGTTGATTACTGTTTTACTTTGTTAACCCCTTGAACTTTCCCCTAAGGTAGCTGGAGCGGCTCGCTCCTGCCAGGCGCAGTGTTTAAATACCCAGTGTTAACGGGTCATCAAATCTAAATTGACAGGACCTTCCAGAACGTAAAATGCATCAATTATTGGTGAGTATCTAAAAGACCAGGGCTGCAAAAGGGTGATTTTAACTCGGGCACTGAAATAGTGGCTTAATCCGGAATTGCTGGAGCCGGCGGCTCCAGCTA
The DNA here is from genome assembly GCA_963663735.2 of Acidobacteriota bacterium. GTDB lineage: Bacteria > Acidobacteriota > UBA6911 > RPQK01 > JAPXNP01. The sequence continues at coordinate 866,447 of CAXXHN010000001.1, read as the reverse complement.
CCACTGCCAAGCTTGCTCCAGCAGGGAGGGGAACAGTCCTGCCTCCGCGTGAACTGGATACGCGTACCTTTGAACTCCTGCCATCTGTCACCCTTAACCTGATACCATTCTTCATTGATATCGTCTCTGCAATATAGGACAATCGGTAATCTTGAATCTTGATTTCCAAGGTCATGGCCCCGGAACAGCAGTTTAGGAATAATATATTGGATTTAATTGATCATATACTCGAAGTAACAGTGAGCATCGTCTGGGGAATTCCCCAGGTGATTTTTCTGATCGGCTCCGGGATTGTCCTCCTGGTTTTTTCGCGCCTGCTCCCCTACCGTGGATTGCTGCATGCCCTGAAGGTACTGACCGGAAGATTTGATAAAGCCAATGATCCAGGGGAAATCAGCCATTTTCAGGCCATGAGCACGGCCCTGGCTTCAACTGTGGGCCTTGGCAATATTGGCGGTGTCGCCATCGCGGTTACCCAGGGTGGTCCAGGCGCTCTCTTCTGGATGTGGATGGCTGCCCTTATTGGCATGGTAATAAAATTTTTCACCTGTACCCTGGCTGTGATGTACCGGGGGTACGATTCCCAGGGTAATCTTCAGGGCGGACCGATGTATTACATAGAGGTTGGTCTGGGAAAAAAATATAAACCTCTTGCCATCTTTTTTTCAGTTTGCGGAATGGTGGGATGCATTTCGGTTTTTCAGACCAACCAGGTAGCCGAAATCCTGAAATCTTCCTACAACATAGCTCCCGCGATTACCGGCCTGGGTTCAGTGTTGATAGTTTCAGCTGTAATTCTCGGCGGACTTACCAGGATTGCCAATGTAGCTTCAAAGCTTGTGCCTGCCATGTGCCTTCTCTACCTGGGAGTTGCTGTTTACGTGGCGATCCTGAATATTGACCAGATTCCCGTGGTTTTTGCCAGTATTTTTCATGACGCCTTCACCGGCACAGCCGCGGCGGGAGGTGCCACGGGAATCGGAGTTATGATGGTTGTCAGGACAGGAGTTAAAAGGGCGGTGTTTTCCAATGAAGCCGGACTGGGTACCGCACCCATGGCGCATGGCGCGGCAAAAACAACAGAACCGGTCCGCGAGGGGCTTGTTGCCATGTATGAACCGCTGGTGGACACGATTATGGTCTGTTCGCTTACCGCGTTTATAATCCTGGCTGGCACCGACTGGCGCGGTTCAGGAATCCAGGGAGTTGCCTTGACTTCCCAGGTATTTGAGGCGGCTATGGGGGGCTTTGGCAAGTTTATCCTGGTGGTTATTGTGATCTGTTTCGGCCTTTCCACCATGTTTGGCTATTCCTATTACGGAAAGAAATGTTTCTCATATCTTTTTGGGGCTGAAAAAGGGCGATGGTATGAGTATTATTATCTGGCGACGCTTTATGTCGGGGCAATCTGGACGGCCCAGATGGTGGTGAACCTGATTGATACGGCCTATGCCCTGATGACGATTCCCAACCTCATTGCCACCATCCTCCTGGCACCACGGGTTGTGAAGGAAATGAGAAGGTATTTCAGAAAAGCAGGGATCACCAGGTCATGAATTACCCTGTCATTCTCGCTTCAGCATCACCCCGGCGCAGGGAATTGTTATCCCTGGTCCTGAAAGATTTCCTGGTTCAAACCAGTTTTGTGGATGAGACTGCGTTTTTTGCGGACGCCTCAGTCGATTCGGTGGAACGGGCCGCGCTGGCCAAAGCCCGGGATGTTGCCGGGAGATCCGCTGAAGGATCAGTAATTGTTGCCGCAGACACGGTGATTTTTTTCAGGGGCCGCCTCCTGGGTAAACCGGAAAATGACCGGCATGCCGAGTCTATCCTGAAAGAGCTGAGGGGTGAAGTCCACTCAGTCATTACGGCAGTGGCCATCCTGGCTTCGGTTGGATCAAGGGAGTATCTCTTTCATGAATCAACCAGTGTACTTATGAATGATTACACAGACACCGAAATCCGGGAATATATAGCCACCGGCGAACCCATGGATAAAGCCGGAGCCTATGCCATCCAGGGTCTTGGCGGTAAGCTGGTACATTCAATTAAAGGGTGTTATCCCAACGTTGTTGGGTTTCCTCTCTGCGCCGTGGTCAGGCACCTCAATCTGGCAGGAGTGGAGACCGTACCTGTCCCGGGAATCTGCCCGGCCAGGGAAGCTATTTACGGTTGACGGTTTACGTCTGATAATTGATGTTCCGGGTTTTATCAGTCTCGGCACTGGAAGTGCCGCGGGGTGGAAGAGAGACGGAGCCATGGAAGGGCGGCAATCTTACGATCCCGCCTGGGATTGTTAAAAAGCACCCCTTTTATGCCACGGCCCCAGTCATCAATATTTTTTTGAGCTGCTCCACATTTTCTTTCCAGCTGAGCCACCTTATTCCATGAGATGATGGATGCTCTCCTCTCTGGTAAAGATCCAGCCATTTTCGGACTCCTCTGGCCAGGTCCTCAGGCTCCAGTCCATTGAAGTAGTGGGCGTTGTCTTCGGCGATTTCCCGGAAAACCGGAATGTCCCGGGCTATTATGGGAAGGCCCTGGCGCGCGGCTTCGATCAAGGGCAGGCCGAAGCCTTCCCCCTCACTGGCAAAGAGCAAACAGGTGGAATTTTTATAGGCTTTCAGGAGAAATTCGTCACTGGCTTCTTTAAACCAGAACAGACGTTTGTCCAGTTGCTCATGCGTCTGGATTTTTTTCACTATTTCAGGAGCAGTTCTTCTTTCGCTGTCAGGGAGATGAGTCCAGCATTCCCTGCCGATAAGGATGAGGTTGACATTCTTGTTTTCAGCCCACAGAAGCTCGAAAGCCGCAATAGCCTGCAGGTGACCTTTGCGGGGTTCCAATGTGCCTACCATGAGGAAACTGGGATTCGAAGTCAAGGTTTGAATCATTTCCGGTGTTTCCCCGGGGAGGCCATGGGAAGGAAGGGAAGCTTCGATATCGGCCCCGTGATGGATAAACTCAATTTTCAAATCCATCAGTCTAAGCGGATTTTCGCGTTCCAGCCAGGCAGTGAGCTCTGCGGCGACAGAACCAGAGACGCAGATTATCTGGTCGGAAAATTCAGTAACTGCCTTGAGCCATTTTTCATGGAGGGTATCAATCCAGTCAGTGAAACATTCCGGCCTGAGAATAGGAAGCAGGTCATGAACAACAAAGCTGATGAATACCCCTGTTTCTTTCAGCTGCTGAATTAATCCAGTCTCTGCGGCTTTTAACAGGTCCAGTAGGGAATAGTCGGGTATGTAAAGGATATCGCCCCTGTTTAAATCCGCAGGGCCATCCGGCAGCTGCAGCTTTCTTACCCCCAGCAGGGAACAGAGGAAGGATCTGGCGTATCGATAGTGCCATCGGCCGCCCCTTTCGCTTAAGTACACAACTTCGACGTTAAACCCAGCCGGGGGGTTGTGAATTAGTTCGACAAGCTGAGCCCGGACTAGCCGCTGGATGCCTGTTTTGATGTCTTCTTTATTAATTGAAGAAATATCGATCAGTAGTTGTTTCTGATTTGTTTCAGCGGGAACTGTTGCGGAAATTGACCGGGACAGCTGCCGCAGGGATTCCTCTTCCGGGGGCAGGTTTTTGATTTCGGCAATTAGACGCAGCAGTCTTTCCCGGTTGAGCGGCAGGCATAGCTCCTGGGATTCGACTGGAGGGTCAAGCTTAGCTCTGTTTTGGCAATTTGTTTTCCGGAGGCCATTTCGGGCTTCATGAGTCTGTTTGGAATACAGATCCTCGCAAGCCCTGAGAGCAGCTTTGGCTGTTGAGTCCCATGAGAAATTCTTTGCCTGCTTTAAGCCATGCTCTCGAAGATCAGCTCTTCTGTTTTCATTTTGCAGGTACTTTACGAGACAGTCTGTTATTGAATTCGTCGAATAAGGATCAAACAAGGCTTCTTCATAGTTGATCACTTCAGGAATACTGGAGGTATTTGATCCAATCACGGGAGCACCGCAGGCCATGGCTTCCAGTACCGGGAGCCCGAAGCCCTCATGGATTGAAGGGCACACGCAGAGATCGGCTGTGTTGTAGAAAAGGATTAGGTCATTGTCGGGAACATAACCTGTGAGTACCAGTTCATTTTTTTTCAGACCGGATTTTTTTTGGAACTGATGCAAGTGGTTTCGTGCGGTTTCCTTGGTTTTGCCCACAATGACCAGCTGATGTTCCCGGCGCATTCTTGACGGCATGCCTGAATAGGCCTCAAAGAGCCGGGCGAAGTTTTTCCTTTGGTCAAATCCTCCCGGGACATAGAGGATCATTTTCTTTTTGATTCCATAGCTATCCAGGAAATTCTTTTTTTGCTGTTCTGAAAGGGAGAGAGGCCTGAAATTCGAATCCACGGCCGAGGAAATATTGACCACCAGCTTGTTTTCCAGTTCAGGGCTTGCCAACGCCTCTTGTCTGGTACTTTCAGAAATAGCCAGGAGCAGTCCGGAATTCCTGAGATGTTCCAGTTTCCGGTAGTAATAGTCCCTGAAGCTGTCCACACGCAAATATTCTTCCTGGTTAAGCAAGGGGATCAGATCATAGTGTATTGCGGCTGTTCTGCTTCCTGAAACAAAGGATCCAACAGATGTAACGGCGTCATTCGTGTAACCCTCAACCATACTGGTGACCAGGACTATATCCGGATGCAGCTGGGCCAGAAAATATTCACGGATCAGTTCCGCCGCCCTGGTCCGCCCTTCGATCCCCGGATATTTTGCTGCGACGGGGATTGGAGGCTGAAAAACGCGGATCCGGTCCGCGGGGATCAGGTCCCGGAAGGCTCGGCGGATTTCAGGGACCGTTTCCGGAAAGGCTCCATTCAGGGCCAGCCAGATATCATGTTTTCCCCTGTTGCGGGTTATGGCCAAGGCGAGTGATGTTGAGTACCGGCCAATACCCCGATACCTGCTTTCCGTCTGGGCTCCCTGCAAGTCAATTATTATCCGCATCAGTCCCCGTTCTTTTTTTATCTATTACCTGCCTGAGCTCATTGTAGATTTCAGTTTCACGAGGACTCAGTTCGGTTGGTTCAGTCCGGTTGCGGTTTTTTTGACGGACCCGGTTTTGCTTGATGGAACTGGAATCCGGATTCTGACCTGTGCCGAATGCCCTGTCCTTCCGGCCCGGTCTCCGCATGGCCCGGGAGGGGAGACGGAACAGCCAGCGGATCAGCCGGGAAAATAACCTTATCGGCAGGGTGATTTTCCAGGAGCGGCTGTTGTAAAGTTCGTTGAGGGCCATGCGAAGCTGGGTGGCTTCATGTTCCCAGTACTCTGCGGATCTTCGTAAAGAGTCAGTTTCCTCCTCTATTCCGCCCAGTTTTTTCTCCAAGCCTGCCGCATGAGCGCTGATCCTGTCTAACAGGTCCTTGAGGAGCAGAATTTTTCTTTCCTGTTGAACCATATGGTTCTGATTTGAGTCTGAGTTCTCCGTCGTTGTATTCTTCAATTTGAATCCAGCGTGTAATTTTTAAATGATCGATACAAAATCCGTACTATACTGCTTAATAGTAATACAGTAGCGGCGGATTCACTACTGATCCCCGATATTTGTCAGGGTATCAATCATGCCGGGGAGTTGGATTTAATGCTTTGAGAGACTGTTGGAAGTGACATTTTGGGGCGGGGGCAGTTCCGCAATTTTCACCGGGTATTTAGAATAAAATATTGGAAATGTAATAACAATCACCCTTATTGGTCAGGATGATTATCTATACTTTTCAATATTTTAATTATGTTAATCCTGGTTTTGCAAGGAATGATTAGTAGTAGCAAACTCTGTTATTTCCATTTGTTTCTTCAGTTGCAGAGACCGGTTTGATCAGATTTTTACTATGTCTAATTTTGAGCCAGAAGTCTTATTGTCGCTGCCGGATAATCCTTCGCTGCATGAGTATATGGGAGTTGTTTCCGCAAACTGCGGAAAGCTTTTTACGTCATCTGACCCAAGAGGAAAGCAACTGGGATCAGGTGGGGGCACAGCATGGATGCTTGCGGAGGCCTGGAGGCAGGTCCGGAAAACGGGGAGAGAATCTGTAGGTTTTGCAGAATGGCTTGGCTCAGGACCTCGGCTGATGATACACGGAAGCGGGGAGAGCCGACGCCTTCCAGCCTACGCCCCGGCGGGCAAGCCTTTGATCACAGTCCCGGAATTGCCTGGTATTCCAGGGCAGTACCCCATCCAGCACCTTTTTAACCTGCAGTGTCGTACCTTCAGGTCCATCCTGGGTCAGGTTCCTGATAGCTATTGCCTGATGGCCTGCTGTGGAGATACCCTCATTGTGAACAGGAGTTATCTTCCGGGCATACCGGAAGTAGATGTCCTGATTTTCGGCCTGCCGGTTTCCCCGGAAGATGCGTCGCGGCATGGCGTACTGGTCACCAGGTATGGCCACTCCGAAATGATAAACAGATTCCTGCAAAAACCTACCGTGGAAGAGCTGAACCAGTTGGATAAATGGGAGACCTATAGCCTGGACTCAGGGATTTGGCTTTTCAGCCTGAAGGCGATAGAGGTGGTGCTGCAAAAATGCGGATGGGATTTTGAGAGTTCTGAATTCAGAAATGGATTACCGGAAACATACAATATTTATAATGATTTTGGAAGAGCCCTGGGAAAAAACCCGGGAAAACCTGATCCTGAGATAGAACGCCTGACTTCGGCTGTCATATCGCTGGACCATGCATCTTTTTATCATTTCGGCACCAGTCGAAGCCTGCTGGCTTCAGTTAATCAGCTTAGAAGCCAGTCGTCTCGAAAGAGCTTCGATAGCGCAGCGACTGACTCACGCCAAGTTGCTCCGGTAGTAATGCATTCAGATATCGGCTGCCAATTCACCAATTCGAACCGCTGGATTTGGATTGATAATTCGGTTGTTCCGGCAGGATGGAGTTTATCAGAGAAACATGTTCTGACTAATATCCCTGAAAACAACTGGAAACTGGTACTGCCTCCAGGAAGCTGTTTGGATTTTCAACACATAGATGGGTCCTGGTGTATCAGAAATTATGGGTTTAATGACAGTTTCAGGGGGACCGTGGAATCAGAGGGAATAATCTGGATGGGAAGGGAAGCTCTGGGATGGATGGATGCCCGGGGTATAAAACTTGAAGACACCGGAATTGAAACTGGCTGCGATATCCTTGATGCCGGACTGTTTCCCCTGGTTGATCCGGAAAAAGCAAGTGAAGAATTCATCCAGTGGATGATTGATAAGGACCCTCAAAGCAGCGAAGTGTTAAGAAAACAGTGGCTTGAGTCGCCCAGGATTTCCGGCCGGGACCTGCTGCACAGGTCTGATTTCCGCAGGAATTTTGATGTCAGGCAGAGCAGGCTGGAAAAGGAAGTCCGGGAAGGAAAACGAAATTTTAACCTGGACAACTATGATCTGAGTGAAGTGGCAAAACTCACTGGTAGTTTTGGATTCCTGAAAGAACATTATGGATCGGGAAACGGCCTGGAAGAGATCAGTTTCTGTATGTTGTCATCGGAATTGGGCCGAGTCAATAAGGATTCCGAAGAAGCCGGCAAACAGGATAAGGAGGCATTTTCGGGATTACGCAAGTTATTAATTGATCAGGCAAGAACAGAACCCCAGTCACCGGCTCGCAATGTCCAGGAAGATCAGATTGTATGGGTTAGGAGCCCCGTTCGTCTTGACCTTGCAGGAGGATGGACCGATACCCCGCCTTACTGCCTTTATTATGGCGGCAGGGTTGTCAATCTGGCTGTCGATTTGAATGATCAATCTCCGGTTCAGGCTTTTGCGCGTATTTCCAAAGAGCCCAGGATATTACTGCGTTCACTTGATCTGGGCCTGGATGAAAAGATTGAAACCTTTGATGAAATATTAGCCAGAGGTCGGCTGGGAGGCGGCTTCGGGATTGCCCGTGCCTGCCTTGAGCTGGCGGGTTTTTCCCCTGAATTCAATGTGCGGAGCAACTTCAGGTCCTTGCGTCACCTCCTCGAAACCTTGATTGGGGGTGGAATTGAGCTGAGCATGGTTGCCGCCCTGCCCAAGGGATCGGGACTGGGGACCAGCAGTATTCTGGCTTCAATAATTCTCGGAACTCTGAGTGAGCTTTGTGGCCTTAACTGGAGCAAAGATGACATTTATAGCAGGACGCTTGCTGTTGAGCAGATGATGAACCTGGGCGGGGGCTGGCAGGACCAGGTGGGAGGCATGTACGGTGGAATCAAGCTGATCGAATCAGAACCGGGCCTGGAGCAGAGGGTTTCTATCAGGACTCTTCCGGATAGCTGTTTTGATCAGTCCCGGGCTAATGTGACTGTATTGCTCTATTACACGGGTATCACCAGGATCGCCCACGGCATCCTGGAGGGAGTAGTTCGGAGAGTTTTCCTCAATAAGGGTGAGCATATGAGATGCCTTCATGACATCGGGATGAATGCCTTGTTCACAAGTGACGCCCTGCAGAAAGGGGATATGGATCTGGTCTGCGAAGCGGTACGCCGGGGATGGAAACTTAAGCAGGAACTTGATCCGGGAACGAATCCACCTGAGGTAAGCAACATTATTAAATCCATAAAACCCTATATCAAGGCCTGCACCATGGGTGGAGCGGGAGGGGGAGGGTACCTGCTCATTTTTGCCAGTGATGTGTATTCCGCAGGAAAGATCAGAGCCCTGTTGACAGCGAATCCCCCGAACAACAAGGCTAGATTCGTGGACTTCCAGCTTTCCCACCGGGGGTTCCAGGTGAGCCGGAGTTGAGGATTATGTCAAAATATATTGCACTCTTGATAGTCAATTTTTCATGATTGACCATGGGGTTCAAGGGTGGGTACCCTGAACTGCAATGGATACTTTCTTCTGATTTTTCCTGATGGATGCTTGTGTCCTTTCTGCTGGATATTGATTATGATGCAGTTATGTTAGTAAGTCACAGAAGAGAGTTTATATATACGAAAACTTTTAAGACAGCCAGCACTTCTGTGGAGGTTTATTTTGAACCGTTTTGCCTGCCTGCAGGAGAGTTGCCCCAGGTCGGGAACAGAGATGAATATGTAACTGAAACCGGGATCGTTGGATACAGGGGTAAAAACCCTCAAGGAACTAAAAAATGGTTTAATCATATGCCGGCTGCCCTTATAAAAGAGCAGATTGGTGAGGAAATTTGGGACAGCTATTTCAAATTCTGCGCAATTCGTAATCCATTCGAAAAACTGGTTTCCGGTTTTGCCGCCTTTGACAGAAATACTGAAAAGAGGGGGTTGAACAATCTTAAGACAGGTCTAAAATTCGTGCCTTATGATGGATTTGTGTTGATGGAATCGAGTATTTCAGGGGATAGCCCTATTGAGAGGTTCAGAAACTGGATTAGAAATGGCGGAGAAATTATTGACCGGGACAAATATCTGATTGATGAGAAAATCTGTATGGACTATTTCATCCGTTATGAAGATCTGGAAAACGGCATAAAACAAGTTTGCGAAGAGGTTAATGTGGAATTTTTGCCAGGATTAATTCGCAGTCTGAAGAGTGGTATACGGGACTGTTCTGTACCGATCAAAGATTATTATGATCAGGAGACCAGGAAGATAGTCGAGAAAAAGTATAGATTTGAGCTGGAATTTTTTGGATATGATTTTTCGGATTTTACTTCTCCAGAATAACGGATTCATTTTATATTTTGCATAATAATTTCGTCCGGATTTTGAATGAATAAAAATGTCTTCCAGAAAAAGATGGTGTTCATAACCGGGTCTCCCCGTTCCGGCACCTCACTGGTTACCAAGGTTATTGATGCCCACCCGGAATGCGCGATTTTAATGGAAAATATTTTCGGCAATCGTCGGAGGCATTGGGCCAGGGCTGATTTCTGGGATCAGGAGTTATCTTTTATGGAAGCCGTTTCTTGTGTTTACGATCGTTTTGATGAGCCGGTGATAGGTAACAAAGTTATCACTCCGGATGTATGGTCTTTGGAGGACATCGATCAATTTTTAAGCCTCTTCAGGGACAAGAGAATTGTTTTCATCGTGCGGAATCCCCTGGATGTGGCCATGTCCCGGATTACAAGGGAACCGACAGATTTCAACAAGGTTTTCAATGAAACTGCCAGGGAAAACCTGACACTTGATTTTCGGAGTCGTTTCCATACCTACATTTCTTCCTGGGAATATGGCCTGAAAAATTACAGGATGATTAAAGCTTCCCGGCCCGAAATGACTTACCTTATATATTATGAGGATTTCTGCTCTGATTTTAATCAGCAGGTTAACCTATTATTTTCTTTTTTAGGGCTTCCCGTGACAAGGGAGGTTTATGATTGGCACCAACTGCCGCATCATAATGCTGAAGGGGAATTAGAGGTCAATCTTAAATATCCTGATTGCGTGATTGAACTGATGCAGAATAAGTATTGTTACCCTAATGAACTTATCGAAATAATAGAATCTGTTTCTGGAGAATTTGAGAGGTGGGAAGAGAGATCCCTTTAGATATAAAATGACCGAAAAGCTTCTCATATCAGAAGTCTTCAGGTTTCCATCCAGGAAGCATGAGTGGCAGATGAGATTTATAAAACCAAAGGTATATTTTTTTAATGCTGCCTCCAAACGGATTTTAAAAAAAATCAATGCTCCTGAAGCATATTTTGATCAAGCTGAATATTCATTTTTAAGAAACTGTTACCACTACAATGGTGCCCGGGGTATCACGTCTGGACCCGACTGCATTTACATTGGGCTGCAGAACAGAATTGTGGCCTATGATATTTCTCTGGAGAAAATTTTATTCAATATAGATCATCCATTGCTCAATGGCATCCATGAACTAGACTATTTTGAGGGCAAGCTTTATGTAACCTGCGCAGTGACAGATTCAATAGTTGTTTTTAATTCCCGTGGAGGATTTCTTGACGCTTTTCATCTAGGTCTCCTTGAACCGATGAGACGGTTTTTCAGCACTGAATACCGTGCCTTGGATTCCAGGCTGGACTACCGGGTAATGCATAAAATCCAGAGGCTGTATCACGTCAATAATGTGCAGGTTTCAGACAAGGGAGTCTTTGTTAACCTGAATCGCCAAGGGGCATTGGTACAGTTGAAACCCCGGTTCAAGGTCCTGGTAGCTTCTCCAGAGATGAAGTTTTCACACAACGGATGCCTTTCGCCAGACGGAAAGCACATACTTGTTAATGATACGGCGAACTATACCCTCAGGGTATTCACCAGGAATGGAGAATCATTTGCTTCCTGGGACTTGAGAGATTTTAACCTTCCCATTGATTTTAAGGAAAATAGAACCTTTGAAGGAGCCCACAGAATCAGGGCTGGATGGTTGAGAGGCCTGGATTTTTCGAAAGAGAATAGTGATATTGTGTACCTTGGTCTTAGCCCGGCCATGGTGGCAGCCTTCGATTTTAAGAAGGGAAGGCTTCTCTGGTATCACCGCTTCCGCAGGAACATCTGGGCTAGTATCCATGGAGTTCATGCCTTCGAAAGGGGAGAATAGTGGAGAAATATATTGTGATTACTACAATCAATCCTCTGACTCCTTCCGTCAAGGCATTCAAGGAATTAGATAAAGGGCATCTGCTGCTGGTCGGGGATAATAAGAGTGTTGACATCCCGAACAGCCGGAATATGACATTTTTTAATATTAAAGAACAGGAAAAATCAGGATTCAAGGTAGCTGAAATGCTTCCTTTCAGTCACTATTCCAGGAAAAACCTGGGGTATTTGTATGCAATGAGCAGGGGGGCAACTGCGATCTATGAGACTGATGATGACAATGCTCCTCTTGGGAACTGGGAGTGGCGGGATATTTATTCTGAAAATGAATTGCATGCAGACTCTGGTTTTATAAATGTTTTTCGCTATTTTTCTACGGATCACTGCTGGCCTCGAGGTTTCCCATTAGGCCTGATAAATGAGAAGAATACCATTGGAGAAATTAGGAGCAGCAGGGGAAGGATAGGCGTTTGGCAGGGATTGGTGGATGGTGCGCCTGATGTTGATGCTGTATACAGGTTAATCTTCAGCGGGAATCCGAAATTCAAACCCAGGGAACCTATCCATGTAACAAAGGGTGATTTTGCACCGTTTAATTCCCAGAATACTTTCTGGTTTTCTGAAACCTTTCCCCTGATGTACCTGCCTGCTTTTGTGAATTTTCGCTTTACTGACATTTTACGAGGTTACATAACCCAGAGGATCATGTGGGAATATGATCTGCATCTTGGTTTTTCATGTCCGGATGTTTTCCAGGAAAGGAACATTCATAACCTGATGGATGATTTCAGGGATGAAGTCCAGGTCTACCTGGAGGTTGAGAGACTCGCCAGGATTCTTTTAGAAACCGAGGTGAAAAAGCCTATGACAGAGGGACTGTTTTCTATATACCTTGCTTTAAACCGGACAGGCATCGTTGTAAAGGAGGAACTGGAATTGCTTTCTCTCTGGTGCGAGGATGTTGAAGCAATATCCGGAAGGAAAAGCTAAATGGATAAAACTGAATTCCTGACCATATATGGATCATTTGAAAACCTTGACGTTGTCAGGCAAACATTGCCTTCAGTAATTGAAGAGAGCCGCAGGACCAATTCCAGGCTGATTGTGCATGACAGCAGCATTAGCGGACAAGATAATAAATGGGAGTATCTGAGGCACCTGAACCGGAACGATGATTTCTTCCTGATCCTCTCCAGCAACATGTCCATGGCTCATGCCCGTAATATGTGCCTTCATCTGGGTCAGGAATTGTATGCCCCTGAATACATCTGTATGCTCGAAGATGACCATGGATATAAACCGGGGATGATACCTGAACTGATTGCTGCAATGGAGCATTACTATGGAAGAAAAGCCCCAAATGGACTGATGTTCGGACTGTTTACAGGATGCGGCATTCATCATACAGACAACCGGATGATGTTGGAAGATGGACATTCCTGTCCTACTCCTGATGTACTCCCTCTGCAGCTTGGCCGGGTTAATTCCTGTTTCAGGTGTGCACCAACATCACATTGGAATAATGTATTAAAAGGATACGATACTGATGAGTACCTGATTTCCATTTTCCAGACAGTTAACTTGAACCATCGAAATTACAATAAGGGTTTTACTGTCATGTATGTCAGGAACGGTGACCTCTGCCTCAATGTGACTGGGCAAGGCCGGGGTGTGGGTGATAAGAACGAATTCAAACTTTGGGATGATAAATACACTGCATCTGATCCCAGAAGCAGGTACAGGAAATAGCAGGATATGAAGGTTTTCGGAATAGGTTTAAATAAAACAGGGACTAAGACACTTGGTGCCTGCATGAAGACTTTCGGGTTTCGTAACAAAAGCTATGATATGAAATTGCTAGAAGCAGTCTCTAGAGGCAGAGTTCAGGATCTACTCATTGAAGCTGAGCATTTTGACAGCTTCGAGGACTGGCCCTGGCCTATGGTCTACAAGGAGATTGACCAGAAGTTTCCTGAGGCCAAGTTCATTCTCAGCCTTCGCAGGGATCCTGATACCTGGTTTCAGAGTCTCTGCCGACATGCTGTCAAAACCGGGCCAACCGAGGCCCGCAGGATTGTGTATGGTTTTGAAATGCCGCATGAATTCAAGGATGAACACTTGAAATTTTACGAAAGACACAACCGGGAAGTTAGTGAGTATTTCGGAAACCGGGAGGATAAATTGCTAAAGGTGTGCTGGGAAAACGGGGATGGATGGGCGAAGCTGGCAGAATTTTTAGGTCGAGAAATCCCGGATACACCATTCCCTCATGAGAATAGGTCTGTTAAAAGCTGAAACGGCAGGGGTAGTCAATAGTTTTATATGAAGAATTGTATTGTAATGGGATTCGGCCGGAGCGGAACAAGCCTGATGGGAGGTATCCTTCAAGGGGCTGGTTATTTTATGGGAGACAATCTCTATCCCCCTCGCCACAGTAATCCCAAGGGTTTTTTTGAGAATGCATTTATAAATGGAATCAATGAACGGATTCTCTCTCCCTATGACTTGGTTAAGGCTGATCCTACTTCTGATTGTCATGAAAAAGCCTGGTCTCCGTTTAAACCTCACGAAGGTCATCGCTGGCTGTCCTATATTGATCCCGAGACAGAAATAGCCTGCAATGACGAGAATATTCTTTCGGATATCCGCGAGGCGGCATCCAGGAAGGGTTTTGCTTATAAGGATCCCCGGTTCAATTACACGCTGGATGTCTGGGAACCGCTGCTCGGAGAGGAAACCGTGTATATATGCGTATTTCGGGACCCGGCTGAGACCATTGAAAGTGTTCTCAGGGAATGTGCCTCGGCAAGATATCTATCAGAATTTTATATTGACAGGGAGTTGGCATCCAAATTATGGATCAACAGTTATAAATCGCTTTTGAGAAGCCTTGAACAGGCAGATCCCGGAAAGTGCATCTTTGTTCATTATGAACAACTCCTTTCTGGTGAACGGCTTGATGTTTTGTCTGAGGTTCTGAGCACTGAAATCAGTAATGATTTCGCCTCAGAAAAGCTGAACCGGACGAGAGCAGAATTTCCGGCAGATAAGCGGACACAAAAGCTTTATCAGGAGTTGTGTATTCTGGCCGGATACAGGATTGAGGGACTATGAGAATATCTCACAAGTATAAATTCATATTCATTAGTAAACCCCGCTGCGCCAGTACAACGGTCAGGAAGATACTAGACCCTTTCTCGGATATTATCAGTTCCAGTGAGGCCCCATACCATCACCATGCCACCGCTCTTGAACTAAAACTTCACTTTGATGAAAAAGGTTGGAACTGGAATGATTATTTTGTGTTCACAACGGTCAGAAATCCCTGGGACATGATGGTTTCATACTATTCTCGTTTTAAGCCCGACGTTAACGGGATTTACAACTACGAGGCTAGCAGGGAGGGCGTCATGTACCAGCCGGATAAGGCCTCATCCTTTGAAAACTGGATAATGAATGGGATGAGCTTTCATCGCCTGCGCGTTGTGGACAAAAAGATTCAAAAAGGTGGGTGGACCGAGGATTTCAGCAAATTTAACCTGGCTAATACGGTGAATGACGTGGATGGCCGATGCCTGGTGAATCGGATTATAAAAACTGAAAACCTTGAACCGGAACTGGCCGAGATCATGGATTTACTCGGCCTGGGCAGCCATGGATTTCCCGGCAGGTTGAACGGTTCTGAGCGAGGTGAATATCGATCTTATTATAATGATGTCACCAGGCGAAAAATCGAGTTGGAGTTTGCTTCAGACATTCAATTTGGTTCTTATGAATTTTAGGAAGAAGAATATTTTTTTGTGTTTTCCCGATGAGATGGATGTGGAATGATTTTTTTTTGGAGAAAAAATAAATACCTTTTTATTCTAACCCCTCCCGCTTCGGGAAGCACCCTTCTTACCGAGATCCTGATGACCTCCCCCCATGTCAGCTGTAATAATCCTGAAAGCTCCAGGAAGGAAGGGCAGAAGGTTGACTCAGTTCGGCAGATCATGAGGGATGACCCCTGGAATGAGATGAAGGAAATGCCCTGGCCTTTCATAAAAAAAGAGTGGAGAAAAAAATGGGACCTTGGGCGTCCTGTACTCCTGGAGAAGAGTCCTCCCAATCTGCTGAGGAGCGCTGCAATAGAAAAGCATTTCATCCCGGCATTTTTTATTGTCTTCATCAGAAATCCTTATGCCAACTGCGAACACTGGATTCGGAAGAATAGTTGGAGCCCGGAGCGCAGCTCAGAATTTTGGGTCAGGCTGGCCGGATATCAGAAATGGAATCTGGAAAACCTCGGGAGAAGGCTTTACTTAAGGTATGAGGACCTGGTTTCAGATCAGGAAGGCAGCCGAAGGAAGATCCTGGAATTCATTCCGGAAATAGAGAGCCTGGTAACAGAGAGAATATTTGATGCACCCAATATTTCAGGTGAATCCAGTGAGATAAGGGATTTTAACAAGCAGAAGATAAATAATCTCAGTCCGGATCAACTGGCAGGAATAAATAGCGTGCTTAAAGAAAATGAAGAGATTATGGATTATTTTCAATATTCCCTGATTGATGTTTGATGAGATCGAACAATGCGTAATTTTCTCCGATTGTTCTGTCTCTGGACATTACTTTATTAGCATTATAGACTTCTAAAACCATTATGATTTCATATGCACAGAACCTTGAGGATGTAGTCTTTAACCGGCTTTTCCGCAATAAAAAATCCGGGTTTTATATTGATGTCGGAGCCTATGACCCGGTGGAAATGTCGGTCACCAAGCATTTTTATGACCTTGGTTGGAGCGGGATTAATATTGAGCCGGTCAATTCAGGGTATAGAAGATTTCAAGAGCAAAGGCCCAGAGATATAAACCTCAACATGGCAGTGGGATCAAGGCATGATTTCCGGGAAATATTCGAGATAGAGGGTTTTCCGGAATACTCTTCCCTGGACCTAAAGATTGCGGAGGCAGCTGCGGTCCACACCAGGAGTTCAATTAAATCGGGCAAGATCGAGGTCCAGACCCTGGCCGCCATCTGCGAAGAGTACTGCCGGGGGGTTATAGATTTCCTGAAGATAGACACCGAAGGAATGGAGTTTGACGCGATCCGGGGAGCAGACTGGAATAAATTTCGTCCAACTATGCTGGTAGTTGAATCTTTAAAACCTTGCAGCAGTTTCGAGCCTTCCGATCCCGATAAGAACGCTGCCTGGCAGGAATGGGAACCCCTGCTCTTGGATGCCGACTATATCCGGGTCTATGACGATACCCTGAACCGCTATTATTTGAGAAATGAAGATGAGCATCTTAAAATCCGGTTTGCTTTCCCGGTTAATCCGGTTCGGGATGAATTTGTTTTTTATGCCCAGTTACGGCAAGTCGAGGAACTGGAACTGAAAGAAAAGGAACTTATCACTGGGCGGGAAATCCTGATTGGCGAAAAGCAACACCTTGAGGAGGTAGGAGAATCACAGGAGAAAAGCCTTAAGACAGTTAAGGAAGAACGGGAATCTCTGAGGAAAATCCTATCGGAAAAGGAAGTGGAGATTGCAGCCAGGCGCCTTGATATAGAAGACCTGAAAAAAAAGGGGAATTTATTAAAGTCCGAACTGGGTAAAATTGAAAATGAAAGAGATAATCTCAGGGTTGAACTTGAATTGAAAACCAATAAATGTGATTCCCTGGCCGCAGATGTCTCAAAACTGATGAGAGACCGCAACTGGCAGGCCAGGGAACTGAAAGAACTTAGGCCCCTTCCCGGAAAGCTGAAGGCCTCGAAGTTAGAACTGAGACTGATAAAGCAGTTGTTGCGGGAAAAACAATTCCGTGAAAATCATCGCATCAGGTTTTTTCTGGAGAGGTTTATTCCTTTTTTGCCCTGGCCTGCTTCCCTGAATGATCAAAGTCCCTCCCAGGTTTCATCCGCTGGATTTGTTAATACTGAGGCAAATAAAGCAGTCTTGGCTGCCGGTAAGGATGACCCTGATATAGCCGCATCACCCCCCGCTCTGGTAAAGCCGAAGATCCCGGCAGCAAACTCTTCCGTGAAGGCTTCCGGCCCGGGCCTTGATATCTCATCCTTCGAGGATTATTCCCGTTTCGGGATGACCACAAGGCACTGGTCAGCGGCCATGGAATCCCTTGTGCCTCTCAGAGATGATAAAGGCCTGTTTTTTACACCTTGCGCCAGTTCCACAATATTCAGGAATCCCGGTAATCCTCAGCCAATTAAAAGACCCTGGATTGGCATTGTCCAGGAACCCTATACCATACCGGACTGGCTGGCTGCCATTCCTGGTTGCGGTGGTGCTACCTGGCTTTTTGAACAGCCTGCCTGGAAAGAAAGCCTGGCTTCCTGCCGGGGACTCTTTGCCCTTAGTACATACAGTGCTGAGTTTCTCCGGAAATGGTTCGCTGGGATAAAGGTTAATGAAATAGTCCACCCCGCTGACTTTACCGGAGATGTATGGTCACCGGAGAGATTTCAGGATAATCCTGCTAAAAAGGTGATCCAGCCGGGATGGTATATGCGGAACCTGCATTCAATATTTGAATTGCCACAAACCCAGGCAGAGAAAGTGGCGGTGCCGTTTTGTCGGGACTGGGAACTGTATCAGCAGCTGTTTGAAACAGAGGAGGAACTAAGAAAAAGCGAAGGGCTGTTTTTCGAGTGTATGAGAGAAACAGCTTCCGTAATGAAGGATGTATCGGAAGCCGATCTGGGCAAGATGCTGACTGAAAATATAGCTTTTGTGAATCTTTACGAATCCAATGCTGTGGACACGGTAATCGAGTGTATAGCCAGAGCCACACCGTTACTTGTAAATGCAATGCCGGCGGTAGTGGAGTACCTGGGGCCGGAGTACCCTTTTTACATGTGGTGTTATGACCAGGCCGCGGAGAAAGCTGACGATCATAAACTGATACTGGAAACTCACGAGTATTTGAAGGATCTGGGTATTAGAAAAAAGATGACACCACAAGCCTTCAAGCAGAGCCTTCTGGAGTCTGAAGTCTGCAGATCAGTGTTGGAAACGGCAAAGAGGTGACAGAATGCCATTAAGATTCTCCATAATAACTCCTTCATTCAACAGTGGGGATACCCTGGAGCGTGCCATACAGAGTGTTCTTGTCCAGGATTATAAGAATTTTGAACACATAATCGTGGATGGCGGCTCTACAGACGGGACCTTGGAAATCCTGGAGAGGTATCCTCATCTACGATGGATATCAGAGCTTGACGAAGGCCAGGTTGATGCCATGAACAAGGGTTTCACCATGGCTGGAGGAGAGATAATTGGGTATCTGAACGCCGATGACTACTACCTGGAGGGAGCTTTTTCCGCCGCCGCTGAAGCATTTGATGATCCAGAAATAAAAATGGTCATGGGCAAGATCAGGGTATATTCGGAAGAGTATGACTGCTGGTGGGAGAATGACCCTGCCACTGATTTTGATCGGATGCTCAGGCATTGGGAAAAAAACGCGTTCTGTGTCAATCCGGTTGGATATTTCTATCGAAAGGAGGTTCAGGAAGAAATACACCTGAATTCGGATAACGATGACAAGCAGGACCTGGAATTCCTGCTGGAAGTGGCGGACCGTTTTCCGGGAGGGATCAGGAAGCTTGACCGGGTCTTTGGTGAGTTTATTAACGGCCTGAATACTAAAACAGCACAGGAGCAGCATCGTCTGGATTACTGGAGGCCGGATAATTTTTCTTTTCTGGACCGTTTCCTGGAGAAACGGTCTCCTGGGTACCAGGCGGAATTCCGGGCCCGACAGGCATGCGGCTACCAGGTTCGTACCAACTGGACCATCAAGAATGCAATCAAAAATGGACATGCGGATGAGTATTTTGAAAAGGGAGATCTTTTCCAACTGCCTGCCGCGAAAATAGATATAAGCTCCCATACTGTGTTTTCTGAAAATATTTATCCGGCAGCAGTTGGTGACAGCGTGGTTGTGATGCTAAGTGCCGGCAAAGTGGCAAGCCAGTCTGTTATTGAGAGCCTCCGCCTGCTGCCTGAAAATGTTTTCCCATATCCATCCTACCATCTGCACATTGTGTCGGATGCCTCTGAGGAATTTAAAAATAAACTGCAAAATGAGCCAAGAGAGTTTCTTAACCAGTTAATTTCAGGACATGCGTTGGGTTGTTTCCTGAAAAAGAGAGGTGATAAGTTTAGATGGAAATTTATTACCGGTGTCAGGGAACCATTATCGCAGCTGATGTCTTTGCAGTATATGATTTATCCTCTGAGCTGCATTTCTTCAAAAGATGATTTTTTTCGGTACGTTGATATCAGATGGTCCTATGTCTCAGATTACTTCAACCAAGTTTACAGGGATATTCTTGGACTAGACATCTTCGGCATTCCTTTCGATATAACCAGGGGATATTCAATAATAAAGAAGGGTAACGTGGAGGTACTTATTTATAAGCTCGAAATGCTTGATAACATTTGTTCAGAGGCTGTAGGCAGATTCCTGGGAATCCCTGATTTTATTTTGAGCAGATTCAATGAGGCCAAGGATAAACCCTATAATAAAGCTTACAGAAAGGCTCTTTCCTGCCTGGAGAACTCCTTTACCAGCGAAGAACTGGACCGATTTTATTCAAATCCGATTGTGACCCATTTTTATTCTGATATGGAGATTGCCGGGTTCAGAAAGAAGTGGGGAAATTAGCAGGCTATTAAAAATGTTGTTCTACAAATGGAGAGAGGGACTGTACTAAATGACAATGACGCCCATCAAAGAAGACCATGATCCTGACTGTCTGCTCACAATAGCTGTGTGTACATACCAGCGCTTTAACTGGCTAAGAAAGTGCCTTGATTCCCTGGAGAAACAGTCTCTTGATAAATCGTTATACAAGATTTTGGTAGTAGATAATTCGCAACAAAAAGAGTCTTATGAAATAAGGGATTCCCTGGGCAACAGAGAGTCTGTGGAATACATAATTACTGAGAAATCAGGTTTGTCCTACGCAAGAAATGTGGCACTGGAAAAGTGTGATACCCCATATTTAGCTTTCATCGATGATGATGCCCTGGCTGATCCCGATTGGGCTGATTCAATTATAAGGACTTTTAAAGAATGCAGTTGCAGTGTCGGCGTGGTGGGAGGACTGGTGGAACCGATCTGGGAAGAGGAACCTCCACCATGGATTAAGGGCCGATTGCTTCAGTCCCTTTCCGTTATTGACTGGGGTTCTGATTCGAAGATTGTTGACGGAACAAAAGAATGGCTGGTAGCTGCTAATGTCGCATACAGGACTGATGCCCTCAGGAAGACCGGGGGTTTCCCTGAAAACCTGGGTCGCAATAAAGACCTGCTGCTTTGCCACGAAGAGCTTTATGTACACAATATCCTGAAGGATGCAGGGTATTTCTTGGTTTACTCTCCTGATGTCAGGGTGCAGCACCTGGTAGAGAAAGAACGCACTACTGTTGAATGGTTGTTGAGGGATGCTTTCTGGGAAAGGATCTCCCGGGAGATTGTAGAGAAGAAGCTTGATTCATCGGTTTTTTCAAAAAAGAAAGTTGTTTCTGCCATTGAAAAAACAATAAAAAAGCTGATCCTGGCAGAGAACGTGAAGGAGGATACCGACACAATTGTCTTGGCGCTGGCCCGTTTTTCGGAAGAAGGAAAAAGATTTGTTGAGAGAATTCTCTTGGAATCCGGCACGAAACTGCCGATCCCGAAAACTCTTATTCCTTCTGTCTTTATTGTCACACCCAGCTTTAATGCGGCAGACACAATAGACCGGACTATCCAGAGTGTCATATTTCAGCAGGGAGAGTTTTTCCTTCACTATCATGTTCAGGATGGCGGCTCCGAAGATGACACGGTAGAAAAATTAAAGGAGTGGAAAGAGAGGCTTGATTCAGGCCAGGTTCATAGTTTAAGTCGCAGGATATGCTTTTCCTGGATATCGAAACCTGATGAAGGTATATATGACGCGATAATCAGGGGTTTTGACCTGATGGCTATTCCGGCTGATGGAATCATGGCCTGGATCAATGCCGATGATTACCTGCATAATGGCGCAATCGCCAATGTTGTTAAGCTTTTCAGCCAACATAAGGATGCCCAATGGTCCGGAGGAACTACCGATGTGCATGACAGCTCAGGAGCAAAGCTGGGCTGCTATCCTGCCATTTTCCCCCAGAAGATCGTTTCTGAAGGGCTCTGTGACCGGGACCATTGGCAGATGATCCAGCAGGAGGGCACATTCTGGAGAAAAAGTCTCTGGGATAAAGTCGGCGGGCTCAGCCGAGAACTGAAATTTGCCGGAGACTGGGATCTTTGGAGGCGTTTCGCCCAGCATGCCCAGATTTGCCTGTTCCCTTGGCCCCAGGGCAGTTTTCAGCAGCGTGAAGGGCAGCTTTCTTCTCAGTGGGATCTTTACAAAGGTGAGATGGACAGTATCGTCAGCGAGGCAAACCGGGAGCAGGCTTTGCTGAGAATTTCCCAGGATCCTTTCAGCCTTAATCACATCTCGGTACTGGCGGAAGCTGTCTCCAGGACATTCACTCTGGATCGTAAATTTTTAAGGCCTGAAGCTATTCCTAATCCAGCCCGGAAATTTTTTATGGAGATGGCTCCGCAGTATTTTAATGCCCTTAAAGTCAACACTCCGGCTGATAAGGTAGTTCCAGCCAGTGAAGTGAAACAAGGGAATGAAGTAACGGTAGAGAATAAATGGACTGTAGCTATTAATTATTTAGAATCCGCGCTAAAACGTCTCATCAGGCTACCCTGGTTTATACGCTGCTGGATTGTGATCCAGCACTCCCGGCTGTTTTTCCCCAGTTATTACCTGCAACGGAATCCGGATGTGGCTGCTGGCAGAGTCAACCCTCTAAAACACTATATCCTTCATGGCACTGCTGAAGGCCGGAATCCAAATCCATTGTTCAACACAAAATGGTATGTTTCAAGATGCCCTGATGTAGCAAAAAGAGGTATGAATCCTCTGTTTCACTACATTAAATATGGGTGGAAAGAAGGCCGCAATCCTGGTCCTGAGTTTTCAACTGATGATTACCTGAAAGCGCACCAGGATATCCGCGGGAAGGGAATAAATCCACTGAAACATTACTTTCAACATGGGATAGCAGAAGGGCGAAGGAGTTTTCCATGCCAGAAGTGAGGAGTGTGATTGATGGGTTTTCCCGGAGGAATCATCCCGTGGTGAAAGATGGATCATGAAGATTTCAGTCGTAACCACTGTTGACGCAAATGGTCTCAGTCAGGTTGACAGGTGTATAGAGAGTGTAATGGCCCAGGATTACTCTGACAAGGAGCATCTGATTGTTCCCGTTAATGGGGTTCACCTTCCCCCGGATCTGCTGGAGAAGTATGGACATCTGGTGCCTGTGCCTCCTCCCGACAAGCACGGAAAGAATCAGGCAGGAGTTTTATCAATTGCTACCGGAGATATTATAGTTAACCTGGAACCGGGGTGCGTTTTTTGCGAAGGTGTTTTTTCAGCCGTAATCAGTACTTGGGACAAGGAAACTCAAATGGTTGTCGGGAATGTCATGATTCCCGCAGATGGAGACCAGGACGATCCGTGGAGGATAAATAATCCGAAAATAGACTTTAAATCAATGCTTTTTTACTGGGAACCGGATGCCTACAGCCTGAATCCTCTAGGTTATTTCTATCACAGGTCTGTAGCAGAAAAAGTGGGTTATGGGCCCGGAGAAGGTGGCGGACGGGGCCTGGAATTCCTCCTGGATGCGGCACGATTTTTCCCGGAGCAGATAAAAAAAGCAGACCTAGTTTTCGGAGAAGCCACCTTGCAGAGAGAATCCGGAGCTGCTTATTATGAAAATCAGCTGGACTTCTGGAAACCTGAAAATTTTTTATTTTTGGAACGGTTTATTGATGACAAAACACCAGGAGACCAGGAAGTATACAGAACCCGCCAGGCCTGTGGCTGCCAAGTACTCAGGCACCAGGTGATAGATTCTGCTGTAAAGAATAATGAAGCTGGGAAATTATTGGAAAAGGGCACTCTGGTTTGTCTTCCTTCCTCGGAATTCGATACTGATCCCCATACAGGTTTTGTTGAATACGGGCATCTTATTGCGCCCGGGGATACTATCACCGGGACTCTGTGCGGTGGTAAGGCTGGGAGCATTTCGATTGTCAGCAGTATCCTGCAAATGGGCTCAGGTACAGCATCTTTTCCTTCTTTTCATCTTCACATGTTTTACGATACCACGGCAGAAATCCAGAGATACCTGGAGGAGGGGCAACGCTATAGGTTCAGACATGCCATTTCAGTACATTCACTTCGTCATTTCTGGGACAAACAGGGAACGAATTTTACATGGAAGTTTATAGCCGGTATCAGAGACCCAGTAGCGAGGATGATTTCTAGTTTTTATGAGATAACAAGCGGGGAACGTATCGATTCTGTTGAGGATTTTTTAGCTATTAGGAATTACTGGAAATGGTATTCGAAGCATTTTGACCGAATGTACCGAGATGAACTGGGTATTAATGTTTTTGACTATCCTTTTGACCGGGAAAAGGGATATTCAATAATTAGGAAGGATAACCTGGAAATACTTCTCTATACCCTTGAAAGCCTTAACGAAAATGTCGAGGAAGCAATGCTTCGATTTCTCGGGATTTCTGGATTTAAAATGATCCGGGCCAATGAGGCTAAAAATAAGTCTTACAAACAAACCTACAAAAAAACTCTTTCCATTCTCGAGGGAGCTTTGCCACGGAAAGAGATCGAAGGATTTTATTCAGATAAGGTCACGACTCATTTTTACAGAGAAGAAAAAATTGAAGAGTTGATGGGAAGGTGGACTGTGCCCTCAACTTCCACTGTACCCTTAATCAATACCTCCAAATTTAAGCCATTTTCCTGAGATAAGACGTTGCTGGTCAATAGAAAATATTTGACTTATGCCAGGAGGTCTCACTGGAATTTTTTTAATGAGTTGGATGTTGAATTGTTTGGTAGTGAATTGGATATGGACGAAGTCGGATAGAAAAAATATCAGGATTTACTGATTTGAAGATTCATAAAGGATTTCGTACCCCCAGGCAGCCACATCTTAGATGTGGGGGGAGGCAATTCCCGGATTCTTAGACATTTATACAATAGATATGATTGCTGGAATATTGACAAGCTGGAGGGCGTGGGATTTGGGCCGAAAGGTTTGAAAGATGCTCCATATAAGCTGATTCGCGACTATATGGGAAATTTTAACAAGGAACTGCCTGATAATTATTTTGACCTTGTTTTCTCCATATCAGCTCTTGAGCATGTGCCTCCCAACGATCAGAAAATTCATGGCGATATAATTGATGACATAAACAGGGTTCTCAAACCGGATGCTTACAGCCTGCAACTGCTGGATATCGTTATTCGATTTGATGGAGGGGCCTGGATAAACGGGATAGGACCCCGTATGTTTGAGCGAATGGATACCCTGAATTCGTTTATCCCGTACGGGGAAGTCGTGGACGATCCCGATCTCTACTGTATGAGCGAAAAAGCGTATTTGAATTACATTTTTAAATTCGCTAAAAAGTCATACCGGGAATTTGGCAGGATGACAAGCATGAATATTCTTTGGCAGAAGTCTGTAGTGGAAATCGATTAACTTATAAATTTTCAAGCAATTGTGAGTGTTGTGATCAAGGGAAACTGAAGCCCCTGATTTTTAAAATTATCAGCAGGTCTCCTGTAAATCCGCCATTACTCAACCTTCTCAGAAGAAGGCCATTTAACAATAGCGGAATTGTCTCCTATTCCAGTGGGATTACTTATGGATAGCGGTTTATTGGGCCAACCTGTAGAATTTATCAAACCAATAGAGACTCCTTTTTCAAGCCTGGTTCTGCTGATTGGCGGAGTATTAACCAACATTCTGTCGCCGGCCATAACAAAATCCCAAAGTGCGACATAGTGATTTTCCCCATCCATTGTGTACCCTAATCTAAATACTCCTTTCGGCAACTCATCAATCCTGAGAACGATCTGCAAATAGGGATTTTCCTCTTCTTTGTTAATGAATATATTTTGGATTGTAATTTGATTTTCGAACGAAATCTCTGTTTTGAGGATGTCGTTTTTATCAATGACCTGGTTCGCCAAAATCTCATCAATGAAAGTATCAGGATTGTCTCCAGGGGCAAAAGCTATGTCAGAATGGCGAAGCTCAGGAGGTAGATCATTGCGTAAATATTCAATATAGGATGAGATTCCTGCCCCATGGGCCAGTTCTTTGGGCTTTTCAGTTCCATTTTTTAGATTGAAAAGAGTCCAATTCAGTCGGGGAAGTACTTTGTTCCCTGTTGAAACAACCTGCAGGAGGAGATTGACACGTTCAAGAGTGCCCTTATTGTTGCGGAATGCGATAATTGGTTTTCCCGCATCAAGGTTGCGCATTTGATCAGATGTCCAGCCCTTCACCTCCGCAAAAACATCGTTTGGATATATATCTGAGCCAATGAGTCCACTGATATCGGTCCGGCTCAGCAGGTAGCGAAGATCGCCTGAATTGACAACATAAGTACCGGGATGTGCGGAACCAGGTCCAAGAATAATGATCTGAGCCTGCTGAGGTATATTGATTTTGGACAGTGTTCCCCGGATTAGCTTTGATATCTGCTCAGTGCGAGTTTTCCACCCCCAATCACTGTACCGATAATAAACTCTCTGGATACCGGTCGTGAGAATAATCAGAATAGCAAATATCCCGATTGTTAAATTTTTGCTTTTATGGACTCTGAACAGGGCGAACAAAACCGTCGCCAGGTAAATAATGCCAACAGCCTGCAGCAAAACGGCCCCAAAATTGAAGTTATAGGCATAATCATAAGGGCGGAAAGTTGGTGAAGCCGCAACATAAGCCAGGCTGTTGGATCCTATCCAGCAGAGAGGCCATCCCAGGAGTAAAATACGATAGAGTCCAGGATTGTAATTGAAATGATCGGGCTTATTAAAGAGGTCCGGTTTTGCTGATAACAGACCGGCGACACCTAAAAGTATCAGGACCAGGATAAGATAAATCGAAAAAGAGCTGTTGAAAGCCAGAAAATCTGACATCTCAAAAAACTGGCGGACCCTGGATACTATTTCTCCGAAGGGGATGACAGTGGGGTCTTTATGGGAATGTAGGAACTGTTTATAAAGCTGCCAAATTCCCAAACCCAGAAAAGGAAGCAGTAACAAGAATGACTTCATCTTCTGAGACGGGAAAAACATCGCCAGAAAAAATAGCACACAGGGAATCAGGAAAT
This sequence comes from Acidobacteriota bacterium, assembly GCA_963663735.2. Taxonomy (GTDB): domain Bacteria; phylum Acidobacteriota; class UBA6911; order RPQK01; family JAPXNP01. The sequence continues at coordinate 839,706 of CAXXHN010000001.1, read as the reverse complement.
TTGATGAAGGCTGCCCGGGCAGGTTTAGTCCCAGGTAATAAAAAAGAAATGCAGCTCCCGTTAATGCCCAAGAATAGAAGCCTTGTTTCTTAAATGCCTGGGTCAGCAGAAGCAGGCAAATCACAATGGGAAAAAGGCCCCACATGGCGTAGGAAGTATTAAGTCCCACTGGAATACCTCTCAGGCTGGGAAGGATATTAGGGAGAACCGCCGCAAGAAATGCCACCCTGGAATCAAGACCCAAGGAATCCCGGTAAAGGAAATAAAGAAAAAGTGAGGACAAAGCCATTACCAGGACAAATATTCCCCGCATTAGGGGGAGGCCCAGGTAAATCATCCCATAGGAATAAAAACCGTCAAGATAGGGGGCCAAGGTACAGATCTGACTTCTCCAGGCCACACCATAAGGGAGGTTTCCTTCGCTGGCCATGTAATAGCAGAATCCGTCATCATGCCATAGCAAGTCAGTAAACAGATAGGGCAGGTTGAAGATGAATACAACCATCATAATGAGAACAGGCATAGTCCAGGTTGAGTGAAAGATTTTTTGGGGAGTAATCCGGGGAATTCTTATTGTCAAAGTAAATGGCGAAACATCTTGGGTGTCATTTTTGAGGGAGGCCATGTCAAGAATCCTCATTCGATATGATTCAGGGAAATTCCTATTACTTTTAAAAGGGTCAAATCAACCCGATTTTTAGCATAAATTTAAAACTGTTTACAGGGTATCAAATCTCAGTGGTTAATCCTGTCTGATTCGAACACCTTGGGGAAAAGAAAGTCAAGAACAGATTGCAAGGCATCCAATGCCTTGGATACAATTCAGAAACCAGCATTAGCTCGCTTTTCTAATGGGCCTTAATGGATATGATTTCCAGGCATTTAAATGTCGTTGATGGTGCGTATAGTAAGCTTTGGACTACAGGTCTAATACCAGCTTGATTAAATTTCTGCAGTAAGGTTTTTGCAAGCCTTAGCTGGGAATGTTTTTTTGTCTTTTGGAGAATCAGGTGCGTTTTAGAAAACCCTCTGCAATGGTGATTGCGAGAATTTCTGCAAAAACTTTTTGGTGTGACCTTTTTACTTCCTGGTTAACAACCGGATGAGGCTGGCCTGGAGATGGAGAATAATAAACTTTCAATTGTTGTGCCGGTATTCAATGAACAGGGAAATCTGCCTGAGTTACTTGCCCAGCTGGTCAGTGTGCTGGAAAACAGGTTGAAACTCTGTTATGAAATTATTTTTGTCGATGACGGAAGTGAAGACCGTTCCTGGAGCATTATAGAGGATCTAAAGAAAGAAAATTTCAATGTGAGGGGGATTCGATTCTCAAGGAACTTTGGCCATCAGTATGCTTTAAAGGCTGGAATAGATAACGCGGATGGTGATGCTGTCGTGACTATGGATGCTGATTTACAACATCCCCCTGAACTAATTATTGATTTTTATGAAAAATGGAAAAGCGGATATAAGGTAGTTCAGGGAATCCGTAAGGACACCAAAGGGGCCGGCCTTTTTAAAAGATTTTCGTCAAGCCTCTACTACAGGCTAATCAATTTTATATCTGATGTAAAAATCATTACCGGGTCATCGGATATGAGGCTGATTGACAAACAGGTGGCAGATGAATTGCGCAGGATTAAGGAAGGCCATCTTTGCCTGCGGGGCATCATTCCCTGGCTTGGGTTCCAAGAATCTATGGTGGAGTATGTAGCCCCTGACAGGTATTCCGGTGTAACCAAATTCACATTCGGAAAAATGTTTCGATTTGCAGTTGACGGAATAATGTCTTTTAGTATCAAGCCCTTGAGATTATCCATCCTGGCTGGTTTTGTCATTTCTCTGGTCGCGTTCGTTTATATTATTTTTGCGCTTGTTGCCAGTCTGGTATACAAGATGGCAATCCCGGGATGGACATCCATCCTGGTATCAGTACTCTTTCTCGGAGGGATGCAACTGATTTCGATTGGTATCCTGGGCGAGTATGTGGGCAAACTCTTTATGGAATGTAAAAGAAGGGATAATTACATCATCAGTGAGAGAATTTGAAAAAAAGGGGTTTACTAAATCCGGCCAGAGGCGCTACAGAGAAGGATAATGGACTGAACTGCTGATTGAGAGAACATTGGACAACCGATTTACAGGGAGTAAAGACAAATTGCACAGAGGCGCGATATTTGATATGGACGGGGTGCTGGTAAATAACCTTGAATGCCACGTTGAGGCATTTAAAATAATTGGGCTGGAGATGGGGTATGACCTGACAGTTGAAATGGTGCGGTCCGTGTTCGGGCGGAGTACCGTGGATATGCTGTATGGCATGACCGGTAAAAAGATCGGCATTGAGGAAGGTCTGGCACTTGACGCCCGCAAGGAGGAGATATACAGGCAACTCGCCCGCCCGCGTCTGCGCGAAATGATGGTTCCGGGTCTGGAAGAACTGCTTGAGTCCTTCAAATCTGCTTCAGTGACAATGGCAGTGGCGAGCAGCGGGCCTGACGGCAATGTTGAAATGGTTCTGGACGGGCTTGGAATCAGGGAATATTTCTCAGCTGTTGTGACCGGGAGCCAGGTGAAAAAAAGCAAACCGGACCCGGAGTGTTTCCTGCTGGCTGCCGAAAAAACAGGAATCCCGATCAGGGAAAACCTGGTTTTTGAAGACTCCATTGCCGGCATCAAGGCGGCCCTGGCATCTGGCGGGCGCTGTGTGGCCCTGACTACGACCCATACCAGGGAAGAGATTGCCGAGGTTGGCCCCCATCTGATCGTCAGTAATTTCGCAGAGTTTATGCAATTGACGATTGACGATTTCATGGCATAAGCATCCTGCATATGAAAAATCACAAGCAGGGTACTAAGAGTGCCGCCCTTCCAGGGCTCCCTGCCCCTGGTGATATGCTCCAACCCAGGGCTCACCTCCTCCGCCCTGTGGGCTATGGAGGATCGGCCTGGGCTATTACCTGGCGCACCTCCGGTGCTGAGATCGCCAAGGCCCCGTGGCCTGAAACCTTCAGCCATTCTGGAGCACTGTGTCAAATCGATACCGATTCCGCTGCCAACCCCGACAACGATGGGAACTGTTACCTGCCACCTGCCGCCCTGATGATTGTGCATTATGGCAATTGTGGTTTGAAAGAGGATGGATATCCTTTATGGAGTTCCTCGCAGCCTGGAAGGAGCCTCCCTTCGGGAGCGGAAAACTGAAATGAAGGTTTCCGACCACTGCAAAAAATTGTCAATCGTCAATCGTCAATCGTCAATCTCTTTACTCCTTCTTTAACAATCAATATTATTGAGGTCACAATAGAGAAGCATGAATCCTTAGCCGGGTAAATTATACTGCCCGGCCGGGACGGATCAGGATTTGCCGGAACAGCCTTTGGGCGAGGCAGGATGAAATGGAAAGAATTCCTAAGTCGGAACATGAAAATATAAAATATCTGGAAACCGAACTCAGGGAACTGCGGGAAGAACTGAAAGAATCCCGGGAGGTTATCAAGCGAGAGCGTGAACGAATCCAGCAGCTGAATTCCGAACATTACATCAAATCAGGCAATTGTGATCAACACGCGGAACTGATGAGGCTTAAGCGATGGATCGAACAGCTCCAGCGCGATTTCAGCGCCCTGCTTGGTTCCAGGAGATGGCGTGTTGGAAATGTTATGGTCAGTGCTGCCAAAAGGGGGAGGAGAAGAAATCAAAAACCTGCATCCCTGGTTCACGCCGAAGAGATTTTCACCAAATTCAATACCTGGAAGCAGACGGCCCCTGCCCAGATAAAGCCGGCGCCCGGGCGAGTCCGGAAAATACCAGTCAGCCAGCTAATGGAACAGCTGGAAAATGACGTTTCAGCATTATCGAAATCGACCCGTTACAGGGCCGGTAATTTTATCACCAGGATTCCCGGACTTCTTCTCTTTCGAAAAAAACCACGGCTGGCCATGGACCATATGATGGAGTTATTCAGGGACTACCATGCGGCCGGGGATAAAGGGCGAGTCGTTTCCCCGGAGCAAATGGTGGAACTGGTTGAGAATCTCCGGGAGGTTTTTAAAAACTTTCTGGATTCCTTCCGCTGGAAACTGGGATGTAAGCTGGCATCCGGCCTGGAAGCTGTCCTGATACGCGGGAAAAAACCTCTGGCGACAGAACACATCCTGGGACTGTTTGCCGATTTCGAAAAGGGCAGATACATAATTCCGGGCCTGAAGGCCAGGAGAATTACCATTGAAGATGATTCCTCCGCGGATGACTATTCCTGAACATGCGGTTATCCACTGGTAACTTGTGAACTTAGAGGTTTGAAAAATGACTGATGATGTCCCAGTGGCTGAAAATATAAACCAAGGCGGTGAATCATCACTCTGTCCTGATAAAGGAAAGAGCCCCGGAATTTCAGTGATTATTTCCTTCAGCAATGATTCCCGTCGGTTGGGGAGGCTTCTGGAGGAATTCCTGCTCTGCAATACCCATTTCCCGGTTGAATTGATCATCGTTGATAGTGGAGTTTCTGAGGATATCTCTGCGGTAATATCTAAATACAGTGATGACTTCCGGCTGCTGTTTATCAGGCTGGAGGGGAGCTGTTCCCTGGATTTTGCCCACAACCTGGGGGCGAAAAATGCTGTTTATCCATACCTGCTTTTTCTAGAGGAGAGGATTACTTACAGCTCGGATGTTCTTCCGGAAGCCCTGGAGAAACTGGAGGAGTGTCCTGAGATTAGTGCCGTGGGAGTGCGTATTGATGAATATCCGGGAGAAGTTTCTCCTGGTGATGAGCCCGGCATTATGGATATGGGTGTCCGTTTTGTCTGGAGCCATGCTAACCGCAGATTCCTGGCGGAGAAAATAAGCCACCCTTCTGCCAGACAGTTCCATTGCGGGAGCTCAGGTTCTTTGCAGGGGAGATTTGTTCAGGCCCTGAGCGGAAGCTTTCTGCTATGCAGCAGGAAAGATTTCCAGGCTTTGAATGGTTTTTCCAGGGAACGGGGACAGGGATTAGGATGCCTGAATTTCTGCCTCCGGCTGAGAAGGGATCTGGAAAAAAAGTGCTGGTGCCTGACCCGGAAAAGTCTACAGGTCGGCAGGGCTTCCGGGAGTGAGGAAGGGAGCCGAAGCGCCTGGGACCATAGGCCTGAGCCTGACCTATGGCTTTTTGAAAAGGAGTGGCATAATCATATTCAGGCACCGTTGAGCAAGGAAGCTGTAGCGGCAGCTCCGCCGGCCCATTCGGTTGAACACAAGTGGATCAAGTCCTGTCCCGACCTTTCAGGCAGGGAGGTGTGCATTTTTACCGCCTACGAACCTGGAGGCTGCCTGGGGGATTATAAAAAAAGATATCTGGCCGCCTTGAAAAGGGAGGGTTTTGCGATAGTTCTGGTTGTGGCCATGGACAACCTGAAGGTGAAGCCTGTTACGAAAGGCCTTGATTTCGTGGATGCCATCCTGGCCAGGGGTAACAGGGGTTTTGATTTTGCTGCCTGGGCAGCCGTGATGAATTATGTCCCTTCGGTCTGGAAAGCCCGGCTTCTTATCCTGGCCAACGACAGCGTATTCGGCCCCTCCCGGGCATTTGCGGATGTTATCAGTAATATCAGGAAGTCGAAGGCTGACGTAATCGGGCTGACCGAATCAATGGAGTTGGAACCGCATCTGCAAAGCTATTTTCTGGCACTGGGGAGCAAAGCTCTACGGTCACCGGAGTTTCGTTTTTATTGGTCAGAAGTGAAAGCCCCCACGGAAAAATGGGATGTCATCTTTGAATATGAAGCAAAATTTAGTTCCTTCTGTAAAAGCATCGGCCTGAAATGCTCCACTATGTTTCCTTGCGGGCCTAGGTGTTTTGATGCAGTTTCCGGAAAACCAGTCAATCCAACCCATTATAGTTGGAAAGACTTGATTGAAAGAGGATTTCCCTTTATCAAGGCAGATCTGATTCGTGACAATCCTACTAAATTAAACCTTAAAAACTGGGAGATTGTTCTTCTTCGAAACGGTTTCACTGAATGGCAGGTCAGGTTCGGAATTCCAGAAGTTATTAACAATTGGAGGGTTACGTATGGCTGCCGGCTGGACTATTTTCATTCGTCCAGAAATGTTGGAAGGAGTAAAAACAGGAGATTTCAATGGAAAGCCCGGTCTGGACATCCAACATTTTTTCTGGACATTGGCAATCTGCCGCACGGGAAACCTGGATGGTGTGCTTTCAGCATTACCCTGGACAGTTCATCGCATGGAGGAACAGCTGCCCTGTATTTTTACACACGGGAGGGGATTCAGAAAGACAGAACTCTTTTCCTGACTTTCGAAAACAATAAAGCCGTGGTCCGGATTACCCACCTTGATAAACCGCTGACCGCGTTGCGATTCCAGCCTGTAAACAGGAAATGCCTGTTTACAGTCAGCCAGATCAGGTTTTTCAGCTTTACCCGGGAACAGGCTGAAGGCAGGATACTTAACACCCTGATTACATCGGAAAGATTCCGCAGAGTTCCCAGCAGATCAGATCTTCGTGATCTGATCGGGAAAACTGCAGATTCCGAGAAGTCGGCTTTCGAAAGTGTTTTGCTCAGGGAATTTGATGCCCTGTTTACGGCCGGGAATTCAACTGGATACGATGAATGGATGAGAGCAGTTGAAAAGGGGGACAACCCGGATCTGCAGTTCCTTCATTCCAATAGCCCTGCCTTTTTAAGAAAGCCGTTAATAACAGTAGTAATGGAGGCGCCTGATTCCTTCGGGTTTTCCCTTCGCCGGTCCTTAGAATCGGTTTTGAGGCAGAGTTATCAGAGGTGGGAGCTGATCATTTTACTTGAGGAGTCAGATGAACCGCTGCTGCGGCGGATGTTGTCTGAATTTTGGGAGGAGGATACACGCATCAAGCTGGGATTCCGTGGAGCCGGGGAAGGTGTTTCTGCTACAGGAAACATAGCCCTGGCTATGGCTTCCGGTGACTTTGTTACTTTCCTGGATCAATGCGACAGGTTGCCGGATTCAGCCCTGTATCACTATGCCAACGCAGTCAATAATTATCCTGGTGCAGCGATTATTTATGGTGATGAAGATAAAATCGATGAAAGCGGAATCCGCTTTGACCCCAGCTTCAAGCCTGACTGGAATCCTGATTTATTCTTTTCCCAGAATTATCTTAACACCGCCTTCGTTATAAGGAAAAGCCTGGTGGAGAAGGCTGGGGGATTCCGGGAAGGGTTTGAGGCCTGCCGGGCATACGATCTTCTACTGCGCTGCCTTCACCATGTAACGAGGGCAGAAATAGCCCATTTGCCGCGGATTCTCTATCACCGGAATTCCCCGGCCAATCCGGAGGTTTCCGCTTCCAATGAGAATCGGGAAGAATCCCCTGCCGGGATAGAAGCGTTACGGGACTATTTCAGTACAGGAGGAGAAGAGGGGGTTTCGGTGGGGCCGGGCCTTGCTCCAGGTTTATTCCGGGTGTCCTATCCTGTTCCAAACCCGGCTCCCCTGGTCAGCCTGGTCATTCCAACCCGGGATAAGCCGGGCCTTATCATCACCTGTGTATCCAGTATTCTGGAAAAGACCACCTATTCCAATTACGAAATTCTTGTCATTGACAACCAGAGCAGGGAAAAAAAGACATTAAGCTGGTTCAGACAGATTCAGAAAGAAGATACCCGGGTCAGGGTGATTAGTTTTGATCAGCCATTCAACTATTCAGCTATTTGCAATTTTGGCGTAAGCAGTGCGGAGGGAAGTATTGTCGGCCTGGTCAACAACGATGTGGAAGTTATCAGTCCAGGCTGGCTGACTGAAATGGTTAGTCATGCTTCCCGCAGGGAAATCGGATGTGTTGGTGCCAAGCTCTATTTTGAGGACGGGACCCTGCAACACGGGGGAGCGATTACCGGAATTGGTGGAGGCCGGATTGCCGGGCACATATATCACAGCCTTCCCCGAGAGCATCCCGGATACTTGAACCGGCTGCTGGTAGTGCAAAACTATTCAGCAGTAACCGCAGCCGTTTTGCTTGTCAGGAAATCAACTTATTGGGAGGCGGGAGGACTTGATGAAAACAATCTAACGGTTGCTTTCAATGATGTGGATTTTTGTCTTGAGGTAGTCAATGCCGGGTACCGGAATCTGTGGACTCCATACGCCGAGCTTTATCACCATGAATCCAGGTCAAGAGGTTATGAAAATACGCCTGAACGACAGCAGAGGGTAACCCGGGAAGCGGAATTCATGAAAAGAAAATGGGGAAGAATCCTCGATTTTGATCCGGCATACAGCGAGAATCTGACAAAAGATGATTTTGACTGTTCGATAACCATTCCTGCATCGGCAGAAGGCTGATCAGGGGGAATCCTGATGGAGTTATCGGTGGTATTTTGGAATTGCTGATTAATGGACGGAGTAACGAAGCAGCATGGATTACCGACAATGTTAAATGTGTGAAAAATATGTTGATCCTGCTCAAAGAGCAAACTCAGCCAGTCCCTGACAGGATCCGGAAAAGCCAGGTGTTATGAATCGAAAAGAAAAAATCCTTAAACATATAGATACCTCAGGCAAGGGCCTTGAAATAGGCCCCAGCCACAACCCGACTGCACCAAAAAAAGAAGGTTTTGATGTTCAGTCAATAGACCATCTGTGCAAGGAAGACCTGATCAGGAAATACGGGGCTGAATCAGTGGATACTTCTGAAATCGAAGAAGTTGATTATATATGGCGAGGAGAACCTTATGCCGAGCTGACCGGGAAACGAAATTATTATGACTGGATTATTGCTTCCCACCTTGTTGAGCACACCCCCGATTTAATTGGATTTCTAAATGACTGCGATTCAGTTTTAAAAGAGACAGGGGTTATTTCTTTAGCTGTCCCGGACAAGCGGTACTGTTTTGATCATTACCGCCCTATCACTTCGATCGCCAGGATAATAGACAGCCATTTCTACAAGCAAAGAATTCATACAATGGGTACTGCGGCTGAGTATTACCTGAATGCGGTTCTAAGGGAAGGAATGATTGCCTGGAATTCGGATATTTCAGGGGAAGACAGCCTCAGGTACCCGCTGGAAGCGGCGATGGAGGAAATAAATTCAGCCAGGGAAGGGAAGGAATATGTGGATATTCATGCCTGGTGTTTTGTGCCGCACTCCTTCAGGCTGATGATTCATGATCTTTTTACCCTTGGATTAATACGAGTTAGAGAAGTGGATTTTTACCTGACTGAAGGTTGCGAATTTTTCATTACCCTGGGAAGGAATGGAAGCGGAATCGGGATATCGAGGATGGAGATGTTGAGAACTATTGAATCTGAAATCAGGGAGTAATCAGACTGTAATAAACAATCGACTCCCGGAAAGTTGCGGGGGGCGTGTCACAAGGGTGTATCCCATCCGAGGATTGGACCGACTACGTACGTTCTGCCGCCCGCAGCCTGCAGTGTCCATGCCTATAGGTAGAAGCGTCCCTCCATAATGGCCGCTTCTCTGATTTTTATTCAAAGCCGTCTCCATTAACCTGACCCTTGCAACCTGAAACCTGAAACAATTCCATTGAGATCGGATTTCTCTTGGCGCATAATAAAACCCATTAGGATTCAGGGCTTGGAAGATCCAGCGCAAGGACGAATATTTGTAGTCTGGACTGAAAAGCCCGGGAAATTTTATGAAAGAAGGATGTCAGATGAATCGAAGGGAATTTAATCTTGTTTCCATGGCGGCAGCGGCAGGAATGCTGACTGATAGCAGCGCTTTTTCGCTCCCTCTCCAGGAGAAAAAGTCCAATATGAAAATCGGCCTGTACAGCATTACCTTTCTTGGCGCCTGGTATCGTGGTGAGGCGCTTACCCTTGAAGAGGTAGTGAGGCGGGCCAAAGAATATGGCTATGAAGGTATCGAGATTGACGGGAAACGTCCCCATGGAAACCCGCTGGACTGGCCGGTCCAGCGCTGCCGGGAACTGCGGGCGTATGCCGAAGGCGAGGGAATAGAAATTTACGGTGTAGCCGCCAATAACGATTTCAGCAGCCCGGTCCCGGAAAACAGGGAAAGCCATATAGCTTATGTCAGGGACCTGATACGGATGACCTCAGACCTTGGCGCGAAAACCCTGCGAGTGTTCCTGGGTTGGTCCGGCATAACCTTTAATGGGAAAACCGCGGAATACACTACTGCCAGGGACATCTGGGATTACAGCCACAAGAATTTTTCAGATGAACAGATCTGGAGCTGGTGCCGCCAGGGTTTGGCTGAATGTGCTAAATACGCGGAAGATTCCGGGGTCACCCTGGCCCTTCAAAACCATGCGCCGGTTATCCGCGATTGGCGTGACATGATGCAGATGGTAAATGAAATTAATTCCCCCGGATTGAAAGTTTGCCTGGATGCCCCGATCATGGTGGACAAGAGCGAACAGAATATCTGGGAAGCAGCCAGGGCTGCCGGCAACCTGCAGGTTCTCTCCCATTTCGGCGGTGAGTATGACCGGGATGCTGATGGCAGGGTAATCTGTTCAAAGACCTATACCAGGGGCGCCGAATTCTACAAACCTTTTATCAAGGCGATGCGTGAGATCGGATATTCAGGGTACCTCAGTTATGAATTGTGCCATCCCCTGCCGGTGGTTAATGGTCAGACGGTAGGTATTGAGTTTGCGGAAAAGAACGCCCGACTGGCTGCTGAATTCATGCGAGGTGTGATTGAGAACTGAGAACTGACGAATCGGGACCGCCTGTCCAGTCAGGATGCTGATGACAGGGGGCAGCGTCGCCAGTGATTTACATAGTCGCACGGACTGCATGTGCCATGTAAAAGGTTGAACCTTCCTTGAGCTGCAACATGCTACCTGAGACTAATTAATTTACGCAGGATTGATTAATGCTTCTTTTTCTTCTTATTTTTGCGGTTGGGCTGGCCACCGGCTTTCTGCTGGCGGTCCTGCTAGGCCTGTGGATAATGCTTCCCAGCCTGGAGCGGACTTTCGTTTTCCGTCCTTCTATTGAAATTTCCAAAACCCCTGAAACATACGGTGTACCTTTTGAGCGGCATAGGGTTGATACTACAGATGGGTGCACCCTGGATGCCTGGCATGTCTGCCCTCCTGATCCATCTGCCTCAGTCATATATTTCCACGGGAGCGGCGGAAATCTCGGCACTGCTGCCGAGACTTTTGCCATGTATTACATGTGCGGGCTGGAGGTTTTCGGCTTTGATTACCGGGGATATGGAGAAAGCAATGGAAGCCCGACCGAAGAAGGATTGTACGCGGACGGGCTGGCAGCTGTCGGATATTTTAACGAGAACCTCAGGTCAGCCGACAGACCGGTTTTATATATCGGGCGTTCCCTGGGCGGCCCTGTAGCCGCTTTTGTTTCGCGGGCAGAGCCTCCACAGGGGCTTATCCTGGAGGCCACATTTACCAGTAAAAATTCCCTGATATCGGATCGAAAGATTCTCCGGCTGGTGAAATATTTCATGAAATACCGCTTTAACACAGTGGATTATTTGCAGGGTCACAGTTTCCCGGTGATGATTGTCCATGGGGACAAGGATTCAACTGTTCCGCTTAAGCATGGCCAGGAACTTTATTTTAAATTGACAGGGCCCAGGACCTTCCTGAGGATTCCCGGTGCCGGACACAGTGACCTGCATTCCAAGGACACCGAGCTTTACCTGGACTCAATAGTCTGTTTCGCGGAAGGCATTAAACCGGCAACTGTGCACTGAATAGTTGCAGGTTGCAGGTTGCTTAGTGCCGCAATATCCCAAAGAATGAGGGAAAATGAATGGTTAATGGGGAGGAATTTCTTAACAAATACCCAAAGCAGAGGACGGAACTTCCCCCTGCCTACCGGGAAATCTACCATCAGCATTACCAGAGCAACCGCCATGCCAGGACCAGAGCATCCAGAGCTTCCAGCTGCCTGGAGGGCTGGATGCACAAAAAAGTAGCGGCAGTTTCGCCGCCTGGGGAGAGTGGCACCCTGGAAATAGGCGCGGGAACTCTGAACCAGCTTTCCTATGAGTCTCCTTCCGGCTTTTATGACATTGTTGAGCCTTACGAATTTCTTTACAGGGATTCCGGTAACCTGGGCAGAATACGCAATATATACAAAGATATCAGTGAGATAAATTCAGGGAATGAATATGGGAGAATAACTTCGATAGCTGTGCTGGAACATATCCTCAACCTTCCTGAAGTAATTGCCAGGAGCGCGCTGCTTCTCAGGGCAGAAGGGATTTTTCAGGCGGCAATTCCGAGCGAGGGGACATGGCTCTGGAAACTGGGAACCAGGTATACCGGCCATGAGTTTAAAAAGAAATACGGCCTGGATTACCAGGTTTTGATGAAATATGAACACGTGAACGATGCTGGAGAGATTGAAAAGGTCCTGGCCTATTTTTTTGAAAAAATAAAATGCAGGGTCTTCGGCCTCTCCAAATCTGTTTCTTTTTATCGGTATTATGAGTGTCTTCAACCTGATCGGGAAAAGGTGCAGCGCTTCATAAAGGAGAAGCACACCCTGTCCGGTTATAATGATGATCAACTGTAAAACTTCAGACCGCCGGCTGGCACCAGGCTGGGGATCATGAGTACTGATGGAACAGGTATGGTAAATAAAAAGATGTCCGGAACCGGTACTTTATTGTCCATTGTCATTCCGCTTTTTCGCGAGGCAGCGCACTTCAAGGAGTCATTCAGCGAGATTAAAGGTTATGCTGAATCAACATCCCTGCCCTGTGAGTATATTCTGGTGGATGACGGGTCAGATGATGATACCTGGGAGATAGTGTCGGATATCTGCAAGAAAGATGTATCTGTTAAAGGGCTTCGTTTCAGCCGGAATTTTGGCAAGGAAGCAGCTATTTATGCCGGACTGGAAAAAGCATCCGGCGCCGCGGTTATAGTAATGGATGGAGACCTCCAGCATCCGCCGGTTATGATCCCGGAGATGGTCAGGATATGGCAGAGCGGTGAGGGACAGGTGGTGAACGTGCTCAGGTCTGGCCGGGGATCCAGGTCCCCGGGATATAAGCTGGCAGCCTGGATCCACGGAATTATACTTAGAAACCTTTCCGGATTTAATCTCGAGGATTCCTGTGACTTTAAACTGATGGACCGGGTTGTGGCGGATTCCTACCTACAGCTTGGGGAGTCCAGGATTTTCTACCGCGGACTGATTGCCTGGATTGGGTTTCGCCAGGTGAGTCTTCCCATGGAGTATGTTGAAGGGAAAAAGGCCGGTTCCTCCTGGTCTCTCCGCCAGTTGATCAGGCTGGCACTTAACAGTTTTACATCTTTTTCAACCCTGGCCCTGCATCTGGTTACCATCCTCGGCCTGATCCTTTTTTGTTTCTCCCTGTTTTTTTCCGTCCATACCCTGCTCTACTGGTTGCGGGGTTCCGCAGTTCCCGGTTTCACCACTGTCATCCTTCTTCAGCTGTTTTTCAGCAGCATAATCATGATTGCCCTGGGGATCATTGGGGAGTATATTGCAACCATATTCCACGAAATAAAAAAACGCCCCCGCTATATTCTGATGGAAGAAATTTCGTGCCTGGATAAATCCCCTGATGGAGAATGAAAACAGAGACCGCAATATTGAGATCTTTGATTCATACTGGGAGAGTGGAATAGAACTCTACGAATCACATCCTACCAGTCGGCACCGCCGAAGGTTCGTAAGCGATTGCCTGCGGAAGAGCAAGCAGCAAAAAAGCCCTTTCGTTTTTGATTATGGATGCGGTACTGGGGCGGTTCTCCGGGAAGCAAAACAGCTTCTCAGCCTTGATAACTCCAGGCTTGGGGGATGTGATATCTCTCCCAGATCAATTGACCTGGTAAGAGAATCTCTTCCAGGCGGATCCTATCACCTGGGAGCGTACCCGAAGATAAATGAAAAAATTGATATCACAGTCTGTTCTGAAGTAATAGAACATACAGCCGAGTATCGCAAGGTGCTGGAATGGATATCCGGGAACCTGAAGGACGGGGGTCTCTTAATCCTCTCGACTCCCCGGATTCCGATGGATCCGCCGGATGAAGCCTATGGACATGTCCAGCACTTTACCCTTCAGGAATTAATCCTGATCCTGGAGGAACTGGATTTTTTCATCGAGTCAGCCCGGGAGTGGGGTTTCCCGTTTTTTACCCTGCAGAAATGGGTTACCAGGAGATTTTTCAGGAGGATTAACGATTCAGTCCTGGAGAAGCCCATGAACTGGAAAAAACATCTGCTTTTTTCAGCGGTTTATCGGCTTTATTTTATTCACGACCTGATACCCCGGGGGCCCCAGATTTTTATTTCTGCCAGGAAAAGAAGCCGGTCCAAAGACGATCCCGGGTTCGGGAGTTCCGGCGCGTGATCAGGATATAGTTCTTCCCCGTTATTCTAATCGCGATTAGAATAACCGCCCCTCGACTAACGGTCAATCGTAAACTGATTATCCTTCTTTACGGTAAACAGCAGCGTAAATGGTACGGAAAGGGGTGACGCAGTACTGTTCAATTAATTCCTTGCTTGACTTGGGGTGGATTATGAGTTTTTTCAGGATCTCAGAATCAAGTTTGAAAGCCAGTCGCATGACATCGGCTTTTCCCTCCCTGATTTCGAGGCTGAGAATTTTGGAAGGATCCTCGTCCAGTTGGAAAACATCTTTGAAGGCGGTCGCCTTTAATTCAGCCGGTGTTGGAACCAGCTCTTCGCATGATTTTGTATAGTAATTGGTGAGGCGGGTTTTAAAATCTTTTATATCAAAATTTGCAACCTTGTTGTTTGCACTAACTTCAATAAGCAGACCGTCTTCTTCCACTATGGATTTGAGCCCATAAGTGAAATCCAGCTCGTCTTTGTCAAATTTGATTCTATGCCCATTTTTGTCATGGAATCTTTTCAGTTCCTCTTCTTCTTCGGAATCCGGATTCTCGGCTTTTGACTCAATGGTAATATAATAATCCTGGATCCTCTCGTACCATTCATCAATCATGGATCCGAGGATTTCTTCTATTGCTTCTTGATTTTTATCTTGTTGGCTCATAATTCTTTCTCGAAATTTAAATTAATTTCATTTGATTCTAAACTTCTTTTTTTGTTGAGTAAACTTTTTACCTAAAAAAATATCAACCGCAAAGAACTGACCCGCCATTTACATTGATTACTTCCCCATTGATATGCCTGGAGAGGTCTGAGGCTAGAAACAGGACAGCCCCAGCCACATCTTCAGGGCTTGCGACTCTTCGCAGCGGAATGTCGTCAATTATTTTTTGTCTTTGGACCGGATCATCCAGGATCCCTTTGCACATATCAGTATCAACCCATCCCGGTGCAACCACATTGGTCCTGATGCCGTGCGGCCCCAGTTCAGCGGCAAGCGACTTGGCCATGGCTATCATCGCTCCCTTGGTTGCCGCATAATGGGAATGGAATGCCTCTCCCCTTTGCCCCGCGGTGGAACTGATCAGAATTATGTTGCCGCTGCCTCTTTTGATCATCTGGGAAGCTGCCACCCGGCAGATGTAAAAGGCAGAGCTGAGGTTGATATCCATGGTCTCCCGCAGCTGCTCTGCCGTAATGGTGTCGATAGGCGCTCTTTTCCAGATTCCGGCGTTCACTACAACCACGCTTGGCGGAGAGAGCCGCTCACGGCACTGTTTGAAAATCATTTCAGCCGTTTCCTCCCGGGAAAGGTCTCCCGACAAAGCAATTGCCTTTCTTCCTTCAGCTGTCAGGTCATTCACTACATTATCAGCAGCCTTGGCGTTGCTCAGATAGGTGATTGCGATATCAGCTCCCGCTTTACCCATCATAAGAGCACAGGCCCTGCCGATTCCCCTGGAACCACCAGTCAACAAAATTGTTTTTCCTTTTAAATAAATCATTTTTCTCCCTGAGAGTAAATTATGCGAGCAGTTTGCATCAGGCAACATGCGGCTATTTTTATCCGGACCGATGCCTGTCGCGACAGCATTTCTCAATATCTGGCCGGGTAATTCCGCGTCATATCCGGGCCAATAAAAGTTGTATCAAACCCCTTTTTCAGTCTATTGTGTGTCTGTGTTGAAACTTTCAGAATTTAATTTTAATTTACCAGCAGAACTGATTGCACAAAAACCAGCTGATAAAAGAGACGAATCCAAACTTATGCTGGTCGACAGGAACACCGGGTCTGTTAAACATTTGCGTTTTTATAATATAGCAGATAGCGTAAATGATGGCGATATGTTCGTAATTAACAACACCCGGGTTTTTCCGGCCAGGCTGGTTGGAATAAAGGAGAAGGGGCTGGCTTCAATTGAGGTCTTTCTCTTGAGGGAGACAGGGCCAGGGATTTGGGAAGTACTGCTTAAACCTGCACGGAGAGTCCCTCCGGGAAGCCGGATTATTTTCAGGAACGGAATTCTTGCCGCTGAAGTGCTGGAATCAGATCTGACAAAACAGAAGAGGTATGTTCGTTTTGACAGGCCTGAAGGCCTCATGGAAAAGTTTAAAGAAGTGGGGGATGTGCCACTTCCGCCTTATATCCGGCGCCCGAAAGGGACTTCACCTGAAGACAGGGAAAGGTACCAGACAGTGTACGCCCGGAATGAAGGATCAGTTGCCGCTCCGACCGCTGGCCTGCATTTCACCCCTGAGATCATGCAGAAAATAAAACATTGCCAGATAACCCTGCATGTTGGTTACGGCACCTTCAAACCTGTTACAGCCGAATATATACAGGACCATTTAATGGACGAAGAGTATTTTTCGGTTTCCGAGGAGTCTGCTGCCCTGATCAGGGAGCAGAAGCAGACGGGTAAAAGAGTGATTGCAACCGGGACTACCTCAGCCAGGACCCTTGAGGCTGTTTTCGCGGAGCACGGGGAAATCGTAGCCTGCGCGGGCAAAACAGACCTGTTTATTTATCCTGGATACCGGTTCCGGGCTTTGGATGGCTTGCTGACTAATTTTCATCTTCCCGGGTCTACTCTCCTCATGCTTGTTTCGGCTTTCGGTGGAATGGAACTGATCCAGGAGGCCTATCGCAAAGCCATCGAAAATAAATACCGTTTTTACAGTTACGGAGATGCCATGCTGATACTATAATCCGGCGTGAACTGCGGGTTAAACTGGATGGCAGGGTCATTCAGCTGGTAGAGAGGTGAAGATTTTGTCGGAATATACGGATGTAACCGCGGCATTGATAAAACGGGAGGGGAGGTTCCTGATTGCCAGGCGATCTTCAGGGCCCAGGGCCGGTCTCTGGGAATTTCCCGGCGGAAAACAGGAGAAAGATGAAAGCCTGGAAGCCTGCCTGGTCCGCGAGATCAGGGAAGAGCTGGGTCTGGAAGTCTCAGTGATTCGCCATTTTGTGACTGTTGAACATCATTACCCCGATATCAGCGTCAGGCTGCACTGTTATTTTTGTGAGGCCCTGGAGTCCCCGGGAAAATTGACTGACCATCATGAAACGAGATGGGTGAAGCGCGGGGAACTGTCTGAATTCAGGTTCCCCGACGCTGACCGCCGGGTTGCAGAACTATTGACGATTGACGGTTGACGACCTTATCCCGTGGTATAAGCTTCCAGCTTATGATTTTGCCATCCGAAATCCGTATTTCTGGTGTCGCGCTTCCAGCGCTTTGATGGTAGGGGTATCTGCTTTACCCTGGGTTCCCCTCCTTCGCTCTTCAAGCTCTGTCGGGTCACCCAGGGCTAAAACATGACGTCCCTCCGGGACTGATGCAACCTGATAATCCAGGGCTGGAAGCTTCAGCTGCAATAGCAGCCCCCTGCTGGCGGCGCTGATTCAAGAATAGCTTGCCTGTGTCTTGACCGCGCTGCGCGCCCCGCAATCCGCTGTGGTCTTAGGGCCTTGAAACTTGAGTGTTCACAGCACCTTGGCAGAAGGGGACCAGTCGTCAACAAAGAAGGTCTGCCGGATCTGAAAGCTCCAGTTACTTCGGGTTAGTTATCAACCCGGCGCCAGCTGGTTGTGTCTTCTTTTGCCGTGCTGCTTTCCCCAGCCTTTTCTTCCGGGGACAACTCATAACCCAGTTCTTTCAGAACTTCACTAATCCTGGGATAGATTCTCGCTGCATTTCTGTAATAGATTTTTTCCAGAACCTCCCTGGGAAGATCAAGCCCACGGGCATCCCTGTCTGAGAAAAAGCCTCCGCCTTCCACTACTTCTCCTGTCTCCAGCAGCTGGAAACAGCGGCTGTAACCTGCGGCTGCGGCCGCGGCATCTTTGGCGGGCTGGTCAGAGATGTCAGTACCGAATAAGATCCTGTCCTGGTACTTGATAACGAATTCCCTTAGGTTGTCCCGGTCCATGTAAGAAAACTGCTGGAAACGGGCAGCCAGGTCCACGTTATAATTGGGATAGGTTTCCATTACGTAGCGCAGAAAGTCGAGCTGTTCATCTGAATGGAAAAAATCCTGCATGTGGGCCATAACCACTACCAGGTCAGGATGGCGGTCCAGAACCCTGAGCCAGGCCAGCTGGGCGCTCCAGAAATCTACCGGGCTTTCGCACCAACTGGTTGGATAGGGTTGCGAAATGTGAACGGACGCGGCTACCATTCCGAGCTGTTCCATCTTGGTATATATCGGGTCATTGGCAGGATGGTCTGACAGAGGTGAAACCCCTACCCAGATTTTGAATCCGACAACGCCTTTCCGGTGCCACCAGGCCAGTTCTTCCGGAGAATAGGCCAGCCCATCAGCTATCCGATAATCATTGATAGTGTGCAGGAACCTCCCCTGGTATTCCTTTTCAACCCGCTGCATTTCTTCCAGGCCCTGGCGCCCTTCCAGGAGGGCAGGGGAAAGATTGATCCACATGGCAAGATCTGCCCCGAATTCTTGCTTGATCAGACCAGCCATTCCTATGTAATCTTTCAGGATCGCGTTATCTCGAATATGGCTGTGAATATCAATTCTCGGAATGTCAGGATACTGAGTCTGCTGGGCTGAAACCGATGAGGTCAGGATAAACCCCAGTACCAAAACTGCAAAAAGAAAAATGGAAAGCTTTTTCATTTATTTTCTCCAAATTGTCTGTAAACACATGATTGATGGCTATGATCAGTTTAGTAATTGGATTCCACCGCAGTGTGGCGGGTGAAGAAGAACTTCCAGTCGTCAACCTACACTGCATATTTTCAATAAGAATAATTGAGATTAGGGACAGACGAAAGGAAAATGTGGAGAGAAGCCCGTTTTCCTGCCTGCCTGGAAATCCCGGCGCACTGTCTGTACTGGCTGTGTGGAGCAAGGGTTGCTGGATTAGTCCAAAAAGGTCTGACAGGTTGAGGAATGGTGATAACGACGGGCGGCTCTCCTCTTTTTCGGGTAAGATTAATAAAATTTCTTGTTTGAATGCTTGATCACAACAGGAGAAAACAGAAGATGGATATAGCAAGGCGAGTATTTGGAAAATCAGTTGTTGCCGCAGCCGGCGCGGGATACCTGGCGGAGATTCTGGGATTCTCCGCTCCGGAGTTGGCCTCATCGGAATTCAGGGCAGAAGAGGAAAGAAATTCCTCAGATAACCAGATACTTTTTCTGGGCACTGGTGCTGCTGACTGGCCTTTTGATGAATATCCGAGTGATTCCCGACCGCTGCTCGCCGGAGAATTCAGAGGATCATCATCAATCCTGCTTGGTGGTAAAATCCTGGTTGATTGCGGACCTACCGTCCCGGCTGCCGTGGAGATGTTTGATGTAAACCTGTCCCTGTTGAAGGATGTTCTGATAACCCATACCCACGAGGACCATTTTTCTCTGAAGTCATTGAAATCCATAGCCGGGAGAGTTGGGGATTCAGTCAAACTGAATCTCTGGGTTGAGCGGGGAGCTCTGGCAAAAACTGAATCACTTGGGAATATTTTCAATATTCGCATTCTTGAACCCGGCAGGGAGGCAGAAATAGGAGGTTATTCGATTTTGCCTTTGGCGGCCAATCATGGCGTAACCAACAGCCCGGAAATACCACTCCATTTCCTTTTCAGTTTTCCCGGCAGAAAATTGTTATACGCCATGGACGGGGCATGGCTGATGAAAGCCGCGTGGAGAGCCATCATGGAACTGGAGCTGGACTGCATCATATGGGACGGGACTATAGGAGACCTCCCCGGAGACTATCGGATTTTTGAACATAACAGCATCCCCATGATCAGGATCATGAACCAGACCCTCAGGGCTAATGGAGTGTATACCGGCTCCACCCGGATAATCCTCAGCCACCTGGCAAGAACCCTCCATCCCGGGCACCGTGAACTGGCTGAAAAGCTGGCAAAAGAAGGTATGGAATCTGCCCATGACGGGATGGTGGTGAAAATCTGAGAAGACGCTGACTGGTAATTAAAGATTCTTGAACCTGGCAGACTTTATTCAGGATTCAGGCGCGGGCGTGAAACAGGAAATCCTGATAAATCAAGACTTCTTCTTATCCATTTTAAAGGAAGCGGCATTTGCGAGATACGGGAGTATGAGGCCCGGAACCTGTTGTGGTCTTGATCGGTCTACTTTTGAATCTTGAATTAAGGAATGGTCAAAGATGAAGGCAAAAAAATATGCCGGGGGACGGAATTGAACCGCCGACACGCGGATTTTCAGTCCACTGCTCTACCAACTGAGCTACCCCGGCTTTTTGAGACGATCTTATTTTAGCAGATTTCAGTTCTACTTCAAGTTTACCGTAACTATTTTTTGTGTCTGTGCAATTAATAGGCAGCCGAGGGTTTCAGCGCTGGACCCGCCCGCTGCCTGAACCTTTCATTAGAGCTTCCACTTCAGCAGTTTTGACACGGTTGGCGTCGCCGGGAATTGAGTGTTTCAGGCAGGAGGCTGCAACCGCGAATTCCAGGGCGGTTCCGGGATTATCATAGTAGCGAAGCCCATGGATCAGGCCTCCAGCGAAAGAATCTCCTCCTCCCACCCGGTCAACAATATTTTTAATCTGGTACTTCCGGCTTACATAGAATTCATTTCCGGTATGCAGCACCGCGGACCAGTCATTGTGATCGGCACTGTGGCTTTCCCTGAGAGTAATGGCCTGCATGCGTAGATTTGGAAATTCAGCCATGACCTGCTCAGCGAGTATTTTGTACCGGTCGGAACTGAGTTCGCCTTTTTCCACATCCTGGTCTGTATTGATGCCCAGTGATTTCTGGCAGTCCTCTTCATTGGCAATTCCGACGTCAACATATTTAACCAGCTCAGACATTACTTCCGGGGCTGTCTTACCGTATTTCCAGAGCTTTTTCCTGAAATTGTAATCACAGGAAACGGTGACACCCGCATCTTTCGCGGTCTGGACCGCTTCCAGGCAAAGCGCGGCGGCAGTGGCGCTTATGGCCGGAGTTATTCCGGTAAAGTGGAACCAGTCAGTTCCTGACATGATGGCATTCCAGTCAAAATCCCCAGGCCGCGCTTCAGCAATTGAGGAACCGGCTCTGTCATAGAGGACGGTGGAAGAACGCTGGTTGGCGCCTGCCTCCAGGATATAGATGCCAATCCTCCTGCCCTGGCGGATTATCCCGCTGGTATCCACCCCGAATTTCCTCAGCTCGGCAATGCAGGCATCAGCGATGGAGTTTTCAGGCAGGGCTGTCACAAACCCTACATCGTTTCCGTAATTGGCCAGAGACTGGGCGACATTTGATTCCCCCCCTCCAAAAGTTGCTTCCAGGACCGGGGTCTGCAGGAGCCTTTCATGACCCGGAGACTTGAGCCTCAGCATTATTTCCCCAAAGGTTACAATCCTTTTTTTCACGTTAGTTTCCTCCCCTTACCTTTCTGACTACAGCCCTGGATGCCTCGGCATCCTTCTGTACCAGGTCAAACCTGCCTGCCTTGATCCGGTCCTGCTTGGCTATCCAGGTGCCGGCACAGGCGTGGGTTTTTTCAAAAGCCAGGTAATCGGGAAGGTTCTGCAGTGTCAAACCTCCTGTTGGCAGGTAGCGGGCTTTGGCCAGTGGAGCCGAAACTGCTTCTAGGTATTTAACTCCTCCCATGGCTTCTGCCGGGAAAAACTTCAGGACTTCCAGCCCCTTAACCAGGCAGGCATCAATTTCAGAAGGGGTGCAGATTCCCGGGAATATGGTGATACCCTTTTTCTGGCAATAATCCACTACTCCGGGATTGAATCCAGGGGAAAGGATAAACTCAGCCCCTGCATCAATAGCCTCATCAACCAGGTCGTTGCTCAGCACGGTGCCGGCCCCAACCAGCATTTCCGGAAATCTGGTGGTGAAGGTTTTTATTGCTTTGGAAGCCGCCGCGGTACGGAAGGTAACTTCAACGATTGGCAGTCCTCCTGCCATCAGGGCTTCACCCAGCGGTTCAGCATCTGCCGGATTATCTAATACTACGATCGGGAATACTCCCAGTTCTCCTATGCGGTTTATTACAGATTTGTTCATGGTGTATATGCGGGTGTCCTTTTTAATTTTTGATTTATTCCTGTTAGAATTCTGATGTATTCTCAAAGAGAAAGTTTACTGATTTTAAACCAGATTACGCTACGAGGAGAAAAAATGAAAGAGCAAATATTCCCGAAAAACGGACCTAAACCTGTCGGCCCCTATTCTCCGGCAATTAAGGCTAATGGATTCATCTTTGTTTCAGGCCAGGGTCCGGTGGTAATGGAAACAGGAGAGCACCTGGTAGGGACTATTGAAGAGAAGGTCCACCGGGTGATGGGGAATCTGCAGGTAGTTCTGGAAGCCGCCGGGTCATCCATGGATAAAATAGTTAAAACAACTATCTACCTGACTGATCTTGGAAATTTCAAGAAAGTGAACGAGGCTTACGGACAATATTTTAAAGATGTCCCTCCCGCCAGGACAACTATCCAGGCAGCAGCACTTCCCACCGGAATCGAAGTGGAAATCGACGCAATTGCTATTGAATAGACGCGGGTTAAGGGTGTGGCAGGAAGCAATGCCGCTTTCCTGCCCCTGACCTTGTCGGGGACGGTGGGCAGCTTAAGCTCCATCACTATCTTCCGATCCCGGGGTTGCTGGGGCCTCCGGCTCCAGCAGTTCCAGATTCAAACATGATCACAATACCCGGTTTCAACTCCAGCGTTTGTTCCCCGGGTGGCCTTCAACAACTAAAACATCTGGTATTGCGGGTAACTCTATCAATTCATCTCTGATGAAAAATTTCCATTGAGGTATTTACCTGCCGCTCTTTGCTGGAGTTGCCGGCTCCAGTTACAACACCGCTAAGATAATAACACTTATTAATATAATATAATCATAAAAAAGGCCGGCAAGGGTATCTCTATCCCTGCCGGCCTTTTGCTAGGTAATCAAGTGAGTATTACTTGAATCCGGATATGAAGTTTAGTGAATTTTAACATCAATTGTTTTACGCTTGGCTTCCTCTTTCTTAGGAACTGATACCTTAAGCACTCCGTTTTTAAGCTCAGCGGAAATGTTCTCTGTGTCAGCATATTCAGGCAGCCTGAAACTCCTGTAGAATTTTCCGTACCAGCGCTCACATCTCAGTGTTTCACTGCCTTCGACTTTTTCTCCGGAACGCTCTCCGGAAAAGATAAGGTTTCCATCTTCAACGTTTATCTGAATATTCTTTTCGTCGATCCCGGGAAGTTCAACCTGGAAGCTGAGCACGCCATCCTTTTCTGATACATCTACCGGAGGACTCCACTGTTTATCCTGTTCCCTGGCGGTCGAGAGAAAATTCGGGAAGAAATCCTCAAAAAAACCGTCGAAATCAGTTGGCCTTAAGTAACCATTGTTTACTCTTCTTGCGGGTGTTAATTTAAACATTTTATATCTCCTTTCACAGGCTTAATCTTTAATACTTTTTATGTGTCTTTTGTTCGACAGTATTTATATGTGATCGAGGAAATAGTTTGTCAAGGGAGGGAGTAATTTTTTTTAGAAATTATTAATGGCATTAAAAGGAAGGAGTGTGTTAGCGGCTGGATCCGCTGGCTCCAGTCGGGCTGTGGGCGGTCCGATTCTCGGGCCGGTCCCTCAGGGACTGCTTTTAACTGGAGCATCCTGCTTGCTTATGAGAACTACTCGTGGGTACAGTGTAGAGACGATTCGCGAAACGTCCGAAGAGAGTATTTCCGGATTACTACCGGAGTTGATCCATATAAGATTTGGTGGACATGCCTCATTAGCACTTCACAAATCTCAGATCTCAGTTCCGATGTCGACCTTATGATTGTGCATCATCCTTAGTCTGTGATGGTGTTTCCCCCCAGGTTTACTTTCGCTCTCCTGGGGCTGAATCATGTCGGGCCTCCGGCCCTGGATAGTTGCAGATCGCTTACGCTCGCAGGAAAGCAGGGATGCTTCCTGCTACACAGTCTCATATGCCGGTTTGAAGAGCTGCAATCCCGTCCCGCAAATCGCAAATCGTCAATCTGAAATCGTAAATTGATTTACCAGCTTCCGCCGCCGCCACCGCCACCGCCGCCGCCTGAGAAGCCGCCACCGCCTGACATGCCGCCTCCCCCGGAGGAACCCTTTACCGCGGCCATGTTGGCCTGGGTGGTACGCATGGCGTTATTAAGGGAACTGGCGAATAGAACCGGAGTAAAGCCACCACTGTAAGATGTATTGCCCCTGTACCAGTCTGGGGGAGGAGTTACTATTTCGGTGAAATTCTTTGCCCATTTCTCGCTGAGGCCCAGGGAATA
This sequence comes from Acidobacteriota bacterium, assembly GCA_963663735.2. Lineage (GTDB taxonomy): Bacteria > Acidobacteriota > UBA6911 > RPQK01 > JAPXNP01. The sequence continues at coordinate 815,057 of CAXXHN010000001.1, read as the reverse complement.
GGCGTAAGGGAGAACATTATAGAAGTATTGCGGATTTTCCTCGACCAGCATTTTTAACCGGTCCAACTCGGCCCTTTTGATAAAGTCTTTGAGGCCGAGGATTTTTCCCAGCAGATCAATTCCTCTCTCAGTTCTTTTTCGGGCAATGAAGCTGAAAACTGTCAGGACGGCAATCGCCAGAAAGGAAAACAGGGACAGGAGCAGAAGCTGGGGTATTCCCCCCGCAAAAGCCAGGATTATAATGGTCACGATCAGTAGTGGAATAGCCGACAGGATCAGGAGGAAGAGGCGTTTTACAGGGCCTATTACATTCCACTTGTCCAGCGTAAACTGTATCGCTCCAGTGATCAGCACCACCACTACTCCCGCGATTCCGGCCAGGATAAACCTGGGAGCGCTGTCGCCGCCAAACTCCAATGCAACCTTCCAGGTCAAAATTCCAGCTGTCAGGAAGATCAGGAGGGAGATGAAGGTCCGGGCCCACCTGGATTCGCGGGTAAAAATCCTTTTTTCCGGGTCCTCCCTGAAAAAATCGGTTACATCCTTCTGGGCAAATTTCAGGCTTTCAGCAAATGTGAATTTAAGTTCACTGGTTTCTACCTGGTCCCTGTTTTTGAAAAGATCATCAAAAAAGGTTTTTTCAAAACTCTTGGCTTCGGGAGGCAGTGGCTTCAGTTTTATAAACCTGAAGTTTTTCTTATCCACTTCCTCAATAGCCATAAATCCTTTATCAGCCCAATAGATTAGCAGGGAAGTTATGTCCTTGATGTCAGTGTACCCATCAATGATGTAGCCCGTTTCCGCGGGGGTCATTCCTTCAGGAGGCGTGAATTCCACCGGGATCACTACCAGGGAATCCCTTCCATAGCGGAACCAAAGGAAAATCGCAAGCGCTAGGCTGAAGAAGAGGAAGATGTACATGTTACGGTAAAAATTGTCCCTGATTTCCCTGGCACCGACAAAATAACCTTCAGGAAGTTCGACCCGCAGGGTGACTCCTTCGTATGGCTGCAGGACCCTGGTGGTGGCGGCTCTTATAATATTGCCATCCACACTGTGGGTAAACAGTGTATTATCGGTGCTTCCCTGGCGTCCTCCGGTGAGATTATACCTGGTAGTGTCGAATGCCTTAGGGAAGACTATTTCAAACCTGGCCTGCCTGATCAGGGTATCCCATTGGAGTCCAATCAGGTTCAGGTAGAGTTCATCATAATCAGGAATATTGTCATTCCCCATATTGAGGGTATAGGAAATCTGGTAGTGCTGCCGGCCGTTGACAAATTTTTCCGCGCTTCCAATCCGGATATTAACATTGGACCTGCTTTTTTCAACCTGAAAGGGATGTCCAGCCACTTCGATGTTATTGATCAGGATGTTCCTGGTTTTTCCGGTGGCTGGCTGGGTGTACCTGGTTGGAATATCGCGAAAGAGGCCATGTCTGGGTTGAGAGTATGTGACATCAAGGTCTTCGGTGATCAGGTAAACATTATTCTCGCCTACTGTTACATTAACCCTGTATTCGTCAATTACGAATGCTTCCATCGCCTTTAGTAAAGGAGATGGGATCATGATACAGAAGAGAAAAGTAAGTAAAACAGCCGTCCTTTTGCACATAGGTCATTACTTCCTTTCGCTTAAGGTCTGATTTTGTCTTTCGCGGTTAGAAGGAAACCTTTACGTTTTCCCGTTCCTCTTCTCCGGAAACTTCAAACAGCGGTTTTTTGCCGAAAGAGAAGATATTTGCAATCAGGACCGAAGGAAAGACTTCACGCTTGGTATTGTAATCTCTAACGACAGCGTTGTAGTACCTGCGGGCATTGGCAATTTCAGTCTCAATTCCCTGCAGCTGCTGCTGCAGGTCCAGGAAATTCTGGTTAGCCTTAAGTTCGGGATAGTTTTCGGCTACGGCAAAGAGGGATTTAAGGGTGTTGGTCAGCATGCCTTCACCTTTGAGCCGTTCCTCCGTGCTGTTGGCATTCATGCTTAAGGTACGAGCCTTGGTTATGTTTTCAAAGGTGCTCTTTTCGTGGGAAGCATACCCTTTTACTGTTTCCACCAGGTTGGGTATCAGGTCGTACCTCTTCTTGAGGTAAACATCCATGGTGGAGAAAGCCTCTTCAATTTTATTGACCAGGGTGATGAATCCGTTGTAGGCGGCAACTCCCCACAGGAGGATTCCGATACCCCCCACCAAAATGATTCCGACGATAGCAAGCATTGAAATAATAATCATATTTTCTCTCCGCGAATTCAGCCCTGGCTGAACAGGGATTGGCCAGTAAGCGGTTAACCTCAACTGGGCCATGATTGAAAAACAGTGTTTTTATAATCTTACTTTATATATGCGAATAGAAATTGATTTATTTTTTTTTATTATGGAGAATTGTTTTCCTGTGAACATGGAACGGATATACCGTGATACTCCAAAAAACAGGCAAAATTGGCGAGAAATTTAATCCGGATATTTCAACAGCAGGCTGCTGTGGGGGCGAATAGAACTGCCGGGGCTTCCATAAGCCCGGACAGGCTCATCGGCTTGCCGGCGGTTAGCGGCTGGATTTCCGGCAATGGTCTTGTATAGATCCTGGTTTTAACAGTGTCTCTGCTGTATCGCTACGAATTTCAGGGGAAACCCGGGTTAAAGATGAGGATCAGGTATTGCCTGTTGATTAGGGCGGGTTAATTATCTATCCTCTATTTGGATCCTTCAAATTTTAAAAGGTTGATTTTTAAATTATATATACTGGTGGCGGAGCCAATGCGTAATCTGGCTGAGAAATTTTTTCTGTTAACAACCCTGTTTTTTTCCTTTAATACAATTTTTGGAGCCTTGCCGGACCATGGTTCGACCAAGGGATTGTATTTCCTACGGGGGGCTGAGGTCTGGACTGTCACCAGGGGAATAATTCAAAATGGTGACATAGTCCTGAAGGATGGAAAAATAGCGGAGGTCGGTAAAAACCTGGCAGTCCCGGAGGATGCCATTGTCATTGAGGCCTCAGGCATGATTATAACCCCTGGCCTGATTGATTCCCATTCCCACCTGGGAACAGGAGTCACGATGCTGAAGTCAGAGGAAAATGACGGCTCCGGCCCGTCTGTTCCCCATATGCGTATCCTGGACTCAATGCATCCTGAGGGAATTGTCCCGCATGCCGGCTCCTATAAAGACGCCATCGCTGAGGGTGTAACCACGGTAATCTCCAGACCAGGAAGCGGCAACGTGATAGGAGGGCAATCCCTCGCTATCAAGTTATCCGGCAGGACCATGGACGACATGATCCTGAAACAGCCGGCTGATATGAAGATGGCGATGGGGCCGAAGCGATACCCTGGCACCTCAACCCGAATGGGTGTGGCCCAGGTGGTCAGGCAGGCCATGATGGAAGCCCGGAAATACAAGGAATCCTGGGAAAAATATATAGGGAAAAAGAAGACAGACCCTCAGGCCAGACCTCCTGAACGGAACCTGACCAGTGAGGCCATGCTCAAGGTACTGAACCGGGAGCTGCCGGTACACATTCATTGCTCGCCAATCGCTGATATCCTGACCGCCATCCGCCTGGGGGATGAGTTCAATTTTTACAGGCTTTCCCTGGCCCACGGAGACGAGAGTTGGAGGGTAGCTGATGAACTGGCTAAGCGGGGGATTGTTGTCGTGGTAGGGCCCAACATTGTGGAATATGACGATCAGGGCAATCTGATTAACCTGCCCCAATACCTGGTGGAACATGGGGTGGAAATCAACATCATGACTGATACCGACATCGTGCAGCAGGAGTATCTCCGTTTCCAGGCCGCAGTGGCCATCAGGCATGGGCTCGATCCTCTGGAGGCCCTGAAGGCTATCACGATTAACCCGGCAAAACTTATCGAGGAAGAGGGAAGAATTGGCAGCCTGGAGGCTGGAAAAGATGCTGACCTTGTGATATTCAACGGAGACCCTTTCGATTTTCAGACGAATGTAGTGAAAGTGTTTATAAATGGAGAAATGGTCTATGGAAATTAGGGGACAAAAGTTAAGTATATGGTAGATGATCCGGATATCATGAGCCCACAGTTTACGGTTCATAACTTTGCGGAGTGTCATTCATGGTTCTATAATGACCTCACTACTCCAAATTCGCAGTTTACTCAATAAAAGGGATGGTTCAATGCAGAAGATTTTAAAAGCAGTGTCGGTCCTGGTACTGTCAGCGTGTTTCCTGCAGCCTCTGGCTGCCGGAGAAGCGGCGGAAGTAATTTATATTCATGGGGCAAAAATCCATACTGTTACCGGGGGCACAATTGAAGATGGTGCCATCCTGATCAGGCAGGGGAGAATTTCGGAGATCGGAACAAACATCAGTAAACCGGTGGAGGCTGTAGACATAAACGCCACCGGAATGGTGATCACCCCCGGATTGATTGATTCTCATTCCCACATGGGGCTTGGACCCAGTGGAGGGATTACAGAAGATAATGAAGGGTCAAATCCGAGCACGCCCCAGATGAGGATCATAGACTCCATACACCCGACGGGTATGGCTCCCCATGAGAATTCCTTTCGCGATGCTGTTTCCCAGGGGATTACTACCATTATTGCCCGTCCAGGCAGCGGAAACGTGATTGGCGGGCAGTCCGCCGCTCTGAAACTTACCGGCGGGACTGTGGATGACATGGTGATTAAGTTCCCTGCTGACATGAAAATGGCCATGGGGAAAAAGGGTTATGGAGCCAAGGGACAGCTCCCGGTAACCCGTATGGGTGTGGCCTACGTAGTGCGACAGGCCATGATGGATGCCATTGATTACAAGAATTCTCTCGAAAAATATGAGAAGAAGAAACAGTCTGATCCCGACACAGCACCGCCGAAGCGAGACCTGAAAAATGAAGCCATGCTGATGGTCCTTAACCGGGAGATCCCGGTGCACATTCACTGTTCCAGGATTGATGACATTCTCACGGCTGTCAGGCTGGGAGATGAGTTTAATTTTTATAAGCTCTCCCTGGGCCATGGGGATGAATCCTGGAAGATTGCCGATGTGCTTGCTGAAAAAGGGGTAACGGTGGTAGTAGGCCCGCAAATGATTGTGTACAACGAAGACAACCAGCTGATCAACCTGGCCAAGGTATTGGTGGATGCCGGGGTTGAGATTAATATTATGACTGATGCGGACGTGGTTCAGCAGGAGTTTTTACGCTACCAGGCAGCCACTGCTGTACGGTATGGCCTTGACCCCGAGGAGGCACTTAAGGCAATCACCATTAACCCGGCCAAGCTTATTGAGGCTGAGGACCGTATCGGCAGCCTGGAGAAGGGCAAAGATGCTGACCTGGTGATTTTTGACGGAGATCCTTTTGATTTCGCGACCAAGGTATGCAAGGTATTTATCAACGGAGTTTCAGTTTTTGATAAAAAGCAGTGAGGCAGGAGACATATCATGAAAAATATTATTAGATTCAGGAAATTGGTAATTGTATGTTCCGTTTTGCTCTCGCTGTTTATAACCCAGGCCTGGCTTGCAGCGGATGACAACAACGTGGTGGTAATCACCAACGGCCATATCGTAACCGTGTCCGGCGGAGTGATTGATGGAGGAAGCATCCTGATTGAGGATGGAATCATCAAGGAAGTCGGGAAAGATGTGAAGGTTCCGGAGGGAGCTGAAGTCATAGACGCAACTGGTAAGTGGGTCCTGCCCGGCTTAATCCAGTCAGGCTCTGATATCGGGACAGGTGAAGGTTATGCGGATCGAAACTCTGATGAAACCTCATCCCCGAATACCGCGGAAATGCAGATTACCGATGCGCTCAATCCTTTTGACAAGGACATTAAGAGAGCCACAATGTCAGGAATTACAAGTGCCATGATTTCCCCGGGAAGGCAGAATGTAATCGGGGGGCAGGCCGCGGTCATCAAAATGCGGGGCAAAACCGCCGAAGCTATGGCCGTTAAAGCCCCGATGGGAGTCAAATTTTCCCTGGGCGAAGGACCCAAGGAGACCTATGGAGGGAAAAAACAGCTGCCAACCACTCGCATGGGTGAAGCTTACGTGGTCAGGAAAGCCCTGGTAGAAGCCGGAGAGTATCTTTCCAAGCAGAAAGATTACGAAAAGAAAAAAGCTGCCGGGGAGGAGGTTGATCCTCCGGCTCGGGATCTGTCCAAAGAACCCCTGGCTGCTCTCCTGGAGGGCAAGAGTACTGCGTTTTTTGAGTGTTACAGGGTTGATGACATAATGACCGCGATGCGTTTGACTGACGAGTTTAAACTCAAGACTGTACTGATCGGCTGTGCTGAAGGATATAAACTGGCGGACGAGATAGCATCCCGGAATATCCCGGTGATTGTGGGCGCTTTCGGCATTGGCCCGAGGAGAATGGAGACCCAGCACCTTTCCCTGGAAAACGCGGGAATCCTGGCTAAAGCCGGGGTGAAGGTTGCCATCAAGTCGGATGAAGTCTATGGCGTGGGAAGCTTGAGTGAACTTCCCCTTACTGCCGCCCTGGCCGTCAAAGGAGGGCTGGACAAAGAAACCGCTGTCAGGGCCATTACCCTGACTCCCGCTGAGATTTTCGGTGTGGAAACCCGTATAGGCAGCCTTGAACCAGGAAAAGATGCCGATGTGGCAATTTTTTCAGGCGAGCCGCTGCATTACATGAGTGTAGTAGAAAGGGTCCTTATAGACGGGAAATCCGTATTTGAATCCCAGGGAAAATAGTGTCCATGATTTTCTCTGGTAATTAAAATAAAAGAGGCCTGCCTGGCTTCTGTTCTGAACAGGAGAGGCAGCTTCTGTTTGACCTCGAGGTAAAAGAAAGCCTGAAATGAGCGCGAAATCTTCAAAATCAATGAATACCAAGGAAATGCTGAAAAGGGTAAGTTCCACTCCGCAGAGAAAAATGACCAGGGTGGGCAGGAATGATTTTTGCCCTTGCGGTAGCGGGAAAAAATATAAGGACTGTCACATCAAGGAGGGAGACGTTTTCCTGGATAAACTTACCCGCAAACAGGGACTGGAGAAGGAACTGGAAGCCATGAAAAAATCCGGAGCTCCCTGGTGGAAGCGTTTTATCAAGTCGATTTCCTCCCGGTAAGTGTATCTCCGTCGGCAGATGATATTCCCGGGCGGACGAATCACATAATATGAATTTCTTCCAGTTGCCACCAGAGAGGCAGCCCTGTGTGGAACGCCGGTCTCCTGACCGGCTTTTCAATTGATGTTTGACTGTCCTTTTTAAGAATTAACTCCATCGTACGCGGCAACAACAGTGAGGGATGAAAACCGAAGTCGGACCAACCAGGTTCTAATCAGCTCCGGGATCAGCATGAAGTTTAATCAAGAATTTGAAAACCTGCTTGACAGCCTTCTGGGGAAAGAAGCGGATTCATACCTGGAAGGACTTGAGGGAGGCGTCCGGGACTGGTTCAGGTTCAATCCCCTGAAATATAACTACGGGTTCCAGGAAAGGCTGCTGCGCCGGGAAGGATTCGATCACCGGGCCGTGGACGGTTTCTCCAATATCTACGAGGTGCCCAGGACAGCCAGTGGGGGGATTTCCATCGGAAAGAGCCTGTCGCATTTTCTGGGTAACCTGTATATACAGAACCTTGCTTCCATGATCCCGCCTCTTCTGCTTAACCCGCTTCCGGGGGAACGGGTCCTGGACCTTTGCGCCGCCCCGGGTTCCAAGACTTCGATGCTCGCTTCCCTTATGGGCGGCAAGGGTTTGTTGGTGGCCAATGAAAAATCGAAGCGGCGCATGCAGAGCCTGGTGTTTAACCTCAGGAAGTGCTGCGTTCCCAATGTGCTCTTTTTCAATCAGTTCGGGGAGCATTTTGGAAACCTTTATTATGAACAGTTTGACCGGGTGCTGGTGGACCCATCCTGTTCAGCCCTGGGCACACTGGGGAAAAACCCGGAAGTGCTTTCCTGGTGGAGCAGAAAAAGAAGCGCGGCTCTGGCCAATGTCCAGAAATCTCTGCTCATCAGCGGGATTAAGGCGCTGCGTCCAGGAGGTCTGCTGGTTTACAGTACCTGCACGATTACACCTGAAGAGAATGAAGGAGTTCTGGACCAGGTGCTGAGGAAGTACGACCTGGAACTGGAAGAGATAGACCTGCCGGGACTGAAATGCAGGCCCGCTCTGGAGCAGGCTGACGGGAAACGCTTTCATCCGGAGGTGCGGAAAGCTGTAAGGATCTATCCATTCGAAAGCGGTACCGAGGGCTTTTTTATTGCCTCTATCAGAAAGACGGCAAGGTGTGGGAGGCCCCGGCTGAACCGGCCTCCCAGATTGTACCAGGACCAGCTTGAAACTCCATCCCATCCAGCAGTTGCAGAGAATCTTAGAACCATCACGCAGCGATTTGGCCTGGATCCGGAGATTTTTCAGGACAAAGCCTACAAAACCGGCAAGGAACTCTGCTGGGTGAATGAAGAAGCTTTTTCCTTCCCCTGTTATCTTCCCCTCTTGAGCGCTGGATATCCCCTGGCTCATACCCGTGCCGGTCAGGCAAAACTGACTACTGAAGGCATTCACATCATTGGGGACAGAGTTAAGTACGGTACAGTGGAACTGGAGAGTTATGCTGAGCTGGAAGATTTTGTGAACCGCCGGGATATCAGCACCGGGGAGGGGGACAGTGAACAGGTAATAGTGAATTTCCAGGGTATTCCTGTCGGGCATGGCATTGTCAGCCGGGGACTCCTGCTGAGCCGTTTCCCCCGCATCGGGTGGGAGTTTCAACTGGCGGATGGGGATTGACTATGCGGCCGGAAACTTCCAGTTTTGAGCAATGTTGTAGCTGGAGCTTCCAGCTCCAGCAAGGGATGGAAGCTGAAAGCCTCAAAGTTGATCCAGGTCACAGTTTAATTAATAAATTATTTAAGCAGATGATGGGTAGGAATTCCCCGTGAAGCCGCTAGATTAATCTGGAATTGCTGGAGCCAGCGGCTCCAGCTACACTGAGAGCGTGGCAGGCAACTCACTTGCTTTCCATCTCCAGTTTCAAAACACCTCCTGCAGTTATTTCCTGGTGGGTCAGCCAGAATCGGTCCAGGGTTTTTCCGTTGAGGGTGACTGAATGGATATAGATGTTCTCCTTCGAATTGTTGTCTGCGATGATGGTGAAGGTTTTCCCCGAGTAGTAGACCGGGTCCAACTGGATGGTTACGCGGGAGAAAACCGGGCTGGTAATCTGGTAGATTCCGTCTCCCGGGCAAACAGGGTGCAGTCCGATAGAGGCCAGGACATACCAGGCTGACATTTGTCCGACATCTTCATTTCCTCGCAGCCCCTCCACCCCGGTGCCGTAGCCATTGGCGCAGATGGTACGAGTCCATTTCTGGGCCAGGCGCGGAGCTCCGGCTGAATTGAAGAGGAAGGGGACGTGGTGGACCGGTTCATTGGGATGGTTGTAATAATCATTCCACAAAAAATTTGTAGGAGCCTTTTCAAAAAAGGTGTTCAATTCATCGAGGAAAAAATCCCTTCCCATAAGGTCAATCAGGCCCGGGACATCGTGAGGCACAAACCAGCCCTGCTGGAAGGGATTGCTTTCCACGCATCCCTGTCCATGTTCCAGCTTTCCTTGCCAGGGAAGCCAGGACCCGTCAGCCTGCCGGGCTCTCATCCACTGGACCTCCGGATCCCAGACATTGCGCCATGCTTCTGATTTTTTAAGATATTCTCCGGCTATCTCATCTTTCCCGAGAGCTGAAGCCAGCCGGGCCAGACACCAGTCAGAGTAGGCGTATTCCAGGGTTTCAGAAAGTTGCCCGGGCACAAACCCGGAAGGCTGATTTCCGAATCTGTCAACGCTGTTTTTGGCGTACTGGAAGGCTTTATTTATGTCATAACCGCGGATACCCTTGACGTAAGCGTCGGCCAGGACTGAAACCGCTGGATTTCCGATCATGCAGCCTGAATAGGAGTTCAGGATTTCCCAGCGCGGGAAATATTTGTTACCGCTCTTTTCAGCCATTTCAACCAGGGAATGTATTTCGTCATTCACCATGCCCGGATCAATCAGGGTCTGCAGCGGAAACTGGCTCCGGAACACATCCCAGCCGCTGAAGATAGTCCGGTAAGTAAAGTCGCCCGATGAATGGATTTTCCCATCAGCCCCGGGGTACCTGCCGTTGATGTCTGAAAGGCTCCTGGGGTCGATTTTGGTGTGGTAGAGGGCGGTATTGAAGATAGTGTGCTCATCCTCGGTGCCACCTTCCACCCGGATGGAAGAAATCGCTTCAGCCCAGGTTTGTCGGGCCTGTTTATGGACCAGGTCAAAATCCCAATGCGGAATGTCATTTTCCAGGTTGAGGCGGGCTCCTTCCAGGCTGCTAAAGGAGATTCCGCTTTTCAGGAGCACCTGCCGGTCGGCTGAAGTCGGGAATTCCACAAAGAATCCCAGGTGTTTGCCCTGCAGTTCCTTCCTGCCGCGGAGGACTTCAGCGGATGCCACCAGGGACTGGTATTCGGAGCTGGTCACTTCATCTCTTTTCCTGACCTGCCCCTCAGGAATATTGGCACTCCAGAACCCATAATTGTCCAGGGGAATGTTGAACTGCATGTAGAAGTAGACAGTATAATCTGCTTTGCCTTCTCCATTGCCCCAGCCGCCGCCTTCGGGAGGGCACTTCATCCATCCGGAGATGGTTCGATCATCCAGGACTTTCACGTATTGCAGGGTGGAAGTTCCGCCAATGCGCCGGGCCAGGTCAACCTGGATCCTGGAGAGATCAGATTCAGGGAATGTAAAGCGGAGGATTCCGGCCCGCGGGGCTGCGGTAAGCTCCGCGCGGATTGAGTAATCGCTCAGGCTCACGGCATAGTAACCGGCGGAGGCGGTTTCATCCTGGTGGGAATATCGGGAACGGTACCCGGCTTCGGGATTGTCCTGGGGGCCGGAACAGGTTTTCAATGGACCGGTAGTGGGCATTACCATCAGATTTCCGAGGTCTCCGTACCATCCGGTTCCGCTCATATGGGTGAAGCTGAACCCCTCGATAGTCGGGTGGTGGTAAGAGTATCCCGGAGCGTTGTCCCCTCCGGTTATGGTGTCAGGGCTTAGTTGTACCAGGCCGAAGGGAGTCGTGGCTCCAGGGAAAGTTTTACCAAGGCCATGGTAAATTCCCCCGGCTTCAACTGACGTGGAAGCCCCGATCATGGGATTGATGAAATTAATGGCCTGCTTGGGGGAATTCGAGGCAGTATCTTCAGGAGGATAGGTTCCGCATCCAGGGGAGAGGAGTAGCAGGGTCAACATGAGAGCAAGCAAAGGGATCAGGTGGCAGTAGAATCCTGGTTCATTATCTGGATGTATAAAATTTTCATAATCAGCCTTTTTCATAGCGGTGGCCGTTCGACATTGGAAAATCTTCATGCTCAGTTTATCTGTGCCCTCCTTCCGGGGCTGACTGTCACCCAGGGTTCCGCCCGACTTCGCAATGGTTTTGCCCACGCTCGTTAGAGCTCTACACTGGACGCTGCTGCAGGCTCCCTTTTGGGAATCCTGTTATCTGGGCCGCAAGGCCCAGACTTGAGGGTTGACACCTGCGGCGGCGTATGTAGAAAAACCGGGCAATTCACAATCGTCAATTGTCAGAGTGCCGCTGCCACTGCTTCAGCCATCTTTTTCGTTCCTTCAATACCGTTCCAGGGGCCCTGTTCATATTCAAGAGATATTTTCCCCTGGAAATTGTGTTTGTTCAGGATCTTCACGCAGCGTTCGAGATCCAGGTTTTCCCAGCGGTCCCAGTATTTGGCATGAACGATCGTGTGAGCATAGGGCATTATGTCATCCAGGGCGTGGTAGAGCATGTATTTGTTCTCCCAGTTGCAGAAATCCGGGCAGGCTTCCAGATATGGGTGATCCACTTCGGTGATTATGATCCTGGAGTTGATAGGATTGGCAGTGAGGCCCCAGTGATTCTCAATGGTCACGATTACGTTTTTCTTTTCTCCGTATTCAGCCAGTTCGCGGTAAGAGAGGATGGCTTTTTCCAGGTATTTTTCCAGTTCATCATTTCTCGGAAGGCCTGTTGATGCTTCAGGCTGGGGGGCAATATGGGGGCCGGCTGTGTTGATCCTCATTGCTTTGACTCCGATTCTGGAGGCAGCTTCCAGCCACACCTTGGCAGTGGCGATGCCGGCTTTCCTCTTCTCGTCGTCGAGGTCGGCGATATGCTGCGGAATATCATTGGAGATGTGATAGCCGCTCACGCCGGTTTTGACAAATTGATCGGTCAGCTTATCCAGCCATTTCTGGGAAGATGGTGTTGAAGGATCAAATGCCAGGATCTCGGTAGGCTGTCCGGCCCACCAGGTAGTATGTTTTTTAAACATGGATAAGTCGTTAATGTCCCCAAAGAGACCGGCCAGGAGATCCATCGTATGAATTCCCTGGAAATTATCTTTGGTGAACTGGGGAAAATCCAGCAGGGTTATTGACCCATATTTCTTCTGGACCTGTTTTGCCTCCTCGGAAGGAAGCTGGGTCGGGTTGAAACAGTCGCGACTGAAGACTTCCCGGCAGGCGTAGCAGTTTGATGCCAGGCGGCCTCTTTTTTCAGCTTCGGACCGGGGGCGGGGAAAGGCATTGACGGATTTGGCCATGGCTGCGGCCGCCACCGCGGCTGATGTGGCTTTAATGAAATTTCTACGCGTCGAGATATCCATATTTTTAACTCCTTGAGGATTCTTGTTGTTTGAAAGGACGAGTATATTTCGGGCAGGCTTCTGTTGCAAGAGATGAGTAGGGTGGAGAAAGAAAAACCTGGACGAAGTGGACATGATGGACGATGTGGACAAAACGGGAGGGAACAGGGCTGTTTGGTAGGTGAGATCCTCGAACTCCCTCAATCACCCAGCCGTGCTCCGCATTTTTTGCAGAAGATGGCGTCTGGCTCATGATCGGCAAGGTGGCAGGAAGGGCAGGTTCTGACCTCCATCTTTTTGCTAAGTACCATTTCAGCTGACACGATTCCGGTGGGGACAGCGATTACTCCATACCCCATGATCATGAGCAGGGCGGCCAGCGACTGGCCCAGGACGGTCTGGGGGGCAATGTCTCCGTAGCCAACGGTAGTCATGGTGACAATGGCCCAATAGATACTGCGGGGGATGCTGGTGAATCCGCTGGCCGAGCCTTCGACCAAGTGCATAAGGGCCCCTACTAACACCACGGTTGAGAGTATTACGGTCAGAAATACCGAAATCTTGTAACGGCTGTGGGCCAGGGCTGTGCGCAAGGCCCGCGCTTCACCCAGGTAACGGGTCAGCTTGAAAATCCTGAAGATCCTGATCAGGCGGAAGATACGTATGACCAGTAACATCTGGGCCCCGGAAAAAATCAGGCTCAGGTAGGTGGGAACCACTGCCATCAGGTCTATGATTCCGAAAAAGCTGTGGGCATACCTGGCCGGTCGAGGCGCGCTGTAAAGCCTCAGGGCATATTCAGCAGTAAAGAGGATAGTGAACACCCACTCCAGTATGTACAGGACCTGGTGAAAGCGCAGGCCGATAGTCGTTACACTTTCCAGCATGACAACAATAACGCTGCATAAGATGGCGATCAGCAGAATTACATCAAAGACTTTTCCGGCAGTGCTGTCAGCCCTGAAAATTATTTCATAAGTTGCTTTTCTAAGAGATTTAAAGGGGGGCCTGACAGAACTTCCAGAACCGTTGTTATTTTTTCCGGTCATCCCCCAATCTTAACGCAGGAATGTGAAGTAATTGACGATTGACGATTTACGATTTACGATTGTGGTTTTAGGTCTTAACACTTTGAGGGGGTCCGCTAGACAGGTGACTTATATTTACGGTTTCGGACAGTTTTAATTGAAGAGACAACCATAGCCAGAATTTCTTCTGCCTCTTTCAATAACCTATCGACAAGGTGTTGTTCAATCTGATCCGAATCAATAAGAATTTTGATCCAGTAGATGGCTTCATCACACTCTTCTTCAACGATCTTCATCTTAGAAATAAAATCAGCTGGAGATTTTGCGCGGCAAGCTGCCCTATAGTTTGCACCGACTGCAGTTCCAGACCGTAGCAATTGCCTGACAATAACATCTCCAGAACGGGTGTTAGGCAACTCCGCCGTCAAACGAATTATTCCCAAGCCCAGTGCCTTAGTTCTATTTCTGAATTCATTCGGATTCACAATAAGCACTGAGACGTTTCAAATTCTCAAATGATGAAATTTTTCCCTGAATCCAAGACCCAAATCGTCAATCGTCAATCGTAAATTTATAGTCCCAGTTCTTCATGGATTCCCCGCATGGCTTCCAGGGAGAGAGCGGCGAATTCGGGAAGGGGTATTCCGATGAGTTCACATTCCATGATGGTTTCTCGGTTAACGGAGCGGGCAAAGGCTGTTTCCTTCATCCTCTTGGTTATGGACTTTGGTTTAACGCTGGCCAGTTTTTTATCCGGGTAGACCAGGGCTGTGGCAATAATCAGGCCGGTGATGGTTTCTCCGGCAGCCAGGGCGTGATGAAAGACAGATGTTCTTTTATCTTCGTGGGCATCTTCATTGTGCAGCCTGATCGCTTCGATGATATCCGGATCGACTCCTTTTTCCTGCAGGATATCGACGGTTTTCAGCCCGTGGATCCTAAGGTCTGCTTCAGTTATTTCGACATCAAGGTCGTGCAGCAGCCCGGCCAAGGCCCATTTTTCCCGGTCTTCACCGAGGCGGTCAGCTACCGCAGCCATTACCGCCTCTGAAGCCAGGCTGTGTTTGATCATATTTTCGTTTCTGACATATTCATTTAACAGGTCAAGTGCTTCTTGTCGTTTCATGGTACTTACAGAAATAATCCAATCGGGAAAAAATATCAAGTCTTTGGCAGGCGATAATGCTTTATTCCCGGCAGATCAGACTCTGATTTACCGGAATATAATATCGGCCCATGATGTTGGTGAGGTTCAATTTTGTGAAGGATTGATTCATATTTCTGGATTTATTCATGAAAAACAGAACTGTAAATAGAATCGAATCAAATTTATTTACTTATAAAATGATGATTACAGGTAAGTTAAAATATAGATGACGTTAATTTCCAGTAAGTGGAATGAGTGTTGCAAGGTAAGAGTCCTATAAGTAACTTTTATTATAGCTTAACGGAGGAGAATGAAGCCAGAAGGGGATTTTTCACGCTTATCCCCGGGAACTTAATCGGCTTCATTGGGCTTGAAAAGGGGAGCATAATCGGGCTCCCCTTTTTCAAGTATCAGCGCTTCCCGTAGTTTGCTGTCTGTGACTCGCGACTACTTATTCAACATTCCTTTTGATTGCTTCCTGCAGAACGATCCCGCGCCGTTGAAAGGTCCTGCCTGCGGCTTTGTCCAGCACAGCCTGGCTGGTGGCCAGTGCGGTCTGGGCTTCTACCTGGGTGGAAATGGCCTGCAACAGGTCTCTTTGGGCTTCAATAAGTTCCCGGGTAGTTCCTACCCCCACTTCAAAGCGGGCTTCTTCGCCTTCCAGCCTTTTTTCCGCTGCCATTACCGTGGCGTTTGAGGCTGTCACGCGGGCCCTATTCATTTCTATTCTGGTAAGGGCGTCCCTGATCTCCAGGGCAATCGTCTGCCTGACAGAGCGCTTCTCCATCCGGGCCTTATCCACGGCGATTTTGGCCTGGGCGTTCCTGGCCCTTGCCGCGCTGTTTTTTATGGGTATCCTGAAATCAAATCCGAATACGTATCCCCTGTAGGTGCCACTGAATAACTCTGACAGCGATTCTCCCAGCCCTCCCTCGTTAATCTCGACAATTGGCGGATCAAAGAAACCTCCTGAGTAATCCCTGACAATTTGAACTCCACCCAGTCCAAACTGTTCGTACCCGCCCGAAACCGACAGGGATGGTTTCAGTTCATCAGTGGACTGGCGGTAGCGGATTTCCAGGTTCCTGATATTTATATTTAACTGATCCATTTCCGGGCGGTTGGCACTCGCGATTTCCATAAGGCTTTCGAAGGATTCAATTTCTGGAGACAGCATCTTCTCCAGACCTTCCGGGATAATGGTTACCTTCATTTCCCGTGGGTCTTCGAAGTTGCTGATGAGTTTCACCAGGGCATCCTGGGCGTTCCTGTAGGTATATTCCGCCCTGATAAGGCCTTCCTCGCGGGAAGAGGTTTCAGCCTGTGACTGTATGGCCTCAAGTTCGGAACCTGTGCCCACTTCGAGGCGGATCAGGTTTTGTTCGTGTACTGTGCGGGCCAATTCCAGGGCTTTTTTGCTGGACTCCACCTCCCGGCTTGCCGCTGCCAGGTTCCAGAAACTCTCCTGTACCTGGCTGATAATGGCGGTCGCCTGTTCCCTGAATGCTTCTTCAGTGAGGCGGGAATTATTGCGGCTTATCTCGATTTCGTATTCAGGGGATGCTTTCAGGAAACCTTTCAAGAGGTCCTGGGAAACAATGGCCTGTAAATGTGTGTTTATCGAGGGATTGAATCCAGCAAAAAAGTTTGAAGTTTTGTTCCGGACTCCGGTGAAGCTTACTTCCAGGTTGGTTCCCGAAGAGAAAGGCTGGGTGTAGCTGAAATTATAAGTGCCCAGGATGTCGGTCAGTTTGTCTCCACCTTCCAGCAGGCTGGATGCCGCCTTGGTTGTCTTGTGCCAATCATAGCTGAAGGAACCCACAGGGTCATATGCTGCCTTTTGCAGGGCGAAATCCCAGTAACTGGATAATTTTGCATGCCTGTTTACATTAATATCCAGGTTATTGGCCAGGGCCATTTCAACAGCTTCCTGTTCGGTAAGATAGAGTTTACCGTCATCCAGAACTCCGGCTTCCAGGTTTTCTCCGGCTTTGACCGTTTCAGTTTCCTGGTTCTGGTAGAAACGGCCGGCATAGGGTACCTGTCCCAGAGACAGTGATAAAGTCAGCGGCAGGAGGCCGCAAACACAAATCAGGAATATTTTTGTTTTAAACATTTGTAAAAACTCCACTGGTATTTCGAATCTGTTTTTCCGTTTTTAAATTAATACGGAAAAAGCCCTGTGAAAGAGCAATGATAAAACGATAAAGATTTAAGTTCACTCTAAGTAACCCTGATCGGTCAAATATGCTGGATGAATGGGGGAGAATTTATTGGCAATTGACGATCATGGTGGTGAGATCAGCTTATGAACAATTAAGAACGGCAGTTGCCAGCCGTATCTCTCGGTCTAGGAGCCGGAATCTGGATCGAACCGGAAAATGAGGATGGCATCTGTCACTGAAATACAAAACTCCCGAAGAGGTTCATTAACCGTCAATCCTCCTTGGAAAGGCCTGTTTCTCTTCAAAACTGAAACTGTCGTATCCTTATGCAGTGCAAATCGGAAAAATATCTTCCCCAACAGATCTGAGGAAGGCTGCTGGACTCTGGTGGCCCCTGGCAGCCAGCTGGCTTCTCATGTCAGTAGAGCTGCCTGCCATAAGCGCTGTTATAGCAAGGTTGAGTGACCCGGCGATTACCCTGGCTGCGTTTGGATCTGTAGTGTTCCCTATTGCTATAGCAATTGAGGCCCCGATTATTATGCTGCTTACTGCCTCAACAGCTCTTTGCAGAGATTGGTATTCTTATCTGAAAATCAGGTATTACATGATGGCAATGGGGGGCTTTCTCACGACTCTGCACGCCTTGGTTGCCTTTACCCCTGTGTTTGATTTCCTTGTGGGGCGGTTGATGGGAATACCGGAGGAAATCATGGAGCCGGCCCGGTTGGGCTTGCAGATAATGCTTTTCTGGACATGGGCGATTGCCTATCGAAGATTTAACCAGGGGATTTTAATCAGATTCGGTAGATCCCGGGTAGTCAGTGCCGGAACCCTGGTACGGCTTTTTACCGTAGTTCTGGTCCTGGCAGCAGGATGGGCGGCAGGATCTCTTCCCGGAATAGTGGTTGCCGCTATTGCTGTTGCTTCGGGGGTACTGGCAGAAGCGGCATTTATCGGATACCGGATTCGTCCTATGTTGAAACTCTACAAGAACCAGGTCTTAGAGGAGGAAGAGTGGGAGAACGGCCTGGACAGTCTCATTACGGTAGCCTCTTTTACTTCATTTTATCTTCCTTTAGCCATGACCTCAATTTTGAGGCTGGCTTTTCAGCCGGTGATAAGTTCAGCAGTGAGCCGATCACCCCTGGCTCTGGAGTCCCTCGCGGTCTGGCCTGTACTTTACGGTTTGTTTTTTATTCTCCGCTGCTCAGGTTATGCTTTCCAGGAAGTGGCCGTTTCCCTGCTGGACAGGAAGGGTGCGATGGAGGTGCTGGGCAGGTTTGCGGCCATTATCAGCCTGGTATCCACGGCGGGATTCGTTTTAATTGCGGTTACTCCTTTAAGCCGGGTATGGTTTTTGCATTTTTCAGGGCTTCCCCTTGATCTCAGCCAGCTGGGAGAAGGCGGAATGTGGTTTGGATGCGTTCTTCCCGGGCTTAGTGTATACCAGAGCTGGTACCAGGCCAGGCTGGTTCATTTGAGAAAAACCAGGCCCGTGACAGAATCTGTAATTCTATATATTGTCAGCTGTTCCCTGGTTCTCCTGATTGCTGTATTATCAGGGAAAGTGCCCGGTTTATTTGCCGCCATCCTGTCCCTGTCTGTGGGCGTCATGGTGCAGACTGGATGGTTGTGGTGGAGATGCAGGATAGAGGAAGGCAAAGTGTCAGATTTGCCGATGAAAATGGCTGTTGGATCAGAGAAATGAAATCCATGGAAGATTACAGGTTGACCGGAAAAGAGACAAACATTGTCATTGGACTGAACGCGGTGATAATTGCGGTTACCGAAGACTCACCACGGGTACTTACCATTAAGGACAGTGATAATTGCCTTTTCAGGGGACAGGAGCTGAGAGCCCTTCCTTTCGGGCTCCTTGATTCAGAAAAAGACCGGACTCTGGAACTGGGGTTACGCCGGTGGGTTAAGGAACAGACCGGCCTGGAACTGGGGTATGTTGAGCAGCTGTATACTTTCGGGGACAAAAGCCGGAATCCGGGTGGAATCAGAGATGCCCGATTTATGTCCATTGCCTACCTCGCCCTGGTCAGGGAAAGTTCTCCCATCGGGCACGGAGATGCCCAGTGGGGGGGATATTACAGTTTTTTGCCATGGGAAGACCGCAGGGACCGGGGGCGAAGAGTAATTGAGGAGGAGATAATCCCTGAACTGGTTGAATGGGCAGGGACAGCTGCTGACAAGGATTTTCGGCGGGAGAGGCTGGACAGGATAGCTATTGCCTTCGGGATGGGAGAGGCTGCCTGGGACGTGGAGAAAACCTTGGAGCGTTATGAGCTTATATACGAGGCCGGGATGGCCGAGGAGTTTTTCAGCGATCTGGACCCTGCCGGAAAGGTCATGCCAGAAAAGGATAAGGTTCTGGGACAGCGCATGGCCATGGATTATCGAAGGATGCTGGCAACGGCCCTGGGACGGTTAAGGGGTAAGATCAGGTACAGGCCAGTGGTATTTGAGCTCCTCCCCCCGGAATTTACCCTGTCCCAGCTGCAGCGGATCGTTGAGGCCCTCAGCGGCGTCCGGCTGCATAAGCAGAATTTCAGGCGCCTGGTAGACCGGGGGAGGCTGGTGGAACGCACGGGGAGGCTGGATGAAAATACCGGGGGCAGGCCGGCCGAATTTTTCCGTTTTCGCCGCAGCGTGCTGCGGGAGCGAAGGGCGCCAGGAGTAGGGCTTCCCGGAAGCACGGGACCATTCGGTTAATGACGGAAACAGGGCTTGATTCAGTTCACCGTGCCGTGGAGCCTTCCACAGTATTCCACTAAAACTGATTCCAACTGCAGCGGACTTGAAATTAACATGACCTTTCCGCTAAACTTCAGTTGCTATATATAGAAATGCAATAAACGCTTGGAGAGCGTTATTTTTTGTTTTTTGTATATGCTCAAAGTGAGCATAAGATGTAAACTGGTTATTATTCCGGATGAATCAATGGAAAAATTAGAGTATACGGCGGAGATAGCGGAAGAGACCGCAGAGATTTTTAAAAAACTGCAGGATGTCATTCCTGAAAAGGAATGGCCTCTGCACGCACCTTATATAGCGAAGATCAACAGGCTCAAGAAAGAACTTAATGCGGTGATTCTGGCCCATAATTACCAGACACCTGAAATTTATCACGGTGTGGCCGACCTGGTGGGAGACTCCCTGGGGATGGCCAGGATGGCGGCGGAAACCGACGCGGATGTAATAGTTGTCTCCGGTGTGCATTTTATGGCTGAGACTGCCAAGCTGCTGAGCCCTGAAAAAACTATCCTCATTCCCGATCTTGAAGCAGGGTGTTCCCTGGCCGACTCCATCACTGCCGAGGATGTCAGGATGATGAAATCGAGCCATCCAGGGATACCGGTAGTCACCTATGTAAACACCAGTGCCGAGGTTAAAGCGGAGACTGACATTTGCTGCACATCATCAAACGCAGTCAGGGTTGTGAATTCCCTGGAGAGCGACAAGGTAATATTTCTGCCTGATGAGCACTTGGGCAGGTATGTGGCCTCAAAGACTGACAAGGAACTTATATTATGGATGGGAAGCTGCGAGGTCCATAAAATGTTCAAGGCCCAGGAAATAAGGGATTTACGAAACAGCTACCAGGGAATCAAGGTTGTTGCCCATCCTGAATGCCCTATGGATGTCCTGGAAGAAGCGGATTATGTTGGTTCAACTTCAGGGATGATCAGTTACGTTGAGGAATCCAGGCCTTCCCGGGTTGTGCTGATGACAGAATGCTCTATGAGTGACAATATAGCGGTCGATTTTCCTCAGACTGAGTTTATCAGGCCATGCAACCTGTGCCCACATATGAAGAAGATCTCCCTCCAGAACATTTATACTTCCCTGGTTTCAATGGTGCATAAGGTTGAGATACCTGTTGAAATGGCTGCTGCCGCCCGTAAATCAGTGGAACGGATGCTTGCGATCAGTTAGGTCCGGGAAATATGAAAAAAGAGACTGTAGATGAGGTACGAGAAACAGGCGTAGTGGTCGTCGGCAGCGGATTGGCCGGCATGGTTACTGCGCTGAAACTCAGCCCGATTCCGGTCCTGCTTGTAACAAAATCAGGAATAGGTGAAGGTTCATCCAGTTATTTAGCCCAGGGAGGTGTGGCTGCCGCGGTTGGGGAGGATGATTCTCCCGAACTGCATATAGTTGACACCGAGTCGGTCGGCAGGGGTCTTTCTGATGACAGGATTGTCAGGATTATGACGGAGTCAGCCCCTGAGGAAGTGAAGTGGTTGACCGATATCGGAGTTAAGTTTGACCTGGATGAAAGAGGTGGGTACAGCCTGGGAAAGGAAGGCGCACATTCCCGCAGGAGAATACTGCACGCCCATGGTGACAGGACCGGCTGTGAACTGGTAAGGGCTCTCCGTAGAGCTGTCAAGGAAAGCAGCCATATCGAGATCATTGAGAATAACTTTGCGGCGGATCTTGTAAAAAAAGACAGGAGGATAACCGGGGCAGTCCTGAGGAAGAATGACGGAGGCTGGCTTCGCCTGGAAAGTGACCATACAGTACTGGCAACTGGCGGCATAGGATCGATATTCCAGCAGACTACAAATCCTGTTGAATCCACAGGGGATGGACTGGCCATGGCTTTTCGGGCCGGCGTACGCATGGCTGACATGGAATTCGTACAGTTTCATCCCACCGCGCTTCTTTCCGATAAAAGCCCCCTGCCCCTTCTGACTGAAGCCCTGCGTGGAGAAGGTGCCTTGCTGATTGATGATAAAGGCAGGAGGTTCATGAAGGATATACATCCCCTGAGTGAACTCGCGCCCCGGGATGTGGTAGCGAGGGCCATCTGGGACAAAAGGCAGAAAAATATTCCGGTGTTCCTGGATTGTACCCCGATATGGAATGATGATTTTCCTTCCCGTTTTCCCACGGTAATGAGCAACTGCCGCGCCGCCGGCCTGGATCCTTCCCGGGATCCCCTTCCTGTCGTAACTGCCGCCCATTACCATATAGGGGGGATAGCAACTGATCCTGATGGAAGAAGTTCGGTTCAGGGTCTTTGGGCCTGTGGCGAAGTGGCCGCAACCATGCTCCATGGGGCCAACCGGTTAGCGAGTAATTCTCTTCTGGAAGCCCTCATTTTTGGTTCCAGGGTTGCCGTTGGTATCAAGGATGCTGCCTTGCTTCCTTTTTCTGGGAGGAGATCCCGGGAGGAAACAATGGTCCAGCCAGGGGCGGTTTTTCCCGGCATCAGGGAAAGGGTTGCCGGAATCATGTGGGAGAGAGTAGGGCTCCTCAGGTCAGAAGAGTCCTTGCGGGTTGCCTTGAAGGAATTGAGCGAACTTGATGAAACCCTGGGTGAAGGGTTGAGTGAAGAAAAGAATATTGTCACTGTAGGACAATTGATTGCCAGGTCCGCACTGATCAGGCGAGAAAGCCGCGGTGTACATTACAGGACGGATTACAAGGAATCAGATCCCATATGGGACAAACATATATGCCTGGAAGGTGACATAGTCGGTACAGTCAGATTTGGTTCTGACTCAATGGAGGTAATAGGACAATGAATTCCCCGCACCCGATTTTTTTTGATGAAATTATAATCAGTGCCCTGAAAGAAGATTTTGGAAGGTCCGGTGACTTAACAACCGAAGCTCTGGTTGGAAAAGATGTGAGGGCTACAGGGCGGATTTATGCCAAACAGGACGGTTGCATAGCCGGGCTGGAAATAGCCATCCGTACATTCAACCTGCTGGAATCAGGAGCGGAAACAGAGATCATGGTTCCGGAAGGTGAGAGTGTCAGTGCCGGGACTGTCCTTTCGGTTATCAGAGCTTCAGCCAGGACTATCCTGGCTGGGGAGAGAACCGCACTCAACATCCTGGGCCGGCTTTCAGGAATCGCCACTTCAACCCGGGATGTTGTGAAAAAGGTTGAAGGATATAAGGCCAGGATTGTTTGCACCAGGAAGACCACCCCGGGGATGAGGGCCCTGGAAAAATACGCTGTCCGGACTGGAGGGGGATTTAATCACAGGTTCGGACTGGATGATGCGGTTTTGATCAAGGAGAACCATATAACTGTAGCCGGAAGCGTAGCCAATGCAGTACGGGGTGTCCGCAGCAGGATAGGTCATCTTGCCAAGGTGGAAGTGGAGGTGGAGACCCTTGACCAGTTGAAAGAAGCGATCAGTGAGAAAGTGGACATAGTCATGCTGGACAACATGTCTTATGAAACTGCCTGCCAGGCCATGGAAATCATAGATGGTAAAGCCCTGGTTGAAGTATCGGGTGGATTGACCAAGGAAGACGCGGAAAAATATGCGGCCATAGGCGTGGATATTATTTCCATGGGAAGGCTGACTCACAGCAGCCCGGCATTTGATGTATCACTGATTATGGATCCGTTAAATAGTAGCAGGTAGCAAGTAACAGGTATCAGGTTGGTGACACGCAACCTGATACCTGTTACTTGCTACTATTTCAGGATAATTTTTCCAAACTTTCTTTTTCCGACCTTCAGGATGAATTCAGGAGAGGACCCGGGGTCCACCTGGAGCATGGGATTAGCAATTTTTTCACCGTTTATGGAAACACCGCCCTGCTGGACCAGTCTTTTTGCCTCGGATTTTGTAGTGGCGAATCCGATTGCGGTCATGACTTCAATGAGAAGGATATCTGTCCCAGTTGCCGGGATCCTGAATTGCGCCATATCCTCGGGATTCTCTCGCTGCTGAAACACCCGGCTGAAATGTTCAGCTGCCTCCACGGCTGCCTCGGAGGAGTGAAAATCAGTCACGATTGATGCGGCCAGATTCCTCTTGGCCTGCATGGGATGGGTTGAACCATTTTCCACGCTGCTGTGGAGGTCAGATATCTGGGCAGGAGTCAGGTCGGTAAGAAGCTCGTAGTATCGCCACATTAAAACGTCGGTGATGGACATGACCTTACCGTATATCTCCTCGGGTTTCTCGGCGATTCCGATATAGTTACCCAGCGATTTGCTCATCTTTTCCACGCCGTCCAGGCCTTCCAGTATCGGTACCGTCAGCAGGACCTGGGGCTCCAGGCCGTATTCTCTCTGGATATCCCTTCCCACCAACAGATTAAATTTCTGGTCAGTCCCACCCAGTTCAAAATCTGCCTTGAGCGCGACGCTGTCATAGGCCTGGGCCAGGGGGTAGAGGAGTTCATGGATGGAGATAGGCTGCTGCTGGCTGAGCCTCTTGGAAAAATCGTCTCTTTCCAGCATGCGGGCCAGGGTATATTTTGCGCAAAGCTTGATAAAGTCGTCGGCGTTCATGCTTCCCAGCCAGCGGCTGTTGAAATCGACTATCGTTTTTTCCGGGTCGAGAATTTTAAATACCTGGGCTTTGTAGGTTTCAGCGTTTTCCAGGACTTCTTCCCTGGTCATGGCAGGCCGAGTTTTATTCTTCCCGGTAGGATCTCCTATCAGTCCTGTAAAATCACCTATCAGGAATATTACCCTGTGTCCTAAATCCTGGAAATGCTTCATCTTCCGGATCAGCACAGTATGCCCGACATGGAGGTCAGGTGCCGTAGGGTCAAAACCGACTTTTACCGTGAGGGGTTTCCCGCTTTTCCTGGATTTTTCCAGTTTCGCGCGAAGTTCAGTCTCATTAATTACTTCTGCCGTCCCCTTGGTCAGGTAGGCCAACTGCTCATCAATAGTAAGGTCCTGATTCAACATAAGAAAGACATTATACGTAAAAAACGGCTTGAGTGTTTTAAGGATGAAAAATATAAGATCAAGAAAGCGCGGCCCTTTTAAAGCAGCTGCAGCCTGCGACCTGACACCTGTTCCTATTTCTCCCTGTTTCCACCGAGCATATTGATAAAAACTGTTAATATAAACAGATATGAAAAGCAGGAAGAAGACAGGTCATCCTGGACATGGGGATTTCAGGGGTCCCGAAGCTGTTGATTTTGAAAAAACTCCCTTTGTGGCTATCTGGGAAACTACGCGGGCCTGTGACCTGGCCTGTAAACACTGCCGGGCCGAGGCAGTTTCCGATCCTCTCCCGGGAGAGCTGAGTCCGGATGAAGGCAAGAACCTGCTTACAGACCTCGCTGAGATGGGCACTCCCCTGTGTGTGCTTTCTGGAGGAGATCCAGCCAAGAGAGAGGATTTGTGTGAGTTGGTAGCGCACGGAGCTGGGCTGGGCATGCGCATGGCCACTATACCAGCGGCTACGGAGCTCCTTAACCGGGAGCTAGTATGTAATTTAAAGAAGGCTGGCCTCTCCCAGATGGCTCTCAGCCTGGATGGCCCGGATGAAGAGGTCCATGACAGTTTCAGGGGGGTTCCGGGATCATTCAACAAAACTGTGGCGGGAGCGCTATTTGCCAGAGAGATTGGGCTTCCCCTGCAGATAAACACAACATTCAGCGATTATAATTTTAAGCATTTCGAAGCAATCGGAGCATTGGTTGAGAGTCTGGGGGTAGTATTCTGGGAAGTATTTTTCCTTGTTCCCACTGGACGGGGGAAGGAGTTGGGGGAGCTTCCAGCCAACAGGTTTGAGGAATTATTCAAGTGTCTCTCTGATTATGCCCGGAGGGTCAGTTTTATTGTCAAGATAACCGAGGCTCCTCACTACCGGAGATTCCTGATGCAGCAGGAACGCGGGGCTTCAGGAAAGCCGGACGGAGACAATCCCGAAGGGGTACTCCCCTCCCATATGCGCCGGGATTTCGGGCCAGGGGGAAGCATTGGCCTGGCCCCCAAGGGGGTTAATGCGGGCAGAGGACATCTTTTTATCAGCTGCACCGGGGATATCTACCCCAGCGGATTTTTACCCCTTCCCTGCGGGAAAGTCCGGGAATCCTCAGTCAGTGAGGTTTACAGGACCCATCCGGTTTTTCTGGAGTTGAGGGACACTGAGTTGTTAAAGGGGAAGTGTGGGATCTGTGAATTCCGGAATATCTGTGGAGGTTCGCGTGCCCGGGCTTTTGCTTTAACCGGCGACTACCTTGCGGTTGATCCGGGCTGTGTCTATGAATGGTAGCGGTTCCCTGTGCCTTGATTGATCCACCAGTTTACTGATCTTGAGTTTTGGATCCTGAATCCCGGATTATTTTTTCTGCCGCAGCCTTACCCGTCCCGATGCATTCTGGGATGCCGGTTCCCCCGCAATAGGAGCCTGCGAAAAGCAGCTGCGAGTGGCCGGTTATGGTTTTATTAAGTTCATATATCCTTTGCTGGTGGCCGACTTTTAACTGGGGCATAGCTTGTGGCGTGTTGTAGACCCTGCAGGTCACAGGTGGGCAGGTGATTCCCAGGATTCTTGACACTTCCTCGTGGCATGCTTCACCGAGTAATTCCCCGGTGCCGTATTTTTGCCTGACCTGGTCGAAATGCACGGCAAACCTGAGGAGGACGGCGTCATCAGGGCAGCGGTGATCGAATTTTTTATTGACCCACGAGCATGCATTAAATACCGCGACTTCTTTCTGGGGCACTACGAACCCGAAGCCCTGCAGGGGGTGGGTGAAATCAGATTTTTGATAGGACAGGTATACGGTTGTACTGTTCCTGTAAGTTATCTGCTTAAGGATTTCCGCAGTTTCGGGAAGTGCGGGGGTGAGGATTTCAGCTGCGGCCCAGGCCGGAGTGCATAAAATTACATGGTCAAACATGCCTCCGGTACGGCTGCCTTCCAGCAGGGCCTGTTTCCCGTGGAGGCTGAGGGAAAGGGACCCCGCATCAGTAATGACTTTTGTCGTTTGCAGTGATTCGGCCAGGATGGAAACAAGTTGTCCAATTCCCTCTTTCATACTCAGCAGGACTGAGTTTTTAAAGGTCATGCGGGCCATTTTTCTAAGGCCCCACCAGAGGCTGCCCGCCTTTTGTTCAAGCCTGTGCAGTTCCGGCATGGCGGAGAGTGCGCTTAGTTCCCTGTAATCCCCTCCAAGAACTGAGGATATCAGGGGTTCAACCAGTTCATCAGTAAAACTCTGACCAAGGCGGCGCTGGAAAAATTCAGCCACGCTCAGATCTCCCCTGCTCCTTGGTATGAAGGGTTCCAGGCCGGTTCTTAGTTTGCCGCGCAGGCTGAGAGGGGCAGAGCGGAAAAAGGCAAAGGGGTCAACAGGCATGAAAAACAGCATTCCGTCCGGCAGTGAATCAAGCTGATTACCCCTTGCGATATAGGTTTTTCTAATGGAGTCGTTGGATCCAATCAAGTCCTCCTTGATATTCAGGGAGGCGGCAAGTTCTTTTGCCGGTCTTTTATAAGAAGCCCAGGCCTCTGGTCCAGCCTCATAAAGAATCCCGTTTAAACGTTCTGATTTTACGACACCTCCCAGATGGGGTGATTTTTCAAAGAGGGTTATTTCCAGTCCGGAATCATCAGCCGGAGCCATTCTTTCCAGGTAGTATGCCGTGCTGAGCCCTGATATGCCTCCCCCGACTACAGCAATTCTTATCGGCTTACTCAATGTTCCACCTAAAGAAGATTTTAAAAGTGCAGAGACTGGTCATATAGGGAATTGATGCGGGTGAGACCGCATCAATTCCTCCCTGGATCAATCCTGCGCTGAATCAGGATAATTATTTGTTCTTTTTCAGTATTGCCACTGCTTCTATTTCAACTAACAGGTCCTCACGGCAGAGGCGTGCCTGGATCCCTACACTCGCGGGCAGGGGATCCAGCCTGTTCCATTCGAAGAAGGCATTTCTTACGTCATTGAAAGCCTCATAGTCTCTTTCAATGTCTCTCAGGTAGCAGGTTGTCTTTACAATATCTTTCCAGGACCCACCCTCAGCCTCAAGGAGGTTGGTTATGTTGCGGTATGTGCGCCAGCACTGGGCTCGGAAATCACCCTTATATAACGTTTCTCCTGCGTCATCTACACTGGCGGTTCCTGAAATTATCAGGAGTTTGTAGTTCCCCATTTCAAGCCGAAGGCCCCTGGCAAAAGCGGATCCATAGCAGGTAGCTTCATTTAGGACATTTTCGGCTTTCATCGCATGCTTTTCCAGCCTGCTATATCCCTCAGGATATGATGCATCAACAGATGGAAGCACAGAGCCGGAAGCGGACAAAATGCCCAATGCAAGAAGTTCCTCCTCTTCACCGGCTGAAAGGTTGTCTTCGATGATTTTTGTCAACAGCTTGTTCTCTTGTTCCGTCATCAGCAAGTTCACTCCACTAAAAATAAATGTCAGGTATACCTGAAAGTAAAAAACTGAACTGACCTGCCAATAAACCAGATCAGTTCAAATTTTGAATGTTAAAAACCAAATAAACTGCATTGTAACGCATTATTGATTTTCAAGTATTGCACAGCCTACTTGCTCATGTGAAGATAGGGAAATAAGGTAGAATACATTTTTAAATCCAGGAGGGACTGAATTGTGAGTGAACAAAAAAGAGTTGTTTTTCCAACCGATTTTTCAGAAGCGTCTCTTCAGGCTTTTCCTCATGCGGTGGAACTCTCGCGCCGCGTAGGCGCAAGCCTGACAGTTTTGTATGTTCACCTGCCTTTCACGGATGATCCCTACAATGAATTGATATGCGTAGATATTGAATCCCACGTGAAGGGTTTTGTGGACACAATGTTTACAATGCTTCGGTCGAAGGCTGATGGTATTGATCTTATTCTGGAGGAGATACGGAACATATCTGCAGCGGCAGGAATCCTGGAATACCTGGAGGATGTACCGACGGATGTGGTGGTACTCGGTACCCACGGGCACTCCAGGATAGCGCAGTTTCTGCTGGGAAGTGTTACTGAAAAAGTGGTTCGTTATTCTCCTGTTCCGGTACTTACAGTGGGTCCGTCACGCGAAGGATACCGTGATAATCCACAATACCAGAGGATTCTTGTCCCATATGATTTTTCCAAATACGCTAAATCAGCAGTAGAAAAAGGTCTCAGGCTGGCCCGTTTTTATAAGGCTAAGATGTGGATTATGCATGTGGTTGAGCAGGAAGCTTTTCCCGGACATATTACATCCTGGAAAAAACAGGTGGCAACGGAAGTCCCGGGACTGTTGGAGGAGCTGAAAAGTACCCTCAGCAGTGAATTGGGCCTCCCCAGTATCAAGGATGTGGAGATCAAGGTCCAGGTCGGACACGGGGACGGTAAGGCTCACAAAGGGATATGTTCTTTTATCGAAGAAACAGAAATCGACCTGGTAGTGATGGGAACCTATGGTCTTTCCGGTGTGGAAAAGGTGCTATTGGGCAGTACCACTGAAAGGGTCATCAGGATGGCGTCCTGCCCGGTAATGGCTTTTCGGGTCCGTGATTCAGAATGAGCCTTTGTGCTTGCCTCTTTCCTCCAGTTTAGTCTGGCAGTTGATGCAGTAGCGTACAGAAGGCAGGAAATTAATTCTTGCCAGCCCGATCGGTTCTTCGCAGCTGTCGCAGGTGCCGTAGGTGCCATCATCCATTTTTTCTATGGCCAGGATTATGTCTTCCAGTTCCTGTCTTTCTCTTTTGTCCAGGGCTTTCAAGCTGATGGCCGCAGCTTCTTCCTGAGCTTCCTCTGATAACTCCGGAGGCCGGCTCTGGTCCAGATAACTGAGTTCGGCTTTAACATTTTCGATGTGCTGCAGG
Source organism: Acidobacteriota bacterium (assembly GCA_963663735.2). Classification (GTDB taxonomy): domain Bacteria; phylum Acidobacteriota; class UBA6911; order RPQK01; family JAPXNP01. Next base: position 785,513 of record CAXXHN010000001.1, on the reverse strand, counting down.
AGAATATTTTTCCGGCTCTCAAGGACCTTCCTGAATTCAGGATACTGTTTTTTATCTATCAATTCTGCTTTACTCCGAGGCATAGATACTCCTTTATCTATTTCTTTTCTGGTGTTAACCATAAAAGAAACTAAATATCTACCCTTACTTCCTCCCCGTATTAAGGGCAGTTTTTACAGTAGGCCCTGAGGCGCTATTAATACCTTCTGGCGTCTCCAAAAAGGACTTCCCCTTTAAAAACCATTAGCATTATACGCTAAAGATCCGAATCTGTTAAAAAAAGGATAAATTATTTCTGTGTTCCAGATTGTGATCGCCGGTAAGTGAAGTAAATAAGGGGATAAAAATTATCCAGGGGCAGGTTTATTGATCTTTTAAAGAGGGAGGCCAGCCTGGCTTTCCGGGGCCGTGCAGGCTGGCCTTCTAATCAGCATTATTGGCTGTTGAAAATGGACCTAGGCCTTTTCAGCCTTCTGCAGATCCCTGTTCCATTTCAGGTAATTTCTCTCGCGGAATGATTCAACGCTCATGTCGCAGATGATTACTCCGGCGTAGCCAAGGTCGCAGTCGCAGTGGAGATCCTCATTAAAGCGGATGGCATTCTGAAGGTTGCGGTGGTGAAGATCAACCCTCTCCCCTCCCTTTTTCTTGTAGGTGATGATTCCGCTGTCCTTTTTCTCATCTTCGCGTCCGGCAGAGATAACGTCTGCACTGGTTGCTTTCTGTGGCGTGATTTCGAAACCATCACGATTGAAAGTCAGGGTAGCCTTATGCCCTCTGATAACGTGGGCAATAGGGGTGTCATTGGCCATTGAAGCGATCAGCACAACCGTTGGTCCGCCCGGATAATCAGCAAGGACGTTAAAGGTATCCGGGATTTCAGCGACACTGTTAGTGAAATTAAATGTGCCCCCGGTTGCTACTACATAGTCCGGGAACATCAGGGAGCAGGCTTTCATGATACGGGTGACGCGGTGGATAAAGAGGTCAGTGGCTACACCTCCGGAGTAATCCCAGTAACGTCTCCACTGGAAGAAGCGGCGAGGGTCCCACTCTCGTTCCGGGGCCGGGCCCAACCAGGCTTTCCAGTCCAGGTTAACGCCTGGCCTGGCATCATCGTCGATTTCGTAAGCCCAGAAATCACCCACATAGTTGCGAGAATAGTCGATCTGTGCCATGACAACTTTACCCAGGGCTCCGTCTTTAATGTACTGGTTGGCTACTTCATAGGATTCGTCAGATGTCCCCTGTACCCCTACCTGGAGTTTCAGTTTGGAGTCCTTAACCTTTTTAACCAGCTTTTTTGCCTGGTCAATTTTGTGAGTCATGGGTTTTTCAACATACACATGCTTGCCGTTATCCAGGGCATCGGCAGCCATCTGGTAGTGCCAGTGTTCCGGTGTCGCGACCAGAACATAGTCTATATCCTTTTGTTCGACCAGCTTCCGGTAATCCTTGATCTGGCGGCCGCCGGTAAGTTTTGCGGCAGCTTCCATTCTTGTGGTGTAAATATCGTTAACCGCAACTATTTCACAATTATCGGAATCATACATATCTACCAGGGCTCTCATGTGCTGGTTAGCCATGCCGCCACAACCGATGACACCGATTCTCAGCTTTTCATTTGCACCAAGGACTCTGGAATAACTGGCCGCTGTATAGGCTGCTCCGGCGCCCACGGCTGCTGTTTTAATAAAACTGCGACGATCTACCATCTTCAATTCTCCTTCTCAAAAGACTTTATGTGGGAAAAACAATAATATTTGATCCGGTTAAGGAATAATTTTTCAGTATAACTCCCTCAACCTTAAATTCAAAATATAATTAAAAATAGAGACACAGGCTGTTAAACATCCGGGTTGCCGGATATGGGAGGAATTGAATATTTCGGGGAACATCCTTATATGCTATATTCTAGAGCTCAATAACATCCATTTTTTTCTTGTTTTGTGAAACAGGGAAAGGGCAGACAGGTAATCATGAACGGTAATATCGATGCAGCAGAAGAAAGTGTGAAAGGGAGAGATTTCATACGGGCAATAATTGATGAGGATAACCGTACCGGTAAATACGAAAAAAGGGTTCACACCAGGTTTCCTCCTGAGCCGAACGGGTACCTTCATATCGGGCACGCAAAATCAATTTGCCTTAATTTTGGTTTGGCCCGAGAGTATGGCGGCCTGTGCAACCTCCGTTTTGACGATACTAACCCGACAAAAGAAGAATCCGAGTACGTGGAATCCATCATCGAAGATGTGACCTGGCTGGGTTTTGACTGGGAGGAACGGCTTTTTTACGCCTCAGACTATTTCGAAAAGCTTTATGAATATGCCGTGCAGCTGATAAAGTCGGGAGACGCCTATGTCTGTGACCTGACTGCGGAGGAGATCAGGGCTCACAGGGGAACATTAACTGAACCCGGGGAAAACAGCCCCTTTCGTGACAGGTCGGTCGAAGAGAACCTGGACTTGTTCTCCAGGATGAAGGATGGAGAGTTTCCGGATGGATCAAAGATTCTCAGGGCCAAGATAGATATGGCTTCTCCCAATCTGAATATGCGTGATCCGGCAATTTACAGGATAAAGCATGCATCTCACCACCGCACCGGAGCCAAGTGGTGCGTCTACCCCATGTATGACTTCACGCATGGCTTGTCGGATTCGATTGAGCGGATAACCCATTCAATCTGTACCCTGGAGTTTGAGGACCATCGTCCGCTTTATGACTGGTTCCTTGAGAAACTGGGTGTATATAGACCCCAACAGATAGAATTTGCCAGGCTCAATCTCAGTTACACGGTTCTTAGTAAAAGGAAACTGCTGCAACTGGTAGAAGAGGGTTTTGTTGATGGCTGGAGTGATCCGCGGATGCCAACCTTGTCAGGCCTGCGGCGAAGGGGATTCACTGCTGAGTCAATTCGCCGTTTTTGTGACGAGGTAGGTGTGGCTAAGCGGGACGTGGTAATAGATGTTGCCCGGCTTGAGAACTCCATAAGGGAAGAATTAAACAGAACTGCTCCCAGGTTTATGGGAGTTTTGAATCCCCTGAAAATGGTCATAACCAACTATCCGGAGGGACAGGAAGAGATGCTTGAAGCTGTGAATAACCCTGAAGACCCGGAAGCAGGCAAGAGATCAGTTCCCTTCAGCAGGGAGATATTTATAGAAAGGGATGATTTTTTGGAAGATCCTCCCCGAAAATTTTTCCGCCTGGCCCCGGGCCGGGAAGTTCGTCTCAGGTACGCCTATTTTGTCACTTGTACTGACATAGTGAAAGATGGGGACGGCAACATCATCGAAGTACGATGTTCTTATGACCCGGCTACCAGGGGCGGAGATGCGCCTGATGGCCGGAAGGTCAAGGGAACAATCCACTGGGTTAGCGCAAAACATGCCCTTGATGCCGAAGTTCGTCTTTATGATCGATTGTTTACCAGATCCAACCCCATGGAAGGCAAATCCGATTTTCTTGCTTCCCTAAACCCTGATTCTCTCCAGGTATTGAGCGGATGCAAGCTGGAACCTGCCCTGGCAGGGGCTGAAAAAGGCGGCAACTACCAGTTCGAAAGAACCGGATATTTTTGCCTGGATTCCAGGGACGCAGCTCCCGGAAAGCTGATTTTTAACCGGACCGTACCTCTCAGGGATTCCTGGGCAAAAATGGCAGGCAAAGAGCCAGGGGGAAAAGCTTAATTTATGATTCAGGATTCAATCGTGACATATTTGAGGTTGAGTCCTTTTCCCCAAATCCCGCTAAGATTCTCCAGGGAGAATGAAAGGTTTTATGGAGCAGTTCAAGGTACCGGAAATAAAATTTGAGTTCCATCGTTTGTCCAACGGACTGGAGGTAATTCTAGCCCCGGACGGCCGTGTTCCTCTGGTACATCTCAGCCTCTACTACAATGTGGGATCAGGTCATGAGACCAGGGGGCACTCGGGTCTGGCCCATCTTTTTGAACACCTTATGTTCCAGGGTTCAGGTAACCTTGGCCCCAACGAACATGGGATTCTGATTGACAGGGCAGGTGGGGAATGGAATGCTTCCACAAGTAAAGACAGAACTCACTACCATGAGACTGTACCTTCGAACTACCTGGAACTCGTGCTTTGGCTTGAAGCCGACCGGATGCGCTCCCTGAACATCAGCCCGGAAAACTTTGAAAACCAGAGGCAGACTGTCCAGGAGGAGAAAAAGGAGAGTTACGATAACCATCCGTACGGTCTGGCCCATCTTGCGTTTGATGAAACCGCCTATGGGAACTGGGCCTATGCCCACCCTGTCATCGGATCAGAGGAAGATCTGAAAGTGTGTTCACTTGATGATGCGCTTTCTTTTCACCGGACTCATTATGGCCCGGGAAATGCCGCGCTTGTACTTTCTGGAGACTTCGAACCGATCGATGCCCTGGCAAAGGTGCGGGACTATTTTGAAGACATTGCAGACTTGACGGCTCCGTTTGCCCCTGATTTATCTGAACCAGGAATGGCAACAGCCATAAAAAAAGTGATAACAGATCCCCTGGCCGTCTTGCCGGCAGTGACTCTCGGATATTCTATGGGGCCGATGTCCAGCGATGAATATTATGACCTCACCCTCCTGGCGATGATCCTGGTTGACGGTGACTCTTCCCGTTTCTACCGTAAATATGTTTATGATCATAACTGGGTAACTGAGTTGTATGCCGGACCTGACCAGCAGATCGGTCCGCAGATTTTCAGGATCTGGACTCAGGCCCAGGAGAATGTTGATCCTGAGAGCGTTCTGGAAGACATGGAGAGAGATTTAATGAAAATCGGTGAGGAAGGCATATCTGAAGAGGAAATGAACATGGCCCGTAACCAGCTGATTTATCGCCAGGTATCCATGATGTCCACCTCGTCTTCGGTCGGAGAGCTGCTTGGCTTTTTTCAGTCATACCTGGGGGAGGCTTCCATGATTAACCGGCACCTGGACCGGTATCTGGCGGTGACTCCTGAAAGGATCAAGAGGTCCGCTCAAAATGTGTTCCAGGGGAAAAATCATGCTTCAATGGTAGTGATTCCTGGAGCCGCGAATATTTAAACTGACCTGAGCTTCCATTGCGGGTTGTTGGGGATGAAGGTCCTGCCGCCGCGGGCAGTCTATTTAGAAATACTGGCTAGATATTATGAAAAATTTCCCACCCCCTCCGGGGCCGGTAAAAAATCTGGATTTTCCTGAAATCCCTTCAGCCATCCTTGAAGGAGGACTGAAGGTGATAAACATAGAGGACGGCTATCTTCCCCGGATATCACTGGTCCTGGGACTGCCATCTGGACGGATGCATGACCCGGAAGGCAGGAGGGGCATTACCCAGCTGATGGCTGACATGCTGAAGGAAGGAACTGCTAACAGGTCCTCCCGGCAGATAGCGTCAGAAATGGATAAATATGCGATTGATTATAGTTGCAGGGTTTTCCTGGAATACACGGTGCTCCATTTCAAGTTCCTTGCAAATTTCATAGAGGAAGCGCTGGATCTTCTTTCCGATATCATAAACCAGGCTGTTTTTCCAGAGGAAGAGTGGGCAAAAACATCTGTACGATGGAAGGGGTACCTGGCCTCGCAAAAATCCAATCCATCCTACCTGGCCAGAGAGAGGATATACGGTGAGCTTTTCCCCGACAGCCCTCTTTCAAACTGTACTGTCAGTCTCTCTACTATTGAGTACCTGAAGTCTGAGGATATTAAAAAGTTTTATAAAGAAAGATTTGTTCCGTCCACCGGAATTATGGGATTCTCAGGGCCACTGTCAGCAGAGGATTCTTTATCCCTGGCGCACAGATTTATGGGCAGGCCCGGGGGGAAGCTCCTTCCTGACAAGGTCGTCCCTGCAATTGCTCCGGTAAAGCGCAGGATCTGCCTGGTACACCGGCCCGGATCACAGCAGGTCAGGATTCTTGTCGGGCTGCTTGCCCCCTCCAGAAAATCGAAGGCAATAATGTCTCTGAAACTCCTGAACCAGGTATACGGGGGAGGCGGAAGCTCCCGGATCTTTTTGAATTTGCGTGAGGACAAGGGTTATACCTACGGAGCATACTCATCTTTGAGGCAGAGCAATTATGCGGGGACCTTTATGGTTTCCACTAATGTTAATAACAGCGTTGCCGCCGATTCAGTAAGGGAAATCTTCAATGAAATGGACAGGTTGAGGCAGGAGAATGTTCCTGCGGAGGAACTGGATCGCTGCAAGGCTGAAATAAACGGCATGTTCCTTCGCCAGATGGAGACCCCATCATCCATTTGTTCAATGGAGTTGACCAGGCGCCTGGTGAAGCTCCCTGAAAATTATTATCATGAATTTATTCCTGATCTGATGGCAACAGATCCGGGCCAGATCCGTACTGCCGCTGAAACCATCCTGGACCCGGATCGCGCGGTAGTGGTGGTGGTTGGTGACAGTGGAGAAATAAAGGGGGATCTGGACAGGCTGGGTATGGAAGTATTGGCTTAAACCTGGTTAATCCTGCTATTTTTATTCTTCAAGATTCTTTTGTTCATGGTCCTCTGATACCATTTTTTTGATACTTATGGAAAAATCTATCCGTCAGGAGGATGAATATAGTGGAGAATAAATCTGTTGCGAAGTTTCGTAATGTCCTGGGAAAATGCCATGATATGGGGGCATCAGACGTTCATATGTGCGTGGGAGCCCCGTGGAGGTTTCGCCTGGATGGACAGATAAGTACAATTTCCAATTTGCCGCCTCTGACCCTCGAGGAAGGCAAGGAAATCATCAAGCACATTCTGCTCATGGGCAACCTTTGCACAATGAATGCCGTAGATGACAAGGTTTTACTGCTGAAAGAGCAGGACTGTTCATATTCAATCCCCGGTGTGTGCCGTTATCGTGTCAACATCTGCCGCCAGCGGGGTACTTACTCCCTGGTCCTGCGGATGATTCCTTTTGAACCGCCTACAATTGAGGAGTTGAAACTACCGGAAGTAATTCGAACCATTGCCCATGAACCGCGCGGACTGGTACTGGTTACAGGTATTACCGGATCTGGTAAAACGACTACCCTGGCCGCCATGATTGACGAAATAAACCGGCATTTTCCCCAGAAAATCGTGACTATTGAGGATCCTATTGAATTTCTGCACAAGGATAGAAGTGCATCCATCATTCAGCGGGAGGTAGGAGGCGACACTGATTCTTTTGCTGATGCCCTGAGGTCAAGCCTGCGCCAGGATCCTGACACTATCCTGGTGGGTGAAATCAGGGATAAGGTGACTATCGATATTGCTTTGAAAGCGGCGGAAACCGGGCACCTGGTGCTTTCCACCCTGCATACGACAGACGCACCCAAGACAATCCGCAGAATGATGAGCCTGTTTGAAATAGGTGAGCAGAGGGAAATCCGCTCCAGGCTGGCTGAAGCGTTGCGTGCGGTCATATCCCAGCGGCTGCTGCGCCGTTGCGACCAGGTGGGGCGCATCGCGGTTGTGGAGATCATGAGGCAGACTCTGGCAATCCAGGACGCCATTGAGAATCCTGATAAAGGGGCGTCCATTAAGGACTACATATCCAGGGGCCGCAAAGAGTATGGAATGCAGACATTCGATCAGCATCTTATGGAACTCTACAAGGCCGGGATCATTGATGTACCTACGGCAAAAGCAGCGGCGACCAGCCCCGCTGATTTTGAGAGAGCCCTGACTTTTAACTAGCCAGCATTTTTCAGCAGTAAAGCCGGCTAACTCCTGGCTGCCTGCTGCATGGCCAGATCAGCCATGCTGAGAGCGGCCATGGCTTCCACAACCGGAACCGCCCTGGGCAGGACGCATGGATCATGGCGCCCTTTGGCCGTAAGTATGAATGGTTCCCCCGTGCTCGTGACAGTCTGCTGGGGACGGGCTATGGTAGCAGTTGGCTTAAAAGCTATCCTGGCAGTAACCAGCATTCCGTTGGATATCCCGCCCTGGATGCCTCCACTGAAATTGGTATCTGTCACTACCCGGCCGTTTTCCATGTGAAATGGATCGTTATGCTCTGACCCGGTCATCAAGGCGCAGCTGAAACCACTCCCTATTTCAATTCCCTTGGTCGCAGGAATTGACATGAAAGCATGGGCCAGAACCGCATCCATCCGATCGAAGACAGGCTCCCCCCATCCTGGTGGACAGTTACGGATGATAACCTTTATCACTCCTCCTACTGAATCACAGTCTTTGCGGGTATGGTCGATTAACTCCGCCATTTTTGCGGCCACTACAGGATCAGGACACCGTACATCATTGGCATACACATCTTCCCTGCTGACCGTTGCGTAGTCTGTGGACCCGGTAATTAAATTTTTTACCTGCTCCACCCAGGCGACAATTTCAAGATTGAATTTCTGCTGCAGCCACACACGGGCAACGGCTCCGGCTGCAACCCGCCCGATGGTCTCCCTGGCACTGGACCTTCCTCCTCCTGGCCAGGCCCTGAGCCCGAATTTGGCCTCGTAGGTCATGTCAGCGTGTGATGGACGAAAAACATCCTTCATGGCCTGGTAATCTTTGGGCCGGTATTCCTGGTTTTCGACTTCCATGGCCAGAGGGGTTCCCAGGGTTTTCCCCTCGAAAACTCCGCTCAGGATTCTAACCTGGTCTCCTTCGTTGCGATGCGAGGTGATCCTGCTTTGACCCGGCTTCCGCCGGTCCAGTTCAACCTGAATCATTTCTTCAGTAATCTCAAGGCCCGGAGGGCATCCGTCAATTACTGCGCCAACTGTGTTTCCGTGGCTTTCGCCCCAGGTGGTCACCCGGAAGAGGGTGCCGAAAGTATTTGCTGCCATATTGATATTATTATCCTCAAAAAGCAGGAAAAGGCAAGGAAGTGCCGACTGTCAGATGGGGATTTCTGATAGTTGATCAAGGAGGGCGGGAGAAAATTTTACACAAAACATTTGAAACTCTCTCCCCGCAGAGTAGAATCGGATTTATGAAAAAGACTCCATTATTCCTGATGTTGTGTGCGGTGCCACTGTTTTTAGTTGTTCCTCTTTTCGCCCAGGATGGTTTTGTATCCCTTTTTAACGGGAAAGATCTTGCCGGCTGGGTTGAAGAAGGATCTTCGGGAGCTTTTATAGCCAGAGACGGTGAACTGATCCTTGATTCACCGCAGAACTATCCTTCCTGGCTTCGATCAGACAAAGAGTATGAAAATTTTATTCTTCGCCTGGAATACATGGTGGATGGATGGACAGAGACAGGCATCCTGCTGCATGCCCCGCTGCATGGGCGTGCCTCCAGGGCTGGCATGAAGGTGCATTTGCGCCATGACCAGATCAATGAAGGCGCCCGTTCTACCGGTGCAATTTATGATGTGCTGGAACCCCTGGCAATCGCCAATAAAAAGCTGGGAGAATGGAACAGTTTGGAAATTATGGTGGACTGGCCTTTGTTGAAAGTCTCGATGAACGGCACAGTTATCCATGACACCGATATGTCACAGCATCCGGATTTGCGATGGAGGCTGCGCAAAGGATATCTGGGTTTTCAGGATATTAATTGCCGAATTCACTACCGGAATATCGAAATCAGGGAACTTCCCGGAAAAGAGGAGTGGAAGTATCTTTATAACGGAAAAGATCTTGCGGGCTGGACTGTACAGGGTAAAGCCAAATGGTTTGCCGAGGGAGAAAAGGTGGTCTCAACCGGTGGTGACGGATTCCTGATTTCTGATGAAGAGTTCAGTTCATATGTTTTCCAGACCTATGTCAAAAGTTCCCACTATGCCAATGGCGGTCTAAATGTGCGCTGGGGATCGGGGGACAGGAACCGGGGTTATGAAATCCAGATTTACAGCGTTCCCGATGTAACCAACCAGACCGGGAGCATATACGGATTCGTTCCGGCAGACCGCCTGATGTGCGGTGACGATGAATGGTACTTGCTGGAAGTTGTATCAACAGGTTCATACATTGCCGCCAGGGTTAATGGCTGGCTGGTTGCTGAATCATACAAAATGGATCTTCCGGATAAAGGCAATGTTGCCCTGCAGATGCACCAGAAAGGCGCCAGGCTGGAGTTTAAAGACGTAAGGATCAAACCCCTGGGGGACTAGCAGCAGCTGAAAAAAACCGGTTAGATGAATTTGAGAAGTTCAGGGAACCGGTTTATGGAGTAATCTGCTCCCAGGGTATCATTTCCAAAAAATCCATAATTACAGTAAATAGAAGGAACCCCAGCGTTTTTTGCCATTTCTATATCAGGGGAATGATCTCCGATTACTATGGTTTCTTCCGGATTGGCCCCATGCTTTGCCATCAGGTAGCAAAGGGGGGCCGGATCTGGTTTCCGGTTTTCAAAGGTGTCTCCACCAATTACATCCTGGAAGAATTTTTCGATTCCGTGATTAACCAGCAGTTCATCAACCAGTTTTTGAGGTTTATTGGAAATGATAGCCAGGATGTTTTTCAGGTGGGACAGGGTTTCGGTGACCCCTTCATAGAGTACGGCTTTATCGGAAGAATGACTGGAGTAGTACTCCATAATTTTTTCCAGGGCATCCCCGGTTTCAATGCCTGTACCACTGAAAGACTTCTCAGCCAGGACACTTACACCATTACCAACAAATGAAGTCACATTTTCCAGGGAAAGCTCAGGAAGACAAAAATGCCTTCGGGCGTAATTAACCGAATCAGTTATGTCCATGCGGGTATCGAAGAGAGTTCCGTCGCAATCAAAAACAACCAGTTTATACATGATTCAGGCATTGTACGATATTTCCGGCTGAAGGTCGCAGGTATGGGAAGTGACGGTTTTCGAGTAGCTTTAACCCAAGAGAAATTCGCAATCCACAATCTGCAATATGCGGGCCTGAAAACTGCGGCCTGTAAGCTCTGGATAATTGTGGTAGAGTTGAGAGCAGGAAGTGAGGTGTGATGGATAACAACAGGAATGTCATTGATATTGACCTTGAGGGGCTCAAGAATATCAAACTCCCCCATTTTTCAGGGAAATCAATTGTGACAGGACTGGCCGTAGTCCTGGGATTGATAATTGTATTTGGAAGTTTTTACCAGGTGCAGCCTGAAGAAGTCGGCGTGGTTTTGAGGTTTGGAAAGTATATCCGGAAAACAGATCCCGGACTCCACCTGAAAATACCGTTTGCCGAGGAAGTGCTCAAGGTCCAGGTGCAGCGGCAGCTTAAGGAGGAGTTTGGATTCAGGACCCTTGAGGCAGGTGTAAGGACCCAGTACGCTGAACGGCGTCTTACTGAGGAGTCCCTGATGCTGACCGGGGATCTTAATGTCGCGGTGGTCGAGTGGATTGTCCAGTACCGTGTTACGGATCCATATAAATACTTGTTCAAGGTCAGGAACCGGACCGAGACTTTTCGGAACATGACCGAAGCCATGATGAGGCAGACTATCGGGGACAGGACCGTTACGGAAGTCCTGACTGTCGGCAGGCAGGAAATCGAGGTCAGTGTCCAGCAGAAATTGCAGGAACTGTGCGATCAATATGAGATTGGAATCAATGTCGATCAGGTGGTGCTGCAGGATGTCAATCCTCCGGACCCGGTCAAACCATCCTGGGACGAGGTTAACCAGGCCCAGCAGCAGATGGACCGGATGATTAATGAGGCCAAGGCAGAATATAATGAGGTTATTCCCCGGGCCAGGGGTGAAGCCCAGCAGCAGATCCTTCAGTCTGAAGGTTATGCCGTGGACCGTGTTAACAGGGCAGAGGGGGATGCCGCCCGTTTCAAGGTCCTGCAGGCCGCTTACCGGAAGGCTCCGCAGGTAACCAGGCAAAGGATGTACCTGGAAACCATGCAGAAGATCCTGCCCCTGTATGGCGGGAAACTGATACTGGACAGTGACGCTGATGGCGTTCTTCCTCTCTTGCCCATGGACACCTTTAAAAGCCTTACAGCGGGAGCCGCTGGAGGAAATCGACCAGCGCAGAAGACTGGAGGTGAATAATGAAACAGCCAAAAGCAATCATTTTAGCCGTTGCCATTTTTTTGGGCCTTGTACTGCTGAACTCCTCTATTTACTCTGTGTATGAAACTCAGCAGGTGATTATCACTCAGTTCGGGGAACCCGTAGACCAGCCCATTGACAGTCCCGGCCTCCATCTCAAAATTCCTTTTATCCAGAAAACCAACTATTTCGATAAGCGTTTTCTAGAATGGGATGGGGACCCCAACCAGGTTCCCACGAAAGACAAGCGTTTTATCTGGGTAAATACCTATGCCCGCTGGAGAATAAGTGATCCTCTTTTATTTTTCCAGCGCCTCCGGGATGAGATGGGCGCCCAGTCCCGCCTGGACGATATCCTCGATGGCGAGACCCGCAGTTCTGTGGCCAGGCAAAACCTGGTCGAGGTAGTGAGGAGTACCAACAGGCCGCGTGAGGCAATAATTGCTGATTCGATTGAGCCGGGAGAGGAAACCGCGATACTTGCGGAAATTGAGTTTGGACGGGAAGCAATCACCAAGGAAATCCTTGCTAGAGCCCAGGAAAGAGCTTCTGACCTGGGGATTGAAATAATGGACCTGAGGCTTAAGCGGATTAACTATGTTTCAGAGGTTCAAAAGGATGTTTTTGACCGGATGATAGCCGAGAGGAAAAGGATAGCACAGCGGTACCGTTCGGAAGGCGAAGGCGAAGCGGCACGTATCAAGGGTGAAAGGGAACGCGACCTCGCCCAGATTGTGTCTGATGCTTACCGTGAGGCCGAAGAAGTGAGAGGCGACGCAGATGCCAAGGCAACGAATATATACGCCGAAGCCTACAACAGGGATGTTGCTTTCTACTCATTCCTCAAGAGCCTGGAGACCTACGAAAGCACAGCTGATTCCAGCAGTTCCCTGATCATGAGTACAGACAGTGATGTTTTCCGCTACCTGAAGAAAATACAGTAGGTAATTTGCGGCTGATGGTTTTTCGGCTCAGCAGCAATTGAATGCCAGTTGTGAAAGAAGCGGAGAGACAATTTGCAGCAGCCCAGGGTATGTCTCGACAGACCCTGGGCTTGTTGCTCCTGTCGGCGGTTTGGTACAAGGAATCCAAGGTTATTCAGTCTTTTTCCAAAGCTCTTTTTCAAGAGAAATCATTATCCTGTGCAGCTTGTCAGCCGGCCTCCCAGCTCCCTTTTCCAAATAAAATTTTGTAAGGGTCCGGTAATACCAGAGTGTCCCCTCTTTTTTCCCCTGAAAACGTTTCCATAGATCTTCGCCATATGTTCGGTAGTCATCCAGGATAGTACCCAGGTTATGGATCTTGTCGCAGTTCGAGACCAGGATGACTGAGGATGAAGCTGAGGGAAGAGAATTGATGAAAAAGCTCTTCCGTTCCTTCCAGGGTGGTTTTGGCGTGGTAAAACTGTCGCTGCATCCCCGCACAACTGCTTCTATTTCCGGACCGAGTTCATTGCGGATAAGTGAAAGAGTTGACTCTCCCCCACAGTCTTCGGCCGTATCGTGCAGGAACGCTCCGGCTGTTTCATCCTCATTTCCACCATATCTCATAACCAGGGAGGCAACCGCAGTTACATGGCTGAGGTAAGGCTCCCCGGAACCCTTGCGGACCTGCCCCTGGTGAAGTTCAGCAGCCAGGTCGAAAGCCCTAGATAGTTTTTTTGAATACATCAGCCTACTATATCAGCATACAGATTTGCTGGCCATAACTTCCGACCACGGGTATAGCGGGCGTTTTTTGATGTGTATCTCTGATTCCTGCTAATTTTAATAACGTTCGAAAAAACGTTTGGTCCTTCATCTCCTTAGTGTAAGAATAAAGGGAATTGTTTTAATCATCACCGGAATTCCGGATTTTAATATTTTCGGCACCGGCAGGGAGGTTTAATTATGGCAGTTAAGGACAGGAAGTTTACAAGGAGAGGTTTTCTGGGTACTTCTGTTACCGCCACGATGAGTGCGGCGATAGCCACATCCCGCACATACAGGATAATGGGAGCAAATGACCGGATCAGGACCGGGTTTATTGGGATAGGGAACCGTGGCACCCAGCTTCTTCAGTCATTTCTTAAAAATGATGACTGCGAGGTTGCCGCTTACTGTGATGTTTATGAGCCCTATTTATACCGGGATCCCGCCAAGATACCTGATTCTTTGAAACGGGAAATCGAGGGGAACATTCCCCGGATGGATGAGCAGGTACAAGGCGATGTTCAGCGCTTCAAGGATTTCAGGAAGATGCTGGAAATGAAGGATCTGGATGCAGTTGTCATTGCCACCCCGGATCATTGGCATGCTATACAGGCTATACAGGCTTGCGAGAGCGGAAAGGACGTATACGTAGAGAAGCCGCTGACCATTTCTGTAGTGGAAGGCCGCCGGATGGTTGAGGCTGCCGAAAGAAACGGCCGGGTTGTCCAGGTAGGTCTGCAGCGCCGGTCTTCAGCAGCCTATGCCAGCTTCCGGAATAAAATCAGAGATGGATCCATTGGGAAAATAACCACTGCCAGGGCTTACAGGGTCAGCAACATGGCTCCTGGCGGCATTGGCAGGTATCCGGTGACAGATCCTCCCGGAGAACTGGATTGGGATATGTGGCTTGGCCCCAGGGCCTGGCAGGATTACCAGGAGAATATACACCCTTATAAATTCAGGTGGTGGAAGAATTATTCTTCTCAGCTGGGAAACTGGGGAGTTCATTATTTTGATGCCATCCGCTGGATGTTAGATGAGAAAGCTCCTGTTTCCGTAACAGCCATGGGAGGGAAATTAGCAGTAGATGATGACAGGACTATCCCCGATACCCTGGAGGTGACCTTCAGGATGCCTTCCGGAGCGATTCTGGTGTTTGGACAATACGAGGCTTCAGGAGTAAAGGATACCCTGCTGAGGGGAGAAGTAGAGCTCAGGGGAACTCAAGGTACGGCTGTAATGGATAACGCCTATGGAGAAGAAGTAGGATATTCGATCTGGCCAACCGATAAAGGGCAGTACCGGGTAGAGGATTCTCCGGCTTTTGAGGAGAGGGTGAGTATTGTACAGGGTAACATGACTGACAAACATGTCAGGAATTTTCTGGACTGTGTCAAGAGCCGCGCGGAGTGCCACTGTTCACTGGAAAAGGGGCATAGGTCAACCACGTTTGCCCACCTGGCAACCATAGCCCTGGAAACGGGTTCTGTTATTAACTGGGATGCGGAGAAGGAAGAGATTATCAATAATAAGGAAGCGAACAAGTTGTTACAATATGACTACCGGAAACCGTGGGTTCTCTAGGGAGTCACAGTAAAAAAACCGGGAAGCCGTCGGCCTGGCAAAAGGAGTCGGGCAAAACGGGCAACAGCCATGAGTTGCCGGTTCCAAGGCAAATGGCGGTGATTAACCGGGTTTTCCATAGAATCACAACTAGAGGGAACAGAAACCATGACTGACGAAGAATCAAAAAGAATAGAAAAAATAATGCTTTCACCAAGTTACAGGCTGGTGGAGAATGACTTTGAGTTCCTGTCCAAGAATGATCTGAGACCGGTACGCATGCAGCTCGAACTGCTTAAACCGGAACTTGCTTTTAAGGAAGAGGGGATAAAGCAGACATTCGTAGTGTTTGGGGGAACCCAGATTGTGCCTGCAAAAAAAGCCGAAGACCGGTTGGAGATTGTCCAGGAATCCCTAAAAGAGCATCCTGATAATATGAGCCTCAAGCGCGAAGAGGAAGTAGCCAGGAAAGTGCTGGAGAAGAGCAAATATTATAATGACGCTCGGGAATTCGGCAGAATTCTGGGGAAATGGCTGAAAGAGAACAACAGGGACGACTGCGCGCTGGTAACCGGTGGAGGGCCTGGAATCATGGAAGCAGCCAATCGCGGCGCCTGGGAAGCCGGGATTAAGTCAGTCGGGCTGAACATAACCCTTCCAAAGGAGCAGGCTCCCAATTCCTACGTTGATCCCCATCTTTGTTTCCGCTTCAGGTATTTTGGATTGAGAAAGATGCATTTTCTTCTCAGAGCCGGGGCCCTGGTTATCTTTCCCGGAGGATTTGGCACATTGGATGAGATGTTTGACGCGTTGACTCTCAGGCAGACCAACAGGATGCAGAAGATCCCCGTAATTTTATATGGGCGTGATTTCTGGAAGCGGGTGATTAATGTTGAAGTGCTGGCGGATGAAGGCACGATTTCCGACAGGGATCTGGAACTGATCCAGTACGCCGATAATCCTGAGAGGGTGCTGGAAATAATCAAGGATTTTCATGAAGTGGACCTGATGCCCGCTAATGGAAAAGAACCAGAGATTTAACCTTGCCAGGTTTGCGGAATAGATTTTTTTGAAGGTTTGGTATCGGCTGTTTTAATACCGATCTATGGCAGGTTGAGCTGGAGTGGTTGTGATGAAGAAATTATTTTTATACCTGGGGTTAGCGTTGATTTTGATTCCCGGCTGTAAAACCATTCAAAACGAAGATCAGGCTGAATGGAGTCTCTGGTTCGAAAATCCGGCTGAAGTATGGTCCGAAGCTCTGCCGGTCGGAAACGGGAACCTGGGAGCGATGGTTTTCGGCGGTATTGAAGAAGAGAGACTGCAGCTGAATGAAGATACCATGTGGGCGGGAAGTCCGGTTGACCGCGATAGAAAGGGAGCGTGGAAATACCTGGCAAAGGCCAGGGAGCTTGCCTTTGCCGAAAAATACCTGGAAGCTGAGCAGCTTATGCATGAGAAATTCCAGTCGGAGCGCTGGATTCGCAGCTACCAGACACTCGGGGATTTAAGGATCAGCTTCCCGGGACATGGCCATGCCGAATCCTACAGGAGGGAGCTCAATCTCAACCAGGCAATAGCCAGGGTAAGCTATCGACGGGGTGATGCCTTGTACACGCGGGAGGTGTTCTCTTCGGCCCCGGGGCAGGTACTGGCCGTCCGCCTGGAGAGCAGTAAACCGGGAGGCCTTGATTGTGTCATAAACCTGGAACGCCCCCAGCAGTTTGAGACAATTGCCGAAGGTAATGTACTGGTCATGAAAGGCAGAGTCAGGCAAGGGGAAGATCCCGGTGAAGCTCCGATAGAACAAAGTTCCAAGGTTGGCATCGGCCTGGATAAAAAATCTCGACGTAGCTTTGACGGGGTCCGCTACCAGGTCCGGCTTGTGCCACAGGTTGAGGGAGATAACAGTCGGATTCAGGTTATTGATAACCATCTGGAAGTGTCCGGAGCAGACTCCGTGACGCTGCTGCTTGCTGCCGCCACTGATTACCGCGGAACTGATCCGGGAGAAACCTGCGAAGCGCGATTATCGGCATTGTCCGGCATTTCCTATCCTGAATTGAAACAGGCGCATTTAGACGAATACCAGGCCTGGTTCAACCGGGTGGAATTGGAACTTGGTCCTGATCCCGCCCCGGACCTGCCAACCAATATCCGCCTCCGTTCAGTGCAGGAGGGGAACCCAGACCCGATGCTGGATGCCCTGCTTTATCATTATGGCAGATACTTGTTGATCAGTTCGTCACGTCCCGGTTGCATGCCTGCAAATCTCCAGGGCATATGGAACGAGCATATC
Organism: Acidobacteriota bacterium; assembly: GCA_963663735.2. Lineage (GTDB taxonomy): Bacteria > Acidobacteriota > UBA6911 > RPQK01 > JAPXNP01. The sequence goes on along the minus strand of CAXXHN010000001.1, from coordinate 768,024 downwards.
GAGGCCCCATGGAATTGCGATTACCACATAAATATCAATATTCAGATGAATTACTGGCCGTCGGAAGTGTCCGGTCTCCCGGAAATGCAGGAGCCTTTGTTTGACCTGATAGACGGGATCATGGAGAGAGGCCGTGTTACGGCTCGTGATGTATACAATTGTGACGGGTGGGTAGCTCACCACACCACGGATGCCTGGTGGTTTACCAGTCCGATCGGGGAACCGCAGTACGGAATGTGGCTCACCGGCGGAGCCTGGGTGACCCGCCATATGTGGGAACACTATCTTTATACGGGTGACCGGGAGTTTCTGGCAGATAGAGCCTGGCCGGCCATGAAGGGCTCCGCTGAGTTCTTTCTGGACTGGCTGGTGGAGGACCCTGAAACAGGAAAGCTGGTCAGCGGCCCGGTTAATTCCCCCGAAAACGCGTTTTATACACCGGAGGGAAAAGAAGCCCATTTGTCCATGGGCCCGGCCATGGACCAGCAGATTATTTGGGACCTGTTCAGCAACTGCCTGGAAGCTTCTGAAGTACTGGGAATAAGTGATTCCTTTGTTGAGGAAGTCTCGGCTGCCAGGGAAAAACTGGCTGGACCTGAAATAGCTCCTGACGGCAGGCTGATGGAATGGAACAGGAACCTGAAGGAGGTTGATCCCGGACACCGCCATATGTCGCATCTTTTCGGGTTGCATCCGGGGCGCCAGTTTACATGGCGGTACACCCCTGAGCTGATGGAGGCTGCTTCGGCTTCCCTGGAACACCGACTGGCCAACGGAGGTGGGCATACCGGCTGGAGCCGGGCCTGGCTTATCAATTTTTATTCCCGTCTTCTTAATGGTGAGGAAGCCTGGAAGCATGTCCAGCTTCTTTGGCAGAAATCGATGCTTCCAAACCTGTTTGATAACCATCCTCCCTTCCAGATTGATGGAAATTTCGGCGCGGCCGCGGGAATATCCGAGATGCTTCTGCAGAGCCACCAGGATGAATTGGCCCTGCTCCCGGCTCTTCCTGAAGCCTGGAATACTGGAAAACTTTCAGGATTTAAGGCCAGGGGGGGATTTGAAGTTGACCTGGGATGGTCTCCTGATGGAGTTACCGGGACAATTGACACTTCCGCTGCTTTTGGCTCACCATCCGGCCAGGACAGCAAGACCCTGAGAATCAGGATTCCCGAAGGGAAGAGACTCCTGTCCCTTCGAGAGGATGGCAGGGAATTTGAGTACCAGGACCTGGGAAAAGGATCCTATGAAATCAACTGGGAAAAAAACCGGAAGTATACATTGAAGTTTTAACAGGCTTGGATTAATGGTTTATTTGCTGTTACTGGTCCCGTATGAATCGGGTTCAGCGGACAGTTTGACAGGGAAGAGGAGATCTTGGTTATGGCCAGAAAGAATGTAACAACTGGAACTGAAAAAAATACCGGGGGTAGTTCAACCCGATGTAACTGTGCTGGAGTTGACCGCAGAGATTTTGTGAAAACCATCGGTCTTGGAGCAGTGATGGCCGGGTCTGCCGGAACTTTAGCCGAAGCAGGGGACAAACCTTTCTACCGAAAATCCATTTTTGAAGAGCCCGAATCCTGTGGTAAATGGCCATCATTTAAACAATATCCACATGAATACCTGTCAAAGATTGCCCTTCCGCTGGGGGGTATCGGAACCGGTACCGTATCGCTTGGAGGCCGTGGTGACCTGAGGGACTGGGAAATAATGAACCGCCCTGCTAAAGGGTTTATTCCCCACAATGGAGAAGTTTACCCATGTTTTATTCTCTACACTGAAGATGCAGGTGGAAGGAAAAAAACCAGGCTGTTGGAAGGGCCTCTGGATTATTTTGAGTATGAAGGAAGTCATGGGAGCCGCGCCGCCAACGAGAATCTGCCCCGATTCAAGAATTGTTATTTTGACACAGCTTATCCTTTCGGCCGGGTAAATCTTGATGATCCTACCATGCCGGTGCGGGTCTCCCTGAAAGCTTTTAATCCTTTGATACCTGCCGATGTTGATTCCAGTTCGATTCCTGTTGTTTCCCTGACTTATTCGATAACCAACAAAACGGCTTCTGATATTGATATTTCAATTTGCGGCAGTCTGCCTAACTACATCGGGAATGACGGATGGGAACAGGATCGTGACTGGAAAGGTGATCCTTATTCGATCGGGGCCAGCAAGAACAGGAACCAGTTCAGGGAAGGCCGGGGTTTCAAGGGAGTTTTTATGTCGACTGACGGAGTTCCTACTCACTATCCGCAGTGGGGCACCTTGGCCCTCACTACCGACACAGACTGTAAGGTTACTTGCAGAACCGCCTGGGAGAAGCAGAACTGGGGAAATTCCTGGCTGGATTTCTGGGGGGATTTTTCGGAGGACGGCCTTCTGGATGAGCGTCCTGAATCAGGAAGCGATTCTCCTACAGCGTCACTTGCCGCGAAGACCGGTTTAGCTGCGGGAAGTACCCGGGAGATAACTTTTTATATTACCTGGCATTTCCCTAACCGGTATTCCTGGTCTCCCCAGTTCAAGGACAGGCATGCTCCTGAAGACCTGATAGGTAATTATTACACCGGACAATATAAGGATGCCTGGGATGTCGCGGAAAAGTTTATAACCCGGAAGGATGATCTGCTAAACAGGAGTTCTGAGTTTGTTTCCACTTTCCTGGAAAGCAGTCTTCCTGACGAGGTGAAGGAAGCGGCTCTATTTAATATAAGCACCCACCGGACCCAGGTCTGTTTCCGTACCCCGGACGGACGTTTTTTTGGATTTGAAGGTGCCGGTGACAAGAAGGGCTGCTGCATTGGTTCCTGCACTCATGTCTGGAACTATGAACAGGCCACTGCTTTCCTTTTCGGAGATCTGGCTTCATCCATGCGGGAAATAGAGTTCATGCAGGCCACTGATGATGATGGGCTGATGAGTTTCAGGGTGCATCTCCCCATTGAGAGAGCCAGCGAATGGGGGAAAGCCGCGGCTGACGGGCAAATGGGCTGCATCATGAAGATATATCGGGACTGGCAGCTCTCCGGTGATGAAAAATTCCTCAGGAAGCTGTGGCCGAAAGTGAAGAAAGCCCTGGCATTCGCCTGGATAAAGGGTGGGTGGGATGCTGACCAGGATGGGGTAATGGAAGGGGCCCAGCACAATACCATGGATGTTGAGTATTACGGACCTAATCCCCAGATGGGCATCTGGTACCTGGGCGCATTGAAATCAGCCTCTGAAATGGCTTCGTACCTGGGAGATGATGAGTTTGCCGACAAGTGCGGGAAACTCTACAGCAGGGGCAGCAGGTGGATAGATGATCATCTTTTCAACGGGGAGTATTATGAGCACCAGATACGGCTTCCGGAAAGCAAAGAGTCGGTAGCTCCCAGTTTATTGATCGGAATGGGTGCTGACGATATAAGCAATCCGGACTATCAGTTGGGGAAAGGCTGCCTGGTGGACCAGCTGGTAGGCCAATTCATGGCCCATGTGTGCGGTCTTGGTTACCTGGTTAAACCGGAGAATGTTAAAAAGACCCTGGAAAGTATCAGGAAATATAATCACCTGGACAGTTTTGAGGACCATTTTAATTGCTTGAGGTCGTTCGTTCTGGGAGACGAAGCTGGACTCCTGATGGCCAGTTACCCCAGAGAGAGGCCCGAATTTCCGTTTCCCTACTTTACTGAGGTGATGACTGGATTTGAATACACCGCGGCTATTGGCATGCTTTATGAGGGATTGACTGAAGACGGATTATCTTCCATCAGGGATATAAGGGCTCGCTACGACGGCCGTCGTCGTAGTCCTTTTAATGAAGCTGAATGCGGGAATCACTATTCAAGGGCCATGGCCAGCTGGGCTGCAGTCCTGGCTCTGACAGGATTTGACTACTCCGCTGTGGAACGTAAGCTTCAGGTAAAAGTAACATCCGGAAAGCATTTCTGGTCAACCGGATACGCCTGGGGAGGAATCCATTTCAAACCAGGGGCAGGAGGCCCGGAAATGACAGTTTCTGTAAACCAGGGTAACCTGAAGCTGAGTGAAATCAGGGCAGGAGGTTTTTCGTATAATATTCCGGAACCGGGATTGAACATTGAAAAAGGGGGCTCTGAGGTTTTTAAACTGATGAAGAATCCAGAAATGGTGGAGAGTTAGACGGCGCTGATGTTAGAAGTAAAAAAAGTCGAAAAGGTATTGATAACCGGATCAAATGGGCAGCTGGGTTTTGAATTGAGGAAACGGTGCCCTGATGAAATAGAAATCCTGGGTGTGGACCTGCCTGAAGCTGACATTACTGACAGGGATCATGTTAATGGATTATGTGCGGATTTCAGGCCTGATGTCGTGATCAACACGGCAGCCTATACAGCTGTTGACCGGGCGGAAACGGAGAAAAAGACTGCCTTTGCGGTTAATGTTGACGGAGCCGGAAACCTGGCTGAAGCAGCCAGGTCTTTTGGGTCGCGCCTGGTCCATATCTCGACTGATTTTGTATTTGACGGGGCTTCCAGCCGCCCCTACAGGGTTTCTGATCCAGCCTCGCCCCTGAGCGTATATGGAAAGACAAAACTCCTGGGGGAACAGGCTGTTCTGAGAGAGTTGCCTGATGCGGTTGTTATCAGGACTTCCTGGCTTTATTCCAGTCATGGCAGGAATTTTGTCAGGACCATGCTCCCGATGATGGGTAACGGTAAACAGATTAAAGTAGTCTATGACCAGGTAGGATCTCCGACCTGGGCCGGAGGACTGGCTGCAGTCCTGTGGGAGGCTGTCCGCAGGCCCGTTTTGCGGGGGACATATCACTGGTCTGATAATGGAGTAGCCTCCTGGTATGATTTTGCCGTGGCTATCCAGGAAGAGGCTGTCAGGCTGGGGCTCCTGGAGGGATTTGCCGAGATTCTTCCTATCACTGGAGAAGATCACCCCACTCAGGCTGCCAGGCCTTTCTATAGTGTGATGGACACTTCTGAAATCAGGGAAAACCTGGGGATTCGGGGATCTCACTGGAGAGAGAATCTCAAGATAATGTTAAGGGAACTGAACTGTTAAACCCTTGGTTAATTGGACTCCGGTTATTCCTGGACAGGTTTAAATCCCAGGTTGGCATATATTTCCCTGGTAGCCAGAGACCTGTTAAGGGTATAGAAGTGGATGCCGCTGACATCATTGTTCAGCAGGTCATGGCACTGCTGGGTAGCATACTGTATCCCGACTCTTTCAATCGCTTCGGCGTCTCCCTTGCAGCGGTTTATGGCTTTCAGCAAGGGGGCAGGAAACCGGGATCCTCCTGCCAGCTCTGCCATCCTGTTGAGGCTGCTGAGGGAGGTTACAGGCATCAGGCCGGCGATTATCGGGATGTGTATACCCGCGATTTCACATCTTTCGCAGAAATCATAAAAATCGCGGTTGTCAAAAAACAGCTGGGTGCAGATGTAATCCGCCCCGGCATCTGCTTTAGCTTTCAGGTAGTCCATTTCCAGCAGCCGGTTGGGGGTCCTGGGATGCCCCTCCGGAAAACCGGCGATCCCAATGCCGAATCCCTTGGGATCAGGGTGCTGACCAGTTTCATTGAAAGCTTTGATAAAGGTGACCAGTTCAGCGGCCCATTTGAATCGCTTTTGGTTGCCGGGATCCTCCGGCAGGTTTTTCGAAGGATCTCCAGCCAGGGCCAGGATATTTGAAACACCTGACTTTGCGTATCTCTCCACAATGCCGGAAATCTGTTCCACAGTCTGTCCGGCGCAGATGAGGTGGGGGATAGGATCCAGGCTAGTGCTGTTTTTTATCTTTATCACCAGGTCATGAGTCAGGTCTTTTGCTGAATTCCCGGCATGATAGGTTACGCTGACGAAAGATGGCCGGTAGCTTTCCAGCTGTTTTATGGTGTTGAAAAGAGCTGAGGCCCCTTCCGATGTTTTGGGAGGGAAAAACTCAAAGGAGAATGAGGGCTTGTTCTGCTTAAGTATATCGGTTATGTGCATTAGTGGCGTTTCCTGGGCCGGGGAAATATTCCGGCATCTATATTATTCGTCATTATGGTACCAGAGAGCTTGATGCAATGCAGTTCTTATCCTTCTTCCTGATGTTAATAATTTGTCGTCAGGTTTGACAAGATCACTCTGAATCCATAAAATTCAAGTTTCCAAATTAAAAGAGTGGGCCGCTAGCTCAACTGGCAGAGCAAGTGACTCTTAATCACTAGGTTCCAGGTTCAAGTCCTGGGCGGCTCACCAGAACAATCCACCGGAATTTCTGCTGGTGGCGCGTTCAGGCACAGGAGCAGGAACCATTTTAATAGCATACTTATAAAAACTGCCTGAAAAACCCATCCTTCGGCCATTAATCAGCCATATTTCGGGATTTTCTATTGGAATATACAAAGATTACCGGAATATTTAACCAATTTTTATTAGAATTAAGTCAATGAAACTGAAAACCAATTTAGAGAACATCAGCACTGTCAAGAAAAAACTTTTGATCGAAATCTCTGCGAAGGACGCCGCAGATGAATTTGCAAAAGCAGCCAATGAATTCAGGAAATTTGCCAGCATACCCGGTTTTCGCCCGGGAAAAGCTCCCATGCAGCTCATCAAGAGCCGCTTCAAGGAGGAAATGAAAAGCGAAGTGTACAAGAAGCTGGTTCCCGATGCCTATGAGCAGGCGATAAAGAAGAGATCACTGGAACCGGTTGGCCAGCCTGATCTGGACAACCTGAGCGGCGAAGAAGGCGAAGCAATCAAATTTGAAGCTGTTTTCGAAGTCAAACCTGAAATCGAGCTTCCTGAGTATAAGGGGCTCAAATTGGCCGTGCCTGAAAACGAGGTTACGGATGCTGATGTAGATAAGAGATTGGAAGAGCTGAGGGAATCGAACGCCCAACTGGCTTCGGTGGATGACCGTCCGGTCCAGGATAAGGATGTAGTTGTTATTGATATGAAGGGTGCCTATGTCGACGATAAAGGAGAAGAGTCCGATCAGGAGGCCATATCCAAGGAGGGCTTGACCGTTACGATTGGAGATGAGAGAACCCTTAAAGAGTTTACAGATAACCTCACAGGTTTGAATATTGGGGAAGAGGCTGCTTTTACAGTTGAATATGAGAAAGAATATCCAGCCAAGGAGTTGGCGGGACGAAAAGTAAGCTACAAGATTGAGGTGACTGATATCAAAGCTCCGGAACTTCCTACGCTGAATGATGAGTTTGTGAAAGGCCTGGGAGACTATGAAAGCCTTGAGAAATTCAGGGAAGAATTAAAATCTGAGATGATCAAAAGCAGTGTGAAGGACAGGGAGAATCAGATCCGGAATGCGGTGATTGATCAATTGATTGAAGCCAGCAATTTTGAGATTCCATCTGTACTTGTTGAAAGCAGGATTGATGACAGGCTGAAGGATTTTGCCGGGAGGCTCCTGTCGCAGGGAATCAGCCCGGAACGGGTTGATATTGACTGGGCCGCATATCGTGAGAGCATGAGGCCTGATGCCGAAAAGGATGTCAGGGCCACTCTCCTCCTGGAGCAGATTGCCGAGAAGGAAGAAATTACCGCCAGCAAGGAGGAAGTTGATAAAGAGGTTGAAACCCTGGCTGAAACTTACAGTCAGCCTGTGGAAAAGGTAAGGCAGCTTTTGATTAAAGACGGAAACCTTGATGGCCTGAAACAGGACATTAAGCGAAAAAAGGTTTTTGATTCAATAATAGAGGGATCAAAAATTGATTCTGGAAAGAAATAAAGGGGTAAGATATGACTTTAGTTCCAATGGTAGTTGAACAGACAGGCCGGGGGGAAAGGGCTTATGATATTTTTTCCCGTTTGTTGAAGGACAATATCATTTTTATCGGAACTCCGGTTGATGATGGCGTAGCCAACCTGGTCACAGCGCAGCTCCTTTTTCTTGAAGCAGAAGACCCGGACAGGGACATCTACCTTTATATCAATTCACCAGGTGGATCGATCACAGCCGGCTTGGCTATTTACGACACAATACAGTTTGTCAAAAATGATGTGAATACGATCTGCATCGGGCAGGCTGCTTCAATGGGGGCACTCCTTTTGGCTTCAGGCAGTGCCGGCAAGCGATTCGCCCTTCCTCACAGCCGCATCCTGATACACCAGCCTGCCATGTCTGGATTGTCCGGGCAGGCTACCGATATTGATATCCAGGCCAAGGAGATTCTCCGGATGAGGGAGATCACCAACCAGATTTTTGCAGATCATACTGGACAGGAGATGTCCAGGATAGAACGGGATGTTGAGCGAGACTATATCATGGAGCCAAAGCAGGCTTTGGAATATGGTATTATTGATCAGATAATTGAGAAACATACATAGTGGACAGAGGCTAAAGGTATGATTTCCAGAGAAATAGAAGCCAATAAAGATCAGCATGCTTTTTCTGGGGTATCAACCGGGAAAATTGTCAGGAGGTCTCTTTGAAAAAGGATACAGAAGATATCCTGCGTTGTTCGTTCTGTAATAAACTGCAGAATGAAGTCAAGAAACTTATTGCAGGTCCAAATGTATTTATTTGTGATGAATGTATTGAAGTATGTGCTGAAATCATTCATGATGATGTATCTTTCGAAGCATCATCCCATGATAAGCACCTGCCCATTCCTTCGGAGCTGAAGTCTCTCCTGGATGACTACGTCATTGGCCAGGACCAGGCGAAAAGGAAGCTGGCAGTTGCGGTTTATAACCACTATAAGAGAATACGCCTTGGACTCAACCGCAAGCAGGACGTAGAGCTTTTTAAGAGTAATGTCCTGTTGATAGGCCCAACCGGGACAGGAAAAACTCTTCTGGCTCAGACTCTCGCCAAGATGCTGTCCGTACCTTTCGCCCTTGTTGACGCCACAACCCTGACCGAAGCTGGTTACGTGGGCGAAGATGTGGAGAATATCATCCTGAAACTGCTCCAGTCTGCCGACGGCGACCTGGAAAGCTGCATGCAGGGAATTATTTATATCGATGAAATTGATAAGATTTCTCGTAAAGATGAGAATCCTTCCATCACCAGAGACGTATCAGGAGAAGGTGTGCAACAGGCTCTGCTGAAGATTTTGGAAGGTACCGTTGCCAATGTGCCTCCCCAGGGAGGAAGAAAACATCCGCATCAGGATTTTGTCCAGGTTGATACAACCAATATCCTTTTTATCTGCGGCGGAGCTTTTGTAGGTCTTGATCGGATCGTTAAGAAAAGGATGGGGAAGAGCGGGATAGGATTCGGCAGTGACGTGCGTGAAAATCTCTGGTCCAAAAAGAGTGAGTCTGAGGCCCTGTCACAGGTGCTCCCTGAAGATTTAATCAAATATGGATTGATACCGGAATTTGTCGGACGTCTCCCGATACTTTGCTCACTGCATGAACTTGACTCAGACGCGTTGATTAGAATTTTAACTGAACCCAAAAATGCGCTGGTGAAACAGTATCAGAAAATGTTTGAATTTGAAGGGGTATCCCTTAAATTCACCGAAGACGCGCTTAGGGCCATATCAGAACTGGCTATTGATAGAAAAATCGGTGCTCGCGGCCTCCGCCTGATAACCGAGGACCTTATGCTGGATATCATGTATGAGCTTCCTTCATCAGATGGTGTGAAGGAGTTTGTCATAACCAGAGAGATGATAGATAATAAGGAACTCGTATTCAGAGTTTTAAAAACAAAAGTTGCGGGTTGATACCACTTGTTTTGGCCTGACTGGTAGAAAACGGCGATCTGGATTTTATGCCGCATCAAATATGGTGCTGGCTGCAGATTGTCTTTCGATAAATTATTCCCCAATTCTTTCCAGCATAGAATTCAATATTCAAATAGATAAAAAATGACAAAACAAGCTGACAAAGAAGTTGAAACCTACCCTATGGTTCCTATCAGGGATGTAGTCATATTTCCTTTTATGATGGTTCCTTTTGTTATCGGCCGTGCTTCCTCGGTCAAGGCTTTGGAAGAAGCATTGAGCCGGGATAAACAGATTTTTCTGGCCACTCAGAAGGACGCCTCCCAGGATAATCCCGGGGAAGAGGATATATACAGGATGGGCACTATCGCCACCATAGCCCAGAGTATAAGGCTCCCTGACGGAAATATCAGGGTACTGGTGGAGGGGAATATGCGGGCCCGGGCAGTGCTGTTCCATGAGCGAGAAGATTTTATGGAAGCGGATGTGGAAATCGCAGTTCCTGTCAGGGTTTCTTCCTCGAAGCTGGCCCTGGTGACAAAACAGTTAAATCAGTTACTTGAGGAATACTCGAAACTTAATCCCAATTCCAACTATGAAACCGTTTTTCAGTCAGTCCGTAAGGCTGATGCCGAAAGGCTGGCTGATACCATTGCCGCAACCCTTCCCGTCAGTGTTGAAGACAAACAGACCCTCCTGGGCATCATAGATCCTGTGGAACGGATCTCCCAGATTATCCAGTTTGTCGACATTGAGATTGAAAAGATAAATATGGAGAAGTCAATCCAGGGCCGGGTTCGCAAGGGCATGGAAAAAGCCCAGCGTGAGTATTATCTCAACGAAAAGATAAAAGCCATTAACAAGGAACTGGGCAGGGATGACAAGAATGAGATCCAGGAGCTTCGGGACCGGGTCGAGAATTCCGGTATGCCGGAGAGCGCTTCTTCCAAGGCATTTCAGGAAATACGACGTCTGGAGGCAATGCCTCCGATGAGTGCTGAGACAACGGTTTCAAGGTCATACATTGAGTGGCTTATTTCCCTCCCCTGGACATCCCGTAGTGAGGAGACTGCGGATCTTGCGCGGGCGGAAGAGATCCTCAATGAGGATCATTACGGCCTTGAGAAAATCAAGGAGAGAATATTGGAGTTCCTGGCGGTAAGGCAGTTGCTTGGCAAGTCTGAATCCGGAGTGAGCCAGGGTTCCACTATCTGTTTTGTCGGCCCGCCGGGAGTGGGAAAAACTTCTCTTGGAAAATCAATTGCCAGGGCGACAGGCCGTAAGTTTGTAAGGCATTCCCTGGGAGGAGTCCGTGACGAAGCTGAGATCAGGGGGCACAGGAGGACCTATGTGGGGTCATTGCCCGGGCAGATTATCCAGATGATGAAGAGGGCCGGGACCAGGAATCCGGTGTTCCTGCTTGATGAAATTGACAAGATGAGTTCTGATTTCCGGGGGGATCCGGCATCCGCCCTCATGGAAGTCCTTGATCCTGAACATAACAATTCTTTTCTGGACCACTACCTGGATACTGAGTTTGACTTATCAGAGGTGCTTTTTGTCTGTACAGCCAACGTTCTTCATACTATTCCGAGGCCTCTGCAGGACCGTATGGAGATTATCGAGCTCTCAGGCTATACCGAACATGAAAAGTTAAATATAGCCAAGCAGTACCTGGTACCAAAACAAAGGGAACTGAAAGGCCTGGCCGCAGAAGACATAGTTATGGAAGAGGACGGGATAATTGAAATTATCCGCCATTACACCCGTGAATCAGGCGTGCGGAACATGGAGAGAGAGATAGGGAATATCATGCAGAAGCTGGCTCGCATGGTCGTTTCCGGCAACGGGCAGGATAAGCCTCTCATTGTGAACAGAGCCAGAGTGAATGAATTGCTGGGTATAAAAAAATACAGGCAGAAACAGACTTCCGAGTCTAATGAAATAGGCTTGGTCATTGGACTGGCCTGGACTGAAGTCGGTGGAGAAATCCTGATGACTGAGTCCACTATCATGAAGGGCAAGGGTGTCCTGGAACTGACCGGAAAACTGGGGGAGGTCATGCAGGAATCCGCAAAAGCCGCCCTTTCCTGGATTAGATCGAGGTGGAGCCATTTCGATCTGGAAGAAGATTTGCAGAAAAACATGGACATTCATGTGCATGTGCCGGAGGGGGCTATTCCCAAGGATGGCCCTTCAGCCGGGATCACCATTGCGACAGCAATGGTCTCTTCTCTCCTTAAGATACCCGTAAGGAGGGACGTGGCAATGACCGGGGAAATTACGCTCAGGGGGAAAGTCCTGCCGATTGGAGGAGTGAAGGAGAAAATCCTGGCAGCCCACAGGGCAGGACTCTCTTCCGTGATCCTTCCGGCTGAAAATGAAAAGGATCTTGGGAAGCTTCCCGCGGAAGTTTTAAAGGATTTGAAGATAATTCTTGTTGATAATATGGATCAGGTTCTGCAAGAGGCCCTGGAAACCTATCCGGAAGAAGCCTCATGCAGTGGCGGCGATCCGGATTTACGTAAAGAGGACACAGGTACCGCCGGGTCTGTTGGAAATCAGCCTGGGATTCATTGACCTGAGAAAACGCCTGATTTAGATGGACATATCTGAAATAGGATCAGTTTTTCACCTGTTGGATTAGTTGATTATGGAATGTGGGTCCGGTTTTCGTATCACACAAGAGCTGGAAAAGATGACGTTGGATTAAGAATGAAGTTATAATGTGAGTCATACAGCACAATTTATAAAAAGTACTGTTCAAAAAAGTCAGTATCCGGACACTCATTTACCGGGAATAGCTTTTTCAGGTAGGTCAAATGTCGGCAAATCCAGCCTGATCAATTGTTTGATTGGTAAGAGTAAACTGGCCAGAATCAGCTCCACACCCGGACGGACTCAGCTAATAAATTTTTTTGCGGTTGATGACTCCTGGATGTTTATAGATCTCCCTGGATATGGATACGCCCGGGTTCCAGAGAGGATTCGCGTCCAGTGGGGGCCGATGATCGAGGAACTCCTGTCGGAGTGCAGCTTTCTTAAGATGACAATTGTGCTGGTCGACTCAAGACACGAGGCAACAACTCTGGATAAGATGATGGTCGACTGGCTTCGGCAGTATGATATTACGTTTACAGTCGTTGCTACCAAGATAGATAAGGTGTCCCGTTCAAAAAGGGTGAAGCTTATCAAGGAACTGCAAAAGGATTTAGGTGTCCCCCGGATAATCCCCTTCTCGTCATTAACCGGAGAAGGAAAAAATGAACTTTGGGAAGAAATTAGTAAGTATCAATAACTTTAAGTAAGAGGACGAATTATGGTAGAAGGAACTGTTTCCAAACCTAAGAGACGCAACAGCAACAACAACAGCAAAACGTCTGGAAACAAACAGTCTGGGAATAAACCGATCGGAAACAAATCCCCGATTAATAACCAGAACGCAAACCAGGTTCCCCAGGGCCCCCAGGGTTCGGAGGGAAGCAGGCCAGCCGATCAGGAGAATATGCTGAACCTGCAGGAACTGAAGGAAATTAGTATTCAGAACCTGAACAAGATCGCGAAAACCATGGACATAGAGGGTTCAGCCGGAATGCTGAAACAGGAATTGATTTTCAAAATCCTGAAAGCCCAGACGGAAAGATCAGGACTGGTATTTTCCGAAGGTGTACTGGAAACACTTCCTGATGGTTTCGGATTCCTCAGGGCTCCTGAATACAATTACCTGCCAGGTCCTGATGACATCTACGTTTCTCCCTCCCAAATCCGGAAATTTGCCCTGAGTACTGGGGACACCGTTTCCGGTCAGGTCAGGCCTCCCAAGGAAGGGGAGAGATATTTTGCCCTCATCAAGGTTGAAGCCATCAATTTTGAACATCCTGAGGTTGCGCGCGAAAGAACTTTTTTCGCTAACCTGACACCCCTGTTCCCATCCGAGAAGATTAAACTGGAAACAACTGCCGAGAATCTTACCGGAAGGGTAATGGACCTGATGGTTCCAATTGGCAAAGGCCAGAGAGGACTTATTGTTTCTCCACCCAGGGCCGGTAAAACCATGATTCTCCAGAGCATCGCTCATTCCATAGAAAAGAATCATCCTGAAATCACTTTAATTGTCCTTCTGATTGATGAGCGCCCTGAAGAAGTAACAGATATGACCAGGTCTGTTAATGGTGAAGTGGTAAGTTCCACCTTCGATGAACCAGCCACGCGCCATGTTCAGGTGGCTGAAATGGTCCTGGAGAAAGCCAAGAGACTGGTAGAGCATGGTAAGGATGTTGTAATCCTGCTTGATTCCATTACCCGGCTGGCTCGAGCCTACAACACAGTTGTTCCCTCTTCCGGAAAAGTACTTTCTGGAGGGGTAGATTCCAATGCGCTTCATAAACCCAAAAGGTTTTTTGGAGCAGCCCGTGACCTCGAACATGGCGGGAGTCTTACCATAATTGCCACCGCACTGATTGATACCGGCAGCAGGCTGGATGATGTCATTTTTGAAGAATTCAAGGGAACCGGCAATATGGAACTGGTACTGGATAGAAGGCTTGTTGACCGTAGGATTTTCCCGGCTATTGATATCAATCGCTCCGGAACCAGGAAAGAGGAACTTCTTCTGGGCCCCGTTGACCTGCAGAGGGTCTGGGTCCTGCGAAAGGTTCTGAATCCCCTTTCGGTTACGGAATCAATGGAACTGCTCCTGGATAAACTGCGCAAGACCAAGAGTAATGAACAGTTCTTCAAGTCCATGTCCAAAGGATAGAAAAACTGCAGGGAATACCAGATTATCAAGGCAGGAAATTCGGGGCAAAAATCAGCCCTTTTTGATTTCGAGCCTCCTGCTTTGACCTGTCCGCCGGGAATGAATTCTCTCACTTATTCCCTGGGAAACAAGTCCGGATTATCCGTAAACAGGGCATCGACTCCCAGGGTGTATAACATGTATCTCATCTCTTCCGTGACGTCTGCGAATTGATCAGGGAAAGAGATTTTCCTGAAAGTATACGGCGTTACGGTGAGTCCGGCTTCTTTGGCCCTGCTGACAACTGACAGATCTTGGTAGATGAGATTTTTATCAGGACCTATACCTTCAGCGAATGAACTGATTTCTTTAAGTTTGCCGGGTTCCAGCCATTTTTTTTCAGCCTGGTTGATGAGGAACGTTTTCGGATGTCGGCAACCCATTTTTTTCAATTTTTTTAATATGTCACTGGAAAAACACTGGATTATCACTGGAGTAGATGGGTCCTGTTCCGGGTTTTCCAGGCCGAGCCGTTTCAGCTCTTCCAGGAACAGCGCGGTTATGTCGAATCCATTTTTAGAATAAAACTCAGGGTCTTTGAGCTCCGGATAAATCCCGGCTTTTCCGCGGACTATTTCGACAGCTTCGGCAAAGGTAAGTATCTGCGAACCTGCAAATTTTCGATCAAACCAGGAACCCGCATCCAGACTCTTCAGTTCTTCGAGAGTGAAGTCCTTGATGTACCAGTGGATGTCAGTGCTTCTTTCGGTGCGCTCCCTGCTGAAGCGGTTCGGGAAAACCGAGGCAACGTTGGTTGTGCGTTCCAGGGTACTGTCATGACGGCAGACAAGGATCCCATCTTTGGTTACCTGCAGGTCCTGTTCAACGTAGTCAGCCCCCTGGAGCAGGGCCAGCTTGTAGGCAGCTACCGTGTGTTCCGGGGCATAAGCGGAAGCCCCCCTGTGAGCAATCACTTTTTTGGAAGATCCTTCCAGATTGACTGCTGTGATGAGGAATAAAAACAATCCAAAAATACATAGTTTAACGTTTGGGGAAATTATTTCTAACATGACATTATTTTCAACCAGAGTGTTTATTTTTGATCCCTGGCTGTGTTATGAACCAGGGAAGGTAACCAGCAACCAGAATTTTAGATCCTGAAATCCTGGAGAATCCTATGTGCTGGAATTCCTCGCAGGATTCAGAGTAGCGCAAGTCCCTTGCTGCGCAGGGCCTCAGCTCAAAATATTTTCTTGACCGAAAGCCATTATTAAAATACGATAACCCTATGTCTAAAGAAAGTAAATCAAAAATTTTATCTTGTTCGAGACGTCAATTTCTTCAATCAACAGTGGTCGCAACAGCCTGTAGTGCCACTACGTTCGGTTTCCCCGCAATAATAAGTTCCCGTTCCCCCAACGGGAAACTCAATATCGCAATTATCGGTGCTGGAGGCAGAGGCGGAGGCAACTTGAAAGGAGTGTCTTCAGAAAATATTATAGCGCTTTGTGATATCAACGATGCATCCCTTGCATCTGCCAAGAAAGTGGCTCCAGGAGCAAAAACTTACAAGGATTTTCGAGTACTTTACGATGAAATAAAGGATATGGATGCCGTTGTGGTAAGCACTGCCGAGCATACCCATTCATTTGCCACTTTGCCGGCATTGAAAATGGGCAAACATGTCTATTGCGAAAAACCCCTTACCCATAATGTCCGGGAAACCAGGATTATTACAGAAGCCGCGAAAAAGGCGGGAGTCGCGACTCAAATGGGCACTCAGATTCATGCCGGTGACAATTACCGGAGGGTAGTGGAACTGATTCAGGGTGGAGCTATAGGGCCTGTTCGCGAAACCCATGTCTGGGTTTCCAGAGCCTGGGGACGCCAGAGTAAAGCTGACGCGGAAGCCAACAAGGATATCGTTTATTGCGAAGAGCGGCCCACCGAGGAGATGCCTGTTCCAGCCGGAGTAGACTGGGATTTGTTCCTTGGCCCGGCAGTCTACCGGCCGTTTAATGAAGTCTACCTGCCTGGTCCCAAATGGTACCGCTGGTGGGATTTCGGCAGCGGCACCATGTCAGACCTGGGAAGCCACTGGATCGACCTGCCTTTCTGGGCACTCAAACTCGATGCGCCCAAAGTAATCGAAGCCAGCGGCCCGGCCCCTCATCCTGAACTTGCCCCTGCATCAATGAGCGCCAGGTACGAGTATGGAGCCAGGGGCGACATGCCTCCGGTTGAGCTGACCTGGTACCAGGGAGCCATGAAACCGAAGATTTTCACCGAAGGGAAAATCCCGCAGTGGGGCAGCGCTTGCCTGTTTATCGGAGATGATGGAATGTTGTTGGCGGATTACAGTAAACATGTACTCCTTCCGGAAGAGAAGTTTGCGAACTTTACAGCTCCCGCTCCAACCATTCCCAAGTCGCTGGGTCACCATGAAGAGTGGATCCATGCCTGTAAAACCGGTGCTCCAACAACCTGTAACTTCGGGTATTCGGGTCCCCTGACCGAAGCCAATCACCTTGGTAATGTAGCCTTCAAGAGCGGCAAGAGACTGGAGTGGGATCCGGTTAATATGAGAATACCTAATGCCCCGGAAGCTGAAAAGTTCCTGGGACGTATCTACCGCGAGGGTTGGAAACTCGAATAGCGGTACCCGGTTTCCATGGATGATCAATCATGGAAACTCAGTTTAGTTAAAGACATACAGAAAAAAGGCGGGATGAGTCTGGAAATGAGATCTCATCCCGCCTTTGCCTTTTCATCCCAATCCCTTTTTCTGCCCGAAGAAACATCGATTCGAAACTCGTCCTCTGAAAACAAACTCAAAAAACCAGGTCTCCCGGGTCAGGGTGTGGAAAAAGGGGGAGGCCGGTCTCAGCAGACTCCTCTGCCAGGGAGGAGATAGAGACTCCGATCAACCTGATTTTCCGGCTCCTGTCCCAGTGGGAAAGGAAAAGATCCCTGGAAATCCTGTTGATTTCAAATGGCGAACCAACTTGAATCGGGCTTCGGACCTGGCGGGTAAAGGTGGTGAAATCCTCATAGCGCAGTTTGATGCATACAGTCCGCCCCTGCAGATGATGCTTATGCAACCTCTGGGCAACCTTTTCTCCGAGGCGCCGCAGGGTTTCGAGTAGAATGACCTTATCTCTGGTGTCAGATGAAAATGTGTGCTCATGACCAACTGACTTGGGGCTCCTCCTGGTAACAAGCGGGCGGTTGTCAATGCCCATTACCAGCTGAGCCAGCAGTCTTCCATGCTTGCCGAAACCGGCCAGGACAGATTGCCCTTCCTCACTTTGAAGCTGGCCGACTGTGGTGATTCCCAGGCCGCTCAGACGGCTTTCGGTTTTTGGTCCTACTCCCCACAGCCTGGCAACAGGCAGGGGTTCCAGGAATTCCCTGACCCTTTCAGGCCTGACGGCATAAACACCGTTCGGTTTGCGCATGTCTGAGGCAATTTTGGCCAGGAATTTATTTGCTGCTATCCCCACCGAGGCAGTCAGGCCTTCCTCTTTATGAATCCTGCCTTTAAGCTGGTAGGCCAGTTTGATGGCACTGTCATAATCTGAAACCATGCTTGACATATCCAGGAATGCTTCGTCAATGCTAAGGGGTTCAACACTGGGTGAAATCTCCCGGAATATGGCCAGGATCCGGCGGCTGTTCTCCTTGTATTTTTCCATGGAGGGTCTGAGGAATACTGCATTGGGGCAATTACGCCAGGCCTGGCTTATTGCCTGGGCTGAATGTACCCCGAATTTTCTGGCTTCATAGGAGCAGGCGGCAACCACTCCGCGTCCGGTTCCCTGGACAGGATCAGATCCTACAATGACCGGACGCCCCCTCAGAGCAGGATTGTCCCGCTGTTCGATTGAGGTATAGAACGCGTCCATATCCACATGAAAAATTATTCTTGCTCCAGTCATATCCAACCTGAATTTTAGCCCGGCAGGCTCAAAGATTAAAGTCAACCCAGATAAGTGACCAGTTCGACTTCCTTGGAACAGGGCAAAAAGGAAGTGAGTCTCAATTTATTCTGGACCTGAAAAGGGTATTCTGATAATTTACTTGATTATGATAAAATCCAAAAAAATTACACTATTTTTCTTTGTTCTGATATTTCTGATTTCCTCAATGATGACACTTGCAGACAGCGACAAACTGAGAATTATTGTCATTGGCGCCCATCCTGATGATCCTGAACTGGTTGGAGTCACAATGATGAAGTTTGTGCAGGCTGGACACAAGGTACGCATGGTATCCATGACCAACGGCAATGCCGGTCACTTTTCAGAAGGCGGAGGGCCGTTGGCCCAACGGCGCTACCTGGAGACCAGGTGTTCCTCTGCCATTAGCGGAGTTGAGTACATTGTTTTGGATAATGACGACGGCAAGCTGATGCCGACCCTTGAAAACCGCAACAAGGTTATTGCCCAGATTCGTGAATTCAAGGCTGATATTGTCATTTCCCATCGACCCAATGATTATCACCCCGATCATCGCAATACCGGCCTTTTGGTCCGGGACGCTGCCTATATGGTTACTGTCCCGAATATTGTTCCATCAGTGCCCCACCTGAGGAAGAATCCACTTTTCATGTATATGTACGACCGTTTTACCGTGCCCAATCCATTTGAGCCGGAAATTGTTGTGGATATCAGCGATGATATGGACAAAAAAGTGGATATGTACGACTGCCATGTTTCGCAGATGTACGAATGGATTCCCTATAACGAAATGAAGCTGGAAGAAGTCCCCAAAGATCCTGTTGAACGTAAAGCATGGCTGGCCAAGGACTGGGCCAGGTTTTTCCAGGGTCCGGTTGATCAGTACAGGGATAAACTGGTGGAACTTTACGGAGCTGAAAGAGCAGCCAAGATTACTGCTGTTGAAGCATTCCAGGTTTCTGAGTATGGTTCAAATCCAGGCATGGAAGCACTTAAGAAAATGTTTCCGTTTTTTCCCTAGACTGGAATTTTGTTTAAAAAGTGCCGGAAGAGGTGTTTTTAGGTTGAATTACAATACAGATCCACATTCGTAGATTCACGCCCGATCCTTCCGGCATCCCGTTAAGTTTTGAAAGAAAAACAGATAGAACTCCCCGGCGGTTAGCACCAGACCGGGGAGTTCTGGTATTATTTCAAAGGATGAATCCTGTTTTGCAGACCGGCGACTGATTTTGAGGGGCTGGTTGAAATTCACCAGATAAGAGTAGACAGCTTTTAGGAGCACTGGATCAGGCTGGTGTTTGAATTTTTAATAGCGGATGATACCTAAGGGGTGAATCTGCATCTGAATGGTTATTAAGGCAACCTTGGGAGTTATACAGAGGTAGCCATTGCTTTTTGCTTTATTTGGAAAGGAATTTTAATGTCTGAGAAGCGAAATGGAGCTTTCTTGTTTCTGGTATTGCTCTTATTCGGTACCTTTTTTTATACGGCGGCGCTGGCTGAAACCAGTGGTGACGGCCGTTTGGTAGTTTTCGAGGTTTTTCGTAACTACACTGATGTTGATAAAGTTGACGGCGACTTGAGCCCCACCTTTCAATCCGGCGATGCCATAGAAGCTCTCCGTAAGGAATTCGCCGGCCAGGATGTCATATTTCTTGAATATGACTTCAATGATGCCTATAGCCCCGCGACCATCAGGGGATCCAGGTTTGCCCAAGCTGCGACTGTTGCGGATGAGACTTATGACGCTCCTTTTGCCATGGTGGACAGCGGCCAGCAGATTATCGGCGGAGACCCGGATGAAGTGAACTATATAACCGATTACCGGAGCATGATCCGGGCTGCCCAGGCTCGCCCGCCCAAGGGGGAGCTGTATGCTGTTGCCAAAAGAACCGGAGGAGAACTGGTTTTTGATGTGGTTTTTACCAACCGGAGCGGTATTACCCTTAACGGAGCTCAACTGGCCTTTGTGCAGGTGATCCTTTATGAAGTTGTTCTGGATGAGGATGATGACAGTGAGGAATCCGAAGAATTGCTGGACGGAGAGGTGTATGACCAGGCTACGGAAAAGGTCGTACATAGCTTTGGATATGACAGGGTTGGGCCTGAAGATCTTTTTAACGGGGATTCCCACACCTACAAGATCACAATGAATGAACCCAGTGGGGTTGAAGACTGGGCAAACATGAGAGCCCTGGTTCTGGTCGATTATACCGAGGCTGATCGGAAGCATCCCTATGATCTCCTGCAGGCAGTTGATGTGGGGATTACTGAACATGTTTATTTCGCCCACTTCGGTACCGGCGCGGGCCTGACTTCAGACATAGTCCTGACTAATCCATCTGATGAGTATACAGTCAAAGGCGTGGCTGAGTTCAGGGATGCCGATGGCCAGAGCATGGATGTAGGGATAAACTCAGCTAATGCAGAGCAGGCCGGTTCATTGGACATCGCATATGGGGAAAACGGACCGGTTCCTTCCTTCAGCCTTGCTCCCTACGAGACAATAGTCATTTCAACCGAGGGGAGTGCAGGCCCAGTCCAGGTAGGATCGGTTGACCTCGCCCTGCAGGCAGGAGAGGCCACTGTCGGGGGTACGCTCAAATTCTCCTATCCCGGGATTGGAACAGCAGGGGTCGGCACCAGCGAGCCCTTGACTGGATTTGTGGTTCCCATACAGAGCATTGATACCGGCATTGCCATCCATAACACCGAATTTAAACCGGTTACCCTTAAGCTCAGCCTTTATGAAGATGGTGAACTGGTTAATCTGGGTGTTGACAGCGAGGGGAAAGCCCTTAATCCAAAATATAACTATAATTTTGGAGCAAGGGCTCAAATGTCCATGTATATCGATGAATACTTCCCCACTTTAAACCGCCAGGAATTTACAGGGACAATGAAAGTTGAAGTTTCCAGTATTCCTGATGGTGGCAAAGTGGTAGCTACCGTCCTGGAAATGGGAGAGGAGGCAGGGCAGTTCCTTTCGATTCCCGTAATCCCGCTTCCTGAATAGCTGAATCGGAAAGGTCCAGCTTAGGCCATTGTAAACGCCGGAATCTGTACTGAATGAAAATTCAGCCTGATTCCGGCGTTTTTTGCTTTATCAGCGGGATATCAAAACCCCAATCCGGTCACTCAGGTTATAGAATTTCATTCCTGATCTGATCATCGTAGCTTTCCCTTTTCCTGATGAGTTTTGTTTCTTCTCCACTCACCATTATTTCGGCAGGCCTGGAACGGGTGTTGTAGTTGGAAGACAAAACCGAACCATAGGCACCTGCTTCCATGATTGCCACCAGGTCTCCGTTCCCTAGCGCGGGAATGGTGAGGTTTTCAGCGAACCTGTCGGTGGATTCACAGATGGGGCCAACAATGTCGACAGTTACGGTTTCCCGGGAAGAATTGCTTTCAGGCAGTATCTGGTGTCTGGCCTGGTACAGGGCCGGTCGCATAAGGTCATTCATTCCGGCATCCAGTACCAGGAATTTCCGGTTTCCCGTAGTCTTGGTCAGGATAACTCTGCTGACCAGGGCTCCGGCTGAGCCTACGATAAAACGGCCTGGTTCCATTACTATCCGGTATGGTCCTCTTTTTTCTGCGACATATGCAGAGAATTCGTCCAGCCTGAACGGTTCAGTGCTGTCATCATAGGGGATTCCGAATCCACCTCCAATATCCAGGAATTCAATGTTGAATCCGGACAGTTTCAGATCTGAAGCGCAGGCCAGGAGCCGGTCAAATGTGGTGATGTAAGGTGTCGCGTCCATAATCTGGGAACCGATGTGGGCCCCTATTCCCTTCAGCCGCACCAGGGGATGATTTTTGATAAACAGGGATGCTTCAGGAAGGAAGTCGTCGTCCAGCCCGAATTTGTGTTCCTTCCTGCCGGTTGATATTCCGGGGTGGGTTGCAGCATCTACATCAAGGTTGAGCCTGAGGGAGACCACAACAGCAGACCGCAGGGTCTCAGCCCTTTCGGCAATCATCTTCAGTTCCTCAAGGGATTCCACCCCAAGGCTGAAGACATTGGTCCTGATGGCCCAGTCTATTTCATCCTGCCTTTTACCTACCCCACTGAAGATAATCCTGGATCCGGATACACCAAGCCTGCGGAGCCGGTAAAGCTCACCTGCCGACACTATATCGAATCCCAGGCCCTTGGATGCTAGCAACTCCAGGATAGAAAGATTCGAATTGGCTTTCACCGCAAAGCAAATGTTTGCATATTCAGCGGGGAAAGAATCTTTCAGGATTGCGAGGTTTCGGCAGACAGCTTCCCTGCTGTAAATGTAGAAGGGGGTCCCGAATTGTTCGGCCAGGGAAGAGATGGAAACCCCTTCGCAAAATAACTGGGTATCTACATATTTCAAGCATCTGTTTGGTTTCACGGCAGGATGATATTATCATTTGATATGATTGATTGCTAATTTAGGTCAGGAGGATTTTTTTGAACAGAGAGTTTGATCTGGTTACGGGGGGAGCTGGTTTTATTGGATCTCATCTGGCCGAAGGCCTTTTGCATAAAGGTCGTAAGGTTGTGGTTCTGGATAATTTGTCTTCCGGGAAAACCAGCAATATCCAGCACCTGATGGACAGTTTTAAGGAAAAAATAGAACTGGTTGAAGGCGATATCCGGGACCAGTCTCTTTGTGAAGACCTGGCGAAAAAATGCGAGGTCATATATCATCTTGCCGCAATTCCTTCGGTGCAATACTCTGTTGATTATCCGGTTGAAGTCAACAGCGTAAACGTTGGGGGAACTCTTTCATTATTCCAGGCTGCGAGGAAAGGCGGTGTCAGGACCGTTGTATTTGCTTCTTCCTGTGCTGTCTATGGGGATTCTGAAAATCTGCCCCTGTCGGAAGCTGAGCCTCCAAGGCCGATGTCTCCTTACGCGGTATCGAAGCTGACAGATGAGGCCTATGCAAAGGTTTTTTCTGCTATTTATGGCTTTTCTTCAACAGCACTGAGGTTTTTTAATGTGTTCGGGCCCAGGCAGAACCCTTCTTCTGATTATGCCGCGGTGATCCCCCGTTTTGTGACCCGCATGCTGGCCGGAAAACCTCCGATTATCTATGGTGACGGAGAGCAGAGCCGGGATTTCATTTATGTTGGAAACGTGGTCGCTGCCAACCTGGCAGCGGCGGAAGCCGCCGGGAAGGGCGTTTGCGTTAATATTGGTACAGGCAGGAGCAGGACACTTAACCAGGTTGTGACTATCCTGAACAGGATCCTTGGCACGGATTTCGAACCTGACTACCAGGAGGCCAGGGCCGGTGACATCAAGGACTCAGAAGCCCTGGTAACAGCAGCCAAGGAGCAAATAGGGTTTGAAGCGGTTATTGATTTCGAGGAAGGTTTAAGAAGAACAGTTGAGTCATTCAGGCGAAATTCCTGAAATAAGATGGGTTTCCCTTTTTGAATATAGACAGGAGAGAGCGGAGTGAAGATCCCTTATCTGGATTTGAGTTACCAGACCGATCAGGTAACAGAAGAATTTTTTGCGGAGTTAAGGTCACTGGTTGAGGGCAACCAGTTCATTGGAGGAAACCGGGTATCTGAATTTGAAAAAGCCTTTGCCGGTTATTGCGGAACTGAGTATTGCATAGCGGTCAACAGCGGCACGGATGCCCTGAGGATGGCCTTGCTGGCGGTTGGCACAGGCCCGGATGACGAGGTGATAACCTCTCCATTTACCTTTATTGCCACTGCTGAGGCGGTCAGCCAGACCGGACGCCTGGTACTGGCTGACATTGATCCTGAAACGTTTACCCTGGACCCTGAAAGTGTCAGGGAAAGGGTTAATACGGCAACCAGGGCTATCCTGCCTGTGCACATTTTCGGCCTTGTCTCTGACATGCCCGGCCTGCAGAAAATATCTGATGAAAACAATCTAAGCCTGGTCGAAGATTCCTGCCAGTCTCATGGCGCATCCATCCAGGGACACCGGGCCGGTTCAATTGGGAACATTGGCGCTTTCAGCTTTTATCCTTCCAAAAACCTTAGTGCATTTGGAGACGCCGGAGCGGTGACCTGCCATTCTTCGGAGCTGGCTGAGAGAGTCCTCCTGCTGAGAAATCATGGCCAGACTGGCCCCTATATACACACCATTGAAGGTTTCAACTCCCGCATGGATACCATACAGGCCACGGTGCTCTCGCTTAAGATGAAGTACCTGGATCAGTGGAACCAGTGGCGTACTGATCTGGCCGGAATTTACAGAGAAGGTCTCAGTGATATTGGGGAGATAAAGTTTCAGAAGGTGCCCACAGGATATGAACATGCCTACCATATAGTGGCTTTTCTCTGTGAAGACAGGGATAACCTTGCCGCCAGGCTTGGTGAAAAAGGGGTGGATACCAGGGTGGTTTATCCCACTCCCCTGCACCTGATGAAAGCCTATGAACACCTTGGATTCAGAAAAGGATCATTTCCCGTGGCCGAAAAGGTCTGTGAACAGGTTATTTGTTTGCCGGTTTATCCGGGGATGCCGAAGGAAAATGCCTGGCAGGTAGTGGAGGCAATCCGAGGATATTACGGTAAATAATGAATGATCTGAACTTTATCGAGGAGAAGTTTCTTGATAGCAGTGGCTGAAGGATTTAGGTAATCCGGGAATGTTGGAATCATCGGCCAGAACCTGGAATTGAGGATTGGCCCCGTTTTGAAATTATCTGGTTGAAGGAGTGCAGCAGACCCTGTGAGAAATGAATCTGGCAAGAAAAAATACCCGTTCAAGTTAGGAAATCAATATGCCCAGCGCCTGGCAAATCCTGGAGTCCTGGTCGCTCCTCTGACAGCCGCTGCGGTTGTTTCCTCCCTTGTTTCAGTAGCAGCTTCAGGAATTTTTCTCGGCCTGGGTATGATTGCCTGGATATCTGACTGCCTGCTCAATAGGCGGTTTATTCTGTCAGCACCCCCATTCAAGTGGTATTTACTCCTGTTTATGATCCTGACCGTTGCATCGGCAGTTTTCTCGGAAGAGCCCTGGCAGGATATCAGTCATCTGAAGGTTTTTATAAAGTTAATAATTCCATTTCTGCTGATGACTTATATGACCAGGGTTGAGGTAAAGAAATCCTTGCTCTGGATATTTGGCGTTTCCGGAATAAGTATGGCCTGGGGTTTCCTGCAGTTCTGGTTTTCAGATGGGATTAACCTGCTTCACCGGATAGACGGATTTATGAGTCACTGGATGACATACTCCGGCCAGCTGATGATGGTGTTCATTGCAGCAACTGCCTATGGAATTTATATTTTAAAGCTGCGGAAAGGCACCGGGAAGATGGAGAGCCTGCCCTGCTTTGTTTTGTCATCTCTGATGGCTGTGATTCTGGTCCTGACCTATACCAGGTCTGCCTGGGGTGGCATGTTGGGAGGGCTTACCGTACTGACTGCGTTGAATTTGAGAGCCCGGTGGATTGTAGCCCTGGGAGCCATGGTTATCCTGATTTTAGTAATAATGCCCGCGTCCTTGCACGAGAGACTCATTTCGGGATTTGATCCGAGAGACACTACTACCAGGGGCCGCCTGGATATATGGAGTTCAGGAATCTGCGTCGCACTGGAACATCCAATAACCGGGGTTGGATTTTCCTCCGTGCCCAGCGAAAGCCTGAAATACAGGAAGGAGCGAGACCTTCCAACGTGGGCCTACCAACATTCGCACAATAATGTGATCCAGATAGCCGCGACTTCGGGTATCCCGGCAGTTTTAGCCTGGATTGCTATCTGGCTGAAGATCATGTGGGATTTTTTCAGGATCCGCCTCAGGAGTGGTCAGGATGAATTCATGGCTGTACAGGCGGCCGCCGGCATTTCAATTCTGACTGCGTTTCATTTAATGGGCCTGCTTGAGTATAATTTTGGTGACTCTGAAGTCCTGACGCTTCTCCTGTTTTTCATATCAATCCCCTATGTTCTGCAGAAATCATTTTCACAGCGGGGAACCGACTGATCAGGTAATATGCAGTAGGTCAAAAGGATTAACTGTTTAAGCTGGAAATCCGGCGTGGAATTTTGGAGACAGCACAGCAGGTAGAGGGATAAATTTTGAAACTTGCGATTTTAGGCACCAGGGGCATTCCCGCCAATTACGGGGGTTTCGAAACCTTTGCCCAGGAACTCTCCGTGCGCTTGGCCGCCAGGGGACATGAAGTCTGTGTTTACGGGAGATCCCATTACATAACCCGGGAGCTTCGGGATTTCCGGGGAGTAGAGTTATGCGTGCTCCCTTCCATTACCAATAAATATTTGGATACCATAGTACACACTTCCCTGTCGGTCTTTCACGCCCTGTTCAGGCGGTATGACGCAGTTTTAATATGTAACGCGGCCAACGCCTTCCTATGTTGGATTCCCAGGCTGTTCGGCCAGAAAACAGCCCTTAATGTTGATGGAATTGAACGTCTCCGCAAAAAATGGGGCCTCCCGGGGAAGCTTTTTTACTCACTGGGAGAACGGCTGGCCCTGCTGACACCTAACCGGATAATTACCGATGCCGAGGTTATAAGGGATTATTACAGGTCGCGTTACGGAAGAGATACGACTTTTATTCCCTACGGGGCATCAGTGGAAGCAGAGGGGAATAGCGGAGTTCTTGAAAACCTTGGCCTGGAGCCAGGAGGATATTTGCTCTATGTGAGCAGGCTGGAGCCTGAAAATAACGCAGACCTTGTGATACGGGCCTACCTGGAATCCGGACTCCGGGTACCTCCCCTTGTTTTGGTGGGGGATGCCCCCTATGCCGGCGACTACCTGGCAAAACTGAAAAAACTTGCTGATCAAGGGAACATAATCATGCCAGGAGCAATTTATGGAAGCGGATATTTTGACCTGCTGTCTCACTGCGCTTGTTATTTCCAGGGGAGTGAGGTAGGGGGAACCCATCCGGCCCTGCTGGAAGCCATGGGTTCCGGCGCTGTTGTCGTCAGCCATGATACTCCTGAGAACCGGGAGGTTCTGGGAGAAACCGGAATAATATGCGACTTTTATGATCAGGTCGGATTAAGTAATATAATCTCAGGCATAGCCGGGGACTGTTCCCGGTTTGCGGAATATGGGCGGAAAGCAAAAGCAAGGGTTAAGGAATTTTATAACTGGGAAACTGTAACAGACCAATACGAGAATCTATTTAATGAAATGGTTAAAAAACCTGGCGACAGTGCAGATACTGCTGAGCTTCGCTGAAAAAACGAAAGTCAGGAAACACCTGATTTTTAATATGGTCGGAAGAGACCTGAAGAATCGTTATGTAGGGTCATTGATGGGATTCTTCTGGTCGGTTATTCATCCCGTGGTCCTGCTTGTTTGTTATACCTTTATTTTTTCGATAGTTTTCAAGGTGAAGCCTTTTATCCAGGCAACAGATAATTTTGCAGTTTTTCTTTTCTGCGGAATCCTTCCCTGGCTCTTTTTCCAGGAAACGGTTACCCGCAGCTGCACGTCCATAATTGATAATTCCAACCTGATCAGAAAATCGATTTTCCCATCGGAGATTCTTCCTCTGACACTGCTGATATCGAGCCTTGTCACCCACCTGGTTGGACTTGGAATACTTTTTATTGTCCTCCTGGTAATGGGATTGTTCAGCTGGACCTGGATATTTTTTCTTATATATCTTCTGCTCCTGATGATATTGCTCCTGGGAGTCGGGTGGATGGTGGCAGCACTCCAGGTGTTTCTCAGGGACACAGTACAGCTGGTAAATGTGTTCATGGTAATGTGGTTTTGGTTCACCCCGATTTTTTATTCCATGGACAATGAGAATATTCCCGGGAAACTCCGTATGCTGCTTTACCTGAATCCGCTTTCCTACGTGGTGAGGGGATACCGTTCCTGTTTTCTGGAACACAGGATTCCGGACTGGAATGAAGTAGTGATCCTGGCAGGTTTCTCGGCAGCAGCTTTTATTCTGGGCGGGCTCCTGTTCAGGAATACCAAGAGGGAGTTCATTGATGTCCTCTGATATAAGGCCCGCTGATATGGGATCGGTTCCGGTGATACACCTGGAAAACCTTTCCAAAAAGTACCCGATATACAGTTCCCCGGGCCAGAAACTGCTGGAGTTCCTTGCTTTTCGAAAAATCAAGTTGCATCGTGAATTCTGGGCGCTGAGGGAGATCAGCCTCGACATTCACCAGGGAGACGCGATCGGGATCATTGGGATAAATGGTTCGGGTAAAAGCACTCTGCTGCAGGTGGTGGCCGGAATCCTTCAGCAGAACTCCGGCATCTGCCAGGTAAGGGGCAGAGTGGCAGCCCTGCTGGAGCTGGGTGCCGGGTTCAATCCGGAATTTACCGGTCGTGAAAATGTGTATATGAGCGGAGCTATAAGCGGATTCACCAAGCAGGAAATGGAGGAACGGTTTTCTGATATCCTCGAATTTGCCGAAATAGGTGATTTTATAGACCAGCCGGTAAAGACCTACTCAAGCGGAATGTTTGTACGACTCGCGTTTTCCGTGGCGATACATGCGGATCCCGATATTCTAATTGTGGATGAGGCTCTTTCGGTAGGCGACCTGATTTTTCAGCATCGCTGCATCAACCGGATACGCCACCTGCAGCGGCAGGGAAAAACGATTCTTTTTGTGACCCATGATCTCTCCGCCCTGGCCCAGTTCTGCAGCCGTGCTGTTCTGCTCGACCAGGGACGCAAGATCTGCGAGGGAGAACCCGAAGAAGTGGCCAATCGCTACCGGGCCCTGGTATTTGAGAGGGAGAACCGGGAGGCCGGACCAGGGACGGGACAGATTGAAGTTGATGAAGAAAAAGGACTGCCCCTGATTAATACCATTCCATATATCCATAATCGCTTTGGCGAAGGGGGAGCGGAGCTGCTCGGAATAATCCTCCATTCTGAAAATGGCGAGGTTGTAAGTGACGTCAGATCAGGGCAGGAGGTCAGCGCCCTTCTTTCAGTCCGCTTCAAGGAAGATGTAGAATTCCCGATTGTGGGATTGACCATCAGGGACAGGCTGGGGACAGAGATAACCGCCACCAATACATCCTATGAGGGAACAGTCCTCCCGCCTCTCCAGGCAGGAACGATCATTACCGTCAGGTTGAGGATGAAAATACCCAGCCTCCGTCCCGGGAGCTATTCAATTTCCCCCGGTATTGCCAGGGGGAATATTTGGGAACATGAAATCGAGGACTGGATTGATAATGCTTACATCATAAATGTTGTGGAGACTGAACTGGTTTATGGATTGATGAAATGGGAGTTTGAGGCGTCCTATAATCGGATTGACGACTGATCCCGTGGCTCAAGCTTCCCGCCTATAAACAAGCCCGGACGGGCAGATCTCCTGATCCGTATTCATATTAACGGCGACACAGGAGCCGACAGACAGCTGGATTGTTGATCTGAGTTCAATCGTCAAACATCATCCGTTTCAGTCCCTTTAACAGGGTTTCTCCCTGGCGAAGTGCGTCGGAGCCCAGGTATAGACTTACAGCCTTCCTGATGCGTTTTGATCTTTTTTCCCCCAGGTTTCGGTGATCCAGATAAAGGTTGAGAAAGCTCGATTTTTCTTTGTCGCCTTCCGGCGATTCTTCCCCGCCGGGCAGTGAAGAGAGGAGCTGCACCAGGTCCCTGGCCGCCATGATGTCAAGAAGCAATGAAGGGAGGGATCGGTGATGTCTTGTTTTTTCCAGATCCACGAAGCAAACCCTGGGAGTCTCCATATCAGAACCTCTTGATATCAGGATATGCCTGGATTTAAGGTCTCCATGAAAAAACCCCGAATCATGAAACCGAGCCAATTCATATGCTGTTGCTTCTGCGGTTTGTCCTGAAAACGGAATGGATGGATGGACCTGGTACACATGGTTCCCGGTTGCGGGAAGTTCATATACATTGAGGATTTCCTTGGCTATCAACACACTGTTCCAGTTTAACAGTTCATGCTTCGGGCGCACGGCGGCCAGCACTTCAATGGTTTGCAATCTGGATTTTCGAAGTTTATTGGAAATCCGCAGAACCTTCCAGGCATAGGGCATCCTGAGAGCCCTGGAAAGGGAAGAATTTCTGAAAATGTACAGGAAACAGCTGACCGGATTGCCCTCAAGTTGGAGGTTAAGCCGGTAGATATCCCGGCCCTGGCAGTGAAGTAATACCTCTCCTTTTTCAGAAAGCATCTGTCGGCACTCATCATCTTCAGTATCAAGGGGATTCCATTCCAGTCCTCCATGGATCCATCCCTTGTATTTACTGTTCCTGATTCGACTCAACATCATCCTGAATCTGCTGTTTGATAGAATTTTACTGATGATTGAAGCAAAAAAATATCATTATACTGAAATGCCAGGCCAGGACGTGTAGAATTCAGGGCATACAAGTGGACATTACAATTCTGATCATTAACTGGAACAGTGGATTTTACCTGGAAAAGCTTCTGGGATCGATAGGGGAACTGGCAGGCAGGGTTTCAGGAATAATCGTCCTGGATAATGCTTCCACGGACCATTCCGCGGAATGCCTTTCGGCTTTTCCGGAAGTGGTTTTTGAGTCCATGGAAAGAAACATGGGTTTCGCGGCTGCAGTGAACCATGGATTCAGCAGGGTAGGGAGCAGGTATGTGCTGCTGCTTAATCCGGATGTGCAGTTTGAGAACAGCGTTTCAACCGTGACTGATTTGTACAGGACGGCTGAGAGGTTCGAAAACGCCGCAATTGTAACCTGTCCGCTTTATTCAGTCCTTTCTGAAGGAGGTGAAAATCAGGAAGATTTTCAGGTCAGGCCCTACCCTTCATTGCTCAATACAATTACGGACCTGCTGTTCATTGATGAAATACTTGGGAAGCTGAAGGGAAAGACCAGGAAACTATTGGGAACAGAGTTGGAACCTGGTCTTGTTGAGCTTAACGGCCAGCCTGCCGCGGCTCTCTGGCTTGTGAGAAAATCTGCCTGGGATGAATATGGGGGAATGGATGAGCGTTTTTATCCCGCATGGTTTGAAGATGTGGATTTTTGCCTGGGAATCAGAGAGTTGGGGTGGAAGATACTTTTAACTAAAACTGGAGGCAGGATGTTTCATAAGGGAGGGAGTTCCCTGGTTGCCCTGGGTTTTCCCCGGTTCCTGAAGTTGTATTATCGCAACCTGCTGCGCTATTGGTGGAAGCATCACCCGTTTTGCTTCCCTGTTATATTTTTCTTCACGGTTCTCGGATTCGCGGCCAGAAGGATAATCTGTTTTTTGAATCCCTGAGGAAACCATGTCGTTAGTATCGCTTTTAGCTTTTTCAGGGGCCATGCTGCTGTTAGCCGTGACACCGGGACCTGGAGTATTTGCTGTAGTTGCGAGGGCAATGGCGTCAGGATTTAAGCATTCGGCAGTCTTGACTATCGGCATCATCATGGGTGATCTTGTTTTTCTTCTCATGGCGATTTATGGGCTAACAGCAGTTGCCAGAAATTTATCTGGGCTTTTCCTGGTCATCAGGTATCTTGGAGCTGCCTACCTGATTTATCTGGGCATGAACCTGTGGAGAAGGAAAGCGGCAGCAATGCCCTATCAGGACGTAAGAAATTTTTCGTTCAGGTCTGATTTAATGACTGGACTTTTAATAACCCTCGGAAATCCCAAGGTAATTTTATTCTACCTTGGTTTTCTGCCGACATTTGTTGATGTAACAGCTCTGACTGGAAAAGATGTTTGTACTGTTGCTTCACTGGTCACCCTGGTACTAGGCTCAACCATGCTTGCCTATGGATATGTTGCTGCAAGCTTAAGCAGAAGATTTCAATGTACAAAATTTCAACAGGTGATGCACCGTTCTTCCGGTGGAGTTATGATTGCAACAGGAGTTGTTCTGGCGGCTAAAACATAAATCAAAGAATGATGTAACTGAAAATGCCAGGCGTTTTCATGACCGGTAATCCAGGAGTAATAATTGAGTCCTGACATCTTGATCAGCATTGTAACCCATAATGACGCTGAAATTTTACATTTATGCCTGGAAGCGCTGAGCAAATTGCTGAATCCGGTACGGGTGAAGGTCTGGGACAATAATTCTTTTGATGGTTCCGCGGAAATAGCCGGGAAATTCAAGGTTGCAGTCATGGAGTCCCGGGAGAACCTCGGATACTGTGGAGGTCACAACCGCAATATCTCGGGCGAGAATTTTGATTATGTCCTTTTTATCAATGCTGATGTGGTGTTGCAGCCCGACTACTTCCTTGCCATTCTTCCGGTCTTTGAACGATTTCCCCAGGCAGGCATGGCGACTGGGAAAATATTGCGTATGGACATGACAGGGGCCCCTGTAGAGAGGGACGGAAAGCCGGTACTGGACAGTACCGGGATTGTTTTTTATCGCAGCCAGCGTCATTTTGACCGGGGCAGCGAGGAAACTGACAGGGGGCAGTATGACATCACTGAACCGGTTTTTGGATGCACCGGAGCCGTCCTGCTCTGCAGCCGTCGGTTTGTGGAATCCATGAAATGGGATGGTGAATTCTGGGATGAAGATTTTTTCGCCTACCGGGAAGACGCTGACCTGGCCTGGAGAGCCCAGCTCCTGGGATGGCAGGCTGTCTACGAACCTTCTGCCCGGGCCTTGCATCTCAGGCACGTCCTGCCTGAAAGACGGAATCAGCTGTCCCCCCTGATTAACATGCATTCTGTGAAAAATCGATTCCTGATGAGAGCGAAGAATATGGACTTGGGTCTGTGGCTGCATTGTTTCCCCGCAATATTAGTCAGGGATACAGGGATCCTGGCCTATATCCTTTTCAAAGAAAGGTCTTCTTTGGAAGCGTTCAGTATTCTCTGGCAAAAGAGAAAGCAGATAATTAGGAAAAGGCGGCATATCCAGTCGAGGCGAAAAGTTTTCGGGAAGGGTATCTCTCGCTGGTTTCTGTAGGCTTAATACCTGCATGCAGATAACAAAAGAAGGGGAAGGGTAGCTTCTTCCGGCTGAGTCAGGCTCTTTGATCCTCCTGTTTATTTTTCCAGCGGACATCAGGTACGTTTTCCCGGTGATTGAGTGTCCTGGCTAGGGTGAAGAGCAGGTCAGAAAGACGGTTGAAATATTGCAAAACCGTACCTGAAACCGGCTCTTTTTCTCCCAGGGAAACCAGGTTTCGTTCGATCCTCCTACAGATGGTCCTTGCTATGTGACAGGATGACGCTGCAGGAACTCCCCCCGGCAGGATGAAATAACTGATTGATTCCAGTTCACCGCTCAGGAGATCAATCGTCTGTTCCAGAGCTTTTATGCGGAATTCTTCAATGGATACTGTGGATGGAGTTTGCAGCTTTCCGGCAATGTCCAGGATTTCGTTTTGAATCAGGGTGAAAAGTCCTGCCAGGTCGGGAGAGGAATTCAGGGAGGCTACCAGCCCGATGAAGGAATTCAGCTCATCAACTTCTCCGCACAAGGTTACACGGATGTCATTCTTGGGGACTCTTTCGCCGGTGGTCAGGCTGGTTAGACCCATATCTCCGGTACGCGTATAGATTCTTTCTGATTCATTTCCTGGTTTGTCCATAAACTCCTCCTAAAGCAATACGGATTGACAATTGAATTATACTATCCACCGCCTTCACAGCACATGAAAACTTGATTCAGACAGGTTTCGCTACGATTGACAGCTGATAAAAGGTTAGAATGATACGCTCAAGGTTTTAAATCCAGGGAAACAGGATGCCCGGAACATTATGAAAATAGGGGATGTGGAATTCAGGGACAGGCCGCTGGTGCTGGCCCCAATGGAAGATATTAGCGACCCTCCTTTCAGGGTGCTCTGCCGGAGGTATGGCGCAGACCTGGTATACACTGAGTTTGTTTCAGCCGGAGGGATTGTGCACGAAGCACGAAGCTCGCTGGAGAAACTGGTGTTTTCAGATGATGAAAGGCCGGTGGCGATACAGATATTCGGGGGTAAGTCTGACTATATCAGGAAGGCCGCAGAAGTAGTGGAGGAAGCTGGCCCTGATTTTATTGATATTAATTTTGGATGTCCGGTTAAAAAGGTTGTCAAGCACGGCGCGGGAGCTGGAATACTCAAGGATATCCCGAAGATGAAGCAGTTGACTGAAATAGTCCTGTCTGTTGCCAGGCGTCCTGTTACTGTAAAAACCCGCCTGGGTTGGGATGATGGTTCCATACATATCCTGGATACTGCCAGGATGCTTGAGGACTGTGGAATTGCCGCTATTGCTGTACACGCCAGGACAAGAGCCCAGGGTTATAAGGGCGAGGCCAGGTGGGAATGGTTGAGAAAACTGAAAGAGGAGGCCGGCATGAAGATCCCGATAATCGGGAACGGAGATGTGATCACTCCTGAAAATGCCAGGGACATGTTTGAACAGACAGGTGTGGAAGCTGTAATGATTGGAAGGGGCGCGATGGGCAATCCCTGGATCTTCAGGGAAATCAGGCATTTTCTTGATACCGGGGAGCATCTTCCTCCTCCATCCTGGCAGGAGCGACTGGCAGTGATTAAAGAGCACCTGAACATGAAGTGTGACTGGCAGGGCGGAAATACGGGAGTCCTGGAGATGCGCAAGATGTATGGAGGTTATCTGAAGGGATTTCATGGTGCCGCTGATTTAAGGAATCGGCTGATGCAGGAGAGGAGCAGAGAAGGTGTTCTCAGTATTCTGGATGACTTGACGATGGACGAGGGATGACCTCCTGATTGTTTTTGATGGAGCGCAGTTTCCTGAAAAATCCCATCCGGTATCCCATAATCCAGGATTAGCCCCGGTTTTGCAGGAAGATTGGCTATTCCTGGGGTTCACCCGGGCTTTTTGCCTGGTATCAACCCAGGTTGTTGAACGGCAGGCCTTAGCCCTTCACTATTGTTGCCGTCTCAGGCTGCGTTTTATCAATACTCTATGCCGCATAAATTGTCCCTATGCTGTAAAATAGCAGTTTTACCTGGGTTAATTTGCACAATGAAATAAAGATATCGAGAGCAGAAATATGAATAATTTTCAATTAGTGGTTATTTTCGGGGGGGCAGTAGCCGGTTCTGAAGCTGCCCGATGCCTGGCTGAAGAAGGAATCCGGTCCATAGTATTTGACATGGAGTTACTCCCCTATGGAAAGATTGAAAATGGACTGCCAAAGTGGCATTCCAAGCAGCGCGACAAGGAAGAAGAGGCTATTGATTCCGTGATCAGTAACCCCATGATTGAATTTGTCCCAGGTGTGAAACTGGGTGAGGATATCCGGATACAGGAAGTCCTGGACTGGGAAGTCAGCGCGGTTTTGCTTGCCACTGGTGCCTGGCGTGACCGTAAGCCTGCAATTGCGGGGATTGAAGGTTATGTGGGCAGGGGCTTTGAACTGCAGAATGATTTCGTGGCATGGTTTAATCAGTATCACAGTCCCGGGTATAAGGGGCCTGAAAAAGAGATCCACGACGGAGCGATAATTATCGGTGGAGGTCTGGCCTCTATTGATGTCGCCAAGATTTTCATGCTTGAGACTACCGTCAGGGCGTTAAAGGAAAAGATGGGAATTGAGGCCGACCTGGTTACCATGGAAAAAAAAGGCATCCCCGCGACACTAAATTCCCTGGGAGTTAAGTGGGAAGAATTGGGCCTCTCTGGATGCACTCTTTTTTATCGGAGAAGAGCTTGTGACATGCCCCTGATGCCGATGCCGGATAATCCTGATTCCGGGCAGCTGGCCCAGGCTGAGAAAGTAAGGCTGAAGCTGCTTAATAATATGCAGTCAAAATACCTTTTTAATTTTGAGCCCATGAAAACCCCGGCGGATGTGGTGATTGAAAATGACCGGGTAACCGGGGTGGTTTTTCTGGATACGGAAGTTTCGGATGGACGCGCAAAAAGCCTGCCTGGAACTGAAAGAGTCTATAGAGCTCCAATAATAGTCTCTTCCATCGGAAGCCTTCCTGAGTTTATACCGGGCCTGAGCGGTGAGGACGGAATGTTCACTATTGAAAATCATGAGACTGGAAAGCTTTCCGGCCTCGATAATGTTTTCGCCCTGGGTAACGCTGTGACCGGCCGGGGGAATATCAAGGCTTCCCGAGCCCATGGCGGACAGGTAGTGAAGCACCTGATAGAAAATATTTTGAGTACCAAAAAGGGGATAACTCCTGAAAAGTTGGAAGAAGTTATGGCCCATGTACGAGAATGGCAGCAGAAGTCCGGATATGACGGTGACTACAAAAGCTGGATTGAGAAACATAAACCGGTAAGGTACGAAGAGGTTTTACCATAGTTTTCGGTAATTCCTCCGGTGATCAGATGCGCACCGGAAAGCAGCAGAAAAGAAAGAGATATCGTGGCAGAAAAAGATAATGTTGGACAGGATCTGGAAGAAACCGGAGATGGAGACATACTGGCCGGGCTACCTTCCAGTGTCAGGATTCTGGAAGAAGAGGGCAGGAGAATATACCTTGTCGGCACGGCGCATGTTTCCAAGCAAAGCCTTGAGGATGTCAGGAAAACCATTGAATCCGTTAAACCGGATACTGTATGCCTGGAACTGGATGCAGAAAGGTACAAAAACCTTACAGATCCGCAGAGGTGGAAGCAAACCAATATCGGAAAGGTTATCAGGGAAGGTAAAGCCAGCCTTCTCCTGAGTTCTCTGGTCATGAGTTCTTTTCAGCGGCGTATTGGAAAAAAACTGGGAGTGACTCCCGGCGCGGAGATGGCTGAAGGAGCTAAAGCCGGCAAGGAGAATAATGCCGAAATTCACTTGATTGACCGGGACATCCAGCTGACCCTGAAAAGAACATGGAGAAACCTTAATTTATGGAATAAGCTGAAGATGATGTTTCAGCTGACAGCATCTCTTTTTGGGGTGGATGAAATAGATGAGAAGACGGTTGAAGAATTAAAGGAACAGGAGAAACTGGGAGATATCCTTCAGATTTTCGGAGAAGAGTTTCCCCAGGTGAAAGTGCCCTTGATTGATGAACGGGATCAGTACATGGCCCAGAAGTTAAGGGAAGCGCCAGGTCAAAAAATAGTGGCCGTTGTGGGAGCTGGACATTCTCCAGGCATCGGTGAGGAAATAAAGAGCAGCCGTTCGCTGGCTCCACTTGAGACGCTGCCCCCGATTTCTTCAGTAGGGAAAATCGCAAAATGGATGATCCCGAGCCTGATCATTGCTTTGTTTATATGGGGATTTTACAGGGGTGGAGGCGACGAAGCCCTGGGTTCGGTATATATTTGGTTCCTGGTCAACGGGATTCTTTCCGCCCTTGGTGCCGCCTTGGCCTTTGGTCATCCGGCGACTATTATCAGCGCATTTTTAGCAGCTCCCCTTACCAGCCTCAATCCCATGATAGCGGCTGGCTGGGTCAGCGGTCTTGTCCAGGCTTTCGTTAAAAAGCCTACAGTCAGTGACCTGGAGAATCTTCCGGAAGCCATCAATTCGGTGAAAGGATTCTGGTTGAACCCGGTCAGCCGGATTCTGTTGGTAGTGGTTTTTTCCAACCTGGGCAGTGTCGTGGGAACATTTATTGCCGGCAGCTGGATCTTTGCCAGAGTAGTCGGCTGAGGCGGGCACAAGGTTGCCCTTCCCGGGCTTTCTGGCTTTTCGAAAGGAATTCCAGTCCAGGATGCGCTGTTACTGTTCCTGCCCGGGATAATTACTTACCTTCGGGACTGATGGTGCTGGCGGAGATGATTTGAAGCATATTCAATCCGAAATTAACACCACGGCAATCGACAACCTGCTACCTGCCAAGCGCGACTATTCCGGTCATGGTTCCATCTCTTCCTGAGATGGGGGTTCCAGGGGGCCATTGTAGGGGAAATTGTACAAAACCCCACCGAACTCCACCTGCAGGTCATTTCCATTCCTGGTTATGCTCAGGCTGGCTTCCTGGTTCCGGTTTTTCAGGATGTTTGCCATGGTTATCGCTTTTTCCATCCCGTTGCCACGCCTGAAATTCCAGACTTCATCAGGCTGAGCCATCCGGTTCCCATCATAGATTGATTCATTTTCCATTGATTGGAGCAAACTGTAAATTTCAGGCTCCCCTATACCTGATGCTCCGGCAATTGAGACTGGATTTCGTTCCAGGGCCGCTTTCATAAAGGGTTTCCAGGGAGACCTTTCCAGGTCCCGGAAAGCCGTAAATGCCAGATCAGCAGTTTCATTAATTTTTCTTACACTTTCCAGGTATTCAATTACTGCTTCCCTCCCTTCCTGAGTCGGCAGAAGCAGGGGGGGGGAGGCTACCCTCTTTCTCCCTTCAAGATTCGGAAGCCTTGGAACAGTCTCGATGTATTCCAGCAGGTTATCCAGCATCTCCCCGGCACGGGGACACTTACCAGCCAGCCTTTCCTTGACCAGATCCCGTTCAGTCTTGTAATCCACTTCCTGAGCAATTTTCTGCAGAGTATCGCCCAGTTCATTCAGGACCATACGGCCCTGCAGCGGGGACGGATAATAATCATCTATATCTATTTCTTCCAGCAGATTTTTTTCGGAGGGGTCTCCCATACGGGATTTACTGGAATGTTCATAATGAAACACCTTTTCAGCTTCAATATAGCGATCAGAACCAAATATCCTGTTTTTGACCTGGAAACAGACCTGGAATCCGTGGGACTGACGTAAAAAGGATGTCAGCGACAGGTAGGTTATTCCTTCCGACAAATAACTAACCAGGTGATCCTGAAACCTTTTGTAATGCTCTTCATTGATTGAATAATGGTCGTACAGGGCATGGATATGACCGGTATTGTTGACAACCATGGTTACTTTTTCATTTTCCAGGGCACGTCGCGATTTTGCGGATAATTCCGTTCCGTTGAACCACATGTTTTTGGTGACAATCCTGCGATTATTCGTGATGATCCCGTCTCCTATGGAGATGAAATTCTGGGAATGGAGAGGGGTGGCCATCAGGAATATTTTTTCCAGGGGGACTTCGCCAATCACATGCAGTAAAGCCGCGTAAAGGGTGGCCAGGCTGACACATTCCCCGGCGCCGCTGGTATAACCTTCCCGGTAGCGGAAGGCGCTCATGGCTTCAATGGTTTCAGTCTTCCAGTATGGGATTACGTCCGACTGATATTTATCCAGGCCAAAATGGCGTCGTATATCCATGTCAAAGTAGTATTTGTCCCCCTCATATCCGAAAAGCGCATTGCTTTGTTTCAGAAGATCCAGGTCGACAAAACCGTCAAATCTGGCCAGTTCCTTCTCCTTGGTCGTCAATCCCCAGGTGTCCAGGTCCAGGTTGAAGGTGAAGTTGTTCATGATGAACTGCTTGACACGATGGATCTTCTGGTTCTCATTCAGGTTATGGATATTGGAAAACCAGGGATCTTCTTTGAATTTCCAGGTGATGGGAGACATTATGTTGGCCAGGACCAGGGAATACATGATCTCCGGAAAAATAAAAATTTCCATATCGGAAAGAGTTACCGCGGAAGAATATTTTTCAAGTGAATCAGGATTTTCAGGTCTGTACATTTTGTCCTCTGGTTAATTGGGTTATGGAGAGAAGAACGGAATTGAATCTCTCATTTTTTGTAAATATTTATATGCTTTTTTTTAAGGAAGTATTCAATTTGATGCGGCGTATTCGCTCTCCAGGGCCTCCAGGTCCAGTTGATCCGGTCCGTGGAGCAGTAAACGGTAACGGAGAGTCGTCTGCTCAGTCGTGGAGAGTCTAACCGGATTTCGGCCGGGATATGCGGGATTCTGCATGCTGCTTTTATTCCTCAGTATCCATTGCTGCGGAAAACCCGGATTGGAGGGGTGCTGGATAATCGAAATTCCGCCGCAGTAATTTCTCCCGAAAGTGCCGGTTAAATCAATTACCGGGCCAGCGGAGACCGCTTCATTCTGGGGAATCACTGGACCGGTAACTCCACGGAAAGATACATCTTCAGGAAGGAATAACCTTGGGGAGAATCCCCCATAACCCTTTTCGTCTTCAGATCCCCCTATTGAAATATTTTTGTGCAGGGGCAGGAGGCTGATTTTGAAATCTATTTTTCTACGGCCGGATTCAGCCGGATATACGGTTATAAAAGCCTCTTCCTCAACGAAGGGCAACATTTCTCCATGCTCACTGGTCCAGTTTGGGGATTTCCAGTGCACCCTGGTTTTTAGAACAATAGAGCCTTCTTTGGCAGATTCAGTTTCAGCAGAAAGCACTTCCCACCTGATGTCCCGGCATTCCCAGCCATCCCCCAGGCGTTTTCCCCCGGCCAGTATCTGGTGCCAGGTCCAGAAAATCCCTCTCTGGTGAAGATGGTCGGCCGGAAAATCTTCGGTTATTATATGACCTTCAAGGTCATATAAAGGATGTATGTAATTGGCTCTTGTGTATAATCCGTCTTTTGATTTCGGGCTTTTCTGATAGAAAAGGACTGGATTGCCATTCTCCGAAATAAGAATTCCGTCGGCAGTTTTCTCCGAGGACATCTGGGAATCAGCTATCAGTGGCTGGGATATTGCGGTCAGCGCAAAAAACAGTAGCAGGGCCGATATTCTGTAAACCATTTTTTATAAATAATATCCGGGTCATATAAAAGCAAGGAAATCTATTCCGGAAACCAAGGGCCCGGGGATCAGGGGCCAATCAAAAAGTATTTTGACCGGCCCAGTCGTCGCATTTCCCGGATCTTCCCCGGTAAAGCGGCGTGGAAAGCAAAACAGCAGGATATACCTTATTTTTTAAGTATCGCGTCCGAAATACCGGTCGTAATTCCCAGAGAGTCCTTTTCCAGGCCGTTGATGAGTACCAGGTTTGCCCCCTTTTGTCTTATCAACACCGGACCATTATATTTATCTACCAGGAATATCTCTTCTGATGTTGGGTCAAGGCCTTCAACTCCGGCCCACTCCAGGTAGGAGCTGATCATTTTTTGGCATTCTTCAGCCGTTTTCTTGGTGAAAACAAACACGTCAAAATTTTTGTCGCCAATGTTGTAGTTTACTTTATAGGCATTGCTCATGAATATGTGGCCCATAACGTTTTCAGTAAGGAAAACCTCTCCATTTGCCTTGCGTCCCTCTTTGGGTAGTAATCTGATTACTTCCGGCATTTCGGTAG
The DNA here is from genome assembly GCA_963663735.2 of Acidobacteriota bacterium. Classification (GTDB taxonomy): domain Bacteria; phylum Acidobacteriota; class UBA6911; order RPQK01; family JAPXNP01. Next base: position 726,637 of record CAXXHN010000001.1, on the reverse strand, counting down.
GCCCTTCCAGAGATGCCGCAATTTTTTCTGCCAGGGGTATGAGGCCTGAGCGGATTTCATCAGATGGAGAAGAGGTCATTATTTTTACGTAACTGACGCCTTTTACGAAATACACCTGTGTGTCTGAATGATGCCCCTGGACTCCTATATCAACGAAGTTGTAGGTGGGCTGGCGTTCCTTGGTATACATACCGAAAGCCATTTCAGGGGTCCTGTGCTGATAGATCTCCACATTGATGCTGTCACTGCCCTTGATATAGTCAGCGATGTGCAGTTCATCAAATTCGTACATAAGGAATACTTCTGAAGCCCCGTTAATGTACTCCCAGAGGTTTTCAGGGGTGTATACATCGTAATCGGAATCAATAGTGTACCCATCCATTTCAGGGAAGGATACATCTCCCATAACCAACCCGGGAAAAGAGAACAATAAAACTAAACAAAAAAATGCGATTTTGAGATTATTCATGGTTTTCATTGGTGTTGAGCCCATTTATTTTGATCTGCCCCTGAAAATTTTCCCGGGAAGAAGCGGTATGCTCCCTCCCGGGATCTTAATTCAGTACTGTCAGGCTAAAAAGTCACCAGGCAGATGGAGGAGCCTGGCTACATCGGTAATTTTATCTTTAACGTTGAATTTCATCGTGCAGTTCACCGAACAATCCGTACAGTCTCCGCAAGGATTGGTTCCTTTGTCCAATTCGCTGAGCAGGCTGTGCGCCTTGCCTAGGTTGGAATAACCGTAAGTGTACATGTAAGCTCTCATGTAATCGGGAACCGCCAGGTTCTTGCGGCAGGCAGGTAGGCATTCCTGGCATCCTGTACAGAACATGCCCACTGCGTTGGAAGCCAGTTTCAGATGTTTATTTTCTTCATCAGTCATTTTCAGATTCTTCATGACTTCCAGGTTTTTCTCCAACTGGTCAAATGTGGTCATGCCAGGTATTGAAGTATGGACATTGGGATTATTCATTACCCATTTCAAGGCAGCCGTGGTATCTATTGGCTGGGTTTTTTCCTTATCCAGGAACCCTCCCGCCATTGTCTTCATGGCTACAACTGCAAGTCCGGCTTTATTGGCTCTTTCCAGGGCCGCATTCATCTCGTCCAACTTGTCCATTTTAAAGTTATAACCAGCCAGCACTATATCCCAGAAGCCGTCCTTAATCATGGCGTCGATGACTTCAGGTTGATTACTGTGGGTTGATACACCGATAAAACGGACCCGACCTTCTTTTTTAAGGTTGCGCATCACATCGGATATCGGTTTGTGATTAACCATTCCTCCGGCCTGTACAGCATGCAGATAGAGGAAATCGACATAATCCATGCCCAGACGTTCCATGCTGATTTCAAACTTTTCCATGAAGTTTTCGGCCGTAACCTCTTGAGTGGGAAGGCCTGTGTTGCGGTCGACGCCATCAGGGCGTATTTTGGTGGAGATTACGAAGGATTTCCTGTCATAATCCTTGAGCAGCGCGCCCAGCATTACCTCATTTTTGCCACCCTGGTAGACATGGGCGGTATCCAGGTGAACGATGCCACTGGCCAGGGCGGCCTTTACCAGGTTGGGATTGTCTGAATTCATAACCCCCATACTGACGATAGGGAGTTCTAATCCCGTTTTTCCGAATTTTCTGACAATAGGTGATTTTTCGGTTGCAGCCCCAATGTGCTGGGAGGCTACAACTGCGCCGGTAGCTGAGGCTATTCCGGCTTTGACAAATTTTCTTCTATCCATTTGATACTTCCTTTTTTTAACTGTAAATAGACTTGAAATTTATATCCCGAAGTAAGCCTAAATCGATACGGAGCAAGGGAATTTATTTCCGTAATCGGGCGCTATATGGTAATTATACCCAACTTATTGAATTAAGATGGCTTATATTTTAGGAATTTCAATACGGAAAACAAGAAGTTAAGGTATTTTCACCCAGGCATGATCCTTCCTGTTGCTTTCGACTGCGGCAACCAGGAAGGCTATACCAAAGCGGCCATCCTCGACTGTTGCGTACCTGGATCCGTCGCTTCCCTTGAAGGTTCCGGCCTGCCAGGCACGGACATCCTCCTCAAAGAAGCGGTGGAGCCTGCCGAAAGCATCATGAAAGCCTTCTGCGTGTCCTGAGGGTACTGTCGGTTCAGCCAGTAACCCATCCGGAAGATCACCGAGAAAACCGTCGTTTGCCGCTATCTGGCCCCTCCAATAGGTTCTGTCGGGCTGCCCGGAAAGGAAGATCTGAAGGCATTCTGAATTTTCCTGGTCCCAGCGGAGCGACCCATTTTCCCCGCACACCTCTATGCCCAGATCATTCTTATGTCCGATGGCAATCTGGGAAGTCCTGATCATGGCTTTGCCGCCATTGGATAATTCACAGTAAGCCGTGAAATGATCGTCCAGCCTCCGGCCCTTGACAAAGGTTTCAAGGAATGCCTGGATGCGTGGAACCTCCAGCCCTGTTACGTAACGGAGCTGCATCATTGCATGGGTCCCAATATCTCCTCCGCATAAACTGATGCCTGATTTTTTGGGATCGATTCTCCATTCCGCCTGTACTGAGCCGGTATCCTCTATCCGCCCAGCCAGCCATCCCTGGAGATAGCGGGCATCCACCCATCTTACCTCTCCCAGTAATCCGGAACGGACGATAAACCTGGCCAGCCTGCTGGTCCAGTGTCCCAGATAGGTATGGGCCACGCAGAAGGGGATTTTCTTTTCATTGACGATTTTAACCAGGGAATCAGATTCCTCAAGGCTCAGGGCCAGGGGTTTTTCGCAGAAAACAGGGATTCCAGCTTCAAGTGCCATCCTGGCCGGATCATAGTGTACATGATTTGGAGTTACTACCAGTAAATAGTCAATCCTTTCCCCTTCCGGTTTTTTGGACTCTCTCTCTATCATTTCCTGGTAGGATGCGTATCCCCGTATAGGGTACGGCCAGTCCCCGGCTTCCCGCATGGCTGTGGCCGGATCAGGATGAAGAGCCGCGCAAGTTACTCTCCGGGTCCCGTCCATATGAATGGATTTTTCATGAGGATGAGCTATAAAGGCTCCGCCGCCGCCACCAACCAGACCAACGTTTAAAACTCTTTTAGACATATTTCCATCTCCTTGCCTGTTTTACGTAATTAATTTTTTCTCCGGATTGCCGAAAAAATAGAACGGATCAGTTGGGAGGAACTCAAGAATCCTGATTCTTCGCATAAGCATTCCGGCATCATCTGTTTTATTGATTTTAAGGGCTTGTATCCCACTGACATGCTATTCTATTTTAACCACGATTTCTGGGAAATTAACAGCTGATCCCAATTTTTTGATAGAGTTTGATCCAGCATGAAGGAAAAAATATTTATTTCACTGACAGCACTGGTGCTTTTTCTCTCCATTTCTCCGGTTTTTCCCGCCCGGGACTCCCTGAAAAAGGTTCTATGCACAACCTTTCCTGTTTACCAGATCACTCGAAATGTGACCGAAGGAGTGCCCGGGATCCAGGTTGAACTCATGATACCAGCCAGGCTTGGATGCCCGCATAATTATTCGCTGACCCCGGATGATATGAGGAAAATAGCCTCTGCTGATACCCTGGTAATAAACGGGCTGGGGATGGAGGAATTTCTGGGAGCTCCTTTGCTCAGGGCCAATCCGGAAATTGTCACACTTAACAGTTCCGAAGGAATCGAGGGGCTTCTGGAATCTGGTCATGCTGAATCGGAGGATCACCTTGGAGACAGGATACACCAGGATGAAGATGCTCATGACAGTGAAGCTGAAGAGACTGGCCATAAGCATCAAGGCGTTAATCCCCACCTCTTCGCCAGTCCGCGAATGGCAGCGCAAATGGCAATTAATGTTGCGAAAGGCTTGTCAGGAATTTATCCTGAAGGTGCCGGGATTTTCAAGGCAAACGGCGATAGATATGCGGCTGAACTTAACCATTTGGCCGATGAATTTACCGCCCTGTCTGGAAAGCTTATCAATAACCGGATTGTTACCCAGCATGGTGCTTTTGACTACCTGGCCCGCGATGCCGGTCTCAATATCGTAGCAGTCATTAATGCACAGGGGGGAGATTCGTTGTCAGCCGCGGGGATTATCCGGCTGGTTAAGAGGATCAGGCAGACAAAAGCCGGGGCAGTATTCACCGAACCCCAGTATCCCGGCAGAGTAGGCAGGACCATATCGAGTGAGACTGCAATTCCTGCCGGAGAACTGGACCCTGTAGCCACCGGCCCGGAAAACGCTCCGCTGGATTACTATGAGATTGTGATGCGGCGCAACCTGAAGACACTGGAAGATCTTCTGGGAGTCAGGGGCAAATGACACCTAATAATTCTTCGCGGAAATCTGCTGTCACCCTTACCGATGTTTCAGTTGTCAGGGGTGAGGCTACGATTCTTGAAAATATAACCGCCAGCATCTCCCTTGGCGGCAACACCGCGATTATCGGCCCTAATGGTGCGGGAAAAACCACCCTGCTTCTGGCACTGCTAGGGCAGACAGATTATTCCGGGGAAATTCTTTTTTCCGGAAGTCCTGTTCGTCCCAGGATCGGATACGTGCCCCAGAGATTTGCTTTTGACCGGGGACTGCCGGTCACGGTTCTGGAGTTTCTGGTGATGGGTCTGCAAAAGCGGCCTCTCTGGCTGGGTATCGGGAAAAAGTACCAGGAAAGAGCCTGTGAGTTACTGGAGGCAGTACACGCGGGAAGCCTTTCCGGACTTCAACTTGGATCACTTTCGGGCGGAGAGATGCAGAGGGTACTCCTGGCGCTTGCACTTCAGCAGGACCCTGAACTTCTGGTACTGGATGAGCCTTCGGCAGGAGTGGATGTGAAGGGAGAGAAAGTGTTCTGCGAGCTCCTGGAAGAGCTGGGCAGTAGCTGGGGGTTCACCCAGTTAATTGTCAGCCATGACCTGGCAACCGTTACTCATCATGCCACCCACGTGATCTGTTTGAACCGCAGAGTAGTGGCAGAGGGCCCTCCCTCCCGGGTTTTAACTCCTGATGTTTTAAAATCACTTTTTGGTATTCATATGGGAGTAGTGGACTCCAGTATTCTTTCCCACGATAACCGGAAACCGGCTCCCATACAGGAGGAAGGAGGTGGCAGCAGTGCCTGACTTAACCCCCCTGTATGACCTTGTTGGATGGGTTTTTCCCTTGGACTGCCTGCAACTGACCCTGATGCGCCGGGCCCTCCTGGGGCTGATTCTGCTTGCGCCGATGGCGGCTGCCATGGGTGTGCAGGTGGTGAATTTCAGGATGGCTTTTTTTTCAGATGCCATCAGCCACTCGGTGTTTGCCGGGGTGGCCATTGGCCTTCTCATTTCAGTCAGCCCAAACTGGACCATGCCTGTTTTCGGCATGGTGGTCGGACTCTGCATCATGATTCTTCTGCGGCGGAGCGCTCTTTCCTCAGATACTGTTGTGGGAGTTGTTTTCTCTGGAGTTGTGGCTTTTGGACTGGCCATTGTAAGCAGGGACCCATCGGTTTCACAGGACATTGAACAGTTTATATACGGTGATATCCTGACAATTGGCGACGCCGACATCATGGGCCTGTTGGCCCTCCTGGTTGGATTAATATTGTTCCAGGTATTAGGATTTAACAAGCTTCTTTATATAGGTCTGAGCCCGGGATTGGCCTTGACCCACAGGGTAAAAGTAGCAGTTTATCAGTACCTGTTCGCGGGACTGCTGGCATTGGTTGTTGTCCTGGTATACAGGGCTGTGGGAGTTCTTCTGGTCACGGCAATGCTGGTAGTTCCTGCAGCCGCCGCGAGGAATTTTTCCCGTTCCGCCGGAGGGATGTTTTGGTGGGCTATGCTGGTAAGCCTGTCATCTGCCATAATCGGAATGATCATTTCCGCCCAGGAATGGGCTGATACTGCTACTGGAGCTACTGTAATCCTGGTATCTTTTGCCTGGTTTCTGCTCAGCGTTTTTGTCGGCTCCATTTTCAACCGAAACCGGCAAATACATTGAGCTGGTGAAAAATGCAGCCCAAGCCTGTGGTCTCGGCAGAAAGTATGTGAGGATTCAGTTGGAATAGCCACGAAAAGTCTGCTTCAGCCGCGTGAAGAAAAAACTTCCTGAAATCCAGCCTTCATGCAGTTGATTAATTTGTCGAGCTGAAAAGACCTGTCAACGATTTCATACACCCCTATCATCTGGGTAAAGAGGATCTCAGGAGCTGTTCCCAGGGCTGCGGCCATGAATTCATAGTTTACATGTAGGGGAATTGATCCGTGCTGCAGAAAGCTCCTTTTAAGCCTCCTCTGTGCGCTCCCGGCCAGTTTTCTGCCCTGTACCATTAGTTCATGCCGGGTTGGGCTGGAAAAGCAGGGGCTCTGTCTTTTTGCTGTCCTGGAATCTGGATTCTCCCGGGTGCCGGCGGATGCCTGAACCGGTATCCCGAAAATCTGGAACCCCTTCTGCAGAGCCCTTGATACAACTTGGTAGGTGGCCATAAGGTCGTGCAAGGGGAACAGTTCAGGATCGTTGGAGACAACGGAATAGGTAAGTTCATCATCATGCAGAACTGCGCGCCCCCCGGTAGGACGATGGACGATAGGGATGCCGTTTTCCCGGCAGAAATCAACCGAGCAAGCTCGCTCTTCCTGCTGGTGTTTTCCCAGGGAAACCGTGGCTGAAGACCACTGGTAAAACCGGATTACCGTAAGCGGCTGATCCGATTCTTCAGCTTTTTTCAGGCAGGATGAATCAATAGCCATATTTTCCAGGCCGGTTTTCGGCCCGTCTGTCATGAACGTGAACTGCCCCATTAATCTACTCCTGTAGTTTATAGAATAGGAATATACCAGAATCAATGCAACCATTGACCGGAGCAATTATAAGGCAACATTCGTGAAAGGAAATAGAAGGAGAACTGTTTTGGGGAGACCGGAACCGGGATGGGTGAAGTAAAATAACCTGTGGTTCGCGGAATAAAAAACCCGGGCGCCACTCAATAGAAGGAGGGTCTAAGAGCGGTACCCGGGTGGTTTTAACCAGGATCTGACTCCCGATTATCAGGGTTTAACAAAGGATGTGTAAACCGAGTTAGTCTGGCTTCCGTTGGGATTTCCGATCTTCAGCTTCAGGACGATCCCATGGCCTGATGCAGTCTTGTCGACCAGCCTTTTAAAGGTCTGGGCATCAGTAACTTCCTCACCGTTGACCTGGATTATGACCATTCCTTTGGCCAGGCCGGCATCGTCTGCCAGGCTTCCGGGGGTGACGGATATGATTACCACGCCACTGGTTCCTTCGAGACCGAGCCGTTTGGCATCCCTGCTGTTCAGGGTCTGGAATTCAAGACCGATTTCCTTGGGTGAGGTAGCCTCTTCTTTATCTTCGAAGCTCAGCCCCTGGTTGGCCTGTCGGGTCTGCTGTTCCAGTGTTCTTTCCGCCAGTGTGACAGTCGTCTTGATAACTTCACCCTTGCGCACCAGGACAACCGGCACTTCTCTGCCCGGAGGGGTGTTGGCTGCTGCACTGCGCAGGTCCCAAAGTTCGGTAATGTCTTTATTGCCGAACTTTACGATGACATCACCTTCCTTTATTCCGGCTTTGGCAGCTGGGCCGGTCTCAGCGGTTTCCCCTGTTTCATCGATGAGCTGGGTAACGATAACTCCATTTCCATCCTTGATCCCGGCAGGATCATCTCCGGCGACACCAAAGAATTCAGCCATTTCAGGAGTCATGTCTGTGGAATTCATGGATATGCCCAACCACCCTCTCTTGATGGTTCCCTCGGTTACCAACTGGTTATAAGAGGATACGAAGGTTTCTGAAGGTATGGCGAATCCAATCCCGGCAAAAGAACCGGAAGTCGTGGATATGAATGTGTTTATCCCAATGACTTCTCCTTTTGTATTCACCAGTGGGCCTCCGCTGTTGCCGGGGTTGATGGCAGCGTCAGTCTGGATATAATCCCCGAAAGTATTGGTAGGGATAACCCTTTTGGTAGCTGAAATAATTCCCGCGGTCAGGGTTTGGTCGAATCCGAAGGGGCTTCCGATTGCCAGTACCCAGTCTCCGACATTCATTTTTGTCGAATCCCCTATTTTGAGGAAGGGTAAAGCTTCGTCGGCTTTAATCTTTAATACGGCCAGGTCTGTTTCCTGGTCAACGCCAATTACCTTGGCTGAGTAGGTTTCGCCGTCTTTGGTCTGGACTTCGATTTTATCAGCCACGGAAGGATTTCCTCCGCGGTTCCCAATAGCGACAACATGGTAGTTGGTCAATATGTAACCTTTGCTGTCCACAATTACCCCTGAACCCAGCCCCGCCCTTTTCTGCTCTGAAGGAGCGGGAGACTGGCTCGGAGGTCCTCCGAAAAACCTCTCAAATAAGTCGTCACCGAAAAAGTCCCGGAACTGTTCATTGTTGGATCCGCCCCTGCCGGAGGTCTTGACAATGGACTGCGTGTAAACATGCACTACTGCGGGCTCCACGGCTTTGGCTATACTGGAGAATCCCTGCTGAAGTGACAGCTGTTCCTTAAGTGTGACAGGAGCGCCCTCTCCCTGCATTACCAGCTCCTGGGCAACTGCTTGTTTTTCGGCTCCGTCAACACCGTCGGATACAATTGATCCGATTGTTATCCCCAGAGCCAAAGTGAATAAAAGCGAGGCCAGTACGGCACCTCTACCAGATAAGAGCTTTATTATTTTAGACATTCTTTCCTCCATGGATTTATGGCTTTATTTTGATTTGTTCGTCATTTTAAAATTGTTCGCCTTATTAAACCTTGGCGTTCTTGAGTATTATACGAGGTGAGCCTGGAATGGTTCCCGATTTATGCCAATGTCGCTTCAATCGGGGATAAATATTTTTTCTGCAGGTGTTTACTCTTCCGCGAAGATTATCTTACGCCCTGAAATAAGGAATGGCAACCTTTACATTTCCGGGTTCATGAATAGGGGTTAGTAATCAGGTCCATGCCCCTTATACAGGGTTAAAGCTCTGAGCTGTCAGGCCCTGAAAAAAATCACTTGCTTTTCCTTCCTTGATTAGTCAAAGTAACGACAGAGGACAAGGTTTCCAGGCAGTAAACAAAGAGAATCTTTAGCTACAGGAGTTACAATGATAAGAAACATTAACAGAAGAGAGTTTAATTTAACCCTGCTTGCAGCCGCTGCTGCCGCAGGCTTGGGAAAGCCGCTTCTGGCAGCAGCAGGTTTGCCGATTGGAATCCAGCTCTATACAGTCAGGGAACTGGCCGCGAAGGATTTCAAAGGGACCCTGAAAAAGGTCAGGGAGATTGGTTACGAATTTTTTGAATTTGCAGGTTTCCAGAATCTGGGAGCCGAAGAAGTTGACTCCTTCATGAAGGGGATTTCAGCTTCAACCTGTGGATCACATGAAGGATTTGAAGACCTGGAAAAGAATCTGGCGGGCCGGATAGCATTTAACAAGACTATCGGTAATCCCGTGATGGTTGTTCCCTCGATGCCAGGTGAATACCGGGAGGGTTCGGCTGAAAAAGTAGCAGAATTTGCTGAAAAAATGAATGCCATGGGGACAAAGGTCAGGGAAGCGGGAATGAAGTTCTGTTACCACAATCATTCCTTTGAATTCGAGAAAAAGGGTGGAAAGACTATTTATGACCTCATCTTTGAAAACAGTGACCCTGATACGGTTCAGATAGAAATGGACCTGGCCTGGGTCACCCATGCCGGAGTCGATCCGGTGAAGCTGATGGATCAGTACAGGGGCCGTATCCCGGTATTACATTGCAAAGACATCACCGCAGATGGAAAACTGGTTCCGGTCGGTAAAGGCATTGTGCCTTTCAGGGAAATTATCGCAGAAGCGAAGAAGATGGGAGTTGACTGGTATGTTGTGGAGCAGGACAGCTCCGTGCTCCCTATACTGGAAGCCATAGCTGTAAGTCACCGGAACCTGTCGGAGCTGCTGGCATAACCTGCATTCCGGATTCTGTTTCTTTTATGCCTGCGGAGAGATGCAGCCTGTCAGCGTGCCGTTCGGCAGGCTGTATTTTCACCTCTCCTTTAATTTATCTTGCGAAGGGGATCCTTACTGGCAGCTATGGCCATGACGCGCATGGCCAGGTTGCTGGATATCCGTTCCAGAAAAAGGATGAGCTTACCGGACAATGTCAGGTGGACCTCTCTTTTATTTCTTCTAACGGCGGATTCAATTGCCTGTGCCACTTTAAGAGCACTCTGCCCCCTGTGTGTCCGTCTTTTCCGTGGCTGGGCATCCCGGACTGCCAGGTTATGAAATTCAGTCTCTGTGTATCCCGGGCAAATAACGCTTACCTTAATCCGGAAATCCTTCAGTTCAGCCCAGAGAGCCTCTCCCAGTCCAACCTGGGCAAATTTCGTCGCAGAATAGGCTGCTGAACCTGCCATGCCTTTTTTTCCGTTAATACTGCTGACCAGGATAATGTGACCCTGTTTCCTTTCCTTGAAGTGGGGAAGGATGGCCAGTATGGATTCATAAGCAGACTGGTAATTAACCTGCCACATGCGTCTCATATCGACAGGGGTTACTTTTTCCACCGGTCCGAACACTCCATAACCGGCATTACAGATCAGGATGTCAAGATGACCCAATCGTTCCAATGCGTCCCTCACCAGGCAGGTACCGATTCCGGGAAGGCTCAGGTCATAACCGGAGGAGAGACACACCGGGGCGCCGTTTGCCAGGAGTTCGGGCTGCATCTCCTCAAGCAGGGAATTCCTCCGGGCTGTAAGGTAAAGCCCGTACCCCCGGCTCGCAAAGACAAATGCGGTTGCTTTGCCTATTCCAGAGGATGCCCCGGTGATAATTACATTTTTTTGCATTGGAATCCTTTGAATCCGGTTATTCAGGATTAGTATTCCAAATAACAGGGTTCCCGATAATTTGATTCTGGAGTTGTTATCCTCTATTTCGCCAAATCCATCCTAGTCGATCAGAGTCAGGTTTCCGGCCCATTCAACTGATTTCATTTTGTTGATTTTGCTTTCTTCAAACCTGCCTGGAAGATCACTGTCGCTGATAGTGAGCCTGATCGGAATTTCAAGACCATTTTTCGGTTTAATCTGTAACTGTTTCCATACGATCATCATTTCCAATGTTGTTGCATTTCCGTCAGATTCAGACCGAAGCATCGGTTTGGCACCAGCCCGTTCATTTCCCCGGTATCCCATGAGAAGCCTGGACCAGGTATATGGGCCATTGTCTTGATCCTTCGGTGAAATCCAAAGTGTATAGTCATAGTCACTATCCCTGATATGGAGTTTGAAATTATCAAAAAAATACATACGATCCCGTTTTTGGCCTGTATCAGGGTCATGCCAGGTAGCTTCTTTGCGGGAGATTTCTTCTATGTCCCATATGTCATCCTGCCATTGGATGGCCAGGTATAGATACTGCTTGTTCCAAACGCTTTGAATTTTAAAATCAAAGTCAGCTTCCTTGAATTCGCCATTAACCGTGATGTTGGAGGCGCTTGGAGTAAGTTGCAGTACAGGTACCCCCTGCCATTCTGACAGCGAACCGTCTACCCTGATTTCTTTCTCAATACCGGAGGAAATCAGTGATGTATCGGCTTTGGCCTGTCCCCAGAGAAGTACCGGAGCCAGAAGAAGCAGAAAGGCAGTTACCTTCCCTCGGGAAAAACGTTTTTGAGTGTCCTTTAATTCAATCATTTATTCTGTCCTTAATTACGATTCTGGGAATGTTATGGCCCTGTGATTTTTTAATCTACTTTGATCAGGTCTTTTGATGCAGGGTTAAACACTGTTACTATCAATGATAATATAAGAATTTGTAGTTTTCTGCCGAAAACCATGAATTTATGCCCAGTCCCGGTTTTTTGATTTGCAGGATAGATGTTCCGGAGCCGCTTTGCGTTCAGGTTTTCCGGTGAAAGAATCCCGGGATATTTAATGGGGTTCAGGAGATTTGCTCTGAAATATGATAAATGGGGATTAAGCCGGAAAACCAGCTGTCAACTTAACAGGATGTTCTTGAGTTACAATATACTGGATTATTTGTTCCCTCTGAATGGCACACGAGAAGGAAGATTATTAATCCTGAGAATTCATAAAATGAAGAGTATGTGCAATGAGTAATAAAAGTGGGTTTAGCAAGGAAGTAATTAACAGATCCCGGAAAGGTTTCCGCAAGGCTGCTCTGCTGGTGACGGGACTGATTGTTATATATTTATTAGTGCTGGGAGCAGGATGGCTTCCTTCGGTCAATGGAGATCACGCAGAGCATTCGGTTGAGTCCGAAGCTGCTGAGATGGATAACCATGGAGAAGACGCAGCCATTCATGAAGATCAGTCAGGAGATAAGGAAGCAGTCCAGGAACGTTATATTCCTCCCATGTTAGCAGTGGTTCCATTTATATTGATTTTGCTTGCCATCGCTGTGTTGCCCCTTATTCCTGCAACCAGCCATTGGTGGGAGCACAACATCAACCGTTTCCTGGTGGCAGTTATATTAGCCTCCGTAACCCTGCTCTATTATGGGCTGCTGCACCCCGGTGGGCTGAGCAATCATTTTACCCATCATGTCGGCAGTTCCCCTGGTATCGAAACAGTTTATGCGGTTTTCAGCAATGCGATTTTTGGGGAGTTCATATCTTTTATAATCCTGCTCTTTTCACTTTACGTGATCAGCGGCGGGATCAATCTCCGCGGCGACCTTCCCGCTCACCCTGGTGTCAATGTAGTATTTCTGGCACTTGGTACATTAATGGCCAGTTTTATCGGTACAACCGGTTCCGCCATGGTATTCATCAGGCCTCTCCTCTCCACGAATAAAGAGAGAAAGTACCGGGTGCATACCGTAGTCTTTTTTATTTTCGCGGTTTGTAACTGTGGGGGATTGCTTTTGCCTGTAGGCGACCCTCCCCTTTTCCTGGGATATCTTCGGGGCGTACCATTTACCTGGACCCTTCGCCTCTGGCCTTATTGGCTGGGGGTAAACGCCGCACTACTTCTTATCTATTATGTCTGGGACAGGATCCTCTACGCCAAAGAGGAAATACGCTCAATTGTCCGGGACGAAACCCAGGTGGAACCCCTCCGGCTGACAGGCATAATTAATATCCCTTTGATAATTGGAGTGGTCTGCTGCGTGGCGTTTATTGTTCCTGGAAAGCCGTTTCCCCTTTTGGGATTTGAAGCTCCGCGCTTTATGTCTGAATTCGTGATGCTGCTTCTGGTCATTGCTTCACTTTTGGTCACCAAGGCAGAAGTAAGACTGAATAATAAGTTTGATTTTCACGCCATACTTGAAGTGGCTGCACTTTTTTCAGGGATATTTGTCTGCATGCAGGTTCCGATTGAAGTACTTCAGATCAAAGGTGCCAGCCTCGGCCTGACTGAACCTTTCCATTTTTTCTGGGCTACCGGGATTCTTTCCAGTTTTCTGGATAACGCACCTACCTACGTAGTGTTTTTTGAAACAGCGGCTGCCCTTCCCCATGACTCTGGTGTCCTTCTTTTGCTGAGCGATGCCAGGTATATTGCGGAACAGTACCTGATTCCAATCAGCCTCGGGGCGGTTTTTATGGGTGCCAACACCTATATCGGGAATGGTCCAAATTTCATGGTCAAGAGCATTGCGGAAAGCTCTGGGATAAAGATGCCATCCTTTTTTGGATACATGGGTTACAGCTTGCTGGTACTGATCCCGGTCTTCGTGATCGCGACTTTCTTCATTTAAAAAGGGATGACCTTTTGCACCAAGATTTCTGATTACTGGTTAGAATTCCCGGTAGCTGTCAGTAAGACCATTGCCCGTAAGGGAGATGGAATACACAAATCTCGGGGCCCAACCTGAAATCCCTTTGAAATAGAAATAGATATCAGCGGACTGCTCTTTCATCATTATTGGATACCAGGAAGGCATCAGTCTTTTCCCCGGGGCCATCTTTTTAACTGCTTGCAGCTGATTCCACGCTTCCTCTGAGTTAGAAGCAGCGATATATCCGTCACATAATTCAAGATAAAACACCTGGCCTGGTTCAGGTCCCCTGATTATGGTGGTATTCTCATTCTCTTCAGTTTTTGTTTTGTCTTCACCAAACCGGGATGTTACAAATTTTATAATTTCTTTGGCCAAAGCACCGGATCTGCCGGGGTAGGGGCTCAGAAACAGGGTTAATTCAGGCCTTAGAGAACCGCCTTCCTTTTTCTGGATGGAGTGAAGGCAGAGCAGCATGTGCCTGGCATTTTCACTGTAGAATTTTACTGATTTCCTGAACCTTTCTTTTGTTGTGCTTTCGGAGTCGGCCGCGCTTTCGAAATCAATCCATTCACCCAGTCTGGTCGTTTGCAGCGAATCAACGGATTCGGGCAGATTCCTGACAATTACAACTCCTGCTGCGTCATGGGGGATAAAACTGATATATTCCGGCTCCCTTTTTTCAAACGCATTGTATAAATACAGGGAAATGGCAGATAGGACCAGGGTAGAGACAATGATCATCAGGAGCTTGTTTCTCATTATGGGGAATATGCTATCACGTGGTGCATGGCTGGAAAATTAAAACTGGAAGTCATGTCAGTATGAATGGGTAATCATGGGAAGTGGGGTGCCGTTATCCGTTGCCTGAACCTGCAAAGCTTCGTAGGGCTGTGCTACATTACGAACCAGGATATTTGGAATATGCTGCATAAAATACCGGAACAGGAACTGAAAGGGGCTCTTTATGTTGTGGATACCCTCCGCAATAATGGGTTTAAAGCCCTTTTTGCGGGAGGAGCAGTAAGAGACCTGCTTCTGGGAAGACCTGTCAAAGATATTGATATTGCGACTTCAGCGACTCCGGATCAGGTTGAAGGGCTTTTCCCCCGTACTGTCGCAGTAGGAAAATCCTTCGGTGTGATCATGGTGATCTGCGGCGAAATTGAATACGAAGTGGCCACCTTCCGCGCGGACCTGGGGTACGAGGACGGCCGCAGGCCTACCGGGATACGTTACGTTGAGGACCGGGAAGATGCACTCCGGAGAGATTTTACGGTTAACGCTCTTTTCCTCGACCCATATGCAGCCCGGGTAATTGATTTCATAGACGGGCAGAAGGACATAAAGGGCAGGGTAATCAAGGCAGTTGGAGACCCTGACACAAGGTTCAGGGAAGACAAACTGAGGATGCTCCGGGCCGTAAGATTTGCCGTGGAACTTGATTTCAGTATTGATGAAGCAACCGCGGGAGCTATTAAGAAACAGGCGGGTGGGATTCTTTGTGTCAGCTGGGAGAGGATCAGGGAGGAACTGCTGAAGATACTTGTTTCACCTGCTCCGGCAAGGGGGCTGGACTTGCTGGATGAATTCGGGCTCCTTGACCAGATACTTCCGGAAGTGAGCGCCATGAAAGGAGTGGCGCAGCCTCCGCAGTTTCATCCAGAGGGGGATGTGTTTGTGCACACCAGGTTGATGCTTAAGCTGTCCGGGGGCGGAATTCCGCGAGTGCTGGCCATGGGCATTCTCCTGCATGATGTAGGCAAACCGCCTGTTTTCAAGATAAGAGAACGGATAAGGTTTGACGGGCACGCCGAGGTTGGAGCCGATATGTCCCGGATGATATGTGAAAGGCTGCGGATGTCCAGCCATGATACCCGACGCATAGTCAGCCTGGTCAGCCAGCACCTGCGATTCATCCCGGTGCAGCAGATGAAAGAAAGTACCTTGAAAAGATTCCTCCGAATGGAGGATTTTGAACTACACCTGGAACTGCATCGGCTGGATTGTCTGGCCAGCCATGGAGACCTTACCAATTACGAGTTTTGCCGGAACATGCTGCATGAGTATTCCAGCGAGGAGGTTAAACCCTCCCCACTGATCAGCGGGCAGGATCTTATAGAACTCGGGTTCAAACCCGGACCGTTGTTCACGGAGATCCTGGAGAGAGTGGAGGACCTGCAGCTTGAGGGAGTACTTGGCAGCAGGGAGCAGGCACTGGAGTTCGTGGAGAGGGAATTTCGGGAGAGAAAACTTACCCGCCGATGACAATTGACGATCATCCATGGTGTAAGCTTCCAGCTTATGGAATATCTTGGACGGCAGCCCGCGATCCAAGCATCTTGGAAACTTCCGGTTATCTGGTAATCGTCAAAATCCCTTCCGCTGTCTTTATATCGGTGATTCCATAAGGGAGTTCCAGCGGGTGTGCCAGGTCGTAATCAGGAAGCAGAATAGCAACCAGCGGCGCTACCAGAGCAGGGGTCACAATAACCTCGTTGATCGACAGGGAATTGATCACATAAGAAAAATGCCTGTCCACAACTTTGATTTTACCAGTTGCCTTGAGTAGCTGGTGATCCTCGAACATGGTGCTGAGCATGGCGGCATAGTAACCCTCACCCTTATATTTGCTTATGTCCAGGTCCAGGTATAAATCAGCTTCATTATTTTCATGAAAACCGACCTTGATGCTGCGGATGTACTCCCTTTCCTGAGATTTTTTTTCCAGCCAGGAATTGAAGTCACTCTCAGTTATGGAGATTTCAGCACTCCCTGTTGAGGGTGGTGCCGCGGCTAAGTCCGCTAAGATTTTTTCGACTTTTTCTGCGCCTCCAGGGTTATCCCCGGTAGCGGCCATACCGGTCAGGCCCAGCATCAGTGTGAATAACAGGAGGAAATTATTTTTTAACATGATCATTCAGTTTTTTCAGTTCCTGGAGTAAAGCTTTTATACGATTTTTAACTGTTCTTCAGTGCAGTATTCACAGGCTATTTCCCGCATTCTTTCGTAGATGCCCAGGAAGCCTTCTCCCCTGGTCATGCTGAGAGAAATAATTCCTTTCAGGTTTTTGAGAAAATGATGGACCTGGGGGCCGGCAGCCACAATCTCGCACGGCGTGTGGTTGCTCATTGCATTAACCAGTATGGAGAGTTCACCTTGTACAAAAGCGGCATCTGAAGTGCCCTTGAAAAACATGCGTCCACCCCTGAGTTCCCCGGTTACAAAAACTGTTGACTGGCATTTGGTAACCTGGTTTTCAGGGACTTTCCCCGATTCCGGGAAATCACCCAGGTAGTCGGCCATGGACAGCAGTTCCCTGTAAGCCTGATGCTCCATTCCCTCTATGCCTAGTAATTCAGCTTCCTCTTCTGTTTCCTTGGCTTTTTTTAATTTTTCGAAGGCTTCATCCAGACTGGATAGCATGGGGTTATCTCCCTGATTAGTCGGTTTACAACAGAATCGTCTGTCACTGTCGGACCGGCGGTGAGCCGGAACTGTATTTGCTGATGTTATTGTACACGGAATGTTGCTTGTTGTTGAAACCTTTTCTGGTTACGGTTGATGCTTCCGCTGCTGTTCATTTTCAGCCAATCGGCTACCTTATATCGGCGTTCTCGGTTCCGGTAAGGATCGTGACCGGCGTTGCCGTTATTTAGAATTCGGCCGGGAGAACCGCTTTTCCCTCCTGGCTGAAATCCGGGCGGTTGTCCGCCACATCGGCACATAACCGAATCTTGAATCAATTGCGGGACCGAGTCCTGCATTTATTTATGAAGCGACGGCTTGTTTGTCTTCCTTTACCATGTAAATTGCACCATCAGGGCAGGCAATCAGGCAGGTTCCGCAGTCCATACAGTACCTGGGATCAATCTCAGCCTTCCTGGTAACCGTTATCGCTCTTGAGGGGCATACATGAGAA
Source organism: Acidobacteriota bacterium (assembly GCA_963663735.2). GTDB lineage: Bacteria > Acidobacteriota > UBA6911 > RPQK01 > JAPXNP01. The sequence goes on along the minus strand of CAXXHN010000001.1, from coordinate 709,000 downwards.
CATATTCCGCATCCTGTACATTTGGCTCTGTCAATTTTTACTTTCAATATTATTAAATCCTCTTGGCCTGTTCTGTCTTTAAGGTTTTGTTATTCTTTCCGGATTATTGAATATCAAGCCTACTCCCGAGCAAAGGAAGCAACAGCTTATTCTTTATTATAACCTGATACATGCCCTTACTTTAACAAGGAGGGGCTTGTCCGGTGTACTTGTAATTGTATTCTATACATTATTCCTCCCTGCCTGAAATAAAAGAGGGAACACTATATCGCTGGTACAGCAGGGAATCCATACCGCCAGGAACAGGAATATGGAAGTTACTCCTATTGTTGAATTATCAATATCGCTGCCCATGGCCATGGTTATGTGGAAAAGCGAAGCCAGGGTACTGAGGAGTACGTGTCCGGCATGTGGAAGTTTTGTGGATGGCCACCGACAGGAAAAAGCGATGCCTGCCAGGGCCAGGGGATTAACAATCCACCATTTTTCAATGAAACCGAGGTGAAGCCCCCGGTTTGGCAGATTCATCAGTTTTTCGCCAATCCAGGGAATTATGCAATCGCTGAGACTCCCGATTCCTACCGAACCCAGATAACCGATCAGGAGCATGGGTATAATTTTGCCTCGCCCATAAATCCGGTACATACCAGTTGTAACGATCGCGCTCAGGAATATGTGAAAAGGATGCATCATTCCGAAAAGAGATACAGATACTGAACGCGGCACTTCGCTGCGAATCAGGAAAAGCATTAACCCTATTCCTGTCAGGGTTCCCACCAGGGTGAATGGAGCGTGAGATTTGAGTTCATGTAAAGTTGTTTTGAGGATAGCTGTCATATTGATTTCTTTGATTGTCAGTTTCCGCGAGTCAGGCTGGAGATCCCTCTTTGGTGCTTTGAATGATGTCGCCCCGGTCTGTTATCAGGATACCGTCCAGGTGATCGATTTCGTGCTGGAGAACTCTGCCCCACATTCCGGTCGCGCGGAATTTTTTTTCTTTGCCGTAAGCATCAAAACCCTTTACCAGAATCTGTTCATTTCGTTTAACCTCAGTCTGTATATCAGGCAGGCTGAGACATCCCTCAACCATCCAAGATTCTCCGGAAGCTACGGTAATAACCGGATTAGCAAAGCAGAAAGCCTGCTCTTCAAGCTCACAGACAAAGAGCCGCCTGGTGATTCCGACCTGGGGCGCAGCTAGGCCGATACCATCGCTGGCACGCATCAGCGCCAGCATCTCATGGAATATGTCCCGAAGTTCATCATTGAACCGCTCCACCGGCGTACAGATCTGGCGAAGGATTTCATCAGGGAAGATCCTCAGGTTGAAAGGTTTTTTTTCGAATTCCATAATTCATATTCTGCTTCGTAGTCTTGTATCTTGATGTGAATTAATCTGATCACTGCATTACTACTCTAACGGACATAAAATAGCATTTACCGTTCCAAACCTTCTGTCTTATCACTGCTGATTTATAATCAGTTTTAAAACAATAACTTATAGTGACAGAGGTTTGAAACCCTGCTCTCTGTGATCGGCTCGGAGTAGTGCTATAGCTATTATGCAAGGCTGAAAGTAGTCGCAGTTATGCAACAGAAGCTGAAATTTATTCAGAACAGATGCGAGGGGGTGAGATTAATGCTGAAAACTGGTCGGGACGGCGAGATTCGAACTCGCGACCCCCTGAACCCCATTCAGGTGCGCTACCAGGCTGCGCTACGTCCCGACTATAAGTGAAACCAGATTATAGCAGAAAAGATAAAGGTCATTAAAGAGTCAAAGGATAATTAAAACAGCCTTGGCACAGCGTTTAAGTGAGAGTGAAAACCGGGGAAGAAATAAGCGCACAGGTGTCAGACGCAGCAGGGCGCAGTTCTACTTGTCGAGAATTTCAGTTATTTTGTCAAGCTGCAGTTTTATTTCGCTCAGGGCCAGGTTTTTCCGGGCATCCTGGGTATCTGTAAACAGGGCCATGTCCTGCTTGTTTCCCCAGCCTTCTTCCTTGAGCTTGGCATTGGCACCAGCGATTGTAAAACGCTTCTCGTAGAGAAGTTCCTTGATGTACTGCACCAGGTTTAGATCATTCTGGGTGTAAATTCGCTGGCCAGCCCGGTTTTTAACAGGTTTCAGGCGTGGAAAAGCACTCTCCCAGTAGCGAAGAACATGCGATTCCACACCAGTTATCTTGCAGACCTCCCCGATCTTATAAAACAGCTTGGATGGAGTCTTTTTCATCAATCAAAAGAAATATTTCGAGATGGTCTGAAAGTTATGTGACGGTTTGCCTTAAGAAGGAGCCTGTCGCCTGTTTGAGGGTTTCTGCCCAGCTTGGGTTTCCTGTGGATCACCGAAAGTGTTCCGAAACCTGTCAGCTTAACGCTTTCGCCCCCTGCCAGAGTTTCTACAATTGTGTCTATTATTTTGACCACGATCTCGTTGGCTTCTTCGTACGAAATTCCGCCGTGTTTTTCATGGACAGCATTTACTAAGTCAGCTCTTATCATAATTTGGTATCTCTTGGTTAATGTATATGTTACACACTTAATTTATCACAAAATCGGCATCTTTAGGGAGAAATTTTTGTATCGATGCTGTTTACACATGATTATTCTTCTATGTAGTCACTTTTGAATTGGATTCAATACTGTTTTAAATATCTGTCTTGGGAATGGTGGAAAAACATCCTTCTGAGCTATTTTTTCTTTTTCGATGGCCTCTGGATCAGCCGGATCGGGGTAGCAAAAAAGTCATAATTTTCCCTTAATCGGTTGGTGATGAAACGGACAGTTGAAAAGTGGAGCTTTTCGGATCCCCTCATAAATAGTACAAAAGCGGGAGGGTCTACACCTATTTGGCAGCAATATTTGACCTTTGATTTCAGGGTGTTGTCCCTGACCACAACATTACCGGGGCCTCCGGAACTTAGGATGAGTTCATTCAGTTCAGGAGTAGGAACCCTGGTATTACGGCAGTCCCAGGCCTGAGAGGCGATACGAAGCAGGTCAAAGACTCTTTTTCCGGATAATGCTGACACAAATACAAAGGGGGCAAAATCAAGGAACTTCATTTTGTCTCTGAAATCAAGTTCCAGTTTCCGGGCGGTGTTTGTTTCTTTTTCGGGTAAATCCCACTTGTTAACGGCCACTATGACTGATTTCCCGGCTTCGAAGGCATATCCTGCAATCGTGGCATCAAGGTGAGTGGCACCTTCCACTACATCGATAACCAGGATAACCACGTCAGCCTGTTCCATATTTTTTCTGGCCATGATCACGCTTAGCTGTTCAGCCTTTAAGGTAGTTCGTCCCTTGCGCCTGATGCCGGCAGTGTCGATTATCCTGAACTTTTTGGATTCAAATTCGAAGGGAGAGTCAACCGAATCTCTGGTAGTACCAGGGATGTTGGAAACAATCACCCTGTTCTCACCCAGGATTTTATTAACCAGGGAGGATTTTCCGACATTTGGTCTGCCAACGACAGCAATTCTGATCTCCCTGTCGGCCTTGCCCGGGCCTCCCAGGGCGGAATTTTCAGGAATTCTTTCCAGGATGGAGTCCATGAGGTCATGGGTACCCAGGTTATGTTCGGCCGAAACCGGAAAAACTTTTTCCATCCCAAGCTTACTGAATTCCCATACATGGGCTTCAACTCCGGGAACATCTACCTTTGTCGGGACCAGCCATGCCATTTTACCTGTAGATTTGATCAGGGAAGCAAGGCTTTCGTCTAGTGGTATCAGGCCAGCGCGCGCGTCTACAAGAAGCAGGATCAGGTCGGAATCACTTATTGCCATTCGAGCCTGGTCAAGGATCATTGATGGGATCATGTCCTGGTCATCGGGCACAATCCCGCCCGTATCGACAAGTTCGAAGGTTTTGCCTTCCAATTCAATAACTTCGTATATTCGGTCTCTGGTAATTCCGGGTTCGTTGCCAACCAGTGCTTTTCGGGACCGGGTCATACGGTTGAAAAGTGTTGATTTGCCTACGTTGGGTCGACCGACAATTGCTACTTTATACATTTATTTAGATTTATATTTACTTTTTTTTCAACAAAAAATGAAGCTGATTTGTGTCAGGGAGATAAACTCTGGGCCGGCTTTCAGACATGGAGATTGACACTGTTCCAGGTCTTAACTTAGAATTAAAAACTCGCGGGCGATTAGCTCAGTTGGTTAGAGCGCCGTCTTCACACGGCGGAGGTCACTGGTTCGAGTCCAGCATCGCCCACCATTTCATCTCGCCGGTATGAATAAAACCCGGATTCCCATGGGAGTTATTTAATATCGGCACCATTATATCATCTAAAGCCTTTGGAATTCACAATTTCAAGAACTGGTTCGTTTTCCCTGGTACTGATGGGTTCAGAGATATGTTTTGCGGACAATCTTCCGGGAAAGTTGCAGGTGGCGTATTGCAAACGCAGTCAGGAGGTTGGTGATAAATGCCGGGTAGACTTCAGAAGTTCTGATGTGTCGTTATGAATCTTTTTCAGCCGGGGGGCGTATCTTTAAACAAGGAGGCTAAGATATGGAAAACAAACTAAAATCAGGAGATAAAGCTCCCGTGTTTGAAGCTTTGACTGATAATGGGGATCTCCTTTCACTTTCTGACCTGAAAGGGAAAAAGGTGGTTCTCTATTTTTATCCAAAAGACAATACTCCGGGATGCACTTCCCAGGCTTGCGGATTCAGGGACAATTACCCGGAAATAGAGGAAAAGAATGCAGTGGTGTTGGGTGTCAGCCCTGACAGTAAACAATCTCACCAGAAGTTCAGGAGAAAGTATGATCTTCCTTTCACCCTGTTGTTGGATCCGGAGCATACACTGGCAGATCTCTATGGTGCCTGGGGTGAGAAATCAATGTACGGGAAAAAGTATATGGGCATTATCCGGAGCCACTTTGTCATTGACGAAAAAGGCGAACTGCTGGATGTAAAGTACAAGGTGAGTCCAAAAGAGAGCGTACCTGCTGCTATCGCTCTCCTTTAAGCCGCATTTCTCAGCAGCTTAATAATCCCGGGAGCAACTACGTCTTCCCTGGCGGCATAATGTTCAGTCGGCCTCCTTAACTTAGTGGTTAAGGAGGCCTTTATTGCCATTTTTGTCGGATCAGCTTCTTCGCCGCCTCACTGCGAGGCTTGGCGAGAAATCCAGGGCAGTTAGTCTTTCTTGGCAACTACCATTTCTGACCTGGGAATATGAATCCTGTCAAAAGCGCTGGCCGGTATGACGTAGTACCAGTCAGAGAAGCGGTTGGTCAGATCTTCAGCCAGTTTTTTACCTTTTGCTGCTTTTTCTTCCCATTCCCTATGGTTCTCAAAGAGTTCCTTGTTTCTCCGGTCCACATCATTCCATTCTGCCTCGCTTTTTTTCTGGAAATCTGTATTGGAGGGTTTTGCCGGTTCAGGCAGTAATTTTGAACTGTACTCCGCTGTAATAAAAAGGTAACGGTTTTCCCCGGTACCCTCTCCGCCCTCCTGCTCCTCGCCGGACCCGGCTGAAACTGATTCCCCGGTCCCGTAGAGGACTTCCCCGAAGCGAAGGGTATAGGAAAGACCGGTACTGGTGTCCACCAGCAGTTCACCCTCGTTGGAGAGCAGGTCTCCGTCGCGGGTGAAGTAGAATCCCCTGGACCTGAGGGAGTTGATATTTTCTGCTGAAATCGGTACCCTTTCGGATTTTTTCAGGCTTTCAGACAGTCCTTCCGGCTTTTTCCTTACTCCAACAATAGAAAGGTCATCCAATGCACTTATTAGCGAATTTATCTTGGCTGTATCTACCTCTTTTCCTCCTGGGGTCCGGTTGGCAGTCCAGTTATCTCCCTTCCTGCTCAGTATCAGGGTGTCTTTCATGTCCACCGTTCCTACTCGTTCATTGATAGAGTAGTCCTTGAGGGTTACTTTGCTGATATCATCCTTGGCGACCTGCAGCAGGTCAGGTTCTATCCAGTCCTCAAAACGGGTTGAAATTTCAAGAGGGGTTTCGGTGATATATACGCGTTTACTGCCAGGCAGGCGTACGAAGCGCAGGTTGCCGTGGCCTTCGACTTTTTTGCCCAGGATGAGGTCAGCCAGGACCTCATCATTTTTATCCTTGATGGTGATCCTCTTGCCCCGCCCTTTAAGCGATGAGGTCTGTTCCAGGGGATCGATTACCCCGCAGGCTTCATGGTCCGCTACATTGGCCGATCTGAAATCAGATTTTACCAGGCCGATTACCCCGGCGGCGGTTTGGGCCAGTTGGTCCTTGCCGTCGGCAGGATAGTCGTAATGGGAAGGAATTGTCCATATCCCGTTTTTAAAGGTTACCTTGAATGGCTGTGCCGAAGCGGTTTCCTCGTTGTACTCAACGACCTCCAGGGTTGTTGCGGCATTAGGGTCAGTGAATGCGGGGAAAAACTGTTCTCCTTTATCCAGAAAGTCGTCTGGAGTGACATTCCTGGGCACAGCTATTATGGCGGCAACTAAAAGCAAAAGGGCAGTAACAGCGTAGGTTATGGTTCTTTTTGTTTCAATCATGGCTATCTTACCCCCTCAACCTTCTGGCAGCGGCCGCGCCTTCTTTTTCTTTGCGACGCCGCCTTATGAATATGAATACTCCCAGCACAAAAACCGGAATAGGCGGAATCAGGACGGCGAAGGTTTTAATAGTGTTTTCAATCCTCCTGATCTGGTCTTCCATCCGTTCCATGCTGCTGGCGATCTTGGCATCCCGTTCAGTCTCGATATTGGTTTTGAGGACTTCAAAACGCCGGTTCTCAACCTCTTGAAGGTTACGGGCCATGATCTCCTTGGTCCGTTCATCCAGGTCGGGGCGCTGCCTGACTTCGGCTACTTTGGAGTCCAGCCTTTCCTGGGCTTCCTGCAGGGCCCTGTCCGCCTCTGCTTGAGCCTGCTCCTCCTCCTTCAGCCTCTGGTCAATGAAACTGCGGGTCTGGCTCTCCACCCTCTCCAGGGTCCTGTGTGCCATGCGCTTGTTCCTGAGGCTGATGAATGATTCATCCCCGACAAGTACATCGATACAGTTCAGGAAGAAAGTAACGTTGTCGAAAACCAGGTTTCCCGGGGCCCTTTCCCTGATCTGGAAAAACTGTTCTGAAATGAAATCCAGGTCTGCAATTACGATCACGTTTAATCCCTTAGCAGCACTGGAGTTTCCGTCTTCAGCCGTTTCGCTGGTTTCAGGGGCCTGTGTTGCCGTACCGTTTTTGTCCTTGACCTGTGCGGCAAGGATATAACCATTGTCATCAGGGCGATGGGGAAGGTTCGGATTAAGCTGGATTCCAAAGAAACTGCGCTGGACCAGCTGGCGGTAATCAAATTTTCCGGAACTTACGCTGGTTTTTATGAGGGGTATGAATTCCACGTTTCCTTCAGCAGCCCTGTTGACATATCCTGGGTAAATAAATACCGCTTCCTGGAGTTTTGCTGAAGCAGGGTTATCTGGATTGAAAGTGTCTCTGGTCTGGTTGCCCACACCCACGAATACGATCTCAGGTGGCATCTGGGCCATATCAGGATGCGGATTATAGGTATCCCAGACGATTTTACCGGAATCCCAACTTATCCCGATATCAGCCATGAACTGATTAATGTTTCCTTTTGGTTCCGGCTGCGGCTGCTGGTTTCTCATGAATGGATTGGTGTTGGCGCCGGCCTGTTCGGAAGGCGCCTGGTTAATATCAACCGCGGGCATGGGGTCCACCAGCAGCAGTGTCGGAATTCCGGATTTGATCAGGGTTTTGAGTGAATCCATTCCCGGTTGGGGCAGCGACGAAGGCAGGGCGACCAGCAATCCGTCCAGGTCTTTGGGCATTTCCTGGGACTCGGAAAGCTGTACGATTTCATACTGCTTGCGGAGTTCTGTCACAACGGACCAGGGAGAGGTTGACTGCATGGTCTGATAATCCAATCCTCCGAAGAGGTTGATTCCTGTCTGGTAAACCCCGATCTTTTTTCGTTCCGATTTGGCCACTACCCTGATGCTTCGGGCTATTTCGTATTCCGGTGAAAGACCCCGATCCAGGAAAGGGATCACCATTTCTTCGGCGCCGCAGGTGAATGCCAGCCCCAGAAACACATCTACCGTGCTGCTGCGGGCATTTCCGAAGTCGGTAATTTTTCTGGGCATTATGCCGAATTTCTCCCTGGCGTCCCGGGCTTCATCAGTGAACGGTTCTGTCGAATTAATCAGTACCTGTACTTTACGTCCTCCGGCAGCATCAATTTCCTTCAGGATCCCAAGCAGGTTAGCACGTGTCTGCACGTAGGTTTCAGGCACATCAGGGGTGATAAAGGCCTGTACAAAGACAGGGCGATCATCGGTTAATTCACCCAGCAGCATGACAGTCTCATCGCTCAGGGAATGGAGCTGTTCAGCCGTGACATCCAGTCGAAAGCCCCAATGGCTGATCATAATATTAAGGCTGAGGACTATCAGCAGGATAGATGCAGCCCTGACCAGATAGTGCAGTTTAGTCGGCCTTCCTTCCAGGTATGCGGGCCAGTGCCTGCGGTCGATCAGCAGGGTGTTTAAATAGAGCAGTACTCCGGTGCAAGAGACAAAATAGACCAGGGCTGAAAAGCTGATCACTCCTGAGGCCAGATCATTGAAGCTGCTGTGAATACTGAGGGGAGCCACAAATTCAGTTAACCATTCCCCGGCAATGCCCACAGCGGATTTCAGGAAAACAAAGGCTGAGCAGAAAATTGCTCCGAGGATAAAAGCTATGGCGGAGTTGGAGGTCAGGGCCGATGCCAGTATTCCGGCCGCTATCATGGTCCCGCCTATCAGCCAGTAGCCCAGGTAATTGGCGAAAAGCACACCGATGTCAGGGCTTCCCAACCAGAAAAGAACCAGGATATGACTGAAAGACAGTATCAAGGCGACAGTATAAATACTTAGCACTGCCAGATATTTTCCCAGGACCACATCCAGGCTGGAGGCAGGGAGGGTAAAGAGTAATTCATCAGTGGACTGCTTTTTTTCCTCCGCCCAAACCGACATCGTCAGGGCCGGGATAAAGGCCAGCAACAGCAGGGGGAAAAGGGAATTAAGCTGGTCCAGATTAGCCAGGTTATCCCTGAAAAAACGATCCTGCCAGAAGGCTGCGGCTGCACTGAGGAATATAAATAATGTAATGAAAACATATCCGGTTGGATTGCTGAAATACCGCTTGATGTCCCTTACAACCAGGGAGCGGATAAAAACTGTATTTGGTTTACTTATTTCCATTTTCGCCTCCGCTGCTGAAAGGGGTTGCGCTGCTGTCGGAGCTGTCAGGCTCATCTGGGGAATCTGCGAGGCCTCTGTCTAATGCTTCAGGCTGGTGCTGCAACTGTTCTTTCTGTCGGGATTTCCCATAATTAGTGAGACGGTAGAAGGGCTCCTCCAGGCTTCCATCCTGCATAAGTTCGGCCGGTGTGCCGTCAAAAATGAGGCGACCTTCGTCGATCAGCAAGACCCGGTCAGCGGTAGCTTCAACTTCCTGCAGGATATGGGTGGAAATCAGCACGGTTTTTTTCTTTCCCAGCTGCCTGATATGATCCCTGAACTCCCTGACCTGGTTGGGATCCAGTCCTGCCGTGGGTTCATCCATGACCAGAACATCAGGATCATGTAGTAGTGCCTGGGCCAGGCCTACTCTCTGCCGGAAACCCTTTGAGAGCCTGCCGATAGGTTTTTCCAGAACTTCTGTTATGGAGCACTGTTCGGTGACTGTATGGATTCTTTCTATCAGCAGCTCTTGAGAAAGGCCCCTGGCCTCACCGGAAAACTGCAGCAGTTCGAAGGGGGTCATATCCAGGTAGAGAGGTCCATTTTCAGGCAGGTATCCTAAACGACGGGACGCCTCAATTCTTTGTTCCTGGATGTCGAGACCGGCAATGGAGGCGGTGCCGGATCCGGGAGCCAGGTAGCCAGCAAGAATCTTCATAGTAGTGGATTTCCCTGCTCCATTTGGACCGAGAAAGGCTACAATCTGGCCTTCAGGGATGGAAAAAGATATATCCTCAATTGCCACGAATGGGCCGTAAAATTTGGACAATCCCCTAGCTTCAATCATTGTTTGAGCCGGAATTTCCATTCTTAACACCTCCTCTTTCAAAATCAGATTAGACGTCGGAGCTTAACAACCATCATGCCCCGGAGACGGGGTAACAAAATCACTTTATGATACTAAAATATATTGTTTTTTCAACCTGGATTAAAATCCAGGATGGCGGGTGCAAGTTAGTAACAGTTCTCCGGGCGATGACCACCATCCACTCTGTCGAAAATCATTTTCCAGGCAGGACGACGCTCAGATATTACATATGCGGAATGCGTCTTCCATCGCCTGTACCGGATCTCCAACAGGGATAAATTCCTGCCCCAGGAAGCCATTATACCCAGTCTGTTTTATTGCTTTTACGATAGCCGGATAAAAAAGTTCCTGAGAATCATTGATCTCGTTGCGGCCCGGCACTCCCGCTGTATGGTAATGACCAATGTACTGGTGAAAATCGCGAATAGACCGGATTATGTCACCTTCCATTATCTGCATGTGATAGATATCAAACAGGAGTTTAAAACGTTCCGAACCAACTTCCCGGCAGAGTTTTACGCCCCATTCCGTATGGTCGGCCATGTAGTCATTATGGTCAACTTTGCTGTTGAGGAGTTCCATGCAGACAGTCACTCCTTTTTTTTCTGCGAATCCAATAAAACGTTTAATGCCCTGGATACAGTTTTCCAGTCCCAGTTCACTGTCCATCCCCTTGCGGTTTCCCGAGAAGCACAGAACACTGGGCAGGTTTTCCCGGGCAGCGAAATCAATTGTTTCCCTGATTTCTTTTTCAATACGGGCATGGTTTTCAGTTCGGTTCAGGCAGTCACTTATGGTCCCTGCTCCCTGGATCATGGCGCAGGTCAGCCCATATTTTTTTAGGACAGTTAGGTCTTCAGGCTTTATGAGCTCAATTGATTTGTAGCCGATCCTGGAAGCCGTGGCTGCCAGGTCTTCCAGTTCCATTTTGCCGTAACACCACCTGCAGATCGATTGTCTGATACCTGTGGATTCCAGAGCTTCGGTTCCCGCCGAAACAGGGACAGTGGAAGCCAGTAACCCGGCCAGACCTGTTTTTATTATTGTTCTGCGGTTTGGTTTTGACATCAGTTAATCTCCTTCCGTATTAGGCGATCTCTTTTCAGGATGCTAATAGAGTCTCTATGTAAAAAACATTTTAAGCAAGGGAATCCTGGTAAATAATTCTATTACACTGTATGGAAGAGGTTAATACAGTGTGCAGACAGAAGGATATCCGATTTCTGGCGGGAATGTTCAGGAAGGACGGGAAGTAGAGAAGAAATCTGAGAGACCTGCTATTCCAGGTTCTTTCCCCCTTTTGCCCGCCACTGTGATCCATTAAGAAATGCTGGTACTAATTCGGACGGTTTGCCATGGAGGAACGGAAAGGAACATATCTCCGGTCTGAAGAACTGTCGGCAGGAGTTCTTTTTGCCTGTTCCATCCCCAGAGCCTGTCCGGCGGGAGGTGCTGAAAATCCTCCAGCATCAGCGGGACGATCCTGGCCTGAAGACTGAGCCGGAGGGGCTGAATTTTCCACCTCGGAAACACTCCTGTATCCTGAAGCAGAATTTCTTGACGGGTTGCTCAACTGGAGGTTCCTGGAAACGGCTGTGCCTGGTGATGATCTCCTGGAGGAAGAACTCCTGACACTCCTGGTTCCTGACTGCAATGAGCCGCCGCCTGCGGCACTCCCGTTAACAGAGGGATTCGCGCCCGGAGTGGACCTTCGGGAGGGTGGGCCGTAAGCAACCGGACTTGCCTGGGTAGAGTTCTCCCCCTGGTATGAGGCCGGCTGGGTAGACGCGGAATTCTCAGTGACTGCAGCAATTCCGGCTATATTCAGCTGTTCATTGCGAGAAGGCTGGAGATAGGTCTGAGTGAAAACCCAGAGTACGACAATACATCCGGTTATTGCCAGAAACGTGTTTATCTGATTAGAGTATTTCATTTTTTCATTCCATTATCGCCCTGGCAATTTGATGATTCCAGGGCTAATTTATTCTCGGGATTCAGCTCAAGTGCCCGGGAAAAGTATGCTTCTGCTTCTTCTGTGTCTCCCAGGATTTCGAAGCATAATCCAGAGGCAGAATAACTCATATCATCCCGGGGGTTCAATTTAATTGCCTGGGCAAAGGAGTCCAGTCCTTTTTTAAATGCGCCAATCCTGACCAATGCAACTCCCAGGTTATAGGCTGGCAAGTATGACTCAGGATTAACTGAGGCAGCCTCCCTCCATATTTTTTCATCATCCTTCCAGAGGCAGTTACGTTCCATTGTTTTCAGCGCCAGGACAGGGATACAGGAAAGTGTGACAATCGCGGTGGTCAGAACGATTGCCGGTTGTTTCCTGGAGCCATCCATAAAGGAGGATATTTTTTCCCCGGTTAACCTTCCCGCAATAATCATTAAAGTTGCTGTTATCAAAGCCGCCCCGGCAAAGGCGGAATATGCCCGGCTCTCGGTCACTGGATCAGCATTGGGGATCAAAAGAGAGGGCAGGAGCATCAGGATCAGCCAAGCGGTCCCTGCAAATACCATCGGCTGTGCTTTTCGCATTTTTATTACCAGCATCAATATTATAACAGCCAGACAAAATGCGGCTGATATTTTTAAGATCCCTGATTCTGCATAGGCGTGAAAAATTGAATGTTTTCCTGGATGAAACATCAATTCAAGGTAACGCAGCAGGTTAAGGGGAGCCTCGAGCAGATACTCTAACGGGGAGGAGTGATTTATATTCATGTTGGTTTTACTGGCTGAGAACAGTGAATATCCGGCGGCGGCCAGGTTGATGGATCCCAGAATCACTACCGGGCGTTTTTGTCTGCGGTGCAGCAGAATCATTAAGGGGAGCGCTGCCAGGGCATCCATGCGAGCCCAGATTGCCAGCTGGAACAGGAGAAGGGCTGGCCATATTTTTTTTGAAGTCACTGAAAACAGCAGGGACATGAACAGGAAAAAGGTCATCAGCAGTACTGACCTGGCCCAGATGTAATTGACAGTCTGTGCCTGTAGTGGATGAATTCCAAATATCAGGGCCGCAAGGAATCCGGTATAAATTGATGAAGACAGTCTTGCAATCAGCAGGAAGAGCAAAGACGTGACTGCCAGGTGGAGGAGAAGATTGACCAGAAGAAACCAGAAGGGATCCTCGCCTCCAGCGAGGAGGTTCACTTCCAGGGACATCAGAGACAAGGGCCTGCCTCCATACAGCGTCAGCAGGGAGAGGGGAGTCCAGGCCTGCTCCCTGAATTCAGGATTTTCCAGAAAAAGTCCGAAATCATCGTAGTGGAATGCGCCGGGAAATGAATTGAAATAGGTGGCAGTAACCAGAAGAAGGATTACCGCTGTCAGCAATATCCTTTTATTAGTGGAATCCCGGAAAATCGGATTTTCTTCAGTTATCGACATCGTGTTTATGCCATACACTTTATCAATTTGTGTCCTGTAAAGGGAGAGTTAACTTTAAACAGCCCTGTTAGAAAGGATGCTTTTTTTACCCAAAAGTGTAATGTAAACAGATACGGAACGGTTTAATTTTTTTGAGTTATCAAGACATCCCTGGCGGGAACACAAGAGGTTGCTGAAGCCAGGCCTGGTGTACCCGCAGAAGTAACAGTAGGTTCGGGGAAACCATGGTGATAGCCTGAAATGGATGATTTTTTTTTCAGGACCTGACACAATTTAAAATATGAATAAATTTGAACGCGGAGAGTTGCTGAACCGGAATGTTGTCTATTCCGGTAGGATAGTCACATTGGTGGTGGACGATATCAGGGTTAAGGGTAAAAAGACGCTCCGGGAGGTTGTGCATCATCCGGGCGGGGTGGGAATCCTGGCGGAAGTGGAGCCCGACCGGATTCCACTGGTCAGGCAGCACCGCTATCCGGTTGAGAGAGACGTACTCGAAATTCCGGCTGGAAAAATCGAACCAGGGGAGGATCCTGGAAAAACCGCTGTCCGGGAACTGGAGGAAGAAACGGGTTTTCGCCCCCTGGAAATCAGCAAGGCTTTCAGCTATTACCCGACCCCGGGTTATTGTGATGAACTGCTGCATATCTACTATGTAAACCGGGTGGAAAAAACCGGAACCTGTTTTGATGAAGATGAAGACCTGGAGGTTGAGTTTTTTACCCTTCAGAAAGCCCTGGGTATGATCAGGGACGGTGAAATCAAGGACGGGAAAACGATTGCTGCACTCTACTGGCTGGCCCTGGAAAGAAACAAACCACGAGATCAACGTCCTTCCCCGGTATCCTGTTAGAAAGCGTTAAATTTTGCTTTATTGATGGCTCCCCCGGCCCCATCAAAAGCGGCCGGTAATAAAATAAATTTTCACCACGGATAAACCATTCTGCCTGAGGACGGGTCATTGAAGCCGTAGACTGCAATTTGATTGATTTTTGCAGAATTAGGGACTGGTCCAAAAGGGGAACTAACACAGGACGTTGGGTAGTGAACGAACAGGAAGAGCGGGATTTGATTAATGAAGCGAGGGGTGGAGATTCGCGGGCCTTTTCCAGCCTGGTGAGGCATTTTGACAGAATGGTACTTTCCCAGGCGCTGAATTTTACCCGTGATCGGGAAAAGGCGCTGGATGTTTACCAGGAGGTATTTCTCAGGGCCCATCGGAGCTTGCCCCAGTTTCGCTTTGAAAGCCGCTTCTCTACCTGGCTGAGAAAGATCACTGCTAATGTATGCCTTACTGAGTATGCAAAAGCAAACAAGAGGGAAAGGACCTTGTTTGTAAACAGCCAACTCAACAGCGATGGCGAATCTGACTGGAATCCGCTGGAGCAGGCCGAGACCTCTGAGCCGGATTCATACCGGCAAGCCGTTAGCCGGGAGATAAGGGGCAGAATTGAGCAGTCCGTCATGGAGCTTCCTCCGCAGCAGCGCATGGTTTTTATCCTGCGCCATTATGAAGGGCAAAAGCTGAAGGATATCGCGGATTTTCTTGATATTGCTCTCGGTACAGCCAAAAAACACCTGTTTGTAGCCATACAGAAAATGAGAGAAGACCTGAAGGAGTTCCAGGGCATAACCTGAGGAGATATATGGAATGGATAGAAAAGAATTCGCGGAAAATGTACTTCTTTCCCTGTACGGGGAGTTGGATGAAGGGCAGGAAGAAATCCTGACTAAAATCCTCAGGGACAACCCTGAATATGTTGATGAATATCGAGCCCTGGCCAGGATACATTCTCTGGCCGGGCTGTCTAACCTGGAAGTAACGGATGAACTGAGAGCTGAGGCCTTGACTGGCCTGGACAGGGTTTTAAGTGCAGACAGTGATTCCGCGGTGCCCCAAGCTATTAGCCTGCCATCCTTAAGCCGCCGAATAATAAACTGGCTGGATCCAGCCAGTTTATCAACCTGGACCAAGTGTGCTGCCGGAGTGGCCGTTGGGCTGGTGATGGGATTGTTCTTTTTTAATAACTACGGTTCCCAACAGTTCACGTCAATTCCCGACCCGACTTCACTGGATGAAAGAACTTCCATTTCTGATGTGAGATTTGTTCCCATGGGGGGTGACGGAAAAACAGTTGAGCTCAGTTTTTCAGCAACCCGCCAATACAGTTTTACTGACAGCATAGACAATCCTGAAGTGCAGAGGCTGTTAGCCTATTCACTGATCAGGGAAAGCAATCCCGGTGTCCGGATCCAGACAGTGGAGATGCTTAAGGATAATGCCGGAATGAGCCAGCAGGAGATTAAAAACGCTCTCTTGACAGCTGTGGTAACTGATGATAATCCCGTGGTCAGGGGACAGGCACTGGCCGCTCTGAGGAAGTACCCGGCAGATAAACAAGTGCAGAATACTCTGATCAATGTCCTGCGCTTTGATAATAATTCAAAAATGAGAATGGAAGCTATCAGCATGCTTTCAGAATCAGTGACAAGGGGAAACCCGGTTTCCCCAGAAAATATAGATGCTCTGGAAAAGCAGGAGAAGGTAGAGGGAAACCTTTACATGAAAAATCAGCTGAACAATATCCTGGAAAAAGTTAATTTGGAAAGTTTATAAGTTTTGGAGGAGTAAAAATGTTTAAGAATAGAGGGATCATCTTAGTGTCAACATTGGTGCTGATGTGTTTAACCCAGGGACTTCTGGCGGTCCAGTATGCAGTGGTTTCTGAATCTTTTAATGTGCCTCCCGGCGGAACCCTGAAAGTGGATGTCGTTGGCGCAGATATTAATATCAGGGGGGAACAAAACAGCGTAACTGTAAATGTCAAAGGGCTGCAAGAAGAGTATAAACAGTGGCTTGTGATCAGCCAGGAGGCTTACGGTGTACTGGTTAAGTTCGACCCGAAAAAAAATATTCGCAACCATGATTCCATAATGTTTGCAATAGGAGTACCCCGGGAGTTCAATATAGAGGCGGAGACATCCGGCGGAGATATCACCATCCAGACTGAGGTCCTGGGAAATGTTACTGCAGATACCTCAGGAGGTGACATCACCTTCCAGGAAAAGATAACCGGACTGCTGAAAGCGGAAACCTCCGGGGGAGATATTGAAATCGAGGATGTAGAGGGAGAATTGAATGCTTCCACTTCCGGCGGTGACATTGAAATAGGCAACGTTATGGGTGATGCCGAAGTAGAGACTTCCGGAGGAGATATTGAAATACGGAACATTAAGGGGAAACTGAATGCCAGTACCTCGGGTGGAGATATAGAAGTCAAAAATGTTGATGGAGATACTTCGCTTGAAACAGCTGGTGGTGACCTGTCCGTCGGAATTATAGGCGGGAATCTTGAAGCGAAAACAGCAGGTGGAGACATTCTAGCTGAGGGAGTTCATGGCAGAACTGATGCTCAAACAGCCGGCGGCGACATAGAACTTGGAAAGCTGGGTGGTAGTTTCGATGCGGTCACGGTTGGCGGAGACATTTCTGTGGGCCTTACGGGCTCCTACCCCGGAAAAATGAACACCCTGGGCGGAGACCTGGTTCTTTTTCTCCCTGCCTCGGCCCAGGTATCAATTGAGGCAAAAATAGAGCTGAGCAGAGATGACGAAGACGGAAAAGATCCGATAACTTCAGAATTCGGGGAGATTACTGTTAAGCGCGGTTCTGTTTTGAAATCAGTTTCATCCGACTTTGACATTAACGGTGGCGGCCCGGTCATTGAGATTCAAAATCTTAATGGTACGATTTCCGTTAGAAAAAACCCCTGAAACTGGGTGACCAGAGAGTGAATCTTTGAGCTGCGTGATATATAGGTATCCAGGCAGCAGAAAAAAGTATAAAAGGCCTTCCGGTTGTTCAAATCCGGAAGGCCTTTTATACTTTAATGAAACCTTTCCCATGTTAATTCCAGGCTGACAGAAATGCAGGAGGGTAATCATGTCAGGTATAAGTGATAAGTGAATCCTAACTTATGGGAAAAAAGTATAAAATCTGTTAAGTTTTTACCCCATTAATAAGATTTTTTATTGAAAATCTGCTAATAAGGAAAGATAATATAACACGGTCATTATTTATTAAGGACCTATACATTAACTCAGGATATTTTGTTTTTACATATGGTATTAATTTTTTAAGGGGAGTTCCTGATGAGTAAAATTAGATTCGCCATACTATTTTTAACATTTATTTTCATGAGCCTGTCATTTGGCCTGGCCGGGGAGCCAGCCGGCTGGAATGATGATGGTTATAACAGCTACAGCCCATTCGACAGGTTACAAACCAAGGATGTGCCGGCCGGTTTTGTTAATGAACCAGGTTCGCAGCTGATTTACCTGTTGGACACTGGTATCAACGCAGAGGAACTGTATGGTGATGATGCGAACTTCACCAGCAATTCCGTGCTGCAGTATGGAAATGCGGCCCCTGTACACCAGAACTTCATTAGCCTGACCAACACCAATCCAAGCCACGCGGTAACGGTCCATTTCCGTTACTTTAACTCCGATTGTGTTGATTTCTTCGACTTCCTGGTGGTCCTGACCTGTAACGACACCATGATGGTTGATCCGTTTGACTTTGTTGTGCCCGGCACAGACAACGTCAACGTGAAAGACCGTTTCTTCGGTTACCCGAACAAAGCGGACGGCAATGGCCAGAGTTTTGATGCCATCCCGGCTTCAACCTTCGCCGACGGCCGTTTTCTGCTTTTTGTCACCGCTTCAGCTGACTTTAAGAGTGGCTACAGCCCTTGGATGGATATAGAAGTTCCAAGCTCAATTTATGCTGACTACGGCAACATGGACCTGATTCCATATGAATTCATCAACTACCGGGAAGAAGAGCTGAATGTGACCTGTTCAGCCTGGGTAGACGGTGGTGGCGGCGATGCCGGTGAAGAGCTTTTTGGTAGCTACTCAGTTTATGGGGATACCGAAGGTTTTGATGATGACAACCTGCATATCCTGAACGCGTCAGCCGTTTCCTTCAATTACCTTATGGGATTTCAGACAGTTGCCAAGGTTACTGATCTTGGAGCCCAGGCTGCCTATATGACCCAGGCCGCTGCCCGTCCGGCAATCGCTATCGGTGAACCATTTCGGGAATACTCAATAACAGAAGGCCCGTCCGGCGTGTCTGGTGTGGCCTGCCCTATTCATATTATCCTTTCCGGAGGAGAATATATTTATGCCGAATCAGCTCAGACCGGGGGAGGCTTTGCCGGGATGGATGTTCGCCAATATGGTCAGCCTGTAGGCATAGGCATAGCCACGTTGCGCCAGGAGGCCCATGCTGGCGACCAGCTGGACCGCGGTGAAGATGTTGTCGGCTTGAACTGGATCATTTCAGAAGGTGGAGCCTTGGCATGGGAAATTTTCCCCTCCAATGCCATGCCTGCTGAAAAACAGATCGTGAACTTCTTCTCCTTTATGGACAACTACAACGGCCTTTCCAACCTGGCCCAGGGCGCCCAGCCCAGCAAGTGGGATGATGTTTCCTACAACATCCAGCCGGTAGTCACCATTTACACGGTTGAACCCTACAATAACTCAGAAGACCTGTGGGTACCTGGTAATCCTGAAGATCAGCCGATCGTATCCCCTGTTACTCCCGAGAGCCCGCTCACTTCAGCCATTGCCGTAAAGTGCATCAATGCCTACCAGATTGATCCTGACAGCAACCTGAATGACGCGGTACTGGGCGAGAAGTTCGGAGAATTCACCCTCCAGGACCTGTATGACATGAACTCCGTACTGGGTACTGACAGCAAGACCCTGGAAGGATTCCTGAACGTACTGGCTGGATCAGCCAATGAGCTGGCCAATGAAGTAGGCCCCGGATGGATGAGGTTCTCCCGCTGGTTTACCACCCGCAAGTGGACAACCACTGACCTGCAGCCTGTGTATGTATATTCATACTGGCAGGGTTGGGATGATAGCCAGAGTGAACCATATCTCTTACCATATGTATGGGGTCCCAGCATTTTCACGGCTGGACAGGCCAACTATGTGTTTGAGAACTTCGGAGCCGGCAAGTGGCTTTCCACAGCAGCCGGGTATTCGAGGGCGATTCCGGGAAGGATCGCCGGTTAGCTTGATGTATAGCTTTTCTGTTTTTTAACGGGAATAGAAAAGCCTTTAAACCCAAAAAGCCTCCGTGCTCTTTTCAGGCACGGAGGCTTTTTTAATTACAGCTGTGTTGAAATGTAATTAAGCTTTCAGCCTAGTACATTCCGCCCATTCCGCCCATTCCGCCCATGTCAGGAGCTCCGCCCGGCATGGGTTTGTCTTCTTCAGGCTTCTCGGTAATCAGGGCCTCGGTGGTCAGCATCAGGCCGGCAATGGAGGCCGCGTTCTGCAGCGCAGTGCGGGTTACCATGGTCGGATCAATGACACCTGCTTTAACCAGGTCTTCGTAAACTTCAGTGTCAGCGTTGAAACCGAAGGTTTCCTTGGCTTCCAGGACCTTGCCTACCACGATAGCGCCTTCGTATCCGGCATTCTGGGCAATCTGGCGCAGTGGTTCCTGCAGGGCTCTCCTGACGATATTGACGCCAACCTGCTCATCAGCCACATCCAGGGTGAAGCCTTCCAGGGCCTGTCCGGCTCTCAGGTAAGCTACTCCGCCCCCAGGTACAATGCCTTCCTCAGCAGCAGCCTTGGTAGCATGCATTGCATCCTCAACCCTGGCTTTTCTTTCCTTCAGCTCGGTCTCAGTGGCTGCCCCGACCTTGATCACGGCAACTCCGCCAACCAGCTTGGCCAGGCGTTCCTGCAGCTTCTCGCGGTCATAATCAGAGGAGGTCTCTTCAATCTGCGCCCTGAGCTGTTTCACCCGTCCGGCGATGCCTTCAGGATTTCCGCCGCCCTCAACGATCGTGGTGGTATCCTTGTCCACCGTGATCTTCTTGGCTGTTCCCAGGTCGGCCAGGGTCAGGTTCTCCAGCTTGATGCCCAGGTCTTCAGAAATAGCCTTCCCGCCGGTGAGGATCGCTATGTCTTCCAGCATGGCCTTGCGGCGGTCGCCGAATCCAGGAGCCTTCACCGCTGCCACATGCAGCGTGCCACGCAGCTTGTTGACTACCAGGGTGGCCAGGGCCTCACCTTCCACATCTTCAGAGATGATCATGAAGGGACGGCCGGTCTTGGCTACCTGCTCCAGCACCGGCAGCAGGTCTTTCATCGAGCTGAGCTTCTTTTCATAAAGCAGGATATAGGCATCTTCCAATACCGCTTCCATCCTCTCAGGATCAGTCACAAAGTAGGGAGAGAGGTAGCCGCGGTCAAACTGCATCCCTTCCACAACTTCCAGGGAGGTTTCAATCGACTTGGCTTCTTCAACCGTGATAACTCCGTCTTTTCCTACTTTAGCCATGGCTTCGGCAATGATTCCGCCGATGATCGGATCAGAGTTGGCTGAGATGGCCCCTACCTGGGCAATCATGTCGCCGCCTACAGGATTGGAAAGATCGCGAATGCGGGCAATGGCTTTTTCAACAGCTTTGTCAATGCCCCGTTTCAGGCTCATCGGGTTGGCACCGGCTGTCACATTCTTCAGGCCTTCACGGATAATCGCCTGGGCCAGAACCGTGGCTGAGGTGGTTCCGTCTCCGGCCACGTCACTGGTCTTGCTGGCTACTTCGCGCAGCATCGCGGCACCAACGTTCTCCGTGCCTTCCAGCTCAATCTCCTTGGCTACCGTAACCCCGTCCTTGGTGATCACGGGTGAGCCGAATTTCTTTTCAATTACTACATTGCGCCCCTTGGGCCCAAGGGTCATCTTAACGGCGTTGGCCAGTTTGTCTACTCCAGAGAGCAGGGCGCGGCGCGCGTCTTCACTATTGGTAATTACTTTTGCTGCCATATCGCTATTTCTCCTTTACAAATGCTCCCGCTGGTCAGCCCGGCGGATGCACTTGATCAGCTTGGTTTGATTTCGGTTATGAGAGGATTCCGAGAATTTCACCTTCACCCATGATCAGGTATTCCTCGTCATTCAACTTGATTTCGGTTCCAGAGTATTTTCCGAAAAGCACCTTGTCTCCGGCTTTGACACTCATGGCTACTTTCTGGCCGCTGTCCAGGACACGGCCTGCTCCAACTGCAACAACTACACCTTCCTGGGGTTTCTCTTTCGCGGTGTCAGGAATAACTATCCCCCCGCGAACTTCTTCACCCGCCTCCACGCGCTGTACCAGAACACGATCACCTAAAGGTTGTAAGTTCATTTTGTTCTCCTTTCAGAACGAATCGGATTTTTATAAAAAATATTAAATTATTCGAGATAAATCAGGTAAATAACCGGAATAGGAAGGATTACCTGACGATTGGCAAGTGTAGCAACTGAGTTCTTAAAGTGTCAATTTTGTTCAGGTTCGGGGCCGGTCGCTGCAGGGCTTATCATAGTTCTTTATGATGGCAATTTAGGAAAGGAGGCAGGTTAACTCCAGGGTATTGGTAAAAAGTAAAACAGTTCCTTATTTTAGGCAAGTAAGAATTAATTCAGCTGTGGTATTCTAGAAACCAGCCTGCGAGAATGAAGGCTAGGGTAAGAACGGTGAAACAAAAAACGGGGGAATTTATGGAATCAGACTACCTGACTGATTTGAAACTTGGAGATTATAAAAAAGTCAACAGCGGCAAGGTTAGAGAGATTTTTGATATTGGAGAGTATTTGCTCCTGGTCGCTACAGATCGGATTTCCGCATTTGACGTGGTTTTACCTGACGCGATACCCAAAAAAGGGGTGGTATTAACCCAGATGTCAAAATTCTGGTTTGACCGGATAAGGCAAGCCGGGATTACCGGTCATCACCTGGTATCTACTGAAGTAGATGAGTTTCCTGAAGGCTTGAAGCTTTTCCGCACGGGACTGGAAGGAAGGTCGTCCCTGGTTAAGAAATGTGAGCCGCTGGCCATCGAATGTGTTGTCAGGGGGTACCTGGCGGGATCAGGATGGAAAGAGTATAAATCCAGCGGGACAGTTTGCGGAATTGAACTTCCTCCGGGCCTCCTGGAATCATCGGAACTTCCTGAACCTATTTTTACACCTGCCACCAAGGCGGTCACCGGGCATGACGAAAACATTGATTTCGAGAGGGCGGCTGAAATTGTCGGCAGGGATACGGCCGAAAAAGCCCGGGATCTTAGCCTGCGAATATACAATGATGCGCGAATATATGCGCTCTCTAGAGGGATTATTATCTGTGACACAAAATTTGAATTTGGTTTCTACGAAGGCGAACTGATTCTCATAGATGAGGTGTTGACTCCGGATTCATCCAGATTCTGGCCAGCTGACAGTTACGAGGCTGGAAGGGCGCAGTTGTCTTTTGACAAGCAGTATGTGCGAGACCACCTGGAGACTCTTGACTGGAACAAGGATTATCCTGGACCTAAGCTGCCCCCGGAGGTAATAAAGGCAACTTCAGAGCGATATGTCGAGGCCTACAGAATCCTGGCAGGGAGAGAGCTGCCTTATTAATTTGATGACACAGTCGCAAAGCGGGCGCGGCAATCTGGAGCGGTTAAACTGTATCTGGGTCAGCCTGGCTGATCATTTATCAACATCCGGAACTGAATAGAATGAACTCACTGGACATAATGGCTCTGGCAATTATTGGAATTGCCTTGATTCAGACCTTAACCAAGGGACTGGCAGCCGAACTGGCGGAACTTGCTTTTGCTGTTGCCGGGCTGCTGTTTGCTTTTCTGTTTTTTGAAAGCATTGAAATGCTGCTGCTCAAGTTCGGGGTAGGCAACCCGCTGGCAGCTATGCTGGGATTCACTTCAATATTTGTGGTTTTTATTGTACTGGGGGCACTCGGCTCTTTAAAAATAAAGAAAGCGCTTCTCAAAAAAGGGCTCACCTGGAGAGACCGTTTCTGGGGTATCCCGGTTGGACTGGCCCGGGGATTTGTGATTGATTCGGTGATTTTCCTGGTATTGCTGGTTTTTCCTGTGAATACTCAGCTCATTAAAACTTCGGTTACAGCTCCATTCTTTCTTTCAGGAATGAGGATAATCAAGTTAATTGCCCCTGAGAATTTCAGGGGCCTGATCCCGGAAAATGTTGATATGCCGACTCCTTCCGGTGTTAAGCAGGCTCCATCAGATGAAGGAGAGGGTGACAGCGGAGTTCCTGATGAAAACACAATCGAAAAAATCTGAAGAGAGTATTAGGGAAACCCTGGAGAGAATTATTGAGCAGGTTATAGAAGACGGCCTATTCTGGCCTGAGGTCTGTTCTGAGATTGAACGAATGTTCATTCTCAAATCCCTCTCCAGGAGCAGGGGATTCATCAACCAGGCAGCTACGATTATGGGCATTCACCGCAACACCATAGCTGCCAAGATTCAGGAATACAATATCGACTGCCGGGAATTCAGAGACGGGAGATAGCTACAAAAAGAAGCTTCTTTTCTTTTGTTTTGCCAGTAGCCAGTAATTAGAGGGTGTTCTCCACCCTTGATGTAATGGCATCTGAAACTGAAATTGTCGCCTGCTTTTCCAGCCTATTAAAGCAGTGTTTTTGCAGGGTGTTGCATACAGGATACTTGTTAGACGAGTAAAAACAGCAGGTCTTTCAGATATCGACTGCCAGAATCTTGGAAACCCCGGGCTCTTCCATGGTGATCCCGTACAGGTTGTGGGCAGCCTTCATGGTCTGTTTATTGTGAGTGATCACGATAAACTGGGTTTCACTGCTCATTTCCTTGATCAGCTCAGCAAATCTTTCCACATTGGCATCATCCAGCGGAGCGTCGATTTCATCAAGAATACAAAAACGACTGGGACGGAACATGAAAATTCCGATCAGCAGGGCAAAGACAGTCAAGGCTTTTTCTCCACCTGAAAGAAGCAGGATATTTTGGAGTCTTTTTCCGGGCGGCTGAGCGATCACATCAATCCCGCAATCCAGGATATCTTCATCATCCATCAATTCCATGCCGCATTCCCCACCGCCGAACAGTTTTCGGAATACAATATTGAAGTTTTTATTTATCTCCTTGAAAGCTTTGCTGAACTGGATACGGCTGCGCGTGTTGATTTCCTGCATGGCCTGCTTAGTATCAGCGATCGATTTCTCGATATCATTCTTCTGGGTGGTAAGAAAGTTATACCTTTCTTCGTTTTCTTCGTATTCTTCCAGGGCTGTCATGTTGACAGGGCCGAATGATTCGAGGTTTTCTGACAGTTCGTTGTATCTCTGCAAGATTTCGTCGCTGTTTTCTACTGATGCTGAATCAGTTGATGCTTCGACCTCTTCCAGTCTCATTTTAAGCTGTTCTTCGCAAGTTGTTTCCAGATTCTGCAGGCGGGTTTCCAGCCGCGCATTTTCTATGTTGAGGGAAGATTTCTTTTCCAGGAGAATTGAGCGTTTATCCCTAATTTCATGAAGAATCTCTTCCAGTTGGTGGCCTTCTTTTATGGCAGATTCAAGGGCTTCGCGGGAATTGTTGGTAGCATTCTCCAGCTCAGACAGGCTGGTCTCGAATTTGATAATCGCTTCCTTTTGTTCGGCTGTTTTCCGGCTGAGTTCATCCAGCTTGGTTGTCCTGAACTGCTTTCTTTTCTGTACAGAAGAAATGCGGGACTCCAGTTCGATTCTTTGGGAATTGATCCTGTTAATGGTGTAATTCAGGGCAATTTTCTTTTCAGAAATAACCTTCTGGTCAGAAACGGTTGCTCCCAGGGCAGAGCGGGCCGACTCTCCGAGAGACCTTAGCTCCTGGATCAGATGCCGGTTCTTTTCCAGCTTTTCCTGGTAATCATTGTGGGACTGTTTTTTTTCTGAAAGTAGTTTGAGTTGCGTTTCAAGCCTGCGCTCCAGTTCGGTTTTTTCCTGAGTCAGTTGTTCCAGCGAAGATTCTGCGTTGCGAACCCCCGATTCCTGGCGGGAAGATTCCTGGTGGGCCAGTTCACATTCGTGCTTGATTCCTATGATGGTTTTTTCTGTTTCCAGGGCCGAAGCTTCAGCCTGCTGCAGGGTATTGGTTATTTCCTCTAGTGCGATTTTTCTGGCTTCAATTTTTTTTGAAACAGAATTTAGTTCTTTCTGTAAATTCTTGATCCTGGTTTCCAGGTCTCTTTTCTGCCGTTTGAGGCCGAGGAGTCCCAGTTTGGCAGCTGCCTTTTTACTGGTGGAAAGCATTCCTCTCGAAGCAAAAGCTTCCCCATTCAAGGTGATAAAAGTTTTTTCCGGGTAAGATTTTGCAAGCTCCAGTGCTCTCTCAATATCTGAAATCACAACTGCTTCGGCATGCTGGGGAAAAACTCTCATAAAGGCCTTGCCCACGCTTGATTTGAAGTTAATCAGGTCACCAAGATGTCCATAAACACCCGGTTCAGTCAGCAGGCGGGAATTCTTTCCATCCGGAACTGCGGGTGAAACCAGGTTTTCCGAGCCGTGTAGTGCCAGGAAAGTGCATTTTCCTGTCTCAGAGGAACGAAGTTCCCAGAGTCCCTGGACTGCCTGTTCAACTGAATCAACCATTACGTATTCCAGTTCACTGGAAAGGAATTCTTCTACGACTCTCTCAAATTCGGGATTGGTATCAACAAAGTCCGCAAATGTTCCGGCAGGTGAGAACGGGCTGTGGCGAAGGTGTTTAAGGGCTTCCTGGACCCCCTCGCTATATTGAGATCGGCTGATTTCAAGCTCTTCCAGGGAATTGAGTCTTTCTCTGGATGCTATCAGTTTGTTTTTTATCTCCAGTTCTTCAGACTCCAGTTCATCCAGTGCGGTCCTGATTTCGTTCCGGGAAGCCGTTAGATTGAGGATCTCCTCTTTTACCTGGGTCAAACGGGCAGATTCATTTTTCAGCAGGAGGTTTTTTTCATTTGCGGTAAGCCTGGCCTGGTTCAGTTTCCTGCTGAACTCTGCTCGGTCCTCCTGCAGCCTGCTGTAGTCGGATTCATTGATACGGATCCTGTTGGTAATTTGATCAATATTGTTTTGCGCCGCAGCTATTTCAGATGAAACTGATACCAGTCCAGTCCTTTCCTTTTCCAGCAGGTCTTCGGTTTCTCTCAGTTTTCTATCATACTGCCCAGCTTCTTCTCTCTGTTTTATTAGGATTTCTTGCAGTGATGATTCCTTCTGAGCCAGCTGCTGATTTTCATCTTCGAGGCCGGAATTCTCGCTGATAAGCTTTTCAAGCGAAGCCTGGACTGTCGCTACTTCGAGTTCATCAGCTTCCAGGCCTGCATTGTGGTTTTCAGTCTGTTCGGCGAAATGCAGGATGGCATTTCGGGAACGGTCCATTTCCAACCTGGTTTCAGAAAGCCTCTGCTGAAGTGAGTTTAGCTGAGACTGCAGCTGTTCCCGTTTGGAAGATCTATCCTGAAAAAGCTTCTCCCTGCTTTCCAGGTCCAGCCTCAGAGCCAGGTCTTCGTCACCGGTTTCCTTCAGGCTGAGGGTAAGTACCTCCAGTTCTACCTTGATCTTGGCGGCTTCGATTGTAAATCTTAACTTCTGGATACCCTTGAATTCATCCCTCAGCGATTTGTACCTGGCAGCCTTGTTGGCCTGACGCTTCAGCGATCGCAGGCTTCTTTCCACTTCGGAGACAATGTCGTTGATGCGGAGCAGGTTCTGCTGCGCCAGTTCCAGTTTCTGTTCAGCATTGCGGCGTTTAACTTTGTAACCATGGATTTGGGCTGCTTCTTCAATCAGTACTCGGCGCTCCAGGGGTTTAGCTATGAGGAAAGAATCAATTTTACCCTGGGCTATCAACGCGTAGCTGGCTGAACCCAGGCCTACGGCTTCCATCAAGCTGGTCAGGTCCATCAGCCGGCAGCGTTTCTGGTTGATCTGGTAGTAGCTGTCTCCGTTACGATCCACTCGACGGGATACTTCCAGTTGCTTTTCCCGGTATTCAGTCTCGTTCCAGATGACAGGATCGTCACCCATCAATCGCATCTTCAGTCTCACTTCAGCAAATCCGGAAGGGCGTCGTTTTTCGGTCCCTGAAAAGATGACATCTTCCAGAGTCTGTCCCCTAAGGCTCCGGGCATTCTGCAGGCCGAGAACCCATCCGATGGAATCCGCGATATTGGATTTTCCGCAGCCATTTGGACCCAGAACAGCCGTGATTTGCCCCCTGAAGTTCAGGCGAGTTTTGTCAGCGAAGGACTTGAAACCAATTAATTCTAATGTGTCGAATTTAACCATGGATATAGATAAAATAATTTAAAATCTCTGGAACCGTAAGCAGTCAGTGTACTTTATTTTCCCACCTAAAAACAGCCATCCAGGGGGTTGAACTGAGATAATGGATCAATCCTGTTGATTTCTGAAGTGTTTATCGGCAAAAGCAAGGTATTGATCCCAGTCATAGGCAGTTACATCATGGCCACCGGTCCTTATATGGTATCCGATAGTGCCGGATGATGGGGAATTGATACCCGGCATGTCTGCTGCTGGCAGACCTTCCAGCCCGAAAAGAGAGTAAACGACTGAAGCTTTACTGGCAGACAGAAATTCTCCCCTGGGGTCAGCCCACTTATCTTCTTCGGCACTTGCCACATAAACAGGCCTGGGTGCCATCAGGGCGATAAGCATATGCTGGTCTACGGGAAGCTCAGATTCGCGGTTGCCGTACTCACTGAATTTTTTACAGAACCAGTGAGGGAACGCTGTGGTTATTGCATTAACAGTCTCTCCATAAGCACGGCGGGACAGGGCGGCACCGCCGCAGCCTGAATCATTGGAAATAACCAGGGCGAACCGGGGATCCATCGCCCCAGCCCAGAGAGAAGTTTTTCCCAGTCTTGAGTGACCGATCAGGGCAACCTTGCCGCTGTTTATCCGTCCGTCGGTTTCCAGATAATCCAGGACGCGGCTCAGGCCCCAGGCCCAGGCGGAAAGGGATCCCCAGGATTCGTCTGTTCGTTTTTCGTTTTCCTGTGCCAACAGACCGTGTACCCCGTTTTTAAATCCATCATGGAAGTCGGGATCTATATCTCCATAATAAAGGGTAGCCAATCCGTAATTTCTGTCAATAATCTTGGTTACCTGCCAGCGGGATTCACTCGCGCCTCGAGTTCCATTATTAGAACGATGGTCAGTAATTCCTATTTTCTGGTTGTTGCGCATCCAGGAGGATGACATCTGAATATCAGTCTCCGGAGAGACAGTATGGTTTCCATTGAAATTGAGGCCCATGAAGATCGGAACCGGGCCGTCAGCATCGGCTGGGAGGTATATTAAAAGGTTGAGTTCCACTTTTTTCTCTCCAGCCGACAGGGTAATAACAACCTCATCCCTGATGGCTTTTCCTCCCAGTGCCTGTTCTTTGTGGGAAACAGTCCGGCTGGAAACATCAATTTTGCTCTCGGGGATGTTCCCATAGACATAGTCCTGGAATAGTTGCAGGACTTCGGGACGCCTTTTATTGATCCAGGTGAACCTATCCGCAACCTTTTCACCGGACATGGTCAGCAGTATCTCCGGAAGAGAGTACTCAGGAACCAGCGATTCTTCATAGTTAACCTCTGCTGTCTGGGCAGACAAGATTGGTGAAAGAAGTAATATATAAACCAGCGGCAGTAATTTTTTCATTGATTTTTACACCTCCCGGATATTGTAAATCAGCCTGCCGAAAATAAAAAGGATAGGTGTCTGTTGATACAGAAGTAGGGTCATGTCAGTAAAGGTGAATAAGTTACTGGATATTTATACAAAGTCAGAATAAAATATCCTAGATTGTTTCCTTTGGGTATAAACAGGAGGGTGGATGCAATGAAATTTCGACTGGTTGCAGATTACATTTTCATTTTATTAATAATTGCGGGAGTTGCTGCGGCGCAAGGGCTGGAAAGTGAGAAGATAGAGCTATCTCCTGATGTTGAGGTAGTCCAGTTAACCCGACACGTATGGCTTTACACCGCATTTACTGAACTTCCCGAGTATGAAGGTAGAGTCCCGGGTAATGGCCTGGTTGTAATAAGCGGATCTTCAGCCATGCTGATAGATATGCCATGGAACGATGAACAGACCCGGATAGTTGCTGAATGGGTCAAGGGGAAATTCAGAGCAGAAATTGAGTATGCTGTCGCTACCCATGCCCACCCGGACTCTGCCGGAGGACTTGGCGCAGCGAAGGAACTGGGTGCTGAAACCTGGGCATTACATAAAACAACCGTTAAATTGTATGACCTGGGCGTTACGATGCCCAAAAATAGTTTCAATGGAAAGAAGATGCTCTATTGTGGTGATCTGGATGTGGAACTGCAGTTTCCCGGCAACGGGCATACCGATGACAATATTGTAGCCTGGATACCGGAAGAGAAAGTTCTTTTTGCGGGCTGCCTGGTACGTTCCCTTAATGCCCAGGACCTTGGAAACGTATCCGAAGCTGATCTGAAAGCCTATCCGGATACCCTGAAAAAACTGCAGGATGAATACAAGGATGCTGAAGTTGTAGTTCCCGGTCACGGAAGCCCTGGTGATAAGCGCCTCATCAAACACACGATTGATCTGTGTAAAAAACAAAAAAAAATAGAGATATACCATTGAAGAGAATTTGCGTTAACTGCGGGTCTAAACCCGGTACCAGTCCTGAATATGAAGCTGCGGCAAGGGATACCGGAAAGTATTTGGCAGACAATAGTATCGGTTTGGTATATGGGGGAGGAGCCGCAGGTTTGATGGGGACCCTGGCCCGGACCTGTCTTAGTAACGGCGGTACTGTAACCGGTGTCATACCCAGTAAAATATATGAAAGGGTGCCTCAGATTGAGCTTGATTCCCTGCATATCGTTGATACCATGCATCAAAGAAAGCAGCTGATGTCTGACCTTTCTGATGGCTTTATTGCCCTTCCGGGAGGATACGGGACCTTTGAAGAGATTTTTGAAGCAGTAGCCTGGTTGCAGTTGGGCTACCATTCCAAGCCCTGTGCTTTGTATAACGTCTGCGGATACTACGACAAGCTGGTGGATTTTCTGGACCACGGCCTGGCGGAGGGTTTCCTGAAAAAAGAGCATCATGAATTATTGATAGTCTCGGATAACCTTGGAGACATTTTTTCACAATTCAGGAGTTTCAGGAATATCTATACCGATAAATGGGAGTAGCCGGCATATTGTTCCAGCATAGTTGACCTGTCCAAATTATAAGTTGTCTGTTAATGTCTCATATCATCTGGTTTGTTCCCGACTGAAACTGAAATGTGAGTGTCCCCAACACCAGAAAAATCTACAGATGCCCCAACCTGCTGTAGTACTCAAACAAACAGCCGTTTCCTGTTTAAAACATTATTATTTTGTGATAGTTTTTATAGAAATTTTAACAATATTAACAAGTATTTAAATTTTCTTGTGCCTGAGATGTTTTTGTGAGGATGATTTTAAATAATGGAGTATTGAAATTTTTATCAAGGAGTACTGACATGGTTTTTAAAAATTTTCCAGTTGTAATTAAAGTAGTTTTACTGGTGTCTGTTATTGCATTGTTCACCTTTGGCTGTGGATCTTCAAAACCGAAGGATGATGATGGCTCTTTTAAACTTCCGGGAGGCAACAGCATTACTCTTGACAAAGAGGGGGGAGCAGTGAAGATTTCCGGACAGGGAGGAGATTTTGAGATCCAGTCTTCTGTTGCTGGAGTTGCATACCCTACCGAGTTGGAGGGTGAGTTCCCTTCCTGTCCTGGTTGTAAGCCGGTACAGGTTACGAATATTGGGGGACACATAAATGTAATGCTCACCTCATCCGGATCTGCGGATGAAGTGTATGAGTTTTACATGGGAAAGATAAACTCAGCTGGATATAAAGTTGGAGTGGATACCAACTCTGCGGGGATGAGGATGTTCATGGCTGAGAACAACGGGAAGCGGATCAGCTTTACAGTCGGAGCCCATGAGGATGGTTCGGTAATTGTAAATATCAGGTATTCTGGGAATGAATAATCGCTTCATGCTGATTAATGCAGGGAGAAGGTTATGGCGAAAACCTTCTCCCTGCGCCTCAATTACAGTTTTTCAAACCGGATGTTGTGAATTTTTTTACAACTGCTGTAAATTGATCGATTTCTGCATAGGTGTTGTAAAAATTAGGGTCAATCCTGATGCCTTCCATAAAACATCCGCAGTAAATACCGGCTGACTGCAGCTCTCTGTATAGATCCTTTGCTCCCTGGATTTTGAAAAAGACCAAACCTGCCCGCTGGTCAGGATTGAAAGGAGTCTGCAGATCCAGGTCAAGAGCCTGCAGTTTTTCCAAGGCGTACCCGACCAGGCCGGAGACTCGTTCCTGGATAAAATCAATGCCCACCTTTTCGATCAATTCCAGTGCCGCCAGAGCTCCGACTACTCCGACCAGATTTGGAATTCCCCCCTGGAACCTCATGGCGTCTTCATGCAGCACATATTCGCGTACATTCCAGTCCCTGTTATTGGCCGCACAGATCCAACCTGCTGCGGGCGGGGTGGCTTTCATGAATTTGTCACTCACATAAAGGAACCCTACACCGGAAGGCCCCATCAGCCATTTGCCTGCGGTGCAGGCCAGGAAGTCGAGGGGTGGAGTAGTTACATTCATTTTTACCACGCCGAGCGCCTGGGAGGCATCAATAAGCAGCGGCGGTTTTTTGATTGGCAGGGCAGAGTAGACTTTTTCCAGGTCAAAGCGGAAACCTGTTCCCGCTGTTACCGCGCAGAGGTTTACGGCCAAGGTTTTGGCATCAACCATGGAGCTGATATCTTCCGGAGAGACCATTCCTTTATGACTGTTTACAAAGCGGACCTTAATTTCAGGATGGCTGACCAGCCAGGCATAGGAATCGCTCATGTAAGTCAAGTCGGTTACAACCACGTTCTGCCCATATCCGGGAGCAAGAATCCGGGCAGCCATGTTGATCGCGGAGCTGGTGGAATCAGTGATCACTATATTTCGGGCGTCAGCGCTAACCAGGGAGGCGAACTTAATCTTGAGTTGCCTGAATTTTTCGTAAGCTGCAGGCCAGGCGTCCCGTCCCCCGGTCTCCCAATCCGATAGGTAATCCCTCATGGCATCCCCCACCGGTTTGGGGCAGGAATGGATGCCACCATTATATAGGTAGTTCCACTTTTCGGTTACGGGAAACAATTTTCTTAACTCCGAGACATAGTTATCATCTGTCATGACATGGCCTTGAAGGATGGCCTGGCAGCCATCCACTACAATGGAATTGGTATCAGTTGGATGTTCTCCTGCCCGTAGCCTTGTTAACCAGGATCCTGGAACCGGAATCCCGCAGGCTACCCCTGTTTATTATGTCTTCTTCTGTGAATGCAGCCATCAGTATTTCCATTTTGTCCTGGCGGGAGTAGTCGTATATGCAGTAAATTTTGCCTGCTTCTCCTTCAGTGATGTCTGGGTAGGAGACCCCTTTTCGTTCGTCGATCAGAAGCCCTCCCTGCCAGGATCTCCCCTCGTCCCTGGATATGTAAGCCGTCAAGTGGGAGCGGGTTTTCCCGTCAGGTGAACTGTGATTGACGAAGATGATGTTTCCGGAGCGCAGCCGGCGGATACAGAAGCGGGCCTTGGCAATGTGTCTCAGCCAGCTTGGCTGTCCTGGAGACCAGGTCTTCCCCTTGTCCAGGGAAATGCTTTCTCCAATGCCGTAATCAGTCCTGGCCAGCATCCAGAGGGAACCGTTGCCGCGTTCAATCAGCATATGTTCGTCACAGGCCACTCCTGGAACATGGGCCTGCCCTGACAGGTTCCAGGTTCTTCCCTGGTCAGATGACGCAATAACATTTGATCCTGTCAATTCCCCCATGTTGAATTCGTATTCAGGCCCTCCTCCATTGATCGGGATGGTCCAGACTGCCGCCGGCAGGAGCCAGGTTCCGTTTACCAGGGCTATGGGTTTATTCATCATCACTCCGTCTGCCAGACGGCGAGGGGCAGACCAGTCAGGGTTTTCCTGATCAGCCTGGTCAGTGGTTATTGCCCAGACACCGCCTCTGCCGTCCCAGAAGTGAAAAGCCTGGGCCCAAAAAAACCACATGCGTCCGGTCGGGTCGACCCAGAGGCAGGGATCAAATGCCCTTACCTCACCTTCCGGATCAATGACAAGTTTAAGGTCTGACCAGGATGCGCCATCGTTTCCACTGGTGACCAGCATGACATAGTTATCAGGGCCTTCCGTATCCCCGCCGCCGTACCAGGCTGCCCAGAGACGCCCACCCTGGCTTCTCTCAATGCCTGGTATTCCCTGGAAAATCCTGGTGTCTCCTTCATATTCCGGGCCTGGTGAAAAGATCACCTCAGGAGAGTTCAAGGAGATATTGTTTTTAACGTTTTCGATTCCAGCTCCCACAGTGAAAACAGCGGAACAAATAAGGGTAAGGCTGATGAATACTATTCGTTTCATGCAATCAAGTGTACAGGAGTTGATAGGCGGACGGAAGAAGGAAAAATGGATTCGCAGTCATTTGTTTGATCCCACGCAACGGACAGTTTCAGCAATTTGATTTATTGTTTTTTTTACTCCGGTTTTCTGTTTTAATTTAATCACCATGAAAAATTCTACGTTCAAATACCGCGCCTTAATACTACTCGTTATTATTGTTTCCCTTTCGGCCCTATCATGCGTGGACAAAGCAGCCGAACCTTTTACCGTAATACTGCTTCCCGATACCCAGAATTATTCAGAAATGTACCCGGAAACCTACCTGAACCAAACCGAGTGGGTCAACGAGAATATCGGTGAGGAAAATATCCGGTTTGTCATTCACCTGGGAGACATGGTCCAGCATTTTGATGCGGTTGATGAATGGAAACTGGCTGACCGGGCCCACCAGGTTTTTGAAAAAGCGGAACCTCCGGTGCCATACAGTGTAGTCCCCGGAAACCACGATCTGGTTCATATTGGTGAGGTTACTACCTGGAAAACCGATCTATTTGATGAATATTTTGGCCCGGGGCGTTTTGAAGGCCGGGACTGGTACGGTGGAGGAATTAACGGATCCAATTCCAGCAACTATTGTTTTTTTGAGGGAGCAGGTGTCAGGTTCATGGTATTGAGTCTGAATTTTGCCCCTGGGGAAGAAGTTATAGAGTGGGCTGACTCTGTTATTGCAAGGCATAAAGATATGCCGATTATTCTGGTGACCCATGCCCACCTGAATACCAAAGGTCGCCTGAACATACCGATGCCCTATGGACTTGATGGTTATGTTGGAGTCCGGCTCTGGGAAAATTTTATCAGGAGGCATGAGAATATTAACCTGGTTCTCTGCGGACACGTTGGCGGTGCCTACAGAATGCAGAGTGAAAATGATTATGGAAAACCGGTTAACGAAATTCTGTTTGATTACCAGAATGAAGTAAATGGAGGAAATGGGTGGTTGGTAAAAATGCAGTTTATCCCCCAGGAGAATAGGATACAGTTTACCACCTATTCACCCAAGCTTAACCGGGTCTGGGATTCTCCGAAAAATACTTATAACATGGACTTTGATTTCCCGGGAAGGTGATAACGCGGATGCTCCGGAGCTGTCATCTCGAGATTGGCCTATGATGCCTATCAGAGGGAATCCGGCTTGATTCAGATATGGGAGACAACCTGAGTCCAGCTGGATTCCCTGCCAGGCTTTCACTTCAGGAAGCCATGCTCCTTCAGGTAATTGATAATGATCCTAGCATTTTCCAGAGGGCTGATATTGACAGTATTCAAGGTTATTTCTGCTCTTTCCGGGATTTCGTATGGATCATCGATCCCGGTAAAGCCTTTTATTTCACCTCTTCTGGCTTTTGCGTAAAGCCCTTTTACATCCCGCTGTTCACACACTTCCAGTGGTGTATCCACGAAGACCTCCACGAAACGGTCCGTTCCGCACATGCTGCGAGCTTCATTACGCACGGATCTGTAAGGGCTGATAGCCGCGCAAATAGAACTTCCCTGGTGCCTGACGATTTCAGCCGCCACCCATCCGATCCTGCGGATATTGGTATCGCGATCTTCCTTGCTGAAGCCCAGACCCTTGGAGAGATGGGTTCTGACAACATCTCCATCAAGCAGGGTGGTTCTTCGGCCATTTTCTCGCATCATGGAATCCAGGATTTCGGCGATCGTGGATTTTCCAGATCCGCTTAACCCCGTGAACCAGATGCAGACTCCCTGTTCATGACGGGGCGGATAAAACTCCCTGATAATTTTTTCACTTTCCTTGCTAACCAGGTGTTCCGGGGGCTCTATTCCCTTATCCAGGTATTCAACCCTGATACGGCTGAAAGATATGGGGATTGTTGTATCCCTTTCCGCATCCGATGTCTCTATGGAAATATATTCATTATCTAAAGGGGAGTACCTTAGTTCATCAAATTCCAGAAGGCTGATACCAATTTCATCGGCATGTTCACGAACCAGATCTTGAGCGGCGAAGGGTTTATAGAAAAGGTTTCCTTTACTGTCTGTTCCAGGGCAGGCATGACTTCGACCGATAATCACCGTGTCCGCGCCATAGTTTTTCCAGGTCAGAGCGTGAAGCAGAGCTTCCCTGGGACCGGCAAAGCGCATTGCCAGGGGGCAGAGAGAGAGGAGAAAATTTCCCTTGGAGGAGATTTTCTTTTCCAGGGCCTGGCATGACCTGACCAGGGTGAACGTGTCCAGATCTCCCGGCTTGGTAACCCCGACAATCGGGTGGAATAGAATGGTTCCGCCGGTTTTCTGCAATGCCTGTTTCAGGATTTCTTCGTGGCCCCGGTGTACCGGAGTCCTGGTTTTGAAAGCTATTACCGGCGTCGCGTCTTTGCCCAGTTCCTGAATCCTGGCCCGGGTTTCGGCTGGAGAGTGCCTTAATTCGGTAAAGTCCCGGTATATCGGAAGCTGGAGGACGGTCATTTCACCTGATATGAGATGGGTTCCCCAGTTGTGCATTTCTGCTACAAGGGGATGGCGTTCATCCTCCGTCCCCAAAACGGTGCTGCACTCTTCGGATCGATTCCATTCGAAGATTTCTTCAATTTTCATGTAAGCCAGGAGATTGTTATTGGAGTCACGGAGAGCTATGTTTTTACCAGGCTGCATGCTTTCATCTGGCATCACCGGAAGGGTCACAGGGAGAGGGAAGAGAGTGCCATCTGTCAGCCTCATTCTGTTGATGACGCTTACATAATCAGCCTTACCCATGAACCTGTCCAGGGGGGAAAAAGCACCAGTAGCGATTAGTTCGAGGTCGCAGATTGAACGCTGTGAAATTTGTATGGAATCCAGGGTATTGGCATATTCCCTGGCTTTCTTGAAATTTTCTTCTGTAACAACAAGGTTTACAAGTTTTTTCATGCTCAGCTCAAAGTCCTGTTTATTGTCCTCAGTTACAGGAATGTGGCTGACGGACAATAATTTGTTTTCCTGGTTTTGGGGATATGGGCGAAAGGCTTCTGGATCCAGCCGAAAACCAGTTATAGTAAGTTTCTATTGATCAGCCCAGTTTATATCATATTTGACCGCTAAATAGCTTGGATCAGGGTTGCGGTTCCCAGCAGGAGGGTTGCTGCTCCAATAAACCACTTCAGATAATCAGTTTTTATATGTTTTACTGTCAGGGCGGCAAACGGAACAGAAAGTACAGAGCCGACTGCCAACCAGGGAGCCAAGGTCCAGTCAACGCTGCCCCTGGTCAGGCAGTAGAGGATTACCCCCACCAGGCAGGTAAGGCCTTCGGAGAGAGAGGTAATGGCGACCGCGCTCTTGCCTTCAACTCCTGCCAGGATCTGTCCTCCGGTGACTACTGGACCATATCCACCTCCGCTCAGGCCTTTATTAAAGGAAGCAACCAATCCCAGGGCGGTGATCCTGCTCCATGAAAACCCCTGGTTTGTCCTGCCGGAGAGAAGGATGACTACTCCGATTGCCAGGACCATCACTCCAATATATAACTTGAGCCACAAAGCGGGGATATTCACCGCCAGCAGTACAGCTGCCAACGTACCGAGGATGCTGCAGGAAGATATTATCAGTGCGATTTTTAGGTGTATAGGGCAGTTCTGGAGGAAGCTTGCCTTGATTCCATTTTTTTTCACGGAGGCAGTAATTTTAAGGAACGAAAAATTACTCGGCAGCAGTTCCGCATTCCCCAGGTTATGGTGCAGGATACCGGCCAACAGCCCGGTGATCAGCTCAGACAGCAGCACAGCAGGAACAATCTGCATTGGCTCATATCCAAGGAGAAGCAATACAGGCGTCAGGGTTGTCCCATAACCCATGCCCAGCGATGAATCTACATATTCCGCAAAAAAAGCAATGACCATTATCAGGGCAAAAATGCCGGGGAGGTTTATTTCCATCATTTATTCCTAAAGCTGGATTCGGAATCTTCGTTTTGCAGGAAAAACCCGATACTGGTGTTTTCCAGGTAATTGCTTATCATGTCCCTTACTTCCCGGAATACCTGCAAAACTTCATTTTCTGCTTCGAGGGGGGTATGGGAGAAGAAATAGGTACTGGCTGCCTCGGTTGGTGCCAGCGGGCCATCCATCAGCCTGATTATTTCAGCTACGGATATTGTGCCAGGGTCTCTGGCCAGGGTATATCCCCCTCCCGAACCTCTTTTTGCCTTCAGGATATGCCCTTTTTTTAGAGTCTGTACCAGGTTTTCCAGATATTTCATGGAAAGCCTGTAATGTTTGTGAATGGTTTTAATACTGACCGGGCCCCGATCCTGTTCTCTGGCGATATAGACTACAGCCAGAAGCGCGTATTCACTTCGTGTGGTTAACTTCATGATTTCCTATTAAAATAGTAGGAAATCGAAATGGAAAAATCAACAATTAAAAGATTGATTAGGTGATAAATGCTAGCTAACCAACGAAAATATGAGATTTAGCCGGAAAGAAAATATTTTTTTAAAAAAAGGGATGTTATTTTTGAAAAATGTGCTAGAATCTCCTTCGAAGATTATGAAAAGTGAAACAATTCTCCGGCATTGGTGGCGTAGTTAATACATAGCAAGCCGGAGGACTGTCGATCCTGACCTGAATTAAAAACTGGACAGATATAAGATCGGAGATAACGAACAGTTCTCTTCGATTTTTTTTTGCCTTCGGTTTACCAACCACAAACACCAAGTCGGTGCAATTGTCTCTTTAATTCAATTTTTTGTTTTCGGAAAAGGGCCCTCCTGGGGTTTACAGCCGGAAACAATATTGACTGGACCCTGCCGGAAGATTATTTTCGGCTTCTCCGGGTTTGATACCC
This sequence comes from Acidobacteriota bacterium, assembly GCA_963663735.2. Classification (GTDB taxonomy): domain Bacteria; phylum Acidobacteriota; class UBA6911; order RPQK01; family JAPXNP01. The sequence continues at coordinate 670,321 of CAXXHN010000001.1, read as the reverse complement.
CGGAAGAACAGCGAAAAGGATATTGAGAGATGATTTACAGCAAGGTTATTATGGCTGATACCCTGACCCCGGTATCTGTTTACCAGAGGGTCTCTTCTGGCTCTGAGCGGGCATTCCTCCTGGAGTCAGTGGAAAAGGGGGAAAGGCAGGGGAGGTATTCGTTTATAGGCGTGGATCCTGAGGGTAGCTTCACCGGTTCACTCCTCGAATTGAAAGCGGAATTCAGGAAGGATCAGAAGGCACCCCTTGATTTGCCACCTTTCACTGGCGGAGCAGTGGGGTTTTTTAATTACGAGATGATCCATGAATTTGAAAAAATCAATGGATTATCAACAGAATTCGCTTCCGCGCAGATGGATTTTTATCCAACTATCCTGGCTTTTGACCACTTGAGGCACAGGATCATCGTGATGTCACATATCAGCAGCGTCAAGGTTCAGGAGGTGACTGATAAGTTGTTATCTCCAGGCAATGGCCCAGGATTTTTGAATTTTCTCCTGACCAGTGATGAACTGGAGTCCGTTCTAAACCATAGCAGGGAGGGTGGGCTCAGGGAGCTCCAGGAATATTCGGATTTTACTCCCGAAGAGTTTGGCGAGGCTGTCCGTAGAGCCAAAGAGTACATCTTTGCAGGAGATGTGTTCCAGGTTGTTCTTTCGCAGGCCTTCGCCAGGGAATACAGCGGCGATCCTTTTAATGTTTACAGGATACTCCGCTATCTCAATCCTTCCCCCTACATGTTTTTTCTCAAGCAGGGCTCTTTATGTCTGGCTGGAGCCTCACCGGAAATGCTGGTCCAGGTGCAGGGCAATGATCTTGAATACCGCCCGATTGCCGGCACCAGGAGAAGAGGGGTGGACAGGGCCGAGGATGAGTTTATGGCCTCGGAGCTTTTGGATGATGAAAAAGAAAAGGCGGAGCATTTAATGCTGGTGGATCTGGGAAGAAATGACCTGGGACGAATCAGTGAATATGGGCAGGTTAAAGTGGAAGAATTCATGAGGTTGGAACGTTACTCCCATGTCATGCACCTGGTCAGTTCACTCCGGGGCCGACTCCGCCCGGACAAGGATCGTTTTGATGCTCTATGTTCCTGTTTCCCGGCCGGAACTGTGACAGGTGCACCCAAGATCAGGTCGATGGAAATTATCCAGGAACTGGAGAAAAGCCCCAGGGGATTTTATGCTGGAGCCGCCGGATACATTGACTATGCGGGCAATCTGGATACCTGCATCTCTATCCGTACCATAATGATGAAGGACGGCATGGCCAATTTTCGGGCAGGCGCTGGCATTGTGGCAGATTCAGTCCCGGAAAAGGAGAACCTGGAATGCCTCAATAAGGCAAGCGTGCTGAATCAGGCCCTTTCCATGGCTGGACGGTTTAACTCCATGGATAAGTTAAACAGCAGAAGAGGATTTTAAAAATAATGGATAAAAAGCTGCTGGTAATAGATAACTATGACAGTTTCACCTACAACCTGGTCCAGTACCTGGGAGAATTGGGTGCTGACCTGACCGTGGTAAGAAATGACAAGATTACGGTTCCTGAAATAAGGGAGATGGGCCCAGACCGGATTGTGATATCCCCCGGACCCGGAGTGCCCTCCAGTGCTGGCATTTCAGTTGATGTTATCAGGATTCTGGGTCCTGATATTCCGATCCTGGGAGTGTGCCTTGGCCACCAGGCTATCGGGGAGGCATTCGGAGGAGATGTGATTTCGGCTCCCAGCCTGATGCATGGCAAAACCTCCATGATATACCACCATGAGAAGGGCCTTTTTCTTGGTCTGGAACAGCCCTTCAAAGCAGCCAGGTATCATTCCCTGGTGGTTGACCCGAAAACTCTCCCCAAAGACCTGCTGGTCGAGGCTTGGACTGAGGACCAAATATTAATGGGGATCAGGCATGTTGATTTCCCTGTGTTTGGTGTGCAGTTTCACCCGGAATCAATAGCAACAGACTGTGGAAAGCAGTTACTGAGGAATTTTTTATGTTACAGGAATTAACTAGACAGATAAGGCAAAATGAGGATTTATCAGAATTTACTGCCCAGAGGGCGCTGCGCTATATCCTGCACGAGGAAGTTGAGGATCAGGATATAAAAGATTTCCTGATCGCTATGGCTGATAAAGGTGAAGCTGTTTCTGAGATTGTCGGTTTCGCCAAAGAAATGAGGAAATCAGCCATAGTTGTCCCCAATTCCGACGACAATGTAGTGGATACGGCCGGCACAGGAGGAGGAAAATCCTCGTTTAACATTTCCACAGCCGCCGCGTTTGTCATCTCAGGCGCCGGCATCCCCGTGGCAAAACATGGAAACAAGGCCATAACTTCGACTTCAGGGAGCGCTGACATTTTCCAGGAACTGGGGGTAAAACTCTGCAGGTCTCCGGAACTGGCCGCAACTTCACTCCGGGATGCCGGCATATGTTTTATGTTTGCGCCTTTCTTTCACCCGGCCATGAAAAGGGTAGCCGGGGTCAGGAGGGAGATTAAAACCAGGACAATTTTCAATATGCTGGGGCCGCTGACCAATCCGGCAGGAGCCCAGTATCAGATAATCGGGGTCTATTCCCCCTATATTACGGAAAAGTTAGCCCTCTCACTGAGCCTCCTGGAAACCAGGGGAGCCTGGATTGTGCATAGCCGGGACGGCCTGGATGAGTTGTCAGCCCTGGCAACTAACAGGATTTCTGAAGTCAGGGAGGGGAGAGTTCAGACATTTGAACTTCATCCTGAATATTTGCAGGGAGAACTTCCTCCCGGGGGAACCCCTTCAGAAAACGCAGCCCTGTTAATGGATGTACTGGAGGGCCGGGAAAAGGGAGTAGCCATGGAGATGACAGCACTTAATGCGGCGGCCGCCATACATCTTGCCGGGGCCGTTGATATCAAGGAGGCTCTGGAAATAGCCAGGGACTCCATCAGTAGCGGAATGGCCCGAAGAAAGCTGGAAATCCTCAGAGAAATAAGTAATTCAGATACAGGCAGTGAGGACTGATATCCGGGCAGGACGAAGATGGAAAGAAAAAAAAGTTTTTTGGATAACCGCTCCAAGCCATTAATAAAGGTCTGCGGGATTACCTGCTTGAGGGATGCTCTGTCTTCAGTTGAAGCAGGAGCGAATGCCCTTGGGTTTAATTTTTATCCTCCGAGCCCCAGGTTTCTGGATCCTGGCATAGCTGAAGAAATCATTCGCGGGCTTCCAGGCGGCATTTTGTCATTCGCGGTCGTAGTACAAGGTTGTGTCCTCTCCCTGGACTCCAGTCATCAAGCTGTCGGCAATGCCGGAAAGAGGATCATGGATTTGGATGAAGCTGGAATTCCGGAATGTATTGATGTTGTCCAGGTTCATGGGATAGTCAAAGCGACGCAGGTGCCTGACTCCAACCGTCCGCTGCTGATTGCTGTTTCACCCGAAACCGCTCCAGTATTTAAGGAATATGACATTATTATTGATACTTCCTGGGGAGAGGGAAAGCTTGCTGACTGGGAAAAAACGTCTCAACTGGCACGCCCCTATATTCTTTCCGGGGGACTTAATCCCGGTAATATTGTGGAGGCGCTTGAAAGGCTGAATCCGGTCGGAATAGATGTCTGCTCCGGAGTGGAGTCTGCTCCGGGCAGGAAGGATCCTGAAAAACTGCAAAATTTTCTGGGGAAGACTGCTGCTTTTTACCGGAGGAAACAGAGTGAAAATATTTAGTTAGGATTTGTGATTGTTATGCTGAAAACCATAATTGACCATAAAAAAATTGAGTTAAAACGGATGAAGGAATCGCTGCCGCTGCTGGAACTGGAGAAGATTGCCGGTAAGACTGAACAGGCCGTACCGTCATTTTCAGTTTCATTGGCACAGCCTGGCCCCAGGATAATCGCGGAAGTCAAATATAGAAGTCCCAGCCATGGATTATTCGCCTGTAAGGAAGCTCCCGAAAAAATTGCAGAATCATATTGCGGCAATGGTGCCGCGGCTCTGTCCATATTAACGGATGAACATTTTTTTGCGGGGAAACTGGAATACCTGGATAGGGTCAGAAAGCATCTGGACAGCAGGGAATATAAAGAGTCTGTTCCCCTCTTGCGCAAAGATTTCATTATAGATCGGTACCAGGTTTTGGAAGCCAGAGTCAAAGGGGCTTCTGCAGTACTCCTGATAGCGGCTGTTCTTTCCAGGCCCCAGCTCAGGGAGCTGCTCGAATATACTCGCGAAGCCGGACTGGAAGCGTTGGTTGAAATCCACGGGCCTGGAGAGTTGGAAACGGTTGTGGATTGCGGAGCGGAGATCATAGGAGTCAACAACAGGGACCTTAAAACATTTGAGGTGGATATTAGTACCTCTTTTGACATAGCCAGAAGGCTTGAGAGGGAGAAAGGTTTCATGCTGGTCACAGAGAGCGGAATTTCTGGCGCGAGCCAGGTAAGGGAGCTGTCAGACGCGGGCTTTGACGGATTCCTGATAGGTTCGGCTTTTATGGACACCCTGAATCCGGGAGAGGCGCTGGGCCTTCTTTTATCCGGAATCGGAAAATAATTAACCTAAATTGATATGGATAAAAAGATGAAAGAATACAAAAAGGATTTTAGTTACCGGGACAGCCTGCCTGATGCGGAAGGATATTACGATTCCTACGGAGGCCGGTTTGTCCCGGAAACCCTGATGGAGCCTCTTGCTGAACTTGAAGCTGCCTATAATGATGCCATCGTGGATCAGGAATTCCAGGCTAACCTCAATGCCTTGCTCAAACAGTATGTAGGGAGGCCAACCCCATTGTATTTTGCTGAAAGGCTTTCTGATCACCTGGGGAGTGAAATCTACCTTAAAAGAGAGGACCTTTGCCACACGGGGGCGCATAAAATCAACAATGCCATGGGCCAGGGGCTGCTGGCAAAGAGGATGGGCAAAAAGAGGATTATCGCCGAAACCGGGGCAGGCCAGCATGGTGTGGCAACGGCAACCGTTTGTGCCCTGCTGGGCCTGGACTGTGAAGTCTACATGGGTTCCACCGATATCCGCAGGCAATCCTTGAACGTCTATCGTATGGAATTGCTTGGTGCCAGGGTAGTTGAAGTAAATTCCGGCAGTAAAACCCTGAAGGATGCAATAAATGAAGCAATGAGGGACTGGGTCACCAGGGTTAACGATACCTATTACCTGCTTGGTTCAGCATTAGGTGCCCATCCATATCCCAGGATGGTAAGGGATTTCCAGAAGATTATCGGAGAAGAAGCACGAGAACAGATACTTGCCGTCACAGGCTCATTGCCTGATCGGCTGGTGGCCTGTGTGGGCGGGGGCAGCAATTCCATCGGCTTATTTTACGAATTCCTGGATGACGCTTCAGTGAAGATAGTCGGAGTGGAAGCCGGTGGAACTGGTGATGCAACCGGTGAGCACGCGGCTCGTTTCCTGTCAGGGCGTCCAGGAACGCTGCATGGAACCTATAGCTATCTGCTCCAGACCGAAGGCGGACAGGTTGCTGATACCAGCAGTATTTCCGCCGGGCTGGATTATCCATCAGTAGGTCCGGAACATTCATGCCTGATGGAAAGAGACCGGGTGTCCTATACCTCGGTCAGGGATGATGCTGTCCTGGAGGCATTCAAGTTATTGAGCCGGCTGGAGGGGATTATCCCGGCGCTGGAGTCAGCCCACGCCATCGCCTACCTTTGCCTGAATCAAAAAGAGCTGGAAGGAGAAACCGTAATTGTGAATCTGTCAGGCAGGGGCGATAAAGATGTGCAGGCAATTGCTGACATGGAGAAATCCGGCATTTTTTCTCAGGTATAACGTGAGGCCTAAGCATTAAACGGAAAGAGCAGCAAAGCCAAGTCAAATAATCGGCACTTTTTTCGCACATCTTGATCCTGGAACGTTATTGGGATTATGGAAATATGCGAAAAATTGGAAGACCAGGAGATTTGGAAAAATTCATTTGCCTTGGCCTGCTTTATTTACTGGGTAACTGACCGGGATTCATTTTGTCGGGATCAAGAACTCAGGCGTTTGAGCCGGAAGCTGGCGGCACGGATACTCAGCTCAGTAATTGAAAGCTTTGAGTCAAAGGACCTGCCTGGGGAAGTAGATTTTTTAAGGAAGGCTGTTATTTTGCTTGGGGATTTGAGGCAGGTGCTCCTGAGCAGTTACCAGAGGGACTGTTTGAATTTTCAGGAATTCTGTAATGCCCGTGAAAAGTGCCGTAAGTTAAGCATGCAGCTTTTGGATCCGGGACTCGAGAGAAGAGGTCCTGCCGCAGGGGCTGGATCTGGGCAGGCCTAAGCGGCAAACGAAGTGAATAAGTCAGGACCAATGGCTGATCCTGGCAATTTATTGATTAAGGAACACTAAAAACGATGATAGGAAAACGAGCTTTTATACCTTTTGTGACAGCGGGATATCCTGATCTGGAGATGTCTGAAAAAATTATTCTGGCCCTGGCGGAAGCCGGGGCTGAGCTTATTGAAGTGGGAATACCATTCTCCGATCCGGTAGCAGACGGCCCTGTTATCCAGGAATCTTCGCACCAGGCCCTCAGCCATGGGTACCTTATTGATGACTACCTGGAGATGGTAAGCAGGATAAGGCAGAAAAGCCAGGTCGGCCTGGTATTTATGACCTATCTTAACCCGGTGCTGCAGTATGGTTTAAAGAAACTGGATGATAATGGTTCTGCTGCCGGACTGGACGGCATACTGATATCCGATCTTGTCCCCGGGGAATATGTTCGCCTGGGAAGGATCCGCGCAGAAAAGGAACAAAGCGGTGATCTCCCCCTTTTCCGCAAATTGAAAACTGTTTTCCTGGTAGCCCCAAATTCCAGTGAGGAACGGATTGCGGAGGCATGTCGCTGCGTAACCGGTTATATTTATCTGGTTTCACGCACCGGCGTGACTGGAGGCAAAACTGATCTGGCAGATAACATATCAGGGCGCGTTGACCTGATCAGGAAACACACCTCACTTCCTGTTGCCGTTGGTTTCGGGATTCGTACCTCATCTGACCTGGAAGAGGTCTGGAAGTATGCTGAGGGGGCGATAGTAGGTTCCGCAATCGTTAAATTCATTGGGGAAAATATACAAACCCCTGATCTGGATCAAAGGGTATTATCATACGTCAGGGATGAACTTCTCCCATGAACTGGAGACCCGGAGAATTCGTGTAAAAAAGACTGCGCTGGACTCAGGTGAGCTGGCCGATTTCAAGATAGTCGAACTCGGCCTGGAATCCTGCATCCACGGGACTGCAGCAGTATATCCCGGCATAGATGGGGATATCCGGATGGTCGGTATGAAGGTGAGCGATCCTGATCAGAGTCCACTTGTCCGGGCTTCCCGGAAGTCTGTATTCAATGATGAAGTCGGGTCGTTCTGCCCTGATCCTGAAGATTATTTCGACACCTGGATTATCAAGATCCTGGCATGACCAGTCTGAATACCCGAGGTTTGTAACAACTGCGCCTAATTTATCCGATTCTCCAGGCTTGAATTCAACAGAGGTCTTGATCCAGTTTTGCGGTGATATTCTGACCATGAGGCCTGCCTGGTCGAATTCGTTTTTCCCCCGGTAGCGTACCCGTGTTGTCAGGCTGAATTTTTTTTCTTTTGTGGCCATTTTCAAAAAGTGACCATTATCATTTTGTATCCCATAATGGGTTCTTTGCCAGAAGTCGGTTTTCCCGTTCGAATGGATTTTCAGACTATTAGAGCCCAGATCCCATTTTTTTGGTTCGTTTTCCCATGACAAGGCGGAAGGTAGTTCGGTAATTGTTTTGAAATCTGACGTGAACAGTGTTTTTTTCGGCATGGGGTATTTATGCTTTCTGCGGACGCAACCGGATATTTTTTTCAGACAGGAATTAATTATACTACTCAGCAGGATTCCCGATCAAGTACACTATACCTTTCAGAGATGAGTTGGATAACTTTTCTGATTGTCCAGTTGGTGGACCTTTTTGGTGTTTTCAGGTGATCCCGAAGTTTTAGAATTTCAACTGGAGAGGGGCAGGGACTGTGAAAATGGATTTTCGAGAATTGATTTGGAAATTCGGGATTGAGGCCAGTCACTATGATGGGATGGGAAGGAACTGGCAGCCCTCGTGGAAAACCATGAGACTCATTCTTAAATCCCTGGGACTGGAAGTTGAATCAGAGGAGGATCTGCCGGGAGTGCTTGAGGCTTTCCAGGTACGGCAGAAACTTAGGCTGCTGGAGCCGGTAATTGTGAAGTGGGAAGGCCGGGAGTCAAGAATTAAATTGAATCTTGAGCCAGACTGCAAAATCTCCACAGCTGTTTTTACTGCCCGGAATGAAGAAGGGGAGGAATTTGAGTTCAGCCCGGTTGTTACCTCAGAATCCGATAGAACGGTTACTTTCGACTGTCCCGAGGGGCTTGAGCCCGGCTATTATGAAATAGATGTAGAGATTGGAGGGAGACGCGGCTCTTCGCTGCTGATAATCGCTCCGCATCAGGCCTATCAAGGGCGCGAAGAAGAGAGAGTCTGGGGCCTTTTCTGTCCGCTCTATGCTCTCAATTCATCAGAGAGTATTGGCAACAGCGACTTTACAACTCTTGAGCGATGCCTTTCCTGGATGTCCGAAAAAGGCGGAAAAATTATGGGAACCCTTCCGCTTTTTGCTGCTTTTTTAGATGATCCATGTGAGCCCAGCCCTTATGCTCCGGTTTCAAGGCTTTTCTGGAATGAGTTTTATGTTGACCCGCGCCGGGCAGTAAACTGGAAGTCTTGCGCCCCAGCCAGAGAATTATTCGAATCTGAGCATTTCCGGGCTTCGCTGGACATACTTAAAAATCTCTCCAGGATTGATTTTAACAGTGAGATGAAGCTTCGCCGGTCACTGCTTGAATTGCTGGCCGCAGATTTTTTTGCCGGGAACGGTCCAGGCAAAAGCTCTGGATGGCAGGTTATGGAAGAATTTTTAGCGAAAGAACCTGAAATGCTGAACTATGCCAGGTTCAGGGCTGCAAAGGAACAGGAAAGGATGGAAGGTGTCGAGTCTGACCATTCCGCAACAGGGGGAACCCAGCCAGAAGCCAGGCGGGGTTTAATTGAATATCATCTCTACGTTCAGTGGTTGGCTGGTCTGCAGATAAATCACCTTCGGGAGCATGCCGGGAACCTGGGAGTGGATCTTTACATGGATCTCCCCCTTGGAGTGCACCCTGATGGATATGATGCCAGCATCTACAGAGATTTTTTCGCTGAGGGTGTTTCAGGAGGCGCCCCTCCGGATGCTTTTTTTACGGCTGGACAGGACTGGGGCTTTCGCCCGATGCATCCCTGGAAATCAAGAGAAATGGGGCATTCCTATTTTCGCCGCATTATTCGCAACCTGATGAGGATTTCCCACGTGATACGCCTGGATCATGTGATGAACCTGCACCGCCTCTACTGGGTCCCTCTGGGGCTTACCGCTGACCAGGGAGCCTATGTCAGATATCCTTCCGAGGAACTGTACGCTATCCTGATGTTGGAATCCCACAGGCAGAAATGTGTGATTATCGGGGAAGACCTGGGAACTGTACCCCCGGAAGTAAGGGAGAGTATGGAGAGACATGGGATACTGAGGATGTATGTAGGCCAGTTTGAGATTAATCCGTGGGATAAGCCTCATCTGCGTGAACCTTCGGATCGAATGGTTGCTTCCATCAATACTCATGATACCCCTACTTTTTCAGGTTTCTCTAAAGGGCTTGACCTATTTGACAGGGTCAAGCTCGGCATTCTCAGGGAAGAGGACGTTCCGGGTGAAAGGGAGTGTAGGAACAGGGTACTCAAGTGCCTTTCTGAGAGTCTTGGCATCCCTTTTCCTGGAGAGGGGGAAGAGTGGGAGCGCAAACTGCCGGATGTCCTGAAGCACTGGCTGTTGAGGCTTGCAGAAAGCCCTGCCCGGTACCTGATAGTTAATCTGGAAGATTTCTGGCTGGAGGATTCTCCGCAGAATGTGCCTGGTACAACTACGCAGAAACCGAACTGGGTCCAGAAGATGAAGAACAGTTTTGAGAAGATAATACAAAATCAGGATATAGAAGACCTTCTAAGAGAAGTAAACAGGATGAGGCTGCACTGAATAGTTGAGATACAGTTGCTTTGTCTCTCAAATCTGGTAAAAATGTATTGAATGCATTGTCAGTAAGATATTTTTACGATTAATGAGTGTTATCTTGGTGAATTGAAAAACTGGATACTTCTTAATCGCAGAGGAAAGAATAATTTCAGGATAAGGTATCCCGCGGATAGAGGAATTTTCGTATGAAAAAGAGTAAAGTCGACAGCCGAAAAAAGGATGACTCAGGCAAAAGCCATCCAGTAAGTCTTCTGTCGGAACAGGATCTGTATCTATTCAATGAGGGGACTCATCGGGAGATCTATAATCACCTGGGAGCCCATTGCGTGGAAGTAAACGGGATAAAAGGAACCTGCTTTTCAGTTTGGGCTCCAAACGCCAGTGAAGTTTCACTTATTGGAGATTTTAATGGGTGGAACAATCTGGATAATCCCATGGTCCCGCTGGGGAGTTCCGGAATATGGGAAGTATTTATTGAAGGTTTGGGCCCAGGCAGTATTTACAAGTATTTCATACGCTCAGCAGTAGATGGGTATTGTGTCCGAAAGGCTGACCCCTACGCGTTTTATGCCGAGGTCCCTGCAAAAACTGCGTCAATTGTCTGGGACCTTGCTTATGACTGGAGTGATGCGGAGTGGATGAAAGACAGGCGGGAGCGAAACGCCCTTGACAAGCCGGTGTCAATTTATGAAATGCACCTTGGATCCTGGAAGTGCTCTCCGGAAGAAGACAACCGACCCTTGACCTACAGGGAACTGGCCGATGAACTGGTAGAGTACATCAACCGTATGGGATTCACCCATGTTGAATTCATGCCTGTTATGGAGCACCCTTTCGGCGGATCATGGGGTTACCAGCTGACAGGTTATTTTGCCCCGACTTCCCGCTATGGCACTCCTCAGGATTTTATGTACCTGGTAGAGCAGCTGCATCTGGCTGGAATCGGGGTGATCCTGGACTGGGTGCCTTCCCATTTCACGACTGACGAGCATGGTCTGGGATTTTTTGATGGCACCCATTTGTATGAACACGCAGATCCCAGGCAGGGGATCCATCCTGATTGGAGCAGTTACATATTTAACTATGGGCGTAAGGAAATAGTCAGTTTTCTAATTTCCAGCGCTCTTTTCTGGCTCGAAAAATATCATATTGACGGCCTGAGGGTTGACGCTGTCGCTTCCATGCTTTACCTGGATTATTCCAGACAGGAGGGAGAGTGGATTCCCAACAAATTCGGCGGAAGGGAAAACCTGGAAGCAATTGAGTTCATGAAACAGATGAACCTGGCTGTTTACCAGAAGTTTCCTGATGTGCAGACTTACGCTGAAGAATCTACCGCCTGGCCTATGGTCTCCCGTCCCGTTTATGTGGGCGGACTGGGATTTGGGCTGAAGTGGGATATGGGATGGATGCATGACACCCTTGAGTATTTCTCTCGAGACCCGGTTCACAGAAAGTTTCACCACAACAACCTGACATTCAGGATGCTCTATGCTTTCCAGGAAAATTTTGTCCTGCCTCTGTCACACGACGAAGTTGTTCATGGCAAAGGCTCCCTGGCATCAAGAATGCCTGGTGACGACTGGCAGAAGTTTGCCAACCTCAGGGTTCTGCTGGGATTCATGTATGCACAGCCTGCCAAAAAGCTACTGTTCATGGGTGGGGAATTCGGGCAGTGGCGCGAGTGGAATAATGAAAGCAGTCTTGATTGGCACCTTGTGGATTTTCCGATGCATTCTTCCCTGCAGTCCTGGGTGGCAGACCTTAATCGTCAGTACAGGGAACAGCCTGCCCTTCACGAGAAAGATGTGAGTCCTGATGGATATGAATGGATAAACTGTGACGACAATGAACAGAGTGTTCTTTCCATTCTCCGGAAGGGGAATGATCCGGGGGTATATGTTCTGGCAGTCTGTAATTTCACCCCTGTACCCCGGCATAATTATCAGCTTGGTGTGCCCTGTGGCGGATTCTGGAGAGAATTGCTGAACAGTGATGCCCCCTGTTACGGAGGATCGGGACAGGGTAACCTCGGAGGCCTGGAAGCTGCAGCAGTTCCGGCAAACGCCAGGCCCTTTTCCTTGGTTCTTACTTTGCCTCCCCTTTCAGTAGTTTTTCTGAAAAATGAGAAAACAGAGGGAGGTAATTAACAATGGAGCCGCTTCCCCTTTCAGGATTTGATGAAGTCGTGTACTCCAGCAGGAAACCTTGAAAAAAATGAATATTGTTTTCTGTTACAGCGGACATGGCCTGATGGACCTGGCGGGTTAAAACAAATATTTTTCCGGTGAGCTGATGGACCATTCTCCATCTGAAGAAGAGATGGATGAGTTCAGGCATTCACTGGATGGCCTGCCTAAGCCTGAGGTGTACAGATCCGGAAAATGGCAATGAATTCCGGGACGAATATGTGAGCGAATTGAAATATGAACCCAGGTGCAGGAAGTTCCTTGTCTCCCGGCACCCGGGTGCTTTATCCCATTCGGCAGCAAAAAAGATGGCTCTGCCCTGAAAATCTAATATCCGTGATCCGGCAGATTCAGCGTTCAAGACTGCAGGAACATCCCGTTCCATATCCATTGCAACTGCCAAATCATCCTGCCTGACGGCGGCATCTATATCTAAATTACCCCGCTCCTTGCTCAAAGGTTCCTGTTTTATAATCCGGCTTTTACGGATTTAACCCTCAGGAGAGATACTGCTTTTCCACATATTCCTTGAGCATTCTTCTTGCCGAATAGGCGGCTGCTGTTGAACAGATAGCTTCTTTCATGATCGCAACCCATTGCCGGGGAACTCCGTTGAAGTCAGTTTGATAGTATGCCTCTGTGATCTCATCCTCCAGAATCCGGTAAATGGATGCCGCCGTTTCTGCGTCGTTGCTTCCTTCAATTGCCCATCCGTTTTTACCATTGTATCCCTCACTCCACCAGCCATCCAGAACACTGAAATTAGGTACTCCGTTAAGGGAGGCTTTCTCCCCACTGGTGCCGCTGGCTTCCAGAGGAGGGATTGGATTGTTCAGCCAAACATCAACTCCCGAGATGAGATGGTGGGCTACTTCTTTGTTGTAGTCCTCAATGAAGGCAATCTGCCCTCCGAATTCATGGGAAGAACAAAACTCAAAAACCTGCCTGAGTAAGTGTTTCCCGGGTTCATCAGCTGGGTGAGCCTTGCCGGAAATAATCAGCTGGACCGGTTTTTTTACATCAAGGATTATGGATTTCAACCGTTCCAGATCACTAAAAATAAGAGTTGCCCTCTTGTAAGTGGCAAATCGACGGGCAAAACCCAGGGTAAGTACTTCAGGCCTTAACAGTCCCTGCAGGGCTATTACCTTGTTGGGAGATCCTCCCTGCAGCCAGTATTTCTGGGCCTTTGTTTCCATGAAAGTAAAAAGTTTGTTTTTGAGTCCCAGGTGGAGATCCCACAGTTCATTGTCAGGGATGTTTTTTATCGCCTCCCAGGTTTCAGGATGGTCATGGTTCTCCAGCCATCCCGGCTGCAGGTATCTATCAAGGAGCCGGCACATACGGCCGGTAAGCCAGGTTGAAACATGTACCCCATTAGTGATGTGGCCGATGGGGACATCACTTTCGCTGGTGCCAGGGTAGAGGCTATTCCACATGTTCCTGGATACCTCGCCATGTTTTTTGCTTACCCCATTAGCTTTGCGGGCTGTTTTCAGTGCCAGGACTGTCATGCCAAACATGTTGCTTTCCGGCTGGCTGCCCAATCCAAGAAACTGTTCCCTGGTCATATCCAGATTGTCCCAGTAAGGGAAGAAATGCTCCTCCATGAGGTGATGGGGAAACTGATCGTGTCCGGCCTTGACAGGTGTATGAGTAGTAAAGACCAGTCTTTTTTTGGTTTCTTCCAGGGCCTGCTCGAATGTGTTTCCTGTCTCCATATATTTGCTTAGGAATTCAATGGAAGCAAAGGCGGCGTGGCCTTCATTGAGGTGTACGACATTAGCGTCATGCCCGACAGCTTCCAGAACCTTTACTCCTCCGATGCCGAGGATTATCTCCTGCCTCAACCTTACCAGGTTATCTCCTCCATATAACCGCGCCACCATATCCCGGTCCCACTGGTTGTTTTCAGGGATGTTGGTGTCCATCAGGTAAATAGGAACCCTTCCCACCTGGCACAACCATAAAGCGACCAGTATTTCACGGTTACCGAAAGGAACCGGTACTAACATTCTTTCTCCGTTATCCCTGAGTATCGGCAGTATTGGTGTGTTTTCCAGATCGATTCGCACATAATGTGGATTCTGAGTGCCGTCCGGCTGAATTTCCTGCGTAAAATATCCTTCAGGATATAGCGCCCCTACCGCTACAAAGGGTAGTCCGAGGTCGCTCGCTTCCTTGCAGGTATCCCCAGCCAGGATTCCAAGTCCTCCTGAATAAATCGGCACAGACGTGTGCAACCCGAATTCCGCAGAAAAATAGGCAAGTTTTAGTCCTGACTGTTCTGGGTGGGCTCTTTTAAACCAAGTGTCTTCTGCCTGCATGTAAGAGTCAAAGGATTCCATCACCTTGTTGTATAGGTTGAGCAGCTCTTCATTTCTGGAAAATTTTTTGAAAAGCTCAGTTGAGGTTTCCTTGAGTATTTCGACTCCGTTATTCTTTCCGCTCTGCCAGGCGATGGGATTAAGCTTCTGGAATAACCCCCTGGCTTCTGAATTCCAGCTCCACCACAGGTTGTAGGCCAGTTCCGGGAAACGGGAGAATTCATCAGGTATATGTTGAAATTCAGGCAGTTTAGTTTTCATCTATTCGCTCCAAAAATTTAACCCAGTTTTGTATTGTTCACAGAGAAGTTTATTTACAGTACCCATTAGTGCCGGAACTGTATGTATGAGTTTAGCAGTTGTTAGGATTCTGGTTTTTCAATCCAGATCAATCGGCCGGGGAGGTGGTTCGTCCAATTCATCTTTGGACTCCATTATAGACTTAAATTTATCTTCCAGTTCTCCAGCCCGTTTTTTTTCTCTCTCCATGGCCTCAGCGAAGAGTTCGTCGGTCCTGTCCTTCTTACACTCCTCTTTTTTAAGGGCTTCATCGAAAGAATAGTTTTTTCTGTTTTCCCGGCTGTTTAAGACAATCCCTGTATTCGCATCAATTGTCAGGGATGCATTGCAGCAGGGACACTTGATAGTCAGTTTCTTCATAGGTTATATATTTTTCACATAATTATTTACAGGTCAATGTTCTTGTTAGATCAAAAAATCATTTTCAGGTGGCAGTTCTCAGAGGATGAGAAATGTTCCCGGCCGCAAGGCCGGGATTCAGAAGCCGGCTCATATTTCCTTAGGAAGTATTTGCATGATGCGGATGTTTTCACAACCTGAGGCATGGGATTAGACCGATAACTTCTGCTTCAGCCTTCAGAATAGGAAATCATTTCACTTTGGATAATCAGCTCCATGTTGGCAAGGCACAAGCGATCGTGAATTTTTTTTACATATTACCCATTTTATGACTAAGTCTTTTGTTTATAACAATTGCAAAGAATATTTTTCTTTCAGAGAGAGTTCTGGCTGGGCTTTGTAAAAAATAATTACAAAAGCACCAGGGATTTAACCAGGTGTCTCAACGGTTATTGAAAAAGCAACTGGTTATAAATAAATGATATTTGCGGACATGTTTCTCTCAGGGAGGTTTGGGAACGAAAAGTGCAAGCAATACGATGTAACTAAACGGGTTATGGATATTTTGTTCAGTTATAAAGCTGGCAAAATTAGGATAAGGAGCTTAGTTATTATGAAAAAGTTAATAGTTCTTTTAGCCGTCTTTGCCGTTTGTCAGGTTGCAACTTTTGCGGATCCCGCCACATTAAGCATTGCCCAACTTGCGACATTTACTCAGATTGATTATGAGGGGAACACTACCCCGGTAACAACCCTTACCAATGTATCGACAGTTGCCGCGGAGTTTACAACAGTATGGCCTTTCGCCCCCATACCTGCTTCTGGCGCTGCTTCCGCCGATGTTGGACTGTTAGGTCTTGACCTTGATCTGAGCGGATATACCGCTTTTGCTCTTAATGTCCTTAATGATAATGAAAATCCATGGACATTTGAGCTTTTTGTAACAGATGGGTTAAACCATGTTTCAAGTGGTGCCATGATGATTCCGGTAGGTAGCAGTCTGAGCCTGGAGGTGAACCTCGCCGGGCTGAACCTCGAACATATCTATAGCATCTATGTTGAGGTATCAGGCAATCTTCCGATTAATGGCGATGACCGGACTGCCGAGTACAACATTTCCCCTGTGCCGGAACCAGCATCAATGCTGCTGCTGGGAACCGGATTGCTTGGCTTGAGCGTGTTGACCCGCAGGTGGAGCAGGTAGGGAAATTTTAGACCTGAATTTTTTGGAATCACAAAAACCAGGTTAGTTTATGGACGGGTAGTAAAATACCCGTCCATTTTTTTCGGCCCCAGCTGAGTCAGTCCCCCGTCCAGGTTCAAATATCCGCCCGCCGATCGGATGATTGTTTGCTTTAGATCTCCGTCACCCTCTACTAACGTTTCGGGCATCGCAATTGTGCGGTTGATAATCGTCTCTTGCTTTAATTGTGAAGGCCAAAGTGTAAGTTTTTTTTACAAGCAACGCGTGCTGCAATTAAGTCTTTTTATTGCAGTAATTATTAAAAAAATTGTACCTTCAGGAGTGGTGCTGTTTTGGATATGTAAAAAAACATTACAGAAACTAAGGAAGCTAAACCGGAAAATCCTATATTTATTTACAAGAGTAACTAGTTGCAATTAAGTAATTTAGAGTGATTTATTTTTATATTGGAGTTTTAGGAATAAAAAGTGCAAGACGCATTAGGAGTATTAAAATAGTTTTTGAACATTCTGTTTCGGATTTGATCAGGCAGAATTTGATAAGGAGTTAGTTATTATGAAAAAGTTAATTGTTCTTTTGGCAGTCTTTGCTGTTTGCCAGGTTGCAGCTTTCGCTGATCCAGCTACCTTGACTCTGGCACAGCTCGCTACATTTACGCAGGTTGGATCTACAGGTAATACAACCCCGGTAACAACTCTTACCAATGTATCGACAGTTGCCGCGGAGTTTACAACCGTTTGGCCTTATTCTCCTGTGCCAGCCACGGGTCCGGCTACTGCTAATGTTGGAAATCTTGGTCTTTCTCTTGATTTAACCGGTAGCTCTGCTCTTGCTCTTAATGTCCTTAATGACAACGAAAATCCCTGGACATTCGAGCTTTTCGTAACGGATGGATCTATTGTTGCTTCAAGTGGGGCCGTTTCGGTTCCTGTCGGAGCTAACATGAATCTGGTGACGAGCCTTGCTGGACTGGATATAGCCAATATCACTGGTGTCTATGTCCAGGTATCAGGTGTTCTTCCGATTGCTGACAATGACCGGACTGCCGAGTACAACATTTCTCCTGTACCGGAACCCGCATCAATGCTGCTTCTGGGATCCGGACTGCTTGGCCTGGGTGTATTGACCCGTAAGTGGAACAGGTAGGATTTTTACTAAACTGTTTTTTTAAAACAGGCTGATTTTAGGCGGGTATGAAAATACCCGCCTTTTTTTGTGTACGCAAAGCAAGAGGGTACTCCGTAACGGCATAGAAATTACCCTGCCGATTGGTTTATTTATCCTCAATCCGCATCATCATCTATTGTCATTTTTGTACGTTAGATCATTCCGCTTCTGTACAGCCTGCCGCAGTCAGCCGTTTTTTCGAGGTCTGTCAGGTAACCTGACCCATTTCATTCTGCTACAATGGTAAGGTAAATCTGACCTCCATATTTCACTGTGCAAGAACCTGAAATATGGAGGCCAAAGGAGACAGGACATGGCAGATTCCGGCAGGCAGTTTAATCAGGGCACTTTATTCTTTTCAATTATCACCGGAATAGTCCTCCTGGTTGTGGGTATTTTTGGTTTTCTGGTGATACGTTCCAATAATGCAATGCAGGAGCAGGTAACAAAAACCGGGAACAGAATCGCGGAAGTTGCGGAGCGGGTCAACTCCCTCAGCCAAAAGGTTGAGATTGCAAGTTCCATTGCCAGGGACGCAGAGGAGAAGGCCAGGCAGGCCGCTATTGGCCGAATCAGGGCTGAAGCATCACGGACGATATCTGAAGCGGAAAGACGTGTTGCCCAGAAGAAGGCTGAATCGCTGGAGGAGGAGGTAGTCCGAACCAGGGATGAAGTTGCCAGGATCAAGGAGGAGAGGGACGCTGAGATGAACCGCCTCCAGGAAGCTCTCGGCCGCATAGCTGATACCAGGCGGACCGCGCTCGGACTGGTTATGAACCTGGGGAGCGATACCATAAATTTTGATTTTGACAAGGCCAATCTGCGCCAGGAAAACAAGGAACTCCTGAGCCGTGTTGTCGGGGTCTTGCTGACATCAAATGGATACAAGGTACAGATTTTTGGCCACACTGATGACATTGGTACGGCTGAGTATAACCAAAAGCTTTCACTGCGGAGGGCTGAAGCTGTCAGGAATTATCTGGTTGAAGCCGGGCTTGATCCGTCAATAGTGACAGTCAAGGGTTTTGGCAAATCCAACCCCCTGGTTGAAGGCACTTCAGCTGAGGCAAGGGCGAAAAATCGCCGGGTGGAAGTAGGGATTATTGATACGGTGGTCCGCTATGACAACATTGTGGACGAAAGTCGTTAATAAACGAGGGGTAAAAGGCCGGGAACATTCTACAGCCTGGAAGTAACCGCCCAGATTCCGGCAACCAGAAGTCCGGCTACTGAAACCCAGAGGAAGGCATCCCAGAGGCGGTTGGAGGGAAGCCTGGGGTCACTGTGCCTGTAGCGGTAATATAGGGCTGCAAAGCCCAAAAATGGAAGCATTGTCGCCTGCATCATGCCTCCGGCCAGGACCAGTGCCACCGGAGCTCGAAGCACTGCGTAAAACAGGAATCCCATAAGTGCAAAAAGCACGCAGAAAATGTTTGTCCAGAACCTGAAAGCTTTATCTCCCCCACCGGATAGCCTGAAAACTGTCAAAGCATCGGCGCTGGTTCGGGCATGCCCGGCAATTGCCACAAAAAATGTGGAATAGAGTACGGCTACTGATCCAAAGATAAAGATTACCTTGGAAGTTTCTCCGAAAACCGGGTTGAAGATTTCCGAAAGGGTCCTGATCATTCCGGTACCGGCCGGGCTTAATCCAGTCCTGCCCAGAACCGCAGCGCCCAGCAGGTAGAATATGCAGGTGGTGAAAGTATATATAGAGGCTGAGACCCAGGCATCAAGTTGCAATACCCGCAACCAGCCTGAAGCCCGGTCCACCCATTCCCTGCTGTCTTCCCGTGGACCGGTCCACCTGGCATAACCTTTTTCCAGGCACCAGTATGGATACTGGATCAGTTCGGTCGCACCAACACCTATGATCCCGAATGTAGCCAGGGCTGTAGCCAGGGCAGAGCTGCCTTTAACCGCCTCCGGCAGCCCGAATTTCAGGCCTGAAATGAATTCATGCATGCTGATCCTCCAGCCAGGCAGGGACTGGAGCTGTATAAAATTAATAACGGTCATCAGCGTGAAAACCAGGACCAGTGCAACTGAAATGTACTGAATAAGCCGGTAACGCCCCATGACCAGAATAAAAGCCGTGATGACGCTTACAATTAACGCCCAGTAAATATCATCACGGCTTTTTACCAGCCTTTCCGGGATTTTGGTTTTGCCGCTTGCAACTGGATTACTGGCGGAAGGAATTCTCATTTCCTTTACCGAACCCTCAAGGGAGCTGTTCTGGTTTTTCAGGGCCTCGGTAACTTCCACCCTGATTTTTTGCTCTTGAAAAGAGTTGTATTCAATTCCTGCCTCAGTTAATGGAAACATGATAGCGAGCGATTGGCCGACACCTCCTATTACGCCTCCCAGCTGGGCGATTGCAACAGTAAACATAATCAGCCAGTACCAGACAATCCAGTTGACCCTTTTTCTGGGTCCTGGAATTTCATTTAGGGCCTCAATAGTTTTTTTCCCCGAAATGACTGTGTGTCGGCCCAGTTCAATCTGAACAAAAACCTTGATCAAACACCCGATTATAATCAGCCAGAGAAGCGAAAAACCGGCATCGGCGCCGGTTTTAGTAGTGGCGATCAGTTCTCCTGCTCCGACTATAGCTGCGGCAATTATCAGGCCTGGTCCCAGGTGACTGAGAATTGCCCTGATATTTTTCGGGGGATTTTTATGTTCTGTTTTGGGTAACTCTGTTTCTTTGTTCATTATGTTCAGGGACCTGAAAGAGTCTAATGTAATCCAGCGGGGAAAAAAAGGCTTGCCCTGATTATTTCATTGAATCCGTTCAGGAAACTGCGGGTTATTTTCCCTTGGGTAGCGTTTTGTCAGTTACATACAACATGTTGTTCACAGCGAAAACCCGTGCTGATTTGATAGAATCGAAGGTCTGGAGTGTAAGGCGATATTAAATATTAGGCAGATGCAACCATAAATGCTTGCTTTATGTGTCTGCAAATCTTATGAGAAGTATGTTGTGAAAAAAAAGACTGAAAATGACAATGTTGTAGAGTTCGTTTCCGCTACTGGAGAGTCAGTTGAAAATCCTGAAAATGAAGGCACGGAGGAGAATAATATCTGCGTGGAAACTTCGGAGGAAGGTTTTGCCGGAGGAGATGAGGAGCTGAGCGAACTGGAGATCCTGCTTCAGGAAAAAGATAAATATTACGACATGATGCTCCGTAAACAGGCGGAGTTTGAAAACTATCGTAAAAGGGTTTTCAGAGAAAAAGAGGAAGCGGTCATCCTGTCCAGGATTGGTCTGCTGCAGGACATTCTGCCAATTGTGGATGCGTGCGAAAAAGGCCTTGAAAACCTGAGAGATGAAGAACAAAGTGAACTTCTTGAATCATATACAGAAGGTTACGAATTACTGCTGAAGCAACTGAAGTCTTTACTTGAAAAAAATAATGTATCTGTGGTGTCAGGAGTAGGATCGATTTTTGATCCGAACATTCACGAGGCCGTTCTCAGAGAGGTAAGCAAGGATCATGAGGATGGCAAAATACTGGAAGAATACAGGCGCGGTTACAAGATGAATAATCTGCTGCTCCGAGCTGCCCAGGTTAAAGTAGCTGTTCATCCTGATTAATTTAAATTTCTTACGGATAACCGGTGGAGAGGTGCTTTGCACTGTTGCCGGAATTGGTTTGTGAGAAATACGGTTTAAGGTGGGGTGTGTAGATGAATTTAGGAATGCCCTTCAAAGGAGGCCTGAGGGAATGAAGCGAGACTACTATGAAGTACTGGGCATAGACAGAAATGCGTCCAAGCAGGAGATCAAGAGCGCCTACAGAAAAAAAGCTGTCGCCCACCATCCCGACCGTAACAAGGGAGACAAGGAAGCTGAGGAGAAATTCAAGGAGGCCGCCGAGGCATACAGTGTTCTCAGTGATGACGACAAGAGGGCGCATTATGACCGCTTCGGGCATGCCGCGACTCAGGGCAATGGTGCCGGAGGATTCGGAGGATTTGACCCGGAGACTTTTGGTGACTTCAGCGATATCCTTGGAGATTTTTTTGGATTCGGTGATATTTTTGGCGGCGGGCGCAGTCGCCGGAGCCGTGCTGCCAGGGGAAATGATCTCAGGTATGACCTTACCGTTGAATTCGAGGAAGCAGTCTTCGGGTTTTCTCCAAAGATTAAAGTTAAAAAGGCTGAGCTCTGCCATGACTGTAATGGAACCGGCGCCGATCCCGCTCATGGAACCGAAACCTGTACTGCATGTGGCGGCCAGGGACAAATCAGGTTTCAACAGGGATTTTTTACCGTTAGCAGGACCTGCAGCGCATGCCAGGGTAAAGGAAAAGTAGTAAAATCACCCTGTAAAACCTGCCATGGCGCAGGTCGCACCCAAAAAGACAAGGTACTGGAGATCAAGCTGCCTGCCGGTGTCGAGACTGGTAACAGGCTGAGGGTTACCGGGGAAGGTGAACCTGGTTTTGAAGGAGGGCCTCCCGGTGATTTGTACGTTTTCATAACTGTTAAGGAACATCCGTTTTTCAAGCGTAAAGGTGAACACATACACTGCGAAATTGCGGTAACCATTACTCAGGCGGCACTTGGCTCCCTGGTTAAGGTTCCGACCCTTCAGGGGGAAGAAAAGCTCCGCATTCCGGAAGGTACCCAGTCAGGGACTGTTTTCCGTTTCAAGGGACGGGGAGCCGCTGTCATTAATGGCCGGGGAAAAGGTGACCAGTATATAAAGGTTATTGTGAAGATACCTGATAACCTAAGTGAAAAGCAGCGGAAGCTTCTGGAGGAGTTAAATCGGGAATTACCGTCAGCCTACCCTGATGCTAGTGACTCCGAAGGGATTTTTGATAAAGTCAAAGATATGTTTAATTAAGCCTATCCCCGCGATCAGGAGATATCTGATTGCAGCCGCTTTTCTGCAAAGTTTGTAAAAAAAGGCTTACTGAAAACGCTAAAATTTGGACTGGATTACTGCCCTGGTTTGCCGGACTGAGGAGAGATTGTGAAAGAGAAATACCAGGTGTTGACAATATTAACCTTTCCCCGAGATGGCGAAGAATTTGCTGATATCCTGTGGTCAGTAGACTGCCTGGGTTTCCAGGAAGAGGAATCTTCCGGCAATCTACTGATTACTGCCTGGTTTACAGGTAATGCGGAGAAGATCGCGGAAAGGGTTAGATCATCCGCCCGGATCAGGGGAATTAGCTGCATGGAGTGTTCAGTACAGGACCAGGAAGTTGACACTTCGGAATATCTTGCCACTTTCAACCGCAGTTTTTCAGGTATTAAACTGGGCAATACTTTTTTTATTCACCCTCCCTGGATCAAGCCTTCCAGGCATTTCCCCTTCAACATACTTTTAGAACCCGGACACGCTTTCGGCACAGGCACCCATGAATCAACTCAATTAGCTCTGCTGGCATTGGCACCAGTACTGAGTGGAGCCAGTACATTTCTTGATGTTGGTACTGGAAGCGGTATCCTGGCAGTGGCTGCCGGAAAAATGAATGATGAACTGGATATTTCAATCTGTGATATAGACCCTGTAGCTGTCGAATCCGCGGTAAAGGCCATGCACGAAAATGGGATACATGATTTCAGTGCGGTAATAGGTGGACCTGAAGTGTTATCCGGCCGAAAATTCCAGGTCATAGTGGCGAACCTGACCTCTTCTTTAATAATCAGTCTGCAACGATTATTGTCGGCTCTGACAGATGAATACCTGGTTATCTCAGGATTGACTGAGGAACAGCGTTACATAACCCTGGAGTACTTTCTGGATAACGGATTCTTGCTGGATGATGTTCAGCTTGATAATGGCTGGATTTCCTGCCGTTTAAGGAAAGATTCATGAACAGAGTATTTGTAAAAAATATCGAGGGTACCAGGGTTTTTATGGGCAGGGAAGAACTGCACCATCTGGTTTCTGTACTTCGAACGAAACCTGGCGATGTTTTCGAGGGGATCACCGGAGGAGACTTCAGGTACAAGTGCCGGCTGATAGAGGAAGATGGCGGTTATTACGGAGAGATTATCGGTGAAACCGGTCTGGATGATGAGTCTCCAATGATGATTGAACTGGCCGCTGCCCTTATAAAAAGGGAGAAATTTGAGCTGGTTCTTCAAAAAGCTACAGAGTTGGGAGTGGTCAGTATCGTTCCTTTGATCACTTCAAGAACTGAGATCAGGCTGGATTCCCGGAGGGAAGAAAAGAAACTCGAACGATGGAAAAAAATCATAACTGAATCGGTCAAGCAGTGCGGGAGGAATCGGATTCCTTCCCTGTCGCATTCACTTGATTTGGAAGAATACCTGGACCCCGGACAGGACAGGAGTTTTTTAGTGCTGGATGAGGGGGGGGCGGAACCGTTCAGAACAGCAGTCAACAGGTTCAGGGGTGCAGGGGCGATATCAGTTGTTATCGGCCCTGAAGGGGGTTGGAGTGTTGAGGATCGACTGCTTATGAAGAGGTGCCCTGTGTTGATCAGGACAGGGATCGGTCCCCGGGTTCTTCGGTCCGAGACAGCGGCTGTTGCCGCATTGTCAATTATCCAGTATGAACTGGGTGACCTCGCTGGAGCATCCTGATCAAGGCCAATGACAGTTGATGATTGACTCAGCAGGGAACAGTGCCAAATAACATATTCATTGTCGTATTCGTCGCCGCCGGTTCATTTTCCAGGCTGCAATCGACCACGATTCCTACTCCAACCCCGGACCCCGATTGGAATTTCGACATTCGCAGTCCGAATTTTGCAGCTTCCCGCTCTATTCATTGATATTGGATCTCAGTTGATGCAGCATCCTCACCGCCACGCTGGCACCTGATATCTCCACCACTTCATCAAGCCTCAACTGATCAAGAACATCAAGATATCTGTCCAAGTCCCTGGGATTGGTGCCTAGAAAGTCATTGACGGAGATTTCCGGAAATCTGCTGTTCGTGATGTACTGCAGGGTGAGGTTTCGCTGCAGGCCCCTGAGATCCATGATCAGTCCTACCAGTGCCAATGAATCCCATTCCTGTCTGGGTGTAACTCCTGCGAGTTTTTCCCTGAACCAACCCATCCAGAGAATTTCTCCGGTGGTATAAAAATGACTGGCTACTTCCTGCATATCCATTCCAGTTGAAACAACAACATCAATTATTCCCATGAAAGATGGCAGGTAGGGAAGGGTGGCCAGATCTACAGCCAGATTTTCAGGCAGCCCGGCCTCGACTGAAGCTTTGACATGCTCATTGAATTGTGTTTTAAGTCTGCTGACATGCAGGTATTGCGGGACGTTAGCGCAGATTTCTGCTAATCCTGACTTGTACCTGGAGAAGAAGTCATCCAGGTTGCGGGTGTCGCAGTCACTTAACAGCACCCAGTGGGATAGTGCCCTGACGCCTTTTGAGATATCCTCCATCATCCGGTACTGCATTTCTACGCTGACTGAATTATCAAGAGCGAAAACATTGGCCCACAACGCTGGAAGGTCGAGAATTTCAATCACGGCCAGAACAGCCCTGATAGCTTCTACAGGGTGGGCTCCGGTGTCCCGGATCAATCTATGGAAGAAGCTCAGGCCAAGGCAGTCAACCGAAAGGTTTGTCAGCTGAGTTGTGATTATTTCATTTTTCAACGGATGAGAAGTGAAAGAGCGGCTGCATTTTTCAGAAAGCTCCCTGGGGAAATAGTCGTACAGGTAGTGCTGGAATATTCCTGCGGTAGGTATATCTGAATTCAATATGGACTGTTTCAGCCCGATTTTAGTGTAGCCTAGAAGGATGGCCAGTTCGGGGCGTGACATACCTTGCCGGTTGCTTTTACGCACGGTCAGTTCCTTACTGGTTGGAAGGAACTCTACCTCTGGATTCAGCCCTCCTTCTAATGACAGGTACTGGATCAGGGACTTAAATGTTTCCAGACCGGCTGTTCCCTGTTTTTCAGCAAGAGTGAGGCATAAAGACTGGGTGTAGTTATTCTTGAGAACCAGCTGCGAAACCCTGTCGGTCATTCTGCTCAGAAGCTTATTACGTTCTTCAAAATCCAGTTCTCCCTGCCGCAGCATTGGCTGCAGCAGGATCTTGATATTGACTTCATGGTCACTCATATCCACTCCGGCGGAATTATCCAGGGCATCAGTATTGATTTTTCCTCCGGACAGGCTGTATTCAATCCTGGCTCTCTGGGTAAGGCCAAGGTTCCCCCCTTCACCAATGATCCTGGTCCTTAATTCAGAAGCTTTAATCCGCACGGCATTGTTGGCAGAGTCTCCGACTTCTGAATCATGTTCGGTGGAGGATTTCACGTAAGTTCCGATTCCGCCATTCCACAAGAGGTCAACTTTCATCTTAAGGATGCTCCTGACGATCTCCTGGCCGCTCAATTCGGAGCTCTCGGTTTCCAGTAGAGACTGGGTCTGGGGAGAAAGCGGAATAGCCTTGGAATCCCTCTCGAAGACTCCCCCGCCCTTGCTGATGAGGCTGCGGTCATAATCATTCCAGCTCAGTGCTGGATTATTGAACAGGCGGAGCCGTTCTTTGAATCCAACCGCAGCAACCGGATCAGGATCCAGGAAGATGTGGCGATGATTGAAAGCGGCAAGCAGGAGGATTTTGTCAGAATATATCATGCCGTTCCCGAAAACATCCCCCGACATGTCTCCAATCCCCGCCACAGTAAATTCGTCTTTGTGAACATCCAGGCCCATCTCCCTGAAATGGCGGGCAACGCATTCCCAGGCTCCTTTGGCTGTAATCCCCTCTTTTTTGTGATCATAACCTTGAGATCCACCTGAGGCAAACGCATCACCGAGCCAGAAGCCATATTCCTGGCTGATACTGTTGGCCAGATCACTGAAGGTTGCTGTCCCCTTGTCGGCTGCAACAACCAGATAGGGATCTGGCTCATCATAAATAACCAATCCCGGTGGAGGTACCGTTTCGCCGTCTATAATATTGTCAGTCAGGTCCAAAAGGCCTTTGATCAGAGTTTTGTACTGGCTTTCCACGTAGGTTTTAAGTTGACTGCGATCCTGAGGCGGGTGTTTAACAACAAATCCTCCCTTGGATCCGGATGGGACAATCAGGGCATTCTTGGTGATCTGGGTTTTAACCAGTCCCAGGACTTCAGTCCTGAAGTCATCCGGCCGGTCGCTCCATCTTAAGCCGCCTCTGGCAATTCTGTCGCCCCTCAAGTGAATCCCTCCCATATCAGGGCTGGAAACGAAAATTTCCCTGAATGGTTTAGGTTCCGGGATTCCTGAAAGGTTTCGGGACGCAACTTTAAAACTAATATAATCCCGATCCAGGTAAAAATTGGTTCTCTTGGTTTCCTGGATCAGGTTATAGAGAAAGCGGAGGAGTTCATCCTGGGGCAGGGAGGATACTTTGTCCACTGCTGTCTGGAATTCGCTGGATGCAGCAATTACTTTTTCTTTTCTGTTCTTTTCTTCTGCTGGATTGAAAAGAGCATCAAACAACTTCACCAGTGCGTGGCAGCAGTCGGGGCAGTCAAGCAGGGTTGCGGTTATGAATCTCTGGCTGGTGGTAGGTCTCAGCTGGAAGATGTGTCCCCTGAATGCCTGCAGCAGGGAAACCTGCCTGGCTGAGAGGCCCGCAGTCAGAACCAGTTTGTTAAGCCGGTCACTTTCTATTCTTTCATTCAGGATATCCAGGATAGCTTCCTGGAGACGGGTTCCGTCTTTTTCCAGGTCAACGGGCTCTCCAGAGGGACCCAAGACCCTGAAGATATCTATGGTGCTGGTCTGGCTTAGAGTGGGGACCTGGTATGAGATCTGTTCCAGGACTTCGAGCCCAAGGTTTCTCAGTATTGGGAATATCCGGCTTAGCGGAATGTTGACTCCCCGGTGATATAAAGTCAGGTGAGTTGCGGTAGCAGACCCCTTGCCGTTATCTGGATTGGCCATCTCCAGCACAGGGGAAACAGTGCTGAGCTTTTCCAGGTTTTGTATGTCTTTGACTGCCTGCTGCAGTGAGATTTCAGCTTTATAACCATCAGGAAGCAGTGGTGAGTACCTGGACGCCAGGAGGGAACCTTCAGATCCAAGTTCTGCGGAAAGGCTTTCTTTAAGGTAGTCATCCCATTTAAGGGTCAGCCTGTTTATTTCCCGGATTATAGCTTCAATGTTAATGCTCCCGTAGGGGACCTTGCTGGTAAGGAAAAAGTGGATCCGATAACTTGCTTCTTCATCTCCGATAAGGGCCAGCTGGTATATAACCCGGGTTGATTCAAGTTCTTTAGCCAGGTATTCATGAATGCGCTGCCTGACTTCAGAATCAAACCTGTCCCGAGGCATCAGCACCATCACCGCGTAACCTTTATGCAGCGGATCACTCCTGAACATAACCTTTACTTCTGAATCCTGCTGGACATCCATAATTCTTCTGATGTCTTTGTGAAGATCTGCAGGATTGAGCCAGAAAAGATCAGTCCTGGGAATGGAATTGAAGGTATTGATAATCTGCTTGAAATCATGGGATTGAGGCCGGGCCCTGTCTAAACTGAGGACTTCCTGCAGCTTGACTCTGATCAGCGGGATTTTCTCACTTGAAGTGGAAAATGCCTTCAGGGTAAACAGGCCCTGAAATCGTTCTTCGCCTGTTACCCTGCCCAGCTGGTCATATTTTTTTATCCCAATGTAATCCATCCTGGGGGGACGATGCACAGTTGACTCAGCATTAGTTTTTGTTACCTGCAGAACCGGCGTTGTTTCCAGCCTTTTCCGTAATTCGTCTGACAGTTTCTCAACAGGGAATGGCTCATAGTACTTGCTTGATTTTTCATCAACCAGTATTCCGAGGCCTGACCCTGGATTGACTTGCACTGTTGTAATGGTCTTATCCCTTGCAAATATGTAATCTCTGTAACCGAGAAACACGAAGTTGTCGTCATCCAGCCACTCAAGAAACTGTGCATATTCCTCGAGCTTTTCCTCGCTTTCCGGAAGATGTGCAGGAGACAGCATGTGGGCAAGAGCCCGCAAGGTTTTTGCTATGCCCAGGCATTTTTTTCGCATTGGCTGGTAATCATCTGTTGCCCTGACTACATCAACCAGGAGACTGCCGATTTTTGCTTCAATATCCCCAAGAATCCGGGATCCCGATACCTTGTTCAACAGGAATATCTCATACGAAAAAGAGAATCTGCTATTGCTGTCCTGGTGAGAGAAAACAGCATTCACCTTCCCGCTTTGATCCAGATTGAGATCAAATACCGGGTGAATATAACTGTGGATACTGACTCCGAGCCTCTTGAGTCCGACCTTGATTGAATCAAGGATGAAAGGTCTGTCTGGGAGGCATACTTCAAGGACTGTATAATCAGAGGTCCATCTATCGGTTTTTTTGGAAGGATTAAAGGTTTTTATATAGGGAGATTTAACAGTTGCGGTCTGGAGTGTGCCTATGATGTTCTCTGCCAGCGCACAAAGCTGCTCGACCGTAAATCCAGCGATAAATTCTTCTGGCGCTTCATTGAATATAATTGCAGCGATGTTTTCAGTCAGGTTTAATTTTTCGGGTTTTGCGTGTTTCTCAATGCACTTCTGCAATGATTCAAGGCTGATAGTCATTTCTCTGTTCTCCACACCTGGATCAGGAAGAAGTAAAGAATTGCTTGGAATTCAAGGTGGGAAGCGGAAACCCACTTTTCCCAAGTTCATCTGGACTAGTCACTTCCATTCTTTCCAGATTCCCTGATACGGTACTTAATCTTTTGAATTCAGTGCTTTATTATCTCTGGATCTCCAGTCGAAAAAAGTAACTTTAGAGTGGTCCCACTAATAATTACAGGATACTCCTTTAAGCTGATCTAAACCAAAAAAATGAGGGAAATAAAGGAGGAAATTAAATATCTTTGCCATGTTTCATGATTTTTTGGGTCGTGCTGTTGAGAAATGCGAATCAAGGGCAGTATGCCTGGAGTCCAGACTGGTTTTTACTGTCGGACCTGCCAGTCAGTGAAATATCGGGCATATTGTCCCGAGATGTTGCTTCGGGTCAAAAAACGGGTTAATTTAATAGCTGGTTTTCCGATATTTATTTAAACTGGAGTAATGAAGATGCATAGAAATCCCTGGATTCTGACGGCTGCCTTCCTTTTATTTGTGGTACAGGTTCCTTTACACTGCCTTGCCGGAGATGTGAAGGAAGAGGTTATTGAAAAGACAGATGGCCTGAGGCCGTTCATCCATGAAATGGCAAGCAGTCTCTGGGAATATTCGGAAATAGCGCTTAGGGAGACAAAAAGTGCGAAATTACTGTCAAACGCACTGGAAGAAAATGGTTTTCAGGTGGAGCGCGGTGTGGCAGGCATGCCCACAGCCTTTGTTGCTACTTATGGTTCGGGCAAACCGGTTATAGGGATACTTGCTGAATTTGATGCTCTTCCCGGAGTGGGCAATGAAGCGGTTCCCAGGAAAGAACCAAGGAGGGATGGTCTCACCTCCGGGCAGGGTTGTGGCCACGATCTTTTTGGCGCCGCTTCAGTTGGTGCTGCGATAGCCGTAAAACGGACAATGGAGTCGAATGGTATTCCCGGCACGGTTAAGTTATTCGGGTGTCCTGCTGAAGAAACCGTAGTTGGCAAGGTATACATGGCCAGGGATGGCATTTTTGATGGGCTTGACGCCGCACTCGACTGGCATCCCGGAGATGAAACCAAGGTGAAGAACCAGCCGGGACTTGCTAATAACAATTTCACAGTGGAATTTTTCGGTAAAACGGCACATGGAGCAGCTGATCCCTGGAATGGACGGAGTGCACTCGACGCAGTTGAACTTATGGATTATGGAGTCAACCTGCTGAGGGAGCACGTCAAACCTTCAGCCAGAATCCATTATGTTATTTCTCATGGTGGAGATGCCCCTAATGTCGTTCCTGATTATGCCAGAGTTTGGTATTTTGTCAGGGACATCAACCGGAAGCAGGTCGACAGCCTATACAAAAGGGTCCTTAAAGCTGCTGAGGGAGCATCAATCGCTACTGAGACGGATTATAAAGTAACACTGATTACAGGAGTACATGAATACCTGATCAACCGTCCACTGCAGGAAGCTTTTCAGCGGAATCTGGAACTCGTAGGACCGGTGCCATATACCGATAGTGACCAGGAGTTTGCCAGAACCCTGCAGGAAAATCTGGGTATAGAAAGAACCGGTTACAAGACGGATATCCTGCCACTTCCCGAACAGCTGGAACGGGCGTCCGGAGGGTCCACTGATGTTGCTGAGGTCAGCTACCTGACCCCGACGGCTGGATTCAGTATGACTACGGCTGCCCACTCAATACCATGGCATAGCTGGTCCGCCACTGCCTGCCATGGAACCAAGGGGGGGAGGGAAGCCGCAGTTACGGCTGCAAAGGTACTCGCTGCAACAGCTGTGGAACTGTTCACTGACAGCGACCTCGTCTCCAGGTGCAGAAAGGCCTTTGAAGCTGATACTGAAGGCCGGGAATACATATCGCCTATTCCTGAGGGACAGGCAGTAATATTGCCGTGACATAAGATTCACAGAAACAGGTCATCCGTTTTATGGATTGCTTTGGCTGCATATCCGTGGAAGGAAGGTTTGTTCTTCTCAGAACACCAGCTTGAGGACCAGAAATACGGGAAAACCTATTATTATGGCAATCGGCAACAGCAGTACCAGTATAGGAATCAGTGCCACTCCGGCGGCTGCCATTAACAGGAATACCGTGGTTCCCAGAATCAGTCCGAAAAGAACCTTCAGCAGAACCAGCCCCAGCTTGATGGGCAGGATTACCAGAAATATGCCAATTTTTATCATAAGTGCAAGAACACCCAGGCAAATTAGTAAACCTGCAATCAGCGTAGTTTCTACCAATTTTATTCTCCTTTTAAAATTGTCCTGATAATAACTCTAACGGATATTAAGTCAGAAAAGTTCGGTTTCCCTGGAGGAATGTGTTTATTTTAATTGGTTTTTCCGGAGGGCAGTGACCAATTCTTACACCCGGATGAAGCGATCTGCGGCTTTTGCATGAAATAAATGTGGTCAAAAGACAAAAAAGTATTGCAGTAAATGAAAAAAAAAATGAAAATATCAGTCTCCTTATCTCATAGAAGGAGGAAGGTATCCAGGTTGCTGGAAAAGATTCAATATGAACAAGAGAAACCTAACAGTTAGTTAGCGTTATTCAGGATAAATGATATGAAAGATGAATTAGAAGACTACCTCAGTGATGAGTTCGAAGAAATCGATTTCAACGAGGATGATCTGGATGATTTTGATGATCTGGATGACTTTGATGATCTGGATGACTCAGATGATGATCTGGATGATTTTGATGACGATTTCGACGATGATGACGATTTCGACGATGATGACGATTTCGACGATGATGACTTCGAAGTCGATGACGATTTTGAAGTCCTGGATGGTGATGATGACGAAGAGGATCTGGATAAGGATTATTCTTCGGACTACATATCCAGGTTTATCTAGTCATTGCCCTGAGGTTCAACTGGTCAGAGTTTCTGTGCCTTAACTCCGCTTGAGGGCATGCATTCATATATCCTGCTATTTTTCCCTGTGCGCCTGTCGTATTCAGGCTGGACAGTCGTCTTGAAATTTTCAGCATGCCCGGATTCGACAAGACTGACTGTGCAGCCTCCGAATCCCGCTCCCGTCATTCTGGAACCAAGAATACCACTGCATCCCGAAGCCAGTTCCACCAGTAGGTCCAGTTCGGGGCAGCTGACCTCGAAGGAGTTTTTCAGGCTGGAATGAGATTCAAAAAGCAGATTGCCGAAAGTGTGCATATCTCCTTTCCGAAGTATGTCTATACCCATGAGAACCCTTTCATTTTCGGAGACGACGTGATGAGCTCTTTTATATAGGGTTTCTCCCAACTTGGCTTTGTTTTCTTCAACACCTTGCAACGGAATATCCCGCAGGGCCCTTGCGCCAGGAAATTTTTCATTCAGAATTTTGGCGGCTTTTTCACATTCCGTTCTGCGGTTATTGTAGGCAGAATTATTCAGCGCTCTCTGGACGTCACTGTCACATACGATGATTGAGACATTGGTTTTGAGAGGAATGTTTTGATAGGTAAGATCACGGCAATCCAGAAAAAGAGCTGTCGCTGCCTTGGCGTTGGCCGACACGAACTGGTCCATTATTCCGCACTGTACTCCTACAAACTGCCTTTCCGCTGCCTGTGAAAGGAGAGCCAGCTGAATATTGTCCATTTTCAGCTCATACATTTCCCTGAAAGCCGCCCCGGCCGCGACTTCATAGGCGGCTGAACTGCTCAGGCCTGCACCGACCGGGACATTCCCACTGATCAAAAAATCTCCACCTCTGATAGAGAAACCATTTTTGATCAACTGATCTGCCACTCCCCTGAGATAATTGCTCCAGGTTTCGCTGCGGCAGGCTTCAATCGACGAGAGGGAGAATGAAGACAGCTGGCTGAAATCAGCTGAATATACCCTGACATCATTGTCATCCCGGCTGGATGCCAGGATTTTCATGGATCGGTCGATAGCTGCCGGAAAAACAAAACCGTCATTGTAGTCAGTGTGCTCTCCCAGGAGATTGACCCTTCCCGGAGCTTCAGCGAGTACCTGGGGATCGCGGTTAAACTGTTCCTTGAACAGGGTTATCAATTCAGACAATTCCACTTTGTTTCTCCTATCTTTTCCAGTAAGTCTACACAGTCTGTGGTATGTACAATTCATTTGTCAACCCGCGGCCGGAACTGTTGCGGATTGTCTGATAAAGAGTTTACATGTGGAGGAGTGGGGTGTTTGTCTTACTGGCCTGAATCAATCCAAAAAACTGGCCCGCCCGGGCCAATAAATCAGCCAACCCTGTTTCCAAAACGATATAATCGGTTCGATAGAAAATAGGAGGTTTGATAATTATGAGGATAACTAAGCTTTGTCTGGCGGTTGTAAGTCTTTCTGTCAGCTTTTGTATGGCAGGTTTTGCGGCCGATCAGGTTAATGACTGGGAAAATCCGGCAGTTTTCTCCCGTAATAAGGAAGACCCCCATGCGTCATTCGAGAGATATGATACGGATGAGGCTGCCGCTAGAAGGGATGTTCCCGGCAGGTACTCGGTGTCCCTTAACGGAATGTGGAGTTTTAATTGGGTTCCGGAACCGTCTCAAAGGCCCCGGAATTTTTTTGATCCTGAGTATGATGTCAGTGACTGGGACAAGATAGCAGTGCCCTCCAACTGGGAACTGCAAGGATATGGAATCCCAATTTATACCAATATCAAATTTCCTTTTGGCCCCCCTGAACCTCCCTTTATTCCTCATAACAACAATCCGGTTGGCTCCTACCGAAGAGAATTTACGGTTCCGCAGGACTGGGACGGAAGAAGAATCATAGTCCATTTTGCGGGCGTGGAGTCTGCGTTTTACATCTGGGTGAACGGTGAAAAAGTCGGATACTCAGAAGGAAGCCGCACCCCCGCGGAATTCGACCTGACCTCTTTTGTTCAAACCGGATCCAACACCCTGGCGGTGGAGGTATACAGGTGGTCGGACGGATCATACCTGGAAGACCAGGATTTCTGGAGATTGAGCGGGATATTCCGTGATGTCACTATCTATGCAACTCCGGAGCTCTATATTCGTGATTTCCAGGTCCGTACTGAATTTGACTCAGACTATAAGGGTGCTGCCCTTAAGATTTACGCAGACCTCTGCAACTATTCGAAAGAGGTGCCTGCAGGGGGAACCCTCAGTTTAATGCTGGAGGATGCCAACGGCACAACTGTGCTGACAGGAACACAAAAAAATGTGAAGCTTTCCCCTGGAGAGGACTTGAGATTAGTCTGGGAAGAGAGTGTCAAGAACCCTGTCAAATGGTCCGCTGAGAATCCATGCCTGTATAACCTGGTGATCAGGCTTAGCGATCAGGACAATAGTGTCCTGGAAGTTATCCCTTACAAGATAGGATTCAGGCAGGTGGAGATGAAGGACGGACAGATCCTGATAAACAATATCCCGGTTTTGTTCAAAGGGGTTAACCGTCACGAGCATGATCCGGTCACTGGCCACTATCTGACCAGGGAATCAATGATTCGTGACATCAAACTGATGAAACAGCACAACATAAATGCTGTCAGGACCTGCCATTATCCTGACGTACCTGAATGGTATGAGCTTTGTGATGAATATGGAATCTACCTGATAGATGAAGCCAATATCGAATCCCACGGTATGGGTTACCAGGCTGACACGACTCTCGGAAATAATCCTGTGTGGAAAGAAGCGCATCTGGATCGGACCCGCAGGATGGTTGAACGGGATAAAAACCATGCTTCGGTAGTGATCTGGTCTCTGGGAAATGAAGCCGGAGACGGGATTAATTTTGAGGCTACCAGTGCCTGGATCCACGACCGGGACGACTCCCGCCCGGTTCATTATGAAAGAGCCCTGGAAAAGTCACATGTAGATATTGTTTCTCAAATGTATTCCAGGGTGGAACAGATAATTGAATATGCAGAAACCCATAAGGACCGACCCTTGATCCTGTGTGAATACGCACATGCTATGGGCAACAGTGTAGGGAACCTCTTCGAGTACTGGGATGCCATCGAGAAGTATCCCCAGCTACAGGGAGGTTTCATCTGGGACTGGGTTGACCAGGGACTCCAGTCTTACACCCCAGACGGGCGTCCCTATATTGCTTATGGTGGAGATTTTGGCCCCCCTGAAGTGCCCAGTGACGACAATTTCTGCATGAACGGACTGGTTTCGGCTGACAGGATTCCCCATCCTTCGCTTTTTGAGGTGAAGAAGGTTTACCAGTATGTTGGATTTGAAGCGGTTGATTTAAGCAGGGGGCTGATCAGAGTTACCAATAAATATGAATCTACCAATCTGCAGGAATTACAAGGCTCTTGGCGACTCCTGACGGGAGGGTTTAAGTCAGCTGGAGGGCTCCTGCCCATGGCACCAGTAGCTCCCGGTGAGAGCAGGGTAATAACAATCCCCTATGAAACCGGCATGCTTGTGCCCGATCAGGAAAACGTGCTGGAGATATCCTATCGCCTGAAGTCTCATAAAATTTGGGCCCAGGCTGGTTTTGAAACTGCCTGGGAGCAGTTCATGCTTCCGTTAACCGGGAAAGGTGTTGAGGATGCTGATTCTGTTTATGATGTGGAGCTGGAGGAATCTGGATATCTTGCCAGAGTTTCCAACAGTCTTTTCTCAATTGAAATAAATAAGAAAACAGGCGTCATTGATTCCTTCAGGTTTAAAGGGGAAGAATTGATCAGGACTGGCCCTGCTCCCAATTTCTGGAGGGCTCCCACAGATAACGACCTTGGCAACAGGATGCCTCGCAGGCTGGAGGTCTGGAAGGATGCAGGGAAGGACTGGAATGTGACCGGAGCCGTGGTGTCAAGGATTGATCCAGGGCATATTTCGGTTGAAGTCAGAGGACGGATACCCTCAGTCAAATCTGAATTTTCAATTCTGTATACGATTTCCGGATCAGGGGAAACCAGGATTGACTCATCATTCAGCCCCGGTGATTCTGAGCTACCTGAACTCCCGAGGATAGGATTAAAGATGACCCTTCCCATGGATTTCCAGCAGGTCAGCTGGTATGGACGCGGCCCGCAGGAGACTCACTGGGACAGGAAATCAGGTGCGAAACTGGGAGTATACAGCGGGTCCGTGGACGGCCAGTATGTAAGTTATTCCCAACCCCAGGAAAACGGCAATAAAACTGATGTCAGGTGGGCCCTGGTTTCCGGTCGATCAGGGGTGGGTCTCAAGGTAACAGGTCATCCTGAATTCGGATTCAGTGTACGGAATCATATGGACGAGGACCTGGATGCCGCCAGGCATGATTACGAGTTGAAAAAACGTGATTTTGTAACTCTAAACCTGGATTACCTGCAGATGGGGGTAGGCGGAGATGACAGCTGGGGTGCCAGAACCCATCCCGAATTTTGTATCCCGGCAAAAGATTACTCTTTCACGGTGGTCCTCCAGGGATTTCTGGTTGAAAAAAACTGAAATAATGGATGAGGAAAAACAGGGGTAAGTTGCTGATCAGGCACTTCCCCTTCCCCGCCTGTTTTAAGGTTCTGGATTCATCAGAGTTGATGAAGAAATCACTTTTTTTCGAACTTCGTTATGCCGCCTTCCCGTGAGAGCAGCAATTCCATGTCATGTACCATCTCGGCCCGGGTATAGGATGTGAATTCAAGGACTCCGGTATCCATGCGGATAGCATCTTCCGGGCAGGCCTCGACACAATAGCCGCAAAAAATACATCTCCCGACATCGATGTCAAACCTGGTAGGGTACTTTTCTATTACAGGATCGGGGTGTTCACCGGCGATGATATAAATACAGTCAGCCGGGCAGATGGTTTCACACATCATGCAAGCCACGCAGCGGGGTGAGCCGTCTTCTCTTTTTGTCAACCGGTGCAGGGTCCTGAGGCGTGAAGGAAGGGGATGCCTTTCTTCAGGATACTGGTAGGTCACCGCTCCCGGAGTATCCTTGGCCAGTCCGAAAACGTGAAGAATATGCAGGCTAATGTTTCGGAAAAAATGGGAAACAGTAACTTTTAATCCCCGGATTACCTCAAGCAGGTATAACCGTTCCAGAAACGTCAATTCTTTATTGGGTACCTTCAGGGCCATAGATTAACTCTCATTTTATATTAGTAAAAGGATCAGACCGGTAACAACGATATTTATCAGGGAAAGCGGGAGCATTATGATCCATCCGAGCCTGATCAGTTGATCCCACCTGAACCTGGGCAGCGTCCAGCGTATAAAGAGAAGAAAAGTATAGATCAGAAATGTCTTGGTAAAAAATGCCCCTACCTGGAGCACCATTACCGCTGCGGCTGGCAGCGAAATTTCCAGTCCCCAGGGGAAATGGAACCCGTCAGAGTAGAGCCAAGGCACCTGCCACCCCCCGAAAAAGAGGGTAGCAGTGAGGGCTCCTGCCAGGATGGTTTCTATGAAATCAGTGAAAAAATACATGCCAAAACGCATGCCGCTGTATTCAATAAAATATCCTACAATTTCAGATTCTCCCTCCGGGATGTCAAAGGGAACCCTTTTTGTTTCAGCCATGGCTGCTGTAAGGAACAGAAGGCATCCTAAAGGCTGCAGAAGTATTCCCCACATCGGAATCCAGCCAAAGAGCAGATCACCCTGCAGCGTCACCATTCTCTGGAGATCTATTGTCCCGTACACCATCAGCATGCCTATTACAGACGCTCCCATGGTTATTTCATAGGAGATCATCTGGCTGGCTCCACGAAGTCCACCGAGGGTGGCGTAGTTGTTGGATGACGCGTATCCGCCAAGCACTACTCCGTATATTCCAAGGCTCATCATGGCAAAAACCAGCAGCAGGCCGGCATGGGTCTCGAATACCTGCAGGGCCACCCTGTATTCACCCAATTGATAAACGCCTCCGAACGGGACAGCGGCAAAGGCCATCAAGGCAAAAAACAGCGCGGCCATGGGAGCGAGTGTGAATATCAACCGGTCCGCATCCCTTGGTACAAAGT
Organism: Acidobacteriota bacterium; assembly: GCA_963663735.2. GTDB lineage: Bacteria > Acidobacteriota > UBA6911 > RPQK01 > JAPXNP01. The sequence goes on along the minus strand of CAXXHN010000001.1, from coordinate 632,187 downwards.
CCTGCTTGAAGAACATCTTGATTCCATCAGCCATAATCTGGAAAAGACCTATCGCTCTGAATCCGAAGATATCAGCGCGATTCGCTCCTAAACGGTCCTGCATTACTGCGCTTTGTTTCCTTTCCTGCCAGGTCAGCAGTGCTGCCATCCCCATTATTGCTGAGAATAGAAAAAAGACCTTGGCCAGGGCAATTCCCAGTTCAGTCATGAATTCCATTTTTGTATCCTTCCAGACAATTGCTCCAGGATTTCAATGTCACATAGACTTTCGGCTGTCGGAAGAAAAGCCTGGGTAAATCTCTGTTTTTTTCCTTCAAAGTTGGTGAAGCTCCCATCTTTCTCAGCAAACACAGCTCCAGCCAGTACTACATCAGCCTGCAGTGCGGTATCGCTCCAGTTGGTTCCAATATATATAAACTTCTCCGCCTTTTTTATCAGCTCAAGCGCTTCGGGATTGTTGAAGTTATGCCTGAAAATGATCAGAAGTTTTATTTCACCATCCGCGGCTTTGCGCAGAATCTTGCTGGTATCTCCCCCCAAGCCCAGGTCTGATGCTCCCCTGGCATTGGGATTGTTGTCGGACTTCATCAGGAACCCATCTTCCTGGCCCGGCTCTTCCCAGGGATTACTGAATGAAAAGCTGGTTACGCCACAGGTTTCAATGAATAGTTTTTTTGCCTGTTCCAATTCCTCGCTGGTTTGTTTTGGGGAAAAGATTACCCCGATCGAGGAAGCTCCGTGATTATCAAGGGAGCTTTTAATCAAATCAGAAGCTGCGGTAAGGGCGGAGTCCCATGGTAGAGACTGGTGCCCGGATTCATTTTTGATACTGGGTTGCTCTATCCGGTTTTCATCCACGAAAAGATATCCGAATCTCCCCCTGTCACAGATCCACCATTTATTTATATCTGCATTGAATAACGGCTTTATCCGCATGACACGCCGTCCTCCGGCCTTGTGCGCCTTTCTCTTGTTGTAATGCACTGAGATATTGCATCCGCGCGAACATCCCGGACAAATGGATTCATGTTCCGTCAGGTACCAGACCCGGCACTGGAAGCGGAAGTCCCTCTCAGTGAGGGCCCCGACCGGGCAGATATCTATAACATTGCCTGAGTAGGGGTTGTCCAGGACCTTTCCGGGGACCAGGTCAATGACGGAATTGCTGCCCCGGTTGAAAACGCCCAGTTCAAAAGTTTTGCTTACCTCATCGGTGAAACGAACGCAGCGTGTGCACAAAATGCAGCGCTCCTGGTCCAGCATTACATGCGGGCCTATGGGAGTTGCTTTCTTGCCTTTTTTCTTGTTTTCCAGGAACCGGCTGTCGTAGAGGCCGTACTCCATGTAAAAATTCTGAAGGTCACATTCACCGGACTGGTCACACACCGGGCAGTCCAGGGGGTGGTTGGAAAGGAGAAACTCCAACATTGCCTGGCGGGCCCTTTTAACCTGGTCGGTATCGGTACGGACCTTCATGCCGTCCCTGGCAATCGTATGGCAGGATATCTGCAGCTTGGGCATGCCTTCGATTTCCACCAGGCACATCCTGCAGCTTCCGGCCACACTCAGTCCTGGATGATAGCAGTATCGTGGAATATAGATACCTGCTTCTTCAGCAGCGTTTATAACAGAAGTCCCATCTGTTACTGTAACCTCTTTGCCGTCTATCGTCAGTGTGGGCATATATCAACCTGTTTATTAATTAATTCAGGACTGGTTTTTTGCCAGTCCTTTTTTTCTGTCTTCAGCCAGGGATCGTTTTTCCCTGATGAAATAGATAAACTCATTTTCATACTTGGTAATAAAACTCTTGAGTGCCATTACCGCACCTTCACAAAGGGCGCAGATGCTGGTGCCGTTCATGTTAACAGTAAAGTCCATGAGGGTATTCAAATCAGATTCCTGGCCATCACCTTCAATGATCCGGGACAGGATTTTGTACACCCAGCTTGTACCCACCCTGCAAGGAGTACATTGTCCGCATGACTCATGGGCAAAAAAGCATACGATGTTGTGCAGTGCCTTAACCATGCACACGTCTTCATCCAGGACGATCACGGCACCTGAACCGGCCATTGAACCCAGCGCGGCCAGGGCATCAACTGTGATCGGGGTATCAATCTCATCCGGGGTAAGCACGGCGGAAGATGTTCCGCCGGGGATGACTCCCTTCAGTGATTTTCCGCCTCTGATTCCACCGGCATGCTCATAGATCAAAGCTCTCATTGTTGTGCCGACCGGCAGTTCATACACTCCCGGGTTCCGGACACACCCGGAAACAGCAAAGAGCCTTGTTCCTCCGTTATTTTCCACTCCCAGGCCGGCAAACCACCGGCCTCCTTTCAGGATGATTTCGGGAAGCTGGGAGATGGTCTCCACATTGTTAATAACTGTAGGGCAGCCGAACGCCCCTTCCAGGGCAGGGAAAGGGGGTTTTAAGCGGGGCCATCCTTTTTTACCTTCCAGGGATTCCAGGAGCGCGGTCTCTTCCCCACAGATATAGGCGCCTGCTCCACGATGCACATGAACATCCAGGCTGAAACCTGATCCCATGACATCAGGCCCCAGCAGCTGACCGGCATAGGCCTCTTCTACCGCGGCCCGGATTCTTCGGTATGGTTGGAGGTATTCGCCGCGTATGTATATATAAGCCGTGTGGATTCCGACAGCCTTGCAGCAGATTATGATGCCTTCAATCAGCCGGTGGGGGTCCCATTCCAGTATGTAGCGATCCTTGAAGGTTCCCGGCTCCGCTTCGTCGGCATTGACAGTCAGGTATTTGGGTTTATCTGACTGGAGGGGTACAAAGGACCATTTTTTTCCGGTCGGAAATCCTGCTCCTCCCAGGCCCCTCAGGTTGGAAGCGATTACCTCGGAGATAATGTCACCTGGTTCCATGTTCAGGGCTTTCCGGGCCCCTTCGTATCCTCCGTTTTCCAGGCGCCATGCCAGGTCACGGGCTTTTTCATTTCCAAAGAATTTTGAGACCAGTTTAACTGAATCCATATTCTACTGATCTCCTTTCTTATGGTTAAGGAGCGCAGGGCAAATCTCGGCAAGAAGTGCGTCCAGTTTTTCAGGGGTAAGCAAGCCCTGGTTGATCCCGTCAAGCTGTATCATGGGAGCCAGTTCGCAGGCCCCCAGGCAGTCAGGTACCACTTCCCAGCTTATTTCTCCGTCACTTGTGGTTTCTCCAGGTTCCACACCCAGCCTTTTCCGCAGGTGTTCAGTGATGCCTGACGAGCCGCATACCCAGCAGGAAAGGCTGTTGCATACCTTGATATGATGTCTGCCCGGAGGAGCTGTTGACAGCATGGAATAGAAACTGACTACTTCCCTGACCTCAACCACCGGGACCTCCAACTCCCGGGCCGCGTATTCTTCTGCCTCAGGTGAAATGTAACCTTGCTGTTCCTGGATTAGGTGCAGGATTGGAAGCATGGCTGCTCTTCTATTCGGGTAGCGGCCTATTATTATCTTAAAACGTTCTTGGTTCTCAGCTGAGAGTTGAAATGGAGTACTCATCTGTCCAGTTCTCCGGCAATCATGTTAACAGTTCCAAACGTAGCGACAATATCTGCAATCTGTCCTCTCTCCAGGACATGATGCAGCCCCGCCATAATCGGGAAACAGGGGGGGCGGCACCTGACTCTCCAGGGATGATCAGTGCCGTCACTGACAACATAGAATCCCAGCTCTCCGTTTCCGCCTTCCACAAAGGAGTAGGTTTCTCCCTTCGGGGGCCTGATGCCATGCCCGATCATTACCATTTTGAAATGGTTCATCAAGGCTTCAATGTTGGTATAGGTCTGGTCCTTGGGAGGGAGTCCAGCTTTCCTGTTAACATCCCTGATCTGGGAATGGAACCGTTTTCCCGATCCCTCCAGGGTAGGCTCAACCCGGGCTTCCAGGTTAATAAGGTTACTGGTGTGTCCGGTTTTGCCCAGGTCGACCATTGAAGCGGCATCAATTGCATTACCTTCGCCGTCAACGCTGGTCGGGCCATCCGGAATGGTCTTCACGGCCTGCCGTATGATGCTGATTGACTGGCGCATCTCTTCCATGCGCACCAGGTAACGGTCATAGTTGTCGCCTTTCCACCCAACCGGTATTTCGAAATCAAAGCGGTCGTATACATGATAGGGAAAGGCTTTTCGAACATCGTAATCAATCCCGGTGGACCTGAGAAATGGACCGGTAACACCGTAGGAAAGGGCTTCTTCCTTGGTCATAACCCCCACATCCCTGGTCCTGTCATAAAAAATCCGGTTGCGGGTAATCAGGATATCGATTTCATCCAGTACCTTGGCGGTTTCGGCAAGGACTTTGAGGCAGTGCTCAGAAAATCCTTTCGGCAGGTCTGCTTTGACACCTCCGACCCTGGCGTAGGAAACTGTCAGATGAGCCCCCGTGACACTTTCAATCACTTCGTAGAGCCATTCCCTGGCTTTCATCATGTAGAGGAAAGCGGTGAAAGCCCCCAGTTCCATGGTCGAGGCCCCAATGCAGGTCAAGTGATCCGTTATCCGGGAAAGTTCACTCATGATTACCCTGATATACTCTCCTCTTTCCGGGACCTTGAGGCCCATCAGGTCTTCAACAGCTTTGGCAAATCCGAAATTATTAATCAGGGGAGATACATAATTGAGCCTGTCGGTATAAGGGAAACATTGGGTGTAGGAGCTGCTTTCGCATTCTTTTTCAAATCCACGGTGCAGGTACCCGATATCTATATCGGTTTTTTTCACAAACTCACCGTCGGCAATCAGTTTTATCCTGATGACACCATGCATTGAGGGATGAGACGGCCCAAAATTGACGAACATTTCTTTTTCGCCGGTCTGCTGAAAAAAGATGGTGTCATGGTCCAGGTGTTCAGTCATTATCTTTCTTCCTGTATGTGGTTGTATTTTTGCTTCCATGCACCGGAAGTACCCGATATTCGATAAGGGGCTGATGCCGGGTTTTGGGGTAGTCCTTTCTGAGCGGATGTCCTTCGAAACCCGGGTACATCAATATTCTCCGGAGATCTGGATGCCCTTGGAAGATAATGCCGAACATATCGAAGACTTCCCTCTCGTACCAGTTTGCTCCTGGCCAGAGTTCGCAAAGAGTGGGGACTTCACAATCTGATTCTTCCACAGGTACTTTTATCCTTAAACGGATTTTATTCTCCAGGGAGAGGAAATGGTATACGACCTCGAAGCGCGGCTGCTTTTTCCAGTGGTCAACTGCTGTCAGGTCCACAAGAATATTAAACTTAAGTCCATCATCCTCTTTCAGAAACCGGGCAAGTTCTACAATTCCGGATTTGTTGATAACCACGGTATCCTGTCCGAGCCTGGAATGGGTTTCAAAAACGAGGGAGGGAAATCTTTCCCTGATCCTTGTTAATAGGCTGCTTTGGTCCATTTTGTATAGTATTTCCTTGAGCAAAAAGACAATTTACTGACCCTTCTAGGTCAGGCTGTGTTCTGAGTTCTGAATTTTTTCCTGTAACCTTATAAGTCCGTCCAGTACAGTTTCCGGCCGGGGCGGACAGCCAGGCACATAAATATCCACTGGAACTATACGGTCGATCCCGGGGACTACTGCGTAGTTGTCATAAAAACCCCCGGTGCAGGTGCAGACACCGAAGGCCATTACCCATTTGGGAAGACACATCTGTTCATAAACCTGCCGCAGGACAGGAGCCATTTTTTCATTAATTGTCCCGGCCACCAGGAGCAGGTCAGCCTGCCTGGCTGAAAACCGCGGCAGTCCTGCCCCGAAACGGTCAATATCATAATGAGAACAGGCAGTGGACATGTATTCCATTCCGCAGCACGCGGTGATGAACGGGTAAGGGAACATGGAATACTTCCTTCCCCATCCCAGAAACTGGTTGACCGAAGTAGTAATGAATCCTCCCTGAGGGGAGGAAGCCTGGTTTATTTCCAACTGAGGGCTCCCTTCTTGACTATGTAAAGCAGGCCTGAAGCAAGCACCAGGAGAAAGACAAACATCTCGGCGAACCCGAACAATCCCAAATCCCTGTAGGCAACCGCCCAGGGAAACAGGAATATCAGTTCAATATCAAAAAGTATGAAAAGCAAGGCCGCAAGAAAAAACTTAACAGAAAAATTACCCCGGGTCACCTTCTTTGGATCAAGTCCGCATTCATAGGTACGATTGTGTACATCACTCTGGTATTTGGGACCGAGCCAGGCCTGCAATAACATCATCACAATGATTGCGCCGCCAACTACTCCTGTCATACATAGCAGTCCGATATAGGTTTCCATAATAAATTTTTTCCCGATTCATCCTGTTACTTTGGTTTGTTTCATCCTAACTCAGGGTGCTTTTATCGACAAGTATTTCCTGGTAAAAAAAAGTATATCTCAGGAGGCGCGGGAAGGTCTTCGGTTAATGGTCAGTTTTGTTATTTTTTCCCATTTTTCGAAGTTTTCTCAGGGATGAGGAGATCATTTCCAGATCTCTGTTGGTGGCAGGGACTCCTCCAAAGCGGGTCTTGATGTAAATATCGGTTATAAGGTCCGGATAGGTTTCCGTGTAGGAGCTTCTGATTCTTGCCAGAAATTCACTTGGAGTCTCCGACGGAAACTTCGCCCTTCCTTTGTTTTTTAAAATACGCAGCATGTCCCGGTAGTACTCCCGCACCATTTCATTGGAGTCCAGGTTGAGAAGACGTTTCCTAAGGAAGGTTAATGCCTGCAGCCGATAGATCCAGAGAATGATTCCGACCAGACCGAACAGCAGAGTGAATGCCCCGGCCAGAATCATTCCGGGAGAAGTAATGTAGTCCTTTAGAGATTTCGCAAAATCGAGATTGACAAGGTTCCTGGTTGAACTGGAAAGGCCCTCCCATTTTGTAATCGTGCTACGCACCAGAATCCTGAAAAATCCAAACTGCTTGTACCTGTCAAAGGTTACGATTTCTGTCCAGAGAATATCCAGGTTATCCAGCAGCTTGCCTATAGTGCGTGATATAGAAAAACTGCTTCTGTCCGGTCCTGATGGGGTTGGATCAAAGGTTACCCAGCCTGAGCCAGGAAGGAAAGCCTCCACCCAGCTATGGGCATCAGATTGCCTTACAATGAAATAATCTCCCCATTCGTTGTATTCTCCCTGCCTGAATCCATTGACCATACGAGCGGGAATTCCCAGGGTCCTGAGCATTACGACGAGAGCGGTTGCAAAATATTCGCAATGTCCGGTACGGGTGGAGAACAGAAAATTACCGAGGGGGTCCGGGGACTCACCGGACCTGTGATTCAGGGAATATTCGAACTGGCTCTTGAGAAAACTTTCAAGGAGCAGGACCTCGCCCAGCTGACTGGTGGAATTCTTGACAATTGTTTCGGCCAGGGGTTTGATGCGGGGGTCAATCGCGGGCAGCTGTAAATATTTGGGATCGATCTCGCCGAGAGGAGCCTCCTGGTTGAACGCCTTGATTCGCCTGGTCCTGCTATGAATATCTGTGAAAAGATTATAATTCAGGGGTTTATCTGGTTTGGGATGTAGGAAAAGGGCCTGGTTGTCAGACTGTATGACCTGGAATGACCTGTCAAATCCGGAGAGTTGAATTGGATTCTGGGAAGTAAAGATCACGTTGGAAAAGGGTTCCATATAAATGGACTGTTCAACCAGCATTTCATCCTGGTATCGATCGGTTTCGAGCAGGTATCTGCCCTGGAAGTCAGGGAGCACCTCTTTTGAAGGGCTGAAAGTGTTGCTCCAGACTCTCCCGCTGAAATGATCCATGGCCACTCCCCGCCACTTCATATCCAGGGGAACCGCGTCCCGGCCCTGCCTGACTTCCACTCTCATTACAACTTCCGCGTTCTGCAGCATGTTCCCCATATCGCCCAGGTTGACTGATGGAGAGAAACCAATGAAGGAGACCTGGGCCTGCCCGAACATGCCAAGGGATGTCCTGGGAATAACCAGGAAGATCGGAATAGCCAGAAGCACGATGAAAAAGGTCATGGCAACGGAGGTCTGAATGCTTTTTTTCAGAGAAAATTCCATTTTCGGGTTGGTCAGGTAGATTGTTCTGATTTCGAACAGGACCAGGGAGAGAACAAACGTGAAAAGAACTGCTGCAGCCGACAGGACAAACAGGGCGGAAATCGTAGAGGTGGAGGAAATGAGAAGAAGTGAAAAGGAGAGGAGATAGAGGGTGGAATAGTCCTTGTTTTCTTCCCTGGTAAATACCTTCAGGAGTATCAGAGCCAGCATGAGTCTTATCACCGCCACAACCAGGCGAGAGAATAGAAGCAGGTCCAGGAAAAAGATTAAAAGGATCAGGCCGGTAATTAACCACTGATAGATTTTCGGGATTCTTTTCGGTTGGTGAAACCATCCCAGGAAAAGGGCTATCAGAAAAATGGCCGCTGTTGAAAAACTGATCATTCCCGTCAATAAAATTGACAGGAATCCTGAGCAGATAAGGGAGAGGCTGGCCACCTGGAAGCATTTTTCAAAATTCATAGCTTTTGGTAATCCACAAATTTTGTATTGTCAGCAGCCAGGTTAAAAGACTCGGCTGAGAATATTATTGAACGGGGCGAAATTTTCAGGGGATCAATCAAATAGGTTGATGAAGTCTGTACTTCAGCCAGGTAATCCATCAGCAGAAAATACCGGGTACGGTTTCCCGAAGGGATGGTTATTGATTTTTCTCCTGAGTAAAAGGAGATTTCCCGGCCTTTTTGAAAGTAGGCGTTGACCAGAGACGCAACCAGGGAAATCGCTTTTTCAAACTGGACCAAATCTGAGTCGGTTGGATGCGGAAAATAGGTCGAGAATACAACCTGAAACACCAGGTCCCGGGCCTGTGTGAACTCTTTGATAATCAGCCTTCCCAGCTTGGCTGAAGCTTTCCAGTGGACGAATCTGGTGTCATCCCCATGGTGGTAATCGCGGAGGTTGTGCAGTTCATCTCCACTGCCTTTTTTCCTGAGTGTTTCCTGGCCGAAAAGGAAGGGAAATCGGTGTTGGAATTCCTTTAGCTCCACCAGTTTAGGGTACACCTTTACCTTGCCTTCGGCATGGAGTTCTTTTCCCCTGGAAAAAAGGCCGAAAGGAAAGGTGGTATGTACCCTGAATCCCTGCATCGAAAATACCCCTCTCCGGTTAAAAATGCACTCGAATTTCACGGTTTTTTCTTCGCCACGCCGGATGAAAGGAAAATGTATGCTGGTCTCGGCAAACTCAATGGATACGTCTTTGCTGATTTCCTCAGTGATATTTTTCAACTCCAGGCCAAAGGAAGGGAATATTTTCTTCTGGTTTCTTAATGTGGCAAGCAGCAGTGACTCATTTCCGGCATGAATGGCCTCCGGCAGCTGTAACCTGACTTTCAGACCGCTGAGCACAATATTTGCGACTGTACCTGAGACCAGCAAGGCCCCCATCTGCAGGGAAAGGATTATGATCAGCAGGTTATTTCCGGTGTTAAATGTGGCTATTGAGATCAGTACCAGAAGGAAAATGAAAAAGATCCCTCTTTTGGTGATCTTGAAGTAGCGCAGCGGGTCCCAGTGAAGAGTGATTACCCTGCGGACTAGCTTGGGTACCAGGTTAACAGCGGCTATGCCGGTCATCACCAGGGCGAAAACAGACAGAACTGCTGCCAGGAAGTAATATCCGCTATCCCGGGCGGCTGTACTTGTCAAGGCCACCGGGAGTGCCAGGATCAGTAAAGCAGAACCCCAGAAAAATTCCCGGAATTGTTTGCGTAGTTCAGTTTGGTTTATCAAGAAATCCATGATTTTAAAGAACCTGTGACACTAAACTTCGGTTCTTTCGTTTTTATCGTAAAGCGAAGCATTCGGGATCTTTACTGCCATAGTATAAATCAAAAACTTCCCGGTATTGAAAAGAACCTCAAGGTATCAGGATAACCAGGCAGATATATGATTTCATTTTTGGCGTTACCGGTTGGTGAGACAGCTCACAATTCTTCAATACATGGTCTCGGATTCTGGGTTTAAACCGGTACTTCTACTGAGTTAAGGAGGTCATGTATGATTTCCCGGGCGTCTTCTCCCTGGCGGTAGGGTGAAGAGTAGTCGGGGCTCACCAGGACCCTGTGGGGAAAGACTTTCAGGGCCAATGATTTAATATCGTCAAGGTCGCAGTAATCCCTGCCCCTGACGATTGCCAGGGCCTGGGCTGATTTATAAAGGGCGCCCGCGCCCCTGGTACTTACACCCAGGGAGAGATACTTGCTGTTACGGGTAGCTGTCACCAGGCTCATCAGGTAATCCAGGAGCACTTCTTCAATTCTAACCCTGGATGCGAGGTCCCGGGCTTCCAGGATTTCTCCAATCGTGATAGCGGGCTTGAGACTGTGGGCTGAACCGTAACCGATGCCGGATCTCAGGATTTCCTTTTCATCTTTTTCGGACGGATAACCCATGTTTGTCTTTATTAAAAACCTGTCCATCTGGGATTCAGGAAGTGGGTTGGTCCCAACATGTTCAATCGGGTTCTGGGTGGCTAAAACCATAAATGGTTCCGGGAGAGGAAGGGTACGGTCTTCAGTTGAAACATTCCCTTCGCTCATTGCTTCCAGCAGCGCGCTCTGTGTCTTCGGCGTAGCCCTGTTTATTTCATCAGCTAATACTATGTTGGAAAAAAGTGGACCCTTATGAAATTCGAATTTACCACTGGCCTGGTTATACATCGAAATGCCTGTTAGATCCGAAGGGAGCAGGTCACTCGTAAACTGAATCCGGTGAAATTCGCAGTCAAAGGATCGGGCCAGGGCGTGCGCCAGCGTGGTCTTTCCGACGCCGGGCACATCTTCAATCAGCAGGTGCCCTCCGGCAAGCAGAGTAACAATGGCCAGTTCAACTGCTTCAGGTTTTCCTTTGATAATTTTCTGTATGGATTCCTGGAGCGCTAATATTTTTGCTGAAATCCTTTCGAATTGTTCCTTCATTTGCAACAGGATAGCACGATTACTTAGTGCTTTCCATCACTGGAATAGTTTCAGGTTGCGTGTCGCGGGTTGCGGACAGGGCCGCCCCGCGCAGCGGGAAGCACTGAATCATAAATTCGAAGCAGGATATGGCTCCGTCCGATATTCTGTTGATCTAACTTTAAGATTTCGAGTTTCGATTTTAGAATTTCCCAGCTTCAGGCGGATTTAAAGATCGAACAGCCTTGCCGTGGCGGGGCTTACGGGAATCCCCAGGTGTTCATATGCAGACCTTGTTGCTATTCTGCCCCTGGGAGTCCGGTAGAGAAAACCCATCTGGATCAGGTAGGGCTCATAGATATCTTCAATGGCATCTTTTTCTTCACTTATCGCGGCCGAGAGAGTACTCAGCCCTACCGGTCCCCCATTAAATTTTTCAATTATGGTGACCAGGAGGCGCCTGTCGATATCATCCAGCCCGTTTTTGTCCACATTCATCAGTTCCAGCGCCTCAGAGGAGACTTCCTGGGAAATCCTTCCTTGACCTCGAACCTGGGCATAGTCCCTCACCCTCCTCAGCAGCCGGTTGGCAATCCTGGGTGTGCCCCTGCTGCGCTTGGCGATTTCTTCCGCCCCGGATTTTTCAATTTCAACGTCCAGTATTTCAGCGGAACGAAGGATAATTTTTATCAGATTTTTCTGGTCATAGAAATCCAGGCGTTGAATTATTCCGAAACGGGAGCGCAGCGGAGAGGTAAGCAGTCCTGTCCTGGTGGTTGCCCCTACCAGGGTGAAGGGAGGGATATCAATCTTAATTGACCGGGCTCCCGCCCCTTCCCCGATAATGATATCAATCTGGAAATCCTCCATTGCCGGGTAAAGAATTTCCTCTACAGCAGGATGGAGCCTGTGGATTTCATCAATGAACAACACATCAGCTTCGGATATGTTGGTCAGGATGGCGGCCAGGTCCCCGCGTTTTTCAATTGCCGGGCCGGCGGTTGACCTGAAATTGCTGCCCATTTCGTTGGCTACGATCTGGGCCAGGGTTGTTTTTCCCAGCCCCGGAGGGCCATAAAGGAGAACATGGTCCAGTGCTTCGTTTCTCTGCTTGGCTGCCTCAATCCCGATTGAAAGATGTTCCCGGGCTTGTTTCTGGCCAACAAAGTCCCTGAGATTCTTGGGGCGAAGGCTGTTCTCCAGATAAACTTCCTCCTCGGTTTCATTGGGGTCTATTATTCTGTCATCAATTTTCATATTGTTCAGCCGGAAAGTTTTTTCAGCGTCTTTCTCAGTAAATCATCAAAGCGTTCCGGGGCATGCTCCCTGATAATAGCAGCGACTGCTTTCTCTGCCCTGTTTTTCTGGTACCCCAGGTTCACCAGGGCTGACAGCACATCTTCCTGCAGCGGAGAGATTTCCCCAGCTGTTGTGCTGTAACCGGAAGTAAGGGATAGCTTCTTGAGTTTATCCTTCAGTTCCAGGATTATCCGTTCAGCTGTTTTTTTCCCGATTCCAGGCACACCGGAGATTCTGCCGGCATCTTCCATGATTACAGCCTTCACGAATTCCCCCGCCGACAGGCCGGATAATAAACCAATCCCTGTTTTAGGGCCGATTCCTGAGACCTGTATAACATGGGTAAAAATTAATTTTTCATCTTCTGTCAGGAATCCATACAGTGTTATTGAATCCTCTCTGACTACTGTATGAATCCTGAGAGAAACATTGGTTCCTTCCTCACCCAGTTCGTAATAGGTTGAAAGAGGGGCCTGGACCCGGTAACCGACACCACCTACATCTATAATCAGGTATTCGGTACTTTTATGAATCAGTTTTCCGGATAGATTAGCAAACATATTTTATTAACCCGATTATAGAAGAACGGTACGCCATAAACAGGCAGGAGCGGTTATTGAACAGGAACTGATTTTCCCTGGAAGGGGCAGGACTAATCTTTCCTTTTTTTTATTGCAGCTGCCTTAATGAGCGTACAGTGATTTAAAACTGTACGTGTCCACCTGTTATAATACAGTTTTAACTGCATCCTCATCTAAACAAACCTGGAAATGAGTCAGGTTCTTGGAGTAAATAATTTTGATTCTTGATGATAAATTTCATGATGAATGTGGTGTTTTCGGCATATTTAATCACGAAGAAGCATCTCGCCTGACCTACCTCGGGTTGTATGGACTCCAGCACCGAGGGCAGGAATCCGCTGGCATTGTCAGTTCCGACGGCAAGGAATTTTACAGGGCCCGGGGGATGGGTCACGTTGCTGACGTTTTTACCGCCGGAAATCTGGAAGCACTGGAAGGCAAAAGTGCTATTGGGCATGTGCGATATTCAACGTCGGGAGAGAGTATCCCGTCCAATGTTCAGCCGATAGTATCTGAGTGCTGGCGGGGTGCGGTGGCTCTGGCTCATAACGGTAACCTGGTGAACGCTGAATCATTGAAAAGGGAGCTTGAGCGTGACGGTGCCATTTTCCAGTCCACATCAGATACCGAGGTTATTCTTCACCTCCTCGCCCGCTGTCCTTTGCCCAACAGGGATGAGGCCCTTATCGAAGTGCTCAAGAGACTCAGGGGAGCCTATTCCCTGCTGCTGCTTTCAGCTAAGGCGCTTTATGCTATCAGGGACAAGTACGGAGTAAGACCGCTGTGCCTGGGCCGAAGCGAAGGTGGATACGTGCTGGCTTCGGAAACCTGCGCTTTTGATTTAATCGGCGCGGAGTACATAAGAGATATTAAACCCGGAGAAGTGTTGAAGATTGACAAGGATGGCCTGACGTCACTTTACACTAAACCTGATGTACAGCCGGCCCACTGCGTTTTTGAGCACGTTTATTTCAGCCGACCCGACAGCCTGGTATTTGAGCGTAGTGTCAACGAGATGAGAAGGAGAATGGGGCGCCAGTTGGCCCGTGAAACCCATGTAGACGCTGATATTGTAATTCCGGTTCCTGATTCCGGGGTGACTGCAGCACTCGGATATGCTGAAGAATCGGGGATTCCTTTTAATTTCGGGCTCATCAGGAACCATTACGTCGGCCGCACTTTTATTGAGCCCAAGCAGTCAATAAGGCATTTTGGAGTCAAGGTCAAGCTCAATCCGGTAAGAGAGATGCTCAAAGGCAAAAGGGTTGTGATGATTGATGATTCGATTGTCAGGGGTACCACCAGCAAAAAGATAGTCCAGATGGTCAGGTCCGCCGGTGCCAGCGAGGTACATTTCAGGATCAGTTCCCCGCCTACTATTGCGCCATGCCTTTATGGTATTGACACTCCTACCTGCGAGGAGCTGATTGCCAACAACAAAACCCTGGATGAAATCAGAGAATTCATTACCGCGGACAGCCTGGCATATCTGTCTCTTGAGGGTTTGCTTGACTCAGTTGAGGCTCATGACGATTTTTGCCGCGCCTGTTTTAATCAGGATTATCCGATTTCAATTAAATCTGATATTGAGCAGGGCCGTCTGTTTGAGGATAATGAGAACTGCAGGAATCCAAAGTTATCAGTGATAAATGAAATCTATAAATAAGTAGTAAATGTCCGGCCTGGCTGGCCCGGTCCGGTTGCCAATATTGGTTTTATGGAGCAGATTATTATGAACGAAGAGAAAGCCGGGACCCGCCGGGGCCTGACCTATAGTGACAGCGGAGTGTCTATAGAAAAAGCTGATCAGGCCAAGGGCAGGATAAAAAAACTGGCTGAATCTACTTTTAATTCCTCAGTTTTAAGTGGAATCGGTTCTTTTGGCGGTCTTTTCAAGCCTGACCTGGGAGGATACTCAGATCCTGTTCTCGTCTCAAGTGCTGATGGAGTTGGCACTAAACTGAAGCTTGCCTTCATGACCGGCAGACATAATACAGTCGGGGTGGATTTGGTTTCACACTGTACTGACGACATCCTTGTCATGGGAGCCGAACCCCTTTTCTTCCTGGATTATATTGCAACAGGAGTACTGGACCCTTCAGTTATAGGTGATATTGTTGAGGGTCTGGCCAGAGGGTGTAGAGAAGCCGGCTGTGTTCTGATCGGAGGCGAGACAGCTGAAATGCCGGACTTTTATCAACCCGGAGAGTATGACCTGGCAGGATTTATCGTGGGCATCGCCGACCGAAGAAGGCTGCTTGATCCTGAAATGGTTCGTGAGGGAGATGTTTTAATCGGCCTCCCTTCCACCGGTTTGCACACAAACGGATATTCACTGGCCAGAAAACTTTTCTTTGAAGAACTCGGAATGGGGGCAGACACCTGGGTTGAGGAACTGGGAAAAACTGTGGGAGATGAACTTCTTACCCCGCATAAAAACTATCTGCCTTCAATCAAACCTTTGCTTTCAACCGGATTCCTTCATGGTATGGCCCATATAACCGGGGGAGGTATACCAGGCAACCTCAACAGGGCTCTTACCGGTGAACTCGATGCGGTAGTTGATTGTTCCTCCTGGGAAATTCCGAAGGTATTCAAGTTTATCCGGGAGCAGGGCAATATTGAAAACCGGGAAATGTTCAGTGCTTTTAATATGGGAATTGGAATGATTTTGATCGTTAAGAATTCGGCCGAGGAGCAGGTGATGAGTATGCTGAGTTCGAAAGGTGAAAAACCGGTTATCCTCGGCGAGGTAGTAAGTGGGACAGGCAAGGTAGTTCTATCATGAAAAAAGTAGCTGTTTTGTTAAGCGGCAGGGGATCAAATTTTCTGGCATTATCTGACGCCGTTGCCCGAGGAGATATCCCTGCGGAAATCGTCCTTGTTATTTCCAATATTGAGAATGCTGCTGGATTGAAATCCGCTGCTGAACGGGGCTACAAAACGCTCTGTATTCCTTCCAAGGGCAGAGACAGGGAGGAATTCGACCGGGAGGTAGTCAGGGAACTGGAAGCAGCTGAAGTGGATCTTGTATGCCTGGCTGGTTTCATGAGGTTATTGAGCAGTTATTTTGTTTCCCGTTTTCCCATGAGAATTCTCAACATACACCCGGCATTACTCCCTTCCTTTACGGGGCTTCATGCTCAGCAGCAGGCCCTGGAATGGGGTGTCAAGGTTGCTGGATGCACTGTCCACTTAGTAGATGAAAAACTTGATCACGGCCCGATAATAGTCCAGAGGCAGGTCCCGGTTCTTCCTTCCGATACCATTGATATTCTTTCAGCCAGGATACTGGTTCAGGAACATCAGGCTTACCCTGAAGCCCTCCGGATAATGTGCGAGGGGAATTATTCCATTGAGGGGCGGCGCTTGATCATTAACAGGAATAAATCCTAACCCGGATTTTTCCCGAGCCGGATGCTGTATCTTTACAACCCAGTCTCCAGGAAAATTCAGGCCAGGCGACCGGTAAAATCATCCGGAAAACAGGACCCTTGCCTTTTCCATCTGCACTTTTGTACCCAGGACTATGGCAGTATCATTGGTGCTCAGCACCATTTCTGGTGTAACCATTGATGTCACTGTTCCATCCGGCTTAGTCATTCCTATTACGGTTACCCCGCTTTTTTCTCTGATTCCCGCTTTCAATATGGAAAGATTTTCTACCTGTGACCCAGGTTCGACAGGTAACCGCTCAAGAGTCAGTTCCAGTTGGGAATCCTGAAATACTACATCAAGAAATTCACATATACCGGGCCGGGTCAGGAGCTGGGCCATACGGCTCCCTGCAATAACCTGGGGGAAAAGGACTTTATCGGCACCGGCCCGCAGTAGTTTGCCGGTTACCTCTTCCCGATTAGTCCTTGCTACTATGTGCAGGTCCGACCGGATGCCCCTGGCTGTGATTACTACCAGGAGATTAGTGGAGTCTTCGTTAGTGGCAACAACCAGGCCCAGGGCTTGTTCGATACCTGATGCCTTCAGAATTTCATTGCTGCACGCATCTCCTTCAATGGCATGTACTCCCGCAGCTTCAGCCTGCAGGAATACTGCATGATCATGTTCCACTACAACAACTTCCCGGTGCTCCTTTTTAAGCTGGGCGCAGATCTGGCGTCCTATAGCGCCGTAACCGCAAACAACAAAATGGTTGGAAAGGGAACTAATGTATTTTTTCATTTTTTTTGCTTTGATTACTCCCCGTAGTTCACCTTCAAAAAGGTACCTGATAACTATGGGAAATGAATAGGTGATTATGCCGACACCTGCGATTATCAGGCAGGCCGTAAACAACCTACCATGCGTGGACAAGGGATGGACCTCGCTGAATCCTACCGTGGTTACGGTTATGACAGCCATGTAGATTGACTCTAACCAGGTCCATCCTTCAATTATTTTAAATCCGAGACCTCCTGCCAGGATGACCGTGCCAAATAATAATGCCAGTGGGCCGATGCGGGAATAAATGTTTTGTTTGATCATTTAAAAATGTTTTGCCATGTCGCGGAGACGGTTCGCCCGGTTTATTTAATATTGCCCAGATCCCGCAGATGACAGGTGGTTATCGGAAGTAGGTCCAACCCCCTTTGTCCCCCAGCTGACACTCTTGTGATGACCTCGGCCTAAATCCTTGTCAGGGCTGGTGTCTCTACTGCCCTGCTATGGACCCTTTCGAGAAACAGGACCTGAATGATTATGTATCAGAATTCCCCGGAACCCCATCCTGCAAACATCTGGATGATGAAAATTTTAATCCAACTTTTAGTTTTATTAAAGACCAATGCTTTTCCTGGTGATAAAGTCTAAAATCCGGTCAGGAAGAATCCAGCGAAGTAACAGCATTAACTTCGCGCCGAACGGAGCAATATACCTTGTGGCCGGTTTTCTGGAAGTTGCTGCTTTCACTATTACTCCGGCAATTTTTTCGGGAGAGGCGGAGGCAAATGGGATGGAGAAGATTTTTTCAAAGGATTTGCAGACAGTCGCCACTTCCCTGGCATAAGCACCCCGGCCTGAATTTTTTACAAGGTTACTGGTGGATATTTCCAGCCATCCTGTCCTGACTGGCCCCGGTTGAATTGAGATAACCTTGATGCCATAAGGAGATACTTCAGTGCGAAGGCAACTGTTAAATCCTTCCAGGGCATGCTTGGATGCGTGGTACCAGGAAGCAAAAGGGGTGTGTATGCGGCCCGCGATGGAAGATATGTTGATGATTCTTCCCTTTCCCTTTTTTCTCATCCCGGGGAGTACAGCCTTGGTAAGCTCAGCCAGGCCAAAAAGGTTGACTTCGAACTGACGCCTGGCTTCCTCCATTGGCACATCTTCCACAGCTCCATAGGAACCATATCCAGCGTTGTTTATCAGGATATCTATGTCTCCTGTAAGGGAAAATATTTCATCAAGCCCGCTTTTTATTGAATCAGTTTTAGTGAGGTCCATCCTGACAGGATGGATTCCGAAAGCCTTGAGGGGTTCCATTTTTTCAAGTCCCCTGGCCGCGGCATATACCGTATAACCCCTTTCAGCCAGGTCCCTGGCCGCGATCATCCCTATACCGGCGGATCCCCCAGTTATAAGTACCGTAGTGCCTGAACTATTTTCTTTTTTCATATGTCTTTTCCCTGGCGTGATATTCCCGGGTGAGTCGCTATCCCCTGTTTTATTCGGTGCCTTCCACCTGTTTCAGCTCTTCAGAGCGGTCTATGGTCAGATCAAGCCCGGACATTCCCCGGCCGGTTTTGTCCAGTTCCACAGTCAGGCGATTAAGGCTGTCAACCTGGCAGGATCCTTTTTCCATTTCCACCTGGAGAAGATGCCCTCCGAATGATCGGTCATCCGACAGGAAATGCAGGTGCCATCCCGGAACATTCAGGCCCTTCATGTAGGGGGGCAGCCTGAATCCAACAATGGTCCCCGATTTGTCCCTGATTTCAAACTCCGGCTGTTTTTTGGTCACCTCAGTCAATGGGGGATATGGTTTCTTCTGTGATGGGACAGAACGTGTTTTTACATAATTGAAATTCCCGGTTATTTTTACCGCGTATATTCCGTTGGCGTCCTGGCAGATCCTGTCGAGGGAATTGGTCAGCGCAGCCAGCGAAGATTGCTGCTGCAGATCCTGCGTGACATCAGGCCTGAATTCACATACGGAGGCAAAGGGAGTGGTCACGTCCTCCTCCATACGAATCATTTTCCCATCTGCCCGGGCCTGCCAGAATTCATCATCCAGCAGGATCATTTCTCCGTCCAACCGGTCAAAGGTTCCGATCCCCAGATTTCCGACCCTGTCGAGTTCCTCAAGGAGCACGAATCCGTCATAGGATCCGGCAAGCAGTGCGTCAATCGTCGAATACTGAATCACCCCGTCTCCCGGAGTCGAGCACCCTGCCGCCAGTAGGAAAAGAATCAAAATTGCCGGTGTTAAACCGGTTACTGGCAGATTCATTTTTCTCATTTGTCAATAATCCTTCCTGGAATCCAAACATATCATAAATAATCCAGGGATAGAATCAGTGGCAGGGGAATATCCGGGATTGATTCATCCATCCCCCATTTCTATTCAGCTGACCACTGCAACAGCGATTGGATTTTTCCTGGCCGCTTTATGACCTGTCGGCTTCTTCACCGTAGTGTCAGGTACGTCAGGGGGGCTGTTGAGAGCCTTAACCCTTGCCGGGACTGAGTCCTCACAGGCTTGACAAGCAAGCCCGGGAGAAATGCGGGCTTAAGGCTTTATGTCATTTGCTGTCTCTTTTGATTTTGGAATCTATTGCACCAGGTGCGCTTTCTGGATAACCTGCCGTCAGATTTTTTTTACTGTTTCTTGATAACAATTAACTATTCTGGGTATAATTCAACCTTCCAAATCGGGGCCTATAGCTCAGCTTGGTTAGAGCGCACGCCTGATAAGCGTGAGGTCGGTGGTTCAAGTCCACCTAGGCCCACCATTTCAACCCCATAGATACCCAGCCCCTCCAGCAGTTGTTTCTGTCTCCCCAGTTTTCAATATTTGGCTTTGAAGCGGCCTGTGTTACTGGTATGGATACTTTCCATCTGGGTACATCTTTAGAGGATGGCTGCTCTTCAGCTTATGGATTCCGGCTGTTTACCTGACAAGCGTCATTCTTCGTTTAAAGGGTTCGCTTCCCCCGAATCCCAGGTCCATTCTCGGGGGTAGATAGGACGTGCTGTAGGTGAGCTTGACTTCCACATCATGGATGCCGAGTGGAAGCCCGCCGGGCTTGCTGACCTGAAGCATAGCCGGAGTCAGGCTGCTCCACTGCACCTCCGGATGGTTTTTAAGATCAGTCTGAGCGTAGGTTTTTCCCTCTATCAGCCAGGTTATTTGCTCTTGCCCGAAAGTCTCTCCGTCGACAGTGACTGTCGACGCCCTCAACTGGGGAAGCCATACTCCCCTGTAGTATGTCAGCCTTACCGGCACCTGGAATCCGGTGATCTTTCCGCCTTCTGAGATATTTCTGAATCCTCTTGATTGAATATTTGGTTTTTCAAGCATTTTAGAAACCTCCTTGAAATCTATTTTTTTAATTTGTTGACATAATTTGCTTCTGAAAACTAGGCTTCTCCCAGGTAACGTTTCATCATGACATGCTGCCTGCGCAGCTGATCGGATGCATAACCGGGGACATCCTTGTTTTTCCCCTCATACTCGCTCAGAAGGTAGCCTTCCCATTTATTGTCAACCAGGATCTCAATTATCCTGTCGTAGGGGATGGTCGTTTCAATCAGGTCATCTGACATATTGGTAAATTTCGCGTGGCAGGCATAAAGGTAAGGCAGAAGTGGAATCATATCCTCGGGCGCGCTGGGATCCTTGCTGACTCCAGGTATGTTCATCATTCGGTCACCCCTGGCAGCGAAAACTCCAAAATCAATATTAATCCCGAAGTTTTTAGTCCCGGTCCTTTCGATGAAGTTGATATAGTCATCAACCATTTTTGATTTCAGGACGGTAGGCATGTGGATTTCAGGGCACATCTTGAAGTCATACTCTTCGGCGACCGGAAGTGCCATTTTAATGAATTCCTGCCAGTTTTTGACCGGGGTCAGGATTTCATCAATGACTCCCAGTTTTGTTCGTCCTACCTTGAATCCAAGCCTGTTGGCCAGCTTGATGTCACGGACCAGCATGTCGTAGGATTCTTTGGAGGTGAGTTCACGTCCTTCGTGGAGCCTGGAGTCTACCCAATGGCCATATTCTCCCGGTACCAGTTCGTATTTTTCCAACAGGGCGAACCAGTTTTCGACCCACTCATCAGTCGGATTCGGGTAACCAGGGATGTGTCCATTAGCGAGGATCTCAACACCTTCCGCGCCCATGTCATACATGTCAGCGAAGCAGTCTTCAAGGGTCATTGAAACACCGAATTCGCCCTGGTAGCTGTAAATCGAGACCCCTCGTTTTGGTTTGCCCTTGAATGCCATTGGTTTGAGCGCAGCCGCCAAGTTTACCGACGGATTCATGGCGACAACAGCTGCAGATCCGGCCACCGTTTTCATGAATTGTTTTCGTGTAATCCTGTAACTCATGGTCCCTCCTTGGTGATGAAAAGATGTTTGAAAATGGTTATAAAAAGATGGAAATAAAGCCCCCTTCAGCTAAGTGATCAAGGTAATCTGATCCAGGTTAAAATATTACTATTATGGCATTAAAGTGGCAATGAAATGTTTTAGAAAGACTATTGTCCGCCAAACCTAGTCCTTGAGAAAAAGCTCTGTCTCAGTACTGGCGCAGGCCTCCTTAGTTGGGTATAATCCGATTCGATATTATTATGTTCAAGATTTCCTAGACCTGAGTTTATTGGAGAAGCATCTTGTCTGATTTCGCGCTTTATTTACTGCTGGGATTCAAGCATATTGCGGATTTTACCGCTTTTGATCATATCGTTTTTATAGTTTCGCTTTGCGCTGTTTATGAAATCAAAAGGTGGAAGAATATTCTGATCCTGGTGACTGCTTTCACTCTGGGGCATTCCGCAACCCTGGCTATTGCTACACTGGGTCTAGTAAAGGTTCCGACGGAATGGATTGAATTCCTGATTCCGGTGACCATTTTTATTACCTGCATGATAAATGTTTTTAAATCGAGTAGACTTGTGGAGAGAAAAATCCACTTTAATTACGCGCTGGCATTGTTTTTCGGTCTGATTCACGGACTGGGGTTTTCCAATTATCTGAGGGTACTGTTGGGCCGGGAGTCGAGCATCTGGCAGCCTTTGTTGGCGTTTAACACGGGCCTTGAAATAGGTCAGCTTATGATAGTGGGAACCAGCCTGGCTTTGGCTGCCTTGGTTATCAGGGTTTTCCGGGCTCGCCAGTTTGAATGGAATCTCTTTATTTCAGGCGCAGGTGCCGGAATGGCGGTTATGTTAATGGTCCAGACAAAATTCTGGTGATGAGGACTTATGGAAATGATTAGACGAAGCATGACAGCGGTTTTATGGGGATTGTTGATTTTCCTGACCTCAGCAGGCTTCCTGCAGGGTGAAAATACAAACAAAAGTAAATTCAGGCAGTTGAAGCAGGAGTTTTCTACGCCGAATGTTTATCGAACTGCTTCCGGTGCGCCTGGCCATGAGTACTGGCAACAGAGAGCAGACTATAAAATTGATATCATTCTGGACGACAAAACACAGAGGATTGACGGAAAGGAAGTCATAACCTACTGCAACGAGTCCCCCGACACCCTGAAGTATATATGGCTTCAGCTGGACCAGAATATGAGGGCGATCGACTCTGATGCCAGGAGTATCTCAACCCTGGAAATTAAGGATAAACAGAGCTTTAGCTCCATCAGGAGGCTGCATAACGATTTTGACGGCGGATTCAAGATTGAATCCATAACTGATGAACAGGGCCGGGACCTGCGTTATGTTGTGGTAAAGACCATGATGAGGATTGATCTTCCGAAACTGATGGCACCCGGAGATAAATTCACTTTCAGTATAACCTGGTGGTACAACATAAATAACCGGAAAAAGGATGGCGGGCGTTCGGGTTACGAGTATTTCGAAGAAGATGACAATTACCTCTACACCATCGCCCAGTTTTATCCCCGCATGGCTGTCTACAACGAGGTTGAAGGATGGCAGCATAAGCAGTTCCTCGGAGCCGGAGAGTTCACTCTTCCTTTTGGAAATTTTGATGTTTCCATAACAGTTCCTTCCGACCATGTGTTGGGGGCAACCGGGCTGCTGCAAAATGAAAAAGAAGTCCTGAAACCAGAGCAGATTGAACGGCTCCGGTCAGCGGCTGATGCCTCTTCTCCGATAATGATAGTCAACCCGGAAGAGGCGCTTGCGGCTGAAGGAGAAAAAGCCGAGAGTACGAAAACGTGGAAATTCAAGGCTGAAAATGTCCGTGATTTTGCCTTCGCCAGTTCCCGGAAATTCATTTGGGATGCCATGGGAGTAAGGTTCGGAGATCGTACAGTTCTGGCAATGTCCTATTATCCCAAAGAGGGAAATCCTCTCTGGGAAAAGTATTCTACAAAAGTTGTTGCCCATACACTGAAAACCTATTCCAAATTTACCTTTGACTATCCCTATCCTGTGGCCATATCAGTCCATACTGACAGGATTGGAATGGAATACCCCATGATCTGCTTCAACGGCGGTAGACCTGAAAAAGACGGGACCTATTCCAAGGGTACGAAATATGGGATGATCAGCGTGATCATTCATGAAGTCGGGCATAATTTTTTCCCGATGATAGTCAACTCCGACGAACGGCAGTGGACCTGGATGGACGAAGGCCTCAATACATTCCTGCAGTACCTGAGTGAACAGGAATGGGAGCATGAATACCCCTCAAGGCGTGGTCCTGCCTACAAGATTACCGACTACATGAAGGGGGATAAGAGCCAGCTTACGCCGATCATGACCAATTCTGAATCTCTTTATAATTTTGGCAGCAATGCCTATGCCAAACCATGCACGGCCCTTAATATTTTGAGAGAAACGGTCCTGGGCCGGGAGCTGTTTGATTTTGCTTTCAAGGAATACGCTCAGCGCTGGATGTTTAAACATCCAGCTCCTGAAGATTTTTTCCGGACCATGGAGGATGCCTCCGGTGTGGATCTTGACTGGTTCTGGAGAGGGTGGTTTTACACGACTGACTACGTGGATATTGATCTTGCTTCTGTAAAGCTGTTCCAGGTGGATACAGAGAATCCAGAGATTGAGAAACCCTTCCAGAAGAAGCAGGAGCAAGAGATCCCCGAGTTTATCGGACACACCCGCAATCTTGAGAGTCTGACCACCTGGCTGGAAAAGGATAAGGATGCCGCGGATTTTTATAATACCTACGATCCTTTTGAGATAACTATCCTGGACAAGGAAAAGTATGAAAAATATTATGAGAATCTTTCTGACGAAGAGAAGGAGCTTCTTGATCCCGAATTTAATTACTATCAGTTGACGTTCATCAACAAGGGCGGTTTGGTAATGCCCCTTATCCTGAGGTTCGAGTATGAGGATGGTACCGAAGAGGTGGTAAGAATCCCGGCTGAAATCTGGCTTTGTGCCGAGGGGGAGGTATCAAAGGTCTTCCCTGTAAAAAAAATAATCAGCAGTATTGAGGTTGATCCGTTTCTGGAAACCGCCGATACGGACAGGTCCAATAATTACTGGCCTGCCCGGGTGATTCCCACCAGGTTCCAGCTGTTTAAGCAGGAACAGGATTCAGAAGATAATCCCATGCAGGAAGCCCGGAAGATCCTGGAGAAGGAAAAGGAAGAGGCAGGACCTGACGGTAATGAGCAGGATTAGATTTGACGAACATGTCTTAATATCCAGGGGCTGAAGCTGGGAAGCGACGGAGATGTGGCCGGACGGGAGGTGCTTCTGCTTTTATACAGCAGTACCGAACCCGTTATTTGTAACAGTGAAATGTATAAACCAATTATTGGCATCCTTTTTTTTAGTTTGCTGTTAATGCTTACTTCTGGGGAGCCCTGCGCCCATCCTTTTAAAGCCAGTATTTGTGAAATAAACTATAATGCCGAAACAGAACACCTCGAAATAACCCTGAAACTGTTCACCGACGACCTGGAAGAATGCGTCAGGGATCGTGCCCGAAAATCACTGTATCTTGATACTGAAAAAGAACTTCCTTCAGCAGGCTTTGTCATAAATGACTATATCCAGTCCGACTTCCGGATAGTGCTGAACGGAAAGCAGGTATCTCTGGATTATTTAGGTAAAGAGCACGAGCCCGGTACGACCTGGTGTTATTTTGAAAGCACAGAAGGATCCTATCCATCTGAGTTGAGTGTATACAATTCTATAATGACCGAGTTGTACCCTACCCAGTCCAATATTGTTCATGTCCAGGTAGGGAAAAAGAGAAAGAGCCTTCTCCTGGGACCGGAAAGGCCTTCCGGTACAGTTAAGTTTCAGGAGTAGAGCTTTTCCTTTCCCTGGAATGGGAGATGGGACCTGATTAATAACCTGCTGGGTATGTGATATGAACAAAGTAGGATAAAGATGAATCTTGCCAGTTATGCTTTTTTAGAAAAAATGACCCAGGGCAGGAAGTACCAGGAGACTGTGCATCCTTACAGGCTTGAATTTCAGAGGGACAGGGACCGTGTAATACACACCAGGGCCTTCCGTCGCCTGGAAAAGAAAACACAGGTTTTCCCTCCTGAAATTTCCGATCATTTCAGAAACAGGTTGACCCATACCCTGGAGGTTACACAGATTTCAAGATCTAGCGCTCAGGCCTTGAATCTGAATACCGACCTATGCGAGGTATTGGCCTTGAGCCATGATATTGGACATCCTCCGTTCAGCCATGTTGGGGAGAGAATTCTGAATGAACTCATGCTGCAGCATGGAGAAGGGTTTGAACATAACCTCCATGCCTTGAGGATCGTGGAAGATTTTGAGGTTAAGTATCCCGCCTTTCGCGGGCTTAACCTGACTTTTGAAGTGCGGGAAGGCATCATAAAACACAGCCGCGATTATAATGTTGGAGACCGTTCCTATATAGACATCAGTGAATACCGCCTGGGAGAAAAACCTCCCCTTGAAGCTCAGCTTATAGATCTGGCTGATGAAATTGCTTACAGTTCTGCCGACCTTGAAGACGGGTATGTCTCGGGTCTGATTAATGTTGAACAGATGATCCTTGGGTCCACTCTTTTCAGTGGATTGTGGGAAGGAGTTGCGGGAGAATACCCTGCCGCCTCTGAACGGCTGAAATTAAGCGAGGTGATCAGGCGCATAATTGATTACCTCGCATCAAGCCTGATAGAGAATACCCGGAATATCTTGAAGGAGAAGAAAATCGGTTCAGTGGAAGATGTGAGAAACAATCCAGTCAGGTTGGTCGGAATGGATCCTGAAACAGCCAGTGCCAACCAGGAATTGAAGGAGTTTCTGCAACGGAATCTTTACAATCATGAGAAATTTGTGGCGGGCCGGGAAAAAGCTCAGCTGACAATCAGGGAGCTTTTTCAGTTTTATCTTGAACATCCAGATAAACTGTCCACATCCCTTCAGAAGAGGATAAAATCACAGGGTCTCCCCCGCATGGTATGTGACTATATTGCCGGAATGACCGATAGCTATGCGAAGTCAAGGGTAATGGAGATCTGATTATTGATTTAAGAGTCTCTTTGTTTTTGGCGCCATATTATGCCCGTTCTCCTGGTTTTTAAGCCGGGAGGGAATTATGCTGATGGAAAAAGAGTAGTAGAATAATTAAAGTATTATTGAGATTTTTCCCTTATCAGAAGGCATGAGTAAAACCGGGAGCAATTGTGTCCGGAAAGGATGAATAATTGACATTTGGAGGCATTTTTAATTAAAATCCCATCTTTTTTAAGGGATCACTCAAGAGTCAGGGAGAGAAGATCTTGATAGTTGATTTGGCCGCACTGAAATTGGGCAACGCCCCATTTCTGGTAAACCGCTCATTCTGTAAGGATGATTTCGAGTTCGAAGATGAAACCGTAGAGCTCAGCGATCCGGTCCAGGTTGATTTGAGATTAACCGCACTGGACGAGCGGATCAGGGTGGAAGGTACTTTGATCACGGAGCTGGTTTTGACCTGTTCCAGGTGTGCATGCAGGTTTAAATGGAAAACAGACAAGAGTTTTGCAGTAGAATACTGGCCTGACACGACAGAAGATAGTGAGGTAGAACTTGATTACGAAGATCTTGATATCGGGTTTTATCTGGGCGATAAGTTCGATTTGAGGGAAGTGATCCTGGAGCAGATGCTTATAGATATTCCAATGAACCCAATCTGCAAGGATGATTGCAGGGGGCTCTGTGAAAAGTGCGGAGCTGATCTTAATATAGAGGTCTGCACGTGTGGAGAGATGAAAGTCGATCCTCGTTTTGAGGCACTTCGGGAACTTAAAGACCGTTTGAGATAAGGCATCCTGAAGTATTCCGGTTTGAACCAGGTATTAAACAATACTTGAAAGAGTGCCAGTTGATATGCTGGTTTGATATTAATTTTTGTAAATCTAAATATAAATAAGTAAGAAAGAGGTTGCCGCTATGGCGAATCCCAAAAGAAGACATTCCAAATCCCGGAGAGGCAAAAGAAGAGCAGCTGATTTTTTGGTTACTCCGAACCTTTCTGTCTGCACAAACTGTGCTTCCCCGGTCATGCCCCATAGGGTATGCCCGAATTGCGGTTACTATAAAGGCCGACAGATTATTGAAGTAGCTGAAGTCTGAAACAACTGATCAGGTTAGGGTTTCTCTCGAATTGGGACCTTTCGCTGAACAGGGTGAGTGAGTTTTGAATATGAAGGCTTTTGTATTTCCAGGACAGGGCTCTCAATACCCGGGCATGGGTAAAGAACTGGCTGAATCTTTTTCTGAAGCCTCAGACGTTTTCAGGGAGGCAGATGAGGTTCTCGGTTTACCTCTGAGCCGTATCTGCTTTGAAGGGCCTGAGGAAAAACTGAAACTAACAGAAAACACCCAGCCCGCTTTGTTGACCGTTTCTATAGCCGTCTTGAGGGTTCTAGTTTCCCGGGGCGTCACGCCCCAGGTTCTGGCCGGGCACAGCTTGGGAGAATATTCCGCCCTTGTTGCCGCCGGAGCTTTATCATTTGCCGATGCTTTACGGCTGGTGAGAAATCGTGGAAAATTCATGCAGGAAGCAGTACAGGTTGGACTCGGAGGAATGGCTGCCATAATCGGTCTGGAACTTGCTGAAATTGAAACGATTTGTGCTTCTGTAGCTGGAGATGAAGTTGTATCTCCAGCCAACGAAAACGCGCCGGGACAGGTTGTTATTTCCGGTCATGCCGCAGCTGTGGCCAGGGCTTCTGAAAAAGCTCTTGCAAATAACGCCTCCCGGGTTATTCCGCTCCAGGTGAGCGCTCCTTTCCACTGCGCTTTGATGAAATCCGCAGAAGAAAAAATGATCCCCCTGCTGGATGCAACTGAATTCAGCGATTTGCGAATCCCCCTTATCAACAATACGGATGCTGACATTATCAGTGATGCTGAGCAGGCCAGGGACGGGCTGAAACGCCAGATTTGTTCCATGGTCCGTTGGACACAGACAATCCGCAAGATGAAAAACATGGGAGTTGAGGAGGTTTTGGAAGTTGGACCTGGCCGGGTTTTGGCCGGTTTATTCAGGAAGACAGAGCGGGATATAAAAACAACGAGTATTGAAAAACCGGAACAGGTGGAGAAATATGCTGGAATTTGAAGGTCAGGTAGCATTAATTACCGGCGCTGCCCGGGGTATTGGTAAATCGATAGCCGACAGGATTGAATCACGGGGAGGATTAACTGTCAGGGCTGATTTCAGGGAATGGGATGAGAAAATAGCAAAGCTGGGACAGCTCAGTTATGGGATCAGGCTGGATGTTACCAATCCTGATCAAGTTAAAAAAGCTGTGAAACAAGTTGTCGAAGAATTTGGTAATATAGATATTCTGGTGAATAATGCCGGAATAACCAGGGACGGATTGCTTGTCAGAATGAAGGACGAAGACTGGGGAGCGGTTCTTTCCACTAACCTGGACGCAGTTTTTTATATGTCCAGGGAAGTTCTTCCAGGCATGATGAAGAAGAGATATGGCCGGATAGTGAATATCAGTTCAGTAGTGGGTCAGATGGGCAATCCCGGGCAGGGCAATTATGTCGCCAGCAAAGCCGGGGTGATCGGCCTCACCAAATCCGTGGCCAGGGAGGTTGCTTCCAGGGGTATTACTGTAAATGCAGTAGCGCCGGGATACATTGCAACCAAGATGTCTGAAGAGATGAATGAAAAAGCCAAGGAGCAGCTGGAGAAGATGATCCCTCTGGGAAGGGTCGGTACCAGCGATGATATAGCGAATGGTGTATGTTTCCTGGCTTCAAAAGAGGCGGGTTATATAACTGGCCAGGTTTTAGGTATTAATGGTGGTATGTATATGTAGATACATGAGGCGTGTTTGCCTGCATGATTAAACTGGAGGAAAGAATATGGCTCTTGAAGATCAGGTGAAAGCAATTATAGTTGAACAATTAGGTGTAGATGAAGCCGACGTAAAAATGGAGTCCCATTTTGTTGACGATCTGGGCGCTGACTCCCTTGATACTGTTGAGCTGGTAATGAAACTTGAAGAGGATTTTGATATCGAAATTCCTGATGAAGATGCTGAGAAAATTCAGACAGTCAGGGACGCAGTCGATTATATAAATGCTCACAAATAAACAGGATACGTAGCTTTGATCAATACTGGGAAAAGAGTCGTAGTTACAGGAGTAGGTCTGGTAACCCCTCTGGGCTTGAACCGGGAAGATACCTGGAATTCAGTGCTGGCCGGCAGGAGCGGTGTCGCCGAGATTACTCATTTTGACGCCTCTGAGTTTTCAACCCGTTTTGCTGCGGAAGTCAAGGGATTCAATCCTGTTGATTATGTGGGTGTCAAAGATGCCCGCAAAATGGATCGATTCATGTCCTTTGCGGTAGTTGCGAGTAACGAGGCACTTGAGCACGCCGGGTTGAAAACTCCTCTGGAAAATGGAGACAGGGCTGGGGTCATTATCGGATCCGGCATTGGTGGATTCGAGACCATTGAAAGAGAAGTTAAGAAATATCTGGAAGGAGGTCCCAAAAAAATATCTCCTTTTTTTATTCCTGCTGCCATTATTAATGAAGCCTCAGGCCAGGTCTCGATAAGAACCGGAGCCGCCGGCCCTAATTCTGCTACGGTAACGGCCTGTGCTGCGGGAAGTCACGCTATCGGGGATGCATACCGGATAATCCAGCGTGGTGACGCTGATCTCATGATTACCGGGGGAGCAGAAGCCCCGATTACCCCTCTTGGCATTGGAGGCTTCTCGGCACTCAGGGCAATTTCAACCAGGAATGATGAGCCTGAGAAGGCCAGCCGCCCCTTTGATAAGGATCGAGATGGCTTTGTGGTTGGAGAAGGTGCCGGAGTTTTGATACTTGAAGAGTTGGAGTCCGCTTTGAAGCGGGGTGCCCCGATTCTTGCTGAAATCTGTGGCCATGGAATGAGCGGAGATGCCTTCCACATCACCTTGCCTCCGGAAGATGGGAGAGGCATCATCAGAACTATGAAATTGACTCTTGATGAGGCCGGAATTTCTCCGGACCAGGTCAATTACATTAATGCTCACGGAACCAGTACTATTCCCAATGACTGGATTGAGACCGCGGCCATTAAAAAGGTATTCGGAGATTACGCCCGAAAAATTCCTATCAGTTCTACCAAATCTATGACAGGGCACCTGCTGGGAGCAGCCGGAGGTCTGGAAGCAGGACTTTCTGTTCTCGCCATAAGAGACCAGGCAGCGCCTCCAACGATCAATTACGAGAACTCTGATCCTGCATGTGACCTGGATTATGTCCCAAATGAAGCCCGAAAAGTTGCTATTAAATATGTTCTTTCCAATTCGTTCGGATTTGGTGGAACAAATGCAGCACTTCTGTTTAGGAGATATGACGGAGAATAAACCTGATTGCTTGAGTTAAGGCTCCATGACAAAAAACCGGTTCAGGGCACAGACCTTTCCGGATGAGTTTAATCAGGTCTCCGGCTTGGCCGACCAGTAAGGCATTGAACTGATTTGGGATCATAACCCGGTTTCCTGTTTTACCCGAGGCTGCCTACCCGTTTCCCTGGGAGGGGGAAACCCTTTCATTGTACCGATGTCGCAGGTTCAGGTTTTAAATCTGGCTTATCCTATTTTATATGCTCAGTTGATGGAGTATTATTAAGAGCCTGGGAAGAGTCTTTTTTAAGCGTTTCTTTTTCTTCGAGAAAATTTAACCATGGCAGAAAAAGGCAAGTCAAAATCACGCGCTCGTAGCGAGTTTGCCCGTTCCTTTATGGGACTGGGTGATATTAGGAGGATTCTGCCTGGCGATTTATCCTTCAAGCACGCCCTTGTTTTCCTGGGCATTTCCCTGTTTCTGACATCCTTGATGATTGATTATGATTTCAGGGCGATTCCTGAGTACAAGGTGGGCGACATTTCTGACAGAACTGTTGAAGCTCCGGAGGACTTTACCATCGTTGACGAAGCCGCAACCCAGGCAAAGGTTAATGAGGTTATTTCCAAGGTACCGGCGATTTTCACGTTCGATTTCACCGCGAATCACCAGGTCACCTCTCAGATAAGAATGGCTTTTGCTGATGCCAGGCAGGTTTTGGCTGATTTCCGCCTGCAACTGGGTCTGGGTGAAGGAAAGAAAATTCCTGCCGCTGAGATCCCGGAGGTTAGGAGAAGGCTGGAAGTACTTCTGCCTAAGTTTGATCACGGAGATACCCTGGATATCCTTCTCAAGTATGGATTTCCCCGGGATCTTGAGGACAGGCTCGTTGAAATGGTGGCACAGGCGATGAAATACCCTGGCGTTGTCTGGAACAGGGAGGCTCTCCTGCAGCACCAGGACCGCGGGATCAGCCTGCTGCATACGGTAACCAAGGAAAAGGAAATCCTTACGGATTGGCTGGATATCCGCGACGTGGACCAGGCCAGGAACCTTATCCGGCAACGGGGTTACGAACTGGACATGGTTACTAACAACGAACGTGAGGAACTGCTTTCTTTCCTGGAAATATGGGTTGTCCCTAATTGCGAATTTGATGCCGAACTGACCCGGGAAGCAGAATTGAAAGCGGAAGCCGAGGTAGCTCCAGTCGTTATCCAGGTAAAAAAAGGTCGAACCATTGTCAGGATAGGTGATGAAATATCTGAAAGCAGCCTGAGCCAGCTGAATGCCCTCAAAACTACCCGGAGGGGCCAGGTCCAGATAAAAAAGATTACCGGCGTTTTTATAATGGTCTGCATCCTGATTGCTTTCCTCGGCTTGTTCTTCCGCCTTCAGAGAGAGCCTGAAAAAGACAGCTACTCAGGTTTTATTCTGGTTGCGGTGGTTTTAGCCCTGAGTCTGCTGATAACCAGGTTCTTCTTTGGTGTCGCCGATATGTTATCGGTCACTTTCAAGAATTCTCCAATCCAGGACCCCTACCTTTTTTATTTCTACACTCCAGTTGCTTTTGGTGCCGCCCTGACCGTTCTTCTTATCGGCCGGAGAGCCGGAATATTTTTTTCCATTCTAAATGCTGTTTTTATCGGCATCCTGACCGGGGAATTGTATTTGGGGGTTTATGCTGTAGCCGGCAGCCTCTGTGCTGTATTCGTCCTGGAATTTTACCGGGAAAGATGGGCTGTTGTCAGGGCGGGATTGTTGGTAGGCATTGTCAATCTGCTGGTCACTTTATCTTTTTTCCTGCTTTCCAGCGCTGACTCTGTAACCCTTAATGTTTTTATGATCAAAAGCCTTGGATGCATGGCCAGCGGTCTGGTATCTCCAGCTCTTGCTTCGGCTTGTCTTCCCGCTCTTGAGTCAATCTTCGGTCTCACCACAGACGTACGCCTTCTGGAACTTTCCAACCTTAACAGTTCAATCATGAGAAGACTCTCGCTGGAAGCCCCCGGTACATACCATCACAGCATTACAGTGGGGATCCTCGCCGAAGCAGGTGCTGAAGCCATTCGTGCCAATGGGCTACTGGCCAGGGTCGGCGCCTACTACCATGATATAGGGAAGTTAAAACAGCCTGAGTATTATGTGGAAAACCAGATTTTCGCGGTGAATAAACATGAAGACCTTTCCCCGGCCATGTCCAGCCTCATTCTTGCCAGCCACGTTAAAAACGGCCTTGCCTTTGCCAGGGAACTGAAGCTTGGTCCCCTGGTCAGTGGGATGATTCCCCAGCACCATGGCACGAGATTGCAGACGTTTTTTTATCAGAAAGCCAAAGAGGCCGCAGGGGAAAAAGGAGTTGAAGTGGAGCCTGACGACTTCAGGTATCCCGGACCAAAACCTCAGAACAAGGAAGCTGCCATCTTAATGCTTGCTGATCAGGTTGAAGCCGCTGCCCGAACCCTGCAGGATCCGAACCCATCACAGATCCGGAGCCTGATTCATAGATTAAGCCAGTCTACAATCCAGGATGGCCAGTTTGATGAATGCGACATTACTTTAAAAGAAATCAACAAAGTTGAAAAGGCCTTTGAACGTGTGCTGGCCGGGATGCACCATCAGAGAATAGAATATCCGGGATATGACTTCAATAAAAAATCAAATGGAAAAGAGACCAGTCAGCCAAAAGGAAAATCCAGCGATAAACCTGTTCAATAGGCAACGGAAAGTAAAACTGGAACCAGTTTTTTTGAAGGCGTTTCTGGAAAAATTGTCCGTTCGGCTTAAATTGGAAAAAGGTTTTTCCGTGGTAATTGTCAGTAACGACAGGATGCGGGTTTTCAACAAGAAATATGCCGGAAAGGACTATCCTACTGATGTGCTTTCTTTCCCCTGCACTGATGATCCTGACATGGATGAGGGGTATTTAGGGGATATCATCATCTCTGCCGAAAAAGCTGCTTTACAGGCAGTGAATGGACTTGAAAATGAATTGAAAATTCTCGCCCTGCATGGATTGCTTCATCTTATGGGGTACGATCATGAGACGGACAAGGGCCGGATGAAGCGGCTGGAAAATAAAATCAGGAGAGATCTGGGTCTATAAAAATTATGGTTTCTGCTAGCATTTTGATTGTCCTGATATTGTTGCTGATGATGTTCCTGCTTTCCATTGTCGAATCCGCGGCAGCATATTTTTCAGGGGTACACCTCAAGGTGTTGATAGAAAAATATGGCGTTGGAGTGAAGCTTCTCCGGA
Source organism: Acidobacteriota bacterium (assembly GCA_963663735.2). GTDB lineage: Bacteria > Acidobacteriota > UBA6911 > RPQK01 > JAPXNP01. The sequence continues at coordinate 598,163 of CAXXHN010000001.1, read as the reverse complement.
CTATGGGCAAGGATAACAGCGCCTTCCTGATAACCCTGCAGCTGGCAATTCAGATCCTTCTGGTCCTGATTTCTTCCCTGCTTACTTTTCTCCTGGTGCATTGGTATGGCTTCCAGGGTTTTGCCGCTTCTATCACCTTCCTTCTCGTAATGGTGATACTGTTCAGGCAGTTTATTCCAAGGATCCTGATTAGAGGAAATCAGGAAAAATTTCTTTTAAAGATGATGCCGATGCTGGCACCAGTATACCCCCTGTTGAATTTTTTAAGCAAGCCGATTCTCATGTGCCTGGAGCAAGTTAGTACTGAGACTAATTCAGGTGATGATGAGGCAAGCGATGAGGAGATACAAGCGTACCTTGATGTGGGGGAAGATGCCGGGATATTTGAAAAAGGCGAAAGCGACCTTATTCAGTCAGCGCTGGAATTCACCAGCACTGTCGTAAGGGACATAATGACTTCCCGGAGCGAGATGGTTACGGTAGAGGAAACAGCCACCATGTCAATGCTCAGGGATGCCATGGTTGAATCGAGACATTCAAGAATACCTATTCTGAGCCGGCAGGAAGATAAAATAATCGGGATTGTTTATGTAAAGACTTTTTTAGGCATGCTGGATGTGGGATTTGAAGATAAGAATATTGCCCCACTCATATCCGAGGTTTTATTTGTCCCCGAAACCAAGAAGGTTTCAGTTCTGCTCAAGGAAATGCAGGCGAAAGCTGAGCATATGGCCATGGTTGTCAATGAATATGGGACAGTCTCCGGCCTGGTGACCATTGAAGATCTGCTGGAGGAGATAGTTGGAGATATCAGGGATGAAGACGAATATTGCCAGGTAGAGCTTTCAAGAGAGGGGGAAGGGATCTATATAGCCAGTGGATCACTGGAGGTTAAGGAACTTGAGGATACTCTTGATACAAGTTTTCCTGAATATTCTGCTTCCACTGTTTCCGGCCTGGTTGTAGAGCGACTTGGACATATACCTTCAATTGGAGAGAGTGTCAATGTGGGGGGAATTAGGTTTGAAGTCCTCCAGTCCGACAGGAGGAGAGTCCAGAGCCTGAAGATAATTACAAATGCCGTAGATGAGGAATAGCCCGGGACCTGTTCTGCCCACCATTATCTCTCTGTTAAGGTGGTTGCTGTCGGCATCTCAGGCTTAACTGATGCAGCATGGAATCCGGTGAACATTGGATATTTTGGTTTACCGGCATTCATCCGGGTTTATCAGAAGCCGGGAGAATATGCTTTCAGCCCCGGAGGTTTCTATGCCAATAAGGTTTCGGAGGCAAAACCAGGTGGAAAGATCAAGCGGGAAAAAAACATGAGTGAACACTTCAGCCCCCAGAGTGAAAGGTTTATGAGAAGAGCCCTTGAGCTTGCCCGGAGAGGGTGGGGCAAGGTCAGCCCTAATCCCGCTGTTGGCGCTGTCGTAGTAAAAGACGGGGTCATCGTAGGTGAAGGCTATCATCTCTGGGAAAAAAAGGATCATGCTGAAGTGGTGGCACTTTCCAGGGCCGGGAGCAGAGCCTCGGGGGGAGATCTCTATGTGACACTGGAACCATGCTGCCATTTTGGCAGGACTCCTCCTTGTGTGGACGCCATTCTTGCCAGCGGTATCCGTAATGTTTTCGTTGCCGTGGAAGATCCAAATCCCATGGTTTCAGGGAAGGGCATTGCCAGGCTGAGGGAATCATCCGTTAATGTTGAATCAGGGTTGTTGCGCCGGGAAGCTCTGGAACTGAACCGATTTTTTTTTCACTCCATCACCACTGGCCTGCCGTTTGTTACTCTGAAACTGGCCATGTCCATGGATGGAAGGATCGCAACTTCCCAGGGAGATTCCAGGTGGATTACTGGGGAGGCTGCAAGGAAATACGTTCATCAACTGCGTTATAGGCATGATGCCATACTGGTCGGATCAGGGACACTAAAGGCTGATGATCCTTCGTTGGATGTCAGGGGTTCGGGCAAGAAACAGATAATTAAGGTTGTCCTGGATTCAAATGCTTCCTCAGTATCTTCAGGTTCCCGGATATTGAAATCAGGAGATCCGGTGATTGTTTTTTATTCCAGCGAGAGAATTCCGGTCAGGCCTGATTGGGCGGTTAACAAGGTGGAGTATATAGGAGTTCCTGAAAACAGTCGCCTCCTGTCCTGGCGGCACGTCCTTGAAGAACTGGGAAAAAGGCAGATCCGCAGCCTCCTGGTGGAGGGGGGCGGAAGCATTGCCGGAAGCCTGGTTAAAGAGGGCCTGGTTAATGGACTATGTTTGTTCTACGGATCGATGCTGATAGGATCGGAAGGGGTGCCGGGAGTCGGCCGGCTCAATACCGGGAAGCTTTCAGAAGCATTCAGGTTCAGCCTGACCAGATGTAGTCGTTTCGGGAATGATCTCTGTGTGGAGGGTGAGTGTGAGACTTGATAAGTAACCGTCGAGAAACTCCTCATTCTCCGGTTTAAGTTATCGTCTGGCTGAAATCCGGGCGTTGAGAGCACGGAACTGGTCTCCCCTGCGGTTACCACAATCAGATGACTGCCGCCCTGACAAAGCATCCGTATCTACATGTGAACATAGATTTCTACGGTTCAGAACAGATAAAAATCATTCAAATCAGTCTGGATCCTTTCAAGGCTAATCCGTTTTGCCTACTTAACAGGTATTATTGGGAGGCAGTGAATAAACCAGGACAGGGATTGTCAACAGCATAGAAGCTGCTCAATGAGAAGATCTGCATCTGGAATTATGATTTTCCGGGATTCAATTTCGATTATTGATTCAGCCTGCAGGGAACTCAAGACCCTGGTAACAGTCTCCCTCGAAACCCCGACCATGTCGGAAAGCTCCTTATGAGTTATCTTGACCGGGATCTCAATGCCTTTAGGACAGGGGATTCCGCGCTTTTCAGCAAGCTGGTGGAGGGCGGTGCACACTCTGGCGCTGGCATTGTGAAAAGTAAGTACTTCAATCTGGGCCCAGGCATCCCGGCAGCGCCCGCATAAATTGATCAGGATTTCCCGGTTGATTGTATCCTGGTTAAGAAGGGTGTGAAAACTTGTCTTGTCCAGCACATAGATTGTGGTTGATGTAGCACTGGTAACAGTAGCAGGGCTCGTTTTCCCGTCTATCAGGGCCATTTCTCCGAAATATTCACCTTCTTCATGGAACGCCAGGATCATTTCTTTTCCATTGGGCAGCAGACGTGAGACCTTGAGACGACCCTTCTTGATGAAGTACATGTAGTGTCCGGTGTCTTCTTCGTGAAAAATAATTTCATTCTTTCCAAATGTCTTTACCTTGAAATGACTGGCAGCTTCCATGAGTGCGTCTTCCGGCAATGATTGGAAAATGGAAATGTTTTTAAGAGATTTTGCATCTATCATCTATATTCCAGTAATTTTAAGGTCAGCTTAACAGGCGCAGGATATGGGCGCACCTGAAGGATTCCTCTAATTTATTTATCTCGGCCTCAACTGTATTCAGGTTTTCCAAGTTTTCCTGAATAGTATCAAGTAAAGAATTTATCGTAAAGCCTTTTTTATTTATAGCCTTAGCTGTTTTAATCCCTTGTCTGGCAAAATAATGGCTTACAACCCTGGTCGCGGGATAGAAAAAAAACAGGTTGGGACCCGGTACAGGCGTCAGGATTCCTCCCATCATGGCCAAAATGGAATCAAGAAACATCCAGACAGTATGCTTTTTTCCGGAATGGGAAAGGAAGCTTTTAAAAATTGCTTCAGCTTCAGTTTCAGAGATGCTTTTAGGGTGGACAATAGTAATCCTGTCGGCAAAACGCAGGACTGAACATACATTTTCCTGGGGATCAAAACGTTCTTTGAATTTTTTATAAAATTCCAGAATTTTCTCTTTCAGCCTCAATACGATTCCAGGAAGCTTTGATTTACTTGGTTCTTCAACAAATTCAGGCTGGCTGGAGATAAAAAAGGGTTTCCCTTTTTTCATAAAGAGAAGCAGGATTATTGTCTGTTTATCCATAAGTATATTTTTTGATCCTGGTCTGTTTTGGTGAAAACTGTGTTGCCTAAAAACAACCATTGAGCAGCTGATCTATTGCCAATATTTTTCACTGTCTCCTGATTCTAAGCGCAAGACTTCGGTTTAACAGGAGCAGTACCACTATTATAAACGACCATTGGGACAGGCAGGTTCCAACAGACTCGGGTTCCAGCGGATTCCACCATCCAAAGCGATCAAATGCCGCGGCGGTGTAAAACCACCATCCAACCAGGATAAAAACCTGCACCGGTACGGCATATTTGATAAGCAAGTCGTAACAGGGTCCCAGGGTTATTTTGTTTCCATCCTGGTTTATTTTTTCAGTTCTGAATCTTGCTGCACCAAAAACAGTCACTGCGATTGATATACAAGCCCCGCTGACCATCAATCCAATACCCCAGGTCCAGTCCTGGTTAATCAGAAAATTCAGGTTAAGGGAGGAGGGGATTCCGCAGAAAAGAGAGGCCGCGTACACCCAGGTGAGAGCTTTTTTCCTTTTGATTCCAAGATCGCAAAGATTAAGAGTGGTCATTTCCAGCATGGAAATGAGAGAACTCAAAGCCGCAAATGAAAGTGACAGGAAAAAGAAAGCGGTGAAAAGCTTGCCTCCTGGCATGGAGAGGAAAAGCTGGGGAATCCAAATGAAAGTAAGCCCTGTGTTAGCCGGACCGGATGAGGAGATCAACGAAGCCGCGTTACCGGGAGCCAAGGCGAATACTGCACAGAAAATCGTGACTCCGGCCAGAAGTGAAACTGCGTTGTTTCCGATCCCGATAAAAAGAGCATTCATCGGGATGTCTTCATTTTTTTTCATGTAAACCGCGTAAGTCAGGATCAAGCCCCACCCGGCCCCTGTATCCCAAGCATTCTGTGTTAATGCCTGGATCCATATGTGGTAATCAGCCAGGAGTTCCCACCTGGGCATGAACATGAATCTCAAGCCATCAGCGGCGCCAGGCAGAGTGACAGCCCTTACAGCTGAAGCAATCATGAGAATCAGCAGCGTCGGAATAAGAAACCGGTTCGCCCTTTCTATTCCACGGGTAACGCCCCGGCGGATAACCAGGATGCCACAACTGACTGCTATCACATGGAAGAGAAAAGGCTGCCAGCCGGAGCCGGAAAAGGCGTCCCAGTACTCTTGATGGTTTTCGGTATTAAACAGTGTGCCAGTAGCGGCTCCCAGAAAATACCTGATGCACCATCCGGCGACTACCGAGTAGTAGAACATTATGGCGGTGGTTACAAATCCAACAAATCCTCCCATCCAGGCGAAACGGTCTCCCATCATGAGTACAAACGAACCAATGGTGCCCTTTCGGGTGTGTCGGCCTATGGCGAATTCAGCGATTATCAGGGGGATGCTCCAGCAGAAAAGGAACAAAATCCAGGGGATTAAAAAAGTTCCCCCTCCGTTTGCAGCGGCAATTCTGGGAAATCTCCAGATATTGCCGGTCCCGATTGCAATTCCAATAATTGAAACAATCAGGCCCCAGTGAGATGTGAATCTTTCAGAGGATTTCATCTGGAATATTACTCGGGATGAACTGAGATTTTTCCGGACAGTTTATCTTTAGTCCTGATTCGGATGTTTGCATTAGGTTATTCATTCCTTCTCCGGGAGACCAGGCTTTTTCAGGAAATAAATGTTGTCCAAATCGTAAAAGCAAATATTATCAGAATAATAACAGGCGAAACGTAACTGATGCAGAACTTCCAGGCACTCTCAACGGCAAAGCTGCCATTGTGCCGCAGCTCCTTTGCGGCAAGTTCAAGATCCCACTTCCAGGCTATAAAAAGAGCGATAAAGAAAGAACCAATTGACAGGGAGATATCTCCGAAAAGGGTGCTGATTATGTCGAAGAAGCTGGCAGAAAGGACCGGGAGGCTGGTCAGGAAAGAAGACGCTCCCTGGGACAGGGCTGCCGGTGTCCCTATTACCCAGGCCACGACAGCGACTAAGATCACTGCTTTTTTCCGTGACCATCTCCGCTCATCAACGAAGTAGGCTACAGGTACTTCCATTATGGATACTGTAGAAGTGAGGGAAGCTATTATCAGCAGCAGGAAGAAACCCATGCCGAAAAAGTACCCCCCCGGCATTTGAGCAAAAATTGAAGGGATTACCTTGAAAACCAGATCCGGGCCTTCGGTGAAACTCCCTCCCATGGCGGCAACTGCCGGCAGGACGACAAATCCGGCCAGCAGACTTACCCAGGTATCACAGAGAGTGATCCACAGGGCGGATACTGGGATATTTTCTTTTTTTGACAGGTAGCTTCCGTAGGTTATCATTGTGCCCATGCCCAGGCTCAGGGAAAACAAAGCCTGGCCCATTGCTTTAAGGACGACAATTCCCGTTATCTTGGAAAAATCAGGATAAAGATAGAAACGAATCCCAGCCATGGCCCCTTCCAGCGTTACTGATCTTATGGCCAGTATGATCAGGAGCAGAAAGAGAAGAGGCATGAGCCACTTGGATAGCATCTCGATGCCGCCTTTCACTCCCCCTGTCAGGACAAAGGCCGTTGCCGCAATTATGAGAACGTGAAAAAACATAACAAGGAACGGCTGGCTGACAAAGTTGGAGAAGATGTCATCAATTACAGAGGTGCTGAGCTGGGTATTAAAGGTACCCTCTGCTGTTTTGTAGAGATATCCGACTACCCACCCGGCAATCACGCTGTACCAGGCGAATATGACCAGCCCACTGGCTACGCAGAGACCGCCTACTCCTTTCCAAAGAAGGTTGTTCCCTCCGGAAAGCTTCTTGAACATGCCTACAGGATTTTTCCCTGAATGCCGGCCCAAAGCCAGTTCTGCCAACATCACCGGATAACCTATCAGGCAACAACAGATCAGGTAGACAACAACAAATGCCGCGCCTCCATTATCTCCGGTCATATAAGGAAAACGCCAGATTGATCCGAGGCCTACGGCCGATCCGGCTCCGGCCAGGATAAATCCAATTCTTGAACTCCAGGATCCACGAGTTGACATTCTTATCTCCGCTGGTTATTCCAATTTCCTGATTGACAAAGACTCTTTAACTCCAGGCAATCACTATCTGAATTTTGATCGTGTTTGTACTTATGCACGGCTCCGGCCTGGACTTCTATTCTAAAAACAATAAAGCAAAGGCGCAAGCAGACGTTTTCCCAGGGATTATACCCCTGGCTCCTGCCTTCCTGCGCCTTTGCTGGTTGCCCTTATTCTTAATGACCGCGGGATCGGGTTATTGATAGCAATTTTTGAGGAAACCGAAATCTTCGCCCTCTGGGCAGATTTCTCTGATGTCTTTCCAGATTATCCCGTTCCATAAACGGACTAATCAATCACCTGGAATACCATGGTGACAATCAGCTCGTCGGCACTTCCCTTTTTGTAATATACATGAACGGGAGTTCCGGGTTCATAGGTAGGTTCCCCTTTGATTGTCGCATCGTTGATGGTCAAAGTCTTTGTTCCCCACTTGGTATCCAGAGTCAGGGATTTCAAATCTATGGATTCAACTTTGCCATGGAAATCCCAGACCGGATCCTTCTTTTTGGCCGCTTTTGCTTCAGAATAGCTCTGGTATTCCGTGGATCCAGAGATGGGTCCGACCTGGTCCTTTTCGGTAGGCAATCCTAAATCGAAATTGATAAAAGCGCTGATCGTAAAACCCAGATAATTGACTTCAGTTGTATAGATTTCGTTATCGAACGCCTGGTATTCATATCTCCATACGTTGCTGTTATTGTAGGCATTAAAAACGGCGACGCCAATATTCCCCTTGTTCCCGTCCTTATCAAGAAAATCCCACTTTGCCGAAAGATCCAGGCGGTGGTATGAAGGCAGCCTTAATCCGTTTTTCTCTCCGAGCTCCACCTGTTCAAAGGTTCTAGTTTCTCCATCAGGCCCTTCAACTTCGAATTCGTCAATGTCTCCGGTTGGGGCGGTAAAGGGTTTACCCGTGGCATATATCCAGGTGCCGGAAAAAATAAAATTTCTCCATTTGTAAGAATCCACTATTTTGAATTCGTGGGTTGAATCATGGGAAGCGGGATAGGGGGTATCCTGGAAATCAGGAAAATTGTATTCGACTTCACCCTTGGTATAGGTTATCCAGCCAGTATGTTTGCCAAATTTTTTCTGGTAAAGGAACTCCAGCCCCCGTGAAAAGCCGTCTCCTACATAAAACTGCTCATAAAGATTAATTGTATCCACGTTTCTAGGCCGGAATCTGGTTGACGCAAATTCTGAAAGACCTGAGAGCTTCCTGTCATAATATTCGACGTTGAAGAGGTATTTCGGGTTTTCCCATGAGAACCCCACGACAATGTTCCGTGATTTACTAACCGGAATTAACTCATCGTCTGCCATCATCCAGAACCACTTGTCCCCTTCCATGGGGTTCTCCCTTAAGAGGCGGCTGGTAAACTGGTGGTATTCTCCTCCTCCCGCTTTTAAACTTATTTCATCATTGAGCTGGAGAGTCAGGGCAAGCCTGGGGTCGATGTAGGTTTTTTCCGTGACATCGTAATAGGTGGCTCTGATGCCAGGTGTAATCGTCAGCCATTTCACCGGTGAAAAAATATCCTTGGCAAATCCAGAGTAGGTATTCCCTGACCAGCTATTGTTGATGATTGAGGCAGACTGTGTCATTTCATAGAAGTAATCCACCTCGCTATGAGTAGTCTGGATTCCAAATACCAGGTTATGGCTGGCTAAAGGATTGTAAAAATTGGTCACCTTGAATGTATAGTCCCTGACCTTATTTTTCTCAAGGCTTCCTCTTTCTACCGGGTCCAGTTCGTTGCCGTCGTTGTCAACTTCAGTCATCGTGGTTGTCCGGTCGTAATCCCTGAAAAAGCTTGAAGCAGAACCGGTTACCAGTGTGGTGAAATTACCGGTCCAGTTCCTCAACCAGTTGACGCTTCCGGCGTTATTTCCCCAGTTGGAGACATCCCCTATATCCATGGTCAGGGATTCCGGGACATCACTGTCATTCTGATAGCGCCCGGAATATGCCAGGGCAAGCGAGCCCAATTCATTAACTCTGGAGTTATCCAAGTTGTCTCTGCCAAAATAACCGGCGAATATCAGTGAATCTTTGGAGCCCAGGTTGAAGTTGGCCCTGAGATTGGTGTCCCAGAAAGAAGCTACCGGCTGGGTTTCAAAGCTTCCGCCAGGCCCTCCTCCCATGCCTCCCACGCCAAATCCCTGCGAAACGCTGGAATCATATGCCTCTTGAATCTGATTACTGAGGAATGTATTGTAGGATTTGCGACCGGCAAACATGAAGGAGCCATTGCTTCCCAGGGGGATATCAGCATATCCGTTGGCACTCAGGAAGCTTGCGCCTCCTCCGAAGACAGCAGTATCGCCTATACCACTCCGTCCGGTCATGTCCACTACACTGGAAAGCCGTTCCCCGTACTCAGCTTCGAATGCCCCTTTGTGCATGGTTAAGTTGGATACGGCATTTGAGTTGAAGGCACTGAAGATACCGTAAAAGTGATCAACCTCATAGATATTCATCCCATCCAGGAGAACCAGGTTCTGATCCGGTGTTCCACCCCTTACATATAAACCGGAAGAAGCTTCGTTCGACGCGCTGACACCCGGCATCATCTGTATTGACCTGAAGATATCCTTTTCACCCAGGCTGGGCAGGGATGACAGTTGCTTAGGTTCAATGGAGACTACCCCAATGCTGGAAGATGCATCCATGAGTTCAGGCATGTCGGCCCTGACCGTTACTTCATACTTGATTTCAGAAATAGTCAGGGTGAAATTTATGATCCGGGACACATCGAAGAATTCCACTTCGTTTTCGCTGTCTTCAAACCCGTCAAGTCTGGCTGTCAAAGTAAAAGTTCCCTTTGGAGGGTCCTTGATGACATACTGGCCAGAATCATCTGTTAATACTGTAACCCCGGTTTCTTCTATGGAGACCTCCGCACCAGTTAATGGTGTGCCGTCATTGGCTTTGACAATCCCACTGATTTGCAGCGATCCTGTTTCAGCCTGGCCTTGGGCGGACAGGACAGGGAATGTTATAAGTACTACGAAAGAGATTAACCCATATATAAACTGCTCTTTTATCCTTATCATTAACCCCTCAGCCATAAAATCTTTTGTTTTAAGTAACACCTTAACTGGATTTATAATTAATTCAACCAGTTTTTTACAAAAAAATGCACTCCATAAACGAAGCGCGAAATTCTATTATATGATCTTTAGTGCAACATTATAGTTCATTTAAGATTTAATTTCTTTCTGGTCCCCTATTATTTGTTTTGCCAATGAATAGGGGGCTCTATGCTGGTCATGTATCCAAAACTACCCCCTTTCTGAATCATCTCTGATTTTCAGAATATGATTCTCTCCGGGGGATATTTACTACAGGAGGATTCTGGTAGACTTTTTTGGTGTCAGTTGTACTGAATTTCAATGGGGAAATGGTAATTGGGGGTATCGGCTCAACGCTGTATGAATGCCTGCAGCAAGCGGGACATGCGCTGCCTGCTTCCTGCGGCGGAAGCGGCAGCTGCCAGGAGTGCAACCTGATCATACAGGAGGGGGAGGAGTTGCTTTCCCGAAGAACAGTGCCTGAGCTGCACCTGGGTCCAGGTCATCGACTCGCCTGCCAGGCCAGGATTGTGGCTGATTCTGGAGGGATCCTCTGTTTTTCTGGAACGAGTACACCTCAGAGAATTGAAGATTCCGGGGTGGGCATTCCCGGCCCATTTCCTTGTTTTGATCCTGCAGTTAAGGTGTCATGTGGTCAGGTTCTGCTGGATGGAATCGTAATTGATAAATACCGGGGAGGCGTCTTTGGTGTGGCCCTGGATATTGGGACCTCAACTGTGGTTTTGAGGGTGGAAGACCTGGAAACCGGAAAAGCTATTTATAGTGATTCGTTTATCAATCCCCAGTTTTTCGCGGGGAGTGATGTGATATCACGCATTAGTTATGCCTCAGGAGAAGGGTTGGCAGCTCTGCAGCAGGCTCTGGTTAAGCAGATCAACCGGATTTTGAAGGGATTAAGCATTCCGGACGGCACCATTTATGAAATGGTTGTTGCCGGCAATCCGGCAATGCGAGATATTTTTTTTGGAATCGATGTCAATGGACTGGGGCAGCATCCGTTTTGGTCGCTTTTAGAAGAGGAAGCTAAGCAGGGCAAAAGGGATTCTACTTCAGTGAGCCTTTCTCCTTCGGAAATCGGTGTGCATATGAGTCTTTCGGGGAGGATCTATGGGCTTCCTCTTCCCGGATCCCATGTAGGTGCAGATATATCCGCTGGGGTGCTGGCGTCAGGACTGGCATGGGCCGAGATGAATGCTGTATTCCTGGATCTGGGAACCAATTCAGAAATAGTAGTCAAAAACGGTGACAGGATTGTCACGGCATCATGCCCCGCAGGACCTGCCTTTGAAGGAGGACAGATCAAATGCGGGATGCCTGGAGTAAGGGGAGCTGTAGAAGCAGTGAGGATTCTTTCGGACAACACTGTCCAGGTAAAAGTGATTGGAAAAGCTGCTCCTGCAGGCTTTTGCGGTTCAGGCCTGATCAGCCTGCTTGGGGAAATGTTAGAAGCAGGATTAGTCAACAACAGGGGGCGAATTACTGAAGGGCTGAACCGGAGTGTAAGTGATCCGGCATCATCCGATCCTGACTGGGACAGCACGCGCTCCCGGGCCTTCTCGGTAGTGGCACCACCTGGTGAACCAAAACGACTGATTATGAGTGGTACGGAGGGCCTGTTTCTGGACGAGGACGATATAAGTCAGCTCCTCCAGGCTAAAGCGGCAATTACCGCGGGAATCAGGATTGCCCTGCGAAAGTGCGGCCTGGGTGTAGAGGATATAGACAGGTTTTATCTGGCGGGTGCTTTTGGTAAATATCTGAGTCTTGATTCAGCTTCCAGAATCGGAATCTTGCCGCGGTTAGAAGAAAAGAAATTTTACCGTTTGGGGAATGCGTCGATAGAAGGGGCGTCCATGGCCCTCTTGTCTTCAGTGTCAAGACAGGAACTAGAAAAGGTTGTTAAAAATATAACCCATCTTGAACTGGAAAGTGAACCTGACTTCTCTGAATTGTACACGGACGGGTGTCTTTTAGGTGAATTGTAGGAATCTCTGCCCTCGCATACTCCTGTATTAGAGACCTTGAATTCTTTTTGAAATTTTACGCAATCTCTACTAACTTCCGCGTACTTCCGGTATCCTGAATTCCATGAAATTCACTGACGCGGTTAAATCTGGAGTATTACTGGGGGACGGAGCCATGGGGACACAGTTGCAGGCTCTGGGGCTGAAGCCTGGAGAATCGAGTGCCTTGTGGAATCTCACTGAGCCGGGGAAGGTCCTGCAGGTTCAACAGTCTTATGTTAAGGCAGGGGCAGAACTCCTGATTTCCAATTCCTTTACAGCCAGTCGTATTGCGTTGGAAACAGCCGGCCTGGCGGACAGGGTGGAAGAAATAAACCGGGCAGCAGTGTCCATAGCCAGGGAAGCGTTCGGCGGGTCCCCTGGTTTTGTCCTGGGAGACCTGGGGCCATTCGGCGGAATGATGGAACCTTACGGTTCTGTGACCCGGGATGAAGTTTTTGTGTCTTATCTGGAACAGGCGGAGTTCCTGCTATCGGCCGGGGTGGATGCCCTGATCATTGAAACCCAGACTTCCCTGGAAGAAATGGGTACAGCCCTTGATGCCGTGAAAAAGGCGGGAGCCCCATGCGTCATAGCCTCAATGTCCTTTGATTCTGTAAAAAATGGCTCTGATTTCAGGACCATGATGGGGGTATCACCCGAAGATGCAGTCCAGTTAATGGTAGACCGAGGAGCAGATGTCATTGGGACCAACTGCGGAACTGGAATTGATATAGGTAACGCTGCCCGCATAACAAGTCGATACAGAAAAGCCTGCGGTCTGCCGATTATGGCCCAGCCTAATGCGGGTCAGCCTGAGAGGGAGGGAAGCAGCATAATCTACAAGGAAACTCCTGAGCAGATGGCCGCTGGTATCGACTTTCTCATTGATGCCGGAGCTTCCATTATAGGGTCTTGCTGTGGAACCACCCCAGTCCATACCGCGCAGTTCCGGGTCAAACTTGATGCGAGGAAGTAAAACGCCTTGCAATCTTCCGGTCTATCGACAATATGCGCGGTTTCATGAGTAGTTTTAGTGGGATCAATGAAAAGCAGCCCGGTAAAGAAATTGAGGGAGGATAGAGCGTTGGGGCCCAATTTTCAAATCTCTTTTCCCGAACTGCTGAATTGATTATATATCAAAACTAAATAAAGCAGGGAATATATTTACGTCTTTTTTTCAGAGTTTAATTATACGGATTATCTTGTTTCGGAGAGCCCAGTTCTTATTGGATTGTGATGAGATCCTGGCTGCTGGTTTTCTTTTATGAATATTTTAAAAAAGGTTGAATCGTGGTAAACTTCCAGTTCTTCACGGTTGATCCGCCCTGGTCAGTTACTGATGAGTGCGGAGTTTAGAATGCGCCCGTAGCTCAGCTGGATAGAGCGTCGCCCTCCGGAGGCGAAGGCCACAGGTTCGAATCCTGTCGGGCGTACCACTTCCCGACTTCGTCGGGAAAATCAGAAACGGCTCTTTGGCTCGGCTCTTTACCAAAGACGGGGGCAGAGACGACTCTTCATCCACACAAAGTTATAACACGGGGGCTGTCAAATTTCCGCTGATAGATGTGCCTGTGGGGATGTGTATATCGTAAAAAACCGGGTGCCGGCTTTGAGAGAAATTTTATCCTGGTAAGGAACTCCTGCTGATTGTTAGAATGATTCAACTTATTGATGATATTTATTTTTGACTATGATAGTCTTGATTGTCAGGAGGTTTTTTATGAAGCGAATACCCATTCTTTTTGTTTTCTTTACTGTGATTATTTACTGCAGTGCTGCAGAACCTAATGCGTGGCATGGATTAGCCCTTGATATTGCTACAGATGAAGACATTATTGACGAGTTGGGCAACCCCAATAAGATCAAGACGAAGCAGAAATTCAGAAGCCAACTAATAGGCGAGTCGGTTAAAAATTTAAGATTTCGTACGTTTGAGTACAAGAAGAAGTTTGGTATAGACAGTGTGAAATTCTATCTTCACCTGGACGTACAGACAGGCAAAGAAAGCCTGCGGGTGATTCAAATTGATTTGAAAGAAAAGCTTGATCCCAATATTTTGGAGGACGTTTACGGGGTAGAGTTTAGTCTAACCGCTTCGGGGTCGGCGGTAGCCAATACAAAGCATGATAGGATTCCTGATATGTATTACTTGTATGCAACACCTCAACAAGCTTACATTGAAGCATTTGTTAATAGGGTATCGGGCTTTGGTGGTGTCTTTTCAAGCCTTGGAGGTCTGCCGGATACTGGACCGAGATTGCCCGGCAAAGTTGAATATGTGACCTTGATTTCCAAGGTGTTTGATAGAGAAGATAAAAAAGGCGCTTCGGTTTTGGAGTGAAGACATCTTTAAAGTGTAGGGCTTTTTAGCGAAAAAGAGCTGTTTTCGTTCACACGGCGTTTTCCCTTTCATATGCCTTGTCATGTTACAGAGAAAGACTCTCAGTGGGCATCTTAGGACGATTTCCTGGAATATGTAGCGGTTTTTGATCAAGGGTGGCTCGATATGTTGTGTGCCATGTATACCCGAAGTGAGCTTCTTAGGGTTGCAGCCGCTTCTCCTGCACTACACAGCAGCGGATGGTCGTCCGGGATTGCTTCCAGTATATGCATTTCCGCTGATAATCATATCCGCAATGCTTACACCTGGTAGCATCGCCAGGAATTTTTAACTAAAATCTCGTGCAGGGATTCATAACTGCATTTTTTTGAACACATACCTACTCCAGCACATTAAGCCTAGATGGATTTTCAAATTTTCTTGAAATCAACCAGATTTGGTCTGCCCAGCCAGGTAGATCTAGATGAGAATCGTATGCTCTGTATGGTCTGTATCCATCCACATAAGTTCCGATACTCGCGTCAATTAAAACTGAATCAGACTTCGCCGCTATGTGATATTGCTCGGGGTATTCTTCCCTTATTGATTCTGGGACAGTTGAATAAAAGAGTATCTCGTAAAATTCAGACAGTTCATTAGGGTTAACAGGTTTAAGTAAATCTAATCGAATAGCCCTTAAGGTTTCAGCTTCGGTATCATCCTGTGAAAAATACAGGACCACTTTAACCAACTCAAATTTAGAATTGTATCCAAGCGTAGTAAATCGCTGTGAGTTATCGAAATTAGTACTCCAGATGGACCTGATTTTCTGATTATCCTCAACCTCATCAGCTTCACCTAAAATTGATACTGCATCCCCTGAAGTAGATATATCTATAGTTAAACCATGCCATGAATTAGGGTTTCCTCCTAAGCATACGGCTTCAGTGAGTAGAAAACAGGCTAAAATATAAAATATGCGTTTCATCACACACTCCCTTAAGTAATTGAATGATTATTTACTACATTCCCTTCTGCACAAATAGGTATACTTCATATAGATTACCTTTCCCCATAATAGTTTTCTACTTAAAATTTAAATGAGTCGGATAGTTAAATATCTCCTGGTTTCTCGCGGCCTGTCAACGGGAGTCTCTTTTTTACACACTCCAAATAATCCAAAATATCAGCGTGCGATTACGAAAACGATTACGACAACGATAGCCGCTTCGCTGACAGCGAGAGCGGGGGGATGAGCAAGGTTTTACCTAAGCCCTACACTCACCATGTTCGCTTATGTCTGCGTCGTAGTGACACAAATCCTCTACAGGAGTATTGTCTTTCGATATACAATGGTCAGGTTATGATTAGAAAAATATCGTTATTGCTGACAGCATTTATTCTTCTAGGTAGTTATATTCCTGCTGAAAAGTCGATTATCGATCAGTCCTCCGATCTGAGGAGGCCCCATCACCGTGAGATTATCAGGCTTCCCGATATCCCCGGATACAAAACCCTCAAGTGTGATTTTCACATACACACCGTGTTTTCTGACGGAATCGTGTGGCCGACTGTGAGGGTGCGTGAGGCCTGGGAGGAAGGCCTGGATGCCATCGCCATAACTGATCATATAGAGAACCAGCCGTCCAAGGCATTTATAGGAGGGGATCACAACAGTTCCTATGAAGTGGCCCGTCCCGAAGCTGACCGGTTGAGCATGATCCTGATCAGGGCTGGCGAAATCTCCCGTTCAATGCCTCCGGGGCATCTGAATGCCCTTTTCCTTTCTGACGTAAACAAATTGGATGTCGAGGATCCAGAGGCTGCAGTGGATGCAGCTCTTGAACAGGGGGCATTTGTATTCTGGAATCATCCCGGCTGGGAAGCTCAACAGCCAGACGATACCATCATGTTTCCGATTCATGAGAAGTGGATAAAAGAGAAAAAGATCCATGGCATGGAGGTTTTTAACGAAAAAGAATGGTACCCCCAGGTATTGAAGTGGGTGCTGGATAATGACCTGGCCGCGATGGGCAATACGGACATTCACGATGTCAATGAACATTTTTACGATATAAGGCATGGACATCGGCCCATGACCCTGGTATTTGCCGGAGAACTGACAGAGGAATCAATCAGGGAAGCCCTGTTTGCTGGAAGAACAGCCGCCTGGTGGAATAATGAAATCGCCGGGAAAACTGAATACCTGGAGGCCCTGTTCCGGCAGTCCGTGGAAGTCAAAAAAGCTCATTTTATTAACGAAGAAGGTATGGCATCTTTTAGAGTCTGCAATTCCAGTGACCTGACCTTTGTTTTTGAAACTCTCGATGAAAGCCTTGATTTCGGGAGCATGGTTCTGCTTTCTGATGGCGAACAGATTGTGCGGCTGGAAATGAAGGATAATCAGTTTACCGTCCCTGTTAAAGTAGTCAATTTCCATACTGGAATGGGTGAAAATTTGGCGGTTGAGATCACTTTTTCAAAGTGACACTCCTGTTATAAAATAGAAAAAGAAATTATTTCTTCACCCCCGTTCCTGGAAGTTGAAACAATACTGCGGGTGTAAGAGAGGCCTTAAGGATAATTTTAAAGGTACTAGCAGACTATGTTTGACAGGCACCACCTGGTTTATTCCAGGCTAATGTTCATCACCGATGTTCTCGCCACTGTACCTGCGCTTGCGGCTGCATATTTTGCACGTTACTACCTGGTGTCGATCATACCTGCAGCACTACGAGGGAACTTTAATCCTGAACTCCTGCCATTCTCTGAATATTTTATCTACCTGGTAGTTTTTTTACCGGCCTGGATAGTTGCCCTGCTCGGAACCCAGAAATACTCAAACCTTATTGGTTTGTCTATCCGCAGGCAAATAGTCAGGATCCTTAATTTTTTTCTCCTGATCAGCAGTTTTCTGGGATTCGCGGTATTCATGCTGAGCCTTGAAATAAGCCGGCCGGTATTCATCGCCTTTCTGTTCCTGCTTTTACTGATTCTGCCTTTGAATCGGCTTCTGTTTCATCTGATGCTTATCAGCAGGAACCTTTCAGAACACAGTCAGGTCAGAATACTTGTTGCCGGTACAGGTGATAAGGCGGCCAGGGTTGCGGCCAGCCTCAGGTATGCCAGGAAATGGGGCTACAAGGTGATCGGGTTTATTGATGTTGAAGGTGGAAAGGCAAAGGTCAATCCACTCCAGATCATCAGCGAGAGTTTTGTAGATTTTCTGCAGGGCGGGACTCCTGTGGATGAAGTGATTTTTGCCGGGGACAGTGCGGACTTCTATGAAGGCAGCCGCGAAATGGTTAATCTCTGTGTTGAGCTGGGAATCAAGATCAGGGTGGCAACAGAACTGCCTCCTCCGTTGGGCTCAACCGATGTCTCAATTGAATACCTGGACAATTTGCCGCTTCTAACTTATTCCTCAACTCCTGACCAGGGATTTCCGCTGATTGTAAAACGGCTCCTGGATCTGATAATAGCAACGGCTTCCCTGGTAGTACTTTCCCCTCTTATCCTCATTATTTCAATCGTCATCAAAGCTACATCCAAGGGGCCGATATTTTACCGGCAGGAGAGGCTGGGCCTCTATGGTAGAAAATTCACACTGGTCAAATTCAGGACCATGGTTGATGGGGCTGAAGATAAACTCTGGGAGATTATCCATCTCAATGAAATGGATGGCCCGGTTTTCAAGATGAAGGATGATCCCCGCATAACAGCGTTCGGGAGCTTTTTGAGAAAAACCAGCATTGATGAGATTCCCCAGTTCTGGAATGTAATCAAGGGGGAAATGAGCATTGTTGGGCCCAGGGCCGCTCTCCCTGAAGAGGTCCGTAATTACCTGGTCAATTACCGGCGGAGACTGAGTGTTAAGCCGGGGATAACATGTTTGTGGCAAGTCTCCGGGCGTAATGAAATAGACTTTGAACAATGGATGAAGATGGACCTGGAATATATCGATAACTGGTCGGTATGGCTTGACCTGGCCATAATTCTGCGAACGGTTCCGGCGGTTTTTTCAGGACGGGGCGCCAGCTAAGGGGAAGCTTCGTACTTCGAGCGTCAAGCTTCGAACTTTTTTTTGAGCCTCCCCTCTGAGATACAATAGGTTGATGGAGCAGAATTTATTGTATTTATTCGCAACCTTTCTTCTTGTCTTTACAATCCTCGCAATCGTCCTAATAGCCTGGAAGGTCTGGCAGGAACTTAAATCTCAAAAATCGGGTCTGGGGACATTGGAAGTATCACTTCAGGCTACCCTGAAATCCATGGACCAGAATTTTGCGAGAAACAGGGAAGATTCCAATAAGCTGAACAGCTTGTTAAGGATGGAGCTTATCAATTCTCTGAAAAATTCAACCGATTCCCTGGTGAATACTGTGGCAAAAATAACTGAATCGCAGAAGGAGCAGCTCGAAGCCTTTTCGAATCGGCTCAAGGGCCTTGAGGAAACAACGGATAAGAGTTTTTTTTCACTGCAGGTGTCAGTTGAAAATAAGCTGGGTGAGATTCGTGCGGACAATGAAAAAAAGCTTGAATCAATGAGGAAGACGGTTGAAGAAAAACTTCAGGGTACCCTGGAAAACCGGCTTGGGGCATCATTTAAACTGGTGAGCCAGCAACTGGATATGGTTTCTGAAGGGTTGGGCGAGATGAAACAACTGGCCTCGGGTGTTGGTGACTTGAAAAAGGTACTTACTAATGTTAAGACGAGGGGGACCTGGGGAGAAATTGCGGCTGGTAACATCCTGGAACAGATTCTAGTTCCCGCACAGTATGAGAAGAATGTTGAGGTGAAAAAGGGATCTGGAGAAAGGGTGGATTATGCCATTAGAATGCCCGGCCCCAAGCGGGAAATGGAAGAAGATGAACTGGTATGGCTTCCCATTGATGCCAAATTTCCCAAGGAAGACTATGAACGCCTTGTCGATGCGGCGGAACTGGGGGACAGGGAAGGGGTTGCCCGGGCAGGCGAATCACTGGAAAAACAGGTTAAGAACAACGCCAGGTCCATCTTCGAAAAGTATATCCTTCCCCCGAGAACCACTGACTTCGGCATAATGTTTCTGCCCTCCGAAGGCCTTTATGCCGAGGTCCTGAGGCGGCCCGGCCTGGCCGACGATATCCAGGGCAGATTTCGGATTGTGATTGCCGGTCCATCAACCCTCGCCGCACTCCTTAATTCACTGCAGATGGGATTTCAAACCCTGGCTATTCAACAGAGGTCCAGCGAAGTCTGGAAGGTACTGGGGGAAGTTAAAGCAGAGTTCGGTCGATTTGGTGATGTGCTGGATGCTGTCCGGAATAAGCTTGACCAGGCGACAAAGACTATTGACAAGGCCGAAGTCCGAACCAGGGCCATCCGGCGTAAACTGAGGGATGTGAAAGAACTGCCTGAATCGGAGAAAACGAAGAGTTAGACGGTGCGATTTGCAGACCTGCGGGAATTTTCCATTTTTCTTCCCGGGATCTAGGGCGAGGACTTAAAGGTATTATTTGTAAAAGTACATGGATAGATGAATGATGTTAAAGGCCAGTGAAGATTCAGTTAAGCGCAAGATCATGAGATTGTTTCAGGCGTTGCAGGATCATTATGATTTTGACAGGGGATGGCCTGGAGGCGAATGGCCGATTAACGGGCGGTTTAATCCATCCCGTTTTGAAATTATAGTGGGTGCTGTCCTGACCCAGAACACAAAGTGGGAGAATGTTGAGATGGCCCTTTCCGCCATGGTTGAACGAGGCCTGACTTCCGCGGGGGAGATTGTTCGTGCCGAAACCGCTTCTCTTGAGGCAGCAGTCAGGTGCAGCGGATTTTATCGCCAGAAGGCTTCCGCCCTTCAGAATCTTTGCCGACTGTGGGAGGATGGCATGGGCATGCCACCTGCCGGTATAACCCGCAGCGAACTCCTGGAAATCACCCGAATTGGTCCCGAAACAGCAGATTCAATCCTTCTTTATGCTCTCGGCAGGCCCGAATTCATTGCGGACGCCTATACCCGTCGACTGGCATTTCGTCTCGGATATTTTTGTTCACCTCCTGATTACACGGCAGTAAAGGCAATTTTTGAACAGTGGCTTCCCCAGGAAGTACCTCTGTTCCAAAAATTTCACGCCCTGATTGTTCAGCATGTTAAAAAGTTTTGTCGCATCAGGCCTGTCTGTTCAGGATGCCCTCTACGGGTTTCCGGAGGGTGTCATTGGAGAGCCAGCGACTGAACCTAGCCTGCTCCATGCTCCTGTTTTAACAGGATGGTTGGGGATTAAGATACTAATAGTAAACCCATTTTTCTATAGGTTTTGCTCAATCTGCAACCACTATTCAATTCCTTGAAGAGTATCTGTTTATTCCCTTCAAATTTTTGAATTCAATAATAAAAAAACCTGTATAGATGACTCTGCATGATGGCTGCAAATATCAGCAATTAACTAAGTTAACATTAATTAACATAACTTTACAGCTCTATCTGGGGTTATTTTTTGAAGTGGATTCAGGATTGCAACAATCTCATTCAGAGATCGTTGTGGATTTCGAACAAATGGAGATGATAAGCAAAGAAATCTCATTTGTCATTTATTTTGATGGTCTTCTACAGTTTGTTAGTTTTTTTTGTTTTTTTAATGTCAACCTTTTAAGGAGGGATTCTATGGTTAATCGTAAAACACGATGGTCTATAGCTCTTCTTGGTATGTGTTTGGTGCTGGCTTTCGCAATGATAGCCCAGGACGTGAACGCCCAGGCCCTTTACGGTACCCTTACCGGTTCCGTCAAGGACACCTCAGGCGGCGCGATTCCTGGTGTAGAAGTCACAGCCTCCAACGCAACAACCAATTTGAGTACGACCGCAATTTCAAACGACGTTGGAAGTTTTACCCTTCCCAACCTTCCGAACGGTACCTATACACTGCGTGCCGTTTTGACAGGTTTCAGGGAATCAGTAACAGAAGGCGTAATCGTCAATGCAGGTACTGTTGTCCGTCAGGATATCGTACTGCAGGTCGGTCAGATCACTGAAACAGTTACTGTTTCAAGTGCCGCCACTGTACTGAAAACCGACAGTACCGACGTTAGTGCTCAGCTGGAAACCAGAGAAATCACGGATCTGCCCCTGTCCGCGTACAGGAACTATCAGAGCCTGATCAACCTGGTCCCAGGTGCCACCCCGGCCCGGTTCCAGAATTCAATTACCGATACTCCGGCCCGCGCCCTGACCACCAACATCAACGGTACCAACCGTAACAACAACAACACTCGTATTGACGGCGCTATCAGTGTTAACATCTGGCTGCCGCATCACACCGCTTATGTACCTCCCACAGAAACCATCGAAGTTGTAAACGTATCCACGAACAACTTTGACGCTGAACTGGGATTTGCCGGTGGTGCTGCTACCACTGTTATCACCAAGTCCGGTACCAATGACCTTCATGGAGCCGCTTTCTGGCATCATGAAAATAATTACCTTGGTGCCAAAGACTACTTTGCAGTCAATGACCTGGTATCCGGTAAGAGAAACATCGCCGGTGCCACCCTCGGCGGCCCGATCATCAAGGACAAACTGTTCTTCTTCGGCGGCTACGAGGCAACCATTGAGCGTACTGCTCAGTCAGCCACTGGTACAGTTCCTTATGCTGCTGAAAGACTCGGTGATTTTTCAGGTTCCAATCCTGCGGACCTTGCAATCTATGATCCTTTCACCGGCGATGCTTCAGGTAACGGCAAGACCCTTTTCCCGAACAACGTAATCCCGACTGACCGTCTGGATCCCGCTGCCGTGAAAATTCTCAACGCATTACCTTCGCCGAATGTACGCCTTGGCGACGACACCAATAACTACGAGATCCAGGGTACCCGTTTATTCAACCGTTATAACTATGACGTGAAAATGGACTGGTACCGCAGTGAAGAGCACCGCATCTGGGGCAAATGGTCCATGATGGATGCTGTTGTTACCAATGAGCCGATGTTCGGCTGGCCTGTCGGTGGTAGTGCCATCGGCGGCGGTGGAGCCGGAACCGGTGACACCAACGTACAGGTTTGGGGTATTGGACATAACTGGACACTGTCCCCGACCTTCCTGATGGACGGCAACTTTGGTTTCACTGATATGGACCAGACTGTAGCCGGCGACGATATCGCCCTCGGCAACTATGGTGCTGATACCCTGGGAATCCCCGGTGTTAATAACAACAACCAGGACCAGGCTTGTATCTTCAATGGTGAAAACTACTGTGCTGGTGTTCCCAGAATGAATTTGAGCACCTACAGTGATTATGGAACCCAGGATGGGTGGATGCCTGTTAACCGTAACGAAAACAGCGCAACCTTCACCCATAACTTCAGCTGGTCTCATGGAAGCCATGAAATCCGTTTCGGTTATGACCTGGTTCATCACGCGATGGATCACTGGCAGCCCGAAATCGGCGGCGGCCCTCGTGGCGTATTCAGCATGCCCCGCGAATTGACCATGATCCCGACCTCAACTTCCAACCAGCAGAACTCCATGGCAGCTTTCGAGCTGGGTGCCTACAATGGATGGGACAAGAGTCTGCAGTGGGAGCTTATGACCACTCGTGAATGGCAGCATGCTGTTTACGTACGTGACCGTTGGCAGATCAATGACAAATTGACCCTGACCCTTGGTCTGCGTTATGAGTACTTCCCGCTGGTAACAAGGAAAGACCGCGGCATGGAAGTCATTGACTGGCCTACAGTTAATGCCGGCGGGCCGATGGTCCTCGACCTTGACAACAATATCAAACCCAGCAAGATGATGTTTGCTCCCCGTGTAGGTTTTGCTTACAGGATCTCCGACAAGAGCGTTCTGCGCGCAGGTTACGGTATGACCAATAACCCGCTGCCTTTCTCACGTCCTCTTCGTGGATTCTATCCGCTGACCTATGCAGGATCTGGTTACTCCAACACATCATATGTTCCTTACGGAACCCTGTCCGGAACCGGTATCCCCTTCTTTGAAGGCCCGACTCTGTCCTCAGGTTCTGTAATTATTCCTGGCAACGCCCAGCAGAGATCCATGCCTTACGATGAGATCCATCGTGGCTACATCCAGTCCTGGAATGTCATCTATGAACGCAAGTTCCCGGCTGACTTCGTTATTTCTGTTGGTTACGTAGGAACCCAGACTGTTCGCGCTCTTGGTGACCTTGAGCTTAACTGGTCCAAACCTGGAACCGGTAACTCTGGAAGAACGTACAACTCAGCTGCTTACGACAACCGTACAGCTGGTACTGCATTCTGGGATGGACAGTTTGGTGCCAACTATCACTCCCTGCAGATCGCGATCAACCGTCGTTTTGTTAACGGCCTGTTTTTTAAAGGTGCTTACACCTATTCCAAGGCTATCAACAGAGCGGATGATGACGGTTGGGCCGGCCTGAGCTGGAATGACCCCGCACTGGTGAGCAGAAACCGCGCCAACGCCGGTTACAACAGGCCTCACATATTCCAGTGGGCAACCCTGTATGCTCTGCCCTTTGGTCAGGACAGTGATGGTGCTGCTGCTGTTCTCGTCAAGAACTGGCATATCAATGGAATTTTCTCCATTAATACCCAGTCCAACGGTACAGTCAGTGCCAGTGGCGGTAACCTGAACTCTGCCAGCAATAGCCAGACTGCTGACCAGGTAGGCGAACTCAACAACCTGGGCAACATTGGTAAAGAAGGCACATATTATGATCCCAGCGCGTTTGCGCAGCCGACCCAGATTCCTGGTGTGGACTGTACAGACTTAGACTGTTATGGTACCTCCGGACGTAACATCGTTCGCGGTCCCACATGGGCTAACCTCGACCTGTCAGTGTTCCGTGTATTCAACATCACGGAATGGCTGACAAGCGAGTTCCGCGCTGAGGCCTTCAACGTAACCAATACGCCTCACTTCGGTAATCCAAACCTGGATGTAACTTCTTCCAACTTCATGAAGATTCTTGGAACTGATGGAAATGCTCCGGCAAGAACCGTCAGATTCGGTCTTAAATTCAAGTGGTAGAAGTGAAAAATTTCAGGTAGCTTTAACTGGTTGCCTGGAATGAAGATAGGCAGGGCCTCGTTAAGAGGCCCTGCCTTTTTTTGTGCGCAGCTTACCGGTCTCTTCCCGTCTTGAGTTCAGGATTTAATACCTGGAATTCAAGGTTGGCTATCCTCAGGACATCATCCACGGTTTTCCTGACGGTCAATTAATTCATAATCTCAACTTTCCAATCAGGGAACAATAACCGGGTTATTCGTGAAATGCCCCTGCAATACTGACCTGGCAGAAGCTTTAACATATATACCCCAAACGTCCCGCTTTTGCTGTTCTATGGATTTCGCATCACCCTGTGATATTTGAATCCTTTCCCGAGTGTTCGAAAGTTTGAATCACATTTGAAAAAGGGTTCAACTTTTTGAATTTCGCCCTTGCTTCAAGCTTGACGATAAAGTCTGTTTTTTTGTTTTAAACACCTTTATAACCGCAGTTTATATCAGGTATTAGGGCAAATGAAATTGAAGGAAAATTAAATGGCATCAAGATTGCATGAGTAAATAATGTAAATTTATTTAATTTACCGTGAAGATTTATAATTAATTATAAATTTTCTGATAATTATCGTAAATCTCGCGATTTTTATGTTTATTGTTTTCGGTTTTTTTAATGTCAACCTTTTAAGGAGGGATTCTATGGTTAATCGTAAAACGCGATGGTCTATAGCTCTTCTTGGTATGTGTTTGGTGCTGGCTTTCGCAATGATAGCCCAGGACGTGAACGCCCAGGCCCTTTACGGTACCCTTACCGGTTCCGTCAAGGACACCTCAGGCGGCGCGATTCCTGGTGTAGAAGTCACAGCCTCCAACGCAACAACCAATTTGAGTACGACCGCAATTTCAAACGACGTTGGAAACTTTACCCTTCCCAACCTTCCGAACGGTACCTACACACTGCGTGCCGTTTTGACAGGTTTCAGGGAATCAGTAACAGAAGGCGTAATCGTCAATGCAGGTACTGTTGTCCGTCAGGATATCGTACTGCAGGTCGGTCAGATCACTGAAACAGTTACTGTTTCAAGTGCCGCCACTGTACTGAAAACCGACAGTACCGACGTTAGTGCTCAGCTGGAAACCAGAGAAATCACGGATCTGCCCCTGTCCGCGTACAGGAACTATCAGAGCCTGATCAACCTGGTCCCAGGTGCCACCCCGGCCCGGTTCCAGAACGCGATCACCGATACTCCGGCCCGCGCCCTGACCACCAACATCAACGGTACCAACCGTAACAACAACAACACCCGTATTGACGGCGCTATCAGTGTTAACATCTGGCTGCCGCATCACACCGCTTATGTACCTCCCACAGAAACCATCGAAGTTGTAAACGTATCCACGAACAACTTTGACGCTGAACTGGGATTTGCCGGTGGTGCTGCTACCACTGTTATCACCAAGTCCGGTACCAATGACCTTCATGGAGCCGCTTTCTGGCATCATGAAAATAATTACCTTGGTGCCAAAGACTACTTTGCAGTCAATGACCTGGTATCCGGTAAGAGAAACATCGCCGGTGCCACCCTCGGCGGCCCGATCATCAAGGACAAACTGTTCTTCTTCGGCGGCTACGAGGCAACCATTGAGCGTACTGCTCAGTCAGCCACTGGTACAGTTCCTTATGCTGCTGAAAGACTCGGTGATTTTTCAGGTTCCAATCCTGCGGACCTTGCAATCTATGATCCTTTCACCGGCGATACTTCAGGTAACGGCAAGACCCTTTTCCCGAACAACGTAATCCCGACTGACCGTCTGGATCCCGCTGCCGTGAAAATTCTCAACGCATTACCTTTGCCGAATGTACGCCTTGGCGACGACACCAATAACTACGAGATCCAGGATACCCGTTTATTCAACCGTTATAACTATGACGTGAAAATGGACTGGTACCGCAGTGAAGAGCACCGCATCTGGGGCAAATGGTCCATGATGGATGCAAAAGTTACCAATGAGCCGATGTTCGGCTGGCCTGTCGGTGGTAGTGCCATCGGCGGCGGTGGAGCCGGAACCGGTGACACCAACGTACAGGTTTGGGGTATTGGACATAACTGGACACTGTCCCCGACCTTCCTGATGGACGGCAACTTTGGTTTCACTGATATGGACCAGACTGTAGCCGGCGACGATATCGCCCTCGGCAACTATGGTGCTGATACCCTGGGAATCCCCGGTGTTAATAACAACAACCAGGACCAGGCTTGTATCTTCAATGGTGAAAACTACTGTGCTGGTGTTCCCAGAATGAACTTGAGCACCTACAGTGATTATGGAACCCAGGATGGGTGGATGCCTGTTAACCGTAACGAAAACAGCGCAACCTTCACCCATAACTTCAGCTGGTCTCATGGAAGCCATGATATCCGTTTCGGTTATGACCTGGTTCATCACGCGATGGATCACTGGCAGCCCGAAATCGGCGGCGGCCCTCGTGGCGTATTCAGCATACCCCGCGAATTAACCATGATTCCGAATTCTACTTCCAACCAGCAGAACTCTATGGCAGCTTTCGAGCTGGGTGCCTACAATGGATGGGACAAGAGTCTGCAGTGGGAGCTTATGACCACTCGTGAATGGCAGCATGCTGTTTACGTGCGTGACCGTTGGCAGATCAGTGACAAACTGACCCTGACCCTTGGTCTGCGTTATGAGTACTTCCCGCTGGTAACAAGGAAAGACCGCGGCATGGAAGTCATTGACTGGCCTACAGTTAATGCCGGCGGGCCGATGGTCCTCGACCTTGACAACAATATCAAACCCAGCAAGATGATGTTTGCTCCCCGTGTAGGTTTTGCTTACAGGATCTCCGACAAGAGCGTTCTGCGCGCAGGTTACGGTATGACCAATAACCCGCTGCCTTTCTCACGTCCTCTTCGTGGATTCTATCCGCTGACCTATGCAGGATCTGGTTACTCCAACACATCATATGTTCCTTACGGAACCCTGACCGGAACCGGTATCCCCTTCTTTGAAGGCCCGGCTCTGTCCTCAGGTTCTGTAATTATTCCTGGCAACGCCCAGCAGAGGTCCATGCCTTTCGATGAGATCCATCGTGGCTACATCCAGTCCTGGAATGTCATCTATGAACGCAAGTTCCCGGCTGACTTCGTTATTTCTGTTGGTTACGTAGGAAC
Organism: Acidobacteriota bacterium; assembly: GCA_963663735.2. Taxonomy (GTDB): domain Bacteria; phylum Acidobacteriota; class UBA6911; order RPQK01; family JAPXNP01. Next base: position 570,504 of record CAXXHN010000001.1, on the reverse strand, counting down.
CCAGACTGTTCGCGCTCTTGGTGACCTTGAGCTTAACTGGTCCAAACCTGGAACCGGTAACTCTGGAAGAACGTACAACTCAGCTGCTTACGACAACCGTACAGCTGGTACGGAATTCTGGGATGGACAGTTTGGTGCCAACTATCACTCCCTGCAGATCGCGATCAACCGTCGTTTTGTTAACGGCCTGTTTATTAAAGGTGCTTACACCTATTCCAAGGCTATCAACAGAGCGGATGATGACGGTTGGGCCGGCCTGAGCTGGAATGACCCCGGTCTGATCAGCAGAAACCGCGCCAACGCCGGTTACAACAGGCCTCACATATTCCAGTGGGCAACCCTGTATGCTCTGCCCTTTGGTCAGGACAGTGATGGTGCTGCTGCTATTCTCGTCAGGAACTGGCATATCAATGGAATTTTCTCCATTAATACCCAGTCCAACGGTACAGTCGGTGCCAGTGGCGGTAATCTGAACTCTGCCAGCAATAGCCAGACTGCTGACCAGGTAGGCGAACTCAACAACCTGGGCAACATTGGTAAAGAAGGCACATATTATGATCCCAGCGCGTTTGCGCAGCCGACCCAGATTCCTGGTGTGGACTGTACAGACTATGACTGTTATGGTACCTCCGGACGTAATATCGTTCGCGGTCCCACATGGGCTAACCTCGACCTGTCAGTGTTCCGTGTATTCAACATCACGGAATGGCTGTCAAGCGAGTTCCGCGCTGAGGCCTTCAACGTAACCAATACGCCTCACTTCGGTAATCCAAACCTGGATGTAACTTCTTCCAACTTCATGAAGATTCTTGGAACTGATGGAAATGCTCCGGCAAGAACCGTCAGATTCGGTCTTAAATTCAAGTGGTAGAAGTGAAAAATTTCAGGTAGCTTTAACTGGTTGCCTGGAATGAAGACAGGCAGGGCCTCTTCACGAGGCCCTGCCTTTTTTTTGTGGCATGAGCTTCCAACCTGTTATTGCCTTGCCCGTACAGTGCTGCCAGGATATTGTGGATATTGTGGATATTGTGAATATTGTGAACTGTGGATGGCGTCTTGAGGGCAATTGACCTTGAACCTTGAACTCAGGTGGTCGCCTGATGACATTCAAAAAAGAAAACCCCTCTTATGAACGTGATCTCCAATTTTTCGGATTCTTTCCATTTCCTTTTCATCCAGAGGCGAATCCTCCAGGGTTTTCAGGGCGGCCTGCATTTCTTTCCCGCTTTTTGGCCCGGAAAGGCAGAGGTGAACATAGGGGTTGGAAAGAACGAAACGGTAGCATTCACTGCTTGTCAACGGCTTTTCACCTTTTGGCATTCTGGAGGATTTCAGGAGATGTCCCCACCTGGTGGCGGTGAAAGAGATCACTCCGGCATTTTTCATGTAGGGAAAAGTTTCGGTTTCGGCACCCCGGTGAGCGGCGTTGTAGCGGGCCTGGTATATATCAAAGAGTCCCTGTTCCGCCAGCTTTGGAAAAAGAGTACGTTGATGCCCGGACAAACCAAGAAATCTGCACATTCCTTTCCTTTTCAATTCCAGGGCTCGTTCCATAATCTTTTCTGAAGGGAATTTATTTCTCCAACCCAGCATGAAGACATCAACATGATCTATCGAGAGTGAAGTGAGGGCTTTTTGCAGAGATCTTTCCATAAGTGCAGGAGAACGTGAATAACTCTGGACACTTAATACCAATCGCTCTCTTTTCCCCTGTCGGCAGAGGTTTATAATGGCTTTTTTCATTTGGGGTCTTCGGCTCAGCCAGTAGAAATAGTTGCATCCTCTTTCAAATCCCTCTTCATATGATTCAGCAGGAGCATTATAACTGGCGCCCCACCCCAGTCTTCCCACCCTTAATCCGGTATTGCCCAATTCTATCTGTTTTGAAAAATCCATCTGTAACTCCCTGAGCTTATAATGTGAAATATCTTCCCCTTATACCGGGAGGTCCACTATTTAAAAAGGTTCACGGAATTTTGTAAAAAAAAGATCTTTCAGCATTGCCTCAATTTCCACGGGAACATCGTATTCTGCAAGATAGGTATTTAGTCTTTTCCTGATTTCTCCTTTTTCCGAATCACCTTCAATGAGAGGAAAGAGTACTTTCAGGTACTGTTCAAAATCATTCTTCTGGAGTTCAGTCTCTGATCCTTCTGATAGGATTCGTTCCGGTTTTCTCATTAAAGCAACCTTATATCCGCTCCTGCAGCCTGAGGTTGGGGTCGGCAGGCAAATTCCAGGGATCACTATGTCCGGCGCGTAGCCTGTAATAGGCAGCCGCGGCTATCATGGCCGCATTATCCGTGGTCAGGGCCTTGCCTGGGTAGTACACCGGAATATTTTTTGCAGCAAAATGTTCCCTGATGCGCTTTCGCAGAGCTTCATTACAGGAGACACCTCCTGATATGTGAATTGACAGGGCTGGCTTTTCCAAAAGGCACTTATCCAGGCGGTCAATTAACTGTTTTATCACTGATTCCTGGAAACCAGCAGCCAGGTCTAAAATTTCCCGGGGAATGTTCCGGAGTTCATTGAGGAACAGTGGATCCAGAACATCGAAATTCAGTTTTTTAAGGTATCTGAGGGCAGCGGTTTTCATTCCTGAGAAGCTGAAGTCCTGGCTGTGATCACTCAGTTTGGGCATGGTGAAGGAAACCGCATCAGGATTGCCGAACCTGGCTATTTTTTCGATGACCGGGCCGCCCGGATAGCCAGTCCCCAACCTCTTGGAGAGTTTGTCGAGAGCTTCTCCGGCAGCGTCATCCCTTGATTTTGCCAGCAGTCTCCAGGCTCCCATTTTTTCGAAATGGTACAGATTGGTGTGGCCTCCCGATACGATCAGGGCCAGGGCTGGGAGAGGGATTTCCGGGTTTTCGAGAAAAACCGAATAGAGATGGCCTTCCAGGTGGTTAATCCCGAGAAAAGGGAGATTCCTGGAATAAGCCAGGGCCTTGGCGTATGAGAGTCCGACCAGCAGAGCCCCGACAAGACCGGGCCCATGGGTGACGGCTATTCCGTCCAGATCGGCCCATCCCAGGCCCGCTTTTTCCAGTGATTCCTCAACTACATAACAAATATTATCAATATGCTCTCTGCTGGCCAGTTCAGGGACTACTCCCCCGAATTCAGCATGGGTTGTAACCTGGGAGGATACAACACTGGAAAGGATTTCTGATCCATTCCGGACAATGGCAGCGGCGGTCTCGTCGCAACTGGATTCAATGCCTAATACGTTCATCTGGATATCTTACCAGTATTCTCAATTTCCTTAACGTATTCCTCAAGAATTCTGAATGATATGTCTGAGTTGAACGTGGGAGGGAATCTGTATTCTTTGAAGGTTGAAGAGTGAAGCTCTCCAAATTCAGGGGAAAATGACCAGGCCTGGGTCAGGAATGGGGATGTGATTTGAGACACTGCGCTTCCGTAGTCTGAAGCGCTTCCTGGTACAGGCCCGCAATCGTAGTAAATCTCAAGCGGGTGGATCAGGGGTTGTTCCATCCAAATCTTGAAATCATCGAAAACGGCACTTACTTTACCCGTTTCGTCTCCAATTTTTACAGACTGGACATTTAGCTTCCCCCTGAGTTCTATGGGAATATTGGATGAAGGAGAAATGATCTCGCTGGTACAGTTGACGCAGGTTACCTTATTTATGGTCACAAATGATTTCTGCGCCACAACATCACCCCCTTTTAATGGAAAGTAAAGAACTGCTCCAATGTAACCATCCGCGAAGCATGCTACCGGGCCCCCTCCGCTCTCAGGAACAGAACCGTCGCTGTACACCGAAACATCGGCGGTGAATGTAACTTTCCAGTATCCATCGTTTGTGGTGCTGGAGGGATCGGCAAAACCGCACCCGGAAAAACAGAGCATCCAGATTGTGAAAAAAAGAGAATTTTTGTTCATTTTAAAACCTCTCAATTCGCCATACGACTGGTCTGGTTAATCAAATGATGTTTTGAGGGCGCTAATATATATTTAAGGAAAGATATTTATTCATTATATACGCTCCATATAGATAAACCAAAAATTTTAGTGTGAGGTAAAGATTTATCCCTGATCAGGCACTCATTGTTTTTCAGCGAGCCTGAAAAAATCGGCTATTGACTCCGGAAAGGGTACGCGGGCTATTCCATATTCAGTAATTATTCCTGAAATAAGTGATGCCGGCGTCACATCAAAGGCAGGATTCTCGATCCTGATGTTGCCGGGAGCCATAATCCGGCCGTTTATTTCAGTTACCTCCCTGGTATCCCTCTGTTCAATTGGGATTTCTTCTCCTGTGGAAATATCAGGATCGAAGGTTGAGATTGGAGCGGCCACATAAAATGGGATATTGTGGGCTTTGGCCAGAACTGCCACGGAGTATGTCCCGATTTTGTTGGCGGCATCACCATTAGGTGCAATCCGGTCAGCGCCTACGATAACGCAATTGATTTTGCCCTGTTTCATGAACCACCCGGCCATGTTGTCTGTAATCAGGGTACAGGGAATGTCATCGTGGGCAAGCTCCCAGGCGGTGAGCCTGGAACCCTGCAGAAAGGGACGGGTTTCATCGGCAAATACATTGATGGCTTTTCCCGCCTCAACAGCTCCCCTGATTACTCCCAGGGCGGTTCCGTAACCAGCGGTTGCAAGGGCTCCCGCATTACAGTGGGTGAGGACGGTGTCTCCGCTGCTCAGCACTTCCTGCCCATATTTCCCGATTCTCCTGTTAATCTCAATGTCTTCCTGGTGCATGGCAATAGCCTCGTTTATCAATTCCTCCTTAAGAGAAACAAAGGGCGTCCTGCCTGCCAGGTTTTTAAAAAGCCGTTCCATCCTGGCGATGGCCCAGAAAAGGTTTTTTGCGGTTGGACGGGTTGAGTGCATGATTCGACAAATTTTTTCGAAATCGGACTGGAGATTGTTATCATCAACCAGGTTATTTACCCCGAGGGCGATACCCATGGCGGCTGCCACTCCAATGGCCGGAGCACCTCGGATGACCATGGTAACAATAGCATCGGCAACTTCATCTACAGTCGCATAAGTATTGTAGACCTCTTCGGATGGAAGAAGTCTCTGATCTATCATTACAACCCCATTCTCAGTCCATTCAATTGTTTTGATCATACTGCAAAATTACACGAGAGAAGCCGTTTTGACAAGCCGCAAACGGGCCAAATGCAGAGCAATGACAGGTTTAAGATTTGAGATGAAATATTAATGATTGAATCTGAAGGTTTTTACCAAGGCAGGTATGAGCTTTTTATCTAAACTGATCCAGGCGTTGCATGTTCGACCACTGTTATGCTTTCGATGCTGCCTGCAGCATGCTACCATTTGATCCATCAACCTTGAATCTTGAATTAAAAAGAGCTGAAGTCCGGCCAGAACATGCAGCATCCATGCTGTTGCTGTAAAATAGCACAATATTGTTGGAAAGTTGAATCATGGCTGAAGTTTATGAATGAAATCAGACGGTTAGTCCCATACGTAAAAAAGTTTTTACCGGTTCTGATCGGCGCGGTATTCATGCTGATCGCCTGCGGTGCCCTGGAGGCCTTGATCATAGCTTTATTGGCTCCAATATTCGACCAGCTTGCTCCTGTAAGTACCTCAGCAGGAAACGCTGTTGATAAATTTGCCTTTCTCCGCAATATGTTAGGGCTTGGCAATGACCAGTATTTTCTTCGGGTGGCCGTTTTTCTGGTGGTTTTTTCATTTTTCAAGGGGATCCTTCTGTATTTCGCTGACTATTCAATGAATAAATGCGGACAAAAACTGGTTGCCCAGTTGAGGAAGGAAATTTACGACCATATGCTGGGCCAGTCAATGGCATTTTTTACCGGTAACCAAACCGGAAAACTTATGTCGAGGGCTATAAACGATGTAGACAGGCTGCAGGAGTCTGTGGGGAAAAGACTGACTGATTTTATAAGGCAGATTTTTCTGCTGCTTTTTTTTCTTGCCCTTGTTTTTTACGCGGATTGGAAGCTGGCCACACTTTCCTTTGCCATTGCGCCGCTGGTTCTTTGGATTACGATGAAGCTGGGCAGAAAAATCAGAGGCGACAGTCTCCAGAGTCAGGAGAGCCTGGCCGAGATTTCCCACGCTCTTCAGGAAACCATATCTGGCCAGAATATTGTCAAAGCGTTTTCAGCTGAGGAATATGAACGCAGGAAATTTTGTTCTCTTCAGGACAGGCTGGTCGTACTGAACCTTAAAATCGCCAGGATCAGCGCGATTGGCTCTCCCCTCATCGAATTCATTGGATATGCGGCTTTTGTTCCTTTCCTGCTCTATTTCAACTACCAAATGAGCCAGGGCATGAAGCTTGGAGCTTTTGTTGTTTTTGTTGCCGCCCTTTTCCGGTTGTATGAACCTATCAGGAAACTCTCCAGGATGCATCTCTATTTTCAGCAAACCCTGGCTTCAGCCCAGAGAGTATTTGATCTCCTGGATACCAATATTCAGGTTAAAGAGGTTGAAAATGCCATTGACTTACCCTCCTTCAAAAAAAGCATTGAATTCTGTGGCGTTAGTTTCAACTATTCCGGATCAGAAGAACCAGTGCTTAAAGGCGTTAACCTGGAGATTAAAGCCGGGGAAATTGTCGCCCTGGTTGGATCAAGTGGAGCAGGGAAAACCACGCTGGTAAATCTTATTCCCAGATTTTATGATGCTAATGAAGGCCGGATTTATCTTGATGGTGAAGACATCTCAAAAGGTACAATATTATCTCTCCGCAGGCAGGTGGCCATGGTTACCCAGGAGACTTTTCTTTTCAGCGGAACCCTGCGGGAGAATATTGCCTACAGTCATCCGGAAAAATCGCAGGAAGATGTCGTGGAAGCGGCAAAAGCCGCTTTTATCCACGATTTCATCATGGAACTTCCTGCCAAGTATGAAACACTTGTCGGGGAGAGGGGGCAGATGCTTTCCGGCGGGCAGAGGCAAAGGATAGCCATTGCCCGGGCAATTTTGAAAAAGGCGCCCATACTGATTCTTGACGAGGCTACATCAGCGCTTGATGCGGAATCTGAAAGCCTTGTCCAGAAAGCTCTATACAATTTGATGCAGGACTGTACTACCCTGGTTATTGCCCACCGTTTATCAACAGTAAGGATGGCAAACAGAATCGTAGTGCTTGATAAAGGTCTGATTGTTGAGCAGGGAAACCATGAATCCCTGATTGAGGCCTCAGGAGTATACAGGAAGCTGTATGAGCTGCAGTTTATTGCTGATGAGCCCCAGATTGGGATTGAATAATATCTGGATCCTATTGCGGAGATTTTTGAGACCTCATACAAACTTGTGATAACTGGAGATAGACAGTCGAGCTTGTCCATTTGGCTTTTTAATTAGGTGGGCAAAACAATAACCGATTGCCGGTACCATACCGGGAGGTGAAGAAATATATGAAAAGCATGACAGGTTTCGGACATGCTGAAGGAAGCGTGGACAACTTTGAAGTGTCTGTTGACATTAAAACAGTAAACAGCCGTTATTTTGACTTTAATCCCAAACTGCCGCGAGAGTTGTCTTCCCTGGAAAGTGAGTTCCGAAAACTGGTCCAGGATAAGTTGAAGAGAGGCAGGATTGATCTGTTTGTTGACCTGAAGCCGACTAAAGGCGGGCAGCTGGAAATTAACGAAGCCATGGTAGATTCCTACATGCAGGCAGCCTCACGATTGACGGATAAAGGTATCGGTGGAGGCCTCCAGGTTTACAACCTTATGAACCTGCCTGGTGTCCTGGTCTCGGCAGTGCACAGGATAACCTCGGGTGATGCGGTGGAGAGGCTGCTTGAAATAGTTGATGAAGCAGTGACCTGTGTTGACGAAACCAGGACTTCTGAAGGTGCCTCCCTGAAGGCGGATCTTGAGGAACGATTGGACACGGTTTCCGCTGTTATTCCGGAAATTGAATCCAGGCTCGAAAACATAAAGGACATATTTGAAAGGAAATTCACCCTTAAAATGAGGGAACTTGCCCAGGAACTTGAAGTGGATCAGCAGCGGATGGCCCAGGAATTAGTGTATTATATTGAAAAATCGGATGTTACCGAAGAACTGACCAGGTTGAAGAGTCATGTGCAGAGGTTCAGGGATTTTCTCGAAAAGAGCGATAACCAGATGACAGGGAAGAACCTTGATTTTTTGTGCCAGGAACTTAACCGTGAAACCAATACGATCCTGGCCAAATCTCCGCTGCCCGAAGTGACTGACGCCGCCGTGATGATAAAGGGAGAGATAGAGAGGATCAGGGAGCAGGTCCAGAATGTCGAATAGAGGCAATTTGATAATCATCAGTGCGCCATCCGGCTCCGGGAAGTCCACCCTGGCAAGAGCGCTGTTCAGGGATATTGAGGATGTTGTTTTCTCTGTCAGCCATACCACGAGGAAGCCCAGGGCCAATGAGAAGGAAGGCGAGGACTATTTTTTTATAACTGAGCCGGAGTTCCAGAAAATGATTACAGAGGATGCATTTCTGGAACATGCCCATGTTTACGGGAATTACTACGGTACCAGCTGCCAGTTTGTGGAAGGGATGCTGCTTTCAGGAAAAGATGTGCTGCTGGACATTGACGTTCAGGGCGCACTTAAGGTAAAAGAGCTGAAACCCGAAGCCCTGATGGTATTTGTTCTGCCTCCTTCCTATCAGGAGCTGGAAAAACGTCTTATGACCAGAGGACTGGATGATCCCGAGGTAATTTGCAGGCGGCTGAAGATAGCAAGGCAGGAAATCAGGTACTATAAACAATACGATTACGTTATCATTAACAATGATCTGGAAAAGTCTATAGAGGCTCTCAAACAGATTGTCATTTCTGCCAGGCAAGCAGTAAGGCCTGACGCGGGAAACAGCTGGGAAGAAGCCGGAAAAGTTGTAGAGACATTTTCAGTGAGTTAAATTGGGAGACTCTATTCCCTCCTTTCCCGGTTCGGGTTTTCTTAACAATTCGACCTGGACTGTATGGGAAATGGATATTGATTTTAACTGGAGGAATAAATGATTCATAAAATACCAGAGACTTTTGACAGTAAATTCAGATTTATAGTGGTAGCATCCGAAAGAGCCCGGCAGATCCAGGGAGGAGCCCCGGCTCGCCTGGATACAGGTTCCAGGAAATCCGCCCATATAGCAATTAAGGAAGTTGAACAGGGGCTGGTGGATTTTGAAATCCTGGAGGAAACAAACGAGGATGAAGTACCTGAAGAGGCCTGATTAATGAAGATCATACTGGCTGTTACCGGATGCATTGGGGCTTATAAAGCGGCTTTTATCCTGAGACTCCTGCAGAAGGAGGGTCATGAGGTTTTTCCGGTCATGACCAGGAATGCCGAGAGATTTATCTCTTCCCTGACTCTGGAGAAGCTGGCTGGAAACAAGGCAGTAACCAGCCTTTGGGAAACAGGCAGTGGCGAAGTGGATCACATTGCTTCGGCCAGGGGTGCTGATTTATTACTGGTCGCCCCTGCTACTGCCAATATCCTGGCCAAATTCGCCCATGGAATTGCCGACGATTTCCTTTCAACACTCTACCTGGCTTTTAATGGTCCGGTGATGATTGCCCCCGCCATGAATAGTGTGATGTGGGAGAGTCCCGCGACCAGGGAGAACTGTAGGATTCTTGAATCAAGAGGAGTACGGTTTATAGGCCCTCAGGAGGGTTACCAGGCCTGCGGCGAGACTGGTCCGGGCAGGTTAGCCGAACCTGAGATAATAGTTGAGGCAGTCAGGATCATGTCATCGCGGAGACATAGCCTTAAGGGGAAAAAGGTATTGGTAACGGCCGGGCCCACGGTTCAGGACCTGGACCCAGTCAGGTTTTTGTCCAATCGTTCCACTGGCCGTATGGGGTATGCCGTTGCCGCAGAAGCAGTGGCGCGGGGAGCAGAAGTCCACCTGATTTCAGGGCCGGTAGCTATTTCATGCCCTCCGGGGGTGACCAGGGTAATGGTACGCTCCGCCAGCGAGATGGCCGATACTGTGTTCGCCCTGTTTCCGGACATGGATATTGTTGTCACAGCTGCGGCAGTGGCTGACTACGAACCGGTCAGCACCTCCCAGGAAAAGATTAAAAAGACTCCCGGAAACCTGGTGATAGAATTCACCAGGACCATGGATATCTTGAAGGAACTGGGTAAAAGAAAGACCTCCCAGTTCCTGGTTGGTTTTGCAGCTGAGTCAGAGTGCCTGGAAGAGAATGCCAGGAGAAAAATGGAAGAAAAGTCTCTGGACCTTGTTGTCGCTAATGATATTACTTCTAAAGAAACAGGATTCGCCTCAGAAGATAATCAGGTGATAATTCTGGATAGAGAGAACAACAAGATTGAAGTTTCCAGGAGTTCAAAAAAGGAAATAGCTGTTTGTATCTGGGACCGGATAGAGGCCCTGATGCTGTGATGGGATGAACCTGGCTCTCGTATTCAGGGCAGGATCACCTGCACCTCCTGATTCATAAGGGAAATTGTTTCCACCACAGGACGGGACTGAGTAAATTGTTATCGGGAGGTTTTCCCGGAAGAGAGAATAATTGTGAAAAGTGGATTTGTAGCTATAGTCGGACGACCTAATTCAGGAAAATCAACCTTGCTGAACCTCCTGATTGGTACCAAGGTATCAATCGTTAGCGATAAACCGCAAACAACCAGGAATCGGATAATGGGTATTTATACCTCGGAAAACGCCCAGATTGCCTTCGTTGACACTCCTGGGATCCACCGGCCTGGTTTCAAAATGAATGTCAGGATGATGGAACTGGTACGTGAGGCCATGAAGGAAGTTGATATTATCCTGCACATGGTAGATGTTTCTGATGATTATGGAAAAGGCGAGCAGTTCGCGCTGGACCTGGTGGAGAGATATCGGAAACCCTGCATACTCTTGCTGAACAAGGTTGACCTGATAAATAAAGGCAAATTGCTGCCGGTTATAGAAAGTTATGCTGAAAAAGGCCACTATCAAGAGATCATTCCGGTTTCCGCAAAGTTGGGAGATAATGTTCCGGTTCTGATTGAGAAAATAGCTTCTCTGTTGCCTGAGGGTGAATTGAATTTTCCTGAAGGTTATTTTACAGACCAACAGGAGCTTTTTATGGTCAGTGAGTCCATTCGGGAAAAAGTCCTGCGCAGAACCAGGCAGGAATTGCCATATTCAACAGCTGTTAAAATTGAAGAGTTTGACGAAAGCAGGCGGGAAGATGGCCTTGTGGTAATCTGCGCTTCCATCGTAGTGGATAAAACTGGACAGAAAAAGATAGTAATCGGCCGTGGCGGGCAGATGATAAAGCAGATTGGCACTGAAGCCAGGAAAGAGATAGAGAAGATCCTGGATGTCAAAAAAGTCTATCTGGAGCTTAACGTTAAAGTGATTCCAGGCTGGAGGGATCAGGATTTTGTGCTCAGTGATATCGGGGTAAACTAGTTCTCATTTCCTGATTAATTATTGGATTAAAGGAAAACCGGGCAGGGTAAGGTTCATGGACCGGTTTTCCAGTACACTTCTTACTGACAGTTTTTGCCTGGCTGGCACGGATTTCCTGCCTGCAGTTGTATAGGGATTTCAGGATCTCAGGGATTGGATGATACACCGGTCTTTCCCTGACTGATTGGAACTTCCAGCAAAATCCTTTGCTATTACCATTATTGGTACCTCTTGGTGTGTGCTAAACTTGAAACAGCAGAGCCTCAAGAAACCAACAGAGTACTTATGGACATGAAGCACCTACTGGCTGCCCAGCTTGAATTTTACCGGGATATGGGTGTAACTCACCTGAATCTGGAATTGCCGTCACTACAATCACTGGAACCAGGCATAAGGGATTGTTATCTCTGCGGATTAAGCCTTGACAGGAAGGGAGTAATAACCGGATGGGGCTCCCCGCAGGCAGATTTAATGTTCGTAGTAGATGCCCTGTCCGGAGAGGCACTGCAGGCGGGAGAGCCGTTAGCCGAAGAGGCCAGGGAACTCCTGCATAAGATTATCAGGGCGATTGATATGAATCCCGCGGATGTGTTCATCACCAATGCAGTTAAATGCTGTCCAGGGGATTTGAGGAAACCTGCATCGGGAGAAATTGAAACATGTCGATCCTGGTTAATGAAGCAGATAACTTTTGTGGATCCCCAGATAATTGTGCCGTTGGGGAGCACTGCCGCCCAGTGTCTCCTCTCCACTACTGACCCAATCGGCGCTCTACGGGGCAGGATTCACTACCTTGGCAAGTATCAGGTGATACCTACCTTCCATCCCGAATATCTCCTGCATAATCCCAAGGCCAAATCAGATGTGTGGCATGACATGAAAGTAGTACGAGGCAGGCTGAAGAGGACGTAATGATACCCGGATTAAATCGGGTCAGGACAGTCCCCGTCTATGATGAGTTTTTTCAGGAATTGATCGGCGGGAATTGTTAATTGATATTCCCCCGGTACAGCTATTCCCTTTAATTGAGACATTAAAATCTATAATCTTGATAAATGAAACAGGATACTCTGATTCCTCAGCCTGATTTGCCTCCACGGAAACCGGAGGCTGGCCCCCTGGTCGTCGCGGTTGCGGTTCCCCTTGGAGCCGGCTCCCTGTTTTCATATGAAGTACCTGGCAACCTGGAAGATTCAGTGATACCGGGGGGCAGGGTACTTGTACAGTTTGGAAACCGCCACCTGGTGGGCCTGGTGACTGGATATGAAAAGGATCCGGGTGGGAAGGATCTTAAGCCGCTTCTCTCTGTCCTGGATCTCAAGCCTGTCATGCCGGAGGGTCTTTTGCTACTGGGAAAATGGCTTTCCTGGTATTACATGGCTCCTCCTGGTGAAATGTTCAGGTGCATGCTGCCTCCCGGCCTCCTGGCAAAAAAAGCTTCGCCTGACGATACCCATTCCAGCCACTGGCCGGTCCAGGCCCGGGATGCGATTACTATTGTTCTCAGCGAGACCCAGGAAGGCCTGACGAAGAGACAGGAAGAAATCCGACAAAAACTGCTTGAGTATGAACTTCCCCTGATCAAGGCTGGCCTGGCCCGGCGGCTTGGATGCAGTGAAAGCCTTTTGGATACGCTCAGGGAAAAAGGGATTATCCAGATCAAGAAGATTCCTGTTTACCGGTCTCCATGGGATTCCGGGAAATTGGAGATCGCTGTAAAGCATGAGCTTACCGGTGAACAGGAAAGTGCCTTGAGAGAAATCAACGAACTGACCGATAAACAAGAATATAAAAGTGTCCTCTTGCATGGAGTGACAGCCTGTGGAAAAACAGAAGTTTACCTGCGGGCGATAGCCAAGGTCCTGGACCAGGGCCGGACTGCGCTGAATCTTGTCCCCGAGATTGGTCTTACACCCCAGGTCTCACAACTGTTCCGCTCCTGGTTTGGGGATAAGGTGGCCATTTTACATAGCCGGCTTTCTTCCGGTGAACGATTTGACCAGTGGAGGAGAATTCGAGACGGAAGCATCAGGGTAGTGGTCGGCACCCGATCAGCTGTTTTCGCTCCGCTCAGAAATCTTGGGCTGATAATAGTAGATGAAGAGCATGATTCCTCATATAAACAGGGAGATCAGCCCAGGTATAACGGCAGGGACACAGCACTGAAAAGAGGGCAGATTGAAGGAGCGGTTGTCATCCTTGGCAGTGCCACTCCACAGCTTGAAACTTATAACAACGCCGTTTCCAAGGGACTGCATCACTATATTGCGATGAAAAACAGGGTGCTGTCCCGCCCCCTTCCGGAGGTAAGCGTTGTGGATATGTGCAAAGAGTTTAAACGGAACGGCAGGGGCTCTTCCATATCAGAAACGCTGCGAGAGAAGATCGGGTGCAGGATAGAGCAGGATGAGCAGGTCATGGTATTCCTGAACCGCAGGGGTTACGCAGCCATGGTGCTTTGCCGGAGCTGCGGTTATACTGAGTGCTGTGAAAACTGCAGTATAAGGCTCACTTACCACCAGGAGAGGAATCTCCTGATCTGTCACTATTGTGGATTTACAAAAAAGGCCCCTTCCTCCTGCCCTAACTGTAAAAAGCAGTACATACATTATTATGGTGAGGGTACAGAAAAGATACAGGAAGAACTGGAGAGCCTCTTTCCTGAAGCAGTTGTGGACCGGCTGGATAGAGACACCACCAGGAAAAAAGGGGGATTTAATGCAATCCTCAGCAGGTTCAGGAGAGGGGAGACAGATATTCTTATTGGTACCCAGATGATCGCCAAGGGACACGACTTTCCCGGGGTTACACTCGTAGGGGTACTGAATGGTGACCAGGGTTTGGGCAGACCTGATTTCAGGGCTGTTGAGAGGACCTTCCAACTGCTGACCCAGGTTTCCGGCAGGGCCGGCAGGGGCGACAAACCGGGAGAAGTCGTAATCCAGACCTATAATTCCGGCCACTATGGAATCCAGTCAGCCTTGATCCAGGATTTTGAATCATTCGCAGAAAAGGAACTTCTCACCAGGAGGAAGTTCTCCTTTCCGCCCTATGTAGCCCTGGCAAATCTGGTAATCAGAGGCAGGGTAAATGAAACTGTCAGGAGCAGGGCAGTTGAGCTGGGGAGGATTCTGCGGCAGCTTGGCCGGGAAGATTTTCCGGATTCGGGTATCAGGGTTTTCGGCCCGGCGCCTTCAGCCCTCGAAAAACTGGAAAAGGATTTTCGTTACCAGATTATCCTTAAATCCTCCAGCAGGCTGCAGTTGCATGCCCTGGTGGAGAAGACCCTGGTGGAGCTGGCCGCGGGGAATTATAATACCTCGGGTATTAGTGTGGATATAGATCCCGTAGACCTGATGTAAAACCTGACCCGTTCCTGCCGCCCTGGACCGGGATGCTGATCCAGTTTTTCATGAATTCTGGACGTTGACTGAGCGCAACCGCGTGACAGTGTTATAAATCTTCGTAACTGATCTCATAGTTGGGAGATTCGTTTTTTTGAACCACCCTGCTCAGGCGTTCAAAATACAGGACCGCGGCTTTGCCAACCAGGAAGGTCCAGGTTCCGGCCAATGATACAGAAATGAGAGTCTGGTGATCTGGAAATCTTTCTTTGAGATGAAGGGCGCCTTCTCGTACCACCAGTCCAGCAGCCAGGACCGGCAGCAGTTCTCTTGCCCTGACCCGATTCACGCAGAAACCAAAAACTCTGGCAATCTTCAGCACCATCGCAGTCTGTATGCCTGAAACTGGAAGCAGATCACTGATAGGTATAGGGATAGCCCCAACGAGTCCGGAACTCACTGATGCCTGGGTAATAATGCTGTCGCAAACTGAGTTCCTGAAACCGGGCAGGTTATTAGCCAGAGGAAACAAGGCCTTAGGAAACATGGTAACAATTATTTTTAACAGACGGTTCACAGAGTCTATTCTGGAAGCAGAAAACGGGAACACCTGCACACCCAGCTGCCGCCTGGCTGCAGCCGCTACTCTCCTGGGGCTTTCAACAAGGTCAGCCTTATTCAATACCGCCAGGTAGGGTTTGCCTAGCGAGGCCAGGCGATCTGACATTTTCAGGGTGGCTTCGGACAGTTCAAAGCTGGCATCAAGGACCAGGACAACAATATCCGCTTCCAGGAGCTCATCAGGTATGCTGCTCCATTTTTGGTACCCCAGGTATTCTTCCAGTCCCTGGGTGTCCACAATGGAAAAAATTGGATTGTCCGTTTGTGGAAGACCTCCGCAAATGGTGTGGAGGAGAGTTCCTTTTCCGGCACTTGCTGGTCCAACCAGGGCAATGTTCAGCCCTTTCTGTGACCTCAGACCTTCCCACTGCCTGGCTACCAGACCCAGAACCCTGTTGAGGGTATCTCCCTGATCTGGAATTGCTTTCATCATTTCCTGCAGCCTGAACCTTAAATCTTCAGGGAAAAATACAGCGCACTGGTCAAGAAAACCCAGCAACTCAGGAGAGCCGAGATCCCTGATGTTTGAAAACAAACTCTCTTTTGACTTAATTCCGTTTTCTGAATTCATTACTGATCCTAATTCTACAATGATTCCCGGCCTATGAACAGATTGATTTAACAGCATTCCCGAAGGCCATCATTTCAGGCCTGCGCCAGATATCCTTAAACCGTATCGTTCAGTTGTCACCGGAAAGGTAATGCCATTCATCCGCAAAACAACGGAATTGCCGAATCTGATGCCGGGCATTACTCAACTTTCAGGAAGGACTCTCTTGCGGCTGGCCCGGTCCAGTGTGAAGCGGGAATCTCTGAACCTGATTCCCGCATCGCGTTCATACACTGGCTAGACAATCCCAATCTCAGTCAGGAAAGATGTTGTGAAATCACCTGACTGGAACCTGGGATGGTTGAGTATTTTTTTCTGCAGTGGAATGGAAGTATCAATTCCTTCAATAATAAACATGTCCAGGGCGCGGTTCATCCGGGCAATTGCTTCTTTTCTGTCAGCACCGTAGGCAATCAGCTTGGCAACCAGTGAATCGTAATGACTGGAAACCAGCCAATCCTGAAATACAGTTGAGTCTACTCTTATCCCAGGGCCTCCTGGAGGGTTATAGGCTGTTATCAATCCTGGGGAAGGGCGGAAGGTTTCAGGGTGTTCAGCGTTGATCCTGCATTCAATCGAGTGGCCTCTGAATTTGATATCTTCCTGGGTGAACCTGAGGGGTTCCTGGGCGGCTATCCTGATCTGTTCCTTTACTATGTCCAGGCCGGTAATAAATTCGGATACCGGATGCTCTACCTGGATCCTGGTATTCATCTCTATGAAATAATAGTTGCCGTCTTTATCCAGGAGGAATTCAACAGTTCCGGCACTCTGGTAACCCAGGGTTTTAATAGCATCAACTACCTGCTTACCCAGCTTGGTCCTGATTTCCGGAGGTACGACCGGACTCGGAGATTCCTCAATCAGTTTCTGGTGTCTCCTCTGGATAGAACACTCTCTTTCACCAAGGTGTATTGCATTTCCATATTCATCAGCAAGGATCTGGAATTCAATATGACGGGGATCTTCCAGGTACCTTTCCATATAGACATCTGATTTTCCAAAAGAGCTAAGGGATTCCGACTGGGCCGTTTCCAGAGATTTCTGCAGTTCATTGGGGTGCCTGACAATTCTCATGCCACGCCCCCCACCGCCGGCCGAAGCCTTTATTATCAGGGGATACCCGATTTTTTCGGCCGCTTTCAGCAGATATTTGCTGTCTGTTTTGGTAATCAATTCTGATCCGGGGACAACTGGAAGTCCGGCCTGGCTGACTTTTTCCCTGGCCTGGGCTTTATCTCCCATCAGCTGGATCATTTCAGTGTTTGGCCCAATGAACTTGATGCCGCAGGTTTCACAGACATCAGTGAAATATGAGCTTTCCGCCAGATACCCGTATCCGGGGTGGATAGCGTCAACATTGGTTATTTCTGCAGCGCTGATTATTGCCGGGATATTCAGGTAGCTTTCGTTGCTTCTAGCGGGCCCGATGCAAACCGCCTCATCGGCAAATCTTACATGCAGGGAAAGCTGGTCAGCTTCAGAATACACCGCAACGGTTTTGATTCCCATTTCCTTGCAGGCACAAATTATCCGCAGTGCGATCTCTCCTCGGTTCGCCACCAGTACCTTATTGAACATAGATGATTTTCCTGCCTGAGTTTTAGTCTAAACGAATCTTGAATAAGGGTTCCCCGTATTCTACAGGGCTTCCGTTTTCAACCAGTAACTTAACGATTTCTCCCGAGACATCGCACTCTATCTGGTTGAAAATTTTCATAGCTTCAATGATACACAAAACGGAAGACTGAGTGACCCTGGATCCGACTTCAACGAAAGGATCTGCGTCAGGCTTTGGTGTGAGATAAAAGGTTCCGACTATGGGAGCCCTGAACAGATAAATTCCTTCTTCTTCAGTCTCTTTGGCAGAAGATGGCAGGGGTGTTTCGGATGGGACAACTGTGGTCAGGGTTTCTCTGATTACACTCTGCTCCAGGTGATTACCTGGAGATTTTTTAATCCGGACCCTGACGCCCGACTTTTCCATTTCGAATTCTTCAATTGTTGAACACTGTATAATTTCTAAAAGTTCTTTGATTTCGCTAATCTCCATTGAATCCCCTTTGTATCCGGATGATGATCTGTACACATCCTTAACCTGTAATGAATATCTAAGGATAGCATAGATTACCGTGAAAAGTTTATAGCTGGTGCGGTTTTGAAGCAGCTTATAATTGAAATGGCAGGACAGTCCTGACCTGTGGAACTGGCAGTTTCTGGATTGAGTGAGGAAGCAGGAATGGCGTGACAGGTTTTCAAAAAAATAACAGCGACAGGATGAGGCACATCTTCCAAGAGGGAAAGATACCCCACCCTGTTGCTGTCGTGGTTTCCGTGGCAGCCAGGCAAACTTTTCTGAATGCTGGCCTCGTGTTTTCCAAATCCAGCAGATCCTTGATTATTCGATGATTTTGGTTGTAATGAAGAATAGGATCTCTCTGGTGTCTTTTTCCTTGGTTGTTTGTTTGAACAAGTTCCCGATCACCGGGATGTTGCCCAGGCCTGGAACCTTGTTTTCACTGTCAGAGGTTGTTTCGACGTATGTCCCACCAACCACAGTTGTTCCTCCGTCAGGGACTATTACCCGAGTCTGGGATTCACTGGTGTAAATAGTCGGGATACCCATAACCGTCTGGGTGAAATCCGGTTGGCTGTTTTCAACCCTGATATCAAGATAAATAACATTTTCTTCAGTGATCCTCGGAGTAACAACCAACTGCAGAGCAGCGGTTTCATACCTGACAGTAGTTGTATAATTCTGCTGTACAGGGATCGGTATTTTGGCACCCTGGGTAATTCTGGCTTCAGCGTTATTCTGGGCGCTTACCTTGGGCTTGGAAAGCATCCTGGCCTCTCCCCTTGATTCTCCTGCAGTTAATGAAGCATCAAGTTTGAGAACATCAATAGCTTTCCCTGTCGAAAATCCGACGAGAGAGTTTGCGTTATCTGGATCTGCCGGTACGGAGTATCCTGCTCCGCCGGTATTTCTGTCGTTTGCTCTTCCACCAATCGAGAGGCCGAATTCAACCCCTATCTCGCGGGAAAAATTGGTGGTTACCTCAACAATCCTGGCTTCTATTTCCACCTGCCGTTCAGGTTTATCCAGTTCCTTGATAAGGATATCAAGCTTTTCAATGCCTTCCGGAACATCAGTTATAACCAAAGTATTAGTGCGCGGATCAACATTGATCTGGCCTCTCTCCGAGAGTTGTTCCTTGAAGGTGTCCATCAGTTCGGCGGCAGTCGCAAAATTGAAATGCCGCGTTACAGTAACAGTGTCCTTGGCAGCGAAAGAAGCATCTTTTAAAGCCTTGACTGCATCCTCTTCGTTCTTGAGGGTGGTTTTAGTGGAGATTCTTACCAGGTTGCCCTGGATAGTCCTGACCAGGCCATGGCTGCTTAATACGGCATCAAATAGCTGGTCCCAGGGGACCTGTTCCACGTTAATAGTGAGAGTGCCAACAACATCAGGATCAATCAGGATATTGGTTCCGCTGATTTCTGAGAGCGCCCTGAAGAAGTCGACCAGGGAGACATTAATCAGTTTTAGCGATACCGGGCCGCCGGAATACTCCGGGACATCAAAGCCTTTTTCTCCGGAAGGTATTTGATCCTGTTGAGACCCCGGGAAACTCCCAGCTAAAATACCTCCGGACAGCAATCCTGAAAGGATAAATGAGACTATTATGATCAACAACTTTTTGTTCATGGCAAAACCTGTTTTTCTGAGCTGTTAAAGGGTTTGGTCACCTTGTAACTTTTTGATTTTCCGTCAGTGGTCTTTTCTGTTCTCGTGAAGGTGACTCCTTTATCATCAACTTCCTTCAAGATTCCGTCAAAGAGCGTGCTTCCTGGTTCAGCAATGTAACTTATTCCGTCAATCCCTTTCAGCACTACAATTTTTTTAGTGTTACCAGCCGCCACTCCGGCTACGGAAACCTCTGAAATCAGGAGTCCAGGTAATCCGGGAGGCCTTTCTTCCAGAGGCGGTGCCGGAACTGCCTTGTTTCGGTCCTCTTCTCTCACGCTCAGCAGGCTCATAAAGGGGTCCCTCTTACCCAGTCCTTCGTATTTACTGGCCTCGGTTTTCCGGATTTCAGCAGTGGCCTCTTTATCCTCTCCCTCTGGGGCCTGCCCCATAACATGAGAGACCGGGAAAAGGAGGCAGCCAAAAATAAGAATTAAGCCAGGGAGTTTTGTTTCTTTCTTCATGAGCCAAGAACCTAATTGCTTAATTAATATAAACATAAGTATTTGCCTGACAGGAGGCCTGTATGGTTTTGTCAGGCCTCGCATCTTTAGTGACTGCATTTATTTCAAGATCTTCAATGCTGATTATGCGCGAGAAATTTCCGGTCTTTTCAAAGAACATGCTTAGGTTATGGAAAGTTCCTTCCATGGTCAGCTGGATCGGCCAGGCTTCATAATATTCATGTTCGACTATGGGGCCGGGTGTGAAACCGGTCATGCGGAGGCCGGAATCAACTGCCATTTTGTGAGTCTGGCGGATGACTGCAGGTGTTCCCCGCCTGTCCGGAAGCAACTGTTTAAGCTCTTCAAGCTGGAGATTGGCTTGTTTGGCCTCTTTATTAAGCTCAGCGAGCCGGCCTACATATTGCTGGGCAGCAGTTACCTGGATGTTCAGTAAGTTGACTTCTTCCTGTACTGAATTCAGTTCCTTTTTAATGGGACTGGTGTAATAGTGGTAAAAAACCCCACAGCCAATCAGGATAAGTGCCGCAATAATCATGATCTTCTTGTCAGTAGAAAGCTTTAAGTCTGCCATTATTTTCCCACCTTGCTTTCTCCGGACCCGCCTTCTGCTTCAAATTCCTGGATTTCACAGCTCAGGTCGAACTCAACACTGGAAGGCTGCACTTCCCAGTAGTTAATCTCTACTTTGGTAAATGGAGGTGATTTTTCAAGGATCTCAATCAGGTCAGCAATTGCAGGGACATTCAGCGCATAACCCTGAAGAGTAATTGATGAACCCTCTTTTTTCAGTGTGGTAAGCCAGATATTTGAGTTTGAAGAGACGCCGTCGACCAGGCTGTTCATCAGCTTCAGAGGATCTCTCTGGCTTTTTTTCAGGTCTTCAATGGCATTTATTCGGTCCAGCGTCTGATTCTTGATTTTTTCAAATTTTTCAGCTTCGGTCTGGACAGCTTTTAACTGTTCTGACTGTTCCCTCAACTCAGTTCTGAGCGATGAGGCCTCGGCCAGCCGGTTTTTTGCGTCCCAGTGAAAGTAGTAGGTTAAACATACAGCAAGAACCATTAGGGCGTACGCCAAAAACCTGGAGTTGGATTTTTCGGGAGGCCTGAAAAAACTTCTCTGCCTTTTTTTCCTGAGCTTTTCTTTTTCCAGCAGGTTTATGTTAACCATTTAGTATCCGTTTCTTTCTATAGTGCGAAGGAATCAAAAACCCCTTAATGCCAAACCCGTTGATACAGCATATTCGGGTCCCAGAGTCTCCCAGCCTGAACGAGACTTGATTTTATCACTGAGCTTGATTTTCCGGAAAGGATCCAGGATATTAACCGGCAGACTCAGGTCCTTTGCCAGGTGTTCCTGGAGTCCGCTTGTCTGGCATGCCGCCCCGCATAAATAGATGCAACCGATTTCATGGGACTCAGTGGTTGTCCGGAAGAAGTCTATTGTTTTTTCAATCTCCATGCTCAGCTTTGTTGATACTTCTTCGATGGAGGCCTCAATGAGTGACTGGTCTTCGCCCCATGAGTTTGGATCTTTTTTTATTTTTTCAGCCTCTTCATAAGGGATATCCAGTTTCTTCTGCAATGATTCAGTGTAAGAATCTCCTCCAAGACCGATGTCTCTGGTGTACAGGAAATCCTTGCCTTTAACAATTGAAACGTTCATCTGGCTGCAGCCGATATTGAGAAGGACCGTTGTTTCGGTGGAAGAGGATGGGTAGTTGAACCTGAACGCATTATGGATGGCAAAAGCATCAACATCTACCAGGACTGGTTTCTTGCCCGCCAGTGAGATAACACTGGCATAATCAGCGATTTTGTCTTTTTTTGCCGCTACAAGAATGACCTCAAGGCCTTCTCCATCCGGGCTCTTTCCAACTACTTCATAGTCCAGGTTAACATCGGAAAGGTCAAAAGGAATGTATTGTTCAGCTTCCCACTGTATTGAATTGGCAAGTTCTTTTTCATTAAGCACCGGTAGAGAAATGCGTTTAACAATGACCGAACTGCCCGAAACCGATGTCGCGATTCCATTCACCTTTACGGGGTGCATCCTGAAAATCTGTTCAATGGCCTCAGACACCGGAATTTTTGAAAGGATAGACCCATCCACAATGGAATCCCTGGGCAGATCAACCTGTTCGCAGAAATCAAGCAGGTAACTGTCCTTGGAGCCTCTCGTTAAATTTACGAGTTTGACCGAAGAAGTCCCGATATCGATTCCAACCAAAGTCTTTTTTTTGCTGGAAAACCTGTCTAGAAATTTCATAATATTAAATTCGAATTTAAATTTTCAGAAGACTGCCCTGTAGAGGATTCTACTATATAGTGCTGAATAAAATAATCTTTTTATCTTCCGGTTAAGCTTAAACAAGCATAAATCCAATGATATGACATCAATAATGTTAGCTAAATCACTTTAATAACAAGTCTGAAGTTGGGATTTTCCCCCAGTCACAATAACGGCAACTATTAAAAATAAGCGAAAAAAACACTGAAATCCTTGAACTTTTAAGCTAAATGTATTAATTTTCCCAGACTCAAACATTATTTGAAAGGTTTGGTTTATTTTAAGGTCCCTGTTAATTTCAGGATGATCTTTAGACAGGTTTAGTGTAAACTACACTCTCTCACCTGTTTGCAGGACTGAGACTTGACATAACCGCTCTGAATTTAGTAATTTTCCCGTTTTTTACAGGTGAAGTATCGAAGGACACGAGGAATGAAAACATTTTTACCTCAAATTAATGAGCTTGAAAGGGCATGGTATGTGGTTGATGCCGATGATCAGATACTTGGTCGTATGGCAACCCGCATCGCATCCTTTTTGATGGGGAAGGAAAAACCGATTTATACGGATTTTCTGGACACCGGAGACTTTGTTGTCGTCGTTAATATCGACAAGGTTAAACTTTCCGGGAAAAAATGGGATGATAAATTCTATTATTCCCACAGTGGGTATCCGGGGGGGATTAAGCAGATTTCCGCTTCCAAGCTGATGGATAAACACCCCGACCGGGTAATTAAACATGCGGTGAAGGGAATGCTGCCCAAGAATAAATTAGGCAAACAGATGTTAAAGCGTCTTAAGGTCTATACCGGACCTGAGCATCCTCACAGCGCTCAGAAACCGCAGACTTTGACCTTTTGAGGAGTGTGAACATTGGATAGGATTCAGTATTACGGAACAGGTAAACGTAAATCTTCCACGGCAAGAGTGTTTTTGACACCCGGAACCGGCCAGGTAATCATTAATAGAGAGAATTACCAGGAGTATTTTCCGGGGAAGACGCAGCAGGGAATAGTTCTCCAGCCGTTGAAAATCACGGATAACCTGGAAAAGTTTGATTTGTATATTAACGTCGCCGGGGGAGGTTATACCGGACAGGCCGGAGCCATAAGACATGGGATTTCCAGAGCGCTTCTTGAGTTTGATTCTGAATTAAGACAGACTCTGAAAAAGGCGGGCTTCCTGACAAGAGATCCCAGGATTAAGGAACGGAAAAAGTACGGACAACCAGGCGCCCGGAAAAAGTATCAGTTCTCTAAGAGATAAGTTAGGAGGAAACGCTTGAGCGCGATTTCGATAAAACAGCTTCTGGAAGCTGGTGTGCATTTCGGTCATCAGACAAGCCGCTGGAATCCGAAAATGAAGGAATTCATTTTCGGTGAACGTAACGGTATACATATAATCGATCTGCAACAGACATTGAAGCTGTTTAAAGATGCCGTAGATTTTATGGTTGATCTGGGTTCTCAAGGTAAACAGGTCCTTTTTGTAGGGACTAAGAGACAGGCCCTTGAATCTATTGAAGAAGATTCACAGCGGTGCGGGATGCATTACGTAACCACCCGCTGGCTTGGTGGTCTGTTGACCAATTTCGGGACTATCCAGAAAAGCATAAAACGCTACAAAGAACTGGAGTCAATGAGGGATGAAGGCTTCTACGAAAAACTTTCCAAAAAAGAAGTAGCACAACTGGAAAGAGAACGTAAGAAGCTGGATAAAAATTTGCGCGGTATCCGGAACATGAATCGTCTGCCGGATGCTTTGTTTGTAATTGATTCAGACAAGGAAGCTATCGCAGTTAAGGAAGCCAGCAAACTCGGAATACCCGTAATTGCTGTTGTGGATTCAAATTGTGATCCTGATCAGATTGATTACCTTATCCCTGGTAATGACGATGCATTGAGATCCATTAAACTGTTTACATCAACAATCGCTGACGCTATTATGGCGGGAAAGTCGATCTGGGATGCTAAACAGGCTGAGGAAAGAGCTGCTCGTGAAAAGGCTGAAAAGGAAGAGGCTGCCAGAATTGCTGCAGCACGTGATGCCGCAAAGAAGGCTAAGGAAGAAGCCGCCAGAATAGCCGAAGCCGCTGCAAAAGCTCGGGCGAAAGCCGCTGAAGCCAAAACTGAAGCTGCGGAAGCCGCCAAGCCGGCACCCGTGAAGAAGGCTGCAGAAAAAGCCGAAGTGAAAGCGGAAGCCGAATCTGAGGTTAAAGCTGAAGCCAAACCTGAAGCTGCGGAAGCCGCCAAGCCGGCACCCGTGAAGAAGGCTGCAGAAAAAGCCGAAGTGAAAGCGGAAGCCGAATCTGAGGTTAAAGCTGAAGCCAAACCTGAAGCTGCGGAAGCCGCCAAGCCGGCACCCGCGAAGAAGGCTGCGGAAAAAGCCGAAGTAAAAGCGGAAGCCAAATCTGAGGTTAAAGCTGAGGCCAAGCCTGAAGCTGCGGAAGCCGCCAAGCCGGCACCCGCGAAGAAAGCTGCGGAAAAAGCCGAAGTAAAAGCGGAAGCCGAATCTGAGGTTAAAGCTGAAGCCAAACCTGAAGCTGCGGAAGCCGCCAAACCGGCACCCGTGAAGAAGGCTGCGGAAAAAGCCGGGGAAAAGGCCAAGGATAAAAAATAATCTTATCTTGAAGCAATTTAAACGCAAGAGGCGCGGAAAAGGGCAAAAGACGCTGTTATCGTAAGGTTATGTAGCGCTTTCTGCTTTACTTGTGTCTCTTGCGTTTTTTTTTAAATACAAACTTGAAATTACCTGAGATGCCTGCCGACTGTATGTGGGGGGCGTTTCTGAATATCGGAGGACCTGATGGGTATTTCTGCACAATCAGTAAAAGAACTTAGAGAAAAAACCGGCGCCGGGATGATGGAATGTAAAAAGGCACTGGTTGAAGCTGACGGAGATTTTGAAAAAGCTGTCAAGCTCTTGAGAGAAAAAGGCCTGGCCGCTGCTTCCAAAAAAGCCGGCCGGACTACAAAAGAAGGTTTTATAGGTCACTATATCCACAGTAACGGTAAAATCGGTGTTTTGATTGAAGTTAACTGTGAAACCGATTTTGTCGCCCGTAACGAAGATTTCCAGGGTTTTGTCAGGGATATCGCCATGCAGGTTGCCGCTACCAACCCCATCTGCGTCCGCAGGGAAGAAGTTCCTGCCGATGTTCTCGAGAAGGAGCGGGATATTTTCAGGAACCAGGCTCTGGCTGAAGGAAAACCTGAAAATATTGTTGATAAGATTATCGAGGGCAGGGTAAATAAGTTTTATGCGGCCAATTGTCTTTATGAACAGGCTTTCATAAAAGATGACAGCATGACAATTGAAGATCTGGTCAAATCCAAGATCGCAACCATCAAAGAAAATATTTCAGTACGCAGATTTGTTAGATTTGAGGTTGGGGAAGACCTTAGTTGATATATAATAATCCCTAAGATTAACTTTCCAGCAAAAAACTGCAATATTATTGACTGCATTATTAGAACGGGGCTTGACGTTATGGAAGATGCCGGGAAACATGGAGACACTCAACCTAACGCCAACCCTGGTTCTGTTTTAAAGCCTGTTTTCAAGCGAATCCTGTTGAAACTAAGCGGTGAGGCCCTGGAGGGAAACCAGGGATACGGCCTTGATTCACGAACCCTGGATTCCATCGCAAAACAGGTAAAAAGTGTTCATGACCTTGGAGTGGAAATTGCCCTTGTCGTTGGTGGAGGGAACATAATCCGCGGCAGCGCCATGGAGAAAAATGGAGTGGACCGTTCCGTTGGCGATTACATGGGGATGCTGGCCACTGTGATCAACGCTTTGGCTCTTCAGAGTACACTGGAAAATGACGGAGTTCAGACCCGGGTTTTGTCTGCCATAAACATGGCAGAGATTGCCGAGCCCTTTATTCTGAGGAGGGCCGAAAGACATCTGGAAAAAAAACGTGTCATCATTTTCGCCGCCGGCACGGGAAATCCCTATTTCACGACTGATACAGCCGCTGCTCTCAGAGCTATGGAAATCAAGGCTGATGTTATCGTGAAAGCCACTAAAGTGGATGGTATCTATGATTCTGATCCAATGAAGAATAAAGATGCCAGGTTATTCCACAGCCTTACCTATTTGGAAGTCCTGGAAAAAGGACTCAAAGTCATGGATTCTACCGCGATTTCTCTTTGCATGGATAACCGTATGCCGATAATAGTCTGCAATCTGCTGGATATTGGAACAGTTAAAGAAATAGTCCTTGGCAGTAAAGTCGGGACTTTGGTCAGTGAATTAAGATACTAGGAGGGACTATGATTAGAGAGGTTATTTCAGAAACCCGGCTCCGCATGCAAAAGACTATTGACGATTTTGCTCATGAGTTGATAGGTATCAGGACCGGAAAAGCTTCGGTACACCTGCTGGATGGAGTCAAGGTAGATTATTACGGAACTCCCACACCAGTCAGCCAGGTCGCTACTATTCATGCGCCTGATGCCTCAACTATAACCCTTCAGCCCTGGGATGGCTCCCAGATCAAAATGATTGAAAAAGCGATCATGGCTTCCGGATTGGGTCTGAATCCCAATAATGACGGTAAAATAATCAGAGTCCCGATTCCTTCCCTGACTGAAGAACGGCGGAAGGAAATGGCAAAACAGGTAGGCAAGGTTGCCGAAGATCATCGCAACGTGATCAGGCAAATCCGAAGGGATGCTAATGATCGGGTGAAGAAGATGGAAAAAGCCAAAGAGATTTCAGAGGATCAGGAGTATACCGCTTTCGATGAAATCCAGAAGCTAACCGATGACTACATTAAACAGGTTGATGAGTTGGGCCGGGCGAAAGAGCAGGACATTTTACAGGGCTAGTGAAATTGGATTTTTTTAAGGAATGTGAATCTCTCAAGGGCATTGAAGGCTGGATCAAGGAGATTTTTTTTGCTACCTTGACGGCTGTTTTGATAATTGTTTTTCTGGTTCAGCCCGTGAGGGTTGAGGGGAACAGTATGCAGCCTCGCCTTTACGATAGCGAGAGGGTATTTGTAAATAAATTCCTCTACCGGGTTTCTGACATAGAAAGAGGAGACATCGTTGTCTTCTGGTATCCCGGAAACACATCCAAATCATTCATAAAACGTGTTATTGGATTGCCTGGAGAGACTGTTGCAATAAGGGATGGTCAGGTCTGGCTGGATGGAAAACCATACCGGGAACCATACGTCCCACCTGAATTCGAGGATAGGTCGGATTTCGGACCTGTTACAATACCGGATAATCACTATTTTGTAATGGGTGATCACAGGAACACCAGCAATGATTCCAGAAGTTGGGGCACTCTTTCCTCCAACTTGATTTTTGGAAAGGCCATTTTCAGGTACTGGCCTCTTTCCAGGATCGGATCTATAGATTGAATCAGGGATATCCTCTATGACTAAATTAAGGGCTGTTTTGCTGTTGGAAGATGGACGTGTGTTTGAAGGTTCTTCATTCGGAGCGGCCGGGGAAACCATCGGTGAAGTTGTTTTTAACACCTCCATGACAGGCTACCAGGAGATCCTGACCGATCCATCTTACGCCGGGCAGATTATAACCATGACTTCTCCCCTTATCGGTAATTACGGGGTCAATTCTGAAGACATTGAATCAGAAGCACCTTTTGCCAAAGGTTTTGTTGTCAGGGAAAACAGCAGGATATACAGTAACTGGAGAGCCGACAGCAGCCTGGGAGATTACCTGGAAAGGCATGATGTCTGTGGAATTTCGAATATAGATACTCGCGCCCTGGTCCGGCATATCAGGAATGCCGGAGCCATGAGGGGGATAATTTCCACAACGGATTTTGATACCTCGTCGCTGCTGCACAAAGTCAGGGCGTTCCCTCCTATGGCCGGCAGCGATTATGTGCGGCATGTTACTGCTTCAAAACGTTACCGGAAACGGGTTGACTGCCCGGCCAGGCATGTAGTTGTATATGATTTCGGGGTAAAGGCCAATATCCTGTGGCACCTGCAGCTGTTGGGATGCGACCTTACTATAGTTCCCGCCTCAACATCAGCCGACGATGTGCTGGCATTGAATCCTGACGGAGTGTTCCTTTCCAATGGTCCTGGGGATCCTCAGCCACTCGAAAATATCACTGCAAATATTATCAGGCTGATCGGGAAGAAACCCCTTTTTGGAATTTGCCTGGGACACCAGCTTCTGGGACTGGCTCTTGGCGGCAAGACCTTCAAGATGAAATTCGGGCACCGGGGCGGAAATCAGCCCGTGAAGAACCTGGAAACAGGTGGAGTCGAGATTACCAGCCAGAACCATGGGTTCGCCCTGGATCCCGATTCGCTTGATTCAGGGGCTGTAGCCTTGACCCACATCAACCTGAATGACCAGACTCTGGAAGGTTTCAGTCATCGGGAATTTCCTCTTTTTGCTGTCCAGTACCATCCTGAGTCTTCCCCCGGACCCCATGACTCCCATTATCTTTTCAGGGAGTTTTTAAGGATGATGGAACAGGGCAGGCCCGGGGCCTGAACCTGGAAGGATTCGTTCCCGGCCCAGAACCAGCCGCAGTCCAGGCAATGTTTCGGGGCAGACCGAAAAAGTGATGATTAATTGCCGTTTGTATTCCTGGTTCCTGGTGTTGAGCAAACAGGAATCACTGGTTTTACGCGTGATATAGAGAACCGAATATGCCAAGAAGAAACGATCTTAAAAAAATTCTGGTCATTGGCTCAGGCCCGATCATAATCGGGCAGGCCTGTGAATTTGATTATTCCGGCACCCAGGCCTGCAAAGCGTTGTTGAACGATGGCTTCGAAGTAGTACTGGTTAATTCAAATCCGGCCACGATCATGACTGATCCCGAGTTTGCCACCCGTACCTATGTCGAGCCGCTGTCACTTGATTATTTGGCTGAGATAATCCGCAAGGAAAAACCAGATGCATTGCTGCCTACTGTTGGAGGCCAGACTGGTTTAAATCTCTCGGTGGAACTGTGCGAGAGTGGAATCCTGGATAAGTATGGCGTTGAAATGATCGGTGCCAAAATTGATTCAATAAGGGTTTCTGAAGACAGGCGGCTTTTCAGGAAAGCAATCGAGGAAATCGGGCTGGAAGTGCCTGTTTCCGGATTTGCCAACTCGCTCAAAGAAGCGGAGGGATTGCTGGACCTGGTCGGGCTGCCGGCAATAGTCCGTCCCTCTTTTACCCTGGGAGGTACCGGCGGGGGGATTGCCTACAACAAGGAAGAATATGTCGAAATCTGCCTGAAAGGCCTGCAGCTTTCCCCCATTCATGAAATTATGGTGGAAGAGTCCATTATCGGATGGAAGGAATTTGAGCTGGAGGTAATGCGGGATCTCAAGGATAATGTGGTAATCATCTGCTCCATCGAGAATTTTGATCCCATGGGCATACACACCGGGGATTCCATAACCGTAGCGCCGGCCCAGACCCTGACAGACAAGGAGTACCAGGTACTCCGGGATGCCTCCCTGAAGATCATACGGCGGGTGGGAGTGGAAACTGGGGGATCAAATATCCAGTTCGCGACTAATCCTGAGAATGGGCGGATGGTAGTTATTGAAATGAATCCCCGGGTCAGCCGAAGCTCTGCCCTGGCATCCAAGGCTACTGGATTCCCGATTGCAAAAATTGCGGCCAAGCTCGCTGTCGGTTACACCCTGGATGAGCTTCCGAATGACATTACCCTCAAAACCCCGGCATCATTTGAACCGACCCTGGATTACGTGGTGACGAAAATTCCCAAGTGGGCTTTTGAAAAATTTCCGCTGGCTGAACCTCTCCTGGGTACCCAGATGAAATCCGTGGGAGAAGTGATGGCTATCGGCCGGACTTTCAGGGAATCCTTCATGAAAGGTATCAGGTCACTTGAAACCGGGAAAACCTGGGCGTCTGAGAAAATTAATCCTGAACTGATCAGGGAGAAACTGGTAAGGCCCAACCCTGAGCGCCTCCAGTACATCAGGCAGGCCATGCTGAACGGTATGTCTATTGATGATATCCATGGCCTGACCGGTATTGATCCCTGGTTTCTGGACCAGCTGCGGCAGGTTCTGGACCTGGAGACAGAGCTGGATGAGTCCTGCTCCCAGGGAAAAGGCATACCGGCTGATCTCATGAGAAAAGCCAAAAGGGATGGTTTATCGGATCTGCGGATAGCAGAAATAATGAAGCACGCCGGTGCTGGGAATCTATCTGAAACCGATATCTGGAAGCAGCGGAAGGAATATGGAATCAGGCCGGTCTTTAAACGAGTCGATACCTGCGCGGCCGAGTTTGAATCCTATACCCCCTACCTTTATTCCACTTATGAAGAAGAGGACGAATCTGAGCCTACCGGCAATAAGAAGGTAATCATTCTGGGAAGTGGGCCCAACCGCATCGGGCAGGGAATTGAATTTGACTACTGCTGCTGCCATGCTTCCTTTGCCCTGCAGGAAGAGGGCTATGAAACCATCATGGTCAACTGTAATCCTGAAACTGTTTCCACGGATTATGATACTTCCGACCGTCTCTATTTTGAACCTCTGACCTTTGAAGATGTGATAGCGGTAGTCGAGAATGAAAAGCCCGATGGGGTTATTCTTCAGTTCGGTGGGCAGACCCCCCTGAAACTTGCCGGGCTCCTCAATGCTGCGGGAGTTCCCATACTCGGAACATCTCCTGATTCCATTGATCTGGCTGAGGACCGGAAGCGCTTCGGGAGCCTGCTGAGGGAAATGGGAATCAGGCAGCCTGAAAATGATACCGCCATGTCAGTGCAAGAGGCTGAAGCGATAGCTGAAAGAATAGGCTACCCGGTACTGCTGAGACCTTCTTATGTTTTAGGCGGACGGGCCATGGCGATAATCTATGACGAGAATTCCCTGCGGCATTATGTTACTACCGCAGTAGATGTTTCCGAGAACCACCCGGTCCTTATCGACAGGTTTCTGGAAGATGCATTCGAATATGATGTTGATGCCCTGTCAGACGGAAGTAAGGTAGTGATTGCCGGGGTTATGCAGCACGTGGAAGAGGCTGGTATCCATTCCGGAGACAGCACCTCCATTTTGCCTCCGATGATGGTAACTGCTGAGAACCTTAAGATCATGAAGGATTTCACCCGTAGAATGGCCCTGGCCCTGAATGTAGTGGGATTAATGAATGTACAGTACGCCATGTTCGAGGGAGAAATCTACGTACTGGAGGTTAATCCGAGAGCCAGCAGGACAGTCCCGTTTGTGAGTAAAGCCACGGGAGTTCCCCTGGCAAAAATAGCAGCGAAGGTCATGGGCGGAAAAAGCCTGCCGGAACTGGGGATAACAGAGGATCTGGAAGTTAACGCCTTTTTCGTGAAAAGCCCGGTTTTTCCCTTTGCCAAGTTTCCGGGGGTAGACACAATTCTCAGCCCTGAGATGAAAAGTACCGGGGAAGTAATGGGATGCGCTGATGATTTTGGATATGCCTACGGCAAAGCCTCCCTGGCCGCGGGGATAAGGCTCCCCAGGCGGGGCAGGGTTTTCGTGAGCGTGAATGACAGGGACAAAAAAAATATCCTGGACATCGCCCGCAGTTATTCCGACCTGGGTTTCCAGATGGTGGCAACCAGGGGTACAGCCCAGGCCCTTCGCGATTCCGGCATTCCCTGCGAAGATGTCTACAAGGTTAATGAGGGCCGCCCCAATGTTGTTGATCTGATCAGGAGTGATCGCATAGATTTAATTATCAATACTCCCCTGGGAAGAGAATCATTCTTTGACGAGCAGATTGTAAGAAGAGTGGCAACCCAGCGAAGCATGCCCTGCATAACAACTCTATCCGCCGCCCGGGCCGCTGCCAAGGCGATTCAGACTATCCAGAGAGCCAAGGTTTCGGTAAAAAGCCTGCAGGAATACCATGAGATCGTTAAATAGTTACAGGTAGTGACCGGTTCGCCAGGACCAGGAAATGGCGGTAGAGGGCAGTACAGGTACTGGCCCTGACTGCGCTCAGTTAGTAAGAAGTTCGACATTCGAAGGCCAACATTCGAACTTTGGCCTTCTCAGTGTTCAGCATTCGACATTTTCTTGCTGCCGAAGCTTGGGTTTTTAAGAAAATTCTGTTCAATAGTAATCGGTACCGAATACTGACTGATCAGAGATCCCAAAACGCTGAACGCCGAATGTGGAACGGCGGAAGTGCGAATTGCGAATGTCAAAGTACCCATGCCAAATTGATCCAAAGACACCAGGACGAAGAGACGCAATGATTATCAATTGTTATTTCTGCGTCCCGACAACCTTGCGTAAAATGGTCATGGGTTCCATCATAGAAAATTATCCCCGGTACTTGACCAAGGCTCTCCCGTGGTTACAATGGATAAGAACTGTTCGCTTAAACCATCAAATCCTGATAGTACCTCTCTTAAAGGGCTTTTTGAATGTACGATAAAAAGATATTTTTCAGACTGGCAATGATTCTAATCTTGCTCATAGTTTCCAGCTGCAGCAGCAGCCCGGAGCCGGTTGAACCGGGAAGATGGTCTCTCTGGTATGAACAGCCGCTGGCCCTGGATGACTGGGAGGAGGCCCTGCCCCTTGGCAACGGCAGGCTGGGATGCATGCTCTTCGGCGGGATTAACGAGGACCGGATACAGCTGAATGAAGATACGTTATGGGATGGATACCCGCGGGACAGGATTAATCCGGAAGCCCTGCAGGTGTTGCCTGAAGTCCGCAGGCTGCTTTTCGCGGGCAAAAATTCCGAGGCTGAAAAGCTGGCCGTTAAAATGATGGGCATTCCGGACAGGATCCTCTCCTACCAGAGCCTGGGCGAACTCAAGGTGAAGACTCCTGAGCCGGAAAGGGAATTCAGCGGGTACAGGCGTTTCCTGGACCTGGAAAAAGGAGTTTCGGGTGTCGATTTTACCGCCGGCAACACCCGATTCCATCGCCGTTTTTTTGCCTCTGCTCCTGATAATGTCCTGGTTTTTCACTATTCCTCTGACAAAACCGGGCAGCTTTCCCTGGATTTCAGTCTCTCCCGTGACGTAATTGAGATTGTAAGGGAGCCGGACCGGCAGAGAAGTGGACAGCAAACTGATCCGGAGCAGGATTCAGGAGCAGTCTGTGACAGTCTCGGTAAAGACACCCTGGTACTTCATGGGCAGATCCCCATCAAACACCATGAAAGCGGAGAAGAAGCTGGAATGAGGTTCCGCGCTGAAATGAAAGTGATCAACAAGGGCGGAGATGTCATTAATAAAAACGGGATATTGTCAGTAAAAAACACTGATGAAATAATAGTATTGCTGGCTGCTGCCACCGATTTCAGGGGTACGGATCCGGTTGCTTCCTGCAAGGATGCCCTGGCTGCCGCCTCAGCCAAGGATTTCAGCCGGATACTGGGAGATCACCTGGCCGACCACCAGTCGATATTTAACCGTGTTGACCTGGACCTCGGGCAAAGCCCCCATCCGGACTGGCCCACCAACAGGCGTCTGGAAGCGGTTCGTGATGGTGAAGACGACCCTGGCCTGGCTGCACTCTATTTTCAGTTCGGACGGTACCTGTTAATGGGAAGCTCGCGTCCGGGGACCATGCCTGCCAACCTGCAGGGGATCTGGAATCCTTACATGAAGGCCCCCTGGAACAGTGACTACCATTCCAATATTAACCTGCAGATGAATTACTGGATAGCTGAGGTAGGAAACCTGTCGGAATTCCACCTGCCTCTCTTTGACCTGATGGATTCCCTGGTGGAACCAGGAGAAAAGACAGCCCGGGAGCATTACGGGTGTGAAGGATGGGTTCTGCATCATCTTACAGATATTTGGGGCTTTACAACCCCGGCAGACGGCATCTGGGGTATCTGGCCGGTAGGCGCTGCCTGGCTGGCCCAGCATCCCTGGGAGCATTACCAGTTTACCGGGGATCGGGAATTTTTGGAAAAAAGGGCCTACCCACTGATGAAGGGGGCGGCGGAATTCATGCTGGATTTCCTCGTGGAAGGGCCGGATGGACACCTGGTCACCAATCCTTCCCACTCTCCGGAAAACTGGTTTTTCACTCCTGACGGGACCAGGAGCAGTTTTACTTATGCCGCTACCATGGATATTGCCATTATCAAGGATTTGTTCGGAAACTGCATAAAAGCATCTGAGGCGCTGGACTGCGACCATGAATTCAGGGAAAAATTGAAAGCATCCCTGGAAAGGCTCCAGCCGTACCAGGTAAGCGAAAAGACCGGAAGACTGCAGGAATGGGTAAAGGATTATGAGGAAGCTGAACCCGGACACAGGCATATGTCCCACCTTTTCGGGGTCCATCCCGGATCTTCCATCTCCCTTCGAGAGACACCTGACCTTGCCGCGGCAGCTCAGAAGTCGCTGGAAGGCAGGCTGGCCCAGGGAGGCGGGCATACCGGATGGAGCCGGGCCTGGATAGTCAATTTCTGGGCACGATTTAAAAATCCGGTGAAAGCATATGAAAATCTCCAGATGCTGCTGGCAAAAAGTACCCTGGATAATTTGTTCGACACCCATCCGCCTTTCCAGATTGATGGAAACTTCGGCGGAGCCGCCGGAATAGCGGAAATGCTGCTGCAAAGCCATGACGGGGAAATAGACCTGCTGCCGGCCCTCCCGGAAGCCTGGGCATCCGGGAGTTTTAGAGGGCTGAGAGCCAGGGGAGGCTACCTGGTTTCAGCCAGGTGGAATGATGGCAATTTGCTTGAGGCAATCATTGAACCCAGCCGGAACGGAGTCTGTCGCCTGCATGGAAAGGACTTTTCTGTCACTTGTGACGGCCAGGCTCTATCCCTTGAAACGGTTAAAAACAGGGACTCTATGGAATTTTTAGCTGGAGCAGGGAACACCTATGTCGTTAATTACGTTAAATAAATATGGCGTCGGAGCAGGGACCCGTTGTGCCCGGCTGGACCGGAGACCTGAGGAAATCAATAATCACCAGGAGGATTAAATGAAAACAGGCATTACGAGACGTACCTTCATGGGGACGTCCGCCAAGGGGGTTCTTATACCTTCACTGATTGGGGTTGGTATTAATAATCTAGCTTGCGGGCCGGGCCCAGAGGATGGAACAGTGGCGGACTACATGAAACATTTCGGTGTTGATGAAAAAATTGTCAATGAAGTAATAAGTACCGCCCTCTCCAGGGGGGGAGACTACTGTGACGTATTTTTTCAGCACACAATCTCCAACAACATCTTTCTGGAGGACAATATTGTAAACCGGGCTTACAGCAACATCGATTTTGGAGTTGGCATAAGGGTACTCAAAGGCGATCAGACCGGGTACTCTTTTTCTGAAGAAGTAACTCCTGAAGCTATGAAAATGGCCGCGGATACAGCAGCGAATATTGCCAACAGCGGAAATGTCATCCAGCCGGTGGAACTGAAATACTACAAAACACCTGAATACTATCCCATGAAACAGGCCTGGGAAGATACTGCCATCAGCCTCAAGACACCGATACTTCAGCAGATAAATGAAAAGACGTTCAGCCTGGACAGAAGAATTATCAAGACCAACCTCAGGTTTGGCAATGAGACTTCATACGTGATGCTGATGACCTCGGAAGGACGAATGACCTGCGATACCCAGCCGATGATTTACGTGAGCACCAGCTGCACTGCGGAGCAGGACGGAAAAAGAGAAAGCGGACGGAAAGGCTTTTCCGCCAGGCAGGGATTCGAAGCTGTCACACCGGAGCTGGTAGACAGGCTGGCCACATCCGCTGTTGCTGACGCAGTTCTGAAGTTTGAAGCGGTGAAGCCGGAAGGCGGAGAAATGCCGGTTGTCCTCGGTTCCGGCAGTTCCGGAATCCTTCTGCACGAGGCGATAGGCCATGGAATGGAAGCTGACTTCAATCGCAAGGAAATTTCAATTTTTTCAGATAAAATAGGTAAAAAAGTCGCTGAAGATTTCGTGACCATCATTGATGACGGGACTATACCTCAGCTGCGCGGATCCATTAATATGGATGATGAAGGCAACGATTCCCAGAAAACCGTGCTGGTCGAGAACGGGATTATGACCAGCTATCTTCACGACCGCATCAGCGCCATGCATTATGGGCTGCCCTCTACCGGAAACGGCCGCAGGCAGTCCTTCCGCTTTGAACCTGTCCCCCGGATGCGTACGACCTACATGCTGAACGGACCCCATACCGAGGAGGAGATAATTGCCAGCGTGAAGAAGGGCATATACGCCCAGGAGTTCACCAACGGGCAGGTCATGATCGGTGCCGGAGATTTTACTTTTTATGTGTCTTCGGGATACCTGATTGAGGATGGGAAGTTAACCAGCCCCATCAAGGACATAAACATAATCGGGAATGGCCCTGAGGTACTGAGCAAAATAACCATGGTAGCGGATAATTTCAAGCTCGATGACGGGACCTGGACCTGCGGAAAGGCGGGGCAGGGAGTTCCGGTTTCCATGGGGCTTCCGTCCGCTAAAGTATCCAGTATTACGGTGGGAGGAGTAAGTTAAATGGCTGACACAATCGCAGAAAAAACCAGGCTGGCTGAATGGGTGGCATCACTGGCTAAAAAGGACGGAGCTGACGAAGTGTCAGTGGACATCAACAACCGCCGGGATATTGATGTGGAGTACAGGGACGGACAGCTGGACAAGTTGAAGGAATCAAAGCAAAATTCACTTAAACTCCGAATCTATTCCGGAAACAGGTATTCCAGCAGTTCAACTAATGACCTGCGCCGTGAGACTCTTCCGGATTTCATCAAGAACACCATTGCTGAAACCAGGTACCTTGGAGAGGACCCGTTCAGGGCACTTCCCGACCCTGAGTATTATCCTAAGGAGACTCCCGGAGACCTGAATATAGATGATCCTGGGTATGAGGAAATAACCGCGGAACAGAGGGTTGACCTCTCAAGGAAGATTGAAGAATCCGCCCTTTCCATAAGTGACCAGATTATTTCAGTGACTTCCTCCTATGGCGATGTCTATTTCGAGGAGGTAAAGCTTCATTCAAACGGTTTCAGCGGCAGTGCGAAAGGAACCTATTTCCAGATGGGAGCATCCGCTACGGTCAAGGATCCGGACGGAGGAAGGCCTGAAGATTACTGTTACTTGACAGTCAGGCATTTTAAAGACCTTCTTGATCCCGAAGCAATCGGCAAAGAAGCGGTAGAGAGAGCCCTTGCCAAGGTAGGACAGGCCAAAATTGCCTCGGGACGCTACCCTGTCCTGTTTGAAAACAGGATTGCCGGAAGTATGGTGGCTACTCTCCTCGGCCCAATGAGTGCCAGGGCTATCCAGCAGAAGCAATCCTGCCTGCAGGATAGGCTTAATGAAAAAATAGCATCTTCCTTTCTGTCCCTTACCGATGATCCCCTGCTGCCGGGAGGCATTAATTCCCGGTATTATGACGGGGAAGGGCTTGCCCTCCAGAAAAGGTTGATTATTGACAAAGGCGTTCTCAAAACATACCTAGTTGATAATTATTACGGACGCAAGCTTGATATGAAACCGAATAGCGGAAGTACTTCCAATCTTACCTTTGCCCTGGGAAAACGTTCGCTGCCAGATATGATCAAACGCCTGAAAAAAGGTGTCCTGATCAACGGTTTCATAGGAGGAAACATGAATCCGGTCACCGGAGATTTTTCCTATGGAATTACCGGAATCCTGATCAGCGACGGGAAGCTGGACAAAGCGGTTAATGAAATGAATATTTCCGGGAATATTCTCGATTTCTGGAAACAGCTTGATGAAACCGGGAATGATCCCTATGTCTATTCATCCATCCAGAGCCCAACCCTCAGGTTCAACAATATCCAGCTGAGCGGAGTGTAGGGAATGGACGATTGATGTTTTTGCCCCGTGGCATAAACTTCCTGTTACACCGAAGCCTTGATATTTAATCAACTGCGCGCTTCGGCGCGCAGTTCAGGCATGGATTTCCAGGCAGTCTCCATCGCAGAGTACATGGTCCCGCTCCACCATCTGCCCGTCATACTGGCCTTCTCTCCAGAGACGTGCATACCTGAAACCGCTGGCCAGGTCTTTATGAATCTGGGCAGCGGCATCCAGGACTGTGGCTCCCTGTTTCAGGATATAAGGCTTTTCATTTTCGGCTTTACGTCCTCCCGGAGGCCTGGTATAGGCCCGGACTACACCCAGAGACTTGAACAGTAATTCCTTCAGCGCAGTGAAATGCTCTTCCTTTTCAACCGAAACAGGGATCGATCCAACAACCTCGTCAAACAGTTCCTTCCAGGCCGCAAGGTTATTTGCGGCTCCATCAATGTCCATTTTGTTGGCCAGGAGGATCGATTTGGGGCGTTCTGTTCGCCGGAGAGAGATTCCCCGATGAGCCAGTTTTTCAATAATGTATTCAGTTTGTTCCAGCAGCAAGGGATCAGTTACATCAAAAATAAAGAGATTAACATCCGATTGTTCCAGGGTGGCCATTTGCCAGGGTTCGAAAACCTCCGGGGAGAACGGAGGCATGTCTATGAGCTGGACCATTATGTCTTCATATTCCATCATCCCGGGATGCGGAGCCCTGGTTGTAAAAGGGTAGGCGGCGATTTCCGGTTCAGCATGGGTAAGTTTCTTCAAAAGAGATGATTTGCCGCTGTTAGGAGGACCGCTTAGTACTACCCTGCCCGCTCCATCCCTGTCTATGTGGTGAAACGGTTTGCGGGAGGGGCCTGAAGATTTTTGCTTTTCCTGGTCCTTGCGGAAACGGGCAATCTTCCTCTTGATTTCAGCTTGCAGCTTTTCTGTCCCCTTGTGCTTGGGGATTACTGCCAGCATCTCCTGGAGGGCTTCTAGCTTTTCGGCGTCTGAAGCGGCATTTTTGTAGCGCTCTTCAGCATCATGGTATACCGGTGTCAGGTTAGCAGGCATGTAATGACTCCTGAAAATCCCCATTCCTCTCTGTTTCGCCTGGAAGAATTCATCTTGCGAGAGTCGGGTTTCTGTCCATTTTTTCCTGATTATAACCTGAGGAGATGATTTTCAGAACAGGAAAGCTGTCATTCTTTTCCGGAATATTCTGCCATCGAAGCAGGAGTTTCCCAGAAACGGACCGCGGAAACCGGGAGTCCCTGGGAACTGGCGGCTTTAAAAATGAGCCTGGCCAGGTTTTCGGCGGTGGGATTCCTGTCCATCAGGAATAGCTTCTCTCCGGCATCAGTCAGGACTTCAGCCAAAGGATCACCTGCCTTCAGGATAGTCCGATGGTCCAGGTGATCTTCAACCCAGGAGTTGATCAGGCTTTTCACCTGGGCAAAATCGATGAGCATTCCCAGGCTGTCCAGGCACTCTCCGGATATTTCTATTTCGACGGTTCCGTTATGTCCGTGCAGGCTGGCGCATTTGCCCGGATGTTCCAGAAGCCGGTGACCATAGCTGAAAAATATTTTTGTAACTATTTTGTACATGACTGTTAACGGTTCATTGCCCTCTGTTTTGGACTGGCAGCGCTGCGTGACCTTTCATTAAAGCTTTTCCCGACGAAAATCTCAAACAGGATTTCTTCCGGCATTTTTTCGGTTCCGCCTATTTTACCAGAGAATGGAAATCAGCCTTTACGCTGAGGCGTTTTATAAATGCCCGAACCCCCGGATATTCCTGGGATGTATCCCCTATCCTCTGGGAGGGTGGTTCAGTTCCCGCGACCCGGCTTTCCTAATGCTGACTTCCCGGCCCAATCATTCCTGGCTTTCCGGAGAAAAGATTGCACCGTTTCACTTTGATAATCGGCATATGTCCATGGCAGGCTCTGGAACTGCCCTTTTTGAAAGAGGAGTGTTGTTTCAGCATAAACACCTCCCCCCAGATAGATACGCTGGGCGAAATTTTTCACTGAAGCGAGAACCACCTGCCATCCGTTTAAGTATCCTGGATCAATATTTACATCGCGGCACAATCGCCCGGATCTCTCCGTCAGAAATGCTGACTGGATTTCTTCGACCTTTTGTTTGATCCAGACCAGGTCCTCGGGAGGGCGCAGCTCCCTGCAGCAAATCAGGTACTTCCAGACAGGGCCTCCCGTTTCAGCATCATAGTAAGTGCTGAACTCGCTGAAGCTGTATAGGCTGGAGCTGAAATCAAGGCTGCCGCAACAGTCAGCCAAGGGCTTCTCAACTTCCGGCAGATACCTTTCCTCCCTGCCTGCCACGGCAAAGAAAAACTTGGCGGGAGAGGATCCTTTGAGCCTGCCACTGCATAAATTCATTATTGCCGCATTTTATCAGATGCCGTCCCATCGGGTATATCTGCAACATGGTCCATGGGGCCGATTCAGGTTTCGTTGTAGTCTCGGACCATTTTCTTTTTTGCCTTCGCTGCTCTGCCTGGGAGGCAGTAAATTATGGGAATGCAGGTTTACTTTAATGCTTTCCCCATCATTCGTTCCAGTTCATTTGCATCGATTATTCCAATCCGCAGTTCTCTTGCTTTGGCCAGCTTGGACCCGGGATTTGCGCCGACAAGCAGAAAATCAGTTTTGGAAGATACCGATGAGCTGACTTTCCCACCCAGGATGGCCACCGCGTCCTTGGCTTCCTGGCGTGTATACCCATCCAGGGTTCCTGTTATTACTACTGTTTTTCCTTCCAGGGGAAGATTATTCTCTGGAACTTTCCTTTCCCCCGAAAGCTCAAACCTCAGTCCGTGCTTCCTCAACTGATCCAGCTGTAGAAGATTTTCCCTGATCCTGAAAAATCCGTTGATACTGTCTGCTGTTTCCGGTCCTATACCGGGTACAGCCATTATCTCCTCCCGTGGAGCATTTTTAATATTGTCGATACTGCGGAAAGCATCGGCCAGGAGCCTTGCTGTGACTTCTCCGACATGGCGGATGCCCAGCGCGAAAAGAATATGCGGAAAATCCCTGCTTTTACTTTTCTCCAGGCTTTCCAGCAGGTTGGAGGCTGATTTCTCCTTAAATCCTGGCAGAAGCAGGATTTGTTCACTGGTCAGGCTGAAAAGATCCGCCGGGGAGGTTACTATCTTCATCTCCAGCATCTTTTCCAGGGTCTGCGGCCCCAATCCCGCAATATCCATCGCCTCAAGGCTGACAAAATGTTTCAGTGATTCAAACCTCTGGGCAGGGCAGTTACGGTTCAGGCAGTAGGTGAAAGCCCCGTCATCTTCCTTCTGTACTTCAGCGTCGCAGACTGGGCACCTCTCTGGATAGACAAAGGGATCATTTCTAACCGTACCTTTCTTGAGTACCGGCCCCACCACCTGGGGGATGACATCCCCGGCCCTCTTGATTACAACAGTGTCCCCCTCCCGGATGTCCTTTCGTCTTACATCCTCCTCGTTATGAAGGGTTGCCGATTTGATCGTGACACCTCCCAGTTGTACCGGGTCCAGGACTGCGTAAGGGATAAGCGCTCCGGTGCGCCCCACGTTGATCCTGATCTCCAGGAGCCTGGTTATGGCGGTTGCCGCCTGAAACTTGTAAGCAATGGCCCATCTCGGCTCCCGGCTCACAGCCCCTATTTTTTTCTGCTGGGCCAGACTGTTCACCTTGACCACAACACCGTCAATTTCATAAGGGAGAGTGCCCCGCTGTTTTTCCCAGTCCCTGCAGTATTTGGTAACGCCCTTGATATCCCGGTGCAGCTTACGGTCCGGGTTAACCAGAAAACCGCAGTCCATCAGGAACGCGAGCAAATCCCATTGTGAAGTTATGTCGGACTTTGCGTCATCAATTACGGCTGAGTAGGCAAAAAATGCCAGGGGCCGCGACGCGGCAACTTTTGGATCCAGCTGGCGGAGGGTACCTGCGGCCGCGTTCCTGGGATTGGCAAATGAATCCTGTCCTGTATCAGCTCTTGATTCATTCATAATACGGAAGGCCGGAAGGGGGAGGTAAGCTTCTCCCCTTACCTCCAGCCGGGATGGAGGAATGCCGGTTAACCGGAGGGGAATGGACCTCACAGTTTTAAGATTGGAAGTTACATCTTCCCCCTCAGTCCCATTGCCCCGGGTGGCCCCCCTGGTCAGAATTCCGTTTTCATAGGTGAGAGACACGGCCAGCCCGTCAATTTTCAGCTCGGTGACGTACTCAATATCATCGGTCCCCGCCAGGCTGGTGACCCTGCGGTGGAATTCTTGCAGCTCAGCTTCACTGAATGCGTTTCCCAGGCTGAGCATAGGTACCTCGTGATAAACCTTGCTGAACCCGGACTGGGGTTCAGCTCCTACCCTCTGGGTGGGAGAATCGGGAGTAACAAGTTCGGGATGAAGGCCCTCCAGGTCCAACAGTTGCCGATATAACCTGTCATATTCAGCATCAGATATCTCGGGGGAATTAAGTACATGGTAGCGGTGGTTGTGATACTCAAGTATCCTGCGTAATCTGTTAATCTGCTGGTGGATTTCCGGTTTACCATTCATCGTATTAAATTGCAATATAGCATCCGGATATGAAGAATTAAGAGGGTGTGCCTGTGGCCGGCATCCTTAGAGGCGGGTTGACCCTTCCGTCTGCCTTATTCTCCATTGCCCCCGGCAGCCCTGTTCATGCAAGGCCGCGTGTGTTTTGTTGATCCTGGTTTTCAACCTCCGACAGCTTGTCCTTGGTTACTTGGTCCATCAAGTCGATGTCCAGAAACTTCACTGCCTCTCCCTATTTCAGGGCAGTAATAAATCCATCTAACCCCCGCCTGTTTTTTGGTCTTGAGGAGTGAATTCTGAAGCGGCTCTATCTTTCACAGGCGTAATGAGTTATCCACCAGCTAATATCTGGTAGAATATGCCCCGGCAGGAGCATTCAAGTTGTAATGAGCAAGGGGTTTCTGTTATTTTGTAGCCTGCTTTTGTTTGTAAGTATATAAACCATGAAATCATCGTCGTTAAATAAGTTCAGCTTTGCTGTGACCCTGC
This sequence comes from Acidobacteriota bacterium, assembly GCA_963663735.2. GTDB lineage: Bacteria > Acidobacteriota > UBA6911 > RPQK01 > JAPXNP01. The sequence goes on along the minus strand of CAXXHN010000001.1, from coordinate 527,159 downwards.
CCGAGGAGGGTTCTTCGGGAAAACATGCATCTCTGCTGAAACTGCACTCCCTGATGAGAAGACAGATGTCTGACCTGGAAGTGATTGAGACCATTAATCACCTTTTCAGGTGCAGCCGTTGTTATGAGAACTTCAGGAGGGTCCGTAAAGCCTACCTTCCAAAAAATCATGTACGCAATCAGTGAATCAGTTACCTGAAAGGCACAGCCTTCAAAAAAATGATCTTCGGGATTGTCCAGTATCCGGTTTATCAATAATTTAAAATAAACGCCCGTTAAAGGCATTTTGTTAACATTATGTTAATTCTGGATTCATACAGATAAAGAGAAAAAAATAAGCAGATTTTGCGACAGCGCAGTCAGTTATAATTAAGGGTGATTTATGGAGACAATGAGAGGGACTACCGTACTTCTGGTACAACGGAAAGGGGAAACAGCACTGGCTGCTGATGGACAGGTCACTCTTGGCGACTCCGTAATTAAATCCCGCGCCGCCAAGCTCAGGCGTCTTTACAACGATGAGGTTCTGGTAGGCTTTGCCGGTTCAACTGCAGACGCTTTTGCCCTGATGACCCGTTTTGAAAGTAAACTGGAAGAATTCGGCGGAAAACTGCGCAGGTCTTCCGTGGAACTGGCCAGAGACTGGAGAACTGACAAGATCCTGCGTCACCTGGAAGCATCCCTGATAGTAGCCAAAGCGGATGAGTGTTTCCTGATTAGCGGTTATGGGGATGTTATTGAGCCTGACGACGGATTGATAGCCATCGGCTCCGGCGGGGCATATGCCCTGTCAGCCGCCAGGGCTCTGATCAGGTGTACTGAAATGAGTGCCCCGGAGATTGCTGAACAGTCTTTGAGAATAGCCGGGGAAATCTGCATATATACCAACGACGAGATAACCATGGAAACGTTAAGCAGTGAGGTTCAGTCCGAAAATTGATCCCGGACTGCCCCCTGGACACCGTTAACAGATAAGATATTGAGTCTTTTAAAAGGGATTTATTTATAGTGGCAAGTAAAGCTGTTGAACCTAAAGATACCGGTAAGCTTTCCGGGGAACTTACCCCACGGGAAATTGTTGCCAGGCTGGATGAGTACATCATCGGCCAGGAGGCTGCCAAGAAAGCCCTGGCTGTTGCCATGAGGGACCGGAAAAGAAGGCTGGTGCTTGAACCGGATATGGTGGATGAGGTGCATCCGCGCAATGTGCTGATGATTGGCCCAACCGGTGTAGGTAAAACTGAGCTTTCCAAAAGGATAGCTTCTCTTTCCAATTCACCTTTTGTGAAAGTGGAAGCAAGCAAATTTACAGAGGTTGGCTATGTGGGCCGTGATGTGGATACAATGATATCCAGCCTCTGTGATGTAGCTATAGAACTTATTCGAAGCGAGAAATCAGGGCAGGTTGAAAAAAGAGCCCATGAGAATGCTGAAAAACGCCTGCTGGAGCTGCTTTTCCCGCGAAAAAAAAGCCAGAAGAAAACTGCTGTCCGCAGTTCTGAAGATGGCGGAGTCGAACCGGCGAAGTCGGCTGCTAAACCTGAGAGCCACCTGCGTGAGCTTCGGGAGGGCAAGCTGGATAATCGCGAGGTCGAAGTGGAAGTGCAGGAGAGAATCTACTCCTCCTATGATCCGGGTCCGATTGACATTGAGGATGAGGCTGATTTCCAGTTCAAGGATTTATTGGGCGGAATCATCGGTTCCCGGACAGTTAAGCGCCAGATGAGGGTGGACGAGGCTCTGCGCTACCTGGTCAGCGAGGAGGAAGCGAACCTGCTTGATATGGATGAGATTGTACAGCAGGGCTTGGATAACGCGGAGCTCTCCGGCATTATCTTCATTGATGAAATCGATAAAATCGCCGGCCGGGAATCGGGGCATGGTCCTGATGTCAGCCGGGAAGGGGTGCAGAGAGACATTCTTCCTCTCCTGGAAGGTGGGACTGTCAATACCCGCTACGGGGCGGTCCGCACCGACCACATTTTGTTCCTGGCCGCGGGAGCGTTCCATGTCTCCAAACCTTCAGACCTGATTCCTGAACTGCAAGGGAGATTTCCGGTCAGGGTAACACTTGATTCCCTGGAAGAAAAAGACCTTCGAGTCATCCTGGAAACCCCGAAAAATTCACTGGTTAAACAGTATAAGGCTTTAATGGATGTTGAGGGAATCAAGCTGGACTTTACTCCTGGAGCTATTGAAAAAATTGCCCATTACGCCTGGGTAGTCAACCAGACAACCGAGAATATCGGAGCTCGCAGGCTGATCACGGTGATGGAAAAACTCCTGGAAGAACTCTCTTTTTCCGCCCCTGAACGCAAAGGTGAAGAGGTCCTGATTGATACTGATTTTGTTATCAGCAAGCTTTCGGGGCTGGTTAAAGATGAAAATATCTCAAAGTATATTCTTTGATCGGCAGGAAGCTCTGCGCCGCAGTGGCTTCCTGATCATGGTATTTCTGATGCTCCCGGTTATTTCCTGCGCCAAGGTAGGAAATCCCATGCCCCCGCTCCCTTCAGATGTGGTGCTGGTGGACAGCCTGCAACTGCTGCAGTCGGGGCAGGATTTATACCTCACCTTTCCCCACCCGGTCCGGGAGCTTTCCGAAATAGAGGTTTACAGGTTATGTGAAGGGGAGGATAAACAGATAATTGAAACCGATCCCGTTTCAGTGCTGTCGGGAGCAGAAATTAAAAAACTCAGTTTTCTCAACAGATCCTATGTGCCAGCCCCGGACGGCAGCCACTCTTCGCCATGTCTTTTCACGGTCAGAACAAAAAATCTGAGAGGGAAACAATCAGGGTTTTCCAACCAGGTGAGCTGGAAACCTGCTGAACTGCCTGCTCCCCCTACCGGCCTGAAAACTGAAACTTCAGAAACCGAGATCAGGATTGAATGGGAAATTTCGCAAGATTCGAAGCCGGAACCGGGCAAAACCCATCCGGAATTTCTGGTTAATTTAAACAAAGTTACCAGGGATACATTTTTTATTGTCTCCGATTTCACTTTTGGGCAACCCGTCTCTTTTGAGGTAAGGACTATCGACAGAAGCCGAGGGACTATCCTTCTCAGCGAACCCCTGGTTCTTGAATCATTTGTTCCTGAAGATATTTTTCCTCCGAGGGCTCCTTCCGGACTGATCGTGGTTCGAATGCCGGACAGGGTCCAGCTTACCTGGGATGATAACGCCGAAGCCGACCTGTCCGGATATTATGTGTACCGTAAGGCCGCTGGTGGCGAGATGCTGAAAATATCTCCCCTCGTGCCCATCAACCGTTTTGTGGATGAAGATCCTCCAGACGGCGTTGCTTTGCTCTACAGCGTAACAGCTGTGGACCAATGGGGTAATGAAAGCAGCGCAACCGGTGTGGCGCAGTAGGCGAAAGTCCTGCCACTCGAAATTGGACATTCGTCGACCTCAGTTCGGATGTCGCACTTACGGCGTTCTCCGGTTTCTTGCTGGCATCCTTTTCCCATGGTTCCCCCCGACATCGCAGGATCTGGACCCCTGCTCGTCTTAGCTCCGCCCTGGGCTGAAACATCGGTCCTGCGGACAATCTGTTATCCGGACCTACCACCATGTTTATTGATGACTTTGGCCTTGTTGAATGCAGCCGGGGCTTCCAGCTCCGTCTCTTTCCCTGGAACCTTGAACTTCAGAAATACATTCACCAATCTTCATTCAACTGACCTGCTGAATTCCACTGTATATGCTCCCTTATCCTGAACTTCCTTCAGGGTCAGGACAATGCGATAAATCCGTTCTCCCCAGGATCTCCGGAGTCGTGAATCATCAATTTCAATCGTCTCGAATAATGGGTCGAACCGCTCCGCCGAGAAGGAAATTGTCAGTCCGTTATCCGCAAGCAGGATTTTCCCCGGGCACACCAGACCCGGTTTCCGGGCCACCAGCAGGTTGAGAGTGAAAGGTCCATTGACTCTGGATAATTCATACTGATCAGTTAGTGTTATCCCTTCTCCCCTCTTAAACACCAGATCACGTTTCAGTGATTTCACCGCAGCTTCTGCCGGGTAGGCTCCGGCCAGTTCAAGAGAAAATTTAACCAGGTCTTCCGAGGTTTCATACAGGACATCAAAAGCCTTGAAATCCGCTCCGTCCTTTTGCATGAATCCGTTTACCGTGGGCAGGTTGTGGTACTGGCTCTGCATGGTCCAGATGTCATAACGCTGGTCGCTGAAGGTTTTTTTAGTGTAGTTTTCTACCCCGGCATCAATGATGGCCGGATTACCATCCAGGTAGATGATAAAATTTCCCACGTCATTGTGGTTGTGGCTTTCCCCGTTGTTCCCTCCCTTGCCTGCGATATATAAACCGCCTGAGGTCTCTGCCTGGTCCCGGGCGGCGAAAACCTGCAGGTTAGGCATCCAGACATCCCGTAGCAGGGGTGGTGCCGGATCGGCAGTATCCAGATCGCGGACCGTAAAGATTCCTCGCAGCCTGCGGCTCAGGTAGCCGCCTGGAGAGCTGTTCCCATAACCTGACTCCCGCGCCAGGTGGCAGGCAAAATCCAGGAGGTCCCGGTTGTCAATGCGTTCTCCGAATCGGTAAAGGATGGCAGGATAGGAGGTCATCCTGGCTGAGGCATCAGCGAAGTTGATGAACCAGCTGCCTGAAATGTGCACCTTCATGATGTATTCCGCGATGTTCCTGACCAGGGGAGTTTTGAAGAGATTGATTTTGTTTCCGCTTGCCCTGAAGAGAAGGTCCAGGCAGTCAAACAGGCTTCCGCCGGCATGCCCCCAGTAGCTGGGGCCTTCGTCACATCCTCCGTCATCCGGATATCCGTTGATGAACATATCCAGGGATCGTATGCTTTTGGCGAGAGCTTCGCTTTTGCGTCCGGCATCCTTTTCAGACAGCAGAATGCAGGTAATCCAGTTGGAATTGATCCAGGGATTCCAGTTATTCACTCCTCTTTCGGCTTCGAATCCCATCCACCAGAAGTCGGTCCGTTCCAGGCAGGGGGTCAGGATGCGCCGGTTGATTTCAAAATCAATTCTACGCGAAACCAGGGGATGGTATTCATCCAGCCTGGGTTTCATTAATAGATTTATCCAGGCCAGTTGCGCCCCGGTTTCAGCGGCAAAAAGATCCACGCTCGGCTCCTCGGCGTCAGGCAGTCCGTTGCCGGCCGCCTGCAGGGACAGATGGGCCGGGACCCCCCAGTATGTCTCTTCACAGGTAGCCCAGATGCCGTTAATTATGTTTTCCAAAAACCGCCCCTTGTTTTCGATCAGTTCGGCAAGGACCAGGTCGGAAAGGGTATGCCTCCGTTCATTTTGCAGGTCCTGGAAATTGGACCGGTTTCCGTTGAGGTGGAATTCCATGAACACCGTTGCCGGAAGGTTGGGCCATTCATAACCAAGTGCCTCTTCTCCGGCTGCAATACAGGCCTCTTTAACCTTTTCCGGGAGGTTCTCCCAGGCCATCCTTTTTTCAATGGAGGGATAGGGGCTCCATTCGTCTGGTGCCAGTATCAAACCAGACAAGTTTTCGTTATCCCAGTCATTGCTGAGCAGGTTTCTTTCATGGTAGGCGAAAAGTGGTGGCGATAAGATAAACGACAGTAAAGCAGAAAGTATAATTCGGTGGTACATGATTCACATGATACTTCGGCCTGAAAAAGAACAAAAGGGAAATTGAAAATGGCACCGGTTTTTGGGCGGAAAGTTCCCCATGAAGCAGCCATGTGGGGAACACCGGACTCCTGGAGGGTTGTTTGTTGATGCTTGGAAACCAGGAATTCAGATTAGAGAGGATGACACACCTGCAACCTGTCGACCCCAACTGCTCCATAATTAGGTTATTAATTACGGTGCATGTGAATATTAGCGCGCGAACCGGGTTTTCGGTTTTATTCCGTTGATAAACCAGAATTATTCAAGGATAATTGAAAAAACAAATGGAGTTATTACAATGCCTGTACGTATTCCCAAAATCTATTTGATTCCACTGTTAATAGTGTTGTGTGCCATAACCGCGTCATTTTCTGCCATCTGTTTTGCAGTCGGGGCATCTGCCTCGGAAGAAAAGATTTTATCAGCTGATGTGGTTGTGGTCGGGGCTACCCCAGGTGGAATCATGGCCGCCATTGCTGCTGGCCGGATGGGTTGCTCGGTTATCCTCCTGGAGCGTTCCGGTCACATAGGCGGGCTTCCGGCCAACGGGCTGGGGGCAACTGATATTGCAACCCGCGGCACAACCGGAGGCCTCTTCCTGGAGTTTGTGGGTCGCATCAGGCAGCACTACATTGGGACTTATGGAATTGATTCTCCCCAGCTGGAGGGGTGTAGTAACGGTTACCGGTTTGAGCCCCACGTTGCCGAGCAGGTTTTTGAGCAAATGCTGGCTGAGGTATCAGGCCAGGTTACTGTCCTGAAGATGAGGCAGTTCGATACTGACCCATCCAATGTTCTGTTTGATAAAGGAAGCGTGAGAGGGATACGGATTCTTGATCGAGTGAGCGAAAAGGCTGAGATTTACCGGGCAGGGATTTTCATCGACGCCAGCTACGAAGGCGACCTGGCAGCCGCGGCTGGAGCGGAATTTCGCATCGGGAGGGAGAGCAGGGATGAATTTAATGAGCCGATGGCCGGCGTGCTTTATAAACCCTGGGGAGGAGAACCGGGACCAGGATCCAGCGGATTGGGGGACAATGCTGTTCAGGCTTATAATTTTCGCCTCTGCCTGACCAGAGATCCCGGCAACAGGGTTATGTTTCAAAAACCTGCCGGTTACAGCCGGGACGAATACAAATCCCTTATCCAGGATATCAGTGAAGGCAGGTTTGCGGCAGTGGGAGAGCGCCGGGAAAAGGAGATTGACGGCATAGGCAGGATCACCAACATGGTTGACCTCCCCAACGGCAAAACCGATGCCAACAACCAGCACGCCTCTTTTCTCGCCACCGATCTTCCTGAGGAGAATTGGCCCTGGCCAACCTCTGGCTGGGAATGGAGAGACAGGTTTGCCGAACGCCTTCGCCGTTATACTGAAGGGCTTTTCTGGTTTATGCAGAATGACCCGGAACTGCCGGAAGAGGTCCGGTCGAAATGCAGGGAGTGGGGAATGGCTTCCGACGAGTACCAGGATAATCAAAACTTTCCACGGCAGGTTTATGTAAGGGAAGGGCGAAGGATTGTCGGGGAGTACCTTTTCACTGCCCACGATTCCATTCCAGTGAAAGAAGGTTCACGTCCTCCCCTCCACCTGGACACCATAACCGCCAGCCACTATGCCCTGGATTCCCACGCGGTGCGGAAAAGGGAGGAGGGCAGGCCTCACCTGGATGGGTTTTTCAGTTATCCCTCACAACCTTATATGATTCCTTACGGGGTTATGCTTCCCCGGGGAGTGAAGGGCGTCCTGGCTCCGGTTCCGGTTTCAGGAACCCATATCGGATTCAGCACCCTGCGTATGGAACCATGCTGGATGGCTATGGGGCAGGCAGCAGGGACTGCCGCAGCATTGAGCTGTCGAAAGAATGTCTTTCCCGATGATCTGGAAGTAAGGTCAATCCAGGAACAATTGATTAGGGATGGTACCGTACTGATGTATTTTCGCGACATTGGACCTGATGATTACCGCTTTAAACTGCTGCAGAAGGCAGCCGTTATGGGATTTTTTGAGGTGGATGAATGGAATGCCAGGCTGGATGAACTCCTGGACCGGGCAACAGCCGTGAGATGGATCAGCCTCGCAGAAATTGATGTAACTGTAGAATCTGCGGTGAAAATGACCAGGGGGGGATTTTTGGAGAAGGTTATTAAGTAGTTCCAAAGCTGTTTCCCGGATTCTTATACAGGTCTACCTGGAAAACCGCTGTCAGGTCTGCTTTCCTCTTCATATAATCAGGTTTAGATGAAATCAGTAATTATCGGTATACATGGTCTTGGTAATAAACCCCCGGAGAAACTTCTCAGAAGCTGGTGGATTGAATCAATCCAGGAAGGGCTGGAACGGATTGGCAAGCCGGGCCAGACCATCCCTTTTGATATGGCTTACTGGTCAGATGTCATTTATCCCTCCCCGCTTGATCCCGATATTAAAGACAGAGAAAATCCACTTTACCTTGATGAGAAATATACCCGGGGCGGGAAGTTGCAGCCAGAGGAATCTCCTCCTCTACTGAAAGAGTTGCGTGTATATATCGGAAACCAGATTGACCGGATATTTCTTAATGATGACATGAGCATTAATTTCAGAAATGTGACTGATAGATTAATTCATCGCTATTTTTCTGATCTTGAGACCTATTACGGCGAAAACTGTGTGCCTGCAGTTGGCCGGGATTGTTCAACCAGGGAAGTTATCTTGAAACGGCTCTCCAGGAAACTGGAAAAATACAGGGGATACAGGATTCTCCTGGTCGCTCATTCCATGGGATCGATAGTCGCTTATGATGTTTTGTCTGAACTGGCAGGGAAACTTCACATACATACTTTTATGACTATTGGCTCCCCTCTGGGCCTTCCAATAATTGTTGGAAGGATATCGGCTCTCCGGAAATCCAGAGGCCTGGAAAACCTTAAACCCTCCGTTCCCGAGAGTATTACCGAAAGCTGGGTCAACCTGTCTGATCTCCGTGACAGGATAGCCCTCGATCATACCCTGGAAGATGATTACCAGGAAAACAGCCTGGGACTGCGAGTTCGGGACCTCTATGTATATAACGATTATGAAATGGACGGGAACCCGAATCCCCACAAGTCATTTGGGTACCTGAGAGCTCCAGAAACTGCGGCTGTTGTAGCTGAATTCATGGAAGGAGGAAGAGGAAGGATATCCAGGGCTTACCAGCATGTCATATCAGGGATCTACTACGGCCTCAGGGTGGTCAAAGCTACAGTCAGTCCAGACCGGAGATAAATCCTGAAAGGAAATAGATGAAAAAGGAAATCTATAAGATTTTTTTACTAGTCCTTTGTATCTCAACTGCTTTAACCGGGGATGCAAGTTCCCGGGCCAGGGATTACGGGATCGTGATCGGGAATCTTGATACAGGGAAATATAACAGCATCACCGATGTGGAAGGGGTCAGGGTCGGGCATTCCACCCTGATAAGGGGTAATGACATCAGGACCGGAGTAACGGCAGTTCTCCCTTATCCTGGAAACATAATGGCAGAGAAGGTCCCGGCAGCTATATATATAGCCAATGGTTTCGGAAAATTGACCGGGTACAGCCAGGTGGAGGAACTGGGAAATATTGAAACTCCAATCATTTTGACTAACACCCTGTCGGTCCCGACAGCGGCTGACGCTCTGATTGATTACATTTTGTCTCTGGGCAATAACCGGGAACATATCAGGTCAATCAATCCCATTGTCGGGGAGACCAATGACGGATTTCTGAATGATATCCAGGGCAGGCATGTGTCAAAGGAGAATGTTCTGGAAGCTGTGTCGAATGCTGCTTCCGGAAATGTCAGGGAAGGATCGGTCGGCGCCGGAACCGGGACAATCTGTTTCGGCTACAAGGGAGGGATCGGTACGTCTTCCCGCCTTTTAACCGCTGATAATGGTGGCTACACTGTCGGTGTGCTGGTCCAGACAAATTTTGGAGGAAGCCTTACAATCGCCGGGATACCGGTGGGAAGGGAACTGGAGAAGCAGGGGAATCACAGTTCCGGAGACGGATCCTGCATGATTGTTGTCGCCACGGATGCTCCGATAACCGCGAGGAATCTTAAGCGGCTGGCCAAAAGGGCGGTGTTTGGCCTGGCCCGGACCGGCGGGTTTTGCTCCAATGGAAGCGGCGAATATGCAATAGCATTTTCTACGGCCAGGAGACTTCGTATCCCCCATTATCGGGGAGACTCTTTCTGCCTTGATAACTTCGAACTGAGGAATGACAGGATGACGCCGCTGTTTGAGGCAGTAATTGAGGCAACTGAAGAGGCGGTTATTAATTCTTTGTTTGCCGGGAAGGCCATGACGGGTTTCGCTGGGCATAAAATCAAGGGTTTTCCTGTAGAAAAGACAATTAAATTACTCGTGTCACATGGAATAGTGCCAGGTAATTAGCCTTTATCCAATTTTGGCTGATTTAATGGATGCGTGAAAAAGAAAGGACAAAATCTCAATTATTATTCAGGCAGCAGGATCAATAACATTTCGCTTGAGGGGAACCAGAAAGAAAATTTTATTTGTGTCTTCGGTCACAGCCTCTCTCCCCCACCATAGTGTAAGTTTCCATCCGGAATTATTAATTTTGAATCCATGCGATTTCTAGAAGCGTATTAGTTAAAAGTGTTCCAGTATTTAAAGGGGTGGAGAGGTGCCTGTTACTACTGAAATTATAAGTTCCAGGAGACTGGTGGTCTCGCGGGCTATTGGTGTGCTGGTCCTTGATGAATTGGCCGACGGGCAGAATAAACTCTTAGACCATCCTGAATTTGACCCTTCCTATAACCATCTTTTTGACATGAGCGGTGTTACCAGGGTTGAAGATATCAGAACTTCAGAGCTGGAGAGATTCGCCCTGGTTAGGATATTTTCATGTACCAGCCGTAGGGCCATTGTTGCCCCTGAAGACCTGGTGTACGGATATGCCCGTATGTATGAGGTGTTTAGCCTTAGTTCCGAAGAGAACTTAGCCGTTTTCAGGAATGAGGATGAAGCCATGGCATGGCTCGAGACCAAATCTGATTAGTTCCTGCCTGCTGGGTTTTCCCATGAAATCATTGTCTTACTGTCTTGACAATATTATTGTTTGTCTCTTGTGACCTGTAACGATTCTTCAATTTTCAGGCTGGTCCGGTTCCTGGCCCCTTGCCTCCAGGCTCTTTTTGACTGCTTCAGCTAGTTTTTTCCCCAGGTAAGGTGTTAGTTCTTCAACAGAAGCTCGTCGAATCCTGGATATGCTGCCGAAATTCTGGAGGAGCCTCTTTTTTTTCTTCGGGCCAACTCCAGGGATGGCGTCCAGTTCTGAAGTGAAGTCCCTCATGCTGCGGCGTTTGCGGTGGAAGGTTACAGCGAACCTGTGGGCCTCGTCTCTAATTTCCTGGATCAGGTGCAGGGCAGGCGAATGTCGGTCAAGTTCTATCGGTTCATCCTGTCTCTGTACGAAAATGACTTCCTCCCTTTTAGCAATGGCCGCCAGGGGGAGTTCATCCAGTTCCAGCCGGGAAAGAGCCTGGTAAGCAGCATGAAGCTGGCCTTTTCCCCCGTCGACCAGGACCAGGTCAGGCAGGTTATCCCGTGAATCTGAAAGCCTTCTGTAACGTCGATAAACAACTTCCTGCATTGCCGCGAAATCATCAGGGCCTTCAATACGCTTATCCCTGATTATGAATTTCTTGTAGGCATTTTTCTGCATAACACCATTTTGGCAGCTCACCATGGAGGCTACAGTCTCCCTTCCCTGGATTGTGGAAATATCAAAGGCCTCAATATTGCCCGGGAAACTCTGCAGCCCCAATTCCAGTTGCAGCTGTTCCAGGACAGGCATTTTCTTCCGCGAAGCCGGCAGTACCCTGAACCTTGATTCAAATGCCATCCTGGCATTCCGTTCAACCATGCTCAGCAGGTCCAAATTTTGCCCTCTCCTGGGAACCAGAATCTTAAATCCGCTTTTACCTGATTCTGCCCTTTTCCAGCTGAGCCATTCGGCCAGGACTCCTTTATCCTCAATTTCGACGGGAAGCAAAATCTGGTGTGGTACATAAGTGGAATTCAGGTAATACTGCTGCAGGGCATCCTTCAGAAATGATTGAGGTCTGAAAAATTCAAGATCTTCCCAGAAGAATTCTTTTTTTCCCAGTATTTGTCCGCCCCTCATGGAGAAAACCTGCAGGGAAGCTCTGGACCCATCCCGGTAGTAAGCAAAAATATCAGCTTCAAACAAGGTAGCCGAGGTGATTTTCTGTTTTTCTCCCAGGTCTCGTAGAACATTGATACGATTTCGGTATAACGCAGCAGCTTCATAGTGTTCCGCCTCAGCCATTTCGGTCATCCTTGCTGAAAGCTTTTCGATAAGCTGGCTGGTCTTTCCTTCTAACAGTAACAGGGCTTCCTGCAGTGACTGCCGGTATGCTTCAGGGCTGCTGAGTCCCTCAACACACGGGCCAAGGCAGCGTTTGATGTGATATTCCAGGCAAGGCCGCTCAAGTTTCCCATCAATCTGAATGGAACAGGTACGAAGCTGGAAATAGCGGTTTATGATTCGGATGGTTTTTTTTGCCAGTGAGGCAGGGAGATATGGTCCGAAATAGAGTGCGCCGTCTTTACGAATGTTCCTGGTCAGCAGCACCCTGGGGTACTCTTCATTTACAGTAACTTTTATATGGAGAAAGGATTTGTCATCTTTAAGCCTGACATTCAGGCGTGGCTGCTCCTTTTTTACCAGGTTGCTTTCCAGTATCAGAGCTTCGATTTCATTATCCGTAAGTATGAAATCAAGTTCTTCGGTAAGCTTCCTGATCAGCCTTACCTTATGATCTTTCTGGTGAGAATCCTGGAAATAGGATTTAACCCTGTTTTTAAGGTTCCTGGCTTTACCTATATAGATAACCGCACCTGAGGCATCTCTGAAGAGGTAGACTCCTGGAGAGACAGGCAGGTTCTGCAGTTTTATGGCTAGGTTTTCAGGGATACACTTTTTCAGTGTATCCCTGTTCTAATTTTTTTTCAAAGTGTACGGCCTGAATCCGGAGATTCAGGAGCGAGCTGTGAAGAAGCCAGATTGAAACCAGGATCAAACTCGTAATCGGGAATCCAGCCTTTTCGGATAATCCTTATTTTGACATTCTGACGGCCAAACTGGACAGCTTCTTCGTAATCCGGCATAAAAATATCAATGATGTCACCCTTGATTACCCCGCCGGTGTCCATTACTGTGTAAATGCCACTGTAATCTCCGGCAGAAACCTCAATTACAGAGCCGATTGGCAGCACCTTTGGATCGGCAGCCACAATGCCTCTCTGCACATAAACACCTGAAAATGTGATTCCCAGGTCACAATAGGCCGTGGCTTCGAATCCAATAAAATCGCTATCTGATGCTTCCTCGTCAGAAGTCTCAAGGTGGTCTATAGTTACAATTTCAGCTGATTTCAGTTCCAGTTCACCTGAAGTAGCCAGAGAACTGGCGTTGGTTTCAATAAATATAGAGTATCCTGCTAAGGAAGCTATCAGGGTCACAGCAAGTACTGCCATGAATCTCAAATGCTTAGATTTTTTGCTTACTCTCATATTAACCTCTTATTTTTCAACAACTTAAACGATCCTCACCAAAAATTTCCATATAAACAGAATTTCCTCTGAAAAAGGGATTTTGGGGGAGTGACTTTCCTGAAAGTGAACCTTCCAGGAATATTGGATTAAGCTGTTTAGTTATTCATAATCACTTTGTTATCAAAGCGTAGTATGCCTCGCAGATATGACAAGATACATTAATTTGGATATGAAGTCAAAAAAAGCAGGGTAAAGGTAGACAGGAAAAGCTTTGCAATGTTTGTTTTTCCGTTGTTATTTCGATGCATTCTGTACGGCAGAAATTATCTGATCATCTGGTAACAGGATTTGATCTATGGTAAAGTCTTCTTGATTTTTCAAAAAGAAAAGCGGGAAATATTTTATGAATCTTCCTAACAGCTTGACTCTTTCCAGAATATTCTTGGTTCCCCTGCTGCTCGTTGTATTATTAACAGGGCATTTTCCTAATAAAGAGTATTTTGGACTGGTTGTTTTTCTTGCAGCAGCAGCCACCGACTATTTTGATGGGTATCTGGCGCGCCGCAGGCAGCAGGTGACAACTTTTGGAAAACTCTTTGACCCATTGGCGGACAAGCTGTTAATTTCCTCCTGTTTAATTGCCCTGGTCCAGCTGGAAGCAGCTCCAGCCTGGATTGTTGTGTTAATTGTAGGCAGAGAGTTTGCGGTTACCGGTTTGCGGAGCATTGCTGCGACTAATGGAATAACCGTGGCCGCGTCAAACATGGGAAAATGGAAGATGGTCAGCCAGGTGGCTTGCTGTGGATTCCTGATTGTTGCTAACCCCTACCCTGAAGGACTGATGTTCAGGATTGGGAATATACTCCTCTGGGTAACTGCAGTTATTTCGATACTGTCGATGATTCAGTATTTCAAGGTTTTCTGGGGAAGGATCGGCAAGGCTTCCAATAATTGACAAGGTTGCACGACCTTGGATACGTCGGGTTTTATAAGCAGCAGGCGTGACCTGGTTTTTGGTAACTTCCGAGATTTTGAAGTATTCCTGGAATCCCTGCCCGGGTTGATTATCGACCCCGGGATATAGGTTCTTCAGAAATCCCGGGTAGAGCTTTCCCTGAAGCATGGGAGTGAAGCCCCCGGGGAGCTGGAATACCTGAAGAATACCAGGGTAAGAAACAGGGACTGGTTTGTTAATTGATTAGATACCTGCAATGGAGTTGGAGAATCTTTCCAGGTGGACAGTATGGTTAATGTATGCCTGACTCTGGCCGTGGAATCTCCGGCCGGGCTGCAGAAAAAAATAAACTGCTTTAACGGGGGAGTTCCGGTCATAGAAGTGCGGCTGGATTTTTTGAATCCAGTTGAATTTCCGGAACTGCCTGCTGGTTCAGGAACTAGTTACATTGCAACCTGCCGGCCAGTAAGGGAAGGTGGAAAATTCACCGGACCTGAATCAGACCGGCTAGAGATCCTTCGCGAAGCCTCCAAAAAGGGATTCTCCCTGGTCGATGTGGAATCTGATGTGGAGAATATACCGCGTTTTCCTGAATCGGTAAAGGTAGTAAGGTCCAGGCATGATTTCAGCGGCTGCCCTTCTGATCTTGACCAAATATATGGCAATCTAAGGTCCCGCGAAGGAGACCTGGCCAAGTTGGTAGTAACCCCGAATAATACACCTGATCTGATAAACCTCCTTGAATTCATGGAAGTATCGCTCCCTGTCTCACCCGGAATAGTGTTCGGCATGGGGCCAATAGCCCAGGTGACCCGTATTGTCGGGCCTTTCCTTGGCTGCCCCTGGACCTATGTTTCCGAGGATAACCAGAGTGTTGCCCCGGGACAGTTCGGCTTGAGTGCTGCCAAATATCTATATCGGCTCCCCTCTCGAAGAGAGGTTCCGAAGATTTTTGGAGTGGCGGGAAAAAATGAAAATGGCAATGTAGACATTTTAGCCGGGTTTTTAAATGTCCAGTTCAGGGAGCAGGGGCTCAACACCCTGGTCCTGCCTTTACCGGGCCTGGACACAGCCCCGTTTCTCTCATACGCCCTTTCTTCAAACCTTCCCTATCGGGGATTTGTTGAACTGGGATCCGGAACCGAGGAAAAGGTTGCCGAAAAAGGGAGAGCGGAGAGTGAACGGGCTGGACGTTTGTTCAGGTTATGTGACGGAGAATGGATTTCAGCGCCTTTTTCAATGGCGGATCCTGGGAAGGCAAGCCGTGAGATAATCAGTTTCTGGATGACATGAATCCTGCCGGAAAGGCGGGTTGATTTCTTTTAAGGATATAAACAATGACAGGTACAGTGAAAGTCCGTGTTCCCGGAAGTACTTCAAACCTGGGGAGCGGTTTTGACACGGTTTCAGCAGCGCTGAGCATCTATCTTGATATTTCAGTTGAGATTCTTCCCGGTAAAGATATTCTCTGGCCGGATGATTTCAAGCTTCCACCTGAAGACAATATGATATTACAGGCTTTCCATGCAGCCTGTACCTACCTTGGTTACTCCTGTCCCGGCCTCCGTTTTTCGGTAAACAACGAGATCCCCCTGAAAAGAGGTCTGGGCAGCAGCGCTGCAGCCATTATCGGCGGAATAAAACTGGCTGAAGGCCTTTCCGGTAAGAATATGTCCAGGGAGGAGATTTTTAATATCGCTTATCCCCTTGAAAAACATCCTGACAACCTGGCAGCAAGCTGCCTGGGCGGCTGGGCTCTTTCCCTGGTATCAGGCGACAGGATGAGGGCGGAACCGCTCGAATCAGGCCTGGATCTTGATTACATAGTTGTTATTCCTGAATTTACCGTTTCCACCAGTGAAGCCAGGAGGATTCTGCCTTCATCCTACACCCTGGAAGACGCGGTATATAATATCCAGAGAACCGCCCTGCTGGTTCACGCGGTCCGGGAAGGCCGTGCAACCCTGATCAGGGAGGCTTCCAGGGATCGCCTTCATCAAAAATACCGCGCTCCCCTGGTTCCCGGGATGACCGACCTCCTTGAATTAAAGGGCCTTGATGGGCACCTGGAACAGTCGCTCCTTGCGGTAACGGTAAGTGGATCGGGATCAGCCATGCTGGGCATGGCATCCAGAAGTGTGCGGAGCCGGGAAATTGGGGAGTGGATGTGCCGAGCTTTCCACGATAACAGTATTCCCGCTCAATACCGGATACTTGAGCTGGACAGGCAGGGCGCCCGGTTAATAGTGTCCTAAAGTGAAGGATCCAGGGATGACAGTCCGTTATGCCAGTACAGACCTTTTCCAGCCAGCCGGGCCTGAAGAGGTGGAGAAGGTAGGCAGTGCTTCGGCTGTGATTGCCGGATGCGGTGCCCTGGGGTCGGCTGTCGCCGCAATTCTGGCCCACTCCGGATTGGGACGGCTGAGGTTAATAGACAGGGATATCGTAAGATTGAACAACATCCGGGAGCAAAGCCTGTTCACGGCAAAAGATGCTGACACTGCTATGCCCAGGGCCTCGGCAATTGCCAGGGCTGCCAGAGAAATTAATCCAGGGATCAAGGTGGAGGATTTCCGGAAAGATATTACTTTTAACAATATCAGAGACTTGTGTAATGGCTTTGATGTACTGGTAGACGGTCTTGACAATTTCGAAACCAAATTTCTGGTTAATGAATTTTCAGTTGAGACCGGAATTCCATGGATTTTTGCCTTAATCCCCGGTTCCAGGGGAATATCCAGGGGAATGGTTCCTGGGGAAACTCCATGCCTGAGATGCCTTTTTCCCGAAGATCCCGCTCCGGGCAGCAATGGAACCCCTTTATCCGGAGTAACAAAAAATGAGGTTATTTCTGCCATAGCCTCTTTTCAGGCTGGCCAGGTGCTGAGGAAAGTTGTTACCGGCAGTTTCAGCCGGGATGTTCTGAGTTTTAACTCGTTTTCGGGAACCTGGGAGAGCGGGAATAGTGAAGTAGGGCCGGTAGCAGTATGTCCCTGCTGCCGGGAGAGGGATTTCCCATATCTTGAAGGACGGATAACAGGGCGCATTACCAGGCTCTGTGGAGCTGAATCCTTTCAGATATATCCAGCAGTCCGCGATAAATCCCTGAATCTGCATGAACTGGCAGGCCGCCTGGGAGAGAAAAATATCTTAAGATGCAACGATTACCTGCTGCAGGTGCGTATAGATGAATACGATATGACGGTCTTTAGCAATGGAAGGGCTATCTTTAAAGGGGTCAAGGATATTGTGGAAGCCCGAATTTTATACTCAAGGTTTATTGGAAACTGAAACAGGGGATGGGGAAATTCCTCTAATTCAAATAAATGTAAGAGAGCCGGGAGAGTTTGATAACCGGCTGAAACTGGAAAAATAGCTCATGAAAATAAAGATATTTTTAGCGGCCGTTCTCCTGATGGTGACATTTTCCTCGAACATGGCTCTGTCAGATGACAATTCCAATGAAACGAAGGCCCGGAAGCTGATAGATGCAGCTGTTAAATCGATGGGTGGAGAAGCTTACCTGGCCATTGATAGAATCAGGAGCAACGGACGATATTTCTGGTTCAACAAGGGAAGGAAATTTTTCCTTAGATACCAGGACTGGTCGGTCATGTCACCAGTGATCAAGTCCAGGGTCCAGTTGGGTAAAGGAAAGGAAGAATACCTGGAAATAGTCAACCTGGAAATGAATAAGGGCTGGAAAAGGGAGAGCGAGAAATTCCTTGAATTTTTAACTGAGGATGACATTTCTGAATTCAGGCGATCAGTCAGGCATGACGTTGACTATCTGCTACGGAAAAGAGTTTCAGAAGAGGGGATGAGTTTTTTTTACTATGGCAGGGACGAGATTTCCGGCTCCGGCCAGTATGAAGCCGTGGAATTTGTCGATGCTAGGAGTGATTCCATAACTGTATATTTTAATGTCAGTGATTCCAGGCCGGCAAGAACTGAATACCACACCGTAGATAAAAATGGAGTTCGCCATAAACAGGAACAGGAGTTCTATAACTGGCATGAAATCCAGGGAGTTTTTGTCCCTCTCCGGATTGACATATACACTGACGGTGAACTGAGCAGCCAGAGATTTATTGAAGAGATCTCCTTCGGTGAAGCATTTCCCGAGATTCTTTTCCTCAGGCCCGAAGGTGTAGAATGGACCCCTGGGGGCAACAAGGACAAGAAGAACTGACTCTTTTAAAAAACCGGGACCCATAGCTGATTCATCAGCTTGTCTCTTTGCGGCCGTCAGATTTGTAATTGAAGAAGGATAGTATGGCCGGAACCAGGGTTTAATTCCCGGTCTTTCTACCCCCTATTACCTTGCCTGCATTTTCCGGATTATAAATTGTGCAAGGTCAATTATTAGTTGACAGGGATGTCCGCTGTATACATCCAGCAACAACAGTGTGGTCCATGCCGCACATAAACTGGAGGAAATGATGCGGAAAAGCCCTGGTATCCTTGATTTATAATATGGAGTCATTCGTGCTAAGTAATAAGACAATGCAACAGACAATTAAGAAAAGCGTGAGTGTCAGTGGTGTCGGATTACATACCGGATGCCAGGTGTCTGTCACCCTGCAGCCGGCTCCTTCCGGATCAGGTTTGGTATTCAGGAGGACAGACCTGCAGGGTTTCGAGATAGAGGCGTTACAAATGTGGGTGTCCAGGGTGGAGCTGGCTACAACCCTGATGAAGCAGGGCGTAAGGCTTTCGACTGTTGAACATATACTGTCTGCTCTTTACGGCTGCGGTATAGATAATGTTTATATTGATATTGATTCCCTGGAAGTCCCGATCCTGGACGGTTCCTCCCGTCCCTGGGTAGATATGATTTTAGAGGCGGGAATTGAATTTTCCCATTCCGAAAGATCCTATCTGGTAGTCACGGAGCCAGTCTGCCTCTCGGAGGGAGACAAATATATTAGAATGGAACCATGTTTTGGATTTAAGGTTTCATATGAGATAGATTTTGATCATCCATCTATTGGCCAGCAGGGTATCCATTTGGATATCAATCCCGAAACTTACAAGAAGGAATTGGCCTTCGCTCGTACGTTTGGATTTTATGAACAGGTGGAAGATCTCCTGAAAAAGGGACTGGTAAGAGGCGGGACTCTTGAGAATGCGGTGGTATTAAGCAAGACTGGGATTGTGAGTGGAGAACTGAGAGACAAATTTGAGTTTGTACGGCATAAGGCCATGGACCTGATTGGAGATATTGCGCTGTGCGGATTCCCGCTGATGGGGCACATAACAGCTTATAAAGGAGGGCATGCCCTTCACACCCGCCTGGCAGGAGAAATAGCCCGCAACCGCTCTTCTATCCGCTTGATGAAAGAGTCTGAGCTGCAGGGATTTACTCCGGCCGTAAATGAATAAATCCCCAGGCGAAGATTGTTTTAAAGCATTTTTGCTAAATTCCCCCTGCCTTGCAGGTTGGAAGCTGTCCTTGGCTCCTGTTTCTGTTTTATTCGGTTATCTCTTCATCTATACTTATGAAAATGCAAAATTGGATATGGCGAACCATACTGATAATTCTGGGAATCGTTGCCAGTACGCCTGCCTTGACAGCCCAGCAGCTGGTAATCAGGGACGGGACAAGAAAAACTACCCTTACCGCTACGGTTCTTGAGGGAAGCAGCTATTACCGTGTCAATGAGCTGGCCTCAGTCCTGGATTTCAAGTTGAAGGAATCAGGCAGCACCCTGGAGATCATAGGGGACAGGGGAAGCCTGACTCTTATCTCGGGGAGGCCCCTTGTCCGTACCGGATCTCAATACATACTCCTCTCAGCCTCAGTTGTAAAATTGAGGAAAACTGGTTGGTGGGTTCCGGAAGATTTCCTGGAGAAATTGCTGCCGAACATTCTTTCCCGGCACCTTGTGGTTTCAGGCAGGGGTGAATACAGAGTCGAATCTCTGAATGAAAATGTAGTTCGGGTTCAGGCCGTTGACTATCCCGACCATGTTTCTTTTGTTTTCAGGACCAGCGAACAGGTATCCCCCAGGATAAGGGAATTCCGCGATTTTATTGAGATAAGGTTTGATCAGTACGTCGTCCGCCTGGAACAGATTGATAATCCTGACACCTTTGATGTTGTTTCCGCAATTTCTTTTGATCCGAACGATGGACTGGGAACATTCAGGGTAACCAAGGGGAAAAGTTTTGGCAGGTATAGGGAATATGTGCTTAATGATCCTCCTCGGGTGGTAATTGATTTTTTTGAAGCACCCAGGGAGAGGCAGTTGGCTGAAACCGCCCCTGAAGCCGAAGGCGGCGATCCGTCGCGAGTCCCTTCAACCGAAACCGGTAGAGAATTGTCCGGTGTTCCCGCCAGCAGGGAGATCGGAGCGGCAGTTGTAGTTATTGATCCCGGCCATGGCGGTGCTGATATTGGGTTTGAAACAGAAAATGGGGTAATGGAAAAAACCCTGACACTGTCGATTGCCCGCCTGCTGGAGAGTAAGCTGGAGGAAAGAGGGATCAAAACCAGGATTACGCGGAACAGGGATGTATCCCTTTCCCCTGAACAGAGGAGCTCAGTTGGTAATTTTTATTCAACCAGGGCTTTCATAAGCCTTCACTTTGCCAGTTCTCCCTCTGCTGCCACCCAGGGACCCGTAGTCTATTTCAGTCCTTCCAACCAGGAACAGAAAACGCCGGATTCCGGCAGCAATCAGGGCCAGGCTCTTACAGGAGGCGAGGAGAATGCTCCAGGGAAAGGTAATCCCGACAGGGCGATGATGATCCCGTGGAATGAAGGCCAGAAGCCGTGGGTTGAGCAGAGCGCCTTACTGGCCAGATCCCTCCAGGATTCCCTGAATCAGGTGTTTCTCGCGAATAACGGGATCATGAAAGTCCCAATTACAGTCCTGGAGCCGGTCAAGGCGCCGGCTGTTTTGTTGGAAATCGGATTTTTGACCAATACCCTGGACAGGGAGTTTATTTTAACCGCCGGATATCAGGATGAAATGGCCAGATTGATAGCTGATGGGATAGTTGAATTTTTACGGTAATCACAAATGAAAGAGAAAAAACTCATTATTCTGGGCATTTTGCTCATTTTTCTCGCGGTAGTATTCGCGTATTATCTGATCAGCCAGGAAAGAGCTCGTCACAGGCTGCTCCAGGAACCCGACTCTTCCGCTGTGGACCTGGAGGCAACTGACCTGAAACAGCAGAGCCAGGGTGATCAGTTCGTGGACCTGTATTTTTACAATGCCGGGAAATTTCCTTCGGACCCTGACTTCCTGGTCCCTGAAAAACGAGTAATTTATCAGATAGCCGATAGGACCATTATGGCCAAGCAGGCGCTCCAGGAGCTATTCCGTGGGCCTGGACAGCTTCCCGTTACCCAGGAAGAATCCGCTGAAAACGAGCCTTTGTCCGGGCAGTCCATTTTTCCTGTTTTTCCTGCCGGTGCGAGGCTCAGGCAGCTTTATATTCTGGATGACGGAACTGCGGTTGTTGACCTTTACGATGATACGGTTAATGGCATTGAAGGAGTTTTCTATGAACTTCTCGCCATAAAATCCATAACCAGATCTCTGGTTCTCAATTTTGAAGAGATCTCCCAGGTAAGGTTTCTGGTAGAAGGCAAGGAACGGGACACCCTGGCCGGCCACGTCTCAATCTCGCACCCCTTCCGGTTAGAATAGTCCGCATGACTATAAGGACCGACCAACGAGAAAAAGATCAGCTGAGACAAATAACCATAACACCCGGCTTTATCAGGCATGCTGAAGGATCGGCTCTGGTGGAGTGCGGAGAAACCAAGATAATCTGCACGGCAAGCGTTGAGGACAGGGTTCCCTTTTTTCTGCGCAATGCTGAACAAGGATGGATAACGGCCGAGTATGGAATGATTCCGCGATCAACAGGAACCAGGATGATGCGGGAATCCTCCAAGGGCAAGCCTTCCGGCAGGACCCAGGAGATACAGAGGTTGATAGGCAGGACCCTCAGGGCGGTTGTTGATCTAAAGAGCCTGGGAGAACGCACGGTCTGGATCGACTGTGACGTGATCCAGGCCGACGGAGGCACGCGCACGGCATCCATAACCGGAGCCTTTGTTTCCCTGGTGGCGGCCGTGGATAAACTGGTAGCGGAGGGAACCCTCGATAAGGCAGTCCTGCTTGATTATGTTGGCGCTGTCAGCGTGGGCATTGTGGACGGGGAACCCCTGCTGGATCTTTGTTATGAGGAAGATTCCACGGCTGACGTTGATATGAATGTCATTATGACCGGAAACGGCAAGCTGGTTGAGGTCCAGGGGACCGCGGAACGGAGCCCTTTTTCGCGAGAGGAACTTAATACAATGCTGGATTTAGCCGGCAAAGGTGTTGAAGAGATTATCAATATCCAGAAACAAACAGTGTCTTCTTTCTGCGCCAGGCCTGAACTGATTTTTTGTCCCACAATCCCGGAGAGAGCATGAGATGTCGCGGAAAATATTGTTAGCTACCGGGAATGAGGGTAAAAAAAAGGAGATGTCCTCCATCCTGGATGACACCGGTATCAGTCTTATCACCCTGAATGATTTTCCAGGATTGCCTGAACCTGTGGAGGATGGGATGACTTTTTCGGAGAACGCCAGGAAAAAAGCCCTGCACTACCTGGAGCTGACAGGCCTCCCGGTTATAGCAGATGATTCCGGGCTTGAGGTGGATGTGCTGAATGGCGCTCCTGGTGTGTTTTCTTCCCGGTACGCTGCTACTGATGCCCTGCGGATAGAACGGCTTCTGAGGGAGATTAGAAGCTCTCTGGAGAGGGAGCCAGGAAAGGAACGCACTGCCCGGTTTGCCTGCGCAATCTGTTTCTCCCTTCCCGGAGGGGAGCTTATTGAAACTTTCGGCGAAGTCCACGGCCTGATCCTGGAAGCGCCGAGGGGTGAAGGCGGATTCGGATATGATCCTGTTTTCCTCTATCCTGCTTTGAATGTTACTTTTGCCGAAATTTCTCCTGACCTGAAAAATTCCATATCCCACCGGGCAAACGCCCTTGCTGAATTGAAAAAAATGATTCAGGATTCGAGATCAGGATCGGAGTAGAAGCTTCCAGGGCATGGTGTCGTGGTCTGAACCAGCCGGACTGTCTCTCCACCACTTCGTTACATAAACCGGAGAGAAAGCCGGCCAGGTCATTTAGCCGGGGAGAAAATCCGGAAGAACTGTTGATTCAGCCGTTGAGAAAAGGCTGAATCCGGAGCCGCAAGGAACCGAGGTCATCATTTCCTGGACTACCCCGCAGGCTGACGGTGGACAAAACGTATACATATCCAGGCGAGGAGAAAGTAAAAAACCGCCAGGATCCACAGCCCTATCCATTCCGTCTGGACCTGGCTGAATGAGGCACCCATCTGGGTGAGGCGTAACCCGCCTGAAATGCCCCAGGTGCTGGGCAGGAGCATGGAGAGAGCCCTGATCCAGTGCGGCATGCTTTCCACAGGCCAGGAGAAACCTGAAACCAGGACTGCCAGCATGGAACTCCATACAATCATGATTATGGAAGTTTCCCTGGTTTTGAAAAAACCGGCTAAAGCCTGCCCCATTAAAATGACTGACAGGAGAAAGGGCAGCAGGTACAGAAAAATGGTCGAAATACCTGTTCGCATCGGGAATCCCCAGATCTGGTAAACCACTCCGTAGATAAAAAGAATATGAACCAGGTAGAGAGCCAGACAGGCAATAGTACGGGAAATGATGTTCACCATCGGTCCACCACGCCTCTGAGTGACTGTTTTACCAGCCATAATCCGCTCCCTGCGGGTTCCGGAAAGCATTCCTATACCTATGAGCACGGTCTGCTGCAACAGCAGTATCAGGACTCCAGGGACAATGTAGGTCGCGTATCCCATATATGGATTGAATAGTGACCTGCTGACGAGATTAAGAGGAGAGCGGTCAACCATGGCTTTTTCCTCTGACCATCCCTGGGCCTGAAAGCGGCGGATCTCAATTCCGGCTGACATCGTGCGGACGGTTTTCACCAGTCCGGTCATCGCCTGCCTGTATATAAGAAAATAAGTGGCATCCACATAGGCGGATACATGGACCTGTTTCCCTTGCAGCACCTCCTTTTCAAAGCCTTCAGGTATGACAAGGACTCCGCTGTAGCGACCGGAACTGATTTCATCCCGGGCCATGTCGAGATTCTGCGACCGCCCTTCTATTCTTACCATTTCTGAAGCATCAGCCATCTGGATAAGCTTCCGGCTTAGTGCCGAGTTGTCCTGATCAATAACAGTCAGGGGTACCTGGCTTAAAACTTCCCTGGCATAGGGCAGGGGGTAGACAAAAGAATAAAAAACAACGGCGGCGCACATGATAATCAACACGCCCGGATCCCTGAAGATTGACCGGAGTTCAGCTGTGACATTATAAATAAGGTTTTTTATCATGGTTTCCCCCAGTAACGGCTGTCTCTCATGTGGTTTTTAAGCAGGGGGATGAGGCAGAATCCCGCCCCGGCAAAAATAAGCATAATCAGGAGATCCGGGACAGATTCACGGATAGCTGCACTGCGGATGGTCTGCTCCAGAAACAGGTGAAGATAATGGGTGAGCGGCAGCATGTTGCTCCAGGCCTTGCCCAGGGCCGGCATTCCTGACTGGGGAAAAGTCAGTCCGACAAAAGCAAAGGCGGTGCCTGAAAAAAAGGATGCCGCGCTAAGGGCCATGCGCAGACTGGGGCTCATTACCACCAGGATCAGGGCGCATCCCAGGTAGGCTAGCACCAGGGAAATAGTGGCTGTAACCAGGCTAAGCAGGGAACCCCGTAAAGGTACGCCAAAGCCATTGAGGATTACCGCGAGCATAATCAGGCCTATCAGGCTGAATGAAACCAGATAGACAACCAGTTTGCCGAATACTGCCCTCCAGACACTGCCCCCTGCAGTAGCGAGCCAAACCTTTGCTGTGCTGTTTTTGAATTCACTGCCCATGGCCATTACCGCGGTCATCAGAATGAATATTTGTAAAAAGGTAGGACAGAGAGCAGTTGAAAGAAAATACATGTAATTGAGCTGGGGATTATACAGTACATGCCGTTCCAGATCGATAGGCTGGAGATGATCCAGAGCCGCCTCCTCCATTTCACCCCGCCGCAGCCTGGACTGAAAATTAATGCCGGCTGAAACAGTGGCGGCAGCAGCGCTAAGACTGCTGGAGATTATACTGCCGGGAAGCAGCATCTGGGTGTTGGTGTAATTAATAACGTCTCCTCCCCGGCCCCTTAAAATGTCCTCTTCGAGATCCTGAGGAATGACAACTGAGGCATAAATTTTTCCTCTCAGCATCAAGTCCCGGGCCTCAGCAGGATTGGAAGCCTGGTAGGCTACTTCGATGACTGAGGATGCGTCAATGGCTTTAACAAGGGTGCGGGACAGCGAGGAGTGATCCAGGTCAACCACTGCAATGGGAAGATCGTGGGGGTACTTGTTTGAAAACAGGCCCCAGGTAAGAATAAAGGAAAGCAGCGGGAGGACTATCATGGCCAGGGCATAACGGGAGTGCGCCCTGATACGGGAGAGTTCCCGCATTACCACAGCCATAAACCCGGTACGCTGCTTATTTCTGGGCATGGGGAAGATCCTCCAGGGGAACGACCACACTCATGCCTGGTCGCAGGCCTTCAACCGGGTTCAGCGGCCTGGCCCGGACTTCAAAGGTTTTCAGGTCGAATTCACCTGATACGCTGGTTGCCCTCCAGGTTGCGAAATCTCCCAATGCGGCAATGTAACTTATTTCCACATCAATTTTTTTGTTTCCCAGGGCCGGGACTGATACCTGGAAGAGCGAGCCCATACGCATTCCTTCCAGTCGGTCTTCACGCAAATTGAAAGTAACCCAGATGTCGGTCAGGTCAAGGATGGTAACAACCGGATACCCGGCGCTAACCACCTCTCCCGGATTTGCCAGCACATGTACGACCTCTCCTCCCAGGGGAGAATCCAGTTGGGTCTCTCCCAGGTAGCTTTTTACTTCACTGACCGCTCCCTGAGCCTGATTTACCAGGGCAGTAGCGGTGTTTCGGTCCTCCACCCTGGCACCTTCCAGGGCCATGTCATATTGGGATCGGGCGGCTGCCGCAGCCGCTTTCGCGGCTTTCCATTTGGCTTCAGCTTCGTCCTTTTTTTGTCCCGGAACAATACCATCAGCATAAAGGTTGTTGATACGCCGGTAGGTCTTTTCAGCCAGTTCCGCTGCTTCCTGGGCCTGAATCCAGAGATTCATGGATGCGGTTACCTCCTGGGTCCTGGCTCCAGCAAATGCCTTGTCGCGTTGAGCTGACGCTGCCGCTTCAGCTGATGAAGCCTGGCGCAGTTTAGCGTTGATTTCCGGGCTGTCCAGTTTCAGCAGGATGGTACCCTTTTCTACATACTGCCCCTCTTTGACCAAGACTTCAGAAACCCGGCCGGCGATTTTCATGGCCAGATTCACCTGCGTGGCATCAACTTCACCCTGTATGAATTCAACATCAGGTTCCTGGAGGAACCAGGTCAGTCCGCCGACCAGGCCCAGTAATACAAGGAGTCCAACAACAGGTTCAACTATGTGACGAATGCTTCTCACTTTTCCACCTCCAATATTCTTCCGGCCAGATATTGCGGATAATCAGTTCCTCTGCCGCAGGCTTCCAGCAGCTGTGCCAGGGCGACGTCAAAGTTATAAGCCGCGTGCATTCTCTCAACCTTTATCGAAGAAAGGGACAGCTGGGCGTCAACGACATCCAGGGATGTGGCAAGTCCTTCTTCAAAGGAACGGATCCTGGCGCGGAGATTCTCTTCAGCCAGATCAAGCGATGCCTGTAAAGCTTCAAACTGTTCGCGGGCTTTCATCAGTTCCTGGTATTTGGATGAAACCAGGGTCTCCAGATCACGCGTCAGTTTAAGTTGCTGCAAATCAGCCTGTTCCTCCATTTTCCGGGCCGCAAGTATCCGGTTGGCCCTTGCCCGGCCGTCAAAGATCGTAAAATTCACTCCCGCGCCTACCGCCCAGGATGGTTCCAGTACTGTCAAATCATTTTCATAGAGCTCCCTGGTGCCAAACAGGTAAACCTGGGGATAGAGTTCTGATCTTGCTGCTCTCAGGTTCTCTCCCGCCTTGTCACGGATAGCCTGAATCTGATCCAGCGCCGGATGGTTATTCCGGGCCTGGCTTATGAAAGAATCTACCGGGTCAATCTCCGGGACCAGAAACAAGGATGTTGTGGGATTAACTGAATTATCGGAAGCGAGGATGTTGGACAGGGCGATCAGGGACAAATCGAGGTCGCGTCGGGAAGCCTTGAGTTCCCGGTCGGCCTGCGCCTGCGCTACCTGGGCGTGCAGAAGTTCTGTTCTGGCGATAAATCCTTCTTCCTGCAGCCGGCGGGCCTGGAAAAGGTGGAGATCGAGGGCTTCCTTCACTTCTGTACGGATCCGGTAAACCTGCTCAGACAGCCTTGCCGCGAAGTAGTACCTGGCCAGATCTGAGGCCAGCGTTCCAGTAGCCCGGTCAAGCTTAGCTTCCGCTTCCCGGGTTCCGGCATCAGCCGCGTTTTTTGCCGCCTTGATCTTTCCACCAGTGTATACCGGCCAGATCATATTCAGCTGGGCCTTGAAAAAGGTATCACTCTGGATGTTTTCAAGGAAAGATGGAACCATTGCTGAGGGCACTGTCGGGTGCATCGCGAGAATGACATCCCTGATAGGATTGAGATCCAGGTCAATGGGATCGTTTAACCTGGTGAGTCGCCCGCTGAGCGTAACCTTAGGCAAGTTCAGCCCCCTGGAGGCACTGGCCTCATATTGCCTTTGTTCTACCTCGGCATGAGCACTTTGTAAGGACTCATTCCTGGAAATCATTGTATCCAAAGCCTGGGTGAAGGTTAGATCAGATCCTGATGCCGACAGGACTACTCCCTGCAAGAGCAGGGTGGAGAGGAAAATCATGTTCCAAATCAACTGCCCCAGAGGTGCCTTAAGACAGCTTTCAGTTTCTGATGATACAGGGAGTGGGTGTCTTTCACTTTTCTGGCAGCCGTGAGGTTTGCCGGCTGAACATGAACCTCTGTCCCGGAGAGTATCCGTATTGTCTGTAATATCGTTCTTCATAATCGGCCTTTTAATTTACTTGGAGTGATCCGGTAATCCGGTCCGGGAAAATTCCCGGATGATGTAAATTCTTAATTCAATAATAGAACTTTTGGGGCCATTTTATTACAAAATATGCCTGGCTTGTGAATAGAAGCTCCGTGTAACTGATTATTGGACGGGAATAATGGTTATTCTATATGTTCATTGTCGTCAATTATTTGAATCGACATTTTGTTTGAGAAAAACGGAACAGAATGACGTTTTCAGTCAATTTGTGCAGGTTCAGGCCCGGTGTCTTTCCTGAGCGGGGCATTCCCGATACCGGGCCAGATACGCAGTACTCCCAACAGGCTGCGCAGGGTTATCCAGATCCCGGTTGTTATCCAGATCTCGGCCAGGGTCAGTTCTCCGTCCTTGCCAAAAAATCCCAGTGCCAGGATCCCGGCGGCGGTTGAAATCAAAACCGCGTTTCTCAGATAGCGGAAGTCCCCGGTTCCCCAGTGGACGCCATCAGTGGCAAAGGAGATGGAATTAAGCGGCATGAACACCGCGCAGATTCTCCAGGCAGCCAGGAAAACAGGAACCGATGTGACCGGGACCAGGAGAAAAATGGCAGCATTTTCTCCGGCCAGCATCACAAAACCCAGTAAAAGCCCGGTGAGCACACTCCAGGCCACAACGAAAGAGGCCACTTTTCTTGACCATAACTTAAGACCGGCCCCCTGGAAAAATCCAATCAGGCTCTGGCCGGCAATCGCGAATGAATCCAGGAAGAGGGCGGAAAAGGCCCAGAACTGCCGGATGGCCTGGTGGGCGGCTCCTGAATCGGCTCCGGCCCTGGTGGCAGCCCTGGTAGTGACAAGCAGGAACAGGGTCAGGAGTCCGGTCCGGACAAATAAGTCCCCGCCGATTTTCAAAAGCCGGAGTGAAGACTTCCACTCGATATGAAAATCAGGCTTGTGGTACCTGAATAAAACAGCCATGGTCCAGGCAGCCCCGATCCACTGGCTGATAACGGATGCAGTTGCCGCGCCTTCCACCCCCATTGCGGGAAAAGGGCCCGCGCCAAATACAAGAAGCCAGTCCAGCAGAATGTTGAGGGTATTTGTACCTAGCGCGACCCAGAGGGGAGTTGTCATGTCCTGCAAACCCCTGAGTACCCCGAACAATGCCAGCATCAGCAGAATGGCCGGGGCTCCCAGCCAGCGGATGTTCATGTATGCAACCGCGTCTCTCAGGATGAGGCCTTCCGCTTCCATCATTTTTGACAACCAGGGGGTGAGCAGGTATCCCAGGATTATGGCCAGTATTCCGAATATTCCCGACAGGAGAATAACCAATCCAGTTGTTTGCCGGACTTTTTGTTCATTACCGGAACCCAGGGCGTTGGCCGTTTCAGTCTGGCTCCCGATGCCTAGGAAATTGAATATCCAGAACACCCCGCTCAGCAAGATGGTCCCCACCCCCAGGGCGGCAAGTGGAGCTGATCCCAGCCTGGAAACAAAAGCTGTGTCAGCCAACCCGGTCAAGGGTTCGGCAATCAGGGAAAAAAGCACCGGTATGGTCAGGACAAAAAGTGTCCGGTGCGGCCTCTGCATGAACGGATGGTTGTCTTTCCTGATCGGGAAGGATTTTTTCGGCTGGATTGTATCCCCTTGGTTAGTCATGTGAGCCGCTAATTATAGATTGCGCGCCCATTGGCGCGCAATCGAATTCAGGATTCAGGATCATCCGACCCGAGGCCGGCTCAATCCGCCTGGTTTGAATAGTCACATGATTCAGGTTACAGGTCGCAACCTGTAACCTGTGACCTGGGGCCTGCAACGGGGTAAAACCTTGAACATTAGTGGAGCCTAGCGGCCGGCTTCCGGGCTGATTACCGCTGCCCATCCTCCCCCGGGAGCCAGGTGGATTGATATCTTCTCCCCGGATTTGACCAGGCTGGATTTTTTCCGGTAGTCGCTGCCGTAGCGGTCGGCGTTTATCCCGTCCTCCCATGATTCCATTTTCCAGTTTCCGCCGGTAAGGAATTCTCCGAGGTTTATTGAAAAATCCCTGGCCGTATCATCGGTCATGGCTCCTATGAACCAGTTGTCTCCGTGCTTTCTGGCCAGAACCGCGTAGTCGGCAACAGCCGCGTGCAGCACTACGGTTTCATCCCAGGTGGTGGGCACGGCTTCCAGGAATTCCATGCACTCAGGTTCTTTGTAATAATTGGAAGGGTTATCCGCCAGCATCTGCAGGGGGCTCTCATAGATCACGTACATCGCCAGCTGGTGGCAGCGTGTGCCCATGCTCATCGGCTGGTTGAAAATGGGCTTGAAATTCTCCCGGTTCATATTAACCATGGCCCCGGGAGTGAAATCCATGGGTCCGGTCAGCATCCGGATGAAAGGGATGGAAAGATCGTGTTCTGGATTAATAGCGGTGCCCCACTTGGAGTTTTCCAGCCCGCGCACACCTTCCCGGCTGATCACGTTGGGGAAGGCACGGCGCAGCCCGGTAGGTTTGTATGCCCCGTGAAAATCAACCAGCATCCTGCGTTTGGCGCATTCCTCGGCCACTCTCCAGTAGTAATTTACCATCCACTGGTCATCACGCTGCATGAAGTCAACCTTGATGCCGGAAATTCCAAGCCTGCTGAATTTCTCAAAGGCGTCATCCCACTGGTCTTCCAGGGTCTTCCAGACAACCCAAAGGATTACGTTTACATCCTTTGATTTCGCGTACCTGGTGATCTCTTCCAGGTCCACTTCCGGATTGTCACTCATCAGGTCACCCAGCTTGTACCATCCTTCGTCGAGCACGATGTATTCCAGCCCGTAGCGGGAGGCGAAATCAACGTAGTATTTGTAGGTGGCAGTATTCACCCCGGCCTTGAAATCTACCCCGTAAACATTGTTGTAGTTCCACCAGTCCCAGGCGACCTTTCCCGGCTTGATCCAGGATGTGTCTGCCAGCCGCTGCTCGGGAGCCAGCTTGAAAACCGTCTGGTTGTTAAGCAGTTCACCGTCATTTTCAGTGATAATCAGCACCCGCCAGGGGAAGGTTCGTTCACCCCTGGTCCGGGCCAGGTAATCAGCGCGCTCTACCGGTGCCACATCACGATCATTCCGTTGTTCCTCCATAGTCACAAACTGGGAGAATTTTCCGGACAAACAGTTTTTATCACTGCTTCCTGCCAGCAGCATTCCGGCGTAATCCTCCAGGTCAGCCTCGGTTACGGCAACCTTGAGGCCATCCTCCAGCTCCACCAGGGCAGGGCAGCAGGCCATTCTTTCCGGGGTGACATCAGAAAGTTTCAGATAGAGATTTTCTCTTTCGGAGTGGGTAAAGAAACTTTCCTCTTCCTGGAAATAAAGAGGGAAGTCCCGGGCAAACCTGAAATTAGCGGTTTCACTGTTTATGGTGATTTCCCGGTCAAACCCGGTTTTCCAGCGGTAGGCCGCGGCATCGTCATACGCCCTGAAGATCAACGAATAACCACCCTCAAATTCCAGGGACAGTTCATCGTAGACATCATCGATTACCGAGCGTTTCTCCCTTACAACCGGGACAATTTCGGTATCGATGTTTTGCCTGGATTCCCCGGTTACCCGGGCATTCCTGCCGAGGGCCTTGCCATCAACTTCCAGGGAAATGGGGGAAGGTTCGATTATTACCGCGGGCCCATGCGAGACCTGCCAGGTTATATTTTCAGCCACCTTAACCAACACAGTGCTTTTACCGCCCGGAGACTGGATTGAATATTCTCCGGCCAGCAGGGTTAAAGTTGAGCCAAATAGCAGAAAGGCAACGCCTAAAAGTCGATAAGTGGAATTTTTCATTCTGGTACTCCGTTGGTTATAGAAAAAGCAGGTTTCATTTTATCTTTATGGCGGAGTACAGGCAATGGAGCACTGACGAATAAGCAGATGGGGCAGGGCTGGTTCGCGGAAAATGAAGTGTGAGCCAAAGTTGGAATAGTCGCGGGTGGAAGGTGCTGGAGGCAGAAGGTACGGTGTAGTCAGGACCTGGGTGTTTGGCGCGAGAAGGGCCACAGGCCCGATAATCGTGCCGCTCGCAAGCGGGACGATTCCAGCCCAGGGTGGAGCCCCGCAGCTCGAAGAGCGCGGAACGTAACCCTGGGTCAGAGGATGCGCATATATGCAGGGAGTGCCACCGGTACGACCCTGATAAAAACAGATGGGATTTTGAATTTCGTGTTTTGGATTTCCCCCGCAACGTAGTCGGAAGCTTCCAGCTTTCCGGTCCCGCTTCGGCGGGGCTCTCCGGTGCGTAAATCGCCTTTTCTGCAAATGCGGCTGCCTGCCTCCAGATGAACATCTCTGGGTGGAACGCCGGTCTCCTGACCGGCATTGAGATGCAAGATCGCTCCTCCCACCAGTTCCCGGGTAGGGGCAATTCACTAATTGCCCCTAGAGAGCGTTATCGAGCTATTACCAGATGAAATTCTTGTGATAAACGAAGATTTTCAAACCGACTCTTTTTCGTGATGCTGATCCAGGTAATTTTAATCGAGACGATTGATGAATTGCTTCGGGAGAGTCGACTGATTTTGAGGTGTTTTATATTACATCTAAATAGATTAGATGTAATTAAAATGCGATGTAAAAGCTGTAAGTAAAAGATATTTAAAAGATTATGTTTGCGTTATGTATTGCGATAAAAACCGTCAGCTTGCTTGGAAGTATGTATTAGTTACAGGTTGACCGCATTTCTTGTATTGCTATAATGATACGATTTGAATAGTCTTTACCCGTGGGGTTACAGGTTGACCGCATTTCTTGTATTGCTATAATAAAGACAGCCGCCGCAGTCAGGGAAATACAGTTACAGGTTGACCGCATTTCTTGTATTGCTATAATAGTATAAGCCAGTAGAGGCTGAAGCCGCACGTTACAGGTTGACCGCATTTTTTGTATTGCTATAATTTGTAGAGATCCCACTGCCAGGGTTTGCCAGTTACAGGTTGACCGCATTTCTTGTATTGCTATAATCTTTAATACGGCATCCTTTTACAGTAATAAGTTACAGGTTGACCGCATTTCTTGTATTGCTATAATAAAAATGGCTAATCAGTATGGACATTTTACGTTACAGGTTGACCGCATTTCTTGTATTGCTATAATTCTCTTCCAGAATGTAATTGAACCGCCAGTGTTACAGGTTGACCGCATTTCTTGTATTGCTATAATAGACGGTACATTGTTAGCATTACGGCAGACGTTACAGGTTGACCGCATTTCTTGTATTGCTATAATTCCACTCTGTATTGGTGGGATTAAGTTCCAGTTACAGGTTGACCGCATTTCTTGTATTGCTATAATAGGAACGGCCACTTCAGCTTCTATTCCTGGGTTACAGGTTGACCGCATTTCTTGTATTGCTATAATAGCCATCAGTAAAATGGGAAGGAATCAGAAGTTACAGGTTGACCGCATTTCTTGTATTGCTATAATCGGCACGGAATTTTATTATCTGCCCGGCAAGTTACAGGTTGACCGCATTTCTTGTATTGCTATAATTGGAAAAGAATCAACCAGATGTAGATGAACGTTACAGGTTGACCGCATTTCTTGTATTGCTATAATGATCACGGCATTCTTCCGGATGGAGAGTTGGTTACAGGTTGACCGCATTTCTTGTATTGCTATAATAGAGTTTCTCTGAGCTCAACGCATCATTCAGTTACAGGTTGACCGCATTTCTTGTATTGCTATAATAGGTTGTCTGTAAACGGCTGAAATAAAGGAGGTTAAGGGCGGAAAGGTGAAGAAAAAATCTACAGGAAGTGTTAGAACAGCGTGAGCTGTTCCGGAATTTCCTGCGGTTTTTGCTTTCTTCCCTTAAAGGTTTTGATATTTTCATACTGTTTGTCCGTTATTATCAGGACCTGTACCTTGCCGTTTCCCGGCAGGCTCTGGGTAATTTTTCTTTCCAGGCTTACCGCGGCTTCTTTCCCGGTTAACAACCTGTGATAAATGGAAAACTGGGCCATATTAAATCCCAGGTCCAGGAGGAAGTTCCTGAACCTGGTGGCCTTTTTTCTCTCCTTTTTTGTTTTGACCGGAAGGTCAAACATTACTATCATCCACAAGGCGCGGTACCCGCTCAGCCAGGATAATCTGTCTTCAATCATGACTAAAAAAGCCAACCTGAAACCGGAAGTTCAGGCAGGACCAGTTTTTCCTGTTTTGACCTGTAGCTTTCTGCCAGTGACCCTGCAGTAAGCTTCAGAAAATTAATCACCGGAGTTTCACCCTTATCACTTTTCAGATCTGTTGTTAAAACCGCCGCCAGCCGCTTTTTATTTTTAGGTGAAAGGGCAGAATACTCCGGTTCTTCCAGCCAGATTTCCCTGGCTATAACATCTACCAGGGGCCGGTAGGGTTCCATGACATCGTCCACCAGAGCAAAAGCGTTCAAGCGGTTTTCATGAAAGATCCCCAGGGCGGGATGCAGGCCGACACTGACCACTGCCCTGGCAGTTGCCGCCCTCAGTACCGTATATCCGTAATTCAGATATTTATTAAGATCGTCACTGTGCCGTTTCCTCCTGAAATCCTTGTTGACCAACGAGGGCCAGTAGTAACGGGCTGCCTGTGATTCCAGGTTATCCCTGTCACCTGATTTAACCTCCCGTCCCATCCTCTGCAGTTTCCTGGAAGCTGAACAGTCAGGATCAACTCCGGAAAGGACCGCGGCCTGATTCCAGATTTTGCAGGAAACAAATTTTTTCCAGAGCTGTTTATTCAGGGGTTTTGTTGCGGCGATCTGGTGTTTGAAGGTTTCCGCCTGGGCATAGTGGCTGACGCAGGGTAAGATCATGGAGACCGGATGCCAGTTCTTTCCGCAGGAGACAATTATGGCTTTTCTTTCCGCCATTGATTCCAGGAGATTTTTGGACAGGGTAATTCCGTGCCCGGTCAGGATTAGGGAGGTGATGTCATCCAGGGGGACACGTCCGATTTCCTGCCTGTTCTCACTGACTTTCAGGAATCCCCTGAAACTGGAAAGGTGTCTGTTGTTTTCCGCGATTTCAACTATTCCGGCTATCATGGTTTTCAGTTAATTAACACGATGAGCATATTCTTCCATCAACGGTTATGATTGCTTTCTTTAGCCCGTTTGACCCAAGAACGTTTATGCTGATAAAATTTTGGCTCGAATCAGTTTTATTTAATGGTCTTATGTCCAATTTATTTTGAAATGCATGGTAGCCAGCCACTCTACATATTTTCCCCTCCCCCGTCATAACTGTATCCAGCTTATATAATCTCATTTCAAATTTGGCAGCCGGGTGTGGCTTTTTAAGGTTTTTGTCTGGATCATCGCCTACTGTTTCGGCATAACTCCAGAAAACTCCCTGCCATTTATAATCATTCTTCTTCCATTTGCCGGGTTTTCCCTTAGGGATCCTCCAGATATCACAGCATACATAGGATTCCATGGCATAGGCTTTCCAGGGGGCAGAAGGTATATTTTGGGCTGATTTGTTGGAAACCCATACCCGGACTTTCTTAATACCGGTTTTCGCCGAGAATCTTTTTAATGATTCGGCTGGTTTTAATCCTTTTTCAGCTCCCCTGCGGACCGCCTGCTGGATACGGGTCCTCAAAGCCTTTCCCCTGATATGAAGAATTTCCTTATCTGAAAGCAAAAAAACTTCCTTGCGGGTAACCAGGTTGTAGTCCGGGAACTCGGGGTCCAGTAGTTTTTCATCCACGACTCCATAAGCAGTCTCCATGAACATTCTACCCAGGTGGCCGTGATCTGGTTTGTAGGAAATATATATTTCACTAAGCCTTTGTTTAGCTTTTTCCACGAGTCCGGTGTCAGGGAGAGGCAGCTCTATATCAAATATTCCGGTTGGCCTCCTCCCGCTGATACGGCTGATTTCCTGCAGTAAAGAACGATCCATCAGGGAGAGGGTGAATGCATCTACCGCGTGGTGGCGGTGGTCATCCCTTGATTTCCAGTTATCATCAACCTTCCCGTCAACAATTGGTTTTGGCAGCAGTTCATTCAGGCGCCATTTGCCCCGAACCATTCCTGTCATTTGTCCTGACATCATGACAATTTTGTTGTATGGAACCAGGCAGGACAGGTACTTGGCAGAAACACGGCTGATATAGGCGTTGTCTGTTAATTGTCTGGCAATGAAGGAATTGTCTTTTTCGTAACGATGGATGGCTTCAGGAAAAAAACGCCATCGTTTGTTCTGGGGAAGTTTTGCCGCCCTCTCCAGTATTTCTTCCCACACAATCCCCTTGTCAGCATGCTGATTATTGCCGAAGGCCTCATAAGGAGTTTTATTTCCTTTCAGTTTATTGGCCCAGGTTTTTGAGACTGTTTTATTTGCCCTGCTGTCATCCAGGGTTCGGCTGAATGGCAGGATATGCTCGATTTCTACCTGGTCTCCATTTATAAGTTGACTGAAGGAAATGGTTTTTCCCGTGTATGGGCAAGTCCGTAACAATTTATCTTTACCCAGCTCTTCCCACAGACGGTATTTGATCAGGTCTGTTCTGGAGACTTGTTTTATTCCTCCTTTTTCCAGCTCTGCCTTGATAGTTTCATTTTCTTTCTGATTAGCGGCCTGCTCACGCTCTATTTTCTCCCTTAATTTTTTTGGCAGTTTCAGATCCCTTCCAACTTCCACATGAAGCTGTTCGGGTTTGCCCCATCTTTCAACCAGGGTGTTAACCAGCTTGCGAAGCTGATTAAGAGCTACGTGTACAGTGGGATTTCCGATCTTCCCAAAATGGACCTCAGGATTCTCTTCCGGGGAGCATTTTTCTGGATGTCCGCCATATAGAGCTCCTTTCAGGATTTCTCCATAGTAAGGAAGGAAGTCATATTCAGCCTTAATTGTACTCAGGCTGTGGTGAAGAGGATTGCCATCATCATCTGTGACTTCCAGGACGGCTTCGTCGTAACGTATGCCCTGGTCCCTCATTATCGGGATGATTTTTTCCATGAATTTTCTGGAAACGTTCTGTGTCCCGGGAGAGAGATGAAAACTAAGGAGCGATTTAATTTGTTCCGGAGAAAAGCTGTAGATTCTCTCCAGGTTTTTTTCTGCTTCTTCATCATCTGTTGCCTGGTGGAGAGTTTCAAACACTTCATTCCATTGGTTGCCTAATATGCGCCACAGAGAATTAAGCGTTGGATCTTTAGCTATCCGGGCGGCAATGGTGTGGCCTTTTAAACCCTTTCTTTTTTCAGATTCCAGATTGAATTCGACAATGTCTGGAAATAACAGTTTGCCTTCCTTGTCCTTCAGTTTTTTTATCTTGGAAAATGAAACCTCATTTTGCTGGAACATGAGTTCACTGATCGCATCCCGTTGATGGGCCATTAAACCATGCGATATTCCCTCTTCGTCCCGCCACTGCAGGTTGTTAAGCTCCTGCCAGATTCTATATTCATGGGCAATGGGCGTGTCAGTCCATGCACGGTATTCATCAGGAAAAAAATTACATCTTCCCCGTTCAATCGGTTTAAGGGGATGCTGGAAAAGGATGCACTCCTCTTTTATTCTGTCCCACTGATCATGAGAAAGGTTATGCGCATGTTCCTGTATGGAACGAATAGCATCAAATTCTCTGGCGTACATTTCCCTGTCAGGGAAGAATGGATCTTCAGCTCTGAACCTGATTCCCTGGACTTTTCCAGATTTTTCTCCCGATAGATTATCCTGGTATCTTTTCCACAGGTATTGACCCAAGGTTTGACCTTCAAGAGTATCCCTAAGTTCCTTGATGCCTTCTTTGATCTTCCCGGTTTCCTTGTCGTCGGTATCAGTTTTCCGGTTTGATTTGAAGCCGCGTCGTTTTCCAAGGTGGAGCAGGGCCCTTCCTAATTCATATGGGGAGATAACTCTGGCTACCGCTTCCGCCCTCATTTGATAGGGATTCAAGTATTTAAGTGATTTGCGTTCAGATCTATTGTC
The DNA here is from genome assembly GCA_963663735.2 of Acidobacteriota bacterium. Classification (GTDB taxonomy): domain Bacteria; phylum Acidobacteriota; class UBA6911; order RPQK01; family JAPXNP01. Next base: position 488,971 of record CAXXHN010000001.1, on the reverse strand, counting down.
CGGCATCAATCCGAATTCAATGAGAAGGCGCATAAGCTTCCGGTACCGGTTAAGAGTGCGGTCTCGGTTTCGTCTCATTCCCCTGGCCATGCGGCGCTGTACAGCAAGTGATTCCCCAACCCTTCCATTACTGGAGGGTTCCCTGCTGTCATGAAAGATTCGGACTCCCAGATCAAGAAGTTCAGAGCATGCCAGTTTGGAACAATCAGTAGGATCTTCTGAAAGTTTTAAGGCCGCCCAGCCGATAGAATTGGTGCCAAGATCCAGACCTAAACGCCATTTCATGCTATAACCTCTGCGTTTATTAAGGAATGCTAATATATTGACAGATATACTTAATATTAGACATAAGGTTAGTCCTTTTAATAGTCTTTGTACAGCATTTTTTGGGAGGTGATTGTTTTTTTATTGACACTAACAGGGAGAGGGAATAGAATAATTTTTATTATAGCAACACAAGGAATGTGGTCGTTAATAGCCTGTTAACAAGGTAATTAGACCACAAGATTTGTAAGGCCGGGTTCGCCCGGCCTTTTTTTTATTGCATATTGCATTTTTTGCGAATTGAATGTGCCGGTTTCCCGGTTTTACGTGTTGCAGGTTTTATATCGTGGAACCTCGAGAGACAGGCCGTGATGGGCAATTATTCCCAATCTTTATTTCCCTTGGGGTCGGAGTCGGAATCGGTATCGGGTTTGATCAGGATTTTAAATTTCGTGCTTTGGATTTTCCCCGGCCAGGGCATGGAGGTCGTACCGGTGGCACTCCCTTGTTCTTCTGCTGTGCCGATTCCCAGGGTTCTGGCTCAGGCATTGCCTTCGCCTTCACCCTGGGCTGCAAGAGCCATGCCTGGGGGCTGCCTTTTATCCCGACCTGTGGCCGGGAGCCCAGGTTTCCGCGATATTTCAGCCTGATTGGTCGCGAATATCAAGGTCGGAATCTAATTCGAATCTCCCACCTCGTCGTTCTCAGTTATGATGTCTCGTCTACAACGCTCCAATATGGTAGCGGGTCACCTTTTTGCCGGACCTTTTGGTCCGGGCTTATTGATGACTTCTCTGGAGGCGTGAATTTCTATGCTGGTTAGGAGGCCGGCATTCCACGCATGGAAGTTTATCTGGAGGCAAGTCCGCAAGATGCGACCCATAACCTGTCCCCTTGCGATTATTCATCGAGACCGGCTATCCCGGGGAGCCCCGCCACGCCGGCGGAACAATGCTCTTCGGTTATTTCCCCTGGTTGTCAAGAGTACTCCCTTCGGGGGCGGAAAGCTGGCAGCTTCCGGCTACACCTGCTTGCGGCGTTTTATTGTCCGCCCAGGTTTTCCAGCAGTTCCATGGCCTGGTCGATTTCGGCCGCTGTTTTAAAGTAGCGGGATGAGAAGGTGATTTTGCCGTCCTTTTCTTCGCTTACGGTGAAGAGAGGGTAGGGCGCCCGCAGGCCCTCAAGGACTGCTTCCCCGTAAGAGCCGGGCTCCTGGCTGACCGCCGTGGCCGCGGTCCGGTTGACCCTGAGGATAGCCCGGTAACCAACCTGGAAAAATGAAGCGAGGAAGTGTTTAGACAGACCATCCGTGGCTTTATGAAGATTTCCTCCTGCCCAGATATCCAGCCCCAGGTTGATTCCGTTCAGCGCCTTGGATATGGCTGCTTTGATGCTTTCAGGATCCCCGGAAGCGGCCCGGTCCGCCGAGATGATTTTGTTGCAGACAAAGAACATCTCCTGGAGCAGCTGTCCTCTTTGAGTTTCCCAGGGTATGGATGCCATGGCCTCCAGGAAAATATAACGGGAGTCACCCTTCCTGGCTGCCGGGGCCGGGAGTTTTGTGGATTCTTCGGGGTTATACCCGTCTTTTTCAGGCAGCGGAGATTCCGGGGATCTTGGCACGTAAATTTCCAGGGCATCGAAATAGTCCTGGAATCCATAGTCCTCGGTCCGCCGACAGCGGTTGCGGAATGCGGTTTCTTCCAGCTCGATACTGGTCACATATCTGGAGTTTTCCAGGCAGACCCGGGTGAAATCTGGTTCAAGCTTGTAGAGGCGCTGGATCAGAGAGTGAACCAGCCTGGATTTCTCAGGGTTTTCGGGAAGGACTATCAGGTAGTTATTGTCCGGAGTAATGAAAGTATCCATGTCCAGCGGAGGTTCCATCTCAAATTCTTCGTTATCCCCGCGGGGAATAATCTGGATTTCTCTCCTCCAGAGCAGCTGTAGCAGTTCAGGATCCGTGGCACGAAGCAGTTTCAGGGCAACCGCGTCCTCGCTCTCCAGGGTGAAACTTTCCCAGTGGAGCAGGGCATTGACGTTAAGTTCATCCTTATCCCAGAGATCCAGGTCCATAAACGCGGTCCACTGTTCTTCAGTCAACTGGGGAAGCAGCAGGGACATTTCGTCCTGGTCCAGTTCCATTATGGAAAAAAACAATTGAACTGCAGGAAGCTTCCTGATCCTGGCTCTGGTTTCGGCAGACTGCAGGTATTCCCTTACATCAAATGGAGCGTAACAATTTCGGAAAATCAGTTCTTCAGGGCGTTCAGGAATTGATGGCAGGATGTTTTTATTTTCAGGCATGATATTTTCTGTAAAGGTCTGATCCTTCCTTTACTCCTTTTGCTCCTTCTGATATTGCGATTGTCATCGGGGCATTTGTGCTGCATATCCGGGATGCCTGGCAACGGCACTTCGGTATCCGGTCAAATCCGGGTGGAGCAACTTTAACCCGCAAAAATAAACCGGGAGCTGGAAACCCCGGTTTTGACAGTCTATTTGCCCATTTTCTTTTCGTAGGCTGTTATCAGGTGCTCCTTCTGGAGTGATATTCCGATATCGTCCAGCCCTTGTAATAGTCTTTCTTTCCTGAATGGATCAATCTCAAATGGAATCGAAACCTCCGGATCAGCCGTAATGACCTGTTTTTTCAGGTCCACGGTCATCCGGTAGCCGGGAGTGGCCAGCACTTTTTCGATAATTGGTGAAAGCTGTTCAGATGGCAGCCTGATCGGCAGCATGGCGTTTTTAAAACAATTGCTGTAAAAAATGTCAGCAAAAGAAGGGGCGATTATCACCTTGAATCCATAATCACTTAGGGACCAGGGGGCATGTTCCCTTGAGGAGCCACAGCCGAAATTGGGCCCGGTCAGCAGGATTGAGGCTCCCTGGTACCGTTCCTGGTTCAAGATAAAGTCAGGATTATCAGTCCCGTCTTCATTGAATCTCCAGTCAAAAAACAGGAATTTGCCGAATCCGGTCCGCTCAATTCTTTTTAAAAACTGTTTGGGGATGATCTGATCAGTATCTACATTGGCCTGGTCCAATACTGCAACGAGGCCGGAATGTTTAATTAATGGTTCCATTTTGTTCTCTCACAATAATTCATTTGCTGCTGCAGCAGAAGTAATTCAATTCCCGGCAACAGCAGGTTATATTGATTCCGCTCCTTTTATAAGGGAGCGGGAATATTTGGTTTTTACAGCCTTGGATCAGTCAGACGTCCCGTGATAGCGCATGCCGCGGCGGTTTCAGGGCTGACCAGGTGGGTCCTGCTCCCTTTGCCCTGCCTGCCTTCAAAATTGCGGTTGGATGTCGAGGCGCATCTTTCACCCGGCTGCAAGACATCGGGATTCATCGCCAGGCACATGCTGCATCCTGATTCGCGCCATTCCAGCCCGGCATCAATGAAGATTTTATCCAGTCCTTCCTTTTCGGCCTGCAGCTTGATGCTCTGTGAACCCGGGACTACCAGCGCGGTAATGCCTTCCGCGATTTTTTTACCTTTGAGAACGCCCGCTGCTTTTCTCAGGTCCTCAATCCGTGAATTGGTGCATGAACCAATAAAAACGGTATCCACTTTTATGTCAGCAATCGGCTGGTTAGCCTGGAGACCCATGTATTCCAGAGCCCGCCTGGCGCCTTCTCTGGCGGCAGGGTCGTCAAAGGAATCTGGATCCGGGACTTTCCCGTCTATATCCACAACCATTCCGGGGCTGGTCCCCCAGGACACCTGGGGTGAAAGGGAAGACACGTCCAGATCGAGTTCACGGTCAAAAACTGCCCCTTCATCCGAGGTAAGGGTGGACCAGTATTCCACTGCCTTTTTAAAATCTTCACCTTTCGGGGCAAAGCGGCGTCCCTCCACAAAATCAAAGGTAGTCTGGTCCGGCGCGATCATTCCCGCCCGTGCTCCGGCTTCAATCGACATGTTGCAGACCGTCATCCTTTCTTCCATGGACAGGTTGCGGATGGTCTCTCCGGCATATTCGATGACATAACCGGTGGCTCCGTCAGTGCCAATGGTGCGGATGATATAAAGGATCAGGTCCTTGGCGGTAACCATGCTGCCAAGTTTGCCGGTGATGTTGATGCGGAAAGTCTTCGGCTTTGACTGGGGCAGGCACTGGGTGGCCATCACATGTTCAACCTCGCTGGTCCCAATGCCGAAAGCCAGGCATCCGAAGGCCCCATGAGTCGCGGTGTGGCTGTCGCCGCAGACGATGGTCATCCCCGGCTGGGTCAGTCCCAGTTCCGGGCCGATGACATGCACAATCCCCAACTCAGGGCTATCCAGCCCATAGAGAGCTACCCCGAATTCCTCACAGTTCCGGTACAGAGTATCTATCTGGTTCTTGGATATGTTGTCGACAATGGGAAGGCTGCGGTCCGTTGTCGGAATATTGTGATCCATGGTGGCAAAGGTCCTGTCGGGCCTGCGCAGTTTTCTGCCCGCCAGGCGTAATCCTTCGAATGCCTGGGGGGAAGTCACCTCATGGACCAGTTGGAGATCGATATAGAGCAGGGGCTGCTCCCCGGATTCTTCGCAGACAACATGTTTTTCCCAGATTTTTTCAAAAAGTGTTTTTTTCATGATTAATTTCAGCTCAAATATTTTATTAAAAGGTAATACTGCCAGTCGGATCATTCCCAAAAACTGAGAAAAACCGGGGACACGGCTGCCGAGACCGCCGTGCCCATGCCGGAACTGATCCCTGTAAACATAAGGCAGGACCAATTATAGAGAATTACTCGAATAATTACCCTTCCGGTTATGATTTTTTACTTCTCTGCAGTTCGTGAAGAGCCTTGTTAAGGGCGTTAAGATAAGCGCGGGCACTGGCATCGATGATGTCAGTGCTGGCACCCTTGCCCGAATAACTCTCCTTGCCGAATTCCACGTGTACAAACACCTCACCTATAGCATCTTTGCCGCGGGTTACAGAGTTTATGGAGTATTCCTGGAGTTTCCCCTGGATCCCCGTGATCCGGTCAATGGCTTTGTAACAGGCATCCACCGGACCATCCCCGTGGGCTGAATCAGTGAAGGACTCTTCTCCCCGAGCCAGTTTCACTACCGCTGAAGATACCTGCTGGTTCCCTCCGGCTGAAAAAACATACTTGAGGCTGTAGGTATCGGGAATAAGTTTTATGCCATCATGCATGATTGCAATCAGGTCTTCGTCATATACCTCTTTTTTCCGGTCAGCCAGTTTAGTAAAGAAAAAGTAGGCGCGGTCGAGCTCTTCCTTGTTCAGGTTGTATCCCAGTTCCTGCAATTTTGATTTCAAGGCATGACGCCCGCTGTGTTTGCCCAGGATCAACTGAGAATTGGGGATGCCTACCGACTGGGGTGTCATGATTTCATAGGTTGACGCTTCCTTCAGGACACCATCCTGGTGAATGCCTGCCTCATGGGCGAAGGCGTTTTTCCCGACAATGGCCTTATTCGGCTGGACAAATGAACCGGTCAGGTTTGTCAGCAGACGGCTGGACCGGTATATCTCCTCGGAAACCAGGTTTGTGTAGTACGGATAAACATCCTTACGGGTTTTGAGGGTCATTACAATTTCTTCCAGGGAAGCATTTCCGGCTCTTTCTCCAATCCCGTTGACCGTACATTCAATCTGCCTGCATCCTCCATCTACCCCTGCCAGGGAATTGGCTACGCCCAGGCCCAGGTCATTGTGGCAATGACAGCTGAAAACTATTCCATCCTTATTCGAAATTCTGCCCACAATTTCACTAATAAAATTTCTGTATTCCTTGGGTACAGTATATCCGACGGTATCCGGAATATTGATGGTAGTCGCGCCTTCTTCGATTGCGGCTTCAATTACCTCCACCAGGTAGTCAATATTGCTGCGGGTAGCGTCTTCCGCCGAAAACTCCACGTCGTTGCAGAGGTCCCTGGCAAGCTTAACGGACTCCCTGGTTATGGCTATGACTTCCTGGTGAGTCTTGCGCAGTTTGTATTTCAGATGGATGTCTGAAGTGGCAATGAATGTATGGATTCTTGGTTTGCTGGCATCTCTCAGAGCTTCCCAGGCACGTTCTATGTCAGGCCGGTGGGCACGGGCAAGAGCTGCTATAACAGGGTTCTCAACCACCCTGGAAACCTCACGCACAGCTTCAAAATCTCCTTCAGATGCAATGGGGAAACCTGCTTCAATTATGTCAACCTTGAGACGGTCCAGCTGCTTTGCCATGGCGATTTTTTCTTCCAGGTTCATCGAGCAGCCGGGGGACTGCTCACCATCTCGCAGTGTAGTGTCAAAAATATATACTCTTTCAGACATCCGGTTATTCCTTCCAAAAAAAAAGCCCCCATTATCCTGAGGGCTTTGTTAATACTTCAAAATCTAGCTTTGGCCGGTTATGCGTTTATTGCGCAAACCCTCCTTGTACCGGCAAAGCCGCTGGCAAGAAGGAGGAGCAATAAACCTGTAAAAATAGTATTTATAATCATAACCAATATCCCAAATCAGAAATAAATTAGCAGATTGATGGCAATGATGTCAAATAAAAAGACTCCCATTGGCATCTCAGTTCGACAGAGCTTTTTTCTGTTTCCCATAAGATATCAGGTTAGCCCACAGCCTGTAGGCTCCTTCAACCCCTGCAGGGAGCTGGCGGAAAAATGCCAGTCCGGTGTATATGTAGGAGCCGCTTCCGTAATCGGCAAACATTAAGGAACCTTTTTTTGGTTCATTGTTATAGGGCCAGGGATCCTGCATCTCCAGGAGAGGGGTGAAGTGGCTGTCCCATTCACCGAAGAAGTACAAACCTCTTTCCTGGACCCAGTTGTTCCAGTCTGCGTCATGAATCCTGTTGGGGGTACGGAAAACCTGCTGCCTGGGTTCAAGTATCCTTACCGGCGCCTCCTCAACCGTTACCCTGTCATGAGGCCGGCTGATCCTGGCTGGATAAGGGGTGAACTGCTCGCTCATTAATTCATATTTATTGTACTGTACAACCATGTGGCCGCCGTTTTTCACATAATCAAGCAGCCTGGCATTGCTCCGGACCAGGTCCTTGCGCGTCAGGTAGGCTCTTACGCCTGTAATGATCACATCATACTCGCTGAGATTGCCGAACATGAGCTCATCTTCACCCAGATAAGTCACGTCTGCACCAAGCTGTTCAGTCGCCATTCCCACCATGTCTCCGGCTCCCATGATGTATCCGACCTTCAGTTTGTCAGGCATTCTTACATCAATAACGCTCACAGTTACTTCGGCTGGTGTGTAAAACTGCCGTGACCTGATGTGGTGGTAGGCTATCTTGGTGACTTCCTGGTTGAATTTTTCTGCTCCCGCTACCGCAGTTGCCTTCAGGAAGAACTCTCCTTTTTTCAGCCCGGAAGGAGGAGTCAGGATTATGTTGACTGTTTTGGAATCGTTTTCACCCTTGAGCTTGACGGCCTTTCTAAAAGAACTGAGCTTCCATCCGGCAGGAGTTGACAGGTTGAGCACAGCGTCAATTGGATCTTTGCAGAAGCTGGTGAGCGTTACTTTCATCTTGCAGGGACGCTGGTTGCCTAGCGTTACTACACAGCGGGAATTGTCGAATGCTATCGAGATTTTAGGAACGACAGCAATTTCTGAACGCATCTCACCGCCGGTGGACAGGTCAAACCATCGGTAATTGACAGGCCTGCTGACAGAAGCGCTTATTCCACTTGATATGTAGGTGACCCTGGCTATAACCGGGGCCGGGACATAGGTTTCAATCCCAGAATAACCATCTTCAGTGGCATAGCGGTCTACGGAAAGATCCTGCCTGTACCAGAAAGGCCTGGTAGGTGTCGCGTCTTCAGGGACTTTGACCTGGAATATAAACAGGTCACCCTTTTCCTGTATCAACGTGCTGGTCCATCCGGGAGGGGTATCAAGGCTGGCAGTGACAGCTTCAATATCATTTCCTTCCCCTCTGCTCTGGAACTGGACCGCGACTTTGAAGGTTTCCCCTGGTGTTACCAGGGAGTCGGTGGTTTCCATCATCAGGGCATCAAGAAAAATGAAGTTACCCTTCCGGGCCGCATCAACAAAATCTTTTTCTTTTTCTTCCAGAAGGTATCTGGCTTCAGCGTTGACGGTCTGGAATCTCATGGTCCTGACCAGGTCCAGCCCTGTCATTACTGCTTTGACTGCCGATGAGTAATTGGCTCTCTGGTGAGCTTCCATGGCCCAGTCGATATATCCTCCCAGCAGGTTGACTGATGACTCCAGGCTTGGATCCAGAGTGGATATGACCTGCAGGCTGGTATCGATCTGGTCAAAAAAGGAACTGCTCATCCTGGAAGAATCCACATTGCTGCTGGTAAGGAAATATCCCACTTTAAGATCCATCGGTCTCGGCAGGGATCCCATGCCCTGGCACCTGTGCATGGACCTGGCTCTTGTTCCAAACTCCGCGTAACTCTCCCCCAGCAGAGGATCGTAGCCTCCTAAATCTATGACTACATCACCGGTTACGGTTCCGCCGATACCCGGGTTTTTTGACTGGAAAAGGCGCAGCGGCCGCCAGGGCCTCAGGCCCTCGGCAATCTGTTCCGGGAACTGTCCGGGGTCTCCGGCCAGCCGAAAAGCTTCAGCTGCCAGCTGGGCTGACGCCTGGTGATGCTGACCACCCCCGGTTCCGGTTGGATTCATGGTCAGAACCACAGTGGGCCTGAATGTCCGCAGCACCCTGACAATATCCCTGATAATTTCTTCGCGGCCCCATTTCTGGAATGTCTCTTCGACGCTGAAGGAATAACCGAACTCAAAAGCTCTTGAGAAAAACTGCTCGGCCAGGTCGAACCGGTGCATGGAAGCAAGTTCCTCGGTGCGGAGAACACCCAGCGCCTGAAACAGTTCGGGGCCGATTTCATTCTGTCCCCCGTCTCCCCTGGTCAGGGTCAGGAGTCCGGTGCGGAAGCCCTCCCCGCGTCCCAGTTTGGCATATAGGGCATTATTTTCATCATCAGGGTGGGCGCATATGTACATAAACGATCCGACCCTGGGAAGTTTCCTGAGCGCGAGACCAAACCCATTCGACCCTTCATCTTCAGGTATAGGCTGCATCTGGGCCAGTGCATTTTCAGTTACAACTGAAAACATCAGTACCACTACCAGAAATATAATGCGGGTAAATGACCTCCTGTTAAATGAAAAACTGGTTTCTCTTCGAATCATCTGTTTGTTCCTCGGCAAGGGGTTGGTCTCTCCGGAAAGGCGATTGAGTCCTGTATCAACTAATTGTATCAAGTTAAATATGTTAATGCCGTAAAGTTTAAAAAGCAAAAGTTTTTAGATGTATTTTGCTGCAATTAAATAGACTGCTCCATATATCTGAGCTTCCTCTCCCAGCTCAGCACAACGGAGATCCGGCGCGAATAGTTGGTAAGCCGCGGCCTTTTTTCGGATCGGGCCCAGGAGGGCTTCTCCCTGGGAGGCTATGCCACCCCCGAAGATTATGGCATCCGGATCCAGCAGGGCTGAGATGTTGACAACTGCCATGGCATAATACTCAAAAGCCTGTTCCAGGATAGCGGCAGCGTCCTTGTCTCCCTGTTTGGCCGCTTCAAAGATGGTCACGGCATTCACCTTGTCGGGAGACCCCGCTATCGCAGCCAGTTTTCCTGCAGAATTCATATACGCCGCCCTTTTCCCCTCCTGGTCAAGAGCCAGGCCGGAAGCGACTGATTCAAACCAGCCAAGCTCTCCCACCCTCCGTTCCTTCTGGTTGGGAGCCAGAACCAGGTATCCGATCTCGGCTGCCGAGAAATTTTTGCCTGTATGTACCCTGCCGTTGATAAAGGCGCCTCCCCCGATTCCGGTACCTATCCCGATAAAGAAAAAGTTGTTGCACCCGCGTGCTGATCCCTTCCAGTACTCCCCCAGGGTGGCAATGTTGACATCATTTTCAATCTCAACCGGGACTGATAGGTACTTCTGCAATGCGTCACCCAGCCTCAGGCCGGTCCAGTATGGAATATTGGGAGAAGCTATCAGGGTTCCGTTTTCAGGATCGACAGGGCTGGGGACTCCCACCCCGATTCCGGCCAGGCTGGACTCTGTAATCCCGAAGTCTTGCAGAGCGGAATTAATTTCACCGGCCAGCAGGGACACATTCGTTTCAGCGTCTTCGGCATTCCTGTCAATCCTGGCATTTTTCCTGGTGAGTATTTTCCCCTCCAGATCTGAAACCACAGTCCTGATATTATGTCCTCCCACATCAACGCCTACTATATATTTATCCATATATTTTACCTTTCCATATGAGAATCGGAATTTCCGGAATTTATTGTCTTCATTTAATATCTTATATCAGGCTTTCCCAGTCCAGTTTTTTAAAGAGAATAAAGGGGGTTTTTCCTACATTTAACCCGAGCCAGGCGCTGGAAGGATCGCAGAATTCGATGAATAAACAAATGTTGCAGGTTTCGGATTTTGCTTCAATCCAGTATTCCATAATTAACGCCGCCGACAGGCGGCAACCTCCGCTCCCGGCCACAGGTCGGGATAAGAGTCTCCGCTGTAAGCGGGGGCTCTTATAGCCCAGGGTGGAGCTGAGACGAGCAAGGGCGAAGCCATTGCGAAGTCGGCGGAACCCTGGGAATAGGCACGGCATAAGAACGGGGGAGGGCCACAGGTCCGACCTTTCACCGCCGGAGAAGTCCAAAACACGACATTCAAAATCCATCAATTAAAAAAATGAAATTCTTTGTAATGTCCTGCGTGTGAAGATTGGGAACAATGTCAGAGAGGTTGGGGCAAGTCGGGAAAAACAGCAACAGGTCATCTTGTGGCTGGTTATTTCCTGGTTTTATCTTCAGGGCTGAGGATTGTAACCATCCTGGATCGGTTCATCTGGTGCAGAAATGCGGTGAGTCTTTCTTCCAGAGTATCCTGGTCTTCTTCTGGAAAGGACGCGGCCAGTTCTTTTTTTATTGTTTCTAACCTGGTTTGACCGTTGCAGAGCTTCCATACTGCCGACCCGACCTGGTCGAGCCTTATCCGGTAATCATCAAACTGGAAGATGGTGGCAATACGCCTGCTTATCCGGCTTTTTCCCAGGCAGGGACGCAGCACTGTAACCAGGCCAGTTCCTTTTTCCTGCCATTCGAGGTTTCTTATTACCACGGAATCATTGGAGATTGGTTGATTTTTCATTGGAAAATCAACCGGAGCACGCGCTATCCGGCGCATACCCCGGTCGGTGTCTTATATCCTGCAGTTAATAACGAAGTTAATGTTTTCTGGCCTCTTTCAGCGGAAGGTAAACCAGCAGGTAGAGAAGCACTGGGAAAATCAGGAAAGCCAGCAGGGGGCTTTCCGCAAAATGCGGCAGATCAGGTAATCCCAGGGTTGAAGAACCCAGTACCCAGAATGCCAGCAGAACTGCCATCAGGGATTCTCCGGCGATAAAACCGGACGAAAGAAGTATCCCTGTTTTATTGGCTCTGTCCTGGGCCGCCTCATCCATTCCTTTCTTCTCCATTGCCTTGTCCAGGACCAGCTTGATCAGGCCTCCGACAAATATTGCCGCAGTCGAGTAGAAGGGCAGGTACATGCCTACCGCGATAAGCATTGGTGCCGGGGCTTTGATCATGATCAAAGCGATCCCGAAAAAGATACCGGCTATAACCAGGGGCCAGGCCATATCTCCCCCGACTATGCCCCGGGACATTAGGGCCATCAGGCCAGCTTGCGGAGCCGGAAGTTCGGCGCTCCCGATTTTATAAACCTGGTCCATCACGATCATGGGATAAATCAGGGCCAGGGCCGCAAAAACCACGCCGATGATCTCCGCCAGCTCCATTTTCCATGGTGTCCCTCCCAGGATATGGCCAACCTTGAGATCCTGCATCATGTCTCCCGCAATTCCGGCGGTGCAGCAAACCACACCCGCGACTCCAATAACTGCCATAATCCCTGGATTTCCCGTTACTCCAATAGCAACCATCATGACCGCCGCGATCAGCAGGGTACTAAGGGTAAGCCCGCTGATTGGATTATTGGAACTGCCCAGCAGTCCAACCAGGTAACCGGCTACGGCCGAAAACAGAAAACCGAGGATGATCATGACAACCGTAAGTATCAGAGCACCCATGAGGCTTCCCGCAAAAAAGAGGTAAAGGAAAAACAAGGGTATCGACAGGATGGCTATTGCAGCGCCGACCTTTTTGAAATCCAGGTCCACTTCCAGCCGATTGACTTTACCCGTACTGCTTTTCAGGGCCCCGATATCCGAAACCGCCTTGGTTATCCCTCCAATCAGGGATTTTCTGAGTTTGTAGAGGGTGTAAAAAGCTGCCACGATCATCGTGCCGACAGCAATCGGCCTGACCTGCCGCAGCCAGATTTCTTCGCTCAGTGCAATCCAGGAGGCGCTGTCAGTGGCACTTGAGGCCAGGTCAGGGTTCAGGAAAAGGCTTATCGGCACCAGCAGGAGCCAGCCGGTGAGTGCTCCGCTGAAGAGGACAGCTGAAATGGTGGGGCCGACAATAAATCCAACTCCCACTAACAGGGGGGACGCGGCCGGGGTCTCCAGCATGAATCCGCCGAAGTAGGTGATTTTTTTTCCCATGATTTCAATCTTGGAGGTGCCCATTTCGATGAATGTCCTGGTGTGATCCGCTACAAACTGGACCCCGTAGGAATTCTTGACAAGCTCCCACAATCCGGCGAAAGCCATGGCCCCAAACACGAATTTGGCTCCGGTTTGCCCGCCCTGTCCGGCCTTGACCAGCTCAGCGGCAGCTACACTTTCAGGGAAGGGAAGTTCCGCCTCAACAACCAGTGTCCTCCTTAAAACAATAACAAAAAGTACTCCAAGCAGACCTCCCAGAAGCATGATGGCAGTACTTTCAAGATATTTTAATTCGTCCCATACTCCTGAGATGACAAAGGCGGGAATGGTGAAAATCGCGCCTGCTACCAGGGCTTCTCCCACAGATGCGGTTGTCCGGGCGATGTTTTCTTCCAAAATTGAACCTTTGAACAGGCGCAGGGCAGCCATGGCCACAACGGCAGCCGGGAAAGTGGCCGCCACGGTAAGGCCGGCTTTCATGCCTACATAGGCATTGGCGGCGCCGAGTACAATTGCCATAATCACACCCAGCAAAAGGGCCTTGAACGTGAGTTCCGGCAAATCGGTTTCAATCGGGACAAATGGTTTTAAATCGTAAGGTTTTTTTTCTACTTCATTTTTTGTGGGGTCTTTCATAGGGCCTCTCTTATAATGAATGACATGATTTTATGCGAATTTAGCATGATTGCCGGAAGGTAACAAGGCAGAATTGGTTAAAATAACAGCCGCTTTCAGGATCAGGCTATGAACCTGCAGCACTTAGTACATACTGCGAGGAAAGATGAAAGAAAAAAAAGAACATGGGGATATGCCGGCCAATGAACTGAGGAAATTCGGATACGAGTCAATTGACTGGCTGGTGGATTATCTGGAAAATATCGATTCCTATCCGGTTCTGCCTCGGATAAACCCGGGAGACATAACTGCTCAGTTGCCGGAATCTCCGCCGGAATATGGAGAGGATATGGGAAGGATCCTGGAGGATTTCAGAAACATAATCATTCCGGGAGTAACTCACTGGAATCATCCGGCGTTCATGTCCTATTTTTCCATAACCGGTTCCGGGCCCGGTATTTTGGGAGAACTCCTTTGTGCCGGACTTAATGTTAACGCCATGTTATGGAAAACATGCCCGTCATCCACCGAGCTGGAGCAGACTGTGATGGAATGGTTGAGAAAGCTTGTAGGCCTTCCCGGGGATTTCTGGGGCATAAGCTATGACACAGCTTCAGTTTCCACCATGCATGCCATCGCAGCCGCCAGGGAAATGGTTCCCGGGCTTGATGCCAGGCAGAAAGGCCTGAGCAGTTCCGGAATGCGGCTGCGCCTGTACATTTCTGACCAGACCCACTCTTCGGTTGAAAAATCAGCCATTGTCCTGGGGATAGGACTTGATGGAGTAAGGAAGATTCCATCCGATGCAGAGTTCAGGATGGATACCAGGCTGCTGGAGGCCGCGATAAAAGAGGATCTGGAGCAAGGGTGGACTCCTTTCTGCGTCGTGGCAACTGTAGGCACCACATCAACCACCAGCATTGATCCGGTAGACAGGATTGCCGACATCTGCAAGAAACACAACCTGTGGCTTCATGTGGATGCCGCGTACGGGGGCCTTGGAGCAGTGCTGCCTGAGATGAAATGGGTTTTTGACGGTTGTGATAAAGCAGATTCCCTGGTTACCAATCCGCATAAATGGCTGTTTACACCGCAGGAATTCAGTGCCTTTTTCTGTCGTCACAAGGATGTCCTGAAACAGGCATTTTCTCTGGTTCCTGAATATCTCAAAACCGAACAGGATCAGGTGGCCCTTAACTACATGGATTATGGCATCCAGCTGGGACGCAAAATGCGGGCCTTGAAGATGTGGTTCATCCTCAGATACTTCGGCACCAGGGGAATCCAGTCGCGGATCAGGCAGTTTGTGGAATGGGCTGGAGAATTGGCCGGGTGGATAGATGATCACCCTGAATTCATTCGTATTGCCCCGGTGCCATTCACGACCCTCTGTTTCAGGGCTGTGCCTGAAGGGATTGATTTTCCTGGTGACCGGAATATGGCGCTGGATGAATTCAATGAAAAGCTGATCGGGGCTGTTAATAACACGGGGAAAGTTTACCTGTCCCATACCAGGCTTAACGGGCGACTGGTTATCCATTTGGCCCTGGGAAACCTCAGGACCGAGAGAAGGCACATAGAGCAGGCATGGGAGATTCTGAATTTGGAACTGGTAAGGTTGAAGGAAGAAATGCTATAGGCCTCATTTTTTAATGGTTTGTGCCACCCTTATTTTGCACTGTCACGAGTGGCGAGTTCCTCCAGCACTATCTTCCGGATGGACTCATATGAGAACCTGTCTTCCAGGGGACGCCCATTTATAAAAAAGGACGGTGTGCCGCTAACCCCTGCCTTTGAACCATCAACCAGGTCCAGTTCAACAGCAGCGGCATACTTTCCGGAATCCAGGCTGTTGTTAAAGCGCTCCTGGTCGATTCCCAGCTGTCCGGCCATTTCTTTCAGGCCTTGATCGTCAAGTTTATCCTGTCTCGCAAAAAGCAGGTTGTGCATTTCCCAGAATTTACCCTGTTCCGCCGCGCACAGGGAGGCTTCGGCGGCCTTCCAGGCCTTTTCATGAATCATCCAGAGAGGGTATTGCCTGAATACTATCCTGATTTTTCCTTCAAATTCCTCATACAGCTGGCGCAGGTCCTTCTCGGCACCGGAACAGTGAGGGCATTCAAAGTCAGAGAATTCCACAATTGTTACAGGGGCTTCTTCGGGCCCGATCGAAGGGTGCCCGGCCACAGGAATATCAAACCTGATTGGAGGCAGCAGGAAAGCAACCCCGTATTCTACTGCCAATTCTCCAGCGTACTCCCTGTAGGCTTCCTTTTTTCGCTGCCCATCCACGAAGGCTGTGATCTGCTCGATTATCTCTTCCCTGGTACCTTTCAGCCGGTTTTTGTTGAGTTCGAAATATTTGTCCAGTTCCTCCTGGGTCAGGGGCCTGATACGGGGAGTTATCTTCAGTTCGGTCAATTCCGTCTCTGTAATTCCCAGTTTTTTTGACTCCATCTTCAGAAGTTTTTCATAGGTCAGCTCT
Source organism: Acidobacteriota bacterium (assembly GCA_963663735.2). Taxonomy (GTDB): domain Bacteria; phylum Acidobacteriota; class UBA6911; order RPQK01; family JAPXNP01. The sequence goes on along the minus strand of CAXXHN010000001.1, from coordinate 473,025 downwards.
TTCATGGTTTCGGAGAGAATAGCGTGCCGTCTCATTTCGACCCGGGCAGGTGCCCGCAGGGCTTCAAGATCCAGCTCTTTCATCTTGCCGGTTGCGGCCTTTTCAATATCTGAAAGCTTCAAAGTGAAACCTTCAGCTTGAACCAGCACCTGGGATCGATTCGCTGGGGTAAGGGAGTCACCAGGAGCTGAATACAGGACGGGGCGGCAGAATGTCATTGCAACAAATACCGGGATCAGCTTGAAATTACGAAATCGCATTATTAAATAATACATTAATTGTGATTATGGAGCTTCTTTAATTATCTTGAATACCGGGGCATTGCGGCGTTTTTCCTATCACAGGCGTCAGTGCTGGTTTCTGACATTGTCAGCTGATACCAGAAGGAAAGGCAGCGACAGGATTGTGAGAAAGGATGCTTGGGATTAGAATCAGTGTCCATGAATTATTTTGGGGAGATGGAAGAGGGCGTCTTTTACAGGATGGGGTGTTGGCTTAGAAGTTATAAGCTGTCAGCAATAAGGCGGGTATCCGGATTACTCCTGGTTGCCATAGGGCGAATTGAGGACCTGAGATTCAGATACAATCCGGATAGAAAAAAGAGGATCATACTGCCGGACTTTTTTATCGCCGGAGCCCAGAAATCGGGGACAACATCTCTTTTATCCTGGATCAGTCAACTTCCTGAGTTCTGGATTGCGAGGATGAAAGTCCCATACAAGGAAAGACCCAGGCTGGAGACCCAGTTTTTCAATAATCCGATGGTCAGGATGAAGGGGCTGGAATGGTACTCCTCAAGATTCGTTTCAGGTCTGATTAACGGAGAAAAGAACCCGGAGTATATGTCCAGAACAACATCCCTGAAGGAAATCTACCGCTACAACCCGGAAGCCAGGATCATTATATTGCTCCGCAATCCGGTGGACAGGGCCTATTCAGCCTATAAACATTACAGCAGGAGACTTCCCCGATCCCGTAACTGGGACTGGGTGCTGCCGGAAAGAAGCTTTGAAGATAACCTGCAGGCAGAGGAATATACCGGTTTCCCTTTTGGATTTTTGTGCCGGGGTAAATATGCCGAGCAGTTGGAAAGTGTTTTTCGTTTCTTCCCCAGGGAACAGGTGAAGATAATCATTTTTGAGCGGTTTGTTGCCGATCCTTCAACATACCTGGCAGATATTGTTAAGTTTTTAGGAGGTTCACCCATTAGTACCAGGATCAACTTTGTACCGTCAAATGCCGGAAAATACAACTCCGGTATGGACAAAGAAACACGCCTGGCACTGAAGGGTTATTACAGTAATCCTAATGAAAAACTGTTCGCAGTACTTGGTTACAGGATTGATGAATGGAATTGAAAGGTGACTCTCAGTCTGCTCAACCGACGCAGGCATCGGTTGGGCGTCCGACCCTGGATGGGGACCGGATTCTGGTTAGTATCTGGCCCCTGTGTATGCCGGGCTTTCAGCTCGTAATCCTTATTGAATCTCCTTGATGTCTTCGGTTTTTTCCCCGCCGGATTTGAGCTCTTCCCATACGAAACCGAGCATTTCTTCCGTGGCTTCCCACCCCACGCAGCCGTCAGTTATTGATACTCCGTATAACAGGCTGTCCTTATCAACCGGTATGGACTGGTTTCCCCCGAAAAGATTGCTTTCAATCATGAAGCCTTTAATAGTCTTTTCATGCCGTTTTTTCTGGTCCATGATGGACCTGAGAACTCTCATCTGCTTTTCAGGGTTTTTCCCTGAGTTGGCGTGGCTGCAGTCGATCAGCAGCGCGGGATTGATGCCTGAGGCTGCCATCAACTCTTCAGCATCCTCTACATACTCTTCATAATAATTAGGGCCATGTTTTCCGCCGCGCAGGATTAAGTGGACAGATTTATTTCCGCTTGTATTGAGAATGCAGGTGCGGCCGTCTTCATCGATTCCCATGAAACTATGGGGATTGATGGCTGACTGCAGGGCATCAACCGCGGTCTGAATGCTGCCATCTGTTCCATTTTTGAAGCCAACCGGCATTGAGAGGCCGCTTGCCATGTTTCGGTGAGTCTGGCTCTCTGTAGTCCTGGCTCCTACAGAGGCCCAGCTGATCAGGTCTGAAATAAACTGGGGAATGATGGGATCCAGCATTTCTGAAGCGGTAGGCAATCCCATATCAGTTATCTGCACCAGGATTTTCCTGGCAATGCGGAGGCCGGTATTAATATTGTAGGAGCCGTCCAGATAAGGATCAATTATGAGGCCCCTCCAGCCAATAGTGGTGCGGGGCTTTTCAAAATAGACCCTCATTACGATATACATTTGCTCAGAATACTTATCTTTCAGCTTTAAGAGCTTTTCGGCATATTCCAGGGCGGATTCCGGGCTGTGTATGGAACAGGGACCCACAATTGCCAGCATTCTCTTGTCTTTGCCAGCCAGGATTTCGTTTATTGCTTTTCTGCTTTCATATACCGTCTCGCTTCCTCTTTCAGTGATCGGATATTCAGTTTTCAGGTCCGCGGGGGTAATAGCGGTATCAATACTTGTTATGTGCAGGTTATTTGTATTTTTCATAGTTTTTCGATTTTATTGGGTTTATTCCGACCTCGGGGATTTACCGGGAAGGCACAATTATAAATAAATTCTGCTTTTCGTGGAGTCCCCCCCGAGCTACCGCAGTCTTCGCTCTGAACCTGGTACTGATCAAAATCTGAAGGGCGCCGGCTATACCGGATTAGGGATCCAGGAGGGTTTTTGCCACAGAAGATTAAGATGAAAATTAGAATCCGGACAATAACTGGTGATATAGTTTCAGGATAGTTTTTGATGCTTGGGGGAGCATTGTTAATCAGCTGAGAGGACGCTTCTGGATTCCTGAAGTGTCGACCCCAGAACCTGATCCGGGTAATGCCGGCGTAGGAAAAGTTGGTTTTAGTCCAACCTGCTTTTCATCAGGATATATCTCTATAAAAGGATGTTATATCACGATGAGTGCAAAAAAGAATGATGAAAGCGGTTTTCCGGGAATGACTTGTTGTCCTTTTCCAGGTTCCAGAAAAATTTACATAAAGGGCGGTAGAAGCGACATCAATGTTCCAATGCGTAAAGTCCAACTGTCTTCACCGGAAAACCGATCCGGTGCTGACTCGATAATCCTGTATGACACCTCGGGTCCTTTTACAGATCCGAACGCGGAGCTGGATATCAAAAAGGGCATTCCACCCATCAGAAAATCATGGATAGATGAACGGAATGATACTGTTTTTCTGGAGGGATACTCTTCCGAATATGTTCGTTCCAGGAACTCCTCCCCCGCGTTTGAGAAGATAAGGTTTCCCGGCGTATCCAGGCCGCGGCTGGCAAAGGACGGCAAATGTGTGACCCAGATGGGTTATGCCCGCCAGGGAATTGTTACCCCTGAAATGGAGTTTGCGGCTATCCGCGAGAACCAGGCCAGGGAACTGCTGGAAGATCAGTTCGGCGAAAGATTTCTCAGGTATAAAGCAAGGATTTCAGCCGGAACCGAGCTGGCAGGGCGGGATGTCATTACCCCTGAATTTGTGAGAGATGAAGTGGCGTCCGGAAGAGCAATTATTCCCGCGAATATAAATCACCCGGAACTTGAGCCCATGATCATCGGCAGGAACTTCCTGGTTAAGATTAATTCAAATATCGGCAATTCAGCGGTCAGTTCTTCGGTTGAAGAAGAGATTGAAAAAATGATCTGGTCCATAAGGTGGGGCGCCGATACGGTAATGGATCTGTCGACCGGAGAGAATATCCATGAGACCAGGGAATGGATAATCAGGAATTCTCCGGTGCCGATCGGGACTGTTCCCATATACCAGGCCCTGGAAAAAGTAGATGGGATTGCTGAAGAACTGACCTGGGAAATATACAGGGATACGCTTATTGAGCAAGCCGAACAGGGAGTCGACTATTTTACAATTCATGCCGGAGTGCTTTTGCGATATATCCCGATGACGGCCGACAGGCTGACAGGAATAGTTTCGAGGGGCGGCTCCATTCTGGCTAAATGGTGCCTGGCCCACCACAAGGAGAATTTCCTGTATACCCATTTTGCGGATATATGCTCTATCCTCAAGGCATATGACATTTCTTTCAGCCTCGGCGATGGCCTTCGTCCCGGTTCTCAGGCTGATGCCAACGACCAGGCGCAGTTTGCTGAGCTGGAAACACTGGGAGAGCTAACCGGTATAGCCTGGAAGCACGACGTTCAGGTGATGATTGAGGGCCCAGGCCACATTCCCCTTCATATGATTGAAGAAAATATGGAGAAAGAAATTGATGAATGCCTGGAAGCTCCTTTTTATACCCTTGGCCCCTTGGTCACAGACATCGGGGCTGGATACGATCACATAACCTCTTCAATAGGAGCGGCCATCATTGGCTGGAAGGGGTGTTCAATGCTTTGTTATGTGACACCCATGGAGCATTTGGGCCTCCCGGGCCGGGAAGATGTGCGGAAAGGAGTAATCGCCCATAAGATCGCCGCCCATGCGGCTGACCTGGCCAAGGGGCACTCTGCGGCCCTGGCTTGGGACTATGCGATGTCCATGGCGAGATTTCAGTTTCGCTGGGAAGATCAGTTTAATTTGACCCTGGATCCGGAAAGAGCCCATGCTTTCCACAGCAAGGACCTTCCCGAACAGGTTAATGATGTGGCCCACTTCTGTTCCATGTGCGGGCCGAAGTTCTGCTCCATGCGAATAAGCAGTGAGTTAAGGGATACTGTCGCCGCGGGGGAAACAGTTGCGGGCGAACAGGTTATCAGCAAGGGGCTCAAGGAAAAATCAGAACAGTTCCGGAAAAGCGGAGGAGACATCTATGTTGCGAAACCGGAAGGATAAATTCAGGTGAATGAATCGGGATCAGCTAGTGATCACATTACGGGAAACCTGAAGAATTGGCTCCAGGCATACGCTGGAAACGGGCTGGTCGACACTATTCTGTACGCTGGAATTATTCTATCCGGCGTATTTTTTCGTTTGTACCAGCTGCCTGGACAGATACTGGTTGACGATGAGTGGCATGCGGTCCACAAGATTCTAGGGTTTGGTTATCGGGGTATTTTTGCTGATTTCGGAACAGCTGATCACTGTATTCCTTTTACTCTTTGGTATGAATTTCTCCTGAATAATTTCTGGATTTCTGAGTTTGTAATGCGCCTGCCTTCCCTTGTCGCGGGATTCCTGGCGCTTTTGATTGTCCCTCTATTGTTGAGAAGGGTTATTGGAAAAAGGGCAGCCCTGGTGACAGCCTGTCTCCTGAGCATTTCACCTCTGCATGTTTTTTACAGCCGGATGGCCCGGCCTTATGCTCTTTCCATGCTGTTGTCTTTTGTGGCTGTAATGGCATTCTATTTCTGGTGGACAGGCAAAGGAAAAAACTGGATTTATGTTTATGTTATTTCAGGTGTTTCCTCCGTCTGGTGCCTGCTTCCCTCCCTGCCTTTTGTGGCAGGTCCATTCCTTTTTGCCTTCCTCCATTCCGCTTGCAAAAAAGAACTAACGCAAGGCATCAGGAGGCTTTTATTCCCAGGCATAGGTTTTCTGGCAGGGTTACTGGTACTGCTTCTGCCGCCATTCATGAGCAGACCTGGAGCTATCGGGGAGAAAATCGGTCAGGACACGGTTACCCTGCAATCCCTTCTTGGTTCTTGTGAGCTTTTCGCTGGAACCTCTCAGTTGTGGCTTGTAACTGGCATGATGCTTTTATCTGCCGTGGGTGTTTATATCCTGATCAGGAGGAATGCTCTTTTTGGCTTTTACTCCCTGGTTCTTGCCTGTCTGCAGATAGCCGGGTTCATAATTGCCGGACCAGTAGGAAGCCTTACAGCGCTCCTCCTTAATCGCTATTCAATTGGAGTCCTTCCCATTTTTCTGGTTTGGGTGGCAATGCCCATCGTACAGGATACCGGGATAAAGTGGGCGGGAGCTGCGATGAAGTATTCTTTTGTCCCGCTATCCTTGCTTCTCCTTTTTTTCGGCCCTTTTCGTGAAATATACTTCTATCCGAATCACCTGACTAACTGCGAGGCTTACCAGTTCAGCTATAACCATGGAAGAATGCGGAAATGGTTTGAACCTAAGGCATTATCCATCTTTTACAGGGAACTGGCTGGATTTGAGAACGGTGAGAAAACTCTGCTGGAAGCGCCGTGGCATTATAACGATAATATTTACGGTTATTACCAGTGGCTTCATAAACAACACATGTACATCGGTTTTGTTGGTGATCTGGATGGAACGTTTCGTGCCGGGGAGGTCCCGATAAATGACACCCGCTTCAGATTCCGGAATTTTATCCATGTCAGCGATTTCAGCCGGATTGAAAAAAAAGGTGTTGATTTTGTAATTTTCCATAAGGAACTGGAAAACGAGAGGGTGAAAGATTTTCCGATATTTCCGACTGATGTCAGCAGCTGGATAACAATGTATCGGGAAAAGTATGGAGAACCTTATTATGAAGATTTTTTCCTGACTGTTTTCAGGATACCCTGAAAACATGTCTGGGGTGGAGAGTGATGCTGAACGGAAAAAAAATTGCTGTTTTAATGCCTGCTTATAACGCTTCAGAAACTCTGGAGAAAACATATTCTGAAATTTCCGAAGCCCTGGTTGATTACGTTTTACTGGTGGACGATGCCAGCAGTGATAATACCGCCGACCTGGCACGAAACCTGGGCATAAGCACTTATGAGCACCAAGCCAACCTGGGGTATGGAGGAAACCAGAAGAGCTGTTACAGCGAAGCTCTTAAACTGGACGCCGACATATTCATCATGCTGCATCCTGATTATCAGTACACTCCAAAACTGATTCCGGCCATGGCGTCAATGTTAATGACAGATGTCTACGATCTGGTCATAGCTTCACGGATACTTACCGGGACAGCACTGCAGGGGGGGATGCCTAAATATAAATATGCCTGCAACAGGTTTCTCACCCTGTTTGAGAATATGCTTACCCTTGCCAAGTTTTCTGAATATCACTCAGGCTACCGGGCGTTCACCAGGAAATTCCTGGAGACTGTCCCCTGGCAGAAAAATTCAAATGATTTTGTGTTTGATAACCAGATCCTGCTCCAGGCCCTCTTTTTTGGATTTAGGGTTGGTGAAATCAGCTGCCCCACCCGTTATTCCCCTGAGTCATCCTCAATTGATTTTTTCAGCAGCCTTCGCTACGGGATAGGGGTTCTAAAAACCGCTTTCCAATATCGCCTGCAGCGGCTGGGCCTAATGAAATTTAAGATTTTCAGTAATGACTGACTTGATTGATCCTGCCCTCTTTCGATTGGGGACAGTTTGGGATAATCGGTCCTATGCGGTAGATGACGTGGCTGCATAGGGAATTTTGGAAGCGTTCAGGGGAAGCTTGAAGAACTGGACACTATCTAATTCAGCAACCCATTAAATTGGGGAATGTCTTTCGGGAAGAGAAACGGAAATCCTGGATTTTCTTCCAGCGTCAGTGGTTATCGGGCTGCCAGTTGATTCCATGGTGCTGGAAGCTGACAGGACAGAACGCGAAAGCCGACCCGGAAACTGATATCTGTCATGTAACATCAGTTCCAGGGCCGGCTTTTCTGATTTCAGAAAAATGGATTTTCCGGGACCTAAATTCCCAGGCTCGCTTTTGCTGTGTCCAGAACTTTGTCCAGGCCTTCTTCAGAACCGCCATTAAGAGGTTTATAGATTTGCAGCAGGTATTCTCTCGCTTTAGCTGAAGTTCCTTTGCCCAGAACTGTTGCTTTGGCGAAAGCTCCCTGTGCTTCCTCCAATTTCTGGAGTCGCCAGTAGCTGAGGCCCAGGTACAGGTAAGCGCCATCATTTTTAGGATCGCTGGAGACAACCTGGGTAAACGCCGCTGCAGCCTCGTCAAACTTTCCTGCCTTGAAGGCCTGGGTCCCCTCAATGGTTCCAACTGTCACTTTCATGGATTTATACTCAGGTGATCCTGCCGAGAAGGAACTGAGTGCCTGGTTATAATAGGAAAGGGCTTTTGGAATGTCATTCTGAGCCTTGTAATAATCAGCCATCCAGATCACCAGTGCCGGAGCATTTTTTGCTCCGATAGCCTCAATGGCTTTAGGCACGGTTGCAACTGCTTTAGCCTGATTATTTGTCTGTATGTATGAGGCAGCAAGAATGTTTAAAATTGTTTTGTTCCCCGGATTTGAAGCTAACAGTTTTTCGCCTAGCTGAATGGATTTGGCATAGTCTTTCGCCTGGAAAGCTTGTTGCAATTGCTGTGAAACAACCGAATCGCTATTGGGAAACAATGTCGCAATTTTTTTGTTCAGAGCATCAGCCGCACCGGCGTTGCCGGCAGCTTTCAGCTGCTCAGAAATCTGTCTGAAATAAGCTTCCATGGTTCCCAGAATTTTTGACTTCGGGTGAAGGGCTTTCATGTAAGCTTCAAGCTTAGTGGCTCTCTCCGTGAGAGGCGCCTGCATGATAGCCTGAACCTCTTCGTAGTGTTTCCTGTATACGAAGTCAGATTCGGGAGGGATCCCCTCAGGGGCCTGGTAAGGGGCCTGGGCCAACATAACTGTAAACTGCCCAATTACCAAGAATAAGGTCAAACCCAGTAATGAACGAATTAATCTTTGATTCATCAAACCACCATCCTCAAAAGAATTGATAATTTCCCAAAATTTAAGTTTCTTCAATTTTTTCTAAAGAGTGTATTCAACGCCATATATCAAAATCAAAAAAACAACCTAACCTAGATAGTGTAAATTGACAATATCTTTGAAGCAAGTCTCTTTGCACTAATTATATACATTTTTCCCGCATAAGCACTTCATAAAATCAGTGAAATATCTTTTGGATTATCTAAGCAACCCCCATTCTTCAGCATGGAGATCTTTAACCTTTGTATGGTTAAGCCAGGCCCCAGATCAATTGATCTCATTAATGTATTAATAGATCTCCAATGAATAATTCTATCCTGGAAACCATTATAGGAATGCCCTCTTAATTGATCAACAGGTTGATTCCTGCAAAATATAAGAACTGCCGGGGCAACCTTTTTGTTAACTTAATGACTTTAATGACTCTGGCCACCTGTATTCAATTCCCTGCCTGCTCAGCTCGGATTGAAAATCTTCAATGAATGCTTTCCTGACTTGTTTTGGGGATAGTGACCTTTTTTTGCAAAATGCCACCAAGACTCCCACTGCTTCACCAATGCTCCATTCAACCGGGTGAAGCCGGTAGCATCCGTTGGTTATGTGGGTAGTCCCAATATTCTTGGAAACCGGCAGAATATTTTCCATTCTTTCAGGGATCAGTGCACCAAGAGGAATTTCGAATGGGAGAGAGCTTATATCAATATAGTTATCACCTCCTGTCGAGGGATGAAGATCAATTCGATAACTTCCAATGCCTACTGAATCACGGAATCTTTCAGCAGAGACCTGATCTTCAGGAAGTCCTGATATTATGGACCTTGCTTCGGTTCCTATATGGTTCTCCAGGATGGTAAATACAGCTTTTATCCTCCTCGACTCCCGGATATAGGGACATTTTGCAAGTCCATGAGATGTTCCTGACACATCTTTTCTTAATCTTAAGCCGGGCCATCCGGTTTTTCCGTCTCTTCGGGGAGCTTCAGTCTGCATCCAGTACAGAAGCGACAAGCTCTGCTGCTTCGCGTTTTCCAGATTTTTAACTGTCTCCTCCTTTGGGATATCAAAAATGTTTCCGCCGATGAAATCATTCATTGGCCAGTTGACCAGTGTAATCCCGGGTCTGTTTCTGTCTTTGAAGTTGGATGGGTCAATTAGTCTCCGGTAGGCCCAGAAGCCCGGATCATCGGCTTCCGGCGTGGGATCAAATCCCATGGTAGCCGGTTTTAAAGTAACCGGATTGCTGTAGGTCCATGAAAGCATCCTGCCGGGCCATTCGGGTGCCAGGTTGGGTATGAATTCCTTCCAGAAACCATATTGCTCAGGTTTCTCTATCGTGTGATCTTCACCCTCCCGGTAATCCATGGCAAAGCACCACGTTATTGCCTGGATGTTCGCTGGGTTAGGTTGATCTGCAGCGTGGGGCTCCCCTGTCTGGGATTTAGATTCTGCACCGGATATATACTCGGTATTTGTCAAGGGAAGCAGGTCACCCAATTCGGTTGCATCCAGGAACCATTGACTATTAATGGTTGTCTCTGTCCCATCCTGGATATCCTGAACTAAAACCGATACAACAGTGTCCCCATCTACCTCAGCAGCCTTTGGGACAGTGTTGAGCAGGATCGTTAAATCATTTGAGCTCGATTCAGCTGCCAGCATTGATTCCAGAATGGACAGGGCAACCCTGGGTTCATGGCAAATACGAGAGACCCCGCAATTTCCTGGATTCAGGTAGGAATCACGAATTGATGAATCAGTTAATGGGTACCATCTCTTGTAATAATCACGAACTGATGTCCTGAATTGTCGGTAAGTTTTGGTGGATCCGAACCGCTCTATCCATCTGTGTTCATCAGGAGGAACTGCCTGTTGGGTCAATTGCCCGCCTATCCAGTCAGTTTCTTCGGTCAGAACGACCGTCAATCCATTTCTTAAGGCAGCAATCGCGGCAGCCACTCCCCCCAGGCCTCCTCCAATAATGGCCACGTCACACTTAATCTGATCTCCTTTGCTGCCGGCGTATGCGAGACGCTTCAGGATTCCTGAACCAGCCGCCACAGCGGTCGAGGAGGTCCTGATCAAGAAATCTCTCCGGTTAATCATTTCATCCAGCCTTTTCAAAGGGATAGTGTTTTAAGCTCTTCTGATTATGAGAAATGAAATCACGCGGGCCAGATTTTTGGATTAACCGGCCGCCCTGCTGAAGGACTTCATATTGCTTACGCTGGTTTCAGGAGTGATTTCGCATCCGGCTGAGATAATGCATCTGCCATTGGCTTGCTCTGAACATGCCGCGACACTTTCAATGATTTCTGCCTCTGAACCATTCTGGATAACCGAAACCGGATCGCTTTTGCCGCACAGTACCTGCTCTGGCCCCAAAAGATCCGCGAAGGGGCCCATGTCATCAACAAGGTGATCGATGTCAACAATATCGGCTCCGGTCGCGATCATATCCCTGAGGATGGCTGTGGTATTTCCGCAGATGTGAAGCTTGGCCAGCACTCCCAGGGAACGAATGTGATCAATGACGATTTTTTCCCTCTCCCAGATATACTTTTTGTAGAGTTGAGGTCCAATCTGTGAACAGGCCGCATCCCCCATGCCTATACAGTTAGCCCCCGCCTTGACCTGTTCAGTGACAAAATCTATTGAGAAGTCGACAATGACATCCATGGCTTTTTCCATCATTGATGGATTATCATAAAAATCCAGGCACGCGCTGCCAAGCCCGCGGAGGTCACAATACTCAGCCAGGGGGCCCTCAACCCATCCAGCTATTATGGTGCTGTTCCCCAATTTTTTCTTGAAGTACTTGATTTCATCAATCCTGCCCGCCAGGCGTCGATGCTCTAAAATAGCCGGCTTTTTAAGAGCCTCTATATCACCCGGAGTTTGTATCACAGGTTCAGATTCGACAGGGAGGCTGTCAGCGGGATACTCCAGTTTCAGGCCGAAGGCTTCCGCTTCAGCGTAGGGATCGCTCATGACATTTACCCAATCGATAGCAAAATCCCCGGCGCACTTGATGTTTGCTTCACAGTGGGCCTGGGGATCAAGGCAGAAATCGCGGTAGGGAACACCAGCGTACTTTGCGGCCCAGCGCATCAGGATTGGGTGAAAGGGAGTACGGTCTACGTTGTCTCCCCTGATAAAAGCATGGGTTCTTTCGAAAGAATTCATTTTTACCTTTCGTTGTTTGTTGGTAGAAAAAAATATTTTATCAGACAGAAATTACCGAATCCATGGGTCTTTTTTGGCCCATTTCGGGTGTTGCTTGAAATAACCGGGCTGGCAACGGAATGGCCCTTGGTTTTGACTGCCGGATGAACCCCTGTTGAATGGAATGTTTAGTATGGCGTACAATATACGGTAAATCATATTCTTAATTCACATTTTTTAGATTATGGGTGTAGTACCAGACGGGAAGCAGGAGATTTTATGGTTGAGGCACAGGGTCTTAGCGCTAACATGGAAGACTATCTCGAGGCAATTTACAATGTGGTCCAGAAAAATGGAGCCGCTTTGCCCAGGGATATCGGTAATATTCTTGATGTGGGCCGTTCCAGCGTGTCCGGAGCCCTGAAAACTCTGCGCGCGAAAGGGCTTATCCGCCATGAGTCGTATGGGGTAATTACCCTGACTGAACGAGGAGAAGTCATCGCCCGCGAAGTCAACAGGAGGCATGAGGCACTCAAGGAGTTTTTCGTCAGGATTCTCAATATCGACGAGGACCTGGCAGACAGAACCGCCTGTTCCCTGGAGCATACGGTAGGGGACAAGGTCATGGCCAGGCTGGTAGGGTTTGTCAGGTATTCAGATAACTGTTCTCCGGCTGTCAGCGGCTGGCTTGATGGTTTTAACCAATACTGTGAATCAAACTGCGGGGGAGACAGGTCTTTCTGGTCTGACGAATCACCGGGCGCCGACAGCAGTTTGACTCAACTGGAAATTGACGCCCTTGAAGCGGCATCCAGGGATGTTCCAACTACCTTGAAGGATGTTCGGCCCGGGGATGAAGTGGTTATTACCAAAGTCGATTTAACCGGCGCTCTGCGGGGTCGGCTGCTGGATATGGGCCTTACCAAAGGATCTTCCGTCAAGGTAAAAAAAATAGCGCCGCTTGGAGACCCGATTGAGATCAGGATCAGGGGATACAATCTGACATTGAGGAAGACCGAAGCCGAAAAAATTAGGGTAAGGCCGGTTTAGACCGGAAAAGCATACGGGGATCAATTACTTTGCTCACTGGTTTTTACTTGGATTGAAGCGTTTTTAATAAATAAGGGAACATGGCCTACAGCAGCTGTTTATCAAATAATCCCGCGGGAGAATGCGGCAATTGCGGACGCAGGCGCAGACACAGGGCAGGAAAGAATCATAAGATTCTGAGGGTGGCGCTCGCTGGAAATCCCAACACCGGGAAAACAACCCTGTTTAACCAGCTGACCGGGGCCCAGCGCCACGTTGGCAATTACTCCGGGGTTACGATTGACAAAGTTACGGGTATCTGCAAGACCGGAAGCGCAGATCTGGAAATAGCCGACCTGCCCGGAACCTACAGCCTCTCCCCTTATTCCCTCGAGGAGATTGTGGTTCGAAGGTATCTCCTGGAAGAAACCCCTGATGTCCTGGTCCTGGTAGTTGACGCATCCAACCTGAGACGAAACCTTTACCTTGCCATTCAGCTCCTGGAGTTGGGGATGCCGCTGGTAGTGGCCCTGAACATGATTGACGCGGCGCGGCAGGACGGTATCATTATTGATGCTTCTTTACTTGAGCAATTGATCGGGATCCCTGTAATTCCAATCGTGGCCTGCACCGGTTTTGGAAAAAACGCCCTTCTGCGAAGAATTGTTGAGACCGCTGAATCCAGTGACGCCGGGGTGCTTAAAAAGTTATCCGAACATCCCGTTGTTGAGTATGGAAAAGAACTGGAAGACGAAATTGACCTGATCACTGATGCTGTCACCAAAAAGGGAATAACCTATTTCAACGCGCCGCGGCGCTGGATTGCGATTAAGCTCCTGGAATCTGACCAGGGAGTATTAACAAATATAACTGATGACGAAGTCCTAAGTACGGCAATGGATGCAGTCCAGAGGGTGGAGTCCGGTTACGACGACATCCCTGAAGCCTATTTTGCTGAGCTTAGATATAAATGGATTGAAGATATCTGCAGAAAAGCCGTGCTTTTCAAGGATGAATCAAATCCTTCATTTTCTGACAAAGTCGACTCTGTCCTGACTAACAGGATCATGGGGATACCTATTTTCCTGGGTTTGATGTACCTGGTTTTTCACCTTACCTTTCTTCTTGGGGACCCTCCGGTCCGCATGATTGAAGCAGGATTCAATTACCTGGGATCATTCATTTCTTCCTTTTGGGAGACCGGATCAGACAGCACCCTGCGCAGCCTGCTGGTTGATGGAGTGATTGGAGGAGTCGGGGGTGTCCTGGTATTCCTCCCGAACATTGTTCTGCTGTTTCTGGCTATCGGGATCCTGGAAGAGAGCGGATATATGTCCAGGGCCGCTTTCCTGATGGACCGGATAATGCAAAAGTTCGGCCTGCACGGAAAGAGCTTCATCCCGATGCTGCTCGGTTTCGGCTGTAATGTTCCGGCAATCATGGCAACCAGGGTTATGGAGGACAGGACAGCCCAGAGAATTACCATGCTGATCATTCCGCTGATGAGCTGCAGCGCGCGCCTGCCGATTTATGCTTTGATCATCCCGGCGTTTTTCCCTGCCGCCTGGAGAGGCCTGACCCTCCTGAGCATCTATCTGATCGGGATTATCCTGGCCTTGTTCGCGGCCAGGATTTTGCGAAAAACCTTATTCAGGAGTGATCCTCCCTCTTTCGTGATGGAACTGCCTCCTTACAAAATACCCTCCGTCAAGAGTGTCTCAAACCAGATTGGCAGACAGTCATGGTATTACCTGCAGAAGGCGGGAACGGTAATCCTTGGGGCTTCCATTATTTTCTGGTTTCTCGGACAGTACCCGGGAATACCGGAGGATCAGGAAGCGCGTTTTGAAAGCCAGAGGTCTTCCATAAACCTCACCGATAAGCTCGACAATACAGTTAAAGCGGAACAGCTGAGAGAAGTGAGTTCAAGTGAGAGCCAGGCCGCCCTGGAGAATTCACTGCTGGGAAAGATCGGGCATGGAATGGAATTCTTTATGGCTCCATGCGGATTTGACTGGAAGGTTTCTACCGCCCTGGTCGGGGCGGTTGTCGCAAAGGAGATTTTTGTCGCCCAGCTGGGCGTTATCTATTCACTCGGTGATCAGGGGAATGCGGATGATGAATCTCTCAGAGAGAAATTGCAGGCTGCCTATTCTCCGCTCCAGGCGTACTGCATCATGCTTTTCTGCCTTATCGCCTTCCCTTGCGTTGCTACCGTGGCTGTCACGAAAAAGGAAAGTGGTTCCTGGCTTTTTGCCATGTTCCAGCTATTTAGCCTGACCCTGCTGGCCTGGATTTTGACCACAACTGTTTACCAGGTGGGAAGCCTGTTTTTATAAAGTTCCTTGTTTACCGGGTCCTTGATATTTTCGCGTAATGTGCTAAAAAGGTGATAGTTGTGAAAAAACAGCGTGATTATCGGGTAGTAAGAACTCACCTGTCGAGGAGGCCCAGGGAAAACAGCCTTCTCACGGCGGTTATCGGGGTGCTCCTGCTTTTTGTGGCTTCACTTTACGCCTGGCGGGATGGGGGAAGGACCATGGCTGAGTTCAGCGGTAATTCAGACGCGATTTTTAACGGTGGTGAATATATCAGGTTATTCACAGCCCAGCTGCTGCACTCCGACCTTAAACATTTGTTGTCCAATGCTGTTTTTTTCTTTTTCTTCAGCTACCTTTTATTTGGTTATTTCGGTTTCTGGGTGTTTCCGGTTCTGACAGCTTTGCTGGGCAGCCTGGTCATTTACCTCACCCTGTTCACCTATCCGGCCGGTGTAATCATCCTGGGGGCTTCAGGCACCGTATACCTGATGGCCGGTTTCTGGTTTTCCTCCTACATTTGCATCGAACGAAGCAGGTCAGTAGCCAGAAGGATTGTGCATGTGGTTGGAATCAGCATGATTCTGCTCATTCCCTCAGCAGTCAGCCCGCAGGTCAGTTACAGCAGTCATATCATTGGATTCTGCCTGGGCCTTGCGGCCGGATTGGTATATTACTTCAGCCATAGGGCTCGTTTGTTGGCGCGGGAAGAAAGGGTTTCTTACAGGGATTTTTATCCGGTAACAGATGCATCGGACGATGAAAACGATACTCTCTCCAAAGAAGGGGATGATTCCTGGATCATGTAAAAAGGCGAAGTTAAGCAGAATCAGACAGCGGCAAAGTTAATTGTGAAGCGCGAGTGTCGAAGTTCGAGGTCATTCGACATTCGACACTCGCGCTTCATCAAGAGCAGAATGCAGTCAAGACATCGGTAACGCTAATCATTCAGGACATAGGTAACACCCATTACCGTTGAAAACGCACATGCCATCCCCTATACTGTTTCCGGGAAAGCTTAAACGCCGGAGGTGTGTCCGCTAATAGCCCCAGGTGAGCAGAGCGAACCTGGGGTAGAGGATACCACGATACGATTTAAGCCCTGGAAGGGTGGCAGAAGATCCAGGACATTCATCCCTTCAAACATCTCCGGCCATAAAGATTTTGCTCCCATGAAACATTGATCCAGCCATCTCTGGATTTTGTGCCGAAAATCAGGGGTTGAAGATTTTATGTATACGATTGAGTCATAGCGTCCCTCCCATCAAACAACGTATGAGGCGAGAAAATAACGATATTTCGGGACATTATGCCGCCCTGCCAGGGCTGGGAGCTGTCGGGCGGGATTTCCTTACCCCAGGTTCCTCCGAACCTTCGGTCCGTCGTCAACTGGGGCTATTGGCTGCCACGCCTCCGGCGTTTGTTGCTGCCGCCCGGGTGAAGGGGTTTAAACGGACTGTTACCTATGTCCTGATTGTACCGAGAAATTATTAATTGCGAAGCACGAGTGTCGAAGTTCGACATATACTGAGTATCAGGTTTCAGATTAGATAACATCCTGTTCCCAATCAGATAGGAGTTTCTTCACTATGCCTGGACGAAATTTTTTATTCCACACTCTGATAATTTTCAGCTTTTCCACTTTTACCTGCGCTTCTGACCTGGATGGCAGTCTTTTTCAAACGGCAGCGGAGAATGGAGCGGCCGCAAATGAGAGTTTCCGCCGCTGCGATTCCTTTGTACACGGGTGGCTGAAGCTGGCTGACCCAGAAACCGGGCTGATTCCGAGAAATACAAAGGACCAGTTCTGGAATGCCCAGGACTCCGCGGCGGATAATTATCCGTTCATGGTCCTGACGGCATTATTCACGGACCGGGGTCTCTTTGAGGGCAGGATGAAGGATATGCTGGAAACAGAAATCCGGATTACTTCGCGGATCAACAGCCTTCCCGATACCTATGATTTTTCTAAAAAGGGTTTTCAGACTGAAGAACCGGACCTGGAATCAATCATCTTCGGATCTTCTGAATATATCAAGGACGGGCTGCTGCCTTTGACCGAATGGCTCGGCCCCAGTCCCTGGTCCGAAAGGATGATTTCCATTCTCGACGAAATGTGGAAGCAGGCTCCGCTTGAGACCCCTTATGGAAATATAGTCTCGGATAATGTTGAGGTGAACGGGGAAATGTTGCAGGTCCTCTCCCGCGTTTACTGGAAAACCGGAGACAGTAAGTACCTGGAATGGGCGATGCGGTTGGGGGATTACTACCTGTTAGATGGGCACCATCCCACCCGTGACTCAGAAAGCCTGAGGCTGAGGGACCATGGCTGTGAAATTGTTTCAGGGCTCTGCGAACTTTACGCCACGGTTAATTTTGCCGATCCGGCAAAGAAGCGGGAATACATGGAACCCATACACCTGATGCTGGACCGGATCCTGGAGGTGGGGAGAAACGAACACGGCCTGTTTTACGACATCATCAATCCGGTTGCGGGAATCCCGGTAAGGCCGAGTATTGCCGATACCTGGGGATACACGCTGAACGGTTTTTATACTGTTTACCTGCTTGATAAAACTGAAACCTATCGGACCGCCACCCTGAAAGCCCTCGCGGCTCTTAATGACAATTACCGGAATTATGACTGGGAACATGGCAGTTCGGACGGTTACGCTGATTCAATCGAAAGCGCGCTTAACCTTTATAACCGGGAACCGGTTGAATCGGCAGCCAGCTGGATCGACAGCGAAATGAAGGTGATGTGGTCAAAACAGCAGGAAGACGGGGTGATTGAAGGCTGGCATGGTGACGGCAACTTTGCCCGGACCAGCATCATGTACGCCTTGTGGAAAACACAGGGGACCAGCATTCAGCCCTGGAGGCAGGGTCTGGTCTTTGGCGCTTCGGCCAGGGGCCGGGAATTATACCTATCCATCCGGGCCGATAAAAAATGGAACGGAAAGCTTTTATTTGACGTGCCCCGCCACAAAACCATCATGAACCTTCCTATTGACTGGCCGCGGATCAACCAGTTTCCGGAGTGGTTTACTGTGGATGCCGGCTCCAGGTATGTTCTTGATCTGGCTTCTGGTGAAACCCTTGGCCCATTCACAGGACAGCAGCTCCGGGATGGGATTGAACTGGACCTTAAAGCCGGGGAAGAGAAGCGATTCGTGATCAGGGAAGAAAATTAATCCGCGGCGTGAGTTTCCGGTTACCGTAGGGCCGTTGGCCCTCTGGAGAAACAGAGGCCGCGCGGCTGAGGTAAATCATAACCATTAAGAATGGAAATACGGGAATGGATAATAATAGTCTGAGGCCTTTGGCAATAACATTTTTTGCCGGCGGGATCTGGGACACCATAGCCGGGGTCCTGTATCTTTTTATAATTGGAACAGGCCGATTAATTGATGATCCTCACACCCACTCTTTTTATAGTGTGTTTCTCGCTTCTTTCTTTTTCTGTTTCGCGTACCTGCAGTTTTTTTGCTCATTTAATATTCGAAGATATATTTTTGTTGTTGGCTGTTTGATTATTGGGAGGGCCTTTTATGTCATTCAGCTTTATGCCTATATGTTATTTTTTGAAGATTTTCCTTCCACATTCTGGTTTACCGGAATTATCGACGCGACGTTCATACTCCTCTATTTTATTTTCACTTTCCGTGGCGGATCAGGAATCAGGGATTTATTTTTTCCGGTTCGTGAAATCAGATGAAAACATAAATAAAGTAAGGATGCGACCAATGATAAACAATAAAAATACAGGGGATACTGGCCCCGAAATAAAGGAAATCATCCGCCTGGCAACCCTGGCCCCTTCGGGTCACAATACTCAACCCTGGTACTTTTCTGTTATGAGGAACGTGATCACCATTTCGCCGGATTACGGGAGAAGCCTCCCTGTCGTGGACCCCGATGATCATGCGTTATTCATAAGTTTAGGCTGCGCTCTTGAGAATTTGGTCATAGCCGCGGGCCAGTTTGGATATAAAGCTGATATCAAGTACTCACTGGAGGGAGATAAATCAGAAAAGATTGAAGTGGAACTGAAGAAATGTGATGGTTCCCGGGACAACCAGCTTTTTAGAGCAATTCCGCGGCGTCAGGCGACACGCCGGATGTTTAATGGAAAACCTGTTCCCGAAAAAGATATCCAGGCGCTCAAGACAGCTTCTTCCCGGAACGGGGTTATTTTCAAGATATTCACTGAAGAGACTGAAATTGAACCGTTAATTGAGTTTGTTAAAGAGGGAAACCTGGTTCAGTTTAACAATAAAAAATTTATGGACGAATTGGTCTCGTGGATTCGATTCAGCAAATCAGACGCGGAAAGGTTACGGGACGGACTCAGGTCAGCAGTGATGGGGGCTCCGTCAGTACCACAGTGGATGGGCAAGGTCATAATGAAATTTGCCTCTCCCGAAAATGAAGCAAAAAAATGCGAGAAATTGATAAAAAGCTCATCCGGATTAATGTTGTTCATTGCGGAGAATGATGACAGGCTTTCCTGGATCAACCTCGGCAGAAGTTTTGAAAGGGTTGCACTAACGGCGACACTGTTAAATATAAAACACGCCCACCTGAATATGCCCTGCGAAGAGATGAGTATACGGAAAAAGTTGCAGAAACACTTGGGCTTGAACAATGAACAACCCCTGCTGCTCCTGCGCATTGGGTATGCTGAGGCCATGCCTGGATCCTTCAGGAGGCCGGTAGAAGAGGTATTAAAAACCAAGCCATGAAAACTGACGAATGAAAATTTGCCCAACCTGACCGCGGGGGGCCGTGAGGGACCATGTTCAGGGAAATAAATATTATTTTGGCACAGGCTTTTCCCTGGCCGCGCCCGGTGTCCGGGATTTTCCTTGATCCGCCCGCCCGGTCCATGTCGTCCACTTTGTCCACCAGGCTTTCCGGGTTTGCAATCAATCCACCAGGTCTGCTGAATCCCGGGACTCGAAATACTTGCAGGACAGCCACCAGCCCAACAAGACTGAAAGCGAGGTGGATTCTTAATAACATTTCTGTTCGCAGCAATGAGTCAGAGAAGGGTATTTATCACCGCCCGAATAAAAGAAAAATCCTACAAAATTTTGAATTCATACGATATTATGTACTTGAGAAATAAGACGAATTTCATAGTGAATGTCTTCCGCACTTAGATGGGTTAAGGATTGTAGCGATGGCTTCTGCAGGGCAGGGCAACAGGGCCGTCACCATATTGACGGATCTCAGGCTTAAAAAGTTGTTAGGGACGCTATAAACAAGGCAGGTTTGATGGAACACGCTACTTGCCAAACTTGCAGGCATAATTTCGCAACACATTTGCATGAAGACAGTCACGATATTCGAACAGTCCAGGAGCTCTCGGGCCAAGAGGCTCTTAGAATACCTATGGTTTATACGAATGTCCTCAACTGCGTCCCTGCCAGTGTTCGCAGCCTTATGGACTCACTTTGAGCGGGAATTTTATATTAACCCGGGTAACATGCATGAATAAATACCTGGATGCATTTGAAATTATTGAAAATAAATTTCTTATTAAGACTCCGGCAGTATATCTGAGGGTTTCTTATACGGACAGAAATCAAAAGATCTGCATCTTATGTGGATCTGTCTAATTATTGTTATATGGTCAGAAGGAAATAAACAGAATGTACCGTTTTTTATGCTTATTAATTACATTATTCACCACTATTTCAGTACACTCTCAAGAAATAGCAATCACATTTGATGACGTTCCTCGACCCGATTCAAGATTATTTTCAGGGCAGGAAAGAACACAAAAGTTAATTGCAAGCCTTAAAAAATCCAATGTACTTGATGTTTTTCTATTTGTAACAACAAATAATATAACGGAAAAGTCAAAGAAACGCATTGAGGCATATATTGAGGCAGGATTTCATCTTGGAAATCATAGCCACAGTCACTTTTCTGCAAATAATAAAGATATTGAAACATACCTTTCTGATATATCGGTGGCGCATAATCAATTGAAAGGTTTTGAAAATGTTGTTCCCTTTTACAGGTACCCATATCTACATGAAGGCAAAGATATAAAAACAAGAGATCGTATTCGTCAGCATTTACGAGATATGGGGTATAAAAATGGTTACGTTACTGTCGATAACTACGATTGGTATATGGATAGTCTACTTCAAAAGGCTTTGGCTAATGATAAGCAAGTGGATTATAACGCATTAAGGAACGCTTATATTACGATTCTTTGGGAATCCATTGTTTTTTACGACAATATTGCACATAAAACGTTAGGGCGGTCTCCTAAGCATGTTTTGTTGCTTCATGAAAATGATATGGCAGCTTTATTCATCGATGATTTGATTGAGCATATTCGTTTACAAGGCTGGAAGATTATTTCTCCTCAAGAGGCATATGAAGATCCCATTGCTTGTACAATTCCCGACGTTTTATTTAATGGCCAAGGTAGGGTCGCTGCAATCGCCAAAAGTAAAGGATGGGATGAAAAACTCCTTAGAGATGGTGGCTCAAGTGAAGATTACCTGGGTGATTATTTTAAAAATAATAATATTTTCAAATAAAGCACCATATAACAATCAAAATGCACCTGACGCCTTATTCTGTGCTTCATTTTGAGTTCAGTTCGTTGCCTTAATTTGTAAACTTTTTTATACATTGATGCGCTAATAGCGGCGCACGTGATTTTGGGCGTTATGTGCATCCAGTCTGCATGAGTCACTATTATGAGGAGTTTAATCTATGAGTATAAAGTCAGGATCATGCCTTTGTGGTGAGGTCACTTTCGAAATAGAAGGCGATTTTGATAATTTTTACCTTTGCCATTGTAGTCGGTGTCGAAAAGATACAGGTTCAGCTCATGGAGCCAATCTCTTTTCTTCTACTGCCAAGTTGAAATGGTTGTCAGGAGTCGATAAGGTCACAAATTTTACATTGCCTTCAACTCAACACAAAAAATCATTTTGCTCAATTTGTGGATCGGCACTTCCAAATATTCAAATGGGAGGTGAACTTCTGGTGGTTCCTGCTGGAAGCCTTGATTGTGATATACACATCTCACCCACCGCTCACATTTTTATTTCCAGCAAAGCAAATTGGGATAAAGATCTTCATAAGTTTCCTATGATAGAGACTTTGCCGTCATAAGCATAAAACCTGATAAAAAAGCTAATTCAGCCGACGCAAAATACCGCGCGGCTGATTAGCAGCGTTATGCTTCTTGATTGAAACCCGAAAGGATAGAAAGAAAAATTAAAAATTTGACACCCGTGTGTATAGCGTATCTGACTTTATTGAGTGGAGCGGTGTCCGATCCGCCCGGTCCATGTCGTCCATGAATTCCACCAGGATTGCTGATTGTAATCAGTCAATCAGTCGGTTGGAATCACGCGATTCGAAATACCTGCAGGTAACCCACCAGCCTAAAAGCGCTGAAACCGGGGTAATCAGGGTTAGCGCGGTATACCGGGATGGAAGAGTAGTCAGAAAATCAGGCAGCCAGGTGAATTTCTGCATCATGATTAACGCCAGCAGGCTGATAATCATTATCGCGAACAAAGGAATAACGTATTTATTCGCGCCTTTGAGAACCAGGAAAAGCAGCATTCCCCATATACATCCGCAGAAAAGGCTGACTGCGATAAAACCTGTTATCAAAAAAACCAGCAGGTTGACAGGATTTATTAGCGCGGAAGGAAGGACAGCCAGGGGATGGATTGCCAGGAGCAGGGCCAGGGTGATGATTTTTGAGCTGACTATTGTTCTATCCGACAAGGGCAGCGTCCTGAGCCAAAGAAACGTTCCCCTTTCTTTTTCAGAAGAAATCAACCATTCCATATAAAAAAGAGAGAGGAATGAAGCCATCAGCAACGGAAAAACAAACAGGGGAACATACCCTGACCTGGGAGATAAAAGACTTAGAAAGATTGAGCCTGCTACCAGTCCTCCCCAGATTAAGGAGAGGTTGACAATTTTCAGGTAAATATCTTTTGCCGTCATCAGTAAAATTTTAAGAATCACCGGCATGGCAGCCTCCTTGGATTTAACTAAGTGAATCTAACTTGAAATCCTGGGATTCAGGCCCATTTCCAGCCTGGCATCCGAAATATATATCTTCAAGGCGAGCCATTCGGCTTGAGGTGAAACTGAGTTGGCTTTTGAATTTCTCAAACTCCTCTTTTTTCAGTACTTGACACTTGCGCCGGCCTTTCGTCCAGGTAAAAGCGGGAGAGATTGGTTGTGAAGCAGGTTCTTCGCTTTCTCCCGGGGGATCTGACTCAATATAAACGTAGTTTTTCAGGGATTCCAGGGAGAAATCATGCGTTAACTTCCCCTTGCTGATTATTTTTACGTCCCTGGTTACATTTTCAATATCTTCAAACAGGTGTGAGGATAAAAGGATACACACCTCCCTGGTAGAAACCAGGTCCCGGAAATGATCCTGCATTTCAAATCTGGTATCTGGATCAAGGCCAGAAGTGGGTTCATCCAGCAGCAGCAGATCAGCCCGGTGGGATATAGCGATCAATATGGAAAGCTTGACTTTCATTCCCTTGGAAAACTCTTTGATTTTCTGTTTGGGAGGCAGGTCGAATTTTTTGAGCCATTTCTCAGCGAAGTCTGTGTCCCAGTTTTGAAAAATGTGAGAAGCGAATAACAGGTGGTCCCGGGCAGTGACAGTCTCATATAACGATGGATACTCTGTGACGAATCCCAGGTGCTCCCTGATTTTCCAGTTGCGAAGGGATATTTGTTGACCTTCCCAGTGAATTTCACCTTCATCCGGGGTCATTTGCCCAGCGAGGCAATTAAGCAAAGTGGTTTTCCCGGCTCCGTTGGCACCAAGCAATCCGGTGGCGGAACCAGGCTCAAGATTTATGTCAACCGGACCCAATTGGAAATGCCGATATTTCTTAACCAGCCCTGCAGCAGTTAATCCAGAAGTAGTCATAAGTACCTCGTAATTCCGAACAGTGTATGATTTTAAGCTACCAATTCCCTGGTGTCACGCTTTTGGAAATGCCGCACTCCAAGCCTGTAGAAAAAGTAAGTCCCAACCAGCAAAAGTGCGGAAGCGAGAAAGTATAGGAGATAATTTGCTGTGATTTGAGCGGCTAGGACAGGATAATAATCTTCGAATTTTCTCCATAGGTATATAAAGATGGCGGCCGCAATATTAGTAATTAGAAAAGTAAGTCTTAATCCAAATTTAAGAGTAAGAAACAGAGTTAAAGTCGTTGAAAATAAAAATAGACAAGTTAATAATAGAGAATAGATATGAATCGGTATATAGTTAAAATACAAATAGAGAAAAACGAGCCCGGGAATTTCAGAAATAACTATAAGAAAAGAGGCAAAAAAATTTTTACTTAGATAAGAAGTCTCGTCAGAGATAGGAAGAGTTCTAACTAGAATGTATGTCCTTTTTTTGTGTTCTCTTTCTAGAATCGATTCGCTGTAGAATAAAGGCATAAATATGCCCATTCTACCAATAAGATATATACAATCTCTCGTCTCAAAACTATCGAAATATGTGATGCTTACTAGATACATAATTGAGATAAATAGAGTTGGAAATGCGAAAATAAATAGATTAGTATAAGGATGTATTTTTAAATCTTTTAAGAAAAGTGTAAATAGAATTTTACTTTTTTTATTATTGGAGTATCTTGAAAAATTCATTTAGAATCCTTCTCATATTCAAAACGATATTAATTAGATTTTGTGATATCCGTGAGGCGATCTAAAATTACTTTATAATTAGATTCTTTCTCTATAATATATCCTCGTCGATCAATTTTAATTAAAAAGGGAACTGTTGAAATTCCGATTATTCTTGTGTATTTAGGATGTAAGGAAAAAAGAGGGGCGCTAATCCCACTTTTCTTCTTGTAAGTAGAAAGGAATGAGATCGGAGCAAAGGAGGCATAAATAAGATTTTTTGAGAGCTTAGGTTCTATTTGATTGTTAATTGCTTTACATGCACCACAATTTGGGCTGAAAAAATAGATCCAGGTTGAGCTATCAGTAGACATAATATCTTGCAATTTAAAGCTTTCTCCTGTTGCATTAACAAGATCAAAATTTGTAATTGGGGCTGACGTCTCACTGCCGATATAAATAGTGTGACTTCGATATTCTCTCATTTTCTGTCTTAATAGCACTAGTGTAATCGCAACTACCATAAAAAACAATATCAAAATTATTCCACGGTTTTTTAATAGTGTCAAAATCATATCCATATCATGAAACATAAATATATAGAGTTTCTAATATGCCTGCTAAAGTTATCATTAATAACGATATCAAAGTTAAAATAATAGTTTTTAGTATACCTTTGGGCTTACGATATTTAAGGATATACCAAAATAGATTAATGCCAAGGTTTTCTGCAGCTGTAACTGAAAGACATAAGGAGGTAAACTCTAAAGTCATATAAGAGAATAAAATGAAATAGTTGGATTTATTCATTTGCAACAAGGAGATTATTCCTGTTCCTAAATGAAAACTATTCCAACAGAGTAATAGAAATGAGTACACACCGCATGTAATAGTTCCCAGAAAAACGTTAAACAACAGATGAATATTATTCTTATAAATATTTTTGAAATTCTCTAACGGTGCATTAATTGATGGATCATCATATTGATTGTTTAGTGATGTTGTGATGAAAATATTACTCAAGGTTATTCCAAAAGATATAATTATAACCATGCATAAAAGGTTAATTACAAGAATTTTATTTAGCATTTTATATAATTAGATTAAGCCATATTATCATTGCTATAAATATAATTGCACAAATACAACAGAATAAGTAAGATTGTTGTGAAAATGATTTATAGGAAACTGTTAATAGTGTGATGAGCCAAATATCAAAAAAATATTCAAGATTACTTATGATAGAATAGAACCTCCCATTTTTTATTTGTTGAGATGATTCAAAGGACCAACTCGCTATGCTCTGATATGAACTATCCATAGGAGAAGGAACAGTCTGAGGTGTATATAGGATCGAGAATATTAGAATTGACAGGAAGTAAGGTGTCATACAATAGAAAGAGAGTGCCGACATTTTTGCAAAGTAAATATAATTATTTTCATTTCTAACAATAACATCAATACATATGAAATAGAGAATTACCAATAACCAGATCACTCCAAAATTTAATGAACTTAAGATCGAAATTCCACAAACCATCATTATGGGGATTTGAAATGTTGTATCTAGATTTTCTAATGATTGATTTAAAGCTTTAACATTCTTAATCGCAAGGATTAAGTAACCAGTTGTATGGAGAAAAAGGGATGAGAGAAAGCCCCCTAAAACTAATATGAAATTGAGATTTTTGTTTTTTGCCTGATTAAAAAAGGTTTCAGGATCAAAGATATAATCTGATAACCATCTCATTTTTTAGTTGGCTTTCTCTTTTCAATTATGCTATGGTGGCTGCACCACACGCAATGAAGCCGACACCCGGAATTGTTGCGCATGTTATTAGCGCTGCAACTTCGAATGCTGATATCCAATTGAGTCCCATTCTCCCTCTACCCATCACATTAGACCAAGCCGATGTAATGTCTGACGTTGCCATGCAGTTAAGTGTTACTGGTATCAGAATTAGTAAACACAACGCTACAATTTTCCTGGTCATTCTTTACTCCCTTCCAGTTTTGGCCGAAGATTTTAGGCCGGTTTTAGTTAAGCTGAAACTACCTACCTTTGTATGTATTACAATTTCTATACCAAATAGGCAAAGAGATTTGTTTTCAATGGATTATGAATTATTAGAAAATTGTAGTTCGTGGAAAACCTGAAACTATGAAGACTAATAGTCAGAATGTAGGTCGGACTTTTTGTTTCTCACAAAATTACCTCCCTTTGATCGCTGGGTGACAACTGTCTTATCCTTGTTTAATACAAGCATTCGGAAATACCACTATCCCTTTCAACTCACATCAAGAGGATGTTTTATATTGACCAGGATAATTCAGAACGGGATATATGAATAAGTGCCTGGATGAGCGTAGAATTCTTGAAAAAGGGTATGTCATCAGGCCTTAGGTAAAATACCTTGAGGTATCGTATAGAGAAAGAAAACAACAGATCCGCATCTTACGCGGATCTTTCAAATTATAGTTACCGGCAGAGGACAATCGTAATTTGCTCTCAAAAGTCGAGGCGAGTATGAAGGATTTAACAGAAAAGAAAATTGAACAGAGTATTGACGACAGAAAAAGGACACACAGGAAATTTCTCGAAAATGTGAAAACATACAAGCCATTTTTAGAATTGGAAGTGAAGGCGTTCAGAGACGGCGCTCTTAATAAAAAGACAAACGAATTAATGGCACTGGCAATTTCGATTGTTACTAAATGCGAGCCTTGCATGGAGTGGCATCTCGACCAGGCAATTCAGAATGGCGCGACTGATGAAGAAATTTACGAAACAATTGATGTGTCGATAGAAATGGGTGGGGGCCAAGCCGGGGCATATGCTCGTTTTGTGGTAAAGGCGTTAGACTATTTTAGAAACAAAAAAGAAAGTCGGAAACCAGCGCTTCCACAGGACACTTCCCCCGCCGACTCCGCCGCTGAGTAAAGCGCCCGTGAAGCGTGACTTTAGGTAATAGAAGGAGTAGCGTAATGAATACACTCGACGAAGATATCCAGGAGTTGCGAATACGCCTGAATGATGGCTTGATACAGCGTGCGTATAGAGGAATTATCTCATACGTGTCTCGATTGCGAACGGTGTTTGTCGAACAACAAGGTGAACGCGCGGTATCTGGATTATACCAAGGCTATTTCGATATGACCTACTTCGCGGTGTTCCCTGACGCGCTGAAGGTCCGCGATCTCAAACTTGCAATCGTTTTCAACTATGAAACGTTTAGCTTCGAAGTCTGGCTCGCTGCACGGAATCGAAAGGTACAGAAACGCTATTGGGAGCTACTTCTAAACACCGGCTACAAGAAACACTCACTCGTTGAGCCCGCAGTCGGCATTGATGCCATCGTGATAGCGGTGCTTACGGCAGGCTGTTCACTGGAATCTGAACGCAATCTCACTGCGGAGATTATCGAGGGTGTCACTGCCTTTGAACACGACATAGTAGCGTTCTTGAATGAAGTGGATGCAAAACAGAGTTCATAAAACCTAACCTGGGGCTGCAAATCGAAGCCGCTATCACGTCGCTGAAAAGCCTCCCGGACAGAAATATGCCCGGAAGCCTCACCTGCCACATCACGCCGTGAGCCATGAAGTTCGATCAGTAAACCCGGGAATTCATGGAGGATAATCCGCGCGTCCCTGCCGGTGTCCACCGCACTATGGACTCACCTTGGGAAGTAGTTTTACACTGACCAGGATAATTCAGAACGGGATATATGAATAAGTGCCTGGATGAGCGTAGAATTCTTGAAAAAGGGTATGCCATCAAGCCTTAGGTGAAACAGCTGAGTGCATCGTATCCGGATAGAAATTTACAGATCCCCATCCCGCGCGGATCTTTTTAATAGCAGTTATGCGCCTGGAGAAAGAGAATGGAAAACATCGATCGCATCTTTTCGGACCGAATCGCAGACGTGCCTCGATCCTTTATCCGCGAAATACTTAAGGTCGCCCTTGACCCTTCCGTTATTTCCTTCGCGGGAGGTTTGCCGAACCGGAAACTGTTCCCGGTCGCCGCGATTAAGGAAGCAACCTGCAAGGTCCTGGATGCTCACGGCGGAGACGTACTGCAGTATGCCAACTCAGAAGGCCACGCTGGACTGAGGGAATACATATCAGCGCGTTATCGGGAGAAGTCAAACCTGGATATACCCGTTGAAAGCATCCTCATCACAAACGGCTCACAGCAGGGCCTGGACTTGCTCGGTAAGACGCTTCTCAATGAGGGAGACGGGGTTGTAATCGAAGAGCCTGGTTACCTGGGGGCTATTCAGGCCCTTTCCTTATACCGGCCGGAATTCTTACCTGTCCCGGTCTCCCGGGAGGGAATGGATCCCGCCGCGCTGGGCGGGGCCTTGTCCACCGGCCACCCAAAAATAATGTACACAGTCCCGAACTTTCAGAACCCATCCGGGATCTCCTATTCAGAGCAGAACAGGCTGGAGCTGGCGAGGATACTTGAAGGGACCGGAACACTGTTAATCGAGGACGATCCTTATGGCGAACTCAGATTCGCGGGTCAGACGGGAACTTCCTTCAAGGAAATTCTACCCCGGAATACAATCCTGCTGGGATCTTTCTCCAAAACTCTGGTGCCGGGCCTGAGGCTCGGCTGGATCGTTGCGCCGCCCCTGTTAATGCACAAGTTGATCACGGCAAAACAGGCGACGGATCTCCACACCAGCCATTTCACGCAACGCATTGTTCAGCAGTACCTTTGTGATAACAACGCCGACGAACACATACGTTTGATTTGTGACGTCTATGGCCGGCAGTGCCAAGCGATGCAAGACAGTATCCGGAGGCATTTCCCTTCCCGGGTCGCTTACACCAGGCCGGAAGGAGGGATGTTCCTGTGGGCTGAACTGCCGTCGCGGATGGCCGCTATTGACCTGTTCGAGCTGGCGGTCCAGGATAAGGTTGTATTCGTTCCGGGCGACCCCTTTTATGTCCGCGGTGAGAAACACTCTACGCTCCGGCTCAACTTTTCCTGCGCCGACGAGGACACGATCGAAATCGGCATTGAGAGGCTGGGCAAGGCAATACGGAGACTCATGGAAAAACCGGCAGAATAAAACAACAGGTGGGGCACCCTGGTCGCCGGGAGTGGATCGTTTCAATCCAGGTTCGGTGGCGGCGGCAGGTTCCCCCTGGCATTGAGCCATTTAAGGAACTGAAGTGGGTACATATGTAGCGCTGTTGCGAGGCATCAATATCGGCGGCAATAATATCCTGCCAATGAGAGATCTTGTGGGGATTCTTGAAGGCATTGGCTGTGAAAAAGTTAAAACCTGGATCCAGAGCGGTAATGCCGTATTCCAGTTTAATGGAAATAAAATAACTGGGATTGCGGCAGAGATCAGCTCTAAGATTATGGAAAGCCACGGGTTCAAACCAAAAGTGCTGCTGATGAGAGCCAGGGAACTGGAAGATGCCTTTGAAAATAATCCTTTCAAGACTATGGAAGGAAAGTCTTTAATCTTCTATTTTCTTACATCTGCCCCGGTAAAGCCTGACCTGGATGGGCTCGCGAATATAAAATTAGATTCCGAGGAGTTTAAGCTGGACAAAAATATTTTCTATCTATATGCCCCGGCTGGGATTGGCCGTTCCAAGCTGGCAGCCAGGGTCGAGCGGGCAATGGGTGTCCCGGTGACAGCCAGAAACTGGAATACAGTCAATAAACTTCTTGCGATGGTCAGGCAGGCCTGACCAGGCAAATTCTGCCGACTAAAAAGAATCGCGCGGCTGATCGGCATTATTCATTTGAAAACAGGAAAGCACGATATGAATAAAGCATTATTGATTATTGATTTACAGAATGATTATTTTCCCGTGGGTAATTTCCCGCTCTGGAACACAGATTCCACCCTCGCCAACATTGAGCGGGCAATCATATCGGCGAAATCCAAGGGAATCCCGGTCATTCATATTCAGCATATCGCGAACCCGGGTACTGGTGCCGCGCCATTCTTCAATCGCGGAACAGAAGGAGTAAAGATTCACCCGCGCGTTCTGGCGGCAGCCCCGCAAGACCCGATTGTGATCAAGGAGCATGCCGATGCTTTTTTAAATACGAATCTTGAAGAGCTTCTTTCCAATCTCGGTGTGGATGAATTACTTGTCTGTGGAATGATGACACAAAATTGTGTAACGCATACCGCGATTTCAAAGTCAGCGGAAAAATATAAAGTATGCGTATTAACGGACTGTTGCACGACTGTTAGCGAGATGCTTCATAAGATCGCGTTAAATGCCATTTCAACCCGTTTGACATTGTCACTTTCGCAGGACGCAATCTGAACCGGACAATGAACTGGATCCCTCCAAAGGAGAGGTTGTTCCATTAAATAAAAAAAACTGATTTGTGCTTAAGTCCTTCTGGCGGCCTGATTTCGACATCGGGTTTAAGTAAAATTATGAAGGAGAAATATGAAATTCAATGAGTTCGGAATGATCAAAGCCCAGTCTGATGCCGGGGACCCGATGTTTGCCACAACTTACAGCGGCACCTTGACTGAACGCGAACGTCACCTTATCGGAATTACGGTTGCTGTCACCAGGGGCTGCCAGGATTGCACCGCCGCCCGACTGGCCAGGGCGAACCAGGCTCACATTGATGAAACAGCTATAAAGGAAGCAATCAACCTGGCAGCGGGAATCAATTCAGGATTTGTAATCACCGCCGCGGTAAAAGGATCCCAGGACAATGGAGCATAAGCTGACCGCTGAAAAAGGCGACCGGCACTGATGGATAATTTTGTGTTTTTGAATGTCAGTACTGTCAGAACTTTTTTAATTTTCCTGACAGTTTGCGGTCAGCTGCCGCTGGTTAGCTGGTTGCTGGGTTTGAAAGGAGGGATGGAGTGAAAGATATAGTTTCAGACCAAAAACTGGTTGCATATTGCGGCTTATACTGCGGCGCGTGCAGAAGATATCTGAATGACAAATGCCCTGGCTGCCATGACAATGAAAAAGCATCCTGGTGCGGAATTCGTACATGTTGTATAGACAGCAAATATGAATCTTGCGCGGATTGCATCGAATATCCGGATCCGAACAGCTGCGGGAAATTTAACAATTTCATGTCAAAGATTTTTGGTTTTATCTTTAAGTCCAACCGGGTCGCGTGTATTCAAAAGATAAAGGAGAATGGAATCCAAAGTTACGCGGACAGCATGGCAAAACAAGGAATCCAGTCTATTAAACGATAACAAATAACCTGGCGGTCGGATCAAACCGGATGCAGAAACCCCCGCTTACCTTTTACATCGGTTATTTTACAGCGTTGCTTGAAGAAGAAATATGAAAATACTGATCATTCTTGGCCATCCTGACCCAGGAAGCCTGAACCACGCGATCGCACACGCGGTGCGCGACGATTTGCTTGAACGCGGACATCAAGTGATATTCCACGATCTCCAGGCGGAGCATTTTGATCCGCTGCTCACCGCGGCAGAGATTCCTGAACATGGTGCCATTCCGGCGGTGATCCAGGCCCATTGCGACGAACTTTGTTCAGCTGACGGCATTGTTGTCGTTCATCCAAACTGGTGGGGGCAGCCCCCCGCGATACTCAAGGGCTGGATCGATCGTGTCTTCCGTCCGGGTCTGGCCTACCGGTTTGAGGAGGGGGACAGCGGCGAAGGTGTTCCTGTGGGGTTGCTCCGTGCCGGCGCGGCAGTTGTCCTGAACACCTCCAACACGGAGCAGGTCAGAGAGCATGCGGAATTCGGTGATCCCCTGGAGTCCATCTGGCGAAGCTGCATTTTTGACCTCTGCGGTGTCCGGACATTCCATCGCAGGATGTTCAGGGTGGTGGTGACGAGCACGGAGGAACAGCGCCTTGCCTGGATTGAGGAAGCGAAAGAGCTTTGCCGGAGCGTGTTCGGTCCCGAGGCGAACAAACAGGCAGGTCTACGCTGACTTCCGCGCCCGGTGGTCCCGCCTCCCGGCTTTCGCGTTATTTTTCAGCCATCTCCTTTAAGATGGGGGTAATTCATTAAATGAATGGGATTTAACGGAAAGTTGATCATATGGATACCCTGAGCCACGTTTCCGAGACAGCTCTGATCACCCTGAAAGCTAGAGTATTGGAAGCAGGGAAGAGAAATCCCCTGATCAGGGATGAAATGGGGATAGAGCTGCTTGAAAAACTGAAACTGCACCTGCCCGAAGAAACCAGGGGGAGGATCCTGGACAGGAAAATGCCGCAGAGCCTCAGCTCTCACATCGCCTTGCGGGCCCGGAAATATGACGCTTTTGCCGCGGAGTTCATCAAGGGTAATCCCGGAAGACTGGTTGTAAACCTGGGCTCGGGATTTGATACCAGGTTCTGGCGTCTGTCTGCCGATCCGGCCCGGTATATTGAAATAGACCTGCCCCCGGTTATTGAAACCAAAAAGGAATTGCTGGGTCCAACTGATGCTGCCCCTTACCGGATGATTGCCTGTTCAGTCCTGGAGAAGGAGTGGATCCTGGAAATACAGAGTATCCAGGATCAGAACATACTTTTCCTGGTGGAAGGGCTGCTGATGTACCTGCCCAAACCGGAGGTGATAAAGCTTTTCAATCGGCTTTCCTGTTTTTTCAGCAAATCCCACATTGTTTTTGAAGTTGTGAGTGAGAGGTACACCAGGGGGATCTGGAAGAAAATGGTCAAGTCGAAGATGAAACGTTCCCTCGGCTGCGACGCGGGAGCCTCCTTTGAATCGGGCCTCAGGGATGCTTCAGAGGTTGAATCTTACGGAAGTGGCATCAAGGTGACCAAAGAATGGTCCTACCTGGAAGAGGATGATATCAGGCCTGCTCTGCTTAAACTGTTCAGGAAATGGAAATTCATGAACAGGACCCAGTGGACCATTAAAGCTTCAATCGGGTAGGCCCTGGGTCCTGGGTCGACTGCCTGGCAGCTGCGCCCCTCAGGCCGGCTGCTCTCAGCCTGATTTTCCTTGGAAAAACCTTACAGCTTGTTGAAAAAACCATCCGGTAGCACTTTCAGCGCCCAGGCGATTAACCTCCAGCGTTTTGTGATGTAAGCATGGTTCTTTTTTTTCCTGATGGCCTGGTAGATCTGTGCCGCCGCCTTTTGGGGTGAGGCTGACCAGAACACGTGGTCACCCTGCGCCATGGCCGTGTCCACAAATCCCGGCTGGATGTCGGTAACCGTAATATTGCATTTTCTTTTTACCGCGATATAGCGCAGGCCCTGCAGGTAATTGGACACGAATGCCTTTGAAGCGCTGTAGGCGGGGGCTCCTCCTCCGCCCCGTATTCCGGCAATCGAAGAAACTCCCGCCAGGTGACCTGATCCTTGTTCCTGGAAATAGTGCCAGGCGACATTGGCCATGGCCGTGAAACCCAGTATATTGGTTTCGATCGTTCCTTTTTCTTTTTCCCAGGGGAGGCTGATATCACGGGAGCCGCTTCCCGCGTTGATTACAACCAGGTCCACTCCCCCCATTTCATCTATGAGGTCCCGAAGGTCTTTTCCGGAGAGTTCATCGGCAACGTCAAAAGCCTTGAGATAAACCTGGCCGGCCAGTTCTTCCTTCAATTCTTCAAGCAGGTTCCGCCGCCGCCCGGTAATTCCAACAGCATAGCCTTGATCAGAAAGAATCCTGGCCAACGCGCGCCCTATTCCGGAAGATGCCCCGATTACAATAGCCTTTTTCATCAATAATTCCGTCCCTCAATCAAGTATAGAGCCAGGTTGTGTCATGAATTTCCCGATACCTGGGCGGCTGGAGAAATTCACAGTCAGTTTCTCGTTCAAAACATCCGAAAATATTAATTGACAGGAGGTTATCTTTGCAGGAATATTCAGGAGAGGGAGTGGTTAACCAGGCCGGAAAGGATTGGTTTTAAACTGAAATTTCCGGTTTTTTATAGATTACCCGGAGAAATCCGCCAGGCTGAAGACACTGCTGAGGATATTCCTGGCCCTTCCGATTCTCATTATACTGGTACTGCTGACTTCATACAGTTATGGAGGGCCTGAAGGCGCTGGAAACATTGAGCGTATCTATTCTATAGGCATCGTATTCCTTCTTTCCATTGGTTCCCTTCGTCCCTGGAGGAGCTATGGACTCCCCAGGGTAGTGACTCCGGTATCACAGCAGGGATTCGGCCTCTTGATGTTTGCGCCTCCGGCTCTGAAAACAATTTTTAATGTTTGTGTAATGTATTATTTACATATTGTAAAAAATAGTTTACTTTTATCATTAGGTTGAGATAGGGTTTTATACTGATACAGCAAGTCCTGAAGTGGAGGAGGGAATAGATGACCGTCAATGATATTTTCAACAGCAGAAAGTTCTGGATAATTTTGGCACTGCTTTATCCCCCGCTGCTTGTGCTGACTGCCTGGAAGGATTTTTTTTATACCGGGGATGAGCCAAATATTCTTTTTTACGCGACTGTCCCGGAAGTGGGCATCTTAGGTTCCAGCTTTTTTATATTTCTCCTGGCTTTTGTCATCAGGCGCGGCATTGCGTTTATAGACATTTTGAAGATAGTTTTCATAACGGAGTTTATTTTTCAGGTCTGGGAGAACCTGTCCAAGATTGTTTATTATGAATTATGGAAGTACCCTGGAATCTTATGGTTCCTGGTTTTTCCCTTGAATCTCGCTCTCGTATCCTGGCTGTTTCGCCGGATTTGCAGGACCAGCTGGGCCGTTGCAATACTTTTGGCATTTTTTGCGTTAATATCCGGAATGATTGCCGGAATGCTTTTTGCCTCCATCGCCGGGATATCAACTCCTGGATCCTAGTCCGGATTTCTCACCAGCTTTCGTCACAACCGCAGTGTGCTGGTGAAATATGCGAACTGGGAAACTCTGCCGCCGAATTTTTCTGGATTGAAAAATATGTATTTCCCGGTAAACTGAAAAGGCCCTGTCCCAGGATTGGTGAGTGGAGAACACTCAAAAACCCGAGGGATAATCCCTGTTCGGTTGCCAGGGCATGAGACAATCTATCAAAAGGAGCTATTTATGAACACATTAACAGCGATTGAAACCCGAAGGGCGGTAAAACACTATAACCCTGATTATGGAATGCCGGAAGCTGACATCAACAGGCTGCTGTCACTGGCAATACTGGCCCCTACGGCATTTAATATCCAGAACTGGCGGTTGGTACTGGTGCGTGATCCTGAACTTCGGAAAAAGATCCGGGCGGTAGCCTGGGATCAGGCCCAGGTTGAAGAAGCCTCTCTGCTCATCATTATGTGCGCTGATTTGAAGAGCTGGGAGAAGGGACCTGAGAGGTACTGGAGAAACGCTCCCCAGCCGGTCCAGGATTTTCTTTTACCCGCGATTGACCAGTATTACAGGGGCAGGGAAGTGGTCCAGAGAGATGAGGCCATGCGTTCGTGCGGTATTGCCGCACAGACAATAATGCTGGCTGCCAAAGCCATGGGTTATGACTCCTGTCCCATGGATGGGTTTGATTTTGACGCAGTGGGGAAACTGATTAACCTGCCGGAAGATCACGTAATAGCAATGTTTGTTGTGGTCGGCAAGGCAATAGGCGAGGCCAATCCCCGGGGCGGGCAACTGCCTTTATCAGAAATAGTGATCAAGGACAGGTTTTAATCCAGGCGGCGTGATTGCCTGATTTTTTATTTTGTGCGGCCGTCAGGCCGGAAAAAGGATTAAGGCGGGAAATTTCAGTTTTGGCTTCCCGCCTGGTTGGATGGAGGTGGTACAGGATGCTGTCTCCAGCGGCGTGCCCTTATTTTCTTGCCGCGGCAAATTGTATCCTCCCGGTTTCACCTCCATGTCTGCCCTCCTTTAGACAGATCTCAGGGGAAGAGGCATGCCCTGATTTGTTGTTGAAGTTCAGGTAGAATGACTGCGGAGATACAATGAAGTTTAAAACCGCGTTCATGGGACTGTCCTTTTTTTTATTGTTGTTGATTACTTGTGTGTCCGCGCAGCCTGTTTCCGCCGCCGGAAATCCCCTGGAATCTTTTGCCGGAGAGAAAGGAACAATAAGGATTTCCGGAGGTACCGCCCATATCCCGGTAATGCGGGAAGCCGCCAGGAGGATTATGAGTTTTAATCCTGATATAAGGATTACCATAGCTGGCGGAGGATCAGGAGCCGGGATTAAACAGGTGGGAGAGGGCCTGGTTGATATCGGGAATTCAGGGCGCCGCGCCACGGACACTGAAATAGCTAAATATGGGCTCCGGGTTTTTGAACTCGCTATAGATGGAGTTGGAGTGATCGTTAATCCCCGGAATCCGATCCGGGAACTGACGACATCACAGGTGAGGGATATTTACAGCGGGAGGATTGCCAACTGGCAGGAACTGGGAGGTGAAAACCTGCAAATCACGGTTTATACCAGGGATAATTCCAGCGGCACCCGGGAGGTGTTCTGGGAGAAGGCGCTGGGCAGGGGATTGATCACCGACAGGGCTCACTTTGCGGTTTCCAACGGTGCCATGAAGGCCGCGGTTTCCCAGGATCCGAACGGCATCGGATATATTTCCGCCGGTTTCATTGATGACAGCGTGACCCCGGTGCCCCTGGATGGAATTACTCCAACCATTGAAAACATAAGGAACGGCAGCTACAAAATATCCAGGATCCTTTACAGTAATACCGGGGCGGATCCGAAAGCCCTTGCCCTGAAGCTGGTTGATTATCTGCTGACATCGGAGGGACAGGCCCTGGTTGAGGAGAAAGGTTTCATTTCGATCAGATGAAAAGAGAATACCTGGTTGAGAAAGCTTTTTTCCTGGCCGCTTCGGGTTGTGCCCTGGCCACGGTTTCCGTTTTTGTTTTCATGCTGTATCTTGGTCTTCCCATTATTACAGGAGGTCACTTCTTTGAGTTGTTCACCAGCTCCTGGTCCCCCGATCAGGAACTGTACGGAATCAGGTCAATGATTGTAGGCAGCCTGGTTATTTCTTTATTGAGCCTGGTATTTGCTTTCCCGCTCAGCCTGGGATGCAGTGTGCTGATTGCGGTGCTGGATTCCGGGAAAATGGGATTGATACTAAGTCGGACAGTGCAGCTCATGACCGGCATCCCTACCGTGGTTTACGGTTTTGTCGGAATTTTTCTGCTTGTACCCATTATCCGGAACCTCTTTGAATATGGCTCAGGGATGTCCATTCTCACAGCATCTCTTCTCCTGGCCATCCTTATCACCCCAACCATGGTCCTGATATTTTCGCAGAGTTTTCAGCATGTTCCGGTTTCATATCTCAAGGCTGTTGAAGCCCTGGGGGGGAGCCGGGTTCAGCAGTTCATACACGTCATTCTTCCCTGTTCATGGCAGGGTATCGTTGCCGGCCTTATCCTGGCGATCGGGAGGGCAATGGGGGATACAATGATCAGCCTGATGGTAGCGGGAAACAGTGTGAGTTTGCCGCGGTCCACGCTGGATTCAAGCCGGACTCTTACCGGGCATATTGGATTAGTTATTGCTGCTGATTTCGACAGCATTGAATTCAAGTCACTGTTTGCGTGTGGCCTTATCCTGTACCTGTTTACAGCGGTGATGGTAACAGCGGCCAGGGGGCTTTACAGCTGGAAGGGCCAGGGGGCGGCAGTATGAAGAAACTGGGGGAAAGTTTACTGGCCGGTTACTGCTGGACCTGCGCATTGTTGCTCCTGGGAAGTGTTGGGGTCATTGTCGGGTACCTTGTATTTAAGGGCGCGGCTGTCCTGGATCTGGCGCTTCTGTTTGGAGACACATCACCGATTGACGCGATAATGATGAGGCAGCAGGTTTTCTCCGGTCTCTGGCCCGCCGTCGCCGGGACGCTGTCCCTGGTTGTTGTGGCCCTGGTGTTTGCCGTCCCGGTTGGCCTTGCCTCCGGTATTTACCTGGCGGAATACAGCCGGGGCAGGGTGAAACAGGTTTTCAGCCTGTTTTTTGACATTCTGGCCTCCATTCCTTCAATAATAGTGGGGCTGTTTGGCTTCTCGGTGGCAGTATTCCTTCACCAGAGGCTTTCGGACCGAATCTATCCATGCCTTCTGATTTCCGCGTTGTCTCTGGCGTTCCTGGTGCTTCCGTACATAATCAGGACTACCCAGGTGGCGCTTGAGTCGTTACCCGGAAGCCTGAGGTTTACCGCACCGGCATTAGGTGCTTCAAAGCTGCAGAATATCAGGTATGTTCTGCTGCCCAGGTCGTTTTCCTCCCTTTTAAGCGGAATAATCCTGGCATTGGGGCGCTGCGCGGAAGACACAGCCGTGATAATGCTGACCGGAGTGGTTGCCAGCGCGGGAATTCCCAGGTCCCTCCTGGATAACTACGAGGCTTTGCCTTTTTTTATTTACAACATCTCAGCTCAGTACACTGATGCCGGGGAACTGGCTCAAGGTTATGGCGCGGCTTTGATCCTGGTTTTGACCTGCATGTTATTGTTTGGATTGGCTTTTTTAATAAAGAATCGTTTTACGGTTCAATCTACACGGATATAATGCAAACCAATGCGGATTCAGACGAAGATCAGGATAAACAGGCTTTCATTTTCATATGGCGGAATTCCGGTTCTGGAAGATGTGAACGCGGAATTCAGGGAGAACAGCATTACCGCCATTATCGGTCCTTCAGGGCATGGTAAATCCACGTTTCTTTCAACCATCAACCGGTTATGGGAAGGAA
Source organism: Acidobacteriota bacterium (assembly GCA_963663735.2). Lineage (GTDB taxonomy): Bacteria > Acidobacteriota > UBA6911 > RPQK01 > JAPXNP01. Next base: position 433,563 of record CAXXHN010000001.1, on the reverse strand, counting down.
TTCCCGGGGCTTCCATGAGCGGTAATATTGAAATCTGTTTCGATGACCGGTTCCAGGATATATATGCGTCCGGGTTTGATGCCGTGATGCTGCGGAGAAAAGCAGGCCTGATTTTCCAGACTCCTAATCCTCTTCCCATGTCGATAGAAAAAAATGTCGCGTTTCCGCTCAGGCTAAACGGCATCAAAGACAGAGACCTGGTCCAGGACCGGGTACGCGGGGCTCTGGAGCAGGCATATCTCTGGGATGAAGTTAAGGACCGCCTGGGGGATGCCGGTAACTCTTTGTCCGGGGGCCAGCAGCAAAGACTATGCATCGCCCGGGCTCTTGTTCTGGACCCTGAAATCCTTCTCCTTGATGAACCGACATCTTCACTTGATCCGCTGGCGTGTGAAATGATTGAGGACCTGCTGTTGAGCCTTAAGAACAAATGCACCCTGGTGATGGTCAGCCATTATCAGGAACAGGTGGAGAGGATTTCTGATGAAATTTTCCAGTTGGCATCCCGGCGGCTCTCCCCTGTAAAAAATGGCAGGTGACAGATAGTGTGCCCCTGTTTCCTGATTCGCCGCCTTATTAGGAAAGCCGGGGGCAATACCCATTTTGGGGGTTATCGTGGACAAGGAAGGTGGAGTATCCGCGGAACCCGGGCGTTTCCTCAGGGATTTTTGATTTAAAAGTGCTATCCCGGCTTTGAGGACGTTGTTATACTTCCTGACATAATTCCGGGAGTGTTTACTGATCCTATAAGGGCCAAAGAGTGGATCTTCCCATGAGGTGAGGCCGGGAGCGGTCGGCGATCCACTGAAAGGAGTGAGATGGCGAAACATATTGGCATAGTAGCCTGCAGCGCTGAGGGCGCGGCTCTCTGTTATCGTACCATCAATTCATGCGGATCCAGGATAATGGGGGAACATAACCATCCTGAAGTTTCCATGCATACCTATCCGCTGAGTTTGTACATGGAACACATCCGCTCCGGAGACTGGAATGAAGTGGCTGCCCTGATGTTGTCATCTTCTCGAAAACTGGCTAAAACCGGAGCGGAGATTCTAATCTGTCCGGATAATACAATTCACCAGGCCTTCCCTATCGTAACCGAACAATCTTCCTTGCCATGGCTGCACATAGCCGATTCGGTCAGGTGGAAGGCGGAAGAGCTGGGTTTGAAAAAACTGGCTGTTCTTGGAACTGATTACCTGATGACAGGTCCGGTTTATCGGGACGCTCTCGGTAAATCGGGAATCATAGGGATCATTCCTGAGGCCGCAGACCGGGAGATTATTAATTCAATAATTTTCAAGGAACTGGTTTATGGATTATTTAACCGTGAATCGAGGGAGTATTTCACTTCAGTTATCCAGCGTATGAAGGCCCTGGGCTGTGATGGAGTAATCATGGGGTGTACTGAAATTCCATTGCTGCTTGATCCTGCTGAGAGTCCGCTGCCGTTGCTTGACTCAACCAGGCTGCTGGCGGAAGCCGCTGTTAAGGAGTCCCTCCGTAACTGAAAGAAGTAAGAAAGGTGGTAATAATGGAGCATTTAATCAAGGCTGTCGTAACCCTGTTCGCGATGGTCATATGAGGGGGGCTGGTTTACGCCGGGTGCGTAATCTGGCCGCTGCAGTATGACCAGGGGACGGGATATATAACCGGAGGAGCAGTTGCAGCGTTAATCCTTCTGCATTATATTTATCGTCTCCTGAAGTAGGGAATTAATCTGGGCTGGTTCGGTATTCGCGGCAGAAACAGGAGCTGAATGGATTATCTTTCTGGCAGGGAAGGTGATGTGAGGGATGAAAAAGAATCAAAATACCAGTTTATACACCAACCGCCTGAAAATGGTCCCGGCTGCTCCTGAACACATTTATGCGGAACTTGAGTCTCCATCAAATCTGGCCCGGCTGCTGAAGGCTGAGGTTGAAGCCGGATGGCCCCCGGGAGAGTATGACAGGGGAGCGCAGGAGTTTTTCCTGAATGCCCTGAATGAAGGCGGCAGTGAAGCAGTTGGATGGTATGCCTGGTACGCGATCAGGAAAAGCCGCTCCGGAAAATTGCCGGTGCTGATTGGTGCGGCCGGTTACCTTGGCCCTCCGAATGAAGCCGGAGCAGTGGAAATTGGATTTTCAGTAATGCCGTCCTGGAGAGGGAATGGTTACGCCAGCGAAATCGCAGAGTTTCTCACTGGGAACGCCTTTTCCCACTCCAGGGTGAAAATGATAACGGCTCATACCTTGGATCAGAATCGCGCTTCATGCCGGGTACTGGAAAAAACCGGGTTCAAAGGTACTGGCGATGATGGTTCAGGCAGCCTTTGTTACGTAATTAAAAGAGACTCTCTTTCCGCGTAGAGATTTGCCTGGTACGCAGGAATTTTTACCATGGAGGCCATCCTCAATAATCGGATGCCCGTACCCTGATCCTATTCCCAGTCCAGGGTGACCTTTCCGGAATTGCCCGAAAGCATGGCTTCAAATCCTTTCGTGAAATCGGTGTAATGGTATTTGTGAGTTATGACCGGAGTAATATCCAAACCGGTCTGGATCATTGACTGCATCATGTACCAGGTTTCATACATCTCCCTCCCATAAATACCTTTGATGGTAAGCATGTTGAAGATAACGGTATTCCAGTCAATTTTCAGGTCCGCTGAAGGAATGCCGAGGAGCGCGATTTTCCCTCCATGGGCCATGGAGGAGATCATGTCCTGGAACGCTTTTCCATTGCCTGACATTTCCAGTCCGATATCAAATCCTTCCTTCATCTTCAGTTCATCCATGACTTCCCGGAGGGAGGTCTCGGCAACATTAACTGCTTTTGTTGCCCCCATTTTTTGTGCCAGTTCCAGCCTGTAGGGATTGAGGTCAGTTGTTACGACATACCTGGCTCCGGCATGACGGGCAATAGCCGTGGCCATAAGTCCGATGGGTCCGGCCCCGGTGATGAGCACGTCTTCGCCCAGAACCGGGAAGGAAAGCGTGCTGTGAGTTGCGTTTCCGAATGGATCAAAGATGCTCAGGATCTCTTCCGGGATAGTGGGATCGGCATGCCAGACATTGGTTACCGGGATTGAGAGGTATTCAGCAAAAGCTCCGGGGCGGGTAACCCCGACTCCCTGGGTTTTAGCGCAGAGGTGTCTCCTTCCGGCCAGGCAGTTGCGGCAGCGGCCACACACGATATGCCCTTCTCCTGAGACAACATCTCCGATTTCAAGGTCACGAACATTATCACCGATTGCTGCTACAGTTCCTACAAATTCGTGCCCGATGGTCATGGGAACCGGAATGGTTTTTTGAGACCACTCATCCCAGTTCCAGATATGGACATCTGTCCCGCAGATTGATGTTTTTGTTATTTTAATCAATACATCGTTAATGCCTATTCCGGGAACCGGGACCTCGTCCATCCAGAGACCTTTTTCGGGATATTTTTTAACCAGGGCCTTCATTGTTTTCTGCATTTTTTTATTTACTCCTGAAAATTTAGATTAACTAACCATAGCATATCAATATTTGAGTTTTAGGGTGATGGATAAAATTTTTTTTAAAGAAATGATGCTTGACAAGATTTTAATGGTTTCCATATAATTTTTGGATTAATATGCTGCTCATGGATACGGGAGGAATTTGATTTCTGATTCCGGGAAACATCATTTTGAGTGAACAAAAACTGTTTAGACTAACTCTATCCCGCCAGGGAAACACTGAAGCCAGAACACTGGAATTTTCCCAGAAGATCCTGGTTATCATCGGCCTGATTGGTTTGCTGTTTCTTACTTCTCTTTCCTTTGTAGTTATTCATTATTACCGGATGTATGCCAGCATTGATAACTATATCCAGATGGAAAATCAGGTTGATTTTCTCAAGAAAAGAGAGCAGGAGTGGCGTTTAAGCGCAAAGCGGCTGAGTGACCAGATTGCCACACTCCAGGTCACGACCGACAAGCTCAGGATTCTTTCAGGATGGGACACTGATTCAATAGGAGGTGTTGGCGGTCCTGTTAAGGGTGTTAACCCGGTTTTAAGCCTGAGTCCCCGTGATTTCAGCAAGCATTTCAAAACCCTGGATAGCAAGAGCATAACCCTGGCGACGGAGTTGAGGGAGCTGCAGGATTATTACACCACCAGGGAGATGCTGACCGCGGCGACTCCTTCCATTATTCCAGCGAAGGGATATCCATCGGACCGATACGGGTACCGGGTTGATCCATTCACCAAGGAACGTTCTTTTCATCCAGGCATTGACATTACCGCCCCGAAAGGAACGAAGGTTCTGGCTGCTGCCGACGGCCTGGTTGTTTACGCCGGCAGAAAGCTCAACTACGGGAAAGTCATTACGTTAGAGCATAAGTTCGGGATGTCCACCCGTTACGGGCATCTGGACAGGTTCAACATCAAAGCAGGACAGAGGGTTAAGAAGGGTGACATTATTGGTTATGTCGGAACGACCGGCCGAACCACCGGAGCCCATCTCCACTATGAAGTCAGGCTCAGGAACCAGCCCCTTAATCCCCAGCGATTTTTCCATGAAGATAACCTGGAAATGCTGGCCCAGAACTAGTCGCTATTCTCCATTTCTTCCTTTTTATTTGATACCAGGCAGGATTCTCCGAGCTCTGGTTGCCAGGCAGTCGCGGCTATCTTTGAAAATTATTTCTCGATTTTTTGATTGTTTAAGCAGCGGCGTGAATGGTTGTATACGGCCACGGTCTTTGGGCTTGCGGGAGAAGGTTATTAAGGGGACCCACAACGATAGCATCCTCCCTTTCTGCTAACATACGGAGATGAAGTAAAGTCGGCCTTATTATCTGGGTGAGGGAATGGATAAAAGGGGAAGGAATTAAAGGGGATGCAGCCCGAATGGAATTTGCTCCTGGTATTCCTCGCGCCGGTTTTACGAGCGCTCCTTTCCTTTTCATTCGGGCTGCTTCCCCTTTAATTCCTTCCCCCAACCGTTCAGTAGCTTTCCGGAACTTGTCCATTTTATTTACGTCTACTGTTAGATATGGATTTAAGCAAGTTAAGTTCCATAATAAATATTTTGCCTAAGTTACTGTAGTTAATATATAAATCAATATATAATGATAGTTTGCTTTGAAAAGTCCTGTAATACTGGAGACAAAAAGTCAGGGTGTGGGGAGGACTTTTTTAAAAGCGCAGAACTATCCAGGGTTCCCGGTTAGACTTTTAAGGGTTGCGAAGCATCAATATAGGTAAGGAACCAGCGGAACAGACAAATAAAGAGAGACATGCAAAGATCTGATGAGAGCCTGTTGCTTGAGGCGATTCGCGGGGATGATTATTCATTCAGTGAACTGGCCGGGCGTTGGGAAAAGAAAATTTTTGGGTTTGTGTTCCGCTATAACCGGAACCGGGAAGACTCTCAGGATATTGTGCAAAGCACGTTTATCAAGGCCTATGAAAACCTGGATAAACTGCAGGATACGGGACGTTTTTCTGCCTGGCTTTACAGGATTGCCTTAAATGAATGCCGCATCGGATTCAGGAAAAGAAGCAGGATTCGGGGGCGGGAGGTTTCGCTGGAGCCACAGGATGAATCCTCCGCGTCAACTGGGATTGAACAGGGGATCAATACGGTTACACCGGAGCAGGTTCTGGCAGGACGGGAGGAATTAAACCGGCTGGGGGCAGCTTTTTACCGTTTGCCCGGGGAGCAGAGGGAAGTCATTCTGATGCGGGAGTACCAGGGGCTTCGTTTTCGTGAAATATCAGAAATACTTGATGTTCCTCTTTCAACAGTTAAGTCGCGGCTCTACCTGGGATTGAAGACCTTGCGGAAATTCATGGAGGAGACCCAATGAAGTGTAATGAATCAATTGATATTATGCTGAATGTTATTTACGGCGAGGAAGTTGAACCTGAAAAGGTCTGTGGATTTTTTAATCACTTGAAGGAATGCGCCGGATGTGACCAGGAATTTAACGAAATGGCGGAAACTAGGACGATGCTGGGCAGCTGGATTACGGAAGATGAGGTTCCGGAGATGAAGAAAGATTCGGGCATACGGCTTCCCGGCCGCAGGATGAACTGGTGGGGAACTGTGCAGAAGATAGCCGCCACGTTATTGATCGCTGCAGGGGCTGTGGCTGCAGGTCAGGCAGTAGGGCTGCTTCCCCAGAAGCAGGTTCAGATTCCTGAAGCCCAGTTGACCAGGATGATCAATGATATTGTGGTTGAGCGCCAGTCCGAGGGCTGGATGGTAATTGGCAAGGCGCTGATAAGTCTCAAGGAGGATGTTGACTCCCGGAACCGGCAGCAGGCAGAGGTGTTTTATGAGGACCTCACCCAGATGGAGGAGAGATTTCTGAGAGTCATGGAAGAGAACCAGGCTAAATCCAGGGAGATGACGAGCCAGTAATGGAGGAATCCTGATGCGATGGGTTAATTATGTACTGCTGGCCACTTTGTTGCTGAATGGCAGTTTTGCCCTGGCTGAACCTGCGTCTGGAGAAAAGATCATCCAGGTTAAGCGTGATACAGCCTTGTTCGGCAAGATAGTCGGCGAAGTGCTGAAGCAGAGTTTTGATAATCCATTCGCTTTGAGCGAGGAGCCCCAGGGCTCATACCTGGAAGGGTATGGAGTTTCCGTCTCCTTTCTGCTGCGGATAAACCGGGGGAGTATCCGTGGAATTTACGGGGAAATAAGATATCCGGAAAAGAGCAGTAATGCGGGTATGAGCAAAGAGGAAAAGCTCGACCTGGTCAAGAAGATAACTTCTAGGACATTAGTCGATTATGGAGGTACAATAAGGGGACTGGCTGACAATGAACATGTTTCAATTAGCGCCCACATTGAGGATCGTAATGAATGGGACCCGGCCAGGAAAATGACCATAATTGTAATCAGCGGAACTAAAAAAAAGATAAATGAGATGGCACAGGCGAATCTGTCCGATGAAGAGCGCCTCAGGCAGCTCCATACCTTGGAATACTGAATCTTATGATTGAAATTGCAAAACTCAGAACCAGGAAGATGTTAGGGGAAGACCTCGTTGATAGAGGGGTAATCTCCGATGAAGAACTCAACACCGTAATGAACCTTCGGGGCCAGTCACATGAAAAAATTGGTAAGCTGCTGGTCGACCTGGGAACAATGTCTGAACTGGACCTGGTGAAGCATTTGAGTTCATACCTGAACATACCTTTCATCACTACTGAAGATTTCCCCAATGTTCCAGTGGTTGAGAAGGCATTTTCAGTGGATTTCATGCGCGAATGCCGGGTTGTCCCAATTGGAATTGACGAAGCCGGCACCCTTACCCTTGCCATGGCTGATCCCCAGGACAGGGCTGCCCTGGATGCGATAAGGGTTTTTACAGATTTTAAAAGGATCGAAACGGTAATTGCTCCTGAAAGCGCCATCCTGGATCTGATTGAAAGATTTTATGGGAACCAGTCTTCCACCCTGGGCCGGATAGTGGAAGGGATGGAGGGGTATGATCTGGAGGGTTTGACTGAGGACATGGAAGACATTGAGCATTTAAGGGACCTGGCTTCTGAAGCCCCGGTTATCCGGCTGGTAAATCTGATTATTTCCAGGGCCATCGAATCCCGTGCTTCTGATGTTCACATAGAGCCTTTCGAGAAATCGCTGATAGTGCGTTACCGGGTTGACGGGGTCCTTATTGATGTGGAGTCACCACCCAAGAGACTGAAAGCCGCGGTCATTTCCAGGATCAAGATCATGGCCAAGCTGAACATTGCTGAGCGCCGTCTGCCCCAGGATGGACGCATTAAGATGAAGGTGCTTGGCAAAGAGATCGACCTTCGTGTCTCAACTCTTCCAACCATGTATGGGGAGAGTGTGGTTATGCGTATCCTGGACAAAAGTAATACCCAGATATATGAGCTGGAAAAACTGGGATTTGAAAAGGACATGCTGGGCATTTTTAACGACCTGATCAAGAGGCCCCATGGAATTATCCTGGTAACGGGGCCTACGGGAAGCGGAAAAACTACCACTCTCTACGGTGCTCTGACCAAGATTAACCTGCCGGATAAGAAGATCATCACTGTAGAGGACCCGGTGGAATACCAGATAAACGGGATTAACCAGATTCATGTTAATCCGCAGATTGGGCTTACTTTTGCGGCTGGGCTGAGATCTATCGTTCGCCAGGACCCTGATGTAATAATGATTGGAGAGATGAGGGACCTGGAGACCGCGGAAATCGGGATCAGGGCCGCGTTGACCGGCCATCTGGTTTTCAGCACTCTTCACACCAATGATGCCCCCAGCGCGATTGCCCGGCTGGTTGACATGGGAGCCCAGGATTATCTCCTGGCCTCTTCCGTCCTGGGTATCCTGGCCCAGCGGCTGCTGCGCCTGATTTGTCCGCACTGCCGGGAGAAGGTTGAAATTGATCCGATCCTCTTGGAGGAGATTGAATATCCGAAGGAATTTTGGGGTGAGACTTATGAGGGCCGAGGCTGCAAAGAGTGCGGCGGGACCGGATTCTGGGGCCGGCTGGGCATATACGAGCTGATGATTATGAATGATGAACTCAGGCGTCTTACGGTATCCAACTGTGATTCCAACCTGTTGCGTAAAACGGCAATTGAGAGTGGTATGGTAACTTTAAGGGATGATGGCTTTAAAAAGGTAGCCAAAGGACTCACTACTCTTTCTGAGGTGTTGAGGGTAACTCAGGACGTATAAGGGCCTGAAGCAGACAGATTAACTTATTGGAGGGAGAACAAGGAATCCATGCCCCTTTTTAAATATAAGGCCGTAACAGCAGAAGGCAGGGTAACAGAGGGTACACTGGAGGCAGCTGACCAGAAAACAGCCCTTGCCAAGCTCCAGGAGCAGGGACAGCTGCCTATCAGGGTGGTCTCTTCTGAGGATAAGGGTTTTTTTGGTTCAGAACTGACGCTTCCCTGGAAAAGGAAGCGGGTCCGCAGGGCTGACCTTCTTGTTTTCACCCAGGAACTGGCAACCCTTACGGGAGCCGGGCTTCCGTTGGACAGAAGCCTGACAATTCTCAGTGGCCTGACCGAAAATGAATACCTGCGTGCAATTGTCAAAGAGCTTCTCCGGGAGATAAAAGGGGGAAAATCCCTATCTGACTCAATGGAGACTTACCCGCACGTGTTTCCGAAGCTTTATGTGAGCATGGTGAAAGCCGGCGAGGCCGGCGGAGCACTTGATGTGATTCTTCTCAGGCTGATTGAATATCTGGAAGAAGCTGAGGAACTGAGAAATTATTTCACATCCTCAATGATTTATCCGTTGATTCTGGGCGGAGTAAGCAGCGCCGCAATTATCCTGATGGTCACCTTCGTAATTCCCAAGTTTGCCGACATATTTGAAAACGCCGGAGCGCCAGTGCCTCTTCCCATGAGGATAATGCTGGGGGCAAGCGGGATGATAGTCGGATACTGGTGGGCCATCCTGCTGTTCATTATTGGATCCGTGGTGTTGATAAAGAGGTACCTGGCCAGTGAACAGGGGAGACACCAGTTGGACTCCGCTTTGTTGAGGCTTCCCTTGATTGGTACCTTGATGACTCAGCTTGAAGTCAGCAGATTCAGCCGAACCCTGGGTACTCTGCTCAAGAGTGCCGTTCCCATGCTCCAGTCAATAAACATTGTCAGGGAGGTGGTAGGCAACACTGTTGTGGCGGGAGCGCTGGAGGATGTTATTGCTGGAGTTAAAAAGGGGGATGGCCTTGCAAAACCCCTGCATGAAACCAAGGTATTTCCGGATTTCTCCATACATCTGCTTGAAGTGGGAGAAGAAACGGGAAAATTGGATGAGATGCTTATCAGGGTGGCTGAAGCTTATGACAGGAATGTCAGGAATTCGGTAAAACGACTGGTGGCTCTTTTTGAGCCTTTGATTATCCTTTTCATGGGATTGGTAATAGGGTTGATGGTGGTCTCCATGCTGTATTCAATATTCAGCATCAACAACGTTCCCCTGTAAAGCAGGCCGGAACGGGGGCAGGCTACCCGGAGAAAAGAGAGGATCTTAATCTCGGGATATTTCGCGCATTTGCAATATTTATAAGGAATCGGCTGATTAACCCGGTTGAATGATGGATCATAAGAAACAGGAAGCAGTGCTATCTGTTGGATTCAGGTTCAGCACGTTTTTAACTGGGTGGCAAATAAGATTTTTTTTGAGGGGAAAGTGATGAAAAAGTTCAACGCAGAAAGAGACAGGCAAAGAGGGTTTTCACTCATTGAATTAATCGTGGTTCTCGTAATCCTTGGACTGCTGGCAACTATTGTGGGACCCAGCGTTATGAACAGGCTGGGCAAGGGCAAAGCAGACATAGCAAGGGTTCAGATTAATAATCTTGAGGGTGCTCTCAGCCTTTTCAGGTTTGACATTGGGAGGTACCCCAATACATCAGAAGGTTTGCTGGCCCTGGTGGATGATCCGGGAATACAGAACTGGAGTGGCCCCTATCTGGAGAAAAAAAGGGTACCTGTAGACCCCTGGGGTCGGGATTATGATTATCGCTGTCCGGGTCAGAATGGCGACTATGACATTATGAGCTTCGGTGCTGATGGTGTTGAAGGTGGTGACGGAGATAATGCCGACATCGTATCCTGGTAGCAACAAGGGATTTTCCCTGCTGGAACTTATAGTGGTAGTAGTCCTTATTGCTGCTGCCTCGGCTATAGTTCTGCCCTCTTTTTCAGGAGCGTTTACCAACCTGCAGGTGGAAACCGCAGGACGTGATTTGGCTACCGTGATGAAGCAGGCCAGATCCTTTGCTATCGGCAGGCAGCATCCTTTCCGGGTGATGATTGCCCTGAACGAGTTTTCCCGGGAAGCGGTGGAGTACGTGCTGGCAGATGAATACGGCAGGGCGATGAAGGTTTTTCCATTGCCGGACGGGGTCAGGTTTGTCAGAGAGGCAAGACTTGAAGGAACCGTACCCGGAGAAGTCAGCTTTTATCCCTCGGGACGGAGTTCCGGAGGTGTTTTTTATCTCAGCAGCGCCCAGGGCAGGAAAGTGAGAGTTATTGTGGACCCTGTGACCGGGTTCAGCGTGGTCGAGACTCTTGAGGATCGGGAGTAATCTCCTCCAGGGGAGGGCTCTCCGCGTGGATGTATTATGAAGAAAGGATTCACATTACTTGAAATCGTTGTGGCTGTGGCCATACTGGGAATCGGCGTGAGCATGGCTATGCAGGTTTTCAGTGGTGGTTTAAAAAATATTCACAGGATTTCCATGGCGCAGACAGCCATGAACCATGCTGAAAATGTGATGAATGAAGTACTCAGCGATCAGGCGATTATCGGACCTGTGGAACTCTCTGGTGAGCTTGATGCGGATTTCAGTTATTTGGTGCAGGTAGCACACTGGAATCCACCGGATAACGGCATGGCCCTTCCAGTGCCGCAGGAGAGGCAGACTGAGATATTAAGTGTGGTGGTTGATATTTTATTCAAAGGTGATGTCAGGGGTAAGACATACAGGGCGGTTTGCCTGAAAACTGTATCCCCGATGATCGGCACCATGGGGCCAGGTGGCATGGGCAATCCGCTTTTCAGGCCATAAAAATGATAGATCCGGTTTTCCCAGCCATTCAAAGATTATTTATGAATACCAGCAGTTGTAAGCAGAGTAAATGTAAGGATTTGCTATCTGACGAACCGTTAACCCGGGGATTTACTCTGCTTGAGGTAATAGTTGCCGTTGCAATTATGGGGCTTCTGTCGGTGCTGGTTTTTTCTTCTTTGAACATGGCCCTGAACAGTTATGACAGGGGCCAGGAACGCATACAGGCTGAGGCTATAAGTAGGGCGCTGGAAAACCACATGAAGCGGCAGATAGCATCCCTGTACCCCCTGGTTCCCAGTGGGGGGATGGGCTTGCCGGAACAGGGAAACAATGCCGGAATCAATAACCCACTGATTCAACTGAGTGTGCCTGACGGTTCAGCTAACCGTATGCAGCAGCCGCTTTTATTTTATGGCCAGCCGGAAAGCATGACTTTTATTTCGGTGGTCCCCCTGGTGCATGTCAATAGCCCGGGACTGGTAATTGTCAGGTATGGTCTGGCCCGGGATGAAAACGGCAGCTTTTACCTGGGAGCCATGGAAATGCCCTATACGGGTTTTGAAAGTTTTTTGATGATGACCGAATCTCCCCAGGGAAAGCCTTTGCCGATAATCGAAGGAATTGAGCGGGTTGAATTCTCTTATTACGGTTTTGACCCTGTACGCCAGGGTTTTTTCTGGTTTCAGCAATGGAATGGAAGTGAAGCCATGGCTGTACCCAGCGCGGTCAGAATTGAGCATGGTGACTCGGTAACATTTGTACAGATTAATGCCGAGTATTCGCCAAATACCGGTGTAGGGAGATCTATAAGGAATATATTGTCACAACATCCCCAACTGCAGGGAAGCATGCCATAATGAAATTTATTAATACGAATGAAACTAAAGGCTTAAACCAGGGAGAAGAAAGAGGCGCTGTCCTTCTTATCGTGCTCTGGGTTGTGCTGGCCATGAGCCTGCTTGCAGTTTCTTTTTCAGCTACAATCCGTACCGAGGTGGATGCTGCCAGGTACCTGGTGGAGCAGAAGCAGGCCTATTATATGGCCCGAGCGGGAATGGAATATGCAGTTTATGAGATTCTGAGGTCCCAGTCCGTCTCTGGAAATGCCGCAGTTGGTATGGGATTCCCTGGCGGGACTGTCCCGCAGGTAATGCCGGGACATCTAACCTTGAATCTGACCGGGGGAGGCGTTGATGTTTCCATTATTGATGAAGCTGGAAAAATCAATGTTAACGCTGCCCCCGATTTTGTGATTTTTAATTTGCTCATTATGGTGGGCATGAACGAAGGTGCCGCGGCTGAAGTCACAGATTCAATTCTGGATTGGGTTGATGTTGACGATATGCCCAGGCCGATGGGGGCGGAATCAGATTTTTATCTCATGAATAATCCCCCGTACCGTACCAAGAATGGGCCGATCTCTGTTCCCGAGGAACTGCTTCTAATCAAGGGAATTACACCGGAGATTTTTTACGGAAGAAAGGGTTTGGGCCAGAACGGAGATCCAGTCGAGTACTTTGGGCTTAAGAGATATATCACTACTTATTCCACGGGAGCGGCGATTAATATTAATTCCGCTCCAGTCCCGGTACTGGCTTCATTGCCGGGCCTGGACTATTCGACCGCCCTGCGCATAGACCAGATGAGGAATGAAGCACCTTTTACCAACATGGTACAGCTGGAACAGGGGATCGCCGGGATCTCAGGGGAGAGTTCTTCCTACCTGGGTATTATTCAGTCCAATGTATATACTCTTAATTGTGCAGGGAGACTTGATAATTCTGATGTGGTAAGTCGTATCCGGGCAGTGGTACAGGTGGATCCAGGAAGCCCCAGGGGCTACAGGATTTTATATTGGAATGAGGCTGACACTGAGCTTTAAATATGAGAATTTATAAACAGTTTCCAGCTCTATCTTGTAGAATAACAATTAAAAATTTAAGAAATTCAGACTATGTTTAATCTTGATTCTGCTTTGGGCATTGAAATACTAAACGATTCCCTCATCTTTACTGTTCTGAAAAAACAGTACCAGGGATATGCCGTACAGGGCAGTATGGTTTTGAAAAACTATGCTGATATGCCTGAACCGGAACTCTATGGCAGGGTACAGCATTTTATCAGCCAGCATCCAGTTAACCGGGACAATGTGATTCTTGGTATCCCCAGGGATTCTGTAATATTAAGGTACATCACCCTTCCCAAGGAAGTCGAGGAGAACCTGGAACAGGTTGCACAGCTTCAGTTCAGAAAATACGAGCCGAACGAGGAAGTGGAATCCTACCTGGATTATTCCGTAATTGAGAGAAATGAGGCTACGGGAAGAATCAAGCTGAGAGTTTCAATGGTGGAAAAGGTTTTGATAGATCGTTATCTTAACCTTCTCAACGGCTTTGGGCTGTATCCCTATTCAATCAGGATTTCATCAGCCGGGCTGATGTACGCTGCTGGAGTTCACAGGGATGGTTTTCCTGAAAAGGATCCAGTCCTTATATACAGGTTATCCGCAGACAAAGCGGAAGCGATCATGGTGCTGCAAGGAAGGGAATTTTATTCTGAAGTTTTCTACCTTAAACCGGGACAGGAATTAACTGTCGACTGGCTGATGGTAGAGACGACTTCTTTCGTATCCAGGATAAGCATGAAGTTCAGCAGGATCTCGAAGATGTACCTGACAGGGCAGATACCTGCCGAGTTTTTTTCTGAGATGACCTCCAGGTTTGGAGACGTTGAATACCTGGCTGATGGAATAAACACCAGTGAGTTGAAGCTGAAGCGAACTGATTTGGAGCAGACAATCACCTCCTTGGGAATGGCTCTTTCCGGCCTGGAAAAATCAGGGAAGAAAATTCCTAATCTGATACCGCCTTCCCGGCGTCTGGTTGGCGGGACCCCAAGCATGGCCGCCACGGTGGTGTTGGCGTTTCTCCTCCTGGTAGTAGGCCTGGGCTGGGCTACCCAGGGTTATTTCCAGGAGAAGGTTCTGCTTGAGAAGATAGAACATCAGATTCAGGTGATGGAAACAGATGTTGATGATGTTTTCAAGCTGCGGGAAGAAGTGCGGGTCAAGCAGGAGGAAGTGACATTGCTGAGAGACCTGATGGCTAACCGGCAGGCAACTCTCCTCATCCTGGAGGATCTTTCTTCCAGGGTACCGGAAGATGCTTATTTCAGGACTTTCAAAATCAGCGGCAATGATGTTGAGATTCAGGGCAACGGCAATCGGGCCTCAAGCCTGGTTCCCATAATTGCGGAATCCCCTTACCTGGATGCAGTTAAAATCAACTGGATCAGGGCCGACTCCCGGAATGAGGGCAAAGAGAGGTTTTCTTTTTCCGCGACAATTGAAGGAACAGAAGGGGACGCGGAATGAAGAAAATTTCGATGCGGGAGAGAAGAATTCTGGTTGGCGGAGGGATATTCACGGTCGTTGTCCTCCTGGTAACCTACCTGATCCTCCCCTTTATTGATTCTTATACCTCTCTGAATGATCGTTTAGCTCGCCAGGGCAAGTTACTGGGAGAGTCAGTGCAGGTACTCAGGGACAAACAGAGATATGTTGAGTTGTCAGGTGAGATTGACCGTGATATCGCAAGGCTTAACCGTCAGCTGCTGGATGGTTCTAATGAAGTAACGGCTCAGAATCAGCTGGAGACGATTGTCCGGGAGTTGGCTGAATCCAGCCAGATAACAATCTCCAGGAGTTTCCCGATACAAGGCAGGGTGGTAGAAGACAGGTATGCCAGTATCATTGTGGAGATAACAGTTGAAGGAGGATTAGACAGTTTAACGAGTTTTCTCCAGGCTGTTTCAACACATACCAAGTATTTAAAAGTGGATGAATTTAATATCAGCAGTACGTTGAGCAGGGGAAATACTATCCGGAGACTTTCTCCCAGGATGCAGATATCCGGGTTTATCAGACTTTCTCAGGATTAGAAGCATCCTAGTAGTCAGGCAGGTAGTCAGATGATTGTCAGAAGAATACTGTTAATAAACGTAATACTGCTTGGTTTCATAGTCGTTTTAGCCTATGAGTTTTATTCAGGCTGGCAGGATTATGAGAATTCCAGGCCCCTGGAGAGAATAGTGGCCAGTGTATCCAGCCAGGCGGAAGGAGTGGATCTGCCTGCCTACCATGAGATTGAGAATTCCAGGTTGCAGAGTGATTTTTATAATATCGCTGAAAACGATTTGTTCCATCCTGACAGGCGACCACCTGAAACTGATAGTGGGGAAGGGACAGGTAGGGCTGATGCCCCCAAGTTCCCAAAGGATCCGGAGATGCAGGGCGTGATTGAGAGCAATGGTGAAAAGAAAGCGCTGATTACTGTGTTTGACAGCAAAAACAGCGCCAGCGGTGAAAGCCGTATTGTAGGAATCAATGACACGATTCAAGGATGGACAGTGGCAGAAATAACTGATACTGCGACCAAACTTACCTGGAATGATTTGTCTGAAGTAATTGACGTTTTTGGCACAGGTTCTGAAAGCAAGACGGCCAGGAAACCGTCTCCTGGAAGCAAGTCATCCATAAATATTGTAACAATAGGAAACCGCCAGTCTGTTGTAGATGTAACAACGGTTGAACCTCCTGCTTCAGGTGACATGGGTTTGGGGGCAGCAAAATCGTCTTCTTCCCCCAGGGGAAGTTCATCCATAGGGACCGGAAGGTTTTCAAGCAGGCCAACAGCGTTGCCAGGAAGCCGTCCCGTAGCCAATCCTGAATAGAACACTTATAACCTTTTATGATAAACATGATTACATGTGGACAAGAGAAAATATGATAAAGCATTTTTTCACAAGCCTAATTTTGATATTCAGTTTACTCACTACTCTTGAAGGAGCCGGATTTGCTTTTTACCAGGGAAGCGGTACAACCAGGCAGTCCCCGGCAGTTCCCCAGGCTTCTCCTGGTACCCAGAGAAGAGCGCTTCCGGCACGGGTTACACCCAACCGCTCATTTCGGCCCACTCCAACCGCCAAGAGGAGTAGTGACCAGGAAACCAGCCCCGCTCCTGATGGAAACAGTGAAAAGCCTCCCATGGTGGGAGGAGGCTCAGTTGCTTCCATACCAACGTCCGCGAAACTTGAGTCCACAGAATCAGGCATTGGACTAAAGTTCGAAAGCGTCGCTATTAACCGCGTGATTAATTCAATAATGCAGGAGTTAGGCTATTCTTACGTGATCGATCCTGAAGTACAGGGAGAGGTAAGTATATATACAAGTGGCAAGATTCCCAGGGAAAAGCTTTTTGAAGTACTGGAACAGCTGCTGATGATGAACAGCATTGCTATTGTAGAGCAGGATAACGGCATGTATGCCGTCGTTCCCATAGCTGAAAGCCCAACGATTCCTCATAAGATCAACGCTTCTTTTCCAGAAGTTGAGGTTGCTGCCGAAGAATCCAAAGAAGATGAGGCAGACGTTGACGATGGCATAGACCAGCCTGCTGCCGAGAAACAGGAAACCAAGACAGCGGCACCAGAGAAACCAGGTGCGGCTGTGGGAATGGAATTAAGCCAGGAAAAAGGTGTCATTACCTACATTATCCCTCTAAATTACATTGTTTCTGAGCAGATGCTGCAGATGGCACAGGTGTTCCTGACCCCTGGAGCCACTGTAGTGGATTTTCAGACCGGAAACATGCTCCTGATTACGGATCACAGGAAGAATGTTCAACAGGTGCTGGAATTGGTTGACCTCCTTGACACTAATTACTTCAAGTTCAACAGGGTGGAATTGATCCCAATCAGGTTCCACCAGGCAGCTGCTGTCGCAGAGGATCTGGGGAAAATATTTTCGACTGGTGAATCCGCTGCCGGAGTAAGGATCGTAGCAATCGAAAGGCTTAACAGTCTTTTGGTTGTAACCCGGGCCGGGAAGGTTTTTGAAGAAGTCAAGAGCTGGATTGATAAGCTTGACATTGTTCCTTCAGCCACCAGCAATATTAAGACTCATGTATACCAGGTGGAGAACAATACCGCTGTCCAGATAGCCCAGATCCTGGCAGAACTCTACAGGGATGGGTACGGCATGCCTAATTCCTCCCCAACCTCAACAACCGGAGCTACTGGCACACAGGGACAGCAATACGGGAACACTTACCAGAATCCTGGATTTGTTTCAGGATCAGGCGGTTATGGCAGCGGAGGTTATGGCAGTTACGGCAGCGGAGGTTACGGCAGCGGAGGTTATGGCAGCGGAGGTTATGGCAGCGGAGGTTATGGCAGTTACGGCAGTGGAGGTTATGGCAGCGGAGGTTATGGCAGCGGAGGTTACGGCAGTGGAGGCATGTCAGGAAGCCGGCAGCTGGGCCCCCAGCTTTCCCAGAATACCCAGTCCCAGATAAGGGGTATTATGGCTGGGAATGTCAAAATGGTTGTTAATGAATTCTCCAACTCGCTGATCATACAGGGCTCCCAGGCTGACATACAGTTCATGCTTGGCACCATTGAGCAGCTGGACATCCTTCCCAGGCAGGTCTTCATCGAAGCTCAGATTTTTTCGGTGGAACTGACCAATGATCTTTCCTACGGTATAAGTTCTTTTCTGCAGGAAAGTGGTACCGGTGTGAGCGGGACTACGATCGGCCCGGCAACCACAGCCAGTGTTTCCGATGGGGCAGTTTCTGCCATTACCAGGATAGCAATTGGCGGAGAAAGAGAACTGCAGGTCGTTCTCAATGCCCTGAAAGCCAAAACTGACGTGGAACTGCTGGAAGCTCCCAGGTTGCTGGCCAAGGACGGAACCATGGCTTCAATCAACATCGGTGCTGAGGTTCCGGTGACTTCCGCGTCCTACGGAGATCCCCTCATCTCCGGAAGCACCAGCTTTGTTAACTCCATTACTTACAGGTCCACCGGAACAACCCTTCAAATTGTACCCAGGATAAGCGCCAGCGGAATAGTGAGCATGGACATGGTCATGGAGGTAAGTAATGCCACTGGAGCAGCTCTGACTCCCACCATAAACCGTAATTACATACAGACTTCCCTGATAGTAGGAGACGGGCAGACAGTAGGGCTGGGAGGCATTATCAGCGATCAGACCAATAACAGCCAGAGCAGGGTACCTCTGCTCGGAGACATTCCGATCCTGGGAGCTCTTTTCGGGAAAACTGAGAAATCAAAACGCCGTTTTGAAATGATAATCTTCATAACTCCCCATGTAGTCAAAACTCTTCCTTCGGTGGCCGAGCTTTCACTTGAGTTTAAGCGGGCTTTGAAGCTGGCCTACCCGGTTATTGACAGGAAAAATGAGGAAAGAAGGCTCCTCTTGGAACAGAGGAAAATGGAAGAAGGTATAGACATTCCGAATCCTGTTCAGCAAGGTATAGAGTAGGGCCGGATAGCAGTGGGGCCGGAAAATATTAGGGACTGGGGCTCTACCGGGCTTCCAGCCCTTTTTGTTGCCATCTTTCGCAAACCTGGAATTCAACGTTCGGCATTCGATCTTTGGAGGGGGGAGAGGGATGATAAACGGTATTGGTTTATTCTGCCATTTTCCCTCCTGCCGAGAAGCTGTGTCAGATAACAAAACGATAAATGGTGAAGTGGGAAAGCCGGAATTCGAAGTGTGATTGTGTTAAATCAGGCGCCAGAGTCGGCTGTGAACCTTCCTAAGGCTGATGAGGGCTTGTTTCCGGTTGATGCTGCTTCTGTAGCCATTTCATTGCCGCATTCATGTAGTTGTAAACGACCGACAGGGTTCTCCTGGTGATATTTTCACCAGATTTAATTTCAAGTACAACCTGGGTGGAAAGGTTTTCCTTTTCCTTTTCCTTGCCGATATACTGTAGTTTTATCCGGGCTTTTTCTCCTGGATTAACAATTGAAGGCTTCTCGGCTATTTCAATCAGGTCCTGGTCTACTTCTATCAATTCCAGCGTGGCAGGAATGTCAAGGTAGTTTTCAATTCGTATGAAGGCTGGCTGGTTTGGGTTAGCCTTGTAGAATTTTATCCTGTCAGGCATGATTTTCAGGATTTTTTCCTGTGATACCTTACCCCCCCGGGGAGCATGGTTTCCTAACAGGGCTTCCTTCATCGCCACTGATGGGTCATGCACCCTGATTTTCCATTCATTATTGAATAACTGCCAGGTTTCGGTCTTGGCAAGGTTGAAAGCGATTCCAGGGTAGGTTTCCATGGAATATTTCATCTTGACTTGGGCTTCAGTAGAGTCAGCGTTCATTGAGATGGTGTCTATTTCCCAGCTTTTAATCACAGCGGCATTTTTATTGAGGAAGTTATTGAGATCATCAGGGTAGACATATTTCATGGATGTCACTCTGTCCCGAGCCTGGGTGGCTTGCCAGAAGGCTGTGACTGATTCTTTCAGTTGATCTTCGGTTCCTGCCGCGACCAGCGGGACTGGAAAGATGAGAAGCAGAAGGAAGATGAAAAGTCTGGATTTCATAATTAGTGATCCGTGATCAAGGCAATCTGGGAGATTTAATGTGCCTGGATTGACTGGCGGATACAAAAAGAGGCTACCTGAAGGCAGCCTCTTTTTGTATCAAACTACGGTTGTGTTAAGACCGAAATTTACATAACTGGAGCACCGTCAAAATCTTCGGTCATCTGGTAACCATACCAGCTTTCAGAGCCAACGATTACGAGGCCGCTCAGGGCGTCAAAGTTACCAACAACGTAACAGTAACCAGCCCAGGCTTCAGTATTTCCAAAAAGTTCATTGAAGGTTTTAATGATTGTCTGTCCAGGAGCCAGAACATCAGTTTCTGCTGTAACCATTTCACCTGTGTCATCTTTGTAACAGGTAACGGTTGCGGTACCTTCGGTGTCTCCACCTGTCGGCATTCCAACTAAATCAGGAGCGGCCAAGGTGTTGCTGATGACAATTCCAGTCCAGACTACACCGGGTATGCTCTGAACGTAACCAGCTTTTAAGGCTTGCATAGAAGTTGTCGCGTCGTCAGCGCCGATTGTAACAGCGCCAGTCTGACCTACCGCATTAAGCGTTAGTGCCAGAAAGATTAAGCCTATCAGGAAAATCCATGTAGATTTTTTCATGTTTTCTACCCCTTTCACAAGTAGTACTCACCATAAATTGTATTAAAATTAAACTTAAAATTTTTTCCTATAATTCTAGACAGCGAGATTATATCAAATTCTTCCCATATTTTCTGTTCTACCAATAATACTAAGCAACTTACCATGGGTCAAGAGATCATTTGCAGAAAATTACTAATTATTATCAACAAATATATCAATTTGTCCTGATAATTACTCCTGCAGTGCCTGAGCTTCCCTGAACGCATCCAGGGCGGCCTTGATTTTCCCTTCCTGTTTTAGAACTTTACCCTTCAATATCAGCATCGTGAACCGATTATCTGGTAGTTTACATCTTTCCAGGGTCGAGTCAATAATCTGGTGGGAATAATCATACTGTTTTGCTTCCAGTAATTGCTCAGTTATCTGCCATGCTTCTTCTACCAGGCTCACTTCAGATGTCACGTCAAGATCAAGGTCCAGTATCTTGAAAAATTCAGCTACCGCCTGGCTCCAGTCTTGTTCTTCAATCAGTATTGAAATTATTTCATGCTGTGATGCGGCATACTGAAGTTTGCTGATATCTGCAGGAGATACCGTCTGACCTGACACATCACCATGAATGCCTACAGACAGAATAACAAAAACATAAAGAATCAGAGAAGGAATATAGAGTTTTTTTCTCTTCATTTGTCTGTCCTTAAATTGCTTTCAAAAGGATTATCCAATCCTGATTCAAATCTGAAAAAAGGATTATCGCCTTCTAATATCGCCCTTTCCAGAAAGGGGTTGCCCTTTGCACTGATGGTATACGCGTCCATTTCAGCCAGAAGCTGGATATCTTCATCAGACGGGCCCCTCAACTGGAGCAGAGTTGCCAGTGAAATAAGCACCAATGCTGAAGCAAGGCCGTAAGCCATTCGGGGCAGCCTGAAATAATCCAGGAAAGACTGACTGGATTTCTGATTCTCTCCGACAGTAATCCTTCGTTCAATTTTATTCCAGGCGAAAGGAGATGGAGTTTTACCTTCCACTCGATCGCTTAAAAGGGAGGAAAGCGCAGAATTATCTTGATGAAATCTCCTGCATTCCTGGCATGACTCAATGTGCCGAAGCACTGCGTCGCTGGCAATTCCGTCCAGAGCTCCATCCAGATATGCAGAAATTTGAATTTTCCAGCTTTCACACTTCATTTTATTTATTCTTCTACTCTTAAAGATACCTGTCTAATTTTTCTTTCACAACCTGGCGCGCCCGATAAATGTCGGTTTTTACTGATACAACCGATCGTCCGACTATTTTAGAGATTTCTTCGTAACTCATTTTTTCCTGAACCGCCAGGATCAATACATCCCTGTATTTAGGCTTAAGCGACAGGATAGCCTTTCGGATGACTGAATCCAACTCCCTGGACATAACCTGTTTTTCAGGATTCGGTCCTTCGTTCTCATTTTGGAGGAATTCATAATATCCAATTTCTTCATTGTCGATTGAAACCTCGCCTCGCCTTTTAAACCGCCTGTGCATCTGGTAGGTTTCGTTCCTTGCTATTCGGTAAAGCCAGAACCGAAAAAAAACGGGTTCCTTTAATTTATTCAGTTTGTAAAAAACCTTTATAAAGGTCTCCTGCGTAATATCTTCGGCTTCCGCTTCATTCCCGACCAGGCCCAGAACAAATCTGTAAACGGGAACTGAGTAAAGCTCATAGAGTTTGCGAAAATCCTCAACAGAACCTCCGGCGGCAGCTTCTATGAGTTTCTCTAACTGTTCCTCGCTGATTTCAAGACCCATGAGTATCTTCAACTACCAACATTAATTGCAATTTCTACTCTTTCCAGCCTTGATATCAGCATTCACTGCCAGAAGCAACTATAAAAGATGGCCGAAAATCTAAAAAGTTGCAAAAGAATTTTGAGAAATTTGCATATTACCGGACTACAGTGAGTTAGCAATATCCGATTCTGGAAATGCGATCTCCCTCTGTCCCTTTTTATAACCGGCAGGACATCGGCAAAAGTGACATTTAAAACTATTTCGAAAGGTAAACAGAGAAAACCGTAACAATTTTTTGACAATAAATCAGAACCCTAGGGTTATAATATATACTTAACAGGTTCAAAAAATCTAACAGCAGTGCAAATTAAAGAGGATGGGTTTGTCTTCAGGGAATTATTGCTCCCTGATCCGGTATGAAGTTGCACTCGCAATGTGAATATTGACTGGAAATCTCAGTCCTGGAAAGATAGGTCTGGGAAGTAACCTTGATAATCATGAAAAAATCGTTTAAAAATCGAATTATAACCATGATGAAAGGGATGTGGCATATTGCTGTCATCATCCTGCTGCTGTCTCTTCCCACCTTCAGTTTTTTTATGCCTGGCTTTGAGTTATCGGACCTGGCATTTCTGGGGGGCAAGAGCTCATCCGACGAAACATTGAGGAATCCTTCCTCTGCTACCCTGCCAGGAGATGAATTTGATGGAACCGGTATGGGCAACAGGGCTGGATTTACCCCGTCTGTCAGGGGGGTCTCTAACCTGAACAGGGCAGGCTTGAACGGAAAGGGTGGCAGATCCTCGGGCCGGAACGCACAAACCGCGGGATTGGGAGGAGCTGAAAGACGAGGGATCATTTCCCGTGAAGGTCTTAATGGCACTGGTCGTGACGACGGACAGTCCGGATTGCGCGGAGATGGCGAGAGAATTTCCGCTGATTTACTGGAAGCTGTGCTTAAGGACCTCGAAAGCCTGGACGAAGCAGTGAAGACGCTCAGTTCAGGTTATGGAAGCCAGGGTTACTCGGGTAGTGGATCGAGTCGTTACATTAATCCTTTTCTTCGTTCCCTGGCCAACGATAACGGTGACGGTGACTCCTCCGGTGATTCCGGAGGTGATGGCGGGAATGGCGACTCCGGGGGCGGCGATTCAGGGAGTGGAGATTCAGGCGGTGACTCCGGAGGAGGCGATTCAGGTGGAGGCAGTTCCGGGGATGATAATCAGGATGTTGACCCTCAAGAGAGGTTATATAATGCCTTATTGATCGGAAACTTCCAGGAGGATCAGGAGTACCGGACCCTGAAAGCGAGCCGGGGAGAATCTGACCTGAAATATTATCTTGATGATGGTGCAGCTGTGGATCTTTTTTACAGTGGCGCCGGGAGCACTCCGGGAGTCATTGTTGAGTTTTCCCAGGGTGAGATCGTTCTGACCAGTGACTATAATAGTGACGGACGCGACGACCTCCTGGTCGTCCACAGGGAAGAGTTCGGGGATGTTGTTACCTGCTGGGCAAGGGTTCTTGATAACCAGACCCAGGAGGCTTTCTCGGGATCCTTCCCCTACCTCACCGTTTCAGGCCTGGATTTTTTTGACTGGAATTCAGATGGGGTCAAGGAACTGGTGGTGGCATTCGAAAATACCTCTAATCTCTACATTTATAATGTTGTCAACAAGACCCTGAGGTATTCCCGTGAATTCACCCTGCCGTTTGAACCTTCTTCAGTGGTATCGACAACATCAGTGTCCCCATTCAAGACCAACTACCTGCATGTCGGCAATGACTCACTCGATCAGAGCGTGCTCTTCAACTCCCGTTATCCAGGAGTTTATTCATTCATGACCCCGGTTACGTTGAGGTCGTCCAGAACCATTGCGCTCGACAGCGCTGATGAGGAGACAGAACCGCTGGAGTTTCTGGCGGTCGAATACAATGACCGTCTCCTTGTTCTTAATAAACTGGGTAATTATTACGTTACAGCTTGCAGCCTGGGCCTTAAAAACAGCAGTCCGACAGCCTCAATCCTCAAACCAGATGAGGCGGATTATTTGAAAATTCTGCTTGGTTATTAAAATTGATGAAACTATTTGCTTTGAAATGAATCTTTTAACATGATTCCTTTTAAAAGTAAGATCCCTGCAAGTAGATTGAATTTTTGGGTAAATATAGTCTTATATATAAAGACTTCCATATTAGAGGTTTCCATGATAAAAAAAATAATAGTGATCCTGATTTTCTGCATTTTTATCCCGGTTTTTACCCCGATTGGGTGGATTTCGGCCCAGGATGGCATTTCAACAGGAGCAGTGTCATATAGCGAAGAGGACACCACGGACTATTACCGCGCGGTTTTTGCTCATTACCTGGCTGTGATTCCTGATCCTGATCCAACCGGCCCTGATTATTCGGTGAACTGCGCCATCTCCATCAGCAATGTGTGTGCCATTCCTGAGGGATCCGGCCTTGAGATTTATTCCCTGGGATCAGACAAAACCAGGCCTACCAGCGGCGGTTTTGCCATATTTCTTTATGACCGTGACGGCACTGTATACAGCTTTTCATCAAAAAGTGTTAATAGATACCTGGATGGGCATCTGATCGGGGCAGGATTGAATGAAGACGGCACCCTTGATCCGGGGCAGACTTTCACGGTGAACCTGCAGGAAATCCTGGCTGCTGTCCAGGGAGTTTACCCGCAGGATGTTGAGCAGTTCGTTGGATACGGTTGGATCCTTTCAGAATTCGACTGCCTGGCCGGAACCTATAGCAATACCATTTATGGACTTGGTTTTACCCAGGCTTTCGAGCTTAAACCAGCCATGGGACAGGGCGGCCAGTTTGGCGGTATTATGCTTCCGGTAAACTGAGCCGAGTAATTGACAAGTGATTGTTCATAACGGGCTGCTGCCGGCAGGCAGCGGCCCTTAGTATCTTTAATATGATGCTGACGCCTTCTCAGTATTCAGGCTTTTTCCTGTCTTTCAGCCCGCTGTAGAATCCGGCAGTCCAGTAACATGACCCCCAGAAAATCAGGGGGGAGAGGGCAAGCGCCTGGATAAATTGCTGGCGGTCCGCCCGGAAAACTCTTTTGATTACAACCATTGTCCTGTAAAAGGGCAGGATCAGGGAAAGCCCCCTGAATTTTGCGAGGAAAGCACCCCTGCCGCTGCCGGCAGCACGCATCTTCCCCCCCCAGAAACCCAGTTTTTTCAAGTGTTCCAGAACATCCTGCTTTGCGGTCCGGTGCCGGTGGCAGGCGGATGTTGTATTGTCCAGGTAAAGCCTTCCGGAGAAAAACAGGGAGAACAGCATATCCTCTGACATGGCAAATGAGGGGTCAAATCTAGGCGATTCCTGAAAATCCGCTTTTCGCAGCAGCAGGTTGGAACTGGAGAGGAAGGACCTGAACCCGCTTCTGGAGCCGGGCAGAAATTCGCTGAATTCCGTCCAGTAAAGGATCCTTGAAGGGATTTTTTCAGGATTCCCGTTGAATATCACCCCGCTTGCTGCCTTGATGCCGGGAATTGAAATCAGGCGGCTGTAGAGCCTGACCAGCCAGTTTTCCTGGATGGTGACATCGGAGTCAATAAAAGCCAGGTATTCACCTTCTACTAACCTTGCTCCCAGGTTCCTGGCCTGTCCCGGGTAGAGCCGCACTGGGTTGTGTATTAACTTCACCTGCGGGTAGCGGCTGACTACTTCCCTGACCAGGTTATGTGGAGAAGAATCCACGACCACGACCTCCCGGCTTAATGATCCGGCCTGGGAATCGATGGAGTTGATTGTATCGGCGATTGTATCCTGGCTGTTATAGGAAGGTATTATAAAACTGACATCCACTTTTGCTGGTGATTTGTTTCCGGTGTTCATTTTTGGAGCTTCTCCGGGCTATTCTCGCTGAATCCACTGAATCCGTCCCAGGCCCCGGCCGCGATGGCCCGGGCCCGACTGAACTTCAATCCGGCGGATGTATAGAGCAAGCTGCAGAGCATGGTGCCGAGGCACTTGATCCATTTGCCTGTTCCGGCCTTATGTTTTTTCAGGAAATAAATACTGTTTCTCCTGGTCCAGTAAATTTTTTTCAGGGGATTATTTTCTGTTCCAAGGCCAATATAGTGCCGGGCCCTGACCGATGGGCAGTAACAGGCTGGGTATCCCAGCTTTTGGGCCCTGAAAATGAAATCAACTTCCTCGTGATACATGAAGTAGCGGGGATCAAACATTATCCCTGACCTGAAAATATCGCTATGGATCAGCATAAGGCTTCCCAGCAGGATCACATTCTCCCTGGACCTGTTCCAGGGAGGAGATAACACTGGTGAGCCCTTGCCTTTCAGCCTGGTCAGTACGTGTGACCAGGTCAGGGTTCCCCAGGCTGCTTCCAGGATTTCGGGATTATCCATGCGGACTACTGCCGGGCCGTAGATTCCGGGTCCTTTTTCCAGGGCAAAACCTACCAGCCCTGATACCGTATCCGGCTCCAGGCGGATATCATTATTCAGTGCCAAATAGAAGCGGGCCGGAGAATTGCGGTTTTTCTTTTCCAGGAATGCCACTCCCCGATTCAGGGCTTCCCCATAACCCGTGTTCGTCTCCAGCCGGAGCAGGCTGATTTCGCCGGGAAGATTTGCAGTTGAAGTATCGGAAGAGGCATTATCCACTACCAGTATTTCAAGGTCGGGGTAGTCGGATGCTATCAGGGAATCCAGGGTGTTCCTGAGAGAATCCCCCCCATTCCAGTTGACACAGACTGCTGCTACTTTCGGTATTGTTTGCATAGTTTTTTTAAGGGGACCAGGCTTTTTTGCCTGATTCCTGATCTTTTTCTCCATGCCTGCGGGCTATGGCTGATCCCATCTTTTATTCCCTTGAGAAATTCCATGGTAAAACCGGCTTTAAGTAAATGGAAAAACAGGCTTCTGGACCAGCCATAGAGCAGCCAGGGAATGTTCCTCAGAGGCTGCCATGTGATCATGAGAAGCCAGCGGTTCCTGGTGATCCAGTAAACCCTGTTGCCTGAATAAAAGGAGAGTGATTCCCGGTTTCTGTTCCTCTCAGGATCAGATGCGGCCTCCCGGTGTTTTACGATTGCGCCGGCCAGGTACATGCAGGGAAAACCGGCTGCCTGCAGCCTCAGGCTGAGATCGACGTCTTCCAGGTACATGTAGAATGATTCATCAAGCAGTCCGGCTTTTTGCAGCGCCTCGATCCGGTAAATGGATGCCCCGGCAGAGGCCGCCAGAACCGGCTGATCATCAGGAAAACTGTCGCTGGGTAAACCGTTGCCTCTCTTCAGGGGCATGCCGCTGCGGAGGTATACATCACCGGCACTGTCAAGAAGCTCCGGCCTGTAATGGTTAATTATCCGGGAAGCAAAAAAACCGTATTCGGGATATTCAGTTACCCCCTTCATGGCATTTGCGACCCAGTTTCGGTCAACTTCGGTATCATTATTAAGAAGAGCGGCATAGGTAGTTTTGACCCGGAGAAGTCCCTGGTTGGCAGCGCTGGCGAACCCGGAATTCTCAGGAATAGACAGTAATCCGACTCCCGGAAATTCACGCCAAAGCATTTCTGCGGTCTCGTCGGTTGATCCATCGTCCACCACCAGGATGTCGCATTTTTGAGAGCCGGCCTCCAGCGAGTGAAGGCAATCGCGCAGCAGATCCTTCCCGTTCCATGATGGAATTACTACTGTCAGGTCAGACCTGTGGAGCGGAGGGGCCCAGCTTTGGCGTTTTTTACTTTCCACTTGCCAGCTCCCTTCGATAGAATTCAGAGCTTTTCGCAGCAAAGCCCTCGAGGACTCCCCTTAAATACCAGTAGCTCAAAAGATCAGGGTAGTAGCGGGTAAGATTCGGCCAGTTCAATTGTTCAGTCATCCGGCATACCTGGAAGAGCATGAACATCTGGAGGCGCCGGCGCAGGGTATAGGTGGGCATTTTATTCACGCCCAGGAAATCGCCGAGTTCGGGGTGTTTTTCAAGCAGGCAGCAGGCGGAGAGACCCACCTGGCGCTGTCGCTCAGCAAATGAGACCAGGGTCGTCGGATGAAAATGAAAAGCCCTGGCCCCGGGCTGGAAGACAATCCTGATCCCCATCTCCCTGAGGCGGAGGCTTAGTTCTATGTCCTCCCACCCGTAAACAGTGAAGTCTTCATCAAAACCACCGGAATCCAGAAAGAGTTTTCGGGGCATTGACAGGTTGCTGGTGTAAAAAAAATTGAAAGGGACATTTTCAAAATCCTCGATAAGAGAAAAGCCGAACTGCCACCCCTGTTCGCCAATGAACTCCAGGAACCTTGTCTTTTTCCATTCAACAGGCCAGGTCGTATAACCGATCACCACCCGGGAATCAGGAGAACCTTCTGGGGAAAGTCTCTCCCGGTGTTTTTCCAGGTGCTGTTCAACCAGGGTAGGGCCTGGTACGATGTCGTCTCCCAGGAAAAGGATATGATCCCCCGCGGCAAACCGCACTCCCAGGTTCCTGGCGGCTCCCTGCTTGCGATTCGGTTGAAAATAGTAGCTAACCGGAACGCTTAACCTTCGGCGGAAGGAACCTGTTATTTCCGCAGTGTTGTCGGTTGAACCGTCATCCACAATGATGATTTCCCAATCAGCGCTTGTTTCCTGGTTATCAAGCCCTTCCAGGGTTGCCTGGAGAGTGGGGGCCCTGTTATATGTGGGGATTATTATGCTTAATTCCATCTATTACTATTTTGAAAGTTGAGCGCGGGAATTTGTTTACATGTTTAAAAATTATAAAAGGGCGTACCCCTGTTGCTCAAAGTGTTTAACAGTTAGGATTCTTTATTAATCAATAAAATTCTTGAATTAACAGCTCCTCGTCAGGCTTGTTTTTATTGATTTCCAGGCCAGGGAAACAGCTTGCCCCGTACCTTTTGTCCTGGCCGTACTCAGGAATTTCTGGATCCTGGACCGTGGTCTCAGGATTCTTTCGGGCGGATGCAGCAGGGCATAACCTCCCATCCACAACAGGGCATCCAGCTCTTTCCTGCATTTTTCTTCTGCCTGATCTGAACCGGATGGGAAGGAAGCCGCTGGTTTCCGGTGTTTCGCCAGGTCAAAGATTAAATCCAGTCCCAGGATTTCCAGAAGCCGGTCCTCAGTGTAGGCATAGTCAGCATCCTCAACAATATGCCGGAGCGGGTCCCCAAAAAGGGAGAATATCTCTTCATCCCCGGTTTTCCTTTTGGCCTGGATAATGGTTCGTTTTTCCAGGATTTTCGGGAGCATTTTTATGGTGTCATCAAGCGCGACCAGGTGGTTGAGAGAGTCGAGATTGGAAATAGATGCCGCTTTGTCACCAGAATTCAGGGCACGGCCTGCTTCTTCCCAAAGATAGAATGATTCCTTCCTGACCCCCGAACACCGGACCGCTCTCCGTACTGCCATCATTATGGCCATGGGAAATATTTTTTTTACTGCGTCGTCACCATAGTTTTTCAGGATTGTCAGCAGGGCGTTTCTGTGCATTAGGTAACGCATACGGGCATTATCCTGGGTTTGAAATGTGGCGTGCCCTTTATGGTAAACAACTGATTCCCCGTCCAGGACGATCCGTCGTCCGTTTACCCGCAGCCTCCAGCCAAGATCCACATCTTCATAAATAGCAAAGAAATCCTCATCAAAGCCTCCTGATTCCAGGAAGAGCTCTTTGCTGATGAACATGGCCCCTCCGCAGGGGAAAAGAATGTCCCCTCCCAGTCCCGATATAGAGGAAAGGAGTTTACCGCTGTCTTGCTGCAGCGCATATCCCAGGTATTGCATTGAGGACCCGTTGAAATCTATATGCTTTCCATCCCAGGAAAGAATCCTGGAAGACACGCAGTCACAGTCCCGGAGTTTCCTGATCCCGTTGCTTATCCACTTCGGGTGGGCCTTCATATCGTTATTGATAAATGCCAGGATTTCTCCCTTGGCGATCCTGGCGGCCAGATTATTGGGTTGGGAAAATCCCCGGTTTACGGGATTCCTGAGGATCTGCACCGAGGGATAGTTTTTTTCAAGAAAGGCAATGGAATCATCAATACTGCCGTTGTCCACCACGATGATTTCCCCGGCACCCTGGTCCAGGAGTGAGGGCAGGAGTGTCTGCAAGTGAATCCTGCCGTTCCAGTTAACTGTAATAATAGTTACGTCAGAGGCGGATAGGGACATGTTTGGATTGTACAATAAGTCTGGTGATTTCGTCGTCAGATAACTTCCGATGTTTTTGAATATCCTTTCTTTTTTTGAGGGTTAGCGGAAACTTTCTCAAGTTCCACAGGATATTTTTGATTTGCGCGGCTTTCCTGGAGGGATTTTGTCTGAGGCTGATCATTGCTGACACGGACCGCAACACGTTCTTAGGTTCATAATTCTTAAGGAGCGATGTAATGTTATTCCGTTCACCCATCAACTCCCGCCACAGCATGCTCCTGGATGATTTGGTTGAGCCCCCGAAGTGGTGATAGGCGACGGCTTTGGGGCAAGTTACAATCCTGTTGCCGCGCAGCCACAGGCGCCATCCCAGGTCCACGTCTTCGTGGTACATGAAAAATGATTCATCAAAGCCGCCGGATGCTAGCACTGCCGATTTCCGGAAGAGGGCAGCCGAAGCCGGAGCGAAGATGACTTCAGAGGGTGAATCATACTGTCCCCTGTCTTCTTCGAACATCCCGATATCCCAGGTATAACCCAGGCAGTTCATGGCACCTCCGACTCCATTCAGGAGCTGCGGCTGGTGATACAGTTTGATCTTGGCCGCTACTGCCGCAATCTTTTCATCGCTGGCCATTGCGGCAGCCAGGTGTTCGAGCCAGTCTGGGTCCAGCCTTATATCAGTATTTACCAGGGCGACCGCTTCACTGCGGCTTTCCCTGATTCCAGTGTTGGCAGCGGCAGCAAAACCCAGGTTCTGGTTGAGGCGGATGATCCTGGTTTCCGGGTACCTTTCTTCAATAAACTCAGCACTCCTGTCTGAAGAAGCGTTGTCCACCAACAGTACCTCCTCCGGCGGCAGAGTCTGTATTTTTATGGACGAAAAAAGCTCTTCCAGGTAGGAGAGCCCATTGTAATTGATGACAACAATTGAAGTCTCATTAAGGTTCATGGTTTAAAAGCCAGCTGTTAATTCTGCTTCCCGAGTATCCGGCCAACTCTGCGGATAATTCTGATGATGGGATTCTTTTCATATTCATCGAGCATGCGCCTGAGAATTTTGATATGTTTTTCCCTTTCCGCCAACAGGAAAGATAAGTCCGCAATATCGCCGGCCCTGGATTCCATCAGCTTTAGAAAATCCTGAAAGAAAGGGAAAGACTGGAAATCGGTCCCCGACTGTCCCGGGAAGGGTTTTTTTTCAGGGCTGCACCCAGGTAGGGACATTAAGGGGGAAGCTTTTGGTTCAGGCAGAGGATTCCTGGAAATCAGGAAGAATGTCCGGTACCCGGGAGAAACACAGTCGCCGGTATAATAATTATCATTATAGTGGCGGTTAAAGGAGCTGAATAAGCGGTAGTTGTGCATGGCAAAAACCATTTGGGTCAACGGGAGCATCCTGAACCAGTGGAGCAGGTTGCCATTTTCAAATCTCAGGATATTTCTTCCTTTTCCCGATTTAAAGAAATCAGTTACCAGGCTTTCTTCAGGCAGCCCCAGTTCGGAGTGCTCATTCAGGAAACGCAGTCCCAGTTCAGAAACCAGGGCTGATTCAGCCTTGTCCACTTCAGGGGAAGAAAAGGGGGCCGCGAGCAGGATCCATTCAGAGGAAACCCTGTCGAGTTCCCCCAGGAACTGTCGGCGAAACTGGGGTGGTATATGTTCCAGTACATCGAGCGATACCACCATTTCGAAGGAAGCATCAGGAAAAGGCAGGGACAGGGCGTTTCCGGGGAAGTGGTCCGGATGGTCACAATGACGCAGGTCGGTAGAGACGATTTTGTCCGGATAGTGGTCCCCTGAACTGAAAAAGTCAGAGGAGACCGCCAAGTGGCCACCTTCGTCACCCAGGTTGCCGCCGGCGTCAAGAATTGATCCTGGCTGCAGCTCACTGACAATATCACCGGCAAAGCGGTATCTCTGATACAGGTCGAAGGGCAGGGAAGCAGTGTGGATTTCCGGTGAAACTTGCCTGGTTGCCTCCAGGACCATGGATTTAATTTCCAGGTTCCAGTCATAAGGCGGAAGCAGTTCCAGGTGGATATGATGTCCCCCCGATGGCAGGGAAAAGTGGTCTGAAACAATGGAGTGAACATCCTCCCCGGGCCTGACCGTGTAGCCATCCAGTACAAGGCTGTCGAATCGCAGCCGGATGCGGGGGAGAGCTGAGTCCGCCGGAATATTAACTGCTAAACGGCATTCGATGGGTGATTCGGAATCATTCAGCAGGTAGATTGAAGCTGATTCTCCCTTGATCCTTCGGCTATCCTTGCTTCGGGAATCCCAGCCCTGCCTCAGTACGGAGGTGATGGAAAAGGCTTCGGGGCCCCGGACTTCCAGGATTTCTGGCTCACTGGAAAAGTAGTCATGCTGAAAAATATCCAGTTTCCCTGCGGTGCCGCTTCCTTTAAAAGATGCCAGAAACTGGAAATTTTCAGGGATATTTGAAAATCGAAATACTGTTTTCATTCCCAGGCGTCGCAGATGATGTATCCAGAATGAAGGGCATCTTTCGAAGCAATGGGTTTCTTCGTGCAGTTTGAAGAAAAGAGGATCGGGAGTGGCCCCGGCCAGCATACCTTCAGGTTTAAGGATTCGGACAGCTTCTTCTATGGCGGTTACAGGATCTTCGAGATGTTCCAGTACGTCAAAGATGCATACTACATCCGCTGTGCCTGACTTGACCGGAAGTCTTTCAGAGCTTCCCCGGAGCAGCAGGCCTTTGAAGGAAGGCTCCTGGTGTAGCGCGTAGTTGCTTATATCGCAACCCAGAGAGCGGTACCCGCGGGAAGCGGCTTCACCCGGCAGGAAGCCGAAAGCTGTTCCGCAGTCAAATAAAAACGCGGGAGGAGGCTGGATCAGGCCAATCAGGTCAAGCCAGGGTTTCCAGTCAGGATGGGAGGCTCGGTACCCCTCTGCCGGGTATCCGCTGTTTTCCCCATGGTAGTATCCGCGGCCGTAAATTTTGTCTTTCATGGCTATTTGGTCGAAATCATTCTTTCTGAAACATTGGATTGTTTATGAGGAAAACTTCTTTTTCATAGTGTTGCTTTCAGGGACCCTATAATTGATTATAAAAGAGAAACATCCAGAGTGAAACAGGAATAGTTAGGGAATGGCTACCATTTCTCTCCAACCCAAGCAACGAAGAGGTGCCGCCACCTGACCTGACGGTACTGGTGATTGAGGTACCAGGTGCGGCCAACTGGTGAGACATGTTTGGTTAACTGCATGCCGGTGATGATTCCGGATCAAAGATTAATGGGTTATAAATAATATTGTGTTGCAGAAAATGTTGATTAAATATAGAGGAGATAGACCTCATCTCTGCAACAGGCTGTCTGGATTGCGTCTGCCTGACTCTGATTTGCGGGGAAGGCAAAGAGGCTTATCAAAAAAAATCGTAAAAAAATGCAACTTTCCGGCGGTTAAGTCATCTTTTATAGGTGAAATTTTATAACTAACAGCGAGAAATTTAGTGTAAACATCTTATTTTATTAGGTTTTAGTGTTTTTTGTTTTTGTTTAAAATTCCGTTTCGGAGTTTTTGCGAACAATGTTTTCAAGGAGAAATTAAATGAAGAAACTCAAGGTAGCAACAATTTTTATCGCTCTCTTGGCCTTGAGCGCGTCTTTTGGTTTTGCCCAGCCTGCTGGCTGGAACGATGACGGCTACAATAGTTTTAGCCCATTCGACAATGTACAGACCAAGGATGTGCCGGCCGGTTTTGTGAATGAACCTGGTTCCCAGCTGCTTTACCTGCTCGACACAGGTATCAATGCTGAAGAACTTTATGGTGATGATGTAAACTTCACCAGCAATTCCGTGCTTCAGTATGGAAATGCAGCCCCGGTACACCAGAACTTCATCAGCCTGACCAACACCAATCCGAGCCACGCGGTAACGGTTCACTTCCGTTACTTCAACTCAGACTGTGTTGATTTCTTTGACTTCCTGGTGGTTCTGACCTGTAACGACACCATGATGATTGACCCGTTTGACTTTGTTGTGCCCGGCACAGACAGCGTTAACGTGAAAGACCGTTTCTTCGGTTACCCGAACAAAGCGGACGGCAATGGCCAGAGTTTTGATGCCATCCCGGCATCAACCTTCGCTGACGGTCGTTTCCTCCTGTTTGTAACCGCTTCAGGTGATGTTAAATATAATTACGATCCCTGGATAAGCAATGATGTTTTCTATCCTGACTACGGCAGAATGGATCTGATCCCGTATGAGTTCATCAACTACCGGGAAGAAGAGCTGAATGTAACCTGCGCGGCCTGGGTGGACGGCGGCGGCGGTGATGCAGGCGAAGAACTGTTCGGCCTTTATCCTGTCTATGGCGACACCGAAGGTTTTGATGATGACAACCTGCATATCCTGAACGCGTCAGCAGTTTCTTTTAACTACCTGATTGGCTTCCAGACTGTAGCCAAGGTGACAGATCTCGGAGCCCAGGCAGCCTACATGACCCAGGCTGCAACCAGGCCCGCGGTTATTGCCAATACCTTTTTCCGTGAGACCTCCATTACCGGAGGACCTTCCGGTGTTGGTGTTGTCAATGCTCCCTTGCATACTCTCCTGACTGGTGGAGAGGGCATCTGGACAGAAGCTGCCGAGACTGGAACCCTTGTTATTAGCGGTGTTGAAGGCGAAGTTACCATGCTCCGTCAGGATGCCCATGCCGGCGACCAGTGGGACCGCGGTGAAGATGTGCTTGGAAGCAACTGGATCATTTCCGAAGGTGGAGCCCTTGGTTGGGAAATCTTCCCCTCCAATGCCATGCCTGCTGAAAAACAGATCGTGAACTTCTTCTCCATTATGGACAACTACAATGGGCACTCCAACCTGGCCCAGGGTGCAACCCCCAGCAAGTGGGATGATGTTTCCTACAACATCCAGCCGGTAGTAACCATTTACACGGTAGAAGCCTACAACAACTCCGAAGACATATGGGTAGCTGGTGATCCTGAAGATCAGCCGATCGTATCCCCTGTGACTCCTGAGAGCCCGCTCACCTCAGCTATTGCTGTAAAGTGCATCAATGCCTACCAGATTGATCCTGAAAGCAACCTGAATGACGCGGTTCTGGGCGAGAAGTTTGGTGATTTCACTCTTCAGGACATGTATGACATGAATTCCGTACTGGGTACTGACAGCAAGACCCTGGAAGGATTCCTGAACGTGCTGGCCGGATCAGCTAATGAGCTGGCCAACGAAGTAGGTCCCGGATGGATGAGGTTCTCCCGCTGGTTTACCACCCGCAAGTGGACAACCACTGACCTGCAGCCGGTGTATGTATATTCATACTGGCAGGGTTGGGATGATGCCCAGGGTGAACCTTATGTTGAGGATCTTATGGGCCCGAGCATTTTCACCGCCGGGCAGGCCAACTATGTCTTCGAGAACTTCGGAGCTGGCAAGTGGCTCTCTACAGTCGCTTCCAATTCCAGGGATCTCCTGGTTGACTAAGTAAATGAATCTCAAGTCTGAAATGTTTATGACTTGAAAGCATAAAAAAGGGGGGAGGAGAGAAAATCTTCTCCCCCCTTTTTTTAAGTAAATTCGCCATAAGTGATTAGGCTCACCAAGACGGAAGGCATTGGAACTGTACAATTAACCAGTAATATTACAGGAATAGACAGAGTGTTTTTGTAACCTGATGTCAAAAATGATTACTTTTGAGGCAAGGTTAAGAGGATGTGATTTATTCAGCCTTATTGGGGAGAAACAGCTGAATACCTTGGATTTGATATAATAAGGTGCTATTTCATTACGGATTAGGAACCCGACTAATTGTTTTGTGAAGTTATTATGATAAGCCCTATCTGCTTTAATATGAATGATAGAATAATATAGGTTTTCAGAATCTGCAACATCCCCGGGATGTCCGGAGATTTAATCTCATACTGTTTCGAGATCCCATTTCCGGGAGAATCCTTATGGAGAGAGTTATGAAAAAGAACAGGTTTTATTTGTTTCCAGTGGTTTTTCTTTTGGCCCTTTGCTGTCTGTCTTTCGCACAAGCGCAGACACAGACTACTGTTGTAATGCAAAAGAGCAGTATCACTGCCAAGGCAAACATGGTATCCAGCATTATGTTTACTGTCACGGACGTCGATGGAAGGCCAATGGATGTGTTCTTCGAAGATGTTTCCGGCATCGGATTTGAATTCACTGGTAGTGCCAGCTCATTTGAGGATGTTCCCAGCGGGAGAACTTTGTTGCAGTCTGTTATTGTTCCTCCTGCAGCCTATCCTGGCCAGTATATGATCATGGTGGGGGCGATTCCTTCTGAACTGGTGGCTGAGGTAAAAGCCCAGAATGATAATGTAATGCCGCCGGTGTCAGCATTTCCCGCTCTTGGATTCGGTAATGATACTATCACCTTGAATGTTGATGGCATTAACATGGAACCTGTCATTGAATTGCTGGCTGAGCAGGATGACAACACCCTGGGGACCGTCTCCAATCCTTTCCATTCCGGAGAAGTACTGCTTCGCATTAACATTGTTTCAGACGAAGGCTTTATATCAGCATATATGCCCCGTTGGGGATGGACCAAGGTATCCGGCAGTTACTGTAGCGTTTCCTCCAGCATGCATCTTTACGGCGGCAATGGATTGAGCGGCCAACTGGTAGTTCCTCCCGTGAAAACCACTGTTGGTGTCAGGATAGAAGCCACCATCGTCGACGGTATTCACACTGTTACCACGACACGTACCATTTACATTGCTCCTAGTCCTGATGGTTGTGGAGGCGTTGTAACGCCCCCGATTGGGGAAGTTACAGCCGCAGCTAATCCGACCAGCGTTGGATTTGGTGACCCGATTTCCCTAACCGGAAAGCTGGGCGGCCTGACGAGCGGCGGAGTTCCTGCCTGGTATTTAGGCAGCTCAACAGCTGGTTCTTCTCCTGTTTGCAGTTCCTGGACCTGTACTGTATATGCGCCCTACAGCGCTGGGACGCTTACCTACAGGTTTACGGTCACCGACTCCATTTCAGGTGCAAATATAGGCGAGGCAAATGTTGCCATTTTAGTGAGTGAAACAGCGCCCGTAGGGAGTACCCCTCATAGCTGCAACTGCACCGGACAGGAGTTGCCCATGACTGTGGATGCCGGCCCTCCTACTATGCAGGTGATCGGAGGCAACTCCCTCCAGCTTTCAGGTACGGCTGACAATCCGAATGTACCGGGGACTCTTTACACGGTGACACCTTCGTATAGTTGGTCTGTAGTCGATTACGGAGGCCTGTCTGAGAGCAGCGTGACTCTTGTTGGTGCCAATACAAATAGACCGACTTTGACTACCCCGGTAGTAACCGCCAATACTAATATTACTGTAAGGCTTGAAGCTGTCGAATGGGAATGCGACTGCCGGGATGATGTAGTTATTACTATTCTTCCCGAAGGCAGCGCAATCAGGTCGGCCAGCATCAGATACGCCCTGGGAACTGAGACCCCAACAGTGGCCGGGTCTACGGTATCGCGCGACGTTTCTGGCTCGACTGCCCAGATTTCGCTTCAGGCTTCTACCAGCGGTTTTTCCAGTACACCCACTTATCTGTGGACTACCAACAGCGCTACCCTGGATTCGCCGACATCGGCGAACGCGACCCTGTCTGTGAACAACATAAGCAGTAGCGGAACCTCAGTTACAGTGACACTGAAAGCTTCTGAATCCAGTGATGCGAGTACGTTTGAAACCGTCACTACAACTTTTATCCTGACTGATACCTCAGGAAGTTCAGGCGGAGACGGTGATGTGACCTTGCAGTACACCATTGATGGAGTTACCAAATCTGCAGAGAATAATGACATCATCAGTGAAAACATGAGTCAGTCCAGGATCCAGATTCAGTTGCAGGCTGTCGCCACGGAATATGTTTCTCCCCAGTTCACCTGGAGGACCGGTTCAGGCGCTAAGCTGGCGGCAAAAAATGGTGTTACAAACACCCTGACCGTTGAAACAACATCTGATGAGATCTGGGTTCCGGTCTACCTAAATGTGACTGAGGAAGGCGGAGTCAATACAACAAATGTGGCGGTTTTCTTCGGACTCTTCGGCGTGGAAGCCGGGCAGCCAAGCGACGTCAGTATAGAAGTCCTCCCTGGTTCTGAAGTAGTACCGGGCAGCCTGGTCCAGTTGACCGCGAACGCTGTCAGTGCCACTTCCGCGGTCGCGGATTCGTTGTCCTATATCTGGGATATCAGGACTGGTAACGGCACAGAGGTGGACTATTTCCCGAATGGGAGACGGGCCATGTTTTATGTTCCCTCCCTTGACGAAGGCGACACAATTGAAGTGCATGTCTCTGTCAAGGAAGGCTCCTCATTGCCGGCCGAAGGGGAGGAAACCCTGACAATCAGCCTGCCTACCCTGATGTTTGCCCATTTTGCTTCAGGCAAGACCCTGAATGAAGATTTACTCATGGAACTGTTGGTGCTCAATAGTTCGCCTGAAGACTGTGAAGGTTCCTTGTTGAGGTTTTTCGACTGGGAAGGCAACCCCCTGGATGTCGAGGTTGATGGCGTAGTCGACAGTGAACATGAATTTTCAATCAAGGCCGGTGGAGCCAAGAAGATGCTGATGAGGAAGCCTGATCTTGAGAATCCTACACCTGATCATGAGTATCCAACAATTGTCGGATGGGTAAAAATCAAATCCCAGATTCAGTTGACCGGAACACTGCAGTACCGTTATGTGGATAGTTCCTCTGATACACTGGTGGCGGCTGCTTCTCTTGCCTCCTCGCAGGAAGGCCGGAAGTTCACTGTCGCTTTAGATCCAGGAGGCAACGAGGATATGGGCATTGCGATAGCTAATCCCAATGATTTTGAGGTCCTTGTGAATTTCACGGTGAATGATCCTGCGGCCGAGGGTGATGCTGAACCTGGATCAAAGGGAGAGTTTGACGCAGTTACTATATCCAAAACCATCCCGGCCTATGGACAGATGGTAGGGTTCCTGCCTGAAATCATCCAGTTTAGTGGAACACCTTTCCTGAACCAAACATTCACGGGAGGGACCATGACCATAAAGGTCCCGGTTGACAAGAGGGGCAGTATTGTCGCAACTGTTCTAAGGCAGAGTGACGGCCTGCTGACAACAGAGCCATTAGCTGTAGACAACTAGCTTGCTTCACTGGAAGAAGCGTCGAGGCAACACGGCGCTTCTTCCAGTTTTAAGGGTAAAATCGCTAAATTCAGGTTATTTCCCGGGTTTTTTTGATATTCAGGCAACTAATCTTTTATAATCCCAAGAGAAGCAATTTAACATACTGGTTTCATCAGGGAAGAGCAGGAATAACCTGCTTTCTTTTTTTTATATATATTGAACAGAATTTCAAAAGTACGTTTCAAGTATTTTGTTTTTGTTTGAGTTTTTGTGTTTTTAATTAATTTTGGATATGAGGTAGAGATTGTAAATTAGGATCTCTTCCTGACAATTCTCTAGGAGGAATTCAAGTGAGTAAATTCAAGTTCGTAACTGTTTTTATTGCGCTGGTAGCCTTGAGTCTTTCTTTTGGCCTGGCTGACTCACCGGCTGGCTGGAACGATGACGGCTACAACAGCTACAGCCCGTTTGACAATAGTCAGACCAAAGACACACCTGCCGGTTTTGTCAATGAACCCGGTTCACAGCTGATCTACCTGTTAGACACAGGAATCAATGCTGAAGAGCTTTATGGCGATGATGTGAACTTCACCAGCAATTCCGTGCTGCAGTATGGAAATGCGGCTCCGGTACACCAGAACTTCATCAGCCTGACCAACACCAATCCAAGCCAGGCGGTAACAGTTCATTTCCGTTACTTCAACTCGGACTGTGTTGATTTCTTCGATTTCTTGGTGGTCCTGACTTGTAACGACACCATGATGGTTGATCCGTTTGACTTTGTTGTGCCCGGCACCGACAACGTCAACGTGAATGATCGTTTCTTTGGTTACCCGAACAAGGCAGACGGTAACGGACAGAGTTTTGACGCCATCCCGGCTTCAACTTTTGCGGATGGCCGCTTCCTCCTGTTTGTCACTGCATCAGCTGATGTGAAATATGGTTATGATCCCTATATCAATCCCAGTTATTACGATGCTGACTACGCCAGAATGGACATAATTCCTTACGAATTCATCAACTATCGTGAAGAAGAGCTGAATGTTACCTGCGCAGCCTGGGTGGACGGCGGCGGCGGTGATGCCGGCGAAGAACTGTTCGGCGTTTATCCTGTCTATGGTGACACTGAAGGTTTCGATGATGACAACCTGCATATCCTGAACGCGTCAGCGGTTTCTTTTAACTACCTGATCGGTTTCCAGACAGTTGCCAAGGTGACAGATCTCGGCGCCCAGGCAGCCTACATGACCCAGGCCGGAACCAGGCCCGCGGTGATAACCGGCCCGGCTCATGAAACCTCAATCACCGGCGGACCTTCAGGAGTTGGTTATTACAATGCTCCCTTGCATGCCCTCCTGACCGGTGGTGAATACATCTGGAGTGAAGCTGCTGAAAGCGGCGAACAGATTTTTCAT
Source organism: Acidobacteriota bacterium (assembly GCA_963663735.2). Taxonomy (GTDB): domain Bacteria; phylum Acidobacteriota; class UBA6911; order RPQK01; family JAPXNP01. The sequence goes on along the minus strand of CAXXHN010000001.1, from coordinate 392,536 downwards.
ACAGGTAACTCTATCTGTATTCTTCGCCAGGAAGCCCATGCTGGCGATCAGCTGGACCGCGGTGAAGATGTTGTCGGCTTGAACTGGATCATTTCAGAAGGCGGAGCCCTTGGTTGGGAAATCTTCCCCTCCAATGCCATGCCTGCTGAAAAACAGATCGTGAACTTCTTCTCCTTTATGGACAACTACAACGGCCGTTCCAACCTGGCCCAGAGCGCACAGCCCAGCAAGTGGGATGATGTTTCCTACAACATCCAGCCGGTAGTAACCATTTACACGGTAGAAGCCTACAACAACTCCGAAGACAGATGGGTAGCTGGTGATCCTGAAGATCAGCCGATCGTATCCCCTGTTACTCCTGAGAGCCCTCTCACCTCAGCTATTGCCGTCAAGTGCATCAATGCCTACCAGATTGATCCTGAAAGCAACCTGAATGACGCGGTACTGGGCGAGAAGTTCGGCGAATTCACTCTCCAGGACCTCTATGACATGAATTCCGTACTGGGAACTGACAGCAAGACCCTGGAAGGTTTCCTGAACGTGCTGGCCGGATCAGCTAATGAGCTGGCCAATGAAGTAGGCCCCGGATGGATGAGGTTCTCCCGCTGGTTTACCACCCGCAAGTGGACGACCACTGACCTGCAGCCTGTGTATGTTTATTCATACTGGGAAGGATGGGATGATACAGCTGATGAATCATATTTCCTTCCAGGCCCCAGCATCTTCACCGCTGGACAGGCCAACTATGTGTTCGAGAATTTCGGTGCCGGCAAGTGGCTTTCCACAGTCGCCGGGTATTCCACCAAGATTTCCGAAGAACAAAGTTAGATCCAGGTCTGAAGAGATTTTGATCTGATGGAATTAAGGGAGAGATGCTTTTCGCGTCTCTCCCTTTTTTGTGTCCGACAGCAGTGTCGGCTGATACTGATTTCTCGTTAGGAAAAGATTCTACTTACTCCTGTTTTGACTTCATCCCGCGATTAACGACGCCACAAAAATATTGTAAAAAACATCTCCGCTGTTTGTTTTGCAGCGTAATGGAAATCCTCATGCAATGAACGGAATTTATACCAACTGTTGATTCAGCGGGAGATTCAGAATTCAACCAGGTTATAATCTGTCGATTTAAAAATATTTTTCTGTTTTTTGATATCTGATCGGGTAAGATACAGCTGAATAATTAATTAATTGATATCTTGAAAAATGTCATTTATAATAAAAAATGGTTTATTATAGATATTTGTGAGTAGTTACGGGGAAATATTCAGGTTGGTACTGAAGTAAGAACTCCGGCTTTTAAAGTGACATATAGGGTATTTTTTTTTATTAATGTAGATCATTTTTTCGGGAGAGCCTGGTTCAGGTGATTATTTCGAAGAAAATGTTTCAAGGAGGATTTTAAAATGAGAAGTTTCAAGACAGCGCTGATTTTTCTGACGCTGGCAGTCTTGAGTCTGTCCTTTGGTTTGGCTCAGCCGGCTGGTTGGAATGATGACGGTTATAACAGCTATAGCCCGTTCGACCACCGATCAGCCAAGGACGTGCCCGCCGGGTTTGTTAATGAACCAGGTTCCCAGCTGATCTACCTGTTAGACACAGGAATCAATGCTGAAGAGCTTTATGGCGATGATGTGAACTTCACCAGCAATTCCGTACTGCAGTATGGAAATGCGGCTCCGGTGCACCAGAACTTCATCAGCCTGACCAACACCAATCCGAGCCACGCGGTAACGGTTCACTTCCGTTACTTCAACTCAGACTGTGTTGATTTCTTTGATTTCCTGGTGGTCCTGACCTGTAACGACACCATGATGATTGACCCGTTTGACTTTGTTGTGCCCGGCACAGACAGTGTTAACGTGAAAGACCGTTTCTTCGGTTACCCGAACAAGGCGGACGGCAATGGCCAGAGTTTTGACGCCATTCCTGCTTCAACTTTTGCTGACGGCCGTTTCCTGTTGTTCGTTACAGCTTCCTGCGACATTAAATACGACTATGATCCCCGTCTTGGTTTTGAATATGGGGATGATTACCTGGATTACGATAACATGGACCTGATCCCATATGAGTTCATCAACTACCGGGAAGAAGAGCTGAATGTAACCTGCGCAGCTTGGGTAGATGGCGGCGGCGGTGATGCTGGCGAAGAGCTTTTCGGCAATTATCCTGTCTATGGTGACACCGCAGGTTTCGATGATGACAACCTGCATATCCTGAACGCGTCAGCAGTTTCCTTTAACTACCTGATCGGTTTCCAGACAGTTGCCAAGGTTACTGATCTTGGAGCCCAGGCTGCCTATATGACCCAGGCTGGTACCAGGCCCGCAGTTTTAGCCCGCTATCCTTTTGGAGAGTATTCGGTTACCGGTGGAGCTTCTGGAGCCGGATGGGTTGCTGCCCCAATCCATGTTCTCTTGACAGGTGGGGAATATGTCTGGACAGAATCTGCCCAGACCGGAAACCAGGTTGCTGAGGTTGACTATGAGATTCCGATGTTTCGCCAGGAAGCCCATGCCGGAGACCAGTGGGACCGCGGTGAAGATGTGCTTGGAAGCAACTGGATCATTTCAGAAGGCGGAGCCCTTGGTTGGGAAATCTTCCCCTCCAATGCCATGCCTGCTGAAAAACAGATTGTGAACTTCTTCTCCTTCATGGACAACTACAACGGCCTTTCCAACCTGGCCCAGAGCGCACAGCCCAGCAAGTGGGATGATGTTTCCTACAACATCCAGCCGGTAGTAACCATTTACACGGTAGAAGCCTACAACAACTCCGAAGACAGATGGGTAGCTGGTGATCCTGAAGATCAGCCGATCGTATCCCCTGTTACTCCTGAGAGCCCTCTCACCTCAGCTATTGCCGTCAAGTGCATCAATGCCTACCAGATTGATCCTGAAAGCAACCTGAATGACGCGGTTCTGGGCGAAAAATTCGGTGAATTCACCCTCCAGGATCTCTACGACATGAATGCTGTACTGGGTACAGACAGCAAGACCCTGGAAGGGTTCCTGAGCGTGCTGGCCGGATCAGCCAATGAACTGGCCAACGAAGTAGGCCCCGGATGGATGAGGTTCTCCCGCTGGTTCACCACCCGCAAGTGGACAACCACTGACCTGCAGCCCACCTATGTATATTCATACTGGCAGGGCTGGGATGATACCCAGGGTGAGCCCAGCTATTGGGTAGAAGGCCCCAGCATTTTCACCGCTGGACAGGCCAACTATGTGTTCGAGAACTTTGGAGCTGGCAAGTGGCTTTCAACTGTTGCATCCAATTCCCAGAGAATTGGAGATGTTCCAAGACTTTCTAAAAAATAGTGTTCTAAAATGGCAAAAAGGGAAAGAGGTACTTATGCGCCTTTTTCCCTGATGTCCGGTTAATTGAAGACTTATTAACCGGTATTAAGACAAGTCTGAAGTATCGATGACCTAAAAAAGGGAGAGGCATTAATGCCTCTCCCTTTTTTAGGTCTGATTTTTGCAGAACCAGCATTTTTTATAAAAAAATGTTTTGCCTGATTTATATTTGATAATAAGTCATACGTCTTTTATAATTTGGACGGGTTATTCTCTGGATGTTTCACTTTGGACTGAGAATATTTGCAGCCTTTAATGAGATGTTTGAGAGGGCATGGATTTTTAGCTGATGTATCTTTAAAACTATAAAGATATTTGGTTTTTATTTTTAATATTTTGTTTCTCAGGAGGAGACAATAATGTTCTCCTTCGAAAAAAATACTTCAAGGAGGATTTTACATGAGAAGTTTCAAGACAGCGCTGATTTTTCTGACGCTGGCAGTCTTGAGTCTGTCCTTTGGTTTGGCTCAGCCTGCTGGCTGGAATGACGACGGCTACAACAGCTACAGCCCGTTCGACAATTATCAGACCAAAGATACGCCGGCCGGTTTTGTTAATGAACCTGGTTCCCAGTTGATCTACCTGTTAGACACTGGAATCAATGCTGATGAGCTTTATGGCGATGATGTGAACTTCACCAGCAATTCCGTGCTGCAGTATGGAAACGCAGCTCCGGTACACCAGAATTTCATCAGCCTGACCAACACCAATCCGAGCCACGCGGTAACGGTCCATTTCCGTTACTTCAACTCAGACTGTGTTGATTTCTTTGACTTCCTGGTGGTCCTGACCTGTAACGACACCATGATGATTGACCCGTTTGACTTTGTTGTGCCCGGCACCGACAACGTTAACGTGAAAGACCGTTTCTTCGGTTACCCGAACAAAGCGGACGGCAATGGCCAGAGTTTTGACGCCATTCCGGCTTCAACCTTCGCTGACGGCCGTTTTCTCCTGTTCGTCACCGCATCAGGTGATTTTAAAGAAGGGTATAACCCTGTTTATTATGAATACCCTTTGAGTGGGTGGGAATACGATTATGATTTTGACAATCTTGACCTTATCCCATATGAATTCATCAACTACCGGGAAGAAGAGCTGAATGTAACCTGTTCAGCCTGGGTAGACGGCGGCGGTGGAGATGCAGGCGAAGAGCTTTACGGCGTTTATCCTGTGTATGGGGATACTGAAGGTTTCGATGATGACAACCTGCATATTCTGAATGCTTCTGCGATATCCTTCAACTTCCTGATCGGTTTCCAGACAGTTGCCAAAGTAACAGACCTGGGAGCCCAGGCAGCCTACATGACCCAGGCCGGAACCAGGCCCGCGGTGGTTGAGTGGAAATCAAATAATGAATGGTCAATAACTCGTGGGCCTTCCGGAGTTGGCGTAAATACTGCTCCTCCTTTTGTTGTGCTGTCAGGTGGCGAATATATCCGGAGTAATGCGGCCCAACTGGGAAGTGTTTATTCTACCGTTGATGATGGAGATTTTGGGGGTGACGGAGATGTCTTCATTCTTCGCCAGGAAGCCCATGCTGGCGATCAGCTGGACCGCGGTGAAGATGTTGTCGGCTTGAACTGGATCATTTCAGAAGGCGGAGCCCTTGGTTGGGAAATCTTCCCCTCCAATGCCATGCCTGCTGAAAAACAAATCGTTAACTTCTTCTCCTTTATGGACAACTACAACGGCCGTTCCAATCTGGCCCAGAGCGCACAGCCCAGCAAGTGGGATGATGTTTCCTACAACATCCAGCCGGTAGTAACCATTTACACGGTAGAAGCCTACAACAACTCAGAAGACCTGTGGGTAGCTGGTGATCCTGAAGATCAGCCGATTGTATCCCCTGTTACTCCTGAGAGCCCGCTCACCTCAGCCATTGCCGTGAAATGCATCAATACTTACCAGATTGATCCTGAAAGCAACCTGAATAACGCGGTTCTGGGTGAAAAATTCGGTGAATTCACCCTCCAGGACCTCTATGACATGAATTCCGTACTGGGTACTGACAGCAAGACCCTGGAAGGTTTCCTGAACGTGCTGGCCGGATCAGCTAATGAGCTGGCCAACGAAGTAGGCCCCGGATGGATGAGGTTCTCCCGCTGGTTCACCACCCGCAAGTGGACAACCACTGACCTGCAGCCGGTGTATGTATATTCATACTGGCAGGGCTGGGATGATTCCCAGGGTGAGCCTTATAATGAATATATAGAGGGCCCCAGTATTTTTACAGCTGGACAGGCTAACTATGTCTTCGAGAACTTCGGAGCTGGCAAGTGGCTTTCCACAGTCGCTTCCTACTCCCAGAGGATTGAGGAAGACAGATAGGTATTTCAGAAATGACAAGAAAAGGAAAGAGGCTCTTATTCACCTCTTTCCCTGATGTCCGGTTAATTGAAAATTTATACCGGCATTAAGGCAAGTCTGAAGTATCAAAGACCTGAAAAGGGGAGAAGCGTTATTGCTTCTCCCCTTTTTTTTAAATTTTTCCAGAAATAGAAGTTTTCCCAAGAAAAAGTGTGCTTATTTGATATTTTGAATATGCCTGCTTGATTTTTTGTTTGATAAAAAGTTTGACCTCTTTTATAATCATGACAGCTCTATCTGGTAATCTATCATTCTGAATAATATGATTGTTTCCAGCGTTTAGGGAACTAATCCACAAATTGAGACAATATAGATCTTTGGGTAATGAAGGATTTTTTATGTAATTGATGGTTTTAATTTTAAAGGAGATGCATTTTAAATCTCCTCTAAACAAAGTTTCTAAGGAGGATTATTAATGAAAAGGTTCAAAACAGCGCTTATTTTATTAACGCTTGTAGCCTTGAGTTTTTCTTTCAGTCTGGCCCAACCAGCCGGCTGGAATGACGACGGCTACAACAGCTACAGCCCGTTCGACAATTATCAGACCAAAGATACGCCGGCCGGTTTTGTCAATGAACCCGGTTCCCAGCTGATCTACCTGCTCGATACTGGAATCAATGCTGAAGAACTGTATGGTGATGACGCCAATTTCACCAGCAATTCCGTGCTGCAGTACGGAAATTCTGCCCCGGTACACCAGAACTTCATCAGCCTGACCAACACCAATCCGAGTCAGGCGGTAACGGTTCATTTCCGTTACTTCAACTCGGACTGTGTTGATTTCTTCGATTTCTTGGTGGTACTGACCTGTAACGACACCATGATGATTGACCCGTTTGACTTTGTTGTGCCCGGCACAGACAACGTCAACGTGAAAGACCGCTTTTTCGGTTACCCGAACAAGGCGGACGGCAACGGACAGAGCTTTGACGCCATCCCGGCTTCAACTTTTGCTGATGGTCGGTTCCTTCTCTTTGTAACTGCCTCAGGTGACTTTAAGTATAACTATGATCCCTACTACACTTTTGAGCGTTATTGGGATTACGTGCAGGATTATGGACATCTGGACCTGATTCCATATGAATTCATCAACTACCGGGAAGAAGAGCTGAATGTAACCTGTTCAGCCTGGGTAGACGGCGGCGGTGGAGATGCAGGCGAAGAGCTTTACGGCGTTTATCCTGTATATGGGGATACTGAAGGTTTCGATGATGACAACCTGCATATTCTGAATGCTTCTGCGATATCCTTCAACTTCCTGATTGGTTTCCAGACAGTTGCCAAGGTGACTGATCTGGGCGCGCAGGCAGCTTACATGACCCAGGCTGGTACCAGGCCAGCGATTGTCGAATGGAGCAGCCATTATGAGTGGTCCATAACCGGAGGGCCATCTGGGGTTGGGAGCATAAATGCTCCGATCCATGTGGTTCTTGCTGGAGGAGAACGCATCTGGAGTGATTCGGCTCAGACAGGGACCATTTATACATCAGCTGACGGTGACGTCTTTATGTTACGCCAGGAAGCCCATGCTGGCGATCAGCTGGACCGCGGTGAAGATGTTGTCGGCTTGAACTGGATCATTTCAGAAGGCGGAGCCCTTGGTTGGGAAATCTTCCCCTCCAATGCCATGCCTGCTGAAAACCAGATCGTGAACTTCTTCTCTTTCATGGACAACTACAACGGTCTTTCCAACCTGGCCCAGGGTGCTACCCCCAGCAAGTGGGATGATGTTTCCTACAACATCCAGCCGGTAGTTACCATATACACAGTTGAACCCTACAATAACTCAGAAGACATGTGGGGACCTGGTGATCCTGAAGATCAGCCGATTGTATCCCCGGTGACTCCTGAGAGCCCTCTCACCTCAGCTATTGCCGTCAAGTGCATCAATACTTACCAGATTGATCCTGAAAGCAACCTGAATGACGCGGTTCTGGGCGAAAAATTCGGGGAATTCACCCTCCAGGATCTCTACGACATGAATGCTGTACTGGGTACAGACAGCAAGACCCTGGAAGGTTTCCTGAACGTGCTGGCCGGATCAGCTAATGAGCTGGCCAACGAAGTAGGTCCCGGATGGATGAGGTTCTCCCGCTGGTTCACCACCCGCAAGTGGACAACCACTGACCTGAAGCCCACCTATGTATATTCATACTGGCAGGGCTGGGATGATTCCCAGGGTGAGCCTTATGATGAATATATAGAAGGCCCCAGCATCTTCACCGCTGGACAGGCCAACTATGTGTTCGAGAACTTCGGTGCAGGCAAGTGGCTTTCCACAGTCGCTTCCTATTCCACCCGTATCGCAGAGATGGAGTTATAAACCTTATCTTGGAGATCTGAATTGATTCAGATCCTGAGGGTTTAATTTCAAAAGGGGGAAAGCCCAATGCTTTCCCCCTTTTTTGTTGCGCGCCCTGTAATGGAGAGATTACGGCAAAATGGCCTGGACCTTCATTACAGGGCTTGCAGATAAAACAGGATTTTAATTTTGAGCCTTTTAAAAAAGTATTGAAAAAATATTAATTACTGTATATATTGTGAAATAATGATTTAACTGACTAATAGTTGTGAAAACCAAGCATGAGAAATTGTTAATTTTTTTGAAAGGGGAATCAAAATGAAAATACTCAAGGTAGTAACAGTTCTCGCTGTGCTGGTGGCCTTGAGCTCATCTTTTGGACTAGCGCAGACGGGGTGGAATGATGACGGCTATAACAGCTACAGCCCGTTCGACAATACACAGACCAAGGATGTGCCCGCCGGGTTTATCAATGAACCAGGTTCCCAGTTGATTTACCTCTTAGACACAGGCATCAATGCTGAAGAGCTATATGGTGATGACGTCAATTTCACCAGCAATTCCGTACTGCAATATGGCAATGCCGCCCCGGTACACCAGAATTTCATCAGCCTGACCAACACCAATCCGAGCCACGCGGTAACAGTGCATTTTCGTTATTTCAATTCGGACTGTGTTGATTTCTTTGATTTCCTGGTGGTCCTGACCTGTAACGACACCATGATGGTTGACCCGTTTGATTTTGTTGTGCCAGGCACAGACAACGTCAACGTAAAAGACCGTTTCTTTGGTTACCCGAACAAGGCTGACGGCAATGGCCAGAGTTTTGACGCCATCCCGGCTTCAACCTTTGCGGACGGACGATTTTTGCTCTTTGTGACAGCTTCTGCTGACATAAAAGATGGTTATGAACCTTATTGGATGGAATTTGATTTCGCGGCAACTTCTGTAATACTTCCTTATCCGGATTATGAAGACCTTGACCTGATCCCATATGAATTCATCAATTACCGCGAAGAGGAACTGAATCTCACCTGCTCTGCCTGGGTAGACGGAGGCGGTGGGGATGCCGGTGAAGAACTTTTCGGTAGTTATTATGCCTATGGCGACACTGCCGGCTTCGATGATGACAACTTGCATATCCTGAACGCGTCAGCAGTTTCCTTTAACTACTTGATGGGATTCCAGACAGTTGCCAAGGTTACTGATCTGGGAGCCCAGGCAGCTTACATGACCCAGGCAGCAGCCAGGCCGGCTGTGCTGACAGGCGAGCCGCAGCGAGAGTACTCGATAACAGGCGGCCCATCGGGAATGCAGTTTATGGCAGCACCACTGCATATTGTCCTTTCAGGCGGTGAATTTATCTATACTGAATCTGCTCAGAGTGGACCTACGTACTCCTTTGCCACCGTTTACGATGGCGGAGGGAGTCCTATGGGTGAAGCAATCGCCATTTTACGCCAGGAGGCCCATGCTGGCGACCAGCTGGACCGCGGTGAAGATGTTGTCGGCTTGAACTGGATCATTTCAGAAGGTGGAGCCTTGGCATGGGAAATTTTCCCCTCCAATGCCATGCCTGCTGAAAAACAGATCGTGAACTTCTTCTCCTTTATGGACAACTACAACGGCCTTTCCAACCTGGCCCAGGGCGCCCAGCCCAGCAAGTGGGATGATGTTTCCTACAACATCCAGCCGGTAGTCACCATTTACACGGTTGAACCCTACAATAACTCAGAAGACCTGTGGGTACCTGGTAATCCTGAAGATCAGCCGATCGTATCCCCTGTTACTCCCGAGAGCCCGCTCACTTCAGCCATTGCCGTAAAGTGCATCAATGCCTACCAGATTGATCCTGACAGCAACCTGAATGACGCGGTACTGGGCGAGAAGTTCGGAGAATTCACCCTCCAGGACCTGTATGACATGAACTCCGTACTGGGTACTGACAGCAAGACCCTGGAAGGATTCCTGAACGTACTGGCTGGATCAGCCAATGAGCTGGCCAATGAAGTAGGCCCCGGATGGATGAGGTTCTCCCGCTGGTTTACCACCCGCAAGTGGACAACCACTGACCTGCAGCCGGTGTATGTATATTCATACTGGCAGGGTTGGGATGATAGCCAGAGCGAACCATATTTTCTGCCTATTATATTTGGTCCCAGCATTTTTACGGCTGGACAGGCCAACTATGTCTTCGAGAATTTTGGTGCCGGCAAGTGGCTATCAACCGCCGCTTCCTACTCCATAAGGATACCTAGTGATCGTTAATATGTAGAAAAGCAGCAGTTTTTCTACTGGATCAGTCTAATTAAAGGGGAGAAGAGGTTTTCTTCTCCCCTTTTTTGTTCTTGAACCTGTCAATCTGGTTGGCTGGAGAAAATAAAGACTTTCCCTCCCCTTGTTTATTCAAATGCAGGAAAATACCGGAGGAGTGATATAATAAATTTCTATAGCATCATGGGCAGAAGGGAATTTTATAGAACTTATTGCCCATGATTTCGTATTAAATGCCATTGATTTATAATAGTTACGATACGCGTGGTTGTATATATTTGGCTTAATCTGTGACAGCACAAAAGGGTCTGCTGATTAACCTGCTGAGGTTTTACCCGATGAAATTCAGAACTCTTCTAATAACACTTTTTTTAAATTTTTTTGTTCTCTCCGCGTCCGCAATCAGCGCCGATCTCTGGCACTTACTGGATGATGAAACCGGGAATACCCTTGGTTATGTGAACAAAGACGAAAGTAACACTACTTTCTACAGCTCAGCCTGGAAAGTCAGGCCTTTGGAAAACACTGAATCGAATCAGGGCATGGAGTTTTCCTATTACGCATCTGGAAACCTCAAGATAGTTGTCCACCTCTCTTCCCTTGCTGATCATCCTGAAGGATACTGGGTTCTTGTACACCCACAGGCTCGGACACAGAAGAGTTTCAGAAGCGAAAGAATTGAAGTTTCCAGGGACTGGAGTCCATGGAAGATACTGAGGGAAAGGGATAACGAGGTCGTTGATGTATTCGGGGCAATGAAGAGCAAGGCTGATAACCTTTCCCGGGAGGAGTTCCAGGATTACTGGATCAAATCAGTGGAGCCTGATTACTATGCTGTTTTCTGTCTTCTTTTATACAAGAGCAAGAATTTTAAATTTACGCTGGAGGAAAGGCTTGAGAAAGCGGGCCTGATTTATGACTCCTTGAAAGCTGCCCCTAAGGTTGACCTCCCTGCTATTTATAATCAGGTTCTCTCTGATATTAATAAAAAATATGCCTGGTTCAAAATGGAAAAGGGAGTGCTTTTTTTCCCGTCTCTGGATAATCCAAGAGTCACCCAGCTTACCCTGGAGAAACTTGTGCCTAGGCTGGTACTTAATACCAGTTCAATCCTTGATAATTATAATCCGGAGAAGTTTAAGAATTATCTGGCCCTTTCCCTTATGTACGATTATTTCCAGCAGAACACTTCGCTGGGAGGGGGATCAGGGGTTGAGGATTACATTCTGACGAGTGTGTCTTTAAAGCTGGTTGCTGATCTGGGATATGGCAAACCTGATGATTATCTTTTTCTCAACAATGAAGGGGAACTGGAAGGCATCAAGGAACGCTACCACACGATCAGGAAGAATTTCATGAAGGAGACAAAAGGAGGTCAGGCCTGGCGTCGTGCCAAGGATGACAAATTGTCTGAGTATTATTACCTGGGTTACCAGTTTGGCGGGCTATTGCTTGAAGTTTATAAACCTGAGGACCTCAGGAGCTACAGGAACATGGATGCTATTAAAAGGTCGTTCAGTAACTTCCTGAAATATGATGATTCCAAGGTAAAACAGCTTCCCTTGAAATAGCAGAATCCCGAATCAAGCCGGACAACAAGTCTGAAAGCCCCCTGGAAAGGGTTAATGAAGGATATTTATGTTAAACCTGATTTTCAGCCTCATTATAGCGGCCAATTCTTTTGTTGGATTGTGGCAGGTCGACACTGGGGAACAATCCTCATATTTTTACATAATAATCAATGACCGGGATGACGTCAGGGTTTTTGATTCCAGCTGGTACCCTTCACGGGTCAGGCTCAGCAAGTGGGAAGGCAGCGTCCTGAAAGTTGATTTTTATCCTGGAGATAAACTGCAAATGTTCAGCCTGGAAGCTGATTTATCTTCTGATTCGGTTAAAGGTACTTTTAGGATACCTACGGCAAACTTTACAGCTGAAAGCGAAGTCGGTCTAACCCGCAATTCTGCATTCCCCTATTCTGAGCCATGGAAAATTCTTTCTGACCGGGAAAGGAACGAGAAAATAAATCTGATTGATTTTCTCATTCAAAGAGCGCCTCTGGACAGTTTTGAAGGTTTTTACAGCTTCTGGGAGAATGATTTCAAAAGCAGGTACTACTATTTTCTTTATCCGGTCATGAGAGACAGTGAGAAATTAGACGCGACTTCTGAAAAAGAGAAGCTGCAAGGTTTTTATGAATCACTCCTGAAGAATCGTGACAGCGCTGTTCAGATGACATCGGATATCAAGGGAGACGACGGGTTTACCACTGTATTGATGCCTGATCTCGGGCAGTCTTCCCCAATCAATGTTCCTGTTACCAGCTACAAGATACCTTTGCCTCCTGGTGTAAAAATCTGCTGCGGCCTGAAAACCCACGATGTAGAGAATTTTCAACTGGTGAAGATTAATCTGGATGAACTCAGTCAGTCCAGTGGTGAGGAAGATTGACAATCCCCGGATTAGGAGAGGATCCCTTTACGGTAAAGGAACATTCAATATCAGAAACGTCATAGGTTTGCAGCACGTAACTATCAAGAGCCACTGCAATCAAGCTGTATTCTCCGTCCATCAGGGGGACATTTTCCAAAACCAGGCGTCCCCTGAAACGGTCTTCACCCAGGGATTTGAGTTTCGTGTTGTGCTCAGAGCTGGTGGTTGAGCAGATAACCAGTTCATCACTTCTTTTCAGGACGATACCCAGGCTGGGTTCCCCTGAAAACTCCGGGCTGAAAACAGCTTCGATTTCAACCATCAGGCTTTCCCCGGCATTAATGGCATTTACCGGGTCACCTTTCAGGTCAGTTACTGACAGTTTTTCAATCCAGCAGATCTGTTCGCCAAGTCTGGAGTCCTTGTCAGTTTTTAATATCTCCTGGGGTTTCTTTTTTCGCAGAAAAGACTGGTAGGATTCAACTGCGTCCCGCGCAGGTCCGAGGAACTTTGGCTCTCCTTCATGGAGCCACAACGCTCTTTCACAGAGAACTTTGACCTGATGCAGGTTATGGGAGCAGAAGAGGATTGTTCCTCCATTTTTTTTGAATTCGACGATCCGGTCAGTGCATTTCTTCTGGAATTTCTGGTCTCCGACGGCCAGTGCCTCATCAATTATCAGTATAGAGAAATCGAAACCTGTGGCTACTGAAAAACCAAGGCGCAAATACATTCCCGAAGAATAAGTTTTGACCGGTTCGTCAATGAAGCTTTCCAGTTCACTGAATGCTATGATGCTGTCGATTCTTTCATCAATCTCTTTCCTGGAGAGTCCAAGGATAGCACCATTGAAGTATATATTGTCTCTTCCGGTGTGTTCCGGGTGAAACCCTACCCCCAGTTCCAGTAAGGCTCCAACCCTCCCTGTAATGCTGAAATTCCCGGTTGTGGGGATGCTTGTTCCTGCCAGGAGTTTTAAAAGAGTGCTTTTACCTGCTCCGTTGTTCCCGATTATCCCGAAGGCTTCTCCGGTCGGTATCTGGAAACTCAGAGGCTGGAGGGCTGTAAAGAGCTGGTGACCTCTGACATTGAAAAGAAACTCCCTGAGCATTGCCCTGGGTCCCGAATAGAGCCTGTATACCTTGGAGATATTTTCTGCTGAAACAGCGTATTTCATAATTAAATCAAATCCAGTATCACAGGTTTAAATTTTTTAAGAACTTTGTTTCCGACCAGGTACAGGATCAGGCAGCAAGCCAGCCAATATAAAATTCCCCAGAGAGAAGGAGGAGGGTCTCCAATCAGAATCCACCTGTAACCTTCCAGCAGGTGCGTGAATGGATTCAGGTCAAGGATCATGGGAAAAGGATCGGCCAGTTTTTCCTTGGAGTAAACAATGGGAGTTGCCCAAAAAAGAGCCTGAAAAGCTACTCCCACGACATGGATAACATCCCTGAAAAAGGTTTGAATTGAGGCAATCAGCATACCCAGTCCGTACATAAAAAGGCATTGTGAAAGAATCAGGGGAATAAAAAATACCAGGTTGCTGTAATGAGCACTACCAGAAACAAGCAGCACAGCGAGGAAAACCAGGGTTCCCAGCACCTGGTGAATCAAGGAAGATGCAGCCAGGCTGAAGGGAAGGGTTTCCAGCGGAAAACTCAGTTTTTTTATTATGTTACTGTTTTCCATAAAACAGTTGGCCGAACGTGTGGCAATCTCCTGGATTGCAATCCAGGGGAGCAGGCCGCAGAAAAGGTAGAGAGCGAATTGACCCGGGGAAGCATCCGGTCCGATTCGGACCTTCAGAACTACCGAGAACACGAGAGTATAAAGAGTAAGCTGGATCAGCGGGTTAAGTACAGACCAGAAAAATCCCAGGACTGAGCCGGTATACCGATTGCGGATATCCCGCATAACCAACTCAGTGACCAACCGCCTGCTTTTTATCAAATTCTCTATCATTGCTTATCGTATTTGGGTTTTTAATTCCCCTGTTATATATTTATAAGGCTGAGATGTAAAGGGGAACCTTCATCTCCCAATTCCGGGGATTGAACAGGACCCGGAAAAAAGGGGCCAGGTTGGTTTCCGGCCGGGTAAGAAGTTTTTTTATTATAACTGAATCTTTGAGGGTGGATTCTTTTATACTGATTATTTATTAGCCTTTTAGAGTTTCAGGAAGAATCAGCGAACCGGCAGGAACAAACTGGTCGATGAATGGATAGTACTTACGAAGGTGTGATTTTGAGGGACTATGGTAAATAGAGCTGACAGGAACAAAAAGAAGCATTCAAGTGAAAAGCTTAGGGCAAACTGGTCCGGGAAAAAGAATGTAACTGCCCCCGGGTCTTCTCTGGACTGGATATGGGCCAGCTTGGTTGGCTCCTTTTTTCTGCTTCTTCCCTTTGTTGTAAGTACAGCCGGGTTTGACAGTTTTGATGTCCCCAAGAATGCCTTTCTGGGGATTTCAGTCTCGATCCTGGCAATATTCGGAATGGTAAGCGGCAGGCTGAGGTTTTTATTACCGGTTAATATGCTGGACAGCCTATTACTGGCAGTTTTTGGGTACCTGATACTCCACAGTCTCATTTCCGGAAGGATTCTCAGCTCCTGGCCAGGAATCATGGCCGTCCTCTCCATCATAATTTTATATTTTATCCTTAGATCTATTCCTTCCAGGAAGTTCCACCACCATCTCTGGCTGGGCATTGCGGTTACGATGAGCCTTAATGCCCTTTTTACCATCCTTCAGCAGTTCGACATGTTCCCTTTAATGGCCGGAAGCGGCAGGGCGGACGCCTCGGACCGGTTGGTCCCGGCAGGATTTATCGGGGAGGTTAACCGGGGAGGTTTTCTATTTGCGCTTTCCATAATTATCCTGCTCTATTTTTTATTTGCCAGCAGTGGGTGGAAACCGGGAAAGATCGTCTTTGTCGGATTATTAATGGCCGGCATTTTTTCAGGGTTGGTTTTTAGCAGGACCATGACATCAATACTGGGATTGGCAGCATGCCTGCTGCTCTGGGTAGGTTTTCACAACTGGTTCATGATCCGGAAGCAGCATGCTTCCCTGAAGAAAGTGTTGTTGTTCTGGTTGATTGTGGTGATTTGTTTGTCTGGAGTTACAGCCTTGGGGTACAGGGCCGGAGTAGTGGACAGAGTTCGGGGCATAACCGAACTGGTTGACAGGGAAGCCTGGATATATGCTTCTTCGGGAAGGACCCCTGTGTTTTTTTTAACCTGGAAAATGATCGAAGAATCCCCAGTCATGGGAAGTGGATTAAACAGTTTCCCTTTAGATTTTTTTAAATACAAGACCGAGACTGAAACCGGTTTAAATGTCAGGCTGATGCCGCAGCCAGGGGCCTTCAAAGAGGTTCACAACGAATATTTGCAGACATGGCTGGAATTGGGAATTATCGGATTATTTCTCCTGATTCTGCTTTTTTGCCTGCCTTTTTATTATGGCATCAGGGCAATGTTCCGGGACATTTCCCGGGAGGATGTCTATTGGATAGGAGTGCTGCTGCTGGGGTTGATGTTTACAGGGATAACCTGCCTGGCCTTTTTCCCGCTGCATCTTGCGGTTACTGCTCCCTACATATGTCTGGTACTGGCCGGACTGGCCCAGTTTGTGGATGAACCCCAGGATTCTTTGGTGAAGGAGACTAACCCGCCAATTCCGAAGCAAAGCCCCCGGTGGCTTGAATATGTCCTGGCCTTCGTTATATTGGTTTTTGCCGCATCAGCGGTTTACAGTGGGGTAAGCCTCTGGAAGGCAAACAACGAAACCGGAATGGCATCCTATATTCTTACCAGGAGTATGAGTGAACCATTAAATCCCAGGCAGAAAACGGCAATCATCAAGGAAGCTTTGCGGATTCTGGATGAAGCCGGAAAAAAGGAACCTTCGCTGCCTGCAATTCATAACCTGAAGGGCACAGCGTTTCTTTTAATCGGCAGGTACGGGGAATCGGCGGAAAGCTTCCAGGAAGCCATAAATCTTTCTCCCGCGCCGGAATCATATGTCAATCTGGCAACCGCGTATCTTGCTCTCGGGAAGAACGGCGATGCCATCAGATGCCTGCAAACCGCTCAAAGCTATGACATCGAAAATATGAAAGTGATGCAGCTTATGACCCATATGTGGAGACAGGGGATATTTGATCGGGAGCAGAGCCTGAAGTTGATTGAAAATTTGAGGAAATGGGATACAATCGGGCAAAAACAAGCCATAAGGATGCTGAAGGACCTGCGTGACAAGGGAACAATAACCCCAAAAGAATTCTCAGTCCTGGCAGAGCAGGAAGGTTTGCGGGGCAATTGAGGAAATGAAAATAGGCATTGACTATCGTCCAGCCCAGAAAAAGAACTCCAGGCGAAGAGGACTGGGCAGATATACAGGAGAACTGGTGAATGCCATGCTTGCCGTTTCTGGCGAAGAACACGACATTCTGCTTTACTGTCTTAAGGGAGAGAAGCCTTGCGCAGCCGGAGAGTTTGCAGTCCGGGAGCTGTCACATATCCGGAAACCAAGTCGGTTAAACTGGATTAAAGATCGATTTTTTCTTCCTCACAGGACCAACGCTGATAACCTGGACATTTTTTTAGCGACTGAGATAAATGCGATTCCGGGTAGATCCTCTTGTTTTGTATCAGCTGTGGTTCATGACCTGATCCCGTTTTTATTCTGGGAGGAGACCAGGAAATCGGTTCCTCTGGATTTCTTGTGGGCCTTGAAGAGTGCCTGCAGACAGATAATGCTGGCTGACCTGATATTTGCGGATTCAGAAAATACACGACAGGATATCTGCAGGCTCCTGGAAATTGAAAAAGACAAGGTTGAGGTGGTTTACCTGGGAAAGAGCGATACCCTTGAATATGTTTCCGCAGACCAGGCCCGGCATGAACTGGCAGAGGCGGGACTGGGTTCGGAACCTTTTCTTTTTTATGTTGGGGGAAGCGACTATCGTAAAAACGTTGGGCAGCTGATTAGTTTTTTTTCCCTGGTCCGGTCCCGGGGTTATAAGGGGAAGCTGGTATTGGGCGGTGAGACTTTTCTCTGGGATATACCTGAAATTTTCCGCCTGAAGTCCCAGATTGCAGATCAGGGGCTGGAAAAAGATATTATTTTTCCAGGATACATCCCGGATTCGCTCTTATCTAGATATTACGCTGCCTGTGATTTTTTTGTATTTCCTTCCTTATATGAGGGATTCGGGCTTCCAGTCCTGGAGGCTATGCAATGTGGGGCTCCCCTGCTTTTGAGCCGGGCTTCCTCGATTCCCGAAGTGGCCGGAGACGGTGCTTTTTATTTTGATCCAGAAAATCTTGAGAGTATGGAAGCAGCTTTTTTCAGTGCCATCAGTGATCCGGCTTTAGTGGCGGAGAATGTCAGTAAATGTTTAAGGAGAGCAGGCGAGTTTACCTGGGAAAGAGCAGCGGGCAGGATATATTCCCTTTACGACCAGCTCCGATAGATAGGATCTGGAAAACCATAATCGATATCATTGCGTTTTTGAGTGAAATAGTATGAAGCAGCCTCCAGAGAAAGGTTTGATTGGTATTGATGGAAGGTCCCAGACCGGGGGTGTTAAATGGGGAGGGGCGACCTATGTTTATAATCTCCTTCTGAATATTCCTTTCCTGGATGCGATATACGATTCCAGCCCTGCCAATAATTTTTTATGGAATAACAGAAGGATCCCAAGCGAAGCAAGACGGAAAAATTGGCTTGCTTATCATGCCCCTAACTATACCGCGCCTCTCTGGTTGGACCGCCCGGTTATTCTTTCAGTTCATGACATCGCTTACCTGGTTAAAAAGGAGTGGTACCCCTACCGGAATGGTCCACTGCGCAGAGCTTTCTACAGGGCTTCCATAAAAAAAGCCGACCGGATAATAGTACCTTCTGAATTCACCAGGCAGGAAATAATTAAAAAGTTTCCCTCTGCCGGGAGTAGGATCAGAACAATTCCCCTTGCGGTTTCAAGCAGCTTCTATCCTGATCTGGAAACAGCGGCCCGGACTGCTTTTGAATACCGGCTGCCCGAGAGGTACCTGCTTCATGTTGGAGATATCCACCCCAGGAGGAGACTGGATCTAATGTCTGAAGCCGCCCGTCGAATCGGGTTGCCGCTGGTCGTGGTAGGCAG
Organism: Acidobacteriota bacterium; assembly: GCA_963663735.2. GTDB lineage: Bacteria > Acidobacteriota > UBA6911 > RPQK01 > JAPXNP01. The sequence continues at coordinate 373,643 of CAXXHN010000001.1, read as the reverse complement.
GGAGCTGGTTCCGGTGCCGAAATCATATTATTCCGTGAGGCTGGAGGGCGTTTCGGGCGAAGAACTCAGGGGCCTTTATTGTGCAGCGGAGGCGCTTTTGTATTTCTCGGAATACGAAGGATTCGGGCTGCCTGTGCTGGAAGCGATGGCCTGTGGTACTCCGGTTGTGGCCGGCGCCAGGGCCAGTGTTCCCGAAGTGTGCGGAGATGCCGCGGTTATGGTTTCAGGAGATCTGGAGGAGTTGACGGAAGCGATATTAACGGTTACCAGTAACCGTGAGAGGTTTTCCCGCCTTGGGCAGGAAAGGGCAGCTGAATTCAGCTGGAAAAAGACGGCTGCCTTGACAGTGGATGTATACATGGAGCTGATCTGAATTTCTCCGCGATCAGGAACCAGCCCGCCTTCAGGTTTTCTAACCTGATTTTACCCGGGGAATTTAACCTTAATTCGGGAATTTTGCGAGGGTTTTTCCCGGTTCATTTCGCGGCATTTCCCGTGTCTGGACTCAGCCTATTAAAGCAGGAAGGAAAGAGGATGCAGGTGAGTGGAGGTTCGGCGGGAACAAAGAAATTGTCCCAGTAATGCTCTCCTTGAAGTACCCAGATCTCCTGCAGCCCCGAGGGTGATTGCCTGATTGCCCTTCGTTCTACTGAGATATCGGTTAAGTAGCTTTATATAAATAATTTTTTATGATTTTTTTATGATTTTCCTTGATTTCGCCCGGTAATCTGATTTAATGAAATATATTTAATAATAGTAGATATTTAGGTACTTGTTTAACCAGGTTCGACAGGAGAGGTCATGGGTAATTGGAAAAAGCTTTTTTGCGTGTTGATTTTCTTATTTTTTTCTAGTCTGTTTGCTTCAGCCTCCCGGTTGGGAGCCGGGGAGGAACTTTTGCGGAGCGGCAACTGCCCCGAGGGAGTGGCTGTTTTAATGAACGATACTCATCGCAGGATTGAAATTGAAACAGCTGGCGGAGGCTCAATGATTGATATCTTTGATGAGGCTCCTGATAATACCCGGAGAGGACCTGGATCCCTGCGGATGAGAGAAGCCAGATTTTTTAAGGATCGCCTGTTCCTTACTGACCAGCCTGCTTCCCTGGGCAAGGAAAGGGTAGTGTTGCGGGACATGGTCAGGCTCAGATTATTTGAGGAGCTGCAAGTTGAGGCTGTGCTGAGCAGAGTGGATCAGACAGAGTCTTCTTTTACCTGGGTCGGCCGCATCAGGGGGAGCAGGGTGAGTGGGGACGTGAACCTGACATTCGGCAACGGCAGGGTCCTGGGAAGGGTAAATCTCCACGATAAAGGATTGTTCAAGATTTCTCAGCTGGGTCCGGGGAAGTGCCTGATTGAGGAAATGGACCCGGTTGGAGTTGAACCGGCACCGCCTCTTATCCCAGGGGAGGAATTTGTTAAGGATGAGGATGAGAAGCCTGAAATTGAAAATGCTACCAATGGCATTATTGAAGTAATGGTTATCTGGAGTCTTGATGCCGAATCAGAGGCTACGGCTGCCGGTTATGATATACGGCTGGAGATTGCGCAGGCAGTTTCCCTGGCCAATACAGCCTACGCCAACAGTGATGTATTTCAAAGGCTTGCCCTGGTGTCCAGTTACCGCACTGACTATTTCTCCAGCAGGGACACAGATATTGATCTTTACCGGCTGACCGGTGATGATGATCCGTATATGACCGAGGTTCACATACAGAGGTATGCCAATAAGGCTGATTGCGTGGCCCTGGTCACCGGAAATTTCAACGATGGCTGGGCCGGTGCTGGATGGATTTTGACGAAGAACAATGGATCCTCTTTCAAGTATTACGCATTTTCGGTGATGAGCCGTAATTCCTTATTTTATCAGACTCTTGCCCATGAGCTGGGTCACAACATGGGAGCTGGCCATGAAGTGGATAACACTACTAGCCCTGGTCCTCAGTATTACACCTTTTCAAGTGGCTATCACTATTATTACGAGTGGAATACTGTAATGTCCTACTCGCATGGGGGATCCTATGATATAGATAATTTTTCCAATCCTGCCGTATACCATGACGGGCATCAGACCGGGATGTCGGGGTTAAACGGCAATGACAATGCCTACACTCTTGACCTTAACTTGTCTCTGGTGGATTCCTTCGGAGAAGATCTTGAACGCCCGGTCGTAGGAGTTCCCGTTCTTTCCTCTCCTGGAAAAGGTTCAAAATATACAACCTCGAATCCTCCAAAGCAGTTAGAGTGGGACTGCGCGGCTGACGCGCTCAGGTATGATGTATGGTTAGAGAAGGGGGATTATACTCCTGACAGAAAAGTCGCCTCCGGTATTGGGACCTGTTACTGGAATATATCTCCAGGCATCTATGATCCCGGAAGGTATTATTGGAAGGTAACGGCCAGCAATGACTGGGATTCTGAGAATAGCGAGATTTGGTATTTTGATGTGGAGGGGCCTTCCGTGACTCCGCCGGGTGGGGAACTGGGAGAGATCAGCCTGGTTTCTCCAGCGGATGGATCTATGTACGCATTATCTGAGGAGCAGCTTAAACTGGACTGGGATGATGTTGATAATGCCCTAGCTTATGATCTTTATATCTGGGATGCAAGCAGGGAGGTACCAACTGTTCCTTACGCTAGCTACCTGTCCTCAAGCTTTCTGTTCGTTACAATAAAAATTCCAGCATTATATAAATGGAAGGTAGTTGCCAGGAACAACACTGAAAGCAAGACCGGGCCAACCTGGGAGTTTGAAATCCTGGATCCCGAAGTTGCTAATGACATGGTGATCTACTTTCCCCATTACATTGCCGGAGAAAATGCCACTACCGGTCTTTTGCTTATAAATAATTGCGACACAACCAGAACCGGCTCAATCTTCTATTACGGAAACAGCACTACCGGTCTTACTGGAACTGTGATAAAGGAGGAGTCTTTTTACATCGGGGCCATGGAAGTATCGAGTCATGAGTGGTCTGGAAATGAGAGAGATGTACTGAAGACCGGTGCAATTGAAATAGTCCAGGACGGTAACGATAAATGCCGGGTAGAAGGGCTTGAATACTTTAACGCCCTGGGTTCCTATACTACTGTCAACCGTGACAGGCCTGGAAATGCCAAGCAGATTTTTGCCGCAAAAAGTGATACCCGAGACACCGGATTTGCTCTTTTTAATCCAAACGAAGGTCCAGTTGAAATTGAAGTTATTTTTCTGACAGGCAATGATGAAATGAAAAGCAGCGTCACACTGGGCGGCAAAGGGCACTTGGCAATGTACCTGGGAGAGCTGTTCCCAGATGCCCCGGAGAACTGTACGGGCACACTTAACTTTGTGTCTGATGGCGAAAACCGGTTTGTGATGACCGGCCTGCTTTCAATTCAAGCCAGCCCAGCAGGCCTGGTAGCTCTCCCAACTTCTTCGAATGCTTATAATGACGGTAACCCAGGTAGCATTTATCAGCCTTTGAATCGGGAGAATTCAGAAATCTCCAGGGATGATTTTGGAACCCCTGTCCTGACATTTCCTCAATACATACAGGGCGAAGGGGCAGGGACGGAACTGATCCTGATCAATAACTGCCCTTCTGCAAAAAGTGGTTCCATCCTGTTGTACGGACAGGATGGGACTGAGTACCAAGGCGCAATGGTAAAGGCTGTTCCATTTTCTCTGGATTCAATGGATGAAACAGTTGAGCAGTGGTATGGAAGCAGCGGTGATTCAACGATTGTTGGTGCGATTGAAGTTATCCAGGAAGGGGACACCGGGTGTGCCGTTGAAGGAGTTGAATTCTTTAATGCGCTTGGTTCATATACGACAGTAGGGAATTCAGCTATACGGGAATCACACCAGATTTTTGGGCTGCTTGATGACAATCAGGATACGGGGTTTGCTTTGTTCAATCCCAATGATCATCCGATAAGCATCCAGGTATCATTTGAAAAATTGCCCTATTTTAACCTGAAAGCCACAATATACATGGAGGCCAAAGAGCATCAGGCGATGTTTTTAAGTGAACTGTTCCCTGCAGATGCATACTGGATAAAAGGGTTACCAGGAATAGTGGATTTTCTGGAAATGGACAATGAGGCTTTCGGCCTGGTAGGCCTTTTCCTGATTGATTCAGCAAGCAATGCCATGGTTTCCCTCCCTTCGATCCCCAGAGAGGAGTGATCCGGAAAAAACCGGATATCAACCAGGGATGAAGTCGGAAATAAATGGAGGTGCCGGGGATGAGAGGGGTTGCCACAATAGGTTCTAACCGGAGTTCAATTATGCAACCAGCTCATCCCTTGGAGCCGACCTGTCGTCGGCCGATCAGGCTGAATCTAATTCGGGAGCAAGCTTTCAGGAATAGAATCCCCGAGAGTACGACCTGGCGGAGGAGCCATCCGGATTCCTGGAGATAATGCTTTCTGTAGAATATTTCCATGGCCTTGTAGAAGTGAAGGTTGGCGGATTCTGCCGCCCTGGATGAGCTTACCCTTTTGAAATGAAGGACCGAGGCATTGGGAAGGAAGTAGGATTTCCACCCTGCCCGTGCGGCCCGGAAGCAGAAATCCAGGTCCTCGCCATACATGAAAAAATCTTCATCCAGCCAGCCCGCAGATTCTCCCACTTCTTTTTTGAACATCAGGAATGAACCGGAAACCGCCTCAACCTCTGCCGGATTGGTTCCAACCGGAATATCAGGATGATAGGCCTTAATCCTGAAGCGATTCCCGAAAACCTTCTGGAGCCTGGTGAAGTGCAGGAAAGCTGAAGTTGGAGTGGGAATGTTGCGGCGGCTGGCCTTTTGGTCTGAACCATCAGGATTGAGAATGCGACAGGAGGCTATTCCGGCTTCATGATTCTGGCGAAGAAACCGCGCACACTGTTCCAGGGCATTCCTGTTTATGAGAGTGTCGGGGTTAAGCAGAAGGTACAGGGATGCATCCCTGCTTTTAATACCCTGATTGCATGCCCTGGAAAATCCCAGGTTTTGACAGTTGAACAGGAATTGTATCGATTCGTACTGGGTTTGGAGTAACTCCAATTCGGACTCTTCACCGGAATTATTATCTACCACGGTAACTGAGACTGCCAGGTCATCCAATTCAGATGGGATTTTGGAAAGACATCCAGCCAGGTAGTCAGATGACCTGTAATTTACGATTACTATATGAAGGGTGTCCATCTCTTCCAAACTCATTTTTTCTCCACCCGTCTTTCAACGGGCCTGTAAGGTGAACTAGATCCTGTTCCGCAGCCAGTTGCGATCCAGCACAGCCCGTAATTCCCTGCAGGTTATTTTTTTATTCTGCTGGATTATTTTTCTTTTTCCAAGGATCTCACGGAAGTGTTTCAGGAAGTCAAATTTTGCTTTCAAAAATGAAAACAATCTTCCCTTCAAGGAAAAATAGGCTAGGGACATCAAGCCGAAAAGAATCCTTTCAGGCAAGTAAAGCAACAGCAGAGGCGTCGGCATATTCTTCCAGAAAACATATTCTGAATTTCTCTGTCCAAAATAGACATAGTTGTGGCTGAATGTGCCGATACTGTAGTTCACCCGGTGATAGACCAGGGCACCAGGAACGTACAGGCATCGTCCTCCGGCCAACCGGGCCCTGAAGCTTAAATCGGCATCTTCATAGATCAGGAAAAAGTCTTCGTCAAATCCGTCTATCCGGTTCAGCAGGCTCCTGCGGTAAAGGGCTGCCGCGGCGCAGGCCCCGAAAGTTTCCCTCTCCTGCCTGAAGAGATCCGCTTGTTTTTTAAACCCGGTTTTATACGCGGCTCCTATGACCGTCATTCCGTCACCGGCACTGTCAATCTGTCCCGGGGACGCCGCAAGGACTACCCTTGACGCCCACAGGTCCCACTGGGGAGTTACCCTGTCCAGCATGCTTTTCAGCCAGTCCTGATCAAGCCTGATATCGTTGTTCAGGATTGCTACCAGTTCAGAGGAAGAATTCTGTATCCCGGTGTTACAGGCTGAAGGAAAACCGGAATTGGTCGAAAGCCTGAGAACCGATATTCCGGGGAATAAATCTTCCAGGCCATCGGCGCTGTTGTCAGGGGAGTTGTTGTCGACAACAATTATTTCTGTAAAGGAAACGGACTGCATCCTGAGAGAATGGAGGCAGTCCCTGATAGTCGCTCTTCCATTATAGTTAACAATGATGGCTGCTACTGACATGTTCACAATCAGTTATTATTTCAGATGTGAGCCGATTAAAACAGTTTTTATGCTCCAAATCCAAAGAAGTACAGGATATCTGCAAACAGGGCATATTGCCCGCGTTAAGAACCATAGTCCTGAACCTGCGGGTCGTGAACCTTCATAAAACCGCGTTGGCCTCTCTCTTTTTTAAGCTGTTTTTTTCCCGCTTATAAAGTTATAAAATGAAACCAGCCATTAAACCTGTAAACTCAGGGGCTATCCATGAGTTTGTTTTAACAGGAGCTGATTAGCTGTTGAGGAAGCAGAAGTCGGGACAGGCCGAATATTTACACGGGGGTAATAATTGAAGCAGAAAAGAGACAGCCAAGGATCATCTAACCAAGCCATATCCAGGGAAAAGGTTCCGGGAAGGATTAATGGGAATGTACCAGCCGCCCTGATCATAGGAGTTGACCTGATTATTGGGGCGGTTTCCTATATAGCTGCCTGGTATATCAGGATATCATTTGAGCTTCCTTTTACTGTGAGCCTGCTGCCACAGGAAAGCTGGGGCGCGGTTGATCATTTCTGGATTGTTCTTGCTGTCAGCCAGGTATTTTTTCTGTATATTTTCAGCCTTTATGATGACATATACCGTCTCCGCCTACGGGAGATTATAAATTATACTTTTCTTTCCTCTTCCATACAGGTGCTTGCGGTTACTTCTATTTTTTACTTTTCTAATGGAATTTTCCCTCGTTCCGTCCTGGTCCTTTTCGGATTTCTGAACTTTTTATTATTGGTGTCCTGGAGGTTGTATTTAACAGTGCGTATTACTGGCAGGAAACGCAATGTCCTGCTGGTGGCGGAAACCCTGGATACCGCCAGGGATGTTTTAGACAAGTTGTTTGAGTATCCGCTGGACCATATTCGCATAACCGGTGTTTTAATAAGTGGGCTTGTCGGGAAAGTTGATTCTGTATCCGGTGTCCCTGTGTTGGGAGGAACCCAGAAGATAGAAGCTTTAATTGAAGAATACAAGGTGGACGAATTAATATTCGCCTCGGAGAAATCATGGAAGGAAAAGCTGTTCGAAACACTTAGCCAGGTCCAGGTTGAGAAGGATTTGCTCATAACTGTGCTGCCTTCAGTGTACGAGATGGCAATAGGACGCCTGAAACATGTCAATATTCATGATATTCCTTTACTGGAATTGAGAAATTCACCTAATGAGCCTTTCCAGAGAGTTTTGAAGCGCAGCTTTGATATTGCTTTTTCCCTGTTGGTACTTCTGGCATCCCTGCCCCTAATCGGAATTATCAGCGTTGTGGTTAAGATATTTTCCCCGGGACCTGTCATTTATTCCCAGGAAAGGGTTGGCAGGGGCAATCGCTCCTTTCAGCTGTACAAGTTCAGGACAATGATTGCTGATGCTGAGAAGGATTCCGGTCCGGTAATGTCACAGGTTAATGATCCCAGGGTAACTAAGGCAGGCAGGGTTCTAAGACGTTTCAGGCTGGATGAGATACCCCAGTTTTTCAATGTGTTGAAGGGAAACATGAGCATGGTTGGGCCGCGGCCTGAGAGGCCCTTGTTTGTCAGGAAATTTGGTGCAGAAACACCTGAATACAATGAAAGACACAAAGTGAAACCGGGCTTAACCGGGCTTGCCCAGATAAGGGCGCATTATGAAACCGGAGCTGAAACAAAGTTAATGTATGATCTTTCATATATTTTTAATTACAGTTTTTCCCTGGATTTACTGATAATAATGGAGACGATCAGGGTTGTCCTTACCAGGAGGGGAAGCTGAAGAATTAAAGATAGAAGATAGCGGGTGCACAGGCTCCAGGCTTATAAACAATCAACCCGCGACCGGTAATCCCTGAACCTCCCGGATCCGGAGTCTGAATTGGAGCCTGGATCGAACCGGGAATAAGAACATCATCTATTACTGATCCACAAAATCCCTGCGGGGATCTATTGATGAGCCGCAAGATTTACTCGTTCCTTTGCAGGAAAGGCAATTATCACTTTAACCTGGGCCATGCCATATATAAGTTCCCTGCAAGCGGCCTGAAAAATAAAAATCAGGATTAGTACTCAAAAAGTTGAATGAGGGGGGGCAGGTATGTATAATGTGCCGCACTGGTCATAACCGGAGACGGTTTTTTTTACCAGTGAGATCTTTGACAGGAAGAGTAAGGAACGAAACAGCGGAGCGAGGAACCCGAATACAAACTGAGAGTTTGATCCTGGCTCAGAATCAACGCTGGCGGCGTGCCTAACACATGCAAGTCGAACGAGAAAGCTTTCTTCGGAAGGCAAGTAAAGTGGCAAACGGGTGAGTAACGCGTGGGACATCTACCCTGATGAGGGGAATAACTCTCCGAAAGGAGAGCTAATACCGCATATTCCGTGTAAACGGGAAAGGCCTTCGGGTCGCATCAGGAGGAGCCCGCGTCCGATTAGCTAGTTGGTGAGGTAATGGCTCACCAAGGCGACGATCGGTAGCCGGTCTGAGAGGACGGACGGCCACACTGGGACTGAGACACGGCCCAGACTCCTACGGGAGGCAGCAGTGGGGAATTTTGGGCAATGGGCGCAAGCCTGACCCAGCAACGCCGCGTGGAGGAAGAAGGTTTTCGGATCGTAAACTCCTGTCCCACGAGACGAAGAAAGTGACGGTATCGTGGGAGGAAGCCCCGGCTAACTCCGTGCCAGCAGCCGCGGTAATACGGGGGGGGCAAGCGTTGTTCGGAATTACTGGGCGTAAAGGGCGCGTAGGCGGCTTCGGAAGTCAAGGGTGAAAGCCCCGAGCTCAACTCGGGAACTGCCTTTGAAACCACGGAGCTAGAGTGTTGGAGAGGAAAGCGGAATTTCCAGTGTAGCGGTGAAATGCGTAGATATTGGAAGGAACATCTGAGGCGAAGGCGGCTTTCTGGACACACACTGACGCTGAGGCGCGAAAGCTAGGGGAGCAAACGGGATTAGATACCCCGGTAGTCCTAGCTGTAAACGATGAACACTTGGTGTGGGGGGTATAAAGTCCCTCCGTGCCGTAGATAACTCGATAAGTGTTCCGCCTGGGGAGTACGGCCGCAAGGCTGAAACTCAAAGGAATTGACGGGGGCCCGCACAAGCGGTGGAGCATGTGGTTTAATTCGACGCAACGCGAAGAACCTTACCGGGGTTTGAACTGTACCTGCAACATTCAGAGATGGATGGTTTCCTTAGGGAACTGGTATAGAGGTGCTGCATGGCTGTCGTCAGCTCGTGTCGTGAGATGTTGGGTTAAGTCCCGCAACGAGCGCAACCCTTGTCTGTAGTTGCCATCAGGTTATGCTGGGCACTCTACGGAGACTGTCGGCGATAAGCCGGAGGAAGGTGGGGATGACGTCAAGTCCTCATGGCCTTTATGTCCCGGGCTACACACGTGCTACAATGGGTGGAACAGAGGGCAGCGAGCCTGCGAAGGCAAGCGAATCCCAAAAATCCATTCCCAGTTCGGATTGCAGTCTGCAACTCGACTGCATGAAGTTGGAATCGCTAGTAATCGCGGATCAGAACGCCGCGGTGAATACGTTCCCGGGCCTTGTACACACCGCCCGTCACATCACGAAAGTGGGCTGTACTAGAAGCCGCTGGCCTAACCTCTTCGGAGGAGGGAGGCGTCGACGGTATGGTTCATGATTGGGGTGAAGTCGTAACAAGGTAGCTGTAGGAGAACCTGTGGCTGGATCACCTCCTTTCTAACAGGTGAAATATTACCTGAAATAATTGTTTCTTAGTTAATTAATTCCTTGTTTCTCTGTTCTTACCTGCTCTTCCTGTCAAAAATCTTCAGTTTATCAACAGATATCCTTCCCATTTTTCCTGACACTTTTCATTTTTACCATTGCCGTTATTTGTGCCTGAATTCCAGGAATGACAGGTAGACAGGGGAGTCAATACCTGTGACCTTTCAGGTGAAGATGGAATCAGATTCAGATCTCGCGCCCAGGATTAATCCACGTTTTCTGACAGCTGGCTACTGCGGGGCCAAATACTCCGCCCTGGCTGTGTTATGCTTTACTGGTCTCCTCGACGTACCTGCATATACGACTGTAGTGGTTACATTAACAGTCGCAAGCCTTGTCAGGCCCCTGGCGTCTCCTCCCGCTATATAACTTGTTGGTGAATGCGGGCTAATTAATCGTGATATTCATCTTTGAGGCGGACATTAGACCGGTACGGGGCTGCCTCACTATGACAGTCAACGTGTATTCCCCTGGTTTAATTCCCTGGGCTGAAGCGCTGGCTGAAACCGATTTCATTTTGAGAAGGCTCTGTAACTGGGTTTCATTCCTGCGAATCGGAAACTGTTTGGCGAAGGTATATTTTTTGTCTCCTGTCAGAGGTTTTCCATTGCTGTCAGTCAGTAAACCAAACACCTCAAGGATGCAAAAATAATCTTCCCTTTCCTTGATAAGCCTTAAGGAATCAGGAGGTATCGAAGCCTGTACCGTAACCTGATCCCCATTGATACCAACATCGAAATTTACCGAAAAATCCCGGTAATAATAAGGGAATTGAAAAGCCCCGGTTAATACTTCATCACTGCTTCCTGAAACAAGCGTGAAAAATTTTTCCCGCCTGTTTACCTTTAGGCTGGGGTTCGGCAAACCGGTTGGATCATTTATTTCAATAGCAATATCGAGATTTTTTTCTCCTGGTTCTTCCCCGGCTTCCCCCGTTATCCCAACAATATAGAATACCCGGCTGGATCCACTTGCTTCATCCAGCAGGTTGTCAGGGTTGGAGATGAGGATTCCTCCGGTAGGTTCTGAAATTCCCCTGAGGAATTCGTGCCCAGCTGTTATATGAGATGAATTATGCGATGCCACCAGCCTCGATGGCATCCATCTTATTTGTGATGCTGCCAGCCCATCTGACTTAACGTCCCTCGAATCAAAGGTGGACAAGGTCAGCTGATTACGGTTGAACTTTGAGATAAGGCTGTTCATTCTTTCGGCAGTTAAGGTTTCTCCACCCGAACCCATTTTAGCGCTGAAAAGAGAGGGAGGCATGATATCCCTGGACGCATTGCTCTGGTTGTAAGCCCTGAGAATATCAGTTACAACTGGTGTTGGAATACGCGGATATCCACCTGAGAAAAGGAGGACATTTTTAGGCCCAGAAAGACCGGTGAACCAGTCAGTTAACATTTCAAGACCTGCTACAGCGGCTTGGGTGCGGTTCCTGATCTGAATCTGGAACTGGTTCGCTTCCCTGATTGCTTCGTCCATGGCCTGTCCAGGATTCTGATCATACTGGATAGTGAATATTTCAGAAATGGATTCAATCAGGGATTTGTAGTCCAGACGGTTTGATGTGGATTTAATTGTATCCAGGGCATCAAAGATTTTCGTTTTATCCGAGGTGAAAGTCTGAACGAAGGATATCTGGCTTCCCAGTGTCACCAGCATTAATTTTTCTCTGTTGTCATCCGGCAGATCGTTCAGCATTGATTTGATGCTTAGTCTTGTACTGTTCAAGGCGGCATTATCAAGGCTGTTAAGGTCCAGTACCAGAACCAGGGTGTGTTGTCCGCGGAGCTGGTTGGCGACAATCCAGGAGTTGGGATCATCGGCCCGGAGATTGTCCGCGGCAATCCGAGAGAAATAGCCAATATCTCTTTTGACCCCATTTACCATGAGCTTAACCTGGCCGGGCTGTAGGCCTATTATTGTTTTGTCGTTGTCGGAAACCGAAAAATCCATAAATAACATGTTGTCAGGATCAATTGCTTTCTGCACTGTGCCGCCCATTGCTGGTGTAATTTGCAGAGTGAAAAGTATGATTGCCAGAATCAGGCAAGGATGGGCAGAATTGTTTGAGTTTGCATGCATAAATAGAGTTTAACCTTCCAGGTAAAATATTTTCCAGTTGTTTTTGTAAGGCAAAGGATACCAGAAGTAAATGATGAGACAGAACTGGAACACAATCGTAGCAACAGTTGATTTGTCCACTGCCTCCGACTCTTCAGGCGGTCTCTTCCCGGAATAGAAAATCTGTTTGTATTCAGCCCGCCTTTCTCACCGTCTGACTGTCGCGGCTGCGAAGTAGTCACTGGCTGCGCTTTGCGCAATCGGCCTCTTCGCCGTGCTGTCAAAGTACAACTGCGAAGGTTTCGTTAACAATCGCAATACAATGTCAGATAGGTTTCTTCACCGCTTTCTTTTTAACCAGGTGCGTAATGAGATCCGTCCTTTAACTCCATGATTCAGATATTGTTCGAGGCTCGAATCATGTACGCCATACCTATTCAATCTTAACGTTCATTTTAGAAGCTGAAAGCAGTCCGGTATTGGGCTGCCTTACAACCATTGTCAGCAGGTATTCACCCGGATTAATACCTTTTGCCGAGGCGCTGACAGTAACCGTTTTTCGGGCTAGCAGACCTTTGTACTGTTCTGCACTCATTCGTAATGGAAACTGTTTTGCAAAAGTATATTTTTTGTTTCCAGTCAAAGGTTTACCCTCACTGTCAGTCAGTAAACCAAAAATCTCAAGCATGCAGACAAAATTGTTATTCTCTTTTTTAAACCCGAGTTCACGAGGTGATATAGCGGCGTTTCCTGTAATTTCATCCTGATTGACAACATAGTCGAAGGATGTTGAAAAATCATGGTAGTAACCCGGAAAGTTAAAAACAGAGGCCAGTGCTGCATCGCTGGCAACTGAATTCAAAGTGAATGGTGTGGTTCTGGCAGTGAGCAACCCTGTTTTTTCCGAAGGTTCCATAACTTTGACTGACACTTTCAGCTTGTCTTCGTCTGATTTCTTTTTGCGGTCAGCTTTGATTCCTGCCAGGTAAGTTACGTCACTCCTGTTGTTCAGGGTGGCTGCTATTTTCCCTGAATCTCCAATCAGCATTCCCCTGGTAGGAACGGTTATGAATTCCAGGAATTCCCTTCCCGCGGTTATGTGGGAGGAATTATGCCTTCCCACCAGCTGGGTGGGAAGACCGGCGACACTGGATGACGACAGGCTGTCGGATCTGACATCCCTGGAATCAAAAGCATATAGTATTAACTGGTTGCTGTTAAGGCGTGAGATAAGCTTATCCAGATTTTTTGAGGAGACCGTTTCGATGTCTGAACCAATTTTGGCGCTGAGAAGAGCCGAGGAGAGAAGTTCCTGGGACGCATTGTCTGAACTGGCTATACCCATTCCATCAGCCGTGTCTCCCGGAGTAATGTTGTTAGCGCCTCCCCCCATACCTGGTTTGCCTCTGCCCGAGGGCGCTCCGACTGCACCTTTGCTCTGATTGTAGGTTCTCAGGATATCCTGTACGACCGGTCCTGGTTTAAGGGGATATCCTCCCGAGAAGAAGAGCACATGTTTAGGACCGGAGAGACCTTTGAACCAGTCGGCAAACATGCCCAGGCCTTCGACAGAAGCCTCAGCCCTGTTTCTCATTTCAATCAGAAATAAATTGCCTTCCCTTATGGACTCTTCAATAGCCTGATCCAGGTCCTGGCGATACTGGACATTGAATATCGTGGCGATTGATTCGATGAGAGACCGGTAGTCGAGCCGTTTTTCTGTGGAGCTTATCTTGTCCAGAGAAGCCAGGATTTCCGATTTATCCGATGTGAAGAACTGGTGAAAAGTGAGCCGGGTGCCGAGCGAAGCCAGTAAGAATCGCTGGCTGCTGTCTTCAGGCATCGACTGTAAAAGGGATTTGACAGTTGTCCTTACAGTTTCCAAAGCTGGAGCATCCAGGCTGTTCAGATCGAGCAGGATGATCAGAGCCTGGTTCCCTCTCAACTGATTAATTACCATCCACGAGTTAGGATCTGAGACTTTGAAACTGGAAGGATCAATCCTGGAAAGATAACTGATTTCTCCGGGCTTGTTTCCCATTGAAATCTTCAGCTGGTCCGGTTGCAGATCCATGCCGGCCGGGCTGTCAGCGGAGACTGAAAAGTCAATAAAAAGGAGTTCTTCAGGATTGACCGCTTTTTGAGCAAGCAGGCCTGCGGTCATGGTGTTCAAGACAAGAAGGAGTAAAAGAAAAGGCTGAAATAAAACATACTGTTTGAGTTTTGTATTCATACCTAGGATTTTAAATCATGCGTCAAGTCCCTGTCTTGAAATATTTTAGATATTTATCGGCAATGGTATCAGGAGGTGGAGTTAAGATTCAGAAAGATATCGTACCGGGGAGACTCTCGGAAAAAAGAATCCTTGCGAATTAAGGGAAGACGGAAGAAAAGCTGACTGTTGGTTGCGGGGGGGGGATTCGAACCCCCGACCTTTGGGTTATGAGCCCAACGAGCTACCAGACTGCTCCACCCCGCGATAATCTCTTCAGTTTGAATCAGAGCCCACATTATATGTAAATCGGGGCTCCAATTCAAACTGGTGGATTTAACTTGTCTTTGTTGTTTCCGGATAAAGCTGAAGTTTATTCGGTTGCTTCAGCGGCAGCGCCACCTTTGGCGCATCTGAATCCCAGCCCATACTGAGCTGTGGGAAGATAGGCATGACGAGACCATAGCAGAGTTGAATCTCCTTTGATCGCGTATGAAGCTCCCCGTACAGCAACAAATTTGTTGTTATAGGCTTTGACCCCTTTAGTTGTGCCGCCTTCATAAGGCTTCAGGATGTCTGATGTCCATTCCTGGACATTTCCCATGACGTCATAAAGACCATAGGAACTCTTATCAGTCTCGAGAATTCCGACTTCCTGGGTATCACGAATGCCATGTTCTGCGACGTTAGAATTTCTCCAGTCAAAAATCTCTCCCCAGGGGTATCCGGCAGTTCCGGTCCCTCTGGCGGCTTTTTCCCACTCCGCTTCTGTCGGAAGCCTTTTACCGGCCCATTCACAGTAGGCGATGGCATCAGCCTGGGTAACGTTGGCTACAGGATAGTCTTCTTTCCCAATTTTGTAGAAAGATCTCCAATCACCCTCAGATTTATAGTCACTTTCAATGTTGAAACGTGCATATTCTCCGTTGGTGACTTCGTAGACATCAATTTCATATTCTGGAAGGTTAACTACGTGCGCAGGTGATGCCAGCGGAGGGTTCCCCGCGCGAACATCGGAGCCCATGGTGAATTCTCCAGCCGGAATAGTCACCATTGAGCCGATAGCCGGTTTAACAACTTCCTGTTCAGCCGGAACCGCTTCTGTAACTTCTTCTTCAGCTGGCCCGCAGGCGGCAAAAAACAATACCAAAGACAGTGAAACAATTGTTATTAAAGTTAGATTCTTCATGGATTCATCTTATCGTAATCCATAACAAAAGGTCCAAGCTTTTTTTAAGAAAGAATCAAAGTTTTTGAAGATTACAGGATTAATTATGGAGTTGTCGCCGCTATATTTGAAGCTTTGAACAACAGCAGATTCCTGTTGTTTATTTTTTTATTCAATGTAGAATTTTTCTATGACTGGAAAAAATAACCTGGAGCGCGCCAATTTGCTCCAATCCATGGCTCAGACGGGCCTGGAGTTTTCGAAAGATCCCCATGACATCGGAAGGTATCAAAAAATTAGGACAATTGCCGCAGAAATTGCCGCGGAAGCCAGCCACAACGAGGCACAGGAAATCGAAAGCATCTTTGAACTGGAGAAAGGGTATGCAACTCCAAAAATCGACGTCCGAGCTGCTGTTTTCCGGGAAGGCCGGATTTTGCTGGTAAGGGAAAGATCAGATGGTCGCTGGACTTTACCAGGCGGCTGGGCTGACGTAGGAGACACTCCCAGTGAATCAGTCACCAGGGAGGTTTATGAAGAGTCGGGATTTAAGACCAGGGCTGTTAAGGTCGTGGCATTATTTGATCGACAAAAACATGGGCATCCGGCGGCACTCTTTCATATTTACAAGATTTTTTTGCTCTGCGAAATATCAGGGGGTGAGGCCCGGGCCAGTGACGAGACTTCAGAAGTGGGTTTTTTTGCTGAACAGGATCTTCCGGAACTTTCAAGGCAGAGGGTCACCCCTGGTCAGATTGCGATTATGTTCAAACATTATCGTGATCCGGGTAGAGCTGTTGATTTCGATTAGGTACCTATCTGGTAAACTGAGTGATATATTATAGTTGCAGCAAAGGGGAGCAAACGCTAACCCGGGAATGATATAGCGGAAAGAGATTGAGGAAAATGTCAAAACATTTGGGAATATTAACTGCAGGCGGAGACAGCCCCGGTTTGAATGCCGCAATCAGGGCAGTAGGGAAAGCTTCTCTGGGGACCTATCACATGGATATGATTGGCTTCAGGGAGGGCTTCAGGGGTCTTGTGCATAACCATACAGTCAAGCTTGATGATATGGCTCTTTCGGATATTATTACCAGGGGAGGAACAATCCTCGGGGCAAGCCGTGATAAGTTTTACAAAATGGAGGTTGGTAATCAACTTTTAGACATGACCGAGGCGGTTGTGGAAAATTACAAAAGGAACCACCTGGATGCCCTGATCTGCCTGGGAGGAGGAGGTACTCAGAAAAATGCCCTGAGACTGGTCCAGGAAGGTTTGAATATCATAACCCTTCCCAAAACCATTGATAATGACGTCGCGATGACTGATACAACCTTTGGTTTCGATTCAGCACTATGCATAGCCACTGAATCCATTGACAGGCTGCATAGTACAGCCCACAGCCACCATCGCATAATCATTGTTGAAATAATGGGACATAAGACCGGATGGCTGGCCTTGGGCGCCGGACTCGCCGGGGGTGCCGACGTTATCCTGATCCCTGAGATACCATATGATATTCAGATAGTAGCCGAGGCAATCAGGAACAGGAGCAAGGCAGGAAAACGGTTTAGCATCATTGCCCTTTCCGAAGGGGCTTTCTCCATTGCGGACCATGAGATGCAGCAGATTGTAAGGGATGGAGACGGGCAGGGTGGTGAAGGACTTGTGACTCGGGAGGAGCTGGAGGACCGTTTGGCAGGCAGGACACTGAGGCTTTCCGCTCACCTTCAGGAACTGACCGGTTTGGAGAGCAGGGTTACGATACTGGGGTATCTGCAGCGGGGGGGAGCACCCTCTCCAGCTGACCGGATCCTGGCCACTAGACTGGGTACTGCATGTGCCAGGCTTGTAAACGACGGAGTGTCGGGAGTCATGGTGGCCGCCAGGGGAGATGAAGCAGTGCCTGTCCCTCTCGATCAAGTTGCCGGTAAACGGAAAACTGTTCCTATTGACCATCCCTGGATTGAAGCAGCGAGAAAAGTTGGAACCTGCCTGGGTGACTCCAGTCCCGTAACGGGAGCGGAGGTATGGGAATGACCGGGGAGAGATTATTTTTAAGAAGTGCCGCCTGTTTGATTGCAGCTTTATGTATTTTAGGAATCGGCCTGGCAGGAGATGCGACTATCCTTACCAACGGATATCTTATTGACGGGACCGGAGGGCCGGTGCTCGAAAACCGGGTAATAGTCATCAGGGATAAAATAATCGAAAAAGTCATTCCTGGCCCCTACCTGGAAACTGGAGCGAGGGTTATTGATCTGGAAGGGAGGTATGTTCTTCCGGGGCTTATAGATTCTCACACTCATCTGGATTCTCCAGAAGCAGCTGGGCGCGCCCTGCAATCAGGTGTTACAACGGCTCGTGTACTCGGTTCACCCTACTTCAGGTCACTTGGAACCAGGGACCTGATACGTAAAGGGTACCTGGAAGGGCCGGAACTTTTGGTCTCAGGAGGAATAGTCAGGCCTGACCTGGGAACTCCCTTCCTGGTTACCTTGCCGGAATATGGGAGGTACTTAAAAGAGGAGCTGCATGGGGCGGAAAATGTAAGGGCCATTGTTCATGCGCTTCTGGAGAGAGGTGTTGATGTCGTAAAGGTAGGAGCCAGCGGAAAGGCAGGTTCTGCCTATACTGATCCCAGGCAGCCGGAGTTGAATACCGAAGAAATCAAAGCTGCTGTGCAGGAAGCATCCAAATACGGGAAACGTGTCGCCGCACATGCTCATGGAAGGAAAGGCGCCGGACAGGCAGTCGCGGCCGGCGTGTACAGCATCGAACACGGAACCCATCTCAGCAATGAAATCCTGGATGAAATGAAAAAGAAGGGAACCTATCTGGTTCCTACCCTGGCTGTAATGAGCCCCAGGGCTGATCCAGGGGGAGACAGCGCTGACGCTATAGATCTCAGGAGGAGATTCCGGCATATGTATTCCGCCTTGCAGGGAGTAGTAAAATCAGCCTATAAAAAGGGAATCCCGATAGTTGCTTCAACTGACGGATCATACGAGGAATATGAAGATACTGGTAGAATCAGGATTCCACATGATCTGGAAGACATGCTTGCCTGTGGAATTGCCCCGATGGATGCGATTCTTGCTGCTACCAGGAATGGCGCCAGGCTGCTGGGTGTAGAGGACAGGACAGGGTTGATAAAAGGAGGAATGGAGGCTGACATAATTGTAGTGGACAGAAATCCACTGGAAGATATTCGCACTCTTTTTGATCCGCTGGTTGTCATTAATAATGGGAATATTGTATTGGAGCGTCTTTACTGACCTGTGATCCTTCTGGCTTGTGCATCTTTTGATATTTAGCCGGTTAATATTTGATCTCTTTTCTGATTTAGGGTTCAAGAAAACCGCTTTACCTGTTAAAGTATACAGTATATATATTTATGATACGGGTGGACTGGAAATTCAAAAAAATGATGAGTAATGCATTTAGCGTTAGTCGGAGATTCAGTTTGCATTAAAGAATTTATTGAGATTTTAGTTAGTTTATCTAAAAAAGGCGGGAGAGAGGATGTCTTTCCTTGCAGGAAATTTGGAGGAGAATTTATTATGGCGATGAGGTTAATTAAAACTGCCTCTTTGGTTTTATTGTTGTCGTTTTTGGTGGGCCAGGTAATGGCTCAGGATAGCGACACATACGCTGAAGAGTACGATATGTTTACCAAGATCCAGGCTGAAACCAGTGCGGCTAAACAGAAAACGATGGCTCTTGATTTCGTGAAGAAATATAAAAAGTCACAGTTGGATCCAAATGTTTCCTATTACTATTCTCAGGGCCTTCAGGGATACCGCAGTGCGGGAAAGTGGAGCAATGTGGCAAGCGAAGCAAGCACCTTCCTGAATTATCGCCCAACTGACAAGACCATGGTCGCAATGGCAACCGAAGCCTACCAGAAATTGAATCAGCCAACGAAAATGGTGGAACTGGGAACCAAACTCTACAATCAGGCCCCAAGTGCGGGAACAGCCTACCTGGTTGCCAAGGCCTACCAGTCACTGGGTGACGATGCCAACTTCACCAAATGGGCCGCTACCACCCTGCGGCACGATCCCAACAATACCGAGATGCTGGTGGAAGGCGTGAGGGCTGCATGGGCCAGAAATGACTTTGCCAAAGCGTCCCGGAATGCCAGTAAAGCTCTTGCCGGCCTGGCAAAAGTAAAGGATCAGGCCAGTGTTGCTCAGGCTCAGGCTTTCTGCTACGGGGCAATCGGTGAAGATGCCTGGGTAAAACAGGATCTCAACACAGCCACGCAAAACTTTGAGAAAGCCGCTAAGCTGGATCCGAAAAACGATTTCAACCATTTCCGTTTGGGTGATATCTACTGGAGGGACAAAAAAATTGATGAATCAATCAATGCTTTTGCCAAAGCTGTTGCTATTGATGGCAGCAATTCCAAGGAAGCCAGGAAACAGCTCTATACCTTGCTGAGGCAGAGGTATGGAAGCACTTCCAATGCCAGTGCGATAATTGATGCTGCCAAAGCGGAACTGGGAATATAGCATATCTATTCGTTTCTCAACTCTATCAGAGGTGATTTTAAAAAGGACTGAAGAGTCCTGAAGAACCAAAAGGATACTGCAGACCGGCCATTATCAATGTAGAGGGCCAGGCTGGATTTTCACTTGGATCTTCAGGTCAAATCAGTCCTTTTTGTCTTATCTTCATTCCTCCCTGTTTGGTTTCTTCAGCTGTGATTGATATGGCGGCCTTCGCTGCCGGTGATGGAGAGGAATGTAGTCCGCGTTTTGTTATGGTTTTTACTTCAACCTGAAGTCGAGGATGATCGGATCGTGATCTGACAGGGGATTTTTTCTGTCATGCACTTCATAGGCAATCCTGCATGGTCTCTCATCATGTGGCTCCAGCATTTTCCCGGCGAACCAGTCCAGCTTCAATGAGCATCTCCCCTCATTCCTGGCAAGGGCCCAGTTTATAAACCAGAAACACCAGAAAGGGACCCAGTCAGCCAGGCCTTTGTTTGCGGCCAGGTTTTCAACATCGTAATGTAGGGTGCATCCACCTGGAACATTAAGGTTTTTGTATGAATAACCGCGCCTTTCCAGCAATTCGAATAATTCTTTTTCAAAATATCTGTCCGGATAGGGAAGATGGTTCTGGATTACGTTTCGCACACCCATGAATACCCTTTTCCAGTAGCCCATAATCGTGGAAAATGCGTTGCTTGAATTGTAGGTTGTTGTATTCCAGTCCCCGCCTAAAAGGACTGGAAGTTGAGGAGACATCTTTTCAATATGATCCAGTATCATTTTCATTTGTCGGGCCCTGTGTTTCTGGGTTGAATGCGCATCAAGATGGATACTGACCGCTCTGAATGAACCTGATGGATGCATGACAGTAGCACCTACGGCAGCCTGGCTTCCCAGGCGTTTCTCCTTGCCTTTCATTTTATCCTTGCCGTTAACCAACCGTACCAAAAAAGGATCTTTCAGCGGATGTGGAGAGAAAATAGCATTTCCATGCAGGCTCTCCCTATTCTCTCCCACGGTTTCAATCTCCATTCCACTTCCCTTTTCCAGGTTAATGTATGAGGAGGCGAAAGCGAAATTCATGTGCAGAGCATCGGCAAGTTCCCGTGGTACATGCCTGTTCTGGCTCCTGATCATTCCATGATCAAGTTCTGTGAGTAGCAGGACATCGCTTTCTTTTATATCTGGGTGACTGGAGAGTGTATTCAGCAGGCCCTCAAATTGATTCCCTCTTTCGATGTTCCAGGCCGTAGCCCTGATGAAATCATGGCAGGGGATACTTGCCGCGGATAAATTTTTATTGAGTTCTATGGTCTGCAAAATCCTGTCTATTTGAGGTTTGAGGATTTTATACAGTCCTGAATTTTCCATTGCAGAGGTAGACCTGAATTTTAAAAGCTCACTGAAATGGTCAGCGAGGTTATGGCTTAGAGGGTCATTGTTATTCTGCTTCACCTACTGATCTCCTTTGAAAAGTTTCCTGCCAATTCTACTTAGTGAAGGAGATGGGCTGCAACTCCGGATTAAGATGCGGCTGCTTGATAGTGAAACGGTTTTCAATCAGAATATCGGTTATGGTACCGCATAATATGCTGGAACTTTTGAATATCCTGCCTTAAAAAAACTGAAGCGGAATCAATTAGTGCGTAAATTTATCTTTTGGGCTTTTATCAATACTTTTTGTATGTCCTTTCTTTGCGGCCAGGTTATCCTGCGAGGAAAGGTTATAGACAGTCAGGGTAATCCCTTGTCAGGCGCCAGGGTTACTTCTGGTGAGTACCTTGAACTGGCGGTTGCAGGTCCTGAAGGTGAGTTCTCCATTGCAGGCGAAACGCTGCCGGAGATACTTCGAATCAGTTGTCCCGGATATGAATCGCTCAATATCAGTGTGGAATCTGAATTAATCTCTCCAATACCTCGGGAAGTGGAGATAGTTCTCAGAAAAAGAGTTGAGTTATCAGAGGAAATTACTGTACTTGCCAAATCTCCTTCCCCTGGATTCGCTCCCGGCGCTGCCGCGTCCACAACGCTGGAGACCTCCAGCCTTCCAGAGAATCCTACCGCGCTGCTGGATCTTCTGCAAACCGTACCTGGAATAGCAGCTAATGGCCAAGGGGGTCTTTTCCAGGTTTATTCGATCAGGGGAGTCTCCAGGCACAGAGTGGCATCTTTAATCCTGGATGCCCGCCTGGCAGGGGACCGGAGAGCGGGAGTTTCAGCTTCTTTTATCGATCCTTTTCTCTTTGGTTCAGTGGATGTACTGAAGGGCCCTGCCAGCGTATATCATGGAAGTGGATCCTTGGGAGGTGTTATCAGGATTTCACCCCGTAAGTTTAAAGGGTATGCCCTGGAAATGGGTTACAAATCCCAGGGACGAGAAGTATACTCTGCTTCAGGCTGGGGAGACGACCATTGGTCAATGGGGATTGTGAGGAAGGAGGCCGGAGACAGCGAAACTCCTGACGGGTCCCGCATAAATTCTCATTTCACCCAGTACTCCGGCTTTTTGTCCAGGTCCTGGAAATTAAACGGTGGAACGTTTGAGGTTTTGGTCATGCCGTCCCTGGGTATGGATATAGGGAAGGCAAGCACTGACTTATTAAAAGGGAAAATAACCGAGTACCCTTATGAAAAACATCTGGTAACCCATCTTTCGCTGCAGTTGGAAAACGGGTGGGACCTTTCAGGTTTTTTTCACCCTAATTCGGTCTCCACTAAGGTCAATGATAATGGCGATCTCTCACGTGTCGAAAACAACAGTTATGATTCGGGCGTAACCGTAAGGAAACACCTGAAGGCGGGGGAGGGCACTTTTTTTACATTAAGTGGAGATTATTTTTCCAGGTCCGGAGTGGATTCCATTGAGAATCAGTGGTTTTCTGCTGCCCCCGTTCCATCGGTTCCTTTTTATTCCCTGGATGGGGCCAGCCACAATGAAGCAGGGCTATCCGGACATTTCAGGCAGGAACTGGCCTCCGCAGTTTTTGAGGCCGGAATTCGATTCAGCTGGATAAGGCAGGAAAATGGCGGAATGCCGGGGACAGAGGATTCCGCTTGGAGCGGCTATGGGGGAGTAACAATTCCGGTCAGCCAGGGAGTAGATTTAAAGGGATCCGTGGGAACAGGACTCAGGTTCCCTTCGCTGAGTGAACTTTTTTACGGAGGGACAACCGGCCGCGGGTCAGTTATTGGGAATCCGGACCTGCTTCCTGAGCGTTCTTTTAACCTGGAGGGAGGGATCGAGTGGATTGGTCCTGATTTTATATTTTCATCTTATATTTTTCGGAACAGTATTGAAGACTACATTGAGAGGATTGAAGTTGATCCGCTTTATGATCCTGACTGCCTGACATACCGAAACCTGACTAATGGAAAAATCCGGGGCCTGGAATGGGAGCTTGCCGTCTCTCCATTTGCCCGCCTGGACCTGGTATGGCGGGGGCACCTGATGAAAGGGACAGACGATGCCGGCAATTCGTTAGCCGACATTCCTGTTCACAGCTCCACCCTGGGGGCGCGTTACCTCCGAAGGAAGTGGAAAGCCGGTCTCAGCTGGCAGTACCGGACAGCGAAGGATGAGCCTGGAGCCGGGGAAAAGGCGATTGACGCTGCTAACCTGGTTAATGGATACATTCAGCGATCTATCACACCTGATATTGACCTCAGGATATCCGGTACTAATCTTACTGACGAGAATTACTACAACTCAGCTGACAAGAAAGTCTCTCTTTCCCCGGGACGCTCGATTTCTTTATCTCTCCGCTGGAACCTGTCAAGGGCAGGAAAACCCGGATTTGTCCGGGAGACTTCTGATGCCAGATGAAATCCGGGATACCGCCATATCCAGTCCCAGTTGGAGATTTAATCAAACAAAGGGGTGCTCAGGTAGCGTTCTCCATTACTGGGAGAAATAAAAACTATTGTTTTTCCTTTATTTTCAGGTCTCCTGGAAACCTGTAGCGCTGCCCAGGCGGCTGCTCCGGAGGAGATGCCCACCAGGATTCCTTCCCTGCGGCCCAGTTTTCTGGCAGTTGACATGGCATCGTCTATCGAAACAGTCACTACCTCGTCAATAAGTGCTGTATCCAGGTTTTGGGGAATGAATCCTGCCCCGATTCCCTGGATTTTGTGTGGCCCGGGATTACCTCCGGAAAGTACCGGGGATTCTGATGGTTCAACAGCAATGATTTTCAATCCACTTTTCCTTGGTTTCAGAACTCTTCCTATTCCCGTTAGAGTTCCACCTGTTCCAACCCCGGCTACAATAATATCAACCTCTCCGGCGGTATCATCCCAGATTTCCTCTGCTGTAGTCAGGCTGTGGATTTCAGGATTGGCAGGATTGTCAAACTGTCCCGGCATCCATGAATTCTGGGTGCTTGCGAGAAGCTCTCCCGCCCTTGCTATTGCCCCTTTCATACCTTCTGAACCAGGGGTCAATACCAGCTCCGCGCCATAACCTTTCAGCAGTTTACGCCGTTCCTGGCTCATGGTTTCAGGCATGGTAAGAATCAGGTTGTAGCCTCGTACTGCCGCAACCATGGCCAGGCCTATCCCTGTATTTCCACTGGTTGGCTCAATGATAGTAGTTTTTCCTGGGCTGATTATTCCTTCCTGCTCAGCCTTCCTTATCATATGCAGGCTGATCCGGTCTTTGACACTGCCCCCGGGATTCATGAATTCCAGTTTGGCCAGGACCTGGCTGTCTGGTGCTGCCAGGTTTTTTAACCTGACCAGGGGGGTTCCCCCTACTAACTCTTCTATTGAATTAAATACTCTGCTCATGTTGTTATGGCTCCTCAACCTTTTGGGCCCCGATACCGGCTGATGATTATTAGCTGCCTTCAGGGGATTATGAAACACAAATTTTTTCTTACTGGCAAAATTATTAGGATTAATATCATCGCCTCTAAGGGATATTAATAATAATCTGTATTGTCTAGTACACCGTGAAAACCTAAAATGTTTCGTGATTCCGGTATTATCTAAGTTTATCCCCTGCGAAACAGCCTTGTCTTGTCTAAAAGCTCCACCCATTCAGATTTAAATGGATGACGGCAGAGGGGAATGAATTTCAAAAATTGGTGAGTTATCAGGGTTGATACCTGATTGCCTCGGACTCCTGTTGTCGGGGTTATGAGACTCTTGCCTTTTTTTCTGTTAAAATCGTATAGTTTTAAGAGATACACCACTAATGATAATTCCTGATCAGTAAATACCCTCAAATCCAGTAAGGGTATTCAGATTAATAAACTAGAAGGAGTGAAAAATGGCAATAATCGATTTTGGGGGAGTCAAGGAAAATGTTGTGACAAGGGAAGAGTTTCCGGTAAGCAAAGCTCTGGAAGTTCTGAAGGATGAGACTATCGCCGTCCTTGGTTATGGGGTACAGGGTCCGGCCCAGGCCCTGAATATGAAGGATAATGGTTTCAAAGTTATTATTGGACAGGCCAGCAAATTCAAGAGGGACTGGGATCGAGCCATCGAAGATGGATGGGTTCCCGGGGAGACTTTATTTGAAATCGAAGAGGCCGCAACCAGAGGAACGATAATCCAGATGCTGGTTTCAGATGCCGCCCAGAAGGCAGTGTGGCCTGCTGTCAGCAAGTGCCTTAATCCCGGAGACGCCCTTTATTTTTCTCATGGATTTTCTATTGTATACAAAGAACAGACAGGGGTTATTCCTCCGGAAAATGTAGATGTGATCCTGGTTGCTCCGAAGGGTTCCGGCACGTCAGTTCGCCGGAATTTTCTTTCTGGCGCTGGTATCAACTCCAGTTTTGGTGTGTTTCAGGATGCAACCGGAAGGGCGAAAGAGCGCGCTATAGCTTTGGGGATCGCTGTTGGTTCCGGGTACCTTTTCCCGACAACCTTTGAAAATGAGGTTTACTCCGACTTGACTGGGGAGAGGGGTGTGCTGATGGGAGCCCTGGCTGGAATTATGGACGCCCAGTATGATGTGCTTAGAGCCAATGGCCACAGCCCCAGCGAGGCATTTAATGAAACCTGTGAAGAGCTGACTGAGAGCCTTATTCGCCTGGTGGGGGAAAATGGGATGGACTGGATGTACGTTAACTGTTCGGCCACAGCCCAGAGAGGCGCTCTTGACTGGAGACCTCGTTTTAAGGAAGCCACGCTCCCGGTGTTCGAGGAACTTTACCGGAAGGTAAGGGATGGATCTGAAACCAAGAGAGTTATTGAAGCCTGCGGAGCCCCTGATTACCAGGAGAAACTGGCTGAAGAGCTGTCTGAACTGGGAAATTCCGAAATGTGGCGCGCCGGTAAAGCAACCCGTGCCCTGAGGCCTAAAGAGAAGGCCCGGCAGATTACTGACGATACCAAGGGCATCGGAGGCCGGAAAGGCAACTAGGAAAAATATTAATAATTAGCAGGGGCATAGCGTTGCAATGCCCCTGCTTGCAACCCACTGCACCCTATCCCCCCTGATTTTGATTATAAAGGCCCCGGCAATTTTTTCCCGCCCGGCAAACTAGGTTATTCAGGTCACTGGTTACCCCGAAAAATGTCAAGGAATTTTTCATCTGCTGGAATTTTTTTTGGTATTTGGCGGCGAAAGGGCTAATATATAATTTTACCTACAAATGGCAGATAAAAACCAGAGTGTTTATTTTATAGTCAAGAAGATATTTCAGGAGGAATTAGATTATGAGTGAATTGACTTCATCATCCCGGAGGGATTTTTTGAAATGGGCTTCGGCTGGAACACTGGCTGCGGCAGTGGCCCCCTCTGTTCTAACAGGGAGGACAGCCTATGCGATGAAACCCATTTCTCCAAATGACAGAATCAGGGTCGGCCTCATTGGTGCAGGCATAATTGGTTTTGAAGATACACAGACAGCACTTAAGGTTCCAGGTGTGGAACTTGTGGCAGTTTCTGACTGTTATGACGGCAGGCTCCAGAGAGTCAAAGAGGTTTTCGGTGACCACCTTTTCACAACGAAGGTTTACCAGGAAGTTCTGGATCGTCCGGACGTGGACGTTGTTATTCTGGCTGTCCCTGATCACTGGCATCAGCAGATGGCAATTGATGCTCTGAAAGCCAAAAAGGCTGTGTACCTGGAAAAACCAATGGTACAGAAGATTGAAGAAGGGGCAGCACTGATAGCGGCAGAAAAGGAATCGGGATGCCTTCTCCAGGTAGGCTCCCAGGTAGTCAGCTCCACCGTAACTGAAAAAGCCAGACAGCTGTACAAGCAGGGAGTCATTGGCAAACTCAACATGGTCAATATCCTGATCAGTCGCAATGATCCTATTGGAGCCTGGCAGTACTCGATTCCGACCGATGCCAGCGAAAAGACAATTGACTGGGATTCTTTCCAAGGCCATGCTCCCAAGCATCCCTTTGACGCCGACCGGTTTTTCCGCTGGAGGAAATATTGGGATTACGGAACAGGCGTTGCCGGTGACATGTACGTACACCAGTTTACCGGACTGCATCGAATCCTTGACACCAACGGACCCGTAAAGGGAATGGCCACTGGCGGTGTCCGCTTCTGGACAGAAAAACGCGAGGCGCCGGATCTGATCCTGGGTCTTTATGAATATCCTGAGACCAAGTCTCACCCTGCCTTCACCTTACAGCTCGGAGCCAACTTTGCTGATGGGGGACATGGAGCCGTCTTCCAGCTGATTGGAGATGAAGGGATAATGGACATCGGCGGCAATGATGTAAAAGTTAAACGGAATGTACGCCGTGAAGCATCCCTTGAGGAACTGGTGACTGGTTACAATACTGTCAGGACCTTTTCTGAAGCTGAGCAGAAACGCTGGATCGCCGCCTATAAGAAGGCTCATCCGGGTCAGGCCAGCAGGTATAAGGAAAGTACCTTGAGTGGAGATGTCGAGTTTGTCGCTCCGAGGGGTTATGATCCACGCGTAGATCACTTCATCGTACTTTTCAATGCCATGAGAGGGCAGGGGAGCATTGTGGAAGATGCTACCTTCGGCTTGAGAGCGGCCGCTCCGGCTCTGATGGCTAATATGTGCTACCTTGAAAACAAGATCATTGAGTGGGATCCTGAAGCAATGAAGCGTCTCAGCTGACAATCAGATCCATGTAATGGACTCTCAGGGGCCGGAAGCATAATCTGCTTTCCGGCCCTTTTTTAGTTTCAAATCATGATTAAGGTCTGGATCTATTTTTTATGCAGATCAATCCGGATATTCGAGATTATTGAGTAGCAATCCGGGCTGAAAAGTTTAATAATAAGGTTGAATATTTAGAATTTTTTGTCAAATTTTTAACCAAATATTTAATTGACCGGGAGGTTAGATACTATGAGTAAGTTTCAAAATTCATCACGAAGGGATTTCCTGAGGTGGGTATCAGCTGGAGCAGTTGCAGCCTCAGTTGCTCCAATCGTGTTAACCAGGAACACAGCCTATGCGGCTGCCCAGTTTTCCGCCAATGACAAGATCAATATTGGATGTATCGGAATGGGCATACAGGCTTTTTCAGATCTCAGGGCCGCTCTTGCGGTGCCCGGGACAAAACTGGTTGCAGCCAGTGATCTCTATGACGGACGCCTGGAGAGAGCCAAAGAGGTGTTCGGATCTGATGTGTTCACAACCAAAGACTATCGGGAAGTGCTGGCCAGGCAGGATGTAGATATGGTAATCGTAGTTGTGCCGGATCACTGGCACCAGAGAATTGCCATGGATGCCCTTAAAGCCGGCAAGCATGTATATTGCGAAAAACCGATGGTTCAGAAAATAGAGCAGGGCGCGGCATTGATCCAGGCTGTCAAGGATTCAGGAAAATGTTTCCAGGTTGGATCTCAGCCCATCAGTTCCACTGTCACCGAAAAAGCCCGGGAGCTGTTTAAACAGGGGGCTATCGGTAAACTTAACATGGTAAACATACTGATCAGCCGTAACAGTGCCAACGGTGCCTGGCAGTATCCTATCCCTACTGATGCTTCTCCTCAGACTATTGATTGGGATCGCTTTGTGGAACCGACCAACAAGATACCTTTTGATGCGGACCGTTTCTTCCGCTGGAGGAAATACTGGGACTATGGAACCGGTGTTGCCGGCGATATGTATGTACACCGCTTCACCTCGCTGCACCGGATCATTGACTCCATGGGCCCTGTCAAGGGCATGGCCACAGGCGGTGTCCGCTTCTGGACAGAAAAACGTGAAGCTCCCGATCTGATCCTGGGACTTTATGAATATCCTGAATGTGAGAGCCATCCCGCATTTACTCTTCAGCTGGGTGCTAACTTTGCTGACGGAGGACATGGTGATGCTTTCCAGTTGATAGGAGATGAAGGGATCATGGAAATGGGCTATGGCGTAAAGGTTACCAGGAACCTGCGCCCGAAAGAAACCGAAGAGATGGCCCTGCGCTCACTTTCCAACTACAGCGAAGCTGAGCAGAAACGCTGGATGGCCCAATGGCGGAAAGAGCATGCCGGGCAGAAAGAAAGAGCCAAATCCAATCTTAACGGGAATATTGAGTATGTCCCCCCCAGGGGTTACGACTCCCATACCGACCATTTCCTGGTGCTGTTCAATGCCATGAGAGGAAATGGCCAGATTGTCGAAAATGCTGAATACGGCCTGAGAGCAGCGGCCCCTGCCTTGATGGCAAACCTTTGCTACGAGCAGGAAAAAATCATCAAGTGGGATCCAGTCGGAATGAAATTATTGGGCTGATAACCTGTTGATGCTGTTTAACTGGCCGGGAATTCTTTTGAGAATTTCCGGCCTTTTTTTTATTGATTTGATCGCTGGTCATTCCACTTGTCACCAGCACTGCCAGGCCGCCTGACAATAACGCAGCCAGCCCCTGGTGTACTGAATCCCTCCACTACTCTGAGCTTGCATTTTTTACCAGCTGACTGTTGCGTTGGTGCCATGAACATTCATGGGCGGATCAGCATCTCCCAGCACTATCGATTGAGAAAAGAAGGTCGGGCCTGGCTTAACCTTTCCTTTCTTAACAGTTCTTTTCCTTTACCTTAATTTACGATTTATTTATCCGTGACTTTACCGTGACAACCGTTTGATACCTTTCATCCAGTTAACTTGGATATCCATGAATAATTTGTAAAAAGAGGAAGGTAAAGTGTGCGTAAATTATTAATAAATATCATATTTATTGGTGTCTTAACCGGATGCTCTTTTGTCCAGGCGCAAGTTGAGCCAGGCAGGGGAGTCCTTTCAGGGATTGTCATAAGTGTCGCAGATGGTTCACTGCTGGTGAACGCAAATGTAATGGTTTCCCCGGGAGAATTAATGGTTAGGACAAATCTGGATGGGATTTTCGAGATAGAACTTCCAGCTGGAAAATACGACATTCGCGCCACACAAAAAGGGTTTCTGGCGTATCAGGTCGAAGGCGTCGAGGTGAAGGCGAATGAGACTACTTACCAGGATATAGCCATAACTCCGCAAGGCCTGGACTTGGGATCTGTAACCGTCACCGCTAATGTGGTGAAGGCTTCAACCGAGGCGCTCCTGATTGAACGAAAAAGCATTTCAACACTGAGCGATTTTATCGGCTCACAGGAGATGGGGAAGCTCGTGGGAGGGGGCGCTTCTGACGTAATGGAACGTGTCACCGGTGTTACGGTTGTGGATAATAAATATGTTTTTGTCAGGGGACTTGGGGAAAGGTATTCCAGCACCATGTTAAATGGATCTGTAATTCCATCTACACAACCAGACAAAAAAGTCATTTCAATGGACATGCTTCCCGCGAGTCTGCTTGAAAATGTGAGGACCGACAAATCTTATACCCCTGATCAACCCGGAGAGTTCTCCGGTGGAACTGTACGGGCTGAAACCAAGGATCTTCCATCTGAAGCTACCATGAAACTGTCTTTCAGCCAGGGATTTGGAACAAATACCACTTTTGGCGATTTTTTGACCTATCCCGGAGGCAAGTGGGACTGGTTTGGATTCGGGAATCAAGCAAGAAGTTTGCCCTCAATGGTACCCAGCGGCAGAATCTTTGAAACCAGCCGGTTTTCTGAAGGCGGTTATACCCCTGAACAGCTCCAGGAAATCGGCCAGAGTTTTGCCAATGTCTGGACCCCTTCCCCCAGCAGAAGTGCCATGCCGGATACGGGAATCAATTTTGTGGCTGGAAATACCTTTGGCAATTTTGGAATGGTTCTGGCTTACAGTTATTCCAACAAGTTTCATAATCAGAAGGAGTCCAGGAATTTCTACAGGGTTGGAGCTGATTCCGAGCTGACACGTTTGCATAACTTTGATTTTGATTACAGTACATATTCTGTCAGGCAGGGGCTGACTGCAAATTTTGCATATCAGCTTGGTGACTTCACCCGGTTTTTTGTCCGGAATTTTTATACCAGGGATACAAGCGATGAATCCCGGTTTTTCGGTGGGTATGACGGGGACAATTATATCAATGTAAGCAACCAGCGGATTCGTTACGTGGAGGAGGGTATTTATTCAGGCCAGGTTGGCGGAGAACACTATATTGGTGCCCTGAATGACAGTTTTGTTGAATGGAAAGTTACCTACTCCAGCTCTTCTCTGGATGAACCAAACATGAGGGAGGCTTCATACGAAGAGAGGGGTTCTTCGATGGTCCTTGCCAACGAGCCGCAGAGCGCTTTCATCATGGACAGTGCCCTGTCTGAGTTCATGTGGGAGCCCTCGATTGACTGGAACACTTTTTTCAATCCGGACTGGGCGGCTATCAGTGTAAAGATAGGTGGTTCCTACCGTAATAGGGAGAGGGACTTTGGCTCCAGGAGATTCAGGTTCGCCCAGGGAAGTGGAACCAATGACCTGGACTTAACCTTGCCGGTTGAAGAGCTTTTAAATGTTGACAACATAAACCCTACCCATTTTCAAATCCAGGAAACCACCAGAAACAGTGATGCCTATGGCGCCAGGCAGATTACCAGGGCAGGTTATGGAATGCTGGATGCCAGCATGGGTGACTGGCGTTTTATAGGAGGAATCAGGATCGAGAGTAACAGTCAGCTCGTTGACACCTTCGATCCTTTCGATCCGGGAAATTCTGATACTTTCACCTCTGCCAGGCTGAATGACACTGATTTGCTGGGATCAATTGCTTCCTTGTATAAGTTAAATAACTCCATGAATCTCAGGGCTTCATTCGCCAGGACCGTAAATAGACCCCAATTCAGAGAAATGTCCCCGTTTGAGTTCACCGATATCAGCGGCGGCCAGTCAGTAGTTGGAAACCCTGATTTGAAAAGGGCTGTAATTCTGAACTATGACCTGAGGTGGGAATGGTTTCTCGGCAACTCAGAATTGCTGTCAGTTAGTTATTTCCACAAAAACTTTGATGATCCGATTGAACGCTACATTGAGCCGACATCAACTCTCAGGGCATCCTTTCTCAACGCTGACAAGGCCAGGAATTCCGGCTTTGAACTGGATATGAGAAAAGATCTGGGATCAATTGGGGACAGCTACTTCACAACCAACATGAATTTTACTTTTGTCGACTCCAGCGTGACCATCCCCCAGGAAGCTCTTAACGTTCTGACTACGCTGGAAAGGCCCTTATCAGGGCAGTCCAGGTATGTTTTTAATGGAATGCTGGAGTGGCATGTGCCGAAAATCCGCAGCATGGCACGCATCCTCTTTAACTACCAGAGTTCCAGAATAATTGATGTTGGCGCACTGGGGCTGCCTGATGTTTATGAAGTTGGATATCCCAAGATAGATGCCCTTTACATGAAAGACCTTTCCTCCAGGTGGAACCTGAAGATAAGTGCGAAGAATCTTCTGGATCAGGCTCATGAGTTTACCCAGGGAGGGTTAATGTACAGGACATATAACTCCGGCCGGGAATTTACGGTGGGGGTTTCCTATGATTTCTTTTCAGAAAATTAATGCTTTCTACATTTGATATTAACAGAGTCCTTCTATCATTTCTCTTGTTGTTTGAAAATTGAAAGGAACAACGCAATGCGAAGAATTATTTTAGTACCGATTTTAGTGTTATTTGCCTTGGCTGGATCAGGGATAGTTAATGCGGGGACCAGGCCTGTCAACAATGGTGTTGATTTCACATATCTAGCGGATGATACCCCTGGGGTTAAAGCTTCATCCTGGTTAAGAACCAATGAGGTTGTTTATGATTTAAGCGTCGCCCAGAGCAGCCCCAATTACCGACGGATTGAAGTTACGCTGAGTATCTCTCCCAATGGCCACTTTTTTTCCAAAACAATGTTTATGTATCTGCTGAATGTTAACACCGGAGAGATCAGCTACATAAATGTTAATGAGGGAATTATGGAACCAGGGCAGATTACCGACTACAGCGGCAACAATCTGGACAATATTGTTGCAGTTCCGATTCCGGAAGTTGAGGATTTTCAGATTTATGGCACGGAAGGGCATATTGGTGCCGGGCTGGATCCTGATGAACTGGGACAGGGCGTGTATCAGCTGGTGTTTGAACTTCGTGATGCCACCGGACGTAACGTGTTCCAGCGTTTTGGTACCGGATTTACTGTAGTGGATTCCGTCGAAGTGATGCCGCAGAATATCAGTTCAGATTTGACACTGACCAATGATAAGGCCTACCTCCTGAATAACGCCACTACCTTTGTTCGTGAAGGGGCGACTCTTAATATCGAAGCCGGGGTCTATGTGCTTGGACAGGGACAGACAGCAGCATTGGTTATCGACCGGGGAGCAAAAATTGAAGCTCGGGGAAGTGCCAATTCCCCGATAGTTTTCACAAGCGCCAATCCAGTGGGTGATCGAGCGACTGCAGACTGGGGAGGACTGATCATTAACGGCCGGGCCAGGTTGAATGTTCCGGGAGGAGAAGCTGAGGGTGAAGGGGATACCGGAACCTACGGCGGAACTGATGACGCTGATTCCAGCGGAACTCTTCGTTATGTCAGAGTCGAATTTGGTGGAACCGAATTCAGCCCCACCAATGAGCTCAACGGGATTGCCTTCCAGGGCGTAGGAAGTGGTACGGTCATCGAATATATTCAGGTTCATCAGAACTTCGACGACGGGGTTGAGTTTTTTGGCGGCAATGTAAACGCGAAGTACCTTTACCTCACCGGAAACGCCGACGACAGCCTGGACTGGACCGATGGCTGGAGGGGTAAAGTACAGTTTGTAGCTATCCAGCAGTACACAGCCGATGCTGACCAGGGTATCGAAGCTGATAACAGCGAGGAGAATAACGGACTCCTGCCCCGCTCCAACCCGACTATTTACAATGTTACGGTCGTGGGTCCCGGAAGCAACCCGATTGAAGGCGATATTGGTTTTCTCCTGCGAGAAGGATCAGCTGTAACACTTAAGAATGCCATCATCATTGGTGCAGGAGAAGAAGCATTCAAGATTGATCAGAACTCAACAGTTGACCAGGTCAATGCCGGGAACGTTCACTTCACCAATTCGATGTTTTTTGGAAACGGGACTTCTGAAGGACAGGGGAATTTTGGCCTCGGAGGAAGTGTTACAACCGATTTTGACATTGATTCATTCATGAGCGAAGCATCGAAAATGAACCGGATTAATGCAGATCCTGAACTCAGGGATCCATTCAATACAGTTTCACCAGATTTCAGGCCTATCAGAGAAGGCAGGGCAACTGACATTAATTACGTTGCAGTTCCCCCAGCCAACGGCTTTTTTGAACCTGTAACCTTTGTTGGCGCCTTTGGACCAAGTTATGACTGGAGCGCTGGATGGACCACCGCCTGCCCTAACTAATTGTAATAGAAAGCAGGAGGCTCCCGTAAAAACCGGAAAGGATGAAACCTGATGTTTAGACGCTTGATCCATACATTGAAATTCACTTTTTTCGGCCTGGTGCTGCTAGCCGTTTTGTTCGGCTGCCGGGACAACCGGGACGGGAGTTCTCCTGAATTCATACTGGACAACTCATTTGCTTCAGTTGAGTCTCTGACAGAAGGGTTTTTGAAGTCACTGGAAAATGGTGACATCCATAAGATGCAGCTCATGGCAGCTGATAAGGATGAATTCGAGAGTTATCTCTGGCCGTATCTCCCGGCAAGCAAACCCGGCACCAATCTTACTTCTGACTTTGTCTGGGAACAGTCCCGGATGAAAAGCCTTTCCAGCCTGAGGTCAACAGTGAGCAGGTATGGAGGCAAGGAAATAAAACTTGTCGGAGTTGAGCTATCCGGCGGTGTTCGTGAATACGGGAGACTTAAACTGTTCATGGATCCTGAAGTAATTGTTTCGATTGATGGAGTTGAACAGAAAACTCGGATGTTTGGCGCAATAATGACACTGGAGGGCGAATACAAAATTTATAGTTACTCGTTGTAGGCCTATCCTTTTAAATAAGCTTCAGCAGAGCCGGTGCTGAATAAGGAGAAAGAAATTGATTTATAAATTATTGATAAGAATTTTGGTTACACTTCTTTTTGCTGGTATTTGTTTCGCCCAGGGAGAGATCGTATATATCCCTCAGGTAGGACATGGGATGGGAATGGAAACCAGCTTTGTTTTCATGAACCTGTCGGCGACTACCAACAGGCTGGAAGTAAGGGTTTTTGATTCAGCTGGAAATCCGGTGGATCTGCTTGAAAAGTCTGGTTCATCATTTGAAAATCCCTCTCCTGCCAGCATGATTGGTGTGGAGGTTCCCGGATATGGAACCTCGGATGCGGTCACTTTAACAGCTGATGCCAATGTCCTCCAGGTCGGTTATGCTGAGGTCAGCTCTGAATTCAACGAACCCTTTGGCGTGGAAGCTGTTTTCAGGGTTTATTCGGGATCGTCTCTGGTAACAGCAACCAGTGTTCTGCCAGTGGAACCAGTGGAAGAGTTCTCCTTTATCGCCTTTTCTGACGGAAGCAACAGAAGCGGGATCGCCCTACTTAATCCGGCTGAAAATGGCGAAGAAGCCGATGTGTTGCTGACACTGGTGAATCATTTTGGGGATGTAGTTGACGAACGGACAATCAATCTTGATGCCGGAGTTAAAATGACCCTGTTTGTCGATGAGATTTTTGCAGATTATTTATCTTCTTCCGGAAATTTCACTGGTTCAGTGGAAGTTAATGCAAACAGACCACTGACCGCGACCATTATCAAAATGGAAGGATCTTTTTTTACAACCCAAACCATACAGCCTTCCCGTAATATTCAATAATAAGGGGTATGAAAACCTCAGGGGCAAGAGCACTATGAAAAGAGTACTGGTAATTGATGATGATCAGGATATTCTTGATCTGGTAGCTTATAACCTGTCCAGGAGCGGATTCAGGTGTCTTACCGCACAAAAGAGCTCTTATGGAATGGAAATCCTGATGACTGAGAATCCGGACCTCGTGATTCTTGACATAATGTTGCCAGGATTTAACGGGTTGAAGTTGCTTGAGGAACTTAAGAATAATGACAGCACGAGCAGGATCCCGGTAATAATGTTGACTGCCAAGGGAGAAGAATCTGATCGGATTCTGGGTCTTGAAATGGGCGCTGACGACTATATCCCCAAACCATTCAGTGTTAGGGAACTGGTCTTGAGGGTGCAAAGAAGCCTGGACAGAGCGGAGTCTTCTCCCCAAACCCCACGCCTGAAATGCAACGGGATTTCCCTTGATTTTGATCGTTACGAGGTCAGGGCGGAGGGAAGGGCTGTGCTCCTTACTGCGACAGAGTTTAAGTTGCTTGCTTTTCTCCTGAGAAATAAGGGGCATGTTGTATCACGGTCCAGGCTGCTTGAAAAGGTTTGGGGATATCATTTTGAAGGTACCTCCAGAACAGTAGATACCCACATACAAAGATTGAGAGACAAGCTGAATTCGGTCTCTCATGGCATAAAAACGGTTAGAGGAGTCGGTTATAAGCTTGAACCTGTAGCCATTGAAAATGGGTGGCATGATCAGTCTTCGAAGGTGATGGTATCAGCCGGTTAAATGAAACATCATATCCCGCTGCCGGGCCGGATACATTCCGGACCGGCGGCGGCGATTGGCAGTCCGGTGCCGTAGCATTCTTGCCGGGTACCAGCCAATGCCATTTTCCAGGTCGTGGATTGTGGAGAGTGCATAATTTGTGCCCGGTCTTATTGCCTACGGCCCTTAAGTGATTACGGCAAAGAACTTGACAACTGGATCTTTTCAGGGCCAGAATTCCCATGGTCATGAATTTGCAGGCCATGAAAAATTTAAATTATGTCTTTCAGGTGGAAACTGGTCATAACCTATATTCTGGTGGTGTTTGTGTCCATAATGGTAATTCAATTATGGGCAGACGCCGCTATCAGGACTTTCCTGGTTGACTTTACGATTGAAAGTCTCAGGAAAGATGTGGGAATTCTTGCCGGAATTATCCGGATAGATTCTCCTGATTCCCTGACCCGGCTTGGAAACCTTAGCAGAAATAATTTCATTAAAATAACCCTCTGGGATCTGGAGGGAGTCAGGCTTGCTGATTCCGCCGGGAACCTGGATCCTGTCCCAGGGAACCTTTCAAGGAACAGGGAATTGGATCAAGCCCTCAGGCAGGGTTTCGGGCAGGATATAAGGTTTGATCCACAGACTTTCAAGCGGACTCTCTTTATTGCCGAGAGAACTGCTGATGGAAAAGGTTTCGTCGGGCTTTCTGTTTCACTGGAGGAAGTTGAAGGCCTGATCAACGATTTCAGGCCGACACTGCTGCTTATCATTTTGCTTCTACCCGCTGTCGGAGCCTGTGTGGTCTGGATTGTGTCCCGGAGACTGGGACTATCCATCGCCCGCCTTGTCGAAGCTTCCAGAGGTATTGCCTCAGGGGAATATGTTGAGTCAATAGCAGTCAGTTCGAAGGACGAAATAGGGTTACTGGCGCGGAGGATGGAAGAAATGTCGTTCCGGCTCCACAGGCAGCTGACCAT
Organism: Acidobacteriota bacterium; assembly: GCA_963663735.2. GTDB lineage: Bacteria > Acidobacteriota > UBA6911 > RPQK01 > JAPXNP01. The sequence goes on along the minus strand of CAXXHN010000001.1, from coordinate 335,889 downwards.
GCTGGAATCAGAAAGGAATAACCTTACAATAATTCTGAACAGCATGACTGAAGGAGTAATGGTCACCGATCCTGAGGGAAGAATTGTCGTAACCAATCCGGCCTTCAGCGATATTTTTGCGTCCCCAATAAATCCTCATGGCAGGCTGCCCCTGGAAGTAATTCGCAGTGTTGAAGTTGAGAAGGGCATAAATTCCGTCCTGGTTTCAGGTATTGAAAACCGTGAAGAGATCAGGTTTGGAGGCAGAGCGCTTCAGGCCCATTTTTCCCCGATATTAAACGGCGGAGAAATTGGAGGTGTCGTTATTGTTTTTCATGATGTCACTGAAATCAGGAGGCTTGAAACCCTGCAGAAAGAGTTTATTTCCAATGTCTCCCACGAACTTAAAACCCCGCTGACATCTATTCAGGGTTACGCTGAAACTCTTCTTGAGGACCAGGAACTGGAGGGATTTCACCGGAAATTTATTGAGAGGATCTTCAGTAACGCCGGCAGGCTTTCAAAAATGATAGCGGAGCTGTTTAAACTGGTCCGGCTGGAGAAAGGATTACAGAAGCTTGACTGGGTCGAGGTTAGTTTTTCACAGATAGAAACTGAATTGAAGCTTGATTTCGATAATAATCTGGCTGGCAGAGACATTGAATTAATATTCGAGAATCTTTCCGGAGTTGATTTATTTAAAGCCGGAAAAGGATACATCGACAGGGTCTTTAACAATCTTGTGGAAAACGCTGTTAAGTACACGGAAAAAGGGACTGTCACCGTCCGGATTTTCAGGGAGGAGAACCTGGTGCGGATTGAAGTGGAAGATACCGGGATAGGAATTCCTTCCGAGGACATTGACAGGATATTCGAGCGTTTTTACCGGGTTGACAAGGATCGTTCCCGCGGCAAAGGAGGCAGCGGAATAGGACTGGCGATAGTCAGGCATATTGTCAGCCTGCATGGCGGGGATGTGTGGGCTGAAAGCCAGCTGGGAAAAGGTACCAAAATTGTGTTCACCATTCCCCAGGGTGAATCCTGAGTCCTCTCTTTTCATAAATCGATAATCAGGGTTGAGAATTCTGGATATAAAAAAGCTGCGCGGGGAAGAGCACCGGATTTCACGATTTTTTCTTCTCTCCAGCCTTCCCAGTTCCCAATACGTTAAAATGCACTAATGAAAAAGGTCATAATAGTTGGAGCTGGCGCTTCAGGATTGCTTGCGGCCGGGCGGGCGGCATTCCTGGGGGCGGAGGTTCTTCTCCTCGAAAAAATGAAGTATCCAGGGCGGAAGCTGCGGATAACCGGTAAAGGTCGATGCAACCTGACCAATGTGGCGGGCCTGGATTCTTTTATGGGCCAGTTCGGGAAAAACGGTAAATTTCTCCGTTCAGCTTTTTCGGTTTTTTTTGTGTCAGAACTGATGGATTTTTTTACGGACCTGGGAATTCATCTTGAAACACAGAGGGGAGGGCGCGTTTTCCCTTCCAGTGGAAGCGCTCCAGAAGTGGTTGATACCCTCCTGAAATGGATCCGGGAACAGGGAGCCATTCTGAAAACCTTATCCCCTGTTGTTTCACTGGTTCTGGACAATGGAAGGGCCGTAGGGGTCGAGACCAGTAAAGGGGAGGTTTTTAAGGCTGATGCCGTTATCCTCTGTCTGGGGGGGTGCTCCTATCCGGCTACCGGTTCAGAAGGAGATGGGTTCAGGCTGGCTGCATCAGCCGGCCATACTATTGCAGACATAAGGCCGGCTCTTGTTCCCCTTGAAACCAGGCCCTACGCCTCTGTCAGGGCAAACGGACTGCAACTCCAGAATGTCAAAGTAAGCATGTATGCGAACAATAAAAAGAGACGTGAGGAGTTTGGAGAACTGCTGTTCACTGATTTTGGAATTACAGGCCCGACTGCCCTGAGACTTAGCGGAGATGTGGTCGATGAACTGAGAGCAGGCTCCAGGGTTGAATTGTCCATCGACTTGAAACCGGGATTGGACTTGGCAAAACTGGAGGCCAGAATTTTGCGAGACCTGGACTCAAGGGGTACCGAAACTGTTTCAAGCATATGCAGGGGGCTTTTGCCCAGGGAACTGGTCCCCATCTGCCTGGAATTGACCGGAATTGATCCAGGCATTACAGGAAACCAGCTGCGCGCCGGTTTCAGGAAAAAACTTCGGGACTGGTTGAAGGACTTCAGGCTGGAGGTAAAAGGATCGCGCCCCATCGCAGAAGCCATTGTTACTGCAGGCGGTGTCACCCTTAAAGAAGTTAATCCTTCAACCATGGAGTCGAGAATAGTTAAAAACCTTTATATTACTGGAGAAATGCTGGATTTGCAGGCCGATACCGGCGGATACAACCTCCAGGCTGCTTTCTCAACAGGATGGCTGGCCGGTGGAGCAGCAGCGGGTAACTGAGTTCAAATAACTCATAACCAGTTATCGCCTATAAATAATCTCTTAAAGTTGAACGGGAAATATGTTTATACCAACAACGGCAGATGAAGTCAGGCGGATGGGCTGGAAGAGTCTGGATGTAATCCTGGTGACAGGAGACAGTTATATAGATTCTCCCTATATTGGATCAGCCGTTATCGGTAAGGTTTTAATAAATGCCGGATTCAGAGTTGGGGTAATAGCCCAGCCTGAGGTTGCATCTGGTGGTGACATTGGCAGGCTGGGGGAACCTGCTCTCTTCTGGGGCGTAACCGCTGGAAGCCTGGACTCAATGGTAGCGAACCGAACCGCTTCAGGGAAAAAAAGGAAGGGCGACGACTATACCCCCGGGGGGCTGAATAACAGGCGTCCGGATAGAGCGTCTATTGTATATGCGAATCTCATAAAAAAATATTTCAGGAATACGCGCCCTATTGTGCTGGGAGGAATTGAAGCGAGCTTGAGGAGGGTGGCTCATTTTGATTTTTGGACAGACAGCATCAGGCGTTCAATACTCTTTGACGCCAAGGCGGATTATCTGATTTATGGAATGGCGGAGCGGGCGGTTGTGGAATTCGCTGAAGCACTCAGGGCAGAAGTGGATCCCAGGTCTATAAAAGGCCTGTGTTATGTTTCAAAAAGTGTCCCCCAGGATTCGATTGAGCTTCCTTCTTATCAGGAAACCGCGGCTGACAAGGATGCTTTTACCCGAATGTTTAAGATTTTTTATGAAAATTCTGATCCTGTTACTGCTTCCCGGCTGGTGCAGAAACAGGACACCCGCTACCTGGTACAAAATCCTCCGGCCCTGGTGTTGTCGACCCGGGAACTGGATTCTGTTTATGACCTTGACTTTGAAAGAGGCGTGCATCCTTATTATGGTGAAAAGGGTGGAATCGGGGCCTTGGAGATGATACGGAATTCCATTACCACTCACCGGGGTTGTTATGGGGAGTGTAATTTCTGCGCCATAACTGTTCATCAGGGGCGTACGGTCAGTTGGCGCAGCGAAGCGTCTCTCATCAGGGAGGCGGAGAAAATCGCAGGCTTGCCAGGTTTTAAAGGGACTATCCACGATGTGGGCGGGGCAACAGCCAATATGTACGGTATCGAATGCAGGAAGAAAATCCAGGAGGGCGCATGTGCAGACCGGCGCTGCCTGGTGCCGGAAATCTGCGAAAAGATGGACGTGAATCATTCAAGGCAGATTTCCCTGTTGCAGGCTCTCCGCGGAATCAGGGGAGTAAAACGAGTTTTCGTGGCTTCCGGAATTCGCTATGACCTGATTTTGGCAGATAAAAAGCATGGACTGGAATACCTTGCTGAGTTATTGAAACACCATGTTTCAGGACAGATGAAAATAGCCCCGGAACATGTAGATAAGCGAGTATTGGAATTAATGGGCAAACCTGGAGCTGAAGTGCTGCTGAGGTTCCGGGATCTTTACTATCGGCTGACCGGGGGATTAAATAAGGATCAGCATCTGAGTTACTACATTATTGCGGCTCATCCCGGGAGTACAAAAACAGCAATGGCGAAGGTTAGATCATTTTCAAGGGACAAATTGAGAATAAATCCCAGACAGGTCCAGATATTCACACCAACACCTTCCACCTATTCTTCCCTGATGTATTGGACTGAGAAGGATCCCTTTACAGGAGAACCGGTTTTCGTAGAGAAAACCTTTAAGGGAAGAGAGGATCAGAAAGAGGCAATAATCGGCTTTAAATAAAGTTGAGAGCTTCTTAAAATCAAGAATTATCAGAATTTAACTCGATAAAGGCGGCTGGTAATCTATGAGTTCAGTTTGGCCGGGGATGAGGTTATAATATCAAGATTATGAAAGAACGAAAAATTCTTATTATAGAAGATGATGCCGATATAGTGGACCTTCTCCGCTTCAATCTGGAAAAGGAAGGATATAAGGTTTTTTCCGCTTCGACAGGTGAGGCTGGCTTCACCATCACCCAGGAGGAGAAACCATCCCTTGTTGTACTGGATCTTGGTCTGCCGGGTATCCAGGGACTGGAGCTGTGCCGACTGATAAAGCAGAAACCTGGAATTTCCTCAACCGCAATTATCATTCTTACTGCCAAGGGGCTTGAGAGTGATGTTGTGGCAGGTTTGGAGCTTGGTGCGGATGATTACATAACAAAGCCTTTTCGGATAAGGGAACTTATTGCCCGAATAAGAGCAGTCCTGCGCAGGGCTTCTCCTTCAGGTTTCCCGGGGCTGGAGGATAAGATTATAGTGGGAAGCCTTACCATTGATTCATTAAGGCACGAGGTATATCAGAATGGCAAACAGCTGGCCCTGACCCTGGCTGAGTTCAACCTGCTTAAGCTCCTGGCTTCCCAGGTGGGAAGGGTTTTCACGAGGGACCAGCTTCTCAACGCCATAACCGATGGGGAGACATATATCATAGACCGGAATGTGGATGTACACATTCGGGCAATTCGAAAAAAGATAGGACCTGAAAGAGACCGGGTCCTGACTGTCAGGGGTATTGGATATAAATTTTCTGAATCTACCGACTAGCAGTCGTCCCTGCAGAGTTCGGCAAACTGGATTTTCCCAGCAGATTTGCCACATCTTATTTACAAGGCCCAGGGTACTGAAAAAGAGAGATTGCCTGCCTGGGATTAATCCGGATTATTAACCTGTCGACTACTTGGGCGGGGAACGAATGCACTCTTCTGGATTATGTTCGGCTGGGATCCTTCACTTATCGGCAAGCACGATCGAGGAAAGCCTGAGTCGCAGTTCCCGCTATACAGATGTAAGCGACGTCTTGCCGCGCAAACTGTTTATGAATGAGGGCTGTAATGCATTGTGTCTTTATATTTTCTTTATAATCCGGTGCTAGACTTAATTTTCACTTGGCTCGGAAGCTGAACTGCATGCGGCTTAAGGAATCATGCCAATCATCTCCAGCATGAAAACGATAATACAACCAAAAATAAAGATTTTGATAGTGGTTCCGCTCCTGCTGGGATGCTTGTGCCTTTGTATAACCTCCTGTTTTTTTGTATCGTCCCCTTTTATCAGGATTGAAGGCTCCAGTACCCTTTATCCCCTGTCAACGGCTGTTACCGAAGAATACCTTAGAAACAGGACAGGTGCCAGGATAGCCATTGGTTTTTCCGGTACCGGGGGAGGCATTCGCAAGTTCATTGACGGAGAGGCGGACATAACAGATGCATCACGTCCCATTACCATCCAGGAACAGCGGATTGTCAGGGAGAAGGGATTTGATTTTATTGAGCTTCCTGTAGCCTATGACGGAATAGTTGTGGCGGTAAATGCGGATAACTACTGGTGTAATTCATTGACTGTTTCAGAGCTTAAGCGAATCTGGGATGCGGAATCCCAGAATCGGCTTGTGCTGTGGAATCAGGTCAGGCCGGAATGGCCGGAAAAACGAATCTTTCTGTTTGGACCGGGAACCAATTCCGGAACAGTTCATTACTTCAGCGCATCAGTAATCGGCAAAGCCATGTCGATCAGGGGAGATTTTTCGTCCAGTGAGGATGACAACCTGACGGCATTATCCCTCCGCAATAATCCACTGGGAATGGGATTTTTCGGTTACTCATATTACGTGAAAAATCAGGATCGCCTGAAGTTGGTGGCTGTTGACGATGAAAATCCCTTCAACGGGGATGGACCGGTCAAACCAGGGGTAAGTTCCATTATGGATGGAACCTACCAGCCTCTTTCCCGACCTCTGTTTCTTTATGTGCGCGCAGGTATGCAAAATGAAGATGAACTGGATGAATACCTGGAGTTTTATCTCAGCAATGTACCCAGGCTGGCTCCCCAGGTTGGACTGGTGCCGCTCCAGGAAGAATTGTATGAGCTGGTAGTTGAGAGGTTGAGGAGAAAGGTATCAGGGTCAATGTACGAAGGCTTGGAATCAGGATACGGAAGATCGGTTGCAGATCTTTTGGGGACGAAGTCTTCAATTAACAGGAAACCGGGAAGTGCGGAAAAGTAAATATTTCACAGATAAGGTGATTAGCGGTATTTTGTTGTCAGCAGTATTGCTGTCAGCACTGGTTTCTCTCTGCATGCTGGGAATCCTTGCATCAGGCACTTATGAGTTTTTCAGGGAGGTGTCCTTCCTGGAATTCTTCACTGGTACTGTCTGGACCCCCCTCTTTTCACAGAAACAGTTTGGAGTTCTTCCTCTTCTAACCGGTACATTTTCAGTAGTGTCTATTGCAGCCATGGTGTCTGTGGGTCCGGCTCTGCTGATCTCAATATACCTGAGTGAATTCGCTTCTGAATCTTTCAGGAATTTTATGAGGGTTCTGCTGGAGATTTTATCCGGCATTCCTACCGTTGTTTACGGGTTTCTGGCTCTGTTCTGGGCGACTCCGGTGTTGAAAAAAATCATCCCGGATCTACCTGCTTTCAGCGCCTTTTCGGTGGGGATTGTAACCGGGCTCATGATTCTCCCCTTTTTGATATATCTCTGGGAATCCATAATTTCCGCTGTTCCCGACAGTTACCGCCATTCGTCACTGGCTCTGGGGGCGGGCAGGATGCAAACTCTATTCAGGGCGGTGCTGCCGGCAGCACTTCCGGGGCTTCTTTCGGTCTTTTTTCTATCTCTCATCAGGGTAATAGGTGAATCCATGATAGTAGCAATTGCCGGAGGGCAGCAGGCTGTATTCGGTTTTGATATCCTGGCTCCTGTCCAGACGATGACCTCCTTTATGGTACAGGCAGGCATGGGGGACTTTGTTCCCGGTACCATGGAATTACGGAGTGCTTTTGCTGTGGCCTCCGTTCTTGTTGTGATAACGATGTTACTCAGTTTCCTTTCAAGGCATCTCCACAAGGTTTTCACCAGGCTGGTAAAGGGATGAAAAAATTGACCAGCAAAAACCGGGAAAGCAGGATTGAAAACTGGTTTGTGCTTTTGTGCCAGACCTGCCTTGGTGTTTTTCTCCTCGTATTCACTTCTTTTATGCTGCTGCTTCTGGTGATGGGTCTGCCCCACCTCGACTGGCATTTTATTGCGGGGTATCACTCCAGGTTCCCCGACCAGGCGGGGGTGTTGTCAGCTGTGGCCGGAACCTGTGAACTTATCCTCCTGGTGGTGATTTTTGCCTGTCCTTTGGGAATTCTGTCAGCCATCTTTCTCCATGAGTACGGAGAAGAATCGAGCTATCGGCCTCTCAGGATAACCAGTCGCCTGGTTGATGCCTTGCTTTGCGGCATGGATGCTGTGCCTTCTGTGGTATACGGATTCCTTGGACTGGCCCTGTTTATCAACGGGATGTCCCTGGGCAGAAGCCTTCTTGCCGCGGCTCTTACACTTTCAGCAATGGCTGTTCCAAGTATCATCAGCAGTTGCAGAAACGCGCTGGATTCCGTACCCCGGGAAACGAGGGAGCTCTCCTTCGCTCTGGGGGCTACCAGGTGGCAGACTCTCCAGTCGCATGTGTTGCCTCAGGCACTGCCAGACATTATATCCGGCACCTGCCTGGTTTTAATAAGAGTGTCCGGGGAAGCCGCTCCTCTCCTGGTCGTTGGAGCTCTCAGTTATATGACTTTCATTCCGGACAGTTTATTTTCTCCTTTTGCTGCTCTTCCAGTGGAAATATACAACTGGACATTACAGGCAGGATCCGGTACCCATTCCAATGGAGCGGCGGCGATATTGCTGTTGTTGCCATTTTTATTATTTTTCAATACCTTAGCGGTTATATGGCGCCGGCATTTGGGAAAGCGGTCTGACGGGAGTGCGGTTAAATGAAGATAAAACAGGATGAGTGTGTACTGAAAACCGAGAAACTGAGCGTTATTTTCAGTAAAAAACAGGTCCTTTCGCAGCTGGACCTGGATTTTCCACATAAAAAGATTACCGCGATAGTAGGCCCATCCGGTTCCGGTAAGTCCACTTTATTACGTACTCTGAACCGAATGACAGATTTCGTCCCGGAAGCTCATGTTGAGGGGGATGTGCGCCTGAATGGAAAGAGCATATTCGGGACCGATGTTGATGCATCAGATATTCGCCGCAGGATAGGCATGATATTTCAAAATTCAACAGTCTTCAGGAAATCTGTTTTTGAAAATGTCGCTTTTGGACTAAGGGTTAACGAGTGGCGGGATTCCGGGAGGATTGAACATCAGGTGACTGAATGTCTGCAAAGGGTTCATCTGTGGGATACTCTCAAGGACCGCCTGGATGCACCGGCTGTGCTCCTTGGCCAGGAACAGCAGCAAAGGCTCTGCATTGCCCGTGCCCTTGCCGTATCGCCTGAAGTGCTCCTGATTGATGAGCCTACCGGAGACCTGGATTCTGGTTCCACAAACCGCATTGAACTTGTGCTGCGGGAACTTCGCGAGAACTGTACTGTAATCATAGTGACGCACAGCCTCAGCCAGGCGGCGCGGGTAAGTGATCGGACCGCATTTCTTTATTTCGGAAAGCTTGTTGAATACAGGGATACCAGGATGTTTTTTACCAATCCGGAAATGAAAATGACTGAGGACTATTTGACTGGAAGGATTTTTGGTGATGAGGGGTAACCTGCACAGTGAATTGGAGAATGTCAATAAAAAGCTGCTTGACATGGCCGCTAAAGTGGAGCGTAACATTGCCAGGGCTGTCGAAGCGTTCAGGGATGCGGATATCGGGACTCTGGAAGAGGTGGTGCAGGGTGATTTTGAGATCGACCAGGCAGAGAAGGAAATTGATGAGATGTGTGTTGCCCTACTGGCCCTTTTTCAGCCGGTGGCCAGGGATTTGCGATTCGTTACCACAGCCCTGAAAATCGTCAGGGACATTGAACGAATTGGAGATATTGCCAGAAATCTGGCCAGGCATGGATTAAACAGCAGCAGCGATAAAATGGTGCCATTTCCCCCTTCTTTGAACGAAATGGCAAAAGAGAGCAGGGAACTGTTGAGAAAAGCCCTGGATTCTTTTGTCAGGCAGGATTCCTTCGCCGCCCGCCAGGTGATTGAGGATGATAAAAAGGTAGATCGCTATCACCGGGAAAACCTGCAGAATTTTATTAATGAAATGGTCGCTGACCATACTGTAGCAGGAGCTTATACACAGTTTATTTCGGTCAACAAATTTATCGAGCGTATCGGGGACCACAGTTCGAACATAGCAGCCATGGTCGTCTATATGGTTGAAGGCCGGGACGTGAGATATTTGTAAGAGGTGGTCGTTTTTTTATAAACCTTTTCTGCCCGCGAATCATCTTGTCATCTCTGTCCCACAGCCTGAAACTTATGCTTTTAAAATTCCTCAAATTTTTTTTACGGGTTTGAGTAGGGATACTTTTTCCGTATACTGGCAAGGTAAAAAAGGAATTTGAAGAATATGAGAAGTGCTTTGAGAAGGCTGGGATTAGTCGCGGCAGCCGGACTTGTGTTTGTGGTTTTTCATGGATGCTCCCATAAGGAGCCTAGTGCTGAAGAACTTTGGTTGGAATACCAGTCAGTTGGGTCCATTCCCAAGTTAGAAGTAGCCCATCCTATTGACGGGGCACTGTTCCCTCCTGAAGTTCCCGCCCCCGCAGTTATTTGGAGTGGTGTTCCCGCTGGATGTGACAGTTGGGTTGTTGCCGTCACCTCAAATGATGGAGTGCCGGTTTTCCTGAAGCTGGTTCCTGGTTCAGGCTACCATCTGCCTGCTGATGCATGGGATGAGATTAAGCAGAATTTTGTCAGGGGGCAAGCAAAGCTGGTAGTACTGGGTTTCAAGAGGGATAATCCGGACGTGATCCTTGCCGCCGGAGAAACATCATTCATGATTTCAGCCGATCCGGTGGGAGCACCATTGTTTTATCGGGAGGTAAACCTTCCATTCATAGAGGCTGTTAAGGATCCCTCCAGAATTCAATGGAGATTCGGGACAGTTGATTCTGAAAAAAAACCACCAGTTGTCCTGGATAAACTTCCGGTTTGCGGTAATTGTCATTCCTTTTCCTGCGATGGCGAAGTTATGGGCATGGATGTGGATTACGCCAGCGACAAAGGTTCCTATGTTGTGGCCGGGGTGGAAAAGGAAATTGAATTAAACAAGGATAAGATTTTCTCCTGGGCTGAGAGCAATGCAAAAAGTAAAGAGAAAACTTTTGGACTGCTTTCCCAGGTATCACCTGATGGCCGGTTTGTCGTGAGTACGGTCAGAGACCGCTCAGTATTTGTTCCTAAAGATGATCTGACTTTTTCCCAGCTTTTTTTCCCTCTTAAAGGTGTCCTGGAAATTTATGATCGGGAAAAGAAAACATTTTTTGATCTGCCGGGCGCGGATGACCCCAGGTATGTGCAGAGTAACCCAGCCTGGAGTCCAGATGGAAAATATATTGTTTTTGCCAGGAGCGAAGCTTATAAGCTTAAGACCTTGGATGATCAGGGGCAGATAGTATTAACCAAGGATGAATGTGTTGAATTCCTGGTGGAAGGACGGAAGTTTAAATTTGATCTTTACCGGATTCCATTTAATAACGGCCGGGGAGGAAAGGCTGAGCCCCTGGAGGGGGCATCAGGGAATGGACTGAGTAATTATTTTGCCAAGTATTCCCCTGACGGAAAATGGATTGTCTTTTGCCAGGCTGACAGTTTTATGCTGCTTCAGCCTGACAGCCAGTTGTACATTATTCCCTCTGAAGGAGGTAAAGCCAGAAAATTGAACTGCAATACCGGCCGAATGAACTCCTGGCACACCTGGTCACCCAACGGGAAGTGGCTGGTGTTTTCCTCCAAGGAGTTTTCAGCATACACCCAGTTGATGATCGCCCATATTGATGAAGGCGGTAACGATTCACCGGCGGTTCTGCTTGACCGAATGACGGGAGCAGACAGGGCAGCCAACATACCAGAATTCGTGAATGTAGAATCAGGGGCAATTACCAGGATCGTTGAGCATTTTATCGATGACAATTCCCTCTACCGGGCCGGATATGAATTTAACCGGGGGAATGAACCGGCCAGTGCTGAAGCCATGTTCAGGAAAGCCCTGGAAGTTAATCCTGAAAATGTGGAAGCACACTTGAGCCTTGCATATGTACTTGGGAACCGCGAGGCATATGAAGAAGCTGCTTTTCATTTAAAGGAAGTTATTAGAATTGAACCCAGATTAGCCAAAGCCCACAGTAACCTTGGATATGTACTTATGTGGAAGGGTGACCTGAATGAGGCTTTCGGCAGCTTTTTCCGGGCTGTCCAGCTTAATCCCAGAATGGCTGAAGCTCACCTGGGCATGGGAGTTTTGAGGCTTGAGCAAGGTGATTTCGCCTTGGCTGAAAAAAGGTTCAGGACTGTCCTGGGACTGGATCCGGAAAATATTTCCGCGGGAGTCGGGCTGGCCAAAGCTCTCAGATATCAGGACAAAACGCAGGAAGCACTTGAGGTTATCATTAACGTAGTCAGGAAGGATCCCGTACATATAGAAGCTCTTCTTGAAACAGGAGAGATGCTGACTGAGTTGGGACGCAATAGTGACGCCCTGCTGCATTTCAATAAAGTGTTAAGCCTGGATCCCGGTAATATCCGTGCTTTACAGGGGATAGGCAAGATCAGGCAATCCTCTTAACTACTCCTGAAGGTTTTACCAGTAAGGATCATTTTCCTGTAACTGGTTTATAAAAAAAGCAGAGGATTAATTCTTGCGTTTACAGGAACCGGCAGTCCGTGATCTGTGCCAATATGGCAGGTGAACAGGGCAGTATTATTCCGTTTTCAGTAAATTCGCTCGAAATATCTGTCTGCCCCGCATTTTTATATACGGACTCTTCGGGCAGCGGGTACCTGCGCCCTGATCACCTTTCAAACCCGGACATCCTTCCATCCGCGCGGTATTAAATCCCGGTGCTGTCCTGGTTTTCCGCGAGAGGTTTTTTCTGGAATAGAGCCACGCCGACAATGCTGCCTATGGTTGCAAACAGTACCGAAACAACAGCAATCATTATTACTGTGAAGATGAGCAGGATTGGAGTCAGCGAATCGGAGAACACATAATTTTCAAAAATATTTTCCAGCAGTTCCCTGACTTCCGGAGGAACTCCAGGGGAGGAAATAGCTTCTCTCAACGATTCCATCCCAGCCATTCTCATTCCCATCAGCCCCTTTATAAAGGTGATAAAAAAATGAATAAAAGACCAGAAAACAGTCCCGCACAATCCTGTCAGTATTCCCAACAAAGCCCCTTCTCCGTATGTCACCTGGGGGAGTGATTGGGGGTAGTTCCGCAGGTATATATAGGCAGATACCAGACCACCTCCAATAACCATCAGACAGCAGGCACAGTTCAAGCAGTTAAGGATCGGAATACCAGAAAAAAAGCCAAGGAACAGCCCTCCGGCCAGAGCAGCCGGAAGATAACTTGGTTTGCTTTGATTCATGAGGTTGTTCTCCTGAGTGATTTAAGTTGAATTTGTTCGACTGCCAGGTGGACGAAGAAGGCTACAGGAAAGGAAGCTATCATACCGGTCAACAGCCTGCTCCAGTGATTGTTGGGAAGAAGAAGGTCGACAGTCATGGGGAGGAAAAAAACTATAAGCAGCCGGGGATGGGCCAGCAGAGTTTTCCTGAATCCAGCCAGCAGGGCACTTCCGACAAGTCCCGCAATGAATCCAAGATAAAGGCCCAGGCACCTGGCACATACTGCCAGGGGTAATCCCTGGTATTGAAAACACCGGCCTGCTTCCTGGTGACATATTCCGGAAAAAAATAGATAAAAATATTTTCCTGCCGCAGGATTTTCCAAGGTGACCAGGGGAGCCGCCACGATCAGAAGAATCCAAAGAAGCGCGCCTGAAAGGAGCAGGTAGTAGCGTGTTGATATCTGAGAATTCATAACTTAGTGCATCTTAATTAAAGAGCAGGGAGTTTGCAAGGGCCAGTTGGTGCAGCTGTGGAACCATAAGGCAGGTTAGCTGAAGTTCATATCGGCCTTATGAATCGACCTTATAATTTGCCGCAATACAGCTGTTGGCTAATCAGAGTCATCTGTTAAGGGTGGGTCACGCCAAAACTTTTCCTGGTGTGCATGATCCCAAACCTGTCCCCCTGTTTTTTAAAGTCAGGAGGAGCTGCTTTTTTCCTGATATGAAATGTTAACTTTTTAAAATTTTTATATTAAGTAATTATTAATAAATACCAAATGTGGAAATTTTTCTTTGCTGTCGCCTTTCCGGTTCGTCATGAATGTCACACAAACAGGTACAATAAGAATAAACCTAACCGTTAGAATCTTGTTGGAGGGAAAATGGAGCCCAAGTATATTTTTGTTACCGGAGGAGTGGTCAGTTCGCTTGGGAAAGGCCTTGCTTCTGCCTCAATTGCCGCACTTCTTGAAGCCAGGGGATTTAAAGTAACCATTTTGAAACTTGATCCTTATATTAATGTGGATCCCGGAACCATGAGCCCTTTTCAGCATGGTGAGGTTTTTGTCACAGATGATGGAGCAGAAACAGATCTGGATCTTGGACATTATGAGCGTTTCACCAGTACTTTATTGGGAAAGGATAACAATTCGACTACCGGAAAAATATACAGTGCTGTCATTGAAAAGGAACGTAAAGGGGAGTATCTGGGAAAGACTGTACAGGTAATCCCCCACATAACCAATGAGATCAAGTCCGTCATTACGAAACTTAACGACAGAGCCGATATCGTAATGGTCGAAATTGGAGGAACGGTAGGAGATATTGAAAGCCAGCCGTTTCTGGAAGCGATACGGCAGATGCGGGTGGAGCTGGGGAGCAGGAATACCCTCTTCATACACCTGACTCTTGTTCCTTATATTAAGGCTGCAGGGGAATTGAAGTCCAAGCCGACTCAACATTCAGTCAAGGAACTGAGAGGTATAGGGATCCAGCCTGACATCCTTCTTTGCCGTTGCGACAGAATTATTCCCAGGGAAATGAAGAATAAGATAGGTCTGTTCTGCAACCTCTCCCCTGAATCAGTAATAACCGCGCTTGATGTCAAAAATATTTATGAGGTCCCTGTTGCCTATTCCCGTGAGGGACTGGATTTCATGGTAATGAAACATCTGGACCTTCCGTTTCATGAGTGCAACCTCAAACCCTGGGAGGATCTGGTTGAAAATATAAATAATCCAAAAGATGAGGTTACCATTGGAATCGTAGGAAAGTACGTGGCCTATGAGGATTCCTATAAAAGTCTCAATGAAGCTTTGTCTCACGGCGGGTTCCCTTCTGGTACCAAGGTTAGTTTAACCTGGATTGAAGCCGAAGAATTGCTCCAGCCTGGTGGTCTATCCCAGCTTGACAAGGTCGATGGAATCCTGGTGCCAGGTGGTTTTGGGATCAGAGGAGTTGAAGGTATGCTGGAAGCAATCCGGTATGCCCGTGAAGGCAAGGTTCCTTATTTCGGGATCTGCCTGGGGATGCAGACAGCAGTTATTGAATATGCCCGAAATGTCTGCTCTATTGATGCCAACAGCTCGGAGTTTGATGAAGATGCTCCAGGCAGGGTTATATACATGTTGCGGGATTTGCTGGGCGTGGAGGAAATGGGCGGCACCATGCGCCTGGGAGCCTATCCATGTAAGTTGATGGAAGGATCCCTGGCCTCCAGAATTTATGGAAAGAAGAGCATTTCCGAAAGGCATCGTCATCGGTATGAGTTTAACCGTGAATATGAAAAGGTCCTGAAAAGCCAGGGGCTGATAATTTCAGGAGGTTCACCTGACGGTAATTTTGTTGAAATAGTGGAAATTGCTAACCATCCGTGGTTCCTGGGCTGCCAGTTTCATCCTGAATTCAAGTCCAAACCATTACTGCCTCATCCACTCTTTGTGAGCTTTATTGATGCCTCGCTTGCCTACAAGAAAGCGCGTTCGGCTCCACTTGGAGTATTTGAATAGGTATGGAAAAAAGCAAGAGTCTGATCCTGGAGAATTTCAGGTATTCAGGTGAAGAGGGATTTTTCCTTATTGCTGGACCCTGTGTGCTTGAAAGTCTTGACCATGCTTTCAAGCTGGCCGGCGAGTTAAAGGAAATAACCTCCAGCCTTGGAATTCCCTTCATATTCAAGGCTTCTTTCGACAAAGCCAACCGCACCGCCCTGGATTCATATAGGGGACCAGGTATCGATAAGGGGCTGGCGATGCTCCAGGAAGTTAAATTAAAACTTGGTATCCCTGTATTATCTGATATCCACGATTCCTCACAGGCTGAGCAGGCAGCTGGTACCCTTGACGTGATCCAGATTCCAGCCTTTCTTTGCCGCCAGACAGACCTGGTAGTGTCAGCTTCCCTGACTGGCCGCCCTTTGAATATTAAAAAAGGGCAGTTTATGGCTCCATGGGATCTGGTGAATGTCGTAAAAAAGGCTGAAGCAGCCGGTGCTGAAAACCTTTTATTGACTGAAAGGGGAGTTACCTTCGGTTATAACAATCTGGTAGTCGATTTTAAGTCGATTCCTGTTATGAGATCCTGGGGCTACCCTGTCGTTTTTGATGCTACCCATTCAGTGCAGCTGCCGGGCGGAAAAGGATCCAGCAGTGGTGGAACCCCTGAGTATATTCCGGTGTTGGCCAGCGCTGCTGCGGCAACCGGAGTAGATGGTTTTTTCTTTGAAGTGCATGATAATCCGGAAAAAGCGCCGAGTGATGGAGCTAATTCCCTGAAGATCGGGGAGATTGGCCGCCTGCTTGAAAAACTTCTTCGGATAAAGAAGTCCATTGACGATTTCTGAAAAAGACCAGGAAGGAGTCTATAATTGGGTTACTTCTTAATCCTGGTTGTCTGACAACCCTGCCAGCCTTCCGATTGAGTAGAGATTCCGGAGGTCTTCCGGCCCGGAACAGGCGGAGGAGGAAGATAGGCGATCCTGAATTATGATTTTAGAAACAGCAAAAAGGGTACTGGAAATCGAAGCAGACGCTGTCCGAAGGATGATTGATGTCCTGGGCGAAGAATTTGAGCGGTCAGCCTGCATACTGGCAAACTGCAAGGGCCGGATTGTAACTACCGGGATGGGCAAGTCAGGGATTATTTGCAGAAAACTGGCTGCCACGCTTTCCAGCACCGGAACACCTGCTCTGTTCATGCATCCTGCAGAGGCCATACATGGAGACCTGGGAATGATTGCCAGGGGAGATATTGTCCTGATGATTTCCAACAGCGGAGAAACATCCGAACTTATCAAGCTTCTTGCGACCATAAAACGCCTGGATATTCCTCTGGTGTCAATGCTGGGTAATACTGAATCCACCCTGTACAGCCATTCTGATATTGTGCTTGACATAGGGGTGGACCGGGAAGCCTGTCCTCTCGGCCTTGCCCCTACAGCATCCTCCACCGCGGCACTGGCACTTGGGGATGCGCTTGCCATGGCTGTTTCTGTCTACAAGGGATTCAAACCGGAAGAGTTCGCCCGACTGCATCCCGGAGGAAAGCTGGGCAAAAAGCTGGCTCTGGTCGGAGACCTCATGCATCGAGGAGACCAGTTGCCGCTTGTATTTCCCGACACAGTGATGACGGATGTCATCTACGAAATGTCCTGCAAAGGCCTGGGAATTGCAGCAGTTGTCTCCCCGGCTGCATCTGAAATGGACAGGAAATTGCTGGGGGTGATTTCCGATGGTGATCTTCGCCGCCGCCTCCAGGACGAGAAAGAGGGGGTGCTTAACCGCTGCGCCGGCGATTGTATGACTCCTGATCCTGAAATGATATCTCCGGATGAGATGGCGACAAAAGCCTTGAACCTGATGGAAAAAAAGAAAATAACGTCTCTGATGGTGACCGGAGAACATGGGGAGTTACAGGGAATTATTCACCTTCATGACCTCTGGGGGACGGAGCTTTTTTAGATTTATTAATTCCGGACTTTCCTCTTTTACATAAGGATGCCAAAGATTGTTTTCACGAAGGCTTGAATTTGATCTGAGGCCTAATGAACTGGCCGCTCTTCTGTCCCGTAAGAATAAGGAAGGCATAGACGTCATCGACATGACTCTTTCCAATCCTACCAGGGCGGGATTCAACTACCCCTTTGACCAGATAAGCGACGCATTTGCCGCAGCCTCTTATGCTGTCTATTCCCCGCAACCCAGGGGTACCCCGGAAGCCAGGGATGCGGTGTGCAAGTATTATGAAACGCGGGGACAGAAGGTTTCACCGGAGGATGTGATTATAACCGCCAGTACCAGTGAAGCCTATTCTTTTCTTTTCCGTTTACTGGCTGATCCCGGCGAAAGGATTGTGGTTCCAGGTCCGGGATACCCCCTTTTTGACTATCTTCTCCACCTGGATGGATTGCATCCTGTTTCCTGCCGAATGAGGTATAACTTCGGCTGGTGGTATGATTTTAACCCCGCGGTTTTTGATGAATCTGTGAAGGCTGTAATAATTGTCAGCCCAAGCAACCCTGCCGGTAATTATATCCATCTAGATGAATGGGCGGAGATTGTCGGGTTGTGTGCACGGAAAGGGATTGCCCTTATCTGTGATGAGGTATTTCATGAGTTTTCCCATGCCGGGGCGGAGCCTGGAGCCGATCTGGTCGAAGAGACAGAAGCACTCTCATTTGTGTTGAACGGGTTTTCAAAAACAGCAGGGCTTCCCCAAGTGAAAATGAGCTGGATTGTTGTGAGGGGCCCAGAGCAACTTAAACAGACGGCTTTACAGAAGCTTGAGTTCATTTCAGACACTTTTCTATCCCCCTCTACCGCTGTACAGGGGGCGGCAGGAGCAATCTTCAGACTGGCCCCGGCCATCAGGAGCCAGATACAGCTTCGAACCAGCAGTAATCTGGCTTATCTGGAGAAAACAGTCAGGGATTCTCCCGTAGATTGCCTGCGGACCGAGGGAGGATGGGCCGCTATAATCAGGCTTCCGGGGATAATGGGTTGCGAAGAATGGTCAGTTCATCTCCTTGATAAGTACCACATTTTAACTCATCCAGGCAGTTTTTATGGCCTGGAAGGTGGATCATTCCTCGTTCTCAGCCTGCTTTCCGAGAAGGAGAGTTTTCAGGAAGGCGTTTTTCGGATTATGAAGGAAGTTGCCAGGTAAGCCTGAACCTGGCCCGCATTCCTCACCGCCTCACTGCGAAAGCTGGTGAGGAATGCGGGCCAACTCCAGGGGAAACATCCCGGATGTACTTAATTACAGGCAATACATTCCGGGCAGCAGAATAACGGAAGGAAGGCTAAAGAGTAGCCCTTCCCAGCAGCCTGAGCGGGGTATAAATTGCTGCTGATTCCAAGGCTTTTTTTCCCAGGAATTCGAGTGAATCAAGGTATTCCACGCATTCCTTGATATTGGCGCTCGATCCTGCCAGGTGGTTGCCTTCCGGCACCCATAACTTACCTGATTTCTCAAGTACAACATCCAAACCAAGGGTATTGTATTTTCCCGGCTTGAGTCCGGCAATAGGGGCGGAGTCACTCACAATCGCAATGTTTCCGGTCCCTTTCATGTCAAATACTGATTTTATGAATGAAGGGGGCAGGTGGTGTCCGTCTGTTATCAGCATGGGAGTAAGCCGGTCTTCGGCCAGCTGGTCCCAGATCGGGTTAGGGTGACGGGGCAGTGTATTAGGCACTCCATTTCCCAGGTGGGTAACCGCGGCAGCCCCCGCGTCAACCGCCTTTTTTATGTCATACGCCTCAGCTGTATGATGCCCCAGAGACACGGTAATGCCGAGTTTGGCGGCATGGTTGATTAACTTGATCGCTCCTTCGATCTCCGGGGCTACTGTCAACAGGCAGATCCTGTCTCCTGAGAGCTTCCGGTAATGATCAAAAAGCCTGATGTCGGGAGGAATTATGTAAGATTCGGCGTGGGCTCCCCTGGCGCCTGGCCTGGGAGAGATGAAAGGTCCCTCCAGGTGGATTCCAAGCAGCCTCCCAGCCAGGTCCGGTTCCTCAAAAGCCCGAGCCAGGACAGGGAGATTCAGCTCATAGGTTTCAGGGGCGCTGGAAATGACAGTAGGGCAAAATGCAAGGGTACCCCGCTTATGGAGTGCTTCAACAACTGTCCTCACACCTTCCAGGGTCAAGCCCGGTTCAGAGAAATCTATTCCGAGATAGCCGTTCACCTGTAAATCAACATATCTTTTCATATCAATCCTCGATTCCTCTCTGCCTGAAAAGTATAGTTTACCAAATAATAACCCGACATAAAGGGCAGGTTTGCAGTATGCCAATCCGCGTTTTCCTTCAGCCTTGCGCGGCAATGTACGAGATAAAACAGACCTGAGATGAGACCTTTGATTGCCCGCTGCTGACCAGCCTGGTTCTTCGAGGGGAAATAACGGGAAAGGAAGCCATCGGAGAGATGATTCTCAGATAGCCTGAATCGGGAAATCCTCTGACTGTAGCTGTGCGGTTCGCCCCTTGCAGGGTTTAATATCAGAATTGAAGGCAGCAAAATATTTGTGAAGACCGGGTACTTGTCTCACGGATGCTCAAGGTCGTTTTAAAAAAACAGGTAATGCACTTGTCGGGAAAGGTATCACTATCTATACTAATGAGCATGAAAATTGCCATAGCTGATTGGATAGTGTTAGTTGGATACCTGGTGATTATGGTCGCTATTGGAGTGGTAGCGGCCATGAAAGTAAAAAATACGAATCATTATTTTCTGGGAGATAGGAAATTCGGAAAATGGCTGATGATAGGCCAGAGTTTCGGTATCGGGACGCATGCTGAAATGCCGGTATCACTGGCTGGTGCTGTATACACCACTGGAATGTCGGGTATCTGGTTTCACTGGAAAAATCTATTTGCCACTCCCTTCTACTGGATAATGGCTCCGGTGTTTCGCCGGATTCGCCGTACGACCATCGGTGAATTGACCGAGGACCGTTACGGGATCTGGATGGGAATGGTTTATACCATTTTTGCCCTGGCGTATTTCACCCTGAATACTGCCAGTATGCTGAAGGGCGCGGGCAAGGTCATAAATCAGGCTGCTGGTGGAGAGATCGGAGTCAATAACGTTGTTATTGCCATGACCGTTATTTTCATTCTTTACAGTTTTTTAGGAGGGTTGATAGCTACAGCCTGGACAGACTTTTTCCAGGGATTTCTGATTATTGCCCTCTCTTTCATGCTTATTCCACTTGGCTGGTCAGCGGTCGGTGGACTGGACGGAATGAGAGCCTCGGTGGAGGTATACAAATTTTCCCTTGCGGCGCCTGAGGGAATAACAATCTGGATAATTTTTATGCTGACCCTGAATGGGTTGATCGGCATTATGGCTCAGCCGCATATGCTGGCAGCTGTGGGAACTGGAAAAGACGAAAAAACATGCCGGATTGGATTTTTCTATGGAAATTATGTGAAGAGAATCTGCACAGTAGGCTGGGCTCTGGTGGGAATCATGGTTGCCGCGATGGTGGCTAAAGGCTTATTCGGGGCCACATCACTTGCCGATCCGGAAGACGCATTTGGTTTTGCCTGCCATAACCTGCTTTTCCCCGGAGCGCTGGGCTTGTTGATAGCCTGCATAATGGCTGCCAATATGTCCACCTGTTCGGCTTTCATGGTTGACAGTGGGGCCCTTTTTACCCAGGGCATATTTAAGTCACATCTGGTTAAAAATAAGTCTGACGGTTACTATCTCTGGGTTGGCAGGATAAGCGGATTTGTTGTCACCATGCTTGGTGTTGCCTATGCCTTGTTTCTGATAGATCGAGTCTTATATTCCTTTTTGCTGACAGAAACCCTTGCAACTTTTATGGGTGTGAGCATCCTGGGTGGAATCCTCTGGAAGCGAGCCAATCGCTGGGGCGCGGTTTCCAGCATGATAGTGGCTATGATCGTAAATTTTACCCTTTACTACATTCGGGGGCAGCGTCTGGATAACTGGGACGCGGATGTTTTCTGCCTGGCTTTGCTATCAGGGATCGTGACCCTGGTAGTGGTAAGCCTTCTGACTCCCCCTGAACCGAAGGCTAAAATGGACTCCTTTTTTGACAGGCTACAAGTTTCAACTGATGTTGCCGAAGGCGAGCTTTCCGATACAGTTGAGATTCAAAAGGCACAGAAGGTAGCTGCTGCTGCCGGAACACAATCGTTGCTGGTCAATCTTCTGCACTTGAAGAAAGGAGCCATGGGTCATTCACTCTGGAAGGCTTATAAAACTGACATACGAGGGTTCCTGATCGGAGGCAGCCTGGCTGCAGGCCTCGTTTTCCTGACCTGGCTGATGCTGAAGATGTGAAAACAGCCGATTTTTTTCCAGGATAAAAAAATGCAACTTTCCGCTTTGATTTACGTCTTTATTATTGAAGCGTGAAAGAATCCCACAATAAGAGGCGTGGCTTCAAATCCTCCTTAACCTAAAACCCACGCCTCTTCCTTTTTTATGATTTCTGGTGAAGAGGAAATCATTCAGATTTCCGCAAAGAAATCATTGCCTTTATCATCAACCAGGATAAAAGCTGGAAAATCCTCCACCTCAATTTTCCAGACTGCCTCCATGCCGAATTCAGGAAAATCCAGTACTGTAACCTTCCTGATATGGTCGTGTGCCAGCAGGGCCGCAGGGCCGCCGATACTGCCCAGGTAGAATCCCCCGTATTTCCTGCAGGCCTCGGTTACCTGGGGGGATCGATTCCCCTTGGCTATCATAACCATTGAGCCGCCGTTAGCCTGGAATTCATCAACATACGGATCCATTCGTTCAGCTGTTGTCGGGCCGAATGACCCGGAGGGCATTCCTTCCGGTGTTTTGGCAGGACCTGCATAATAAACGGGGTGGTTTTTAAAGTATTCAGGCAGGGGATCCCCCGCATCCAGGAGTTCCTTCAGCCTGGCATGGGCCATGTCCCTGGCAACTATCAGCGTTCCGGTCATGGCAATCCTGGTTTTAACCGGATGTTTTGACAGCTCCCTGAGTATTTCAGGCATAGGCTTGGACAGGTCAATACGAACCGGGGGTTTTTCCTGAGAAATTTCATTCTGGAGAAGCCACCTGGAGGGGGCATAGTCCATTTTTTCCAGCCATATGCCGTCCTTATTAATTTTTGCCTTTATATTCCTGTCAGCAGAGCAGGATACTCCTACACCAATGGGACAGGATGCCCCGTGTCTTGGTAAACGGATTACCCTTACATCATGCAGGTACCTGGTTCCCCCGAATTGGGCTCCTATGCCCAGGTTCCTAGATTCCTCTATAAGAAGATCTTCCATCTCATAATCCCTGAAGGCCCTTCCAAGGTTGTTACCCGAAGACGGGAGAGTATCAAGGTATCCGGTGGTAGCCAGCTTCACTGTCTTTAGGCAGAATTCAGCGCTGGTTCCCCCGATAACAAAAGCAAGGTGATATGGAGGACAACCTGATGTGCCCAGCGATTTCATCTTTTTTACCAGGAAAGGCAGAAGTTTTTCGCAGGTTAGAATAGCTTTGGTTTCCTGGTAAAGGAAGCTCTTGTTGGCTGAGCCTCCCCCTTTGGAAATGAACAAGAAGTTGTATGAATCTCCGTCGCTGGAATAAATCTCAATCTGAGCAGGAAGATTTGTTCCGGTATTTTTTTCCTTGTACATGTCCAGTGGCGCTACCTGGGAATAGCGCAGGTTTTCTTTTTGGTAGGCCTCGAAGATACCTTCAGAAAGGGAGGCATAGTCGGCTCCTTTGGTTAAAACCTGCTGGCCTTTCCACCCCATGACTATTGCTGTTCCGGTGTCCTGGCAGAAAGGCAACTGTCCTTCTGCAGCAATAACGGCGTTTTTAAGCATTGCCCTGGCCACATAACGGTCATTTGCGGAGGCTTCAGGATCATTCAGGATTTCTGCAACCTGTTTATTGTGGGCGGGCCGCAGGTAGAAATTTACCTGTCGCATGGCTTCCCTGGCCAGGAGGACCAAACCTTCCTTTTCAATTTCAATGAATGACCGCTCTCCACAGGAAATTACCTTTACGTGCAGATTTGAAAGCAGCTGGTAATCAGTCATGTCGGGACCTGGTAAAAACAATGGCTCGTAAGTGAATTCAGTCATGGCATTACTTCTTGCAAGTATGACGTTATGCCCCATACTTGAGGTTAAGGGTTTCAGTTTTTCAGGGCCTTTGCGTTGTGAAATTTTCGGAAGCGCCCCGGAAGAAACAGACTTTCCTATATCTTCCCACAGGAAATGCAGGGATTCCAGAAAGAAATGCATGGAGGAACGCAGCAATATACTGGTTGTTTTTAAAAAGAATTGGCAGCGGGGAGTGTTACTTTTTCTACATGGACCCGAAGTTGAGGCTGACTGGAGGCAGGGTGGAAGCCCGGGTGCTCCTGGATTGGAGACCCCGGACTGTTGATTGCAGAGTTGATCAGGTTCGATTAACCTTGCCGCCGGGCCAGGTTAATTCCTGGATCACTTCTGAAGCCAGTAATTACATGGCGGCCATTACTTCCTTGAGGAGCCAATGGGATCCTGCCACATCATCCATCGGGCCATGTTCATATTCAATTGAAATGATGCCCTTATAGCCGTGGGAGTTAAGTATCCTTACATTTCTCTGTACGTCGTTCCAGTCCTTTTCAGGAGTCGTCCAGCGATCCCAATATTTGGCGTGGATATGGTGATGGGTGTAGGGGGCCAGGATATCGATTCCGTGGAACAGGTGGTACTCATTTTCCCAGTTGCAGAAATCAGGGGTGGCTTCACAGAAGGGGTGGTTCACTTCGTCAATGATTATTTTGATATTCATCGGATTGGCACAAAGACCCCAGTGATTTTCAATAGAGATTATGACCCCTACCTTCGACCCATAGTCAGCCAGTTCACGCATTGATTTGATGCACTGATTCAAATAGGTGACGATTTTATCGTTGCGGGGATATCCTGTTTTTGGATCAGGCCCGGCTTCGGGCATTGATCTGATTCCGGTGACGCCGGTATTAACCCGCATTGTTTTGGTTCCGAGTATTGCTCCAGCGTCCATCCAGAGTTTTGCTACCCGGACACCTTCCTGTCTTTTTTCTTCGTCAGGGTCTGCAATATTCTGGGGGGCGTTGTTTGAGATGTGATTGCATTTGGTACCGGTTTTGACCATGATGTTGGCCAGTTCCTCCAGCCACTTAACAGAGGCGGGCCTGGAAGGGTCCCAGCTGTAGCGGGTACGAGTCTTTCCATCACGCTCAAATTTGGTGGCAACATACTGATCATCATTATCAGGATCCCCAAACACTGATGACCAGAGGTCCATGTGGTAAACGCCGGGATAGGTGTCTTTGGTCCACTGCGGAAAATCGTGCATGGTTAGAGTGCCGTATTTTTTTTTCATTTCCGCAACTTCGGGGCTGTCAGGCCTTTCTGACCTTCCCCTGAAAAGCTTCCGTGCCGGCCAGCAGTTGGAAGCGATACGGGCGAGTTTTTCCTTTTCGGTCAGCGGATGGCCTACAAAAGCGTTGGCCGTAGCTGCGACAGCTCCGGCAACCGCTATCCCAGTCGCGGCTGTTTTAATAAAATCTCTGCGATCGGAGTTTGACATTATTTTTTTCCCTTTCACATATATGTTTTTTGATTGAAAAACTGAAGATATTCAGAGGCTTATTATCTTATTGAAAATATATCCCACAAAATTTTAGATGCCATTGCTTATCTCCGGGTTCCCGAAACTGTTCAGAATGCCGTGCGGCACATCCATCGGGATTTACGGTAATGAATCTATAATCCCACAGGAACTTTGCTTTTTCCAGGCAGATGTTTCAGTCATTTACCGGATATCGGAACCAGAGAGGCACTGGTTTGTTATTTTGGGGAGGGAAAGAATGTATCTGCGGGAAGGGAAAGAGTCCGGGATCCATTGACAGACCCCGGACAGGCAAGAGCCGGCCTGAAGAGTTATTTCAGTTTTCGGCCGATATTCTGATGAGTCAGGGACTACATGGCAGCAAGAACTTCTTTGAGGAGCCAATGTGAGCCTGCGACGTCATCCATGGGCCCATGCTCATATTCGATCGAAATAATTCCCTTGTACCCGTGAGAGTTAAGGATTCTGACATTTCTCTGGACATCGTTCCAGTCCTTTTCAGGAGTGGCCCAGCGGTCCCAATATTTGGCGTGGATATGGGTATGGGTATAGGGAGCCAGAATATCGATGCCATGGAAAAGGTGGTACTCATTTTCCCAGTTGCAGAAGTCAGGGGTGGCTTCACAGAAGGGGTGGTTCACTTCGTCAATGATAATCTTGATATTCATCGGATTGGCACAGAGTCCCCAGTGGTTCTCAATTGTAATCTTGACCCCAACTTTTGAGCCGTAGTCAGCCAGTTCGCGCATGGACTTTATGCACTGATCTAAATATTTAACAATCTTGTCGTTACGGGGGTAGCCGGTTGAAGGATCTGGTGCTGCTTCAGGCATGATCCTGGTGCCGGAGGTTCCCGTGTTAACCCGCATTGTTTTGGTTCCGAGGATAGCACCGGCATCCATCCAGAGTTTTGCCACCCGGACGCCTTCCTGTCTTTTTTCTTCGTCAAGATCAGCGATATACTGAGGCACATTGTTGGAAATATGGTTACATTTTGTTCCGGTTTTAACCATGATGTTGGCTAATTCTTCCAACCATTTTACAGAAGCAGGTTTGGAGGGGTCCCACCTGTAGTAGGTACGAGTTTTCCCATCACGCTCAAATTTGGTAGCCACAAACTGATCGGGGTCATCTGGATTTCCGAATACGTCTGACCAGAGGTCCATGTGGTAAACACCTGGATAGGAGTCCTTGGTCCACTGTGGGAAATCATGCATGGTGAGGGTGCCGTATTTTTTCCGCATTTCTTCAATATCGTTGGTGATTGCTGCATTCCCTGTCCATCCGTTTCTGTTTTTGAACAGTTTACGTGCCGGCCAGCAGTTGGAAGCAATACGGGCCAGTTTTTCTTTTTCGGTAAGAGGATGGCCGACATAGGCATTGGCTGTGGCGACTACAGCTCCAGCGACCGCTATTCCGGTAGCCGCGGTTTTAATAAAATCTCTTCGATCCGTGTTAGACATTAATTTTCCCTTTCCAAAGTTGAAGATTCAGTTATTACCTTTAGTTGATTTATTTATTCTAAAATTCAAAAGCTCTTTCTTATCATATTTATAAGTGGACAGGTCTGATCAAAAACCATTATTAATGTTTCCGAATCAAACTGAGAAATCTGGAGCCTGTCTAATAGTCTTTAGATGTCATTATAGTATATACAGTTCCCAGTGTTTTGCTGAATGTATCGTGGGGCAGCCTTTCGTGATATCAGGAGGCATTTTAAGGAAACAAAGTCCCCGGTATGAGCCACTTCTCTTATGTTAGTCATAAGATATGGAATGAAGGCGTTTAGTGAACCTGCCGATTTAAGTATGGATTCCGGCAAAGAATGACGGATATACTGAGTCATTGCATTGATCCAGGAGTTTTTACGATGGTGGAGGAATCATCACTCAAGGAAAATTTCCACGCATAAATACCGGGAGTAATATAATGTTAAGCCTGCCTGACCTGGAGAGCAGGGGATGCCATCCAGACGGCACATTTTTACCAGGTATTGCTTTTGGAAAGAATGAAGGGTGAATCTGTTGCCAGGACCAACAACATCGACAATAATAAATATTAATTTTGGAGGGAATTATGGACAGGAGAAAATTTATGGCCGCATCAGTTGCTGCAGGAGCCGGCACGATGGTTTCCGCTGGCGCCGCTGATTCAGACGAGCGCTGTTTTTATGAACTGATCAAGATAGAAGTTGTTAATAACGCCCAGAAGGGGACCCTGGAAAAGTATTGGGGAGAAGCCGCGATACCTGCCCTGAACCGATTGGGGATTTCACCCGTAGGAGTACTCAAACCTAAATATGGTTCACACGGGCTGGATTATTACATATTGATTCCCCACAAGAGCATCGAATCCTTTCTTACAGTCTGGGGCAAACTGGCAGCTGACCAGGAATACCTTGAGAAGGGAAAGGATTTTCTGCAGGTTGAAATGTCCAATCCTTCCTATTACAGGTATTCAACATCCCTGATGCATGCTTTTACCCATCTTCCCGTACTTAATATGCCGGAAACCCTGAAAAGCAAAGGGGACAGGATTTTTGAAATCCGCATCTATGAAAGTCACAGCAGGGAAAAGGCTATTCTCAAAGTGGAGATGTTTAATGAGGGTGGAGAGATACAGGTGTTCAAGGAGAGCGGAATGAATCCTGTGATGTTTGGAGAAACCTTGGCAGGCGAAAAAATGCCCAACCTTGTATACATGCTTGCTTTTGCGGATATGGCAGAGAGGGATGCCGCCTGGAAAAGATTCACTGAGAGTGAAGGGTGGAATAAGCTCAAGAACCTTCCTCGTTATAAGGACACAGTCTGTTCGGTCACAGATTTGATTTTGAGTCCTGCTTCCTGCTCTCAGATATGATTTATCCTGAGAACCAAAAATTAATTTTCTGTCAGCTGCTGTCGCTGGTCTGTTCAAGCAGCAGCTGACTGTTTATGTCGTAGCGTTATTGTCAGCGGATTAGGATTGGTATATGGTTAACGAATCCCGATTTCTTAAAGCCTGCAAAAGGCAGCAGACAGACTGTACCCCGATCTGGTTCATGCGGCAGGCCGGACGGTATCTCTCTGAATACCGGAAGTTAAGAGAAAAGTATTCCATGCTGGAAATGGTCATGAATCCAGAAATAGCGGCAGCAGTTACTATGCAGCCTCTTCAAAGGTTTGACCTGGACGCGGCGATCATATTTGCTGACATACTTCTTCCCCTGCCACTTATTGGTGTGGATTTTTCTTTTGTCGAAGGAGTTGGACCCAGGATTCACCGTCCGCTCCGGAGTCCCCGGGATGCAGAACAGCTCCTGGAAGGGGATCCGGAGGTGGAACTGGGTTTTGTTGCAGATACTGTCAGCCTGACCAGGCGGGATCTGGATCCCGGCAAGGCTTTAATTGGTTTTGCCGGGGCTCCATTTACACTGGCGAGCTATATTATTGAGGGGGGGCATTCCCGCAACTACCTGGAAACAAAATCTTTCATGTACAGTTTTCCGGACAGCTGGAAAAGGCTGATGGAGATTTTAACCAGGGTCACCATCAGGTATTTGGAAATGCAGATTAGAGCCGGAGTAGATGCAGTTCAGCTGTTTGACAGCTGGGTTGGCGCTCTCTCCCCTGATGATTACGTTAAATATGCCCAGCCTTTTACCTCCCGGATATTTGCAGCCCTTGCTGATTATTCTGTTCCCTTGATTCATTTTGGAACCGGAACTTCCGGTTTTCTCAGAGAAATGCGGCGGGCTGGGGGCTCTGTGCAGAGCGTTGACTGGAGCATTCCACTGGGCGAGGCCTGGGAAATTATCGGCTTTGATTCCGCAATACAGGGAAACCTGGATCCACTTGCCATGATGGCGCCCGAGAAAGTACTGGAGAGAAAAGTGGAAGGGGTATTGCAGCAAGCCGGGGCCAGGAGTGGGCACATTTTTAACCTGGGGCACGGTTTTCTCCCCCAGACGCCGGTCAACAATGTTGAGTTAGTAGTGAACCTGGTGCACAAACTGACTTCAGGTTAGGGGTGCATACTTTTTAAAAACAAGGATTTAACAAACCAGGGTCGCAATACTCAAGCAGGGGTTCTGAAGGTTTGGTCAGTACTCGGCAAGAAGCGGACATTATGCTCCTGCTCAACGAAATTTCAGTCCGCTCGGATATATTAATAACGAGGTTATTTTTAAAACACTGGTGAGAAAAATGATCCTTTTAGACAAGAATCAGGTCAATAGAGGTGACAGATGAAATGGTTTTTAACGACGGTTTTGCTGGTCAGTTTGAATTTTGGGCCGTTACTGGCAACACAGTGTGAATCACTGCAAAATGGACTTAAGTTGCCGGTTAAGGTGAAAACCAGGGGGAAACCCAAGGTAATCAAATGGGAACTGGTTGACAAAACCATGGACAGCCTGGATAAGTTTGAAGGAGCTTCTTCCTTGTGCCAATTAACATTTGAACAGATATTCAAAACTGACCGGGACGATTTATACTTCCCTCTGACCAATACTGTGATCAGGCTTGCTCCCGAAGGAACATTCGACGGGCTTAAATTTTATACAAAAGATGAAGTGGAACAGGGGACCTTTGAAAACCGGGTGACTTTTGAGAGGACTGGTGGGTTATACGCTCGCAACAGTTATCAGGTATACATTTTTCAATATACCACTCCTTCCGGCCGACTGATGAAAATCGGGCCCCAGCTTTTGCTGGATAATTTTGTGTTCAAATGGGCGGACATTAAAAACAAGGTGGCATACCCGGCTGAAGAATAGGTCTGCAGGTTGCACTGCAGAGTTATGGAACTTATGAAAAGTCTTAGAGTTTTATTCCTGCTGGTAATATTTGTCGAGTTCTCATCCCTGGCGGTAACCGGACAGGAATCAGAGGACACCTACAGATTTGCCTACGATCAGGGTTTCACGGAAGGTGAGATTTCGGGTCGGTCAGACAAGCAGGCCGGCGAAGGATATGACTACTCAAAATGGCCTGAATTCCTGCTTGCTGAAAAGGGTTATGATGAAAAGAATCATGATCTCGAAGTTTACAATGTCGCTTTCCGCCGGGGTTTCAAAGACGGGTATGAAAACGGATACAATAATCCTTCTCCTAATATAAGGAAGTCCGCGGCTTCCGGATCAGTAGACACGCTTTCTTCCCAAGAACCTGTTTCCGACAGCCCGGTCTGGATCGTTCCGGGGGGAACCAGGCTGATAGTCAGAATACTTGATCCGCTGAGTACAGAGTTCAATTACCAGGGAGATGGCTTCAGATCTGAACTTGCTGAAGATTTTGACTTGTCAGACGGCATCGTTATTCCTGAAGGCACCAGGATTTATGGCACAATTTCCCGCTTGAAAAGGGCCGGTCGAATCAGAGGGCGAGCTGAAATGGAACTGCAGTTCAGCAGGATTGAAATAACCCGAGGTTATTCTCTTTCACTTAATGCCCAGATGGTTGGCCTGATTCAGAATACTGGGAGCAGGGTCAGTTCGGGAGATGGCACCATTACTCAGGAAAGCGGAGTAAGGGGTGATGTGGGGAGGATTGGGGCCTCGGCCGGTATAGGTGCATTGATAGGAGTAATCACCGGAGGCGGAAGCGGTGCAGGTAAGGGAGCTGTAGTCGGAGCCGCCGGGGGATTGGTTGGTACTATCATTACCAGGGGTGATGATATCCACTTGCTTTCCGAAACCGAGGTCGTCATCAGGCTTGCGGACGACCTGAGTGTTCCAAAAGACAGGATAGCAAAACGGCCTTAGTTAATTGATAATAGGGAATTCTGTAAAAATCCTACCTGATCGGAAAAATTATGATGCCAGGAATAAACCATACCAGGAGTGTATTAAAAGAAGGCGGAACAGCTTTCGGAACAATGATTACCACCTTTCGTGCTCCATCGATTGTGCCAATGATGGCCGCTTCAGGATGGGATTACCTGATTCTGGATAATGAGCACAATGCTTTCAGTTCAGAAACAATCCAGACTCTCGCCCTGGTGGCCAGCTATGAACAAATAACCTTGCTCGTCAGGATACCATCCCTCGAGTATCACCACATAGCCCGGACCCTAGACCTGGGTGTGGACGGGATCGTGGTGCCGCACGTTGAAACAGGTGAAGAAGCCGCGACAATAGTAAAATCATCCAGGTATTTTCCGCAAGGCGAAAGAGGTGCCAGCCGTTCTTCAAAAAGCGTGAGGTTTCCGGGCATCAAGGCTGGTGAATATCTGGAATGGGCTAACCGAGAGATCCTGCTTGTTGTCCAGATTGAAACTGCCCGCGGCGTTTCCAATGCCGATGCTATCCTTTCGGTTGATGGGATTGAAGCTGTGATGATTGGACCGTTTGACCTGTCCCAGAGCCTGGGTTGCCCGGGAGAAATGAATAATCCTGATGTTGTCTCAGCCTGCATGGAGGTAATAGGAGCCTGCAACAGAAACGGAGTGAGTTCCGGCATACATATTCAGTCAGTTGAAGATGCTGGAAAATGGATCTCCCGAGGGATGAGCTTCATTACTTGCAAAACTGACGCCGGGATGATAAATGAGGCCAGTGCCAGGACCGTCTCTGGCCTGAAAGGGCTTGTTCGATCCTGATTGATCCTTACAAGGGATTCCTGATACAGATCATTTGAACCCGCAGCATTTTTTGAATTTTTTACCACTTCCGCAGGGGCAGGGATCGTTCCGTCCAGTATGGCGTTTTCCCGCCTCCTTGAGATCCTTCTCCCTGGTCCATTCCATAACATTGGCAGGAGCCCTGCCTGCTCTCAATTCGCCGGACATGAACCTCATGTAGGGATCTATATGGCTGAAGAAATGTTTATATCCCTGGCAAAGATAGTTAAGACCGGGATCGCCATGGGGTGTCTTAAGGAAACGATGTTTGGGGCATTCCCCGCGACAGGCGAACAAGACGGGACACTTCTGGCAGAGAGGGGGCAGGGTATCTTTTTTCCTTTGCCCGAATGATTCCTGCTGGACTGATGTCACCAGGTCGAGCAAAGGGGAGTCCATAATGTTGCCCAGCCTGTTTTGAGGGTAGACATAATGATCACATGAATAAAGGTCCCCGTTGTGTTCTATTGCAAGTGCCATTCCGCATCTTTCCTGGAAAACGCAGAGGCTTGAGGAACCTTGATACCATGCTTCCAGCGAAGTGTCGAAAATCTGCACATAGTACTTTGAAACATCGTGGCGCACCCATTCGTCAAAAATGCCCGTAAGGAATTTCCCGTACTGGAGTGGCCTGGTTGACCATCCTGTAACAGCAGCCTCTTCCTGGTGTTCAGAAGATATGAGAGTCAGTTCCCCCGCCTCCGGATCATTGATCCGCCGTTCAACAATTGGGATGAATTGCATGAATCCCTGGCTGATCTCCCTGAGGAAATTGTAAACTTCCAGAGGATGTTCTGAATTATGCTTCTGAACACAGGTCAGGGTATTGAAATCAACAGAATTCCGTACCAGGGCTTCTCGCCCCTTCATTACCCTGTCAAAGCTGGGCTGTCCACCTTTATCCACCCTGAAACGGTCGTGAAATTCCCTTGGCCCGTCTATGGAAAGGCCTACCAGAAAACTATTCTCCGCGAGAAATTCACCCCATTCGTCGTCCAGCAGGATTCCGTTGGTCTGGAAGCAGTTCTCAATTTTTTTTCCGTCCGCATATTTTTTCTGAAGCCTTACAGCTTTTTTGAAAAATCCTGTGCCCAGCAGAGTAGGCTCTCCTCCCTGCCAGGCAAAACTGACCATGGGCATGTCCTGAGCTTCAATATACTGTTTAATGAAGGACTCCAGAACTTCATCCTTCATTGTCCATTTATTGATGTCAGGATAGAGGTGCTCCTTTTCCAGGTAGAAACAGTACTTGCAGTCTAGATTGCAGATCGGGCCGGTAGGTTTGGCGATAACGTGAAAAGCCAAGGGTCTGTTCATGGCTCCTATTCTAAGGCCTTTAATCGGATATTGCACCAATTTGACTGCCCGACCTGCATTTCCCGCCAACAGATTACAGCGTCGGTGAACAGGTCAGCACCCAAGGGATGAGAAATCCGGAGAAGAAGCCAGCTCCATGTTATTAGTAGTAAATCAGTTACATGCTGGTATCCGGCAATCTCCATTTTCGAAATAACTCCAGTAGTCGAAACAGATAAAAATGTTACAGGTGAGGCGTACTTGTGAAGTGACTGAGCGTAGTTTAGAATCAAAGGACAATGGGTAAGAAGAAGGTTGTAAACGAAGGCATACCTGATAGCAAATGGAAGTTCATATATGCCCTGGTGGCCATCAATACGCTGGTTGTTTTTTTTCTGTTGTGGTTATTTCCCCGTCTTTTCTCTTGACATTTTAACGAGGAACTACTAAATGCAGTGGCTGGATTGGGCAGTAGTCGTTATCTACCTTGCCTATGTGATTATTGACGGGATATACAGGTCCAAATCTACCGGGCAGCTCAGGGGATATTTCCTGGCTAATCGAAGCCTCCCCTGGTGGGCTGTCGGCCTTTCGATCATGGCCACCCAGATGAGTGCCATCACCCTGGTGGGGACGACAGGACAGGCTTATGTTGACGGGATGCGTTTTATCCAGTTTTACTTTGGCCTTCCCTTCGCGATGATAATTATTTGCATTACAGTCGTTCCTTTTTTTTACAAGGCTAAAGTATTCACAGCATATGAGTATCTGGAGAAAAGATTTGATTCCAGAACCAGGGCGCTGACAAGTTTCTGTTTTCTGATTTCAAGAGGTTTGTCGTGCGGAGTCATCGTATCGGCCCCTGCGGTTATCCTGTCCATCGTCCTGGGATGGAACCTGGAAATAACTGTTTTGGCTATTGGTCTTCCAACGATTATTTATACGATGATAGGAGGTGTTCAGGCCGTTACCTGGACTGATGTCAAGCAGATGGTAATAATCCTGGTCGGGCTGGGTTCGGTGGTGGCGGTGATCCTGAGCAGGCTCCCGGAAGAAGTATCCCTGGGAGGCGCCATGAGCATCGCCGGAGCTACCGGGCACCTGGACATGCTGGATTTTGAATTCAACCTCGACCAGACCTATACCTTCTGGTCAGGGTTACTGGGCGGACTGTTCCTGATGCTGTCCTATTTCGGCTGTGATCAAAGCCAGGTACAGCGGTTTCTGACTTCTAAATCTGTTTCTGAGGGGCGGGTTTCACTCCTGATGAGCGCTTTTTTAAAGATACCGCTGCAGTTTGGGATCCTTCTGATCGGGGTTCTGGTTTTTGTGTTTTTTCATTTTTTTCAGGCCCCCTTGATTTTCGATCCAGTTGCTGAAGGAGATCTTTCCCAGAGACCTGTTTACCATGAGTTGGAGGAAGAGTATGCAGTGGCATCCTCAATCTTGTCAGACAAAGCCGCCGCACTTGCCGCAAATCCCGCAAATCCGCTCCTGCGTGAGCAATACCTGGAGAGTTATGACAGCAGGGCCGAGATACGGGGCAGGGCCCTTGATATGGCAAGGGAAGTCAAGAGAGATCAGGATTTTACAGATGTTAACTACATCTTTCCGGCATTTGTGACAAGGCATCTGCCAATGGGGGTAGTCGGCCTGTTAATAGCAGCAATTTTTGCCGCGGCAATGTCGAGCATAGCAGCAGAGCTTAATTCTCTTGCTACCGCCTCAGTAATGGATTTCTATCGGCGCTTTTTCAGGAAAGAAGCCAGTGATAAGCACTTTCTCCGGGTTTCCAGGGCGGCGACTGCTTTCTGGGGGATTCTGGCCTGCATTGTAGCTTTTTACGCTGCCCAGCTCGGATCGCTGATTGAGGTTGTCAATATGTTCGGATCATTCTTTTATGGATCTGTCCTCGGGGTTT
This sequence comes from Acidobacteriota bacterium, assembly GCA_963663735.2. Lineage (GTDB taxonomy): Bacteria > Acidobacteriota > UBA6911 > RPQK01 > JAPXNP01. The sequence goes on along the minus strand of CAXXHN010000001.1, from coordinate 301,175 downwards.
TTATTCTTGCCATCGGGACTAAATGGGCTACCGCAAATGGTGCTTTTTTTGGTTTGATTTTCGGCATGGCAGCAGTTGCTTCCGTTGCCGTATTGTCCGATATCTCTTTCCTCTGGTATAACATTGTTGGCGCAACGGTGGTAGTGGCAGTTGGAGCTGTTTTTGCGTTTTTTGAAAAAAGAATATCTTCCTGATCTGCCCCAAGGATATTTTCTTGATTCTTTTTAATACTGTTGTTTTTTTCGAAAAGGTTGGTGTTGAAGGGACAAGATTGGAGGCAGAGAAGTTGAATTTTAATTTGAAGCGTAGTTGATCATGGGATTTGTTACAATGAAATATATGAATTCTTTGTTTAAGGCTGTGATTATTTCAGCACTGGTTTTATTTTCCTCTCAATTTGCAGTTGCCCAGGGAGAGGGAATTACTATCTTTTTTACCGGACATATTGTAGGGAATTACGGTCCCTGTGGCTGAAAAAGCAATCCCGCAGGGGGACTGGCCCGGAGGGCCGGTTATATTGATTCCTTCAAAAAAGAGAATAATGGTGCTGTCCTGGATCTGGAACTGGGAAATTATTTCCAGCAGCCTGGCCCCTATTCTGAAAAAATCAACGGCTATATGAGGTATGCCCTCGAGGCCAAACCTGTATCTGTTTTTAATCTTGCATCCGAAGACCTGAACATTATCAGGGATCTTGATATGGGGGGGCTGAAAAGTACACAGACTGTTTCAACTAATCTGGTTCCGCCTGATGTTACCGGCTTTGAATTCCTGAAGCGTTACTCTGTACAGGAAGTTGTGCTTCCTAATGGATGGAAGATAAAAATCGGATTACTGGGAGTTGCTGATCCCCGAATGGTTAAGCCCAACTCCGGGTTTAAAGCAAAGGATCCCCTGGCAGCGATCGCTGAGGTACTTCCTGAAATCAAGGATGAAGTTGACCTGGTTCTGGTAATTGGGGAGATGACAGAAGGAACGGCTGACAAAATCGCCGAAAATTTTTCTGAAGTTTATGCGATTCTCAGATCCGAACGATCGATGAGGATGACCAGACCAAGGCAGGTCGGCAATGCCCTGATAATGTCCTCAGTGGAAAGAGGGCGAATGCTTGGCCAGATAACCCTGATGCTGGATTCAAAGAGGAAGGTAGCCTCATATACCTATAAATATGTTGATTTGAACCAGCGAATTCAGAGTGATGCTGCTCTTTTAGCACGGGCGAATGAGTTGATGCAGTAGTTGAAATGAGGGATTGAGATGTTCCCACGCTGGATAATACTGTTACCTTATACGCGGATTAACCGTAGCCCCTGGTGCGGAGATGGTCTAAGATATCAGGCTGATACTTTTGAAGGCTGAATTCATCAGAGATCATGGTGATGCCTTCGTAAGATCATCACTTTGTGGTTTAGTGATAGAATCTGGTGCCTGATAGAGAGTTTTTCTTTCCGGGATTATTGGTTCCGGGAACCGGTTGAACCCCCCATTTTGATGGGGGAACAAAAATAAAAGATAATAAAAAGCCTATGTTTAAAAGAATAGCCATCGTCTTCTGTTTGTTTGTACTGCAGGTTTTCTGGGGAATGGGGCAGCGGGTTATAAGTACGATTGATCCCAACGCTGGAGTTGAACTCGGGGAGGGAGTACTCAGATTTGATTCCAACTGGATGCCCGTCAGCCAGAATACTATTGACCAGAATAATCAGGCTGCCCAGTCATACGGCAAAGTTATTGACTTGAATTTTTGCCCTAACGTGGTATTCACACCCGACTCGAATCGAGGGTTTGTAAGTTACACGGGCAGTGACAAGGTAATGGTTTTCAATCCAAAGACTGCCGAGATAATCAGTCTAATTGACGTGCCGTCTAATCCTGGCCAGATGGTCTTGTCCCCGGATGGGACAAAAGTGTTCTTCCCCTGCCACTATTTGGATGAACTCGTTCCTGACGCCCATAACCATGATCCGCTGATTGGCGGAGTCTCATATATTGATACTGAGACTCTGGAACTTACATCTGTTGAGTTTGGCGATGTGGCTATCGGTTTTTATAACAATATATTGTTCTCCGATGATGGGTCATTCCTCTTCATTTCCTCGATCAGGACCGATGAGATGCTGATGCTGGATTCGGAGACATTAGCTGAAGTCAGCCCCAGGCTTAAGTTTACGCCGGGAACAAGGCCTGCTTCCATGAAAAGGATTCCCGGGACCAACCGGGCAGCGGTGGTGCTGGTTGGTTCTGACAACCTGAACCGAAAAATTTATCCTGACTCCCTGGCCATTGTGGATCTTGACTCTTTTGAATTATTAAAAACAATTTTCCCGGTTGTTTCAGAGGATAGTGTTGATGACAGCCTTCTTGTGGATTTCACCGCCACAACCACCCTGGCATTTTCAGATGACGGCAAATGGGGGGCTATTGCTGACCAGGAACTCACTTCCATGTCACCACTTCCGGAATTAGGTGCTGACCGGCTCTGGATCCTGGACGTGGAAAATGAAGTTTTTGTTGATTATGTCTATTGTTCAGGCATGTCGGGAAGTACCTACTGGGTTCCCTCTATCGGAGAATTCGTGACAGTTGGCGCCATGGGCCTGTTATTTGTCGATCCCGTGGAGGGCCTTATAGAAGGGACAGCGAATCCGCCCAGGAAGATAACTCCCTCGCGAAGTGACTTCAGGGCTCGAAGTTCACTGGAGATTCTGGATGACAACAGGTCCGTGATGGTCCCATCACCTTCCTATGATTCCCTGATGGTGATTGATTATGTAGAAGACATAACCATGCGCGGCGTAGTAATCGGGGGTCTTTTTATCAGAGATCCCTCCGCGACAAAGGACTGTAATCTCTGTGTGGACTGTGTTGAGGGATGTAATGACGCCTGTGATCTGGTCTGGGAAGAATCTGACCAGGAAGATGATGATTATGAGGTATATACAGAATGCATATCTGATTGCACTGACGAATGTGAATCAGTCTGTGAAGACTGTGAATACCTGATGGAAGGGCCGATGCAGATTACCTACACCCCGGACCATACAATGTTTGCGGTGGTGAGTTTCAACAAGAATGTAGTCTACATGGTTAAAGATACGTATCACTTTCCAGTGACAAAGTTCTGGTTGAACAGTAATGACTATTTTACAGGGGTAGCCCTTATCAATAATACAGACAAGGATGCTGAATTGTGGGGTGCCGCCTACAACAGCCATGGCATTGTTTTGATTGATGATAGTAACACCGATGGAGTGGAATATGCCAATCCGATTATGGTGGATCTGCCTGCCGGAACCCAGAAGACTTTTGTAGCGGAGGAGCTGTTGGAGCCTCTGACCCATGACGCCTTTACGGGATGGATCGACATGGATTCAGACCAGAATGGTGTGACAGCCTTGATGTTGTATGGAGACCACAAGCTCAAAAGCCTGGATGGATTAACGTCAAATCCCAGGGGTTATAAGCGGCTTATATATCCTGATATAAGAGTTGACGGGACCAAGGTGAATGGTGAGCTGAACATTCTTAATACTAATTTGAAGGCCGGAGATATTAAGATCAGCCTTTATAACGAATTCGGCGGCAATGTTAGTACATACAGCTATTCTGTGCCTACCAAATCATTTTACTCAGTAATGCTTAAGGATGTTGACACCACCGATGACACAGATTCCGGTTTATTCCCGGAAGGGATCTGGAATAATTTCAATTACGGATATATTGAAGTAGTGACTGAGGAAGGTTCACTTCAGGGTTTCCAGCGTGGGGTTGAAAAGAATAAGTTGTCCCTGTTGGGTGCCTGGGGTGAAGGCAGCCCTGAAAGCCTGGCAACAAAGTTCTATGTACCTACAGTTGTTACGCTGCAGGGCGCTCAAGCCTGGATCAATATTATCAATTCCAATTATTCAGACGGTGAGGATGATGATGGAGACGGTGAGAAAGACGATCTGGATGATGAGAACATGTGGGTTACTATCCGTTTCTGGACCGACTACGGGGCGACATACTCACAAAGCCTGGTCCTGGTTGAAAGAAATTCGTTCAGGATTGAGCTTGCTGATCTGTTCAACCTCTACGAAACTGGCGACTTTGCCTCAGGCTGGCTGGAAATCTCAGCGAACAGGGCAGGCCTGGTAGGAAACGTGGAACTTCGTCTGACTGACGCCAACATGACCCAGATCCCTTTCCAGGCTCTGAACTCGCGGGAGTTTTTGCTGGGGCATGTCGCTGAAGGTTATGGGCTCGAAACCGGCATCGCACTTGTCAACCCGTCTGACCAGGATGTCCTTGTGACCATGCAGGTTCACGACTCTGATGGCAATGTTACCGGTGAAGCACAGTTTTCAGTTCCCGCGCTGACCCATATCAGCCAGCTTCTCAAGGAGTATATCCCGGATTTTGGCGATCAGGTCGGCGGCTACATAAAAATAGTTTCCAGTGGTGAAATCGTTGCGCTGGAACTGTTCTACAAACAGGATTTGGAGTATGTTGCTTCTGTTATCCCCCAGTAGGGCCCGTCTACTTATTGCCATCTCATTGATGCTGGTTGTGTGTGCCTGTATCCCAACTCAGGTTCATGCGGCCCAGTCCGTTCCCTCTGAGATAAACACCAGAGAAGCCTATTATCATTACAGCCTGGCAATGGTTCATCATTTTAATGGAGAATTTGAGAAAGCGATAAGTGAATTTGAGCTTGCCCTCAAAGCAGATCCTGATAATCCTGAACTGATGGACAGGTTCGCCACAACCTTGATTGAGGGCGGACATATCACAAGAGCTGTGGAAACCAGGCAGCGGTCAGTGGAGCTGCATCCTGAAGACGGGGATCTGACGTACGAGCTTTCCAGGATTTACTTTAAGTACAGGGCTCAGGAAAGCATGAGGATAAAGGCGGAAAAGGAACTGGTCCGGACTCTTGAACTGGACCCTGCCCACACTGCCGCACTAATGGATCTGGGGCAGATTTATTGGGAAACAGGGAAGTGGGAAGATGTAATCCTGATTTTTTCAAAACTCAGGCAACTGGATCCTGGCATTGTCAGGGCTTACCTGGCAGAAGCCCAGGCCCTGGAACACCTCGGAAAAATACCTGAAGCTACTGACGTACTTATTGCCGGCATGAGTGTTGGAAGGGAAATCCCTGAATACCTGCTGCTACTGGGGAATTATCTGGAACAGCTTAACAGGAATGAACAAGCTGAAGAGATTTACCTGACTGGCTTAGATAATAGTGATGAACCCCAGAAAACCCAGTTTAAACAGAAGTTGGCTTTCCTGTATAACAACATGGAAGAATACAGCAAGGCACTTCCGCTGTTACAGGATCTGGAAGCATCATATCCTGAATTTGTACCCCTTAAGGTTGAGCTGGCCCGGGCTCTAAGGCATACTGGAAACCTTGAAGACGCTGCAGAATTCCTTGAAAAAGCGATAATTATTTCTCCTGATAACGTGCAGGCCAATTATGAGTTATCCGTGCTCCTGATAATTGCCGGGGAAAAAACCAGGGCTATTGAAGTGCTGGAACATCTGTTGGCCCTGGATACGGAGGAGACCAGGAATTTAAAGGACCATTTTCTGACCAGGCTGGCATTGCTTTACAGTGATGAAGGTGATCATGGGAAATCAGTAAAAGCAATGGAAGAAGTAGTGAGCCGGAACCAGGAGAACACCGAAGCCAGGCTGAGGCTGCTCCAGGCATATAGAGAAGCCGGCATGGGGCGGGAAGCTGATGATTTAAGCAGGAAAATGTTGAAAGAACTTCCTGATGACCCTTACGTGATTATCGGGAGGGGACAGACCCTTGCCGCAAGAGGGAAGGCTAACGACGCCATCAGATTTTTGAAATCCAGTGTCCGAAACATTGTGGATCCGGAAGGAAGAGACCTGATATACATGGTTCTCGGGCAGATGCTGGTTGATGAAAAGCACTTTGAGGAAGCCCACAGGGTTTCAGATGAAGGGCTTTCACTCAGTCCGGACAGTGAAAGTCTACTGTTTCTCAAAGCTTCAGTTTATGAAAGACAGGGAAATTTTTCTGAAGCTGAGAAGATTTTCAGACAGCTGCTTGCCAAATCTCCGGATGACACGACAGTAATGAATTATCTTGGATACATGCTTGTCGAAAATAACATGAAGATGGAGGAAGCCGGAGATTTTCTGGAAAAGGCTGTGAGCCTGGATCCACATAACGGAGCCTACCAGGACAGCCTGGGATGGCTGTATTTTAAAATAGGTGAGTATGAAAAAGCGGAAAACCACCTGTTAAAGGCTGATAGGCTCCAGAAGCATGACCCGGTGATACAGGAACACCTTGGAGACCTTTACGCCAAAACTGGAAATATCGAGGCTGCAAGCGAGTATTACCGACAGTCAATAAGGGTTGCAGAATCCACAGAGGAATCCAAAAGAGTTCAACATAAGTTGCAGGAAATCCTGCAAAAGGGGCAAGAAGATTAAAGTGCCTTCAGGGGAAGCTGGAGAAGAGTTCCAGTACTCGCAATGACAGACATTTAATCCCTTCTGAAGCAGAACTGTGATTATTGAAGTTCCCTCTTACGCGAAGATTAACTGGTTTCTTGATATCATTGGACGGAGGCCTGACGGCTTTCACGAACTTCTTACGCTTTTTCAGTCTGTTGATCTCGCCGATTTCCTGATTTTTAATTCTGACGCGGATGACATATATCTGGAGACAGCCGGCAGGGATGTGCCAGGGGGAAGAAAGAACCTGGTTTACAGAGCAGCCGAACTTCTGAGAAGGGAAACCGGCACAAATAATGGGATCAGCATGATTCTGAAAAAAGTGATCCCATCCGGTGGAGGACTGGGTGGTGGGTCCAGCAACGCCGCCATTACTTTACTGGTATTGAATTATATTTGGGATTGCAGACTGAGTATTAATCAGCTAAGAAAAATGGCTGCTGAACTGGGTTCTGATGTCCCTTATTTTTTGATCGGAGGCCCATGCATCGGCTGGGGACGGGGTGAAAGGATTTTTCTTCAGGAAACGCTTGAGACTGAAAGAGAACTGGTTCTGCTCTATCCAGGGTTTGAAATTCCTACATCACTTGCCTACTCTCTACTTGATAAACCTGACGTTACCGCCTCAATGGAGTTGACAACAGAGTGTCTCAGGCATACAATTCGACGGTCTGAAGAGATCATCCTGTTTGGAAATTGGGCCAGGATGAGTAATGATTTTGAAGCCCCTGTGTTTACAAATTTCCCTGAATTAGAAAAACTGGTCAGAAGGGTAGGCCAGAGTAGTGCAGGAAAATTGATGTTAAGCGGAAGCGGTTCAAGTCTGATTGCTTCAGGAGAGGATCATTTTCTGGATTCATTTGTAAAATCAATTGAGAATTCAGGTTTTCTTCTCCAGGAGATGGAATTATTTAGATGCAGAACTGTTTCCCACGCAGGCTACATAAAAAGCCTGAAGGAATTTTTCGACTATGCAAGGCTTTTCTCCAGTTGCTGACACAGAAGATATGCGATTGGGGGTAACCGGATTATCAAGCCTACAGCCGGGACGCAGGTTAAATCATGCCAGGGCGGAAAATCTGGCATACAAGCCGGTAATTAGTTATACAGGAATATTAGAAAAGGCTGTTCCTGTTTGCAGATAATGGAAACAGCAGAGATGAAGAAAGGCTGCAGATGTCAAACCTAAAGGTATTTACAGGAACATCGAATATACCGCTGGCCTGGGAAATATGCGAACACCTTGGAGTTCCGCTGGGCAACACCAAACTGAAGAGGTTCAGTGACGGAGAGGTTAGTTTCCAGATCCTGGAGAACGTAAGGGGAGCGGATGTTTTTATCATACAACCTACCAGTACTCCAGTAGCGGAAACTCTGATGGAACTGCTGGTCATGATCGACGCCTTCAAAAGAGCTTCGGCCAAGAGGATCACTGCCGTTTTGCCTTATTACGGTTATGCCAGGCAGGATCGAAAGGACAAACCGCGAGTACCGATTTCGTCCAAGCTGGTAGGTGATCTCCTGACTGCCGCAGGCACCAACCGGTTGCTTACCATGGATCTTCATGCCGATCAGATCCAGGGATTTTTTAATATTCCCGTTGATAATCTTCATGGGAATCCAGTAATTATTGAGTACATGAAGGGGCTGGATCTGGAAAACCTCACCATAGTATCTCCTGATGCCGGGGGTGTTGAGAGAGCCAGGTTTTATGCCAAGTATCTTAATGCCACCCTCGCAATCATTGACAAAAGAAGAGTGGCGGATAACGAAGCTGAGGTCATGAATATTGTCGGAGACGTAGAAAATCGGAACGTTATCATTGTTGATGACATGATTGATACTGCAGGAACAATTGTCAAAGCCACCCAGGAGATGCGAAATAAAGGCGCATTGAGCCTTTACGCCACCGCGACTCATGGTGTGCTTTCCGGTCCGGCAGTGGAACGTCTCAGGGCTTCCGAATTTCAGGAAATAGCAGTAACCAATACCATCCTTCAGCCTGAGGAAAGAAGGCTGGACAAGATAAAGGTTTTAAGTGTGGCCGGGCTTCTTGGCGAAGCGATAAAATCTATCCATGAAGAGACTTCTGTAAGCACCCTGTTTGTTGAAATGCCCTGAGCCACAGCAGTTCGCTGATCAGGGCATCTGTGATACGGCTGCTGAAAAGACCAGGAATGCCTTGGTTCGAATTGAAATCAGAGAGGCTCTCCGTGGTTAGGTGAAGTGAATTTTTCAGAAATTAATTTTCTGGTACAATGTAGGATCTTAAAAATCCATAATAAGTTGGAGTTAAATAAAATGCCTAGTACATTATTAAATGCGGCTGTAAGGGCCGAAACAGGGAAGAATTCAAATCGGCGCCTTCGCAACGAGGGGCTGATTCCCGGCGTTCTGTATGGGAATGAAATTGAAAATAAAAGTATTTCAGTAGATCCTAAAGAGGTAATCAGCATTCTGACTTCTGATTCCGGTCAAAACACCATTTTTAAAGTGAAAGTTGGTAAGACCGGAATGGATGTTTTAATCAAGGACTACGTGCTGGATCCTGTCAAGGGAAACCTTATTCATATTGACTTACAGGCGGTAAACCTCTCTGATGTTATGACATTCCAGGTTCACATTCATATTCTCGGTGAAGCCGCCGGTGTCAAAGACTTTGGCGGTGTTCTTGAGCATGTCCTTCGCGAGGTTGAAGTTGAATGCAAGGCGTCTGATGTACCGGAAAGCATCGTAGTTGATGTTACCTCACTTGGCCTTAACGAACAGGTTCGCGTCAAGGATCTGGTTGTTGCAGATGGTATCCGGATAATCAATGATCCGGAACAGTTAATTCTTACCCTGGCTCCGCCGGCAGTCAGTGAAGAAACCGGAGAAGGTGAAGAAGAGGCGCTTGGGCTTGACGGAGAGGGAGCTGCAGAACCTGAAGTACTCAAAAAAGGCAAAACTGACGAAGCTGAAGACTAGAAATTCTGCCGGAACTAGGTTGGATAATAGTTTGAATCCTGGCAATACGGGAATCGGGGGAATCGGGCTTGTTTGGAATAGTTGGACTTGGAAATCCAGGCCGGCGATATCAGAAAACTCGCCACAATGTCGGTTTTATGCTTGTGGACCAAATGGCAGCCCGGCAGGAACGTAAGATTGAGGTTTTTAAATGCCGATCCCTGGTCTGTGAACTTGATGTTGCAGGACATGAGGTAGTCCTGGTCAAACCCCAGACTTACATGAACAGAAGTGGGGAGGCTGTAAAAGAGGTTATCGATAGTTACTCGATTGCCTTAAACAGGCTGCTGATTGTTTATGATGAAATTGCTCTTCCGATCGGGCGGTTGAGGATGAAGTCCCGGGGAAGTGCCGGCGGCCATAATGGCATGCGTTCAATACTGGGCCTTATGGAAACAGAGGATGTACCGCGACTCAGGATTGGCGTTGGATCCGATGTTCCTAAGGCGGATTTGGCATCTTTTGTGTTAAGCCGGTTCCGCTGGAAGGAACGGAATATCCTTAAGGAAATGTTATCCTCCGCGGAATCCGCGGTGGAAAGTTATTTAACTGAAGGTATTGAAATGGCGATGAACAGGACTAACCGGAATCATTCGGAGTAGTTTTCCTGTCAACAGCAGAGGCAGTTTTTAGGTATCGGTTTTTATATATTGAACTAGTTGTTTTGACAGTAGGATAAAAAATTAATTCGGCCTTCATGCGCAAGCAGGACCGGAAATCTGCCGGGAGTTCCAAATTTTTCCCGGAAAGGGGTCAGAATCAATGGATTTTATAATTTGGTTGCCATTACTGGGTGTGGTTGGTTTGATTACAGCCATCTTGATCTTCGCCAGCATAACTAAAATCAAAGTTACCAACCAACTGATGGTTGAAATTTCAGATGCCATTCACCATGGTGCAATGACATTCCTTCGTCGTGAGTACACGATACTGGTGGGTTTCGTTATCCTGGTATTCCTGATTTTAACCTTTGCAATTACTCCCAAAACGGGCCTGGCCTTTCTTATCGGAGCTGTATGCTCCATGCTGGCCGGTTTTTTCGGGATGAATGCCGCAACAAAGGCCAATGTCCGCACAACCCAGGCCGCCAATGATTCCGGGATTGCTAAAGCCCTGAGTGTTGCTTTTTCAGGTGGTGCGGTTATGGGACTTTCCGTGGCCAGTCTGGGACTGATCGGCGTTAGCAGCGCATTTATTCTTTATACTAAAGGATTCATTGCCGCATCAGACATTAATGGATTTGCCATGGGTGCCAGTTCGATAGCTCTTTTTGCCAGGGTTGGCGGTGGTATTTTTACCAAGTCAGCTGATGTAGGGGCAGACCTGGTTGGCAAAGTGGAAGCGGGAATTCCTGAGGACGATCCCAGAAATCCTGCCACTATTGCTGATAATGTCGGAGATTGTGTCGGTGATACCGCTGGAATGGGCGCTGATATTTTTGAGAGTTATGTTGGATCAGTCATTGCTACTATCGCGATTGCCGCCGCTGGAGTTAGCGGAGTAATAAGTATCACTGATGAAAACAAACTTGTATACATGGCCCTTCCTCTTCTACTGATTGGAATCGGGCTGATAGCATCGCTGATAGGGGTAGCCTCCATAAAAATTCTGAAGAATATGAATCCAGCTGCTGCCCTGAGGTCATCTACCATCCTTTCTGCCATTATAATGCTGGCCGGTGCCCTGGGTATCGTCCAGTTGCTGGGTGTTGAGCTTGGTATTTTCGGTGCGATTGCCATCGGTACCCTCGCGGGCATTATCATAGGTCTTATAACTGAATGGTATACAGGGGGAAGCCCGATCAGAAAGATCGCGGAATCCTGTAAAACCGGAGCCGCAACCAATATCATTGCCGGACTGGCTACCGGGATGCAGTCAACTGCTGCTCCCGTCCTGATGATCAGCGCCACTATTATGGTAGCTTATCATTGGGCCGGATTGTACGGAATCGGTATAGCCGCGGTAGGCATGCTTGGTACTGTCGGTGTAACCATGTCAGTTGACGCGTATGGTCCGATTGCCGATAACGCAGGCGGGATTTCAGAGATGAGTGGATTAGGGCCGAAGACCAGGAAGATTACAGACAGCCTGGATTCCCTGGGCAACACCACCGCCGCAATGGGCAAAGGTTTTGCCATTGGTTCGGCGGCATTGACAGCACTTGCCCTCTTTTCCGCTTATGCCAGCACAGTTGGACTGGAAGCAATTAACCTGATTAATCCGATGACTGTTGTCGGGTTGTTCGTCGGAGGCATACTTCCCTTTCTCATCGGCGACCTGACAATGTCTTCCGTAGGGAGAGCAGCTTTTAAAATGGTGGAAGAGGTTCGCCGCCAGTTCCGTGAAATTCCCGGTCTGATGGAAGGCAAGTCTAAACCTGATACCGCCAGATGCATTAAGATATCAACTGATGCCGCCCTTAAAGAGATGGTTCTTCCCGGAATTATAGCTGTCCTTGTTCCCGTCATTATAGGGTTCGCTCTGGGGGCGGAAGCACTGGGAGGCATGCTGGCTGGTGCGACTCTTTCCGGAGTTTTAATGGCACTGTTCATGGCGAATGCCGGCGGAGCCTGGGATAACGCCAAGAAATATATTGAGGAAGGTAACCTGGGAGGCAAAGGATCCGATGCTCATAAAGCCGCTGTTGTAGGCGACACTGTCGGAGATCCGTTCAAGGATACCAGCGGACCTTCAATGAACATCCTTATTAAGCTGATGTCCATTGTTTCTCTGGTAATTGCGCCTCTTTTAATGTAATTGTTTAAAATGTAACAATAACGTTGTTTGTTCTTCAGGGGATTGGATTGATTCCAATCCCTTGAGGTTTTATTAATCAGTAAAGTTTGGAGAAAATATGACCATGAGACGATACGAAGTTGTATACGTTCTCGCTCCCAACCTGACCCAGGAGGAAGTAGAGCAGTATGCTGAAACTTACTCCAATGTTGCCAGGGAACTGGGGGCCGAAATCATCAGTGTTGATATCTGGGAAAAACGCAAGTTGGCCTTCAGGGTAAAGAAATTCTGGGAAGGCTATTACACTATTCTCACCATCGAAGAAGAAGCAGCCGATGCTGTGACTGAACTGGAAAGAAGATTTAAAGTAATTGATGCAGTTATTAGATTCCTGACCGTACGCATTGATGAAGAACAGAAAAGGGCAATCAAGTTCCAGGGAGAATTGCCGGAATTAGGCGACATTGAAGACCTGGAAGTCGAAGCTGAAGACGAAGATGCAGATTACGGTGCAACTGAAAAGGCAAAAGCTGAGAAGAAGCCAGTCAAGAAGTTGAAAGCCCAGGAGAAAGAACCAGAGCCTGCTCCAGCGGTAGATGATCCTGCTGAAGCTGAATCAGTTGATGAAGCTGATGAAGAACCGGTAGAGACGCCGGAGGAGGAGCAAGAATAATGGCTAGAGGCAAGAAATTTTGCAAGTTATGCGCAGGTAAGTATTATTTTGATTATAAGGATGTCAGGTATCTCAGCCGCTTCATTTCTGAAAGCGGAAAAATTATGCCTCGGCGGATTACAGGAACCTGTGCTATTTGTCAGAGAAAACTAACCACGGCGATTAAACGGGCCCGTCACCTGGCCCTTTTGCCCTATGTACAGCGTTAAGGGCGAAGCCGACCTTAATTCATAAGTAAGGAGAATATTCAATGGAAATCATTCTCAAGGAAGATGTTTATGGTTTGGGCCGACGCGGTGACATAGTTAAAGTCGCCGACGGATATGGCCGCAATTTCCTGATTCCAAAGAATCTGGCCATAAGGTCAACCCCCGGTAATGTCCGGGAAATCGAACAACAGAAAATATTAATATCAAAACAAGAAGCCAAATATGTGGAGGAAGCTGAAATCCTGGCTCAGGAACTGGCCCTTCGCCACATATTAATAAGCCGCAAATCAGGGGATGCAGGAGTTCTTTTCGGTTCGGTTACAGCCAAGGATATTACCGGAATTCTGGCTGCCAACGGCATAAACCTCGACAGGCGGAAATTAATTCTCAGGACTCCCATCAAAAGCATCGGGAATTATGAGATAGAAGTAAGGCCCCATAGTGATGTTGAAGCCAAATTTATGGTATCTGTTTTACCTGAATCCGATGTTCCAGTAGCAAAGGTTATCCCTCGCGGAGAAGAAAGCGACCGGATAATCAAGGAACTTGAAGCTAAGGCAGTTGGAGAGGAATAACCGGTTTACCCTTTCCACTGACACAGGATCAGGATGTCCCCAAAAGGGTGCTGACTTCAGCACCCTTTTTTTACGCTTACCCGAAAGAAGTCATGTCCGCAATCCCCAGGGTCCGGATACCATTAGCCTAAATCCTGTTGATATAGATGCATAATGATGCCGTATGGTAGTCAGATGATGATAAGTGTGGTTTTGATCTGATTTTCGAGAGGCAAATTTTAAGTCAATTTATAGTACACGAACTGCCAAATCTAAGATAAGATAAGTGCCATGCTCGATGATGTCACCCTGGCAAAAAATATGCCACAAAGCCTGGAGGCCGAAAGGGCCGTTTTAGGTGCTGTTCTTGTCAATACTTCCCTTTTTGATCAGATAGCTGAAATCCTGAAACCCCATGATTTTTATCTCGACCACCACCAGAAGATATTTTCTTCAATGGAGGCTCTTTCCTCTTCGTCCAGTCCTATTGATCTAATCACACTCACAGATGAACTGGAGAAAAACAGTGATCTGGACGCTGTCGGAGGCGCGACCTATATCGCTTCAATGCTGGACGGGATACCATCCATTTCCAATGTTGAACAGTACGCTCATATCATCCGTGAGAAATCCCTGCTGCGGAGGCTTATTCACTCGACGAATGAAATCCTTATCAGCAGTTATTCCAATGAACATGACGCTGCTGAACTCGTGGAAAAAGCTGAACGCGCGATATTTGAAATCAGCCAGGACCAGGTGCAGCGGGATTTCCGGAAAATGTCCTCCATTACTCCCGAGGTGATTGACCAGTTGGAAGAGCGCTATCAGAACCAGGCCTCCATAACCGGTGTTCCTTCGGGGTTCGCTGACCTGGATGACAAAACAACCGGATTTCAGGCTTCTGATCTGATAATTATCGCTGGCCGCCCGGCGATGGGAAAGACCAGCCTGGCGATGAATATGGCATGTAACGCCGCCCATAAAGGGAAAAAAATCGGGATATTTTCCCTGGAAATGTCATCGACTCAGCTGGTTGCGAGGCTGCTGAGTTCAGAAGCGGAAGTTGATTCCCACAGAATCAGGCAGGGGAACCTGAGCCAGGAGGACTGGAACCGGGTAACCAATGCCTCGGCTAAGCTGCATGATTTGCCGCTTTTTATTGATGATACCCCTGGGGTTTCAGTTGTTGAGATGCGATCCAAGTGCCGGAGACTGAAGGCTGAGCATGGCCTTGATATGGTGATACTGGATTACCTCCAGCTTATGTCCGGATCGTCATTCGGAAACCGTGGCGGTCGTTATGAAAACAGGCAAAATGAGATTTCCGCCATAAGCCGTTCACTCAAGATTATGGCCAAGGAACTGGAAATACCGGTTATTGCCCTTTCACAGCTGAGCCGGGCTCCTGATCAACGCAAGGATGACCACAGGCCTCAATTGTCTGACCTGAGGGAATCAGGATCAATTGAACAGGATGCTGACGTGGTTTTGTTTGTCTACCGTCATGATATTTATAAAAGAATGGAAAAGAAAAGCGGAGAATCTCCCAGTGAGCCTGAATCTGAAACTGACCTGGATGGACTTGCTGAACTGATTATCGGGAAACAGAGAAATGGCCCCACTGGCACAGTAAAGCTGGTTTTCTTTGATAAGTACACCAGGTTTGACAACTACACGGAACAGGCGCCATGGTAAGGAGCGTCCTGGAAATATCTTTGAACAGGATTATCCATAACCTGAGTGTTATCCGGAAGCTTATGCCTGGGGAGGTTCCAGTTATTGCTGTTGTAAAAGCCAATGCCTATGGGCATGGCGCTATCCCCGTCGCCCGCGCGCTCTCCCAGGAGGGAATCCAGAGATTTGCTGTTGCCTGTCTTGATGAAGCACTTGAACTGAGGGATATCCTGCCCGCTTCAACCGAAATTTTGGTATTTGGCGGCCTGGAAGAAGGACGTAGCGATTCCTACAGAAAATGGAATATAACCGCCTCTTGGTTTGATGATTTCCCGGTTCCATCCGACATAAATGTACACGTGGAGATTGATACCGGGATGGGCCGTCTTGGATTCAACTGGGAAACTTTCTCCGGGAAAGAGATACTCTCTGGCAATAACGTGACCGGAGTTTATTCGCATTTCGCTTCTGCCGATGAATCTGAAGATTTTACCAGGGAACAGATTCGGAGGTTTAAGGTAGCTGTGAAAGATTATTCCGGCTTAAGACATATTTCCAACAGCGCGGGCCTCAGGTTTCCTGATGCCCACATGGATGCTGTCAGACCGGGCCTGGCCCTTTATGGAATAGCACCTTGTCCGGAACTGAATGACCTTAAGCCGGCTCTGCGCTGGAGAGCTGGAATTTTGTCTGTAAGGAGAATATCCAAGGGCTCGACTGTGGGTTATAACCGGACTTTTACAGCTGCCAGAAATAGCAGGGTGGGGATTTTACCCGTCGGATATGCTGATGGATACAATCGCCTGCTTTCCGGTAAGGGAACCGTTGTTCTGGAAAACGGAGAATCTGTTCCCGTTATCGGGATTGTGTCCATGGATCTCATAGCCATAGATCTTACCGATCACCCACTGGTGGAAAAAGGAGACAAAGTAACTCTTCTTGCCGCGGATCAGGAATCGATCCTTTCGGCCCGGGGGATTGCCGACCGGATCGGAACAATTCCCTATGAGATTTTAACTTCCATAGGAAGCCGGGTGGAACGTAGGTATGTAGATTTTTAGAATTAATTGGAGTTGGGTCAGGGTACAACATGTCAAAACGAGTTAAAGGGAATATGTTTGTCTGCCAATCTTGCGGAACTGCCAGCCTCCGCTGGATGGGAAGGTGTCCTGGTTGCGGAGAGTGGGATAGCCTGGTGGAGGAACGGGGAAGCTCGCCGGAAAACGTCGCGGAAAAGGAAATAAATGCTGTCGCCCTGGCCTGCGCAGACAGCCTGGATATTACCCGGGTCCTCACCGGAAATTCAGAATTTGATCGAGTCCTTGGCGGGGGAATGGTACCAGGTTCCCTGGTGCTGTTGGGAGGGGAGCCCGGGGTAGGGAAATCCACACTTCTCCTGCAGATATCCGAATTGATAGCTGGCAAGGGTGATAAGGTCCTCTATATCTCCGGGGAGGAATCCGCGGAACAGATAAAACTCAGGGGTGACCGGGTGGGTGCGGAGAGCAGGAATTTGCTGGTATCTACTCAGACAAGCATGGAAGAGGTAACCTGGCTTGTGGAAAAGGAACAGCCTGACATGCTGGTAGTGGATTCGATTCAAACGATGTTCAGCCCTGAGATGGCTTCAGCTCCGGGCAGTGTCGGGCAGGTTCGCGAATGCACCATGCGTTTTTTGGATATGGCTAAGCGGAGAAACCTTTCCACCATATTGATAGGGCACATCACCAAGGATGGTGCCATCGCCGGCCCCAAAATCCTGGAGCATATAGTTGATGTGGTTCTCTATTTTGAAGGCGACATGAGCCATAACCAGAAATTGATCAGGACTGTTAAAAATAGATTCGGCCCGGCCAATGAACTGGGAATATTCGAAATGACATCCCGGGGACTGCAATCTGTCGAAAATCCTTCAGGGATGTTTCTGGCTGAGAGGAAGAAAAATGTATCCGGTTCAGTGGTAATGGCAGCTATGCAGGGAACCAGGCCGATGCTGGTGGAATTACAGGCCCTGGTTACCCGCAGTTCTTTCAGCACCGCCAGGAGGATGACAGCCGGAGTAGATCCCGGCAGGGTTACCCTGTTAATGGCCATGCTCGAGAAAAGAGCCGGGATTATCCTCAATTCCTGCGACGTATACATGAACGTTGCAGGAGGGCTGTCTCTGTCAGAACCTGCCCTGGACCTGGCAGTCATCGGGGCGGTAGTCTCAAGTTACAGGGATATCCCGATTGACGATAAAACAGTTGTATTCGGTGAGGTAGGCCTGGCTGGTGAAATCAGGGCGGTCTCCTCGGTTTCGGCACGGGTACGCGAAGCCTTTGGCATGGGGTTTGAAAAGGTTGTTATGCCTCCCACCAATCTGGATTCACTGGATAATAATAAAAGAAAAGAGCTGAAAACTGTAGAATCAGTCCTGGACTTTCTGGAAGCAGTGGGATTATAAATGCCATGAGCGAGATCCCTTGGGGCAAAGATCAGATGATTGAAACAGGCACTTATAACACTCCGGGACTGGTTCTGGTAGCCGCTGGAAAAGGTTGCAGGTTTGGAGGTAACGTCCCCAAACAGTTTTTGTTATTAGACGAGAAACCTGTGTACCTGTCCTCTCTGCGTAAGTTTGTTCCCTTCACCAACAGGATCACGGTTGTTGTACCTGATAACTGGGTGAAACAGGTCTGTGATCAGCTTATCAGGTTCAGGGAGGAATCAGCCCAACATGCCTGCATACAGGTAATAGCGGGAGGGTCAACCCGGCAGGAATCAGTTTTAAAGGGACTGCAGAGCCTACGCGGACAATGCAGCCATGTTCTTGTCCACGATGCTGTGCGCCCATTCGTAAGCCGCGCTCTTATCGCCAGGGTGATTAGCGGGATGTTTGAGCATGGGGCAGCCATTCCCATGGAGCCTGTTACCGACACGGTTAAGGTCGTAAAAGGGAACATGGTGGTGGAAACTCTGGACAGGAGTGTATTGCGACAGGCACAAACCCCCCAGGGATCTGAGTTCCGGCAGTTGCTGGATGCATCAGAAAAGGCCGCAGCGGATGGATTCATGGGTACTGATGAATCCAGTATTCTGGAGAGATTGGACCTGCCTGTATTTGTGGTCGAGGGAGAGAAGTCAAACATCAAGATCACCTGGAAAGAGGATCTTGACCGGAGAGATATGGATGAAACCTGAAATAAGGATCGGAACAGGCTTTGATTTTCACCCCTTTGCGCCAGGACGTAAACTGGTGCTGGGAGGAGTTGAGATTCCATTTGAACAAGGATTGGCTGGCCATTCTGACGCTGACGTATTGTGCCATTCCTTAATTGACTCCCTCCTGGGTGCGGCCGGACTGAGCGATATCGGCAGTTATTTCCCTGACACTGATAATCGATACAAGGACATCAGCAGCCTGATTCTTCTGGAAAAGGCGTATCGGCTTTTGAGGGGCAAAGGATTTCTGGTTGGGAATATTGACTCGGTGATCCTGGCAGAAGTCCCGAAAATTAAACCCTGGGTTCCCGCCATCAAAAAGAGGCTCTCTTTCCTCCTGCAGATGACCCCCGAAGACCTGGGAATTAAAGCCACAACAATGGAGGGCAGAGGCGTAATCGGGCGAGGGGAAGGAATCGCTGTCCAGACATCGGCTCTTATCTATAGAAATTCAGCGGAATGAGACTTTCGTAAGCCGGAAGTTGGTGCCGCGATTCTGAGTCATGCTGCGGGCCCTAAGGCCCGCAATCACTGCCTTCAAAAGGATACTGCAGAGAATAGATCGTGCCAGGTTTTAACTGGACCACCGCTCTTCTTCATTTTTTTTCTTTGTGTCCCTGCGGCGTTTGAAAATCCATGATATTCCAATACTGAAGGTGTAGAGGATCACCATGGGCCCGCTCCACAGGAAAAGATTCATGGGATCTGTAGTTGGAGACACTACCGCGGCAATGATCGTGATCAGGAGAAAGGCATATCTGAAGTTACGCCACATGAAACCAGGTGAGACCAGTCCGAACATGGAGAGAAAAGCTACAACTACCGGAAGCTGGAATATGGCCCCCATCCCAACGATTATGATCAATTCAAAGTCATAAAACTCAACAGCTGAAATTACAGCTTTGAATTCTGACCCGAAATCGTTGAGTAAAAAATTAAGGGCTGGAGGAAGAATTATGTAGTAGGCGAACAATCCTCCCAGGATAAACAGTATCGAGGACGCAAAAAGGAAAGGGAGAGAGTAAATCTTTTCCCTGCGGTATAGTCCGGGAGCAATGAAGAGCCACACCTGGAACATGATATAGGGGATGGCAAAAAATATCGCCGCCGCAAAGGAAACCTTCAGGTAGACGGTAAATGGTTCGGTTGGTTTGAGGACAACCAGCTGTTCGACAACCTTTAAAATGGGCACTGAAAGAAATCCGAAAATCTGTTCGCGAAAAATCCAAGCGCCAACAAAAGTCGCGATAACTGAGATCAATGCATGAAAAATCCTCTTCCTCAACTCATCCAGGTGATCAAGGAAAGACATGCGCCCGCCAAGTTCCTTTTCTTCTTCATCATCTTCTTCATCATCCACTGGCGCATCCTTGCGGTTTTTTTTGTCAGTCGCATCCTCAGTGGTTTTTGACGCTGCCGCCACTATGGCTGCCTCTTCTCCGGCCCTGTCACGGGTTGATGATTCATCCTGATAGTGCGGATCGTCGGGACGTTCCGGCATTCGTTCGGCTTCAGGGGCATATTCTCCATCGTTGTAAAACTCGTTGTAATCACCGTATATATTGTCCGGATCATAGGGATCCTGATAAGGTCCGGGTATTACTTCAGAAACTTCCTCTGATTCTCCAGTGCCTGCTGTTTCAGTATCCTGAAGGTTTTGTTCATCGGCAGGAGTCGCGGGGGTCTCTTCGGTCTTTCTGGCTTCGATGTTATCAACTGGTGGAGTCTCAGCCTTTTCAGGTTCGCTGGAACCAGAACCTGCCTTGGAAGACTCTTTTTTCTTTTTGCCGGCATTTCCCGGTTTTTTATCAGGAGCTGCTTTTGTTGAATCAGAGTTAGATATTTCTTCGTTACCTGGTGATACAGGGTCATTTGAAGGTTTATTTGGATCGTCCATTTATTCTATTCAGTATCTTTGGGTGATTGAAAAGCTATATTGAAGACAGGTCATTTATTAGGAATTGAGGTCTTTCTGGATTTTTTTCAGGTCTTCTTCCTCAGCCCTCACCTCTTCTTCCCATGTTTTTTTAAGATCATTTGTTGCTTTCTTGAATTCAGCGAGGCTTTTCCCCAGGGATTTGCCGAGTTCAGGGAGCTTCCGGGGACCAAAAACCAGAAGCGCAATTACAAAAATAATCATTATTTCGGGAAAACCTAGATTCCATCCCATGTTTGGCTCCGTTACTTTTTGTTTTTAAGGAAATAATATTAATCTCCTGATTAATCAGACTGTCCAGATTTTGAAACATCATCTGGACACGCATGAGACCCTAAGATTATTTCCATTCTTAATATTTTTGTGCCTGATTGGCGATTTTGCATGGACTATATACCGCAAAACAACCAGTCCTTATTGTATACTAAAAATACATTTCAATGGTAATGTATCAGATGCCATGAATATATCATGAGGTTACTTAAATGAAAAACAGATTGGGATTGTTGTTATTGGCCGTGGTTATCGCAGCCTCTCTTTTTGGAGGGCTGGTTGGTATTCAGGTTAATGCAAATACTGATCCACCGGATATCCGGAATTCTTTACTGAGAGACTTCTCCGAAACCCTGGCAGTAGTTGAATCTGAATATGTTGAGAAAATTTCCTCGGAGGACCTGATTGAAAGCGGGATAAGGGGAATGCTCCGGACTTTGGACCCTCACAGTTCTTTTTTCTCTCACAGTGACTACGATAAGCTGCAGGAGCAACAAAAAGGGAAGTATTACGGGTTAGGTATAAGCATCAGGGCCGAAGCCCCTGGAAGCGGTAGGGTTCTGGTTGTTGAACCTCCCGCCCATGGGACTCCCGCTTATAAAGCTGGATTGAGGGCCGGAGACATCATATCCCAGATTGAGGGAGAGCCGATTGAAGACTGGGATATTGACGAGGCGGTTATTCCCCATCTGAAGGGACCAAAGGGAACCATCGTTAACATAACAGTTGAGCGTCCTGGGGAAAATGAGCCCCTTTATTTTGCTGTTGAACGCGATGAAATTCCGATATACACGATTAAATATGCTTTCAGAATAAATCCTGATATTGGTTATATTAGGATAGCCAAGTTTGCTGAAACCACCGGAGATGAACTGGAAAAGGCACTTAAAATGCTGGATGAGTCGACTCTTTCGGGGCTTATCCTTGACCTGAGAGATAATCCGGGAGGATCACTTGACCAGGCCCTCAGGGTTTCAGACTTTTTCCTGAATAAGGAGCAGGTCATAGTTAAAACCCGCTCCAGGACCGGTAAAGGTGACAGGAATTATCGGGCCAACCAGGATCAGAAATACAGGTACCCTATGATTGTTCTCATCAATCAGAACAGCGCCAGTGCAAGTGAGATTGTTGCCGGTGCTTTACAGGATCATGACCGGGCCCTGATTATGGGGAAAACCAGTTTCGGAAAAGCCCTGGTTCAAACTGTATTTCCTCTGGAGGGGAAAAGGGGCCTTGCCCTTACAACCGGCAAGTACTACACACCAAGCGGGCGCCTGATCCAGAGAGATTATTCAAACAGCTTCTGGGATTATTATAATAACCGGGGAGAGTCGGACGGATCGACTGCCGGTGGGGAAGAGTTCTTTACTGATTCGGGACGGGTGGTATATGGCGAAGGCGGCATTACCCCGGATGAGTTTGTGGAGCTGGACAGGATGCCTGAGGCAACGAGGCGGTTGCAGAGGAAGAACCTGTTCAGGATTTTTGCCTCAAAACTTTATTCAGGTGAAATAAAAACGGATCTTGCAAAATTGCCCGATGCCAAGGAATATGATGAATTTACGCCGCAGTTGAAGAATGCATCCATCGACAGAATTTCAGTAACAGATAATACCTTGAAAAGTTTTATTGATTTTGCCGAAAAATCTGAAAACATTAAGGTGTCACCGACGGAGCTGGCAGAGGAAGACGCAGTCATAAGGAATTTCCTGCTCCAGGAAATCCTGATGATTGTGGCTGGTGATGAAATAAGTTACGAAGCATTCCTGGAGATTGATAACCAGGTACAGGATGCCCTGCGGAGAATACCTGCTGCCAGAGATCTCCTTGCCATGCTCGATAGCGAGAGGGGAAAGCTGTGAAATTCTGCAGTTTTTCGGCCTCCGGAGTAAAACGTTTTGGAGTCATACCTGAGGAAGGCATTTTTGTTGATCTCAAAACCGCTGTTTTAGGTTTAACTGAAAAAGGAGATGTTTCACTTAGGGGATTGAATGTAGCCAGCAGCTTGAAGCAGTGGTTTGAACTGGGAGATGCGTCGATAAGCGCTTCGCACAGGATCGTTGACATTTATCACAGGGACAGGGAATTGCTGGCGAACAGTCTGTTTAAAAGCCGTGATATCAGGCTGCTGGCACCGATTAAAAATCCTGGCAAGATAATGGCTATCGGCCTCAACTACCGGGATCACGCCGAGGAACAAAAAGCCTCTCTTCCCGAGAATCCCAGAATGTTTGCCAAATTTCCCTCAGCCGTGATTGGTCCTGAGGAACCTATCAAGATTCCCCGGATATCCGAAAAGGTGGATCCTGAAGCGGAACTGTGCCTGGTAGTGACTGCAGGCGGGAAAAATATGGACCAGGCCCAGGCTCGCAGGTCAGTAGCCTTTATGGCGGGAAACGACGTTAGCGCCAGAGATCTGCAGTTCGCCGACAAGCAATGGGTCAGGGGCAAGTCATGTGATACCTTCGCTCCTTGCGGCCCATACATAGCTACCCTTGATGAAGTCGGCGATCCCCATAATCTGCAGATTGAACTGCGGCGAAACGGGGAGATTAAACAATCTTCATCCACTTCCCAGCTTATATTCAACTGCTGGGAGCTGGTTGAATTTATTACACAAACCTCTACGCTGTTTCCTGGCGATATCATTTTTACAGGAACCCCCAGCGGTGTCGGTGTGTTTCGTGATCCACCTGAGTTCCTGGAACCTGGGGACGTGGTGGAGGTCACCATCGAGAAACTTGGCACATTACGCAATCCCGTAGTCAGGGCATAACCGGTCCATAAGTCTTGTCAGGTTCAGATGAACCGCCAGTGCCCGGGAGTTAAGACTGATGAACAGGCTGATCAGATTATTTACAATCCTGCCCTTGCTTTTCATTATCCCGTCGGTTTCCTGCAAACAGGCTGAGGCAGAAAAATCTCCCCCTAACGTTGTAATTATTTTCCTGGACGACGCAGGCTGGGCTGATTTCAGCCCCTTTGGAAATCCCGGCTACCCGACCCCAAATGTACAGCACCTTGCAGACCAGGGATGCCGCTTTAATAATTTTTATGTACCCCAGGCCATCTGTTCCGCATCCCGTTCTGTGTTAATGACCGGCTGTTTTCCAGGGAGGACCAAAATGTTTGGAGCCCACGCGCCCAGGAATGAGGGCCTGTCTGTTGATTTCGCGACCATGGGTGAAGTTTTTAAACGCCATGGATACGCAACCGCGGCATTTGGCAAATGGCACCTGGGAGACCAGGAAGGCCGGCGATCTCATGACAGGGGATTCGATGAAACCTGCGGCATAATGTATTCCAATGACATGTGGAAACATCATCCGGTTAATCCTGAGTACTGGGGCCAGTGGCCACTGCAGTTTTGGGAAAACGGTGCGATCACCATTGAAGATCTGCAGGGAGAACAGCAGGAGATGCTGACCACCTGGTACACCGAACATGCAGTTGATTTTATCAACCGGCATAAGGATGAACCGTTTTTTCTTTATGTTCCCCATGCCATGCCACATGTGCCTCTTTTCTGCAGCAGCAAGTTTCAGGGAAAATCAGGGACCGGGCTTTATGGCGACGTGATGATGGAAATCGACTGGTCCATAGGTGAAATAACCGGGGCCCTGGATCGAAATGGATTGAAAGACAACACAATAGTAATATTTACATCTGACAACGGACCATGGAAATCCTACGGTAACCATTCCGGTAAAACGCCTTTCGGTGGGCCCAGGGAAAAAGCGCCATTCCGGGACGCCAAAGGGACCAGCTTCGAAGGGGGTATCCGCTCTCCTTGCATTATCAGTTATCCGCCGGAGATTCAGCCCGGCACATCCTCAAATTCCATTTTTTCAACCGTGGATTTTATGCCTACCCTGGCTGCCTTGACCGGGGCTGGCCTTCCATCCAACCAGATTGACGGGGAAAATGTCTGGGACATTATTGCCGGGAAGGATGGAGCAAAAAATCCTCATGATTATTATCCGGTTTCCACGGGAGATCGCTTTGAAGGTGTTATCAGCGGTGATGGAAGGTGGAAACTTCATATTCCCCACCAGTACAGGGTGGTCAGCGAAGTAGGTAATGATGGAGCTGGCGGTAAATATATTCAGCAGGAAATAGGCCTGTCTCTTTTTGATCTGGATAATGATTCAGATGAAAAATATAATGTCATGGAGGATTATCCAGAAATTACGAAAAAACTGCTTGGTTTTGCCGAAGCCCATCGATCTCTTTTTTACGAGAGTGATAATACCGAAAAGAATGACTGACGCCTGAATTGCGAATCAGGGTTTGCTCCTTCTGGCCTGGATATGGGGTGATTTCTCCCAGGATGACCACTCGCGGTAATTATAAGAAACTGTGCTGTTTCGGCCTGCCCAGTTCAGCGAATGATTTTCAGAAATGACAACATCTGGTTTTGAGTTCGCAGGACTGCCTTCAGATCCAGTTCTCCTGATCCGGGTTCATTTGGAGTTTCATACCTCAAAACTGTTTGGAATGTATAATTAGCCAACCATGAAAAAAATTGGATTTGTCAGTCTGGGCTGCGCCAAGAATCTTGTAGACACAGAGGTCATGCTGGGTTATCTGGCCGAGGCCGATGTTGAGATTACCAATGATCCCGCCGAAGCGGATGTGATCGTCATAAATACATGTGGCTTTATTGATAAGGCAAAGGAAGAGTCCGTTAATACCATCCTCGAGATGGCCGGGTATAAGGAAAAAGGAAGCTGCAGCCAGCTGGTTGTAGCTGGATGCCTGGTCGAGCGCTACCGGGATCAGATGAAGGAACAGTTACCTGAAATTGATGCGGTAATCGGACTGGATCAGCTTTCAGACATCGTTCAGGTATGTACCGGAAATATGGCTGAAATAAAAGAGGGAACAGGTGCGATCAGCACTTATCTCTACAGCCATGAAAACCGGAGAGTTCTGACTACCCCTGGATATTCAGCTTATATCAAGATCGCTGAGGGTTGTAACCATACCTGTTCATTCTGTGTTATCCCGTCAATCAGGGGCAGATTCAGAAGCAGAAAACCTGATTCTGTTATCAGGGAAGCTGAAATTCTGGCTGGACAGGGAGTAAAGGAACTGAACCTGATTGCCCAGGATTCAACCATGTATGGCCATGATCTCGACATCAGGGAGGGCCTGAGTTCATTGCTCAGGGACCTTTGCGGAGTTGATGGAATTGAATGGATCAGGTTTTTGTATACGTATCCCAAAAGCATCTCCACCTCTTTGTTGGAGACCATGGCAGAGCAGTCAAAAATCTGTAACTATGTTGACGTGCCTTTGCAACATGTTTCATCGTCTATTCTCAAGCAAATGAACAGGGGAGGCAGCCCAAAATCATCCAGGGATCTGATCAGGAAAATAAGGGAAACTGTCCCAGATGTGGCTGTCAGGACAACTTTTATTGTTGGATATCCTGGTGAAACAGAAAACGACTTCAGGGAATTGCTGGATTTTGTCAGCGAAACACAATTTGACCACCTTGGAGTTTTCAGCTATTCAGATGAGACGGGTTCTGCTGCCCATAAACAAGGTAATAAGGTTCCCGAATCCCTGAAGCAGGATAGGCTTGATAAGGTAATGAGCAGGCAGGCCGCCATTTCCCTGGAAAAAAACAGGAGTAAAATAGGCAAGTCATATCCCCTGCTTATTGATGGAGTGTCGGAGGAGACAGATATGCTGTGGGAAGGAAGACTTCCGGCTCAGGCGCCTGACATAGATGGCGTTGTCTACATTACGGATGGAATTGATGAAGGCGTGCAGCCCGGGGATATCAGAACCGTTAGAATAAGTGAAGCTTTTGAATATGATCTGGCAGGAGAGTTAGAATAATGGAGGCCATACCCGACCAGGAGAACATGGTTTTCAGATGTCCAAAATGCGACAGGAAAGTGGAAATAAGTTCTCAATATCTGCCTTTTTGCAGTGAACGATGCAAGATGATTGATTTTGGGAAGTGGCTTGAGGAGGAATTCAGGATAAATGGAGAATACCGAGACGATATCAAGGGTTACGAGTAGTCGTTCAGCCCCATTTTCAATGTTTGTAGCTACCGGCATGGGAGTTGGCCTGCTGCCGTTGGCTCCGGGAACCTGGGGATCAATTCTGGCAGCAGTCGGTATCTGGTTGCTATATTTACTTCCGGACCCTCTTGCCTTTCATCTCAATCTGGTACTGCTTATCATGTTTTTCCCCCTGTCATGGTATACAGCCGGGAAGGCTGCGGTTGTCAATTCTGAGAAAGATCCATCTTACGTGGTCATTGATGAGGTGTACGGCATGCTGGTATGCGCCGCGATATCTCCCATGAACCTCTACTATCTTATAGCCGGATTTACTCTTTTCAGGTTATTTGATATAACAAAGCCTGTTCCGGTGCGAAATCTCGAGAAACTTCCTGGCGGCCTTGGAATAGTCTCTGACGATATTATGGCCGGTATCTATGCGGGATTGAGCCTGCTCGCATTTCATTATATTTACAATGCATTCTGAGATAATAGCCGTCGGATCAGAGCTGCTGTCCTTCGGCCGTATTGATACAAATTCTGTGTATATATCTTCCAGGCTGGCTGAACTGGGCATTTCTGTCAGGTATAAACAGGTAGTAGGCGACAGGATTGAGGATATAAGCCAGGCCATCTCCCTGGCCATGAGCAGGAGCCAGATTGTTTTCATAACCGGCGGTCTGGGCCCGACAAATGATGACATAACCAGGGAAGGGGTCGCGGCTGCTCTTTCCAGGGTCATGAAGGAAGATGACCAGGTTATACGGGATATGGAAATCCTTTACCGGAAATGGAACCGAAGCATGTCAGAAAATAATCGCAGGCAGGCGATGGTTCCCGAAGGAGCTCTGGTTATCCCGAATTTGAACGGCACTGCCCCGGGACTGTTTCTCCAGGAGGATGAAAAACTTGTATTCGTTCTTCCGGGGCCGCCCCGGGAATTGAACCCAATGGTGGAGGATCAGGTTCTTCCCCTGATAAAAAAGTTTAAATCGGTTGCTGAGCGCCCTTCCCGGATTTTAAAGATTGCCTCTGTAGCGGAATCAGCCCTTGATGCCAGGATTGAAGGTATTTATAAGGGTTACCCTGACGTCGATACTACAATACTTTCTTCCCCAGGTGTCATCAGTCTTTATTTCACCTGGCGTTTGGACAGCCTGGACCAGGCTGAAACATGCCTTGATGATCTGACCGGGAGAATCAAAGCTGAGCTGGGCCTGTC
Source organism: Acidobacteriota bacterium (assembly GCA_963663735.2). Taxonomy (GTDB): domain Bacteria; phylum Acidobacteriota; class UBA6911; order RPQK01; family JAPXNP01. The sequence goes on along the minus strand of CAXXHN010000001.1, from coordinate 273,182 downwards.
AGTCCTGACTGACAGGGAAGAGGAAATGGCGGCAGCACTGGGCCGACTCTTGAAGGAAAAGGGACTCACCCTGGCGCTGGCCGAGTCCTGTACCGGAGGACTGATCTGCAAAATGCTTACAGATGTCCCCGGAAGCTCTGAGTATTTTCTGGGGGGAGTAGTGTCCTACAGTAATGCCACAAAGGAAAAGGTCCTTGGCGTCAGTCCGGGAGATTTAAAAGAGCATGGAGCTGTAAGCGCTTCTGTTGCTGAGCAGATGGCATTGGGCGCCAGACAGTATCTGGATGCAGACATAGGATTGTCGGTGACAGGGATAGCAGGCCCAGGTGGAGGGACTGAGGAAAAGCCGGTTGGAACAGTATTTATAGGATTGTCCGCTACCGAGACCTGCCTGTCATGGAAAGTCCAGGCTTTAGGCGGCAGGGACATAGTTCGGCAGCGCTCCGCCAATCAGGCCCTGGACCGGTTGAGGATATGGTTACTAACGGGAAAGTAAGGGTTTTTATTGCTATTCCTTTATCCGATGAGGCTCTTGAGGGCCTGAAATCAGCACAGGATCTAATAAAAAAGACTGGGGTTGTCGCCGGTTTTCCCAGGATTTCTTCTATTCACCTGACCCTTAAGTTTCTGGGAGAAATTAGCCGGGATCAGCTTTTTCTGATCCAGAGAAAACTGGAAGTGAAGATTTCGGATTTTGCACCATTCGCCCTGAAAATCAGGGGCCTGGGGGCATTTCCTTCCCTGTCCCGTCCCAGGATTGCATGGGCGGGCATTGAAGCGACTGGTTATTTATCCAGGTTGCAGGGAGACATAGAAGATTCAATGCAGGAGATCGGGTTTGAACCGGATAAGAGAAGATTCAATCCCCATATTACCCTGGCCAGGATCAAATCTCCTCAGCGTAATGCTGTGCTTGAGAACATGTTGCAGGAAATGGAAAATTGGGATATAGGGATATCTGCAGTTGAAGCGGTCAGGATTTATCAAAGCATACTGAAGCCGGATGGGGCAGTTTACAAGGTTCTGGGGGAGATTACCTCCGGCTGCAGGAAATGAGATTATCGTGAAAGCTAAACGGATAGTATTTATCAGGCTGCGTTCGCTGGGTGACACATTGCTGATGACACCAGCCCTGCACGTTGCGTCTTCGGGGGGACTCAATCAAATTGCGGTGGTTGTGGAAGAGCCGTTTGAGCAGATCCTCAGGGGAAACCCCTGGATTAACAAGTTTATTGTTCCCGGACAAAGAGGGGATCTCAGATCCCGTTTGAAATGCATTGGGGAGATACGCGCCTTTAATCCTGATATGGTGTTTGATATGCATGGAGGCACCACCAGTGCCTTTATGACCTTGTTGTCAGGCGCTGATTTCAGGGTTGGGTTTGAGGCGAGTCGCAACTCCAGGTATTACAATATCAAGGTTCCTGATTCCCGGGTTCTATGGAAAAAAGAACAGATACACACCGTTGAACACCAGCTTTCTCCTTTAATTCATACTGGTTTTAAATTTGAAGAGATTCCGCCCTTATGCGTCAGTGTTGAAAAAAGGATTAAGGAGGAGACCAGGCGTAAACTAGAAGGACAGGGAATAAAAGACAGCTTTGTTCTAATCCACCCTGCCGCTGCTTTTGCAACAAAACAGTGGAGTATCGAAGATTTTGCCTCAGTTGCTGAAGATTTGGGAAAAGCAGGTATTGCCTGCGTTGCCACAGCCGGACCTGGACAGGAAGGACTGCTGGAGACACTGGCCTCAAGGTCAAAACATGGACTAATCATCTATCCTCCCGGTGACCTGGGAGAGTTTACAGCCCTGGTCTCTCTCTGTGCCGTTTACCTGGGAAATGATACAGGGCCCACACATATTGCGGCTGCTTTGCAGAAGAAGATTGTTGTCATTTTTGGCTCTTCAAATCATAAAGTCTGGCATCCCTGGGGTGCTGAGTACAAGCTGCTTCGTTCAGATTTGGAATGTGTGCCATGTCCCGGTTACAGATGCCTGCACTATCCGGAACCGGAGTGCATACGATCCATCTCTAGCCGTCAGGTCCTGGAAGCTGTGCATGCTCTTCTTGGTCAGGGCGGAATTTCCTGCAGGTAGAATACTGCTGATATTTCAGAGGAATTGAAAATAACATTATTGTAATATTGGTTATCAGTTCTGTTTAAAATCGGACGAGCAGGGTGAGTAATATGGATTCAAGCAGATATAATCGGATTCTTGACCTGATCCAGGGGCGGAGAATTGTAGTTGTCGGCGACCTGATACTGGATAAATTTGTCTGGGGTAAAGTCAGCAGAATTTCTCCGGAAGCTCCGGTTCCGGTAGTTGAGATTGAAAAGGAAACCATCAGCGCTGGTGGTGCCGCGAACGTGGCGGTCAACATTTCCGCGCTTGGGGGTGTTCCCCTGGTCGTCGGTGTAACCGGAGATGATGAAGAAGGAGAAAAACTTTGTTCAGTTCTCCGCCTTCATGGCCTTGAGACCGGGGGAGTTATTGTTGACTCGGGCCGGAGGACTTCAGTTAAGCAGAGGATTATTGCCCAGCATCAGCAGGTTTGCCGAACAGACTGGGAGGTAAAGGATCCTCTGGAACCGAAATCCAGGAACAGCCTGGAAAACAGGACCCGTGAGGCCGCAGCTGTCGCGGATGGGGTGATACTGTCTGATTATGCCAAGGGAACATTTAAGAATGACATGGCCGGATCCCTGATAAAATACTGCAGGCAGCGAAACAAGTTTATATCAGTGGACCCCAAGAATGCTGATCTGTCCGTATATGGAGGAGCTTCTCTTCTGACCCCCAACCGCAGAGAGGCCGAAGAGTCCAGTGGAATAGTCCTGGATTCTGATTTCGCTGTTGAGCAGGCAGGGAAGCTGATTCTGGAGCAATGTGATCTGGAAAACCTGTTAATAACAAGGGGAGAAGATGGGATGTCCCTCTTCAGCGGAGCAGAATGCCATCACCTCCCAACGTTTTCCATGGAAGTATTTGATGTGACAGGTGCCGGAGACACTGTTATTGCCATGTTCACTCTTGCTGTTTCTGCCGGAGCTGAAAAGCTGGATGCCGCCCATCTTGCCAACCATGCCGCCAGCGTGGCAATAAGCAAACTGGGAACTGCTACGGTGACTGTTGCGGAAATCAGGGAGAATATCCAGTCCAGGCATTAACCTGCCTGAAATCCGCAAGCATGGAACAGCGGCACCTTTCCCTGAGCTGGATGACCTTCAATCAAAAATTCTTAAAACGCCAGCACTCCTTCTTCCGACTTCGCATTTCACGCTTCCGCGAAGCCCACTCCGCACTGGCCCGACGCGACCTGGATATTGCGCCGACTACCCGCTCCAGGAACAGATCCCGATTACCCGATTAGACGTAGCTTGAACCAGTCGGCAGATTGCGCCCGGCTCGTTCCTGGGTGATTCTCTCAAGGTAGCCACTTTCACGGAGGGCCTGCAGAGGATTGTCCGGGAGATTCCGGCTTCTCCGCCATTCCCTGATGATCGGGTTCACATCCGTGAAAAAGGCTGTACGGAGACATTCCTCCGCGGCAACCAGATCACAATTGTCCTGGTGCCTTGAAAGGGCGTTCCGGTCAACGATAGCTGCTTTCGCCCACAGCTGCTGTGCCATTTCAATGGTCTGAACAGCTGCTTCGAGTTTGTTTTTCAGGTTATGGCTCTGATCAACCATGTATCCAATGTCAGGTGACTGCCCGGTTTCCCATCTGAATGAGAAGATCTCATTGAGTATCCGGAACATCTGGTAGGGGTCCATGGATCCAAGGGTAAGGTCATCATCAGCATATTTCCTGTCATTGAAATGGAATCCACCCAGCATATTTTCGCTCAGGAGCCAGGCAACGATCTGTTCAACATTCTGGGAGTTATAGTGATGACCGGTATCCACCAGAACCTTGGCGCTGGGACCGCATTTTCTGGCAAAGAGGCATGCCATGCCCCAGTCAGCGACATCTGTGTGGTAAAAAGCGGGTTCAAAGGGTTTGTATTCGATAAGGATCCTCTGCGCGGGGCTAAGAGAAGATGCGCAATGTTTGAGGCCTTCTTCAAACCAGGCCTTCCTTTTTCTGATATTGGCGCTTCCCGGATAGTTTGAGCCGTCAGCGAACCAAAGTACGATATCCCGGCTCTTAATTTTCTGGCCAATTTCAATACTGTCCTGAATGTGCTGAAGGGCCGCTTCCCGGATGTCCGGGTCCGGGTTTCCCAGCGATCCGTATTTGTATTGCTGGTCTTCAAAAAGCGTGGGATTGATCGATCCGATCGACAACCCTTTTTCCTGGGCTGACTTGGAGACAGAAACAGCATTTTCTCCATTTCCTCTAAAATCCCAGGCAACATGTACCGCGACGGTAGGGCAGGACCCGGTCAGCTCATGAACCAATGCTGCGTCCGCAAATTTTTCTTCGATGCAGGTGGCAGCCGAAGGCTGCATGAATTTGCCGAACCTGGTGCCGGTATTGGCAAAACCCCAGGATGGTAATTCTATTTTAAGTTCATCCAGGGCTGCAAAAGCAGCCTGCTCAATCTTGTTTTTCGCCATTTATCTGGTTCTCCGCTGGTTGATTAAAAGAAATGATGGTAGACCTGGAAATGATTATAGAACCAATCATCATTCAGCTCAATCCATGAAAATCCTGCCAGGCAGGAATAATAATCAGGGTCAGGAGACGTTCGCCGATAAGCTGTTATGAGTCTGGTAATTATGACCCTAAAAGTTCTCTTTTATGAATTCAACGGCAAAATTGTATCTTTCAAATTGCCGCTCCATTCTTCTGAATTCACTGTGGTGAACCGTTCTGCGGCCGGTTTTTGAAATTTTAGGGTCCATCGTGGAATGCAGCATTTCATGATAAAGGACAAAATCCACAACGCTCTCTGGAACCAGGGGATGGTCCAGGTTGGAATTGATCAGAATCTCCCTCCGGTGCGGAACATACTGCCCGAGTATCCTTTTCGATTTCCGTTCTGCCCAGTACAGGTGCAGGTCGCTCAGTTCTCCCCGGAAATAAATATTGTTCAGGTATGTAAACCTCTTTTCCAGGTCAACAATTCTCCCGGGCCTGTTATGTTTTTTAATCCTGCATCGGCCAGGTGAAACACTGGTTCTGCGGAGCAAGAACTCCGGCGAACTGATATAGCGGTTATAGATAAGGTTAGCCTGATGATAACCAAAAAGCCGGAAGGTCCTGCAGACCAAAATTTCATAAATGGATGCCATAACCGAAGGGGGTGCTTCCCGCAACAGGTCGCTTATTCGGACATATATGATATTTCCCCGAATCCGCAGGGTGTTTTTAATGTTTTTATAAGAGAAATACCTGATATTGAACTGCGGAGTATGGTCGACTTTCCTGAGACGGCGATAGACTGAGGCAAAGAGATCACGATCAATTCCTTCCTCATAACATTGTTCTTTTTGTTCACAGGAAATTCTTGGTTCAAACATCTGGTGACAATCATACAGACCTGCAATGGCATTTTGGAACCCGGGATATAAATTTTCGTTCAAAGAAGCATGGGGTGGAGAGATTTGACCCTGAAAGGAGAAAAGGTTTTGAAAAAAGCAGGTGTTTTAGTTGGAGTGCTGTTACTGTGTTCAGGAATGATCCTGGCTGGGGAGAGTGAGAAGGTTGGGAACAATATTGAGAAAGAATTCCATATTTTTACTGACCGCGGAGAAGAAGGGGGATTTCTCGGCGTTTTACTGAGAGACGTAAAAGCTGCGGATGTCAAGGAACTTGGTCTTCCCGGGGAAAAAGGCGTATTCCTGGTTGATGTCACAAAAGACAGTCCTGCCGAGGAGGCAGGATTGATAAAGGGTGATGTGATAGTGGAATATCAGTCAATACCAGTGTTAAGTGTTAAGCAGTTCCAGCGAATGGTTGGAGATACGCCGCCGGGAAGGAAAGCCGGCATCAAGTTGTTTCGGGAAAAGAAAGAAATGAAGCTGACCGCGGAAATCGGTTCCACTGATCAGGCTCACCGGATGGTCAGGAGATTTAATCTACCGGCACCAGAACCTGACAATAAAAATGGGTATTTCTTTTTTGCACCAGGAATGGCGGATGGATGGCATGAAAATATGCCGGAGTTTGTAGGAAATATGATCGGCAGGGGCCCTGAGCTGGGCATAGAGGGTGCTGCCATGACTGAGCAAATGGCTGATTATATGGGTATTGAGGAGGCAGAAGGCGTGCTGGTAACCGGTGTAGCCAAGGGTTCCGCTGCTGAAGCTGCCGGTCTCAGAGCCGGTGATCTGATAACCGGCGTGAATGGCAAAAAGGTAGTGGATCCCAGGGATCTGAGAAAAAGCCTGAAAAAGGGGAAACTTGAGCTGTCCCTGGTCCGCGACAGGAAAAAGATGTCTCTGGAAGTTGATATTGCCGCGCCGGAATCAAAAAAATCTGGCAGGGAAACACTCCGCATGTAACATCGGCCTGTTCATTTTCCCGGTTGGAATAATTCAACCGGGAAAATGCCCTGTTGAAATTCACACAGTGAATCTGGAGTGATATGGAATTTTCAGGGAGGGTTTTCTCCCGAGGGCCTTGTTTTTATATATTTAGCTGCTGACACAAGTGTATTCGCACATTTGGCCTATGATATTTAATCTTTTTAAATCAATTAGTTAACCGACTTATCCACTTTTCTGTGGAAAACTATGTGGATAAGAGTGAAATGTGGATTTTAATGTCAGGAAATTGTTACATTTGGTGTGTTTTGCATAGAAATTGTGCATCGGCTGTTGCCAGAATTTAACACTATTTCATGCCACTTTGCCAGTTGATCCTGATCTTTAAAACATATTCTTTTTGACCTTATAACAGGTGAGGTTATAGTGCCCGGTTTAAGTTTGTGATTTTCTTGAAATCACCACCCAGGAGCAATTCCGTAAACCTCAGGCTGCTGTAATTTGCCGCCGCATGATTACAGGTCTGGGCCCCAGTTTCCTGGAAGGCATGGATGCAGCGTTCATATTGGAGACTTCATTCCTGAGCATTTCTTTCCTGGCCTGAACCGCGCATTTCAGCAGGATATTCACATCATTGCCTTCAAAAATTCTTCCTGCAACTCTTACCTGGTAACACATATGTTTCTCCAATCCTGATTTTAATGTTTTAACTGCTTAAATTTGTCCAGTAAAGTTAATATTTCCTTATCAACCCGACCAGAACACCCTGAATCCTGAGCCGGGATTCTTCTACATATATGGGTTCCATACTACTGTTGGCCGGCTGGAGCCTGATTCTTCTGCCTTCCCTGTAATACTGTTTCAGAGTCGCATTTTCCCCATCAATCAAGGCCACAACAGTTTCTCCGTTATTAGCGTGGTCTTGCCTCTGAATCACAACGCGGTCCCCATTCTGGATATGGTGATCAATCATGGATTCACCCTCTACCTCCAGGACATAGTGCTCTCCCCGTTTCTTCAGGTATTCAGGTACTTCCACTTCCTCGGGGGATTCAACTGCCTCAATAGGTTGCCCGGCCGCAATATATCCCAGCAAGGGCAGGGTATGCTTCTCCACTTCTTCATGCACCAGCTGTATTGAACGGGCTTTATTGGACAACCTCCTGATATAACCCCTTTCTTCCAGAATCTTCAGGTGCTTATACACACCGTTCATGGATGAGATCCCGAAATGAGCGCCGATATCCTCCAGGGAGGGAGAGTAATCATTTTCTTCCAGATAACTCTCAATAAATTTGAATATGTCTTTTTGTCTTTCGGTTAAATGCATTAAATTACCCTTTTTTTGAATTATGGTGAAATATTGGTGAAAAGTCAACAGGAAAAGTGAAAAAAAGGTGAATATTATTAAAATCTCATTAAAATGCGGCTGTTTTTTCGGAATAGAGGTTATGAAATCTCTGTTTCAGTTTTAGTTCTTCCCGGGTTTTGGCCTGATTTTCGTCTGCTAACTGATTAATTCCAGGCGCTGCCAGGCTTCGTAAAACCTGTGATTTTTGCTAAACTCGGAATCAAATTGTTATTTGTGGGTTTATTATGCGGGCAATAATTCAAAGAGTTTCAGAAGCACACGTATCTGTTGAAGGAATTATCACTGGAAAGATCGGAAAGGGACTGGTGGCTCTTGTGGGAGTAGCTCCGGACGATGACCTTGATGATCTTGATTTTGTTAAAAGGAAGCTGCTGAATTTAAGGATCTTCCCGGACAGGAATGGCAGATTTAATCTTTCACTGGCAGAAGTCCAGGGAGAAATACTGCTGGTTTCGCAGTTCACTCTCTTTGGTGACTGCCGCAAGGGCAATCGTCCCAGCTTCAGCCGAGCCGCCTCTCCAGCCTTGGCTGAATCTCTTTACCAGGAATTAAAAGAACAGTTAGCACAGTCCGGAATAGGAGTTGCTTCCGGAGTCTTTGCCGCGCACATGGAAGTTTCAATGATAAATGATGGACCGGTAACCCTGATCCTGGATAGCAAAAAGGAGTTGTATTAGGGTTTAGTGGAGCTGGTTGCCATAAACAGATTATTGCAAATTAAGAATCTTTTCATTGTTCTGAATTTTCCTGGTATCTGAATTTTTCAGGTCGGTTGGATGAATCAGAAATAATTATTAGTTAATTTGGCAATGGATAAAACAAATCTGGATTATTAGCGTATTAGTGTTTAGAATAGCAATTAAGCTCACGGAAGGGGTCGTGGTTAATTGGGGAATCGGAAGAAGAGGATTTTAAAAAGATCTATCGTGTAACCGGAGCTTCTAAGTGAATCAAGAAATTATCAGTGAAATTCGCCTCACAGTGTTCAGTGATATTAAATATCTGGATGTGGTACAGTGTGTCTCCGACAGTTTTTTTAGCCTGGCCGGGTTTGTTAGTGAGGATGTCTACTGGGTGGGTTTGTCTATCAGGGAAGCTGTAACCAACGCGATCCTTCACGGGAATAAAAGCAATATCGAAATCCCGGTTACCCTTAATTTTAAACATATAGACAACAAGCTTGTTGTGACCGTAACTGACCAGGGCAACGGCGTGGATGAGAGTAAGCTTCCTGATCCCCGGGATCCGGAGAATCTGTTTAAACCGGGTGGAAGAGGAATATTCCTTGTTAAGTCGTTTATGGATAATGTTTTTTTTAATACTCCTGACGGAGGAGGTAATGAACTGGTCATGGAGAAATTTATAAAAGAAGGAGAAAAAAATGAAAATTGAAACACGTACCGTTGACGGTGTAACTGTTTTGGACGTTTCAGGAAAAATAACCTTGGCTGAAGGAAGTGTTGATATCAGGAAAAGTGTCAGGGATCTTCTGGATGCCGGCCGCAACCAGATCCTGCTCAACCTGGGTGATGTTAAGTATATTGACAGCTCAGGAATAGGAGAACTCGTCAGCTCCTTTACGACCGTGACGAACAAGGGCGGGAAGCTGAAGCTTCTCAACCTTACCCTTAAGATTCGTGAACTGCTGGCGATTACCAAGTTGCTGACAGTTTTCGAGTGCTTTGAAGACGAAGATAAGGCAGTAAAGAGTTTTTCCTGATTTTTCCTGGTTGTGCCTAATAAAGCAGGTAAATAAATAGTCTGGGGGGAGAAGTTTATCTTTTTCCCCTTTTTTTTGTTTCCGTTATAGGGTGATTCGCGCTGTCTTGCTTGGTTTTTAATGTCTGCTGATGTTTAAGGGTGAGAATTTGTCAGGGAACAGTGTGCGTTGGGTCGAGTCTTTGCCGGGGAAGACTTGAAGCTGAAAAACCTGTACACTATATCTTCCGGATTGTGACCAATAGAAGGTGACCTGAGCCGGTCGATTGAAAATTTTATCGAATCTTTGACAGTTGAGTTCTGGAACTGTCCTCCTGAAAATCTATATGGAAGAAGTACTTGAGCATTTGGTAAGTCAGGTTTCATCACCTTTTCTGGCTGTTATGATAATAGCAGCTATGGCGATACTGGTCCGCGGAGCCGATTTACTGGTCCATGAGGCGGTTATTCTGTCCTACCGCTCAGGAATCCCCAAGGTTGTCATTGGAGCTACGGTTGTCAGCCTGGGGACAACTACTCCGGAAGCAGTAGTTTCAGTTCTGGCCGCGTTCCAGGGAAAGCCGGAGCTGGCTCTTGGTAACGCGGTAGGATCGATTATCTGCGATACCGGCCTGATTTTGGGGCTGGCATGCCTTATCTCACCTTTACCTCTTGATAAAAGGATTGTAAACAGGCAGGGCTGGATCCAGTTCGGGTGCGGATTTCTGCTGGTGCTGTTCTGCGTTCCCTGGAGCAATCTCCCGTCAATCCTGACATCAGGTGGAAACCTGTCCCGCCTGACCGGAGTAGTATTCCTGATCCTGTTGGCTCTTTACATGTGGAAATCCATAAGGTGGGCAGCCCGGGGAGCTTTGCCGGGGGACCAGGATATTTCCGGAGAGGAAATTGATACGGGTTTAAAATCGGGTCTGGCCCGGGTTGTATTTAAGCTTTGCATCGGAATTGTCATGGTGGTGGGAGCCTCATGGATGCTTATTCCGGCAGCCAGTGAGGCGGCTCTTCGTCTAAGTGTGCCTGAAAGCATCATCGCCGCAACAATAGTGGCTTTTGGGACATCGCTCCCTGAACTGGTGACTGCCATTACTGCTACCTGGCGAGGACATGGCGAACTGGCTGTCGGCAACGTGATAGGGGCTGATATCCTGAATGTATTATTTGTTGCTGGTGCCTCCGCTGCTGTTACCTCCGGAGGCCTGGCCGCAACTCCCCCCTTTTTCATCCTCTATTTTCCTTCGATGCTCATTGTACTGGTAGTCTTCAGGGTGGGAATATTTGCTTCCGGAACCCGCCTGAAAAGGGGATTCGGAGCTGTCATGCTTGGGACCTACCTGATTGTTACCGTTGCCAGTTATATTGTTGGAAGATGAATTCCGAATCACAGGGTAGTCGCGGTTTTGTGCTCGACATTCGGACTTCGGCGCTCTCCCTGTTCGGCCGTCTGCATTTTCTTGCTGCCCAAGCTGTCATTTTTTCAATAATAATCTATTCCTGCACCGACTGATTATCAGGGATAACCATAATACCGAATGCTGTATGCGGAACGGTGGAGTTTCGAACTGGGAATGTCGAATCGCGAATGAAATGGGTGCTGCCGTGGTCAGGGCAGGGCAGTTAATACGGACCTGCCGCCTGCCTCCCTTAACTATTTAAGTTTCAGGTCACCCAATCGTTTTGGTGATATCATTAAAAATCACGTAACTCATCAGAAGTATGAGCAGCAGGAAGCCTGCTTGCATGATCCGTTCTTTCAACTGCATACTTAAATCACGCCTGATTACAACTTCCACGGCAATCATGGCAATTGTTCCTCCATCAAGTACTGGAATGGGGAGAAGATTGAAAATTCCAAGCTGCAGAGAAATCAGCGCCATGAAGGTTATCAGAGTGGTGGCGCCCTGGGCTGCGGCCGCCCCGGAAAACCTGGCTATTTCAATAGGTCCGGACATCATTTTGATGGAGGTATCTCCGGTCAGGAGCTTTCCAATGATATTAAAGGTAAGTGCCGTGAGTTCATAATTCTTGTTCACTGACTTCCAGATGGAGGTAAATGGTCCGTATTTTTCTGTTTTGGTTCCCAGCACCGGAGTCTGGCTAATGCCCACTCCAATTTTCGGAGTGCCATCATTCATTTCCGGAATAATCTTAAGTTCAAATGTATCCAGATTTCTTTTTACAGTGAAAATGAGCGGATGCCCTTCATTTGAAGTGATGAGTTTCAGGATTTCAGTTGTATCTTCAACTGTTTTATCGGCCGACGCAACCCTGAGGACCAGGTCTCCTGGTTTCATTCCAGCTTTTGCCGCTGGTCCGGGCTGTACCGTGGTAATAACACTGGCGAGAGGTGGCATTATTCCAAGAAATCCGGCTCCGGTAGTCTCGGATTCTTCCAGTTTGACAATTCTTTCAAAATTTTCGGAATTTCTCCGGTAGGAAATCTTGATGGTTTTGGCGGGAAGAGTGGCTATAGCAAGTTGGGTTTCCTCCCAGTCTTTCACCGGGTTCCCATCAATTTCCAGGATAGTATCACCTGCAGCCAGGCCGATCTCCTCAGCCGGTGAATCCTTGAAAATATATCCGATAACAGGGGTTTCACTGAGGTAGAGGGGGACCTGGATTCCTGACATGAAAATGCCGGCCATCAAGGTTACCGCGAGGATGATATTCATAACGGGCCCTGCTGCCGCTACTGCCAGACGATGACTCTTGGGCCTGGTAAGGAACTCATTATCCTCACCCTCCAGCTCGTCATCGTAATGCTCTCCAGCCATACGGACATATCCCCCCAGGGGGAAAAGGCTGATTCTGTAATCAGTTTCCCCTGATTTGAAGCCAAAGAGCCTGGGGCCGAAACCGAGAGAAAAAACGTGCACGCTGATTTTCAGGAACTTGGCCATCAGGCAGTGTCCGAGCTCATGCACAAAGATCATGATTCCCAGTACAAAAATGAATGAGAGAATCGTCCAGCTGACGCTGTATAAGGTTTCCACTGGTCACTTTTCCTTTTTATAAAACAATGAGACTGATATATATAAGTTATTATGCTATCAGAATTCAAAAGATTTCGGGATCAGGGCTGATTATCAACCTGCAATTCTTTTAATTTTACCAGAAGCCAGTTTCCTGGCCGTATAATCAGCGTTTAGAATGATTTCAAGGCTGGCTGCTTTTTCTGAATGGACTGCATTCAGAACCTCCTCTATGATTCTTGGAATATCAGTGAAACCAAGAGATCCCGCCAGGAAAGCGCTTACTGCCATTTCGTTGGCCGCGTTCATGACCGTCGGGCTTGTGCCCCCCTCCCGGAGAGCCTGATAAGCCAGTTTCAGGCAGGGGAAGATTTCCATATCGGGTGCCCTGAATTCAATTCCAGGCAGGTTTGCCATATCTAGTCCCGGCAGTTTTGATCTTATCCTTTCCGGATATGTCATGGCATAGAGCAGGGGTATCTTCATGTCGGTGATTCCCATCTGGGCGAGCATGGTCCCGTCGAGAAATTCGACGATTGAATGCACTACCGACTGGGGATGAATAATAACGTCTATAAAATCACTTTCCACCTGGAACAGGTGATGGGCTTCTATAACCTCCAGACCTTTATTCATGAGGGTGGCTGAATCCACAGTTATCTTGGGACCCATGTCCCAGGTGGGATGTTGGAGGGCCTGTTTTACTGTCACAGAGCGGAGTTCATCCGCTGTGTAATTGAGGAAAGGGCCTCCCGATGCGGTAAGGATAAGCCTCTGGACTTCTTTCCTGGAAGCCCCGCCCAGGCATTGATGCAAAGCACTGTGTTCGCTGTCGACCGGGACCAGCAGTCCCCGCCCCTTCCGGAGCATGGGCATGATCAGTTCTCCGGCCATGACCAGGGCCTCCTTGTTGGCCAGGGCAACCTGTTTGCCTGCAGACAAGGCCCTGTAGGTCGGGATGAGTCCTGGCGCTCCTGAAATGGCAGAAACCACTATATCCACATCCGGTAAGCAGGATACCTCTGTCAGCCCTTCAGTCCCGGAATAGACTGGAATTTTCGGAACCAGTGAGGCCAGGCGGGCAGCGGCATCCGGGTCATTCAGGGCGACAATACCGGGTTTGTATTTAAGGCACTGTTCATAGAGCAGCTTATCATTACAGCCCGCGGCCAGAGCAACTACCTCGAACAGCTCGGAATGGAGATCAATCAGCTCAAGAGCACTTCTTCCGATAGAACCTGTTGATCCCAGAATCGCAATTTTTTTCATACTATTGAACTCTGATCATTTTATTACTGGAAGCTTTCCCAAATAAGCTTCAGGAGGTAAAAGGCCGGAACTCCAGCCAGGATACTGTCGGTTCTGTCCAGGATACCTCCATGGCCGGGAAACAGCCTCGAAGAATCCTTGATCCCAGACCCTCTTTTCAGGGCTGACTCAAACAGGTCTCCCATGATACCGCTGATGCCAAGCACAAGGCCAGCGAAGAACAGGAACCAGGAAGAAAACTCAGGCAGCAGGAAATTCCCATAAATAACGGCTCCAACTGCAGGGAAAATGATACCCGCGATAAATCCTTCCAGGCTTTTATTAGGGCTGATACGAGGAGTTATTTTGTGCTTCCCAATGGCTCTGCCTGTGAAATAGGCAGCCGAATCAGAGAGCCAAAGTGATATAAAAACCAGCATAAGTTCCCATATCCTGCCGGGGTGTTCTGAGGATAGTGGAGAGTTAACCTGATAAGTAGTGAGGATTGAAAAGGGTATGCCCAGGTAAAGAATGGCGAAAAATGATGTTGAAGTTCCCGACAGGAAGTGCTTCAGATCCCGGGGAGGGGTGATCAGCGCCCCTACCAGGTGAAGAAACAGGGCTGCTACCACCAGTGGGGTGATTATCTCAGTGGCATAGTTCCAGGCCCAGGGTAAAAACAGTAGAAAAACCAGGGATACGCTGAAAACAGGCAATCCCGTTTTCTGTATGATTTTTTTCAGTTCCAGGAAACCCAGGAGCAGGGTTAAGTCAATCAGTAACAGGAAAAGGTAAAAGGGGAACTGGAACAGGGCGAGTAAAGTAAGAGATATCAGAAAAATCGCCGTTATTATCCGGGTCCTCATTTGTTGATTCCTTTACCGTCAGGGCTGATATCGCCAAATCGTCTTTCTCTTCTCTGGAAATCAATAATTGATTCCAGTAAATTAATCCCCCTGAAATCAGGCCAGAGAACCGGTGTAATGTATATTTCCGCGTAGGCTATCTGCCATAACAGGAAGTTTGAGATTCTGAATTCACCGCTGCTCCGTATGAGAAGGTCAGGATCAGGCATTCCGGCAGTATACAGGTTGTTTTTTATATCTTCTTCGGTAATAGGGCTCGAGCAATTCCTTCCTTTGCTGAGAATCCTGTTAAAGGCATCAACCAGTTCCAGCCGGGAACTGTAATTAAGAGCTACCGACATGGTCAGGTTATTATTACCTTCTGTTTCTGACCGGGCGAATTCCAGTTCCTCACTCACCTGGGAAGGCAGGTCGGCTATTCGGCCTATAGGATTGACCGCGATACCATTTTCTTTAAGGGCCGGGAGTTCCTTTTTAATGACAGTTTTGAGAATGCGCCAGAGTCCATTAACCTCGTCTTTTGGCCTTTTCCAGTTCTCAGAGGAAAAGGCGTAAAGCGTCAGGTAAGGGATCTGCAGCCTGGCGCAATATTCCAGGACAGCCCGGACGGAATCAGCACCGGCACGGTGCCCTTCAATCCTGGGCAATCCCCGTTTTTTTGCCCATCGCCCGTTTCCGTCCATGATAATGGCAATATGATCCGGCAGGCGGGCAGGATCTATACGTTCCAGTAACGAGTGTTCCGGACTTCCCGGTTTTAAAATTTCAGCAAAGTTATTTTTAAGATCAATCATTAATTGCTTGGAGTAATCTACCATATGAAGGTCGATCGGTAACAGGTAAACTAAAAAAAGATATCATTTCAAATAATCTATGCCTGGATTAAGATTTTAATTTCCAGGCATCATCCTGAATTTTCTATTCATGTTTTAGTACCATATTTTTGCCAGGTACAACCCATGAGGTGGAGCGGTTGGTCCAGCCTGGTTGCGGTCCAGTGAACTTATGATGGAAGATATCATAGAAGGTTCGATTTTTCCCCGTCCGACCTCCATAAGGGTACCTACAATATTTCTTACCATATGAAACAGAAAACCATTAGCTTCGATTCTGTATATGAGCATGTTTCTCTTTTGTTTGAATCGAGAGACGCTTACAGATCTCACTTTATCAATAATAGAGGTTCCCGATGATGTGAATGCGGAAAAATCATGAGTTCCGATCAGAGAGGAGGCCGCTTCAGCCGCAAGGTCCAGGTCGAATCCTGAATAGAGGTGGAGGGCCAGGTCATGGAGAAAGGGAGGGAAAACCTCGCCAGTATAGAAATGGTACTCATACCTTTTTTTGATCGCCCATTTTCTGGCGTGAAAGTCAGGAGAGACTTTTGAAATGGACGTAATCCTGATATCCCAGGGAAGTATGGCATTAAGTGCTTTTTTCAGGTCAGGCACTGATTCCTTTTCAGGAAAATAGAAATGAGCAACCTGGTGCAGGGCATGCACTCCACTGTCAGTCCGGCCGGCCCCTGTAACGCTTATTCTGCTGCCAGCCAGTTGAGAAAGAGCATTAGACACAGTCTCCTGTACAGTTGTCTGATATGGTTGAATCTGCCATCCGCAGTAGCCGGTGCCTTTGTACTGGAGTTCCATGCTGAATTTTTTGTTTTCAGTATCGGGCATATTTTTATTCATTTTTACAATGATACATTAGCGAGTTTCCGGATCATATGATAATTTCTGAAATTCATGTTAGAATTGGAATCCCAAATGACCAAATAAAACAGGAGAAAGTGTATGTCAGGACACTCAAAGTGGCATTCTATAAAGCACAAAAAAGCCGCGGCAGACGCAAAACGCGGCAAAATGTTCACCAAAGTAATCAAGGAAATCAGTGTTGCCGCCCGTATAGGCGGCGGTGATATTGACGCTAATCCACGCCTCAGGACCGCTGTTACATCAGCCAAAGATCAGAATATGCCCCTGGAAAATATCAAAAGGGCGATATTAAAAGGAACCGGAGACCTCCCGGGTCAGAACTATGAAGAGACAAGTTATGAAGGATATGGTCCTGGAGGGGTTGCTGTTTATATGGAAGTCCTGACAGACAATAAAAACCGGACTGTTGCGGAAATAAGACATCTGTTTGCAAAGCACAACGGGAACCTGGGTGAATCCGGTAGCGTGGCCTGGATGTTTGACAAAAAAGGATACATATCAATCAGCCGGGAATCCGTTACTGAAGAAGATTTGTTCGACATAGTTGCGGAAGCCGGTGCCGAAGATATCCAGTTGGAAGGGGATTCTTTCGCGGTCTACTGTGAAATAGAGGTATTTGAGGACGTGAAGAAGGCATTGGAGAATGCTTCCAT
Organism: Acidobacteriota bacterium; assembly: GCA_963663735.2. Lineage (GTDB taxonomy): Bacteria > Acidobacteriota > UBA6911 > RPQK01 > JAPXNP01. Next base: position 256,207 of record CAXXHN010000001.1, on the reverse strand, counting down.
AAAAATCGAGGAGGCAGAGCTTACCATGCTTCCGCAAAATGAGGTAAAAGTAGAAGGGAAGCAGGCCTTCCAGATGCTGACCCTCATGGAATTGCTGGAAGACCATGATGACGTCCAGAATGTGTATGCCAATTTTGACATAGACGAAGCTGACCTTGAGGCTCACTCTAACGGTTAATATCCAGCAATCATGCCGGTCTTGTTAATGACCGGATCCCCTGTTTACCGGTTGGGCAGGGATCTGTGACACAGATGGTCTATGGAGAAAAGGTATGATCATTGCTGGAGTTGATCCAGGCAGCAGGGTAACGGGATACGGGATAATCAGAGTCACGGGGAACCGTTTCCAGTGCCTTGATTATGGCGCTATCAACCTGACCGGCCGTGGATCACCCCCGGAACTGAAAGACCGCCTGGATACAATTTTTACATCCCTTTCAGATATTTTTGTCACCCATTCCCCCGAATACCTGGTCGTGGAAAGTGTTTTTTATGCCCGTAATGTCCACAGCTCCCTTCTCCTCGGACACGTGAGAGGAGTAATACTCCTTGCCGCTGCCCGGGCCGGTCTGCCTGTCATTGAGTATAGCCCCCTGGAGGTAAAAAAGGCGGTGACCGGATACGGTCGGGCTGATAAAGAACAGGTCCAGACAATGGTAAAAAGACTCCTCAACCTGGAGAAAGTACCTGAGCCCCATGATGCTTCTGACGCCCTGGCCCTGGCATTGTGTAAAGGTTTTGGGGGAGCGCGGTCTTTCAAGCGGGGCAGAAGGTGGAGTGAATCTGACCTGAAGCAGCTGCTGCATAAAGAGACCTGTTAATTTGGCGCCACTTGAGGCATAATGCCTTTCATGAGAATTTTTAGCTATGTTTTATGCAGCCTCACCTTCACCTTCCTGTGCCTGTGCCTGTTTTCCTGCAATAAGCCGGATCCGAACGAGGGCGCAGTACCTGAAACCGTACAGGTTGAGAACCCACCAGCAGTTGCGGAACCTTCCGGAACCCCGTACGCCATCATTGAAACAGCCAAGGGAGACATTTCGATAAAACTGCTGCCAGAGACGGCTCCAGAAACCGTTGCCAATTTTATTGAACTGGCGGAATCGGGCTTTTATAACCGGACTTCATTTCACCGGGTGATGAAAGACCTGATGATCCAGGGAGGCGATCCCCTTTCCAGGGATAATAATCCATATAATGACGGGCAGGGATTTGGCAGCCGAGCTTTGCCACAGGAGTTCAGCAATATTAAGTTTGAACGCGGAACCGTGGCCATGGGCAGGAGCGCTGGCGGAGATGATGGTGGGAGCTGCCAGTTTTTTATTGTTTTAAAAAGAGCCTCTGACTGGGATGGTAAATACAATGTTTTCGGTAAGGTTGTGGAGGGGATAGAAACAGCTGAGGCTATCTCATCAGTTGCCCTTTCGAAAGACAGCCATCCATCCATGAAAAATCATCCGGCCGGCCGGCAGGTACTGAAGAAGATCAGAATTGAATACAGGGAGGATATTCCTCAGGACAGCAAAGAGAAATGAATCTGAAGGCTGGAGGTATCTTCAATCCAGCTCAGGCATGGTTAAGAATCTCTTCTTTCCAAGGCCTCCCTGTTCAATTGGCAGCGCTGCTGTTTTTTGCCCCATCATTTTTTAGGGGAGGTAGTAGGTTGTCTGGCGCCCAGTACCTTTCCTGGCTATTTGTCCGTCCTTCAACATCTCTTTTACCCGGACATTCCAGGTAGAGGAGCTGATCCCGGCAGCTGATACGATCTGTGATTTGTTTAGAGGGGTATCGGAGCTACGGAGAGCTTTGGTAATCCGGCTGACACATTCTTCGGCTGAAATTCTTTTGCCCTGTTTTTTTGGTCCGGAAATATCATCGAAGTTCAGGGCCAATGTGTTACTTCCTCTCATGGCCCGGACAGTCAGGTTGATACCTTCTTTTTCAGCAACAAACGCGAATGCTTTTTTGATTTTTCTGCTGTCTTCTCCCGAGTCCAGGTCCCAGAATACAATGTTGTCCTGAGAATGCTTTTTTGCCTCATGGAGAACAGATTTGTAAAATTTAAATTCCTCTTCGTTAAGGAGAGGTTTTATTTTTGGTTCAATTCGTAGTTTTCCCATAATATTTTTCCCGATTAATTCTTTTAAAGAACAGGTTATATTTAGATTAGTAATGATAATTTATCGAAAAAGATTCATAACTATATAATAACAAACAATAAGGGATAACTCTCTCATTTTTCAGAGAAAGTCTTTGTCTATTATAATATTTTCGGAAGAGATTTGCACTGAATCTTTAATGATTATATTCATATTTAGTGCTTCATAGATGAGAAATTTAGTACGGACTACTGTTAATAGTCACTACTAAATAAACAAGATCCATTCTGTGAGTTCCTTTCGAATATTTTTTTATATTTACATGGTTATTAGAGCAAATCGACTTTGCTCAATCATGCTTTAAGGCTTAATTTTTAAGAGATCCTGTCTTTTCCACCAGGCAAAGCAGTGGATTGTTTTTTTTTTAAATCATCTGTCATAACGAATTCACACCAAGTCCTGTTTTTCTTTTTGCTAACTCCATTCCGTTTTCGAATATCAAATAAAAGATGCCATTTTTAAAAGGAATGACTTTAGAAGGGGGTATAAAATCTTCGCCATCCTTTTAAGGCTCTTGAAAAGCCCGGGCAAAGGATGCTTAACCTATCAGGCCGCTTTCGCGAGTATGTGCGATGAGGTGATAGGATTATGAGGGCACTGTTTTCATCAAGGCCCCTTGTTTTTATTAAGTAAACAACAAAAAAAAGGCGACCAAAGATTTAGTCGCCTTTTTTTTGTTGTTATGTAATGGTTTACTTTTGTGAAGCCATTAATGCAAGGAAATCTTTCGCGCTGTTGAGGTGATCGTTGTTCTTGCCTATCTCAATATATTTTTCAAGGAAAGTTTTGGCTTTTTCCTTGTTATCAGGTTCATAAAAACATATCACGCCGAGCTCATAATAAGCATCAGCACTTTCCGGACTGTCCGGGGCAATCTCAACGATTTTTTCGAAAACAGATTTGGCTCCGTCCTGATCTCCCTTGCTCTTCAGCCTGTTCGCTATGTCAAAGAGACCGTTGGCTACGTTGACTGATGCGGCCGGGGCAACCCTGGGATACACAGCAAGGAGTTCATCCAGGTAATTTTTGTCTAGAAGCCAGTTTATTAATTCATTCAGGTAAATTCCCTGTTTGTTACTGTCTTTTTCATTCTGGAGGGCTTGTTCATAGGACTGGATCATTTCATCTTTCTGGTCTAATCCGCGGTGGGCGCGGCCCTTGATCCACAAGAAAGCTCCTTTCATCTCAACCGGTGTTGCCGATTCAAGTTTAGCCAGACTGGCCAAGGCTTCTTCATATTTTCCTGAAGCGTTCAGCTCATCAACTTTAATCAGGTCCTGCATCGACTCGTTCAAAGCCAGTGCTCTCTTTTTTTGTTCAATATTGCTCTGGAGATTCTTATAGGCATTTTCAGAAGGATTGAGCTTAATCGCTTCGTCAATAGCCTTTTGAGCTTCATCCAGTTTGTTGAGCCGGTTGAGAGCGAATGCTTTCTGGAAGATGAAAGCATCTACTTTTTCCGGGTGCATAGCTATGAGTTCATCCAGCTTTTTCACGGCGGTCTCAAAATCCTCAGCCTTCATGGCCTTGTCCACCTCAGCTGCGAGGGTATGGAGCGGCAGATTATCAAGAATCTGCTGGAACTGCTGGATTTGCTTGTCATAAAGGGCAATATTGTTCGGATCCACTTCAATATATCTGAAGGTTTCAGCAATATTGATCAGCCTTTCATAACAGGCTTTTGCTTCTTCAATACGTCCGGTACCGAAATAGATGACAGCCAAGGCGTTATTGGCACCTATTTGTGTTGGATAGATCTTTATGGATTCAGTTAACCGTTTTTCTGCTTCAGCAAGATTATTCTGCTGCAGGGCTTCATCTCCTGCCTTGTAAAGCGTATCAGCCCTTTCCATGACCAGTTTGTCCTCGAAATAGAGAGGGTCTTTTTCATTACCGGGCTGGAGAACGAATTCGATCTTTTCCTCGGTATTGTCGTTCAATAAGGGGATGAACTCCCTAAGTTCTTTTTTGAAGCCTTTTGCTTCAATCCAGACGCGGTAGTAATCATCTTTCATTTTTTTGAAAATTGCGATTCCATCCTTACCGGTTTTTTTACTGTTGAATTTGTTGTTTTTTAAAGCAACGGCAATAACCTTCGCTTTTACAACGGATTGACCGTTTTCATCGACACATTTTATTTCCAGGGTGTTGGCTGCCAAGCCGAATCCTGTAAGGAGTAAAACAATCAAAATACAATAGGTGAGGTTTCTTATAAATGATTCTCTCATCAATTTCTCCATTTTTATTGCCGGGTCTCCCCGCATGATCAGGTTGCTGATTTTGTAGGTTGCAAAGTTATCTATTTACCCTGATGCTGCCGCACGGCATATCAGTTTAGCAATACGACAGATTCAGCTAAATATTTCAAAAAGAGTTCCTAAAACCCAGTGTCAGGGTAATTTTTGACTACAGAATACAGAAGTCTACCATAAAAGGCATTTTAAAGCGCAGTATTTGCAACAGTTTTTCGCAATTTTAGATTAGCAGTGAAAGCGTTTTTGAAAAGAAGGAAATCTCTGATTCAGCCGAGGCGACACTGTCGCTTCCATGCACAGCGTTGCGACTGATAGTCTCACCGTACAGCTGGCGGAGAGTCCCTTTTTCCGCGGTCGCCGGATTGGTGGCCCCCATCAGGTTTCGCCAGGAATTCACTGCATCCTCTCCTTCAAAAACGACAACAACTATTGGGCCTTCGGATACGAAGTCGGTGAGGTAATCGTAGAATTCCTTACCTTTATGAACTGCGTAAAATTCTCCTGCTTCTTTTTTGGTCAGGTGGAGCATTTTCAGGGCGGCAATCTTAAGTCCGTTTTCTTCTGCCTTGGAAAGGATTGTACCGATCAGATTTTTTTTTACAGCATCAGGTTTAATAAGAGCGAGTGTTTTGAGCATGACCAAAATTTTATAATGAATAGCCATCAAAAAACAGTGCGAAGAGCCTCATTTTCATTAAAAAAATCAAAGATTCAAATCCTTGACAGCATCGCCGATCCCAGCCGGACTTTCAGCAATCCTGATCCCGCATTCTTTCATTTTTTTTATTTTTTCGGCAGCGGTACCCTTTCCCTGAGAAATTATGGCTCCGGCATGCCCCATACGGCGTCCCGGGGGAGCGGTTCTGCCCGCGATGAAGCCCACTACCGGCTTTCTGAATTCTGCGGCGATATATTCCGCAGCTTTTTCTTCTTCAGCACCCCCGATTTCTCCGATCATTACAATAGCATCGGTTTCCGGGTCATCGTTGAAAAGCCGCAGGGCATCCATGAATGTCGTTCCCACGATGGGGTCTCCGCCAATGCCGATACAGGTACTCTGACCAATCCCCTTTGTGGTCAGCTGATATACTGCCTCGTAGGTAAGGGTTCCGCTGCGGGAAATCACTCCGACCCGTCCTTCCAGGTGGATCTGTCCTGGCATGATGCCTACCTTGCATTTACCGGGAGATATGATTCCCGGGCAGTTTGGACCAATAAGCCTGGAGCGGCTGGTTTTCAGTACGTTGTACACGGTTAGCATATCCCTGGCAGGAATTCCTTCGGTGATACAGACGATCAGTGGAATCTCTGCGTCAATGGCTTCAAGGATGGCATCTGCCGCAAACGGGGGAGGGACAAAGATCAGGCTGGTGTTTACTCCTTCTTTATGCACAGCGTCCGTGACCGTATTGAAGACTGGAACTCTCTGGTGTACCGACCCGCCTCTGCCCGGAGTAACACCGGCTGCCACAGATGTCCCGTATTCCCGGCAGAGGCCGGCATGGAAACTTCCTTCCCGTCCGGTGATCCCCTGAACAACTACTCTTGTTGATTTATCTGCAAGTATTGACATTAATGTCTCCTGTCAGGCCGGCGGCCAGTACCGCCTTTTCCGCCGCATCCCTCATGTTTTCTGCGATAGTGAACTGAAGCCCTGATTCCTCCAGGATTTCGCGTCCCTTTATTACATTGGTTCCTTCCAACCTTATAACCACCGGAAGCTTGATTCCTGTCTCGGCCGCTGATGCCACAATACCCTGGGCTACCGTGTCACAGCGCATGATGCCTCCAAAAATATTGATGAGAACCGACCTGACCCTGGAATCGGAGACCAGTATGCTGAAAGCATTTTTTACCTGTTCCGAAGTTGCTCCTCCCCCTACATCCAGAAAGTTGGCCGGACTTCCACCTGCCAGCTTGATAATGTCCATGGTAGCCATTGCCAGGCCGGCGCCGTTAACCATGCATCCTATATGACCGTCCAGCCGTATGTAGTTAAGATTGTGTCGGGATGCCTTGATTTCCAGGGGATCTTCTTCCTGATAATCACGGAGGGCCGTGATGTCAGGATGTCTGTAAAGAGCATTGTCGTCAAAACTCATTTTGGCATCCAGGGCTGTAAGCTCCCCCCCAGATGTGAGGACCAGGGGGTTGAGTTCAATCATGGAGCAGTCCAGTTCCATGAAAGCGCGGTAAAGAGAAGTGAGCAGCGGTTCAAATACTCTGTGGTCCAAACCCAGGGCAAAGGCTATTCTGCGGGCGTGAAAAGAGGAAAGCCCGGCGGCAACATCAACATGTTCCCTGAAAATCGCGTCAGGGTTTTCAGCCGCGACTTTTTCAATTTCCACTCCTCCCTCGGTGCTTGCCATGATCAGCAGCTTCCCCTTTTCCCGGTCAATCAGCAGACCCAGGTAAAACTCCCGGGCAATCTCAATCCCCTGCTCAAGCAGCAGGATATTCACTTTTTTCCCTTCAGGTCCAGTCTGGGGGGAGTAGAGTGTTTTCCCAAGGAGTTCTTCCGCGATCGATTCAGCCTCCTGTGGATTATCAGCGAGCCGTACCCCACCGGCTTTGCCTCTGCCTCCGGCATGTATCTGGGCTTTTACAGCAACCGGAAAACCCAGCCTGCAGGAGATATCCCAGGCTTCAGAGAAATGCCTTACAGGGACCCCTTCCGGCACTTTGACTCCAAATCTGCTGAGTACAGATTTGGCTTGATATTCATGAATTTTCATAAAGGAACATTTATCACGGCATTTTATGCAATGCAAGGGCTAAATTAAGCCTGAGATCAGATGGTTGCAACGCCATCGCAGGATTGTTCTCTTGCGTTGAATTCCCGGGCGCCCTTATCATATACCCCAATGAAACATAAAACAGGCATAAGTGGTGATTCCGCGGTCTGTCCCGAACAGCTGGCAGATAAACTCAGATTTGGGGATGTGCAGTGGGCTGGAAACGGAGATGTGCTTATCTGGCAGGAAAACCGCTCAGATCGGGGGGTGCTTGTTGCTGTGGAGCCGGGTAATCCGGGTAGCAGGGACATTACACGACACCATTTGCCGAGGGCCGGGGTAGGTTATGGCGGCGGTGATTTCGGGTGCTGCGGCAGGGATGTATTTTTTGTATCTGACCATCAACTATTCGTACAGGCCCTGAGTGGATATGAGCCCTCGCGGCTTTATGAATCTCAGGGAGATATGTCGTCTCCTGCCATTTCTCATCCCGGGCAAAGGGTGGTATTCATAGAAAGCTGGAATGACAGGGAGCGGCTGGCTCTAATTGCGGGGGAAGAGGGAGTTCCCCTCGATGTCCATACCTCATCTGACTTCAATATGCAGCCATGCTGGCATCCTTCCGGAAGGTTCCTGGCCTGGGTTACCTGGGAGCATCCTTTTATGCCCTGGGAACGGAGCTGTGTGAGGATAGCTGGCATTTCCCGTGAAAATATCATCCAGGAATCTTTAAGCCTGGAGCAGGACATTGACTCCTCAGCCTTCCAGCCGGCCTTTTCTCCGGATGGAAAATACCTGGCTTTTGTTTCAGACCGTGATGGGTGGGCAAATTTGAGAATTCATTTCTTCCCGTCGCTTGAACTGGCAGCTGAAGTGAAGGAGTCTGCAGAACACTCTGTCCCTGCCTGGATACAGGGAATGAGGTGTTTTGGCTGGGCTCCCGACAGCAAAGGCCTCTACCTGGTCAGGAATTCAGGTGGATTTTCCAGCCTGGCAAAATTTGATATTGCAGCTGGCCGACTGGAAAGGATCGGGGGTGAAATTGAGCAGCTTTCTTCATTTTCCCAACTGTCTGTTTCTCCGGGCGGAAGAATAGCCTTAATTGGTTCTTCGTCATCTGTTCCACCCCGGATTCTGGTCACGGGAGACGATGGAAGAGTCGAGGTTATGAGGAACAGCCTTCCCGGAGAATTTTTCAATAAACCTGAGAAAAATCCCGTGGCGGCAGCCTGGAATCCTTCCGGTCCAGGAGCTGTTGATGTATCCCCCCCTGGGGGGCGTCCCGGGGAGAATGCACCAGGAAAGGCGAAGCTGAAATGCCACGGGCTTTTTTATCCAGCCGAGAGAAGTCCATTGACTGCCGGGCAGGAAGTGCCGGATAAACCAGGACCTGTGGTCATAAGAATCCATGGGGGACCCAATGCCTGCTACTCAGCTGAATATGACCCTGATGTCCAGTTTTATACGACGAGGGGATATTCTGTCCTTGCTCTCAATTACCGGGGAAGCAGCGGGTATGGGAGAGAGTACAGGTCTCAGCTGAAAGGACAGTGGGGAGTGATCGATGTAGCAGATGTGAAAGACGCGGCTGATTACCTCATAACTGAGGGCATGGCAGATAAAAAAAAGATTTTTCTGGACGGAGGAAGTGCCGGAGGATTTACACTGCTTCTCAGCCTGATCAGGTACCCCGGGTTTTTCAGGGGCGGGATTTGCAGGTTCGGCGTATCCGACCTGCTGATGTTGACCCGGGACACCCATCGCTTTGAATCCCATTATCTGGACAGTCTTATCGGGGAACTGCCCGAATGCAGGGAATTATATGTGAGCAGGTCTCCCATAAGCCACATGGAAAAACTTTCAGATCCCATAGCTTTATTTCAGGGAACCGCCGACAGGGTAGTACCTTTGAATCAAACTGAAGCCATTGCCAATAATCTTGCCGCCAGGGGAATCCCTCACCTGTTCAAAATCTTTGAGGGAGAAGGCCACGGATGGAAAAAGAAGGAAACCATCAAGGCCTATTTTGAAGCAGTTGAAGAATTCCTGCTGGAATATAGCTGATTCCCTGTTATTTCCCTGCGCTGCTTTCCCTGCTTAATGCCGGTTTGAGTGACCAGGTCTGAAGCCTGGCTCTTTCCATCATTGCTGGAGCTGTGAAATTATCCGGAAAAATCACCCAGTCCCACGAAGGATTTTCTTTTACGTGTTTTTTTGTTTTCAGCACAGCCGGCCTGAATTCCATTTCCCGGCTTTTATCCATATTTTCAGTCTCGGCAGCCAGAAAAGCAGCGGTAGTGACAAGGAAGCTTTCGGGAGAAACCTGCCCGCTTCCCAGCCAGATGGAATCAGGTATTCGGGAATTAACTGTGATGAAGTCCTTTACGTCAGATAGAGTCCTGCCATATTGGCTGACAGTGGATGTCACAAGCTGATTTTGCGGGAAAGCCGAAACCGGACCTCCGATTGTCCGGCCGGGAAGATTCCATGGTCCGCCGTTTTCAACGCCCGTAATGCGGGTTTCAGCGTAGTTGCAGAGGAGGTAAAAAATCTCTGCCGCGCTTAGCGAGATATCCCCTGCCGCCTGGTACTGAACACCTTCTTTGTTAACCCTGGCAGCCATGCTGTCAAGGTCTGCTCTTGAAAAATCAGTCATTACGGCCTGATCTGGAAAGATTTCCAGCGCCTGACTGGCAGTTACGAATTCAACTTCGGAAAATGATTTTATATAGCTGATAAAACTCTCGAAATTGTTGAAGCCCGTTTCGATGGCTTCCTGAGACTTCAGGGGAGGATTTTCCCACTCTTCCGGAGCAGGGTTGGCTCCTTTTGAAAAATTGGTTCCGTCCCAAAACTCGGCATGAACAAACTCACAAGGATGGTAGAAAATACTTACCACGCCAGGACCGGTTCCTTCCAGTATCTTTTTCCTGGCTGCCGAAAATCTGGACTTGGCAGAATCCAGATCCTTACTTTCTCGGAGTTCCACCCTCATTTCATGCTCAAGTGAGCAGAGAGTCAGCACTCCCGCATACCAGAAAGGGGATTTGTTAACGTCAATTATGTCGATGGAGTCCAGATAAACCCTGATACCCCAGCCGCGAAGAGCTTCGAATGCCTGCGGTCCCCATGAGGCGCCAGGCTGGCCGTAACAAAAAGCTTCTTGCCCGGTTATTCTCCTGACATCCAGGAATCCCTGGTATTCTCTTCTGTTAAATTCCTTCACTCCCTCAGCCCAGTCAAGATCGGAAAGGTAAAGGGCCGGAGTAGGCTGGGCGCTGTGGAGGTTGGTATGATATCCGATTTCATGGCTCTTCAGGGATCCGATTATGTCTGTCCGGTTCCTTTTTTCAAGGACGCGGGCTTTTTCCCCGACCATTTTAAACGTGCCCTTTACACCTTCGTTTTTCAGAAATTCAGAGATCCTGAGAAGGGCTTCATCCGCTTCAGGAAGAATATAATCCTCTGTATCAAACCACAGGAAAACCTTAATCGGCCTGGCGCTATCGAGAGCATGTAATTCAGGGATTTTCCCGAATATGGTAGTGGCGAGAAACAAGACTAAAAAACAGCATGGGAATTTTCCGATTTTCTTCATTTGTTATTTCTTTCTGTCCGTCCTATCCTTAAGGTGGATTATTTCTTTGTTTGCTTTTCCCGTAAACCGGTTGGAGCGGGTGATTCATCCCTCCATCTTTTTGGCAGTTCCTCGCGGTCCTTAATGGAAGACTCCTGGGACCACGCATAATCTGTCCCACCGTGGAACAACCTGCCTGGCGGGACATCTGATGCTGGCCGGGAATCTTCGGTGCCTACAGCCGCCAATTTTCAGGTTTTGAATTATCCGGGTGGATAAGCCGCAGTTATTATCCCGGCAGTGTCGGAAGGTCGGGGAAAAACCGCCAGGCTAAGTATCCAGGAGTTTCGTGTTCCCATTGGCCAGTATCCTCACCAGTTCTTCCCCAAAAAAATCTTTTTCAGTTCGAACTTCGTTTGAAATACGGGCTTCGTATACTTCACGGCTTAAGTCGATCTGTTCTTTCAAGCGACTGTAAAGATCGCCATTCTTGCGGCCTTCTTTTACGGAATCTTCGTTATACAGTTTAATCTCTGAAACCAGAAGGCGGGCAAAAGAGAGGGCTTCTTCGAACTCTTCGGCTATTTCACTTGCATCTTTCTCGGGAGTCCGCTCCTCAGGCTGAGGTTCTGATTCCACTGGAGCAACTGTTTCCTCAGCTGGCGTTTCTTCTTCTTCTTCTTCTTCTGAATCCAGCTCGGAAACCGGTGATTCCTCATCCGGAATCTCTATCTCGAAATCCACTGATTCAGTCCAGGGTTCCTGGTTCTCCTCATCGGCCTCAACGATATCTTCTTTTTTTTCTTCAGTTTCAGGGATATCCAGGAAATCTTCTGTTTCCTCTTCGAGGTCGGTAATTTTTCGATTAATATCAATATTAAAAGACCGGATAAGTTCCTCGGCTGATATGACGTCCGTGTCGAAATCATCAACACTGCGAAAAATTTTTTTCAAATCTCCAGAAACAGGCGCTTCTGGTTCTGAACCCGGAACCGGAGGGCCGGATTGCGCCGCGGATTCAGTTTCCGTATCGGCATTTTGTGACACATCTGAAGTTTGTTCGGGGAAGTCCATCCTGAGCATGGCGGCAAGGTGCTGGTTCTTAATAACGAGGGCCGCGATACTGATTACAGATTCCGCTAAATCCGGATCTGGGGATTTTGCTGATTCCCCATAATAAACCAGTGGTACCTGGTCACCAAAGACCATCGGGATGAACATGCAGTATCTGACTTGTGTGTCTTTACTGGAAGCGAAGGAAACCTGATCGCAAACATTCCCTTTGACAATAAGTATCTGGCGAGATTTTACTGCTGACTGCAGGAGATCATCCGATTGATCTTCCTGTACAGGATTTTCTTCTGGAATCTGGTCATAACCATTGCTGCTGAAAGGAACATATTTCCCCTCTTTCAGGCTGAGAACCAGACCCCGGTCCATGGTTGAGGAAAGAGTCTCAAGCAGTTCATTGATGACCCCTTCAAAATCATGGGCAGTGGTCAGCCGCTCAATAATTCCAGGGAAAAGGTGAAAGCAGCCTACTGTATTATCAGCCCTGGAATCTTTGGAATCCAGGCAGGTTTTTTCAAGCGTTCCAAGCCTGTTTGATATTGAATCCAGAGACTTGGTTATGGAGTCCAGGCTGCTGAATATATTCTTATTGTTAATATTGCCGGAAGACATTGCTTTACCTCTCCTAGTTTTTTTAAAAAATGTGGCAGAAAAAAGCCTCATAAGTAAATAATTATCACATTTATGATGGAATTGGGAAAGTTCTTTATTGTTCTTTTTCTGCCATCCGCTGGATATTTCCCATATTTAATGTCCCGGCACAACCTGGCATGGAGAATGGTATCTGGGGAGGATTGCTTGAACAAGCTTATGGAATCCTTCAAGCAGCATCTCTGGATAGAAAGTAGAATGGGAATCCTGTCTGGCTTACTGGGAGAATATTAAGGTTGAGAACTTGCGGATAGCTGGAGAGAAATCCAGGTTGGGTGATTCGTATCTCTCCGGACAAAAGGATTGATACCGGATTTTTTGTCGGGCGCGGGTTCGAATTTACCCATCAGGCCCAGAATCAAGTATACTTTCCTCTTGGAAATTGAGATATAAAGGAAGCGTTTATGGCGATTGATCAAAAAATCCACGTAACAGGAATTCCCAGATACATACCTGAACAGATACGTAATGACTGCATTGATAAACTCTCTGAAGCCACGAAAGAGTTGCTGTTTCGGTCCGGCATGAAAAAGATAAACCTGGCTGTAGGTACAGACAGTCCGGCGGAACAGCTACCTGATGACTGCGGGGAGGGCGGCAACCGGAAGCCCCGCTCAGCCGGAATCAAAAGTAATGATGAGATGACAGTTGAGGAAAGAGCTGAGCAGTACAAGGCTCGTAAACCTCTTTACAGTTTTGACTTTCTGGTTGTACCAGATGAAGTGCTGGAGACATTGTTATCGGCTGTTGACCTGATCCTTGTCCGGGAATTGGTGTTTGATAAATGGAATCTTAAATCAATAGAGCCCTTTCCCAGGGCAGCCTTGAATTTCCATGGCCAGCCGGGCACAGGTAAAACTCTTGCCGCCCATGCCATAGCCGGTTATTTGAAGAAACCGATACTCACCGCCAGTTATGCCCAGATCGAGAGTAAATATGTGGGAGATGGTTCAAAAAATGTGGAAGCTGTTTTCCATGCAGCAGAACGCGACAACGCGATTCTGTTTATTGACGAGTCAGATTCTCTCCTGTCGCGCCGACTGGTGAATGTTACCCAGGGAGCTGAGCAGGCTATAAATTCCATGCGATCCCAGTTGCTTATTTGCCTGGAAAATTATCAGGGAATTGTTATTTTTTCCACCAACCTGGTTGAGAACTATGACAGGGGTTTTGAAACCCGCATGAGACATATCCACTTTCCCCTGCCCGACAGGAAGTCGAGACTGCAGTTGTGGAAAAATCATTTACCGAAAGAGTTGCCCTGTAATGATGATGTTAATCCTGAGGAACTTGCCGAGTTGGATGGTATTTGCGGGAGAGATATCAAGAACGCGGTCATTGATGCCGCCCTCAGGTCTGCCCGCAAAGGCAGTCGCTTAATTTCCAAAGCGGATCTGGTGGATGCCGTCGAGCGTCTCCGGGATAGCCGGATCAAGAGGGATGAAGATTAGCCAGGTCTGAAATGCGGGCCAGTCCCGCCGCTGTCCCTTTTTTATTGTGTTATTCCGGGAGATATTCCCGTGAAGATCAGGACAGGAAGAGAGAACAAAATGTCAATACTTGAAATGCTGGGAATCGTTCCAGGAAAAGCTAAGGATAAGGTTGCTGCCGATGGGACAGACAGTATCAGAAAAATTTCCAGGCAGCTTGAGAATATGGAACCAACCAAGGCCCGTTATCTTGCGGCATTTGCCTATCTCCTGGGCAGGGTAGCCTATGCTGATCGCAATGTCAGTCCCGAAGAGGCTGAAATGATGGAAAAAGTCTTGATTGAAAAAGGGCATCTTTCTGAGGATCAGGCTGTATTGATCATTGAAATAAGTAAACAGCAGAACAGGTTGCTGGGGCATGTGGATAATTTTCTGGTGACCAGGGAATTTAACCAGCTGGCATCCCTGGAGCAGAAGAGGGACCTCCTTTCCTGCCTGTTTGCCCTGAGCGCCTCTGATAAGTCCATTTCAAATGTTGAGGATGCCGAAATAAGGCAGATTGCCGGGGAACTCCTGCTTGATCATAATGATTTTATCGCTGCCCGCTCTGAATTCAGGGAATATCTGGATATTCTCAAGCATCAGGAATAACAGATCCTTCAGCTGGTCCTTAATTATTCAGATCTCTCGGCCCATGATGAATGAATCTTCATAGGGATTCTTGTAATAGCCCTTATTTTTTCCGATGATGACGTAGCCTTCTTTCCTGTAGAGGTTTATCGCCTTTTCATTGGATTGCCTGACATCCAGGATTGAGTAGTTGCAATGATTATTCCGTCCGCATTCAAGTCCGTAAGCAAGCAATGCCGTCCCAATCCCCTTTGCCTGATATTCAGGAGAAACAGCCAGGTTGGCAATGACCAGGACCTCATTTAACCTGTACAGCACGATGTAACCGGCAATTAGATCTGCCGCAAAATACCCGTAGACATCCATAAGGGGGCTTTTGATTACCGATGTGAAGTGATTGATATTCCATGGATTTTTAAAGCATTGCCTTTCGATTTCCAGTAGACATGCAGTTGAATCCATTTCAACCCTGACTATTCGATTTTCAGACATGGCGATCCGTAGTGATTAAAAATAAAAAAAACGCAACTATCAGGTTTTTTAAGCATCTTTATGGATGAGTTTAGATCAGGAACATCGCCCAAGGAAGGAGCGTGAAATTATCCAGTCTTCCTGATTCGGCGGTTCATCAAAAGAGCGACAAATGTTACATTCATCGGTATTAATTATAGTTTTAAGCATAGTCAGTTTTTATGCGGTGCTTTCCCTTTATTTTCTCTGGAGAATCCTGAAGAACCTGGGTTCACAGAGATGAGGAATCTCTGAAGGGGTTGAATAAGGTCCACTCCCGGATTCCTGTTCCTTTTTAAGCCAGTCTACTCCATGCTGAGTCATCATTTTCTGGGTTTGAGGCAGAGGCAATTCCGGCAGTCGTCGTCGTAAGCCCCCATATCACCCATAAACTCCCTTTCAGCGCTCTCCGTCTGTTCCAGGATCAGCTTTTGTATCATCCGAATAATCTCAGGATGGTTGCCCGTTGTTTTCACCCGGACCATCTGGATACCAAGGCTTGATGCCAGGCCGGCGGCCTCTTCATCCAGGTCATAGATAATTTCCATGTTGTCATACATGAAACCGGCCGGCATTACCAGGACTTTTCGATCCCCCAGTTCAAACCTCCTTTTAATAACCGCGCTTGGAGGAGGCCCCAACCACTGCTGAGAAGGATGTCCTGAGCGGCTCTGGAAGGCCAGGGTCCACGCTGCAAACCCGCTTTGACCGGCGATTAATGAGCAGGTCTCCCTGATCTGCTGCTCATATAGTGCCGTTGAAGCGTATTCCGAAGGGAGGCTGTGTGCGGTAAAGATCAGGGCAGTGCCTTTTTTCGGGAGGCCGGAATCATAAATCGACTCTTCCAGCCGGGAAACCTGGGCCTGTATGAAGCAGGGGTGGTTGAAAAAAAGCCTCAGTTTTTTTATTCGGGGCGCGGATATGCCTGCTTGCATCCGGGCTTCTTCAATTGCTTTCCGGTAGTGCCAGCAGCTGAAATCTGAACCGAAAGGTGATGTGACCAGGGCAAGAGCATTCTGAATTCCGTCTGCTTTCATCTGCTTAACTGTTTCAGCCAGAAATGGATCGCTGAAACGGTTGCCCAGGTATACAGGAATGTCAGGTCCTTCCCGGCGCAGCAACATTCTAAGTGACGCGATGATCTGCCTGTTTTCGTGGTTTGCGGGACTGACTCCGCCTCTTGTCATATACCGTTCAGCTACTGCAGCCAGCCTCTTTTCAGGAATCCCTCCCCTGCTCCCCTGGGAGATTCTTTGCAGGAAGGGAAGGACATCATCAAGCCCTTCAGGTCCGCCTATGGATACAATTAACAGGGCGTCGACGGTTGTAGACATGGGAGCTATGATATTACGAAACAAGGAATTCAGCAAAATCTGGATGTTTCGGACCTGTCCGGAACCTGGATTTTGTGGTCGTTATTGCCAGGAATTTCGCCATATTGGATTAAGCAACGGATTCCAGGAGTGTTTTTATTGCAGACCGGCCTTGTTTGAAGCAGCCTGCGGATCCGGGTAAGTCCTACTTTACGGTTTGTAGTTTTAATCCGTTGGTTTATAATTACTGATTCCAACAAAATTATAACTGTCCAGCTGCAAATCCATGCTGACAGGAGAAGGATTTTTTTACTTATGTCTGATTATGAAGCAGAGAAAAAGCTGGCGGCATTAAAGAGTGTTGAATACATCAAGGATGGAATGGCTGTAGGTCTGGGGAGCGGGTCTACGGCCCGTTTGTTCGTACAGGCACTGGGAGAAAGAGTAAGGCAGGGTTTAGAAATAAAGGCCATCCCCACCTCAAAAAAAACCAAGGCCCAGGCGATAGAGGAGGGTATCCCTCTTACAAATTTCGGTGAAATAAACCGCCTGGATGTAACGGTGGATGGAGCCGACGAAATCGATCCTAACCTTAACCTTATAAAAGGCGGAGGGGGAGCTTTGCTTCGGGAAAAAATCGTAGCCATGGCTACTGATTGTTTTATAGTTGTTGCAGACTCCCGCAAACTGGTGCCAACCCTGGGGGCATTTCCCCTGCCGGTAGAGGTGATCCCTTTTGGATGGCAGAATGTTGCAGAGAATATAAAGAGCTTAAATTCGACTGTAGAGTTGAGAATAGATGAAAATGGCCGTCCATTCCGGACCAGCCAGAAAAATTTCGTGCTGGACTGCAGGTTCGGGGCCATAACTGATCCGTCATCACTGGGTACAGAGCTCAGGAAGATTATAGGGGTAGTGGAACATGGACTGTTTGTCGGCATGACAGATACCGCGATAATCGGGAAAAACGGGTCAACTGAGATACTATCGGGTAAAAAAGGAAAATAGCTGACTGGAAAGACCAGGTAGGGATGATTCTGTTTCTGTCCTGCCCGGTTTTCTGATGATCGGCAAGAACAGGTTTTTGAAAGGATTCAATGTTTAAGAGACAAACCAGAGGGTCCGTCGTTTGCAGGTCCTGCGGCAAACTGGTAGGGGTCAACGACGAGAAGTGTTTCAACTGCGGAGCTTCCAATCCTGGTTTGTGGGGATACTCAAAAGTCCTGAGAAATATCAGCCAGAGCCTGGATTTTGTAACCCTGGCCATTGGCGGCTGCGTACTGGTCTATGCCCTTACCCTGCTTTTTGATATTCCGGGCATCAGGATGGGGGGAGGTTTGTCAATTCTTGCTCCCAGCACCCAGAGCCTGTTTACCTTTGGAGCCAGCGGAGCTATCCCGGTGTTCCAGTATGGAAGATGGTGGACTATACTCAGCGCGGGATGGCTGCATGGAGGCCTGCTGCATATCGCTTTTAACATGCTGTGGGTCAGGCAGCTGGCTCCGGTTACCGGACAGCTTTATGGAGCAAATCGGCTGATCATCATTTACACAGTTTCCTCAGCCACGGGGTTCCTGCTTAGTTCCCTGGCTGGAGTTCCCTTGACAATAGGGGCCTCAGCACCGCTTTTTGGGCTGTTTGGCGCTCTTGTCTGGGCAGGGAAAAAAACGGGGAGTTCCGCTCTGGGCCGCCAGGCAATGATGTATGCTGTTATCCTCTTCGCTTTCGGATTTTTTATGTCCGGGATAGATAATTTTGCACATCTTGGCGGTTTTATTGGAGGCCTGGGTATCTCTTACCTCCTGAATCCCCTGAAAAGGGAAGGGGCCAGAGATTTCCTGTTTGCCGTGGTTTGCCTGGCTCTGACCTTGTTATCCATTGTCTTATCGTTCCTTACAGCTTAGAAGCAGGTTTTTCAACAAAAATTGTTAAGAAGACCTGTCACGAAAATTTGAGCTTTGTCCGGACCTCATTCACCGGGTCACACCGTCAGTACGGATGTATGTGGAACTGTCGCGGTTAGCTGGGGAGATATCCGGTTCAACGTTTCTGTCAGGAAATTAAAAACATGATCAAGAGGAAGATTCTCGGAGTTTTTGTCTGGCTTTTCGGAGTGTTGTTCTTGTTTGCCGGGTGCGGACAGGGTCCGGCCGGTGAAGAGATTCCTGTTCCAGGCAGGGAAAGCACCGGACAGCAGGCCCGGTTATTTGAGCCTGTTAAACCGATAGCTGAGCTGCGTTCCGTTGCGCTTGAGGCCCATCCTCCTGTCGAAGAAGGTGATTTTCTTGAATCGGACTTGGTTGAAGTAGCCACGATGGACCCTACTGTCAGGCTGGATGTCAGATACGCCACGGCCAATAATTTCATGGGTGAGATCATTTACGAGTCTCCCAGGGTCTTCCTGCAAAGGCCGGTAGCAGAGGCCCTCCTGAACGCGCACCGCCAATTTATGCAACAGGGGTATGGGGTTGTGCTTTTTGATGGGTACAGGCCCTGGTATGTAACCAAAATATTCTGGGACGCCACACCTCCAGATAAAAAGGATTTTGTTGCTGACCCATCCATCGGATCACGGCATAATCGGGGTGCGGCCGTGGATCTTTCCCTTTATGATCTGGCAAGCGGGGAACTTCTTCCCATGCCCAGCGGATATGATGAAACCACGGAAAGGGCGGGCATCGACTTTGCCGGAGGAGACCAGCAGTCTAAGGCAAACAGGGATTTGCTGATTTCAGTCATGCGCCTGAATGGATTCGAACCTCTGGCTAACGAGTGGTGGCACTATGATCACCATAGTTGGCAGAGTTATCCCATAATGAATGCCAGGTTCGATGAAATTGACAGGGAATAGTCATGGGTTCCAGGTTTCTGCTTCGGGTGGCGCGCTGAGATACCGGTCAGCCGACAGTATCAATGCCGGCTGATACAGTGGTTATCTGCGACCAGAAACAGTTCTTAAGCTGGCAGCGCCAAGGCGAAAAAATTTTAATCGTCAACTGGCAAGGGCTTCCCTGAGAAGGGCGATACTTTTGGGGACACCTGTAGCCGGATCTTCCTTGCCCTCAAATTCAATGGTTACATAACCTTTGTATCCGGCATCCCTCAGGATTTGGATGATCCGTTTATAGTCGAGATCCAGGGTATACCATTCTCCGCCTCCATAATAGGTTTTTGCCTGAACGTAGGATACCCTGGGAGCGATCTGGGCCAGCTTGTCATAGGGATCATCCCTGAAGTTTCCGGTGTCCATCAGAATCCCCAACCAGGGAGAATCTATGCCATTCGCGATTCTCAGAAGTCCCTCAACCGTAGTAGTAAGCCCCCAATGGTTCTCCAGGGCCAGCAGGATACCGCATTCTTCAGCTTTCTTGAGACAGATTTCAATCGAATCAATACACCACTTGAAAGCATCGTCATCGGTATAGCCTTCAACCGGCTTTTCAATTCCGTTATTTTCCATCAACTCATTAAAGCTTCCGCTTGTTCCCCAGCGTCCGGAGTTGAGCCTGATGCAGGGAATCCCCATTTCATAGGCGATATTTATACACTTGTTGGTGTGGTCAATTGCAGCCTTCCGTTCAGCTTCGTCAGGCGAGACAAAATCCTGATGAATGGAGAGGGCTGCCAGGTCGATGCCTTGCAGGAATGCACGTTTTTTTAGTTTATGCAGGTATTCCTTTTCCTCACTTTCCATCTGGACATGCAGTACGTCAACCGCTGAGACTCCCAGCGCGGCAGCATTATCGATGACCTTTTCCATCGGGTATTTGACATCGGTAAAATGCCAGTAACAATAGGAAGCTATTCCAAGCTTGATGTCTGAACCGGGACGGGCAGGTTTTAGCTCATCCTTACCAGGGTCTAATTGAGATGTACAGGCTGCGGTTGTAATTCCCGCTCCAATGCCCGAAACTAAAAAAGCTCGTCGGTTAAAATCCATAGGGAGACTCCTTCTAAATCTAGCGAGTAGAATAATGATTCAACTGATATCACATTGTAGCAATAGATTATGAGAAAATAAACGCCTTACACGGGAACCGACTGGCCTCTTGAACCGAGAAAGCCATGTCTAAGATTTCCTTATAAGGTTGATGATTTAGGGAAGATATGCTTAGGATTCATTTTTTGGGGGACCGATCCGGGCACCAACTGTAAGATCGGAGAAATATATATTGCTGGAATCTTTTGTTGAACCCGGAATACCGGTTGCTGTTTTCTGGATAATGGTCGGAGCCGGAATCTTAATCCAGGGTATCGGGAAGTCAGGGTTTGCCGGAGTGAACGTTCTGACCATTCCACTCATGGTACTTGTAATGCCGGTTGAGAAGGTAGTGGCCTGCCTTCTTCCCCTGCTCGTTCTCCTGGACCTCAATGCCATATACCATCACAGGAAAAATAAATCATGGAAGCATATCAGGGCTATCTGCATCCCCGCCCTTCTGGGAATTGTGGCTGGAGCTCTCCTCTGGTGGTGGATCGGGCAGGAGGGAATTGAGAGTTATGCATCGTTATTGAAACGATTTATCGGGGTCATAGCCATCATTTTTGCCGTTTATATAATCGCCAGGGAGAGAGCCCTGCACTGGGTGGAGTCCATGAAACCCGGCCCCAGATCAGCGATTCTTGTTGGTGTACTTGCAGGTTTTACTTCAACCCTGGCCCATTCTGCCGGTCCGATAGTAAGCCTCTATGTTTTTGCCCAGGGAATGGGTAAAAGCATGTTTGTAGGTACCGTGGCCTGGATATTTACCTTTATAAATATTTCAAAACTCCCGTTTTTTTTCGGAATCGGTTTGATTGACCGTGATATTCTGCTGTTTGACCTTTACCTGGTTTGGCTTGTACCCATTGGTTCCTACCTGGGAAAATGGATGCATGACCGGATTTCGGAGACACTGTTCAACCGAATCATTATGGTTATGGTCATGTTTGCCGGCATCCAGCTGGTGGTTAATGTAAATCTGCTGCTGATGCTCATGGAATGGATAGCCCGGCATTGAACAAAAACCGGAGAATAATTATCCTTTACTGGTACAGGAATTCCATATTAAACTCCCGGGATTTGTGGGGGGGAGTGATAAGATAGATTCATTTCATGAAAAGAATCCATTCAGTTATTAAAAAGGAAACCATCCCTCCGGCTGTAATCGCGATGGTGGTTCTGACCTTCATTGTGTTCACCCGTGAATTCGGCCGTCTGGCGGAATTGTTTATCAGGAGGAGTGTAGATCCCCTGACCATCCTGAAAGCAGTGTTATATCTGCTTCCCGGGATTTTGCTTTTTACTTTGCCTTTTGCTTTTCTTATCGGTGTACTGATCGGTTTTGCCAGGCTCTCTGTAGATAGTGAAATAGTGGCAATGAGAGCCAGTGGAATCAGCACATCCCAGATGCTTCGACCGGTGCTTGCTGGAGGTTTGCTGGCGGCTGTTCTCACCGGGCTGTTTTCGTTCTGGCTTCTCCCGGCCGGTAACTGGAACCTGAGGCTTCTCCGTGGTGAAATCAATGTAGCTCCCGCCCAGACAGATATCGATTCCAGGGTTTTTTATGAGAATTTTCCCGGGACCCTTCTTTATGTTGAGGATATTGATCTTTCCAGGTCGATTTGGAAAGGTGTTTTCCTGGCCGATTCAAAAGATGGTGAACCGAGGATGATCCTTGCAGATGAAGGCAAGGTTATGTCCTCCGAAGAAGGCCGGAGGATTCAGCTTCATTTTATGAATGGGTCAGTTTACAGCAGGAAGAATGAGAATCCTGGGGAGGATTCGATAAGCCACTTCGGAACTCTGGACATACCGATTGTAATTAAATCGGGGCCTGCCCCCCGAAAGATAAAACGGGATGTAGATAAAAGCACCGGTGAACTGATAAATGACATATCAGGAGATGACGCGAAACTGGTCCATGAATCCCTGGTGGAATTAAACCGAAGGATGGCAATACCTCTCTCTCCGATCATTTTTGCCTTTCTTGGAGTTGCGCTCGGCATAAGAACTCCCAGAGGTGGTAAGGGATCGGGCTTTATAGTGAGCATGATAGTCTCGATAACTTATTTCGTGTTATTTGCTACCGGGAGTACTCTCAGCAAAAGCGGTGTTCTCCCCATAGTACTTGGTGTTTGGGGAGCCAATATCCTGCTTGGCATATTAGCGCTGATCAGTTTCAGGTATTCCAACCGAGTCACCTGTGTTTGGCTATCAATTTTAGACAGGCCCTTTTTTGTTTCTGTTTCCGAAGGAATAAGGAAAATTGCCCGTCACCTCAAAGATCTGATGACCTGGATAACAATCAGGATCAGGAACTGGGTCTGGGATATCCAGAGCGTGAGACTGAGACTGGCCAGGATCATTGATTCTTACATGAACCGGATGTTTTTAATCAACCTGGCGGTTACCACGACTGTCCTGGTGTCTATGGTCAACCTGTTCACATTTTTTGAAATAATTGATGAGGTATATGAAAACAGTATCCCTGCCTCTACGGTTCTGACCTATTTTGTTTTTCTGCAGCCTCAGCTGCTGATTCTTCTGGTGCCCATATCCGTATTGATAACGACTCTCATTACCTTTGGCGCGTTGGTTCGAAGCAACCAGATAGTCGCCTTCAACTCGGTTGGGATCAGTGTTTTCAGGGTAGCTCTTCCAGTCCTTCTCGGTGCTATCGCTGTCTGCGGGTTCCTATTCCTGGCCCAGGAATATGTTTTACCCGAGGCTAACCTGCAGCAGGATGTTCTCCGAAAAACCATACAGGGAAGGCCGGTTCAGACGGTTCAGCCCGGCCGGCACTGGATTTTCGGTGAAAACAACCGTCTCTACAATTACCGCCAGTTCATGTCACAGCGGAACAGTTTCGCGGAACTTTCTGTGTACAGGCTACAGATCAAGGGTAATGGCCTGGAATCACAAACCTACGCGGAAACAGCCATTTGGGATCCCCGGCTGAGGCAATGGATTCTTCACAATGGTTGGCATCGTGATTACCAGAAAGGAAGTTTTGAATCATTCGAAACCAGGCAGTTTAATTTTTCAGAAAGGCCAGCTTACTTCAGTGAGGAAATAAAAGAATCCAGCAAGATGACTTATTCCGAGCTGAAGAATTACATCGGTGATCTCCAGACCGGAGGATTCGAAGTAAGTCACCTTCAGACTGAAATGTACAAGAAGATATCTGTGCCTGTTGTCAGCCTGATAATGGTTGTAATCGGGGTTCCGTTTTCCCTGACCATCGGGAAAAGAGGCGCTCTTCTCGGGATCGCTGCCGGCATTTTCATAGGCATAGCCTATTGGGGAGCCCTTGGTTTTTTTGATGTTTTGGGGGTCAATGGACTGCTGGCCCCGGAACTTGCAGCCTGGGGGCCTAATATCCTTTTCGGTTCCGGTGGAATGATTCTTTTTTCGATGATGAAAACCTAGTTCTCCGGCGAGAGATACCGGTTCCTGACAAACGGTTAATGCGGTCCTGATATCAGCCGCCGAAGTGGTTGATTTTTCCCTTGCCTCTCTCCCAAAATAAATAAACCAGGGTGATTTTATTCCTGTGCTATATTGTTGATTAGTGGTCAGCAATATGTTCAATAAGACTCCTTACTGCATGATATGTATATTGTTAGCGTCACTCTCCAACGCTTTCAGTAGCGGTTTGGACAGGCCCGAAGTGACTGGAGAAGAGGCAATCAAGGTTGAGGTGCACCTGGTCAGCATCGAAGCCAGGGTTACCCGGAATGGAGAGCCGGTGAAAGGTCTTACCCGGGATGATTTCCTGCTTCGGGAGAGCGGGAAAGAGCAGGAGATAGCTTTTTTTTATTTTGTGGAGGCCCCGGCCCGTCTCAGGGGGAGCAGTCTTCCAGGAAACAGCCAGCAGGCCGAGGCGCCCGGTGAGGCAGCAAAATTAAGCGGAGTTGAAGAACAAGTCTCTGGGAAGGCTGATCCGGATGTTGTCGTATCAACAGACCCTACCTGGATACACCTGGTTTCAGAGGCTGCTGATCCAGTTGAATTAAGGCGCACCACCAGGGCGATCAGGGGATTCATCCAGGAAGAAATGCAGCCTGGATTTTACGTGTCGTTGGGGGGCATGCCCTTTACTGACAATAAAAACATGCTTCTTTCCATCCTGGACCGGCTGGAAGGAAAACCATACGGCCCAGGTTCAGGTATTGATCCCTCCATGCTTCACCTGGATGACCTGGAAACCATGAGGAATATAGCCCAGTCAATACCCTTCGCTCCTGATATTATAGCGATTGAGGATGCCCTTCAGACTACAGCCGTTTTTGATGGGCCAATTGAACTGGCTCCGCCTATTGGTGTTGAGACGGTTAACCGGCAAATCAGGTTTTTTGGTGAACTGGCCATGCTGCGATATATGGACCTGGTGGAAAGGATGGCCCTGCTTCCGGGCCGGAAATCCATTGTTGTTTTCAGGAGCGGTTTGAGGCTGGACAATGAAACACAGCCGCTGCTGGACCGCCTGCTTTCCATGGCTGTCCGGAACAGGGTCAGTTTTTATACTGCTGACTCCCTGGGCCTTGATGTGATTTCCCCTGTCAAGGATATCAGGTATCCCCTGGCCTGGAGCCATGGACCCCGGGAGAAGTATCTGCCAGACCCAATGGCGGAAACAACCCGGCGTCGCGAAGCTGAAGAAGGGCTGGTGGTACTGGCCAGGGAAACCGGAGGATACGCGGTCCTGGACAATAATGATATCGGCTCAATCCTGAGCAAGGTTGCTGAAGACTCCTTCTCCTATTATGTTTTGGGATATTACCCTGAGAATTTTACAAATAATGGCCGGTTCCGGAAGGTGGAGGTTTCACTAAAGGATAACCAGGATTACGACGTTACCGCCATCAGGGGGTACGCTGAACCAAAAAAATTAAGGCTGCAGTCCCGGGCCGAAAGGCTGGTTTCCCTCAGGAAATCCCTCCAGGAATCGAAGCCAGGTGATCTGGATATCCAGGTAGCACCTGAAATTTTTGCTGATCCTGACGGGAACCCGGTCTTATTTGTCAGCGTAGGCGCACTGGCCAGTGATTTTGATTTGAGAAAAGGAACAAGAGAATCCAGGGTTGAAGGGGAAATTCTTATCCAGGTCATGGGCCGGTTGTCCCAGAAGATCCCTCTCTACCATAGTGGGAGACTGGAAGAGTCTTATGACAATAACTTGTTCAGTGAAGCATCCGGACCTTCCATCAATTACCAGACTGTTCTGCCCTTGAGCCCGGGCCAGTACGAACTGAGAGCCATAGTCAGAGACAGTCGTTCCGGGAAATATGGAGTGAAGGAAGTATCTTTCCTGGTTAATAATTTCCATGGCGTTTCTGTCCCCAGTTCTCTGCTGATGACTCGCTATACGACATCAAGCGGCCAGAAAGGTCCTGGTTCCGATGACTGGCACAGGATGGTTCTTTCAGCCGGGGGAACCGGATATTACCCGCAGCCGAGACCTGAGTTTAAACAGGGCGAGATCATCCATGTACTCTTTAACCTGTATCATCCCACTGCTGAAGACCGGGAGTGGGCAAACAAGGGGATGCAGATTGGCATTTTCAGGGAATCCCAGCCTGTTACAGGGATCAGGGCCCAGGGACAGGCCTACATGGACTCCGAGGAAGAGGTGATTCGGTTTTCCGCCATGTTTGATACCTCCTCACTGGGCCCCGGGGAGTACAGTTTCATGGCACTTCTGCCCAATTATGAAAAAAGGAAGGTTCCCCACCTGGAAGAGGTATTCTCAGTATTGGAACCGTAGAGCTGATTTGAAGCGATAAAGGCCGCCAGGTGTTATGGCGGCCTTTTAAAGGCGGTGTTGGTCTTATCTGTCCGCGGTTTTGCTGTTGTCTACCCAGAGATGGACTTTCTCCCCGTCATCCCCCTTGATGTGGACGTAACCTGAAGCCTCGCCTTTCAGCTTAAGCTCCTCAATGCATGCTTCCAGGTTCAGCCTGTCGGCGTCACCTGAAAACAGGGCGTCTATCAGGTCTCCCAGGATGTTGATATCAATCTGGGAATCGTCGGTAGTGCCGGTGATGAGCAGTCGGTTGTCTTTAAACACGATATCGATATTGTCGCCTTCTTCCGCCTTCTTGCTCTTGATGGATGCCAGGGTAAAGGATCCTTCAGATTTAAGAACTTCCCAGATTTCTTTCATTTCCGGAACCGTTATTTCCCGGTCGTCTACCTTTATTACATTTGGTTTGTCACTGAAGTCGGCGATCCAGACCACGGTTTCAGCCAGGGCAATGGGAAGGTTAATGTTGATTTGGTCCTCATCATCATCGACATTTACGTGCAGCCAGGCCGAATCAGCCAAACTGACGGATCCCAGGCCTAATACTAAACAGGATGCCAGTAATAAATAAATTGCTTTTTTCATGTCTATCAGCCTCCAGGTGAATTAAATTTATCGGTCACTATTAAAGACGAGACCTCTTTCCGGAAAGTTCTGCTGGAATGAATTATTTGAAAAAAGTCTGCAAAAGTGCGGTTTTAAAAAGCTTGCCTATAAACCTGATATCTGACCAGTTGCCAGGGGAGCTATCCCGGCAAATCTATCGAAGTGGATCCCTGTTCCTCACAGTCATCTGGCCGGATTTTCCCATATTCTCGCCCTGCTGCCGTCAGGAAGGCTCAGGATTGCCCGGATTGGCCAATTGCTTTCTGCAAGGTAAGCATATACATACTGATTGAAAACAGTCAGGAAATCCACTCCCTGCGAGCCCGATTTTCCGATGACCCAGTCGGTTTTCTCCAGTTGTTCAGGTGAAAACTCCACCAGGCCGGCCCTGGGCAGCCTGAGGGTATCATCGCCATTTTTATAAGCGAAGAGGCTGAATGTAGTCGCATTGAAATAGGGGTGTTCCGGAACAACCGCGACGGTTTCTCCACCCCTGAAATGACTCATTATTTCATTGGTGCGCCAGTTTTCATGACGCGCTCTTCCCAGGATGTCAAAATAATCAGTTTCGAAAAGAACCCACTCATGGTTCATCCCTTTATAAGAGTGGTCGTTCTGCACCTTGAACAGGGCTATTTTCTGAGGAATCCCCGGAACATTAAAGGAAAGCGGGATCATCTGCAAAAAACAGAGCGCTGGAATAATAATCAGGCTCCACGCTGGCCTGTTTTTCCATCCTGCCAATAACAGCACGACCAGGAAAGGTGCCGCGGGCATAATGTACCTGGGATCCTTCATCTCCAGGAGAGTCAAAACTAAAAGGCTTCCCGCGAGAGTGACAGAGATAAGCTGCAGGGTACGGTTGCTGAACAGGTCTCTTCTCAACTGGAACAGGGCGGAAACGAAGAGCAGGGTAAGAGGCAGGAAAAGGTAGTAACCGGAGAGGCATCGTACGTAATAAATCCAGCCCCAGAAAGACGTGAGGCCCGGATCCTTTTCAAACTGGGTTCCCGCTTCGGCAGTCATCCTGATTCTTTCCAGCAGGCTTTCCGCGTTGGGCCAGTACCAGGTTGCCGCCAGGGCAAGGGCAATGACTCCGGCCAGGCACAGGTTTATAAGCACTTTTTTTCTGTATTTTGTAACTAGAAGGCTGTGAAGGATCGCAAAAATCAGGAAAAACGGAAAGGTCCATTTATGCAGGGTTCCTGCCGCGCAGGCCAGGCCGAAAAGCAGGGTATAACCGCGCTGTTCAAAAAAATCGCTCCTGATGACCAGGTAGAATGCCAGCATGACCCATCCGGCCAGCCCGGTATCCAGTAGCGAAACCCTTGAGGTCCAGGCCACCATCGGGAGCATTAGTACAATCAGCCCGGCGCTGACAGCGGCTGAAGCAGGCATTATTTTTTCGGCAGTGCGAAAAGTGAAATAACCCAGGAGGAAGAGTCCGAAGAGATTGGAAAGCAGCGGCAGGAAGTGGGTATCCCCGAATATGAGGAGCACCAGGCTTTCGTTCAGGTAATAGAGCGGGGGGTAATAGCTGGTCAGGCCGGTGTAACCTTCCAGTAGATCACCCCTGGAAAAGGCATCAAAAAACTGCAGCCCCATAAGCTGGTGGTGAGCCATGTCCCAGGAGGGAGGGAGACTGTTGGCTGACTCCCACACTACATTGAAGAGCATAAGCAGCAGAAATCCGAATGCCCAAACCTTGGCGGGAGTTAATGGCCCAATGAAATTTCCGGCAATATTTTTTTTCATCTTAAATAAACATGTTATTACAGTTTAAAACCTGTAGGATCGCTGGTTTCGCTACCAGTGCCTTTCTCCTTCGGGGGCAGGTTCGCTGTATTCCCTGGTGACCTCAAAGATATTGAACCACTCCCAGTGCTGACCCGAGTTCCAGCTGAAAGGCAGCAGCCCCCATCCGCTGCTGTAAAATCCGGCATGGGAGGAGAAGTCCAGGATGCGCAGGGGCAGGATGGTTCGGACCGGGACCTGTTCCACCAGCCGGCAGTATTCATTTCCGTCATATAAGGTAACCCAGGGGCTGGCGATATAAGGTTTAATGATCAAATCTCCGATCCTGGCTTCAACTGAATTGCGGGGAATTATTGTGGCCCCGTTTTTTTCCATATAGTGCCTGAAACCCCATTCCCCGGTGAACCAGATTGTCTTCCCTTCTTCCTTGTATTTGGCGCAGAGTTCTTTCGCGTCATTCCGGTAGGCCCCGGCGAATTCGTAGTCCGCGCAGCTGATCGGGATTGAATAGGCCAGGGTGCAGGCCACGATAACAGCTGAAAGCGGCAGGGGGATGGTCCCGCCGGGAAAGCGGGTTTCCATTTTTCCGGTGACTAGCAGTATGGCCGGAGGAAGAGCCAGCAGCACATACCTGGCTGAACCAGCGTAGAAGAGCAGCAGGCAGGTTAACAGGATGCCCAGAAACCAGAAGGCCAGGATCAGGTTTTCTACCGTAAAAGTTGAGGCTTGCCTGAGGACTTCGACAAAAAGCAGTATCCCTGTAACCAGGAAAAGGCTGAAGAGAAGCTTGTAAAACAGGGCCCATCCCCCCAGGAAAATGAAGGGTGAGGCCAGTGACCCCACCAGTACCAGGGTGGTGAAGATCCATCCTGTTTTATGCTTCGGGCAGGCCCAGATGAGCAGGGGAAAACAGAAAAGGCCTCCGATATTAAGGAGAAAACTGAGCAGTTTTGTTCCGACCAGGGCCAGGTCAAGAGTTTCCCTTTTTTCCATATGCATGAAAGTGTTGACCAGTACAAAACGGTCGTAGTGAAGCCAGGCACGGCCGTACCAGGCCGCCCATAGCAGCAGTGGAAGCAGTAGTACGACCCACCAGATCCAGGCTGGAGGGGAATAGTCATTCCTGGAATAGGGGGAATTATTTAACCTCCTGATATTCGATCGTAAAGAGGTATCCAGGAATCTCCGTGTTAGCAGTCCTGAAACCAGCAGTATTATCAGGCCAACGGTCAGCAGGGACATGAAAGCTGAGCAGAGCAGGGCTGTTGCTAAAAGAAGCATATCTGTTTTGCTGCCTTCTCCGCTGAGTAACCGCAGGTAGCGGCTCAGGGCCAGGAGCCAGAATGCCAGCATCGGAACGTCGGTCATCAGGTTATGGCCCAGGGTTAAAAAAACCGGGGAGGCAAGCAGCAGGAATGCCGCAATTAAGGGATTCCTCAGATACCTCCTGGCCAGGTCATAGAAAGAAAAGGCAGCGATTAACGGGAATACCATGAAAAAGAGATGGAACACCCATTCATGCCGGCTTCCGGTTAAAATCATTACCAGGGCCATGTAATAGACGGTGAGGGGCAGATGGCTGTGGCTGGCTCCGTCAGGGGCCCACAGTCCTTCAAACAGCAGGGGATAATCGTAGGGGAAAGCAGGGTTCTCCAGGGCGTGTTCAGCAACTTCGAGGTAGAGACGGTCATCGATATGAAATGCCTGGTTGATGAAGGGGAGGGTGAACAGGGCCACCAGGAGCGTCAGCAGCAGTTCTGTCCTGTATTGGCGGGCTATTCTGTTCATGATATTTATTCCACTGTTAATTCAGAGAAGTATACTGCATGGTTCTCTACCCGGTAAACAACAAGTATGCTTTCGTTGTCGCTATCGTTGTAGCTGGAGAGGCTCGCTTATGAATAGTCTCAGGTCGCAAGTGGCGGGTATCCTTCTTTTTGTTGATCCCGATTCCGACACCGACCTCGACACCGATAGATCTTGCGGTCGGGCGGATGTGGCCGGAAACTGCCAGTTTCCGGCGCCGCGTTGCGGCGCAGTCTGGATCGCCGATCTCCAGATCGGCAAACGCTGCCGATTGCCCTTGATGTGGCCGGTTTAAGTTGTTGGGTTGCTAAACTAAAAAGTGCGAAGAGTTCTGGATACTACCGGGTGTTGTTGGTTAGGTTGATTTCTGGTCAGGTCGTGCCTGTGGCACTCCCCCTTTTTTCCGTGTGATCCCTGTGACCCAGGACTCCGCCCGGGGTTTTACCCCGGCTGCGCCCTGGACTAAAAGAGCCAACCCTGCGAGTCGGCTCTTACCGGGCCCCTTGGACCGTCCTGTCCTGGATCCCGCAAGGGGTACGGGAGGCTTGTGGATTGCCGCCTCGCGGCGGCGTTTATTAAAGAGCCAATCAGGAGATTTGCGTTCCCGGCGGGATCCACGGACTTGAACTGATCCAGAGGAATCGTTACAACAGCAGCAGGCGGTAATTTTTACCCTGCTGCGATGGCCTTCTCTAACAGCCGACCGAATCCAGGATCTTCTTAAATGTCTCTTCGTATTGCTTGAATTCTCCTTCGGGCGCTCGGCAATCAAAGAAATCGAGAATCATCATGGTGCTTTCATCGATAAGAATCAATCCTCTATGCGTGAAACCTTCAACAGTTGTTTCGACCAACAGTCCTTCCATTCCGCATTTGTTAACTTTGCCGATAGTGTCAGGGACAGAATGATAGTAGAATTTCAGCTTCTCTTCGACGGTATTTCCAGACATTATTGGAGGGATACTTCCGACGTGCAAGCTGACTCTGGGCAGTCCGGACATTGTATCCTGATCCCCGGGGCACCAAACACCATCCGCTCCCCCGTCTTTCCAGTCTTTTGGAAGGAAAAAGCTGTATTTTTCATAGGATGTTTTGTCCCATCCCGGTACTGCTGCTGATTCCTGGTTAGCTGCTGTCTCTGTGATTTCACCCTTCGATGGCGCTACTGTTTCAGAACTTGTTTTTTCAATATTTGGTGTGTCTGTGTTGCCAATACATCCGACCAGGATGACCAGGAACAGAGCCGGAAATAATACCGGGAACATTGCGGAAGTGGTGAATTTTTTCATCATCAATTCTCCTTTTATTGGATTGTTTCATCTTTGAGTTCTGGTTTTATATGACTATAATTAGACAGGTCCGCGTAAGATGCGGAATTGCCGATTCTTGTCCCGATAAGATGCCCCTGTATCCCCGCGGTTCCTGGATTGTTTAAATACCAGAAGAGCCCTTGTATGAAATTTCGCCCAACCGGTCTTTCCGGTTACATTCCTGTTTGCGACAGCGATATTAACAGTTATTTTTATATTTATCTTTCAATTACGGACTGTCAAGCGATTTTTTTAATTACCCGCAAGGAGTTAAGTGTCTTCCAGTTTCGCTATCGTTGTCGCTATCACAGTCGCTATCGTAATCGTTTTGCAAATTTCGGATTTAGTGCTCGGGATTTCGGCTTTCCCACCGCAGGTGGATGTTTCCGGTTAGGTCGAAGGGTTGATAATCTAAAAAGACCGAAAAATTCTGGGTACAACCTGTGGCTTGAACATTAACCATAAAATAAGCGAAAGTGTACCTGCGCGGCACGACTTTTTGCGTCCGCTGAAGCGTCAAGTTCGGCCAGTTATTCTGTAAATTTTTCCATTGCTTGTGGAGTAGTGAATACAGCCATTCCTGTTTTCATTAATCCAAATCCGAGGTTTTTATAAAAGCCTTCCATTCCAGGGGTTGCGTAAAGAATAAGATTGCAGTTTGGTAATCGATCTAAGATGGTCTGCATGATGATTTTCCCGATGCCCTTTCCTTGAGCTTCTGGCAAGACTACAACATCATAAATTGCACCTTGATATTCACCATCGGAAATAGCTCTTCCAAAACCGACTAACTGTGAATCTTCATAAATGAAAACTGTCGTATGACTCGCCTCAAAAGCTCTCTTATGAACTTCAGGTTCATGGTGAGCCATGCCGACCTTTTTTAGCGTTTCAGCTATGGTTTTCCAATTTACTTTAGAACAATCAGTTACGGTTTTCAGTTTCATAATATATTTAAGGCCAACCACAATCAGCCAGATCCGCATAGGACCCGGAAATGTTAATTGCTGTAATATCAGACGCTTCTAATCTCCCGCAAAAGCCTTACTTCTGTAGATCATTTCAGTAACGTAACGCTGTTCCGGGATTGTTTAAATGGCTGAAATGTCCTGGCGTTATGTTTGCCGTTTCTTCGTTACTTGTAAACTCAATATTTATCCTCTGATTCCGAAGTGTCAAGCAATTTTCCGATCCTTCGGCCGGGAGGATGGTTTATGGTCAGGCCGTGCCTGTGGCACTCCCCTTTATTTCTGGCGTGATCCCAGTGCCCCAGGACTCCGCCCGGGATTTTACCCCTGCTGCGTCCTGGGATAGAAGAGCCATCCCTGCGGGTCGGCTCTTGCCGGGCCCCTTGGCCCCTTTTGTCCCGGGTCCCGCAAGGGACGAACGGGGATTTTGCTGCCGTATCGCGGGCATTGTTTATTGTGATGCTGAGCGGTAGATTCGCCTGCCCGGCGGTTTCTCGGTCTTGACCTGATCCAGAGGAATGGATCCAACAGCAGAAGGAGGTAATATTGCTACTGGAGCTGTAGTCTGGCCTGGAATTACTGGAGCGGGCAGCTCTAGCTACCACTGGCCCCAACCACAAATAGGCCCTGTTCCCTTTAGCGGTTTTAAGTTATTATTAGAGCTGAAAAAAGTAAGGGAATTGGTCTTTTTTTAAATTAGCAGCTATGGGTGGAATTGATGAACAGAGAAGAAACACTTGAGAGACTAGGTTCACAAGAAGAGTGGGATATTCTGGTAATTGGAGGGGGAGCTTCGGGACTTGGGATCTGCCTTGATGCCTCATCCCGCGGTTACAGGACGGTCCTGGTGGAACAGTCGGATTTTACCAAGGGGACTTCCAGCCGGAGTACCAAGCTTATCCATGGGGGAGTGCGCTACCTTGAGCAGGGGAATATCACCCTGGTTGCCGATGCTTTGAAAGAACGGGGACGCCTGGTGAAAAACGCTCCGGGCCTGGTACACCCCCTTCGAATTGTAATTCCGCTTTATCACTGGTGGCAGGTTCCCTATTTTGGAACCGGCCTGAAGATTTATGACCACCTGTCTGGCCGGTTCAGCCTGGGCCGTTCGAAGGTGATGGGCCGTGAGAAAACCCTGAAGGAAATACCGGCTCTGAAGTCCGAAAAATTAAGCGGCGGAGTGCTTTTTTATGACGGGCAGTTTGATGATTCAGCCCTGGCCGTGGCCCTGGCCGAGCATTCAGCGCGGGAGGGAGCGGCGGTCCTGAACTACGCCAGATTTACTTCGTTCCTGAAAGAAGACGGGAAGATCCGCGGCGGAATTGTCGAAGATGTTCTGGGCGGAAAGAAGTATGAGATCAGGAGCCGTGCCGTCATCAACGCGGCCGGAGTTTTCGGGGATGAAATAAGGCAGATGGATAATTCGGATTACCCGAATATGATAGTCCCCAGCCAGGGAGCCCACGTGGTGCTGGACCAGAAATTCATGCCTGGGGATATTGCCATGCTGATCCCCCGCACTGACGACGGCAGGCTTCTGTTTGCCATTCCGTGGAAGGGAAAACTGCTAGCCGGTACAACTGACATTGCGGTTGATACAATTAAGCTGGAACCCAGACCCATGGAAGAGGAGATCGATTTTATCCTGGCCCACCTGGGCAGGATCCTGAAAAAGGCTCCCGTGAGAAGTGATGTGCTGAGTGCTTTTGCCGGACTGCGTCCGCTGCTGAAATCGGGGAAGGGGACTGGAACGGCTTCACTCTCCAGGGACCATCAAGTCAAGATAGATGCCTCCGGTCTGGTTTCAGTACTGGGCGGTAAATGGACTTCCTACCGGAAGATGGCAGAGGATGCTGTTGATAAAACAGCCAGGGCCCACGGCCTGCCCATCCGCAAGGTTCAGACCATGGATTATAAACTGGATGCGCCTGCCTCAATGGAAGGCAGCGGGAACCTGGCTGATTCACTGCATCCTTCTTACCCGGTAAGCCGCCAGCAGGTTGTGGATGCTGTTCGTGAAGAGATGGCCTGCACAGTGGAGGATTTTCTTTCCCGCCGGATACGCCTGCTGCTGCTTGACGCCCGGGCCGCGGTGGAAGCAGCTCCGGCTGTAGCCGCAATCATGGCTGAGGAGCTGGGTCGAGACCAGGACTGGGTGGATGCCCAGGTCAGGGAATTCACAACTTTAGCCGAGGGTTACATGTAAGGGGGGCTTTGGCCCCTGTGACGTTCGACATTCGCACTTCTTCGTTCGCAGTTCCGGCGGTGTCGCCCCTCCAGGGCTCGGGTGTGATAGTGAGACCATAACCCAGGGTTCCCTTCGGTCACCCTGGGCTATTCAATGCTGGGCTTTCATCCGGCGCGCCATGGTTAAGACCTCCGGCGTTTATTTGGAAGCCACTCCGCAATCGTCAATTATCAGGCCCAGTCCAGGGTGCGTTCCACGGCCTTCTTCCACCGGAGGTAACCGCTTTCCCGCTGATCCGCGCTCCAGGCTGGTTCCCATTGCCGGTCTACGCGCCAGTTAGCTTTCAGGTCATCAAGGGAACTGTATACCCCTGCCGCGAGGCCCGCGGCATAGGCCGCCCCTAATGCGGTGGTTTCCGTTACCTGCGGCCTCACTACCGGGACCCCAAGGATATCGGCCTGCAGCTGCATCAGGGTATTGTTGACAGTAGCACCTCCGTCGACCTTCATGACCTGCAGCGCAATGCCGGAATCTTTATCCATGGCTCCCAGGACATCTTTGGTCTGGTAGCAGATGGCTTCCAGTGTAGCCCTGGCCAGGTGTCCTTTATTGGCATACCGGGTAAGTCCTACCATGGCCCCGCGGGCATCTGACCTCCAGTAGGGAGCGAAGAGCCCTGAAAAAGCGGGCACAAAATAGACTCCGCCATTGTCCTTAACCGTGTTGGCCAGAGGCTCAATTTCAGCGGCTGAGGAAATCAGCCCCAGCTGGTCTCTCATCCACTGGACTGCTGAACCGGTTACGGCTATGGAGCCTTCCAGGGCGTAGACAGCCGGTTTCCCGGTTTCCTGGTAGCAGGTTGTGGTCAGGAGTCCTGATCTGGAAGGAACTATTGCTGTCCCGGTATTGGAGAGCATGAAGTTGCCGGTTCCGTAGGTGTTTTTGGCTTCTCCCGTGGAAAAGCACGCCTGCCCTACAGTAGCCGCCTGCTGGTCCCCCAATACTCCGAGGATGGGTACCTCAGTCCTGAATGGGGCACTGGCGAGAGTGTTTCCGAATGATCCTGAAGACGGCCTGATCTCGGGCAGCATAACCGGCGGAATTCCAAAGATTTCGCACAATTCAGTGTCCCATTCCAGGGTTGCCAGATTCATCAGCATGGTCCTGCTGGCATTGGTTATGTCCGTGACATGCCGACCTCCATCCGGGCCGCCCGTCAGGTTCCAGATCAGCCAGGTATCCATGTTTCCAAAAAGGATTTCCCCTTTTTCAGCCTGGATTGCAAGCTCCGGATCCTGGTCCAGGATCCAGCGGATTTTCCCGGCGGAAAAATAGGTGGCAGGAGGCAGGCCTGATTTGCACCAGATGATTTCGCCCTGACCCTTTTTTTCAATTTCACTGATAATCTTATCGGTTCTTGTGTCCTGCCAGACCAGGGCATTATAGACAGGTTTGCCGGTCCGGCGGTTCCAGAGTACCGTTGTCTCTCTTTGGTTGGTGATTCCGATCGCGGCCAGATCCTTTCCATCCAGGCCGGCTTTCCGCAGGGCTTTTTCCACAACCGTGTGAGTATTATTAATAATTTCCTCAGGGTTATGTTCAACCCAGCCCTGTTGAGGCAGGATCTGCTCATGTTCCATCTGGGCTTTGGTTATTTCTTCACCAGCTGGATTGAATACCATGAACCTGGTGCTGGTTGTTCCCTGGTCAATTGAACCTAGTAATTCAGCCATGATTTATCTCCGGAAATGCTGTTGCTGCCAATGTAAGGATTTGCAGTAATTATTCTCTTGTTTTCAGAAAGCCAGAAGTGTGTAGATAGTTGCCCCGATTATCCCCCCAATCAGCGGCCCGGTTATGGGGATCCAGGCATAATGCCACTGTGAGGATCCTTTTCCGGGAATGGGAAGCAGGGCATGAGCAATCCTGGGACCCAGGTCCCTGGCTGGATTAATGGCGTAACCGGTCGGTCCGCCTAGGCTCAGGCCTATTCCCCATACCAGGAATCCGACTACCAGGGGCTGAATTCCGCCGCTGAATACCACGGAAAGATCCAGGTCTCCGGCGGATGTCAGCGCCTGGGCATTGTCTCCTATAGCCAGGATGCCAAAAAGAAGCAGGGCCGCGCCGATAATCTCCGAGAGCATGTTGGCAACCGAATTCGGGATTGCCGGGATTGTGGCGAAAATCCCGAGTTTACCTTCTGGATTTTCAGTTTCTTTCCAGTGGGCCAGGAAAGCCAGCCAGACCAGGATTGACCCGGTGAAGGCTCCGGCAAGCTGGGCCAGGATATACCCGGGAACCTGGGACCAGGGAAAGGACCCAACCACTGCCAGTGAAACAGTGACCGCGGGATTTATGTGGGCTCCGCTTATCCTGCCAACACAGTAGACTGCCAATGCCACCCCCAGGCCCCAGGCAGTGGTCACTACCATCCACCCGCTGCCCTGCGCCTTTGATTTTGCCAGGGTTACGTTGGCGCAGACGCCGTTTCCAAAGATCATCAATATAGCCGTTCCCACGAATTCTGCCAGGTATGTTTCCATCGCTAACTTTCACTCCCATGCTGATAAATACGAATCGAATTAATTAATCCGTTTGGTATATTCCAATCCATAGCAGGTTATCCTACAGATGCCCATCAATCAAATACTTTTTTATCCGGAACCGAAGATTCTTGATAAATTGAAATCCTGGTATGAGAGGGGCTATTTTCAGGCAAAAAAAAACGGTATTCGCGCTTCTAGTCACGAATACCGTTTTTGAAAACTTGCCTTTAGTCTGGCGGCAGAATTACTGCAGCATCAGTACGACAACAAATGTCAAGAGGGCCAGGAATTCAATAAAGGCCAGGCCGAGAATAACGAAGAAACGAATTGTGTCAGTTGCTCCAGGGTTCCTGGAAGCGCCTTCGCATCCTTTTGCTACGGCAATACTCTGCGCGATACCGCAGCCGGCAGCGGCAATACCCATGGCTATGGCCAGGTAATGTATTTCAATATTGGATGTGCCGGTACCCTGCGCGTATACGGGCATGGCAATAATTCCAAGTATCATAAGAGCAATTGCAAAAAAACCAATTTTTCTGATCATGTAAAGTATCTCCTTCTAAACCAAAAGCGTTCTGGAAAATCCGATGCAAGAGGCTCCGGAAGCTCAATCAGGCTGTTTTAATCAGTCGTGATCACTGTGCTCCACAGCTCCTCCCAAATATACCATAGTCAAGACAATAAAGACGAAAGCCTGAATAGTGCTGGCAAACAGCCCGATGGCCATTACCGGCAATGCCACCAAAAATGGGAACATATTGTTAAGGCTTCCTATAATAAGCTCTTCAGCATAGATGTTACCAAAAAGCCTGACTGACAGTGAAAAAGGCCTGGCGCAGTGACTTATGATTTCAATTACGAACATAAGCGGCGCTATCATAAGAGAAGGGCCAGCGAAGTGGGCCATATATTTCACAAATCCGTTAGCCTTGAAGCCAACATAGTTGTAATAGAAAAATACCATTATAGCCATACTGGCTGTGGCATTTATGTTGCTGGTCGGGGACATGAATCCCGGAAACAATCCAAGCAAGTTGCTGCAGAGAATGTAAAAGAAAAGGGTTCCCAGCAGGGGGAAAAAACGTCGGGGATCAGTCCCTGTCATATCTTCTGTAAGGCCCATGATTCCACTGGAAATCAGTTCCAGGGTTTGCTGAAGCCCCCCCGGTTTATCCACGCTAAGCCTTGATCTCATGATCAGGGCGAATACCGTAAGTCCCAGAAAAACCAGGATAACCATTACAACATGAGGCGGCAGGATGTCATGATGAGGGTGATGACCGAATAGTCCTGCTATGGGATTGACAATGTAACGGTTAAAAACTGTGGATACGAAAAACTCGTGATGCATACTATGATTCAACCTGTATTTGTTTTATATCTATCTTTTCCAGAGGTGACGAAAAGCTTCATACATACCGGCAAGTACAATTATTGCAAGCCCTGCCAGAGCTCCCATCAGATTAAATTTTTCAGTCTGGATCATAGCAAACAGACATAATAAGATCAATAACAGGCGGCCTATAAATCCAAAAATGAGCATTCCATCCTTTTTTTTCCCGCCCGGGT
The DNA here is from genome assembly GCA_963663735.2 of Acidobacteriota bacterium. Taxonomy (GTDB): domain Bacteria; phylum Acidobacteriota; class UBA6911; order RPQK01; family JAPXNP01. Next base: position 217,337 of record CAXXHN010000001.1, on the reverse strand, counting down.
AGAGCATACGGTCAATCCCGGATTTCATCAGCCGAAAATTAATAATCGCCAGGAGACCCCCGATCAGAACTGATGCGGCCGTCCAGAATCCATAGAAGATAAGACCGGCCGTTACTCCTCCGGCCAGAATGATCAGCGCATTTTTTTCAATATTCTTAAAGTCGGAAGTGCAGCTGGTCATGGTTTTTTGCCTGGATGGTTGCCTGATGATTTTTCAAGATCCCGTGTTCCGTTTAAGGTTTATTCCTGGTTCTCGTTATCTACTGATTTGTTCCGCCTGGATGATCTTTCCCCCTGGTTAAGGACCCTGAATAATTCTATGAATGCCCCTATCCCTCCAATAAAAACACCGGCTATTGTTATCCAGGGATCAGTTCCGAACTGCTCATCCAGTTTCATTCCAAGAAAATAACCACCGATAAACGCGGATGGAATGATAAAAATAATGGTGCTGTAGAGGGCTTGCAGATGTCTGGAATTTTTTTTTCTTCCCATCATTTTTCGGTTTACATGTTTTGACTGCCGGGATTATTCAGCTGGAAAGCTTTTCAAACCAGGACCGAATCAAAATATTCTATCGTTCTGGTGAGCCCTTCAGCAAGGGTTACTTCAGGTTTCCAGTCAAGTTTCTCCATGGCCAGATCTATACAGGGTTTCCGCCGGGATGGATCATCCTGGGGAAGGGGCTTGAATTCTATCTCAACATCACTCCCGATAGTTTTTTTGATTCTTTCAGCGAGGTCAAGGATTGTAATTTCCTCAGGATTTCCAAGGTTCACAGGCCCTGTAAGGTCTTCAGTATCCATAAACCTGGTAATTCCCCTGATCAGGTCAGACACAAAGCAGAATGACCTGGTCTGGCTTCCGTTTCCGTAAACGGTCATTTTTTCTTTTCGCAGGGCCTGTACAATCAGGTTGCTCATGACCCGTCCGTCATTTATGGACATGCGCGGCCCATAAGTATTGAATATCCTGGCGATACGGACATCAACTCTATTCTGGCGGTGGTAATCCATCATCAGGGTTTCGGTGGCCCGTTTACCTTCGTCATAACAGCTTCGGGAACCAATGGGATTGACTGAACCCCAGTAGTCCTCTTTTTGCGGATGTACCTCGGGATCACCATAGATCTCCGAGGTACTTGCCTGGAAGATTCTGGCTTTGACTCTTTTGGCGAGTCCCAGCATGTGCAGCGCGCCCATAATGTTGGTTTTTACGGTCTGAACAGGATTTTTCTGGTAGTAGAGTGGGGAAGCGGGACAGGCCAGGTTGAAAATCCAGTCAGTTTCCAGGTGTATGGGCTGGGTGATATCGTGACGGATGAATTCAAAGGCTGGATTATCCATCATCGGGTAAATATTCTTTTTGGAACTGGAAAAAAGATTATCAAGGCACAGGACCTCGTGCCCTTGATTCAGGTAAAATTCGCAGAGATGGCTTCCGATGAATCCGGATCCGCCAGTTATCAGGACTCTCAATTGTAACTCCCCTGTTTAAGAAAAATAATAGTATGTAAGATGATGAACCGGTCTAAAAGTAGCATCAAAAGGAGAACTGATCAATAGCGACGATTACGCTCCCATTTCCAGGCAGTCTCCATGATGGTATCCAGGTCGGAGTACTCCGGCTTCCATCCCAGGATTTTCAGGGCCTTGTCCGGGTCAGCTACCAGCTCTGGAGGGTCTCCGGGGCGGCGTGGCGTGATTTCAACCGGAATTTTGGAACCTGTGGTCCTTTCAGCTGATTCAAGGATCTGCCTGACTGAGTATGCAGTGCCGGTTCCAAGGTTGAAACAATCACTGGTTTGATTTTCCGATATCCAGAGCAATGCTTTTCGATGGGCAGACGCGAGGTCAGCGACGTGTATGTAATCCCGGAGGCAGGTTCCGTCTGGTGTAGGGTAATCGTCGCCGAAGATCTGCAGTTTTTCATATTTTCCGGTGACTGTTCCCAGTATCCTGGGAATAAGGTGCGATTCAGGATCGTGCGATTCTCCGATCCGGGCATCCAGGCTGGCCCCTGCTGCGTTGAAATAACGAAGGGCGCAGTATCTTAATCCATAAGCCCGGTCATAGTGCCTGAGGATTCTTTCAATGAAGTATTTGGTTTCCCCGTAGGGGTTGACCGGATCCTGCGGGTGGGTTTCACGAAGCGGAAGGCTGATCGGATTCCCGTAGGTTGCGCAGCTTGAGGAAAATATAAAATTATTGACGCCGTGTTTTAGCATGGCTTTGAGCAGGTTAAGGGCACTGGAGAGGTTTTCCTCGTAATAAACTGCAGGGTCGCTCATTGATTCGCCGACATAACACTTGCTGGCGAAATGCATGACTCCATGGATGGAGTGCTGTTTGAATACCTGGTCCAGGAACAGCCCATCCTTCAGGTCGCCTTGCAGTAATTCTCCGCAAACTACCGATTCTGGGTGGCCCTCGGAGAGGTTGTCGACAATGAGGGGAGTATATCCCGCGGCATGAAGGTCCTGCGACGCATGACTTCCAATGTATCCAGCCCCTCCGGCCACCAGTATCGAAGGCCGATTCTTCAAATTTATTCCCATTTTTACAGGCGTCCAATCAATCCAGTAGTTGTTGATTCAAATTCAAACACATAAGTATAACCAGGAAATTCAACGGTTTTGCTGTATCTCACCAGTACAATTATCCTGGGAGTTTCCTGATACCTGTTTCTTCGGGTAATTGTTATATCTTCTCCGGATGTCGTGAATCCATAGGCCGCGGCGGCGGTATTGACCTCTTTGATAATAGCCCTTTCTGACCATGAATAAACTCCAGCCTTACTGGTTATTCCGGTCAGGTCATCTTCGAAATTGACTTTTGCAACATAAACGGGAACGATCTTGACACACAGATATATTACAAGGGCTACTACCAACAGGGTCAAAAGGCATCCCGACTTTCCACTGCCGCGTTCTGAATTATTTCTCATGATAAACCTCCCGAACCAGATTCGGGTAATAACAAAAATATACCTATTCAACTCTCTCGAAAATGTAGGCAGACTCCTTTATCCGGTTCTCCCTGCCGTCATGAACTGAATAGGATCCGCCTTTGTACAGGCATACCCCGGCATATTCCCCTCTTTTATTGAGAGCATAGAAGTTCAGGTTGAATTTTGGTTTGCCCTCACTGTTGAGAAGATATGGCTCTGTGGTATTTTCTACGATCCGTTTCATTACCCTTAAACCTGCTTCTTCAGGAGACAGTCCCTGTCTCATGAATTCCACGGCCATAAAGCTGGCGCATGTTTTGAGGTTGGCTTCACCCCGGCCTGTACTGCCGCACGCGCCGACTTCGTTGTCAACATATAAGCCGGCTCCGATAATCGGAGAATCTCCGACTCTCCCTGGGATCTTGAAGGGAAGGCCGCTGGTGGTTGTTACCCCGGAAATCTCTCCCTTTTCATTAACCGCGTTGCAGTTGATTGTGCCATGCATTTCAACCGCATCCCTGATATCTGACCTGGCTCCTGAAAGAAGCGCAGTCGGGATACGGTCCAGCGGATCAATCCAGTTATCATCCGGATTAAGTATTTTTTTCCACTCCAACCATGTTTCCCGTGCAGAGTCCGTGAGCAGGTTTTCGTATTTGAAGCCCATGGATATGGCAAATTTGAGTGCTCCGGCTCCGGTCAGAAGAACATGGTCTGTTTTTTCCATAACCAGCTTAGCCACCCTGGATGGAGTCTTAATTCCTTCCAGGCAGGAAACAGCCCCTGCCCCATGAGTCGGCCCGTGCATTACTGAAGCGTCCAGCTGGACCACCCCTTCTTCGTTGGGAATCCCCCCGTATCCGACGGTTCGATCTTCCGGGTCCAGTTCTACTATGTTGACTCCCGCGATTACCGCATCCAGGGTATCTCCCCCGTTTTTCAGGATTTCCATAGCTTTTTCGGTTGCCCGGAATCCGTTTCGGCTTGAAATTACTACCGGGGAAGAGGGGAGCCTTTCAGCTGAAGCCAGGCCCGCTGATTTGGCAGCGGCTACAACTGCGGCGGAGGATTGGACAAATTCCCTTCGATTCATTACAGAAATACTCCTCTTCAGGTCTGCTTTCCACTCAACTGGATTAGTCGCCCCCCTTGTTCCAGGCGACAATCTTATACAAGCTATCACATCAAAAATGTTAAGAATTAATAATGTAACACAAGTTCTGTTACTTGTTCAGGCTGCCACTTTATCATTGGATGATTCCTTAATTTTGTGCCCTGAGTTACAGGCCGATTTTACCAGTTACTGGCTGGAAACGGAGATTTTTTCAAAAAACAGACCTTTTTGAATGCAATCGCGTAACAATTCAATTTGCCGGCAGGCCAGGGTTTTGAACAGAAATTTCCTGCCACGAAAGGCGCCTTATCGGGCCTTGAGCTGGATCTGTGTCGCGTCAAGCACAACGGATCAGCGGCAATTCATTTTCCCGGTATAATAAGAACGTGGAAGATCGAAAAGAACTGAATTATTCAGGGGTGAATTACGGGAAGATGCTGAGAGAAACCCGTCCCTTCAACCTTGTGTCATCTTTCAGTCCCAGTGCGGACCAGGAAAATGCCATCAACAGCCTGACTTCAGGGCTGGCGGAGGGGGAGCAGGCCCAGGTCCTGCTGGGTGTAACCGGATCTGGTAAAACCTATACGATGGCTGAGGTGATTTCCCGCGTGAACAGGCCAGCTCTGATTCTCAGCCATAACAAAACCCTTGCTGCCCAGTTGTACCAGGAATTCAGAAACTTTTTTCCCCATAATGCGGTGGAGTATTTTGTCAGCTATTATGATTACTACCAGCCTGAAGCCTATATTGCCGCCACTGACACCTATATAGAAAAAGAAGCCACGGTAAATGACCAGATTGACAAGATGCGTCATTCCGCGACCCGCTCCCTTCTGGAACGGAGGGACTGCGTGATTGTAGCCAGTGTCAGCTGCATTTATGGCCTGGGGTCTCCTGAAGCCTATTACGGAATGGTTCTCATGCTGAACAAGGGAGATTTTGTCAGGCAGAGGGAACTCCTGCGGAGGCTGGTGGAACTGCAGTACCAGAGAAATGATTTCGACCTGGCCAGGGGTTGTTTCCGGGTCAGGGGAGATGTTATTGATATTGTTCCCTCCTATGATGACTTTGGGATCAGGATCGAGCTTTTCGGGGATGAGGTATCTTTGCTCCAGCAGTTTGACGTGCTGACCGGAGAAATTGTGGGAGAATACGAGAGGGTTCCGATTTATCCTAAATCGCATTATGTAATTCCCAAGAAACAGTGGGCTGCAGCGGTGGAAAGCATAAGCGAGGAACTGGACGAGGTTTACCCCGGCCTGATTGCATCGGGGCGGATCGTGGAGGCTGAGCGGCTTCTGCAGCGAACCAGGTTCGACCTGGAAATGATTAAATCAATGGGTTACTGCCGGGGTATTGAGAATTATTCCCGGCATCTCACGGGCCGGGCCCCTGGAGAAGCCCCGCCTACATTGTTGGATTACCTCCCTGACGATGCCATAGTGCTGGTTGATGAAAGCCATGTCACGATCCCCCAGCTTCGCGGCATGTACCTCGGAGACCGTTCTCGCAAGAAGAACCTGGTGGAATATGGATTCCGTCTCCCTTCAGCCATGGATAACCGGCCGCTTAGTTTCGAGGAATTTGAAAAACGCAGATTCAAGGTGGTTTATGTTTCAGCCACACCTGGACAGTATGAACTGGGAAAAACCGGTGGTGTTGTAGTGGAACAGATTATCCGGCCGACAGGGCTGATGGACCCGGAAATTGAAGTGAGGCCGGTGAAAGGGCAGGTGGATGATCTCCTGGAAGAGATCAGGAAAAGGACTGATGCCAGGGAGAGAGTCCTGGTCGCGACGCTGACTAAAAGGATGGCTGAAGAGCTAACCGAGTATTACACCGAAGTCGGGGTTTCAGTCCGTTATCTCCATTCGGAAGTCGAAACGCTGGACCGGATAAGGATAATCAGGGACCTTCGGCTGGGTAATTTTGATGTTCTGGTGGGAGTAAACCTGTTGCGGGAAGGCCTTGACCTGCCGGAGGTTTCACTGGTGGCAATACTGGACGCTGACAAGGAAGGTTTCCTGCGCAGTGAAACAGCCCTGGTCCAGACAGCGGGACGCGCTGCCCGAAACGTCAATGGACGGGTGATTTTTTATGCTGACCGGATTACCGATTCCATGAGACGGGCTATCAAGGAGACCACCAGGCGCAGGGGATTGCAGCTGGAATTCAACCAGGAGTACGGTATCACCCCCCAGACAATACTGAAGCCGATAGATTCCACATTGCTGGAAATGGCTGGATTGGATTACTATGATGTCCCTTTTGTTTCGGAAGAATTAGAGGAATATGGTAAAACTGAAGACATGGACAGGCAGATAGAAACATGGCGGAAAATTATGAAAGAAGCTGCCATCAGCCTCGATTTTGAAAAAGCGGCACATTACAGGGACAGGATCAGGAACTTGGAGCAGATGCGCCTGAGCTTCACCGGAGAAGAACATGATTATTAAACCATTAGGAGCCTTCAATGCTTCAGTCACCGTTCCGGGAGACAAATCCATTTCCCACCGCTATGCCTTGCTGGGTGGTGCAGCGGAGGGCAGAACACTGATTCACAATTATTCCTCCAGCCAGGATTGTCATTCCACGCTTTCCTGCCTGGAGCAGCTGGGTGTCCAGGTCCTGAAAGATGGGCTGGAAGTTGAGATCAGGAGTAAAGGATATGAAAAGTGGAAAACCCCGGATGCGGCACTGGACGCGGGAAACAGCGGCACTACTATCCGCCTGCTCTCCGGACTCCTGGCTGGATTACCTTTTGAATCTACGATAAAAGGCGATGAATCCCTGTCCAGACGGCCGATGAACAGGATCATCGAGCCGTTGCGGAAAATGGGGGCTGAGATTGAATCACGAGAATCGGGGCTGCCTCCCTTAACTATAAGAGGCGGGGATCTCAAACCTGTTTCCTATGAACTACCGGTCGCCAGTGCCCAGGTTAAATCATGTGTGCTGCTGGCTGGCCTTACGGCCGGGGGCACTACCTCGGTTTTTGAAAAGGTGCCCACCAGGGATCACACCGAGCGGGCTCTGCCCCTGTTTGGAGTGCCGGTCAGCAAGAAAGACGGCATGATTTCAGTCACTGGACCAACCCGTATGAAAGGGACAGAGGTTACCGTACCCGGAGACATGTCATCAGCAGTATTTTTTATGGCAGCCGCTATGCTTGTTCCCGGTTCCAGGCTTACTATTCCCCAGGTGGGAGTGAATCCAAGCAGGTCTGCCCTGCTGCAGCTTCTGGAACTAGGCGGAGCAGACATAACTGAAAAAGGGCTGGAAGATGCCGGACCAGAACCATGCTGTGACTTGTCCATTTCATACAGTTCCCGCCTTTTTTCCACATTCCCCCCTGAAATCATGGGCGAACTTGTCCCCAACCTGATTGACGAGATCCCGGTGCTGGCGGTAATTGGCAGCCAGCTTGATCAGGGCCTGGTGGTCAGGGACGCTTTGGAACTGCGCAAAAAGGAGTCTGACCGGATTCACGCTGTCGTCAGTAATATGAGGGCCCTGGGAATCACTATTGAAGAGTATGAAGATGGTTTCCGGATTCCGGGCGGGCAGGTTTTCGAAGGTGGAGAAATCGATTCGTTCGGGGATCACCGCATTGCCATGGCTTTTTCCATTGCTGGTCTTGTTTCCAGGCGGGGCATAAAAATCAATAATCCGGATTGTGTAAATATTTCATTTCCCGGGTTTTACAAGGTGCTGAATTCTTTGCGTTGACAATGGCAACGGTTTCGGATCAGATCATGAATTCCTTCACCAGATTCATGGCCTCATCGGTCCGGTCCATTGAAACCGCCACAATAGCCTCCCCCGCTTCACGATGGATGAGCCGGATGCTTCTCAGGTGAATCTTATTATCCTTAAAACGTTTTGCCACCTTGGCCAGGGAGCCCGGCCGGTCATGCATCCGCAGCAGAACCACGTCTTCAGTCACGGCGTGTATCCCGATGTCCAGCAAGGCCTGGAGGGCCTCATCATATTTATCCACGGTTAGGGTAACCACATCAATAGTCCCTGATTTTTCAGCATCAATGGACTCAATGTTGATGCCGCTCCCTGCCATGGTCTCAGCTATCTCGGCAACCAATCCGTCTTTTGATTCACATACTATTACGATTTGCTTCATATTCTGCTCCACTTTTCAAAATTAGCCTTCTGCTGCCATTAACTCACCACCATAATCCGGGCGATATCATTGACCAGTTCATCAACCTGGGATCTGGTGATGTGCGGCATCAGGATGATGTGAGCATTGTCTCCGTGAACCGCGATCTGCCACTTCGAGGTTACCAGTTCTGGAACTCTCGGGATGACAACAGTAATGGCGTATTTGTTCCGCCAGGATTTTATGCCCAGTTTTGTGAAGGCGCTGGTCGCGTATTCTGCCATTTCCAGTGAATGACGGATCATTTTTCTGAAACCGTCCATGCCCAGCGTTTTAATGGCATACCATAAAATCAGGGGAGTTATGGCATTACGTGAACCTGACAGTGTTGTGTCCAGGCTGCCAACATATTCGATTGATCTGGCAATCCGGTCAACATTTCGTTTCTTGGCAAGTACGACCCCGCAGGGAATGGGGGAACCTATGAATTTGTGCCCACTGATGGCCAGGCTGTCAATTCCGGCACGAAAATCGAAAACCGGGGATCCTTCGATAAAGGGCAGGGTCATGCCGCAGAGGGCGGCGTCACAGTGAATATAATAGGAGGGCAGTGCGAATTCTTCCAGGATTTCCTTGATTGTACCGATGTTGTCTATTCCCTCCTTCATGGTTGTGCCGATATTGGCAAAGATTATGGGAGGTACTCCGCGGTGGATCCGGATAGTCTCCCTGAGATCATCGTAGTCAATTTCGCCATTGGGAAGAGACCGGATCATGATGTGCTGCATACGCAGGACCCTCATGCTTTTGCTTACGCTGTAGTGGGTATCCTGGGAGTAGTAGACAACACCATCCGGGAGCAGTTCCCTGGCGAGGTAGAGTCCGTACATGTTTCCTTCTGAGCCGCCGTTTGTCACATATCCCCAGTAATCATCAGGAGGTGCGTGGTGCAGGTCAGCGAACCAGTCAAGAACTTCACATTCGATGTTACGGGTGGAAACCCTGTAGCTTCCCGGGAGGAATGGATCTCCCACGTTATTGAGCGGGAATTTCAGGAATGGATAGAGTTCAGAATAATCAAACTCTCCAGTGCAGGGATAACCCACGAAGTAGTGAAACTGTTCCTGCACTTTTTTATACAGCTCTTTAAGCCTGTATCTATCCTGAGCGCTTAATCCTTTGTCGTTGAAACCTGGGAACATTTCCATGGCGTCCCTTCCTTTTTCACAAATAAAAAGGCTGGTTTTCTCAAGAAGATCCACAGAATCAGTATACCGGTAATTTATGATATCAACCGGAAAATTGCAACAGCCAGGCACTGCATTTCCATGTCTGATATTTCTTTTTTTGTTGTAGAACTGAGTTAATGGGGAGACGGGTGAAAAGCATGAGGCCGGGAGATGAACTTCATCCCCTGTTTTGCAGTTTTTTGACAGGTAGTTGCCTCATTTCCGATTATGATTCCGTCCCCGATTGAAAATTCAGAATACTGAATGTTGAATGGAGAAGGCTGAAGCACGGATCCCACACTGAAATAGGTTGACACTTTCTGAGTTGGTTGTCCATTTGGAATCACAATTAAACTCTCCCCCTGGTGTCCCTCAGGGATTGATACAGCAGTGCGGGTAATTCAATCCGTAATCGTCAATCGGCAGGCCCTGCCTGTCCGGGGTTTTCTGATAGAATGATTCCGATTTATGAGGATAAAAGCGCCTGGTTTCAGGTTTATCATATTTAGTACAGTAATGCTTTGTCTGTCCGCATTCACGGCCGTTGCCGGCTTTGATCTTGCGGCAACCGAAGAGCTTTTCCCATACCTGGAATTCGAAAATGAGATCGGTTTCTGGGAGAAGGTTTTTACTGTTTATGAATCAAATCAGGTTCTGCTGCACGATGACCGGGACCTCAGGCTGATTTATTATGTTAAAGAATTCGATGCCGGGCCTGGAAGCGATGACAAGGAAGCCCGCCGACAGAAAAAAGTGCTGGACGGGGAAATCACTTCGCTAAAAAGAGACCTGGAAATGATTAACAGGTATGGCCCTGATTCAGGTCAGCTGAACAGCCGGCAGAAGGAGATAGCCGAGAAGATCAGGGAGCTGGGTTATGGATTTGATGCTTCCACTATTTACCAGCTTAAACTCCGGCTCAGATACCAGAGAGGAATCCGGGACAAAGTTCGCGCCAGTCTGATCCGGTCCGGCCGGTACCTGGGAATTATGAAAGAGATTTTCCGCCGAAACGGTTTGCCCGAAGACCTGGCTTATCTGCCTCATGTGGAATCCTCCTTTGACTATAACGCCTATTCCAGTGCCGGAGCTGCCGGTGTCTGGCAGTTCACAAGGGGGACGGGGCGATCATACCTGAGGATTTCCGGATCGGTCGATGAACGCCTGGACCCGATTAAGTCAACTGAAGCTGCAGCCAGGCTCCTCAAGGAGAATTATGAAGCACTGGGAACCTGGGCAATGACCATGACCAGCTACAATTACGGGCGCAATGGAATGCTTCGGGCCAAACAGCTGTATGGAAACGATTTTCGGAAAATTGTGGACAAACACAATTCCCGATATTTTGGGTTCGCCAGCCGCAACTTTTACGCCGAATTCCTGACAGCCATGAAGGTGGCAAAAAACTACCAGGACTATTTTGAGGAGCTACCCATAGAGCCTCAGCTGTCGTTTGAGACAATCAGGCTGGAAAGGAGTTACGATGCCGGATATTTCACAAGTGTTCCTGGAATAAACCTGGAAATCCTGACCGATTATAATCCTCACATCAGCCGGGTCCTGAAGCGGACTATGAAAATTATTCCCGCGGGTGTGGAAGTCAGGATTCCCATGGGGAGCCACGACGCGGTGATTGCCGCGCTGGAGAGTGCCGGACCATCCAGCGCAAAATTGATCGAAGCCAGCGACGGGTCTCTCCGTTACAAGGTCCAGCCGGGAGATTCCCTGGGCCTGATTGCCAGGGCACTGGAGACACCGGTCAGCTACCTGCAGAAGCTTAATGGGATTCGCAATGCCAACAGGATTTATCCCGGGCAGTTACTTTTGGTATCTCCTCCGGATGGAGGTGGCTCGGGCCATTCCGGTGCAGCAGAGGCCTCGCCTGAAGTATACGTGGTGCGCCGCGGTGATAACCTGACCATGATTGCCAGAAGATTCAAGGTATCAGTAGCCAATCTTAAGCTCCACAATGGCATTTCTGGCAGTGACGTCATCCACCCGGGAATGAAACTGAAAATACCGGCCTCATGATTGACGATTCCGGTCAGGAAATCCACCAATCGGGACCTGAATCGTGCAGAGGGAAGCCCTGACAGGTGACACTGCTCCGGGAAGTCAGATGTCCTGATCGCTCCATTCAAACGTCAATTGGAAACCCCTTAGCTGTAACCGCAAACAGTCTGGTATTTCCTACCATGATACTGAATCCCAGATCCTGAATCCCCCTGAACCAATCATCCTTCCGGCTATCTACAAATCTTCCCCGCTACCTGCTAGAATTGATCCCTGGTTTTATTTGAAAGGAATATAAACAAATGGATGGACTGGGTTTGACGTGGCTTGATATCGGGATGTTTGTGGTTTTTTTCGGGATTGTGGTTTCGGTCAGCATGTGGAAGAGCCGGAAGGAAACGACCAGTGAGGATTTTTTCCTGGCCGGAAGAGGCCTCACATGGCCCTTTATCGGGCTTTCCCTGATCGCGGCGAACATATCCACTGAGCAGTTTGTGGGATTGTCGGGCCAAAGTGCCGGTTCAGTCGGGCTGGCTATTGCCAGTTATGAATGGATGGCTGCGGTAACCCTGGTCATAGTAGCCATGTTTTTTCTTCCCAGGTTCCTCAAATCAGGGATTTTTACCATTCCTGAGTACCTGGAATACCGTTACAACTCCTCAGCCCGGGCCATTATGGCTTTTTATACGATGGTTATTTACGTAGGAGTAACCATTGCCGCAGTCATTTATTCCGGTGGTCTTACCCTCCAGACTCTTTTCGGGAACCTGGAAAATCAATCTCACCTGCTGATTGGCGTCTGGGTCATCGGCGGAATTGCCGCTTTATATACGGTTTGGGGTGGACTGAAAGCAGTCGCCTGGGCTGACCTGTTCCAGGGTTCAGCTCTCCTCATTGGCGGTTTCATTACCATGGTTATAGGATTTCAGGCCGTAGGAGGAGTTGGTAATTTTTTTGAGGTCAACGCGGACAAGCTGCACATGATCCTGCCCGCAAACAACTCAATCCTGCCCTGGACTGCCCTGCTGATCGGTATGCATATCCCGAATTTTTATTACTGGGGCCTGAACCAGTACATTACCCAGCGAACCCTGGCCGCCAAAACACTGCGACAGGGGCAGCTGGGCATTGTTTTTGCCGCGTCCCTTAAGCTTATTATTCCATTCGTGATTGTATTTCCCGGCATTATGGCTTTCCAGCTTTACGGAAACCAGATGAACGGCACAGGAGGTACTGACGCCGCCTATCCCCTTCTCGTAAGAAACCTGCTTGGACCGGGTTTCAGGGCTTTTGTTTTTGCAGCCATCAGCGGTGCGGTTATCAGCTCCCTGGCCTCGATGCTCAATTCAGCTTCCACGATTTTTACCATGGACCTGGTAAAAAGACATTTTGCTCCGTTGGCTTCTCATAAAAAGCTGATCTGGACCGGAAGGTTTTCCACCATAGTGTTCGTGCTGGTAGGATGTTTGATTGCGCCCAAACTTGGGGATCCCAGTTTCCAGGGAATTTTCACCTACATACAGGAATTCCAGGGGTATATCTCTCCCGGCATCCTGGCAGTGTTTGTTTTTGGAATGATTTTCAAAAAAGCTCCGGCTGTTTCCGGGGTAATCGGATTGATAATGACTGTCCCGGTATATGGCTTCCTGCAGTGGCAGTTTGGCGACATTGCCTTTCTGAACCGAATGGCCATTACTTTTGCCATAATCATGGTTACGATGTTCATCATTACCATGCTCAAACCCCTGGAAAATCCGAAATTAATGCCGGTGAGAGAGGGCTTTGACATGAAGATCAGCCGTTCTGTCAAATGGATGGGATCCATCGTCATCCTTGCAACAGCGGTACTTTATATTATTTTCTGGTAGGAAGAGTGTCTTTGTTGTTTTTATTTTCGGCATCGGAATCGTCGAGTTAATTTGTTGACGTTCGTCGATTCCGATGCCGAACCTGATTCCTTTTCGCGTTCCGACACTCGCGCTTCGGCATTTTCAGTTCCGGTGTCCATTCCTGGGGTTTCCTGCGTTTGAGCTTCCGATCACCCCAGTCTGATAAATGGCAGGCTTTCAGCCTTTAACGGGATGCCGCCTGGCGGCTCTGGTTTAAAAAGATTCCCTGCGCCCCGGACTGCAGGTTGGCAACTCTGTCCCCGTTTTAATCTGGAAAGCCTTTGAGTAGATAAGGTCAATCATCAACTGGCAACTGTTTCTATTCTGCCTCCACCGCGGGTTCTTTACTTTTACCCGTCAGTTTTTCCTTCAAATTGCTCAGGGTCACGTAGAGCGTCGGCACTACAAACAGGGTAAGCATTGTAGCAAAGGCCAGGCCGAATATTACCGCTATGGCCATGCTGGCCCAGAACTGGCTGGATTCACTGCGGGTAACCAATTCCATCAACCTGAAATCGTAACTTATTCCTGTAGCCATGGGCGTAAGTCCCAATATGGTTGTCCCGGAGGAAAGAAGCACCGGGCGGAGGCGGATGGATCCGGCTTCGACAGCAGCTTCAATCAGTTTCATTCCCTGTTGTTCGAGTTGGCGAGTGTAGTGCAGGAGCACAATGGCGTTGTTGACAACAACTCCGGCCAGGCTGATTACACCTACTCCGGTCATGATTATGCTGAAGGGAATTGCAAATACAAGCAGCCCCGTGAACACCCCGATCAGAGAAAGAACAACGGTAGTCATTATGATCAGTGGTATTAAAAGACTGTTAAACTGTGCCACCAGGATCATGGTTATGGCAAATATTGCGATTAGAAAAGCCTTGCTCAGGAAGGCGGCGGCTTTCTCCTGTTCCTCCTGTTCGCCAGTGAAATCCACGCTTACTCCTTTGGGGAGATTCAGTCCCGCCACGGTTTTCTGGACATCAGCCAGGACTTCGGTACCGAGTCTTCCTTCGGCGTCTCCGGTGATAGTAATAACCCGGTGCTGGTCCTTGTGCTTGATTGTCCCCATTCCTCCCGTATACTCCAGCGATCCCAGGGAAGACAGGGGGACTCCTCCGCCGGTAATGTTCGGGACCTGGATTTTTTTGAGGTCATCCACGCTCAGTCGCTGTTCCTGGGGCAGGCGCACTGTAATATCATATTCATCCTTGTATTCGCGGTAAGTGCTGACTTTGCTTCCCAGAATGGCGGTTTTGAGAAAATTTCCGATCAGCGTGGTATTCACACCGAGCAATTTTGCTCTCTGGCGGTCAACCCTGAAAGAAATCTCAGGGCGGGTGATTTCCAGGTCGCTTTTTAAACTTACCAGTCCAGGGGTTGGAGCAATAGCGTTCCGTATCAAAGTGTTCGCCTCTTTGATCTGGTCGAAGTCCTGTCCGGCAATTTCCAGGGTCACTGCGGCTCCGGTCGGAGGGCCGCCTTCCTCCTTGACAATTTCTATTTCCACCCCGGCCAGGTCAGTAAGATCATCCCTGATTTCAGCGATAACCTCCTCTGAAGGCTTTAAGCGGTCCACATAGTCGTAGAAAACCAGGTCAATACTACCTTGCCCGGAAGCTGAACTGAACATGTTTCCGCCTCCTATTCCCGCCCTGGCCACAACATCCTGCAGGTATTCCTGGTAAGGATTCAGTCTTTCTTCAACTTTCAGCACAATACGGTTTACTTCATCCAGGCTGGTTCCCTGCGGTACTTCGAGGGAAATCGTGGCCCTGGGAGGATCAGTTGCGGGGAATAGTTCAATACCATGCCCCATCTTGCCATAAAGCATGACTACGCCTATAAGGATCAGCAGGGAAACACTTAAAACCGCTACCCGGTAATCAAGGACAGTGCGCAGGACTTTCCTGTAAAAGGAAAGGAATCTCCCCCGGGGAAGCCTGTCGGAAGACGGTTCCCGGCCGGGAAACCTGGCGCTGACCACAGGATTGATGATCAGGGCTACAAAAAGCGAACTCAGCAGCGCAATGATCAGAGTTTTGGGGAGGTAGCTCATGAATTCGCCCATGATGTCAGGCCAGAATAACAAGGGAACAAAGGCTGCTATTGTTGTGGCGGTCGAGGTGATTACCGGCCAGGCTACTTCCCCGACTCCCAGCCTTGCCGCTTCAACACCCCCATACCCCAACTGCCTGTGACGGTATATATTCTCAACAATAACGATGGCATTGTCCACCAGCATGCCCAGGGCCATGATTAGTCCAAAAAGAACCACCGTGTTAAGGGTAAGTCCCCACATGTCCAGGATTGAATAACTCATCAGCATGCTCATCGGGATGGCAAGCCCAACTATCAGGCTGGTCCTGAATCCCAGGAAGAGCAGCAGCACACAAACAACCAGGATCAGCCCGGAGATGATGTTGTTTTCCAGGTCTTTAACCATCGAAAAGACGTCTTTACTCAAATCCGAGGTGATCTTGAATTCAACACCCTTGGGCACCTGTTTTCTGGCTTCATCGAGGATCTGCCGTACTGTAGCTGCTATGGGAATAATGTCTTCTCCGATCCGCTTTTTTATATCCAGGGTGATGGTGTCCCTGCCATTCAGCCTGGCGTAGCTTGCCCTGTCCTTGAAGGTATCGGTTATTTTGGCGACATCTGTCAGGTATATCGGTTTGCCGTTAATAACAGCCAGGATCAAACCTTCCACTTCAGCCGGATCTGAAAATTCAGAAGGTACCCTTACGTTGAACTCGGTGCCCGGAGTGTCCAGGCTTCCAGCTGAAATGTTCTGATTTTCCAGCGGAACCAGTCCCAGGAGCAGGTCAGAAGTCAAACCATAGGCAGTGAAACGGTCATGGTCTATCTCCAACCTGATTTCGCGTTCCAGGTCTCCGGAAATATCACACTCCAGGACCCCGGGAATCTCCTCAAAAGCGTCCTCAAGATCATCAGCGATGCTTTTTAGCCTGACCGGTGAAACATCCCCAGAAATGCTGATCGTCATTACCGGGAAGTCAGCCAGGCTGACTTCATTTACGATAGGCTCTTCCGCATCATCGGGAAGGTCTCCTTTGGCCTGGTCCACCTTGTCCTTTACGTGCTGCAGCGCGTCTTCGATTGCAACATCCGGATAAAACTCAACAACAACTGAAGACAGTCCTTCGGCGCTCGTGGAAGTGATTTCTTTTGATCCCTTGACCCCCGCCATCTCCTTTTCGATTTTCAGGGTAATCAGAGACTCAATATCTTCAGGCGAAACACCTTCATAGGAAGTGGTGACTACAACATAGGGAATAGGGATATCCGGGAAGGCTTCCTTGGGAAGGGTAATATAAGAGTAAATCCCGGACATGATGATCATGATCATCAGGATCCAGACGACAATCCTGTTGTTGATGGCTGTGTTAGATATTATCATTTTTTTCTGTCTGTACCGGGGATATGACTCGGAACAGGTATCCCGCGCGTGAAGAGATATTCAAGTTTAGATTCAGTTTCACAGTTCTATCCAGGTCAGGATTTTCTATTGATCGTGATAGATGAAAATCCAGGGCAGGTTAACTGACGATATTAATTTTTTGTCCGGGGCCTACCAGTCGGTGGCCTTTTACAATCAACTGATCTCCACTGTTCAGGCCGCTTATGATGTGTACCTGGGTCCCTTTCATGATTCCAAGCTCTACATTACGCTGTTCAGCTACGCCGCCGGAAGCGACAAAAACAATCTTGCCATTTTCCAGGGGAATAACAGAGGAGAGGGGGATCATTATAGCTTCCCTCAGGCTTCTGCGATTAAGTCTTGCTCTCACAATCTGGCCGCTTCTCAAGACCCCTTTGCGGTTGTCCACTGAAATCTCCGCCTTTACAGTACGCGTTCCCGGATCAGCTACTTCACTGACGTAAGTCAGTGTGCCGTAACATATCGGATTATCTGAAGTGCCGGAGATTATGCTCATGGAAGATCCCTTGCGGAGATACTCAACTTCCTTTTCAGGTACCTGGATTTCAACCTTCAAGGTATCAATTTCCACAATCTCTGCCACAGTCGCGCCTTCCTGAACATACTCTCCCTGTTCCACCGGAAGATCGTTGAGTACTCCGGTGTAGGGCGAATAGACCACGGTTTTGGCCAGGTTTGTCTGAGCCATTTCAAGAGCGGCGGAACTGACGGCGTAACGGGACTGGATTTCGTCAAGGCTGTTGTGATTGGTTACGCCTTTTTCAAGGAGCATGGATGTCCTGTCCAGGGATTTTTTATCGAAATCAGCCTGCGCTTTTGCCCTGGTAACTTCAGCCCTGAGTATGGAATCATCCAGTTTCAGAATCACATCACCCTTTCGAATCAATTCTCCTTCGCTGGCTGGAAGGGCGACGATTTTACCTCCCAGCTCCACCGGGACATTAACAATTCTTCCAGGCCTCGCTGTTCCAGGAAGGTCCAGGAAATCAGCTACAGATTTTTCAGGGATGATTTCCTCAACTTCGACGTTAACAATTACCTCTTCCGGGGCAAGTTCCGCTGCTTCCTCCTTCGGTATGCGGGAGATGGAATACACACCTGCCACGGCTATGCTTATAACCAGAGTAGAAATGAGGAATTTTCTGAGTTTTTTACGAGATGTTTTTTTTTCAATTGTCATGCCTGTAACCATTTACTCTATTTGAAAGGACACTTATCGCCGGATAGATGCCCCATGGAAAATGCAATTAACTATATTAACGGAATCTGCCTGTATTCTGTTCCCTTTTGCTGCTGTACTGCAAGCCGGATCGGGTGAAGATACAGCTGAACGGGTTCAGTGGTTAAATTTGGGAATTGAACGGGGAGGTTCCAGTTTCTTTGCGAATAGTATCAGCTGCTTTTTCTGTTTTTTTCTCTAATCCACCCGGGGAGTCTCCTGATGTAGTCTGATAATTCCCATATTATAGGCTTAAAGTCAATGAAGTTAAACACGGCAAAAGCGGATACCTTCCTGATCAGGAGGAGCCAGGAGAAAAAAGCCCGCCATCGTTTTTCCCCGGAGGAAAGTACGGCCTGAAGGTCCCAGCCCAGGTGCATGAACAAGACTCCCGGTTTCTGAATGGAAGGAGAATCCGGTTTTTTGTACCCTGTTTCCAGGTAACCAATCCAGGGAAGGTCGATTCCTGAAGCAATGGCAAGCTGCACAAAACTGGTACAGCGGATATTGATTTCAATGAGTTTCCAGGACCGGTCCCTCGGGTCCAGTTTATATTCCATGTCTACGTGCCCTGCATAACTTATTCGTTCCAGGATTTCTCTGGACATGGAGGATATTTCAGGATTGTCTGTGGATATGATCAGGCTCCCGGTTCCGTAGGCATCCGGATGCTGCCTTATTTTTCGGGCTGTTGACTCGGCTATGGGCTGACTCCCGGAACTGTAGCAGGCCAGGTAACTGTGCAGGCATTCATTCCCTCCAGGAATGATTTCCTGGGCGAGAAAAGTCAGGCCCAGGGAAGCCAAATTCCGGCAAAGGACCTGGAGCTCCCTGGGGGAATTTACCACCCGGGCTTTGAACCGGCCTGGAACCTGTCTCCAGATATAGGACCGGCAAGGTTTGAACAGGCAGGGGAACCCGATCTTGCCTGAAACCGAGTTAATGAAATTGTCTTCATCTGAATAAACGGTTAGAGGAATATTCAGGCCGATCCTTTCCATCAGCTGGTACTGTGTTTTTTTATCGAGAAGAGTATCTACCAGCGGGGCCGGAGGAATCCTGAAGAGGAAAAATTCTTCCAGGTCGTGTCTACAGTCTGAGAGAATCTTTACATATTCCTCCAGGGTCGGGATCAGTACAGTCTTTCCGGTTTTTGATCTCCCCCACTTTATCAACCGGTCGAGACACTCTTCAGGCTGCCTGACTGCATCGGGAATAACCAGAGGGTTCCCCCACTTGCTGTGCATGCCGGGCTGGGAAAAGGAGGATGCCATGACTTTAACTGCAACTCCTTTTTGCCCGAGGCTGCGCGCAAAAGCGAGAGCAGTGGTGGTCCCGCCCAGGATAAGGGCATTTTTCCAGTCATTTTTGACCATTGTTATTTATGAATTTCCCTGGAATACCCGGGGGGCTCTTAGGTCCCGGGGAGGGTGGAATAGCGGATAGCTTCGCCCCCCTCATAACCACCTTCTGAAGGGACATATCCCATTACATCATTGGAATAACCGGCTACCCAGATATTAATGCCTTTTATTTCATTTTTCAGGTGCAGGAAATAGTCCACGACTACTTCACCGGAAAGTGCCGAAATAAGAAGGGTGTCACCAAACCTGACCACCTGGATCATGTAGGAGTAATTTTCAGCGATGCTGCCATCTCTCTTCAGGCTTTCCAGGAGGGCCGCGCCCCTCCTGGCTTCATACCTGTCTTCACTTGCTTTCATTTCCTGGAGTTTTTCCAAGTCCGGAATATTGTCAAAGCTGAGCAAGGCTTCCTCCATCCTGCCGCCGCCGCTACAGGCTTAGAGACAGCTATTAATAAACAACCGAATCAGAGCAATCCTGAGTTTCATTTTCTCTGTACGCTTCAAATTGTATGGAGCCATGGTAAGCCAGGATTTCTATTCAAAAACTTCCTTGTGAATCTTTTCAAGTTCTTCAGCAGGGATCTTTTTGATTTTACGGTCATAGGTTAACAAACCGTTAACTTCTCCTTCCACGTCGCTGGTCTGGGTATATATGGCACCGCTGATCCCCACATCCTTTGCCTGTCGGATAACTTCGTTGAATTTCACCCGGTAAGCTGAAACCAGTTCGGCTTCGGAGTTATATTTCTGGTAGCCCCAGTTACGCATCTCCGGATTCCAGAGGTGGCCTTCCACAGCGTAACCGATTCCCCCATATTCCCCGACAACCACAGCCTGGTGCTGGCGGTTGGGCGGAACCCGGGGGACAGTATCGTAGGTATGTATATCGTAAACATCTCCGCAGTCCATCAGTACCCATCCGCTGGAGGAATTGGTCAGGCGGGATGGATCCAGATTTTTGACCCAGTTATTAAGCCTGCAGGTGTCATACTGGCCCCAGCCCTCATTGAAGATCACCCACATAACAATTGAAGGATGGTTATATAGGCCATTGATCATGGACCTCAGCTCGTGTTCATGCTGTACAGCTGATCCTGGTTTTTTAAGCATTTCATCATGGCTGCGCGAATTCACGTACTGGTCGGAAGCATCTCCCTTAGGATGGCTGACTGAGGAGGGCATGTCCTGCCAGACCAAAATGCCCAGCCTGTCACAATGGTAGTAGTACCTGGCCGGTTCTACTTTTATGTGCTTGCGCAGCATATTGAATCCTGAATCCTTCAGGTACTGGAGCTCGAAAACCATGGCCTCATCACTGGGCGGAGTATGCAGGCCGTCTGGCCACCAGCCCTGATCAAGGGTCCCGTTTTGAAAAAGCGGTTTGTTATTCAGGAGCATTTCAGGCTGACCATCCCGTTTTCCGGGGCCGAGGGAAATCTTGCGCATTCCGAAGTAACTGGTGACAGTATCTATGGGGGCACCAATCGGCCTGGCATTTTCGTAAACTTCAGCTTCTGACCGGCCATGGCGAACCATGTGGAAATTGTTTTCTCCAGCTTCTTCCCGTAACCTGGCAAAAGGGTCCTCAATTTTGTATAGAGCCGCCTCCAGGTTGTATAGAAAAGGATTGCCAGGAGACCAGAGTTCCGGAGAGTCAATCATAATGGTTGCTTTCCGGTTGATCCTGGACATGGCTTCTCCGACCGTTTTTCCACCTTTTTTAACGGTCAGACGAACCGCGTATAAATCACCTCCGATTATGCTGTCTGTGAAGGTTTCGATCGCAACCGTGCTGTTGGCGATATCAGGAGTGATTTTCAGCTCGGCTATTGCCAGGTTCGTATCTACCGGTTCCAGCCAAACGGTTTGCCAGATGCCAGAAACAGGGGTGTACCAGATACCCTGGGGAGATAATCTCTGTTTCCCGGTTGGAATTTCGGCCGAATTGGTGGGATCCCAGGCTGAAACCAGGATCTCGTTCTCCCCCTTTTGCAGATAATCAGAGATATCAAAGGAGAAAGAGTCGAATCCGCCTTTATGGGAGCCGACCAGGGCCTGATTAATCCATATCGTAGCTTCATAATCTACAGCCCCAAAATTGAGTTTGACCCTTTTGCCTTCCCATTGCGCCGGAATTGTGAAATTTCGGCGATACCAGATTCTCTGGTCGGGGCTTATTTCGGAACCGACACCAGAAAGTGAGGATTCAAGGCAGAAAGGGACCAGTACATATCCGTCATAATTTGTGGGGCAGGGCGCAGTCCTGTTCAGTATCGAGTATTCCCACAGCCCGTTCAGATTCAGCCACTGTTCCCGCTGCAATTGCGGACGTGGATACTCCTGCCAGGCATTTTCAGGAGTTACCGATTCTCCGAAAGACGACATGATCCGCCCTGGGACGGGACTCCAGTTCTGGGCAAGGGAGAAAGGGGTAAGGAGCAGGAGCATTGTAAGACAGGAGATAACCATTACTAGATTATTTTTTAAATTTTTCATAAGGATTCTCAATTGTTAAGATTGGTTGACCGGAGACTAAATAATATGTTGAGTCATAACCAGGTTCAAGGGCAATGGTGGATCTCCTACCCGAATTTTTCCTGGAGTGACTCTGCCTGGAGTTGATCAGTTTCATGAGGTCGGCTCTGTCCGCCAGTACCCATAATGGTTTCCTGGTTGCCGATGGTTATCCGTTCGAAATTCGAAAATCTCACTGCCCCGTTCTTGATTCCAGTGTCGGACCTGCAGCCCTCTACATATTTTGTGTGGGTTCCGCCGGAGGCAATACCTTATTCCTGGGGTTCCCCCGAACCTTCGGTCCGGGATCGCCCCAGGCCATTAAACGGCAGGCCTTCAGCCTTCACCGGGATGCCTCTTCCGATTCCGCCTTCGATTGAAAATTTGGAACAGTGAATGTCGAATGTAGAACGCCAAACTGGGAATTACGAACGGAGAGTGACTAATTGAAAAATGGAATACACTGCCACAATCATGAATTGCTCCTCACAGGGTATTGGGATTTGCCAATAAATTAGGCTAGACTAGAGGGGACATGAATAAAAATGAAACCTTTGAAATGGTAAGCCGGCCTCGCAGAAATCGGAAGAGTGAAGGTATGCGGCGGTTGGTAAGGGAAGCCTGGGTAACCCCTTCAGATTTGATCCTCCCACTTTTTGTGGTGGAAGGTGATAACCTGAAGTTACCGGTGGAATCAATGCCCGATTGTTTCAGGCTAAGCCCGGATAAGCTGCTGGAAACCGCCCGGGAGGCGTTTTCTCTGGGGATTCCAGCCGTGGCACTTTTCCCGTCACTGGATGAAAGGCTCAAAGATAAAACCGCCAGTGAGTCCTGGAACAGGGAAGGCCTGTTACAGCGGGCAGTAAGGAAACTGAAGGATGCCCTGCCGGAGCTGCTTGTCATAACTGATGTTGCAATGGACCCATACTCCAGCGACGGTCATGACGGTTATGTAAGCGAAGGGAAGATCCTGAATGACCCTACATTGGAGATCCTGGCCAGCATGGCTTTGTCCCAGGCTGAGGCCGGAGCTGATATTGTGGCTCCCTCAGATATGATGGACGGCCGCATCGGTTTTATCCGCGGCGCTCTGGACCAGTCCGGATATAGTGATGTAAGCATACTTGCATATACCGCAAAGTACGCTTCAGCTTTTTACGGGCCCTTCCGGGATGCCCTGGATTCATCCCCCAAGGAGGGAGATAAGAAAACCTATCAGATGGACCCTGCCAACTCCAGGGAAGCTATCCGGGAAGTACTGGCGGATGAAGATGAAGGCGCTGACATTGTCATGGTGAAACCGGCCCTGGCCTACCTGGATGTCATTTCCGCCGTTTGTGGGGCTACAACCCTGCCGGTTGCGGCGTATAATGTCAGTGGTGAATATGCCATGGTCAAGGCGGCCGCGAGGAATGGCTGGCTGGACGAAAAAGCTACTGTTGACGAGATCCTCCTGTCCATAAAGAGGGCCGGAGCTGATATGATTCTCAGCTACTTCGCCCTTGATTATGCCGGGCGATGCTGAAGCTCTTTCCTGGCCTGTGGAGGAAAGGAAAGTAGTCGTTAAAAGCCGGATCAAGGAATCCGCTGAAGAAAGTGCAGTTCATAAACAGGAGCCAGAAAGAATTATGTACCTGACGATATTAAGCCACCCGGTATTTATAAACCTGGATTTTCACATGCCGATGATCGTGGACCTCTCCCACCCGTTGATCATGTTGACTGGTGATAACGGGTGCGGGAAATCCACCCTCCTGCATTCGATTTATTACGCCATGAAAGATGAGCAGGTGGAGCATTACGTTTATAGGTTGCAATTGCGAAGCCTGGATAAAAGGCCGGATGTTTTCCTGTTTGACGCGGAACAGCATAATCCCCGTAACCAGATGGATCTTTTTGAAGATGATCCGCAAATGAAGGAGTTCCTGTCAATGGCAAGCCATGGACAAGTAATGATTTCCCTTTTCAGGGACTCATTTCCCAGCCTTCCTGCTGGAACCATGCTGCTCCTGGATGAGCCTGAAATGGCCCTTTCTCAATCCAACCAGAAGCGAATCCTGAAAATGCTTAAGGAACTGGTGGACCAGAAGAATATGAGGATTGTGGCAGCCACGCATTCTCCGGTACTTCTCGAATCGGAGGATACCTATGTGATCAACCTGGATAACCACAGGAACAAGAATATTATCAGGGATGATATGCCGATGCCGGGGGCGAGCCAGATATCCTGAATATTGAACCGGTGAACGAATAAACAGAATATAAGGAAAGTGAAGCTGGATTAAATTTTAATTATGGCTAAATCAAATACCAGACCATTAAGCGGAATGAGGGATTTCCTGCCGGCAGATGTCCTGAGCAGAAAGTATGTAGTAGGGATTGTGGAACAGGTCTACCAGGCCTATGGATTTGAACCCCTGGAAACCCCGGCCATGGAACGACTGGATACCCTGCTTGGAAAATACGGGGAAGAAGGAGATCAGCTCATATTTCGCGTCATGAAAAGGGGCGAAAAGCTGGACAGGATGTTGCTGGATTCTCCCCAGGAGGATACCCTGGCCGATTCCGGGCTCCGCTATGACCTGACTGTCCCCCTGGCCAGGGTGGCAGCAGAGTACCAGGCCGAATTGCCCCGGATTTTTAAACGGTACCAGATACAGCCGGTTTACCGTGCCGACCGCCCGGCAAAAGGACGTTTTCGGGAGTTTTATCAATGTGACCTGGATATTGTTGGTTCCTCCGGTCTGGCCGTGGAACTGGAAGTACTGAGTGCTGCCTGTGAAGTCCTGCAGAAGCTTGGCTTTACTTCGGATTATTTCTCCCTGCGCCTTAACCATCGGGGTATTTTGCACGGGCTCATGTCAGTTTGCGGCGTTCCTGACGGGAAAGAGGAAGTCTCGCTGGTGGCCATTGATAAGCTGGATAAAATCGGAGAAGACGGAGTACGTAAAGAACTGCTGGAACGGGGACTTGAACCAGGCTGCATTTCTGGATTATTGAGTGTTTTCAGCAGCGCTCAGGAGACCGGTCTCCAGGTTGTATCCAGGCTCAAGGCCCACCTGCGAGAGCATGAAGATGGCCTGAAAGCCCTGGCTGAGCTGGAATGGATCCTGGCCATGGCTGACAGCTGTCCCGCAGCTGGATGCCTGCGGCTGGACCCATCTCTGGCCCGGGGTCTGAGCTACTATACCGGGGCGATTTTTGAAGTGGAGATGAAGGGTTTTGGAGTCTCTGCCGGCGGTGGAGGCAGGTATGATGGTCTAATTGGCATGTTTTCAGGAAGAAAAATTCCAGCTTGCGGATTTAGTCTTGGTTTAGAACGGATTATTTTACTTATGCAGGACCGGAATATGTTTCCGGAAGACCTGGCCGGTAAACCTGAAATGATGGTTACTCTTTTCAGTGAAGAAATGGTGCCTGCCTGCCTGGAGCTGACCCACAAGCTGCGACAGGCAGGTTACCGGGTCGACCTCTACCCGGAACCGGGAAAGTACGGAAAGCAGTTAAAGTACGCTGAACAGAGAGGCATCAGGTACGTGGTCCTGCAGGGCCCGGATGAATTGGAAAAAGGGATAATAAGCCTCAAAGATCTGGAGAGCGGATCACAGAAGGAAATTTCTCTGGATGAGGATCTGAAAGACATCAGGTTCTGGCCTGCTCCTTAGCCGGAATATTGTCGGAATCATCCCTGCTTTGTAAACATGCGACCATCAGAGCAGGAGTCCTTACAGGTCCTGGTCCGGTTTCCTTCAACCTGTTGCGTTTACCGGGTGATGGACTGCTGGTGCCGGCTCAATTTGTGCCAATTACCCGGCTTCGGCCACTGCAACTGAAAAACCCTTCATATTCGGATGGTCCAAAATCGGGAGACGGCCAGAGACCTTCTTCGGCTCCTGTAGTCAGGTAGTGATAAAGGGGATTAATTCCCTTCCTTTTTACCTTGAGATTGGAATTAAGGTACCATCTGGAATTGAAATATGGGTTTGGTGACCTTCCCTCGCGGCCGCCGTACCTGACAAAGTGGCGGAGCAGGTCTTTCCGGTATCCATCCAGGTCTCCATAGGTTCCGAGGTAAAACTCAGCGGAAAAATGGCCGGATTCCCTTAGTTTTCTGATTATCCTGCTTTCGGCTAAGTTCCGTACCAGGGGAAGCCTAAGGAAAAGCAGGTTCAAACCCGAAAGGCAGGTTTTTTTGGAGCCGGAATGATCCGATTTGAGGGAAGAGAGTGCCGCGTCGGTTTCTTGTTTTTCAATTTCTTCCAGAAGGGCAATCAGGTAAAAGGATAACTCCATCATCTTTTCCCGGAGTCGTTTATTTTCCACCCTCAGTCCGGCCGGGTCCTTCGCCTTCTTTCCGTTTTCTGTTTCATCCAGTACCACTTTCAGGTCCAGCAGGTCTTCCCTGTTCTGTCCCCCTTTGATAGTGGATTTCCGAATTCTGAAAAGCTTTCTTACGATAAATTTGTGCAGGATATCGTCCCCCACCCCATAACAGATGTCACGCCACAAATCATAGTTTTTCTCCTCGCCTGACATCGCAAGGGTAGCAATGGCTTGATCCAGAAGATAGGAAAGGTTACGGCTGTCCTCCACCTTTTCTGTTTCATGAGCCAGGCTCATCTCATTTCGTATCAATCCAGCCGCTATCTTCAGGACTTCCCTCTCCTGAGGGCACCTGCACAGGATCCAGATGAGATTGCCAATAAAAAAAACCTTGAATTCTCTCGTGAATTTTTCAAGGTCAAACTGCTGGATTCTGGTGGCGATGACTTTCCATACCAGAGCATAATCACTGACTCTCTTGATGGTCCGGGGAGAATTGATGAGGCTGCCTGTCCTGATGCGGTAGGTTACAACTATGTCCCTGATGTAAACAACTCTCCCGGCGGCTTTATAGAGGAAAGGAGTCCAGGTAAGGTCCTCATGATCGCCGGAAATAAAAAAGAGGCCGGAACGCAGATAGAGTTCTGTATCAATCAGTATTCCCCAGGTTCGCACGGGTAGAAACATGTCATCAATTCTCAGCCATCTCCTGACAGCTTCCTCCCCGTCAAATACTCCGAAAGCCTCTTCCCGGTTATGATCCATGTCCCGGTCATGATCAGAAATAATTCCCTGTTCATCAATCTGGTCACAACTGCCAATGACAACATCAATATTCTTGGCCAGGGCAGTTTCAAACAGTACCTTCAAGGCGCCCTGGCAAAGAATGTCATCAGAATCCATGAAGAACAGGAATTTACCCCGGGCATTCTCGACACCGGTGTTTCTTCCGGCTCCGCAGCCCTGGTTTGACTGATGGGAAATGATCCTGATCCGCGGATCCTGCCGGCCATGAATTTCCGCTATGCGCAGAGATTCATCATTGGAAGCATCATTCACAAGAATCAGTTCCAGGTTGCTGTAATCCTGGACCAGGATACTCCTGATTACCTCACTCAGGTTTTTTTCAGCATTGTAAAAAGGCAGCACCACCGAAATCTGGGGCCTATCCATTTTCAATTCCTTTCATCTTATATTTTTGCCTGGTTAGGCTCCAGCGTCACAATTTATTGATGGGAACAATTCCAATCTATAAGAAATATTATCTTTGTACGAGAATCATGAGAGATACTTTTTAATACAAAAAACACCAGGTTTCAATAATAACGGCTGGAATTTTGAAACGGATTCCTGCTGTTGAGTCCAGGATTACGGGTCTGTTCGATTTCCCCGGATTGCCGGATTTATCGTTTTTGACTTCATTCAAATCTTCCCGGCAGCGAAAAATTTCAAGAGAACTCCTGCTGGTTTTTATATTTGATTGATTGCCCCGCGTGGTACACTCGAGACGGCGGATAAAGGAGTTGCCGGCCCAGTGTCATTTATGCCACCGCGAGCCGGAAATATCAACTTTATCAGGAACTCTGTCCGGTTCATCCCTTGATCAGCAGTGTATTTGATCCGGGGCAATTCAGCCAATTCATCACCAATCCTGCCATGCCGATTTGCCTCCCCATGGTATTTTTTACTGACATGGAACTTTCAGGATTGGCTGATGATCCGGTGAATGGTGAGGCAGTGGACCTTCCATATCGAAATATTGAACAGATCCGCGACTGCATAATCGAGATGCACCAGGGCGCTAAGCAAACCAAGACAGTGGACCGGTGTTGCCACCAGTCTGTTCTTTACCGCTGTATCAGAAATGGATTTTTTGTCGGTGACCAGTCCCGGACCCTGTACTACCCCTACCCGGATAAAGCCAAAATGACAAGAGATTATTACTCCTGGTGGCATTGCGGGAATGATAGTGAAATAGCCTATGAAGGTATGGGTATATGAGCAGGTATCTTAGTCAATGATTTCGGGAACCTTCACGAGAAGATCATATCGGGCCGATCCTGCAGGTGAGGGTTCGGCCCGGTCGGACTCAACGTCCCGGAGAATTTGCGGACGATTCAGCGATGTTTTCCCGCAGGATGACATTAAACACAATTTACTAATTGATTTAAATCAGTTTGCACTTTTTTCTGCATCTTGTAAACTGTCACCAGACAGGAATTTTTTTCTTTAAACACGTGAGGTTAGTATCATTATGAATAACAAAAAATCTTTGTTTGTCATCATATTTTTAAGTGTAACGGCATTCGTTCTTTCCTGCAGCCTTTACGGTATCAATACCACTGATACGAGAATGCTGCAGCAGCCCGCCATCAGTGAAAACCACATTGCCTTTATCTATGCGGAAGACCTGTGGGTTGTAAAACGGGATGGAACACAGCCCCGGAGGCTCACCATCGACGAAGGTGTGGAATCCAACCCGGCCTTTTCCCCTGACGGTAAATTGATCGCTTTCAGTGCGGAGTATGATGGGAACAGGGACGTTTTTGTGGTTCCGGTTGAGGGCGGAGTTCCCCTGCGCCTGACCTGGCATCCTGGTCCTGAAGCTGTTCAGGGATTTACTCCCGACGGCCGGAATGTATTGTTTACCTCCCAGCGTAATGTGTTCACCAAACGATATTCACAGCTGTTTAAAGTACCGATTACAGGCGGTTATCCGGTTCAGCTTGAGATTCCCAATGCCAGCCGTGCCTGTTATTCGCCTGACGGTAAGTATATGGCTTATAATCCCCTTGGTGAAGCCTTCAGGGAGTGGAAGAACTATCGGGGCGGGACAATATCCACCATCTGGATCTACAGTTTCAGTGACCATTCAGTCAAGGAAATTCCCAAGCCTGAGGGTGGATGTAATGATACTTACCCCATATGGATCGGGAATAATATATATTTTCTCAGCGACCGGAACGGTGAATTCAACCTGTTTGCCTATGACAGGGGCTCAGCCGAAATAAGACAGCTGACGAATTTTGATGATTTTCCGGTTTTAGCCGCTTCCGGGCGGGACGGGACCATAGCTTTTGAACAGGCTGGGTTTCTGCATGTCTTTGATCTCAGGAAATCGGAATCAGAGAAACTCACCATAGGCATTTCATCCGACCTGCTGGAATTGCGACCGCGTTTTGTGAGGGGAAGCAAATACATAAGGGATGCAGGTATTTCCCCTACCGGTGCCAGGGCAGTAGTGGATTTTCGCGGTGAAATAATTACACTGCCTGCTGAAAAGGGCGATCCCCGAAACCTGACCAATACCGCAGGTGTTCATGAGACTGGACCGGAATGGTCGCCTGATGGCAAATCAATCGCATATTTTTCTGATGCTTCAGGTGAAAATGAACTTCACATAACACCACAGGACGGCAAAGGCGAGACCAGAACATTCAAGTTGGACGGAACCGGCTTTTACGCCCAGATCAACTGGTCTCCGAACAGTAAAAAAATTTCATACGTGGACAACGGCAGGAACCTCTACGTGATTGAGGTGGATACAGGAAACGTATCCAAGATAGATACGGATGAACTATATGAACCCGGATCTTTCCGGGATATGTTCGGTGACTGGTCCTTTGACTCGAAATGGTTTATCTATACCAGGGTTACAGATACCCATTTTAAAAGGGCGTACCTTTATTCCCTGGAGCAGCAGAAAGCATTCGCTTTAACCGACGGACTCAGCGACGTGTCTGACCCGGCATTCGACCGCGGTGGAAAATATATATATTTTCTGGCCTCTACTGATGCCGGTCCTGTTGTTAACTGGTTCGACATGTCCAATGCCGATATGAGCATGACCCAGTCCCTTTACCTGGTCACGCTGCAGAAGGAAACCATATCTCCATTTGCCAAAGAGAGTGATGAAGAAACCGGGAAAAAAGGAAAGGGGGAGAAGGGGGAGGATAAGGCAGAAAAGGAAGATAGAGACGGAGAAAAAATAGCTGAGCATCCGGAAGAAAAGTTGCTGAAGGTTGATATTGATGGAATCCAGAACCGCATCATAGCTATTCCGATTAAAGCCGGAGCCTATTCCCAGCTTGGAGTTGGCAATGAGGGTGAAATTTTTTATATAGCCAGGACAGAGGACAGCGCCATTCCTCCGACACTTCATAAATATGATTTGAAAGCACGCAAGGATGTGAGTGTCACCGAGATGGACAGATACGTCATTTCAGCTGATGGGAAAAAAATGCTGTATTCAACAAAGGGAAAAATGTTGATGGCCGATTTGGGAAAGAAACCTGAGGCAGGCAAGGGGATGATCAACATTGACGATGTCCAGGTGAAGATAGAACCTGCAGAAGAGTGGCCCCAGATTTTTAATGAAGTATGGCGTATTAACCGGGATTATTTTTATGATCCTGGCATGCATGGCGCCGACTGGGGGGCGATGAAAGTAAAATATGCTGAATTTTTACCTGATATTTCCTGCCGGAGTGACCTGAATCGACTGATTCAGTGGATGTGCAGTGAACTGGCGGTCGGACACCACCGTGTTGGCGGCGGGGACCGGCTTCATGATCCGGAAGAGGTTGACGGAGGTCTGCTGGGAGCAGATTTCGAGGTGGTTGATAACCGCTACCGGATCAGGAAGATTTTTGAAGGCCTGAACTGGAATCCTGAATTAAGGTCACCTTTAACTGAGCCAGGTGTCAACGTCAACGTCAATGAATATATCCTGGCCGTTAATGGCCGGAATCTGACTGCCGCCGACAATATTTACAGCTTCTTTGAAAACAGTGCCGGCAGGATAGTTGAGTTGACTGTAGGCCCGAATCCTGACGCCTCAGATTCTCGAGTGGTTAAAGTAGTACCTGTAAAGAGTGAATCCGCCCTTCGCAACCGGGACTGGGTGGAAGGCAACCTCAAGAAGGTGACCGAGGCGACAAACGGCCAGGTCGCCTATGTCTATGTGCCTAACACAACCAACCTTGGCCATGAATATTTCAAACGTTATTTTTTCCCGCAGGCAAACCGGAAAGCCATAATCGTGGATGAACGTTTTAACGGCGGCGGCCAGCTTGCTGATTATTACGTGGATATACTCAGCCGTCCTTACCAGGCTTACTGGAATACTCGATACTGTAAAGATCTGAAGACACCGAGTGCTTCCATACAGGGCCCCAAGGTAATGCTGATTGATGAGAGTGCCGGCTCCGGAGGGGATTTTCTGCCCTGGATGTTTCGGAAGTTCGGGGTTGGCAAGCTGATCGGAAAGAGGACCTGGGGTGGACTGGTCGGGACACTGGGTTTTCCGGGACTGCTGGACGGAGGTTATGTTACCGCGCCCAACTTGGGAATCTGGACCGAGGATGGTTTCGTTGTGGAAAACGTGGGGGTTTCTCCCGATATCAAGGTGGAACAGTGGCCTGCCGAGGTTATCAAGGGCAATGATCCCCAACTGGAAAAAGCTATCGAAGTGGTGATGGAAGAGTTGAGAAAGAATCCGCCGAAGGTTCCGGTACGTCCTCTTTACCCGGTAAGGGTCAGGCATTGAATGAGGACTGACGATTCTCCCCGGGAACGCGGATCTCCTGATCTGTTTTCCCGACGAAGTCTGGTAACCAGGAGTACTGGATCGGAAATTATCATGGTCGGTTTGCAGTCAATGAACAACATGGCCTTGGCAGATCCAATGGACCAGGTGGACGCCGGGCCATTTCAAGGTGAGAATTGAGAGATTCGATTGTCGAACAGATTAACTTCGAACTTCGAAAATCTCAGTTCTTCCTTATCTGTATTCCCCGATCGTTTCAAACAGCGCCATTACGTTTTCAATCGGGCAGTTGGCCACAATATTGTGAATTGTGGAAAACACGAATCCGCCATCCCGGCCCAGGATGTCGATTCGTTCCCTGACTTCTTTTCTTACCTCCTCCGGTGTCCCGAAGGGAAGTGTGAACTGGGTGTCGACCCCTCCACCCCAGAATATCAGGTCATGTCCGTATTCATCCTTGAGCGCCTGCGGGTCCATTCCGGCAGCCGAGCACTGGACTGGGTTCAGGATGTCAAATTCCGCTTCCACAATCAGGGGAAGAAGGGGCTTTATGCCTCCGCAGCAGTGCATGAATGTCTTCCAGGGCGTATTGGCATGAATCCACTCGTTTACTTTTTTCTGGTAGGGAAGGTAAAGGTCCCGGTAGGTGGAAGGTGAACAGAAAGGCCCGTTCTGGGTACCGAAATCAGTGCCGTTGGTCTGGATAACCGTGACCTGGTCTCCGACGGCCTGGTAAAGCCTGTCCAGGTTTTTTACAGCCATTTCAGCCTGGTATTCGAAGACAGCCTTGATGTAATCAGGGCGAGTGACTGTGCTTATATACCACTCTTCAATGTCGCGGATCCCTTTTGGATTTCTGAGGAACGGAGCAGGGACAAGAGCGATATCTCCGAAAGTAAGTCCCCCGAATGTACAGAATAGGGCCTGGTCTGTTTCCATGTACAAGTGTTCAGCCAGGCGGGCGTAATGTTCAAGTTCAGCCTTTTCCACTGGACCGAATTCATCCATGTTATCTTCCGGATTCAGTGATTCCTCAACGATTGGCTCCTGGCGGAGAATGGAATCAAAAAAACATCCTCCCTGGGGCATATGTCCGCTGGCGGCCGCATTTCTGTCACCCTGCGGAAACTGCAGCAGATCTCCGCTGGGCTCATAATTTGTGTTGAAATCCACCGGTACCAGTACAGGAGTTCCATCATTGAGCCGCCATTCCTTAAAATCAACAGCCGGAAAACCGAACATGGTACTGGTGCCATGCAGGCAGGCTGTGTCTATTCCCAGAACTTCCTTCAGGTCAGTCTTGATTTCACCCAGCATCTGGTAAACATCCACTACCTGGACCGGGGTTCCAGGCTGGTCAAGCCCCAGCTGCTGCCGAATCTGGTAGACAATACTTACATGGATTCCGGTCTGGAAACCACCGCCAAAATCAACCGGGAGCTTATCTGTCACTTTATGATTACAGGCTTCTTCAATTCGTTTTCTTGAGTTCATTCGGGACTCCGTTATGTCCACCGGCATGGCGTGGTATTGCGGTACCGGTTTGAGTTGTTACCAGAATACTATGTAGAACAACATTATTAACATGATAACTGCAGCTCCGGCAAACTTGACGGCTGGGCAAGTGTTGATGTCCATATCTTCTCTGACTGGAAGCTTCCTGGGAGCGGACAGGGGGCTTATCAATGTGATCAGGCCCAGGATCAGACATAGGAAAAGGAAGCTGCAGAGAACCTGGGTCAGGAAATTCATCTGGAAGAGTGCTCCTCCCGGAACACCCGCAAAAAATCCCTGCCGGGTAAAATACTGGAATATTCCGTAGAGCAGCGGCCCGGCTGCCAGTGCCGTGACTCCAGCTGCACCTGGTGCCCGAGGTACAAGGAATCCGAACAGGAAGGCTGCTACCACTCCCGGCCAGACATAACCCTGGAACTGTTGAATAAACTGGAATACAGATTCATTTTTTTCCAGGAGGGGCGCAGCAAGGCAGGCAATGGTTACGAACACTACAGTGAGCAACCTCCCCAAGAGCAAGAGGCGTTTTTGGGGAGCGCTGCGGTCAAACATGCGATGGTAGACGTCCATGGTGAAGATGGTTGACGCTGAATTGAGCAGCGAAGCCAGGGAACTGATAACTGCACCGGCAATAGCTGCAAACATCATGCCCCGGATGCCCGGTTTGATAAGTTCACGAATAAGGGTTGGATAAGCGGAATCGGGACTGGCCGCAACCTGTGCCGGAAAAAGCTGAGACGCCATGATTCCGGGCATGACAATGGCGAAAGGTATGATCAGCCAGAGGGCTCCGGCAAAGATAACACCCAACTGGCCGTCGCGCAGGGTTCGTGCGGCAAGGTTTCTCTGTACAATAAACTGGTTGAGGCCGCAGTAATAAATAGTGACTATCCACATCCCCGAAACAACCCCTGTCCAGGGGAGGCTCTCGTGCCCGGCTGGAAGGATCATGTGCAGTTTAGCGGAATTAACCTCAGTGAAGACTTGCCAGCCGCCGCAGGATTTCAGGCCAATCCAGAAGGTGAACAGCCCCCCGAGAATCAGCGCCGCGCCTTGGAAAAGATCAGCCCAGACAATGGCCCTGAGTCCTCCGAACGCGGTGTATATGGTGGCAATAAAACCGATCAGCCAGACTGCCTGGACCAGGTCCATACCGAAGATTGTTTTCAGGGTGAGACCACCTGAATAGAGGACTCCGGTCAGGAGAACCCCAACATAGATCAATACCGTGATCAGGGCCATTATGGCCCGCGCCGTTGAATTGTACCGGTATTCCAGGAATTCCGGCATGGTGTAGATCCCGGAGCGAAGGAAGCGGGGCAGCAGGGTGAAGGCGATCAGAACAATTCCGATCGATCCGATCAGCTGCCAGTTGCTGACTGCTAAACCAGTGCTTCCGGCCCCCTGTCCAGACATTCCCACGAATTGTTCTGTGGAAATGTTTGCCGCAACAATGGAAAGTCCAATGAAGGGCCAGCTCAGGCCACGGCCGGCTAAAAAAAAGTCCTCACTGGTTTTTTCACGTCGACTTTTGCATATGCTTACGCCGACTACCACGGCAAAAAACAAGAGAAAAATAAAAACATCAATTAATTGCAGATTCATTCAGGCTCCCCGTCACTACAGATCAATTCCGTAATGAAAGCACAGACAATGGTTAACCTCAACCTGAATAGTAACAAGCGCCGGGCGGCAGTTTGCAGGTATTACCTCTGGTTTACCATGCCGGCCCCTCTGGTTCGAACATAGACATTCGCAATTCTGAGTTTATTGACTTCTCCCTTCCCGGGTTTTTGATCTTTTCCCTGCACTATTCTCAGTCCCGGTGCAGGATTTTCAGCATCCCAGTTTTTTTTCAGCCGGATATCCTGCTATCCAGCAGGTTGCGGATTGTCGTGGCAAGAATCTTCCTGTCTACGGGTTTCATCATGCAGCAGCCCGCTCCAATGGAGGCTGCCTTCTCTTCGTTTATGTTTTCGCTATACCCTGTACAGATGATCGTTTTGATGCCTGGTTTTATTTTTATCAGCTCCGTGACTAATCGGTCGCCGGTCATACCAGGCATGGTCATATCCGTAATGACCAGATCGAATTTTTCAGGATTGTTCCTGAAAAGATCCAGTGCTTCTGTAGAATCGGTTTTTGTTTCGACTGTGTAACCCAGGTGCTCAAGATGCTGGCGTCCCATTTTTACCAGGGATACTTCGTCATCCACAAACAAAATGGTTTCGTTCCCTCCGGAAATTACTCCAGATTCATTAGTTGGATGGGCAACGGCTTCGTCGGTGGTTGGAAAATAGCAGAAAACAGAAGTGCCCTGATCAGGTTTGCTCTCGATTCTGATAAAACCGTTGTGGTTTTGGATGATACCGTGAACAACGGCAAGGCCAAGGCCCGAGCCTTTGCTCACTTCCTTGGTTGTATAAAACGGTTCGAAAACACACGCTATTACATCGTTGGGGATGCCATGGCCGGTATCAGAAACCTTTAGCAGGACGTATTCTCCGGGATTCAGTATCTGATCGAGGAAAACTTCACTTTTTTCAATCACCTGTTTTTCCAGGGTTATTTCTATGATGCCGCCCTGATCTTCCATGGACTGATAAGCATTGTTGCACAGATTAATAAGAATCTGGTTTACCTGGGTCTGATCAGCCACTACTGAGGGACATTTTTCAGGAAAATTTTCCCTAAACTGTATGGTAGCGGGAATTGAGGCTTTCAAAAAACCGATTGATTCTTTTACAGTTTTTATAAGGTCGAGCGGTTGTTTGGTTTGAGCGCTTTTCCGGCTGAAACTCAACAGTTGCTTAACCACGTCTTTTCCACGAAGGCTGGCAGTCCTGATTTCTGAAAGGGACTCATGGATTGGATTCCAGCTCGGAATATCGTCCATGCCTAACTCTGCATTACCAAGGATTATCCCCAGAATATTATTGAATTCGTGGGCTATTCCCCCGGCAAGAGTACCAATGGCCTCCATTTTATGGGCCTGACGTAGCTCTTCCTCCATCCTTTTCAGATCGGTGATGTCGGTAGCTATTTGCAGTTTGACCAGGCGCCTATCGGTCCATTCAATGATCCGGTCATGACAGATGTTCCATTTTCCACTCACAGGATTCTTTTCCTGCCATACATGAACCTTGCCAGGTGTCCCGTTTTCATCAAACAGCTGGTTGAAATTGCAGAATGGGCATGGGCCTGATTCCCCCTTGAAAACCTCCCAGCATTTTTCACCGGTCAGGTCCCTGGTGAAAATGTTGATCATATGCTTATTCATGAAAAGAATCTCATATGTATCCACGTCAATTACATGAATCGTTGCGTCAATACTGTTTAATACAGTGAGGAATCTTTGGTGGGAAACCCGCAGAGCTTCCTCGGCCCGCTTGCGGTCAGAAATATCCTGGATGAATCCCTCAAGGATAACATTGCCTTTCTCATCCTCATCTATGGCTATTCCTTTTTCCCGCACCCAGTTTTCGTCTCCATTTTTATCGAGTATTCGATATTCAACTGTGAATGGCCTGTTTTCTATAACAGCTTCGGCAATTGTGTTTCTGACCCGATCCT
Source organism: Acidobacteriota bacterium (assembly GCA_963663735.2). Taxonomy (GTDB): domain Bacteria; phylum Acidobacteriota; class UBA6911; order RPQK01; family JAPXNP01. The sequence continues at coordinate 180,505 of CAXXHN010000001.1, read as the reverse complement.
GGTCCTCTGGAACAATTAAATCGTTATATGGCATGGTGTTGTTTAGAATCAGTTCAGATGAATGATAACCGGTAATGGCTTGCACTTCTTCGCTGATATAAACCATCGTCCAGTTTTTGTCATTCAGGCACCTGTATAAAATGCCGGGCAGGATTCCAGACATGACGGACAGGCGAATCCGGTGCTGCTGAAGCTCTTTGTCATCCGTTATTCTGACTGTTTCTGCCTGCTCTAGCAGCCGTACTCTTTGTTCCAGTTCTTCGTAGGTAGGTTTTCTTAACATTGGCGATCCTATTGGGCAGGTATATCCTTAGTCCTTTATCTCTGTCAATTGGTTGATTGACCAGGTTACTTTTTTATTATATTAGCTGGTACCAGTGATTAAACAACCCCCATGTTGACAAAAGTTTATATGAAACAGCACTGATAAGAGCTGATAAAATGGGAAGGATCAAGATAATCTGGCAGCCGGACCAGGGAAGCAGTTATCAGGCCCTGGATCTTACAGATGTGGGGAAACCTTAGACATCCAGATTTTAAAGGATGAAATTATGAAGTATGCACGATATATCGTTTTTGCCTTTGTCGTAATTGTTATTTCAGGCAGCTTGATGCAGGCTCAAAAGCATTATCCTGAAGGGGATAAGCTTATCAGAGGCAACCGCATGATTTCCGTGAAATCCGAGGCTGGAAAGATACTGTATCAACCGGGCAGGTTTGTTCATGATCAGGCAATCGCGGTTGACGGAGATATGTCTGAACCGGAGTGGCTGGATGCCGTTATCATCAAGCCGTTTCTGAATAACAGCGGGGAGAGGGATCAGGCGGTGGTAAGGGTTCTTTATGACAAAAAGAATATTTATCTGTATTGGACAGTTCCTGAAAAAGACGGAATTACGGCTGAACTGAAAGAAGATGATGGCGTGATTACCGGGGATGATTATGTCAGGATTGACCTTAAACCACTGTTGCCCGATACCATTACCCATGGCAGGGATTATTATTATACGATCGCCGTAAATCCCAACGGGAGAGTATGGGATGCTTATTTTGATCCCTACCTGGATGGATTTTTCTTCTCCTCCTGGAATTCAAATACTGAAACCTCTATCAGCAGAGATAACCAGGCCTGGGCAGTTGAAATGGCTATCCCCTATTCCGGGCTGGATCTGTATTCAGACCCGGGCTGGAAATGGAACCTGGAATTTTTTCACGGGAGTCATATCGCATCAGATCAAATCCAGGTATACACACCAAATATTGGAGTGACGGTTGAGCAGGGGATTATGGTTCGCCGACCTGGACTGGTTTCCTATTACTGGGGCAGGCCTGATTTCATGCAGGAAGTGAAACCTGATATGAGCTCAAGCCAGAATCAGATCCTGCATGTTTCTCATCTTGAATCTGAACCACTGGTCAATTTCCACTCGGATGAAGGTGTATGGGAGTCAGCGCAAATTGCGGAAATTGGTTGTGAAGACCGGACGGGAACAGGGCTTCCCTCTGAAAAAGCCAGAGCCAGGGTTGGGATGACAGCTAATTCTTTTTGTTTAAACCTTGAGGCGGATGGAGCAAAAATCGGGAAGAAAGATAACGCAACCTCTGATCTTGGCGCTGGAATGGCTGCTCAGATGAGCGGGGTGAATGGAGTGTTTATGGATCAGGCGGTCTTTGAAAATGAGTGTTTCTGGGTTATTCTCCAGCCTCAGGCTCAGGGCGCTGACCAAGTGCACCAGGATTATTATCACATTATCATTGATAATCGTGGCGGAATCCGGGGAATCCATTACGACCAGTATGGCGCCCCATCCCGGAATTGGATGCCTGAAGCAAGGATTGATCTATTTAATACAGAAAATGGATGGGGGGCAGAGGTCTCACTTGATTTATCCTCATTTGATATACCGGTTTCCAGTGCCGACAGCTGGGGTTTTAATATTTTCCGTAACCGGTTGCGGAAAGGAAGCTCCCCCCAACTGCAGGCCTGGTCTTATACTGCAAATGATTATCTGAACCCGGAAACATTCGGAAGCCTGGCTGGCATTCCGGAACTCCCTCAGGAAGTTGTTGCTGCCGGAATCAGGAGAAAGGCGGTTGGAACCTCAGGTAAGATTGACCTTATTCCAGCGGTTTTTCATAAAGAAGCAGAGGAGTTGCAGGCCCTGCTGAGCGGGATTCGCCTGGAAAATCCGGCTGGGTTGAGCATGGCTGAACAGATTATTGCCCGGATTGACAATAGTATCGGAATCATTGATGCGTCCGAGTATTATGACTCGGTTCCCCACCCGGTAAGCGGCGGATACCCGCTTATGGATGTGCAGTTCATCGGGGATCATGGCTGGGCTGTCGGTGCCATGGGTACGATTCTTCGCACCGAAGACGGGGGCGGAACCTGGGAACAGATGCCCCTGCGGAGCGACGTAGACCTGTACCGGGTGGATTTTGTGGATGAACAGCATGGCTGGGCGGCAGGGGGAAGGATCCGGATTGCCGCATCCAATGAGTCGATGCGCCATGACAACAGAGGGGGATTGGGTTACCTCTATAACACCACAGATGGTGGTAAAACCTGGAAGTGCCAGTTTGGCGAACGGGGCCGGCTCCTTTTCGGGCTTGATTTTATTGACGAGAATACTGGTTATGCCTGCGGGGAACGGGGATTTCTCCTGAAAACCGAAGACGGCGGCATGACCTGGGAGGAACTCAAGACCACCGGAACAATGAACTGGCTCTACGGGATTAATTTCAAGGACCGGAACATTGGCTTTGCCGTAGGTCTAAGAGAAACAGTCATTAAAACATCTGATGGAGGCAGGAGCTGGACTCAAGTGGAGGCTCCAGCAGACCGCAGGCCTTATGGTTTCCAGCCAATCTACCGTGACATCACTTTTAAAGGAAAAACCGGCTGTATTGTCGGACAGAACGGGAGCCTGCTCATCAGCCAAGACGGGGGCGATACCTGGAATCCGGCAGCGACATTTTATAAGGATGAAATACGTGACTTGCAGGACCTTCGGCGGGTTCACTTTGCCACTCCACTACTGGGATATGCCGCGGGAGAGCTGGGAACGCAGCTGATGATTACCGAAGACGGCGGGAAGAGCTGGTCTTACCGGCCTATGCCGGATACAGAATGGCTGCGGGCGGTTTGGGCGGATTCCAGCGGGAAAGTGGTAGTCGCAGGAGAGAGGGAGAAGGTAATGCTCTCAAAAGATCGGGGTTATTCCTGGGACACAACCCGTGGGAAGAGGCCCAAGGCAGATATACTGGTACTGCTGGCGCATGGTGATGACGCACCTATTAACCTCAACGCGATGTTTGCCCACTACTGTATCAACCAGGATAAAACGATTGTGGAAGTTGGAGTGATGAGTGATACCCACAGCAGTGAATATGAGGAGACCTACAACCTTGAGCACGACCGGAATACCTGGATGATCGGGGTTCGTACCAGTTCAAATTTCAATGAATTTGAAACCGGAAATAATGGGAGCGACTACTATCATTTTACCGAGCGTCTGTGGAAGGGAGAAGGAAACGTCGTCAGGCATATGGTTGCGGCGATCCGGGCTTATCAACCTGATGTTGTCATTACCCACGGAGGAGTTTTTGGAGACTATGACAAGCCCGGCCATAAACTGTCAGGGCGCGCCGGGCTTCCGGCATTTGAGAGTGCCGGTGGAGAAAAGGATTTGTGGCCGGAGCTGACCCGGTTGGGCCTGGAACCATGGCAGCCGAAAAAATTGTATGTCCTGGCAAGCGAATCATATCCCGTCACCCTGGATCTCACCTCCATATCTGAAGAGCCGCTGCGGGGAACCAACGGTACTTGTCTGGAGTTCGGAGAGTATGTGATACGCAATTTTCAGAGCCAGGGAGTATACCACGCCCGTTCAGGAAAACTGTCTCTTGTGAAATCACTGGTAAAGGTTTCGGAAAAGGAAACCTCTGTCTTTGATGGAATTGTCCAGGACTAAGAAAAGGGGGTTAAAATCTAGGCCGTCTATGTGACTCTGAAATAGTGGAGGACCTGATTCCCGGAATCCTTGAAAAGTGTGGTTTTTCATGCATGAAAAAGCCTGAAAAGAAATTTGACAGCCACTTGGGAAAATTCCGGGAGGATCGGTGCAGGCTGAATTTGGTTTTGAGCAAAGGTAAAACAGGAGAGGGAAAAAAGATCCTGTCAGCTGAGCGGGAAAACTATTTGGTCAAAAGGCTCAGCAGTATCAGGTCGAAAACAGTTCCTGCACTGCAGGCGGTGCCAGGCTGGAGAAAGACAATAACACCTTGCGCGGCCTGGCAGATCGTTACGATTTGATTTTAGAAGGATTAAAAGCGGGTGTTCTTTTCTTTTTATTCTTATTGATAGCTTTCTGTATTTTTTTCTTTTTCTTTTTCAGTTCCCACTCCTGGTGTTCCTTGAGGAGAGCTTCTACATCGTTTTCTTTTCTGGGAGGAACTGCAATCTCCGCATATTCCCTTTTATTGATTTCAATGACACTGATTTCCTTGTTCAGTAGCTCGTGAATCTCTTCGAGGCGCTCTTTCTCCTCCTTGCTGCAAAATGATATCGCTGTACCCTTGCTGGTTCCGCGCCCGGTTCGGCCTACCCGGTGTACATAATATTCAGCTTCTTCCGGTAAATCATAGTTTATGACATAGTTAACGTTGGGTACGTCAATTCCTCGTGCGCTGACATCTGTGGCAATGAGAATGTTAAATGCGCCTTCCTTGAATTGACTCATTACCCTGGCTCGTTCGAGTTGTTCTTTTTCGCCATGTATCGTAGAGGTGGCTATTCCAGCTCGTTCCATGGCCTTGGCGACTCTCTCAGCCCTGACCCGGGTTCTGACAAAAACCAGAATTTTGCTTTCAGGATTGTCGCGGATAAATCGTTCGAGGAAAAACCGTTTGTCATCCATTTCAACGAACATTACAAAATGGGTGACGTTTTTCGATACCGGATCGTCCGGAGAAATCTGGATGCGAATCGCGGAGTTATTGACCTGTGAAAATGCCAGTTTTTTGATTTTGTTGTCTATCGTCGCTGAGAAAAACAGGGTCTGGTGCTGCCTGGTAAGCATTCTTTTGACATATTTGATGTCCTCAATAAAACCCAGGTCCAGCATGTGATCAGCCTCGTCCAGGATTAGTGTGTCAACGCTGTTCAGGCGGACATATCCCTGGCTGATAAGGTCGAACATCCGCCCTGGAGTAGTAATCAGGACATCCAGACCTTCCTGGAGTTTTTTAATTTGCGGATCCTGCTCAACCCCGCCGTAAAGAGCAAATATTTTGGTTTTGGTGTGTTTGGCGATGGCCGTGAAAACCTCACCGATCTGCATGGCAAGCTCTCGGGTTGGCACCATAACCAGGCATTTAATGCCTATGCTGCGCCTGCTGCTTTTCTGGGTATGAATTCGATTAATGACCGGAATGGCGAATGCCGCTGTTTTACCGGTTCCGGTCTGGGCAATGGCCAATACGTCTTCACCCTTCATTATGGAGGGGATAGCCTTGTACTGTATGTCCGTTGGGCGTTTAAACCCCAACTGGTCCAGGTTTCTCTTTATTTCAGAAGATATATGATACTGATCGAACTTCATGATTCCTTAATTCTATATCAATGGACAGATGTCCGCTTGTTTGACTATGCTGGAAGGGCAGACCTTGTTACCATCAACTGGCCGCTTCAGTGTAGCCCGCATGCACCCAGACTGTGCTAGTTTACGCCGCCTTACAGGAAGAGCTGAAGAGTACTCCTGAGGTGGTTTTTTAAAATTTTCAAACCTTGTCAGGCCGGATTCTTTACCATATTGCCAGGCACGCCGGTGAGAAACACGAACCAGCTGCTTGTGTCCCGGATAGTCTGGATCTGATCCTGTTTTTTTCAAATAATCGCAAAATCTGCGGAAAGATAAAGGCAAGGAAAAGCTGAAGGACGCTTGGTTTTTTTCTCACCCCTCTTCCGGGTAGTGCCGCGATTGGTTGATTATATAACGTTATTCTTATCTTTCGCTTCTGTATCTCAGGAGAGGGTATCCCGTCCGGCCTTTATTCTGTGGCAGAAAAGTATCTTGCGAAGTGTGAAAAGTATAGATATTATCAAAATATCGTGCATGGGAGTATGTGGAAGAAAGTGGTGGAGATCTTTAATTGCATCGCTTTGCTGGAGACCGTGGCACAATCTGGTTTTGATCAATGTGGAAGCTTAAATCCAGTTTAAACAATCAGTCAACAGAAGGATAATAATTAGCTGGCCTAAACAGAATGCCGGGAGGCCGGTTCGGGGATTTGTTACCTCTGCTACTATGTTAATGGATAATCCCATTTTTTCAATTGTCATTCCTGTCTATGAACGGCAAAAGGAGTTGGGAGACTGCCTGGCCGCTCTGTCTGATCTGAATTTTCCGCGTGAGCTGTTTGAAGTTATTATTGTTGATGATGGAAGTCTGTCACCCCCGGACTCGGTCGTCACCGCATACGGCCGGATAATGAATGTCAGGCTTGTTGCACAGCAGCATACCGGGCCGGCTGCAGCCAGAAATAATGGGGCATCCCAGGCCAAGGGAGATTTTCTGGCTTTTACGGATTCTGATTGTGCTCCCGAAAAGAACTGGCTGATGGAGATGGCGACTGAATTGACGGGAAATCCCAATACAGTTATCGGAGGTCGTGTGATTAACCGGCTCCATGAAAATGTGTACTCATTGGCCAGCCAGTTGATTATTGATTATCTGTATTCTTACTACAATTCGGACAACGGCCAGGCACGATTTCTTGCTTCAAACAACCTGGCTCTTTCAGCCGCGCTTTTCCGCTCCGCCGGGGGGTTTGACCCAAGGTTCTCACTGGCTGCCGCCGAGGACCGTGATTTGTGTGACCGGTTGCGTATTCAAGGGTATGAACTCACATATGGGCCGAAGGCAGTTGTGTATCACTCACATTTTTTGGACTTAAGATCCTTCACGCGGCAGCATTACAACTATGGAAATGGCGCGTACATGCTGAGTGAGGTACGAAAAAAAAGGAATGAGAAAGATAAAGAACCGACGCTTTTTTATATCAATCTCATGCTTTGGCCACTGTTTCAAAAACAGGGATTGAGGACGATTCCGCTTTTAGCTTTGATGGGACTCTCGCAGGTTGTTAACGCGATCGGATTCTACAGAACCGGGTTTTTGCGGTTTCGCAAAAGCCACCTCAGATCAGGGAGAGGATCACCAGGCTGATTGATCCATGCTGCGGCGGGGCGTAAAAAAGGCAGATCAATAGTTACTTTTATGTTTAGAAAAAATGCATTGAAGGGAAGGTTTTTTTGAAAGCAACTGGGTCTGCCTGAAGAAACCATAAACTGATTTGAAACACTGGATCCTGTCGCGGCAGAAACAAGAGTCCTCTTGCGCCGTTTTTTAGTGGGTAATGTAATTTTTTCCAGAATCGGTCAGGCAGTGAGGCCCCCTGCTGGATATGGCAGGAGACAGTCCCACGAAAAAAGACTATGAAATGGGGAAGCGGCTGGTCAAGTTTTGTCGTCCCTTCAATCGTGAATTGAAGGCGATGCTGCAGGTTGACCAGCTTTCCATGTCAGCTTTCTACTTCAGCTGTAATCTATTTCTCAATGGTTGAGGTGCAGTTAGGGCAGCGGGTAGCATTAATAGGAATGGAGGAGAAGCAATAGGGACAGTCTTTTCCGGTAGGTTCCGCGGCCGTGGCTTCCTCTTCTTTTTTCTTCAGCCTGTTGATGTTTTTTATCAGGATGAAAATGGCAAAAGCCACGATCAAAAAGCTGATAATGGTGTTAATGAAAAGCCCGTAATTGATGGTTACCGCGCCAACCGCTTGGGCTTCAGCAACTGTCGTGTAAACCGCTGCGCCTTCCGCTCCTTCTTTAAGGACAATAAACAGGTTGGAGAAATCAACGTCTCCCAGGAGCAGTCCGATGGGAGGCATAATGATGTCATTAACCAGCGATTTGATAATGGTACCGAATGCCGCGCCGATAATAATACCGACTGCCATGTCAACTACATTGCCTTTTACGGCAAACTCTTTAAATTCTTTTGTCATTCCCACAATAATTCCCCCTTTTACTTCGTGGCAGGTTTAGGAATCTTTATCTTTTAGCTGTATTACAAGTGATTAGAAACCAAAATTATGCTGCTAGTTTTTAAGCTGGTTTAATACCTCCGCCGCTGTCCAGACGAAAAGGTATCCAGACCAATGTAACCATTGATATGCTGATATCCATTTTTCTGGGTTTGATGATCTTGGATTCAAGTTTTTCGGTAGCCGGGTCGATGCCTGATTCGATTGCCGCGATTTCTTCCCTTAACAGTTTCTGCACTTCATCAAGTCGTTCAGTCAACTGGCTGACACTTTCTCTTGCCCGGTCAATATCCTTACCTTCTTTCAGGATTCTACCGGCTTTGCTGGCAGTTGTGGCGACTCTGCTGAATGTGGAGCGACTGACATTTTTGCGTCCCACCAATACATTAAGCAATGTTGCCCCGAAAGATATTGCTGTCTGCAGTTTTTGCTGCTTGGCCTGTTCCTGCTCGCGTTCAACCCGTAGCTCAGCGTTTTTTATCCTGTCTTCAAGGCTGGCAATTTTGGCCGCGTATTTTTTTCTCAGGCTGTCGGTCAGCTGATCACGATACTCTCGGGCTTCCAGTTGCAGTCTTATCCTGAAATCCCGTTCCGATTCACCTGGTTTGGATACACTTTTTAAGGAAGGGCTGTAATAAAGGGACAAAACCTCATTACGGTATAACCAGTCCCTGAGATCCTTACTCCAGCTTGTATAGTTGGTCTGAATCGAAGCTGATTCAGGGAGTTCGTTATATGAAGCGCTTTCATCATCCGGGATTTTCTCCAGTTCATTTAACGATATGTCCAATGTCCTGGCATTTTCCCAGCCGGGGTGAATTTTCCCGGCAGGAAAATCATTAATCCATGTTATTTCCCGTTCACTGGCCACCCTGGACCTGGCATCTGCGAAATATACAGTTCCCGCAGCTAACAGTGCCGGTTCATATAATAGAGTTGTACCTTTTTCGGAGCCGGACCGTACCGGCAGGTAATATTGGGCTATAGAGGGCGGCAGTACCGGTTTGCAACTTCGGGGAGCCAGGTTTGCAAGCCGGATCGCGGGGGATGTCCCGGCAACCTCTAATGGCGCGGGAAGTTCTGCAGGCAGGGAATCTTTTTTTATCCTTGTCAGAGTTTTTATCTGAGACCTAGTCAGCGGCCCCCTCAGGTAGGACATGGCCCAGCGGGTCTGGAAAATAACCGGATGATCTTCATGGATATTATTCATAAGAAAGATCCGTTTATCCAGGTTGGAAATGATTTTTTCCATTTGTTTGCGATCAAACCGTCCTCCAGAACTGCCTTCAACAGTCTCCAAGCCGTCCAGCATCCGGTTTTTGTCGCGTTCGGTTTGCAGGCGGCCGATAAACCAGGTCCCGGTGTTGGAGAGACCTTTGTAGTCGAGATCAGCCGGGTTCTGGGTTGCCAACATAACTCCCAGGCCGAATGCCCGGGCCTGTTTCAGCAGCGTCATCAGCGGAAGTTTTGAGGGAGGATTGGCAACTGGCGGGAAAAATCCGAATATTTCGTCCATGTAAAGCAACGCCCGTAAACTGGAAGTCCCCTGCTGCGTACGCATCCACCCTAATATCTGAGTCAGCAACAGTGATACAAAAAACATCCGTCCTGGATCATCAAGGTGGGCGATAGAAAAAATCGTCACCCGAGGTTTGCCGGAAACCGTGTAAAACATCCGGTCAATATCCAGCGGTTCTCCCTCCAGCCAGGCACTGAAGCCAGGAGCCGCCAGGAGATTATTAAGCTTCATGGCCAGTTCGAAGCGCTTGCTGGAAGGATAAAATGATTCCATTTCAAAAACACCAATCCGGCTGACTGGAGGCTTCTGGATATTCTCAATCAGGCCTCCCAGCCCCAGGTCTTCTCCGTTGCGCCAGGCTGTGTCAAAAACTGTGGACAGCAAAATATGTTCTCTGCTCTGGATCGGGTCTGAGTCGATATCCAGCAGGTTTAAAAGAGTGGTAACTGTAGTATTGATCCTCTCCCGCAAAAGATCGGAATCCCTGACAATTGCTGCCGGAGGTGGAGCAAAAGAACTGAGTATTGAAACAGGCAGTCCGGCGCTGCTGCCGGGAGTGTAGATGCTGAAATCAGCGGCATCTTTTAATCGCCTTATCCGCGGGGCGTCCTGTCCCCACTGGGCCAGGCCCCTGGTCCACAGTTCTGCCTGGGAGCGAGAGAAATCATCCGGTGACTGTCCTTTGTTCGCAGCCTCATCTGTATTAATCCATGGCAGGAATTCGTCAGGGCTGAGGTTGGGAAAGGTAAGGAGAAGATTTGAAAGGTCCCCCTTGGGATCAATGATTATGGAGGGAATATTATCAATCGCGGCTTCTTCCAGCAGGCTGATACACAAACCTGTTTTTCCGCTGCCGGTCATGCCCACACAAACCGCATGGGTGGTAAGGTCTTTGGAATCATATAAAAGCAAATTGTCTTCAGGTCGATTATCCTGAATATTGTACTCACGACCCAGGTAGAATTTACCAAGTTTTTCAAATTCCTGCATATACAGCCGCTTTTCTGTTTAGTCCGGAGTTACATGGATAGATCCTGCGACGTCCGGTAAGGATTAGTAGTTTACTTTTCGCACAAGAGTTTTGCCCTGCTCCACCCATCCTTCAACCATTGCCTGGTATGGCAGGCTCCTGACCAGTTGTTCTTCATTAAAGGAAATCACATTCTCAACGAGAGTGGCCGCCTTTCGCTGGGCCAGCTCAGGAACCGTATCTACTCCACCCGTTTCCCGCAGGTCAGCAATTTTTTCACCGGTATCCTTGATCCGTAAAAGATCAGGCTGGTTGACCCAGCACAGTACCTGTTTCTTGCTGAAACCGCTGTCTGCGTCTATTTTATTCCGGCCTGCGGGGCAGTATCTTTATCAGCAATGTTTCGGTTGTCCCTATTCCTGCTTTTTTCACCCTTGCCGCACAGTTTGAACCAATCCCTTCGATTTTGGTTGAATGTGCCACTTCGATTAACTTTTTTTGATTGATATTGTGAAGTATAACTGTTGTGTCTACACAATTAATACTTTCCATTGCAGAAAATGATACAAAGAATTCTCAATTCTTTTAAGTCTAAACAGTACCTTGACTTAGAAAACCATATTGCTTTTCCCAGACCCGGGTTCGTATGTAACAGGGGCATACCTAACGCTGTTCGGTTATCCGTTCAGGAACTACGGCGATGTATGAGAAATCTGCAGGAGAGTCAATCCTTTTTCACCAGACATCTACGGCAAACACCTGAGGCTGTAACAGTGCGATCAGAAACAGAGCCCAATCCCGATACTTCTTCGGGAAGTGCTTTCATGTCAAATGAAGGCCAGTCAAAATCAATTACCGCGCCGCAGGTTTTGCAAACGAAATGATGGTGCGGCTTCATATCTGCATCGTATCGGGCTTGCGACTTAAACGTGCTCACACGCCTGATCATGCCCTCCCGTTCGAAGGTTGCAAGGGCCCGGTAAACGGTATCAAGGGAAAGCTTCGGCATTTCAGGCCTCAGCCGACTGTGCAGGATTTCAGCAGTGGGATGATCTCCTGCCTTTAGTAACTCCAGGTAGATCCGGAGCCGCTGCCGGGTTGTCTTCAGACCAGCCCGGGAACAGACGGATTTGAAATACTCAGTTATGCCTGCCGAGGAAAATTTATCCTCATTGTTTGCTGATAACATTGATTTGTTTTGGATACAGGGTTCCTATCAAGGAGAAATCGGCTGCCCGGCGTGCAAGTTCATGCCCTGCCGCCGGGCAGGGTGGATCACAGGTCCATGTCAGCCGGTTCAAAGTATTCCATGGGGTGCTTGCAGCAGGGGCACTGGGGCGGGGGCTCCGTGCCGGTGTAGGTGTAACCGCAAAGAGAACATTTCCACTTGATCGGCTTTTCCCTCTTAAAGACAGTTCCATTCTCCACCATCCCCAGGAGTTTCCTGTACCTTTCACGGTGTTCAGCTTCGACTTTCGCGATCTGTCTGAAAAGCAGGGCGGCTTCTGTGTTGCCTTCTTCTTCGGCCTCTTTGGCGAAGGTGGGATACATGGTTACGGTTTCGTAATCTTCACCTTCCATGGCTTCTTTCAGGTTGGCGGCAGTGTCCCCGATTCCATTCAGGAGCTTGAAATGATCGTTGGCGTGGCGCATTTCATTGATAGCGGTTTCTTCAAAAATTTTGGCAATATAGTTGTAACCTTCCTTGCGGGCGACCTTGGCGAAAAAGGTGTACTTGTTCCGCGCCATTGATTCTCCGGCGAACGCGGCCTTAAGGTTTTCAGTTGTTTTGCTCATTTTAGATGATCTCCTTGATAGCGGTTGAGTTGAAGGCACTTCCAGTGCCGGTCAACAGTATGGTTTCTTTAAAAAAGAATCATTCTTATTTACACTGAATTTTTTACCGTGTCAAACGATTTCGCGTACCGCTGGTACAGTTGAGCCGGTTTTTAAGCAGGGACTTTGCATCAGACTGGGATTGGCCTTGACATCAGTTGGAAGTGTGTCGTAGATTCATTCGAAACACAGGGGTGGCCCCGCTCTGCGATGGGCCTGAGATTAAACCCTTAGAACCTGATCTGGTTAGTACCAGCGTAGGGAGACGATATTCGCTTTTGTCTTTTATATGGTCCTGGGTTTTCCTCCTGTAAACGTCAGATAACGGAGGAGATCTATGCTAAACGAGGTCACTATCAGCAGGGCCATTATCGATTCTTATTTTAAAAAGCTTTCCAGCTGCCTGGATCTGGATGTCGCCATTGTTGGAGGAGGCCCGTCAGGAATCGTCGCCGGATATTACCTTGCCCGCGCCGGTGTCAAGGTTGCCATGTTTGAAAAGAAGCTTTCGATCGGAGGCGGGATGTGGGGCGGGGGAATGATGTTCAACCAGATTGTCGTCCAGGAAGAGGGTTTGGAGGTCCTCGATGAACTGGGAATACCTGCCACGCTCTATGAGCCAGGATACTATACTGTTGACGCGGTTGATGCCGTCTCCACATCGATACACAAAGCGGTGCGCGCCGGGCTTTGTATTTTTAACCTTGTTACCATGGAGGATGTGGTGTTCAAGGATGAGAGGGTTTCGGGCCTGGTCATCAACTGGGCTCCTATTGAGAAAACCGGCCTCCATGTTGATCCGCTGACCCTGCACTCTAAATACGTACTGGACGCGACGGGGCACCCATCGAATGTGACTGAAGCGCTTGTCAGGAAAATGGGAGTGAACCTTGATACGTCTACGGGAGGAATAGTCGGGGAACGGTCCATGGACGCAGGGAAGGGTGAGAGGCATACTGTAGAGAATACGAGGGAAGTATATCCGGGCCTTTTTATCTCGGGCATGGCGGCAAACGGAGTATGCGGAGGATACCGGATGGGTCCGGTTTTCGGGGGAATGCTGCTTTCCGGCAGGAAGGCCGCCGCGGAGATCAGGTCCCGGCTTTCCTGATGCTGCGGAAGGTTTTATTCTAACTGCGTTGCGGGTTGGGGGCTGTAACCTTAACCCTTGCCCCTGGAAAAAATAAAGAGTTTTCAAGAAATCCTTAAGGAACCATAAAGTTTTGATCCGGATGTTTACAACCAGGATGGAGATAACCGCATATGTCAATTTTATAACTGATTCTCTTTAAGTTTAATAACAAATGCATTTGACTGAATCATAATCTGTGTTAATGAAATGAAATTAATAAATGCGTTAGGTAGAATATTTTTTATTCCGGGATTAATCGATGGATCAGATTTTAGATTGAATAAGAGGCATTGATGGCAAAAAAAGATAAGTATGTGCATGGATATTCCCCGAAAGAAGAACAGCGGCTGCATGACCAGGCCGAGACCTTGACGGAGCTGTTGCATCACGATACCGGATATCCGGCAGGGAGTTGTGTGCTGGAAGCCGGATGCGGGGTAGGTGCCCAGACTTCAGCCCTGGCGGAAAGCAGTCCCAACGCATGGATCACTTCAGTGGATATCTCCGGCAAATCAGTCAGGGCCGCGGAAAAAAGGGCGGGAGAACTGGGGCTGACCAACGTGAGATTCATGCAGGCGGATATTTTTAATCTGCCCTTTGATGATGCTACGTTTGATCACATTTTTCTTTGTTTTGTGCTGGAGCACCTGCCTGAGCCTGTCCGTGCCCTGCAGGTTCTGAAGGGAAAACTGAAACCGGGAGGAACCATAACAGCTATTGAAGGAGATCACGGTTCAACTTTTTTTCATCCGGCAAGCGACGCGGCCTGGAAAACCATTCAGTGTCTGGTGGATATCCAGAAATCGCATGGAGGAGATTCGCTGATAGGGCGCCGGCTGTATCCCTTACTGAAAGAGGCCGGGTTCCTTGATGTGACTGTGTCGCCACGAATGGTGTATGTGGATGACAGCCGTCCGGAACTGGTGCAGGGATTCACGAGAGACACATTTGTGGCCATGGTCAAAGGGATTGAGAGTGACGCGATCGCGCTGGAAATGATCACGCCGGAAGACTGGGACAGGGGAATCCGTGAACTGGAAGCCACGGCCGAAGGAAAAGGCACCTTTTGTTATACCTTTTTTAAGGCCAGGGCCTGCATAAAATAAAAAGGTTTCGAAGTGCATTCAGCCAAGAGAAAAAGGGAGAATGATGATAATCCAGCAAGCCACAATTAAATACGCGGAATCCTACTGGAGGGCGGTGGATGCTGTGGCCAGGGAGCGAAGGTTTTTGCTCTCTACCGAAGGTTACTCCCTGGAAAGCAGCAGAGAATATGTCAAACGGATAGTAGAGCAGAATCTTGCCCAGTATTATGCCGTTGCCAAAAATGAAGTGACCGGGTGGTGCGATATCATTCCCAGGCCCCAGGAAGGGCTGCAGCATGTCGGAGTGCTGGGAATGGGCCTTCTTCCTTCCTGGCGAGGCAGAGGTATCGGAACACAACTCCTGACAAGATCCATCGAACACGCTAAAGACATAAACAACCTGGAAAAGGTGGAACTGGAGGTTTTTGAGTCCAACCTTCCGGCAGTTCGCTTGTACATGAAAATGGGATTCAGCGTAGAGGGCAGGCGGGTAAAAGCTAGAAAACTTGAGGGAGTTTACGACAATATTATCCTGATGGGGGCGTTCATATGATTATGATACTCATGGAAAATCCCTGGTTGCGGAGACAGGAATTGAGATCACCGGAGAACCGGAAGCTGCGGATTTTGCCGATTATAAATTAGTAATGCTGAGGCCCAGCCTGAACGATAAAGAGTAACAGCAAAGCGAGTCATATCAATCTAAAAACGCTTCTCTCGTTATTGCAATTTCTGCTTGCAGTATTTCAGGTTTTGCTCCAGGTTTTCAATAAGATATGAATCATTTGCTGTCCCTACATTTTCCTTATTCAATGTTTCTTCAATCAAGGTAGCGGCTTTCTCAAACTCCCCCATTTTTATGTATATGTAGGCAAGTCGGTCAATGGCTGTCAGTGATTCATGATAAGCCTGGTGCCATCGTTCCGCAACTTTCATGCCTTCTTCGTACTGTTCTGCATTAACCAATAAAATGCTCAAATTATGCATGGCCGGTTCCATCCAGGGATCCTGCCACAGGGCTTTCCGGTACAAGTTGATTGCTGCTTCTGGATCAGAAGTTCCCAGGTCGATAGCCTTGTTGTAGGCGTTTACAGCAGAAGTATTCTGTCCTGACTGAAGTGAGTACAGTGGAATATCAAAGATGTAGTTTTCCAGGTATTCCTTGATTTTGTCTCCATTCGTTTTTTTCCAGATTTCGAACTCCGGCCTGTAGGTCTCGGTATAGAGCTCCAGGAAAACAAAGGTATCGAGATGGCCGTCAATTGAAACCTGCCGGATGAAATCCAGATCGGGATCCTGCAGTTCCCGGTCTTCCAGTTTAAGAGTACTCCAAGCTGCAACAAGTTCCCTCAGGCATTCGATTTCCCCCCCGGCTGACGGCCAGTGGATCATTCCTGGTTTTCTTTCCCGGTTCTCATAACTAAGTTTTTTATTGATGTAGGCCTGCCAGGCGGGAAGGGTTCTTGACGGAAGATTCTCGAGCAGAGTCTCGTAATCATCCTCGCTTCGGCAGAGGAGAAGCTTGGTAGGAATTACATGATAGTGCCTTTCGATCCCGTTTTTTCCGTACTTGGAATCGTTCATATACTTCCAGACCGTGGGGTAAGAAGGATCGGCCTTTACCGAGTCAATCAGGTATTCCCGGCATTTCTCAGGTTGGCCGAGTTTGGCATAGGTGTCAGCCGCGTAGCGGTAACCGGCGGGATTCAGGGGGGACAGGGCTATCCCCTGCTGATAGAGCTTCAAGGCCTGTTCCAGTTGCCTGCTTGCGAAGAAGCAGTCACCTAAATGAAGATAGGTGTAACTGAACCTGGGTTCCAGTTCCATTAACTTCAGGTAATGTTTGACCGCGCTTTCACATTTGCCCTTGGCAAAATCCTGTTCGGCTTTTTGGTACTCTTTTACCGCCTCAGGATTTCTGGGTAAAGAATATCCTGCAGGGGAATAAATATGCAGGCTTCTTGCTCTGTCATAGACAGAAAAATCATCAGGAGCCAGTCGGGTTGCCAGACGGGCCTGTCTTAAAGCCGTTTCTACTCTTTTCGGAGATTCAGGATCTTCTCTATTCTGGTCGGCGATTACGATTTGAACTCCGGCGCTAATGAGCAGTGCGTCGATATTTTCAGGATCCAGTTCCAGTGAATTGTTTACAAGGATTTCAGCTTCTGCCAGCTTATTTTCAACTGCCAGTTTTTTTGCTTTCTTGTTCTGCTTTTCAACGGTTTCCTGATCCTTTCGATATTCCTTGGGCAGTTTTTGGAGGACTTCACGGACATCTGCCAGGTTCTTCAACTCGGGAGATTTGATAAATTCCCCTAACATGGCATAAGCTTCATCATACCTTTCCAGGTTGGCTAACGCCTTGGCTTTGAGAAGCACAATATAGTTGACTTTAGCGGATAGAGGCAATAGTTCCTCCATCTTCTCCAGGCTGTCTAGACACTCTTTATAATGCTCTTCTTTATACTGGCACTGGCTGAGAAACATATAAATTGAGAACAGCGTTCCCGGATCATCTCCACTTGCGAGCCTGACCGCCCTGCTCAAATACTCTTCAGCCTGCTTGAAATCATGCCGGTCAAAGGCACGAAACCCGGCGCTCTTCTGCATTTCAAAGTCATCCAGATTTATGTTGGCACGACGATTCAGTTCCTTGCGAGGAATGCTGTAGTTGAAGATGTTGTTGAGGTCTTCAATCAGGCTTTTTGTGTCCCTGCCGCCTGACAGCCTGTCTATCTCTTCCCCCTTGGAATCCAGCACCAGAATGGAGGGGAAAGATTTGACTTTGAACTCCCGGGCCAGGACGATTCCCTCATTGTCCTCCTCGGCATCTACCAGCATGAAGACATTATCTTCAGTAAAACTTATAAATTCTGGATCAGGATAGACCTCTCGGGCCATCTTCCTGCAGGGCCCGCACCAGGATGCTGAAACGTCAATTACGATGAATTTATTTTCCCTGGCCGCGATTTCTTTGGCTTCTTTGAAAGTGGGAATCCAGTTGACTTCAGCCAACAGGCTGGAGGTGAGAAAAATGAATATTAATCCCTGAAGTATCGAGAGCTTGTTTCGCATGTTGCATCCCTTCTTTACCTTTACAGGATTGATGACAATGCTGATTATCCGGATATCAATAATAGCATCTAAGGAGCTATCAATTATAAGAATAAGTTGAAAATATAATTTTTCAATCTATGGACATTACTTCTGGCTGCGTTATGATAAGCAGGAGGATAACAATGAGATTATTAGAAAAATCTGCCAGGAGGACCGGGACGGTAATTTATTTACTCCTGTTGAGTTCCGTAGTTTTTCTTTCCTTCTCCCAGGTTCTTGGGGAGTCCTTCCCGCCGACTTGTGAAATCAACTCTCTTGACACTTGCCCTAATCCGCCTTCTGTCTCCAAAGAACCTGAGAGCGAGATGATCTGGAGAGGCATAATCACTTTTTCACGCTATACCGATATCAACAGGCTTGGAAGTGCAGGAAGGTGTTACCGCAAGATTAACTGTGACTTTAATATCGACTCCAGACTGCATGCGCATCAGGACACGAGGGATTCAGCAATAATCCGACTGGTTGGTGATTCTGTCTCTCTGTTTACACTTTCGGCTGACTTGATAAATGAGAGAATTGAAGATGCCAGCGGGAAGTTCCTTTTCAGAAGAAAGATCCCGGAGTTTACTAGTACAATTATCAGTGTCTACAATCCCTACCAGGAGTTTAATGATGGAGTTGAGTTGACTATAAATAAAGACTCAATGACATATGAACTGGTGATTTCGTTATCCTTATCATTTCAGAAAAAGGGAGATATGACCTTTCAATTTTTTGATAGCAGTATAGGTGAGCCCTATGATTTGAAAATCGAGATTAAAAAGGTGTTTGTGGGGAAGATTGATGGAGAGGTTATCACCGGTTCCTGGACTGCTCCGGAATGTAGGATGGATAGTATGGATGATTGCTGGGCACCCCCATCCAAAACCCCGGATATTTTCGGAGGTGAAGAATGCGGCTCCACCTGGAACTGGAATTTTCGAAGGATTGAATAATCAACAGATCGTCGTAAAATAAAAAACAGTAATTTTCTGCCTTTCTGCAGTGGATGCACTCTCTGTCTTTTGTTTTTTTCCGTTTTTTTCGAACCTACATATATCTACATATATAATCAAACGATTAGTATATGCAGAGATGAAGAAGAAAAATAGCAATCATCCAGGTGTATTGTCATGGCTTCAGGGAATTCAAATACCGGGAAAACCGCAAAAGAAAAAGACGGGAATAGTTACGGGCAGATGCCGCCTGACCTGTACTCGGTACTGGCGCCATATAGAAATCCTGACCTCCTGAAGGCCGCATGGCAGGTGATTAATACCCTGGTCCCTTACTTTTTTCTCTGGTTCCTGATGATCCGCTCAATCCAGTTTGGCTACTCCTACCTATGGACCCTGATGTTGGCATTGCCTGCCGCCGGGTTTTTGGTCCGGATTTTTATCCTTTTCCACGACTGTGTGCATGGCTCCCTCTTTAAGTCGCAAAAGGCCAATACATTTTTTGGTTACATCTTTGGGCTGCTGGTGTTCACCTGTTATGAAGACTGGCGTTTCAGCCATCTCCGGCACCATGCCACCTATTCGAACCTGGATGAGCGAGGGTTCGGTGATATCTGGACCATGACCAGGTCTGAATATGAGAACTCCTCAAAAAAGGATCGGTTGTTTTACCGGCTTTACCGTAATCCCCTGGTGCTGATCGTGCTGGGAGCCCTGTTCCTTTTCCTGGTCATCAACCGCTTTCCCACCAGGACCGTTAAGTGGAAAGGACGTATGAGCATTCTTTTTGTTAACCTGCTCATCGTGTTTATGGTTATAGCCGTCTCCAGTGTTATCGGTTTTCAAACTTACCTTTTAATCCAGGTGCCGGTGATATGGTTTGCCGGGATGGCCGGAATCTGGCTGTTTTACGTGCAGCACCAGTTTTCGCAAGGGTATTGGGCCCGTCGGAGTGAGTGGGATCCATTCAGGGCCGCCATGGAAGGCAGCTCATTTTATAAATTGCCCGCCCTGTTGCGCTGGTTTTCGGGCAGCATCGGTTATCACCATATCCATCACCTGAATCCGGTAATTCCCAATTATAATTTGAAGAAATGTTACGATGCCGTCCCAACGGTGCGGGTCAGGGAGCCACTTACAATTTTTAAAAGCCTCTCTTGTGCCCGCCTGAAGTTGTGGGACACGGAACAACAGAAAATGGTGCCTTTATCCTGATTTGCCTCAGCGTTACCTGACAAAGTACAGCTTCAGTGTTTCTGCCTGCCCGTGTTGTTAACGAAGGCAGGCATCTCAGAATATTACTTTTCAACGGATACCTTTGCTTCCCGTAATTTTTCAGGAGCATCCCAGTTGAGCAGGGCGTTAAATACCATGGGAAAACTGGCCTGGCTCATCCAGCGGTAGAGGGGATTGAACGCAAACAGTACCACCCGTCCTTTACCCAGCGGGGAGTCCACTATCGCGGCAGTTCCGTCCAGTACTTTTCCGCCTTTCAGGAGTCCGCTGATTCTCAGGTTGTGGTCTTTCTGCCTGTCTTTGTGAGCCTGCCTTTCTTCATCGGTCATGTCATTCATGACATCCTTAGGCAGCTCGGTGCCGAACTGCATGACCACTCTGGAGCGCATAAATTTTCCCACTTCAAACAGGGTCATGGTGCTCTGGTAGAGGGCCGGATATTCGTCGATTCCATAAACGACGGGGTTGTTTTCCTGCCTTACCCAACCTGAAACCAGGGTCCCCGGGCATACCAGGTCCGGCGCTGATTTGGCAGATACACCGGAAAGCAATCCAAAGTCAGTGACCAGGCGGCTTCCAGATCCCAGGGTGATCAGTGTTCCCCCTTTCCGCACAAACTGCTCCAGGGCGGTGACTCCTTCCAGTCCCAAACCTCCGGTAATGTCTTCAGAGCTGACCGGAGACCCTAAAAACCGGAATTCCTCACTCTGTCTGTAGTCAAGTGGGCTGTGACGTGAGTTTATGCCGCGCATAAAGGAAAGGCCGGTCGCACCGCCGCCATGGTGGGGGATGATAATGACATCATAAACACTGTTTAAATCACCTTGGCGAACCCGGTCCTTGGTGAGCCAGTCAAAGGGCAGCTGGACAGCATCCAGGGCATAGCGGGCCCATCCGGGGTCCTGGGTTGAAAACCACCCGGAATAAAGGCCGAGGCGGGGAAGAGTCAACTTGCGAGTGTCTGGTATCTCTTCCGCCACGGTAAAAGCGTTTATCCCGACTTCCCCACAGACCTTTTCAACTCTATCCCGGGATTCAGCACCACAGACCAGGGTTCCGGCCGGAAAGGACTGGCCCCCAAATTCGAAAGTATGGTTGGCAATGCGGATATCTTCCCCTTTTAAAGCCAGGACGGCAGACAGGGTCCCGTTACCCTGGGGAGGGATAACAATATGGCCGGAGGTCTTTTCTCCGTTCAGAAAGCCAATGAACAGTTCGCTGTCAACAGCTTCCGTGGGTGCCTGCAGTACCTCAGTGTCATCAATGGCAACCGTTTCCACACCCATCATCAGGCCGATGGTCCAGGTGGTGGCGTCATAAGGCCGGGTGTCACTTTTTTCAGGCCACTCCTGTTTCTCAAGGAGTGTCTTGGCAAAGTTGCGGTAGGGCTGATCCATGCGCACTACCAGGCTTCCAGCCGGCCACTCCTCTTCTCCGCTTGTGAAATTATCAGTCAATTGCCTGACTTCGATCCGGTGTTGTTTGAAGACGTCCAAAAGGCGCCGCGCTGCTACCGGATCAGGTTGTTCGAGGGGAATAATCCAGGCGTATGGTTTCTCAGATTTTCCCTGCAAAACAGCGTTATTTCCTTTTTTCCAGAAGTTTTCCAGGATGGTTTCCTTGTGGAGAGCAGTAAACTCAAGGGCGACCAGACAGGCGCTTTCCATGATATTGGTGTTGTTGCGCAGGCTCCACGTGGTTTTTGCCGGAGGAGGCAACGGCCGATACCATTCTTCTGAAGTCCTTCCTTCGCCCGGGGTCTGACTTATAATTCGTTCGTAGGTGTTGGCTCCGGCATTGCCGAAAGTTTCATAGAAGCGGCTGATGGCATTATGGTTGTTACCCGGCCAGGCACCGTAACCGGGGTACCACCCGGTAAAAAATCCCCAGGTCCATACTCCGGGAACACCAAAGCTGGTCATCTTGGTGACCTCATTGAATGCCAGCCACTGCCATTCATTCCTTACGATGGGGCTGAGGCTTGGATAATATGGCCCGGTTCCGGTGCTGATGTAGAGCAGGGGAATGCTTTCATGCAGGTCATGCACTACCTGGGGGTGGAACATAAAGAAGGCTTCATTCATGTTTTTGGAAAGCGGCTGGCTGAGCATGATCCCGTCACGGTTATTGTCGTGAACCGTGTAATTCCCCCAGATGGGAGGGGAGCTTTGCGGGATATCCTCCCATTCATTTTTTTTATATTTTTTGGTGTGATGGTAGTACCAGTCGACCTGTCGGTTCCAGCCGTCGATCTCCAGAACCGGAATGATCAGGGTAATGACATTGTCGCGGATGCGTTGGATTATGGGATCTTCACTAACAACCAGACGATAGGCCAGTTCCATCAGCATTTCCGGGCTTCCGGTTTCAGGGGAGTGGAGCCCGCCGGTAAGCATATAGAAGGGTTTGGTTTCCCGGATTATGTTTTTCATTGCGGCCTCTCCGCAGAGGCGCGGATCGGCCAGGGTGCCGGTTTTTTCCCGGTACGCGTCTATGTTGGCTATGCTGTCTGCATCACCGACAGCAACTACAATCATCATGTTTCCTTCATGGCTTTTACCAGCCTCGAAGATTTTTACCCTGTCGCTGGAAGCCGCCAATGCCTGGTAATAGCGCAGGATATCCTGGTAATAGGTCATGTGCCCCGGAGCTCCGGTCACGTATCCCAGTACCTGGTGAGGGGCCGGCACCATTTCAGAGGAGGGAAGATGATCCACCAGCGGAGTCAGGTATTGGGGATCCGTAGTGTATTCCCTGATTTTTTCAGTTGCCGCCTTATCTATATCCTGTGCGGCAAGGAAAGGGCAAATCACTGCCGTCAGGAAAAAAAATATTGGAAAAAAGGACTTTTTGCTCATGATCCCGCTCTTTTCTGAGGAAAAGGGTTTCTAAAATCCACCTGTTGCGCGGGCGCTGGATCCCGGCAAATCCAGGTAACACAATCTCTGCTAGAGGTTAAACACCATACAATGCCGTGTCAACGGAAGATAAAAAATGTGAGCATTATATTTAGCCGCAGCATGCCTCGCAAAAGGCTTTAACCTGATGCCGCAGCTTAAAGAAACAAGGCGGAATTCAACGGAGCAATTTTTAAGCAGAAGAAACTTCAGGGTGTTCACCTGGATGATCAGCAAGATCCGGAACTCCTGAGACCAGACTCTTTGTAAACCTGCGGTTCTGTCGGCCGAACGGGAACGACATGCAATATATTCACTTACAGAAAATTCCGGTAGTAACAGAGGTCTAAAACCAGGATCTTTCAATATCTTCAACCTGGATCCAGACATTAAGTGAGTTGGGTGAAAGCGGCCTTCCGGATTGTTTATATCTTTTAAGAATACTCTTAAACAGGGACAGGGGGTAGAGGACTTCTCCGGTAATGCAGCCTGTCCTTTTTAAGGATGCAAATAATTGAAAATAGATCATTTGAAGCAGGTGATTTCCCTCGGTCAATTTTTAGAAGTACACCTGGGGGATACCTATTATGCGGCTTCCGGGCCAGTTCCTGGAGCTGGAGACCTGGAAGCCATTGCTGCAATCCGGACATATACTTCAACTGTTAAAAAGAGCAATGTTTGGAGTTTCACTTTCAAGCGGTATTTTTTGACAGTCGAAGGATACAGGGCGCGATCTGGACAAGGGCGGCATTCTCCGGAAAAGTGGCAGGAATTAAGATTGTGATGAAACAAAATACGGATTTTTCTGTATTTAGAACTAAAAAGAGCGCTCCATTTGAGAATACCGGAGTGAGTTAAAGGATACAGACATGAATCGGCCGGCAATTACTTTTAGTCAGACGAAGCTTAATTTTTTTATGGATGCAGGAATCTTCATTTTGTTGGTTGTGATTTCGGCTACTCATTCTGTTAGTGATTTTCTGCATGAATGGCTCACCCTGCTGTTTATTGCTCCGCTATTAATCCACATTCTTCTGCACTGGAAATGGTTGACCCAGGTAACGAAACGCTTTTTGGGGAGATTGCCGGGAGATGTCCGATTCAATTACCTGTGGAATTTTTTCCTCTTCATACTGATGACCGGCGTTGTCTTTTCTGGATTTATGATTTCAAGATCCCTTTTGCCGGCTTTTGGTTTCCGGATGGGCGCGGATCGATTCTGGAAGGAGATTCACGAGGTTTCAGCAGACTTGCTGTTTGTTTTCCTGGGAGTCCACCTGGGAATGCACTGGGACTGGATCTGGCGCAGGGCAAGAAGATATGTTTTTTTCATGTCTGACCGCCGTGTTAAATCCTAGAAAAATTGGAGATAAGCTGATCATGACAATTGTGAGAAGAACTCTGGTAATCCTGCTTGCCGCTTCGCTGGTAATCCTGGCGGCCATGTTCCTGGCAAATACTGAATGGGCTGACGGTTTCCGGACCGGGAGAGGCCCCGGGCCGGAGAGGCCTGCTTTGACCAGGAACAGTCAACCGGGTATCCTTGATTCAGGTCAGAGTCAGCAGGTCGCCGGAGGACAGGTGCATGGGGATCGGGGACGGA
The DNA here is from genome assembly GCA_963663735.2 of Acidobacteriota bacterium. GTDB lineage: Bacteria > Acidobacteriota > UBA6911 > RPQK01 > JAPXNP01. Next base: position 156,066 of record CAXXHN010000001.1, on the reverse strand, counting down.
AGAGATCAACAACCTCCCGCTTTTTTATATCTTTACTGGATATCCTTGTTAAGGTGGGGATTCCTGCTTTACTGACAGTCTGCCTGGTGAAAGCGGGAAAGAAGTTTTTCAGGCAAGAGCGTTCGAACCGATGCCGTGTTAATTTTGCGGCTGATGATCCCTCACGGGAATAAGAGAAAATGAAAAAGATAGCATATCTCTATGGGTTTGATACCATGGCGGACTGGGAACCTGGTTATGCCCTGGCAGAACTCAATTCAGGGCGGTTTTTTAAGGATAACTCCTTAAAATTCGAAGTGAGGACAGTAAGTTTGACCAGGGATCCGATTACGACCATGGGTGGTCTGAAACTACTCCCGGACCTGACAGTCGACAGTCTGAACACCCATGATGCCGGTTTACTGCTTTTACCCGGTGGCGACACCTGGCTGGAAGCTTTTCATGAACCCGTGTTTGCCATGGTAAACGAATTTTTACAAGGAAACATTATTGTCGCGGCAATCTGCGGGGCAACGATGGGCCTTGCTGCGCACGGTTTTCTGGACAATCGCCGACACACCAGCAATGATCTTGATTATCTCAAGGCGATCTGTCCCTCCTATAGGGGAGAATTATTTTATAGCCAGGAACCCGTGACCATTGACGGGAGACTGATTACTGCCTCAGGTGTAGCATCGCTTGAATTTGCGCGGGCCATCCTGTCCAGACTCGAGGTGTTTTCACCCGATACCCTGGAGGCCTGGTATAAACTGCACCAGACCCAGGAAACTGCCTATTGGGGACAACTTATGGCTTCTTTGCCACCGGCTCGATAAGGGGAGACAGCGAGGCTCCCATTTTCCCGGTGGGATGCCAATACCCAGGCCGGACGTTGACAATGATCGACTGACTGAAGTATAAATCTTAACTGGTTATAATACGAATATAAGCGGCACTATGAAAGTGTCGTTACTGACCAGATTATTGGTTTTTAAAATAATGGCCACGAAGGCCGGGATTTAGATGTTACCCGGAATTCGTGGCTTTTTTTTATCCGGGATGAATGAATCGACAAGGAGGTGTTGATGTTTGAATTGCTTGCCAAGGGTGGAATTCTTGTTATTCCGATCCTGTTTTGTTCAGTTCTGGCAGCGGCAATTTTTGTGGAGCGTGTTATCAGGTTTGCTGGTTTGCGCAGGAAAGGGTGCTCAGTAGCGGATCAGGTAGCCGGTCATATCATCCGGAGAGAGTTGGAACCAGCCGAACGGGCAGCACGAGAGAGCAGTTCACCCATGGGCAGGGTGTTGGTCCAGGGTATGGATGTTATAAGCCAGGAAAGAGAAACCCTGGAAACAGTGCTTATCCATTCCATTGAGCAGGAAACAAGGGAACTCTCCCGTTACCTACCAGTCCTCGCCACAATAGCCAACATTACTCCCATGCTGGGGCTGCTCGGTACGGTTCTGGGGATGATAAAGGCTTTCATGGTAATCCAGGAGATGGGAGGAAAGGTAAACGCCGCGCTGCTGGCAGGAGGCATCTGGGAGGCAATGCTGACTACCGCTCTGGGCCTGGCTGTCGCTTTGCCAGCGATGGTTGCCTACAGCTATCTTTCGGGGGAAGTTGATAGGTTTGAAGCGGAGATGCAATCGGGGGCAGTCCGCTTTGTCAGAAGCCTCGGCGGGAATGGGAGAATATAACCAGTGACCGGCCTGCGGTTTCCAAAAAGAAAAACGAGTGAAGTCGCGCCTCCTCTGGCTTCCCTGATTGACATCGTGTTCCTGCTGCTGGTTTTTTTCCTGCTCACAACCAGCTTCATTACTGAAGAAGGAATTGACGTGAAGCTTCCTGAAGCAGATGGCTCTGAACATCAGGTGCAGGAGCAGATCACGATTGATGTTGACAGCAGCGGAAGGCTTTACCTGACTGGCCGGGAGGTAACCCAGGAAGCACTCAGTCGAGAGCTTCTGGATTTGGCGAGCAATAATGAGAAATGTACTGTTGTAATCAGGGCGGATCGCTCTGTAATCCTTGACAAGGCTGTAAGGGTGATGGATTTAGCCAAGGCTGCCGGTGTTGACCGTTTATGCCTGGCTACTAAAAAGCCGAATGAATCTGCAGATAAGTTTGGAAAATGGGAAGCACCGTGAAGCCTAATTATCTCTTGTGGAGCCTCCTGTTCCTTTCGTTTCTCGCCCACGGAATAATTCTGTCCAGCGTCCCGGATATTTTTCGATTTAAACGGGAGGCCCTTGAAGAAGCCATCGAGATTGAACTCCTCGTTCCGGAAGAATCCCCGCTCAGGGAGACTCCTCCCCCGATTCCTGAGATCAAACCGCTACAGGAGTTGAAAAAGATGGAAAAAGAATGGACCAGCGACACCGCCACGGGTTTAGTCTCAGCTTCTGAAGTGCTGCAGGCTGACCAGTCCGCCTCCCTGCCTTTCTCTGCCCCAGTTGCCATTCCCCAGCTGCCTTACCGACCGAACCGTTCTCTGGATGAAGTACCTGCCCCGGAGTTACCGCGAGCCCAGGCTGAAAAGGAAGCTGGATCACCTGAAACCTCAGCTGCTGCGATGGAACATTACTTTGAGGCTGTCAGGACAAGGATTGAACTTAACAAGAAATACCCATACTCGGCTCGCAGGAGAGAAGTCCAAGGGCAGGTGACAGTGAGTTTTACAATAGAGTCGGATGGTACGATAACTGGACTTTTGCTGAAAATCGGGTCCGGATCAGCAGTATTGAATAAAGCCGCCCTGAAAGCAGTTGAGGAGTCAGTTCCTTTTCCGCAACCCCCAGCGGATCTCCGCAGCGCCCCTGTTTATCTGGAGATTACTATAGCCTTCAAGATGATGTAAAATAAAACAGGTAGATTCAGGAGCAGCCTTGCTGGTTCGGTTTTTATCGGTTCAGGTCGATGGATTCTGGAAATACCCGGCCTGGGGACTTGTTGTGGAGCCTGCGGTTATTTTGCATGGAGATTTCCACTGCCGCCTTGATCCGCCGCAGAAGAAAATCAGGGAAAGGCATAGGCTGGAAGGACCAGATTAGTGACATCTTTTAAAATGAAAGACAGATATGTCTAAAAAAATATGCGTGATTGACGGACAGGGCGGAGGCATTGGCGCGACTCTGATAAAATACCTCAAAGAGGCATATGGAGAGTCTGTTGAACTGATTGCTCTTGGCACAAATGCCCTGGCAACTGCCCAGATGCTTAAATCCGATGCCAACAGGGGCGCTTCTGGAGAAAATGCTATTTGTCGAACTGTCATGACTGCCGACTGTATAGTGGGACCTGTTGCCATAACCTGGGCTAACTCAATGCTGGGAGAAGTGACACCAAAAATGGCAGAGGCTGTGACTTCCAGCCCCGCACTGAAGATTTTGCTTCCCATGACCCAGGAAAAAGTTGAAATCGTAGGAGTGAACAGGGCCCCGTTGCCTCCCATGATTGAAGAACTGGTGGAAAGATTAAGGAAGGTGATAGACAATGTGTGAAGCCAACGCATACTTTGTTAAAGAGGGTAAGGAACAGCTGATTATGGAAGCTGTAGATATTATTGAGCCAAAAGGAGAAAACAACTGGCGGCTGGTTGGGATTTTTGGTGACCAGAAGATTCTGAAAGGAAGGATCAAGGAAATGAACCTTGTTAACCACAGAATTATTTTTGAGGAGGAGCAAGCCTGAATGAGTCATTTCCCGACCTATTGCCTGCCCTGATAACCCTCGCCCATAGGGCAGGCAGCGGAAGTTGACTTGGTGCCGATATTGGGATAGATTGTTGGAAGAAATGCGGCTGAAGCCGCGTATGCCTGGTTTCGGAGCTGAATATCCGAAAAGCATAAACTGCTGAAGTAGATAAATTTTTCGATCCTATAGTTGAGAAGGGCCGAAAACCACATTGTGAAAAGGACCACGAAGGTCTTTTCCCCCAAAAGGGAAGGCCTTCGTGGTCCTTTTTTTTATGGAAATTAAACGTTTCAGCCGAAATGAAGGCATTCAGTTCGGGACATCATCTACATACATGAAGTTGCTTTTGATGCGTTGCTTTAACCGAATACCAGTTCTCAATAAGGGAATCAGGAATGCTGTCTACAGGCTAATTATTTGAGGATTGAACAATGACAGCTATGAAAATGAAAGGTTTTATTTTGCCGAGTTTAGTTTTAAGTCTTCTCCTTTCCCTGACTGCCGCGGCGCAGCCTGCCGGCCAGAAACCGGTTGTCCTGAAGAAGATTGTGGTAAGCGCCACTAAAACTGAAAAAGAAGTAAGTGAAGTACCGGGCAGCGTGACCGTTATTGATAAGGAGGAACTGGAGAAAAAGGAGATAGAGACCGTTGATGATGCCCTTAACTCTATCCCCGGAGTTTTTGTGAAGCGGACAAAGGGCCTGATGGATTCCACTACTTCAGTGAGGTTGAGAGGATTTGGCGGCGATCAGTACACCCTGGTTCTGCTTGATGGGCAACCTCTCAATGACGCCTACACCGGAGGACTGGACTGGGGAAACATCTCTGTTGGAAATATCGAACGAATTGAGGTTGTCAGGGGAGCTGCTTCCGCCCTTTACGGAGGGAATGCCATGGGCGGAGTCATCAATATCATTACCAGAACTCCAAAGAAAGCCGAAATGGAAGTTTCCGGAGGTTATGGAACAAATGATACCTGGCGTTACCGGGTCATAGCCGGAAACAGGTTCAGGGACAGGCTTGGTATCCAGGTTGGCTTTGAACAGGAGGGCACGGATGGTTATGCCACAACACCCGTCGTAAAAACTCTTTCCTCCGGTTCAGGCAATGTTGAAGGCGGATATGCCATGAATGACAAGTATGGTTCTCCGGGAAGGTGGGTGATAGGAGATAAGGGCAGGAATGGTGCCGAGCGCCTGGCTTTCCATGGAAAAGTAAGCTACGACATTTCGGATACCGGACAATTGGCGTTTACTGTAGTATCCGGTAAGAATGAATATGATTATGGGCGTCCCACCACTTTAATGGGAACATACGGGGACGGGACAACCTATGCCATCGGCGGAGATGGCTTGAGATCAAAATTTGCCGCCAACGACTTTATCAACTATACCGGCATAGGAAAAAACAGGACTGATACATTCTCTCTGTCTTTTCGGGAGATGCTGGGGGAAGTTCAGCTGAACGCCCAGGTTGGAACCAACCAGGTGGATGACCGCTACACCCTGGAATCGGGCTCGGGACTCCAGGATTTTGACGATTCCCCCGGAACATTGAAAATCACCGAGAACAGCAGTTGGTTTTCAGAAGTCAGTGCCAATATGCCTCTGGGTGCTGATCATGTCCTGACCCTGGGCACATCCTTCCGCGCTGATCAATCGGATACCGACGATTTCGACATCCCCTTCTACCGGAGCTATTCCGGCAGCGGGGAGAGCACCTTCTATTCCGGAGGGAATTCGAGGACTTGGGCCGGTTTTGCCCAGGATGAGTGGCAGGTTGCGGATCCACTGGTCATCTACCTTGGGGCAAGGTATGATGCATGGAAGGTCTATGACGGCGCATCCGGTGCACCTGGAGACACCCTGTTCTATGAGAGCAATACCGAAAGCCGGTTTAGCCCCAAGGTGGCCGCGGTCTGGAATGCGTTTGATTCCACCGCTTTCCGGGGCTCCGTTGGCCAGGCCTTTCGCGCGCCAACTTTGTATGAGCTCTACCGGACATGGGTATCCTACGCTACTACCTATCAAAGCAATCCTGAATTACGGCCCGAAACAGTAGTGACTTATGAAGGAGGGATCGACCAGCATTTCTTCAATAACCAGACCAGATTTTCAGTCACTGGATACCGTAATGACATTGAGGATCTTATCTACTACCGGGTTGATGGAAATACCAAGAACAGGGCCAATGCCGGTAAAGCCGTTACCAAAGGCCTGGAATTTGAGGCATTCCAGAGAATCAATAACTGGTTGACCGCCTGGGGAAATTACACCTATACCGATTCCAGGATCACAGAGAATGATACGGACCCAAATAGTGTAAACAAAAGAGTGCCCGGGATACCGGAAAATACCTGGAATCTCGGGCTGGATTACGAGTACAGGTGGATCAACGGAAGGATATCGGGAAGCTACTTCAGCAAGATCTACAACGATTCAGACAACCTGGATATAGAAGAAGGTGTTTACGGAACCTATGAACCCAGTTTTACAATAAACGCCAAGGTAACTGTTTCCCCGGCCAAGTGGATGGATATTTCTGTCTCCGCGGACAATTTATTAGACAAAGAATATTTTGAATACTACAGAAGTGCCGGGAGGACTATTTTTGCGACAGTTGCTTTCCATTATTAATGCCAGATGGAACAGGATTATTTTGGTCCTGTCCTGGATTACAGCGGCCGGCCTGACCACCGCTCTGGTTGTATCGACAATGACCGGGGCGGCGGCCTCCTCTGTAACCGTCACTGATTCCCTGGGACAAACAATAAGCCTTGATCTTCCCATCCAGAGAATAGTGGCACTTAATTCAGATACTCTGGAAGTCCTCCGGACTCTGGATGCTGAAGAGTTGGTGGTTGGGGTATTCTCGGAAATAGGGCGTGACTCTGGATTCTGGGGGAGTCTGGCCGCGAAAACACCTGTCGGCAGCTGGCGGGATCCTGATATTGAAGCCATCGCAGCATTGAACCCCGATCTGGTAATCGCCTATAGCCGTAACCCCGGAAGTTCTCTGGAAGAAAGGATGAGAATTTTTGGTATCCAGGTGCTGCGGTTTGATTTTTACAAGATAGAAACACTTGAGAGGGAAGTAGAAGTCCTTGGTGAACTTCTGGGCAGGGAGAAGGAGGCCCGGCGCTTCTGTGAATGGCACCATCGCTATCTTGAGGTTATCCAGAAGGGCATAACCCCTGATGCCAGTCGTCCCACTGTTTATATTGAAAGCTATTCTGATTACCATGCCGCCGGACCTGGTTCCGGGGGCAACCAGATGTGTGTCATGGCAGGAGGGAAAAATGCGGCTGAAGGTTTCGACATCCCCTATCCCCGTGTTACTCCGGAATGGGTGATGGTTCAGAATATTGACGTGATTATCAAAGCTGCCTCATGCGGTGATGGGTGCAATGTCGCGGTTGCTACCCTGAACCGGCGGCGGGAGGCCGTCATGGACAGGCCGGGCTGGAACCGCATTCCAGCAGTCAGGGCAGGGGATGTTTATGTGATGGAGAGTTCGATCTGGACAGGACCCCGGGCTGTCATCGGCATCGCCTGCATGGCGAAGTGGTTTCACCCGGGCCTTTTCCCGAACCTGGATCCCCGTGCCATGCACAGGGAATACCTGGCTTCATTCCAGGGCGTTTCCTGCCAGGGGACGTTTGTGTCGGACAAAGAAGCAAAGGACATCAAATGAGTTTCGACACCAGGATTTTATGTCGCAGGTACCAGAAGGTGTTTCGTCGGCGCAGGCTTTTTATCGTTGCCGCTGGAATGACAGTACTGGCAGCGGTCATTGTGGGGCTATGCGTGGGCAGCTCGGGGATGAGTCCGGGTGAAGTGGTATCTTCATTATTCAGGGATAATGGCCGGAACCACACCATAATCTGGATGCTGCGGATGCCCAGGGTAACGATTGCGCTGCTTGTGGGTTTTGGAATGGGACTGGCCGGAGCGGTTTTCCAGGCCATACTGCGTAATCCCCTGGCCTCTCCATTTACCCTTGGAGTTGGTTCAGGAGCCGGATTCGGAGCTGTGGCTGCCATTCTGTTTTTTGGAGGAAGCTTTCAGAGTAGCCGGATCGCCTTGTGCGCTTTTCTTTTTTCCCTGGTCTCGGCCCTCTTCATCCTGGCGGTGGCAGAGTTAAAAAGAGCTTCGGCGGAAACCATGATAATGGCTGGTATCGCCCAGATGTTTCTCTTCACCTCCCTTTCCTCCTTTTTACAGTACATGGGTACAATGGAGCAGATCAATGAAATAGTATTCTGGTTTTTTGGGAGCCTTTCCAAGGCAGGCTGGAATGAGATAGCCCTTTCCGCCCTCATGGTCCTTCTTCCCTACCCGCTTCTCCTTCGATCTGCCTGGAATCTCAATCTCCTTTCATCAGGTGATGAATCAGCTGCTTCGCTTGGGGTTAACGTTAAAAGGCTCAGGATGGGGGCTGTGGTCCTGGCTTCACTGGTTACGGCCGGGGGAATATGTTTTACCGGTGTAATAGGATTCGTCGGATTGGTAGCTCCCCACATAACCAGGATGATTATTGGAAATGACCACAGGTACCTCCTGACCGGATCGGGGCTGCTTGGGGCGGCAATCGTCGTCTCGGCTGATACCATCGGGAGAATGATGTGGGCACCACAGGTCATTCCTGTTGGAATTGTCACCTCTTTTATCGGGGTTCCATTTTTCTTATACCTGCTGATGCGACGTAACCGGGAGCTGTGGTAATGCTGAGCATCGAGAAGCTGGTTTTTAGTTTTGGAGAAACTCCTGTTCTCAAGGAGATCAGCCTGAGCCTGGAAAAAGGCCAGGTCCTGAGCGTTGTTGGACCCAATGGAAGCGGGAAGACCACCCTGATCAAATGTATCCTCCAGTTTTACCGCCCTGTCGGGGGTTCAGTCTGGATTGAAAACCGGAATGCCGCGGCCATGAAACGGAGAGAACTGGCAAGGTATTTGGGATACGTTCCCCAGAATATCCCTTCCATGCTTCCGATGTCAGTCTTTGATACTGTTCTCATGGGACGCAGTCCCTATCTGGCCTGGACTCCGCGCGACTACGATATGGAGAGGGTTTCCCAGGTACTGCAAGAGATGGAGTTGAGCCATCTGGCATTCAGGGATATTGACAGGATCAGCGGAGGCCAGGCACAAAAGGTCCTGCTTGCGAGATCCCTGGTCCAGGATACAAATTACATGCTGCTGGATGAACCCACCAGCAGCCTCGACCTGCGCCACCAGCTTGAAATCCTTGAAATAGTCACCGGACTTGCTGAAACCAGGAAGGTGGGTGTTCTCCTGGCCATGCATGACCTCAATCTGGCAGCAAGGTTCTCTCACAGGATTGTAATGCTCAGGAATGGGGAGATTTTTTGTTCCGGCAAACCGCGGGAGGTAATGACCCCGGAAAACATCAGCCAGGTTTTCGGGGTGGACGCTGCAGTACAACTGGATAACGGGTGCCTGCATATACATCCACTTAAAAGTTCCACCAATCTCCGGAAATTGCATCATTTCCGGGAAAAAGAGGACAGCGCTTGAGAAATAAACCAGTAAAAATATCCTGTATCATGTGGAGTTCCTACGTCCCTTCTTTTCTGGAAGCGGCCAAGGGAAGCCCTTACCTGGAATTGTCCGTTTTTTCGCATAAAATGGTTGAGCAGAGCGCCGAGTGCCTGGAAGCCTTTATGGCGAGTGCCGATCAGGCGGATGTACTGCTGTTCTACTGGACGGCAGATGGCTTTTGGGAAGAAATCAGCAGCAGGCTGGCTGGTCTCAAAGGGGGTACTGTTATTGTCACGACTTCACCTGATCCCTCCAGTTGGGGAAGGGAAGCAACCGTGGACCTTTCTGTCTGCGCCCGGGTATACACTTACCTGTCGGAAGGAGGCTGTGAGAATTACCGCCGTCTTCTTGAATTCGTCGCCCACCATGCCAATCCGGATATCCCGATACAGGATCCCCTGCCACTGCCGTGGCAGGGATTGCTCCGGCCTCCCGACCCATCTGTGTATCCGTCAGTGGAGAGTTTCCGGAAAAAATATGCTGATACTGAAGGAAAAACGGTAGGGTTGTTTTTTTCCAGACACACTTTTATAAATTCAGACACCTCGCTGGAGGAAAAGCTGATTTTGGCTCTGGAGAAAGAAGGACTGGATGTCCTGCCGGTTTTCTCTCACGGCACCGCTGATGCCGCTGTGGGGGCATTGGGTCCGGTTGAAACGGCGAGGAGGTTTTTCTTTGACCATGATGGAAATCCGATAATCAGCGCTCTGGTCAATATGCATTATTTTTTCCTGGGACGTGAATCCGGAAGCGACATTTCAGAATCCGGAGTCGCCACCAGGGCGGTTGATCTGTTCCGGGATTTGAATGTACCGGTGTTTAAACCGGTGATTTCCTACAGCAAATCTGTGGAAGAGTGGGAAGAGGATCCACAGGGCCTGACAGCTGAGGTGAGTTTCGGGATAGCCCTTCCTGAATTTGAAGGGAATGTTGAGCCTTTGATTGCGGCCTGCAGTTGCAGGCTTACTGACAACGCTACGGACACTGTCTTTGAAGTGCGGGAAGCTATCATGGAGCGCCTGAATCATATTGCAGAGCGCATCGCCGGATGGATCCGCCTGGCTGAAACCCCTCCCTCCGAGCGCAAAGCTGTGTTTGTGTTTCATAAAAACGAGTGTGCCGGACTGGAAGCCGGGATAGGTGGAGCCGGAGGGCTTGATTCCGGTGAAAGCGTGATCAGGATAATGGAACGGATGAAGTCCGCCGGATACAGGATTGAACATCTGCCCGAATCAGGGGAAGAACTCATGCAGATGATTCTTGAACGCAAAGCCACCGCTGAATTCCGCTGGACGACCGTGGAGGAGATAGTAGCCAAGGGAGGCCATCTGGCACTGCTGGACAGTGACATTTACCGGGGATGGTTTGATGAATTGCCCCAGAAATCCAGGTCAGCTCTGGTTGAGGCCTGGGGAGAACCACCGGGGCAGGAAATGAACGGAGTTCCGGCAGCCATGGTCCTGGATGGAAAACTGGTTCTGACAGGACTGAACTTCGGCAACGTCAATGTTATGATGCAGCCCAAACGGGGCTGTGCCGGTTCCCGCTGTGACGGAGAGGTTTGTAAAATCCTTCATGATCCTGACATACCGCCGCCTCATCAGTACCTTGCCACCTACATGTACATGGACCGGATTTTTCAAGCCAATGTGGTAATTCACGTCGGAACGCACGGAAACCTGGAGTGGATGCCCGGAAAGGGCGCTGGCCTTTCAGATTCCTGCTGGCCCGATATCGCCATTGGCAGACTGCCGAACCTCTATATTTACAACGCTGATAATCCTGCCGAAGGGGCAGTGGCCAAACGGAGAAGTTACGCAGTCCTGGTTGATCACATGCAGGCGATCATGAACACGTCAGGTACCTACGGGGGGCTGGCTGAGCTGGAAGATCTCCTGAATGAATACGCCCGCACAGGCGATAAAGACCGGGCCAGGGGACACCAGTTGGAGCATTTGATAAAGGAAAAGGTCACCAGGAATCATTTGCTGGATGACAGTGTTTCCCTGGGGGACATTGCTTTTCCCCAACTGGTAACCCATCTTCATGAAGTCCTTTCCGGTATCCGTAACAGCCAGACCAGGATCGGCATGCATGTTTTTGGCAGGGAAATGGGGATGGAGGACCGGGTTGCATTGATCAACACGATTTTGCGCTTTGACAGCGGAGGTGAATTGAACAGCCGCCGAATGGCCTTTGAGTTCTGGCAGGAGGATTTTGACAAGGCCCGCAGGGAGCCGGGGACAGTGTGCCGGAATGGCAAATCCGGAGGAGAGATGTTGTTTGCAGCTGATCTCTGGTCCTCAGAACTGATAAGCAGGCTGGTCAGCGGGAAAGGAATAGAAGGGATTCTGGCCGAGGCTGCCGGGAGGGGCTGTAAAGGCGGTTATGCTGAGAGACTGGAAAGGTTTTCCGCCCTGGTCAGGGAAATAAACAGGCGAATAACGGATTCCGCGGAAATCGATTCCCTTCTTAATGCCATGGATGGGGGATATGTTCCATCCGGCCCTTCCGGTTACGTTTCCCGGGGAAGATATGACATCCTGCCCACCGGCAGGAATTTTTACAATGTTGATCCGACCCGGATCCCATCCCAGGCTGCTTACAGGGTCGGTATCAGGATAGCGGAAGCACTGTTGCGGCGGTACCTGGATGAGGAGGGACGTTACCCCGAATCAGTGGGAATGGTCTGGCTTGCCGCTGATATCATGCGGGCTGACGGAGAGCAGATAGGGCAGATAATGCACTTGCTGGGCGCCAGGCCGAAGTGGAAAGCCAACGGTCAGGTCGAAGGATTCGAAATCATTCCGGCAACAGAGCTGGATCGTCCCAGAATCGATGTCAATATCAGGGTTTCGGGGATCACCAGGGACTGTTTCCCGGATGCCGTCACCTATCTGGACCAGGTGATCCAGGCGGTGGCTCTCCTGAAGGAAGAGCCGGAAAGCAATTTTCTACGCAAACATATTATGAGCCAGGCAGCTGAGAAAGGGATTTCCCTCCAGGATCCCGGCCAGTTGAGAAGGCTTAGTTACCGGATTTTCTGCGCCCAGCCCGGAGTATACAGGGCAGGGGTAAACCTGGCGGTCGCCGCTTCAGCCTGGAAAACAGAAGAGGACCTTTCCGATGTTTATGTTTACTGGAACGGTTATGCCTACGGGGGGGCATCAGGGTCTGATTCCTATGGAGTCAGGGCACATAAGGAACTGGTTGATAACCTGCGCCGGGTTGAAGTCACCTTTGACAAGCATATTTCAGATGAAGGTGATTTTCTCAATTGTTGCGGCTTTTACGGTAACTACGGGGGTATGACCGCGGCCGTAAGGGCCATTTCAGGGAAATCCCCCCATACCTATTATGGAGACACGCGTGATCCTGCCAATCCCGCGGTGACTGATTTCAGCGATGAATTGCGTCGGGTTGTCCGGACCAAACTTCTCCACCCCGCCTACCTGGAAGGGATGAAGGCTCACGGTTATAAGGGAGCCGGAGACCTTTCCAAACGGATTGGACGGGTCTATGGGTTCGGGGCAACAACAAGAAAGGTAGACAACTGGATTTTTGATGAAATCGCTGAGACTTTCATCCTTGATCCTGAAATGAAGGAATGGTTTGAAAAGGTTAATCCCTGGGCGTTGGAAGAGATAGGCAGGCGGCTGATGGAGGCGGAAGGACGGGGAATCTGGAGAGCTGATCCGAAGATTCTGGAGCGGCTGAAGGAAGCTTACCTTGATGTTGAGGCCTGCCTGGAGGAAACAGTAGGGGAAACCAGGGGAGATTTCCAGGGGGGAGCAGTCGACGTGATAACCGCGGCTGAAGTGGAGAACTGGAAAACAGCTATCCAGGCCATGAAGGATGAGGTGGGGGAAAAGCATGACTGAGGCTTCGGACCTTTTTCAGAGGGGTTATCCTTTTTCCGCCATTGTCGGTCAGGAACGCCTGAAACTTTCCCTGTTGCTTAACGCGGTAAATCCTGCTGTCGGTGGAGTACTGATCAGGGGAGAGAAAGGCACAGCCAAGTCTACCGCGGTTCGGGCTCTGGCCGGCCTGTTGCCGGAAATAAATGTTGTTGCAGACTGCCAGTTCAACTGTGATCCCGCCCAGCCCGGCCTTGTTTGTGATAACTGCCGAGCCGGGGAGGAAGAGCGAACATACCGCCGCATCAAGGTGCCTCTGGTTAACCTTCCTCTTAATGCCACTGAGGACAGGGTTTCGGGGGGGATCAATTTTGGCAGGGCGGTCAGGAGCGGAGAGAGTAGGCTTGACCCTGGACTCCTGGCTGGAGCTAATCGGGGAATCCTCTATGTTGATGAAGTGAATCTCCTCGACGGGCACATTGTGGATATTATCCTGGATGCGGCCGCCACGGGTATGAACATTGTGGAAAGAGAAGGCATCTCCTCAGTCCATCCTTCTCGATTCATCCTGGTGGGTACCATGAATCCGGAGGAGGGTGAACTGAGCCCCCAGTTACTGGACCGATTCGGTCTCTGTGTGGAGGTCTCAGCGGAAAAGGAGACTGAAAAGAGGGTGACACTGATGCAGTATCGTGAAGATTATGATGCTGATCCGGAAGCGTTTAATCAGCGTTTCAGTGAGGCGGAAGTGGAGCTTTCCCTGCTGATAAGCTCCGCAATCGAGCTGCTGCCCCAGGTGATTTTCCCGGGGCACCTGCGAACCCTGGTGGCGGAGCTGTGCCTGAAAACAAGGGCTGCCGGACATCGTGCCGACCTTTTCCTGGAGCAGGCTGCCCGGGCATTGGCTGCCTTGAACGGGCATACTGAAGTTACAGTTGATGATATCAGTGAGGTTGCGAATATGGTCCTGCTTCACCGCGAAAGAGAGGGCTCCTCGCAGCCGCCTGAGCCGCAATCCCAGCCTGAAAACAGGCAGCGAAGTCCTGAAAATGGAGAAAAAAAAGAGGAGGACACGAAACCGGATCAGGAGGGAGGAAATGCCAGGGCCTCCTCTGAGAGGGAAGAAGAATCAGGCCTTGAAGAAGATTATTCCGGGGAGGGACGGGGAGAAGAGGACGGTTCCAAAAATAAGGACCGGAACCAGGAGGCGGACAGTGCCGCGGAGGATATGAAGTTTGGAGTAGGGGAGATGTTCCGGGTTAAGAATTTTTCCTCAGCCAGGGATCGGGTGACAAGGCGAGGTTCGGGCAGGAGATTGCGCTCCCGCACCGAAGGAAAAACAGGCCGCTACGTGAAAAGCACACCGATCCGGGGAAGCGGTGATATCGCCCTGGATGCCACTCTGCGGGCTGCGGCGCCTCATCAGAAAAAAAGAAGAAAAGACAGTGAATTAAAAATTGTCCTGAAAAACGAGGATATCAGGGAAAAAATAAGGGAGAAGAGGATCGGTAATTTCCTGGTTTTTGTAGTAGATGCCAGTGGATCCATGGGAGCCAGAAAACGGATGGCCGCCGCCAAGGGGGCCATCATGTCGCTGCTCCTTGATGCCTACCAGAAGCGGGACCGGGTTGCCCTGATCACCTTTCGCAAGGAGGAAGCAGTAATCAGCCTCCCCCCTACATCTTCCATTGATATGGCCGCAACACTTTTAAGGGAGATGCCTGTAGGAGGACGTACACCCCTCTCCGCCGGGCTGGTCAAAACCCATGAAGTACTGCGAAATTATCTTGTTCGTGAACCTGAATCCAGGCCGATAGTTTTGATAATCACTGATGGCCGGGCCAACAGGTCAATCAACCAGGACATGAAGCCACTGGAAGAAGCAGTGCTGCTCGCCGAAAGGTTGAGCTGGGAGGGCCGGGTGCGATTCATTGTTGTGGATACTGAAAGTGGAGGTTTGATCAGGTTCGGGATGGCCGGACAGCTGGCTGCAGCCCTGAAGGCGTTACACCTGAAAATTGAAGATTTAAGAGCGGATACCCTGCTGGATATAGCAAAGGAGAATGTCAGATGAGGAAACGGAATACCTATCCATTTGCGGCGATTGTGGGACAGGAAAAAATGAAAACCGCGCTGATCCTGAATATCATTAATCCCAAGCTCTCCGGGGTTCTTATCCGGGGAGAAAAAGGGACCGCGAAATCAACAGCCGTGCGGTCCCTGGCGGCAATTCTTCCTGCCATAACAACTGTGCGGGACTGCCCTTTCCAGCTTCCCCCGGAGACCGGACTGAGTACCTGCCGGCAGTGTGACCGCGCGGAATGCCGGGAAAGAATGCTGAATGGAGAGCAGGTTGAAGTTACCAGTCGACCCACGAAGGTGGTGGAGCTTCCCTGGGGGCCACTGAAGACCGGGTAGTGGGAACCATGGATATTGAACACGCCATTAAAAAAGGAGAAAGGCGCATTGAACCGGGTATACTAGCGGCGGCTCACCGGGGGATCCTGTATGTGGATGAGGTGAACCTTCTGGATGATCACGTCGTGGACGTATTGCTGGATTCTGCGGCCATGGGTGTCAATACCATTGAACGTGAGGGTATCAGTTTTTCCCACCCGGCCCGATTCACCCTGGTCGGAACCATGAATCCTGAAGAAGGGGAACTTCGCCCCCAGCTTCTTGACAGGTTCGGCCTTTGCGTCAATATAGAAGGGATTGACAATCTGGAGGAGAGAGTGGCCGTAATGGAAAGGCGTAACGCCTTTGATGATGATCCGGAGGGGTTTTGCAGGATCTGGGAATCTGAATCTGAATCCATATCCCGGAAAATAATGGCAGCCAGGGAAATATATCCTGAAGTTAAAATTGAGAATCCTCTGCTCTATGAAATCGCGTCCTGCTGCCTGGAAGTGGGCGTTGATGGCCACCGGGGAGACATAATTGTTTTGAAAACGGCAAAAACAATGGCCGCTTTTGACCAGCGCACCTCGGTATTGCAAGCTGACGTGGAGGCTGCCGCGGAACTGGCACTGCCTCATCGCGCCCGCCGTCAGCCATTGCAGGAAATGGCGACTGAGGTGAGCCGGCTTCGGCTCGGAAAGCAGTCCTGATATCGGAAGCAAGATGATAGAAATTGTTAACCTTGTGAAACATTATGGTAAAACTCAGGCCCTGAGGGGGATAAGTCTCAGGATTGAAAAAGGAGAGCTGTTTGCCTTCCTTGGGCCTAACGGGGCTGGCAAGACCACCGCCGTAAGGATAATGACGGGCCTCGCCCGTCTTACCTCAGGCTCAATCACCCTGGGAGATGTGGATATTGTCAGAGACAGGGTGGAATTTAAAAAAAGGATAGGCCTGGTCCCACAGCATATCAACCTGGATAATGAGCTTACAGTGTTTGAGAACCTGTTTATCCATGGAAAACTCCACCATATGCCCTGCCGGGAAGTGAAAAAACGGATTGAACAGCTGCTGGATTACGTTGGGATCATGGACAAGGCCAGCAAACCGGTGAAGGAACTGTCAGGAGGCATGAAGCGGAGAGCCATGATTGCCCGGGCCTTGCTGCATGATCCCGCAATATTGTTTCTGGATGAGCCTACCGTTGGACTTGATGCTGCTATCCGTCGCCGGATCTGGGCGTTGATTAAAAAGATTCAGGGCAGCGGAGCAACGGTTTTTATGACTACCCACTACATTGAGGAGGCTGAATTTCTGGCCAATCGGGTGGCTTTCCTGAACAGGGGGGAAATAGCAGTCCTCGGCACTCCCCGGGAGATCATGAGCCGAATCGGCGAATGGGCCATTGACCGGTTTGAAGATGGCGAAATACTTACCAGCTATTTCCAGAACAAGGAACAAGCCGGGGAATATGCGGCCTCAATTGAGTTTGCGAAAGGATTCTCCCTGCGCAGGGTTAACCTTGAGGATGCCTTCCTCGAACTGACCGGGGAGAAAGTCAAATGATCAGGGGATGGACGGCAGTATATCTTCGGGAAATGATGATTATTCGCAAGCGTTCGCTCAGGATGATCGGCTCCTGGGCCATATCTCCGCTGCTTTACCTTATTGCTTTCGGGTACGCCATGGGTAAGGATCTGGATGTGGGGGGGTACCGGTATATCGAGTTCCTGATCCCGGGCCTGGCTGCCATGGCTGGTATGGTCCAGGCTTTTGCCATCAGTGGTGAAATAAATATTGCCCGTTTTTACTGGCATGTTTTTGAAGAATTCCAGTCATCTCCCCTGAGCAATACGGCCTATGTGCTGGGCGAAGTCCTTGCCGGCATGACCAGGGCACTGCTGGCGGTTCTGGTGATTCTTGCCCTGGGTTCTTTTTTCGGAGTGTTTCTTTCTTACAGCTTTTTTTTCTGGCTGGCGTTTTTCCTGAACAGCCTGGTCTTCTCCTCTCTCGGAGTAGGGGCGGCGATGCTGATAAAATCTCACGCTGATCAGTCGATGCTCAACAGTTTTTTGATAACTCCGATGGCTTTTCTGGGTGGGACGTTTTTCCCGCTTGAAAATCTTCCTGAACTGGTCAGAAAAGCTCTTTACCTGCTGCCCCTGACTCACGCTTCGCAGGCCATGAGAAGCGCTGCTTTTGGGAATGAACCCCTGGCAGAGGACCTGCTGATCCTGGGAGGGCTTGGAATCTGTTTTTTTATCCTTGCCGTGATATCGGTTAATCAGGCCCGGGACTGAATCCGGGGCCATGGTCCAGTTGCCGAGGCAGTGCGCTATGATTCTTATAGCAGCAGAGAAATAAGATTTTCGTCAGAGATAATTTTTGAGAAAACATCCGGGCAGTTTTCTCAAATTAGAGGGAATAATAATTATTTGTTATTTGAGGCGAGGGAGAACCCGTTTTTTTCTCTTAACCCGGCAATAACTCCATATGCAGTCACGCTGCTGAATACAATAAATCCGCCAATGATCGACCAGAATCCCGGCCTTTCGCTTAATATTACAAATACCCAGAGAGGATTTAATATTGCTTCAATGCTTGCTATCAAAGTAGCCTCAATGGCATGTACCGATTTGATAGCGATGCTGTACAAAATATAAGGCAATCCCAGCTGGAATACTCCGAGGATTAGAAGCAATAACCAGTGATTTCCTATATTAACGGTAGTGATATAAAACGGAAGGCAAATTATTGCCGCAAAAAAATTGCCCAGAACGATCATCAACAGAGGAGATGAATCTTTTAGTTTCCTCATATGAAGAACTGTACCGGCAAAAGCAACTCCGCTTAATATGGCCAGGATATTGCCCCACTTTCCACTTAATGACAGCTCATCGAGAAAAAAAAGAAAGATGCCGCCAATGAGCGAGAATATGAAAAACCAGTCCACTAATTTCACTTTTTCTTTCAGGAACCATGCTCCGATCAGTGCTACCCATATCGGAGCGGAGTATTGTAATAAAATGACATTGGCTGCAGTCGTCAGTTTGTTTGCAACGACGAAAAAAATTACAGTAGCGGCATAAAAAAGTGCCCCTACTATCACATATCTCAGGTTTTTGGTCTTAATGTCGCGAATGAAGAGTGATAAAAAAACCGCGGATATCAGGCTGCGCATGCCGGCTATGGCAATGGGATTTAATGGTACCGACTTAATAAGGAAACCGCCGGTACTCCACAAAATTGCTGTTGCGAAGATGAGAATTATTGCTTTTTGTCTTTGTGACAAATAATTATACCTCTATGTTTTCCGCCAGTGATCTCAGTCGGATTATTTGATTTATTCAAGGATTGCAGAATTTCTCATAAATAGCTGGCGAGAGCAACCACTGATTGATAAGTAATGAACATTGAGAAAGCCAAAGTGGCCACAAGGCCGCCATTTAACCATGGTCCGGCTTTATATTGACCCATCAGGTCTTCGCTGTTTAACAGGTAGATGATTGAAATTGTGACTATTGGCAGTACCAGAATCTGGAAACACTGGCTTAGGATCATCGCGAAAACAGGACGCGCCTGAAAAACCGGAACAGTCAGGCCAAGTAATAGTGCGGCCCCACAGAAGATGCGAAACATTTTTGATTTCATGCTCACGGGCACTCCCCGGTAGTCACCTATTAACAAGGGGGCGAGCATTGCGATAGGAATTATTGATGACAATCCAGCTCCGATAATTCCCAGGATAAGAAGAGAGAGGGCAAAATTTCCTGCGAATGGCTTCAGCAGTTCGACCAGCTGAATCGCGTTTTCAACCGGGCTTTGCGCAGTGTAGAGAGTCCCGGCTGCACAGGCCATGATGGAGGCACTTATTATGAACATGAACAGCGCGGCGAAAAATGCGTCTCTCCTCCCGGTTTTCAGGTCGGAGACGGTCCAGCCTTTTTCTTTTACGATTATGCTTCGCATGACAAAAGTCGGTGCTGTAAGCGTCGCGCCAACCAGGGCACTAATAAGCATGCTTACATCCGGATCGTGCGGCATCCTGGGGACGGCTCCCTTGACAATTTCAATCGGACTTGGGATGACCAGAAACAGAGTGAGTAAAAAACTGGCTCCCATAATGCCCACAAATATGATTAGCACTTTCTCGAAAAACTGATATTCACCGATCCACAGAAAGAGAAAAACACCAACAATAATGCAGATCGCTATCCACAGTGGAGCCCAGGCTACTGCGGGTGACACCATTTTTAACCATTCGCAAATCAAATCAGACAAAATGCCCATTATTCCGGCAAGGGCCAGCACTTCCACAAACACAAGTCCGATTAAAGTAGTTATAGCCGCAGTCCTTCCCAGGAAAGGTAGTTTTACATAACTGAAAAGTGCGCTTTGGCCGGTCACCAGGGTATAACGCCCATATGCCTCAAGCATTACAAAGCTGAATACACAGGACAGGATCAGGGCCCAGAGCAGGGACATGCCGTAACGGGAACCCGCTGATGCCATGGATACAACGCTTCCAGTACCAATACTGTATCCGACAAGAAAAAATCCAGGTCCGACCATGAGGATAAGGCGCCAGATGCGGACTGAAATACTGCTTTTGTTTTTCACTGTTTTTGCTCTTGATGGCAGTTATTTTGCTTGTACCGGGAGCACTTCCGTACTTTTATTGATGATCCCGATTTTCAGGTTTTTATCCAGGTTCAGTCTGTACTTGATATATTGGTTCAGGCTCCGGCTGTTCAAATAATGAAATCCCATAATATTGCTTAATACTGGATCCATCATTAAAGTCGTTTTGAAATTTTTTTTAATATGGTTCAGATACATGTTTTCGGATGCCGCAAAACGATCCCTGATCTGATTTTTTTTCAACATATTCCAAAGAGTATCGTCTGAATAAACGGCCAGTTTCGCCATCTCTTCCCCATGGGTGGGAGCTATTCCTTCGGGGCAGGGGGACATTAAAATGATTTCACCCCCTTTTCTTGTGGCGATTTCGGCTGAAAACAGGCCTTTGTCACTCTGGGTTAAATCGTAATCCATTGGAAATGTGCTGCTCAGCGTCAAGTCTGCCTGCTCCTGGAACTCTGCACCAAAAACCTTGAATCCCCAGCTGACTGCCTCGCGGTGAGCTTTTACATAGTGGCCGGACACTGATTTCAAGACAAATCCTTTGTCGTCAAGGATTGTATTGACAATAAAATCCAGTCCGACATTGGCAGCAAAATCTTCCATTTCATTACGACAGGGAGTCTCTATTTTCCCCAACTGCTGTTCGGTGGCTCCCAGAAGATGAAAATCACAGGTTGTCTCCTCACCCGCAACTCCCGGCAGGAGAATCTTGGCTCCTCCACTCCATCCGGTCGGGTGGTGTGGGAGTACGCTGCCGACGCCGATACGGACATCAGCCTGCAGGAATTCCTTATTGACAAACACTCTTGTGCCTTTGCTTGTCGTTCCCTTGTTAACCAGGTTATCGAGATCCTTGCAGTCATGGTTTTTGATCTCGATTTCATTCATCAGGCGCCGGCCGTATTTACTGATGATCTCCTCTTCAGTCATTGGCCGGTGAGTACCACATGCAATAATGATTTTTATCTGGGCAGGTTTTACTCCACCGTTGTACAACTCTTCCAGCACAACCGGCAGGATTCGATCCTGCGGGGTAAGCCGTGTTCGGTCATCACCCAGGATAACAATGGAATTATCTTTGTTAACCAGGTCACGAAGTCTTTTTGATCCTACGGGATACTGCAGAGATCGACGGATCTCCGCCGCTTCCTCTGATGGCCGTGGGAACTCATTAGGACTTATATTAAATACCTGGTTTTCCTTCGGGATATCCAGTTCCAGAATCTCAGATCCATAATGTACGGCAACCACTTGAGCATCTCTCCCTAAATTTATATTGTTTCGAGCCTATATTGCAGATCCCGTTTTTTAAAAAACAGAATATGCTGAGAGGCTAGAGTTTTTATAATCCTGCCAGCATTTCTTTGACCTTTTCTACATAAATGCCCTCCCACTCCGGAGCAAAGAGGCAGTTGGTATCTTCGTAGGCCAGGCCATCGAAGGCTTCAGAAGTGGGGCCATAATGAAAATAACCGTTGGAATAGCCGGCGATGAAAGTGTTTTCAAACGGAGAAGCTTCCTTGATGTTCATTCCTATTTTTACGAATAGCTCTCCTGGAAAAGTTACCAAAACGAAGTCACCAATCTTCATTACCTGCAATTCAACTGTCTTGGTTTTTGAATTTTCCGCGTTGATTTCAGCCTGTCGCGTCCTCAGCATATTCAGGTTTTCCTGAATCCTGGCGCATTTTTCCATGGCGTAGATATTGTTAAGGTACTTTTTCAGATTGCGGTTATTCTCGGCATCCATGCCTTTCAGGGCTTCTGTTCCCAGTTTTTCTTCCTGCAAATATCGATAAGAATAATAAGATGGGTATTCAGGATCCAATGAATATTTAATGAACAAAGGTAAAAAAGTTTTGAAGTTCAGGCTTGTACTTCTTAAAGAACTGATAAGCCTGGATTGCTCAGCCTCAAGAAGGCTGATTCTGCCTGGAATATCAGTTCGCAAAGGTAGATCCAGATTTTCAGTAATCACATTCAGGCTGCTGGCATTTTCAGTTTTAATTTTTCCGAGAGCCTGAAGGGTGCTCAGTCCCAGCAGGTTTCCGAATGCTTCAGGAGTTCGCGGACTGTTTACATCTTTGTACAGAATCTCCGTAATATCTCCTGCGGCTCCCTGCAGGAAAAATGCTGTTGCCTCGCTGCCGAGGTTGTCCTGGATTACCTTTGATGCGAAGCCCGGCAATTCAGCGGTGACTCCTCCTCCGGCAATTCCGGTATATGGATGTATCGTGAAGTTATACAGCACTGCCAGGGGGGTGCCATCTGCCTTATCAATTTTCAGTATCCCGATTTCCGGATCAATGGGGCCGACCCCGACCACTTCGTCATCGGGGGGGCATGGATTGGCATGACGAATTGTCCATTCTTTCCCGGTTTTTAACTGCAGCCTGCGATTCATCATGATGCGGTCTTCATATCCGGTTCCAGTACCTATTCTTACTGCGACCATTTTTTCAACGGCTTTTTTCACGGCTAGAACAGTTTTATCAACAACATCCTCACATACCTGTCCCCCTGTTCTATGATTATGGGAAGCATTTATTAATACATTCTTACCGCTGATATCCAGGTCATTTTCAATTTTGCTTCTAACGCTGTATAAGAAGTTGTCCTGGAGGCTTCCGATGCCCCCGACAGCGATAGTATCAATGGTTATTATTACCGCCTGAATCTTACCGCTGTCGAAAACTATAGCTTTTACCAACAGCGGATCACTGATCTTTTCAGTTGAATTCTGGCAGGTTATGTCAACAACTCCGGTGCCTGCCCGCAATGATTCCGCGTTAACTCCAACTGAAAAAAGGAAAACTATTGCCAGAATAAACATGACCATCAGAAGTGGCCTGAAACCAGATTTAATATCATTCTGTAACATTTTGCCTCCTACCTCGAACTTGATTGGTAATCATAATTCTGCAGGAAAAAACCAGTTGCACAGGCGTTTGAGTAATCCCTTTTTATTATTAATATTCTGCCTGGAATTCCCTAGATTTTTTCCAGTAATGAATCCATTGAAATTTTGCATTTGTAAGCCGCCGCGTCTGGTTCAATTGTATGGTTCCAGCCCAGTTCAGCAGTCAAGAAACCATCGTAGTCCAGTCCCTGCAGAGCTTTAAGGAAAGGGATAAAACATATTCTTCCCTCTCCGGGAATCAGGTGATCATCCGACAGGCCGGAATTGTCATCTATATGAATATGAAAAGGTATGTCCCGGAGCATTGAGAGGCTGTCCACGAGGGATTCCTTATTAACAAAGCAGTGACCAGTATCCATTACAATCCCCAGGTTTTCAGATCCGAGACTGTTTATCAAACGGACACCATCCTCAACAGTGACAATTAAATCGCTTTCAAAGCGGTGGGCTGGTTCCATGAAAAGCAGGACCTTCCTGTCGGCGGCAAAGTCCAGCAGTTCTTTCAGGCTTTTGGTCAACTGTAGCATCCCGTTGTCGTATCCCTGACCGAACAAGGTGTGCCCCGGACACAGGCTCACCTTGTTACAGCCTAAGCTGAGGGCCGTAGCCATGCTTCCTTTGATGTATGACACGCTGTCTTTCCTGACGCCCTCGTCAGGACTGCACAGGCTGGTAGGATAGCGGAACTGAGCGGGTATAAAAGCCGAGATCTGGATTTCATGCTTCTCAATAAGACCACGGATGCTTTCCGCTTCTTTAATGGATATATCCTTAAAATAGGCGTGAGGTCTTCCTCCCCAGATTTCTACACCTTCATACCCATGGAATGACAGTCTCTTGATGGCTTCCTCCAAAGGATAATTAAAATAGAGGAATGTTGATTGACTTAATTTCATAAGGTTTCCCTTTAATTACTCTCGCTCAGTTTAAGGAATTCGTACCGGGTTGTTTCAGGAATCCCGCGATGGAGAATCAGACTTAATCAATTAAATTCTCGAGCATTTTTTTCATCCTGGCAGCTTCAATGAGGATGTTGTCCACTCCGCTGATATCCACTACCAGGTAATCGTTGTAGCCTATTTCTTTCAGCCGTTTTATTATCCCTGGAAAATCGATATTTCCCTGGCCTGGAACATAATGGTAGGCCTGGGTTCCGTCATTATCAGAAAGGTGAACCAGTTTGATGTAGTCTCCAAACTTGAGTATGGCCAGCTCCAAGTACTCCTTGACAGCGTGTATGTGAGCGCAGTCGTAAACCACCCCAATATTGTCAGCTCCTGTTTCCTCCATCAGCTGGATGATTCCATCAACAGATGAAAGGAAATCCCCGGCCCTGAGTTCCAGTGCAAAATCCAGTCCGTTTTTCTTCGCGGCATCAGCCATCTCAATCATCTGGTTCAATACAATGGCGCGAAGAGTCGACCAGGAAAAATTTTTCGGTGTGGATATGGTTGTGGGCGGTCCCCCATGATAAAGAGCTGTTTTTTGTGCGGGAACCAGTTCCGGAGGAAGATAGAAGCAGTTGGTTACCATTTTGGCGCCGATTTCCCGGGTTAGAGCGCAGATTTCCGCAAAATGGGAGATTGACTGTTTCTGTTTCTGCATGTCCAGCGAAAACATATCGTAGGTAACTGCCATTATACTTGGTACATTCAGGTCTAAATCCCTGCTTTTCTGAATTACTTTTCCCCAGTTTGTGACGTAATCTTTTTCTCCTGCAACCAACTCCATTTCCAGGGCGGAAAATCCGCTTTCCCTGACTTCTTCCATAGCCCTGAGATGGTTATCAATCGTCGGTGGAAGACCGTATTTGGTGATGGGTATAGTGTATCCACAACAAACCTTCATTATATTTTTCCTTCCTTTTAATTATTCTTTCTGTAAAAACCTGCGGGCAAAGCTCCAACTGTTAAACCTTTTCCGGAATCTTCCATGGATCCCGGCCCCGGTCAGGCCTTTTAAGGTACTGATTGGCTTCACTGTCACCTATAAATGTTTCAGTAGCCGCATCGATCTTAAGCTTTTTATTGCCAAGCCGATATGATATGTAAGCCATATGGACAATCGACTGGGAAACCTGGCCGGTCTCAACGTCCGCGTTTGGCCGGTTCCTGGTTTTCATGCAGTCAAGGAAATTTCCGACGTGTTCCGGCATTGGCATCCTGCCGTATTCTGAAGAAAGCAATTCTCCATCCGGCCCCCAGAGCTGCCATCCTCCGCCGTGCCTTCCCAGCATCATCATGCCCTGGCTGCCGTATATCTCTATTCTTGTGCCATTTAATGGCCAGTGCGGGAAATTATCTGAATCCCTGGTTTCCCATGGAGTTTTGATCATGTTGGGAGTCCACCAGGTCAGATCAAAAGACATAGTAATGTCTTCATATTCATAGACTGTTGACAGAGTATCCGGAAAATCTGCAACTCTTTCGGGAAAGCTTACCCTGCCGATTGAGTGCACGGATCGCGGGTATTCCTGCCCAACCACCCAGCGCCCGATATCCATCTGATGAATCGACTCAGAATCACTTCCGGAATAATCCCAGAAGTTCCGCCAGACTCCGGGAGCTGTTTTATTGGAGTTATAGGCTCTTTTTGGTGCAGGGCCGCACCACATTTCATAATCAAATTCCGGGGGAATCTCCTGCGCCGGGTATGGGCCTGGAATACCCCGTACTTCATTAAGCATATTCAGGACCCGAACAAAGTGAACCTCACCTATTGCCCCGGACCGGATTTTTTCAATCGCGTTTTTTATATATTCGCCGCTCCTGTTTTGCGAACCTACCTGGACAACCCGCTGATATTTGCGCGCGGCTTCCACTGCTTTGCGCCCTTCATAGATATCGTGGGAAAATGGTTTCTCGACATATACGTCTTTTCCGGCCTGGCAGGACATAATGGTCGCTAAAGGTCCCCAGTGCGAACCGGCCCCGATGATCATGGCATCAACATTTTTGTCATCCAGCATGCGGCGAAAATCTCGCACTGCTTCTGGTTTGTTCTTCTGTCCGCTTGCCGCTTTAAATCCATTATTGAATCGACGGGTGTCGACATCACATATGTAGGTGATTTCAACTTCCGGCTTTTTCAGGAATTCTTCTATAAGGTAGCAGTCACGACTCCCCAGTCCCATAACTCCGATTGATATTTTGTCGTTAGCGGAAGCGGCCTTTGGGTGCGACATCATTCCGCTGGAAGCTGCCGCGATACCGGCTCCAACAGCCGCATTTCTCTTCAAAAACTGTCTTCTATTAATACTGCTCATCTTAAAGTCCTCCTTTATTTAAGACTTTCAACTTCAACATATCCCGCTCAACACTCCAATACCCGAGGCTCATGAGATGACCTTTCAGGAAGTAGATCTCTTTATTAATTCAAGAGAGAGCTCAATATGCTCAAAATTCTTATTCTGCGGATTGGATAATTTTCGAATCAGGATATCGACCGCGGTTTCTCCCATCAGGGCCAGCTGCTGCCTGACTGTAGTTAGGGGGGGATTGAAATACCGGGAGATCAGGATATCGTTGTAACCGACCAATGACATATCCTGGGGAATACTAAGGCCCTTATCAATGGCGGCTTTAGCAACACCTATGGCCATGATGTCATCCCAGGTATGGAACGCATCCGGGATGTAAGAGTCCAGGATACCTGCTGTTTTTTGATAGGCATCATCAACACTGTCTTCACATTCAATAATATGAAGGGAACTCTCCGGAATCCCGAATGTTGCAGCAGCTTTTCTGCAGCCGGCTATTCTCGCTTTAGTGCTGGAAGTCGCTGGTTTTCTTGTTAAATAGTAGATCTCCTTTTTCCCGGATTTAAAAAGATGACTGCAAGCGATAAAAGATCCCTGTTCGTGATTATGGGTAACATAATTACAGTCAAGACCCCTGGGAGAGCGGTTGTAAAGAACAAAGGGAATCGGACATTTTTTTAAGGCATCAAGATAAAGGCTGTCTTCCTGTTCAGGCTGAAGCAATAACCCATCAACCCGCTGGGAAATTAATGTGCGTAATGCGGCGAGTTCTTCGTCAACATCACACCCCCTTTGAGACAAGACAGAGAGGATTATCTGATAGCCGTTTTCCCGGGCTTTCTTACTGGCTCCCTGCAGGATCTCCGCATAGAATGGATCGCTGTTGTCAGGGATGACAATTCCCAGGGTTTTCGTTTTTTTTGACCTCAGCCCGCTGGCCAGAATATTGGGTGAATAATTTAATTTTTTTGCAATCTCCAGTATTCGTTTCCTGGTTTCGGGGGAAATCTCTTCCTTGTTATTCAACGCCCTTGAGACTGTCTGCATGGAACATCCAGCTTTCCGGGCGATGTCTCTAATTGTTACAACCAAGATTAAGACCTCAATAAATCATCGCAGTTATTAGATTATTAAGCAGCGGAATAATCTGCTGAATAACATTCTGCTTATGTGTACAAACAGATCCTTGTTAAGGTTCACGTGAACGTTAACATCGTATAAGAGCTTATCCTGGCAGTCAAGATATTTTTTTAACCTCAAGCAGGAATCTTTGAAACTTGATATCGAGATACGAACAAGGCCTTGCCTGCATGTGGCGGTCCGATTAATATAATTTCATGGACAAAAACACCTGCCTAACCTGTACCCTGCTTTTGCTTCTGGTCGGATTACTCGGATGCTCCCAGCGAACACCTGGAAATCCAAACCTGGTTATCATCTACATGGATGATCTTGGATATGGAGATGTCAGCGCTTATGGTTCGGGGACTCTTTCAACCCCCAATATTGATAAGCTGGCGAGCGAAGGTTTACGGTTTACCAGCGGTTACTGTACCTCTGCGACCTGTACACCCAGCCGTTACGGAATGCTGACCGGTCAGTATCCCTGGAGGAATAAAAGAGCAGCCATCCTAGCCGGAGACGCGCCTTTGCTGATTGATCCCGGGCAGCCAACACTGCCGAAAATGCTGGCCGAGAATGGCTACAAAACCGCGGTTATCGGGAAATGGCATCTTGGCATCGGTGATGGGAATGTGGACTGGAACAGGGAGATCGAACTGACTCCAAATGCAGTGGGTTTTGATTATTCCTATGTCATGGCTGCCACCAATGACCGCGTGCCGACTGTGTATGTGGAAAACCACAAGGTGGCGGGACTGAATCCAGGGGATCCCCTGCAGGTGAGCTACAAGGAGAATTTTAAGGGCGAACCTACCGGCAGGGATAATCCGGAACTGTTGAAGCTCAAGTGGCATCATGGTCATGACTGCAGCGTCTGGAATGGCATTTCTCGGATCGGTTATCAAAAAGGCGGGAAATCAGCCATGTGGATAGATGAGGATATGGCTGATAATTTTCTGAAACGGGTCTTGAATTACATTGAAGAGAATCAAAATGAACCCTTTTTCCTCTACTATGCCCTGCAGCAGCCGCATGTGCCCCGCACTCCTCATCCTAGATTCGTGGGAGCGACCGGCATGGGGCCCCGTGGTGATTCGATTGCGGAGGGAGACTGGTGCGTGGGGCAGGTAATGGCTAAGCTGAAGGAACTGAACCTTGACCGGAATACCCTGGTTATTTTTTCGAGTGATAACGGTCCTGTCTTGAACGATGGATATTATGATGAAGCAGTGGAGAAAATTGGAGGCCATACCCCGTCAGGGCCTTTCCGGGGAGGCAAATACAGCCTGTTTAACGCCGGAACCAATGTGCCATTGATTACCTGGTGGCCGGGGCAGATTGAACCGGGCATTTCAGACGCGCTGGTCTGCCAGATTGATTTTATGGACTCGATCGCGTCTTACCTGGGTTTAAAGAATACCGGGCCTGACAGTGAAAATGTCCTGGATGCCTTGCTGGGAAAATCTTCTGTTGGAAGAACTGACCTGGTGCTCGAAGCCAGCCGGAATGTTGCCTACCGTTTGGGTGACTATTTAATGATCCCGCCCTATGAAGGCCTGGCCGTACAGGCCAACGTGAATATTGAAACGGGCCTGGGGCCTGAATACCAGCTTTATGATATTGGTTCAGATCGTGGACAGGTCAAGAATCTGGCTGCAGAAATGCCTGGAAAACTGAATGAATTAAAAGATGGATTAGCCGCCAGGCTTGGGACGAAGTAATTCAACTTCTAATACAATCCGTTCGGAAGGAAATTTTTAGAATCGCTGGGATCACTTGTACTAAAGGGCAATCCGGCTTGTTAAGGAAACTACATTTTTAACCAGTTCAGGAAGTGTCATGCCGGCACTAGAAAGAATCGGAGTGCCCGTATGGAATGATATCCGGTAACCAGCTGGTTTTTCCTGCGGCCGTAGAACCTGTTTTTGTGCCCGGGAAAAGCCTTTGAATAAAATAAGGCTGCTTAGAATCAGCAGGAAGAATTGTGTGGGTTAAATATGCTTCCCATACTCTCCCAGGTACTTTTTTACTGAAAACTGCCTTGTCTATTTTTTGTGTCATTCGTGGCTCATGCCTATTTGTACGTCGGTTTTGTTTTTTTGTTTTGGGGCGCCAAGCTTTATTGTTTACAGTCATTTATTTTTAAGAAAATGGAAAAGATGTTAAGGAAACAGGGTAAAACGACAAAACGAAACATTTAATCATAAATCGATAAGGACATTAACATTCTTTTAGCTGTACATTGTTTATTGTTAAATAAAAATGCCGGTGATTTTATTCAGGGCGGCTTCCTCTGAAAGGTAAGGTAAGAGAAAACCGCAGTTTTATAATGCTCCCGGCCTTACGCTTTGAAGCGGCGGCTGAGGAATCGCGGGCAGGGCTATCCAGGGCCTGGTTATGATATGTACTCTTGATTTAATTTAAAAGGATTAATTTTATGAAAAAGTTACTGTTGAAAGTTTTTCTTTTTTCACTCGTTTGCTTTTCAGTTTTGCTGTTTATACAAGCGCAGCAACGCGCGATGAGAGAGCCGGGCATGGAGCAGACGCTGCTACTCAAGGATTACAGGCCTAAATCTATTTTTGTGACGCCCCAGACTGAAGCCCTCAAGGCCAAGTATCCAGCCATAGACATGCACATGCATGCTCCTCGGGGTAACGTGGACATGGAGGCCGAATGTGCCGCCATACTTAAAAACATGGATGAATGTGGTGTTGAAAAAACGATCCTTTTTTCTGGTACTGGAGAGACCTTTAATAAAGTAGCCGCCGCTTTTGGAAAATACCCGGATC
This sequence comes from Acidobacteriota bacterium, assembly GCA_963663735.2. Lineage (GTDB taxonomy): Bacteria > Acidobacteriota > UBA6911 > RPQK01 > JAPXNP01. Next base: position 125,837 of record CAXXHN010000001.1, on the reverse strand, counting down.
GTTTTGAATTGTGGTGCGGATTTGATTTTTCAGGAAGAATTCCTGAGGACACGATTGCTGAAATTGAAAGATGCGTAAAGCTAGGCGCCAGGGGGATCGGGGAGATCAGTGACAAAGGATCCGGACTCCGAGGCGCAACCCCTACAATGCACATTGATGATCCTCGTATGGATCCTATCCTGGAAAAACTTGCCGATCTCGACCTGCCGATCAATCATCATTCCGGTGATCCGAAATGGATGTACGAACCAATGGACGTACATAATGACTTGATGTTTGAAGCCCTTTATTTCCGCCTTGACAACAAGGAAGGCATTTTGAATCTGGATCAACTGAAAGAATGCACCGAGCGCGCCCTTCAGAAACATCCGAGAACCAAATTTGTTGTCTGCCATTTTATGAATCGGAGCTACGATTTGAACCAGCTTGGGGAAATGCTTGATAAGTACCCCAACCTGTGGGCTGATGTTTCACAGAGAGAATCATATGTCGCTACCATACCCAGGTTTGCCAAGCAGTTCATTGAAAAGTACGCTGACCGCATTGTGTGGGGCACCGATCAGGGTTACAGCCTGTCAATGTACCGGAATACATTCCATATCTGGCAGACGCTTGACGAGCACTTTTACGCCTGGGATGTATCAAATACCCCCTACTCTCTTTCAGGTGTAGGTTTGAGTGACGCTACTCTTAAAAAATTCTACCGGGATAACGCGTTGAAGGTTCTTAAAAAAGATTAACTCTGGTTTTTCACGGGAAGACTGCGAAGGAGCATGGGGTGACTGTTCCGGTTTTGTGCTCCTTCCGGCTGGCTGGTTCCTGTTTGAAAAGTGAAGTGCGGCCTTTCCCTTATCCTGGAAGGTTCAAAGTAGTTGGGGAGGATGGTAATGGGCCGGGACCGGCGAGTTTTGACTGATTGATATAAAACGAAACATTTAAACATAAATTGCTAAGGACATTGACATCCCCGCATCTTTAAAATGTAATTATGAGGTAGTTTAAAAAAGGCCTTGATTAAATTTAAGGACTACGCTTAGGAAAGGGAAAAAATGAAAGAATTACAGTTACTGGATGATTCAGGCGGGAGCCGCCCTGAGAGGCGCAGAGCCATGAGGGAGGCCAGCCGCAACAAGATGACGCGTCGTGAGTTTGTCGGCGGAGCCCTGGCGGCCGGTGTGGTGGCTACCGGGGCGCCAGCGATATTGCGGGGCCAGAATTTGAATAGCAAGCTGGACATTGCGTTTATCGCCGCCGGCGGCCGTGCCAACGCCAGCCTCAGCGAACTGACGATCGAACCGGACAGAAAACCAAGACGGCGTGAGCCCGATCCGTATGCTGGTCCGCATCCGGATGAGAATGTCGTTGTCCTTTGCGACATCGACCAGAACTACCTGGATGCAGCGTCCAAACGTTTTCCCAAGGCCAAGACATACAAGGACCTGAGGCGTGTTTTTGACAAACCGGATGCCTTTGACGCAGTGGTGGTCTCTGTAGCTGAGCAGACCCACGCGATTGCCACCTACCTGGCGTTGACGCACGGTAAACATGTCTATTGTGAGAAGCCTCTCACATACAACATCCAGGAATCCCGCCTTATCGGCGAGACTGCCAGGAAGAATCCCCAGCTGTCGACACAAACGGGTAATCAGGGGCATGCCTCGGAAAGCAGGCGCACAGTCAGAGAAATCCTTGATACCGGAGTCATCGGTCCGGTGCGTGAAGTCCACGTCTGGGCTGACCGCGCCTGGGGACTCCAGGACGCAGCTTCAGCCGAGAAATTTGACCACCCGCACGGGTTCTATGAAGGTGTGCAGATCGTTGATCGCTTCAAGGAAGAGTTTCCGATACCGGAGCATTTGAGCTGGGACCTGTGGCTCGGACCAGCCCCGTGGCGGCCGTACCATCCGACCTATTTTCCGGGCCCTCGGTGGTACCGATGGTGGGATTTTGCAAATGGTACGATGAGCGACCTGGGAGGTCACGACAATGACGTACCTTACATGGTGCTGGATCTCTTCCGGCCTGACGGTAAGGGAGGCAAGGTACTGGCCCCGCTGACAGTTGAATCCGTTTCTCCGAATGGTGCGGCTCACAAAGAGCTTGCTCCAGCGACGATGAAAGCTACCTATGAGTTCCCTGCGGTAGGCTCCCAGCCTGCACTCAAACTGGTGTGGTACCAGGGTGACATCAAACCGCCGGGATGGGAAGAATCCTGGGGAGGCCGATCCAACGTGTTTATAGGCGACAATGGCATGCTGCTCGGTGGCAGGAATGTGAAGTTACTGCCTGAAGATAAGTTCAAGGACTTCAAGATGCCGCCCAAGACGCTGCCCCGTTCTCCCGGACACTGGGTGGAATGGGTCAACTATGCCAAGGGAAATGGACCGATGCCCGGAGCGCATTTTGGGTACACCAGTTGGACAACCGAGGCGAATCACCTCGGCAACGTAGCCTACCGGACCGGAAAGAAAATCGAATGGGATTACGAGAACCTGCGCGCCACCAACGCGCCAGAAGCAGACCCATTCATCAAGAGGCCTGTATACCGCAAGGGCTGGGATGACATCCTGAAGTTTTAGCGGATGGTCTTTAAGGTTCGACGAGGAACTGCAGAACCACTGCCCGAAATCCGCCCGGTGATCAGGTTAGTGAAAATGTGACCCGGGATGTCGCGGACAGTGGTTCTAAAGGCTTTGCGGCGTTGATCACGGCAAGCTGGGGATGCAGGGCCTCCAAACACGGATTATGGAAAAAATAGACTGCCTGGTGTGAGGAAAAACCAGGGTTACGGCCTGTCAAAATACCTGAACATTCCATCCCTGGAAAGAGCCTGAATGACAATTTGATGCATGGAACGTATCAGGTTGACAATGACTTTCCTGGTGCGGAGTTCAGTAACGTTCCTCTTGAAATGTTCTGTCGGGATAAAGCATCAAAGATTTTGAATAAAGACCGGCAATTTAGAAAACCGGCATCTGATGGGATGAAAAGGACCTGCTCAGTTGCGACTTGACAGTCAGGTCCGGTTTGAACTTCACAGATCTCAGTTTGAACTTATGATGTCTGCTTGCGGTTCTTTTTTCGATTGTTTATACTTCGAAATCCTAGACCCTTGCCGGCTTGATTTGGTTGTTGGAGCTGATAATATTGTCGAAGACACAAAAAGTTGTTTGTAATATTGCTTTCCTCATCGTCTTTCTGGCGATTAGTGCCTCCATCAACTTATGCCATACTGACACCAGCCTCGGCGGTGATTCTTCCTGCCCAGCCTGCAGCTTCCAGACCTGCAGCGTGGCCATAGATGTAATTGAATTTTATCGCCAACCTCAATTGGTCTCGTTGGAAACGAAGAGCCAGGTAGAGTTAATTGTTCGCTCCATCCTGGTCATCGTTGAGTTTCCCGGTCGATCACCCCCTTCTATCTAACCCTTTTTCCCTATATTTTCCCTAATTTAATTTCCTGAAAACCTCCAAATTCTGAAGGGGAGGTCTGATGTTTCGACCAATAAACTCTTTTCTAATTGTGACTGTTTTATGCCTGACAGGTTCGCTCTGGGGCCAACCCGTGGATGATCAGGCCATGAGCCTGGATCAGTGTATTTCGATTGCGCTGAGCCGGAATCCGATGATTCTTTCCTCGGTGCAGTCCCACCAGGCCTCCCTGGCAAGAATTGACCAAGCGACTGTATTTCCCTATCCCTCGGTTGAGTTCAACTCCGATTTGCAGCCCCAGCCATTTAATTTTTTCAGGAGCCGGGAAACTTACCTGGGAGCGACCCAGACCTTTGAATTCCCGGGAAAAAGAGCTTTGCGGGGGAAGATTGCCGAGGGTGAGTCCAATGTACTTGGCACAGAAATCGAAAGCCTGAGAATAGATATTGCTTTCATGGTAAAGGAAGCTTTTTACCGAATGCTGCTGGCTCAGGAAATGTCCCGGTATTCTCAACGTGATCTGGCACTTTCACAGGACTTCCTTGAGAAAGCCGAGGTCAAGGTAGGGGCGGGGGAAGTGGCCCGGGTTGAAGTGCTGAGAGCCCGTGTGGAGACTCTGAAAGCGGCGAATGCCGTGAAAGTCGCTTCCAACCAGGAGAGCCTGGCAAAAGCCAGGTTAAACAACCTACTGGCCAGGAAACAAAATACTCCCCTGGAGATCCGGGGGCAGCTCCAGGTCCCGTTTCTCGGCTTGAACCTGGAAGAACTGAAGCAGGAGGCGCGTTCTCTCCGCCCGGAAAGCAAGAGAATCGGCTATTCAATCGAGAGGGAGAATTATAAGCAGAAGCAGTCACGCCTCAGCTCCCGGCCTGACTTCGATGTTAACCTTTCCCATCACTATATTGAGGGAGAGCCCTTTTCCTGGTCCTTCACCGTTTCCGTGCCGCTGCCTTTCCTGTTCAAACAGCGCCAGAATGCTGAAATCGTGGAATCACGGGCCATGGTTTTTTCCCTGGAAAGGGAACTGGATCATCTGGTTAACTCCATCCTTCTGGAGGTTGAAGAGGCTTACCTGAATTCGCTGACAGCGAAGGCGCAGATTCAGCTCTACCAGGATGAAATCCTGCCTGAGGCCGAGGAGGTTTACCAGATGTTCCTTTTCAGTTACCAGGAAGGGGAAATCGGGGGGATTGAGTTGATTGAGGCCCGGCGAACATTGAATGAGGCCAACAGGTATTACGCGGAGGCGCTTTTCAACTATGCCCTCACGTTGGCAACACTGGACAAAGCGGTGGGACGACAGCCCTAACCCTAGCATAAAGAGGGCTCCCTGTTGAAGCTGAAAAAAAAGCTGAACGGAGCACCTGGGAGAACATAATGACTGGAAGAAAACTTTCATTACTATCACTGATTCCTGCATTTTGTATGTTGATTGCCGGTTGTTCCTACCTGGAAAAGGATGCAGGTGATAATGCGGGAACATCGGAAAAGGATGTTGCCGTAATGAGCGGAAAAGTTGCTGATGATGCCTCAGGTTTGGGACTCGGATCGCAGAATCGGCGGGGCCGCGGCGGCCTGGGAGCTGGGGAAGGTTTTGGTCGCGGGTCAGGCAGGGGGCCGGGCAGAGGACCGGGCCGGTACAATAATGTCACTATCTCGGAAAAGGAGAAAGAAGCCATTGGCATTGAATTGGTGACAGCGGTTTACCAACCTTTACAGACATTGCATTCTGCTCTGGGAAGAGTTCTGGCTCCGAGGAACAGGATGGCAATTGTCAGCTACGCGTTTCCCGCGAGAATAGCTGAGATCCATGTAGGCATCGGTGACTGGGTAAAACCTGGGCAAGTCTTGCTTACGATCCAGAGTGAGGAGGTGGGAAAGGCAAAAACAGACTACTATATGGCCGTTGCCGATCGTGAACTGGCCGAAACCAACCTGGAAAGAGAGAAGCGACTCTTTGAGAGGGGCGTGGGGGCACAGAAGAACCTGCTAACCTCACAGTCTGAACTCAAGGTGGCAGATACAATCTTGGAGGCTGCTGAGAAGAGACTGCATGTACTGGGTTTCTCAGAAGAGGAAGTGCAAAAAATCGCCGAAAACCACCAGATCAGCCCGATTGTCGAGTTATTTGCCCCGATCGGGGGAAAGGTCACTGAGCAGAATGCCCTCCTGGGAGAAATGATTGACCAGTCTTCGGAGTTGATGACCATCATGGATCCAACAATTCTGTGGGTGGATGCTGAGATCTACGAGAGAGACATTTCCAAGATCAAGGTTGGACAGAAGGTAAATGTTACGGTTCCCGCCTATCCGAGCGTAATTTTCCCTGGAAAACTGAGTTATATCAGCGATGAACTGGATGACGAAACCCGGACTATCAAGGTGCGCACTGAAGTTTCGAACCGGGATTTAAGGCTTAAGCCGGGAATGTTCGCAAGTATAGATATTTTTCTCAGTAATCAGAGTAAAGCTCTGGCAGTACCATGTGAAGCTGTCCTGGATGACCATGATGAGCAAATCGTGTTTGTCGCGGTTAATGGAGAATATGTTCCCAGTGTAGTCGATGTTGGCTCCAGGCAAAATGGGTTCTATGAGATCAGGGGTGGAATCGAAGAAGGCGACAGGGTAGTAACAACGGGAAACTTCCAGCTTAAATCAAAGGTCTACGAAGAACTTCTTGGCGGCGCTCACGTGCACTGAGGACAAACAGTTTTTCCATACCTTCCATAAAGTAATGAGACTACGGTTATGATTGATCGAATAATAAATCTTGCGTTAAGACAGCGAATCTTGACTTTACTCCTGGTGGTACTGGTTTCGATATGGGGGATTATTGTCTACTTTCAGATGCCGAAGGACATTTACCCGGACCTCAATGCTCCATTGGTCACAATCATTACTGAGAATCCCGGCATGGCCGCTGAGGACGTGGAGAGGACCATTACTTTTCCCCTGGAGAGCCTTCTCTCCGGAGCGCCCCATGTAACCAAGGTCAGATCTGAGTCCGCCACCGGGGACTCAGTCGTGACAGTGGAGTTTGACTGGGGTATGGATATATATCTGGCCCGGCAGATTGTCTCCAGCAAGCTGGAGCTTATTGCTGGGAGGCTTCCCCTTGGTTCGGGTAAACCAATGCTGGGACCGGTGTCGTCCCGGATGGGAGAAGTATTCGAATTCGCGGTTGTAGGTGACGATGCCGACCCCATAGATTTGAGGTCAACCGCGGACTGGACTATACGCTACCGTCTGCAGGGAGTACCCGGAGTTTCTTTCATCATTAACCTGGGAGGATTTGTAAAGCAGTTTCAAGTTTATCTCAAGCCTGAAATGCTGAGAATTTCGACCTCTCTGTAAATGATGTTAAAGATGCGATTGAGAACAGCAACCGGAACTTTTCCGGGGGACTGATCCTGCAGGGTCCGCAAGAGATCCTGGTAAAAGGCCTGGGCCGAATTGAAACGCTTGATCAGATCAGGGATACGGTGGTCACCTCTCGCAACAATATTCCAGTATTGGTGAGGGATGTAGCCGAGGTCAGGGAGGGAGGAAAATTCAGGAGGGGCGCAGCCAGCCACAATGCCGAGGAAGCCGTGTATGTAACGGTAGAAAAGCAGTATGGAGGGGATACCCTTTCCGCTATCAAAAATATCAAGGCGGCGCTGGTTCAAATCAGCAGGGATATTCCCGCTGGTATTCAGATAAAACCTTTCTATGACCAGTCTGTGCTTATCCTTAAGTCTTTGGACCATGTACAGGTTTCCATTGTGCAAGGTGCCGCGCTAATCGTACTCGTTATGATTTTTTTTATGGGAAACCTGAGGTGTTCCCTTATCGCCTCAATGACTATTCCATTCTCGATCCTGATTGCCCTGGTGATGATGGATCTGTTTGGAGTGAAGCTTACTGTTATGTCCATTGGAGGTCTGGCAATCGGCATCGGAAAAGTAGCCAATGGTTCAATTTTGATGGTGGAGAATATCTTCCGGGTATTGACTGAAAAGAAGGGTAAGGCGTCAACTCTTGAATTGACTTCAGAAGCGGCAACCGAAGTTGGAAAATTTCTTTTTTCGGCAAGCCTGATCATAATGCTTGTGTTTATTCCCCTGTTGACGCTTGGCGGTATTGAAGGGGCCATGTTCCGGCCTACAGCGTTTGCCGTGGCTGCCGCTCTGTTTGGCTCATTGATTCTCAACCTCACCCTGCAGCCTATCCTGGCCTCTTTTTTCCTGACAGAACGTCAGATGAAAGGTAGAGTGAACCCTGTCAATAAGGCGCTGTTAGGGGGGTATAATTTTCTTCTGAAGGGATCCTTCAGGTTCAAAAAGACAATTTTGACAGGTTTTGTCCTGTTGATTGTCGTGGCTGGGTATGCTTACACCTTTCTGGGAAAAGAGTTTGTTCCGCCCCTTGACGAAGGCGCGATCATGGCGTCCACCGTCATGCTGCCGGAGACTTCACTGGAAGAGTCCCTCAAGATGGGGAAACGGGTCGAGCAGATTTTTCTTTCCTTTCCGGAGGTGGTTTCAGTTTCCAGGACAACCGGAAGCGCCGAGTCTTCTGAGCATGTGCATCCCGTCAATCACAGTCATTACAATATTGAGCTGCTGCCCCTGGAGGAAAGGACAAGGGGATTTGATGAGATAACCCAGGCGATGAGGGCAGAGCTGGACAGGTTCCCGGGAGTTACCTATATCTTCGAGCAGCCAATTGCCAACAAACTGGCCGAGATGTTAACCGGTACCGAAGGTCAGCTTGCAGTCAAGGTTTTCGGCCCTGATCTGGATGTCCTGGGCAGCCTGGTCGAGGAATTAAAACATATAATGTCTGAAACCGAAGGTGTGGCAGACCTTCAGGTTGAGCAAACCGCCGGTATTCCTCAACTTGTTATCAAGCTGGATCGGGACAGGTTAAGCCGTTTCGGCATTTCAGTAACCAGCGTGGCTGAACTGGTTGAGACAGCTCTGAATGGATTGGAGGTCACAGACGTATACGAGGAAGACCGGGTTACAGCGGTCATGCTCAGGTTTCCGGAAGAATACCGCAACGATGTGGAATCCATCAGGAATTTGCTGGTTGAAACTCCCAGTAAGGAGAGGGTTCCACTTTCTGAACTGGCCGAGATCACCAAGAGCGAAGGCCCCCAGACGATTTTCAGGGAAAACCTGCAGCGGCGCAAGATCATTTTATGCAACGTGGTGGGTCGGGATATCAACAGCTTTGTGTCTGAAGCCCGGCAGAAAATTGAGCAGGAGATTTCTTTTCCGCAAGGCTACTTTGTTACTTTCGGGGGGCAGTTTGAAAGCCAGCAGCGGGCCATGCGTCACCTGGGCATTGTCATGTTGATTGTTATGCTCATCATGTTCGTGATTCTCTTCTCATCATTCGGATCACTTTGGCAGGCCACGCTGGTAATGCTTAATATTCCTTCAACCTTGATAGGCGGTATCCTCGGTTTGCTGCTGGTGGGAGAAACACTTAATGTCTCCTCGACTATCGGCCTCATCGCACTTTTTGGAATTTGCGCCCAGAATGACATTGTCCTTGTTGCCAAGATAAATGATTTGAGAAAGAAAGGGATGGCCCTGAGAGAGGCGGTAATCCAGGGAGCCCTGACCAAATTCAGGCCGATTTTTATTACTGATATGGTAATGATTGTGGGAGTTCTCCCCCTGGCGCTGATCAGGACAACCGGAGCGGAACTTCACAGGCCTCTGGCTGTTGTCTATATCGGGGGATTTTTCTTCGCCATTCTGCTGCGGCCCTTCGTGGTTCCAATTCTTTACGACGTGCTGGCGAGATTGGCGGAATGGTTTAACCGGAAAACGCAGCGGGCCTGAATCGACCTTTGATATAGGTAATATTATGGAAAGCGGCTGACCACCGGCATAAACACTGTACCCGGTTTGAAAAAGCGGTTTGATTGTGTAATCAGTGCCGAATTTCCGGCCAGCTTTTCCCGGAGTAGGCGGCGATCCTGGTTTTTTTTCATGGGATCAGAATCAGCCAGGTAAAATCAACAGGCAACCTTGTCCACCATACTCATCCCTTCGGCCAGGAACCTTTTCCCATTGTCCGGGCGGTCATATGCCCCGGGCTCCTGGTTCCACTACCCTCGGTGCCCCAGCCCGCACTGGCGGAAATTTGAATGGTCATGGTTATTCAAGGTTGTTGTCGTTCCCATTGCGGGACAGGTTTTACAGCTATAAGATTGAAATTGAATTTTTATTATTGAAGCCATAGCATCCGATATCGATAAAGATTTTAGTTATCATTAGAGTTAAATTACGCGCCCGTAATGGTTTGAGGAGAATCTGTCCTGGGGATAAGAACCCAGGGGAAATATAAGAGACAGGAAAAAGGGATGAATATAAGGGAAAAACTGGACCACGAACTTCAATCAGCATTGGATGAATTCCCGGAAATTGTTTTCAGTTCAGACAGGCTTGACGAAATCAGGGAGATGCAGATCCGAGACACCCGGGAAATGCTGAGGATCCAGACCGCGGAGAAAGGGATCGCGTTAAGGAATTTTCAAGTGCCTGGCCCGGGGGACGCTCATGCTGTTAGGGTTCGGTTCTATGAGCCGGAGCGTCGGTCCGGGATCTTACCAGGTTTTTTATGGATTCACGGAGGCGGATATGTATCAGGAAGTCCTGAACAGGATGAGCCGCAAATCAGGCGGATTGTGAAAGAGACCGGATGCGTTGTTGCCGCGGTTGACTACAGGCTTGCACCGGAACATCCCTATCCGGCACCCCTTGAAGATTGTTACACAGCACTGAAATGGATGCATGAACAGGCGAATGAGCTTGGTGTGGATTCCAATCATATTGCAATCGGCGGCGGAAGCGCCGGGGGTGGTTTGGCGGCTGGCCTGTCTCTCCTGGCCCGGGACCGAAAGGAACTCAAAATAACCTTTCAGCTCCTTCTTTACCCGATGCTGGATGACCGCAACGCCTCCCATGCAAGCGATAAACTTCCGGACGCGCTTTTCTGGACTCGCCACAACAACTGTTTCGGCTGGAAATCCTACCTTGGATGTACCCCTGGAACCGAGGGGATACCTCCCTATGCCTCTCCTGCCCGGGCTGCCGATTTAAACGGCCTTCCCCCGTCATTTATCGCGGTTGGGGATATTGACCTGCTTGCAGAAGAGGATATCCAGTTTGCCCGCCGGCTCTTGCAGTCCGGAGTACCAGTGGAACTTCATGTTTATCCGGGAGCCTTCCACGCCTTTGATGTCAAGGTCCCTGAAGCCGGAGTATCAAAGCGCTGCGGTCAGGCCGTTGTTCAGGCACTCCAAAGAGCCTTCCGCTGAAGCCATCCGTTTCCGTTTTACCAGGAATAAACACCGGGGTGTGTATCCCGGAAGACAGGGAGCAACCTGGAAGCTCTACCTGGAGACATACACTCCGATTATTTCCTTAGCCAGGTTCACTGCAGCCGGATGGTCATAATTTGAAAGGACGATGAAGGTATAACCTGATACCAGGTCCATGGCCAAGAAGGCATTAATCCCCGGTGCTCCTCCAACAGCCTGGTACATTCCAGATGGAGAAGGTGCTTCACCCGGACTGCCCTTGAGACGGTTGAAGATAAAGTTGGTAAACGACTCACTCAAAAGCCTGTGTCCCCTCAGGGCCTGATCATATTTAAGAAGATCCTCGGCAGTTGAATAGCCTCCTCCTGCCGGAGTTCCCCGCGGAGGCATCAAGCAGGAATTATCCCATTGGTATCCGCTTCCATCAGGATCATTCCTGTTCATATTGGTATAGCCTGCCGCAAGGTTTTCAACCGGGCCATCCATGTGGTAGGAATCTGAATCAGCCATGCCTGCCCGATCATAGATATTTTTTTTCACATAGCTAAAATAGTCCATACCGGAAACTGCCTCAATAATTGCTCCGGCCACATCAAAACCGGTATTACTGTGCTGGAAATTCGAACCTGGTTCGAAATCGAGAGGCATATCCTTGATGAATTCCATGTAATCAGACACCGTACGCAGCCTGGGCAAACGTTCCAGGTAGGCACTATTGCTCCAGAAATCTCCCCATCCAGAGCGCATATTGAGCAGATGCCGGATAGTAACCTTTCCCGCAATTTCCATGGGGAAGATATCTAGGTATTTTCCAATCAGATCATCCAGGGACAGTTTCCCCTGTTCCACCAGTTGAAGAATCGCGACCGTGGTGAAGGATTTGTTAATCGAACCGAGATTGAATTTTGTATCCATATTATTAGGCACATTAAACCTCTTGGAAGCAACACCGTAAGCTCTTTGGAATATAGTCCCTCCCTCACTGGCTACCAGGACCACACCGGAAAATTCGTTGTTGTCGACCTTGGCAGAGATTATCCGGTCAAGTTTTTCTGAATCTACCTCTGACGGCTTTTTTAATGCCTGGGAGGGATTGTATCCCTCCTCATTCCCCGCGGGGCTTGTTTTCTCCTCCTCCCTGTTATTTGAAGAGGTCGGCCTGGACCCGGGGCGGACACCCAAAACCTCGATGCGATGGGGCGATTCCGCTTCAACATCCAGGCTGATGTACAGCCAGGCTTCCCTGGCATCGGACCGTAGCGTGAATTTAATACCCGTGGGCGTTGATATGGTTATATCGGCCAGTCCCAGATTGCCGAGCATTTTATGCGTCGTATCGAAAATCTGTTTGTGCGCAGCCAGGGGAAAGGCCTCTCTGAAATCGGGAGTATATTCGTTCTGTATATACTCTTCCACCGACTGGGAAAAGCTCCCGTTCATGAGGGCGACGATCTCCTTAGCCCGTTTCCCGGCGAATGTGTCCGGGAAATCCAGCTGTTCCGCTTTTATGGATGTAAGGGAAAGAAGCAGTAGAAAAAATAAAACTGGAATGGAAAAAGAGTTGAGCCTGTTTTTCATATTGACCTCACTTTTTAAATAGCCTGCCTGGTTCCACAGTGGAACCAGGCTTCATGGTAGGCGCAACAGTAAGGTCCGTCGTCTTCATTGTTAAAATGGACTGGTATTATTATTTATTCATTGTTTACCAGTAACTTAAAAAAGTCCAGGATAGCGAAAATGGACTCTCCTGAGATGTCCTGGAATCTCATGTGCCCTTTCCGGCCCGGTAATCCCGCGGGGTTTTTCCAGTTAAGGTTTTGAATGTTTTGTTGAAAGAGCTTTTAGAGTTAAACCCTGAGCTTAAGGCAATTTCCAGGATGGACCGGTCAGAATTTAAGGGATCGGCCAGGCATTTTTTTACTTCTTCAATTCGATAGTGGTTGAGAAGTGTTGAGAAGGTTTTACCCATTTTATTGTTGATGATCCAGGAAAGCTGATGGGACGGAATGGCCAGCCTGTCAGCTAGGACATCGAGGGTAAGGGCATCATTTCTATAGATTTTTTTCACTTCGAAGACGTAGGCCAATGTTTTTATTATTTCTTCAACACGATCATCGGGTAAGGGGGGCTTATTGTTCAAGGGAGGTTTATTGTTCAGCCTGGGGTTGCATCTTTTTTTCATGGAATAAACCAGGAAAAGACCGATACCCACCAGGAAAACTAAGGAAAGAACTCCAGCCATAAAGGACATCGAAAGTCGGCCCGACCTGGGCCGCGCCTTTATCACTTTGAGCTTATCCCCATCCAATTGCAGTTCGAGATCAAGGTTCACAAGCACCAGGTATAAGGATCTGTCCCATTCAATTCCTTTGAAGCTGAACATTCCGATGCCTTTTAAACCTGGATCCACGAGGAAGTCCAGTCCGCTGATGCTTTCGAAACGCTGAAATATCTGGTTAATGTCAGCGCCATCGAATTCCAGGTTCATGATGGCTCCGGTGAATTCCTTTTTTTGGATATTTTCCAGAAGCTGCCGGGGGGAAATGGATCCCTGGGAGGTAACAGTAAAAAATAGTGGCTGGAAAAAGAGCAGGAAAAGAAAAACAAAAAGGATTGGTCGGCTTCTCATTTTCACCTGCCACTCTCCAGATAAAAACATAATAAAATTGATCAAAATATCCAGGCTTCTCTTGGACTCTCAATAATTACAGGCCATCCCTGAAAAACACCTCCTTTGGACGGCAAGGAATACATTCATTACCATTTTTTTAACGTGAATCCGGAATTCAGAGTTGCCCTGATTATTTTCAATCTTATTGAACAAAACAGCAGGAATCAATCAGATAAATAATATAGTCCTTATTCAACATCGAGGTTGTTTTCAGGGTTAGAAACTAACCGTGACAAAAATGGGATAACCCTTGCCCAAAGCCATAAGAGGTTGGAGCTCGGGGCCACTTCCAGTAGGGGATCGAGATACGAGATAGTTCGCTCCATATGGCCGGCTGTGCTGTCTTCTCAGGTGTTGATTTAAGGTTCAAAATCATCTGATGTAATACTGGCTTTGAACATTGAGAGAATTAATTGGGAAAATCCATACATTTGTTTAATAATAAAGATGTTACAGGACGAGAAGCCAGCGATTAGGACAGATATTTAAGATGGATGGGTATTGACTGGATTCTTGTCGAAGCTCACGTTATGGAAGAGGGGTCGTCGATTGTTTTCTGAATGGATATTAAAGAATCAATTGAGTGAAAATCAAGGAGGAAGCCACTATGAAAAACGTAAGAATAATATTTATACTGTCCTGTTTGCTGGCAGCAATGCTCCCGATGAGTTTATTGGCGCAGACCGGTCCTATAGATCCATCCGCTCCAAGGCCCCAAAGAGCCCGAAGAGCCCAGAAAGTTCCGGATGACATAACTAAATGGACAAATAAAACGATTATGTGCGTTATGCCGCACCAGGATGATGAGAGCAGCAGTCTGGGAACATTGTCATTACTGAAAGCAAATGGCAACAAGATCATTATGGTGTGGTACACAACCGGTAACAAGGGTTCAAGAGACCTTACCATGACCAGTGAGAGACTTGCCCAGATAAGAAAATTTGAGTCTGAAAAAGCATGTGAAGAAATGGGAATAACACCGGAAGAGGATACTTTCATCTGGCTCGGTTATCCTGATGGCATGCTGGAATATGTTCCTGCATTGGAACTGACTGAAAAAGTATGCAAGTTGATAAGGCAATACCGCCCGGACGCACTGTTTAGTATGGATCCTGGCAGTACCTGGATGAAATGGCATAAAACTGACCATCGGGCTTCAGCCAACATAACCCTGGATGCAGCACGCGCGGCCGCATATTTTTTGTATTTTCCCAGCCATTATACCCATGAAGGACTGCAGCCCTTTACAGTAACCGATTTTTTCTTTACTTCTACAGGTGAAGCAAATTACCAGGTGGATGTTACCAGTCTCAGTGATAAAAAGATTCGCTCTCGCGCCTGGTACGTCAGCCAGTTTGGCCCAGGCAACGAAAAATATGTAGGTCCTGAACCTGATCAGAAAAGGTTGGATGAATTATTAAAAGCTAATACGGAAAAAATTGCGAATGGTGAAAAAGTATATGAAAGGTTCAGAAGGGTGACCAGTTCCATGTCATTCTAACGTTCTGTTTTTAGGCAAAGTTTCAGAGGCGCGGTGGCGCGGCTGCTGATAATGATTTTTCCGCGTCCCCGCTATGTGTCGTACTGGTGTTATTTTCCTGGAAGACTGTTCAACTCCAAGATGGAATTTCTGCTCCGCATGTTGAAGCACAGCAGCTATGAAGCATCAGGTTTATCAGAATCATCCAGCACATCGGAGTAGTATTTTTCATAACACTTTGGGCAAATGCCGTGGCTGAACAGTGCATCGGAGTGTGAGGAAATATAGGTTTCCAACTGTTCATAATAGCCACTGTCGGTTCGTATGCTCTTGCAGTGAGTGCAGATCGGGATAAGGCCACCCAGTGTTTTAATCTGTAATTGTTTTTGGTGCAGATAGACGGCCACAATTCCACCCGCAACCGCAAAAACACTGAGCAGGATAAGAAGAATCATCTGGATCCGGGACCGCGCCAACTGCAGGTCCTTGATCTTGTTCTCTCCCTGGAGGCGTTCATTTTCTGTTGTCTGGATCTCGATCTCATGTTTAAGCTGCAACGAGGAAATCCGTTTTGAGATCTCGGCATTCAATATAAGATTCTGAGCGACCCGATGCTGTTGAAAAACATCCCAGGCTTCCTTGTAGCGACCCTGCCGGGCATGCAGGTCAGCTACCATTTCCAGGATTTCGCTTTCGCTGTCCCGATCACTTAACTCGCGGGCGGCTGCCAGTCCAAGGTTGAAACGCTCCAGGGCCTTGTCATATTCCCCCCTATCCAGGTAAATCTCTCCCATGAATTTCATGTTGGTGGCGGTGCCGTCGGTTCTACCTGATTCATCACGCAATTTCTGGGACTTGTTGAAATATTCCAGTGCCTGTCTGAAATCTCCCAGGAAAAAGTGTGATTTTGCAATCCCGGTCATACCATCTGCAATGGAAGTTTTATTCCAGGATTGTTCACGAAGCTGCAGGGCACGGAGGTTATATTCGAGGCCCTGTTCAGGTTTCCCGGTAAGGTTGTAAATGTCTCCCAGTTGTCCATAGCAGATCAAAACACCGTTGTTGCTGCCGTCTTTCTGGGCCAGTTTCGTGTATATATTCAATGCGGAAGTAATTGCCTCCAGGGCGCTGTCATAGTCTTCCAGCTTCTTGTGAAGGATGCCAAGCGAGTAGTTCAGCCAGGCAATCCCTTCCTGGTAGTCCACTTTCTGGTAGCCCTCCCGGGCCTCAAGGAAGAGTTCGATAGCCCGGGGATAGTCATCCCAGTAACGGTAGGCATTGGCCAGGTTAGTCTTGGTTCTGCTTATTTCCTTCCAGTCGCCCAGATCGGTACTGATCGCCAGGGCATCTTCAAAGCAGGTCTTGGCCTCCAGCCTTTTTTCGAGGAGCCACAGAACATTTCCCAGTCGATTAAGGGCTATGCCGACTCCCCGCAAATAGCCGATATCCCGACCGATTGCAACTGCATCCCGCAGCAACGCTTCCGCCTCTTTCTTCCTGTCATAGCGATAATATAGAAGTGCCAGGTTATTCAAAGCGTCAACCTCTAACTCTTTGTCCTCTATGGACTTCGCTGCTGCTCTCGCTTCTATCGCCAGCTCGACAGCAGTGTCAGGCTGAGTCGAAACAAGTTGAGAGGACCTGTCGATGAGTAGCCGGATATCACTTGCCGAGGTTGCGGACCCGGCTCTGATTTCCGTTATAGATGAATAAGTCATTGCGGCACAGAGACCCAGGCAGAGGCATAGGAGGGAAGTTACCCCATTTTTGCTTGTACTTTTCAGGATTGCCATTAATTGTCGCCTTTGAAGCTGTAACCTTCATGACTACTGACGAAACCATGGTGTCAGCAGGATGAAAGCATATTCCAACCATTAGGATTCCAGGTCCATAACTTACTTAAGTCGTTGTTGTTGCGAAAACTCCCAAAGTGAATATACTGGTTTAATCATTGGAATTCAATTTACTCTCCGGGTTGGGTTTTGGGGAATTATCGAGACGTCCTGTTGACGCCGCTTTTGCTTTAAAACTTTTTGTTTCAACTCTTAACGATCTGGAAACTTCAGTATATTGATACCATAGCCAGATAAACAACAAACCCTGAATGTATCACCTGTGTCCCGGCCTTAATCTGTTGCCCGTTTCCTGACCTCACCAATTTTTATCGCGCTTTTCAGATTACATCTCTCGGTTCCCCACGATCCGTTCCGTGTGTTTTTTTCAAGTGACTGACAATTGGCAGTATCGGAATTGCAGGGGAGAGTATGTTGTCAGAGATGCAGGAGAGGCTGGTTGCCCCGTATATAAAAGATACCTATACTTGCCGGTGTGAAAGTTAATACAGGTGACTCTCCAGTTTTCAGTTTTGTTCGTTACTTGCTCAGGACTCGCCTGGTGCACTTTGCGATCAGAGCGCGCCAGGCCAGATATGGCCGCAAACCTGTCAAGCCCGAGCGCATTCTGGTGATTTCGATCTTCGGGATCGGAGATGCCATCATGCAGACGCCTGTCATCGAACTGCTTAGAATGCGTTATCCCTCTGCTCACCTTACTGTTGCAACCAGAAAGGATAACCGTGAAGTGTTTGTCCATAATCCCGATGTGGATGAGATCATCATATACCACCTGGAAGACTTCTGGAGAATTTCATTTAAAGAATTGGCACAGACCATCAGGATTATGCTGCACAGTAAGGGATATGACCTGGCGTTACTTGATGTGACCGGAGGCACGATAAGGGGCAAGATTGCCGCGATTCTGTTTGGCGCGAGATATATTGTTGCCGATGGATTAACAGCGCCGGAGAGCAATTTTCTTGCCGATGAACTGGTATCATGCCGGGAAAAACTTCATGTCGTAGAACGCAATGTGTCCATATTGGAGAATTTTGGTGGGGGAGTTCCGTCTGTTTCTTTAAACAGTTTGGGTCCCAGGGTTCTATACACCGACAGGGAAGAAAAGGCTGTCGAAGAGTTACTGTGCCGGCACCGGATTAAGCCTCAAACCCTGATTATGGCCATCCATGTTGGATCTGGAGGGACCCTGGGTATTCATAAGCGATGGCCGATTAAGCGTTTTCTGGAATTGGAGGCCGGATTAATGAAGATTTTTCCCGAGGGGAGAATCATACTATTCAGGGGCCCGGGAGAAAGTGATATCGATTTTACCCCCTTTACTGAAAAAGGATGCATCCTGGTTGAGGATTTTTCCCTTCTGGAAATTGCCGCCCTGCTTCACCGGTCGTCTATTTTTATTGGCAATGATTCCGGTCTGGCTCACCTGGCAGCAAGCCAGGATGTTCCCTCGGTTATTTTGTTCGGACCGACTGATAAGCAGGAGGTAAGGCCTTACGGCAAGCATGTTTCAGTGCTGTGCCATCCAATGAACTGTCAGCCCTGCTGGGGACTTCCGGAATATCTTCAAGCTTGTCAGGGAAAGGTTGATTGCCTGGAATTCCTTGAAACTGAGGTTGTTCTGAAAGCTGTCCGGAATTGTGAAGTGAGCATCAAATAAGATTCAACCCAATCTCGCAAAGCCGCTGCTACTGTTTTTCAGATTTTTGCGTCATGGCGCCTTGGTGTTATTTTTTTTCTCATAACCAGCTCCGTACCGGTCAAGGGAACGGGTAGCTGCTCAGGGCGGGAAGGAAAGAGATCCTAACGTTGTTTGTACACGGTGTTAATTTTTTCACCAGCCACCTTTACTGAGAACCATTCCTTTTTTGAATAATCATTTGGATGCCATCGATAGTTGGTTATGAAATAGTCCCCCTGCTTATTGACAAAACGCAGTCTCTGCTGCTCTTTGGTTGTAAGGATCTCTTTGTTGAGTCTGCCTGGTGAATTAGCGACTTTTACTTCAATCAGGCTTCTTTTGTCATTTTTCAATATGTATTCCAGAGATTCCCTGTATGACAGGCCCCAATAATCAAGCTCAAAATGATGTCGTTTATCACTGCCGGCAAGAAAATTGAAGTATACATTTTGATAAGGATGGTCTCTGATCATCAAGTAGGCTGTTTTTGTCACAGACAATGTGACCAGAGTAACGAGCAAACAGGACAAAATCCAGTAGAAGCGTTTATTACTCTTACGACTCAATAAATTCCATATACCAGTCAATCCAGTCATTGCAATCACAATCATCGCCGGATAAACAAAGTAAACATGGCGCCAATCATCAAAGATAGTTGATTTATGGATTAAGATTGCGGCGATCGGAGTAAAAAACCACAAGAAGCAGATCAGGTCTGCTTTCCTTTTTCGGTAGAATTCCAGAGGGAATTTGAAAAAATCAGAACCCATAAAGAAAAGCCCCGGAAAAAAAAGAAGCAGATAGAGAAAGGGGGTTGTTATGGAGATCCAAACCGGGACATAGTGCCACGGTAGTTTGTCACTCTCAACGAACTGTCCCAGATAGAGGACGGTCCCCCCCCATTCAATTTTTTTCATAAAATTGTACGCGGCAATAATTTCATTCACGGGATTTTCCCACAGACTGGGCCAAAAAAGGACTACTAATATGCTCAGGGTTAAACAGTACAAAGAGAGGTTTCTCACGAGAACAATAAAATTTTGCTTGTTTTTCTGCTCAAGCAGAAAATCCATCCCCAGGAAGATAAATGTAAAAAATGGGAGAGTCACACCCAGAATACGGATATCTATCAGGAGTGCACACAACAAGGCGTGAAGTAATATTCTTGCTATTGTCTTTTTCTCAAGGAGCCTGACAAGTGAGTAAATGCAAATGACATAAAATGAAAGAAACGGTATATCTTTATGGTTAAAAAATGCATGGGCAAAGATCCTTGGGCTGAGGATTAAAAAGATGGTTCCCAGCAGAGCCGTCTTCCAACTCTTGAATATTCGAACACAGAGAAGGTAAAAAGAAAAAATGCCAAGAAAGTAGACAAAGAAATTGCCTAAATGCCAAAACATAACTTTTGATTTTGAATCTTCGAGGCGCAATAGTCTTTCCAGTGTGAGCAAAGTGACGGGGATCACTGGTCCATGGTATTTTGGATGGGGACTGTTAAGAAGAGTTTTGTCGTTCTTAACGACATATTTAGCAACTAGTATCGCAATCTGGCGCTGATTGGATTCATCCCAGGACATGCCGTAGTCTTTAAAGATACTCAGGCCCAAGAATAAAATGAATAGAAAAAACATTGGTACGGCCCAATGCTTACTGCTCCTGGATAAATCAATTCCTCCCAAATGCATTACCCCTCCCAGTTTTGCTTTTATCAAATCAGGCTAAGTACAACTGACAAAAAGCTATCCAACATATCCTGAGCAAAAGCAGGACATCTCTTCAGCGACATATTCTGCGTATCCTTGGTAAATTTGTACCTTTATAACAACATAATTTTATAACGAGCGGGAATGCAAGAATAGAGGAACCTTCGGAGAATGATCGGAATCTTGAAGAGGAAGGCAGGCAATCGTGTTGGTTAAGCTAATCCGGCAAGATCAGATCAATCTCTCGCGGGAAATACACCTTGGGAGATCCTTATCCGCTATCTGAATTTTCCAGGTCGGCGATGGTGCGGGAGACTTTCAGGATGCGTTGATAGGCCCGGGTGGACCGGCTTCTTTGCGTTGTCGCTTCGATCTCACATAGTCCGGTTACTGCCCGGTGGATGCCATCTTTCACTAATCGTTCGCCAAAGTTCACAACCAGGCCTAACTTCATTCCGGTCAACCTTAAATAGGTAAGTACCTGAGCCTCAAAAACGAGGTTGTATTGAAAAGTTGCTTTGCACTCCACGATTACCTTCCCCTTGATAATCAGATCAATGCGCAGGGGTGGGGTGAGAGCATGGCCTTTATACGGAATTGGCAGGTTGATCTGGCGGTGAACATCAAGGCCTATCTGTCTTAATTCC
The DNA here is from genome assembly GCA_963663735.2 of Acidobacteriota bacterium. Lineage (GTDB taxonomy): Bacteria > Acidobacteriota > UBA6911 > RPQK01 > JAPXNP01. Next base: position 105,046 of record CAXXHN010000001.1, on the reverse strand, counting down.
CATGCCAGAGCTTCTTCGTATACGCTTTCGAGGAGGCCAGGACCTCCAAGGGTTCGGTGTCCTTATATGAAGCAACGGACGATGTCTCTGCTGTTCTCGTTTTCTGTCTTATCGCTAAGTGTATTAGCGCAATGGCGCGATGTCGCGGAGGCGCCATGGTTTTTACTTATCCTGGCTGCGCCTTGGCGTTCCCCCGTCATTGCGTTAATTTCTTCTTTCAGAATCCTCCCCAGTAATCCCTATCCAGCGAACGGTAATTGGCCGCTTCTGACAGGTGACCGGGAGTTATTTCCGGATCTCCTTCCAGGTCGGCGATGGTGCGGGCGACTTTCAGGATGCGGTGATAGGCGCGGGCCGAGAGTTTCATGGTCCTCATGGATTCCTCAATACATTTCCGGGATTCCAGGTTCAGGACGCAGTAGATTTCGATTTCCCGGGGAGTCATCTGGTCATTACAGTAACGATTGCGTGTTTTTTTGAATCTCTCACCCTGGATTTTCCGGGCCGCTGTGATCCTTTGAGCGATAACGGCGGAACATTCTCCTTTCGGGGCCGCAAGCATTTCATCGTGGCTGACCTCCGGTACTGTGACCTGCAAGTCAATGCGGTCCAGGAGCGGGCCGGAGATCCGGTTCAGGTAGCGCTGGATAACCGGGGGTGTGCATTTACAATCTTTCAAATGACTGTTGTAGTATCCGCAGGGGCAGGGATTCATGGCCGCTGCCAGGATGAAGTCAGCGGGGAAGGTGAGGGAGCGAGCGGCCCGGCTGATAGTGATCACCCTGTCTTCCAGCGGCTGGCGCAGCACTTCAAGTACGTGGTGGTTGAACTCCGGTAACTCGTCCAGGAACAGCACTCCGTTGTGGGCCAGGGAAACCTCTCCGGGGCGGGGGTTGGAGCCTCCGCCCACCAGGCCCGCGGCACTGATGGTGTGATGCGGGGAGCGGAAAGGGCGCCGGGTCAGAAAAGGCTTGTCCCCGGGCAGGTTGCCGCAGACGCTATGCACGGCCGAAGCTTCCAGCGCCTCGTGAAAGGTCATCCTGGGGATTATGGAGGGAATCCGCTTGGCCAGCATGGTTTTTCCTGAACCTGGCGGGCCGATTAAGAGGATGTTGTGCCCTCCCGCGCAGGCCACTTCAACCGCCCTCTTAGCGGCTTGCTGGCCCTTGATCTCTGAGAAATCAGGAGCGTTAACAGGAGTTTCTTCAAGTAACCGGTTGTGGTCCAGCGGTTTTACCGCATCCAGGGTGGAGCCTTCTGTCAGCAGGCGCACTACCTGGGGAAGGGAAGAAGCCGGGTAGATTTCAATGCCCCGGACTACCGAAGCCTCCCTGGCATTAGCACCGGGTAGCAGGAGTCGGCGGAATCCGTTCTTTTTGGCACTGAGAGCCACCGGCAGGGCACCCTTTATCGGCCTGACGCTTCCATCCAGGGAGAGTTCGCCCAGAATTAACCAGTCCTGTAAACGGCTTTCTTCCATTCCCCCGGTGATTCCCATTACGGCCAGGGCGATGGGCAGGTCATAACAGGACCCCTCTTTTTTGAAATCAGCCGGGGCCAGGTTCACAGTGATGGCTCCGGTTCCCGGATAACAGAAACAGCAGTTGCGGATAGCCGCCTGTACCCTTTTCCCGCTTTCCTTGATGGCGGTGTCCGGTAATCCGACCACGTGGTATTGAGGTTTTTCAGAGACTGACAAATCAACCTCTATATCAATCATCTGGGCGTTGATTCCCAGGACAAAAGCACTGTGTACTTTAAGCAACATTCCGTTTTCTCCCCCAGTTTGTTATGTATAAGCAAAAAACGTACAGAAAACCGGATTGGCGAAATTTCCTGATGTTTTTTAAGGAAGGTCAGCGAAACCGAACCGTGAGGGCAATAGAACGGCAATCACGGCAGGGACACTGGCGACGAAACCTGATTTGCCGGTAGGCAAACCTGGCTGGCTGGAATTGACTGGATTCCGGTCGGGAATTATTTTGAAATGTTTGGGCACTGGTACGCATCTATCAGTAAATATGACAATTTCTGCTTTTTTTTATTTTTTGTAAGGAGTAGATTATTTTCTATATAAATTCTAAAGGGGGTAACAAAGTAACATGGCAGGCAGATTATTCATGTCAACAAGGGAGTGTTATCGGTGTCGGGGGACATTAATGAGACTGTTTTCCTGGGTTTTTGTTCTGGGAGGCCTTGGAGTTTTTGCGGTTACCGGCTTGACCCTTGCCGCTGACCAGTATCGGCTGGAAGGTCAGGTTGGGCTTCCGCATGCTGGTCGGGTTAAAAAGAAGATGCAGGTAATGAGCTTCGAGGTCAGTCCTGCTACCATGAGTGGAGCCTCAAGCAATGTGGGAGGAATGACTGGCGGACCCGGTCAATGGAGTTCCAAGGCTACTTATGAATATGTGGAAATGAAACCCCTGGTTTTCCTGCAGCTTAACGGGAATTACAGGCACTGCATTTTAGCTGAAGCCCCCAAGGGAAGATTTAAAATAGACGGGCTTCAACCAGGGACCTATAAGCTTACTTTTGCCATTCCTGACCTTGGATATTTGGAAAAGGAAATTAAGGTTTCCCCTGAATCGGTGGACAAGGATGGAAAACTGAAACTTGAATTTGATTTCGAGGCCCAAGGTACCGTTATCGAGCCGATGGAAAGGGAAAAAATCCCAGAGAAAGCGGCCAAGGCTTTTGAAAAGGGTGCCAAGAATTTCAGCAAGGGAAAAGGGAAACAAGCCTTCAAGGAATTTGAGGAAGCAGTGAAAGAAGCTGACCATTATGCCGAGGCCTGGGAGCATATGGGAATGATCAAGCATACAGAGGGTAAACTTGACGATGCTGAAAAGTATTTCAGAAAATCGTTGGAAATTGATCCCAATTCCTACCGGGCCCTGGCTGACCTGGGAACCATTTTGCTGCTGAAGGGAGACCCGGCAGGAGCGAAAGGCCTTTATGAAAAAGCCGTGTTGCTGAGGCCTGATGACCCCCAGACCCGAGCCCAGCTGGGGATGGCTCTTTTCCAGTTGCAGGAACTGTCCCAGTCTATGGATCAGCTGGTAAAGGCCAGGACCTTGAACCCAAAACACTTCTCCCAGCCCCAGATTCTCAGCGCGGAAATTTATCGTCTCTGGGGTGAGGGCCAGAACATGGCGGCTGAACTGAATGATTTCATTGATAATTTCCCAGATGACCCAAAGGTTCCGGCCATAAAGCAGGCGCTGGAATCAATCGGGCAGTAGAGGGACCTCCGGATCTGAATTAAACCTGATCCGGCAAATCTGGCGATACCGGTAAGGTCAGCGGGAGAAGTATGTTTTATAGCTGGATCGCGGGAGATTTTCCTGTTGATCAGCCCTTTCCGTTCAGGCTTCTTTTCTCCAGGATCGCGTGGTGCGCCATCAGCCTGATGGCATTGATCTTGATGAAACCCTCAGAATCCTTCTGATTAAAACCGCCTTCAATGTCCATGCTGGAGAGATCCTGGTCATACAGAGAACTGTGGCTGGAACGACTCAGCACGAACACATTGCCCTTGTAAAGCTTGAGATTCACAGTCCCGTCAATTACTTCCTGGCTTTTATCAATGGCAGAGCGGAGAAAATCCATTTCAGGGCTGAACCAGAATCCATTGTAGATCAATTCAGCCAGCTTGGCTGAAAGCATGTCTCGCAGCCGCATCACTTCCCGATCCATGGCAATACCCTCAATGTCAGTATGCGCAGTATGCAGAATCGTTCCTCCCGGAGTCTCGTATACTCCCCGGGACTTAATTCCCACATAGCGGTTTTCCACGATGTCGATACGACCGATACCATTGGCTGATCCCAGTTCATTCAAGTAAATGAAAAGTTCCAGGGAATCGGTTTTTTCAGTACCGTCGTCCAGGTTTTTAACCCTGACCGGAATACCGTCGCGGAATTCAATAGAGAGGCGGGTGGGTTTGTCCGGCGCGTCCTCAGGATCCACGGTTTTTGAATAAACATTCTTTTCAGGCTCCAGGGAAGGATCCTCAAGGATTCCGGCTTCGTGGCTGATGTGCAGCAGATTGTCATCCTCGCTGTATGGTTTTCCGGCCGTAACCTTAACGTCAATACCGTGTTTTTGGGCATAGGCAATCATGTCCGTACGTCCCTTGAATTCACCCAGGAAGGAGGGCATCTTCCAGGGGGCGATTACCTTAATCGTCGGTTCCAGAGCATAATAGGCGAGCTCGAAACGGACCTGGTCATTTCCTTTACCGGTTGCACCGTGAGCCACGTATTCGGCATTCTCTTTCCGGGCAATCTCAATATGGCGCTTGGCAATAGGAGGCCGGGCCAGGGCGGTTCCCAGCAAATAACGGCTTTCGTAAACCGCGTTGGCCTTAAAAGCCGGAAAGATGTAGTTCTCAACAAAATCCCTTCTCAGGTCTTCGACGTATACCTTGGAGGCCCCGATTTTCAGGGCTTTGGCCCTGGCTGCCTCGAAATCATCTTCCTGTCCGACATCAGCGATGTAGGCTATGACTTCATAGTCACGTTCCAGGAGCCATTTGAGGATTACAGAGGTATCAAGCCCTCCGCTGTACGCTAAAACTACCTTTTTGGAATTCATCAGAAAACTCTCCTGTATATTTATTGGATATTTATACAATAATTATACGGTAAATTTGTTTGCAGGTTCAAGCTGGATGGAGGCCTTTATCAAGGTAATTGAAAATGATACATGAAATAACGTGATTTCCGCAGAGGTCTCTCACAAAATAGCAGGAGCGGTGGTTGTACTTAATAATTCCCCCCTGTGGACAATCTTGAATTTTGAGACTCTAATTGTTACCTGCCGTGGTATTATTTCAGAAAGAACCTGTCCATAATCCTGATTGAGCAAAGATGTACAAGTTAAGACTGGTTATACTGATTACTCTGCTGTCCCTCCTGCTGACTCTCGGCGTGTCTGTCGGATGTTTTGATTCTTCCAGTTCCCTGGCCGTTGTCGACTACGAGCACCTGGTAACTGATGATCCTGATTCCATACATATTGCCCGCTTCATTCCCGGCCACGGCAGGATCGTCCTTGCAAAAGCCAGGAAATTCAGCCTGGGAACCGAAACGGTATCTTCCATAAGTACCAGAGAGAATGCGTTAATGGCTATTAATGCCAGTTTTTTTGTTATGGAGGACAGGTTTGCCGGAATTCCCGCTGGAATACTCAAGATCAATGAAGACTGGTATGGCGTTCCCCGCATGCCCAGGGCAGTGCTGGGCTGGAAGGAAGATGGATCCAGGTTTCTCATGGATCAGCTGGAAATGAACTGGGCCGCCGTGATAGGTGACAGGGAGGAGCACATACACATGGTAAATACGGTGAGGAACCGCAATTATCTGCTCCTTTATACCCCCGCTTTTAATACTTCAACTCTTACAGCTCCCGGAGGATTGGAAATTATTGTAGAGAACGGTAAAGTCTCAGATTTTCATAAAAATGGAAACGCTGTTATACCTGAAAATGGATATGTCCTTTCCTATGGGATTGAGGCAGCAAAAAAAGCCGGCCCAGTGAGGATAGGGTTCCCTGTCAGTATCAGTTACGAGTTCAGGCCTGTACACCCTGACCACGCCGTGGATGAAAACTGGAAAAAAATGGACTACCTGGTGGGAGGCGCCGGATTGCTGATAATGGATGGAGAGCCTGTCATGGATTACGTGGTTGAAAAGCTGAGTAAAGGCTTTGATACAACCAGGCATCCTCGCACGGCGGTCGGAATCAATCCCCGGGGAGAGTGGATTTTTGTTGTGGTTGACGGGAGACAGCCTGGAAAGAGCCTTGGCATGACCCTGGATGAACTGACTGACCTGATGCTTTCTCTTGGCTGCCAATATGCAATAAACCTGGATGGTGGAGGCTCGGCTACCATGTATTTGAATGGTTCTGTCGTTAATATTCCATCTGACGTGAGCGGTGAAAGACCGGTAGCCGATGCCTTGATGATACTCGCGGACTAGCGGGCCGCAACGTTCCTGTTTTTCTTTTTCAGAGATTCCCCAGGATTCAACAATTACTATTTTCCCTCATGCCACCAACTATTTGTTCATCAAATGAAACACTGGCCATGATTCCCGTATTAGAGGCTAAGTGGATTAAGGTTTATCGGGAGCATTATTTGTCTGGGGGTATGAATTTCTAATAACCAGCTATATATTTTTAGGTTGTCAACTCCTGTTCCCAGGAAGGTGGGTTACGGACCAGTGGTAACCTCGGCATGGTTTTTTCTGGTTCCGGACCAGGTGCCGAAAATCAGGAGTCGCCATTTTGGAGTTGATACAGAGATTTTTGAAACAAAAGATTGGAGTTGAATAATGATTGATAAAATCAGATCAGTTGTTTTAGTCACCCTGCTTTCTCTGTTGATGACCTTCGGCCTGTCTGCCCAGGCTCTGGTTGCTGTTGATTCGAAGGTTACAGTCGAATATGAACACCGGGTCACTGATGCCCCCAATTCGATACATATCGCCGAATTTGTGCCTGGACAAGGTCGTATTGTGATGGTTAAAGCCAGGGAATACAGCCTGGGAAAAGAGACGGTATCTGCTATCAGCACCAGGGAGAATGCCGTGTTTGGCATTAATGCCAGTTTTTTTGAAATGAGGGGGGAACTGGCTGGAATCCCCGTTGGAATGCTGAAGATAAGGGACGACTGGTACGGAATTCCAAGGTTCCCCAGGGCAGTTCTGGGTTGGACTGAAGATGGCTCTGAATGCCTTATTGACCAGGTTCAAATGTTATGGAAAGTCCGGTTTGAAAACCGGGAAGAGATCCTGAGCACGATTAATGCAGCCAGGAAAGCAGATGCTTTGCTGCTTTTTACCCCGGCTTTCAACACCAGCACCCTTACTGGAGCAGGCGGGCTTGAAATCATTGTTGAGGATGGCAGGGTTACTGGCTCCCATTCCAATGGCAATGCGGCAATACCTAAGAATGGTTTTGTTCTTTCCTACGGCGAGGATGCCGCGAAAGGGGCTGTGATTCCTGAACCTGGCACTCCGGTAGAGATACATTATGTTTTCCAGCCGCGTCATCCGGAAAAGGCCGGGGACGAAGACTGGAAAAAGATGGAGCATATTGTAGGGGGAGCCGGACTGCTGATCTGGAACGGAGAGCCCGTAGGCGATTACCTTGTTGAAGAACTGGATAAACAGGGCAATGCGTTTGATACAACCCGGCATCCCCGCACCGCGATTGGAATTGATGCTCAGGGAAAGTGGATCTTTGTTGTTGTTGACGGCAGGCAGCCCGGAAAGAGCGTTGGAATGTCTCTGTCAGAAATGACAGAACTGATGTCTTCCCTTGGCTGCCAGTATGCCTTAAACCTGGACGGAGGCGGGTCTTCAACCATGTACCTGAACGGAAAGGTAGTCAACAGCCCTTCCAACAGGCCGGGCATGATGATGGGCCCGGCTCCTGGTATGAGAAAACCTGCTCCGGGTATGCGAAGGCCGGGAGCAGGCATGCAAAGGCCCGGCACTGACGGACCCAGCGTGGAAAGGCCGGTATCCGATGCCCTCCTTATCCTGGAGTAGCGAACCGGAGTGACCCGGAGGATAAGTTCAAGGTTCAAGGTCAAAGGTATCGGGATTGACTATTGGCCCAGATAACCTTTTTTGGCCGGAGAACTGGCAGAGTTCACCGGAGTGTAGTTTTTGACTTTGATCCTTGAACTCCCATGACTAACTGGTTGCATGATGGGTTCATTCCGCGATTTTCCTCAGCATTACCTTAAGAACGGTGTAAAAATCTGCCACGGAGGGAATCAGTACCCTTTCATCAGGTGAGTGGGGAAACTCAATCTGGGGCCCGATTGAAACCATGTCCAGGTCAGGGTATTTTTTCTTGATTATTCCGCACTCCAGCCCGGCATGGATGGCATAAACTTCCGGATCCTTGCCGGAGACCTCCACATAGGACTCCTTGGCTGTTTTCAGCAGCCTGGATTTTAAATCCGGTCTCCATCCAGGATATCCGCCCAGGATAATATTTTCCGCTCCGGCCAGGGAGGTGATGGCTTCAATCCTCCGTTGCAGGGAATGGAGAGCAGAAGCTGTGGAACTGCGGCTGCTTACATGGAGCTTAAGCTTGCCATCCTCAATTTTGGCGGAGGCCAGGTTGCAGCTGGTCTCGACCAGGTCCGGGATGTCATAACTCATGGCAGCCACCCCGTGCGGAATTGCCAGGAGCATTTTTATCGCTTTGGCGGAAGAATCCAGGGAATACGCTTTTACAGGTTGTCCTCCCTCACTTATAGTCAATTTGATATCCGGTTCCACGCTGCCTAATTCAGATTTTATGTCTTCGAAAACCTCGGCAAGCCTGGCTTTAATGATTTCCGCTTTCTCTTTTTTATCGGAAATAACTGCTGATGATTCCCTGGGAATTGCGTTGTGCATGTTTCCTCCACGAAAATCAACCAGCCTCAGGGAGAAATTATCAGGTATTTCATTTAGCAGCCGGGCCATAAGGCTGACTGCATTACCCCTTTGCAGGTGAATATCCACGCCTGAGTGCCCACCTTTCAGCCCGGAAAGCTTTATTTCAAAAGTGATATGGCCTGGCTGCCGGGCTGGTTCAAGCTCCAGGGTTATATTCTGTCCGGATCCCCCCGCGCACCCTACAGTAACGGCATTTTCTTCTTCAGAGTCCAGGTTTATGAGGAGTTTCCCCCTGAGCAGACCTGATTCCAGTGAAGCTGCCCCGGTAAGCCCGGTTTCCTCGTCTACGGTGAAAAGGCATTCCAGTCCGGTGTGCTTTGCCTCTTCATCCTCCAGAAGAGCCAGGGCTGCAGCCACACCAATTCCATTGTCAGACCCCAGGGTGGTTCCGGTAGCATAGAGATAATCTCCTTCCTGCCGGGGGATCAGGGGATCCTTGTCAAAATTGTGTTCCACATCAGCGTTTTTCTCATTGACCATGTCCATGTGGCCCTGCAGGATCACCGGATAATCCTTATTGCCCGGGGTCGGCCCTTTTTTTACCAGCACGTTACCGGCCGCGTCGGTTACTGCTTCCAATACTTTGCCCCTGGCAAAGTCCAGGATGTACTGAGACATGGCACCTTCATTTTTGGAACCGCGGGGGATGGTTAGTATTCGGTCGAAATGTTTCCATAAAATTTCGGGTTTAAAATCAGTTACAAAGCTCATTGGGTAACCTCCTGTTTATCGTGACAAAAAAAACTGGGTCAGATGCAATAAATATCTAAAGAAACATTATCGGTCAACGAAATTATGGAATCAACTGAATGCTTGCTGGACCATTAATTGACGATTGCGGGGGCGCGACATAGGTAACAGCAATTAGTCAGAACATCAGTAACCGGCGTGCCTCTCTGAATCAGGAGCTCTTGAAACGTTGTCAGCTTCGGCATTTGCCTTCCAGGCCCGAATTCGGTATAATCCCGACATAGTATCTCTCTTATGAAGGTTTTAGTGACATGTGTCTTGACCTTTAAAGAGTGATTCCTTATCAATATCAAACCATAAATCCCGGCCATTAGAGCAGGGATAACCAAATTGCCGTGATTGTTGCGGTCTTTTCTTTTCCACGTGTCCGGCGGGTAGAGATCTGTAGAACCCCGGACTTGGAAAAAAATGAAAGAAATCGCACACTCACGCGTGCCGAGCGCGCGTACAGACCATTCTACCCTCCTGCAGCCGCAGACCCAGATTCCGCAAGGTGCTTTCAGCACCCTGATCCCGGAGCTTCAGAAAGCTGTGGCCGCTGAGGGTTACCTTACTCCCACACCCATACAGGAGCAGTGCATTCCGCACCTGCTGGAAGGTCGTGACCTGCTGGGCTGTGCCCAGACCGGTACCGGCAAGACCGCGGCGTTTGCCCTGCCTCTTCTGCAGAAGCTGTCCGGAAATTATCCCCGTCCCCGGCCGGGAACTCCCAGGGCCCTGATCCTTGCCCCTACCCGCGAACTTGCGGCACAGATCGGAGAAAGCATCAAGACTTATGGCCGCTATCTTGGTCTCAGTCATACTGTTATTTTCGGTGGGGTGAACCAGGCCCGCCAGGTAAATGCCCTGAGGCGCGGGATTGATATTTTGATAGCTACTCCAGGCCGACTGCTTGACCTGATGGAGCAGAAATACATACACCTGAATGAGGTGGAAGTATTCATCCTTGACGAGGGAGACCGGATGCTTGATATGGGTTTCATCCCCGACATCAAGAAAGTTTTGATCCAGGTTCCGCAAGACCGTCAGACCCTGTTTTTTTCGGCCACCATGGCACCGAAAATGGTCACTTTGGCACACACAATGGTTCGCAACCCGGTGCGGGTGACTATCACTCCTGACCATCCTACATTGGATACAATCGCTCAGAAGGTGCTTTTTGTTGAGAAAAAGAACAAGGATGCCCTGTTGGTCTCCATGTTAAGTGACCCTCAGGTAAGCAAAGCCATTATTTTTACCCAGATGAAACATTCCGCAAATAAGGTCGTGCAAAAGTTGAACGAAGCGGGCATTATCGGCACAGCAATTCATGGGAACAAGAGCCAGGCCATGCGGACCAAGGCACTGGATGGTTTCAGGAAGGGTAGTTTTAAGTTTCTGGTTGCTACTGATGTAGCGGCGCGTGGACTGGATGTTGACGACGTCACCCATGTAATCAACTATGATCTTCCGGTAGAGGCAGAGACTTACGTACACCGTATCGGGCGCACCGCGCGAGCCGGGGCGAACGGAGACGCTATTTCGTTCTGCTGTGCTGAGGACCGGGCCTATCTGCGTGACATAGAGCGCCTGTTAGGCGAATCGGTTCCAGCCGAGATGGATCATGAATTTCATTCCGAAGATGCCTTCCGTTCCCTCAAGGCTGCCCCGAAGAATTTTGGGCGTGGTGCCGGAGGCGGTGGAAGGTTTGGCGGACGTTCGCAGGGCAGCTTTTCCCCCCGCGGCAAAAGACGTTCCAGCGGCCGTCGCTAGAACGAAATTCGTCCGGACACTTAGTTTCCAGGAGGCGGATCATCCAGGTCCGCCTCCTGGAGATTTCTGCTCCTGAATACCAGCCTTCGTTTACTGTTTAACCTTGCCAAGCTGATTCCCTCCCCAAGTTGAATTTTCCCCTATACTCCTTCCTAAATCTTCAATCACTTCGGTACAGCTTTTGTAGTAACCTTATCTGTGTTACGAGTATTAATGTTTGCAGTGTGGATCAAGACGGAAAAATTTTATGAAATATGAATTTGATTTAATTTGCATAGGTTTGGGCCCTGCGGGAATGGCCGTCTCAATAATGGGATCGGAGATGGGATTAAATGTCTGTACGATTGAAAAAAACAGGATCGGCGGAGAGTGCATGAATATCGGGTGCATCCCCAGCAAGTCCCTGTTGAAGATTGCAGAATTTCGCTCTGCCCAGCTGAAGCTGAAAGAAATGGGCCTTCTGGATAATCCCGTAAAACCGGAAATCAGGGTTCCTTTCCCGAAAATCTCAGAGTACCTTGAGTACATTTCAAGCAAAAAGACTTTAAAAATGTTTGAAAAAGTACACCTGATTCTTGGGGAAGGTCCGGCAAGTTTTGTTGATTCCCACACAGTGGCTGTGAATGGGAAGACCATCACGGCCAGGCGGATTTTTATCGCTTCCGGCACTGAGCCCCAGGTACCCCGTATTGACGGCATTTCAGACATTGATTACCTGACAAACAAGAATGTTTTCAGCCAGGATGAAATTCCCAGGAGCATGATCATAATCGGCGGCGGCGCGATCGGTTGTGAAATGGCCCAGGCCTTCACCCGGTTAGGCTGCAGATGCACCATTGTTCATATGGACAGTTACCTCCTTCCCAATGGCAACCGCGAAGCGGGAGATTTGCTGGAAGATGTTTTCCGGAAGGAAGGAATAGAGGTTTTCAATGATAAGAGACTGGTAAGCGTTGCCAAAGAGGAGGATGAAATCTGCCTCTATACTGATGACGGAATTTGCCTTAAGGGTGAAAAACTGCTTATTGCAGCGGGACGGAAAGCGGTCCTTAATGAACTGGCACTGGATAACGCTGGTGTTAAATTCGAGGGAGACAGGATTCCGGTAGACAGTAGATACAGGACTTCAGTCAAACATATCTACGCTGTAGGAGATTGCAACAGCCAGGTATTACTATCCCACGCCGCCATGCATCAGGGCATGTTTGCCTTGATGAACGCGGTGAGCCCATTCGCGATGTTCCGGTTTAAGAATCACGTAATTCCCTGGACGGTGTTCACGGAACCGCAGGTTTCCTACGTGGGGTTGAGGGAAGGCGAACTCAGGAAAAAGGGTGTCAAGTACCAGACCATTACCGTGAAGTATGAAGACTACGGCGCCGCGATTGCTGAAAATGTCGGAACGGGCTGGGTGAAGGTTTATACCAATTATCGGGGCAGGGTTTTTGGAGTTGGCATCGTTGGAGAAGGTTCCGGTGAAATGATTAACGAGTGGGCCCTGGTAATCCAGAATAAAATCAGCCTGATCAGCATTCTTTTCCTGGCCCATTCATTCCCCACCATGGGATTTTTGAGCAAGAGGGTGGCTGAAACCTGGATGATGGAAAAGATGAAAAGCCCCTTTCTCCGAAAGATGTGCCGGTTTTTCTACAGAAACATGTAACATGCTTGTGGTCCGCGGTTCCCAGTCTCAATATTCAAAGTCGTGGCGGCCCTAGAGTGAGGGGTGAAGGAGCAAATGACCGGTAATGGAGTTGATTCATGAATCATCCCTTCCTCCATCCTTCGATTATCCATTCCAGAGAGATTTTTTGGCAGTGCCTGTTGCTTGGTAAGGTTAATATTAGTTATTGAAGGTCCCAGTAAAGCTCCGGGAAAAATAGAATTTGTTTCAGGCCTGTCAGAATGATTGGATATGAGAAATTTCATTGTATTTTTTATAGGCAAGGAAGGAACCAGCCCACTCATGAGGTTGCTGGATAATTTTGACCGGGTTTCCGTGCTTCACCGGGAAGGCGGTGGCGGGCTGGAGCCTCTCCCAGTATCATGGGGGCGGTAATTGCCGTCCCTTTGTCTTATGAAGACTTTCTTGAGGACAAGTACCGGTATTTCAATCGCTTTTTTGAAATTCTTGAAATACAGGTTTCAAAACAGGAAATGGATGTTGCGCTGGAGAAAGGGGCCTACTATAAAAAGGTCCATTCAAATGACATTTCGGAATTCGTTCTCAATCACCAGGAGGTGATGGACAGGTTTGGCAGCAGAAACCAGTTATCCATAGAGTCCTGCCGAGCAGAAACACTCCTGTGTGAAAGACCGATCTCCTGATCGCCACTTTATGAGTTGCTGCCTTCTGAGCCGACACATCCCTGTGTGGAACGCCGATCTCCAGATCGGCACTTGCGGCAATTCCCTCTCACTGAACTGGATTACCTGGAATTTGGTTTTCTTTTCACAATTACCCTTTATCATTAAGAGATATGCAGAATACTGTCTCTCCTTTTCTCCCCCTTCTACCCTCCCACAATTTGGTCGGTGACCAGCTGGACGACACGTTCGATTTCATCTTCCTGGGCGCGGCGCTGGGCAGTGGAGGAACTGCTTCCGGGTTTGCCGCTTCCATGCAGGATTCTGCCCGCGGCCATGGCAGTGCCCTGGCCCAGGTTTTTCGGCATGGGCTGGGGCTCTCCGTTCTGGCTGGGTTCACCTTCGATTCCCAATCCCCGGCCGTGTCCGTCCGGACTGGTATTGTGCTGGGGTATGGGAGAGGAGGAGAATCCCTTGAGAAATTCGTCGCTGCCGGCCAGGATGCACTGTTCAGTGGTGCATTCGTGCCTGGGATCTTCCAGGCCCAGTCTGCTCTTGATGTCCAATAATTCCTTGACCTTCTGGCCGGGCAGGCGGTTGATGTTTCCAACCTGCTTGGAGAGCAGCAGAATCTTGCAGTACATGTCCAGGGTTTCCAGGTGGAAATAGGCTTGCAACAGACTCTTGTCGCAGGCTACCGCCCCATGGTTGGCCAGGAGAATGGTGTTGGCCTTATTCTTGAGATGGGGCAGCACGGTTTCTGCGAAATTTTTGCTGCCTGGAGTCTCGTAATCCGCCAGGGGGACCTGGCCGATGAAGATCTCCACCTCCGGCAGGATTCCGGTTGGAATCGGGATGCCGGAAACCGCGAAAGCCGTGGCATGGGGGGGATGAGCGTGGCATACCGCGTTTACCCAGGGAAGTTCGTGAAAAATTTCCAGGTGCAGCAGGACTTCTGATGTGCGGGGCAGGGGCCCGTCCAGCTGTTTTCCGTTGTCATCCACAACCGCGATGTCTCCGGGTTTCAGGAAACCCTTGGATACACCGGTCGGAGTACAGAGATACCTCCCGTCACCCATGCGGAAGCTGATGTTTCCATCATTGGCCGCGACATACCCGTTTATATACATCCTGCGGCCTAATTCACAGATTTCTTTTTTTACTTCCCATTCACTGACCATGTTATTGATTCTCCAAAACTAAGCTTATTTCAAATAAGTTTTCTATTAGCTGGCTTACCGGTTAAATTCCGGTCTTATCCTTCTTCGATGGAAAGCGGCAGTATCGGATCAAAATCCACCGTATCCAGGATCGCGGCGCAGTAGCATTCAAAAGGAACCCTGTCAGGATGGAATGGCGCCGTGGCCTCCCGTCCCTCCACCATGCCGATGAGGTCGCCTTCGCGGGCTGCCAGGGAATCATAGATCACCGGGGTTTCCTCGTTTCCGCCATTCTGCCCAGCCAGGGTACCCCGGTTACAGGTCCGCACTACCAGGTAGTTTCCGGGCACAACTTCGTCCAGCTTCCTGCTGAAAACCACTTTTCCAATTACTTTAGCTATCCGCATTATTCTCTTTCACAGGTTCCGTCATATTCGGCCTGGTTTATTGTTTTTCGACTTCTTCAATTTTTCTGATCACGTCATCGGCCAGGCCGGAGACCATCCGGTTCTGCACAAAAATCCTGGTCATGGCCCGCAGCTCATGAAAGGTGGAAATCCGGTGCTCCAGGATCAGCAGGTTGGTGTCGAGCCTGCGCACTGAAGCCGCTACTGATTCGATGGTTGTCCCCTGTACAGCCCTGATGCCCGAGACCTTGTTGGCCATTATCAGGGCGTCGGCCCCGAAGGGGAAAAGTGCCACTCCCAGAGAGAGCGACCCCGCGGTGATCCCGCGGCAGAGGCCTAACAGGTTTACCATCCAGCATTCATCATCGGTGCAGTCAGTGAAAAAGATCCCGTCATGGGCCAGGGCTTTCAGCACGGAATCGGTTTTCCCATCAGGAGAATAGGTGATCAGCCCGACCGGACAGGCGCCCGCACTGTTCCGGGAAGCGGAAAGCGGCACATCCTTCCAGGTCGGAATTGATTTCTGCGCCGGTACCGGTTTGGAAACGAGCCTGTCCAGGGACTCTGTCTTCCGGGTGATCCCTATTTTCCGGCGAGCTGCCAGGTCTGCGGCTGCCGGTGTGAGGAATTCATTTGAAGCCAGTTCCACCGAGGATGAAGCGCCTTCAGCAACCCGGGCCAGCAAATCATCAGCCGTTATGAAAATCTTTTTCAGAAAATTTTCGCCGCGAACCATGTCTCCAGGCAGAGATGTTCCTGCCGCAGCGGACAGGCTGATTTTTCCGTCCCGCTGCAGGGAGTTCTTAACTTCCTTAACTATCTGGTTTATAAGTTCCGGATCCATATTATTCCCTGCCTTCCGGGAAGTGTGCCCGAAAAGGAATGTGCTTGGTTCTAATCATCTGATATTCCGATCACGGTCCAGCGTACCGGGCTGGTTGTATCTCCGACCAGCTCCCTCGCCGCTTTTCCGTCATTACTGATCACCACCTTTACCCCTTGCCCGGCTCCGATGGTATCCACTACCAGGAGGGGGTCATCCTCCGGGCCGACCTTGCCCCTGGCATCCAGGGGTTGCACTAACAGAAGCTTATAACCCACCATGGAGGGGTGTTTAGTTGTTGATACCGCGGTTCCTTCAACCAGTGCTAATCGCATCTTAAAGTATCCTCAGGTTATCGATCATGGAGCACCGGCGGAGCCTGGTATAGGTCATGGGAGTGGCAATGCCTTCCCCGGTTCCGCAGGCAATTGACCAGCCGCCATAACCTTCTCCGCCGGAACCGTTTCCGGCCAGGGAAGGTCCGTTTTTAACATAAAGTGTTGTGTCCAGTTCCTTGCCCATATGGGTCATGTGATCCACCAGGCGGGAATGGATTACAGCAGTGTGCCTGAACCCATGCTCTGCTTTCTTCGCGTATTCCACGGCCTGTTCAAAAGTTGAAGCCTTGACCACCGGCATGACCGGCATCATCTGCTCGGCCATGACCCAGGCATGCTCAGGGCCGGTTTCTCCGAAGAGCATACGGCACTCAGGCGGAACCGATACTCCGATAGTCCGGGCAATCACCTGAGGTTCAGCGCCGACATATTCCTTGTTGGCAGCCCAGTGTCCGTTCTGTCCTTTTACCAGGCAGATTTCAGCCAGTTTGTCCATTTGCTGGGTGGTGAGCTTGCAGGCTCCTGCCCGGCTCAGGGCATTCATAAAAGCATCAAAGACAGGGGCTTCCACGAACGTTTCTTTTTCGGAGAGGCATAACAGGTTGTTGTCGTAGGTGCTTCCCTCAATGATACAGTTGGCTGCGTTATCCAGGTCAGCGGAGGAGTCGACCACGACCGGGGGATTTCCCGGTCCGGCACAGATGGCGCGTTTCCCGGATCGAAGGGCGGCGGCAACAACGCCCGGCCCCCCGGTGATGCCTAACAGGTTCACACCTGGATGGGTAAAAATCTGGTTGGCGGTTTCCAGGGTCGGTTCAGTAATGACGCAGATCAGGTTATCTATGCCGGTCTCTTTATAGATGGCTTCGTTGAACAGCCTGGCACCGGTAGCCGCTATTTTTTTGCCTCCAGGATGGGGATTGCAGACCAGGGAATTTCCCGCGGCAATGATATTGATGGCATTATTGGCCAGAGTGGGCAGGGAATGGGTTACCGGGGTAACAATTCCAACCACTCCCCATGGAGCGTGTTCTTCCACGGTTATACCATGGTCTCCGCTGAAGCATTCGGAAGTCATGTATTCCACGCCCAGGGCACCGTCAGCCACGATCCTCATTTTTTCCGGTTTGTGGGCGGCGTGTCCGATCCGGGTTTCTTCATATTCCAGCCTTCCCAGTTCTTCTGACTGGTCACGGCAGATATTCATGATGATTTCGCAGATCTGCTTTCTCTGGGCCAGGGATCGGCGGGTCAGTGCTTTCTGGGCACTCCCGGCGGCTGAGACTGCCTGGTCGACATTGGTGAAAAGGCCCCTTTGCCCATTTGCCGCGGCCGATGAGAAGCTGAAGCTGCTTTTTGGGCCTGTGAACTGCTGAGATGAACCATTCCACCGCACGGAGGTTTGTCCGATGGGCGGAGTAGCGGATTTTCCCGGAATCGGAGGTTCCTGGCTGCTCCAGCCCCCTTCCAGATGGGTGAGTACCTTTTCCACCATTGCTTTTATTTCGTTTTCATTAAGGCCTTGCATGATAATGCTCTTCCCTTTGATCTGGCCCGCAGATTTTGGAGATTTGCGGGTTTATAACCGTTTTTTATTAAAATTTCTGGTACAGTCTGCCTTGATTGTCAGGGGACTGAAATCGTTATTGACCGGTTTCGTAAAGTTTGTCGCCCATAATGGTTACCGAATCAATTATCCCGATAATGACGCAGTCAACCGGCGCGTCAGAAGTTCCTGATGTCATCCTGGAGCTGGATCCCTGGGTGATAACCACCAGTTCGCCGGTACCGGCCCCAAGAGTATCAACAGCGATAAAGGAACGGCCGGTACCGATGATTCCGTTGTTATCCGGGTTGACCCGGACAGGTTCGACCACCAGCATTTTCCGCCCTTTCATTTTTTCGACTTTCTGGGTCGTAACTACATTGCCCTTAACTCTGGCCATAAACATGTTTATTTAACTCCTGAAAAGTCACGGCTTTATGAATCAATAAATGGTTAATTGATAAATAAAGTCCGCGGACGATTATTTTGCCTGCCTTGCGACGGACATTTCACCAGGCCTCCGCAGTTATCCTTTTTTGGCGGCAAGCTTGGGGAGTACAGCAGATACGTCGCCGTGCGGCCTGGGGATAACATGCACTGAAACGACTTCGCCGATACGCCCGGCTGCGCCCGCGCCCGCGTCAACCGCGGCTTTGCAGGCTGCCACATCACCTTTAACCACGACATTCACGTAACCGCTTCCGACTTTTGCTGTTCCGACATATTCCACTTTGGCAGTCTTCAGCATCGCGTCAGTGGCTTCAATCGCCGCGACCAGCCCTTTTGTCTCAATCATTCCAATTGCTTCGTCCATTGTTCCTGTCTCCATTTGTTCTCCCGCGGAAAAACAACCCGCGGATTTATTTAATTTCGTTCTGATGTTTGTAACAGTTCCGCGGCCTGCCGGGCCACGATCAGTTCTTCATTGGTTTCAAGTACCCAGACAGCTGTGCTGGAATCCTCACTGTCTATCCGGTTTTCTTGCCGGGTGGTCCTGTTTTTTTCCAGGTCTAATGTAATGCCGGCAAAGGCGAGGCCCCTGCATACGTTTTTCCGGACTTTATCTGATTTCTGGCCGATGCCCCCGGTAAAGGCAATGGCATCAGCTCCGCCGAGTTCCGCCAGGTAAGCTCCCAGGTAGTCTCGAATGGCAGTAACGTAAACATCAAAGGCCAGGATGGCTGCCGGGGATCCCTGGTCCATGGCATCCTCGATATCCCGCATGTCTCCACTGGTGCCGCTGAGTGCCTGTAAGCCGCTTTTGGATCCCAGTACACGGAGTATTTCATCCGTAGCCAGGTCCGCGCCCCGCCGCAGCAGGTCCAGGGCGAAGGGGTCAAAGTCACCGACCCGGCTGCTTTGCGGCAGCCCGGACTGGGGAGAGAGGCCCATGCTTGTGGCAATTGAAACCCCACTCTTGATGGCACAGATGCTGCTGCTTCCACCCAGATGCAGGCTTATTACCCGTTCAGCGCCAGGCATCAATTCGCGCATCCTCCTGGCGGTGTAGCGATGGGATGCTCCATGGTATCCGTAGCGTTTAACTCCATAAGAATCAGCCCACTCCACGGGAATCGCGTATCTGCGCCGGCGTTCCGGATTGGTCTGGTGAAAGCCGGAATCAAAAGCGGCAACCAGCATCGTATCTTTCAATACCTCCGAAAACATACGCATGGCTGCGACATAGGGAGGATTATGAGCCGGCGCCACGGGAGAGAAGTATTCCATTTGCGACAGGACTTCTTCGTTAACCACCGTAACTGGAGGAAGATCTCCTCCCATGACGGCCTTGAAGGCAATGGCATCCAGATCGTCCAGGCTTTCCAGCACCTCCGAGTCAACCAGCCGCTGCAGGATTTCGCGGACAGCTTCCCCATGACTTGAGTATGATTGTCCCTGCTTCTCCTCCGCCCGGCCGGGACGGCTGATACTGAGAATTCCGCCTTCCTGCCCGATGCGGTCAGCTCCGCCTGAGACCAGTTCAGTCTCTGTTTCCATCTCAAAGAGACGGAACTTGAAGCTGGTTGAGCCGATGTTCGCTACTAGAATTTTTATTGACATGGGTATATCCGGAATCAAATACTGTCCCCGGGCTTTCAGCCCTTACTTGAGGAAGGTATCCACCATTCCTTTGTGGGGAGCGGGGATGACGTTACAGGCTACGAGTTCGCCTACCCGTCCCGCCGCGGCCGCTCCGGCATCTACCGCCGCCTTGACAGCCCCGACATCACCTTCTACTATGGAGGTCACAAAGCCTCCGCCGATTTCAATACGTTTCACCAGTTTGACGTCAGCACTTTTGCACATGGCATCTGTTGCTTCGATCGTTCCGATATTTCCCTTGGTTTCAATCATGCCGATAGCATTCATTATTTATCTCCGGTTTTAATCTCTTAAAATCTGTTAATTCCGCCGCGAGAAAGCTTATGATGGCCTGTTGCTCCAGGCAAAACCCGGATTTCAGTCACCTGCTTTCCCGATCTCTTGTCTACACCGCGCTTTTGGGAGGAAGGGCGTCTGATAAGTCGTCGTGGGGACGCGGGATGACGTGCACAGTAACGACTTCTCCCAGCTTCCCGGCCGCAGCCGCACCGGCGTCAACCGAAGCTTTGACTGCTGCTACTTCACCTTTCACAAAGGAAGTAACAAGTCCGCCGCCAGCCTTGTTCCAGCCGATCATTTCCACGTTGGCTGCTTTGCACATGGCGTCGCTTGCTTCCAGCAGGGCCACGAGACCTCGTGTCTCCACCATTCCAATTGCCTGTAATGCCATTTTCTATCTCCTTAAATAATTGAATTTATTCTCTAAGTTCCTGTTATCTTTTCTGTTTCCCGGAAAACGGAAGGCCTCCGAATTTCAGGGAAGCAGTTCCACGTCAGTTGCGTTAACCAGGTTGCAGGCGTTGCCTTCATCAGTATCTATGTGTACCTCCAGCAGGGATTTAGGATTCACCCTGCAGAGCAGGTTTTCGTAGGTTATCTGGCAGTCGCTGCTAACCCGGAGCCTCACTCTCTGTCCATGTTTGAAACCGTAAAAAGCTGCGTCAGCCGGGTTCATGTGAACATGCCTTTCGGCCCTGATCACGCCTTGCCTCAGTTCCACGTGGCCGGCAGGACCCACAAGTATGCATCCCGGAGTACCATCAATACTGCCGGAAGGGCGGCAGGGGGCATCGATCCCAAGCGCGATTGAATCCGTGAAACTCAGCTCCACCTGGGTTTTTTTGCGAGTCGGCCCCAGTATCCTGACCTGGCTGATCATCTTCTGCCTGGGGCCCACGATGGCTACCTGCTGTTCAGCGGCGAATTCCCCAGGTTGATATAACCAGCGGAACACGGTCAGCTCTGATCCTTTGCCGAAAAGCTTTTCCAGGTCCTCCTGGGTAATGTGTACATGTCGGGCGGATATATTTACTACCAGGTTCGGGTAATATTCTGCTGTGAAAGTGGTTTCACCCGCCTGCATCCGGCTGGCAAACTGTTCCCTAACCAGCTGTCTGACGACCCTTTCTACCTGCTCCCTGGGCATGGGAATGTTTAAACTGTTCATAAATCCTGTTCCTGTATTCTGATTTTCGGATTATCCGGCTATTAGTACTTCAGTGGAAAGGGAGGCGAACCTCCTTTTCCATTCTTCACTGATCCCTTTGTCGGTAATTATGGTGTTAACGTCAGCCAGGCCGCCGACGAGGGCGAGACCGCTTCTCCCGAATTTACTGCTGTCAGCCAGCAGGATGACCCGGTCCGCTGATTTCATCATGGCACTGTCCATATCAGCCATCATCTGGTTTATGTTGAAAATTCCATCTTCGCTGATGCCTCCGCACCCGGTAATCAAGAGGTCGGCCCTGATTGAGGCTACCTGTTCCTGGGCTTCAATTCCCAGTGCCACCCCGGTGCGGGGATAGAGATATCCTCCGATCAGCGTGACCTCGGTCTGGAAATCAGCGGAGAGCAGTGAGGCAACAGGCACGGAATTTGTCACCACGCTGACCCTGCGGCCGGACAGGGCCGAAGCCAGGGCATAACAGGTTGTCCCGCCATTGATTATGACCAGCTGCTGCTCCTGGACCAGGCTGGCTGCCAGGCGGGCTATCGCCCCTTTTTCTTCAGCCATGCTGGTTTCACGGTCAACCAGTTCCAGGCGCTGGGCTGAGCTGTACTGTTTGCATACTGCCCCTCCCCTGGTTCGTGTCAGGACTTCGTTAAGCTCCAAAGCTTCCAGGTCCCGCCGGGCGGTACTATCGCTGATATCAAGAAATTTTCCCAGGTCGGAAAGAGATACATATCCTCTCTGGGTTACCAGTTCCTTGATGCGGTCCCTGCGGTGTCCGATGCTTTCGTAAGTTGCCATTTTTTATTAGTTGATTGATTAAATATATTCGCAAATAAGCGATGGTTCAGGCCTCGGGATTACCACCTGGCTCACCAATAAACCCCTTTTAACGACTTCTGCCACAGCTGCTGAAACAGCTGATTCCACGTCTGCCTGTTCCCCGGTCAGCAACAGGAAACCTTTCCCTCCCAGGGCCATGGCTACATGGACCCGGAATAGGGTGACTGCCGCTGCCTTGGCCGCGGCGTCAGCCGCAGCCAGGATACTGACACCGCTGAAGGTTTCAACGATACCGAGAGCTCCCAGCTGTTCCCCGGTTATTGAAACTGACTGGCCGAGCGCCGGGAATACTGAAGGGTGGACCGAGGTAAGGACGAGTTCGTCTATCAGCGCGCCCTCGCCGGCTTCCCTTCCCGCGGTCATGGCGGATTCCACGTCGGAGACGGTCCCCCCCAGGATAATCAGGTATTTGCCTGAACAGATTGTCCGGGCCAGGATGATTTCCACCGCGGCGGCTTTGAGCATCCGGTCCAGGACCTTATAACCTATCCCGACGCTGGATAATTCCAGGGCTCCGATTATTTTTGGGTTGCTCATGATTCTATCCAGACCATATCCTTGGTTATTTCCGAAATCCGCCCGGATATTGAGGCATGGATCGGAAGGCCCAGTTGGTCACCCTGACCTTTTCCGGAAACAGACGCGATAATGTCGCCGGTACTGACGCTGTCTCCCACTTTTAGATCGGGCGAGGCCGGAACTCCAATGTGCTGCTTAAGCAGAAGCCCGACCCGGCCGGTGCTTACCGGTTCGCTCCGCAGTGGTCCGCGGTTGTTGAATTGATTAAGATCCAGCCTGGCCATCAAGCTGGAAGTCGGAACCTGCCGGTTCGGCAAAAGGGTTTCTGCCGAAAGGGGACGGAAAGACGGATCCTCCCATTTCTTACCACTTGCCGCCAGTTCAGATTTGTTCCGCACGCAGGCGTCTTTTGGGTCTAGGGCTTCAGGGCAGGCAAAAAGGCTGCAGAGATTGCATTCGCAACAGAAGCTGCTCCCTTTGATCAGGGAGTCTCCAACCTGGTTGAACACCAGGCTGCGCATGGCCAGATGAGGTTCAATCGGGTGTCCCAGCAGGTAACGGGGACAGAGTTCTGTGCAGAAGCCGCACTGGTCGCAGGCGCTGCGCCCGATGCGGGCTTTTTCCTTCCAGGTTCTCTTGTACCTTGCCACTACCGGGTGATCGACAGGAAGCACAATTATTCCCCCGGTGGTCCGGGTGACGCGTCCGGTGGAATCCTGTTCCATTCTTCCCATCATAACTCCGCCAATCAGGTAGGCTGGCGCGGGAGTGGCAGGTCCTCCGGCAGCCTGTACACATTCTTCAAAGCTGATACCGAGAGGTACCCTGAGGGTACAGGGATTCCTGACAGCTCCGGCGATGGGCAGGAACTTTTCGGTCACCGGGGAACCAGCCAAAGCCCGGGCTACATTAAACGCAGTTTCAACATTAATGACCACAGCACTTACGGCCAGCGGTATCCCTCCAGGCGGGACAATGCGTCCAGTGACATTGTATACCAGGGTTATTTCATCTCCGGCTGGATATACATCTTTGACAGTAACCACTTCAATATCCTGGAGGTCAGCCTGCCTGAGCTGATTGATAAGGCTGTGGTGTTTTTCCTTGATGCCTATGCATGCCCGGGAAGCTCCGGTCAGCCGGGCCGCGGCGGAGAATCCTTCCAGCACTGTATCCAGGTGATGGCGCAGGATTTCCTTGTCCTTGTGGAGCAGGGGTTCACATTCTGCGGCATTCAGGATAATGGTATCAACCCTGGCACCCAGTTTCGCGTAAGTCGGAAACCCGGCCCCCCCAGCGCCGCAAACGCCCGCCATCCTGATTTTTTTTAAAGACTCTTCTGTCATTTTATCCATTGGTATAAAGCACAATTGCCGGTCTGAAAATTATGGATACAGCTTATTATCTAATAAATTTTGCAATAAATCTATCATTTTTTGGTGAAATTATATCTTTTTTTGAAATTTATACATCTAATTTTGAATTTTAACCTGGTTTTGTTGCGGTGGGTTGAATGGATATGGCAGACGGAGCGGGCTGGAAACGGTGCCATGATTTATCAAATTTTATAGAGAAAAAGCTTCGTTTTAAATTCCTCCCATGGCAGCAACCTGATATAATCCGTAGATGGAACTTAAAGAAGCTTTAACCTTTGATGATGTTCTATTGAAACCGGTCAGATCTGACATAGCGCCAGCTGAAGCCAGGCTGGGCACCAGGCTTACCCGGAACCTTTCCTTGAACATTCCGATCTCCTCTGCCGCAATGGATACTGTTACGGAATCCCGCACTGCTATCACCATGGCCCGCCTTGGAGGCATAGGGATCATTCACCGGAACCTGACGATTGAGGTGCAGGTATCTGAGGTGGACCGCGTGAAGCGTTCTGAATCGGGAATGATTCCGGAGCCTGTTACAGTCAGGCCTGATACGCCGCTGAAGGAAGTTCTTTCCTGCATGGATAAATACCAGATTTCTGGAGTGCCTGTGACGGATGCGGACGGAAAGCTGCGGGGAATATTGACCAACAGGGACCTGCGTTTCGCAGATAACCTGGAAATGCAGGCTGCTGAGCTGATGACCAAGGACAAGCTGGTAACCGTCCATGAAGGGATTTCCCTGGAAGAAGCAAAGCGGAAACTCCATGAAAACAGGATTGAAAAGCTGCTGGTGGTCAACGAGGATTATTATCTGCGTGGTTTGATCACCTACAAGGATATGATGAAATCAATTGCTTATCCGGACGCCAACAAGGATGAAAAGGGCCGACTGCGGGTTGGGGCCGCGGTTGGTGTTTCCGGCGACTACCTGGAAAGGGCGATTGAACTGGAGAGAGCGGGAGTTGACGTCATTACGATTGATACGGCTCATGGATATACCGGAAGGGTTATGGATGCTGTCAGGCAGATCAAAGCCAACCTGAAAAGGGCGGATGTGATTGCCGGAAACATAGCCTGCGGCGAAGCGGCCCGGGAGCTGTTTGATGCCGGGGCTGATGCCGTCAAGGTAGGAATGGGGCCTGGAAGCATCTGTACAACCAGGATTGTAACAGGAGCCGGCGTTCCCCAGTTCACCGCTATTACAGACACGGTGGAAGCCGCATCGGTCCTGGGGCTTCCGGTAATTGCTGACGGCGGAATCAAGTATTCCGGAGATATTGTGAAGGCTTTGGCTGCCGGCGCTGATTCAGTAATGATCGGGAATCTTTTTGCTGGTACGGATGAGTCTCCGGGAGAACTGATTTTTTATCAGAACCGCAGCTACAAGTCTTACAGGGGAATGGGATCCCTGGGCGCAATGGCGGTCGGGTATGGAACTGACAGATATGGCCATGAGCAGAAACCCGGACTTAAGAAAGTAGCTCCTGAAGGAATTGAAGGGAGAGTTCCCTACAAGGGTGGTCTTGAGCCGTTTATTTCAGTCCTGATGGGAGGTCTACAGGCCGGAATGGGGTACTGCGGGGCCTCTACGATTGAGGAACTCCAGGAGAAAGCTGTTTTTATCAAGATTTCAGATAAGGGCGTGAGGGAGTCACACGTCCATGATGTGATGGTAACCAAGGAGGCTCCCAACTATCGGATTGAAAGCTGATACGAACCCAATCTCATCAAGTCGTTTACCGGAAGTTAAAACCAGACGGAAGTTGAAGAGTTTTCCGCTTCATCTATCCAAGCGGACAGCCCTGGTTAAGATCGGAACCAGATCATGCAGGAAAAACCTTCAGATGATGGGAGCGGCATCCTGCGGCCGCCTCATTTGCTGTTTGAGCCTGACAATTTTGATCTTACTTCGAACTTCTAACCTTATAATGTAGAATATCCAATCATGTTTAATTCAATACTCGCTAAGGTAATTGGTTCCCAGAATGAACGGTATCTCAAGAAAACGGTACCGGTGATAGAGAAAGTTAATGCCCTGGAACCGGTTATCTCCTCTCTTTCAGATGAGCAACTTAAGGAAAAAACTTCTGAATTCAGGACGCGGCACGAAGCCGGGGAGAGCCTGGATGATCTTATGCCTGAAGTTTTTGCCGTTGTCCGGGAAGCATCCAAAAGAACCCTGGGCATGAGGCATTATGATGTGCAGCTCATAGGCGGCAAGGTGCTGCATGAGGGCAAGATCGCGGAAATGAAAACCGGTGAAGGTAAAACCCTGGTTGCAACCCTTGCAGCCTGCCTCAATGCGATACCGGGGAAAGGTGTGCATATTGTCACGGTTAATGACTACCTGGCACGCCGCGATGCTGAATGGATGTCTCCGGTATACAATTTCCTGGGAATGACGGTTGGTTCCATCCAGCACGATATGCCTGAATCAGGCAGGAAGCTGGCATATGGATCTGACATAACCTACGGGACCAATAATGAGTTCGGGTTTGATTACCTCAGGGATAACATGAAGTACGCCCTGGAAGACTGTGTCCAGCGGGGGCACCCCTATGCCATCGTTGATGAGGTTGACTCCATCCTGATAGACGAAGCAAGGACACCTCTGATCATCAGCGGCCCCTCTGAAGAATCTACTGACAAGTATTACAGGATTGACCGGTTGATCCCAAAGCTGGTGAGGGAAGAGGATTTCAAAGTTGATGAAAAGATGCGCACTGTTGTCCTCCAGGAGACCGGGATAGAGAAATCCGAAAAAGCCCTGGGCATCGACAACCTTTACGATCCACGAAATATGGAGCTGGTCCATCATATTCAGCAAGCCCTGAAAGCCCATGCTCTCTTCACCCGTGACAAGGATTACGTGGTGAGGGAAGGGGAGGTAATAATTGTTGATGAGTTCACGGGCAGAATGATGCCCGGACGCCGTTATTCCGATGGCCTGCACCAGGCGCTTGAGGCCAAGGAAGGGGTCAAAATCGAAAGGGAGAATCAGACCCTGGCGACCATTACCTTCCAGAATTATTTCAGGATGTACGATAAGCTTTCCGGGATGACCGGTACAGCCGAGACCGAAGCCGCGGAGTTTGAAGGGACTTATGAACTGTCAACAGTTGTTATTCCTACCAACCAGCCTTTGATTCGCAAGGAGTTTCCGGACGTCATTTTCCGGACTCAACGGGAAAAATTTGACGCGGTTGCTGATGAAATCAAGGAGCTCAGCAAGAGGGGGCAACCAGTCCTGGTCGGAACAACATCCATTGAAAAGTCAGAAAGGCTCTCAGCTCTCCTGAAAAGAAGGGGTACCAAGCATTTTGTATTGAATGCCAAGTATCACGAGAAGGAAGCCCAGATAATTGAGAATTCCGGCCGCCTGGGAGCCGTGACTATCGCCACCAACATGGCCGGCCGTGGAACGGACATTATCCTGGGTGGAAAACCGGGATGCGACCTTAATAAGCTGAAGGTTTTTGACAATGAAGGACTGGATAACCTGGAAACTCCGGAAGAGGGAGTTGAAAAGCCGGAATCCACGGATGAAGAGCGCCGGGCTGAATATGAGACCTGGAAAAAACAGCATGACGCAGTTATTGAGCTGGGTGGACTCCACATAATCGGCACGGAGCGACACGAAGCAAGGCGTATTGATAACCAGTTGAGGGGAAGGGCGGGACGCCAGGGGGATCCCGGATCCAGCCGCTTTTATCTTTCCCTGGAAGATGACCTGTTAAGGATCTTTGGCTCAGAAAATATTGCCGGAATCATGCAGAGGCTGGGGATGGAAGAAGGTGTGCCTATCGAATCCAGGCTGATTTCCAAACAGATTGAGCGGGCTCAAAGCCAAGTGGAAGCGCGCAACTTCGATATCCGCAAGCACCTGCTTGAATATGACGATGTCATGAACAAGCAAAGGGAAGAGATATATCGTTTCCGAAGAGATTTGTTAGAGGGAATGGACCAGAAAGAGTACGTCCTGTCAATGGCTGAGGAAATACTCTATGAGTTTCTGGACACTCATGCCAGCGAAGATGTGGATCCCAAGGTATGGAGTTTTGAAGACCTGGAGATTGCGTTCAGGGAATTCTTCGGCATGGGGCTCCCCCAGGAAGTTGAAGTGCCGGAAGGTTTCAAGGACTCAGGCAAAACAGTTCCCCTCCGGGAGCTTGCCCGGGCTGAAATGGAACAAAGTCTCCTGGAGCTGGTCAAAGAGAGGTATGACGAAAAGGAGCTGGAGTTTAAAGAGGGTTTCATGCGCTGGTTTGAGCGAATGATCATCTTGCAGATCATAGACCAGCAGTGGAAGGACCACCTGTTAGCCCTGGACCATTTGAAAGAGGGTATCGGCCTGCGCGGATATGGACAGCGTGATCCGAAGATGGAGTACAAGCGGGAATCCTTTGAACTGTTCGGAGACCTTCGGATCAGGATGAGGGACCAGGTTGTTAAAATGTTATTCCTGCTGCAGCCTGCTGAAAAGGAGCAGGATTCAGTACTTTCCCCCAGGGCTCAGCAAGCCCGGCGGGCCTATAATTATTCCGGAGGAGAGGGGGAGACTGCCACGGTTTCCGCTTATTCGTCCCCGGGAGTTCCCCAGCAGAGGGAGCAGGCGGCCGGCCCGGTTCAACAGCAAGTAAGGCAGGTCCCAAAGGTTGGGAGGAATGATCTGTGTCCTTGCGGATCAGGCAGGAAGTATAAACACTGTTGCGGCAAATAAACGGAACCAGGGGATGAATCCCAGTTTCTTCATATTGGGACTTTATTAATGGAACCATGCCGGGGAGAAAATAAGTGTTAAAACGCAGGCTTTCCAATTCGGAGCTTTTGCAGCTGACACGTTGGAATACTCCTACTATCTACAACGGCTGGGAACAGATAACCGGTCGCGATCCAGCTCACGATTGCTTCAACCTCGAAGAAACCAATGACTATATGCCCCAGATGGGGCCGATGATAGGTTATGCCGTTACCATTGTCTGTGAACCGGGTAATCCACGGCACAGGGAAAATGCCTCAGCCCCGGAGTTGTGCCGTGAATACATCTCTTCAATTCCTGGACCCAAGATCGTGGTTGTCCAGGACCTGGATAAGCCCGGGACCCTGGGGTCTTACTGGGGAGAAGTAGGGGCCAGCCTTGCGTGGGCACTGGGCTGCGTGGGCACCATTACAGATGGAGCAATTCGTGATGTAAACGAGATGACCAGTGCTGGGTTTAAGGCGTTGGCCCGCAGGCTCTGCGTTGGCCATGCCCACTCATGGCCGGTTCGCTGGGGCTGTGAAGTTGAGGTTTTTGGCCGGAAGGTCAACCATGGTGACCTGATTCACGCCGACAAACATGGATTTCTTGTCATTCCCGAGGAAGACCAGGAAAGGCTGTTGGAAGCCTCGATATTCATGGATAGGAATGAGTGCGACACCATGATATCTGCCGCCCGTAACGCGACCGGAAAGCCGATGGAGGAGATTCTCTCCGATCTCAACGATGCCGCAAAACGTTTCGGAAAGGCTGTCCAGGAGAAGTTCGGACAAAAAGGCGAATGATAGGTTTGCTGACGGCTGGCCATTGAAAGTGAATAAGGGTTCATGACATCCAGTGGTGGATATTTGTAGGGGCGAATCTTGTATTCGCCCTTTTGTGTTTCACGGCATGGATTTGTTTTTTTGAACGAGGGAGAAAAAGGGGGAAAGTGTGATGGTTTCCAATAATATGATTGAAGGCAGAATCCTTTGGCTGAAATCGTTACTGAACAGTTTTCTGGTTTGGATTTTGGGATTTATCATCTTTATGATTCCCGGCTTGATAGTAAGCATGAAATTGGGTTTTGAGCTGGGGCCTAAAACCAGAAATCCCGAGGTTGTCAGCAGCCAGATCAGTTCAGCTATTTCGGAACTGTACAGCAGCAGCACACTCCTGATGGGTTTTTATGCCGGGCTGTTCTGCGTTTTGATTTTCTGGCGGGCCTGGGCTGTGGCCAAAGGTACCGGGGACAAAAGCATCGTCAATGGAATCCTGGTGAGCACAGTCCCGGTAATAACAAGCCTGGGTTTTACCGGGATCGGCGGGATTGATATCTATTCTGTTATTGAAGTTATTTTATTCCTGGCTGCCGGTGCTGCGGCAGGGTATTCATTGAGGCGCAGCAATGCCTGAAAAGCAGCCTGATGAATTGGTACTGAATTCAGTCATGAAAACCCGATTTGACAGTTAATTCTGCGAACTTTTTTATCTTGAATCTGGAATTATGTCTTTCTAATCAAACATCTCCTCTACCCTTGTTGTAGGAGGAATAGCGGCCATGTAGCGCAGGTCCTTGTCTCCAAAAAGCTGCTGGCCCGCGATTGGCTGGTCACTTTGTATTCTGATGAATCCGCCTGACTGGATCGGAAATGCTGGCCAGACGTCAGGATCAGTCAGGGTCCTGGCAATCCTTTCTCCTGGACCAAGTATCAGGGTCTTTTCCGCTACTTTCCCCTCATCAACCCCGAATGCCTCAATCAGCACTGTCGCGGTTTCATTTCCGGGATTGTAAAAAGCAAATCCAGTGAATACTGTAGGCAGATTGGATATATGGTTGAATACCGCTTCCTGGAAGAGGTTATCCTGCAGGGACAAGGCCATGGCATATTCCAGGGTATCCCCATCGGCGAAAATGATGTCTCCAATTACACCGCTGCCATCGGATTCTACAACCAGGGATCCGGTTGTGATGGTGCCTTCACCTTCCAGTCCAAAGAGGGTTCCAAGGTCAGCGCTGTATATTCGCTGGCTGAGTATTCCCACATGAACCGGGTCAGACAGGGGAATTCCGTTGTCTCCAATAACCGTTAATGTAACGTTTCGGGTTGATCCCGAAGTATTTACCAACCGAAGGTTGGTCACTATATTGCAGCCATGAGCCAGCTGGGCACTATACATTTTTTTACTTTGAGAGTATTCAACAGCATTCATCCCTAAAGCAGTGCGGACACCAGGGAACTCAATCCTTGAAAAGCCCACTACTCCTTCTCCTTCTGTAACTATGATTTCCATGTATCCATTGATGATTCCATGGTTATTAGCAATTAGATCCTCCGCGTTTCCCACGATAAATCCCTTGGAAGGAATTATGTGGGTCTTCCCTGATTCTCCATTGGATCCCTTCAGCGTGCAGGTGACTGTAACCTGTTCATCCGTTGGATTAACAATACACATCTGGAATTCAGGCTGCCAACCCTGGAAAAATCCTTCATCCAGAGGCCTTGTGAAGTAAAGTTTTTTCGCGTATGAGGACTGGGCTTCAGCTCCATCCAGCATCTGGGTATCACTGACTCCAAAGAGGAAGATGCTTCCCATTCTATTACTGTTATCAGCATCCAGTTCAATCCAGGAAATGGCGTCGTGACCATTGGCTCCCAGGAATTCAGAGCCCAGCCGGCTCATTTGTTTCCCGGCTGCGACCTTCTCTGCCCTGGGATTGTGATTTAGTAACTCCAGGTCTCCTTCCTGGCCATAGGCGGAAAGAGTCAGATCAAAGTCAGTGTCTCCGAAATTGGAAACTACAACCCCGGTAAAATACCCCGGAGACTGTTTCCAGGCAGGAATAAATGCCCGGGAAAGGGTCCCGGAGACAGCTGAGGTAGTATTGCTGTCCAGGCTCTCCAAATCATTTTTGGAATAAGAATGCTTCCAGGTGACTGTATTAACACGGAAGGTGTATTCAACGTCTGGCTCCAGGTTGGAAACCACCAGCGATGAGGCTTCCTTGTCTGTTGTCATCCCGAAATAATAATAATCAGGATTATCTCCTTTTTTGTAAAACACCTTATATCCCCCGTCGTAATTAACGAAGGAAATTGGGTTCCAGGAAACTCGTATCCGGTTTTCACTGGTTCCTCCTGATTCAATAGTTTCAGCCGTAACATTGTCAGGAGGAACAGTCTGGGTGGACATGAACATGTTGGAATGTTTATCTTCCATGGCTGCCAGCACTGCGGGATCGGAAGCATAAAGGCAGTTCCATTTCAGATCCACCTGTTCTGGGGGTGTGGCCAGAAAGGCCGGAAGATCACCGGAGAGTTTGTTGACGCGAAGGTCTATTGCCCCCCAACTGGGTAGATTACCCAGTTCCTGGGGGATAGAACCAGTCAAATTGTTGTATTGGAGATTGAGAGACTGAAGACTGGTTAAGTTGCCCAGTGCCGGCGGGATAGAGCCGGTTAAATTGTTGTCATAGAGGTACAAAAAAATAAGACTGGTCAGGTTGCCCAGTTCCGGCGGGATTGCACCAGTTAATTTATTTCTGGCAAGACGTAAATACGTAAGACTGGTCAGGTTGCCCAGTTCCGGGGGAATTAAGCCGGTTAAGTTGTTGTAGTCGAGATTTAAATGATGGAGGTTGGTCAGGCTGCCCAATTCCGGGGGGATTCCGCCAGATAAAGTACGGTCGGAAGTGATGTCTAAAGACTGAAGATGGGTCAGGTTGCCCAATTCCGGGGGGATTGAGCCGGTTAAACCTCTGCTTTGGAGGTTTAATTCCTCAAGACTGGTCAGGTTGCCCAGTTCTGGAGGAATCGAGCCAGCCAGACCATTAAATACGGATTGAATATTTACGACATTTCCGCCGCTCACTGTAATTCCATACCAGGTACTGACTGGTTCATCTGACAGCCAGTTAGTGTTGTCTATCCACTGGTCACCATTCGTATCGTTATACAGTGCATACAATGCCTGGCATTCCTCCTCGGGGATGCCTGTACATGTCTGGGCTAATGCAGAAGGAACTGTTGCGGTAAGAATGAACAAAATGAGCAGTAATTCTCGTCCAAAGATAGTTTTAAGGGGAGGATTGATGATATTTACACAGGCTTTGCTACGCATACTTACTTACTCACCTTTCCGTATTAGACAATTAATAAATCAGACTTGTATTAATACTAATTTAAGCCACTGTAGTGTAAGAATTTTAGCTAATTCCTCATCCCATAAGGTTATTCCTTATATATTCCAAGCGCAAGGAAAATAATGATCGTGTCTATATAGAAGCCATGCTCCTGAAATAATTGTTGATAAGTGGTTATCTGATGAGTTTTAGTCTGGCTAGTTACAGTTGTGTTTCTCGTTCACAATATGGGGGTCGCTTTGGGCCGCAAGAGTCAAAAAAGGTATCAATGTACTGCCTTTCCTCTGCAAACGAATTCTCATCCATGGTTCGAAAAAGGGAAAAGAAAAAAGATCCGTAAATTGGGATTGTGATTTTGGTATAATTTTTCAAGCGGGTGATATTTTGTTCGGAGTTGTTTTCTGCAACATATTTCCAGCGTAAGACCGAAGGGAAAACGAATGAAGTTGGCACGGATTGTTTTTAGTGAGCTTCTTGTTTTGACAGTATTGACTTCCAGCGCCTGGGCTTTCACCGGCAGTGGCTGGCTGCCTGATTACTCTGCCCAGCTGGGCCTGAGTGCGGTTGATTCCCCTGGAGTGAAAGAAGAGTTCAGCCAGTTTGAAACCTCGATTGAAGACCCCCTCAAATTAAAGGAACTGGCCCAGGTTGAGGTTGAGGCCGGGACCAAGGTTACCATCACCCATGCCGGAAACATGCGGTGGAGCACCGAGATAGATGGAGCTCCAGTCAGGCCGGCTGCCGTCAGGATGAAGATAGAGGGGCAGGAAAAAAACATGATTTTTCTGCCTGACAAGAATAGCCTTAAGCTTAAGCTTTACAAGAGGCCTCCTTTCAGGAGTTCTGCCGTTCCCAGGAAACCCGGCAACTAACCATTCCAGGTCTGCTGCAAGGCAGGTTTATAGGGAATTCAGAACCTGCTTTGGAGCGGAAAGGTTAATACTGCCTTGTATGCCTTTTCATATCTTCAAGTCATTTGTTGTATCGCCAGTACGGAAGTACTCCATATTTCTGTCGGCGGGAGACTGTTTTTCTCCCGGTATGCCAATATAGTCAAGGAGATGGAGCAATTTTGAGGGATGATATAAAGATTCTGCTGTTTGACCTGGGAGGAGTACTTGTAACCTGGAAAGGTGTTGAAGGTCTCAGGGATTTTTCAGATGGGACAATGACCTTGGAGGAGTCGCGGCTTTTCTGGCTGAACTCAGAATGGGTCAGGGAATTCGAACGCGGCAGGTGCAGTGTTTCTGAATTCATAAAAGGCATGCTCAGCGAACTGGACTTTTCGGTTGATGACGATAAGTTCATGGAAGCATTCCTGACCTGGGACAAGGGCCCAATGGCGGGTGCCACGGAGTTGCTGACAGATCTCAGGGCCCACTACAAAGTTGCCTGCCTCAGCAATAATGAGGTAGTCCACTGGAACCGCCTGAAACAGGATTTCGGGGTTGCCCATTTTTTTGACAAATGTTACCTGTCTCATGAAATCGGTATGATCAAACCTGATCCGGAGATATATGAATACGTGGTCGAAGATCTCGGAATTGATCCTTCCGGAATCCTGTTTTTTGATGACAATCCCGAGTGTGTTGATGCTGCCAGAAATGCCGGGATACAGGCTTGCGTGGCAAAAGGGGTTCCTGAAGTCAGGGACTGCCTGGCAAGGCTGGACCTCTGGCCTCCCGGGGCGGGTAAGTAAGCAGGCTGACTGGAGAGTTTGTTGGTCCAGAAGAAAATTAGCCAGTAAGAATGGAGTAGTCCTGAGGAGTGGTCCGGACCCCTGATCTAAATAAATATTTTTAATGTACATGAAGAAAAGGGCGGCCGAAACAGCCGCCCTTTTCTTCATGTTTTCAGTTTTGTTTTTTTTGGTTAATCGTTTAACAGCGTTTCATTCTATAATCTGCGGTGATTAGAACCGAGAGCATCCACGAGGCATTCTCCCCTGGTTGCCCATACGGGCACCCATTCTGGTTCCCCTGCCGAAAGCTGCGGCATTGTCCCGCTGGTTAGCCAGGATTTCTCTCTGTTCCTGGGTCAGGACTTCATTTAATATCCGGTGGTGGGATTTCATTCTGAGAATCTGTTTCTCAGTATTCAAGTTGAATTTTTTGCTTAGAAGCTGCTGCGCGGCGGCTTCGTCAAAAACCGGGGCATCCATTAGAGCATCCAGTTGATCTTTGATGGCGGTCATC
Source organism: Acidobacteriota bacterium (assembly GCA_963663735.2). Taxonomy (GTDB): domain Bacteria; phylum Acidobacteriota; class UBA6911; order RPQK01; family JAPXNP01. The sequence goes on along the minus strand of CAXXHN010000001.1, from coordinate 70,127 downwards.
TCTTCATTGGTGGCATCACAATCAGCCATCATGGCTTCACGGTTTTCATCCATGATCTGCCTAATCTGCTCTCTCTGCTCATCAGTGAGATCCAGGTTCACCAAGCCCCTCATGCCGAATCCGCCAGGATACATTTCATTTCCCAGCATCGCGCCACGGCCCGGGCCTCTGAAATTTCTGCCCCCACCCTGCATTGGGCCACCAAAGGGCTGGGCGATTGCCATTATTGATACAAAAGAGAGTACTAAAACAATTGTTATTAAAACTGATGTGTACTTTTTCATTGAGATTCTCCTTTTATAAAACTCAGTAAAAACTAGTTATCCATTTACCCTGGTTCATCCTCTGTTCCTGAATCTGTGATCACAGGTTAATTGACTTGATTCCAGGTTGCGTCATATCAACTGCTTACTATAACGTCGTTTACGGGATAGGTTTCGTTAAGATTTGTAAAGATTGGATGATCTGTATGCCTCCCCGAAACCGTTTTTCCACCGGGTTTGTTGCATCCCTTGCGTCCACTGGATCCACTCTGTCCACCAGGTCCACCGGGTTCATCTCTTGTCCAGCTCAATATCATCAAATCACGAGTAGTTTTGAGACAGATTTGAAAACTTCAAGTTTGCGTTTTTAAGATTTTTGTGTTAATGTGTTAAAACGATGGAACAGACATTAAAAGAGAACCGGCGCTTGTGGGATCTTTTTGAAATGATTTCTCTTCTTCGGGACAGGGAGGAGGCCGCCCGCTTTTTCAGGGACCTGTGCACTCCCGGAGAACTGGAAGCCATGGCAGAGAGACTTGAAGTAGCCGGATTGTTGGGGAAGGGACTTTCCTACCGCAGGATAAGCGAGGTGACCGGGGCCAGTACCACTACTGTAACCCGGATTGCGCACTGGCGCAAACACGGGGAAGGGGGCTACCAAACCATGCTTAAGAGGCGCGAAATAATAACCAAAGCTGAATAAACAGCAATAAACGGCAGGCCGGAATCCGGATGCCTGGAATAAATATGAAACTGAACGGGAAAAATATTAAGATAGCAGTCCAGAAGAAAGGGCGTTTGTCCGATCTATCGCTTGAAGTCCTGAAGTCCTCGGGGGTTGATTTCGAAATACATCAGGGCCGGCTCTTTGCCAGGTGTCGGAAATTCCCCCTTGATATTATTTTTTTGCGAGATGACGATATCCCGGAATATGTACAGGAAGGAAATGCGGATTTAGGAATAGTTGGGCAGAATGTCGTGGAGGAGACCGGGGCTAAGGTTTCGTACCTGGAGTTTTTTGGATTTGGACGGTGTGAATTAACTATTGCGGTACCGAGGAAATCTGATCTGAAAACGGTTGAACAGTTAGCTGGAAAAAGAATCGCCACCTCATACCCCAACATATTATCAAGATATCTGAAAAGCAGGGAGGTCCCTGGTGTAAGTATTGTGGAAATACATGGATCGGTTGAAATTACTCCCACCATGGATGTGGCCGACGCGATTTGCGACCTTGTTTCAACCGGCAGCACTTTAAGGCTGCATGAGCTGATCCCCATTGAAACAGTCATGAAGTCTGAAGCAATCCTTGTTGCCAATCCTGATACACTGGCTGAATCATGGAAAAGAGACCTGATTGAAAGGTTGAGATTCAGGATCCAGAGTTATCTCCGGGCCAGGAAAACGAAGTATGTAATGATGAACGCTCCAGAGGAATCGCTGGATCGGATAAAAGAGATTCTTCCCGGCATGAAAAGCCCCACGGTGCTGCCTTTGGCGGAGAAAGGGCTGATTGCGATTCATACAGCAGTTCCGGAGGATGAATTCTGGGATGTGGCTGAACAGTTAAAAGTTCACGGGGCAACGGATATTCTGGTTGTCCCCATAGAGAAGTTGGTGCTTTGATGTTAATTAAAGTATATGATTTGAAAGATTTGTCAGGCAGGGATGTGAGTTCCCTGTGCACGAGAAACCCGGTTTATGATCCTGAGCTTTTTGATTTCTGCAGGGATGTTTTTGAGGAAGTCAGGGCCAGGGGAGATCAGGCTGTGGCTGAATATACCCTCAAATATGATCAGGTGGATTTGCCAGATTGCCGGGTTGGCGCTGAAGAGTTCAGTGCCGCGGCTGCAAAGGTTCCGAAGGAGCTTAACTCCGCCCTGGAGCTTGCTGCCCGGAACATCAGGAAATTCCATTCTTCCCAGCAGATGGCGACTAATCCGGTTGAAGTGCAGGATGGGGTAACCTGTTGGAGAGCGTCCCGGGCTATCCAGTCAGTTGGGTTATATGTTCCAGGAGGGACGGCTGTTTTGCCTTCAACTGTTCTGATGCTGGGCATTCCGGCAATGCTCGCCGGATGCAGTAAAGTGGCGTTGACCGTTCCCCCTCTTAAGGACGGTACTGTTTCGCCGGCGATACTGGCAGCAGCCAGGATTGCCGGGGTACGCCAGGTTTTCAAAATTGGAGGAGCCCAGGCTGTTGCTGCTTTGTCGCTGGGAACTGAGACTGTCCCCAGGGTTGATAAGATACTTGGGCCCGGAAACAGGATTGTGCAGATGGCCAAGCTGGTGGCTACGCTCCAGGGAACAGCCATTGACATGGTGGCCGGACCCAGCGAAGTCCTGGTAATTGCCGACCAAACAGCTGACCCTCAGGTAGTAGCCAGTGATCTTCTTTCTCAGGCTGAACATGACCGGGACAGCCAGGTAGTACTGGTAACCACTTCCAGGGAGCTTGTGGAATTAGTCCAGCAGGCCCTGCTGGACCAGATTGCCCTTCTTCCCCGTAAGGAAATTGCGGAAGCTGCTCTTTCCCGGAGTTTTATCCTGATAACTGAAATCCTAGAGGAAGCCATAAGCTTCAGCAATGAGTATGCCCCTGAACACTTGATTCTCCTTTTTGAGAATGCCAGGGAAAGTTCAAGCCAGGTAAGGAGCGCCGGTTCTGTATTTGTAGGCAAGTGGACCCCTGAAGTAGCCGGGGATTATGTCTCCGGAACGAATCACACCCTTCCAACATCGGGAGCAGCCCGTGCCTTTTCCGGGGTATCCCTGGATAGTTATGTCAAGAAGCTGACATTCCAGGAGATTTCAGAACAGGGTTTGTCGGATCTTTCCGATCCCCTCAGGCTCCTGGCCCGGGAGGAAGATCTGGAAGGCCATGCTAATGCGGTAACAACCAGGATAAACCTGATCAGGGAGGGAAAAAAGTAATGCTCACTATTGATGAAGTGTTCAAGCTGGTGCGCCCTGAAATACTGAAACTGAAGGGTTATACATGTGCCAGGGATACGGTTAAAGAGGGGGTCCTCCTGGATGCCAATGAGAATCCGTTCCCTCGTTGGCAGGGTGGAGCCCTGGTTAATCGGTACCCCGACCCTCACCAGGACAGGCTGCGAAACGCTTTGAGCCGTTTCACGGCGGTTCCTGCTTCCTCCATCTTGGCGGGAAGCGGTTCTGATGAGGTTTTCGATTGGATCTTCAAGGTTTTCTGTACTCCCGGCAAGGACTCCATTGCCATATTTGAACCTACGTATGGAATGTACGAAGTCCTGGCTGAAATTTTCGGGATCCCGGTAAAGAGGTTCCATCTGGACCGGGAATTTGCTTTTAAGGCCGAACATTTTCTGGATAATGCGGGAGACGAAATAAAAGTGTTATTTCTCTGCTCACCTAATAATCCCACGGGAAACCTGATGGATACCGGTGAAATCACCAGGGTACTGGAGCAGTGGAATGGCATTGTCCTGGTTGATGAGGCCTATGTAGAGTTCTCCGGCAAACCCTCAATTTCGTCACTGATTAACAAATACCCAAACCTGGTCGTCACCCGGACCATGTCCAAGGCTTTTGGTTCAGCTGGAATCAGGCTGGGTTATGTTTTAGCCGATCCTGCCTTGGTTCAGCTGTTCATGAAGGTCAAACTGCCTTATAACCTGAACGCCATGACCCAGGAAACCGGCATCATGGAGCTGGAAAGAATTCAGGAAGCGGTAGAAGAAATAGACCTGATTATCAGTGAACGGAAACGGATAGAATCAGAGCTCTCGAGTATGGCCGGGATTGAGATTGTGTCTGATTCCCAGGCGAATTTTGTCCTGTTCCGCTATACGGAAGCTCTCCCTCTGTATGAAAAGCTTTTTAATAAAAGAATCGTCATCCGTGACCGCGGTACCCAGTACGGCCTGAAAAACTGTTTGCGGGTATCTGTCGGCACTCCGGAAGAGAATGACCTGTTTTTAAAAGAGGTAAGGAGAAGTCTCAATGAGTAAAGATAACGCTAAAAGAACTGCCAAGATAACCAGGGAAACCGGAGAAACCAGGATTTCCCTGGAACTCAACCTGGATGGAAGCGGCGAATCTGATATCAGCACCGGAGTGGGATTTCTGGACCACATGCTTATCCTGCTGGCCTGGCATTCAGGGATTGACTTGCGGTTGAAGGCTGAAGGAGATCTGAAAGTAGATGCCCACCACACCATAGAGGATGTGGGAATTGTGCTGGGACAGGCTCTCGCGGAAGCACTGGGAGATAAGAGGGGGATTGAGAGGTACGGATATTTTCTGCTTCCGATGGATGAAACCATGGCAATTGCGGCCCTGGATTTAAGCGGAAGGATTTATTACGTCTCTGATTACAAACCTGTCCGCGACAGCCTGGGAGAGATGCCAAGCGATATGGTCAACCACTTTTTCTACTCACTGGCGTGTGAAGCGCGCCTGACGCTGCACTTCAAATTCATGAACCAGGGTGAAAATGAACACCACAAGGTGGAGGCAATGTTCAAGGCTTTCGGGCGGGCCCTGCGGCTTGCGGTGAGTACCAACCGGGGTGGAGGCGCTGATCCTGGAAGAATCCCTTCAACCAAAGGAATCCTGTAGAAGGGAATTATGATAGCAGTAATTGATTACAAAGCCGGTAATTTGTATAACGTGGGCCTGGCACTGAAACACCTGGGGGTGAACCATGTTTTCACCTCTGATCCTGAGATAATCCATACCGCGGATAAGGTAATCCTTCCTGGTGTCGGATCGGCCAGGGCTGCAATGGATTCTTTGGAGGAAAAGGGGCTGTGCCAGGTTTTAAGGGGTTTAAGGGTTCCTTTCCTGGGAATCTGCCTGGGACTGCAGCTTCTTTTTGAAACGTCAGAAGAAGACAATGTAGAATGCCTGGGAGTTTTGCCGGGTACTGTGAAGCTTTTCGACTCCAGGGATGTAAAGGTTCCGCATATGGGATGGAACCAGGTTGAATGGGATCCGGAGGCCTGTTCCAGCTTAAAAGATAACTTGCTTAAAGACATTCCGGATAATGGTTTTTACTATTTTGTGCACAGTTATTTTGCCCCGGTTTCGAGTGGTGTGACACTTGCGGCTACAGAGTATGACGGAGTTTTTTCCTCTGCTGTCAGGAAAGGCAATTATTTCGGCTTTCAGTTTCACCCGGAACGATCTGGAGAAACAGGGCTGAGACTTCTGAACAATTTTGTGAATTTATAGAGGTAACCCGATTTATGTTAGTAATTCCGGCAATAGATGTAATTGGAGGAGCCTGCGTGCGGCTGCTCAAGGGTGACTATGGGGCTGAGACCAGGTATGAAATAGACCCGGTCGAGCAGGCCCGGAAATACCAGGAAGCAGGATTTGAAAGGATCCATGTGATTGACCTGGAAGGAGCCAGGGATGGAAAGGGCAGGCAGCGGACAACCGTGTCCAGTATCCGCAAGGCCTGCGGGCTTCCCATGCAGGTTGGTGGAGGTATCCGCAGCTGTGAAGACGTAGAGCAGCTGCTTGAATGCGGAGTGGATTACCTGATCATTAGTACCGCGGTTGCCGACACTCCGGCCAGGGTTGAAGAATGGATTAAGGCATGTGGCGCCGAACGCTTTATTGTCAGCCTGGATATCAGGAATGGAAAAATGAGGACCGCAGGCTGGATGGATCAGAGTGAAGAGCCCCTGGAATCAATAGTGGACCGGATCAGCGAATGGGGAATACGCCAGGTGATATGCACGGACATCGACAAGGACGGAACAATGGAGCAGCCTAACCTTAAAACCATGGAGCTGCTCTTGTCGCTTCTTCCTGACGATGTTTTTCTGATCGCCGCTGGTGGAGTCTGCTCACCGCAGCATATACGGGTTCTGGATGAAAACGGTGTCAAAGGAGCCGTAGTAGGCAGGGCTCTTTATGAAGGAGGTTTCACCATGGAGGATTTCCTGAATGCTGGCTAAACGGATAATTCCCTGCCTTGATGTGGCTGACGGACGGGTAGTTAAGGGCATCAATTTTGTAGACCTCCGGGACGCCGGAGATCCTGCCGAACTGGGAGGGCGCTACTACCGGGAAGGTGCTGATGAACTGGTGTTTCTGGACATAACCGCAACCGTGGAAAATCGGCAGACCATGCTGGAATGGGTCCGAAGAGTCGCGGACACTATTTTTATACCATTTACTGTGGGTGGAGGCATCAGCAGCCTGGGACAGGTCCAGGAACTGTTAAGGGCCGGGGCTGACAAGGTTTCAATTAACAGTTCCGCTGTGAAGAACCCTCAACTCATCAGGGAATGCTCCAGGGCTTTCGGTTCACAGTGTATCGTCGTGGCGGTTGACGCCAAGAGGGCCGGAGAAAGCTGGGAGGTTTATGTCGGCGGCGGAAGATGGCCGACCGGGAAGGACGCCGTTGCCTGGATTTGCGAAGCCGAAAGACTGGGCGCCGGGGAAATCCTGCTGACATCCATGGATTGTGATGGGACCAAGGACGGATATGACCTGGAATTATTAAACAGGATATCAGAACTGGTCAGGATTCCCGTGATTGCTTCAGGAGGTGCGGGGTCCCCGGAGCACCTGCTGAAGGGTTTTACTGAAGGGAATGCCGACGCGGTTCTGGCAGCCAGTATTTTTCACTACCAGGAATACACGATCAGATCAGTTAAGGAATACCTGCGGGAGCATGGTGTGACCATGCGTATGTAGGGGACAATTAATGAAATTGGCGGCCCGGGAGCGGCTATGGACTGGATACCATGGATAAGAGCAGCAAAAACCTTGATTTTTTAAACAGCCTGGAAGAGCTTATCAGGGACAGGAAGGCCCATCCGGCAGAGGGTTCATACACCAATTCCCTGTTTGAGAAAGGGCTTCCGGAAATAATCCGCAAGGTAGGTGAGGAAGCTGTGGAGGTCATGGTCTCAACCCTGGAATCCAGGGAACGCACGGTATCGGAATCCGCGGACCTGATTTATCACCTGTTGGTGCTGCTGGTTGAGCAGAATCTAACCCTGGCGGAGGTGGTAAGGGAACTGGAGAAACGCCAACGCAAATAGCTGTATCAATATCTTATTGTCGGCTATGGTAAACAGAATAAATTCAAATGATTAAGATTAAGTATCGGATAAAGCGTCTCCAGTTTTTGTTGGCGAGGCGTTATTCGCGTACAGATCTTTTTGGTTTTCGCTGCAATATATGCGGTAAATTCCCTGTTTCACCTGTTTCCGCAATCACTGACAGGGAAGCTCTTTCCTGCTATTTTTGCGGATCCAACCTCAGGTTCAGGTCCATAATCGCGGTTTTATCGAAAGAGTTATTTGGTGAGATAGTCCCGATCCCGGACATGCCTCAATCAAGGGGCTTGGTGGGAATCGGCATAAGCGATTCAGTCGTGTATGCCAAACCCCTGGCAAAAATATTTTCCTACACCAACACCTTTTACCATAAGCGCCCCAAGCTGGACATAGTCAACCTCAGCGATGATATGCAGGGAATCGCGGACTTTGTGATAACGAGCGAGGTTCTTGAACATGTTCCTCCTCCGGTTGAAACAGCCTTTGTGAACCTGTTTAAAATGCTGAAACCGAATGGCCTCTGCATATTAACCGTTCCTTACAGAAATGAGGGGCGGACTGTTGAACACTTTCCGGATCTCAATCATTACAGGATAAAGGGCAGGGGTGATAGGAGAATCCTGGTAAACATGACCCGTGATGGGCGGCAACAGGTTTTTGACAATCTTGTTTTCCATGGGGGGAAGGGTTCAACCCTGGAGACACGCCTTTTTTCGATGGATTCACTGCTTGCCAATATCCAGAATGCCGGATTTAAAGAAATAACTATTCACAGGGAATCATTTCCGAAGTTTGGAATCCGCATGGAAGGCATTAATTCATCATTTACAATTTCGATGCGAAAAATGTAGTGTAGTCGGGTTTTTCCGGGGCAGGTCTCGCGGCAGACCTCACAGGTCCGGTCGCATTTTCATTTTCCAGTTTCGAAGCTTCCGGGAGGTAATGGTTCCTTTTACTCTGGCAGCCATATTTGAAAGGATCGATAGATCCAGCAGGAGAATTGTACTGGAATCCAGTCCGAAAAAACTGATTTTGGCTGCCTGCTGTGGCAGAATAAACAGACTGCCGAATAAAGATTGGTTTATTACACCAACAAAAGGAGAGGCCCGTTAGTGTCAGATTCTTTAAGATCATACCTCCAGTCAATTGCTCTTGGTCTTGTTTTTATATTGGGTGCCGGGACAACCATCTGGGGATTTGTTCAGATGCATCAACAACAGTCATATCATCCTTCCTGGGAGAATATCCCTCTAACCGCAGCGTCTCTCCTGGCTGTGGTTTTTGCAGTAGATGTTTTTTCAAGATGGTCGAATATTAATCGTCTGGTTGTTGGGATTCTTACTGTTGTTGCCATTACAATCTTCACTGGAACACTTTGGCCGCTCCTGGTCACGATAGGATTTGCGTTTGCCAGTTTTGTCGTCGGAAATTATATTCTTTCATTTCTCAGGATTGACAAGGAGTACCTGTCAGGAATCAACTCTTTTTTAACTGGAGTGGGCTTCTACGGAACTGGAGCAGGACTTCTGGCACATTTTCCGGTTAACTACCCAGGCCTGTACGGAATAGCACTGGTAGTCCCTATTATCCTGGGCCGGCGTTTGATTTATGCTGCAGTCCAGTCTCTCGGAAAGTTTTTAGTCCCCTCGCCAAAGTATAGATTTTTGGACTTGGCGATCGTGGTGTTTGCGCTTCTTCATTTTTTGGTCTCCCTGATGCCTGAGGTAGGACATGATGCTTTAATGATGCATCTTTTCGTCCCCGGCCAGATGGCGATAAATCATGAATGGGGTTTTGATGTAGTTACCTATGCATGGGCAGTGATACCCATGCTGGGGGATTGGCTCTATTCGATAGGTTATTTGCTGGCAGGAGAGACAGCCGCTCGATTTATTAATACCGGGTTCGTTTTTGTCTTGTGTTGGTTGATCCGGGATTTGGTGATCTGGGCAGGTGGAAATGCCTTAGGTACCCGCTGGGGTGTACTCCTGTTTTTATCAACTCCGCTTGCATTCCTGGAAAGCAGCTCCGCATTCATTGAGCCTGTTTGGACAGCATTTATTGTCGCGGGGGCACTTTCGGTTTTTAAAATTATTGGGTCAAATGATAATAAACAAAAACCTTTTCTGCTTTTAGCGGGTTTATTCTTTGGTCTTGGACTGGCGGCCAAAGCAGTCTCTTTCACAATCCTGCCGGTTTTTTCCCTTTTATTATTGTTTCGATGGCGGACATGGGCCAAGTTCAATTTGCGCGGCACCATTGGTTTAGGGGTAATCTTGTTTTTGGTCTTTGGCTCTATCCCTTACCTCACAGCATGGTGGATGACAGGAAATCCGGTATTTCCTTTTTTCAACAAAGTATTTCAATCTCCTCTTTGGTGGGCCAGGAACTTTGAGCAGAACGAAGTTTTTGGTAAAGGGCTGAGTTGGGACGTATTGTACCAGGCAACATTTCACTCGCAGCACTTTTTGGAAAGCAAACCAGGCGCGGTTGGTTTCCAGTGGTTGTTATTGCTGTCTCCAGCTTTTCTAATACTGCTCATGTCCAGGTATCGTAAGGCGATCATCCTTTTTGTTGTGGCGGTTTTATCAGTGGCACTGACATTTCAAGGTACAGCTTATCTAAGATATGTATTTCCCGCATTTATTTGGGTGTCAGCAGGCATTGGAGTTGCTTTTTCTGCCAGTTACGCGAAGCGATTTCTACGCCCGAGGCTCCTGATTGCTTTTGGATGTGCGGTTATCTTTCTGAACTTTTTCTTTTTGAAATCAGCTACTTGGTATGGCCAGATATCTTTGCAGCCTTTAATAAGTCAACAGGGAAGAGTGGAGTATCTCAACAGCCGCCTTCCCATCCGAAACGCAACAGAACTGGTAAACAATCTAAATGTTGAGCGAACTCCAGTCGCTGTTTTCTCATACCCCTTGATCGCAGGACTTAGCGCAGATATTTTTCACCCTGATTGGGACAATCCACGTTTTCAGGAGAAGATAGCTGAAACAAGAACCTCTGAGGAAATGGCGGTGGTCCTATCGGATTCCAGGATTGATTATATTATCCTGGACAGTAACTGGTACCAGCGCGACAAGCAGCTGATGATTGAGGCGGTGTCTGAGAAAATAGCTGAGTTCGGAGATCTTGCTATCTGGAAATTCAGGAAGGATTTACGATTCCAAACAGAACTCCTCATGAACCCGGATTTCGATAGTTTTGCAGGGTGGCATCTGCCATCGACAATTGCTGATCAAATCCCTGGACAGGTTACCTCCAGGATTACTGAACCCACAAAGCAATTCATACCAGTTGTCCCGGGACAGCGTTATCTGAACAGCGTTACCGCTTTATGTTATCAAGAACCCACACAGGGAAGAGTACAAGTTAATTGGCTGGATTCCAATTCTGACTTTCTGACTACAAACATATCTGTTTTTGACTGCACGAAAACAGAGACTACTCACGAGATGGAGGTTACCGCTCCTCCAGGAGCTTATATGGCGGTTGTTTATGCTTCCGGACATACCAATACCCCCATAATAATAAAAAGGGTTTCTTTTAAAAAATGAAAACTGATTTGAACGGAAAGGTAAATAACCCCGCAGTAATTCCGGATTTTAAGGTATTCCTCTGAACGATGTTGCTTTAAGCATATCCGGAATTTCCGCAAAAGAACCTTCTATATCCATCATTTCAGGGATTTATCACTCAAACACGCGGCATGCTACCCAAAGACTAATCCGAACAATCAGGAATAAACGCAGCTTGCCTCAATCTTCAACTGTTTTTTTGTTCTGTCTGCAGGAGAATTCAATTCACTCCTCGTTTTTGCCGCTGTGCCGGTAGGCGATGATCCGGACCTTTTCCAGTGTGATCAGTCCTTCAGTGATCATACTGTCGAGTTTCGGCAGAAAAGCTTCAATTTTGTCCTTGGAATCAACGATTTCTATAACCATGGGCAGGTCCTCGGACAGCCTCAATACCTTGGAGGTATGGATGCGGCTGGTGGCACCGAATCCCAGGCATCCCCGCAAAACAGTGGCTCCGGCCATGCCTGCTTTGCGAGCCTCTTCAACAATCAATTCATAAAGAGGCCTGTTTCCGGTTTTGTCGCTTTCCCCGATAAAAACTCGCAACAATAAGGCTTCAGATGGGAGTTTCATTTTCTTTCCTCCAAAACAACATCTTACACCCTCATACTGCCAGTATCCCTAAATCATCCTGCCCAGGGCTGTTCCCGCGAAAATGGCGGCGAATCCGACTCCATTTTGCAGGCTAAGGTTGCCAGCCGCATACAACCATTCAGCCGCGCGTATTAATTCGCTGGTTTCCAGGATCATCGCTGAAAATGTTGTAAAAGCTCCCATGAAACCGACAAGGATTATTGTCCTTGTTTCTCCCGATACTGGCCATCGGTTCTCAAACAGTGCCCAAAGAATACCTGCTATAAAACAGCCGGTTATGTTTACTGCAAAGGTTCCCCAGGGAAAGGACGGGCCGATGAAACGGTGTACAAATCCTGCCAGTCCGTATCTGGACAATGTGCCCAGGGCTCCGGCCAGGCCCAGTAATATGAGTTTATGCATCATAATTTAATCCTTAGTTCAGAATAAGCCCCCGGTCATAACGCAGAAAAAAATGTAGTGAGCTTTTTCGGAAAAACCGAAGAACCAGCACTGGCGAAGGAGTCTGCGAGGCAGGAGTCATCAGCCCGACCATGGCATTTGTACGCAGGGGACTCCATCCCTGGAGATATATGGCTAATAATATATCCGAATTTTCCCGGTAAATTCAATTTTTTCAGTCTGCTGGAGGAAATTTTCAGCATCCATTATTGCAGAAAACTCCTTGGATAAGCTCTTCAGAGCATCAGTCCCTGATGCAGGGTAAGGTTCTGCCTTGTTAGGGAACTACAACACTGAACAAAATTAAGCAATTATTCGTTGTTTAGTGAAGAGTGATAATGCAGCCAGGAGAGTCCCGGTACGGTACCAGAGGATTCAGACTGGTTTATTGGGGAAATAAAATGACAACAGGTCAGAAGAAAATATTAAAGAGGTCTAATGATCCGATGATTGCCGGAGTATGCGCCGGAATAGCGGAATGGCTGGGCTGGCTCTCGCCAAACCGGGTTCGGATTGCCTACACACTGATATCAGTGTTCAGCGTTATGTTTCCCGGTATTGTGGTGTATGTAATTCTCTGGCTTCTGCTCCCTCCCCCTGATTACAATCCAGGGAGCTGAAAAACGGCAGTCAGCGCTGAAAATTTTAGCAGGTGACGAGATTGTGTTCATCGCAATCTGATTACAAAAATTTGTGAACCTGTTTCCCTACCTTTCGTACATTAAAACAAGACCATAATGTCAGCTGATTATCTGGAAAGGAAAAGGGAGTGGTAAATCTATTCAGATCAGGTTCATTGGCGGGTCATTTGGTGTTGTTTCACCTGGTTTTCGCCGGGTCGTGCAGCGGGGACCTTCTGGGGCAGGAACTGAAACTCCACAAAATAGGTCTTAATACCGCGATTGTGTCCGGCGGACGCCAAAATGTGAACATTACTGCTTTCAGGACCTCGCAGGGAATAGTGGTTATTGATACTGGTGAATCAGAAGACGAAGGAAGAGCAGCTAGGGAACTGATAGAAAGTAATTTTCCAGAAAAGGAATTTATCTATATTATCAATACTCACTCCCACTGGGACCATATTTCAGGTAATACTGCCTTTCCGGAAGCAAAAATAATAGGCCATCAAAAATGCCGGGAATTGATTGAGAAAAGGGGTGAAGAAAACCTTTATGGTCCTGAAAACGCAGGTAATATGGGTATTTCTGTTGAAGGTTATGTGACTGATGGGAAAGGTGATCTGTCCCCTCCGCCTCCTGCCGGCGCTATCCTGGTTAAAGAGGAGGATTTTGCAACAACCGCTCCTTCCATTACTTTCACGGATTCGATGTCTTTGTTTTGCGGGGATACTACGTTCAGGCTTTATTATTTCGGGGAAACACACACTGCGTCGGATATCATAATTCAAATCCCTGAGGCTCAACTGCTTGTGGTAGGCGATCTGTTTTTCAGTAACTGGCTTCCGGTGTTCAGTGAATGGACAAATCCCGACATAAACCGATGGTCTGTAATCAATGAAATTCTCACTGATAGTAAAACTGAATATGAAACGATTGTTCCGGGGCATGGTCAGCTGATGTCCAGGAATGAACTGGAAAAGCAGTTTTATTACAGATTGAGATTGTGGAATTCAGCGCAACAGGTTTTTTCAGAAGGCAAGGATCTGGAAGCTGCTGTTTTGGAGCTTTCGATTGAGAAGATGTTTCCGGATCTGGCTTCCTGGAATATCAAAGACAGCAGGGGACAGACTGTCCACGATGGAAATTTAAGGGCGATTTTCAGAATACTGGGAAAGAAAAAATAGTTTTAACCCTGTTGTGACAGCTGTCAAACCAGTGGGGAGCCAGGTGAAATATGGGCTATATGCCCCTGGCTGGGGCTTCCTCGAAAAGACGTCCTTCTCTGAATGCGGTGACAAAAGCGTCCTCAGAGATCCTGAAATCATTGGCAACCCCTGAGAAGTGAAGAAGTCCGTCCTTTAGCAAGATGATGCGATCAGAAACAGTTTCCAGGCATCGCATATCATGGGTGACTACTATAGAGGTTATTTGCTCCTGTTTGCTCAGTTTCCGGATCAGGGTGCTAATGGATTTTCCGATAAGAGGATCAGTTCCCGTTGTGGGCTCATCATAGAGTATAAGGTTGGGATTTGTTGCCAGAGCTCGGGCAATGGCTACCTGTTTTTTTGCTCCAACTCCAAGTTCAGTGACTAAGAGGTGTCCCATTCCTTCCAGTTCCACGGCATCAAGGAGATAGTCAACACGGTTTTCTATTTCCTTTTCGGAGAGTTCTCCCCTCTCCCTCAGGGGAAAAGCTACATTCTCCCGCACATTAAAGAAGTCAAATATGGCTCCGCTTTGAAACACATAGGAGACTTCCTTGCGAAGGGTGAGCAGCTTCTCTTCGTTAAAATGGCGAATTCCTACCCCCCTGTAAATTACTTCCCCGGAATCAGGTTTAAGGAATCCGGCAATCAGCTTGAGGAGAACGCTTTTACCCGTGCCGCTGCGGCCAAGTATGCCCAGAGTCTGCCCAGGCATGACCTTGAATGAAATCCCTTTCAGGACCGGGCGGTCAAAAGATTTGTTGATATTGATTACTTCCAGGAGGGGAGATTCGCTGCTGATTTCAACAAAGGAAAGATTTTCTTTTTCCGGGATGTTGACCTGCCGAGCCTTTTTTTTGCGAAGGTGATGAATTGCCGTAAAAAAAATGACGACATAGGTCGCAAACAGGCTTAGTATGAACAGGCCGATAAAACTCATTTCAACATTTCCGGCAGTGCCAAAAAAATGCAGGCACTCCCTTAGGTCGAGGAGTGCCTGTTTTGAAACATGTATAAAAAAGAGTCTCTGAAAATCAATGGCGGATCTGGAATCGAGTGAGCTTTCTTGCCATTTCTTTTTTCTGCTTGGCTGTACTCTGCCTGTATTCCTGCAACCATCCCCTTAATTCATTCGGGCTCATCTCCAGAACTTCACAAACCCAGTGAAAGCTGCCCGGCTGATTTTCGTAGGAATAGAACCAGTCCAGAGCGTCCTGACGCCATTCTTCCCACTCTTTGTTTGAAGTCTTTTTAGGCGCTACTATATCCCGGAAAGCCTGGAGCAGTATCCCTAAAGACAGGTTTAACAAAGAAGGATCAGGTTTCCTGGTTTGTGGATACAAACCTTCACTTTCTAATGCAGAACTTCTCATGGCAAAAATATTTCCTCAATAAATAAAAAAAAATTAACTCGAACAGAATGTGATGGATGTGCGAAACGCACAGCGAATAGTCTCTTGGAAATCGAGAATAAGCATTTATAACACACTTTACTGAAAATCAATAGAACTTTTTTTAAATTTTTATCTTTTCGATAATTTTTTCTTCAGTCTAATGTTCCGGATACTCAGATCCTTCAAATTCTTCCAGTAGTTAGTGTGATTTGATCAATTATCGGCAACCTGTTCCTGCTGGTTGAACCATTCGCTTTCCTATAAAGTATAAGACGTTGGTTTTAAAAAGAGGTTTCACCTTTAAGGGAATTTTATTTACAATTAATTGCTGAAGTTAGAGAGAGGGAGCAATTTATAGATGAATATTGAAAGACCCGGTGCAGTAAAAATACAAGGAAAACCACAGACATTGATTGGACCCCAACTTGAAGTCGGTGACAGAGCTCCTGATTTTAGCGTGATTAATGTTGCACTGAAGCCGGTTACACTGCAGGACATAAAAGGCAAGATAAAGATTTTTAGCGTTGTCCCTTCCCTTGACACCCCTATCTGCGCTACCCAGGCCAAACGTTTCAGCGAGGAAAGCGCCAGGATCAATGGAGTAAGGTGTTATACAATCAGCATGGATCTACCTTTTGCCCAGGACCGTTGGTGCACTCTGTCGAAGGTTGATTCCTTTTACATGTTTTCAGATCACAGGGAGGCCTGCTTTGGCAGGGCCTACGGAGTCCTGATCAAGGAACTGAGACTGTTGTCCAGGGCTGTGTTTATCCTTAATGAAATGAACATTTTGGGTCACGTAGAGTATTGTGATGATATCTATTCCCATGTCGACTACAGCGCTTCAATTGAGGCAGCCCGCCGACTGGCAGAACTCGCATCGTGACAGGAATACAGGTGATGGACAGCATCTACTGTCCCCGGAGACGGAGGGCAACTGGGTATTTGACAATCGATATTAGAACATAAGCATTCCCACAATTCTGCGGTTTGCATTCTCCTGCCGTACCAGATGTTGTTTTTGTATTGAGGGGAGGCAGGAATACATTCGATTCCGATACCGGCTCCGGCCCTGAGCTGAAAAACACCAAACCCTGAATGCGGAAACAACGGAAGCGCAAACAGCGGACTGTTGATGTCGAGCTACAGAGTCCCGGAGTGGGGAGAAAAATGGAAATCCCCTTGGCAATTACGGTTTGGTGATAGAGACCCTTCGAGATACAATAACGTACATGAAGATTTTAAATCAGAAGATACCAGATATTGATACACCTGCGGCTATCGTAGACCTGGATAAACTGGAAGCCAATATCAAAAAGGCCCAGGATTACCTTGATGAAAATAAATTAATCAGCCGACCTCACATTAAAACCCATAAGAATGTGGTGATTGCCAGGATGCAGATGGATGCCGGAGCGAAGGGCATAACCTGCCAGAAGATATCTGAAGCAGAAATAATGGCTGACGGGGGAATCTGCGATATATTCCTTCCTTACAATCTGCTGGGCACAACCAAGCTGGAGCGAATGGCCTCGCTGGCAAAGAAGATCAAGTTGAGTGTTACGGCTGATTCAGCAACCACTGTCAGGGGTCTTTCCCGTACAGCCGAGTCCAGCGGAATTACGATCCCGGTTGCAATAGAATTTGATACTGGTTCCGGACGGTGCGGAGTACAAACTCCCGCTGAAGCGGCGGAACTGGCAGCAATAATCAAGAGATCTCCGGGCTTGACATTCGACGGGCTGATGACCTACCCCGTCAATGAATATACGGACATCTTTGTCCGTGAAACCAGGAGTTTTCCAGGCATCAGGTTTGAAAAAGTATCCGCTGGAGGCAGCCCCCAGTTGTGGAATGCTCACAGTTTTAAGGAAATTACTGAGTACCGGGTTGGGACTTACGTTTATGGAGATCGTTATACAGTAGAGGTTGGAACTCACAAGCTGGATGAATGCGCTTTCCATATCCGTGCGACTGTTGTGAGCCGTCCAACTGATGCCAGGGGGATTCTGGATGCCGGAAGCAAAGCTCTTTCTTCGGATCTCCTGGGGCAGGACGGATATGGCCTGATCCTTGAGTACCCGGAAGCCAAAATATACGCGTTATCTGAGGAGCATGGGAATGTTGATTTTTCAGCGTGCTTGAAGGCCCCGGCAATCGGGGAGAGGGTAACCATCCTTCCGAACCACTGCTGTGTTAGTAATAACCTGTTTAACCAGATTATCGGGGTTAGGAAGGGCAGGGTTGAAAAGGTATGGAATGTTGATGCCCGGGGCGCTTTGCAGTAACTCCCCGCCAGCCCGAATTTCTAATTCCGACAGGTGATTTTTGAAAAATAAGAAGATACAGGCACTCTTAATGCTGGGGCTGTTTACTGTCTCCCTGCTCTATTATTTATGGGTGGGGAGGTACAGCTATCATCATTTTCCAGTGCTGATTGCGGTGGAAGTGACCTGTCTTGGATTGATACTGCTTTCCCACTTTCTTTTTAAGCCTGACCTGGGCTCGCTGGGCCTTGGGTTTAAGCATTTTTTTCGAGTCGGCAAATGGTATGGAGCACTGACCATTGCCGGATGTTTGGGTATTGCTGTTGTCGGATGGGATAATCCGGACTGGAACCTGAAGGTAACGGCAGAGGCTCCAGGATACCTGGCCTGGGCGGCAGTTCAGCAATACGCTCTACAGAATTTTTTCCTGCGGCTCTCACTGATCATCTTTTCCAACCAGGGAGATCGGGGGGAAACCCGGGCCGGAAGGTCTCTAAGCCGGCGAACAAGGATTCTGTCAGCACTCTTGTCAGCTACAGCATTCTCCATTTTTCACTTTCCGTCACCTGCTTTTGTAATGGTGACATTTGCCGCAGCTTTTTTCTGGTGCCTGATTTACACGGGGCAGCCTAGTTTCTTCTGGGCCTGGATTTCCCATTTTTTGCTGGGCGTCTGCCTCTCATTTTTTCTAAAGGTAGGCGTAATGGGGGGACTGCAGGTTGGGCCAGGGGGGTTCCGGTTTGAATCCTATGGGGATGGTGTAACTGTAGCCGCCGGATATGGAAGCAGACAGTCCCCGTTTATTGCTACGGTTCCCGGCCCTGACCGGGGCAATGAATCCCATATCCGGATTTTTTCTCCGCGGGGAGAACTATTATCTGAATGGACAGCATTCCCTGAGTTCGATTTCTCCGCCATGATCTCGGTTGGAGATGTCGGATTCGGGCCGGGAGACGAGATTTTAGCCGTACCAGGTCCAGGATCGGATAATCCTCCGCTGGTCAGGATATTTAATATTTCCGGAGATCTCTTAAATGAGTTCATGATTTCTGATCCTGATTTCCCTTATTCCTATGGAGCCTGGGTATATGCGGCAGAAGGAAACATTTTTCTAGGGCCGGGACCTGGCCCTAGAGCGGCCCAGGTAATAACTGAATATAATCCGGAAGGTAACATGATCAGGAAGTGGGCTTCCCCGGAAGGAGCAATCAGTGATGATTTGGTTTTTTGGAACGGATTAAGAGGTGTTGTGAAAGGAAGACCCGAGCCGCTGCTGATCAGGTGGGGCAGCGGGATTTCAGTCAATCCTTCCAGTGTGGCAGTCTCAGACATTGACGAAAAAGATCTGCGAATCCTGGAAACTCTCCCGACAACCTTTGGAATTAACCTGACCCTGGTGCAACTGGGTCATGGTGACTGGGGTATAGCTGTAGCACCTGGTCCATTAAAGGGATACCCTCCCTGGATCAAGGTTTTTTCCGCTGGCAAAGAATGGCATTCTGTCAAGGACATTGTCCCCTGGGAGAGTGAGGGCTCTTGTGGAGCGAATCTTTCAGCAGTGGATATAAACGGTGATGGAGTGGATGAACTGGTCACCGGGGAGGGCTGGGGAAAGGACAGGCCCGCAACGATAAGGATAATCAGCCTGGATGGGGAGATCCTGGCGGAGTGGGATGCCTATTAGGCGCTTAACCTGCATTTTCAGCGCCGGCAGGTGCGTCAGTCCATAGACCAGGGCAAAGGCTGCGGCTCCGCCTTCGGTCTGGGCCAAATCATGTCAGGCCTCCGGCCTTGAGTGGTTGCAGTTGCCGTGCCGTTCGAAAATAGTATTCGTTCATCAAAGGCCATTAGATCCCTGTTTTCACAGCCTCTGCACGGACATACCTCCGTCAACCATGAAAACACTGCCTGTTGAGTAAGGGAATGAGCCGGTGACCAGTGCTGCCACGGCTTTGCCCACGTCTTCGGGAAGTCCCCATCTTTTTTGCAGTGTGAGACCTTCCGCAATAAGGTCGTCATATTTTTTGGTAACTCCGGAGGTCATGTCGGTTTTAATTATTCCGGGACGAACTTCGTATACCGGTATGTTGAATTCCGCCATCCTGGCTGCCCACAGCCTGGTAGCCATGGCGATACCAGCCTTGGAAATGCAATACTCTCCCCGTTCAACTGAAGCATATTCCGCTGAAATCGAAGAAATATTTATTATGCATCCCTTGAATTCGGGGGATGCTTTTTTTTGCTCTGCCATGTACCTGGCTGTTATCTGGGTTAAAAAATAGGGCCCCTGCAGGTTAACCTGCATCACTTTTTCAAAACTTGATTCAGCGGTCTCCAGAAGGTCCTTTCTTTCGGCAGGGGCTATCCCGGCATTGTTGACCAGAATGTCGAGCCTGCCGTAATGCCTGATTATGGAATTGAGGAGGTGCAGCCTGTCACCGGTTGAGGATATATCGGCTTGAACATACATAACGTTGACACCGGATTTTTTCAGCTCACCAATGGTTTCGTAGACCTCTTCGGCCGGCTTCCTTCCGCAAAGGCAAAGGTTTATGCCAACCTGGGCCAGTTTTGTGGATATGCCCAGGCCGATTCCCCGGGTGCCTCCTGTTATCAATGCTACTTTACTCATATGTCTCTTCTCCCCAGAATGTCAGGTGCGAATCCCTGAGCATATGCTCCAGGTACATAACAAGTTCCCTGGCATGGTAATCACCCCACATACTGGATTCGCCGCAGGGCACTGACTGTCCTTCAGGAATGTAATCCCAGGCGTTGGGGCGGTGGTAGGTGGAATGGAGAATCAGACCCTGATGGTCCTCATTTTTTGACAAATATGGTTCCCGGAGCAGGGTATTGGTAATCTTCAGTCCGGCCTGCAGGTATTTATTCCCCATTTCATTCAGCCCTTTCAGTCTGACATATCTGCCAAGCCGGAGCAGGCCCTGGGCGGCAATGGCCGCCGCGGAAGAATCCACAGGCTCAAATCTATTGAATGGATCAGCAGCTTTATCGAGGTAGTTTTCGATGTTATGCAGGCCGGGGGCGCCTGTATCCCAGTAGGGAATTCCGTCAGCAGGGGTATAACTGATATAGAAATCACTGGCAGCCAGGGCGGCTTTCAACAGCAGGTTCTCAATTCCCTCCTTTTCCCCGATATCCGACAATTCTTCCGCCGGGACAATCTGTAAAAACTCAAGAATTTCAGAAAATCCTGTCATTGCCCAGGCCAGGCCTCTGGTCCAGGTGGAACGGTTTGAATATCCCTGCTGGGAAGAGGTACACCTGAAGTTTCCATCATTGGTATTAAATATGCATTCGTGCGCGATTCGGCCCCTGACGTCGTACAGGTCTCTGCCTTCTCCGTAGAACACTGAATAGAGGGCTGTAACCCTGGCATGAGACACCAGCCTTTCCAGAAGAGAGATCCGTAGGTCATTTTCTCCGTTAAGGTAATGGCCCAGGAGCCATCCCAGGGCCAGGACTCTCAAGGTGCGTATGGTGTCAACGAATAGGGAATGGGGGCCGTTAAAAGAGTAGATAAAACCCAGCGAACCGGTTGACGTCCAACGTGCCGCCTGGACAGCAGCGGAGCATTTCAGGGCCAATTCGGAATATTTAAGCTGCCATTCGTTTTTGGGCAGCACTCCGGACCTAAGCAGCCGCCTCAGGTTTCCATAAGTGCTGACATTATTGAAGCCGTGGTCATGTACTCCGGTGTGGGTCAGGTGGGGAGGCATTTTCCCAAGGATGCCCTTGATTCCCATATCCAGGAAATCCTGCTCCCTGGAGGCCTCATACTGCAGCAGGTCAGATCCATAGAGGAATCCCATGGTCCAGTCGGTCCAGCCACGGGTTGTGTAGGCTCCCTTGACAGTGAAAACCGGAGATCCTTCCGCAAAATTGAAGTTATGTTCAATGGAGCGCAGCTTATCACCTGAAAGTGCCCAGAATTCGGGGAATAGCGGAGCAAGGTCCTGGAGGGTAAGCTTATTATCAATGTCAATCATAGGAACATTATAAACTCCGGATCGATAAAGAAAAGCAGGAAAATTTAAGTGGAAGTGAATGTAACAAGGATTATCACCTGACTCTTTTCCGAAACATGCCGGATATCCTTATTGCCGGGAATTGCTCTGGTTCCCTGTTTCAGTTATCGGATTTCTTGAAATCTGAAGGATGATTTTGACATCTACCTTAGCCTGATTCGACATGGTAGTATTCAGATATGAAATTTTCTCTCTGTAATGAAGTGATTAGGGAAATGAATTTTGAAGACCAGTGCAGGTTTGCTTCTGAACTTGGTTATGCCGGACTTGAGGTTGCTCCCTTTACCCTGTCAGGCAATCCCCATATTCTTCCGGCGGAAGAGAGGGTTCGCTTACGAAGAGCAGCCGAAAAATCCGGGATCGAGATAACCAGTCTGCACTGGTTGCTGCTGGTACCCGAAGGTTTATCCATAACTTCTCCTGACAGAGATGTCAGGGAGAGGACCCTGGGGGTGATGTCAGGTCTTGTCAATCTTTGTTCCGACTTGGGGGGGAGAACCCTGGTACATGGTTCTCCCGGGCAGAGGAATTTTTCAGGGGACAGGGATGATGCCATGGCATGGGCGGCTGAACTTTTTTCCCGCGCCGCTGAAGAGGCTGGGAAGGCGGGAGTGGTTTACTGCATTGAACCCCTGACTGATAAGGAAACGAATTTCGTAAATACCATTGCTGAAGCTGTGGAACTGGTGGAAAAAGTAGGGAGTCCATATTTCAGGACCATGCTGGATACCAAGGCTGCTTCAGGTGCGGAAAAGGAGACGATCACCGAACTTATTCATAAATGGGTCCCGAGCGGAATGATACGGCACGTACACCTGAACGATCCAGGCCTGAGTGCTCCGGGACAGGGAGAACTCAGATTCAGGGATATCCTGGCCGCGTTGGAGGTAAGCGATTACCAGGGTGTACTGGCTGTGGAACCGTTTGATTACTTCCCTGACGGGCGAAGCCAGGCGGCCCGGGCCATAGGTTACCTGCAGGGTGTGCTTGAAGGCATACCGGAGAAAGAAAAGAGCAGATTATGAAGATTGCAGACTTGAAAAAAATTACAGGCCGTACCTACCCGGCGCGAAGGAAAACCCAGAATCTGTCCGGAGGTCAGTCTCCCATCCAGGCTGAAGCTTTCAGCATGGGATATGTGACCCTGGAACCGAAGGGGGGGCAGGTGCCATGGCACAACCATGATCAGGAGGAAGTCTATTTTATTTTAAAAGGGGAAGGGCAGTTCTGTCTCGGTGAAGAGATGGAGATCATCAGGGATATGCAGGCCGTTTACGTTCCGAAGGGTGTGTTTCACCAGTTGACCAATACCGGAGAGCAACCGATGCTGATGATTTACTGTTACGGCCCGGCCGGGGATGTGGATCACTGGAAACAGGAACTCAGCGGCACCTTGCCTGTAGCCGGAAAGGATGTTCCCCCGCTGCCTGAAGGAGCATGGCCGCAGTGTACTGAAACCTGACCATTGTAATCGGCACAGGACCTGAAGTCATTATTTTGATTGAACCGCGGGAACCGGGAAGCCTGTCTTAGTTTATTGGAAAGTGAAATGAAAAAAAGAGATATCGGAATCATATTAAATGGGGTCACAGGGCGCATGGGCCGCAACCAGCACCTTGAAAGATCAATACTGGCAATAGCTGGGGAAGGCGGGATCGAGGTTTCACCCGGAGAGTTTGTTGTTCCCAGGCCGATACTGGTCGGAAGGAATCCCGCCAAGCTCAAGACAATATCAGAGGAGTTTGGAATCAAGGACTGGACAACCAGCCTGGAGGAAGCCCTGGAGCGGGAAGATTGCGATATTTATTTTGACTCCCAGACCACAGGCTTAAGGGTGGAAGCAGTGAAAAAGGCCATAGCTGCCGGAAAACACATTTACTGCGAAAAGCCCACCGCCCTCAACACCGAGGATGCGGTTGAACTCTACCGGTTAGCCAGGAAAGCTGGAGTCAAACAGGGTGTGGTACAGGATAAGCTTTGGCTGCCCGGGCTCCTGAAGCTGAAATCCCTGCTTGAGAAAAAGGTTTTAGGAAGGATTCTTGCGGTAAGGGGAGAATTCGGCTACTGGGTTTTTGACGGCGAAACCGTGCCCTGCCAGCGCCCATCCTGGAATTACCGTAAAGAAGACGGCGGCGGAATCATCCTGGATATGTTTCCCCACTGGAGATATGTCATTGACAATCTTTTTGGAAACATCAAGTTGGTAAACTGCATTGCTGCCACCCACATCCCGGTGCGGCGGGACGAGGAAGGGACCCGTTACGATTGTACGGCGGAAGACGCCGCTTATGGTTCATTCGAATTGCGGAACGGGGTCCTGGTCAGCTTTAATTCCTCCTGGGCCGTAAGGGTGAGGAGGGATGACCTGCTGACTATCCAGGTTGACGGTACCGGGGGCTCTGCTGTGGCTACGCTGCGCAATTGTCTGGTACAGAAAGCTGAAAACACTCCCAGGCCGGTCTGGAACCCTGATGAGGAGAGCCCTCTGAATTTCTTTGACGGCTGGGAGGATGTGCCGGAAGAAGAGTCTCCTGAAAATGCTTTTAAAGCTCAATGGAGGCTGTACCTGAAACATGTGCTTTTGGATGAACCTTTCCCCTGGGATCTGCTGGAAGGCGCGAAGGGAGTCCAACTGGCCGAGAAGGGTTTTGAATCCTGGGAGAAAAGGTCTTGGGTTGAGATTCCGGAGCTGGGATGACAATTGTGGCATAAGCTTCCAGCTTATGAATAATATAAGGCGGCTGGGAACTCAGGTCTGGAATACCGGAAGCTCGGAACGTCGAATGAAGAGGTTGGAATTGCGAATGTCGATCGGCGAAGTGTGAATTTAATGTAGATTTTGAACCTGGTAAATTGAATGCATTTTACATGTTTTCGAAATTTTTAAGTTTGCCGTGTCACGTCTTAATGGCATCATAATTCCGTTTGGAATGAAGCTCCCGGGTGACCTGGAGTATCTCCATAATTGCAGAGCTGTTGCCAGGGCCGGAGAGATTAATAAAGATGATCGTAAACTGCCTTTCAGCGGAGGCTTTGGGGTCGAGGGAGGAACTCCTCTCATGGATGATGGGAGCTGAAAACAGGCCAGGTTTGCCTTGAGCGACGTAGGCCCGGGCTGGTTTCACCCGGATAGGGTCAAATGCGCCTTAAGATCAGAGGAGCCCCGGAAAACAGGGCTCCCCGGATAACATCTACACGTTTTCAGGAACTACAAAAGGTGCCCGGTAATCGCGGGTAAGAAGCTTATTGGCTTCCTCATCGTTTACGAATTTTTCACTGGCCGGATCAAATTCCAGTGACCTTCCGGTCCTGTAGGAAACGTTGGCCATGTGGCAGAGAACGGTACTTTTGTGCCCCTCTTCAATGTTGCAGTTGAGGCTTCCCGCGTCTCTTGACCTTACGGCGTCCACGAAATTCTTGAAGTGATCACCTTCAACATTGGCGGAGGCCGCCGGTTTCCTTTCTCTTCCGAGAACAGCATGCCAGCTGGCATAGCCGTCAACCACCAGGTAACCTTCAGAACCGTAGAAGATAACTCCTACGGTGTTATCCGGCCCTTCACCTATACCGCCCTCATGATTGGTGATCCAGTGACGTACTTCGAATTGCAGTGTTTTGATTTTTCCGCCAGTGGATGCAGGATCATAGGTAAATGTCGAGTGCTGGATGTTGGGTGTTTCCTGGTCATCATCAAACATCACATGGGCACCCATTGAGGAAACCTTGACCGGATGATCGTCCATGCCCAGGCCCCAACGGGCAATGTCAAACTGGTGAACTCCCTGGTTGCCGATGTCCCCATTTCCGTAAGTCCAGTTCCAGTGCCAGTTGTAATGGAAACGGTTTTCCGAGAAAGGTCTTTTTGGAGCCGGTCCTGTCCACAGGTCGTAATCGACACCAGCCGGTACCGGCGCATCCGGGGTTTTCCCGATTGTATCGCGCCATTTGTAGCATAAGCCCTTGGCCAGGTATACTTCACCGAGCTGTCCGCCCTGCAGGTATTCGATTGCGGCTTTCATCCCGGGATTACTCCTTATTTGCAGGCCGCTCTGGACGATCCTGTTATATTTTTTTGCCGCTTCCACCATTTTCCGGCCTTCCCAGATATTGTGGGAGACAGGTTTTTCAACATATACGTCTTTTCCCGCCTGGCAGGCCCAGATAGTGCCGAGGGAATGCCAGTGGTTGGGCGTGGCGAAAGAAACGGCGTCGATTTCTTTATTTTCCAGGACCTTCCGGATATCCACGTAAGTCTCAGGTGTTTTCCATCCGGCTTCCTGGAAATCCTTGAGGTTATCATCCAGGACACTCTGGTCGATATCGCATATCGCCGCAACTTCGACATTTTTGAGTTTCTGGTAGCCCTCTATGTGGTTTTTACCTCTGCTCCTGATCCCGGCTACCGCGATCCTGACCCTGTCATTCGCTCCTTTCCAGTTGTCGGACGCCAGGACAGTCGGGGCAACAGCTGAAGCTGCTACCGACATTGCGGCTGACTTTACAACAAATTCTCTTCGACTAATATTCGCCATTGAATAACCTCCGCTATAACTTATATTTTTGGTTTATTGCCTATTTGATATATTACTCCCTGATAAGATTTTTGTCTTGGTTTTAATAAGGTTATATACTAGCAGAAGGCAAAATAGGAAAAAAACAGAATGTAATGGAGTAGTGGACTGTTTTTTTAACCTGACAACGTTGATAAATTTGGGGAAAACCAGCTGTGATCTGGCCAGGATTATATTCCATACAGGCATTAAACCTGCTGACATGAATGGTTTGCCCACTTGAGCATACCTTTGTAAAGAGGCGTGAAGGCGCAGATAAGAGAGAAAGTAATATGGCAAAAAGAATTGGAATTCTCACTGGAGGGGGAGATGTTCCCGGATTAAACCCTTGCATAAAAGCTGTGGTTGAAGGCGCACTGGAGGACGGTGACTCGGTAGTCGGCATTCGAAGGGGCTGGGCGGGTTTGCTGAACTGCGACCTCGGCGATGATGAATCAGTCAAAAAAAATACGATGGAGCTTTCCGCTGAGCTGGTAAGGACTGTGGCCAGGAGTGGAGGGACTTTCCTTCATACTTCCAGGACCAATCCCGCCCGTGTGAAAAAAGAGCATTTGCCGATGTTCCTGAGAACAAAACCGGAATACCAGGAAGATCGGGCCTGGTATGACTGCAGCAAGCATATTCTAAGCGTGCTGGAAGCATTGAAGCTGGATAGCCTGGTTATCATTGGGGGTGATGATACTCTTCGTTATGCCCACCGCATGCATTCTGAAGGAGTCAAGGTTGTAGCGATTCCAAAGACCATGGATAACGATGTGCACGGGACAGACTATTGCATTGGTTTTTCAACCGCTGTCAGCCGCAGTGTCGACTACATAACTCAGCTCAGGACTACTGTGGGATCACATGAACAGATAGGAGTGGTGGAGCTTTTTGGCAGGAATTCGGGCGAGACATCCCTGATTGCGGCCTACCTGGCCGGCGTTGACAGGGCGATTATCAGTGAAGTGCCTTTTGACCCTGACCTGTTATCCAGGTTTCTGATGGAAGACCAGGACAGGAGTCCCAGTAACTATGCCCTCGTTGCCATGTCGGAAGGGGCCAGGATGATTGGTGATGAAGTTATGCAGAGCGGACCGGCTGATGAATTTGGCAGGCGTAAGCTTGGAGGTATTGGTGACGCAACCGCGGATGAGATCCGCCGCAGGACAGGCCGCAAGGTAATTTACCAGAGATTGGGATACCTGATGCGCAGCGGAACCCCTGATCTCCTGGACCGCATGGTTTCTGCCAACTTCGGAAGCCTGGCTATCGAACTGATCCAGAAAGAAGAAACCGGCCGCCTGGTCGCTTCCCGCGACGGACGTTACACCCACGAGGACCTGGATATTGTTTCACAGGGAGTGAAAAGAGTGGATGTAGATACCTTCTACGATCTGGAGGAATACAAACCCAAGGTAACCAGTGTCCTGGGTAAGCCCATGTTTCTTTACTAATTCCCATTGTCGTTGTCGTTGTCTAATTCTTAACCTTGGTGCCGGGAGAGATGGATTCTACCCTGGTATTTCCGGTTATGAATAGATTACGACAACGATAACCGCTTTGCTGACAACGATAACGACTGATCCCGGGAATGTGATTGCACCCCTGCAACCTGTCACTTGTCACCCGCAACCTGCTACCCGCGACTATTCAGAACGAGTACTTCAGTGCCACTTCTATTTCCCTGGCCCTGTCGGCACCGAATATGGTGCCGAAGGAGTCATTGCTGAAGTTGGAATTGGGATTGTCCAGGTTGACGTTATTAAAAGCATTGAACAGGGCGATCCTCAATTCAACCATATCTCCCTGGTTGAGCCTTGTCTGCTTAATAACACTGATGTCCCAGCTCTGGTGTCCAGGTCCCTTCAGTATTCCACGCCCTGAGTTACCAAACGTGTAGGGCTTTGCCGCAACAAAGTCAGCAGTGTTGAACCATTGATCCACGGTGGGGGATGATAGTACACCTGAGCCTATCCGGTCGGGACGGTCTCCGTAAACGCCATCGTTGTTCGGATCGGAATCCACTGTGACCGTAAATGGCCGGCCTTCGTTGATATCAGTTATGCCGGAAAGTCTCCAGCCGTCCAGTATCCACTTGTAAAAACTGGCATTGGTTCTCCATGGGAAAATAAAATGGGCTGGAATATCTATGATATATCTTAGGTAGAAGCGTTTTCCAGGTCCCCATGAAACAGGGCCGTTTTCGGCAGCAAGATCCCAGGGATTATTGGGTTCTCCATAGTGATAGTTGGTCATGGTTTTACTCCAGATCCAACCCGAATTTATTGAAAAACCTTTGGAGAACCTTTTGTTGAGCGATAATCGGAATTCATTGGCTGAATAACTGCCGCCATCGTCAAAAATTGAAAATTTGCCATATTGGGGATTAGGTCTTCTGGCCTGGATATCACCTTCACCGGGCTCCGGAACATTGGCCGGGATGGTCCTGCTGGTATGAACCCCTCTGCGACCTGTATAGGAAGCTTCTATGTTCCAGTTTGGCGCGATTTCATTCTGGGCTCCGATCCTCCAGAAATGGAAGTATGGGTGGGTAAAATGAGGCGCAATTCCCTGGATAGAGATTTCAGGCGGAGTTGTCCCGTTAAATGGATTGGAGAGGTCAATAGTAGGCTGGTCCTGTAGGCTTTCCGAGGTTTTATAGTAGAAGAAAGGATAATTCCTGGTAAGCCTTCTTGAGTAATCTCTTTCATCCGGAGGACTATAAAACAGGGAATAGGAACTCCTTATGACCATCTGGTTGCTTCCCAGAGGGCTGTAGGCGAAAGAGATACTGGGCGCCCAGTTATTTTTATCCGGAAAGATGAGCGATCCGTCCTGGACTCCGGAAAATCCCAGAATCCTGGAGCGGACAGTTCCATATGTAATTATTTCTCCATCGATGGGAGGTTGAAAAAGCATGGGAAAGAAGGACGATACGTTGTCAGCAATCGAATGATAAGGCTCCTGGAAACTGTAGGTCAAACCCACGGAAAGATCAAATTTCGGGTGGATTTTCCAGGATTCACGGATGAAAACCTCCCAGTATTTGCGCCTTAAATCGGCACGGTCAGTACCTATTCCTAATGAGGCGGCATTAGGAAATCCAAGGAGATAATCGGCAAACGCGTCACCTGTATACTCCCCTGAAAAATCGAACCTTCCCCGGTGCCTGCTGCCTGACCGGTAATTATTGAGCTGGTTTCCGCCTATTTCCGCGCCCATCTGAATTGAATGGTTATTGATGGCATAAGTAAAAGACAGGTCCAGTTCCAGCCGGTTCCGGACAGCAGTGCTGGGATTGTTGCCGTCTCCAGGATCTGAGTAACCGGAAAGCTCGAAGTCGGGATAACCTTCCTCAAGGGGGTCATCAAGGACCAGTCCACTGATGCCCAGTGAAGAGAGGAGTCCGGAATTTCCTGAATTTGGAGAGAGGCCGTAGGAGAGACTCCGGTTAAAGGCAAGGCGGGTGTATGAAACCAGCCTTTCCGAAAGGGTTTTATTATATGACACCGAGAAATCCTGGTAACGTTCAGTCCTTTGGGAAGTGAATGCCGGCAGGGCACTTACCTGGTTGCGATCCCTGTCGGTAAAGCTGTAGTTCACAATCAGTTTGGAGTTGTCTTCAGCTGTATAGTCCATACGGGTGGACCAGTTATCCTGATAGTTGATATAAGGGTCATTATTGACAAAATTGCGATCGAAATCGGCAAGATTCGGAAGCGGGATTACCTCCAGTACCTTGAGCGCAACAGGATGAATGCGGTCCAGGGGCAACTTGTTTCCAGGAAAAGGATTCCCCGTGAAAGGATCAATGATGTCAATTTCCAGTTCACTGAAATCCCCGGTCCTCATCAGATTGGTCGGCACGTGCGAGACCTCGGTAGACCCCTGTATGATCCGGAGTCCGTCAAAATCTCCCTGTAAGGTCAGGTTCGGGCTAAGTATAACCCCCACAGTAACCCCGAACTGGTTCCTCTTGTATTCCGGCAGCGGCTCTCCCACCGGATCAAAGAAATTCCTGGCGTCAAAGTTATCATTTCGGTGGAATTCGTATAATGATCCATAAAGCCAACCCTTTCCCTTGTCGGGAAATGGGTTGATCATTTCAGCCAGGTTTTGATAGGCATCGCTGTTGAGTGTGCTGTAACCAACCCTGAATTCCCTTATCGCATCCAGGGTTTTATCGGTGTATTCATCAACAATCGGATCCAGCTTGATTTCATCGGAGTCTGAAATTGTGAGTTCTTCCAGGTAAACACGCTCTTCCCCCAGAAGATGGTAAACCCTGTATGTTCCGGCACTGAGTTCTATTTTGAAGCGACCTTCCAGGTCGGAAAGAATAATTTTGTCACCAAGAGTTTCTCCACCGGAAAAAATTATCTTCTGGTTGGCCAGTAACATCCCCGCTGAATTGCGAACCACTCCAGTTACAGTTCCGGCCTGTAGAAACATAACAGAAGTGAAAAGGAGAATCAGCCCAAAATAGACTGATTTTCTCAGGAGGATCATATTACAAGTTCCCCTCCCTGGATCATTTTTGTCACATCAAAGGTTGCGCGGAGAAGAGGATCAGATCCAGGCGCGTTGAATTCGAAGATGATTTTGTCATCTTCAGCGGTTACGATTTCCTGCCCATCCTTGGTCCTGGGGAAAATGAATTTGGCACCTACAATTTTTTCTGATGGCTGGATGTATTCAGCGATTTCCAGTCTGGGAAATTTCTTGGTCGACAGGTAAACTCGGTTTTTTACGGTTTCTGTTGTCTGGCTCATCAGGAACTGGTCGACTGCTGATTCTTCCCTGGGCACATTTGACCTGAATGCCACTGAAACAACAATCCAGTCCTTAAGTTCGAGGTTCACGGATTTCTGGTTTTCTTTGTCAAAATCCACTTTTTCACTTTCACTCAGCTTGTCATAATCTATGTGGAGTTCTTTGACCCGCGCGAAAGCCTTCCGGATTGGCTGGGCAGAAAGGAAGCGGACAAAGTAAGTGTTGTAAATCTCTTTTTCGCCCTGGATACCGCTACCCATTCCCCTTAACTGGCGAATATATGTTTTGTGCTGTGACCAGGGGGATTCGTTCAGGATATGCAGGGAGTACTCTTTTGACCAGTCCCTAAATGGCGAATCAACACCTTCTGACATACAAAGAATCAGGGTAAGAAAAAAGCAGAACTGAAACAGAAAAATATATATTAATTTTCTATTTTTATTCATCGGGTAACTTCAACCGGAAACAAAAGGGTTCCGCCATCGGGGCGTATTTCCCTTTTTATAAACAACTAAACTCGGATAATTTTTCGTTAATTATACATTAACAGGCACTTTATACAGAGTGTTAATGCTGTTAGATGGAATTACCTTTTAATAGTATCACAGGAAGTCTGATAAGCTGAGAACACAAGTCCGCGTTTATTTCCCGTTGGCTGTGCGCAACTGGCTTTAATGAACCTTGCCGGGACGGCATTTCCATTGCCCGGTTATTTGCTTTCTATCCGTTGCTTCCATTCCTGATATGCCTGCTTCAGCTGATTCAGGATTTCAGGATATTTCCCGGCCAGGTTGACTTTTTCTCCAGGGTCATCCGCCAGGTTATACAGGAATTCGCCCAGCTCAACCTCCACCATCTCGTGTCTGGCAATGCTGTTGTCCGTTGCTGTTTTCAGTTTCCAGTCTCCCCGCCTGACCGCTGTCTCATGCCCGGTGTCCCAGACCAGGATAGAGTGCTCAAGCCCTGGGACATCACCTGAGAGCATATCTGACAGGTCGAGCCCATCCAGGTTTGACGGTATCTCTGCCCCGGCCATACTGCAAAGGGTGGGAAAAATATCCAGAGCGCTTATTACCCTGTCATTTGTAAGGTTTTCCTGAATGTGCCCGGGCCATGATATAAGGAAAGGAACTCTTATGCCTCCCTCATAAAGTGTGTATTTACTGCCTCTCAACGGAGCATTGTTGGCATATATGGGTGTAGAGCCGCCATTGTCGCTGATATAGACAATAATCGTGTTTTTATGGAGATCCTGCTGCTCCAGCAGGTCCAGAACCTTCCCGATTTCCCTGTCCAGGTAATACAGTTGCCCCAGGTAGTGGGCTCTCCCCTCCGGATTATTGGGAAATCTTCCCCGCTGATACCATTCATAATAATCCTCCTTTGCCGGATCCCAGTCGTGGTATCCCTTCAGGCCGTTTTCCTCCATGTATTCACGCGGCAGCTGATGAGTGAAATTATGAACAGCATTAAAGGAAAGGGTCAGGAAAAAAGGTTCTTTTAAATGACTCATGATGAACTGACTGGCCTGTGCCGCATAGATTTCTGTGCTGAAACCATCCACATCCATCTGTTTATCATTTGCCCACATCGGACCCTGCTGCAGGCTTTGGCCTGTTTTATGGAACCTCTGTTTCACTTTCTGGAAGTCCTCTTCAGCCTTACTGTTATGAACGAGGTAATGGTTGCGGGGAGTGCCATTCCCGAACAAGAAATCGAACCCATGGTTTAACGGGAAATTCCGATTTTCAGGTCCCTGCAGCAAAGGGTCGCCATAGTGAAATTTTCCTACGTAACCGGTGGCGTACCCGGCACCTTTCAGCACTTCGGCTATTGTGGGGAATTGTTCATCCTGGATCCCTTTTCCACCATACCAGTAGGTGCCGAATCGTTGCTGGTAAACTCCGGTTATCAGGCCTGCCCTGGAAGCGTTGCATATAGGTGAGGTTGAGTATCCCTGGGTGAAACGGATTCCGGATTTCGCGATTCTGTCAATATTGGGAGTGTGGACATCAGAGGCCAGTCCAGCAGCCCCGATATCAGCGTAACCCTGGTCATCCGACATTATCAGCAGGATATTGGGTTGTTCAGGATCGAGTTGTTTTTCCGCCTGTTCCACCGGTTCAGAGCAGGCAGGGAGGAGTATCAGGAAACAGAACAGTGTAACCGCTTTTTTGAATTCCCGAAAAGTCATATCGTTCATAATTCTTTCAATTGTAACTAAATCATCCGGACAATGCTGGATGTTGAGGCGATTTTGCTTACGGTGAAAATACTTTGCCAGTCATCCTTGTGCCGCATGATTTAGGGCTCTCCTCTGAATCAGGTTTTTGCTGATACAGCCGCGAAGAGGCGAGAAGGTTGATAATTTTGGTTTGGTAAGGATGGTGTTAGAAGGTAGAATAATATCTGAATAAAGTAAAACCAACAGATATCATAAGTAATAATTGAATTTAGTGATTGTCCGGGTGAATAAATGACAGAAAAAGTTAAGGTTGGAATTGTAGGGGCTTCAGGCTGGATGGCGGGAGCCCTGGCTGCCGGAGTTGAATATGACAAAAGGGGATTTGACCAGGAGACCGGCCAGGGACAGAAGAGCAAGGTTTCGCAGGTCAGCGCGCTTTGTGACCTGAACCGCAAGGTTATGGATCGCCGCCGCGAGGAACTCGGCCTGGGCAGCGCGGTCTGTTTTACTTCCTATGAAGATTTGTTGCGGGATGGGGAGATTGACGCGGTCATCATAGCCGTACCCAACCACCTGCACGCCGAATTCGCGGTCAGGGCTCTGGAAGCAGGGAAACACCTGTTCCTGGAAAAACCTTTTGCCACCACCCAGGAGGACTCCCGGAGACTTGGTGAGGCTGTAAAAAACTGCGGCCTTACAACAAAACTGGACTACATCCTTGTCCATTATGACGAGCAGGAAAACCTCCGTTCACTTATTGAGCAAGGCGCCTTTGGTGAACTTGCTTCCCTCCATTTCACTTACCGCCATCCCATACAGGTTTCCCAGTCCGCTGAACAGGTATGGAAATTGTCACGTTCCCTCAGCGGCGGCGCTGTCCCCATGGGAATTTGCCATGCTGTTTCAACTGCAGTGTTCCAGGTGGGAATGGTTCCTGAAAGGGTAATATGTAAAAGCAGTCCTCCTCGTATCCGGGCATTTGATTATGATACCCAGATGGACATTATTATTGTTTTTGAAAATAATGTTACAGCTGTCGTGCAGGGTAATATTGATTTTGCTGAAAAATATGACGCCAGGCACACTGTGATCGGGACTGCCGGGCAGTTTGATTACAATCCATTCAATCCCATGGCAAGCAGGGTCTGCTGGTCATCAGTGCCCAGGGGCAGAGTTTATTCCCCGGATCCTGATTTTGCCAGGCATCATCTCGACAGCGGAAATGTATGGGAGCATCAATGTGGAAAAACAGTCAGGGCCTTTATCAGGCATGTATTGAATGGAGAAAAAGACCCGCTCTTAGGACTGGACTCACCCCTGGTGAGACACGTTGAAGCTGTAATCTGGGCGGCTGAAACATCTGCGGCAAAAGGCAGCTGCCCGGTTCCAGTTGCTGAATTTATGGTCTGAACCGGAGCCAGACCATTCGACTGAAGCTAGCCCTGCACTTTTTTTCTGAAGGGGGAAGGCCGGGACATAACTTTGGTTTTTTCTAAAAGAGGTGACATGAAATATAAAATAATGGTTATTCTAATAGTGTTATTCATGATTCCGGTGTCAGCGGAGGATAATGTGACGATAATGAATACTATAAACAGGCATATGGAAAACTGGCTTGAAATATATAGGCACCTTCATGCCAATCCTGAGCTTTCCTATCATGAAAAGGATTCCTCCTCTTTCCTGGCTCAGCAAATGAGAGATGCGGGCTTTGAAGTGACGGAAAGGTTTGGGGAATACAGTGTCAATGGACTGTCTGCATATGGAGTTGTAGCAATCCTTAAAAACGGAGAAGGCCCCGTGGTCTTGATCAGGACTGACATGGATGCATTGCCTGTCACTGAAAAAACGGGTCTCCCCTATGCAAGTAAGGTCATTTTTACCGATGACAGCGGGTCTGAGACCGGTGTCATGCATGCCTGCGGCCATGATATCCACATGACGAATTTTATGGCTGTCGGCCGAACCCTGGCTGAAAACCGCGACCTTTGGAGCGGAACCCTGATGATGATCGGTCAGCCTGCCGAAGAGATGGGCAGTGGTGCTTTAGCCATGCTGAAGGGAGGCCTTTACCAGAGGTTCCCCAAGCCGGATTATGCCCTGGCCCTTCACGTGCATGATTCCCTTCCTGCCGGAAGCGTTGGATTCTCTCCGGAATACGCGATGGCGAACGTGGATTCAGTTGATATTCTGGTTCGAGGTATCGGCGGTCATGGTGCTCTCCCTCAAAAAACCAAGGATCCCATTGTTCTGGCATCACAGATAATTTTGGAACTGCAGACCATTTCCAGCCGGATTGTTTCTCCCCTGGACCCGGTTGTTGTTACGGTTGGATCGATCCATGGAGGTTCCAAACATAATATTATTCCGGACCACGTTAATCTCCAGCTGACAGTCAGGACTTATAAATCAGAAGTACGCGACCAGGTACTTGACGCGATCAGGACCATCTGCCGTTATGCAGCCATGTCCTATGGGCTGCCGGAAGAGCTTCTTCCGATTGTTTCAATGCCGGAGAATCAGGTTTATACACCAGCGGTTTACAATGATCCGGGGCTGTCAGGGCGGATTGGTGACATTTTTCGACGTGAAATTGGTACTGACAAGGTGTTTGTCCTGGACCCGGTAATGCCAGGGGAGGATTTTTCCAGGTACAGGCTGGAAGATAACCAGGTCCCGTCATTCCTGTTCTGGCTCGGATCCCTCAATAGTGACAGGGCTGCAGAAATGTCCAAGGCAGGACAGATCCCACCGCCTCTGCATTCCCCTATGCTGGCCCCTGATCCGGAACCGACTCTACGTACCGGGATTCGCCTGATGTCAGCCGCGGTGCTGGAACTGATGAAAAAGTAGTCCCGCGGTCTGGCCTGCACTGAGGGTGCACATGAGGCTGATGGGTTTTTGGATGGTATGGATCATCTGGTCATGGCTGGTTCCTGACAGCCTGCTGCCTTGAACCTTGAATTCCTGATAAGCGCGGGCCTTTTGGCCCGCGCTTATCAGGTTTTGTCAGACTTCCAGTTTCCAGGGGGCGCGGTATTCCCTATCCAGGAGTTTTGAGGCTTCCGGATTATTCTTAATGGTCTCGGTCGCGCCGTCATACACGAGCTTGGTACCGGTACGGTAGGAGATATTGGCCAGCAGGCAGGCTGCTGTGGAAGTGTGGCCTTCCTCAATATCAGAAATTGGCTTTTCCCTCGATTTTATGCAGTTATAGAAATTGTCAGCGTGATCATAATTGGAATTATTCACGTTAACGCCCTGCATTGAGTACATCCTTGGAATGGACCTGTCTCCGTCCTTGTCTGTTTCCGGAATAATTTCATAACCGGAACGATCCAGGAACATGGTGCCATTGGTCCCGTAGAATTCAATCCCGTAACCGTGGCCATTGATTGGATTAGAGTTGCAGTCGCGGTTTTCATAAGTCAGCACCCATCCGGGGTACTGGTAGGAAACCATCAGGGTATCCGGTGTGTCCCGGTTGTCCTTTATCTGGTATTTGCCCCCGGTAGCGTAGACAGTGTCCGGTGCCTTGACCTGCATAGCCCAATGCACAATATCAATGAGGTGAACGCCCCAGTCGGTCATCATTCCGCCAGCGTAATCCCAGAAATACCGGAATGTGGACCACCTGTCCGGAGCCACGCCAAACCGGTTTTTATTGAATGGTACTTTAGGTGATGGTCCCAGCCAGAAATCCCAGTCAAGATCGGCAGGTGGATCTGAATCCGGGGGATTGCCCCAGCCTTCGGGAAAGCCGTTGCCAAGGTTCCAGGTCCTCACCGCCGTAATGGCGCCCAGTTCCCCGTCACGAACCAATTTAACCGCTTTCTGGAAATGTGTTCCTGAACGCTGCTGGGTACCAACCTGAACAACTCTTTTGTATTTCCTTGCCGCCTCGATCATTTTCCGACCTTCAGCCACAGTTATGGAAATTGGCTTCTCCACGTATACATCCTTACCGGCCTGGCAGGCCATTACTGCCATCAGGGGATGCCAGTGGTCCGGAGAAGAGATGTTTACGGCGTCAATATCTTTCCGTTCCAGTATTTTTCGGAAATCTTTGTAGGAATCGGCTTTGATTGATCTGGAATCAAGTTCAGCAAGTGCCTTGTCCAGGTTGGTCTGGTAGACATCACATACAGCGGCCACCCTGAAACCTGGATGGTTGCTGAAAGTCCGCAGGCTTCCATTTCCCATCCTGCCGGTCCCGATGAATCCCATAACTACCTGGTCTGATGGGGCTGTTTTCTGCTCCTGTGCTAACGCAGGTGTTACAGCAGCGGAAGCAGCCGCGGCCATGGCGCCGGTCTGAATAAACTGTCTTCTGCCAATATTTCTAGGCATATATGTTCCCCTTTTTGTTTTGAGGTTTCCGTCCTTCTGGAAAAATCGGAAACCATGATCAAGATTTTAATGATCCTTAAATTTCTGGTTAATACAAAATATCAGCACCAAGTCCCCTGGCAATGGCAGGAACATAGCTTTCCAGCTCCCGGCAGGTTTCTGGATCTGTAAGGTCCACTGTTTTCCCCCTTTCAGCCGACATATATGAGGCCATAACCAGGCGGATTACCTCCCTGCCATAACTCCATGGCAGTTTTCCGGAGTGTCCCTTTTCAAATGAAGCCAAGGCATCAGTAAATTCATCAGTATATCCATACAGGTCAGCTTCATTGGGTTGAACGGCCAGCAGTCCGCGGCTGGAGGTGGCTTTTTCCAGGGCCATTTCCTGGTCCGCAATAGCTTCTGCGGCATCATCTCCGATAAATACAGTCAGAGGGGAGACCAGGGTGTTGATTTCAAAGGCGTACCCCGGGCCGGTCCCATCCATAAGAATCCTGAGCCCCTGTTTCTCAAACATCCAGGAGTTCGTAAATTGAGCTTTGGAAAGCTGATTCGTCTCTGGGTTTCTATAGGTGATCATACCTGTTGCAAAATCTTCAGCCGGTGTTTTTAAAAAATCAACTCCATATGTATCCAGTAGTTTTTTGCGCCACTCGGGCCTTCCCCATTTCAGCAGCCCGATGTCAGCCGACACCTTCTCAGGTTTGAGGAATGTGAGTTCTTTGTCTGAAGGGGTGAGCGCGTACCATCCCACCGCGATGCTGTGGCAACCCATGTCGTTTAATACTCCGCCACCCTGTTGAATTGGATTCCAGAACCAGGAACCATGTGGCCCACCATGTTCTTCAGCGGAACGAACCAGGGATAATGGTCCCATGGCTTTTCTGACTCCGGAAAGCTGCTCCATCTGGATTACGAGAGGTTTCATGAATAACTGGTTTTCAAAGTAGGCTCCAGGAACTCCGGTCTCCTCCAGGAGTTCCACCATTTGTTTGGCTTCGGCATAATTCCTGCCCAATGGTTTTTCACAGATGATTCCCCGGAGCTGACACCCTGCCTTCACTGCATCTCTAATCTCCTCCATTACCGCTATCCGGGTGAAATTTGGGGAGAAAATCGCCAGAACATCGACATTCTTTGCCATTTCGCTGATACTAGGGTAGATGGATACAGGACCTAGTCCCTTTGCCGCCACAATTCCAGCCAGTTCTTCTGCCCCTTCCGGACTGCAGATCCCGGCTATCTGCCACCCTCTTACCTGGGAAATTGCAACTGTTTGAAACTTTGCGATGAATCCTGCACCAATAATCCCTAATTTCATTATTCAGCCTCCAATTATCCAGCAAATCAGCTGGACATTCTTTTTTGTGTTAAAGAAGAAATAATCCTTCAGGAGTTTATTATTAAACCAGACTGACCGGCAGGCGCAAGCCTTTTTTGTTAAATAAACATTCAGGACGATGTGGCAGCTGGTAATTCATTTCAAGATTCCTAATTCGGGATTCAAAGAGGAAGGGATCAAGGATCAATCAAGACACAGGTAACAGTAATTAGTCAGGACATAGGTAACACTTGCCGGCAGACTGCCAGACTGAAAGGAGGTCTGGTAATGCCATGGAAGGAAGTCAATTACATGCAACTGGATCCTGAATAAAAAAAAGCATCATGGTCTATTAACAATATCCGGTTTCACTGGGGAACTGCTTCACTGTATACTTTTTCGCTATAGTCATTAAGTGGTGAGTCAATCCAATACAGAAAGAAACGGGCGATGAGTAAATTGATTTTAGTGCGGCATGGGCAGGCCTCGGCTTTTACCGATGATTACGACAGGCTGTCGGAACTAGGCCGCCGGCAGGGAGAAATGCTTGGAAAATGGTGGATGGAAAGAGGACTGGAAGTGGGGCTGGTTTTTTCGGGACCTTTGAAAAGGCAGAAAGGGACAGCTGAAATTGTTAGGGATACCTTTCGCAGGAACGGGCTCTCTTTTCCGGATCCCGTGATCATGGAAGAACTGGAAGAGATTGACGCCGACCGGATCATGGCTTATTTCAATGAATATAGAATCGAATACCCTGAACTGGAAAGGCTTATCAAAGCCTTTCGCGTATCTGATGATCCTGAGGAAAAAGCCAGGATATTTCAGGAATACTTTGAACAGGCCATGCTGCTTTGGGTTTCCGGCAAGGTCAAATCCCCCGGCATTGAGAGCCTCTCCCATCTCAGGAGCCGGGTGGTGAAAGCCCTGGAAAGAATCATGCACGGAGCGGGGGATAAAGGTAATATTGTGGTTTTTACTTCCGCAACTCCGGTATCCATTATGACAGGTGCACTCCTTGAACTTGACGATCGCCAGACCATGGAAATTACATTCAGGCTTAAGAACTGCTCTGTAACGGAATTTGTTTTAAAGGAACGAGGGCCGGTATTACACAGCTTTAACTGTACCGGATATCTCCGGCCTGAAATGCTTACCATTCGGTAGCACTTAGGGCCAGTCACTGTGATTTCCTAGTGGAGGAGTTGTCAGGGAAACAGGTCCGGCAGGGGAAAAATGAAGATATATGACATATCGCATACATTACAAGAGGGAGTTCCGGCCTGGCCCGGGGACTGGCAGTTTTACCGGGAGGTGTCCAGCCGTATTGAAGGAGGGGAGGGCAGTAATTCGAGCAATATCAGGACAGCCCTGCATACCGGGACCCATCTGGATGCCCCGAAGCATACTATTGAGAACGGATTAACTGTAGATCAAATCTCATTATCTGTTGCAATTGGACCAGTCCTGGTGATTTCTGTCAACGGGCCGGTTATCGGGGTGGACGACCTGAAGTCAGTGGTTGCAAAAAAGGCCAGGAGAGTGATTTTTCGCTGCCCGGGGCTGGATGCTCAGCTGCGGAGTTTTCCTGAAGACTTCACCTATCCCGGACCCGATGCAGCTAATCTCCTGGTTGAGGCGGGAGTGCTTCTGGTCGGCACCAATGCCCCGTCAGTTGACCCTCCAGACAGCGTTGCTCTCAAAACCCACCGCATACTGATGGCTGCCGGGATAGTGGTTCTGGAGAACCTCTTCCTGGATGAGGTTCCGGACGGAGAATACGAATTGATCGCGCTTCCCTTGAAAATTGCCGGAGGAGATGGTTCCCCGGTCAGGGCGGTGCTTGTGGAACGTGATGGGAACGGATGAGCTGAGATTTGAAAGTAATGGCGCGCGGAGGCGCAAGTAATTCAAGATTCGGTCCGAAGCTCCGGAACGGTCAGGGACCGACCCGGATCTGCTGATAAGTATTGATTGATAGGAGCCGGTCGCGAAAAAAAAGGGAGAGCGAGTGGGGAACCGGGAAACCGATGAAATGCGAATGTAGAGGTTAGAATTTTAAAGGGACTGAATCACAGATTGAACATCGCCCTGTACATTTAAGTCGGCCCGGCGGCCTCTTTTTTTAACTCGGCCCAGCGGATTCTCATTTTTTCCAGCTGTGGCTGGCAGGAGCTTTTTGCAGATAGATTATCCATCTCATCCGGATCCTTTTCCAGGTCGTACAATTCCTCGTAAACCGGGTCCTGGCTGATCCACCGTATGTATTTCCATCGATTTGACCGGACCCCTTCACTTTGTGGAATTTTACCGGCGTATTCAAAAGGGTGTTCATAAAGGCAATCCTCCCTGAGGAATTCTGATCTTCCCGCCAAAAGAGGAACCAGGCTGATGCCCTGTACGTTTGCAGGTATCGGAATGCCTGCCCAGTCCAGGATAGTTGGAGTGATGTCCAGGTTAAGGCTCATCTCCATTGGTCTGCGTCCCCGCAGTTCCCGCGGAAGCCTCGGATCGAAAATAATTGATGGTGTTTTCATTGATACTTCGTGGGCATACCACTTTCCGGCCAGGCCTTTCTCTCCCATGTAAAAGCCATTATCCCCCTGGTAAATGATGATGGTATTGTCAGCCCTGCCAATTTCATTCAGCCGGGAGCGGATTTTGCCAATGGCGCTGTCCAAACCGGAAATAAGCCGATAATAATCCTTTACTGTTTCCTGGTAGCGGGAAGGCGTATTAAACCGGTTTTTCCACCTGCTGCGTCCTTCTGAATGCTTCAGGAATTCCGGCAGGGCCTGGTAGGCTTCCACTGTGGCTGTTGGGGGAATGGGGACCTTGTCATCTTTGTAAAACTCCTCAAATTCAGGTTTTGGCTGCCATGGGCGCGGATCATAATCCATGGTGTGTCCGCTTTTAAAGCTGATGGAAAGGCAGAATGGCTGGTCAGCGGGGCAGGTATCGAAGAATCCGAGAGCGTCTTCAGTGAAGATATCGGTAATATGACGCTTCTGGCCATTTACTTCATTCCAGTATTTCCCCTGTCCGGGAATTCCTTTCCAGTAGTCAAAAGAATCTGAGGGCAGGTTGGTCCCGACTCCAAACTTTCCGGTAAACCCGGTATGGTATCCTGCCTGGCGCAGGAGTACGGGATACGACTGGCCCCAGAGCTCCGGGTCCAGATCATCGTCAAATTTAACAATCTTATGCCGGGACGTATACATTCCTGTCAGGATACTGGCACGGCTCGAGCAGCAGATTGAAGTAGTACAGCAGTTATTGGGAAAAAGGACACCACCGGCAGCCAGTTCATCAAGTACGGGTGTTTTGATTACGGGATTACCCATGCATCCCAGGGCATCATAACGGTGGTCATCTGAGATAATAACTATGATGTTGGGGCGTGTTTCTCCGCTGATTTCTGTTCCTGCCGTGACTGAGTGTCCGGCTACGATCCCGGCGCCGGCCGCAGCCTGAAGGAATTCTCTCCGTGATACCTTAGTCATTCCTGATTCCTCAAGGTTTTAATTTTTCTGGTCCAGCTGCCCTTCTGACGCTGCGACAACCACGGCAACACAGCTGTCCCCGGTTACGTTGGTTACAGTTCTCAGCATATCCAGGATACGATCCACGCCCAGGATCAGGGCGATACCTGCACTGGGAACGCCGATAGCTTCCAGGATTATCACCAGCATTATAATTCCAGCACTGGGCACGGCTGCTGTTCCGATTGAGGCCAGTACCGCTGTCAGGATGATTACCAGCTGGGCTGAGAGAGATAGTTCCATACCCAGGGCCTGGGCGATAAAAACTGCCGCTACTGCCTGGTAAAGCGCGGTACCGTCCATGTTTATGGTTGCTCCCAGGGGAAGTACAAAAGAGGATATCTCGTCTGAAACACCTAGCTCATCCTGGCATTTTTCCATGGTAACCGGAAGTGTGGCTCCACTGGAACTGGTTGAGAAAGCTACCAGCTGAACCGGGGCTATCCCCTTGAAGAAGCGGGAAAGGGGCATGCCCGTAAATAACTTGAGCATTATTGAATAGGTGACATATCCCTGGATCATCAGCCCGGAAACAACAGCGAAACAGTAGTATCCCAGGGCTCCAAGCAGGTTTACGACCTGCATGATGTTTTCTTCGGCAATGGAAGTGATGGTTCCGGAAATCAGGGCGAATACCCCCAGCGGTGCCATCAGCATTATTATGTCAACGATCTTGATAATGACTTCGTTAAGGGAGCTGAAAAATTCAAGCAAAGGACGGCTTTGACTGTCTTCCAGCTGGATAAGGGCAATTCCCGCCAGCAGCGCCACGAACACAATCTGCAGCATGTTCCTGTTATTAGCAGCGGAATCAAAGAAATTGGAGGGAACAATATCAACCAGGGGCTGCAGGGGGCCTCTTTCCCTGGCCTGCCTGGCCAGGTCAGCCTGGCTGGTGGCATCTTTTTCGTAGGTTTGCTGCAGCTGCTCCCGCATCTCCGGGGGCACATAGTGCCCTGGTTTTAGAATATTAACCAGGGTCAGCCCGACAGAAACCGATATAACAGTGGTAAGCATGTATATGAGGATTGTTTTGCCCCCGATTCTTGAGAGTTTTCGAAGATCGGAGAGGGAAGCGACTCCGCATATAAGTGAAGCAAGTACCAGGGGAACTGCAATCAGCTTGAGGAGATTGATGAATATTGTGCCAAACGGAGCAATCCAGTCGGCAGTGAATTTCTGCAGGCCAATGGATGCCGCCAGGGCGCCGTATATCAAACCCAGAAGCAGCCCTATAATAATCTGCCAGTGCAGCTTTTTATACCAAACCATGTCAATAATATTTGCAGTAAACTGCCTGATAGTCAACACACGAAAAGGTTCAGGCGGCTGGGCCGGATACTGGAAAGAGGGCCATGGCGAGATAGTTAACAGAGCAGGGTCTATTAATTGTTGTGGATGCGAGTGATATGGATTTAGCCATTATGATAGCCGGTGTGAAAATTCTCTGAATAATAAACAGCTGACCCCGTTTTGTATTGGCTCCTGTTTTTTTGAAAAAAGGGCGTCCCACAGGAAGCCGAAGGCGGAACACCTGAGAAGTCGGCCTGCAATTTTTAGATTGCCTAAC
Source organism: Acidobacteriota bacterium (assembly GCA_963663735.2). Lineage (GTDB taxonomy): Bacteria > Acidobacteriota > UBA6911 > RPQK01 > JAPXNP01. The sequence continues at coordinate 26,356 of CAXXHN010000001.1, read as the reverse complement.
CAGAATCCGTCAGCCTCCAGGACCAGGAGGGCATAGCTGGATCAGGTAGGACTGAATCGGCAAGTAACAAAATGACTGGAAAAGGGAGAAACATGGGACTTGTAAAAATGGATCAGCCTGATTTCGTAACGCAGAGGTATATCAGTTGCGGTTAATCCGGCCAGAAGCAGGAAAAGGGCTGAAACCACTACCAAGATACGGGCTTTTTTATTGGTTTTGAGCATCTTTCTGATGTTCATTTCAGGCCCGATGGAAAGGATAACATACTGGATCCAAGGGGGATAATCAGAATTAGCAGCTGGTTATCCCCCCATCTGTTCTTTTCGGGTCAGTCGATCAGTCTACTGCCATTTATCCGCGTAGTCAGAAACCATGGGAAGGCGGAAACGTTCTCCGTTGAGGGCCTTGACGATACATAAAATAAAAACAATCAAGCCGCCAAGACCGATGAACGGCATGGCCAGACACCCAAGAACCTGTCCAATGATGGGGATGAAGCCCAGAATCGTTAAGGCAATAGCTAGGATAATCCAGGCTGCGGTGATTACCAAGCCATTTTTGGAATGCCACTGTACTTCCTTATCTTCCTTTTCGGTAAGGAGAGGAATCAGCGCAAGAACACTGAGATAGGCCAGGATGAGCATGATAGTACGATTCGGAGATACATAACCTGCGCCTTCCGGAGAAGGAGGTGTATTCACAGGAGGAGTTTGAGGTGGTGTTTCCGGTGGCGTTCCTGGCGGGGTGGGTATGTTATTTTCTTCCATGGTTTTTAATCCTCTCCCATATAATCAAATTAAATAAATGAAAAATTTTAATTAATTCTCCACAACAGATTTTTCTATTGTATTAGCATAGGCTGAAAATTTTAACAAGGAAATAATTTATATTGAGCGACTGGTAAAAGATTTCCTGGTTAATGTAATAGAATATTCAGAGATTGCAGAATTATTATTTTTACATCTGTTTTTTCCTGGAGAGGCCATACACCGAAAGCGATTCCATATCGGTGATTTTGGTATAATTCCTGAAATGAGTAATCGCAAAGAATTAAGCAGTGATCGGCCTTGTATAGACCCGGAACAGGTCGTCAAGGCTTGTTTCCCCACCTTGTTCGGTAATTTTACGATATACGGTTTCAAGGATACGAAAAGTGATGAAGAGGCTGTAGCACTTGTGTCCGGGGAACTCAAAGGTAAAATTGTCCTTGCCCGGATCCATTCGAAATGCTTCACAGGTGATACGCTCCACTCCCTGCGTTGTGACTGTGGCAAGCAACTGGATGCTTCCCTGGAGGCGATTGGCAAGAGCAGTGAAGGGATTTTGGTATATCAGATGCAGGAGGGAAGGGGAATCGGGCTGCTTAATAAACTCAGAGCATACGCCCTCCAGGATGAAGGACTCGACACGATTGATGCCAACCATAAACTTGGTTTCAGGTCTGATGAGAGGCAGTACGCATTCTGCGCTGAAATTTTACGGTATTTCGAGGTGAAGGGAATCCGAATGCTTACCAATAATCCCCTTAAACTGGCAGGCCTGAAAAAAGAGGGGATAGATGTGACCGAAAGGGTTTCCCTGATAATTGAACCCTCGGAGCACAGCAGCAAGTACCTGGATACAAAAAGGGAAAGAATGGGGCACCTGATCTGAAAATCAGGGAAATTCCGGAGAAGTGAGAATCACGAGAGTCTTGGTGCGAGGTGCTTCCTCAATAAACGCCACCGCCAGGCTGCAACCCGATGAAGCCTGATCCCCATTTGAATTAGAGCCGCCAGCAGGTGGCAGCATCCAGCTTCCGGGCCCAAAGGTCGGGATAAGAGTTTCCGCTGCAAGCGCGGGCTTTAATAACCTGGGGTGGCGCTGAAACGAACAAGGGTAAACCCATTGTGAAGCCGGCGTAACCCTGGGAATAAAACTGATTTCAGACTCCGAAGCCGATGGGGGAAGGAGAAAATCCCCGCAATCAACAACCCGCGACTATCCACACTTGCCTTTTTGGGGCTAATTTCCAGACAGATGACGCCTGACGAGTTCGGCTTTGGGATGATCAGGATAGGCTTTGAGGAATTTTTCCAGCGTGGCCCGCGCGGATTCGCTCTCATTGTTTTCAAGGTTTAACTGAGCCCTTAGCAACATGAAATCGGCCATGTGCGTTCCATCCGGAAATTTTTCCTCGTATTTATCCAGGACAGCGAGAGTCGGTTGATACTGGTGCATGGCATAGGTGGCCTGGGCCATGAGATAAAGGGCCGGTTCCATTTGTCCTTGTTCGTTGTCAGGGTCAGATTTAAGCACTATTTCCAGATTTTTCAGGGAATCACTCGGCTGCCCTCTGAAAAGTAGTTTCTCAGCAAGCTTTTGCTTGGTTTCCATGTCTTCCGGATTTTCTATCGACCTCTCCTGAAGCCTGGCAAAAGTATCGCCGTCACGCATGGAAATCATCATATCCAGGAAATTATCCGGGGGAAGATATCCGGCTATGCGGTCAAGTTCGTTTTCTTCGGGATCCAGGATGAAAATTGCAGGGTAACCACGGACATTAAACTTGTTTTTATAACGGTTTCCGTCCGGATCTTTATCACCATCCAGTTTGACCCAGACAAAGGCATCACCCAGTTCTTTTATAACCCTGGCATCAGTGAAGGTTTCAGCTTCCATTTTTCGGCAGTATCCACACCAGTCAGCATTGAGGTAGAGAAGTACGTCTTTGTTGTCCTGGGCAGCTGTTTTGAAAGCCGCGTAAACATCTGGCTGCCATTTAATTGATTCACTTTTTGCATTATCTCTGCCCGCACAGGAGGAGCCTATGAGAGCCAGCAGGATAATTGCATGGGCATATAAACAGGTAATTTTTTTTCTATTTTTCATTATTTAATACCAGGTCATCTCTGCTTCCAGATTTTCCGTCCGGTCCGGCGGACCTGATCTGAAAGCCCTCTTTTGTCACCAGCAGGGTTAGCGGATTGTCCCACGCGTCAGCACGGATTGGTGCGGGCAGATACTCGGGGCTTAAAAGGTCGATTAAGGTTACAAAATTCATTTCAAGTTCCAGAGGCCCATTTTCTCTGCTGTACGATTCAATAGCATTCCTGATTGTCTCCAGGTCAGCCATGGTATCTTCTGCTCTTATCTGTTCAATCGCTTTAACTATTCTGTGCACGTCTTCCCACTTCTTGCTGCCCAGGCGAATCTCATTAACCATCCACCTGCCATCTTTCTTGCTCATCTTTACAGCTGTATGGATATCTATTTCAGCTGTGGCATTGTCACCCATTTGGCTGATATTGAATACTGATACCTGTTTCTTTTCCAGGTCAGCGTTGCTGAGCTTCCTTACCTGATCCCGGGCCTGTTTTTCAATGCTTCGGCCGCAGGAAACCAGAAGCAGGAACATGATAATCATGAAATATTTTCTGATTTGCACTACAGAAAATATATCATAGTTTTCTTTCTGAGAGCAGACATATAGATTTATGAGATTATTCAGCCTGATGATTCAGAACTATTGCTGACGGTTTTCGTTATTAGGCAGCCTGAAACGTTAATCTAGTTATTGGAATAAATTATTTCTTTGGGATTAATCCGCATTTCTCAGCAACTTGAGTAGCCAGTCGCTTGGAAATGCGGGTTAACCATGATCTTGGCTGGCCCAGGCAAGGCCTGGAATCAGAGAGAATATGTAGCAGCTTATGATTCTGGAACTGGATACACCTGTTCAATATATCAAGGGAGTTGGTCCCGCCCGGGCTGAAATGTTTCGATCCGCGGGAATTCGGTCGATCGAAGACCTGCTTTCCTGGATCCCGATTCGATATGAAGATCGGGAATCCTGCTCTCCAATCTCTTCACTCCACGCTGGGGATAAGTGTGTGATCAGAGGCAAGGTTTCGGCCTCAGGGAGAAAATTTACAAGGCGGAAGGATTTCAGCATTTACGAGGCTATAATCAGCGACGGTGAGGGGTCAATCAGCGTCAAGTTTTTCAACCAGCCCTATCTTTCCGGGACATTGAAAGAGGGCAGCAGCGCGGTCTTTTACGGTGAGGTCAGCTGGGACCAGTACAGCAGGGGCCTTACCATGTTAAATCCTGAAATCGAGATCCTGACCAAGGGAGACGATCTCCCTGTTCATGCTGACCGGATAGTTCCTGTATACCGGAGGATTGACAGGATTTCAGGTAGAATGATCCGGCAGATAATTTTCAGGCTGTTATCCTCTTCTCCTGAAATGCCCGAGAGCCTTCCCGGAAGGATTCTGCTGAAATATGATTTCCCTGCATTATGTGACGCTTATTGGGGAATTCATTTCCCTTCACTACCCCACGGTACTGACCGGAAGAAATTTTTAGAACAGCTTGATAAAAGCGAAACGCCGGCCAGGAAGAGAATGATTTATGGTGAATTCTTTCATTTTCAGGCGGGATTGAAGGAGCTTCGGATGAAGACTCTCCTGGGTTCGTGCCGGAGGGATATCAGGATTACCGCCCAGCTAAGAGAGCGTCTCAAGAGCATTCTTCCCTTCAAACCGACTCCAGCCCAGAAAAAGGCTCTGAGGGAGATAGTTCAGGACATTATCGCACCGCAGAGAATGAACAGGCTGCTCCAGGGTGATGTCGGTTCCGGAAAAACAATCGTGGCCCTCCAGGCAATTCTGGTGTTAATGGAAAATGGATACCAGGCTGCCTTTATGGCCCCAACTGAACTCCTGGCTGAACAGCAGTTTAAAAGCTTTTCGCTCCTCTTGCGAGGAACCCCTTATAAAATTGGTTTTCTATCGGGTAGCACGGGGGCTGCCTCGAGGAAGCAGTTGCTGGCGAGCCTGGCTTCAGGGAGAACTCAACTGGTGGTAGGTACCCATTCATTAATCCAGGAAAAGGTAGTCTTTAAAGCTCTGGGTTTAGTAGTAATTGATGAACAGCATCGGTTCGGAGTGATGCAGCGGAGCTGTCTGGCCGGGAAGGGATCTGACCCCGACATACTGGTGATGACTGCCACTCCTATCCCCAGAAGCCTGGCCATGACCCTCTATGGAGACATGGATGTTTCGCTTATTGATCAGCTTCCGCCAGGTAGGGTACCAGTAAAGACAGTGGTCAAGATAGAAGCTTCACGAGAAGAGGTGTATGCCCTGGTTAGAGCGCGGCTGGAGCTCAGGCAGCAGGTTTATGTGGTCTGCCCCCTGGTCGAGGAGTCGGAAGAGATAGACCTGACCGCGGCGGAGGAAATGTTTCAGCGTCTGCAGGCCGTGTTTCCATCCGCCAGGATCGGGCTGCTGCATGGAAGAATGAGTGGGGATGAGAAAACCAGGGTAATGCTGGACTTCCGTGATGCCTTGATCCAGGTGCTGGTGACGACAACGGTGATAGAGGTTGGAATAGACGTGCCTGCCGCAACCATCATAATTGTAGAGCATGCGGAGATGTTTGGATTATCCCAGCTGCACCAGTTACGAGGTCGGGTCGGCAGGGGAGAAGTTCCGGGCCTGTGTATTCTCATGGTAAAGAGACCCGGCACCAGGGAGGCAGTGGAAAGACTCCAGATAATGTGCCGGAGTAACAACGGATTTGTCATAGCTGAAAAGGATTTGGAGATCAGAGGTCCTGGGGATTACCTGGGAGTTCGGCAATCTGGTGCGCCAGATTTTCATTTTGGCAGCCTGGTGAAACATTTCGGCCTTCTTGCCGCAGCCAGGCAGGATGTTTCTGAACTGTTTGATAGAGGTGAGATCAGCCAGGAATACAGGGACCGGTTAAAAACAATCTACTTGAAGAAATGGGGAGAGAAAGTGAACTTTTCTTCTTCCGGATAACATTGAAACGGTATTTTTTAATTTAGACCTCAGGATCGACAGGACTCTGGATTAAACTCCTTCAGGGGGATTTTTTGATTTTTAGTGTCCTTTTTGACGATCAGGAATTGGCCAGACGCGGGCCGGCAACCATTCTTTCTGATAAAATGGCTGTCCGGGATTTCACCCGTTAATATTATGAGAGTAATCGGCGGAAAATACAGGGGCAGACAGTTGGCAAAGGTCAGGGGCGACGTCCGTCCTACCATGGACAGCCTGAGGGAGAAACTGTTCAGCGTGATCGATGAATCGCTTCTTCATTCAATATGGGTTGATCTTTTCGCCGGATCCGGAGCAGTCGGCATTGAAGCCGCTAGCCGGGGAGCTGATTTTGTTCTGTTCAATGACCGGGACCATACTGAAATTAAGCTGATTGAAACTAATATTGACCGGGTAGGGATGGATATCCCTCACAGGATTATGCAGAGAGATGCCTTTACCCTGATCCGTAATTCTTCAGTGTCCCTCCTCGAACATCCGGCGACCCATGTATATCTTGATCCCCCTTTTGATTTTGGACGATATACCAAGCTGTTAAGGAAACTGTCTGAATCTGACTGGATCAATGAGGATTCGCTGGTGATCCTGGAGTTCTTTAAGAAAACCTCCCTCGATTTGGTGCCTGAAATGTATTCGATGGAACGGGAGCTGGAGGGTGGAGACAGCCGGATAGTCTTGCTGAAATTAATTAAGGGTTAAAAAAAATGGGGACTCAGGATTAAAAACAGCAGACGGAGCTTCAGGCTTCAGGTTTTTCCTGGACCACGCATTCTTCCCTGGCCTTTATTCTCAAAATATCTTGCCCTGCGGCCGGTGTTTCAATGAACTAAATATCCGCTTGGCTACAGAAGTCCACTCCTCCTTCAATAAACCAGCCACCAGCAAGGTTAGCCAAAAGATAAGCGGTGCAATAGCTGTGCTTTTTTTATGCTTCCCTGGGGAAGAAAGCATCCTGCCTGGCTCTCCAACGTAAGTGATTCCGGCCCAGTAGAAAGGGTGAGCGACCTGAGGCGGCAATCCTGCTTGTTCCGGCGCCAGGAACATAAGCTTGGATTTCCTGAGAGCCTCATCCATGGGCAGGCCATCCTGGCACAATCTGAAAAATTCAGTGTAGATATGAGATGAAAGCTCGTCCATCCTCCATCGACTGGTCAGGAGAGTATTTGCTCCGTTAAGCATGAACATTTCTGAAAATCCCATCCAGTAGGGAGAGGCTGAGGTAACTGAATTCGCGGATTCACAAACACCCAGGGAGAGCAGGTTGCATCTCATCTCCTGTTTGAGGAGATCAGCCAGGTTTTTTGACGAATTTTCACTGGTAAGGGCAGAGTTGAGCCAGTACCTACGGTCCAGGTTGAGATGCGATGTTATGTGGATCAGGCTGGCTGTCAGGGGAGTTTTGATATCAAGGGATTCCAGGATTTCAAGGCCAGGGTAGATTGACTGCAGGAATTCAAGTTCCCGGGCAGCTCCCGCCCTGGTATTGAAATTGGAAGGCTGAATCAGCAGAGGGGGCCTGGGTATATCCTCAGTCCGATTATGATAATGTCGTCCCGGGAGGTAGCTGAATGTATATGTTTCAAGCAGGTAGTTACCCGCACGGGGTTGCAACATTTCAAAAGGTAGAGCCTGCAGCTCTTTGTGCGCTATCAGCAGGAGCCGTTTCTTGGCAATGTAAGGTTCCAGCGGCTGGAATAATTGGCGGTAAAGATTTATTGATATTTCACGGGAAGGTTCAGGGGGAAGGAAGGGATCCTGGGAATAGAGAGAAGAGGTTAACCTGCGAATGATATCCCCAATCCAATCTTTTAACTTCAGTTGCAGAAAGTAATGACTGCGTGGATTGTCAACCCACACAAATAATTCCTTTCCATCAGGCCAGAACTCGACCATTGTGACACCAGCCGGAGGGCAGACAGATTCGGAGGCCAGGCCGGGGGAGGAATCAGTTTTTTCCTCCATTTTTATAACAGCCTTGCTGAGGAGCCTGTCTGAGTCAGCCTTGGACTGAGTTTTCAGGCTCTGAAGAAACAGCTTCCCTTTCCTGGTTTTCAGGGACACGGCTTCCTGTATTGCCGCCCGGGCCTCGTTTATCTTTCCGCTCCTGATCAGGCAGCGTATCAGGCCATTCAGCTGGCGTTCAGAGGAATTGGAAAAGGGGAGGAGAATGTCAATGCTATCGAGATAGGGGCTCTCATAAAGGGCCTGTTGGAATAGATACCTGGCTTCATCTGTGGTCCCCTGCTCCACCATGATTTCCGCCAATGAAAGGCGCGCCTCCCTGGTATGCCTGGGCATGTTTAACTGCTGGCTTTCCATTATCACTTTCCTGATCAGGGCGATAGCTTCATCTATATTACCCTCCTTTTTTTGAAACCTGGCCCGGAGGAGGTCTCTGATAAAAACCATGGATGGGGCCTCAGGATTTAGGGAGGCAAGCAGTTCAGGCTGTTCCAGTATTTCTGCTCGGGCAAGGATATAGAGAGTTTCATCACACTCCCTGAATTCCCCGCAATTAAGGAGGTAGTAGGAAGCAAGTACCTGGTGGTTATTACGATAATGGAATAAGGCGCAGTTACGGTATAGGTGGAACTTTATTTCCGGGAAGGTATCTCCCTGGAGGTTATTGATGGCATTTTCATAAGCTCTCCAGGCCTGGTCCGGAAGATCCAGTTCCTGGAAAAGCAAACCAAGGTTGCTCCAGCAGTTTACCATTCCCGGCCCATAACCGATCCTGAGCCACAGCTCAGCCGACCTGCCGAAAGATTCCGCGCTTTCCGGCAGACGGTCCATGTACCATAACGCGTATCCCAAGCTCTCATTTATCAGGCCTTCCAGATAGGGCGCGTTAACCTTTGTTCCTTCTGTGAGTGCCTGGTTCAGAAGGTCTATGCTTTCCGGAAACTTCTCCTGTTCAGCGGCGATACGAGCCATGTAATACAGGCAGAAACGGGCCTCGCTTTCCATGCCTGCGTCCAGGAATATCCGCCTGGCCTTAGTGTAGTGCTGCAGCGCCTCATTCTGGCACGATTCACTCCAGCGAACCCAGGCAGTGTAAAGGAGAATAAATCCCGCATTCCCTTCTGGGGGGCTGTGTATCAGCCCGTCAAAGGAGTGTTCCTGGAACTCGGCATGAAGATCCTCCAGCACGCCGCGGTTGTCCATTCCTTCCATTGCCCTTCTTCTCATGTTTTCGTGGAAACAGAGGGGATCGTTCCTGAAACTGCACATTTCGGATTCTACAGCCATGCAGACTCCAGGCAATAGCAGAAACGGAAATGCAAGGATCAGCAAACGCTTTTTTCCAGTCATTGTTCTCCCAGCTTTTTCAGTTGTGCAAGAGCTTTTTCCTTGTATTGGCTTTCGGTTTCGGAGATTTTTTTAAGGACAATAACGGCTTCGGCGGTTTCTCCGAGTTTCAATAGCGACTGGGCACGGTACCAATCAGCCGCGGGAGCCCATTTTTCAGAAATCGCAGCCAGCCGTTTCAGCTTTTCTGAGGCTTTTACAGGTTCATCAAGCATGTACAGGGATATGGCGGAAAAGAAAAGGGCATCATGGTTTTCTTCATGTTTCTCCAGTTCGGCAAATGCCTCCCGATAGTTCCCCTCCCGGTAAAAATGGAGTCCCCTGCTGATATTTGCGCCGCTGCTGTTCCTGGTCTCCAACATTACCAGGGGATAAGGCTCGCTGGTAGCCAGTGTCCTGCTGACCGGTGAACTGTAGTCAGTCGGAAACTGGCTGTACAAAATGGACAGGACAGCTGCCAGGAGCAGCGCTGCAGCAGCCAGTCGAAGGTTTCTCCCGGCAGGGAGGTACCGGTTTGATTTCTTTCGTACGGCCGGCTTCCGTGGGCCGTCCAGGGCAAGCATGATTTTGAACCTTTCCCTGCATTCCCGGCACTGCTCCAGATGGGAGGCTGTTTTTTCTGCCTCAGACGGACGCAGACTGCCAGATAGAAACTCGTAGAGCAATATATCAGTACATTTCATTTGACCGCACTCTTTTCTGCTTTCTTCAATAACGTATCAGAAACGCCTTTAGCGAAACCGGGGATGTTTTTTTCAGACAGGATGCCTCTGATGGAGTCGATTCCTTTGACCATCCTGCTCCGCAGAGTTGAATAGGGGATGTTTTTTATAACGCAGAGTTCTTTCGGGGACGGAGAACCCCCGATAGAGAAAAATGCCTTAACCGCATCCTGCTGTTTTTCAGGGAGCTCATTAATTGCCAGATACACTTCACTGATGAAATCCGCTTCAGATTGCATCCTCTCTTCTTCCAGCAACTGAGAAAGGGGATTTTCTCCTGATGAATGCAATTCTTCCAGCCTGTCGTAGTCTGAAACCTGTTCCTTGACTGTCAGGTTTCTCCTGAATGACTTCCTGTTCCAGTCGATTGCAGTGTTGCGTACACTTTTTTTGAGGTAATAAAAGGTTTCTTCCCGACTGGTGATCTGGCAGGGTGTTTTAAGGACTCTTCGGTAGGTTTCCTGGAGGACGTCTTCAATGTCAGCTGGATTTCCGACAATAGCAAAAATGATTGACCGAAAGAGATGTTGATTTTCTTCCCAGACCTTATCTCTCAGCACAACAATATAATTTGTCGTAATAGAGGCGTCAGGGCCCACTGGACCCTGAAGAATACCGGGAGAGCAATTAGATTTTCTCAGTAGATCATATCTCCGTCAAGGTTTTTTTTAAACGGGCGTGGCAGATCATGGTTTGAAATTAATTCCGCTTACAGGGAGAATGGTTATAATAGATCAGTAAGCCTGCGGACACAGGCTCTTTGACAGATGACCTCTCATCTATAAATTTCGCATTTTGCCTTTAACAGGCGGAGTAGGGAAAAAGTAAAAATATGAATAAAGCGAGTGTCGCAATCTATCCAGGTTCATTTGATCCTGTTACCAATGGGCATTTGGACATAATCCAGAGGGGAAGCCGCATTTTTAGCAAGGTCATTGTCGCTGTGCTCAAGAATGAACGAAAGGATCCCTTTTTCAGTGCCGCCGAGAGGGCTGAAATGCTGGCCATGGCAATCGAACCGTTTGATAATGTTGAGGTAGCACGTTTTGAGGGGCTCCTCGTCAAATTTGCCATGGAAAAGAAAGCGGGTGTTGTCATAAGAGGCCTGCGGGCAGTGACAGATTTTGATTATGAATTTCAATTGGCGCTTATGAACCGGAGGCTGGAGAGAGAAGTCGAGACAATATTCCTCATGCCTTCCTCGGAGTATTCCTACCTGAGTTCCAGCCAGGTGAAGGAGGTCGTGGCACTTGGCGGATCAGTAGAGGGTCTTGTCCCCGATTTTGTAGAGCGGAGGGTCCTGGAAAAGCTCAACAAATCCGGTGATAAAAAGCAGCAGAGGAATTCCTGAAAATGAAATTGCCGAGCAGGAAAACAAGCTTGTCTCTGGTTTCCGGTATTTTTATCATCACCGCACTGCTCCTGGTGACCTGGTATTACGAAACGGGAAGAGAGGTGCGGGAGGACGATGCAGAACCAGCGGTGGTAATGGGACCTCCAGTTCCTGAAGCGTTTAGAATTATCCGATCCGCCGGGGCGTTTGGCAGGGACTCAAACCTTCGGGATGTTTTGCTGGAAAACGGATTCACCCCTCAGGAGCTGCATTATCTGGTTGAAGATACAAAGGACATCTATGATTTCAACAAGGTGAAATCAAATGCCACGTATTCACTGGAAAAATATGCGGACGGCAGGTTCCGACGTTTCATCTATAACATTAGCAGGGAAGAATATGTGGCAGTTATCCGGAATGATACAAGCTTCCAGGCAATAAAAGTGGAACGCCCGGTCGAGATAAGAGAAGAGTTAATCGAAGGGGAAATCCGCACCAGCCTCTGGGACACGATTGTTTCCCGCGGGGAGAGCGGAGAGTTGGTGATGGCCATTTATGAACCAATGCAGTGGGACGTGGATTTTTTCGCACTTCAGCCCGGAGACACATTCAAGGTAATTCTGGAGAAGAAATTTTGTGAAGGAGAGTTTCTGGGATACGGACAGGTCAAGGCAATCAGCTTTCATAATGGCGGCAAGGATTTTTATGGGTTTCTTTTCATGAATCCTGAAACGGGGAAAAGCAGTTATTTTGATTATGAGGGAAAAGGGGTGAAAAAAGCCTTTCTGAAAGCTCCCTTTAAATATGATCACAGGATCAGCTCAAATTTTTCAGGTTCCCGGCTGCATCCGATTCACAGGGTGAAGATGCCCCATTACGGGATTGACTATGCTGCACCAACAGGGACACCGGTCCTGGCATCAGCCAGCGGCCGGGTTGTAGAGGCCCGGTATAAAGGGGCTAACGGTAATTTTGTAAAACTTCGCCATACAAATGGTTTTCATACCTACTACCTGCATCTATCCAAAATGTTGGTAAAAACCGGCCAAAGTGTATCTCAGGGACAACGTATCGGGCTGGTTGGCATGACTGGTTCCGCCACGGGACCCCATCTTGATTACAGGATTCAGGACAACCGGGGAAAGTGGCTTAATCCCAGGAAAATGGTAGCCTTGCCTTCTGAAACAGGAGTTAGTAAGTCAGTAATGCCTACCTATATCTCTGTCAGAGATGCTTTTATCGCTAGGCTGAACCAGGAAGACCCAAAACTACTGATGGCTGGTGTTGATGGCGACGGTGAAGGAAATATTACTTCAACCTCCGCAAGATAACAGTTGTTTCTGGTCGGGAACGGGATCGACCTCATTTTAAAAGATTCGGGTTCCTGGTTTTGTTCAGGGAAAAACAGGTTCTGATGAAATTCAGTAAAGCGCTGCTGCTTCATAATCCACTGGCCGGGAACAGGGAGATTCAGTTCCTGCGGCTCAACTTTGTTTTAAAAGTGCTGCGGAGATCAGGTCTTGACATTGAGGTGGAGCCTACAGGAAAGCCTGGTTATGCGGATCGTTTTCCGGATCGTGATCTCCTGATAATCTTTGGAGGCGACGGAACCCTCCACTACCTGCTGCCTGAAGTAACTGAATGGGGAATCCCGGTCCTGCTTCTTCCCGGGGGAACCGCCAATGTCCTGGTTCAAGAGCTGAATATGCCTTATTTCCTTTTTAAGGACCTGATGATGCTGCAGAAATGCAGGGTTAGAAAAATGTACCTGGGATCAGCCGGAAACCGCCCCTTTCACTTAATGGCCAGTGCCGGCATTGACGGGCACATAATTGCCAGTGTCCCTGCCAACCTCAAGAAATACCTGGGAGTTCTCTCCTTCGTTGTTACGGGCCTAACCAGGGGGGTTGAGTATAATATGACACCATTTGAGATCGAATCGGATGGTTATTCCGGGCAGGTTACTATGGCCGTGATTTCTAATAGCAGATCTTACGGGAAATTCTTCAAGATTGCTCCGAAGGCCAGCATTTTTTCTCCCGAGCTGGATGTCTGCCTCTTCACGTCAAGCAGTATAGCCAGGCTGGGCCGGCTTCTCTGTGACTCCATTACAGGAAGCCATCTCAACCATAGTGATGTGATTTATTACAAGACCAGTCGACTCCTGATCCGGGGAGAGGATGATCTGCCGATACAGGCGGACGGAGAGTTGATCTCTTCTGGTTCCTGTGAATTCAACCTTTATGACAAGACCCTGAATATTGTCTGTCCGGAGGAATAGTCGCGTGTTACAAACTTTAACGGTTCAGGCATAACCGGGGTTTTCGATCGGAATACTGGGTTCAACACTGAATCCTGAGCTTGGCCCTATAACCGTATTTCAAATTTTACTGTACCTTGAGAAAATAAAGGCTAGTCACCCTTCAGAAGACTTTTCTTTCTGTTTCCATTTTTTCCGCCGGTGGTTTTCAGGTAGGCTTCAGTAACTTTTTGGGGATCACCATCCATCCTGATGCGTTTTTCATGGATCCAGATCACGCGGGAACATAGATCGGTCAGGACGTCCAGGTCATGGCTGACTATCACGGTGGTCTGATCAGACTGGATTTTTTTCAGCAGCCTGGTTCGGGCCTTTTTCCGAAAGTTTTCATCGCCAGCGCCCATTGCTTCATCAATCAGAAGGACATCGGGCGTCATTTCAAGCGAGAGGGAAAATCCTACCCTGGCAGCCATTCCCGACGAATAGGTTTGCAGTGGTTTATCAATCCAGTCCCCTATGCCGGCAAATTCTACAATCCTGGGCATCTTTTCATTGATGTCTTTTCTACTCAGCCCGAATATCATTCCGGCCAGGTATATGTTGTCCCTTCCTGAAATAAAGGGATCAAAACCCGCATTGGCGACAAGCATACTTACTGAAACTTCAGGTCCCTTGATAATCCTGCCAACATCAGGCAGGATTATCCCGGCCAGGAGACGGAGCAGTGTCGATTTTCCGGCTCCGTTCCGGCCTATTATCCCGAGGTTCTGCCCGGAAATCACATCAAACGTCATGTCTTCTATCGGGGTATAGGTGGTTCTGTTCCAGAAGGCCCCCATGCTATAAGTGATGCTTAAATTTTCAGCCCTTATCAGGACTTGTTCTGATGTCATTTGAGTACCCATCTCGGATAATATTTGTCCAGTTTATGGAGAGTGAATCCTGCAACAAGGCACAGGAAAACAGATGCAATAAAACACCCGGCCAGGTAGTAGAAATCCGGGAGTTCTCCATCCAGCAGGATTTTTCGGTAATTGGTTATAAGCCCTGCCATCGGGTTGCCATAATAGAGGTACTTGCCGTAGGGAGGGCCGATCCTGTCAAGGCTGAATAAAACCCCGGAAACAAAGAACAGCAAGCGAAGAGCGGTGTCTATCAGGAAACCCATGTCAGGAATAATCGGTACGATAATCGAGGCAGACAGGGACACTCCCGCTATAAAAGCCAGCTGGACAGCCATTATGAGGGGGAGCAGAAGCCAGTAGATGGAAACATGGATTCCCGCCATCGGGAGAAACACCAGCAGTACCCCAACTACCACTATCTGTTTGACAGAGGTGTGCAGGATGGAGGAAAGAGGGAAGACAATTTTGGATACCTTGGCTGAGAGTATGATCCCCTTGGCCTTTGTGATACTCGTGGAGGCCTGTAATACAGTCTTGTTGAACCACAGCCAGAAACTGGTCCCTACCAGGAGGAATGTCAGGAAGTTTTCATCACCTAAACGCAGCCCCACGGCAAAAACCAGGTAATACACCAGCATGCCCAGCAAGGGTTCCAGGCTCCACCAGGCATATCCCAGGAAATTTCGGGCTACCTCACCACGGAGATTGGCTTTGGTGTAACAATAAATCAGGTCTCCATAGTGCAGGATTATTCGCTTCATCCTCTTTGTGTCTATCTGGATAATTGCCATGCCTGCTCTGATTCCTCAAATGACAGAATAATCGGATATAAGGTTACACGGAAAAAAGCTGCTCATGAGTGACAAGTTCCATGGTTTCCTGAAATACAAATTACTCAAGCTTTTACTATCTTGCCCTCTGGATCACTGATTCCATTAGTCGCGTTCCGGGTATCTACAACCAGTCTGGCATTTTTGACCACAAACTCATAATCAACCGAGCTGTGATTTGTGCTTATTAAAACACAGTCATAGGAACTGATGGCGGAAGCAGTCAGGCCGACCGATTTGATTCCCGCGTACATGTGATATTCACGTGTTGGGGGTATTTCCGGGATATGTGGATCGTGATAGTCAATCTCCGCTCCTTTTTGTTCCAGCAATTCCATCAATTTATAAGTCGGAGACTCCCTGTCATCATCCACATCAGGCTTATAGGCAAGTCCGAGGATCAAGATCCGTGATCCCTTCACGGCTTTGCCCTGGTTATTGAGAGCGTCAGACAGTTTTCTGGTGACCCATTCCGGCATCGCGACGTTTATCTCTCCGGCCAGTTCTATGAATCTGGTTGGTATCTCGTATTCCTTGGCTTTCCAGCTCAGGTAAAAAGGATCTATGGGAATGCAGTGCCCTCCCAGGCCAGGACCGGGATAAAACGCCTTGAATCCAAATGGTTTTGTGGATGCCGCGGTTATTACTTCCCAGATGTCGATACCCATCCTGTCGAAAAGCATTTTCAGTTCATTTACCAGGGCAATATTGATACTCCGGTAGGTATTTTCCAGGATTTTGCTGGCTTCAGCTGCCTCGCAACTGGAAACGGGCACAGGATTATCTATGGCCATCTTGTAGGTTGCAAGCGCAACATCCAGCGAATCCTGGTCATAACCTCCTATGACTTTGGGAATGGTCCTCGTGGTGTAATCACTTCTCCCGGGATCTTCCCTTTCAGGACTGTAGGCCAGGTAGAAATCTGTTCCAGCCTTGAGGCCTGAACCTTCTTCCAGGATTGGCTTCATAACTTCCCTGGTAGTACCGGGATAGGTCGTTGATTCCAGTACGATCAACTGTCCGTGCCTCATGTTTGCGGCTATATCCTTGCAGCTGTTAATTACGAATTTCAAATCCGGCTGCCGCATTTTGTCGAGTGGAGTGGGAACAGCGATCAGGATTACATCAGGTTCGACAAGCCTTGATAAATCGCTGGTGGCATCGAAATAACCCCCGGCATTCATAAGACTGATCTCAGAATCAGGAATATGATCAATATAGGTTTTTCCGTTTTTCAGCTTCTCAATCTTCCCTGGATCAGTATCAAAGCCGAGGGTAGGGCACTCCTGGCGGGAAAATTCCCGGCATAGCGGCAATCCCACGTAACCAAGTCCGATGACACCAACGAGGGCTTTTTTGTCCTTTATCTTTTCGAGGATGTCCTTCTTGGAAACAGTTGTTGAAGGAGCGGGATCTGGCGTTTTGTTATTCATAATTTTATATCCATATGTGGCTGGCTAAAAGAAAAAAACCGAGAATCATTATAACTGATAATCCTGAAATAGTTCCTGCAAGGGACAATCACCAAGGCTTAAGCTTCCGGCTCTCTGAGTTTAGCATCAGTCATCATGATGTCGCCCGCAGTGTTATCTGTGACTATTCCGGTGGGGAGACGGCATTTTTCAGGATATTATTCCACTTCTTCATGACTATATCCCAGGAATAATTACGCAAAACATATTCTCTTCCTCTCATCCCCATGGCCCGGTCCGCTTTGCCAGCCGCCTGGACAAATTCTTTGAAGCCTGAATAAACCAGGCCTCCCCGGGAACGTTCGACCTGCCCGGCTAAAACCGGGCTGGAAGAGGACACAATCACGGGTTTTCCGGCGGCCCATGCTTCCAGAGCGACAATGGAAAGGCTTTCATTGCGGGAAGGCAAAATGACTGCCCTGGCCTTGCCGAGAAGCTCCATTTTTTCTTTTTCTGTGACAATGCCCAGGTATTCTATTCCTGGAGGAATTGCCATATTTGCGGGACCAGCAATCTTCAGCTTAAGTCCGGAATCCAGGATATGGGAGAATAATTCCCCGCAGTTTTTTCCAGGTTCAATACGTCCGAGGTAAAGGAAATAATCCCCGGAACCAGTGTCGTCAATTTTAGGGCACTCAACTCCGTATCCGGCAATTTCCTGAGGGATCTTCGACACATTAAACAGCCTGTTGACAAACATTTTTTCCTCAATAGAGAGAAAAACAAGGGCCCGGGGAAGGCGGAATATCTGGCGGTACAGAGAAAATTTGAGAGCCGGTTCATCATGGGCTGTAGGGACTAGAACGGCCTTTCCCGCAGCCAGGGGAAGACCAGCCACAGTCGGGTAATAGAGGCAGCAAAAAAACAGGACCAGGTCTGATCTGCCGAATTCAAGCAGCAGTCTGCCGGGCAGGTCAGGACAGAAGGGCCCCTGGGCCCTGATCCAGTGCTGCTCCAGGAATCGGGGCAGGGGGACCAGGTTACGAAGCATGAAGAGAATCCTGCTGTAATAACCAAACCGTTTCCAGTACCTTTTCCTGGAGACAGGGCAGCGAATGACCCTTACTCCATTTTCAATCCGTTCACCTGGAGGATAATAATTTCTCCAGGTACGGTAATCCAGGGCGCAGCTGGTCAGGACTGTTATGTCATGCTCTCCGGACAGCCTTTGGCATACTTCCCGGGCCAGGCTTTCCGCCCCGCCTATGACATCGTCCCCGTACCTTTGCACTACGGCTGCTATTTTCATAAGTGAATTTTATTATCAGGCCTCTAATGGAAAATTCTGATCTTTTTTGAAAACAGAGTATACAAATCCTCCTGGTAAAGCCATTCCAAAATACATGAACATGGTGACCAGGGACAGGGTTATGGAAGATTCCATGGGAACACCTATCTGGGAAAAGAGCAGGAAGTACATGCCTTCCCGCAGGCCTACTCCATTGATGGTCAATGGTATCGCGACTGCGATGTTGATGAGGGGAACAAAAACAAGGAACAGCAGGAAAGGGGCCTCAATATGCATGGCCATGGCTGCTACCCATACTGAAGAGATGGAAATTATCTGGATAACCAGGGATAGGCCGGTTGTCAGCAGCACATCCGGGATGTTCTGCCTGAAACGGGTGGCTCCTTCATAAATAGGAGCTGTTTTTTCGGCCAGGCCGCTTGCCTTGACGCGGATAAGAATTTTTTCCAGGAGCTTGTGCAGGCTAGGATGAAAAAACATGATGATACCGGCTGTGAAAAACAGGAATATTCCGATAAATATCACCTTGAGGGGTACTCCTGCCAGCGACTGGTGGGAGAAGAAGGAGCAGAACAGGCCAAGCAGCATTAAGGCGAACATCCCCGAAATACGGTCAATAAGGGTCGTAGTCGCGGCCACGGGGACTCCGATTCCTTCATGTTTGCCAAGATAGTAGGCCCTCAAAAAGTCTCCGCCCACTGATGAAGGAAGAAAAAGGTTGAAAAAACAACCTATCAGTACAATCCTGTATAACCATCCATATCTCACGGACAGGTCAAAATTACGAAGGATAAGGTTCCAGCGAAGAGTCTGGAGGAGAGTGGTGCTGAAAAGGATGATCACGGCCGGAATAATCAAAAACCAGTTGATTGACAGCAGTAACCGAAATAGCACTTCAGTATCAGTCCGGTAGAACAGGAGTCCCAGGAGACCGAAACTCAATCCAGCCTTTAGAATTGTTTTAGTGTGACTTTTCACTTGTTCAGGAATGATATCAAATGTTGGACTTTTGGAAAATGTAACTTAATCAGCGGAAGTCAGGTTTAACAGGAATTCAGGGGAGTGTCGACTGGTTTATGTCTTCATCCCCCTTCCAGGGCTGGCTCAATCAACATTCCGTATCTAAGATTCGTTATTCAACTATCGCCTGTTTATGGATAACCATAACGGCAACTACTTCGCTGATAACGAAAACGACTCAGACTTTCTCACCTGCAAGCAGTTACGGAAGCCTGTAAATCAGAATTTTATTGTCTTTTTCGTCGGTCACATAAAAGGTTCCGAATTCACCGGATATCTGCAGGTCGACCGGTTTTTTGTTGGCCTTGTAGGTTCTGAGCCTGTCAAAATCAGGGTTATAGACGCCTATCTGCTTGTCTCCCGTTTCTACAACCCAGATCTCGTTGTTTTCTGTAACCCGGATGTTAAAAGGTTTGTTCCCTACAGAAACCCTCCTGGTTTCTTCCATGTCCAGTACATCAATAATGGAAACATCGTTGGTGCTGCTGTTTGCCACGTACAATGTGAGTCCATCATTGGAAAGGGCGATTCCGTCAGGCCCCAGGCCCACGGAAACCTTGCTGATAACAGATTTGCGGGCAATATCGATCTGGTAGACATCGTTTGATCCTGAGCAAACAACAAAAAGCTGATCCTCATATGGGGAAAGTATCAGAGCGGATGGCCTTACCCCTACTTCAACTTCACCCTCTACGCGGTTGGTGCTGATATTGATAAAATCAATCTTTCCGATCCGCCCCGATCCGAAGTTGGATACATATGCGTGAATCCCGTTGGAGGAAATTACTATATTGGAAGGCCTTCCACCAACCTTGATGTCATCCAGTATTTCGTAATTTTCTGATCCTATGACTTTTACAAGTCCGGGACTGAGATTGGTAACCAGAATTTTGTCTCCCGAAGGAGAAACTGCAATTCCGACAGGCTCGTATCCAGCGTAAAACCTGCTTCCGGGCCGGTTCAACTTGAGGTCTATTATCTGAACTTCACTCTCGGCGAAGCAGGTAGCCAGGAGTTTGGTATGGTCAGCATTAAAAGCTGCGAAATACGGGCCTTTGGCCGATTTTACCTGGGCGAAAGGTTTCCCCTGGGCCAGGGCTGGAGTGATGGCCAGTAACAACCAAAACAGGATCGGCAAAATACCTTGAACACTAATTTTAATTGAACGTTTTTTCATAATCACTCTGCTTAAGATTCCATTTTAGCCTGTTTTGGTTCACTATGAAATATTGAGTCCGGGATGCCTTAGTTTCCAGGGCAGGTCTCATCAGCTTCTTCAGCTTAGCATACTCAGGTCCTTCTTTCCTTGCAGGCTATCAGTGTGTTTTTCATCAGGTGGGCAATCGTAAGAGGACCCACACCTCCGGGAACCGGGGTCACGGCGGATGCTATCCCGTAGGGATCCAGCGGGTGCACATCTCCGACTACGGTTGAACCTCGTTTTTTGATGGATTCTGTCCTGGGGGAATCCGGGCCGAACAATTCCACAACCTGATCAAGGGAAGTTATGCGGTTCGTGCCGACGTCAATGACAACCGCCCCTTCCTTGATATATTCACGGGTAATCATTGCCGGGCGGCCAACCGCGACAACAAGGATGTCAGCTCGCCGACAGATTTCAGGCAGGTTACGGGACCTGGAATGGCAGATGGTGACAGTGGCGTGCTGGTGCAGCAGCAGCAGGGCCATCGGTTTGCCAACAATATCACTTCGACCTACAACTACAGCCTCAGCCCCTTTAATTTCCACATTTTCCCTGGCCAGCATCTCCATGATGCCCATGGGGGTGCAGGGTGCCAGCGGTGTCCCGCCCTTGGTAAGCTTCCCGATGTTAACCGGATGAAGCCCGTCGACGTCCTTATCCGGCCGTATGGCTTCCAGGATCAGGTTTTCTTCTATCTGGCCGGGCAGGGGAAGCTGGACCAGTATCCCGTCTATATCGTTATTATTGTTGAGCGCTTCAATCGTTTCCATCAGCTGTTCCTGGGTGGTTGAAGCCGGCATTTTTACCAGTTCTGAAAACATTCCCAGTTCGCGGCAGGTTTTAACCTTGCTTCCTACATACATTTCAGAGGCCGGATCCTCTCCTACCAGCACTGTTGCCAGCCCGGGAACTATTCCCTGTTTTTTCAGCTGAATAACTTCTTCAACAATTTCAGATTTGATTGCGTCCGCAGTGATTTTTCCAGATAGTTTTCGTGTTTCCATGTTCTTAATTATAGCCTAAAGTTTTTGAGTCTGAACCCTGTTTAGTTCCGTTCGAGTATGTCCTGACCTGCTTTTCCCTGTTGATGATCAGGGATATATCCGGTGCAGCATCCTGGGGAAGGGGATGGTTTCCCTTACGTGGTCCAGTTTGCAGATCCAGGCGACCACCCTTTCAATTCCCATTCCGAAACCGCTATGGGGAACGGTTCCGTATTTCCTGAGATCCAGGAACCAGGAAAAAGCTTCCGGCGGAAGATTGTGTTCACTGATCCTTTTCATAATCAGGTCAAGGTCATGGATCCTCTGGCTGCCCCCGATTATTTCTCCGTATCCTTCGGGAGCCAGCATATCCATGCAGAGGGCCAGTTCCGGATTTTGAGAATCGGGCTGCATATAAAAGGCTTTTATGTTTGAGGGGTAGCGATGGATGATAACCGGCCGGTCAAATTTACTCGAAATGACAGTTTCATCACCTCCCCCGAAGTCAGAGCCCCGGGGTGTTTCAGTTCCTTCTTTCTCCAGGAGATCGAAAGCCTCATCGTAGCTGATTTTGGGGAAAGGCGGAATAATTGATTCCAGGAGAGATGTGTCTCTCTCCAGGATCTTCAGCTCTTCCTGGCGGTTTTCCAGGACCCTGCCTACCACGTAAGACACAAAATCCTCCGAGAGTTTCATGATGTCATTCAGGTCAGCCCAGGCGACTTCAGGCTCGACCATCCAGAATTCCATCAGGTGGCGGCGGGTTTTTGACTTTTCCGCCCTGAAAGTCGGGCCGAAGCAGTAGGTCTTGCCAACAGTCATGCAGGCCGCTTCGTTGTAAAGCTGTCCGCTTTGACTGAGGTAGGCTTTTTCTCCAAAATAATCAAGTTCAAAAAGCGTTGTTGTGCCTTCGCATGAGGCAGGCGTGAGGATCGGTGTATCCACCAGAGTGTAGCCGTTGTTGTCATAGAAATCACGGACTGCCCGGATAATTTCATGCCGCACCTTGAGAATGGCATGCTGCCGGGAAGACCTGAGCCAGAGATGGCGATTCTCCATCAGGAAAGGCGTCCCGTGCTCCTTAGGAGTAATGGGATAATCCACAGCCAGCTGGAAAATACTGCATTCCTTGACATCCAGTTCGTATCCCCCGGGGGCCCTGTCGTCTTTGCGTACTGTCCCGGAAACTATTATCGAGGATTCCTGGGTGGCCGAGTCTGCCGCCGTGAATGAGTCTTCACTGACATTGTTCTTGAATACAACTGCCTGGACTGTTCCCGTTCCGTCGCGCAGCAGGAGGAAACGGAGTTTCCCCTTGTCAGTTTTGTTGTACACCCAGCCTTTGATGGTTATGTCTTCCCCTTCGTGCTTGCTGATATCTGAAATATAGGTATGCATAAATTCCTCCGCCGTGCAGTAGCTGATTACAGGATTTACCTGTGTTTGTCATGAACTGTCTACCGGGGCAGTCCCGCTGCTTAATCCCATAATCAATTGGGTTTCACCCCGAATGACGTTCAATCAAATATTTTTTCTGGTTTAGATCCACCGGGAAGTCTCAGGAGACAGCCCGATAATTTTCAATCTGGTGTAAGCACAACCCCGTGAGCCGTGTATTGTTATCATTTCCCCTCCAGCTTATGCTGGAGTTCCTTTTCTGCCATGTTTTCGATATTCGGGAATTCCGCAATCTCCCTGAGGGAAAGAAGGACTCGTTGGAGAGAACCTTTCATATACTGTTCATAGATGAAGTTGTCCCGGACGATTACCTGGTATCCATAGGTGCCCAGTGCCTTTAAGAGCCTCTGTATAGACATCAGGTGAAACTGCCTGAGGAATGCTTCCGGTTCCAACCGCTCCGTGTCATGTCCGGGAAGTTCACATTTGGCAATCTCCTGCCGGTAATAAAGCAGGACACTGTCTATCGTTTCACGATCCAGGCTCATCGAATCCTTCAGGAGTGAGGCAACATCATAAACCAGCGGCCCCCACCTGGCATCCTGGAAATCAATCAGGTACTGGATTCCATTTTTTACCATTATATTGCGCACATGGAAATCCCTGTGGCATAGAACCCGGGGCAGTCCTGCCAATTCATCGGCAATCATTTCAAACTCTGAGGTTATCCTCTCAGCTGAATCATAACTGACTCCCCGGTAATTACCCAGGTAGTGCTTCCTGAAAAAATTGAATTCCCAGAGCAATTTTTCCCGGTCAAAGGCCAGTTTGTGGCCCTCATATTCAGGTTTGAAAGCCCGGGTTCCCTTTTCCTGGATTTTTATGATCATGTCCATTGCTGTTTCCAGGAGGATTTTTTTCATATTGGAAGGAGTTTCCGCCAGAGTTTTCTGCAGAGACTCATCCCCAAGGTCTTCCTGGAAGACAATTCCCAGTGGTCCGTCAATCTTCAGGATCTCGGGGACAGGCACATCAATCAGGCGGAGGATGTCATAGATTTCTTTATATGAGAAATGTTCTTCCGAAAAAGGTTCCGGGTAGGCCGCCATTATGTAGGATTCCCCTGAACCCGCAACATAACGGTAATACTGGCGGGAAGATGCATCCCCCAGAAGTTTCCTTACACTGTAGCTTCCGTTTTCCGGAGACAGTTCCTTACGGATGAACTCCATCAGCCTTTGTTGAATCGGGTTAGGATTGAGCTGGTCCACGTTTTATCGTTCCTTGGTAAACAGGGGGCATTAATTCCCCGCTCCATTTAAAGGCCAGGTTATGTATCCGGGCCCGGTTTGCGCTTTGGCTGACATAACAGCTGGAATACCAGCCAGCGAAGGTGTAATAACAACATCCTTGACCTTCATCCCGTCAGGTAAAACATCCGATGTTCCGGCAATGATGACGTTTTCAAAACAGGAGTTGTTCCCGATTCGGGAGTTGTCCCAGATTACACAGTCACGCAGCCTGGTTCCTGACGGAATTTTAACAGAATATCCTGTAAAGATTTCATTGGCTGAGACCTGATCGGTTTCATGCCGCAAGGGCCTGGTTTTACGCAATACATCCAGCGAAGCCTGCAGGTACCTGGCTGGTGTGCTGCACTCCCTCCAAAAACCATCACTGACGAAACCTCTCAAGGAAGCGCCGCTCCCGATCAGCTTCGGATAAATATCAGCGACGGTGTCTGAATATCCATCAGGGATGCTGGACAGTACCGCGGAATCAATGATCTGGATGCCCGTATATACAAACGGCTGCCTGCCGCTTTGTTCCCTGATCCGGTTCATCTCATCATCGGATGAAATATTCCTTGAAAACCCCAGTATCCGGTGATTCCTGTCCAGGAAGACCTTTTTATAGGGCATTCCCTCCTCCCATGGCACCAGCACCATGGTCACCAGCGATTTACTGTCGAAGTGATCTTTCAGTGCCTCTTCCAGGTTTGTTTCGGTGAAGTAGATCTTGCCGTTGGAGATTACTATGGTACTGTCAGCGAAATAATCCCTGAGTTTGCCCAGGCCTCCTCCTGTACCCAGTATCGTTTTCTCCAGGGATAAATGTATGTTTTCTTTCCTGTCCTTCAATGCCGCTTCCACGGTTTCGGGCAGGTAGTGAAGATTGATCGCTATGTCCCTGATTCCCAGATCGGTGAGCATGTCCAGGGAATAGTGGATCAGGGGTCTTCCCAGGAACGGGATTGCCGGTTTGGCCATAATGTAGGTGAGTGGCCTCAGCCTTGTCCCAAGCCCTGCGGATAAGATCATCCCGCGCAGATTCTTCACTTGATCTGATCCTCTTTTCCTGATCCGGCCTGCCTGAGAAGTTCAACATAAGAAGTTTTAATGTAATCTGATCCCGACATTCCCATTATAGCGGAAATATGATTTATCTCCTCTTC
The DNA here is from genome assembly GCA_963663735.2 of Acidobacteriota bacterium. Taxonomy (GTDB): domain Bacteria; phylum Acidobacteriota; class UBA6911; order RPQK01; family JAPXNP01. Next base: position 1,367 of record CAXXHN010000001.1, on the reverse strand, counting down.
AGAACCTTCTATTTCCATAAAGCTTCCAGCCCTGGTCTCATCAACGCACACTTCAACCTTATCTTTATCTATTGATCGGTATATTTCCCGGAATTTGGAATATTCAAGTACCGGCTGAAGGCCGATTTTTTCGAGGATTAGAATGCCGTCTTCCCGGCTGGATATTTCAGTCTCAATTTCCTCCCTGATTTTAAGCTCAGGGTCAGGTTTGACTGGGCCTTTCCAGGTCAGGATATGGCGGGTTCCATAAGTCCTGAGACGCACCGTGCAGCCAGATGTATAAATTTTCCGGTCCGGGAAGTCAAACAGGGTGTTCACCTCCAGGCTCCTGGGCGAAACCTTCCTGAATCCATTATCCTCAAGTCTCTTCCGCAGGCAGTCCAGAGAATCCTGGTGAATTCTGATTTTTACTTCGATTTCTTTATAAGTTTCATTCTTAGTCATTATCAAGCTGTTAGAACCGGTTCAACGCACTTATGAACTGCCCGGCATTTTAGTAGAGCAGGTAAACCTGGCGTATTTTCTTGAATTCCTCCAGGCCTGGTTTCCAGGAATTTTCAATTTCTGCCAGGGGGATCCCGCTTTCAACCTGCAGCCTGGTCCGGTCTGAGCCTGCCAGGATGTCGAAAGGAAGAAGGTCATATTCATATTCGTAAGGGGGATCATTCCATTTAAAATCCGGGGCTCCCATTTCCCTGTAGGCGGCAACCAGGGCCAGCCCGGTCAGGAATGGTTTAAAAATCTTCCTGTCAATAACATGGGTCTGCACTCCCCCTATCAATTGATCCTTCCATTTGTGAAAGGTAGGCGTAAAAAAAAGCGGTCTGAACTTCACTCCGGGCAATGAGAATTCACTCATCCTTTCAGAAAATTGATGGGGATCTTTTATCCAGGGGGCACCGGTCAATTCGAAGGGCAGGGTCGTACCCCTCGCTTCTGAGACATTGGTGGCTTCAAAAAGGCACATGCCAGGGTATACAGCAGCCGTAGTGGTCGCCGGCATGTTCGGGGAAGGAATTACCCAGGGAAATCCGGTATCATCAAAAAACATTTCCCTTTCCCAGTTTTCCATGGGAACAACCTCAAGATCGCAGTTAATGCGGCATTCCTGGTTGAAATAGAGGGCCAGCTCTCCGATAGTCATACCATGCCTGACCGGCAGTGGATACAATCCGACAAAGGATTTAAAGGCTGGATCCAGCATCGGTCCTTCAATATGAATCCCGTTTATCGGGTTGGGCCTGTCGAGGACTATGACTTTTTTCCCCAATTCGGCACAGGCTTCCATGGTCAAGGCCATGGTATAGATATAGGTGTAATACCTGGATCCCACGTCCTGGAGGTCAATAACCATGGTATCAACTTCC